>CAWFEU010000010.1:0-106350 GCA_963815055.1 uncultured Alphaproteobacteria bacterium | reverse complement strand
GCCACGAGCACCACTCTGGCTGTTGCTGCGGCCCTTCTGGATGTCGGACCGACATAGCCGGCAACATATGTGATGTTTTATGCATCACGTAAAAATCCGTAATTGAAAGAACCGCTCCAGTAGCAATGCTGCGCAGGCATGGATCTAAAGCCGTCCACGCCAGAACGGCCGAAACCGTGCCCAGTGTGTTCTGTAGCAATGCAAGCAGCCAAGGAAGGCCATTACATCGTCCATCGGTGTGGGCGTTCGGCATAGTAATTACGATCGCGCGGCCGACGCGTCCAACCGAAGCGAATTAATTCGTCGAGGGGAGATAGCCCATGACAATGCCAGCTAAGTCCCAAAAGGAAAGCCTGTTTCACAGCGCAAGCGGACAAGTATTACTGATGGGAGCGGCGACAGTCGTAATTTTGCTTATCGCCTGGAAGTACGTCTTTTAGTAGCTCGGCCGCATAATGATCGTGCGGTCGCCCGGCGTATCAACAAAAGTCCGTAGTCCCTGCGATAAGAAGGGGGCGTATAGTTATGCCAACAGAAGCCGCCATCATTGTTGCCGGCGTCGTTTTGATGTTCAGCTCATTAGTCATCGCACTGGCTTGGGCCGATTACTATACGCGGAATACTCGGACCCCTGGTGCATCGTATTTTAAGGGATCCAACGCGAAGGATTAGCAGCCAGTTCGCCGGCGCCCGCACCGGGCCATCGATTAGCGGACGATGCGATTAAGGCGGCCCATTTACCCTGCCCTGCAAGCCGGGCATGGCTTTGCGGGCAGCGTACTAATCACAGTGACGAATTTCGCGAGGCCCGGAATTGAGATCGAAATTTAAGCTGTCGGCGTGATCGGTGATAATTGTTCAACGAAAAATCCTTGTTCGGCCGAAGGAAAAGCCAAAAAGGTACAGAATAAATAAATAGGCACCTCGAGTGAAGGTCAAAATCCGCCTTGATTATGCAAATCCGCCACTCGCCATAAAAAGCTTATAAACTCCGCGCTTCGCCCACTCCCATGCCGCAGCAAACCGGCATGGTTAATCATAAATTAAAATATGTTGACCACAGTGCCGACCGGCTCCGCTTCTAAAACTCAATGCAGCCGCGAGAATCCGTGATTGTCGGCACAAGCCCCTCAAGCATCAAAATCGGCAATCAGCGCGACATCTATTCGCGAGACTATTGATCTTCTTGAACTCGATCTCAGCGTCATGATCCGGGAGGTGGCCGGCGCAGCATCCTCCGTGCGCGCGGGTGCGGGCTCATCAGCTGTAGCGCTCGCCGCCATTCGCGCGCAGAGCGAAACGCTGGCTACGAAATCGCAAAACGCCAAACGGGATGCCGACCAGGTCGCCAACGCAACCGCCGAGCTTGCCCAAGCTTCGGCGGAAATTGACCGTCAGGTACGCGCCGCTGGCGCGCTCACCGATGACGCCAGCGCAGCCGCTTTTGCCGCCAGCCGCAGTGTGGATGGCTTAAAATCCTCGTCGGGCGAGATTGGCAAAGTCCTAAACGTGATTGCCCAAATTGCGAGGCAAACCAATTTGCTCGCGCTTAACGCCACGATCGAAGCGGCACGCGCTGGTGCGGCCGGGCGCGGCTTTGCGGTCGTTGCCGGCGAGGTCAAAGCGCTGTCTGTGCAAACTCAGGCCGCTACTGAGGAAATCAAGCGCAAGATCGATCTATTGCAAAGCGACGCCCAGACCTCAATTAGCGCCGTGCATAAAATCTCGGAAGCAACCAAAGCGGTACGTCCAGTATTCTTGAGCATTGCGACAGCCGTCGAACACCAAGTTGAGACCACCAACAGTTTGTCGGCCAATGCCAGCGAGAATTCGCATTTCATTGGTGCGGTCGCAGACGGCGCCGGTGAAATCCGCGAAGCCGCAGTCAAAGCAACTGCGCACGGCGAGAAGGCTGATCAGTCAGGTCAGCATGTTGCGCAGCTTGCCGACGTCTGAAAACGCGTTTCGTGATTTTCCTTCGCTTAACCGAAATGGGCGACCGCCGACGCCACGAGCGCCTGCCCTGCGAGCTTGAGCTCACACTCGAAATTGATGGGGCGTCCCTGGCGGGACATACGGTTGATATTTCCGAGGGTGGCATGCTGGCGCGCTTCCCTGAGGTCGCTAATATCCAAATTGGCAGTATCGCGGTGGCACAGGTCGCATCGATCGGAACCTGCCGCGTTCGGGTGGTCAACCGATCGCCACTCGGCCTCCATCTGCAGTTCGCGGAGATTGAGGATAGTGCGCGGGCGGCGCTCGAAAGCAAAATCACAAAAATCCGCGCAGACAATACGGAATTTATCAATCGGGCAATCTCGGCTGCGAATGAGATTTCACGCCGGTTTGAGGAGGCTGTAGAGCAACGGACGATCTCAGAGCGGACCTCTTCGACAATAACTACGTGGCCATACCCGATACCCGTGCAATATCGCACGCGTTTTCTCGACTTTACAGAGTCTGTATTGCCCGTTATCCAGGAGCCGTTGTTGGCAAGCGACAAGCGTATGGTTTTCTGTGCCGCTGTCGATCGCAATGGGTACCTCCCGGTTCACAACAATATCTACTCTAAGCCCCAACGCCCGGGCGACATTCTCTGGAACACCGCCAATTCGCGAAACCGCAAAATCTTCGATGACCGCGCTGGGCTCTCCGCCGGACGGGTCGTGCGACCGTACATCATTCAGAATTATCCGCGTGATATGGGCGATCGCATCATCATGATGTGGGAAATTGGAGCGCCGATCCGCGTGTTCGGCAAACAATGGGGTGGCTTTCGTACTGCCTACTCCCTTTAGCTCTGACGCCCCATAGCGTACGCATCATAATCTGACTTTAAGAGAAATCGAGTTCGACTTTGCGCCTACTATGCAGTATCTCAACTACCGATAAACACGGTTATCGAAGCCGCGTAGTAGTAGGGTGGAAGGCTAGGCGCTTCCTTCGCTGAGATTCGAACTAAATCGGGACCGAGTTGTCGGACCGGAAAAAAGCTTCAGTCCATCAGCACTTGACTTTGAGGGCTGGCGGAGGGAGTGGGATTCGAACCCACGTTACGGTTTCCCGTAAACACGCTTTCCAAGCGTGCGCCTTCAGCCACTCGGCCACCCCTCCTGATCGCGCCCTTGCGAGGGCCACGTCTTATTACATCAACGCGCGCAATGCGCGCCTTTGCGCACGAACCATCTCGCATATCTTTTCCGGCGGCAAAATCGACGGCGCCATCCCGCAAAACACACAGCCGGCACAGCGATCTCGCCTTTGCGCCGACGTGGAAGGACGGCGGCGGGGCCATAAGAGGCCGGGCACTATAGCCATGGTCCGACGCCACACAACCCGCCTCGCCCATCGGAAATCCATATCATCTAATAAGCATATTTATGTTTTAATTCCAATTATTGACCACTAATGGACTCCATGCGCAAATAAATAGAAAATCATCACAGGCAAGGCCGGCCAGGGCGTCGGCGGGGTCTTCGCCGCGATTTTGCGCCAGCCCATGCGCCTCCAGGAACCCCGATGACGGGCGATGTATCCGCATTCCAGTTGGTGTTCAGCGGCGACCCGGGCCTGTTCGCGATTGTGCGGCTGTCGCTGCTGGTGAGCCTGAGCGCAGTGCTGTTCGCGGCGCTGCTCGGCGTACCGTTCGGCGCGCTCCTGGCGCTCACGCGCTTTCGCGGACGCGAGGCGGTCATCGTCGTGCTCAACGCGTTGATGGGCCTGCCGCCGGTGGTCGTCGGCCTGGCGATATTTCTCCTGCTGTCGCGTTCGGGCCCGCTCGGGTCGCTCGGCCTGTTGTTCACGCCGCAGGCCATGGTGATTGCGCAGACCGTGCTGGTGGCGCCGATCATCGCCGCACTCGACCCGCCAGACCGTCGAAGATCTGTGGGCCGAATATCACGACGAACTCGCAGCCATGAATGTCGGCGCGGCGCGGCGCGTGACGACACTGATCTGGGACGCGCGCTTCAGCCTGGTCACGGCATTGCTGGCGGGATTTGGCCGCGCCGCCGCTGAAGTCGGCGCCATCATCATCGTCGGCGGCAATATCGACGGCTTCACCCGCACGATGACGACGGCGATCGCGCTGGAAACCTCCAAAGGCGACCTGCCGCTCGCGATCGGCCTCGGCATGGTGCTGATCGTGATCGTGATCGTGATCAACGCGCTGGCGTGGGGCCTGCGCCGGGCCGGCGAACGCTACGCAGGATGAGCATGCGCGCACCGGTTTCCGATTTGCCATTGATGTTCGTCGAATGCGCGGATCGTTGCCGGCGCAACGGCGATCCTCGACGATGTCACGCTCACTATTGCAGCCGGATCCGCCGACCGTCCTGATCGGACCGAACGGCAGCGGCAAGACAACGCTCTTGCGCGCCGCCATGGGACTTATTCCGCTGACCGGCGGCCGCATCACCTGGGGCGGGCGCGAAGCCGCTGCGCCGGCGCGCCGCGCCATCATGTTCCAGCGCCCCGCCATGCTCAGGCGGAGCGCCGCGGGCAATATTCGCTACGCGCTGGCCGCCGCGGATGTTCCGCGCGCCAAGCGCCAGCATCGTGCCGGCGAACTGCTGACACTGGTCGGGCCTCGATGGCCTGGGCCACCGCCCGGCGCGGCGGCTGTCGGGCGGCGAGCAACAGCGGCTTGCGCTTGCGCGCGCGCTCGCGCGCGATCCGGCCGTGCTGTTTCTCGACGAGCCGACCGCCAGCCTCGATCCGCACGCCACCAAGGCGATCGAAGACATCATTCGCGCCGTCAGCGAGCGCGGCGTCAAGGTCGTGATGTCGACACATGATCTCGGCCAGGCCAAACGCCTTGCCGGCGACATCGTGCTGTTGCATCGCGGCCGCCTGATTGAAACCGCTCCGGTTGACGAGTTCTTTGCAAGGCCGCGCACGCAAGAGGCGCGCAAATTCATCGCGGGCGAATTGCTCGTCTGACACACCAAATGATGGAGGATCACATGTTCAATCGTCGCACGCTGATGGCCGCGGCCGCGACTCGGCTGCCGCCTCTTCGCCGCGCCTGCCCATGCACAGGACAAATCGATCGTCGTGTCGTCGACAACATCGACCCAGGATTCCGGCCTGTTCGGTTACATCCTGCCGCTGTTCAAGCAGAAGACCGGCATCGAGGTGAAAGTCATCGCGCAGGGCACCGGCCAGGCGCTCGATACCGGCCGGCGCGGAGACGCCGACGTGGTCTTCGTGCACGCCAAATCGGCGGAAGAAAAATTCCTCGCCGAGGGCGAAGGCGTGAAGCGCTACCCGGTGATGTACAACGACTTCGTGCTGATCGGCCCCAAGAGCGATCCGGCCGGCATCAAGGGCATGAAGGATGTCGGCGCAGCGCTCAAGCAACATCATGGCCAAGCAGGCGCCCGTTCATCTCGCGCGGCGACCGCTCCGGCACCCATATCGCCGAACTCAATCTCTGGAAGGCATCCGGCATCGACATCGAGAAGGACAAAGGCCCCTGGTACAAATCGATCGGCCAGGGCATGGGCGCGGCGCTCAACACCGCCGGCGCCAGCAATGCCTATGTCCTGTCGGATCGCGGCACCTGGATTTCACTTCAAGAACAAAGGCGATCTCGTCATCGCGGTGGAAGGCGACAAGCGCCTGTTCAACCAGTACGGCGTGATGCTGGTCAATCCAGCCAAGCATCCGAATGTCAAGAAGGAGCTCGGCCAGGCGTTCATCGATTGGCTGATTTCGCCGGAAGGACAGAAGATCATCGCCAGCTACAAGATCAATGGCGAGCAGCTGTTCTATCCGAATGCCAATGATCACAGCGCGTGAGACGAAATAGATTCGGCGCCCCCGCAAACGTGCTTCCCCTCTCCCCTTGTGGGAGAGCGTGCCCAGGCGGAGGCGAAGCCGAGCGAGGGCGGGTGAGTTCTCGGTGGGTGAAGAACCCCCTCACCCGGCTCGCGCTCCGCTATCGCTCCCGCGCGAGCTACCCTCTCCCACAAGGGGAGAGGCAAGAGAGTACGCGGCACGCCCATGCTGAAAAACCTGCTCAGTAGAAACACCCAGATTCTTTGCGTTGCAATTGTCATCTCGCCGACACTGTCCAGCTCTGCCGCCGGCAGCCTGAAAGGCGCCTTGACCGATGTCGCCAAGGCATACGAGGACGCGACCGGCAACACGGTCGAAATGAAATACGGACCTTCCGGTCTTCTGAAAAAACAGATTGCCGAAGGCGCCAATGCCGACGTTTTTGCCTCCGCCAATATGGAGCATCCGCAAGCACTGTTCGATGAAAAGAAAAGTGGACCGGTGTCCCGCTTTGCACGCAACAAACTGTGCGCATTGGTGAAGCCAGGGCTCGGCGTTACGAGCGCGTAGGCGACCCGGGCGCGTAAGCCAAGATCAGGCTAATACAGTAGATTTCTCGAGGTGACGCACGCGCCAGCCTTTGCAGAGGACGGATGCGGCAGGTTCGCCTGGCCGCTGGCGCGCGAACAAGCCCTGTTTGCGGCGAAAGACAAGCTAGCCGTGAACGCCGGCGATACGCTCCCGTCTATCCCCAGGGACGCATTCGCTCTCGCTTTACAAGCCGGCGCAGGCGCTGCCTTCGTCATGCCGCCGGAACGCAAACCGAAATCGGAACGCTGGTTCGGCGGCATGCTCCGCTTTCCGGCGCCAAGCAAGCCCGGCATAGTACAGGTAACGCTATCGGAAGAAGGCTGGATCGATGTCGTGCAGGACGAACGCTACGCCCGCTCGCTCGGGAGTACCAGACGCAGCGACTGCCCGGGCCTCCGCAAGAGCGTCAGGTTCGAACTCGGCACCGCGCCGTTTGTACTGCAGCTCAGCGGCGTCGCATCCGCCAGCGTGGTCGTGGCGGTCAGCCAGGGTGAGCAGCGCTGACGGCTTCAGCTTTCCCCGGACTCGCGTGGTCGTCGTCCTCGAGCCTTCCGTCGCGCAAATGGAAGATGTGATCGAAACGGTCGAGGATCATCTCGTCATGGGTGACGACGATGATCGCGGCGCTTTGCTCGACCGCGATCCGGCGCAACAAATCCATCACGATGCGGGCGCGCGCCGAGTCGAGCGGCGCGGTCGGCTCGTCAGCCAGGATGATGCGCGGCTTGTTGGCGAGCGCGCGGGCAATCGCCACGCGCTGGGCTTCGCCGCCGGAGAGCTGCTTGGGCAAGGCATGCTTGCGGTGGCCGACTTCGAGATAGTCGAGCAACTCGATGGCGCGGGTGCGCGCGGCGGAAGCGCCAAGCCCAGCCAGATGCATCGCAATGGCCACATTATCGCTGCCGTCGAGAAACGGCAGCAAATTAGGGTATTGGAAAATGAAGCCGATCTTGTCGAGCCGTAGCCGGCGCAGGTCGGACTTGAGCCAGTGCCCGTCATAGACGACTTCGCCGTCGAGCATGATGCGGCCGCTGCTCGGCTCGAGAATGCAGGCAATGCAATGCAACAGCGTAGTCTTGCCCGAGCCGCTTGGGCCCATCAACCCGACCACCTGCCCAGGATAGACTTCCATATTGATGTCGCGCAGCGCGTCGACGCGCGCGGTGCCCTGCCCGAAAGTTTTTGACAGGCGTTCAACGCGGACAACGGGCTGTTTTGTGGGCGCGGCCATCGTGCTAGCCCGACGCTCGCGAGTGCTTCCGCCGGGTCCACCTTGAGGGCAAGCCGGATTCCCAGAGTGCTGGCGGCAAGGCAGACTATAATGGTAATGGCAAACACGATTGCGACGTTTGCCGGATCGAACACGAGCCGCCGCGGAAAGTAGGGTTCGAAAGTGAGGACAAGCATTAGCCCGGTGAAATAACCGAAGATTCCCATTGATAGAGCCTGCTGCAAGATCAGGCCGACGATGGTGCGGTCGGGCGCACCGACAAATTTCAGCGTGGCAATCGAGCGCACCTTGTCCATTGTGAGCGTGTAGATGATCAGGGCGATGATCACCGCCGATACGATGATCAGCAACACCATGATCAGGAACTGCTGATTGCGCACTCTCTCAATAACAAACTTGCTCAACAAGGTTTCCTGCTGTTCCTGCCGGAGCGTGGTGAGGTGCTTCCATCGTGCCAATGTCGCCGCGACTTCCGCGACGGGAACATAGGGCGATATCTTGACCACGACGGCGTTGATCTGATCGTTGGTCTGCAACGGGCCACCGCGAGCGAGTTCGCGCCGCTCGGCTGGAGGAGCGAGTTCGAACTGCAACGCTTGCGCGTCGCGCAAGGTGATGTAGCCGACCGGATCGCCTGACGCCGTAACCTCCCTGGCCATCAAGCCGACGATGGTGAATTTGTTGCCATGTGTGCCGAGTGGCACTTCCTGCCCGAGCTTGAGACCGGCAGAGCGATCGACGATCATCTCGTAATGGCCGCGCGTGATGTCGCGCCCGGCCGTGAGCTTGCGAGGGCCGCCGGGGCGGCCCGGCTCGAAGCCCACCAGAAACATGCGGAGCGGCTTGCCGTTTAGTTCGGTCTGTACTGATTGATAGGTCACTGAGCCGGCGCGTTTCACACCGTAAACTCGGCTGACTAATTCCCTGGTATCGCCAGAGATGCGCGAAGCCTCGGCAAAAGGACCATTGGTTCCGGCCTCAACCACCCAGAGGTCGACGTTAGGGGCGCGCGCCTGCCGCAACGCTTCATCAATCATGCCTCCGTAGACACCGGTGATCATGATCACGACGCCAAGCAGCAGGCTCAATCCGAAATTGGTCAGGATGAACCGGAGCAGATTGTGCTTGATGTCCCGGTAGGCCAGGTTCATTGGCTTGGCTCTTCGGCAATCCTGGCGGCGCGGCCAGCGCGCAAACCACTGCGCAATTGCACAACCACCTGAGACTTGTCCGGCAGGCCGCCAGTAACCTCGTAGCGCCCGTCGAGCAGGCGGTGACCGAACGTCACCTCGTGCGTCCGAAGGCGGCCATCCTCGATGACCCAAACGGTCCCGCGATTTTTGCCAAGCCCGATGATGGCAGCTTCCGGTACCAAAACGGCCTGCGGCAAATGCACGGTCGTAATGTAGACCTCGGCCTGCTCGCCAATATTGAAGGTATCGGGCATCCTGTCATAGGCGATCGCTATCCTGCGCTCTTCGTTTACGCGATCACTTTCCGGCTCTATGCGGGCGACTTTTCCTCGGAATCGCTGACCAGGACGCGAGCGCAGAACGATGTCGGCCGCTTCTCCGACCTTGATCTCGCCAGCCTTGCTCTCATCGATATAGGCGATCACCCAAACGGTGTTCGGATCGATCAGCGTGAATACCGGCTCGCCGGCGGCCAAGCGCCGAGCCAAGCTCTTTAGAGCGCGTGGTGACCATGGCATCATAGGGCGCGGCGAGCGCGTGAAAATCGAGCGTCGCGCTTTCCTGCTGCAGTTGCGCCTTAGCATCGCCGATTGCGGCTCGCGCGACCGCAACGTCGCTCGCCGCAAGATTCACGTCCGCCGCGGCGGCATCTTGAGCGTCTTGGCCGTCTCAGCCGATTCGACCGAGGTAATGTTCGTCTGCACCAGCTTTTGCCGGCGTTCGTTGATCTTTGCGGCGTTGGCATGAGTTGGCTTTCGCCTTTTCGACGCTGGCCATTGCCTTTTGCAGATTGGCTTCGGCCTGCTCGGCAGCCGCCTTGGCTCTGCGCGGCACGCGCGGTCTGCTCGCGGTCATCGAGGCGGGCGAGCACCGCGCCTTTGGCAACGCGGTCGCCGACATCGGCGCGAACTTCGACCAGTACGCCCGAAACCTTGAAGCCGATCTTGGATGTTACGCGCGCCTCGACGGTACCGAGCCCAAATACCTCGACCGGCACGTCACGCTGAATGGTCGCGACCTGCACCTGAATGGTGCGGAAATATGCCGACCACGCACCGAACAGAACGCCGGCGCCGATCACAACAGCGACGCCTGTCACAATCAGGCGCCTTGAACTCATTGATTTTAGCCAGACGGGCCAAGGCATTACCCCCTCTAGCGCAGCGGGGGACACCTAACATTGACGCGGATCAACTGGCCGGAGCACCCAGGCCTGATCAAAACGCCGCGCTGGCGGCCGATGCCACACGCGGCTCATGCGATTGCTGCAACGCTTCAAGCGCGCCCTTGGCCTCGGCACGCAAGGCGTCGAAGTCGATCTGGGTCACGCTGACCTGCGGCTCCGCAGGCGCGGGCGGCTGCGGCAACGCCAGCAAGCAAAGTGCGCACGCGGCGGCGACAAGAAAATAACGAACACGCATCAGCAAGCCTCCTGGCCTGCCCCTCTCCCGACCATCACCCTACTACCGGCACCGATTGAAACCGCGCCAATGCGGGCTCCCGATTGGGAAACAACATGTTCACCACATTTTAACCTGGGTTAATGTCGCTGCCTGAACCCTTATTTTGCGGGCACAACCAGTGAATACCGGCCGTCAGCGGCGAGGCAATCGGCCTGCGGCAGGCCAAGCTCCTTGCGCACAATGTTGGTGCCGAGCACCAGCGACACGATCTTGTAGTAGGCGTGGCGGCGGCTCATGCCCTCCCGGCCCATGCCGCAATCGGAGGAAAGCACCAGCCGTTCGGCCGGAATGTACTTGAGTGCACGGCGGATATGCTCGGCGATCTCCTCTGGCCGCTCCACCTGCAACGAGTGATGATCGATGACGCCGATTGCGATCTTTTTATCGGTGATGATCTTGCCGAACGCTTCAAGGTCCGCGCCCCCGGCGCTGACGGATTCAAAGGTGATCACGTCGGCGTCGACCTTGTTCAGCATCTCCAGCGCGCCTTGTAGCTCTGCACTTCCTTGAACATGCGCTGCTGCGATGGATTGCCCCAGCAGGTGTGGCACCAGACCTCGGTCTTGGCGCGCAGACCCTTCACCGTGCGATTGAAGACTTCGACACTGAAAGCCGGATTGATCACGTCATTGACGATGTTGCGCACCGCCAGCAGATGGATCTGCGGCTCCTCAAACTGGATGACCTGACAGCCGGCATCGGCAAGATCGTGCAGCTCCGCGTTCAATGCGTCGGTAACGGCAAGGATGCGATCCTTCAGCGACTTGTAATGCCTGTCCTGAACGGCGAACGCGACGAGCTCCGGCCCGATGGTGCCGAACTTGACCGGCTTCCTGGTCAGACGCTGCGCAACCTTCCACATGGCGGCATATTGCAGATCGCCGCGCGTGACCGGCCCGTTGATGCTGGGCATCACGCGCGATTCGAGATAGTCATGCAGGATGTGGCCGGGCGGAAATGCCAAGCCGCCCTGACCGGCCGGGATCGGCTGCGGGTTGCGATCGAAGCCGCCCATGTGCCGCGGGCGGATAGTTGGTCCAGCTCTGGCCGCCGACATCGGAATTGAAGTGCGCATCGCCATCGGTCACGATATCGAGGCCGGCCACTTCCTGCTCGTGCAGATAAATGGAGACCGCATCGACATATTGCTCGCGGAACTGGTTATTCACCATGGCGTCGAGGAAGCTGCGCATGCCGAGATTTTGCGTGTACCAGCTCGGCCGTGGCAGCGAGCCGGTGATGGTGGTCGGCAGCATGATGTCTTTGGTGGCGCGAAGCATGTCGGCATCTCCCCCGGGGATTACTTGTCGTTGGCCATTAGTCTATGTCCGCCGCGCGCGGCTTGGAAACGATCTTTGTAAAATCGCCGCAGGAGGTCATGGACAAATCGTGCTTTGCTGCCCACTTAAGTGGGCAGTTTTCATCCTGCGCCAGAATGTCTGCTATAGTTGAGCCATGAGCAAAGACGGCTACATCATCAAGCCTGATCCGGCCGACCCCCGGCTGACCGAGCGCGTCACCGGCGTTGATCAGACCGGCGCGCGTGTCGAGACATCCGTGACGGTCGAGCGCGCGCTGACGATCTTCCTCAACAGCCAGGAAATCGTCACGGCCATGACCATTGGCGATTATCCGGAATATCTGGCCGTCGGCTATCTGCTCAACCAGAACATGCTGCTTCCGGACGACGTCGTCACCGGCGTGGACTATGACGAGGAGCTTTCGGTCGTCGTTGTTCGCACGAAACGCAAAACCAACTACGAGAAGAAGCTCAAAAAGAAAGTGCAGACCTCCGGCTGCGCGCAAGGCACGGTTTTCGGCGACCTGATGGAGGCGCTGGAAAATGTCTCATTGCCGAAGGCCGAGCTGCGCACATCCTGGCTGTATGCGCTCACCCACAAGATCAACACCACGCCGTCGCTCTATCTCGAAGCCGGCGCCATCCACGGCTGCGTCCTGGCGCAGCGGGACGAGCCGCTCGTCTATATGGAAGACGTCGGCCGTCACAATGCCGTCGACAAGATCGCCGGCTGGATGTTCAAGGAAAAGGTCACCGGCGGCGGACAAGATTTTCTACACGACCGGACGGCTGACGTCCGAAATGGTGATCAAGACCGTCCGCATGGGCATTCCGATCCTCATTTCACGTTCGGGCTTCACCGCGTGGGGCGTCGAGCTGGCGCGCAAGGCGAACTTGACCCTTATCGGGCGCGCGCGCGGGAAGCGTTTTGTCGCGCTCGCCGGCGAGGATCGCATCGTGTTCGATCAGGACCTCTCCTTCGTTGAAGATGAAGGCGCCAGGCATCGGCGCAAAGCGGCGGTGCATGACGACTAGCCATCCTCCCACTCTTGGCCTGGTGCTTGCCGGCGGGCTGGCGCGCCGCATGGGCGGCGGCGACAAAGCGCGCATCGAGATCGGCGGCGTGTCTATCCTCGACCGCGTGCTGGCGACGCTCTCCGCGCAATGCACCGGCATCATCATCAATGCCAATGGCGACCCAAAGCGCTTTGCCGATACCGGGCTGACCGTTGTTCCCGGACAGTGTTCCGGATTTCGCCGGCCCGCTCGCGGGAATTCTGGCCGGCCTCGATTGGCTGGCACAGCAGAAAAACGGCATCGAATGGATCGTCAGCGTGCCGGGCGACTGCCCCTTCCTGCCGGACGATCTGGTCGAGCGTCTGCATCAGGCCCGGCGCGAGATGGGCGCGGGCGTGCCGCTGGCCTGCGCGCGCTCCGGCGAATGGCGTCACCCGGTTGTTGGTCTATGGCCGCTGGCGCTGCGCGAGGATTTGCGCAAGGCGCTGACCGAGGACGATCTCCGCAAGATCGAGGTCTGGACGGCGCGGCACGGTGTCGCGATTGCGGACTGGCCGGATCAGCCGATTGATCCGTTTTTCAACGTCAATACGCCGGAAGACGCCGCCCGCGCCGAGCGCATTGCATTGCAACATACTTCATGACGCGGTATGTGATAAAGACGACGCATTTCTTGATCGCCATCGCCGCAACTCCATTTTTATTATATGTTCGTCGGTCGATCTGGGAGAGGAGCCAATTCATGAAGACTTTCATTGTGGCTTGTGTTGCAGCCATTGTCTTGCCGTTGTCGGCGGATGGTGCTCAGCAACGTGCCGGATACGGCAGAGAAAGCCTTTAGCAGCGCGACCGCCGTCCGCCTCGGCGCGTAGCGCAAACGGAAAAGCGGCCATAGGAGTCCGAGCCGGATCGGTCTTCAGGCAGCGGCATCGTTAGCCTCAAATCAGGCCGTGCCAGGCTGTGCCAGCGGCCAATCCACCGATATATGCCCAACCAAGCACGCGATTGTGCTCGAGACAGGCACGATGGTACCAAAGCGGCCAGCCAACAAAGCCTTCCGGCGGTGCCGTCGGACGCGGTTGGTTCATAAGTTTTACCGCATGTACGGCGTATGGCGCGGCAAGGAAAACCGCTAGTGCAAATGGCGTCAGCCGTCCCAGCCCGACCAGTGCAACAACGATCGTATAGATCGCGACGATCGCGGTGATATTAAGCGCACGCGCGGCGCGCTCCTCGACCAGCACCGGCAGCGTCAGGATTTTTCTGCGACTGTCAAAATTCATCTGGTCGATGTGCTTGCCCATCAGGATTGTCATGACGCCCAAACCATAGGGAAGCGAGGAAAGCGTTGCATTGACGGACAGTTGGCCGGTGATCATTGCAAACCCGCCGCCAATCATAAGTGGTCCCCACACAAGCAGGACCGCAATTTCGCCCAATCCGATCGTCTTCAGCGGCGCCGGACCCGCGTCGTACAGGAGCAAGAGCGCAATGCCGGCCGCAGCATATGCGACAGCTATCCATCCGCGTTCGCCGACAAAGTATGCGGTAATACCGAGACCAACGGCCGCAAGTATCACAAGGCCCGTCAGTAGCGCGCGACGGTCGAGCGCCCCGCTCGCGAAGGGATGCACGGTGTAGCGCATCCGTGGCGAGTCTGGTGTGTCGTGTCCGGCCTTAAACCCGAAATAATCGTTGCTCAGGTTGCTGATCATATGAGCAACAACAAATCCGATGAGCACTCCGGTGAAATTTCTCCAGTCAAAATGTCCGGCACCGATCGCCAGAAGGCCGGCAATAATTGCGGCTTGAGCTGAAATAACAAGGATCACGCTGCGTGCCGCATAAAGAAAGAGCGACGCGGGGCCGAGTTTCGCGATGTCTTGAGTCCCAGGTTTGTAAAAGCCCGTGAGCGCGCCCCACCATAACTTAGGCCTCCCTGCGCTCATGCCGACTTCCCCCAGGGCGCGAATGTTGACCGCGCACCGATCTTGACTGTGACAGCTTTTGCCGGCGTCCGACAGCCTGTTTAATTGGAGCGCCACGTCACTTCTTGTGGCTATCTTTGTATTTTTTCCCGTAGTTATTCAGGGCCGGCGGCGCCGTATGACATTTTGTGCAAGGCTGACCGGTACTCTTTGCGATATTCGCATTTGCCGTTGCGGGATGTGTTGTGGTCGTCACCATGACGAGGGACAGCAATAACACCGCCACAATCCCCGCCGTCACGTTCTTGCGGCCAACGTCATTTGGAGTCGACATTAGCGCCTCCTGTTGTGCAGTCGAGACAGTATACGGCTCGTACTGGAAAGAACAGTCGTCATGTATGCGACGATAGACCGCTAGCTGATGAGCGCGGCGTACGAGAGAAAACCCACGCGCGCGCCCGGCTCGATTGCCGTCACATCTTCAGGAAATTCCAGCAGCCCGTCGGTTTCGGTCAGGGACGTCAAAATTCCTGCACCATCCTGTGGGTGTTTGATCGCATCAATTTCGCCGTCGGCAGCCCGCTTGAGCGCAACGCGGACATATTCGCGCCGATCTTTCTTTTTCTTGTACGCGAAGGCTGCACGCACGGGCAACGGTACAATTCGGTCGGGCCGCGCACCCGACAGCCGGCGCAGTAGCGGTTTCACAACGCGCACGAAGGTGACAAATACCGCGACCGGATTGCCCGGCAGGCCGACGAAGGCGGCTCGACGCTCCGATGAAGAGATCACGCCCAACGCCACCGGTCTGCCCGGCTTGATGGCGACGCGCCAGAATACAAGTTTGCCGACGCGCTCGACCGCATCGCGCACGTAGTCCGCCTCGCCCGTCGAAACGCCGCCCGACGTCACGATAAGGTCATGCCCGGTTGCCGCCGCGCGCAGTGCGCGTGACAGCTTTTCCGGATCGTCGCCGAGAATGCCGAGGTCAGTTACGACCGTACCAAGCCGCTCCAACAACTCGGCAAGCAGATAGCGGTTCGCATCGTAAATCGCGGTGCTGCCGCGTACTGCGCCTGGCTCGACAACTTCATCGCCGGTCGATAAAATTGCAACGTTCAGCCGGCGGCGAACCGCGATTTCCGTAATACCGAGCGCAGCAGCAAGCGCGACATGCTGGGCTTCCAGAACCGTGCCAGCCGGCAACACCACGGCACCCGAAGGGACATCTTCGCCTGCAAGACGGCGATTGGCGCCGCGCTTCAATCCTTTTGGCACGCGCACATGATCGCCTTCGACGGTCACGTCTTCTTGCATGAAAACCGTGTCGGCGCCCTGTGGCATCGCCGCGCCGGTAAATATTCGAATGGCTTTGCCGGGCTCAAGCACGATATTTCCACGCCCGCCCGCAGTCAGCCGTCCCGAGATAGCAAGCGACGTATCACCATCTGCGCGCAAGTCGGCGTGGCGCACGGCGTAACCGTCAACTGCCGAATTATCGAAGGGCGGCAGGTCGACCGGCGCCGTCACATCCGCGGCGACAATGCGGCCACGGGCGCCATGCAGCGGAACAGGCTCTGTCTCGGCGACCGGCGCAATGCGCTCGATGATCAGTCGCTCCATGTCGTCGAGCCTCAGCAGCGGTCCGGAAAACGCAAAGCAATCGTCGGTGAGCTGCGCCATCAGTGGCCTCGTGCCGAGGCTACAGTGACCGCCGTCGCCGAAGCGGCGGCGATTGGTACAGCGGATTTGACCAACAAATCGGCAATCGCCTCGATGTCGTTGAGATCGATAACCGGCACTTTCGCCTGCGGTAGCGCGACGTCTGACGCGATCGCGACGATGTGGGGATCGTCGGGCTGAATGAGCGGCTTCCCGTTGGCCAGCCGATGGATTTCCAGCTTGGGGAAGGCGTCGCGCTTGAAACCCTCAACCAACAGCAGGTCGACCGGCGACATCTTCGCGACCAGAGCACGCAGGTCCCACTCCGGCTGCTCGCGCAATTCATGCAGGATAGCCCAGCGCTTGGCTGACGAAATGATCACCTCGGTCGCGCCGGCGGCGCGGTGGAAGAACGAATCCTTACCGGGCTGGTCGAGATCGAACCCGTGATGGGCGTGCTTGACCGTGGATACTTTTACTCCACGCGCGATCAGACATGGGATCACCCTCGTGATCAGCGTAGTCTTGCCCGACCCGCTCCAGCCGGCGAGACCGATGATGCGCATGGCTGCCATATAAACTGGTTTTCCCCTGCAAATAGCTCTCGACATATAGCACGTCGCGGGCACAGCATCCTTTAGCCAATGGCTCCGCAAAACGTGGGAATTGCCGGAGCTCGCCGATATCGGCAGCCCGCAGCGCCATGGAGGCGGATAATGGCACAATCCTTTGGATGGACGCGGCGTGAAGTTTGGACGCGCAAGCTGATATATCCCGGCCACACCTTTCCCACTGCAGCCGCCCCGATACTCGTTGCGATCGGCCTTGCCTGGCACGATCGAGTATTCGCCGCCGTTCCTGTGCTGCTCGCGTTTTTGGCCGGCTGGCTCATCCAATTCGCCGGTGTTGTAACCGACAACTACAGCAATCTTCAGCGCCAGCCGGACGACCGTGAGCACCCGGAACTGGTGCAAGCAATCAAGAGTGGCCTTCTGTCGCTAGGGGATCTGCGTGCAGCCATTCTGGCAAGCTACGGCCTGGCCGCAATATTCGGGTTGGTCCTGTTCACATTGGCCGGATGGCCAGTAATCGTGATTGGACTTTCAAGCATACTGGCGAGCTGGGCCTATTCTGCCGGACCTTGGCCATTCGGCCGTCATGGCTTCGCGGACCCACTATTCTTCGTGTTTTTCGGCGTTGTGTCGGTGCTTGGTTCCTACTATGTGCAGGCCGCCACGGTGCTCGGCCCCGAGCACTGGCGCGAAGCCTTGCCACTTGTCGCGGTCGCAGTCAGCCTGCCCATCGGCGCGATGATCACCGATATTTTGGTAATAGACGATATCCGTGACTACGACTTCGATAGAATTAAAGGCAAGAATACGATAGCGGTGCGTTTCGGCAAATTCTACAGCCGCTGTGAATTCCTCGGCCTGCTTACCTTCGCGTACCTGCCGCCCTTTTGGCTCTGGCGAGCCTTGGGATTCAGCGCCTGGGTTCTGTTGCCGCTTGCAACCTTACCGCTGGCCGTCGGGATAGCGCGCGCCGTATGGGTACATGATCAATTCGATGAGCTGGTACCCATGACACCACGGCTGGCAATGCTGACCGTAGCCTATTCTGTCTGCCTCGCGCTGGGCCTCGCCGCGTAGAGCCGCCGACCGCGCCCGGCGAACGACGGGACCCCAAAAGCAAAACGCCCGGCCACATTGCCGGGCGCCTGTCCGCGCAAATTTCCAACTATTCGGCTGGGCGCACGGTGGCGCGCCCCTGGACACCGGATTTCATCTCCTCCTCGACCCAAAGATTATGGTGTTCCTTCGCCCAATTGAGATCAACAGTGCCCTCGCCCATAGCTTCGAAGGCGCCCTCCATGCCCAGCGTACCAAGATAGATGTGCGCGAGAATCAGCGCGATGAAGAGCGCGCCAATAATTCCGTGGAAGACTTCCGCAAGCTCCATGTTGCCGACGTTAAGCCCGCCGTAGAACGGGAACATCAGCATATAGCCACTGATCATCATTGCCACGCCGCCGAGCACGACAAACCAGTAGAGCAGCTTTTGTCCGGCATTGAACTTATGCGCGGGCGCATGTCCGCCGCCTTTGCCCATACCGCCACCCATCTTGAACCATTCGACGTCTGCCGCGGTTGGGAAATTCTGCCCGATCCACATCAGGAACATCAACACGACACCGGCGGTAAAGGCGAAGCTCAGATAATTGTGCGCATATTTTGCCCATTCCGACCAAGCACTGAACGCCTCTGGCCCCATCCACGGCAGGATCAGCATGCGACCGAAAGTGACATTGAGGCCGGTAATGCCGAGAATCACGAAGGTGGTCGCCGTCAGCCAGTGCGTAAATCGTTCGAAGCCATTGAACCGCACGATCTTCCGTCCCGAGCGGCCGCTTTCGATGCGAATGGTCCCGCGCCACAGGTAGAACAGGACGACCAGCGCGATCATGCCGAGAATGGCGATGCCGCCAATCCATTTAAGCGTGACCGTGTGGAACTCTCGCCATTCGCGACCGGCGGGATGCTCAAGCACGTACGATTTCACGTCCGGAATTGTGCCGCGACCCTGGATTGACTTGAGCTGCTGGAGCAACTGCTGCTCCTTAACCGCGGCTGCATTCGGATCGACCGAATTCGGCTGCTGGGCCGAAACCGGAGCGGACATTGCGACCATGAATGCGAGCGCCAATGCGCCGGCAATCAACCGCAAATGTGCAACAAGTTTGGCCATGCGTTCATCTCCCTGCTCTCGAATAGTCTTTTTTCGACGGTGCACCGCACCGTCAACCTTGCATCAAGTCGCAATCGACTCGCGATAGGCGGTCTGCCAGCCCCAGGCGCCGGAGCCGTAGCCGCGCTTTGATACCCGCTCCTTGTAGATCTGGGCGATGACATCGCTGTCACCGGCCAGCAGCGATTTGGTCGAGCACATCTCCGCGCATAGCGGCAGCTTGCCTTCGGCCAGGCGGTTGTTGCCGTACTTCTCGAACTCTTCCTTGCTGCCGTCGGCATCGGGACCGCCGGCACAGAAAGTGCACTTGTCCATTTTGCCGCGCGAACCGAAATTGCCGACCTTGGGGTACTGCGGGGCGCCGAACGGACAGGCGTAGAAGCAGTAGCCGCAGCCGATGCAAAGGTCCTTCGAGTGCAGCACGACCGCATCCGCGGTGGTGTAGAAGCAGTTCACCGGGCAAACCGCCGCGCATGGCGCATCGGTGCAATGCATGCAGGCCATGGAAACCGACCGTTCCCCAGGCTTGCCGTCATTGAGCGTAACGACACGCCGGCGATTGATGCCCCAGGGCACTTCGTGTTCGTTCTTGCAGGCGGTGACGCAGGCGTTGCATTCGATGCAGCGGTCGGCGTCGCAGAGAAATTTCATTCGCGCCATGGTCGTTGCTCCTTACGCCGCTCGAATCTGACAGAGGGTGACTTTCGGCTCTTGCATGCCGGTCGCCGGATCGTAACCGTATGACGTGATCGTATTGGCGCTTTCGCCGAGCACGACCGGGTCGGTGCCTTGCGGGTAGTTCGCCCGCAGATCCTCGCCGCCCAGCCAGCCGCCAAAGTGGAACGGCATCCAGGCGACGCCTTTGCCGACGCGCTCGGTCACGAGCGCCTTCATCTTGGCCTTGGAGTTGTTTTCCGCGCCGGTGACCCAGACCCAGCCGCCGTCCGTGATGCCGCGGTCGGCGGCATCTGCCGGATTGATCTCGATGAACATGTCCTGCTGCAGCTCGGCCAGCCATTTGTTGGAGCGGGTTTCTTCGCCGCCGCCTTCGTATTCGACCAGACGGCCGGACGAGAGAATGAGCGGGAATTGCTTGGCAATTCCCTTATCAATCGCCGCCTTCTGCACCGAGAACCCGATGTTCGGCAGCCGGAACTGCTTGGCGTCCGGCAAGGTCGGATACTTGGATACGAGATCGATCCTTGGCGTGTAGATCGGCTCGCGATGCACCGGGATCGGGTCTGGCAGGCCAAACGCATTCATGCGTGCCTTGGCGTTTCCGTAGGGAATACAGCCGTGCTTGAGGGCAACGCGCTGAATGCCGCCCGGACAGATCGAGTGACCATGACACCGCATCCGGCGTGGTGGGATTGACCTTGTTGATGACCGCCATTTCCGCCTCGGTCAGGTCCTTGTCCCAGCCGAGCTTCTTGAGCACCGCGAGCGTGAATTCGGGATAGCCGTCCTTGATCTCCGAATCCTTGGAATAGGACCCGTCGGCAAGCATATTGACCTTCACGGTCGAGCCGTCCGGCCTCTTTTCTTCACGCTCAACGCCGAAGCGGGCGCGGAAGCAACCGCCGCCGTCCATAGCGGCGAGATTTGTATTGTAAAGCAGCGGCGTGCCGGGATGCTTGACCTCAGGCGAGCCCCAGCACGGCCAAGGCAGCCCATAGTAGTCGCCCTTGTTGGGACCGGTGGTTGCGCGCTGCGTGCGCATATCGAAGTCCGCCTGGTGCGCCATATGTGACTTGATGCGCTCAGGCGACTGCCCGCAGTAGCCGGTAGACCAGCTGCCGCGGTTCATTTCACGCAGGATATCCTCCGCCACAGGCAGATTGTTTTCGACCTTGATGTTCTTGAACATCTCGTTTGCGAAACCGAGCTTCTTGGCGACGAGGTACATGACCTCAAGATCGTCCTTCGATTCGAAAATCGGCTTGACGATCTGCTCGCCCCACTGCATTGCGCGGTTGGACGCCACGCGTGAGCCTTTGCACTCAAACTGCGTTGCGATGGGCAGCAGGTACATGTTTTCCTTGCGGCCGGCTTGCACGGCGAGTGAAGCCCACGTCGTTGGATGCGGATCGGCGACGACCAGCAGCTCGAGCGCCTTTAATCCCTTTAACGACTCCGGGATGCGCGTGATGCTGTTGCTGGCGTGGCCCTGCACGAACATCGCCCGCACATTGTCTTTCTGCGCGACCTGATCCTTCGGCAGGATTGCAGCATCGAACCAGCGCGTGAGCGGGATACCCGGCCGTCTCCATAATCTTTTTGTCATCGAAACGACCGAGGAGGAAGTTGTAATCGACCTCCCAAACGCGCGACCAATGCTTCCAGGCGCCCTCGGCGAGGCCGTAGTAGAACGGCAGCGTCACGATATCGAGGCCGACGTCGGTTGCACCCTGCACGTTGTCATGGCCGCGGAAGATGTTGGCGCCCATGCCCTGGCCGCCGACATTGCCGGTGAGCAGTAGCAGCATGCAGCTCGCGCGCACGTTGGCGGTGCCGACCGTGTGCTGGGTCTGCCCCATGCACCAGATCAGTGTCGAAGGCTTTTGCGTTGCAAACATCTGGGCGACGCGCTTGAGCTGCTCACCCGGAACGCCAGACACACGCTCAACTTCTTCCGGCGTCCACTTCTCCATTTCCTTGCGCGCATCCTCAAACCCGTAGACGCGCTGTCGAATGAATTCCTTGTCTTCCCAGCCATTCTTGATGATGTGCCACATCATTCCATAAAGGACAGGAATGTCGGTACCGGGCCTCAGTCGAACATATTCTGTCGCGTGCGCGGCAGTCCGCGTTAGACGCGGATCGACGACGATGACGTTTGCCTTCTGGAGCTCGGCACCTTCCAGCACGTGCTGCAAAGAAACCGGATGGGCTTCGGCCGGATTGCCGCCCATGATGATCTGGGTCTTGGCGTTGCGGATGTCGGTGAAGCTATTGGTCATCGCGCCGTAGCCCCAGGTATTGGCTACGCCGGTGACGGTGGTGGAGTGGCAAATACGCGCCTGGTGATCGGTGTTGTTTGTGCCCCAAAATGCGCCGAGCTTGCGGAACAAATAGGAGCCCTCGTCTGTCATCTTGGCCGACCCGAGCCAGTACACCGAGTCGCCGCCGGACTTCTGACGGATCGCAGTCAACTGATCGCCAATTTCGTTGATCGCAACGGCCCAGGAAACCCGCGTCCATTGCCCGTTTGTGAGCTTCATCGGGTATTTGAGACGACGTTCACCGGACACGAGCTCGCGCACTGATGCGCCCTTGGCGCAATGCGAGCCGCGATTGATGGGCGAATCCCAGCTCGGTTCCTGGCCAACCCAGACCCCGTTCGAGACTTCCGCCGTCACTGTGCAACCGACCGCACAATGCGTACAAATACTCTTGCGGATGGTGGCGCCGGCGACATTTGGCCCGGCCGCCTCTGCTTTTTGCACGCTTGCAAGCGGTAAAGCACCGATCGTGGCAAGACCGCTCGCCACCAGACCGGATTTGCGGAGGAAACTGCGGCGGTCGAGGCCGCCGGCGGCTTGGTTGCCGACCGTCGCTGCGAGATGGCCGCGACGTGTCTGACGCTCTGCTCTCTTGATCAGCACGGCTGCATCTCCCTCAGCTCGGGTAGCGGTTGACTTTGTAGTAGGTCTGCACGTCCGTAGAATTCGCCTGATAGCGCGCCTTCTTCTTTTCCGCGTCCGATTCGGAGGCTGCGGCACCGGTGGCGAGCGGCACGGCCGTGGTCGCGGCCAGATTCCCGCGCCGGCGCCCATCGCGCGCAGGAAATCGCGACGGCCCAATTTTGTCTTATCCTGTTCTTTCATCGCCGTTCCCTCCTAGAATTCGACTTTAGTTCTTCGTCCACTTCAAGCCGGCAGATCAAAGGCTTCTCTCTCGATGTCGATATAAGATGCGGCCGAGCGCACCCACCCGCCTGTAGAAGTCCGCAGCCTCGGCGTTTTCCAGATCAATGAAGAAGCGTCCGATCCAGGGCGCCATATGTTTTTCAAAAATCACGCGGTCGGAATCGGGCAGGCGCAGGAAGCCGTCTGCTCGCCAGGCCCGACATGATCTCACAGAGAATGCCGGCGTGATCTTCCGGTTCCACGACGCCGTCGCTGCGAGCGATGCCAATACGCGCCAGATCGTCGCGGAGCCGCGCCAGCGGGCGCTCGTGCAAAAAACCGGTGAGGTAGTAAGAACCGTACGGCAACAACTCGCCGCGGCCCAATCCGATAAACAGGTCGAAGAACTCGCGCTCGACCGATTTTATCGTGGCCTTGTCGGCGGCTTCCGCAAGCGCGGCGTGCGCCAAACCGAGTGGGGAGGCATCGGCACGCAGATTCGAAAGGCCGGACAGCAACGCGGCGTCCGGTGCGCGCGTCAACAGCGTAGCGAGCAGCGCATATTCTTGCGCACGCGCGGCATCGATTTCGTCCATGTCACCGGCCGTCGTCTCCCGGCCATACAGATCCGGGCGCAACACACCGCGATCGACGCCGGTGACGGCTTCGACCGAAACGACGCGTTCGGCGGGAACACGATTCCAGTTTGAAACGGAGGGTTGGGAAATACCAATCTGACGCGCAAGCTCGCCGACGCCGCCTGCGGCGCGGATTGCTTCGGACAGGCCCGGTCCCTCATCCGAGTCTCTTCTTTTTCAAATTGTAACAATTAAAGCGTAATGGCCCACCTGAGAGTGGGTCAATAGCCTCAGGCTATAACTAAGGAACAATCTTCCGCGACTTTCATTCCGGCATCGCGCCGCCATGTCGACGGGTCATTTTTTGTATCGGCTATTCTTGCAGCTTGGCCACGCGTGCCTTTTTGCGTCGCACCATTTTCGTTTTGTTGCGGCGCACTTTGCTGAGACGCGGGATCCGCCGTTTTGCTGCGGTTGTCCATTGTGTCGAAATTCTCCTCGGATTGCGGGGGCGCAATCGCGGAATCGTGCTGTTCCGGCTCGGCTTTGTTCGGAGCCATTTCGCCGAATAGCTCTGAGACCATGCGCTTTACGTCGAGACCGGGATCAAGCTCGCCAAAACCCGGAATTCCATCGGGCCCAGCGGCATCCCAGTAGTTCTCGGTCGGGCTCATAAAATCGCGGATTGCCGGATCAGCGGTCCAGGCGCGACGAAGCGCCGCATGACGAAGCGCCGTCGGCACCCCGGTTTGCATGAAGGCCGAAATGTCGGTGCCGGCGCCAATCGACTCGATCGGGGGCAGGCTGGTCGACATCGAATGCCGGTGGATGCGCGATTCATCCTTCCGAATGGCCTGCTCCGCCTGAGTCACGTACCGATGCTTTTCGATCATCCGGTTGCGCTTCGGATCCTTCTGCCAGGGAATTGTCATCGCCGCCGCCGCGCTTGCGGCGTGACCAGCGGCTAAGAAAATTGTCGGGATCGTTCATTTGCGATCCTCCCGCGATGCCGCGCCATGGCGCGCCAGGACTTCCGGATTGGCGCGATCACGTTTGCGCTTCACGAATTCCCGTTCGACATGGTGCTCCGCCACGAAAGCCGCAATGGCCTCGCGTAATGGCTCCGGCATCGGCACCGCTTCCACGATATTGGCGCCCGCCTCGGTCATGCCTTCACCTTCCGCCGGGTCGGCGGTCACCATCGCCAGCTCATAGGGCGGATCGCCATCGACCGGTTGCAGCACGATCCAGAGCATAGGCGTCTCGGTCTGCAGATTGTCGCGATAATGCGCGGTTTCCGTCCGGTACAACGCGACCGGTGCCGCCCCGACATAAAAACTCGTACGCTCGTCATCTTCGGCGAGTTTTGTCCAGGGCGGCGTATCAGGAGCTCCGGCAAGGACCCTGACCGGTCGCCAATGAAAATCCGCCCAGGGGCTTGCACTCTTGCTGCGTTCCACAACGACGCCAACCGGAATGCTGACAAGCGGATCGACGTTGCTCAACTGACGGTCTCCAGATGCCGGATCGGCAATCCGGTGAGCAAATTCTGTGGCTTCATGCGGATGGTCATGTCGGCAGTCATCGCCAGAATAAGATAGACCGGCTCACCCCTCACATCATCAAGCATCATCGCAGGGTCGCGGAAGTTCAACCGGAACAGACCGACCACGCGAGACATCGCTGTTTCGTCGATGTCCTCGCCATGCCAAAGCAAATCGCCGAGTTTCGTTGCGTCGGCATCGAGGCCGACATACCAGGCCAGGTCGACCTCGCTCAGCTGCGATAGCGCTTCGATCGCGACCTCAATTCCCAGTATGTGTCGCGATCCAGCGCTGCATCGCCTGTGCCAATGCGTCGAAACCGTCGCGGCCGGCCGTGAGGTCGAGTGCCATATCGAACTGGTCGCTTCGTTGCCAATAACTGTCGGCATTGTCGCGATTGATGATATCGATCTCGGCCTCGGCGGGAATGCCAAGCATAGAAACCAGCGGAGTGACCGGAGACGTGTTGATGCCACCGATCGTTTCTTCATCCGCCGCGATCAATGAACCATCGTGGAGCGTGACGCGCTGAGTGCGGAAGAACATTTCCGCAGCCCGCAACACCCGGGTGTCCTCGACCCCGTCCAGGGCGTTGCGCAGGATCACGTGCACCAGCTGATTGACGAACAAAGGCGGAATTTTTCCCACACCATTCCGGATGAGCTCAATATAGGCGCCTTCCAGCGTTTTATGGCGCAGCAAGTAGTCCCGGAATTCCAGCAGCAATTGCCAGTTCTCGCGTGCATCTGCATCCGCAATGGCCGCAATATCGGAGGCCGAAACCGCCATGCGCGGATCGGCAAGCAGCGCAGAATGTATAGTGCGCTCAACCGCGCAAGCCTCCGCGGGAGGAATCATTTCCGGCCGCGCCAGGTAGAGCTTCAGGAACTCATCGGTCACCAGCAGACCACCTCCCTGCTCGCGGTCGAGCAGATGGTGGCCACTGGAAATCCAGAAGTCACTCATTTTCGTTCTCGCTCGGCCATCGAGACCAGTTTGACCTCATCGTTCGGCGTGTCACTTTCGCTTTCGTCCACGACCTCAAAGAAGGAGAAGGCGCGGGCTGGTTTCGCACCGCTTGCGCGGGCGCAACGTACGGAACGACTCGCGCACGGCGCCTTCTTCAAACGTACGATGGACCGCAATCAACGCGTCGCCTGGTTCCGTGCACAACGATTCGACGAAGGCCACTTCCTCCTCTGCCGCCGCGCGCGCATCGGCGATCGTCGGCGCGCCGAAACTCGCAACGAGCTGCTTCGCTAGCATATCGACGATCGACGTGCGATCATTGGTATTCGCTTCAACAATCTGAACGAGCGTCGACCACCCCAGCGTCGCTATTCCAAGAAAACCGCTGCGGAACGCCGTGCGTGTCTTGCCTTCGAGCGTTGCCGGATCGTGGGTCCAGAATGCAAATGCACCCGACACCGCCCACTCGCCCGGCTCAGCCGCTTTCTCGAATACAAACGTATCCGATGGGTCAAGACGTATGGTGCGGATAAGTTTCACGCGCGTGGTCCCTTCGCCACAGGATCG
This sequence comes from uncultured Alphaproteobacteria bacterium, assembly GCA_963815055.1. Lineage (GTDB taxonomy): Bacteria > Pseudomonadota > Alphaproteobacteria > Rhizobiales > Xanthobacteraceae > Pseudolabrys. The sequence goes on along the minus strand of CAWFEU010000010.1, from coordinate 79,933 downwards.
AACCATGCGGGTTGCGCCAGCGGTGGAAGGAACTTTTCGCGGACGATGTCGGCTTGGCCGGGGCGGCGTATAAGCAAATCGCCATTTTCGTCAATGTCACGCCGTACGCCGTGTTCGCGCGGTAAACGCTCGATATAGCTCCTGGCCACGGCGGCAAAGCCAGCCTCCTGCCAGGAATCAAGAGCAACCATTAAATGGCGCGCGAAGCTTTCCACGACATGGCTCGAGAGAATGTCGGTAAATCCCTCCTCCTCAAGCGCCGTGACGAGCGGGTTTAATCCTGGATCGTTTCCCGTCATTGATACGGTGCGGATCATGCCGCCGAAAACCAGCCACTGCGGTGTTTCGCTTTCGCTGACGCCCTGCGGCCACGCGAGTCGGCCGCCGCCCACGAGACCTTGATTAACGAAAAGCGAACTCGGCCAATCGATAACGATGGATGTTTCCGGCTGCGCATAAGTTGCGAGTGCATCGGCGAGCGCCTTCATTCCGGCATAGAAGACACGCCGAGCCTGCAGCAGGGGTTCGTCGGGTTCGAGGACGACTGCGAACTCCGCGAGATCGAAACGTCCAACATAGACCAGCGTGCCCGCGCCCTGCACCGCCGCAATCGATATTGCGTGCTCGAAAGCATCACCGACTTCGCGCAAGCGCACTGCAGAAAATGGCGGTGGCAGCGCCAATTCTGACGCAATTGGCGATCGCGAGCGAGCTGGCGTTTCCAGCGGCATTGGATCTCACTCTACCCTTCCTGTTTGAATACATATAATTATAGCTGCGGACGGTCCCCAGGCCAGTCCCGTGGCTGCACGGATCGCTGACGGCCAATGCCCGATGGGCATTGCGCCATGATAATGACGGGACAAGCAGAAAGGTTAATGAGCCTGATGGCCGACGGGCCGCGCACCATCCTGGTCTGCTCCTGCGAAGACACCATGCTGGTGGATGCCGCGGGCATTCGTCGCGCCTGCCGCAATACCGAAATCATCGAAGGACGCCAGTTTTGCCGTGCAGAGCTTGAACGCTTTCGTAAAGCGGCGGCGAGCGGCGAGCCCATCACGGTCGCGTGCACCCAGGAAGCGCCACTTTTCAGCGAAATCGCCAACGAGATCGGCGATGGCACGCCGGTGACTTTCGTCAATGTTCGCGAAACCGCTGGCTGGTCGAAAGATGCAGCCAGGGCCAGCCCCAAGATGGCGGCGCTTATTGCAGCGAGCGCAGAACCGGCGGCCGACGTCCCGCTCGTGCCGCTGGTGAGCGACGGCGTCGCTCTGCTTTACGGCAAGGATGAACACGCGATCGAAGCCGCCAACCTGCTGAAAGACCAGCTCGACATCACCGTACTGATCAAGCCCGGCGCAGAAGTCGTTCCGCCACGCGTGACAGAGTTTCCGGTAGTAAAGGGGAACGTCCGCGGCGCCAAGGGCTATCTCGGTGCCTTCGAGGTCACCGTCGATGATTATGCCACCGCGAACCCGTCATCGCGCGGCGCGCTCGAATTCGGGACACCGCGCAACGGGGCGGTGTCACGTTGCGATATCATTCTTGATCTTTCCGGCGGCCCGTCGCTGTTCCCGGCCGCCGATTTGCGGGACGGCTACATAAAAGTAGATCCCGGCGATCCCGCAGCGGTGTTGCGCGCGGTGCTCAAAACTCGCGAGCTTACCGGCACGTTCGACAAGCCGCGCTATATCGATTTCGCCGAAGATCTGTGCGCGCATTCTCGCTCCAAGATCGTCGGCTGTCGCCGCTGCCTCGATCTCTGCCCCACCGGCGCGATCGTGCCGGCCGGCGATCATGTTGCCATCGACGCACACATCTGCGCCGGTTGCGGTCAATGTGCCGCCGCTTGTCCAACCGGTGCCGCTGCTTATGCCTTGCCACCTTCCGATATGCTGATGCGCAAACTGCGTACGCTGCTGTCGACATATCGTGATGCCGGAGGTACGCGCGCCATCGTGATGTTCCACGATGCCGGGCATGGCGGCGGACTGATCGACGCACTGGCTCGTCACGGCGATGGTCTGCCGGGAAATGTCCTGCCGGTAGAGGTCAACGAGGTCACGCAAGTCGGCATCGAGGCGATTGCGGCGGTGTTTGCCTATGGCGCCTCGGCGGTGCGCTTTCTCCTTCGCGCCAGACCGCAGCATGATGTCTCCGGCCTGACCAAAACAATTGCATTGGCCGAACCGATCCTGAGCGGTCTCGGATTTGCCGGCCCGCGCGCCGCAACGATCGAGACCGACGATCCTGATGCGCTTGGCGAAAGCCTGCGCGCGATCGCACCGATGGCCGGCGCTCCCAAACCTGCTACATTTTCCGCGACCGGCCGCAAACGCGATGTGATGCGCCTCGCCCTGCGCGAATTGCATGCGGGAGCCCCGGCACCGGTCGATATCGTGCCGCTGCCTGAAGGCGCGCCATTTGGCACGGTCGAGGTCAACATCGAAGGCTGCACGTTATGTCTCTCCTGCGTATCAGCTTGTCCGACCGGCGCGCTTTCGGACGATCCGGAGCGTCCGATGCTCCGATTTGCCGAGGACGCCTGCGTCCAATGCGGACTGTGCAAGGCAACCTGTCCCGAGAAGGTCATCAGTCTCAGGCCGCAAATTGATTTTCGCGCTGCCACCGCCATGGCACGCATCATCAAGCAGGAAGAGCCCGCCGAATGCATCCGTTGCGGCAAGCCGTTCGGGGTAAAGAGCTCCGTTGACCGCGTCGTTGCCAAGCTCGAAGGCAAGCACTGGATGTACAAGGATTCCAAGAAACGGCTCGATGTCATCCGCATGTGCGAAGACTGCCGCGTGGTGGTAATGGCGGAGGAGCAATTCGACCCGTTCGGCGCACCAAAGCGCGCGCCTGTGCGCACGACGGACGACTATCTGCGCGAGCGCGAGCAGAAGGGCGACAGCTAGCTACTTTTTTGCTGTTGCCTTGGCGAGAAAATCCACGAGTGCCTTGCGATCCTCTGGCGAACCGATGGTCTGTTCCGGCATCTTGGTGCCCGGCGTGTAGGCGAGTGGACCAATTTCGAACATTTTCGACACAGTTTCCGGCGTCCAGACAATATTCATGTGCTTGAGAGCGTCGGAATAATGGTAACCGGGCAGCGTCGCTATCCGGCGGCCAAAAATCCCGGCAAGGCTTGGTCCGGCCTTGTTACCCTCATCCGGAGTGAGCGTGTGACAGGCAACGCAAGCGCGGAATACCTCGGCACCATGGTCCCCTGCATAGGCAGCCAGAGGATCCTCCGGTGCACCGACGACGACCGCGTCAACCGGCTCACCGCTCGACGCGTCCCACTTTCGAATTGTCCGGTCAGCGCCACCCGTCAATAATGTTCGGCTGTCGGGGAAGAACACCACCGACCAGACCGGCAGACCGGGACCGACCAGTGTGTGTGCAAGTTTGCGCGTCCTGCGTTCGATAATGGCAACCGAGCCGCGGATGCCCGCTGCGGCGACAAGCTTGCCATCCGGCGAGATCGGCAACAGAGATTATGGGTGTCGGCGAGGCTTCGACTTCATCGAGAATTTTTCCCGCCGGCGACATGAAATAAACTTTGCCGTTGGCGCCGGCCGTGACGATCTCGCCGTCAGGCTCAACGGCCACAGCATTGAGCGGGCTCGGCACATGATACACGGCTGGACTGCCCCCGGCGACCGGCCAGATACGCAAAGTCGCATCGTAGCCGGCACTCAGCACATTTTTTCCGTCCGGCGAAAATGCAACACCGTTGACATTTTGCGAATTGCCATCCAGCACCCGTGGCGCGCCCCCGGCCACAGGCCACAGGCGCACGCTGTGATCCCACGATGCGGAGGCGAGCAACGTTCCGTCCGGAGAAACCGCCAAACCCGCAATGGAAGCGGTGTGTCCGTCGAACACCTTGTCGGGCCGCTGCTGACCGGGCGTCCAGATCGCAATATGCGCATCTGCCCCAGCAGTGACGATACGTCCATCCTTCAGAAATGCGACTGCGTTCACCGCACCATCGTGAAAGCGCAATACCTGCTCGGCGGCATTGCGCGCGAGCGACCAGCGGATCGCCGATGTATCAAAGCTGCCCGAAATTGCACGCGCACCATCCGGCGAGATTGCCAGCGCGCGCACTGGTCCGCCGTGACCGCGCAGTTGCGCGTGCGCCGTGCACATCGCGAGCAGCAGCACAGTGAGAGCGGCACTCAGATCTTTAACTGCTCGGCGCATCGTGGCTTTCACTATATTGAGGCCGCGGCGGAAATTAGTCGGTCGCGGGTTCCATGCCGAGCGCACGAATGCGCGCGCGTGTCTCCTCATCGCGCAGCGCAGCAAGGAACGCCTGCACAGCGGGACGTTCGCGCCATCTATCGACCACGAGAAAATCGTAGTGTTCGGGCGCCACCGGCAGGAATCCGAGGCCATAGAGTTTCGCGACCGGTTCGATAGCAAGGCCCCAATCGGCCCGTCCTTGGGCGATCGCCGCAGCGACCGCATTGTGCGATCTCGGTTGATTGGCGTAGCCCGCGGGCCGCACACCATCGAGCAGCTTGTCGATGAGCACGCGGGTGCCTGCACCGGCATTGCGGTTGACCATCAGGGTCGAGTCGTCAGCCAATACAATTTCAAGCGCTTTTTGTGCACTTCGACCCTCAAATCGCGTATCGCCGGGCCGGAACAGAATGCCCTGCATCCGCCGCCACCCTGGCACCAGGCTCAAGCCCGGCGTCACGAGATGCTTGTTGTACCGGCCACTCGCGGGATCAACGAGATGAACCGGCGCAATGTCGCACTCGCCGCGGTTCGCCGCGGCTACGCCGCCTTGGCTGCCGACAGCCAGAGTACGCACCGCAAAACTGCGGTCCGCGAGCGCGCCTACGATCACATCGAGGGCCACATCGTGGCTGCCCACAATCACGAGATCCGGCGCGCGAGCCGTACTTCCGATGAGCGTCACGCGCGCAATGCTGTCCGCCTCGAGAACCGATGCAAGCGCATCGATTTCGAGGAAGCCGTCCGCCTGCGAAAAGCTGGTAACCGCTCCGGAACCCTTGCCAATTGGAAATGCGACGGTTCCCTCATCGCCGTCTATAAGCGATACAAGCACGAACTCTTCACGACCGAGTTCGGAAGACACACGCACCGGCACGCGGGCGGTGATTGCTACAGCCGCTTCCGGCGCCAGGCCGGCGCGGACCCGGATGATTGGCGCGACAAAAGTGTGGAATGTGAAGATCGCCGAGGTCGGAAATCCCGGCAGAACGACAATCGGCTTGTCGCCGACCACGCCCAGACACAGCGGCTTTCCCGGTTTAAGTGCGACACCATGGACGAGAATTCCCGGCTTTCCCAGCTGCGACACAACACGATGCGACAGATCGCCGGCGCCTTTTGACGTGCCGCCCGAGAGCACTACCATATCGCTGGCCGCAAGGGCCTCGCGCACGGCCTTTTCCAACACCGCCACATCATCCGGATAAGCACCGTATGAGATCGGTTCACCGCCGGCTTCGGCGATGGACGCAGCGATAATCGCGCCGTTGCTGTCATAGACCCCGGCCGGCTTGAGCGGCTTTCCCGGCTCAACAAGCTCGTCGCCAGTCGAGAGCACCGCAACTTTCGGACGCCGCACGACATCGACGTGATCGAGACCGCAAGCGGCCAGCATGCCTATTTCTCGCGAGCCGATGCGCGTGCCGCGCCGCAACAAAGTTTCGCCACGCGCGATGTCGGATCCGGCATAGGAAATAAACTGTCCGGGTGCTGCCGTGCGGCGCAGCTCAATACGCGCCGCGCCTTCTTCAATCAGCTCGGTCTGCTCAATCATCACGACGGCATCTGCGCCACGCGGGATGACGCCACCGGTGGCGATCGCGGTGCAGGTGCCCGGCGCAACGGTAATTGCGGGTGAGTTGCCGCACGCAATGACCTCGGCATTGAGAATGAGCACCCTGGGTTTGCCATCGCTCGCACCCACGGTATCGGCGGCACGCACGGCAAATCCGTCAACATTCGAGCGATCAAATGGTGGCGCATCGACCGTGGCCACGACGTCGTGTGCGAGCACGCGCGTGCGCGATTCGGCAAGCGTTACACTCTCTGCGGAAAGGGGCGCAAGGTCGAGGTGACTTTCGAAACGCCTGCGTGCTTCGTCCGCGGACACAACCTCGAGGAATTGTTCCTGGCGCGCGGCTGCCCGCACGCGCGCGATAAGTCCGGCGTCTCCAGGTGGCCGGGTTTTCCGACTTTCGCTCATTCCGGGATACTCATGGCCAAGCCCTTACCGGAACGCTCGAGCCTGCGGAATATCCTTCGCTATCCGCCGGAATGAAGATCCATCCATCGGAGCGGGCGAGCGATGACAGCGGCAGATATTTACTGGCCAACGGCTCCACCTGGCCGGCGTTTCGCCGCACCGGGACGACTTCGGCCAACCCGATCGTTGATGAGACTTTGCGTGAAAGCGGCAAGCTCTCGGCTGGTTCGCTTTCGTTGTTCTTGGCTGCCGCCAGCCGGTCGAGCAGACGGCGTCCGATCACAAGCCAAACGCTCAACGCGGCATCTAGCCTTCCCGGTAAAAGCAATACCGGTCTTATGCCAACAAAGCCGAGTGCGGCGGTTTCGCCAGGAGTGAGAGCCATCCCATGGACCGCGAGCCGGCCTTCACGAATGAGGGTCTGCACGCTGCCATCATTGCGTCCGTTTCCAGTACCACCGATCGCGACGATCGCGTCAGCACTTTCCGCGGCCATAGCAACGTCGAGACCGCGGCCACTGTCGTCGAGCCGCGCAACACCACCGCGGCGTTCGATATCAGCTGTCACCAACCGGGCAGCCGCACTGATAATGCCGCTGCCACGCACCGGTAGAACACGAACCCGCGGTTCGCGCACCGTGATGCGCGCAATGCCTGCAGCGGAAAAGGCCGCGAGGTCGGTGGCGCGCAAGCGCTCGCCCGCGCGCCGCAGTGGAATTGCAGAATCACTGTCACCACCGGGCGCCAATACCCCATCGCCTGGATTGATGACGGCAAGTGCTTCGGCTCGGCCACCAACGACCTTCACTGCATCGAGGGGGGCAACGCTGTCAGTACCGGCCGGCAGAGGCTGACCGACCTCGATGCGCGCAGGCGTGCGCAACAAAAGCGACGGCATGTAGCCACCGGCGCCCAATGTTTCGTCGGCGGTCAGTGCCCAACCATCCTGCAGCGCAAGCGCAGAAGCGGGACGCGCAGGCGCCATCGCATCCGCGGCAAGCGCTCGCCCGGCGGCGGTGGACACGTCGATCGTGCGCTGGGTAACCGCCTTAATCTCGGCATCAACAATAGTCAGTACATCGGCGAGCGGCGTCAGCCGGGAGATCGTCTGTATTGCCTCGGACACCGCCATTTTGCCGCGCTTGACCTTGTTGCATTCAGATACTTCAGTCAGTTTACATCAACAAAGCGCCGCGTGCAGCGCAGCTTTCCTTAGGTCAAATCAGGAGAAGCAGGCGTGTTTACGACGACCAAAGACCGGGCTCTTCTGACCACCACCACCGGGGCACTTCCCCGTCCAAGCTGGTACTCTGAAAACCTGCGCGGAATTCCCCTTTCGCAAGGTTTTTCACGCCTCGCCTACCGCGAGCAGCATTTCGACTGTCTCGCCTGCCACGTCGCCGCCCAGCATCGCGCCGGCATCGACATTTTCGTTGACGGCGACACGCGCCTCGATGACGACGTCGCTGGCCGCTCTTGGGTTAGCTACGTCACCGAACGCGTCACCGGGATCGGAGCTCCGCGCGTGGAAGTGCCGCCGGCCGGCTTCATGGCCGACAAAGGCCCCGGCGATTTGATGTGGGAGGTGATCGAGACGCGCATGACACCGCCGGTGAGCGGAAGGATCGGCGCGACAGAATTGCAGCTCGACCGTGCCTACAAGGCCATCGCGCCCATGACAGACAAGCCGGTGAAGATTGGCTCGATCTCGGCACAGATCCTTGCCCTCATGCTCACCAACGAGCATTACAAGAATCGTCTCGATCTCTTGATGGATCTGTCAGCTGCGCTCAACAAAGAATATCACGCTCTCGCCGATGCCGGGGCACCGATCGTGCAAATCGAGGAGCCGGCGATTCATCAGGTGATCGCCGATCCCAAGCAGTCGATCAAGCCGGAACAATGGGTGGACGCGTTTAATCTCGAGGTAACGGGATTGCGCGAGAAATGCGAAGTGTGGTGCCACACCTGCTGGGGCAGCCCGGCGGCACAACGTGTCGCAAGCAGGGACCAATCGTACAAGGCGGCGCTTCCCTATCTCAATCAACTCGATGTCGACGTGTTGACCGTTGAGGGCGCCTTTAACCGGGGCATGGACCTCGAACACATCGGAAAAACGATTTCGAAAGACAAAAAAATCGCGCTCGGCGTCATCAGCCACCGCACATTGCAGGTCGAGAGGCCGGAGGAAGTGGCCGATCTCATCCGCGCGGCTCTCAAATATATCGAACCGGAACGGCTGATCCTCACGAGCGATTGCGGATTTGGGCGGCAATCGATGAGCCGCATGCACGCCTTCTACAAGATGGTGGCGCTAACACGCGGCACGAATATGGTGCGCAAGGAACTTGGAATCGAGGAGGCCTACATTCCGGCGACCGACAAAACCCTGTCGATGGTGCCCTTGAGCGCATGATCCTGATGCGTATTAGAAAGTGCCATGACTGAAAAGACGATGAACCTGCGCGGATTGAAATGCCCGCTGCCGGCGCTGCGCGTGCGCAAGATCTTATCCGGCCTGACGGCAGGCGATATCGTTATCGCGGAATGTACCGATCCGCTGACCACGATCGACATTCCCAATCTGCTGCGCCAGACCGGCGACATGCTGGAAAGCAAAAGCGAGGCAGACGGCGTTCTCACTTTCCGCATTCGCAAGGCCTGACGTCAGCTCAGTCGAGGTGAAACCCTTTACTGTGGACGAACGCGCCGAAGTCGGCGCGCAAAGGTACTGCGTATTGCCGCGCCTTGTCCTCCGACCAGCCGTAAAATTCGGCACGACCGAACTGTGCGGGGTCCCGCTGGTTGCGATAAGGCCACACACCGGCGCGGCGACGGTCGTAGCCGTCAACGTCTGCGGACAAATCACCCTCGGAGAATTTCTCTTCATGCACTGTGGTTCCGAGCGAAAGGCGCGGCGTGATTCCGCCCTGCTCGGCCGGCCAGCCAAGGCACATACCGGCAACCGGAATGACTTTCTCGGGCAGGCCAAGCATTTCACTGATGGTTGCGGCGTGATCGCGGATCACGCTGATCGGACAGCAACCGAGACCGACCGCTTCGGCCGCGCGCAGAAATGTGGTCATAACGATGGCGGCGTCGACGGTTGCGTTGAACACCAGATCGAAATGGTCGTTGGGAAACGGCTTGCCGCGGAGCTGCGCGATCTGCGGCAAGCGTCGGCCATTGGCCAGAAAGACGAGGAAGACCGCGGTTTCCCGCAGCCAGGGCATTTCCGGAAGCAATGCGCCGATGGCGTGAATCCTCGCCCGATCCCTCATGATGAGAATGTCCGCCTGCTGAAGATCGCTTTTCGACGGCGCCGAAAGGGCACATGCGCACAGCAACCGCAACAATTCCCGCGAAACCTCGCGCGTTTGGTAACGGCGATGCACCCGATGCGCCGCAATTCGGGCCAGCTCTTCCAGGCCCGGCAGGTCGGCGTCGATGTCGAGCCGCTCACCAAAACGCGTCGACAGCGCGGCCCGAATGATTGAAGCGAAATCCGGCATCGAACGGCTCCCTGGGTGAATTGCTGCTTGCCACGTTATCGCGGCGTGGGGGATGATGGGTCAAATAGAACAAAGAACAAGTCGGGCCGGGGAGGATCATCAGATGAATCCGCTTTTGCGACGCGACGACCAGCCCGGCTTTTGACGGCACCGGCCGATGACTTCCGTGCTGCTCGACGTTAGCGGGGTGACCCTCCAGTACAAGACGCCGCGTCATCTGGTGACGGCAACCTATCGTGTCGATTTTTCCGTTCATCAAGGCGACCGCTACGTGATCCTCGGGCCATCGGGTTGCGGCAAATCCACCCTTCTGAAGGCGGTGGGCGGATTCATGCTGCCGGCCGAGGGGTCGATTCGCATCCGCGGGCGTGTAATCGAATCGCCCGGGCCGGACCGCATGATGGTGTTTCAGGAGTTCGAGCAGTTGATGCCCTGGAAAACGGTCTATCAGAACGTCCTGTTTCCCATGAAGGTCACGAAAAAGTTCGCTGCTCCCGAAGCGGCCAGGCGCGCCGATACTGTCATTGAAAAGGTCGGGCTCGCCAAGTTTCGTGATGTCTATCCACATATGCTGTCTGGTGGCATGAAAATGCGGGTGGCGATCGCGCGTGCGATGGCTCTGGAGCCCGATATTCTCCTGATGGATGAGCCATTTGCCGCGCTTGATGCGCTCACCCGGCGCGCGATGCAGCAGGAATTGCTCGCGCTGTGGGACCAGCTTCGCTTTACCGTGCTGTTCGTAACGCACTCGATCGAGGAAGCGATCATTGTGGGGTCGCGCATTCTGGTGCTGTCACCGCACCCGGGCCGTGTACGCGCCGAACTCAACGCCGGCAATCTCGATCACAACAGCATCGGCAAGGCCGAATTTGGCGCACTGTCGAAACGCATCCATGACCTTCTGTTTGGCGGCGATCAGAAGCAACAGACGTCAGAGAGCGCCCCGGCGTGACCGAAAGTCCCCGACAAAACCCGATACGGGCCGAGCGCGAAGTCAATCTTGTTGACGCGGGCGTCATCGGCGACGTGGAGCGCCCCCTCACCGTCGTCGAGCGTGTCGTCAACAATGAGGCGGTGCAACGTCTGACCATCCTCGTCGCGATCATCGTCATCTGGGAGCTTTACGCACGCTGGCTGAACAACGCGCTGCTGTTTCCAACCTTCACCGAGACGGTCAAGACTTTCTCGAAAGATATCGCTAACGGCGTACTCGTGGACCGAACGCTCACATCGCTCCGGACGCTGGCGATCGGCTACACTTTTGGATTGGCGCTGGCGGCCCTCCTGACCACGTTCGCGGTGGCAAGCGGCATTGGCACGCGTATCCTTTCCACGCTGACCGCCATGTTTAACCCATTGCCCGCAATCGCGCTGTTGCCGCTGGCGTTGATCTGGTTCGGGCTCGGCACGCCATCGCTGGTGTTTGTCATTATTCATTCGGTTTTGTGGGCGGTTGCGCTCAATACGCTGATCGGCTTTCGCAGCGTGCCGGAGACGCTCCGCATGAGCGGCCGCAATCTCGGCCTCAAGGGTGCGCGGTATGTGGGCCTCATTCTGATTCCGGCCGCGTTCCCGTCGATCCTTGCCGGGCTGAAAATCGGATGGGCTTTCGCCTGGCGCACACTGGTTGCGGCGGAACTGGTGTTTGGTGTTTCGTCCCGTTCCGGCGGCATCGGCTGGTACATATTCGAAGCGCGCAACGATCTCGATACCGCAACGGTATTTTCCGGGCTCCTGGCCGTGATATTGATCGGCCTCATCGTCGAGTCCGTGATCTTTCGCGCCCTTGAAGCGCGCACGGTCAATCTCTGGGGCATGCAGCGCTGAGTTGACTGCGCGCGGTCCGCGCGTTTCCAACGCCGGTATCGATACTATATGTATGCCCGCAATCGAACACAGAAAGCGGAAATGGCAGAGCGCGACTATGAGACCGTTGTAATCGGTGGCGGCGCAGCCGGCATCGCAGCAGCGCGACACCTCCAGCATTCGGGGGTCAAATGTGTGATCGTTGAGGCGCGTGCCCGTCTTGGCGGTCGCGCATGGACGATTGCGGACGCGTCAGGGCATGCGCTCGATCTAGGCTGCGGCTGGCTCCACTCCGCTGACCGGAATCCCTGGGTGGCTATCGCCGAGGAGCAACAGCGGATGATCGACAAGACCCCGCCGCCGTGGACGCGCCCCGCTCTGCCCAATGGATTCCCGGACGGAGAACAGCATGAATTCCGAAAGGCGCAAGAAGAGTTCTTTGCGCGCGTAAGCGAACGTGCCCAACGCGACCCGGATGTTCCGGCCGCAGCATTGCTCGCACCGGGATGCCGATGGAACAACCTGATCGGCGCGATCGGCACCTACATCAGCGGCGCCGAGCTTGATCGTGTTTCTGCGATCGACTTCGACAACTTCGACGATACCGGGGTGAACTGGCGCATCGTTGAGGGATACGGCGCAACGGTCGCGAAATGCGGTGAAAGCCTACCAGCTATTCTCAATTGCCCAGTAAAACGGATCGACCATCGCGGGAAACGGCTGAAGATCGACACGCCGCAGGGAGGCATCGTTGCCGACCAGGCGATCGTGACAGTACCGACTTCAGTACTCGCGGACACCGGGCAATTGTTTGCGCCAGCACTTCCGGAAAAAATCGAAGCGGCGCGCGCATTGCCGCTGGGCCTTGCCGACAAATTATTCCTGTCGCTTGAGGGCGCCAAAGAGTTCGAAAAAGATTGCCGATTGTTCGGGTCGACGGATCGCAGCGCCACGGCGACATACCACCTGCGGCCCTTCGGACGGCCGCAGATCGAGGTTTATTTTGGCGGGGACTTGCCCGCGCAGCTCGAGGCGGGCGGGATGCCAGCGTTCTTCGATTTTGCGGTGTCGGAGCTCACGGGGAAATTCGGAAATGATTTTGCCCGAAGGATAGCGCCAATTCACATGCATTGTTGGGGGACCGATCCATTTGCCGGCGGCTCCTATTCTTACGCGCTGCCTGGCAAGGCAGGTTGCCGCGCCACGCTCGCCGCGCCGGTAGATGGCCGCTTATTCTTCGCCGGCGAAGCCTGTTCGCATGGCGATTTTTCGACAGCGCATGGAGGCTGGATCACAGGTGTTACCGCGGCCGAACAGGCGGTTTTTGCGTTGCGCAAGAACGTGCCAAAATCCGGTAAATAATAACCCACGGCAACGCGCTCGACATTGTTATGCATTCCCAATAAAACTTGCTGTGTGAATTTCGGGCACACTGAATGTTGAAAACCTCGATGCGGGTTCGGTTCTGGGGTGTCCGAGGAAGCATTCCCTGTCCCGGCCCGACGACGATTCGCTATGGCGGCAACACGCCCTGCATCGAGGTCCGCTGCGGTGATCACGTCCTTATTTTCGATGCGGGGACCGGATTGCGTTCGCTTGGTCTGGAGCTCGTGAAGGACAAGAAGATTCGCAGCGTCGATATTTTCATCACGCATTGTCATCTCGACCACGTTTCGGCATTGCCATTCTTTGCTCCGTTTTTTCGCGAAGATTTTCGTGTTCGCGTCTGGGCTGGAAATCTCAAGCCGGCGGACAGCATCGAGCAGGTCATGCGAAGGCTCATGAGTTCTCCGTGGTTTCCCGTCCCCATTGATATTTTCAAGGCGGCGATCGAATTTCGCGACTTTCAGTCCGGAGAAATTCTGCGCCCACACGACGATATCGTATTGCAGACAACACAGCTCGATCACCCTGACGGAACCAACGGCTACCGGCTTGAGTACGGCGGGCGCACTTTTGCTCTGCTGAGCGACACCGAAGGATTTCCGGGAAAACGCGACAAGGAACTGGTGGCGCTCGCCCGCGGCGCTGATCTCGCGGTCTACGACGCGACCTTCACGGAAGAAGAAATCGTGTCCCGGGCGGACTGGGGTCACTCGACATGGGCGCGCGGCGTTCGAATGGCGGATGAGGCCGGCGTCAAGCACCTGTGCCTTTTTCATCACGACCCGTCGCATGACGACGATTTCATGGACACGTTGGCAGCCGACGCCAATGATGCGCGCGCCGGCACAATCGCGGCGCGCGAAGGCCAGATTATCGATCTGTGACTGGATTGACGGCCGCCGCCGCGAAAGTCTGTGGCACTTTCTGTTCAAGCACGAACATCGGAATGTAGTAACTGGCGTCCCCGGTATTGACGAGAAACATCGTCCGGTTGTCCAAGATCAGCCATTCCTGCCCGTCTCGTACCGCCACGATCGCATGTTCAGTCTGGTGCTTGTCGTCGCGCACAATCATGAGCCGGAGATCGGTCATTCCCAGCGCGCGAAGCACGACGTACTTCACGATTGCATAGTCCTCACAATCGCCGGCTCCGCTGCCAAGCGTCTGGAGCGGCGAGGCCCAGAAATCGGCGTAGCCATATTGCGCCCAGTCACTGGCCGGCCGGATCGCCAGATTTACCGCCCGATTGATCCTGCCCAGCTGAACGCGCGGCTCATTCTTGCCGCCGGATTCGACGAGCGACAAAAAGCGCCGGGCCGCCGGAGAACAGCTGACTTCATCCAGGCGGCAGGCGGCGATCGTTTTTTCGTCGGCCAGAATACGCGACTGTAGATCGCTCCACTTCGAAGCGAGCTCTTCCGGCAGCGCCGCATTTGCCGGCATATTGAACGGTTCAACTGGCACTGGCGGCGCGGAATTTTTGTAGAGGCCCGGCAATTCCGGGGTGAGCAAGGCAAGCCGTGGCAGAGGGGCCTCCAGGGACATTTTTTCAGGCAGGCCGCGCAGCTCATTCGCGCTGCTGCTTTGCGTTTCCACAGCCGGCGAGGAGCGGCCCGGATGCATATCGGTGAAAGCGGCGCTGCAACAAACAGCGACCGAGAAAACGACGCGCGCGGTCCGCACGAAAGCCGACATGGTCAAACGCCCCTGTTTCCGGAGACGTCGGTCGGGTTTCCCGATCCCATTTCCGGAGAATTACCGGGCGTTGTGCGCTAAAACTTTTTCAGTCGGGTTTATGTCCGGATAGCCGGGCACGGTTATCAGGCGGCGCGGTGAACGGATTCTGAAAAGCGGATCTGGACACGCCGGCGGATATGAAAGACATCCAGAATTTGCGGACAACCATGCCGTTCCGCCCGACCTGCGCCGACGAACGTTAGGCATGCGTTAACCGCGTCGGAGCGGCCGGATTGCCGGCCAATCACCGCAGCGAAGCGCGTCAGGGAATTGAATAAGTAAAGGCCGCCGCCGGCGGCGAATTCCAGCCCAACGTCAGTTTACGCCATAGCGAGAAAATTCATCCGCCACAGTTTTCTCAAGCTTCTTTGCGGAGGCGAGATCCGCGTTGCCGCCAGCGGCATCGCCTTTTTTGAGCCGGGCAAGCCCGCGCCCGTAAAGCGCACTCGCCAGTTTCGGTTCGACGCGCAGCGCCTCATTGTAGTCAGAAATTGCAGAATCAAATTGACCCATCTTGAGATAGGTCAAGCCGCGCGAGTCGAGAGTCGCGGCGTCGCCGGGTTGAATGAGAAGGGCCTTGTTGCAGTCTTCGAGGGCCGGCTGGAGTTCTCCGACGATCGCGCGGGTCCAGCAACGTCCGTTCCACACGGCTTCCAATGCCGGGTCGAGCCGGATTGCACTGTCATAGTCGCGAACCGCGCCGCGATAGTCGCGCCGCCGGAGATTTGTTTCCGCGCGATTGGCAAAAGCCCTGGCGTAGTCAGGAGCAAGCTTGATGGCCTCGTCAAAATCCTTCACCGCGCGATCGTAGTCGCCCTTCTTCTGATAAGCGACGCCGCGGTTGTTGAACGGCTTTGCGAACTTGGGATTTAATTTGATTGCGAGATCGTAATCCTGGATGGCGCGGTCATAATCACGTTTTGAGGCGTAGGCATCGCCTCTATTGTTATGGGCGATCGTCAGGATGAACGTCGTCTCTTTCGGAGAATTGATCAAGGCCGTACAGCCTTTGATCTGCGGTTCGGGTGAGCTGCGATCGGTTCCGTTGCACAGATCGATGTTGGTCAATCGGTTAATAGTTTTCTCTTCTGCCGGGGAGGCGGCAAATGACGCACTCGCGGGCAGACTCAATAGCAGCGCCAAAACAGCGCGGTACAGGATGCCGCGCATAGGCGAGAGAGATGTCGGAGATTTCTCAAGCCTGAAACAAACAGCAGCGCAAACTCTCTTTTTGCCGCGCTGCTGTTGACCGGCCGGCGAGTTGGGCTGAGTTGGCATCGCTACACCAAAAACAGCTTGTTCCAACAAAACCAAATTCAGCACCCTCGACAAATGTCGAGTCTGGGCTTTTTGACTTCGTCAATGGCAGGCGATGGCGCTGGCTTGCCGGCGCCGGCACTATACTTTTGAAGAACCTGGTCCTTGCCATCTTCGATGAGCGTCGAAAACTTGACGGTACCGTCTTCCGAAATCTCGACGTGCGGCGTCGTGCCTCGAATGCCCATCGTTGCGACCGGGGTATCGACCTTCATATCGCCGCTCTTCGCGATCTTGCCGGCGACAAAAGTGAAAGTGCCTTTTGTCAGGCTCAGCAAAGTCGAATTCGCTTTACTATTCGGATCGTAGACGAATTCCGTCATGACCATGCGGGCGTTGCTGGACAGATCGAACGCCGTGTCATCAGCGAATGTAATGCCAACCTTGCTGTCGGTTCCGGTCGTCAGGACATCGCCGAGATAGATGGCTTCGCCGACTTTGGCTTGACCAGGTTGAGCGCTGAGTGCCACCTGAACAACCACCGCATTGACATGTTCGAGCATCACCGAACCGGTCGCGCTGACGATTTTTCCGATGGGCTTGATCGAGGCGTTCTGAACAGCGGGACGAGCCTGGTTGTCCTGCGCCAAGGTTGGCCCGGGGATAAAGTTAGCAACGGATAAAACAGCACCCGTTACGAACACGGCAAAGGCATGCGCGCGCATCGTTCGATCCTCTTGGGCGGGTGTCCCCGATAACAAGCAGGACTATTACGCTCATTTGCGAGGTACTTCAATAAAATCCGGTCTGAATCGGGGAAATTGCCCTTTACGCGAGCGTTCACGCAAGATTCCATCTGCGGGCGTCGAGCATCTGCCGCAAAAAACAGCGTAAAAGCCTTGAAATAAACCATTAATTTGAACCTATAAAACGCCTGGCCGTTGATTTAAAATGTAATCGGCGCGATAAATCGACGAGAAACAATTTAAGCGCTGGGAACAGGGGGGCAGGGCCAGGTGTCCGGTCATTGCCGCATTACGCCGGACGGCCGTTTGACTGGCCTTGTTTCTGAGCCAGCAGGTGAGCTTTTCACACCTGTCATGGGCACAATCGAAACAGTCATCGGATCTTGCACTGTCACGCGGTCTGGCAGTCCCCCGCTACAGCTCAGGATTGGCGACCTTGTCGGTCAGACCGACGTTATCGAGACGGCCGCGGGCGGGCGGCTCAGTATTCGATTTAATGACGGCACGACTCTTACTTTGTCCGACAACGCACGCATGGCGCTGAGGGATTATGCCGACGACACGATGTCGGCTGTTTTCGAAATAGCACACGGTACATTTTCATTCATTGCCGGCAAAATGGCGGAAGCCGGCCGTTTCGGTATTAACACGCCGCTTGGAAACATCCGGACCCGCGGCAACGCCGGCGGGATCGGCATGCTTTCGCTTGTTTCGTTGTTCTTAGCCGCCTTTGAGGAAGCCCAGGCCGCGAGCTCCGATGTCGCTTTCCTGGACGATGGCAAAATCACGACCAAAGACCTGGGGCAATTCGGCGTTATCGAGGTGATTATCCCCGCCACGGCCACATCGCCTGAGTTGCACAAATTTCTTGATGACCCGGGCGAAACACTCGTCATTCGCAAGATTGGGTCCTCGGTCAGCGCAGACAGCGTCACCAATTCCATTGCGCAGATGGCGCAATACCAGGTTGCGCAACAGGAAGCGCTGCACACCTTCTCGATAGGACTGCAAGGTCAAGGTCCAACAGGCAACGGCGCCGGAGGATCGAGCACCGACCCGTCCTTATTGCAGCCACCCTTGCCGCCTCCGATACCGATCAGTGCTCCGGGCGACAGCGGCGTGCCACTACAACTCATTGGCGGGCCGACATTTACTCACACGAACAGCACTCCCGATTCTCCGATTGTGCTCCCGCCGCCGCCTCCACCGCCGCCGCCGTCGCCGGCAGGGGCATCGTCTAACGAAATTCCTGGCCAGACAGGTGGTTCGCAAACTGATACCGCAAATGTCTCGCTCGCATTTAGTCTCGTCTCCCAAGATCCGCCGACTTTTTTGTGGTCCGCCGGCCAGCCCGTACCGGGCGCCGAGCAAACTGCCTTGGCGGGAGTGGACGGAGCAAAGCTTGCCTTTACCGGCCCGAACCCAACGGATTTCCAGTTCAGCGTTCCGGATAAACTGCTCGACTTTTTAGCGCAAAACCAAACGCTCACGGTTACCTACAATGTTACGGTAACCGATGGTCTCGGGCACAACCTGCCGCAGCAGGTCGTCATTACTCTCGCGGGTTCCAACGACCCGCCGAAGATCACGGTGGACGACGGCGATCACGATAACGGCGCGGTGACAGAGAACGTCGGTGTGGCCGCTGGCAATCTAAACACCAGCGGAACGCTGTCGTTCAGCGACGTTGACCTGACCGATATGCATTCTGTGACCGGGGTGACGCCGCCGGCCGGCGCGCTCGGGACGCTGACGGCGGACGTGACCACCGAAGATTCCAACGGCACCGGCGGAGTAATCACCTGGCATTACACGGTCGCCAATGATGCAGTCGACCAACTGGCGGAAGGCCAGACGGTGACAGAGAAGTTTACGGTCACGATCGGCGATGGCCATGGCGGGACGGTCGATCAACTGGTCACCATCACCATCACCGGCACCAACGAGGCGCCAACGATCGACGGCGAGGCAACCAACGCCGCCGGCGCGGTGACGGAAGACGCCACGAGCCCGGACCTGTCCACGACGGGCACGATCGCCTTCAACGATGTCGACTTGACCGACGTGCACAATGCGAATGTGACGCCGGACGACGGCAACACGCTGGGCGGCACGCTGACGCTGGATGCGGTGAGCGAGAGCCCGGACACCGAACCCGGCACGGTGGGCTGGACCTACACGGTTCCCGATGCCGCCACCGATTATCTGGCGGAAGGCCAAACCGTCACCGAGAAGTTCATGGTCACGATCGACGACGGCCATGGCGGCACCGTCGATCAGCTAATCACTGTCACCGTTACGGGCACCAACGAGGCGCCGACCATCGACGGCGAAGCAACCAACACCGCCGGCTCGGTGACGGAAGATGCCACCGAACCCAACCTGACCACGAGCGGCACGATCGCCTTCAACGACGTCGACCTCATCGACGTGCACAGCACGAGCGTGACGCCGGACGACGGCAACACGCTGGGCGGCACGCTGACGCTTGGTGCGGTGAGCGAGAGCCCGGACACCGAGCCCGGCACGGTGGGCTGGACCTACACAGTGCCTGATTCCGCCACCGATCATCTGGCGGAAGGCCAAACCGTCACCGAGAAGTTCACGGTCACGATTGACGACGGCCATGGCGGCACGGTTGATCAGCTGGTCACCATTACCATCCATGGCACCAACGAAGCGCCGACCATTGATGCCGCCATAATCAGCGGCTCGGTCACCGAGGACAGTCTCCCCACGACGGCGTCGGGAACGATTGATTTTAGCGACGTCGACCTCGCTGACGTCCACACAATTTCAACGACGCCCAAGGCGGGCGGTTATCTTGGGACATTCACCGCGAACGTCGGTAATGACTCGACGGGCGACGGCGCCGGCCAGGTGTCGTGGAATTTCACCGTCGACAACAATGCGCTGCAGTTCCTGGCCAAAGACCAGACACTGACACAGGTTTACACCGTCAAAGTCAGCGACGGCCACGGTGGCGCCGTATCGCAAGACGTCACCGTCACTATCCATGGCACTGACAATGCGCCAACGATCGACGGCGAGGCAACCAACGCCGCCGGCGCGGTGACGGAAGACGCCACGAGCCCGGACCTGTCCACGACGGGCACGATCGCCTTCAACGATGTCGACTTGACCGACGTGCACAATGCGAATGTGACGCCGGACGACGGCAACACGCTGGGCGGCACGCTGACGCTGGATGCGGTGAGCGAGAGCCCGGACACCGAACCCGGCACGGTGGGCTGGACCTACACGGTTCCCGATGCCGCCACCGATTATCTGGCGGAAGGCCAAACCGTCACCGAGAAGTTCATGGTCACGATCGACGACGGCCATGGCGGCACCGTCGATCAGCTAATCACTGTCACCGTTACGGGCACCAACGAGGCGCCGACCATCGACGGCGAAGCAACCAACACCGCCGGCTCGGTGACGGAAGATGCCACCGAACCCAACCTGACCACGAGCGGCACGATCGCCTTCAACGACGTCGACCTCATCGACGTGCACAGCACGAGCGTGACGCCGGACGACGGCAACACGCTGGGCGGCACGCTGACGCTTGGTGCGGTGAGCGAGAGCCCGGACACCGAGCCCGGCACGGTGGGCTGGACCTACACAGTGCCTGATTCCGCCACCGATCATCTGGCGGAAGGCCAAACCGTCACCGAGAAGTTCACGGTCACGATTGACGACGGCCATGGCGGCACGGTTGATCAGCTGGTCACCATTACCATCCATGGCACCAACGAAGCGCCGACCATTGATGCCGCCATAATCAGCGGCTCGGTCACCGAGGACAGTCTCCCCACGACGGCGTCGGGAACGATTGATTTTAGCGACGTCGACCTCGCTGACGTCCACACAATTTCAACGACGCCCAAGGCGGGCGGTTATCTTGGGACATTCACCGCGAACGTCGGTAATGACTCGACGGGCGACGGCGCCGGCCAGGTGTCGTGGAATTTCACCGTCGACAACAATGCGCTGCAGTTCCTGGCCAAAGACCAGACACTGACACAGGTTTACACCGTCAAAGTCAGCGACGGCCACGGTGGCGCCGTATCGCAAGACGTCACCGTCACTATCCATGGCACTGACGACGCGCCGGACATCTCCGTGCATACCGGCGACAGCGCAACCAAGACGCTAACCGAAACGAACTCATCCCTCACGACGTCGGGCACATTGACGGCCACTGACGCCGATCTCACCGATACGGTGACATCGACCGTTGATCATGTGGTCCTGTCTGGAACGACCGGCAGCCTGACAGCGGCCGATGTACTCGGCATGTTGACCGTTTCGCCCTCGTCCGTCGCAGCCGATCCGGCGGATGCGAACAACCTGCACTGGACTTTCAATTCGACGCCGCAGGCGTTCGATTACCTGAAGCTCGGTCAGACGCTGACACTGACCTACACCGTCAAAGCCGATGACAGTCACTCCGGTATTGATACGCAAACCGTTACTATCAACATCAGCGGCAGCAACGACGCGCCGGTCGTCGGGCCAGGCGCGGCATCTGTTTCAGAGGAGGGCCTGTCACATGGCCTTCCCGACAACAACGGCAATCCCGATACGACCAACAGCACAACAGCGGGTGGCACAATTACGGCAACAGATGCCGACAACGATGCCCTGACCTTCTCCTTTGGTCAGCCCGCTACGGCTCTGACATCCGGCGGCGTGGCCGTAACGTGGCAGGGAATCGGGACGAATACGCTGGTCGGCAAGGTCGGCAATACCAATATCATCACGCTCACGATTGATAATTCCGGACACTACACCGTGACTTTGCAGGGGCCGGTGGATCAGCCCAGCTCTGGCGAGGACGCCAAAAACCTGACCGTGCCGGTAAACGTCAACGATGGCCACACGACGACGCCCACCACGCTGTCCGTTTCCATCGAAGACGACAGCCCGCAGGCAAGCCTGGTTACGACATCGATCACCCCGACCGACGCCAAGACCAACGTCATGCTGGTTATCGACCTGTCGGGGAGCATGGACGATCCGTCCGGTCTGACCGGCCTCACGCGTCTCGATGTTGCGAAAGCAGCGATCAACGAACTGCTGGAGCAATATGACGGCCGCGGTGACGTCATGGTGCGGATCGTCACGTTCTCAAGCTCGGCGACGGCACTCGGCAGCACGTGGATGAACATCGCCGCCGCCAAGACCGCGATTGATGGTCTCTCGGCCGGAGGCAATACGTTCTATGATGCCGGCATCTCCACAGCGGAGTCTGCTTTCGCAGCCAGCGGCAAGCTGAGCGGCCCCGGCACGCAAAATGTTTCGTATTTCTTGTCCGACGGAGATCCGACGGCGGGTCATGGCATCCAATCAGGCCAACAGGCGACCTGGGAGACCTTCCTCAATACCAACAAGATCATTTCCTACGGCATTGGGGTCGGTTCTGGCGTCTCGACGACAAACCTTAATCCGATCGCCTTCGACCCAGCACCGGGCACGCAATTTGCCGACACACCGATTGTCGTCACCGATCTCAGCCAACTATCGGACACGCTTGTCTTTTCGATACCGCCTGTCAGCGGAGCATTCGTCGCCGGCATCAATGGCGCGGTCGACGGTGGCTTCGGCGCCGACGGCGGCCACATGCAGTCGCTGACCGTCGATAATGTGACGTACACATTTAACCCGACATTGAATTCCATTACGACGAGCGGCGGCGGCAACCCAAGCTTCACTTATGATGCAACGACGAAAACGCTCTCCATCGACACCGATACGAGCCACGTCGGCGGCGAGCTGTCGATCGTCATGACGACCGGTGCATTCACGTTCCAGCCGCCGGCAGGTTTCACCAGCAAGGCCATCGGCTATGTGCTCGTCGACAACGACGGTGACACGGCGGCCAACACAGTGACCTTGACCGAGTTCTGGCGCCATCGACCACCCGCCGATCGTGCGCGACGACCATGTGGTCACAAACGTATCAGGCGGCAGCGCGTCGATCGCTATCCCGACATGGGCGCTGCTGAACAATGACACCGATGCGGACGGCAATGCGATTACGCTCACCGCGGCCAACGGAGCGACCGACGGCAGTGTTTCGACCTCAGGCAATCCGATCAACACGGTCACTTTCACGGACAATGGTGACTCTGACGGCGGCACGTTCATCTACACGGGCAGCACGGCCTCGCCGTCTGCTTCCAATCCCGGCACGGTGACCGTCGACCGAGTCGGCGGCACGACCATCAACGGCACCGGCCTCGACGATATCGTGATCGGTCGCGACGGCGTCAACAACAACACGATCAATGGCAACGAGGGAAACGACGTCCTCATCGGCGGCAACGGGAACGACAAGCTTAACGGCGGGACCGGAAATGACGTGCTCATGGGCGGCGGCGGCGCCGACCAACTGGCCGGCGGGGCGGGCAACGACACGTTCTTGTTCAAAGCCATTTCCGACTCAACGCCGGGCGCAAGCCACGACACGATCACCGACTTCACGCACGGTTCCGATCACATCGATCTGTCGGCCATTGCCGGCGCGACAATTGTCCAGGGCGCGGTCGGCGTGGCCGGCACGGTTGCAGCAAACAGCATCAGCTGGTTTGTCGACAACAACAGCAACCAGACGGTCGTCTACGTCAATACAACCGCAACCCCCAATCACGTGGATATGGAAATCCACCTGGCCGGGACAAACATCAATCTGGCGGGTACCGATATTCTCCACCACGCCTGATCCGGCAACGCGCCACAGCCTGCGCGGTGGCCGGGGACGCGGTTAGTCAGCGCCAATCGTCCGGTCATTTTCGAAAGAGTAACGCCGTTAACGTTGCCATTGCGCGTCGGGCGACAAATTGTGCCTTATGTGACATAATTGATAATCAAAAGGCCTAATTTCGGCAATCGTATTGGCCCGCAAGGGAATCTTGCAACCATCGGGTCGCGTCAGGCAACTGGTCGATGCAGCAATCGGATCGAAATCGTCCGGCACGTTCGGAACTCGCGGAGGCCCTCGCCGCATGCCGGGGCGCCTTCTATGGCACCGCATTGATCAGCGGGATGAGCAATATCCTGATGCTCACCGGCGCGATGTTCATGCTGGAGATTTACGACCGCGTGCTGCCCAGCCGAAGCATGCCGACGCTGATTGGCCTGCTGGTCCTGGCGGGAGGGTTGTTCGCCGCCCTCGGTGTCCTCGATGCAATCCGCGGCCGGATCCTCGTGCGCATCGGCGGGGAACTTGACGAAACGCTCAGCGGGCGCGTGTATGATACGCTAATGCGGGCCCCCTTGCGGATCGGCGCGCGCAATGACGGCACCCAGCCGCTGCGCGATCTCGATGCGCTCCGCTCATATCTCTCCGGTCTCGGTCCCATCGCGCTGTTCGATCTGCCGTGGATCCCGCTGTATCTCGCGATCTGCTTCGCCTTTCATCCGCTCATTGGATTCACCGCGTTGGCCGGGGCAATCATCCTGATTGCATTGACATTGATCACCGAAATTCTGATGCGCGCGCCGACCAAGGCGGCAACCGAGGCAGCAATCGCGCGCAACGGTCTCGCGGAAGCCAGCCGGCGCAACGCCGAGGCGCTCATTTCCATGGGCATGGCGGGCCGTATCGCGGCGCGCTGGTCGCATGCAAACCGGCAATATATGCGTAGCCAGCAAGAAGCGAGCGATCTTGGTGGCGGCCTTGGGGCCGTTTC
Source organism: uncultured Alphaproteobacteria bacterium (assembly GCA_963815055.1). Lineage (GTDB taxonomy): Bacteria > Pseudomonadota > Alphaproteobacteria > Rhizobiales > Xanthobacteraceae > Pseudolabrys. The sequence goes on along the minus strand of CAWFEU010000010.1, from coordinate 55,554 downwards.
AAAAGTCCTGCGGATGATGCTGCAGTCCGGCGTTCTTGCTGTCGGCGCCTACCTTGTCATCAACCAGGAAGCCAGCGGCGGCATCATCATCGCGGGATCGATCCTCAGCGCACGGGCGCTGGCGCCTGTCGATCTGGCTATCGCAAACTGGAAAGGTTTCGTCGGCGCACGGCAGAGCTGGCATCGCCTGAACAATTTGCTGAAAGTATTGCCGGCGACGGCCGCGCCGATGCAGCTTCAGCCGCCGGTCCACCGGCTCACGGTCGAAAGTGTCAGCGCTTCTCCGCCCGGCGTCCCGAAGATTGTCGCGCGGGATATCGCATTCGAGCTGGAGGCCGGACAGGGACTGGGTGTCATCGGCCCCAGCGGCTCCGGCAAGTCCTCGCTCGCGCGCCTCCTCGTCGGCGTCTGGCAGCCGGTGCGCGGAAAAGTGCGCCTTGACGGCGCAGCGCTCGACCAATGGGCGCCCGATGAACTCGGTCGGCACATCGGCTATTTGCCGCAAGACGTGGAGTTGCTGGCGGGAACGGTGGCGCAGAACATCGCTCGCTTCGAACCCGAACCCGACAACGAAGCCGTGATTGCCGCCGCCAAGGCGGTTGGTGTGCATGACATGATCGTTCGACTGTCGGCTGGCTACGATACACCGATCGGTGAACAGGGCTCTGCACTGTCGGCCGGCCAGGCACAACGCATCGCGCTCGCGCGCGCCGTCTATCGCGACCCTTTCCTGGTGGTGCTCGACGAGCCCAATTCGAATCTGGATTCGGAGGGCGAGGAGGCACTCGACGCGCGCTATTCTCGGCGTGCGGGAACGTAAAGGCATCATTATTGTCGTCGCTCATCGCCCGAGTGCGATCGCCGGGGTCGACCGGCTTTTGATGATGAACCAGGGCAAAGCGCAGGCTATCGGCCCGAAGGACGAAGTGTTGTCGAAGGTCCTGCAACGACCCCTCACCGTACCGCGGCCCCTTAAGGTCGTCCCCGACAGCGGGAGTGCCGGCGCATGAAGATGCCGCGCGATTCGAACATGTCGAACTTGGGCGAGCGGTTCGTCGCATGGATCGAGCGGTTGAGACCCACCGCGCCGTCGGGGAGTTCGCGCAACTCGATCCATCGTCACCTGCTCGCCGGCGGCCTTATCGTGTTGTTGCTCGCCGGCGGTGTCGGTGGCTGGGCGTCCACCACGCAAATTGCCGGCGCGCTCATCGCGCAAGGCTCCGTCGTCGTCAATTCCAACGTTAAAAAAATTCAGCACCCGACCGGCGGCGTTGTCGGCAAGCTCAACGTGCAGGATGGCGATCGCGTCAAGGCAGGCGACATTCTCGTGCAACTTGACGATACCGTCACGCGCGCCAATCTTGCCATCGTCACCAAGGGGCTCGACGAACTCGGCCGCACGCAAGGCGCGGCTCGAGGCCGAACGCGACGGCGCGGAAACCGTCACATTCCCGAAGGAATTGCTGGCCCGCGCCGGCGAGTCGTCGTGTCGCCGTTGCCGTAGCCAATGAGCGCAAGCTGTTCGAGCTGCGCCGCTCGGCCCGCCTGGGCCAGAAAGCGCAGCTGAAACAGCGCATTACGCAGCTGCAGGACGAGATCAAGGGGCTCACGGCCCAGCAGGACGCGAAGGCGCGCGAGATCGCGCTGATCGGCAAGGAGCTCGAGGGCGTGCGCGAGCTATGGAAAAACAACCTGGTGCAGATCACGCGGCTGACCGCGCTTGAGCGCGATGGCGCGCGGCTCGAAGGCGAACGCGGGCAACTGGTCGCATCCGTCGCGCAGGCCAAGGGCAAGGTCACCGAGACCGAACTCCAGGTCATCCAGATCGATCAGGACCTGAGCAGCGAAGTCGCCAAGGACATGCGCGAGGTCGACGCCAAGTTCGGCGAATTCGTCGAACGCAAAGTCGCGGCCGAAGACCAGCTCAAGCGCATCGACCTTCGCGCACCGCAGGACGGCACCGTGCTCGAGTCGAAGGTGCACACCGTCGGCGGCGTGGTTCCGGCCGGCGAAACGATCATGTTGATCGTTCCGGATACCGACAATCTGCTGGTCGAGGCGAAAGTCAGTCCGCATGACATCGACCAGATGCAGATCGGCCAGATCGGCCGTACTGCGGTTTTCCGCTTTCAATCTGCGCACCACGCCGGAAATCAACGGCACGATCACCCGCGTTTCCGCCGACACCACGACGGACCAGCGCACGGGACAAAGCTATTACACCACCCGCATTGCCATGACGAAAAGCGAAATCGCCCGGCTCGGCGATGTAAAACTTATTCCCGGCATGCCGGTCGAGGCCTTCGTCCAGACCGGCGAGCGTTCGGTTTTGTCCTACCTGACCAAGCCCTTGCAGGATCAATTCATGCGGACGTTCCGGGAAAAATGACGAGCTCGCCGCTTCGCCCACGGATGGGCGATCATCGATGACATGGATTTCGCGCAACGGCGCAGAAATTCGGGCTGGCGCGCGTTCTGGCGCTCATATTGCTTGCCGCACTTGCCGCGCTGCGCGTGGCCGATCCGCTGCCGATCCAGGAGCTTCGGGTTCGCGTCTTCGACCTGTTCCAGGTGCTGCACCCGCGCGAAGCAACACAACGGCCGGTCGTGATCGTCGATATCGATGAGAAGAGCCTACGGACGGTCGGCCAATGGCCGTGGCCGCGAACGCGCGTCGCCGATCTCATCAACCGCCTGACGCAAATGGGCGCGCTCGTGATCGCGTTCGATATCGTCTTCGCCGAGCCGGACAGGATGTCGCCCGGCGTTGCCGCCGATGTTTTCCGCGATCTTGACGACGCCACACGGGCGAAATTGCGCGCCCTGCCGAGCAACGACGCGGTCTTCGCAGACGCGCTGCGCAATTCGCGTGTCGTGCTCGGTGAGTCCGGCTTGCCATTCGCGGTCGCCCAGCCCGCTGGCGCCAGGCCGCCGGTTGGCATAGCGACCATGGGCGGTGACGCACGGCCCTATCTGTTGAATTTCCCCGGCCTGCTCCGCAATGTGCCAGTGCTCGAGCAGGCCGGCAGCGGGCGCGGCCTGTTCACCATCCGCGCCGAGCGCGATGGCATCGTGCGGCGCGTGCCGATTGTGATGCAGGCGCAGGGCACGATCATGCCTTCGCTGACCCTCGAAATGCTGCGGGTGGTGAGCGGCAGCAGCACCGTCCTGATCCGGTCCGATAATGCGGGCGTGCAAAGCGCGGCCGTTCCTGGCTTCGTGATTCCGACCGACCGCAATGGCCAGCTGTGGATTCACTTCGCGCCCCACGACCTGGCGCGCTACGTGTCCGCCGCGGACATCCTTGAAGGAAAGGTACCGGCCGACCGCGTAAACCGCCGGCTTGTGCTGATCGGGACCTCGGCGGTCGGGCTGCTCGATTTCAAAACAACCCCGATCGATCCCGTCATGCCAGGCGTCGAAGTGCACGCGCAGGTGCTGGAAAGCGTGCTCACGCAATCAGTGCTGTCGGCGCCCAACTATGCGGTCGGCGTGGAGCTGTGCGCGGCATTGCTGCTCGGCGCCGCCATCATCTGGCTGGCGCCGACATTGAGCCCTGTCTACTCTGCTGATATTCGGCGCGGCGATCATCGGCGCTGACCGCGGGCGCCTCATGGTACTTCTACGTGCAGGACCGGTTGCTGTTTGATTTCACCTACCCGCTTTTATCGAGCGCGCTTGTCTATCTCACGCTGGTATTCAGCAACTATATCAGCGAGCAGGCGCAACGCCGCCGCATCCGCTCCGCCTTTGGCCAATATCTGTCCCCCGACCTGGTCGAGCAGCTGGCGAATTCGCCGGAGAAGCTGGTGCTCGGCGGCGAAGAGCGCGAGATGAGCATCCTGTTCAGCGACGTTCGCGGCTTCACCACGATCTCCGAGCTCTACAAGAACGACCCGCAGGGTCTGACCTCGCTGATGAACAGCTTTCTGACGCCTCTGACCAACGCCATCATTGAGCACAATGGCACGATCGACAAATACATGGGCGATGCGATCATGGCATTCTGGAACGCGCCGCTGAATGACGCCCAGCACGAAGTCAATGCCTGCGAGGCTGCGCTCGAAATGCTCCTGCGCGTCGAGACGCTCAACCGGCAACGCGAGCAGCAGGCGAAGGAAACCGGGCAGCGTTTTATTCCGCTCAATGTTGGCGTCGGCATCAATACCGGGAAATGCGTCGTCGGAAACATGGGCTCCGACCTACGCTTCAACTATTCGGTGCTGGGGGATCCGGTCAATCTTGCGTCGCGGCTGGAAGGACAATCAAAGAATTACGGCGTCCCCATCATTGTCGGCTCGAAAACCGCGGCCAGCCTGCGCGACAAGTTTGCAGTGCTTGAGCTCGACTGCATCACCGTGAAGGGAAAAACCGAGCCGGAATCCGTCTACACGGTTCTCGGCCGCGCCGATGTCGCCGGCAGCGACCGGTTTGGCCAGTTGCACCACGATGTCGACGGCATGCTTGCACAGTTTCGCCAGCGTGATTTTGCCGGCGCCGCAACCACGATTGTACGATGCCGTAAGATCTCGAACGGCTTCGGTCTCGACTATTTTTCGATCTTTACGACGAGCGCATCCGGGCGTTCGAACAAGCTCCGCCACCTGCAGATTGGAATGGCGTCTTCGTTCTGGACTCCAAATAGACGTGACGGCGAAGCATCGGGCCGATCAGTTCTTGCGGTTTCTGCAGCATTACGATCATCTAGACGTCACCTGGCAATGACGGTTGGACACGACATGGCAAAAGTTGCCCGAAAATCCGCTCGCCGGCTGCGGTCGCAGCTCTGGTTCGACAATCCCGAAAATCCCGGAATGACAGCGCTCTATCTCGAGCGCTATCTCAACTTCGGACTCACCCGCAGAGCTGCGTTCAGGCAAACCGATCGTCGGAATTGCGCAGACCGGCTCGGACCTGTCGCCCTGCAATCGTCACCACCTTGAACTCGCCAAGCGCGTGCGCGAGGGCATTCGCTCGGCCGGCGGCATCGCCTTCGAATTCCCGTGTCATCCCATTCAGGAAACCGGCAAGCGTCCGACCGCCGCCCTCGACCGCAATCTCGCCTATCTTTCACTTGTCGAGGTTCTTTACGGCTATCCGCTCGACGGCGTCGTGCTCATGACCGGCTGCGACAAGACCACGCCGGCCTGCTTGATGGCGGCGGCAACGGTGAACACGCCGGCCATCGTGCTTTCCGGCGGACCTATGCTCAATGGCTGGTGGAAGGGCGAGCGCGCGGGCTCCGGCACCGTGGTCTGGAAGGCGCGCGAGGAGCTTGCCGCCGGCCACATCGACAATCGGGAATTCCTGGAAATTGCATCGGCCTCAGCGCCGTCGATCGGTCATTGCAACACCATGGGCACGGCCTCGACCATGAACGCATTGGCCGAGGCATTGGGCATGTCGTTGCCCGGTTGCGCCGCCATCCCCGCGCCCTATCGCGAGCGCGGACAGATTGCCTATGAAACCGGCGTACGCGCGGTCGAAATTGTCGAGCAGGACCTGAAGCCCTCCGACATCCTGACGCGCAAGGCATTCGAGAACGCAATCGTTGCCAATTCAGCAATCGGCGGATCAACAAATGCGCCAATTCATATCAACGCAATCGCCCGCCACGTGGGCGTGAAGTTGTCGATCGAGGATTGGGAGAAAGTCGGCTACGACGTGCCTTTGCTGGTCAACATGCAGCCGGCCGGAAAATACCTCGGCGAAGAATATTATCGCGCCGGCGGTCTGCCGGCGGTGATGCACGAACTACTGAAAGCAAAGCGCATCCACGCCGATGCGCTGACGATCAACGGCAAGACCATGGGCGAGAATGTCAAGCGCGCACGCAGCGCGGATGCCGATGTCATCAAGCCGTACAGCGCGCCGATGAAGAAGCAGGCCGGCTTCAAGGTGTTCAAGGGAAATCTGTTCGATTCGGCAATCATGAAGACCAGCGTGATCTCGGACGACTTCCGGCGGCGCTTTCTCTCCAATCCCAAGGACAAGAACGCATTTGAAGGCCGCGCCGTGGTGTTCGAGGGGCCGGAGGACTATCACCATCGCATCGACGACCCGTCGCTGAAAATCGATGAGCACACTTTATTGTTCATGCGCGGCGCCGGTGCGATCGGTTATCCCGGTTCGGCCGAAGTGGTGAACATGCAGCCGCCCGCAGCGCTGATCAAAAAAGGCATTACCTCCCTGCCGTGCATCGGCGATGGCCGGCAGTCCGGCACATCCGGCTCGCCTTCGATTCTCAACGCAACGCCGGAGGCCGCGGCCAATGGCGGAATTGCGCTGCTCAAGACCGGCGATCGCGTGCGCATCGATCTCGGCAAGGGCACGGCCGACATCCTGATTTCAAAAGCAGAGCTGGCGCGTCGGAAGGCCGCCTTGCTCAAGAACGGCGGCTATCATTATCCGGAGAGCCAGACGCCGTGGCAGGAGATCCAGCGCGGCATCGTCGATCAGCTGGCAGACGGCATGGTGCTCAAGCCGGCCGTGAAGTATCACCGTGTCGCGCAGAAGAGCACGCCGCGCGACAATCATTAAATATGTGCCAAATGACGCAATGCATACTCCGCTCATTCCCGCGCATAGCCGTCCGAAGGACGGCGTGCTTCGCACGCCTATGCGGGAAATCCAGAATTTATTGCCCTAGGTCCCCGCTTTCGCGGGGATGAGCGGGATGTGGAGCAGTTTTCCTAATACGCCCAGAAGAGGTGAACCGTGACGGGTCGATTGAAGAACAAGGTGGCGCTGGTCACTGCCGCCGGCCAGGGCATTGGTCGCGCTATTGCAGAAGCGTTCATCGCAGAGGGCGCGAAAGTCATTGCGACCGACATCGCGGTGGACAAGCTCAAGGGCCTGAAGGCCGCGAAGTGCGCCAAGCTCGATGTTCTCTCGACGAAAGCTGTCGAGACTTTCGCGAAGACAATCACAAAGGAATTTGGCGCGCTCGATGTGCTCGCCAATGTCGCGGGCTATGTGCACCAGGGCACGGTGCTCGAATGCTCGGACAAAGACTGGGATTTTTCCTTCGAGCTCAACGTCAAGTCCATGCACCGCACCATCAAGGCCTTCCTGCCCGCCATGCTGAAAAATGGCGGCGGCTCGATCATCAATATGTCGTCGGGCGTCTCCTCGATCAAAGGACTGCCGAAGCGCTACGCCTACGGCGCGACCAAGGCGGCTGTCATCGGCCTGACCAAGGCGGTCGCCGCCGATTTCATCACGCAGGGCATCCGCTGCAATGCGATTTGTCCCGGCACCATCGTGTCTCCGTCCTTCGAGGAACGGGTGGTGGCCGTCGCGAAGGAGACCGGGCGGCCGCTCAAGGACGTGCGTGGGAACTTTATTGCCCGCCAGCCGATGGCGCGGTTGGGAACGGCGCAGGAAGTCGCTGCGCTCGCCCTGTTTCTGGCCTCCGATGAATTCGAGCTACATCACCGGTCAGCCGCACCTCGTCGATGGCGGCCTGGCGCTCTAACCCCCTGCGGGCCCGCCACTATTGGGCCGCTCCCAACTCCAAAGTCGGGCTTGCTTTTCGACAGGCGAAAGCCCGATGATTTGTCACGCTCAGGTGTCTGGAGGGCGGACACCCACCGAAACGGCGAAAAGCCGAAGAAAAAGCGCGAAGGGCCGCCGCGGCGCCCCCGGGAGGACTGAATGGCTTCGGTTGAAATCCGCGATGTGCGGAAAGCCTTTGGCGCGACCAACGTCATCCACGGCGTGAATATTTCGATCCGCGATGGCGAATTCGTCGTGCTGGTCGGGCCGTCAGGCTGCGGCAAGTCGACGTTGCTGCGGATGATCGCCGGCCTGGAAAATATCACCGCAGGCGAAATCTAGTATCGGCGAGCGCGTGGTCAATAACCTGCCGCCGAAAGAGCGCGACGTGGCAATGGTCTTCCAGAACTATGCGCTCTACCCGCACATGACTGTTGCGGCCAACATGGCGTTTTCCATGAAGCTGCGCGGGGCGCCGAAACCCGAAATCGAAGAGCGCGTGCGCGGCGCCGCCGACATCCTCGGGCTTTCGCAATTGCTCGAACGCTTTCCACGCCAACTGTCCGGCGGTCAACGGCAGCGCGTCGCCATGGGCCGCGCCATCGTGCGCGACCCGCAGGTCTTTCTGTTCGACGAGCCGCTGTCGAACCTCGACGCCAAGCTTCGCGTGCAGATGCGCACGGAGATCAAGGAACTACACCAGCGCCTCAAGACCACGACGGTCTATGTCACCCATGACCAGATCGAAGCGATGACCATGGCTGACAAGATCGTCGTCATGCACGACGGCCTGGTCGAACAAATCGGCGCACCCCTCGAGCTTTACGATCGTCCGAACAACATGTTCGTCGCAGGATTCATCGGCTCGCCGGCGATGAACATGATCAAGGGCCGTATCCGCAACAACGGCAGCGCGAGTTTCGAAGGACCTGCTGGCGTCAAGTTCTCGCTGCCGGGAACCGGCACCGCAAGCGATGGCCAACCTGCGGTCTATGGCGTACGGCCGGAGCATTTCTCTCTCGCCGATGACGGCGCCGAGGCGGAGGTGCAGGTCATCGAGCCGACTGGTTCCGAGCTGCAGGTCGTCGCCAAGCTTGGCGGCGAAGACGTCATCGCGGTGTTCCGCGAACGCCACCAATTCAAGCCGGGCGACAAGATCCGGCTCAAACCCGATCCGCGGCTCGTCCATCTTTTTGACGAAGCATCCGGACAACGACTCAACTCATAAAATCTCACAACGGAGGAACGACCATGACGATGTTTACACGCCGCGCTCTGGTGCAGGGCGGAACGGCCCTGGGCGCCGCAAGCGCCCTCACCGGCCCGGCTTTGCTCGATTGGGCGAAGGCCTGGGCGCAGAACGCACCCTGGAAGCCTGAAAAAGGCGCAAAGCTTTCGATGCTGCGCTGGAAATATTTCGTGCAGTCGGAAGACGACGCCTTCGTCAAGCTGATCGATGCATTCACCAAAGCGACCGGCGTAAAAGTCGACATCTCGCGCGAGTCCTATGAAGACGTGCAGCCGAAAGCTTCGGTCGCCGCCAATACCGGCACCGGCCCGGATCTGTTCTGGGGCCTCTATTCGCTGCCGCATTTGTTCCCGCAGAAATGCGTCGACGTCACCGACGTTGCCGACTATCTCGGCAAGAAATACGGCGGCTGGGTGCCGAGCGCGGTCACTTACGGCAAGAGCGGAAATAAGTGGATCGCCATCCCGATCTGCTATTCGGGCAACATGCTCAACTACCGCATCGAGGCCTCGAAGAAGGCCGGCTTCTCCAAATTCCCCGACAAAGCGACGCGTTCCTCGAATACGCCAAGGCGATGAAGAAAAACAACACGCCGGGCGGCTTTGCGCTCGGTCACGCCTCCGGCGACGGCAACGGATGGGTGCACTGGTGCCTGTGGTCGCAGGGCGGCAATACCGTCGATAAGAACGACAAGGTGATCATCAACTCGCCGGAAACCGCCAAGGCGCTCGAATACGCCAAGGCGCTTTACGCCGAGATGATCCCCGGCGTCGCCTGCCTGGAACGACGCCTCCAACAACAAGGCGTTCCTCGCCGGCGAAATCAACTGGACCGACAACGGCATCTCGATCTACGTCGCCGCCAAGAAGGATCCGACCAAAAAACAGATCGCCGAGGACATGGACCACGCGTATTGGCCGGTCGGCCCGATCGGCAAGCCGACCGAGCTGCACCTGATGTATCCGGCGATGGCGATGACCTACACGAAGTATCCGCAGGCCTGTAAGGCGCTGATGGCCTTCATGCTCGAAGCCGACAACTTCAATCCGTGGATTGAGTCGGCGCAGGGCTATCTCACGCACTGCCTCAATGCCTACGACAAAAACCCGATCTGGACCGCCGACCCGAAGAACACGGTCTTCGGCCAGGCGGCGAAGCGGACGTTGACCGCGGGCGGGCTCGGTTCGGTCGGCGAGAAGGCGGCGACGGCGATTGCCGATTTCGTCGTGCTCGACATGTTCGCGAACTACTGCACCGGCCGCGAAGACGTGAAGGGCTCGATCGCGATCGCCGAGCGTCAGCTCAAGCGCATCTATCGCTAAGACAAACGCTCCCACGTCATGGCCGGGCTTGTCCCGGCCATGACGATCGAGATTTCGACTAACGGGCTACGAAATGGCCGACCTCGCGCTGAAATCAACAGCAATCAAACGCATCAGGCGTGAAGCGACGGCATGGGAGCGCCTCAAGACCAACCGCGAATGGCTGAGTCTGTGGTTCATGCTGCCGGCGGCGGCGTTTCTCATCCTCTTTCTTGCCTATCCGCTGGGCCTCGGCGTCTGGCTGTCCTTCACCGATGCCCGCATCGGCCGTTCCGGCATATTTGTCGGGCTCGAGAATTACGAATGGCTATGGGACGACTCGACGTTCTGGCTCTCGGTGTTCAACACGCTTCTCTACACGACCGTCGCCAGCACAATAAAATTCGCCGTCGGGCTCTACCTCGCGCTGCTGCTCAACGAGAACCTGCCGTTCAAGGCGATCCTTCGCGCGCTTGTGCTGGTCCCGTTCATCGTGCCGACGGTGCTGTCGGCCATCGCGTTCTGGTGGCTGTTCGATCCGCAATTTTCGATCATTTCGTGGTCTCTCAAGAAAATGGGGCTGATCACGGTCAATATCGACTTCCTCGGCAATATCTGGAATGCGCGCTGGTCGGTGATTTTCGCCAATATCTGGCGCGGCGTCCCGTTCGTCGCGATCACGCTGCTCGCCGGGCTGCAAACGGTGTCGCCATCGCTTTATGAAGCGGCGACCATCGATGGCGCGACGCCGTGGCAACGGTTCCGCTTTATCACTTATCCGCTGCTCACGCCGATCATTGCGGTCGTGATGACATTCTCGGTGCTGTTCACCTTCACGGATTTCCAGTTGATCTGGGTGATGACGCGCGGCGGGCCGGTCAACGCCACGCACCTAATGGCGACGCTCTCCTATCAGCGCGCGATCCTGGGCGGCCAATTGGGCGAAGGCGCGGCCATTTCGACCGCGATGATCCCTTTCCTGCTCGCCGCCATTCTTGTCTCTTGGTTCGGTTTGCAGCGGCGGAAATGGCAGCAAGGCGAAAGCAATGATTGATCGTGCCGCCGCTGCATTTTTTAAGTGCCGCGAATGGCGCAAGCGCCACGCGCGGCGGCGGAAATGGCAGCAAGGCGAAAGCAATGACTGACACTCTCTCTTGCGCGTCATTCCGGGGCGTGCCGAAGGCACGAACCCGGAATCCAGCAACGAGCTCGTGCATATGTCTGGATTCCGGGTCCGGCGCTGCACGCCGTCCCGGAATGGCAATCGAGAGCCCTAGCAATGATTGACGTTTTCATTTGTGCGTCATTCCGGGGCGTGCCGAAGGCACGAACCCGGAATCCAACAGCGAGCTCGTGCATGTGTCTGGATTCCGGGTCCGGCGCTGCACGCCGTCCCGGAATGACAATCGAGAGCCCTAGCAATGACTGACGCTCTCGCCGGCAAGGCCGCCAGCCCGCGCGACGTGCTGACCGGATCGGCGCCGCTCGCCGATGAAAGCGAGGGCATGAGCTATCTGCACTCGCTGCCGCGCCGGCTTATCACGCTTTACCTGCCGCTCTCGATCATTCTGTTCGTGCTGCTGTTTCCGTTTTACTGGATGGCGCTGACGTCGATCAAACCGGACGAGCAATTGCTCGATCTTGAAACGTACAGTCCGTTCTGGACCTGGAACCCGACGATCAAGCACATCTACAAGCTGCTGTTCGAAACCGACTATCCGATCTGGCTATGGAACACGATGCTGGTCGCCGTTTGCGCAACTGCATTGTCGATCATCGCCAGCGTGCTCGCCGCCTACGCGATTGTGCGGCTGCGCTACAAGGGCGCGCAATGGGTCGGCGGCGCAATCTTTCTCGCTTATCTCGTGCCGCCGTCGATCCTGTTCATTCCGCTTTCGACCGTAGTGTTCCAGTACGGCCTGTTCGATACGCCGTTCGCGCTGATCCTGACCTACCCGACCATTCTCATTCCATTTTCGACCTGGCTGCTTGATGGGCTACTTCAAGACCATCCCGTTCGAGCTTGAGGAATGCGCCCTGATCGATGGCGCCAGCCGCTGGCAGATCCTGATGCGCATCGTGCTGCCGTTGTCGATACCGGGGCTGATCTCGGCTTTCATTTTCTGCTTCACGTTGTGCTGGAACGAATTCATCTACGCCCTCACCTTCATTTCCTCGACGCAATACAAGACCGTGCCGGTCGCGATCGTGACCGCACTGGTCGACGGCGATATTTATCGCTGGGGCTCGCTGATGGCAGGCGCGATGATCGGCTCGCTGCCGCTCGTCATCCTCTACGCCTTCTTTGTCGAGCACTATGTGTCGGCGATGACCGGCGCGGTGAAGGAATAGGCGCCTCGGTCGCGTTCTGCCGTCAGACGCCGAGATGACGCTGCAGGATTTCCGGATGCATCCTTGATATTCTTGCGCCGATTCCTTCATGGACGATATGGCCGTTATTGATGATGTAGACGCGTTGCGCGAGCGCAAGTGCGGCGGCAGGTTCTGCTCGACCAGCACGATGGTCTGGCCCGCCGCGGCGAGATCGCGGCATGCAGCACCAGATCGCGCACGATCACCGGCGCCAGGCCCTTCGAACGGCTCGTCCAAGCAGAATAATTTTTGGATCGCGAACCAGCGCGCGTGCAATCGCCAGCATCTGTTGTTCGCCGCCCGAGAGATCGGTGCCGCGGCTGGTGCGGCGCTCTTCAGCCGCGGAAACATTTCGTAGATCCGCTCCAGCGGCCACCGGCTCGCCGCGGTCAAGCCGGCAAGAATGAGATTTTCCTCGACGTTCAGGCTGCCGAAAATTCGGCGGTCCTCGTGCACCAGCTGCATGCCGGCCTGAGCGATGGCGTGGCTCTGCTTGCCGGCGATCTCCGACCCCGTCGAACGTCACGCGAACCCGCGCGCGGCGTCACCACGCCCATCAGGCTCTTTAAGGTCGTGCTCTTGCCGGCGCCGTTGCGGCCGAGCAACGCCACCACCTCGTTGCGCTCCACGCGCAGTGAGACATCGAACAGGATGTGCGAGTCCCCGTAATAGCTGTTCAATCCCTTGACCGCGAGCAGGCTCATCGGCGCCAACACGCCGTGCACTCCGCCAAGATAGGCTTCCTGCACTGCCGCGTTGCCCTTGATTTGCTCGGGCGTGCCCTCGAATAGCACCCGGCCCTCTTGCAGAACGGTGACGCGCTCGACCAGTTCGAACAGCGAATCCATGTCGTGGTCGATGACGATCATGGTGCGGCCACGGCTGATCGATTTGAGCAGCTGCACAGTCTCCACCCGCTCGCGCGGGCTCATGCCGGCGAGCGGCTCGTCGAGCAACAACAGGCTGGGGCTGGTGGCGAGCGCCAATCCGATCTCCAGCCGCCGCTTCTCGCCATAGGCGAGTTGCGATACCGGCGTATCGACCCGCTCGGTCAAGTCGACGAGCCTGAGCGTGTGCTCGACCTGCTCGTTGAGGCCGGAAATACCGCTGAGGCTGCGCAACATGTCGAGGCGGAATTTGCCGCGCAGCTCGGCGAGCGCGGCGATCGTCAGGTTCTCGCGCACTGTCAGCCGGCTGAACAACTGGTTGATCTGGTAGCTTTTCGTGAGCCCGAGTTGGCAGACGTCGGTCACCGTCATGCCGGTGATATCGCGGCCTTCGAAGATGATTTGCCCCGAGGTCGGCGGCACCTCGCAGGTGAGCATCCTGAAGAAGGTCGTCTTCCCGGCGCCGTTCGGGCCGATGATGCCGCGTCGCTCGCCGTGATTGACTGAAAAATCGATGTCGCTGTTGGCGATCAGGCCGCCATAGCGCTTGGTGATCCCGCTCACCTGCAGGATCGCACCGGTATGGCTGGCCGCGCTGAGCTCGCGCGCGGCCATCGGCTCGGCCATCATTTCGGCGGCCAAGATCGGCATGGGCGGCCTTCTGCTCCTCCGCCGCGGTCATGCCGGGCGCGAGCGATTGCTCGGTCGGTTCGGTCCCGCGCGCCCGGCGTTCGAAGGCGAGGATATAGAGATCCTTGATGCCGCCGATCAGCCCGTGACGGAGGAAGCAGACCAGCAGGACGAAGACCATGCCGAGCACGAGTTTCCAGGTGGCGCCGAGGTGCAGCGTGCTCTGGAAGAAATCGCTCAGATAAAGCCACACGGTGGCGCCGACCAGCGGTCCGAACAGCGTGCCGGCGCCACCGATCGCAGTCTGCATGACGAGCTGGCCCGAAGTCTCGAACGTGAACGCCTCGGGCGGCATGAAGCCTTGCATGAGCCCGAGCAACCCGCCGGCAAATCCGGCATAAGCGGCAGCGACGACGAAGGCGGTGAGCTTGTAGTTCTGGATGTTGTGGCCGAGGGCGGCCGCACGCAGCGGATTGTCGCGGATCGCGCTGAGGATTGCGCCGACCGGCGAGCGAACGATGCGCAACGCGATCACGATGCCGACGAAATAGCAGAACGCCAACAACCAATAGAGCGACGTGTCGCTGTTGAATTGAAGGGTGGTGAAACCGAGGTTGAAAACCGGGGTCGGCACGCCGGGGAGCCCGTTCTCGCCGCCGGTGAAATCGGAAAGGGGATTGAACTCGACGAAATAGAATACTTCCCCGATCGCCACCGTGATCATGGCGAAGTAGATGCCGGTGCGCCGCAGCGCGATCAGCCCGATCAGATAGCCGATGGCCGCCGCCGCGATCGTGCCGATGAACACCGCCGTCATGACGTGCGGAAAATTCATGACCGTCAGTAGATAGGCGGCGACCATGCCGCCGGTGCCAAAAAACGCCGCCTGTCCGAACGACAGCAGGCCGGTAAAGCCGAACAGAATATCGAAGCCGATGCCAAACAGGCCCCAGACCAGGATGCGGTTCACCGTGGCGGGCGAAAATCCGAGGCTGGGCAGCACGAACGGCGCGGCAACCAGCGCGGCCGCCGTCAACGTCTCGACCAGAATGGGATGTTTCCTGACCATCAGACGACCGCGTTCATTCGCGGCCGGCCGTGCCGAGCAGGCCGTAGGGGCGCAGCACCAGCACCAGCGTCATCGCCGCGAACAGCATGACGTAGGAATAGCCGGGGTTGAACATCGAGGTGATGCTGATGATCTGGCCGGCGATCAACCCGCCGAGGATCGCGCCAGTGAACGAGCCGACGCCGCCGATGACGACGACGACAAAAGTCTGCACCAGGATCGCCTCGCCGACGTCGGGCGCGATCGACACCACCGGAGCGTTGACGATGCCGGCAAAGCCGGCCGCCATGGCGCCGATGCCGAACACCAGCATGAAAACCTTGTAGACGTCGATGCCGAGCGAATTGACCATGGTCGAATCTTCGATGCCGGCCCGGACGATCATGCCGATGCGGGTGCGGTAGAGCACAAAGTAGAGCGCCAGCAGCGCCACGGCCACGATGCCGAGCAGCGCGAGGCGATAGGTCGGGTAGAACATAAAGCCGATCGACGTAATGCCCACAAAAGGCGGTGGCGCCGGCACCATCTTCGACAGGCTGCCGAAGAAGAAGCGCACGGTCTCGACGATGACGATGCCGAGGCCGAAGGTGACCAGGATTTGGTCTTCGCCCGGGCGGTCGTAAAAGTGACGGATGATCACGCGTTCCATCAGCACGCCGACGAGCATGAGGAACAGCGAGCCGGCGATGACCGCGACGATAAAGGAGCCGGTGTAAGTGTAGGCGAGCCAGCCGGCGTAGCCGCCGAGCATGAACATGGCACCGTGCGCGAGGTTGAGCACGCCGAGCGTGCCGTAAATGATCGTCAGGCCCGACGAGATCAGCGCCAGCAGCGCGCCGAGCACCAGCCCGTTGAAACATTGCGAGATGAAATTAGGCCAATTGACCATCGATCAGTTCTCAAGGAGCGAGCATCGCAAGCATTGCTCGCCCGCTCGTCCCCGCGCACCAACATCGGGTCTACCCGATGTTGGCCGTTTAAGTGCGCAAGTCGGCTAAAGCCGACTTGCGATGGGGACCCAGGGCAGCAAATCGAAGCCGAATACGTGGCCCTGGATTCCCGCTTGTGCGGGAATGAGCGGACGAGAGGTTGGCCGTCAGGTGTAGTCGCCGAGATTGCAGCCGAATGCGTCCGGCTTCTGCATCAGCGGCGCGCCAGGAAGCACCTCGGTGACCTCCCAGAAGTCTTCCTTGTTCTTCATGTCCTTGGGCGCCTTGCCCTTGACGATAACCACCGGCCGCACGAGCTGGTGATCTTCCTTGCGGAAATAGACCTCGCCGACGGTCGAGTTGAACTTCTCGCCCTTCTCGTACTGCTTGATGACGTCCGGCGGATAGAACGAACCGGCTTCCGACACCATGCGCGCCCAAATGGCGAACTGCATGTAGGCGTTGTTGGCGCCCCACTCCGGCTTGTATCCGTACTTCTTGTCGAAGGCCTCGACGAACATCTTGGCCAGCGGATACTTGTCTTGCAGCGTCCACCAGAAATCGGTGGCGGCGTAGACGCCCTCGGTGAGCTCCGGCCCGGTTTCCTTGGCGAGGAACGGGATCTGGTAGGGCACCACCATCTTCATCTTCGGGGTGAGGCCAAACTGCTTGGCCTGCTGGATCGACAGAACGGCGTCGCGGCCCCAGTTCACGTTGATGATGAACTCGGCGCCGGAGTTGGCGATGTTGGTGAGGAACTGGCTGAAGTCCTGCGTGCCGAGCTTGGAGACCTGGTTGGTCACCATGGTCCAGCCGCCGTTCTTGGTCAGGTAATCGTTCACCGACTTGGTGACGGTGTGGCCGTAGGTGTAGTCCGGCGTCATGAACGCCGCCTTCTTGTTTTTACCGTAGGCCTTGATCAGCACCGGGCCGATCGCGTTCGCCGCCGTCTCACCATAGAAGCATTGGCGGAATGAGTAGCGCACGCAGTCCTTGCCGGTGGTGTCGTTGGAGCCGGAGATCGCCACCAGGTAAAGGACCTTCTCGCGCTCGGCGAACTTGTTGAGGGCCACCGCGACCGCCGAGGAGGTCGAGCCGGTCATCGCGACAATCTTGTTGTCGTTGATGAAGCGCTGCTGCGCCTGCACCGCATTGTTCGGATTGGCGGCGGAGTTGGCAACGACGAGGTTCACCTGCTTGCCGAGCACGCCCTTGGAGACCTTGGGCGCGATCTTCTTAATTAGCGGATTGCCGGAGTTGATGTGCTCGATCGCGAGCTGCATGCCCTTGAGTTCGTCTTCGCCCTGCACCGCGTAGGTACCGGTCTGCGGCACGGTGGCGCCGATGTTGACCGTCGCGCCTTGCGAGCCCGCCGGCCAAGTCCCGAGCGGGGGATGGTCGCTGGCGCCAACTGCAAACACGGACTGCGAAAAAGCAGACGGCAACAACGCGCCGCCTGCAAGGCCGGCACCGGCCTGCAGCAATTTCCGGCGCGAAACTGTCGCCGATGTTCTGGATGCGCGACATTGTTAGTTCCTCCCATTGATCGAAATTCGAGTGGTCCCGAATCTTTTGTGTGAACTTTCTTTTCGTCATCGAGGCGATCATCGAACTCTGCAAAAAAGAGATTCAGAGAATACAGAGTGTCGAATTCACTTTCAGCAATGCATTGCCGACCGTGATCGGCTTTTTCGTCAATGCCACTTTCGTCGATGGACAATGATCAGCGCAATTGCACGCGTGCCATTCTCCACGCTGGTACTCGCGCCTGGTGTGATAATTTTTTTAAATTGAAACATTGCAATTATAAATCGACCGCAGCCGCCTAACGCTGAAAACATGCATCAAACAGGCCTTATTCGGATACCTTTGCACTCCCCGTTGTGTATGAATAGGATTGCCACATATGGCTTCGGCAATCCCACCATGAGAAATCGCAATGCTTGAAAAACTGGAATTCATGATCGCATTGGCGCGCGAACAACATTTTGGTCGCGCTGCGGAAAGTTGCGGTGTTGCCCAGCCAACATTATCGCTTGGTATCCAGAGCCTCGAGCAGATGCTCAACACCCCGCTGGTCAAGCGCGCCTCGCGCTTTCAAGGCTTTACGCCCGAGGGCGAACGCGTGCTGGTATGGGCGCACCGGCTGGTTGGCGATGCGCGCGCCATGCGGCAGGACCTCCTCGGATTGAAGGACGGTTCGGACGTGCATTTGCGGATTGCCGCGATCCCGTCGGCGATGCCGCTCGTGGCCAGGATCACGGTCCCGCTGCAGGCGCGCTATCCGAATGTCCGGTTTACAGTGTTGGGCCGCACATCCAACGTCCTTCTGGACATGTTGCGGCAACGCGAGATCGAAGCCGGCGTCACGTATTTGAGCAACGAGCCGATTGGCGATGTGAGCGCTATTCCAATTTATCGCGAGGAGTACTTGTTGCTCACCACGGCCGGCGGACCGCTCGGAGACGCTGATCGTGTCACTTGGTCGCAGGCCGGCGTAGCACCGTTATGCCTCCTTGCGCGCGATATGCAGAGCCGACGCATCGTCGACAGTATTCTTCGCCGCATCGGCGTCGAGCTGACGCCGCGGATGGAAACAGAACTCTCTGAGCGCGCTGATTGCCCATGTTCGCGCCGGCCGCTGGGCCAGCATCGTTCCCAATTCAGCGCTCGAATCCGTCGAATTGACGGACACATTGCGCGCAATTCCCATTGTCGAGCCGGAGGTTTCTCACACCATCGGACTTGTTGTTTCTGACCGTTACCCTATCCAGCCTGCCGTCGCCTCTTTGATCGAGGAAGCGCGGGCGCGCCCGCCGCACGGAATATTGCCCGCCGCCTAGCTCCCCTGCGTCTGCCCACCGTCGCCGGTCTTCGATTGCGGTTCGCAATAGAACGATTGCGTTCGGCTGCTTGATGCAAAGGCGCGCTCATTTTCTTCTGTTGCCGGGCTGAGAGCGAATAAGAAAACAAGATTCCAAGGGGAGGATACCAATAATGCCAATACTGTCATTCCTCGACCGCGAGCACACGGTCGCTAAACCGGGATTTAGCCGATGGATGGTGCCGCCGGCGGCACTCTGCGTGCATCTGTGCATCGGGCAGGCGTATGCATTCAGTGTGTTCAACCTGCCGATGACGAGGCTTCTCGGCATTACGCAGTCGGCACCGGACGATTGGAAACTGACCCAACTGGGCTGGATATTTTCCATCGCCATTGTCTTTCTTGGGATCTCGTCGGCGGTATTCGGCCGCTGGGTCGAGGAAGGCGGCCCGCGCCGCGCAATGTTCACCGCAGCCTTGTGCTGGGCGGGCGGATTCTTCGTCTCCGCTTTCGGCGTCTCCATCCATAATCTGTGGCTCGTCTATCTCGGCTATGGCGTGCTTGGCGGCATAGCACTCGGGATCGGCTACATCTCGCCGGTGTCGACATTGATCAAGTGGTTTCCCGACCGCCCGGGCATGGCAACAGGAATGGCCATCATGGGCTTCGGCGGCGGGGCGTTCATCGCGTCGCCGCTCTCGGTCTGGCTGATGAGCATCTTCCGTACGCAACATCATGTCGGCGTTGCCCCGACCTTCATCGTACTGGGCGCCATTTATTTCTTCTTCATGATGGTCGGCGCGATCATTGTTCGCGTGCCCGCGCCGGGCTGGAAACCGGAAAGCTACACGCCGCCGGTACAAACGAAGAAGCTGATCAGCAACAACGACGTCTTCGTCTATGACGCATTGAAGACGCCGCAATTCTGGCTGATCTGGTGGGTGCTCTGCCTGAACGTGACCGCCGGCATCGGCGTTCTTGGTCAGGCCTCTGCGATGAGCCAGGAAATGTTCCCCGGCCGCATCACGCCAGTGGCGGCAGCAGGTTTCGTCGGCCTGATGAGTCTGTTCAACATGGGTGGCCGTTTCTTCTGGGCGTCCACGTCGGACTATATCGGCCGGCGTAATACCTACTTCGTGTTCATGGTGCTTGGCTTCATTCTCTACTGCCTCGTGCCCTACACGGGTTCGATTGGCAGCGTGGTCGGGTTCGTCTGCGCGTTCCTGGTCATCATCAGCATGTACGGCGGCGGTTTCGCCACCGTGCCCGCCTATCTCAAGGACATGTATGGCACGCGCTATGTCGGCGCCATTCATGGGCTGCTGCTGACGGCGTGGTCGATGGCCGGAATTTTTGGCCCAGTGCTCGTGAACTACATCCGCGAGTACAACGTCACGCACGGCGTGCCGAAGGCGCAGGCTTACAACACGACGATGTACATCATGGCCGGGTTGCTGGTGATCGGATTCATCTGCAACTTCCTCGTCAAGGCAGTCGATGCCCGCTTCCACATGAAGGACAGCGAAGGCAACTTGCGCGGCGCTGCCGGCGCTCGGGCTTAAAAGGGAGAATTGAACATGACAACCGCGAAGGAAGGCACCACCTCGCTCCAGCTCCTGCTGGCATGGGGCTTCGTCGGCATCCCGCTCATTCTTGGCGTGCTGCAAACCTTGGTCAACTCGATGAAGCTTTTCCAGTAGCCTCGCAGATACTGGAAAAGTACTGCGGCGGCCCAAAAGGCCGCCGCTTCTTTTTTTTACGGACGCTGTTTTTCCCATCGGACGCCATGGCGGTGCCGAACGACGAATATGTCCCGGCATGACAGGGGCGATGAAGGAATATGACGCGAAACTAGCTTTACGGCGGCAGGCCTTCGATGGAACAGTGCCGTCGCATGCGCGTTAGCAGGCCCGACGGGCTTGTCCCATCATCCGGGTAGGAGCAGCCGCAATGCCCCGATTTGGCCTCCATGTTCGAGAGCGCGATGAAACGGCGCGTGCAACGACGCAGATAAACTGGCGGCGCGGATTGTGGCGTGTCTGGCTGCTGATGTCGGCTGCCTGGACCATGGGGTGGATCGTCTATTTGATCCTTTACGGAATACAGGGCGGATTCCGGGGTTCCGCTGAATTCCTCGCGATACCCGTTCTTCTGATCGGGCCGCCTGTTGCCCTTCTGCTGTTCGGATTGATGGCCGGATGGGCGTTTCGCGGCTTTACGCCGGAGTAGCGGCACCACTGGCCGCCCACAAACCGCGTCGGGTCATCTCGAAACTGTCGAACGAGCGCGGGCTTAATCGAAGTTCGGATCAGCCAGATCGGATATACCGCAAGCAGAACGAGTGTAGCGGCAGGCGTCGGCATGACACTGGCCAATTTGACGGACTTCCGCGCTGCGTGGCCGACGGCACAAGACGGGGGTAAATGGTCATCGCCGCGCCGAATGTATGTATCGTGCCGGTCCGGGTTGGTCTAACAATGCATCAGGAACTTTTTGATTCGAAAAGCTATTTCCGGAAACATTGAGCGATGACGAATGTCTCCGACCCTTTGGTCGGGCTCTTGCAGCCAAAACGTCTGACTGCTGTCGTCGATATCGGCGCCAATCCAATTACCGAAGTGCCGCCGTACCAGCCGATGCTTACTAGACGCATCTGTTCTCTTATCGGCTTCGAACCACAGCTCAAAGGTCTCGCTTTGCTGAATGAACGCAAGGGCGATCTTGAAACCTACCTGCCCTATGCCGTGGGCGATGGAATGCCGGCGACCCTGAAGGTATGTCACGCTCCCGGCATGAGCAGCCTGCTAACTCCCAATCCGCGCGTTCTGGACTGCCTGAAATCTTTATCCGATTTTTGGAAAGGTGGTTCGAGAGATCCCGATCGAGACTCACAGACTCGACGACATTTCCGAAATCGCGGATATCGATTTCCTGAAAATTGACGTCCAGGGTTCGGAGCTCTCCGTATTTCGCAGCGGACGTTCGCACCTCTCCAAGGCCGCGGCGGTACAGACCGAAGTGTGTTTCATGCAGCTCTACAAGGATCAGCCCTTATTTGCGGAAATCGACCAGGAGCTGCGCTCGCTCGGTCTCATCCCTCACGTGTTTACCGAAATGAAAAAGGCGATGATTTTGCCTCTGCATTTTGAGAACGACCTGTATCGCACCATGAACCACGTTCTGTATACTGACGTTGTTTACGTTCGTGATTTTACGCAGCCAGATAACATGGATGCGGAGCAACTGAAGCACTTGGCGCTCATCGCGCATTATTGTTATCAGTCATATGACTTATCGACGAAATGCATCCTCGATCTAAAGTTCGAGAAGCGCGATCGCGGCCGGCTCTGTCACCCGATATATGAATAGCCTCGCCGTGCGCTGATCGTTGTCAGCATGCAAGCGGGCATCCCGTAATGGCCATGTGTTAGCAAGAGCTGGACCGCCGCTTGCGCGGAAATAAGCTCGCGCGCACCCGGAAGGAATACGCAATCCTCCTTCAGCCCGTGGCCATCGTATTTCAATTGATGGATGGACCGCGGGATGCGTTCAGTTTGTTTTTGTGGAAGACCCGCAAAATCAACTGACTAGAGACCGGGCCTGGCGGAGAGGAGTTGCACCAATAGAATGGCTCATTGGCTACGTGACAAAGTTATACGTCGTACCTCCGAGAAATGCCGTTATCGGAATCGATATCCGCCTTACCCCCGACGGTCAGACATTGATCGGCGACCCAGAATGTCTGCTTTGTGTCAACGTTCGCGAATATGACAATCAGAAAAAAGAGAGCGCCTAACTGCGCGGACATTTCTGCTGGTCGCACATACAACGAATGTAATATGCTAATCTTGTCGTGAGCTACAGCTGAGCAAGGACTTCGAGATGCCGAATTTTGGTTCTCGTTACCGACGGTGGTCAAGCCTTGATGTGCGCTGGACACGCTTTCTGCACGTTACATCGATGGTCTGTGTCGCCTCGACGCTTTGGATTGGCGGAATCATTACACCCTCCACCGCAAGGGCAGGAACTTTGGACGATGTTCGCGCCAGAGGGACGCTTATCTGCGGTGTAAGCGAAGGTCTTCCAGGATTTTCTGAGAAGGACAGTTCGGGCGTTTGGCGGGGATTTGACGTTGATTTCTGCAAGGCCGTCGCAGCCGTTGTGTTTGGCGATATTACTAAGGTCGAATATCGGCCGTTGTCGGCAGAGGCTCGCTTCGAAGCACTGAAGAACCGTCGCATCGACCTCTTATCGCGGAACACCACCTGGACGATGTCACGCGACCTAGAACTCGGTCTTGAATTTGCCGGCATCAGCTATTTTGACGGGCAAGGGTTCCTATTGCCTGCATTGTATGGGGCAACGAGTCCGCTTCAGCTTGGTGGCGCGAAAATCTGTGTTGCCACGGGTACTACGTCCGAAAAGAATGCGTCGGCGTTTTTTGAAAGTCACAACCTCAAGGTCTCCTTCCTGACATTCACGGAGCGAGCGCAAGCGCACGCCGCATACGCCGAGAAGAAATGCGATGTCTTTACCGGCGACCGCTCCGGTTTGGCCGCGGAGAGGTCCTTGTTGTCCGCGTCAGAGGACCACGTCATTCTGCGTGACGTCATCTCCAAGGAGCCATTGGGTCCCGTCACACGCGAAGACGATCCGCACTGGACCGGCCTTGTACGCTGGACACTTTTTGCGCTGATCAATGCGGAGGAGCTCGGCATCAACTCTAAATCGGTCGGCGCGGAGAAAGGTGAGCAGGCCGTGGCTTTGGGCGCGCCGGCGGTCCGCTCGCTGGGCTTGCCGCGCGACTGGCTCATTAAATTGATTGGCGGCGTGGGCAACTACGCCGAGATTTTCGAACGCAATCTGGGGCCGGACACGCCGCTTCAGCTGAATCGTGGAATGAACGCCCTGTGGAACGAAGGGGGCCTCCTATATGCGCCGCCGATGCAATGATCCGCACCGACACCTAACCGAATTCGGCCGGCGGTGGTTGCAGTGCGCTTCACGGCCCAATTTGTTTGCCAGATTTGCAACGGGTATTGTTGTTTTCTGGTTGTCGTTAATTTGCCAGGTCGCGCAGCCGCGGGCGCAGATTGTTAGCTCGCCCCGCGAGCTTGCAATCATTCGCATCAATGTGCTGGACCTTCTGGTACATGAGCAAAGCCTGCCGCTACCCGTAAAGCAGCGGCGCGATGCGTTGTGGGAATATTACCAAGTGTTTGGAGGCGAGCTGCTCTGGCTTGGCAGCCGCCGCCCGAATGAGCTTCTCGCGCGGTTGCAAAGCGCTGCAACTGATGGTCTCGATCCGAAGGACTACCCCAGCAAACAACTTGCAGGGCTCGCTGCCGCCAAATCAACGGATGACAAGCGCAGCCTAGCGTTGGTTGAATTGTTTTTCTCGGCAGCCTTTCTTGAATATGCCTCAGACATCAAGGTAGGTCGTTTCCTGCCGCGGAAAGTTGATCCGAATTTTTTCATCGAAGGGCGCACTATCGACCAGATGGGGGCCCTGAAGAGTCTTGCAAGCGCCGACAGCCTAGATCGGTTTTTCAGTGCGTGGCAGCCCTCGAACCCCAGTTACGCTGCGCTTCGCTCCGCGCTCGCCAACTATCTCGTGCTGGCAGGCAAGGGCGAGTGGGGCTCCGTGCCGTTGGGCGAAGCGCTTAAGCCGGGCATGAAGGATTCCCGGGTGCCTGCCATTCGCAAGAGACTAAAGCTGACCGACGGCGTCGGGCCTTCATCGGCAGAATTCTGAAATCTACGATGAGGCGCTGGTCGAGGCCGTCAGGCGATTTCAAGCGCGCCAGGGTTTGGAGAGCGATGGCGTTATTGGAGCTTCCACGATCGTTGCGATGAATGTGCCGCTCCAGGAGCGCATCCAAAGCATCGTCATGGCCATGGAGCGTCTGCGATGGATGCCGGAAGACCTTGGCCAGCAATATGTGATCGTCAACATCGCCGGGTTCGATTTGCGCCGGTTCAACGGTAGCAATGTCGAGGAGCATATGGCCGTCGTCGTCGGAAAACCCTACACACGCACCCCGGTGTTCAGCGACCGCATCCGTTATATCGAGTTCAATCCGTACTGGACCGTACCATCAGGTATCGCGGTCAATGAGGAGCTGCCTAAACTGCGAAAGAACCCGGCAAGTTTGTCGGCGCAGGGATTTGAGATTGTCCGCGGGAATCAGGTGATCGATCCAACGTCAATTGACTGGTCTCGATATGGAGGTGGGAATTTCCCATTTCAGATTCGACAGCGGCCAGGCGACAATAATGCACTGGGTCACGTAAAATTAATGTTTCCAAACGAGCACAACGTCTATTTGCACGACAGTCCAGCACGTAGCCTGTTCAGTCGAAATGTGCGGGCTTTCAGCCATGGATGCATTCGGCTCGCACGGCCCCTCGATCTAGCTGACCAAGTCCTTCGTGCGGGTGGCGTTTCGGGATGGAATAGAGATCGCATCGACCAATTGATTGCCTTGGGCAAGAACACGGTTGTGAGCCTGCAGAATCCGTTGCCCGTGCACATCACCTATATGACCGCTTGGGTCGACGGCGATTTTGTCAACTTCCGTCCGGATATCTATGGACACGATGCAAAATTGCTGGCCGCACTCGGCGGGAAGTCAATCGCGTGGTGATTAAGGTTTAAGGGTGCAGCGAAACGGCATGTCCGCTTTGGCCCCGAAAGCGGAAATGTGCAGTGCACTAGCTAATGTCCGCTTAGCGCCGCATTTTCAACTCGCGCGCCGAGCGATAGCTGTCAAAAAAATCGCGCGGCATTCCGCTTTTATATTGTCCTGACGGAATGCTAGCATTCGCGCCAAGCGCCGATCGTCCGGCGACGTTCGCTCGAAGATGCAGACGCACTATAAAAATTGAATCGGAGGAAAATCATGCGGAAAGTATTTTCATTCGCGGTGGCGATCGTTGCGCCGATACTGACATTCGGCCAGAGCCCGGCCGGAGCTCAGGGCTATCCGGAGCGAAACATCGTTATGATCGTGCCGTTTCCGCCCGGCGGGCCGAGCGACGTGGTCGCGCGTATCATGGCCGACGGCATGAGCCATCAGCTTGGCCATACCATGGTGATCGAGAATGTCGCAGGCGCCGGCGGTACACTCGGCACGGCGCGCGCGGCAGCCTCGGAGCCGGATGGCTATACGCTCCTGGGGGCCGGCATGGGATCGCACGTCGCGGCGCCGGCGCTTTTTCCCAATCTGAAATATGACTCGACGAAAGATTTCGAGCCGATCGGGATGGCATCGAACTCCCAGGTCGCGGTGGTGGCGAAAAAGGATTTCCCGGCCAAGGATCTCAAGGAGCTCATCGCCTATGTTCGCACGAACGGAGCAAGCGTGAAGCAGGCCCACGGCGGCATCGGCGCGGCATCGCATATGGCGTGCCTATTGTTCAATTCCGAAGCCGGTCTGCAGCCGAACTCCGTGCCTTATCGCGGCACCGGTCCGGCGCTCAACGATCTGATCGGCGGCCATGTCGATTATTTCTGCGAGCAGGTGGTCAGCATCGCACCGTCGGTGAAGGGCGGCACTATCAAGGCCTATGCGGTGTCGGGCAATGCGCGCTCGGCCGCGCTGCCGGACGTTCCATCGGCCAAGGAAGCCGGCCTGCCCGCGTACCAGATCAGCATCTGGAGCGCGATTTTCGCGCCGAAGGGGACGCCGAAGCCGATTGTCGCCAAGCTCAGCGAGGCGCTGAACAAGGCGCTCGACGATCCGGCGGTCGTCAAGCGGCTGGCCGATCTCGGCGGCACCGTGCCGCCGAAGGTCGATCGCGGGCCGGATTATCTCGGAAAGACACTCAAGGCCGACATAGCGCGGTGGGATCCAATCCTCAAAAAGGCGATGGCCGAGTCGAAGAAGAATGACGCGGCAAAGTGAATCCAGAGGCAAAGGGACGACGGCAGGACTTCATAATCGCAAGCAACACTCCGGTGCGGCGTCGCGTGAGCGACGCCGCATGAGCGGCCGGTCGCCGACGTATAGCAACCGCGCGTGATCCAACATCTCTCAATCAGGACAATCATGAAACCGGCGACTCGGGACAGCAGTGTTTCCATCCCCTCGACCATGCAGGCCTGGGTCCTCGACGATCCCGGACAGCTGCGGCTGACGGAGAAACCCGTTCCGCAGCCTGGCCCCGCCGAAGTGCTGATACGCATCCACGCCGTCGCATTCTGCGACGGCGACATCAGAATCATCACGCGCGGGCCACCCGCCTTGATCCAGGGCGGGCCGCCGTTCAACAAGAACTTCACGCCGGGCCACGAATACATGGGCACCGTGGTCAAGCTCGGGCTCGGGGTCGATGAATATGAGATCGGCGATCGCGTCGCGGTGGAAGTCCACTTCGGTTGCGGGCGCTGCGAAAGATGCCGCGCGGGCATGTACACATCCTGTATCAACTACGGCATGAATTACGGCGAGCACAACAAGGGCCACCGTGCCAACGGCTTCACCACCGACGGGGGCTTTGCCGAATATGCCGTGAACAACGTCAATACCCTGGTTCACGTGCCGGACGATCTTGGCGACGAGGAAGCCACGCTGATCGTAACCGCCGGCACGGCGATGTACGCGCTCGACACGCTTGGCGGCTTGATCGCCGGGGAATGTGTGGTCGTCACCGGACCGGGCGCGATTGGGCTGTTAGGCGTGGCCGTCGCCAAGGCGTTGGGTGCGCAGCCGGTAATTCTCACCGGAACGCGCGATTCAAGATTGAATCTGGGCAAGCAACTCGGGGCCGACCACCTGATCAATATCAATTCGGAAAATCCGGTGGAGGCCGTGAAACGTATCACCAAGGGCAAAGGGGCTCACTACGTCCTCGAATGTTCGGGCAATCCCAACGGACTGACCGACGGCATGGACATGGTGATGCGGGGCGGACGGATCTGCCTGATCGGCTTTGCCAACGAGCCCGTGACGGTCGATCTCGCCAAGCTCGTGCGCAATCACATTTCCGTCTTCGGCATCCGCGGCGAGGGCAGGAGCGCAACGCATCGCGCGGCCGCCCTGGTCGCCCAGAAACGCTTCGACGTCAAACTCATCCACACGCACACTTTCAAAATGGCGGATTTACCGACGGCCTTCAAATACAGCCGCGATCGCATCGACAACGCCATCAAGGTTGTGGTCAAAATTCGCGATACCTAGAGAGCAACGACGCGGTCGGGAAGCAACAATCTGTTGCGGCTGATGATCGCAACGCCGATCAATTCAGAAATTTCCCTAAGGGAGCGCTTCCAATGGCTTCGTCGTCCCTCATCTCCACTGCCTGGCTGGAAGATCATCTTGCCGATCCCGATCTTCGCATCATCGAGATGTGCTCGCTGCGCGAGAATAAGGTTTATCGAGAGGGGCATATTCCGGGCGCGATGTGGCTGTATTGGAAATCGGCATGCTGGCACGAATCCGATCGCGAATTCGTCACGCCCGCGACAATGGCGAAAATGTTCGGCGGCATGGGCATCGGCCCGCAGTCGACCGTTGTGCTGTACGGAGATCCTGTTCAGTACGGCAGTTACGCGTTCTGGGCCTTCACTATGGCAGGGCACGCGAACCTGCGGCTGCTCGACGGCGGGCGCCGGAAATGGGTCAACGAAAAGCGTCCGATGTCGCAGACCGTGCCGCGCTTTCCCGCTGTTGCTTATCCAACGCCGGAGGGAACGTCGTCGATGCGGGTTGGCCGCCGCGATGTGCGCGACCATCTGAAGCAGCCGAGGCGGCTGCTGGTCGATATGCGTTCGCCGGAGGAATATTCGGGAGAACGCGTGTCCGAATATTCCTTCAAGGTCGATCACGGCGCCGAGCGCACTGGGCGCATTCCCGGGGCGGTCCATCTCTATTTCAAGGAACTGCTGAACGAGGACGATTTGTTCAAGTCGCGCGACCAGCTTCGCGGTGTGCTTGCCGCAGCCGGCATTGCGCCGGAAAAATGCGACGATGTCGTGTGCTATTGCCGGCTGAGCCATCGCGCCACCATCGGGTGGATCGCTCTGAGCCAAATTCTCGGCCATACCAATGCCAAGATCTACGACGGATCGTGGACCGAATGGGGCAGCATCGTCGGTTATCCGATCGAGAAGTAGACAGTCAGCTCAACGAACGGCCGCGAGAGACCTTGCAATTCGAAACCCCAGCAGAGAGATTCAACGCCTGTGTTGCGTCGACCGGTTGAGCTGGCAGCACTAAGCGGACTCCCGGCTCGCCAAGATTCGCCTAACGGTGTTTTATGGAATAGTCGCCAACGGGGTTTGAGCCTTTGTGGCACGCCACTCGCCCCTATTCGAACCCCTTTGCTTTTAGAACGGTCTGGGCGGCAGGCGAGGAAAGAAACGTGACCAGCGCTCTTGCGGCGTCAGTCTGATTGCTGCCGGTAACAATGCCAGGGGCGAACTGGGTGTAGTTCTGAATCGCTGACGGCAACGGGCCAGCGAATTCGATAGTTGGTTGAGCCAAGACTTCGCTGATTTGATTGAATCCGATCTCAACGTCGCCGCTGGCAACGCTTGCGTACAGCACTTTCGCAGACGGAGATAGCTTAGTCTTGGGTTTCATTTCCGCAGCGATGCCCAATCGTTCGAGCAAGCTGGCCATGTAGATGCCACTGGCACCCCCACCGGCCGGATCAGGATAAGCAATCGATCTTGCGGCCAACATCGAGCGTTTGAAGGCGTCGGCCGAACTGATGTCGGGCTTCGCGGCACCCTTGCGCACAAAGGCACTAACACCGACCTTCGCGATGATGATGCGGTCGCCAGCCACGACTTTGCCTTGCGCTCGAAGTTGGTCCATCAGTGGCGCAGCGTTTATCACAAGATCGGCGGCCTCACCTTTTTGAAAACGGTCCGCGATAGCGCCCGCATTTCCGTAGGCGACCGTTACTTTGTGTCCTGAGGATTTTTCAAAGTCCGGGATCAGTACGTCAATAGCCGGGTGCAAAGCCACGGCGCATAGAAGCTTGATCTCAGCTGCTCTTGCGGTACCCCCGGCAGTGATGCCAAAGGCAAGTCCCAAAGAGACCGTGGCGAAGACACTCAGAATGCTGCAACGATTCATCCTGTCTCTCCATATATGGTTGGATCGGTGTCAGCGGCACAGCCAACCATCAACAATCCGGACGTAGGTTTGCGCCGCGCGATCTGCGATACGGCCGGCAGCGCGGCAGCACCCGCTGGCAGATGCAAGAATTTGCGGCGAGGAAGTTTCACGGTGGCCCCAAAATTGCGGAAAGGCCGCCGTGAGCCTTTCCCGTTGCCCCTCACCACTAAGGCTAGCCGGTTGCAACTATGTGCGGTAGAGGTGCGTGGCAGATAATGGCACAAAGCGGACATGGGCTAGTGCACAGCACATGTCCGCTTCCGGGGGCAAAGCAGACATCCGACTAACCCCGCGCGACTTTCTCCATCTGCTCCTCAATGCTCGAAAGAAACGCGTGTTTGAGAATTCGGTTGGACGTTCATTTGTATGTAGGTTTGTGTGTAGGCGGCGCCCGAAAATCTAATTTACTGAAATCGTTCAGCTAAATTTTGCTTGTGGCGGAGAGGGAGGGATTCGAACCCCCGATACCCTTGCGAGTATGCCGCATTTCGAGTGCGGTGCTTTCAACCACTCAGCCACCTCTCCGGAGCCCGAAACGGGCCTGAAAAGCCCCGAATGGACGGCGCTATGTAACCAGGCGCGCCAAGACAGACAAGGGTCGCAGGGCGTATATTGCACGATCTTCAATAAACTAGGCCGCAGCCCGGCGAAGTGATGCAGAACGCACTGAAATTGGATCGCGTCCGCAGGGAATTGCCAGGCGTCTTCATGACGCTCGGGCTAGTTGCGATGCTGACCGCTCTGCTGTTCGCCCTGGTGTGGGAAATGGGCCTCGCCCACGGTTCCGTGGTTTTCCTGATTCCGGTGGTGATCGCCGCGACGCGCTGGGGTGTCATTTCTGCGGTGGTCGCCGCCATTTGCGGCGTAGTCGCGTCCGCCTTCTTTTTCTACGAGCCGCTGTACAGCTTCCGCATCAAGGACCCGCAGGAGGTCATCGACCTGATCCTGTTCATCTTCGTGGCGGTGGCCGTGAGCCAGCTCGCCACGCGGCTGAAATGGCAGCTGGAGATGGCGCGCCAGCGCGAGATCGACCTGCGCGACCTCTATGCCTTCTCGCGAAGACTCGCGGTGGCGTTCGATGTCTCCGACATTCATGCGGCCATCCAGGATCACCTTGCGAACATCATGCAACGCAATGTCGTGTTGTTCCCGAGCGCACGCGAAGCGTCGAACAGCAGTGGAAGGCGCGCCGGCGTAACCGTGCCCGAGCGGGTGCTCACTGAAGCGATCGAGGTCGCGTCGGGCCACCACGATACCGCAACCGGCGCGATGGTGACGACAGAGAGCGGCGAAATCTGGCTCGTGCGCGCGGTGTCGCCCAAGGCGCCCGAATTCGGTGTCATCGCCATCAATCTCGGCCGTGAATTCGAAGGAGCGTTCCGATGAACTGCGCATCCGCGTCGATGCGGTTCTGGCCGACGCAACCGCCACGCTCGAACGGCTCGGCGTCGCCCATGCCATCAACGAAGCGCGCATGCGATCGCAGACTGACCAGTTGCGCGAGGCATTGATCGGGTCGGTCAGTCACGAGCTGCGCACGCCGCTTGCGTCCATCCTTGGTGCGGCAACGGTGTTGAGCGCAGCGCCGGCGCTGCAAAAGGAAAAGAAGCTTACGGCGCTCGTACATGACGTGCGTGATGAAGCGGAACGACTCAACAATGACATCCAGAATCTGCTCGATGCGACCCGCATCAGCAGCGATGGCGTCAAGCCGCATGCCGAATGGGCGGACCCCGCCGACATCATCAATTCGGCCACCGAGCGCTGCCGGCACCGCCTGGCGGATCGCCACCTTACGGTCGATTTGCCGTCCGACCTTCCGCTGATTCACGTCGATCCGGTGCTGGTGCAGCAGGCCCTGATACAGATTTTCGACAACGCCGTGAAATATTCCGCACCTGGCACCCAGATCACGGTGGGTGCACTCACGCGCGATGGCCAACTTGTCATCAGCGTCACCGACCATGGCGCGGGGTTGACCGCCGCAGAAAAGTCAAAGATCTGGGACCGCTTTGCGCGCGGAGAACGTCATGCCGCGACCACCAGCGGCTCGGGACTTGGCCTGTGGATCGCCAATGCATTCATTGCTGCAAACGGCGGAAGGGTCAGCGCCGTTAGTGAAGGCCCTGGCCTTGGCGCGACGGTCTCGATCGAACTGCCGGTGACGCAAGCCGCCGTCCCGCAACTTGAAGGCGATGCCGATGAGTGAACCCGCCCCCATCGTTCTCGTCGTCGACGACGAAATCCAGATCCGCCGCTTCCTGCGCACCGGTTTCGAGCTCAATGGCTTCGTCGTGCACGAAGCCGGAACGGGAGCCGAAGCACTGCGGTCGGCAACGCTGCGTCCGATCGATCTGATGATCGTGGACCTCGGCTTGCCCGACATGGACGGTTCCGAAGTGGTCGAGCGAATCCGCTCGTGGTCGAGCGTTCCGATCATCGTGCTGTCCGTGCGGTCGAACGAAGCGGAGAAGGTCCGCCTGCTGGAGCTCGGCGCGGATGACTATGTCGTCAAGCCGTTCGGCATGGCGGAATTGCTGGCGCGGGTGCGCGTGGCGCTGCGGCGCCAAATGCGCGCCGTCTCCGGCGAACCAACCGTCAAGGCCGGTCCGCTCACCATCGATCTCGCCGCGCGCGCGGTGTTCCTCAACGACAAGCGCCTGACCCTGACGCCGAAGGAATACCGGTTGCTCCAGGTGCTGGCGCAGCATGCCGGCAATGTGGTCACCCACCAGCATCTGCTGAAGGAAGTCTGGGGCTCGATCCACGTGCACGATACGCACTACCTGCGCATCTTCGTGCGCAAGCTGCGTCAGAAGATCGAGCCGCACCCGGATTCGCCAAAAATCCTCGTCACCGAACTTGGCGTCGGCTACCGGCTGGTGCAATCAGGCAGCGATGGCGATACCGGCACCTGGTCCGATTCCGCGCCCGCCAAAAGTGAAACCTGAGGTCGCAAAAAAGTTTGTCATGGCCGGGCATAGCCGTTCGAAGAACGGCTTCGCTACGCTCGCCTATGTCCCGGCCATCCACGTCTTTCATCGTTAAGACGTGGATGCCCGCGACGAGCGCGGGCATGACGGTGTTCGCGTCCTTTCTTGACAGGCCGCACTATTCCCCGCCATAAGCATGGCGCGCGGGCCATTGGGTCCGCGTGCTTTTTCGAGGGCTTTCTAAGCCCTTAAAAACACACAACAAACCGACTGAAAGAAGCCGGTCCGGAATAATCCGAGCACCGGAAACGAACACAAGGGAAGAACGATGTTCGCAGTCATTAAAACCGGCGGCAAGCAGTACCGGGTTGCCGCCGAGGATGTCGTCCGGGTCGACCGGGTGAACGGCCAGCCCGGCGAGATCGTCGAGTTCGGCGAAGTACTGGTGGTTGGCGGTGACGCGCCGCAACTGGGCACACCGACCGTCTCCGGCGCAACGGTCGCCGGCGAAGTGCTCCAGCACACGCGCGGCGACAAGGTCATCGCCTTCAAGAAGCGCCGCCGCAAGAATTCGCGGCGCAAGCGCGGCTACCGCCACGAGTTTTCGGTGATCCGCATCACCGAAATCCTCACCGGCGGCGCCAAGCCGTCGAAAACCGCGGCGCCTCGGCCCAAGCGCGAGCCGAAACCCAAGGCGGAAGCCGATGCCGCCCCGGCAGCGGAGGCCAGAACCGCCAAGGGAAGCAAAAAGCCGGCAAGAGCGGCCGCAAAAAAGCCCGCCAGGACGGCTACAAAGAGCAAGAAGAAGTGAGATGATTCCGTCACGGAATCGGTGTACACAGTAAGTGAATTCGAGAGACCAATATGGCGCATAAGAAAGCAGGCGGATCTTCACGAAACGGCCGCGACTCCGCGGGCCGGCGGCTCGGCTTGAAGTCGACCGGCGGCGAGATCGTGCTTGCCGGCAATATCCTTGCGCGCCAGCGCGGCACCAAATGGCACGCCGGCCGCAATGTCGGTA
Source organism: uncultured Alphaproteobacteria bacterium (assembly GCA_963815055.1). Lineage (GTDB taxonomy): Bacteria > Pseudomonadota > Alphaproteobacteria > Rhizobiales > Xanthobacteraceae > Pseudolabrys. Next base: position 21,712 of record CAWFEU010000010.1, on the reverse strand, counting down.
CCGGCAAGGATCACACACTGTTCGCGCTCATCGATGGAAAGGTTCAGTTCGCAACGAAAGCTAAAGGCCGCACCTACGTGTCCGTTGTACCGATGACGGAGGCTGCGGCCGAGTAAGACGGTGGACAAAATCGAGGTCCGCCGGTCATCCAGTCGATCCGGCGGGGCCTCGTAGGGCTCCGAGAGGGGGAGACGGGTGACCGGCTCCCCCTCTCAACTTTTTAACCTGGAGCCCGTGCCATGACACTGCTGGAAGAAATACCAACCGGACGATATCGCGAAGCCAGTATCCCCGTCCTCGAGACAAAGCGGCTGACGCTGCGCGCAGCACGCCTCGAGGACGCTAAAGCGGTAGCAGCGCTCGCCAACGACCGCCGCATCGCGGAAAATACCGCGCGCATTCCGCATCCCTACAAAGAGGCGGATGCCGAAAAATTCATTGGCGGAGCAAGCAAGGAAGGCGAAGCCGCGTTCCTGATCACGCTGCGTGACAAGACGGTCATCGGCGCGTGCGGGATCATGTTCCACTACGACGACACGCCCGAGCTCGGCTACTGGCTCGGCGTGCCTTACTGGAACAAAGGCTACGCGACCGAGGCGCTGCACGCGGTGATCGATTTCGCCTTCACCGACCTCACGCACGAATCATTGCAGGCCGGAGCGCGCGTCACCAACCCGGCATCGCGCCGCGTGCTGGAGAAGTGCGGCTTCCAGTGGACCGGCGTCGGTCTCTACCGCATCAACTCGATCAAGTCGTCGGCGCCGATTGACCGGTTCCGGCTTGAGCGGCGCATCTGGTCGGCGCTCAAGACCTGGGGCCGCGTGAAGAAAGTGATGTGACCGCAACGCTTACGGACCATTGCAATGTACCAGCCGCCGCACTTTCGCGAAGACCGGCTCGCGGTTCAGCACGCGCTGATCCGCGAGCAATCGCTCGGTTTGCTGGTTACGGCGGGACCGGGCGGGTTGCACGCCAACCACGTTCCGTTCCTGATCGACGCCGGCAGATCTAAGCGGGGTACTCTGCGGGCTCATCTTGCGCGCGCCAATCCGCAACTCCATGAGCTGGCGGCTGTCACCGATTGCCTTGCCGTGTTCCAGGGACCGCAGCAGTACATCAGCCCGTCGCTCTACCCGACCAAGCGCGAGCACGGAAAAGTCGTGCCGACGTGGAATTATATTACTGTGCACGCCTGGGGCCGGCCGCAGGTCATCGACGATGCCGACTGGCTGAGACGCCAGGTCGACGACCTCACGGCACATAAAGAAGGCTCTCGCCCCGTCCCGTGGACATGTATCCGACGCACCCGAGCCATTCGTAGCCGCGCAAATAAAAGGCATTGTTGGCGTCGAAATCCCGATTGCGCGCATCGAGGGTAAATGGAAGGTGAGCCAGAACCGCCCGGCGGTCGACCAGACTGGCGTGGTCGCAGGCCTGTGCGGCAACGGCGACGACGCAGAAATCATGGCGTCGCTGGTTGCGGAACGTATCAAGGGCGTGCCCTAGACCGCTGGCATTCTGCGCTTCTTTGCGCAAAAATGGCCAAGTTTGATTGTCGGGAGGATGCCATGGCCTACACCCTTGATCAGTTCATTGCCGATTGCCGCGCCGCCCTGTCACGCGATCCCGGCCCGGCCGGCCGCGAACAGGTGCGCACCGATCTCGAGCGGCTGCTCGCCAACCCCGAGTTCATCAGCGCCTATTGCGGCGACGACCAACCGCGCGGATTGAAAGTCCTCTATGAGGATCCGAAGCTCGGTTTCCAGGTGCTCGCCCATATCAACGACAAGGCACGCATTTCGCCGCCCCACGATCACGGTGCCTCATGGGCCATCTACGGCCAGGCGACAAAACACACCGACATGATCGAGTGGGAGCGTGAGGATGACGGACAGGATGCCAAGCACGCCAAGCTCAAGCCCGTGAAGAAATACCGGCTGACGCCCGGCAAGGCCGGAATCTACCAGAACGGTGCCATTCACTCGATCGACTACCCCGATTACGCACGCTTCATCCGCGTGACCGGCACTAACCTCGACAAGATCAATCGCATCCGCATCGACCTGAAGACCGGCGAGGTCGAGCAGATGACCGCACAACAGGCGACGTAGCCAGAGTCCTTCACGTGGCACCGTCATGCCCGGCCTTGTGCCGGGCGTCCACGTCTTGGACACCAGGAACGACGTGGATGGCCGGGACAAGCCCGGCCATGACGCAGTGAGAACGTCATGCAATCGAAAATGCCCTTGCGTCCCCTCACCGCCGCCGCCGTCAAGGCCATGCTCGGCGACGGCGCGGAGCTGGCGCTGATCGATGTGCGCGAAGAATTGACGTTCTCGCAAAATCACCTGCTCTGGGCGCGCTCGGTGCCGCTGAGCCGGCTCGAATTACGGTTTGCCCGGCTTGTCCCTCGCCTCACCACGCGCATTGTGCTGATCGACGACAATGACGGCCTCGTCGCGCGCGCGGCCGCTGTCCTGGCGCGCGCCGGTTACTCGGATCTCTCCTTTCTGGACGGCGGCATCGCCGCCTGGGCCAAGGCGGGTTTTGTGCTGTTTTCGGGCGTGCACGTGCCGAGCAAGGCCTTCGGCGAATTTGTCGAGCACGACAGCGGCACGCCCAGCGTGAGCGCAAATGAGCTCGACGCAATGATGCGCGATGGCACCAACCTCAAAGTGCTCGACAGCCGGCCCTTCGATGAATATTCGCGCGTCTCAATCCCGACCGGCATCAATGTGCCGGGCGCCGAGCTGGTGTTGCGCGTGCGCGACATTGTGCCCTCGCCCGACACGACCATCGTCGTCAATTGCGCCGGCCGCACGCGGAGCATCATTGGCGCCCAATCGCTTATCAATGCGGGCGTGCCGAATAAAGTGGTGGCGCTGCGCAACGGCACCATGGGCTGGCACCTGGCGGGGCTCATCTGTGACAGCGGCAGGTCCGATCGCACGCCGGACTTTTCCAATGCCGGCGTCGCCTGGGCAAAATCGGCGGCGGAAGCCGTTGCGCGCAAGTTCAATGTCGAGCGCGCAGACCGCAGCCAGGTCGAGACATGGCGAAAGGAGACGACGCGCACGACCTATATTTTCGATGTGCGCGATCCTGCCGAATTCGCGGCCGGGCATTTTCCCGGGGCGATCCCGGCGCCGGGTGGCCAGCTGGTGCAGGAAACGGACATTTATGCCGGCACGCTTGGCGCCCGCATCGTGCTGAGCGACGACCGGGAAGCGCGCGCACTCATGACCGCGTCATGGCTCAAGCAGATGGGCTGGAAGGATGTTTACGTCCTGCCGGAGGCCGGCAACGAAACCGGCGCGGCAAAGCTTGCGGTGCTCGGCGCGCCACCAATCGACGCGGCGATCGACCCCGGAAAAGTTCTCGATATCGATGACGTGACGGTTGTGGATCTTTCGACCAGCCCGCATTACCGCCGCGGCCACATCCCCGGCGCATGGTTTGCAATCCGGGGACGGCTCGATCGTGCGTTGAAAAAGGTCCGGATGCGCAGCACGCTGGTGCTGACCTCCGAGGATGGCGTGCTGGCAGGCCTCGCCGTTGAGGAAGCGCGCGCGTTAACAAACGCCTCGGTGCACTGGCTCAAAGGTGGCAATGCCGCCTGGTCAGCCGCCGGATTTCCGCTTTCAACCAGCGTGCAAATGGCGGATGACGCCGTCGACGTCTGGCTCAAACCCTACGAACGATCGAACGACACCGAAGCGGCGATGAATGCCTATCTCTCCTGGGAAGTCGACCTGCTCGAACGCATTGAGCAGGACGGCACGACGCATTTCCTGCACGCGCGCTAGCGATTATTGGGGTGCGGTGCTTCCGGTTTGCGCCTCTACAATGATTGTCCCGGTCATGTGCGGATGCAGGGAGCAAAAGTACTTGTAGGTTCCCGGCGTCGTGAACGTGAATGAATAGGTCCCGTCGGTATCCATCACCTTGGAACGGAAGGCGTTCGGCGACACAACCGTGTGCGGAATATCGTCTTCATTGGTCCATGTAACCGTGGTCCCTGCTTTCACCTTCACTTCCTGCGGCCCGAACGTGAAGTTTCCGATTTTGACTGCGACATCCTCGGCCAAAACCGGTGTTGCTGCCAAAAGGAACGCGGCCGCAACTCCGGCGACGAAGCTCTTTATCGGTGATTTCGATGTGATCATGTTGCAATCAGCCTTGCAGTGGGGTGTCGATGATGGCGAGACGCTGCTCGTTCTGCTTGAACGTCACGCTGGCGATGCCGAGCATGCTGCGCAGCTTGTCGTCCGGCACTTTTATTGGGCCCGGTGAAGGCGCCGTGCCCGGCGCCGGTTGCGGGAACGCGGTCGAGCGGGCGGTATGGAAAGTCACATTGCCTTCGACTTTCTGCATGACCTGATGAATGTGGCCGTTGAGCACGGTGACCGAGCCGAATTTTTTCAGGTAGCCGAGAGCCTGCGCGCCGTCCTGCGTGCCCCAGCCCCAATCCGGATAGACGGTCCACAGTGGAATATGCGCAAAGACAACGATCGGCTGCGACGCCGAGCGGCCTTTGACATCATCTTCGAGCCACGCGAGTTGCTCGCCGCCGAGATTGCCGAGGCCGCCGGCTTTCAGATCGACGACGTTGACGAGGCCGATGAAATGCACGCCATCGGCGTCGAAGCTGTACCAGCCTGCTCCCTTGGTGCCGCGTCCGTACCGGTCGCGATAGAGTTTGCCCTGATCTTCATCGAGCAGATCGTGTTCGCCGGGCACGTAATGCACATCAAGTCCGGCCTGCGAGATGATGCGATCAGCATCATCGAATTCAGACGGCTTCGACAAATGCGAAATATCGCCGGTATGAATCATGAAGGATGGCCTGGCCGGCAGCACCTTGATGCGCGCAATCGCCTCCTCCAGCGTTCCCTTCGCGTTGGGATTGGCCGGCTTGTCGAAGCCCATGTGGCTGTCGCTGATCTGCAGGAAGGTGAAACCTTTCTGCGGCGCTGCCAACGCCTCGTCGATGATACCAAGCGACGCCGGCACCCCGCCGGCGACGGTCCAAAGCACGCCGGTTCCCGCCCAGGTCATGCATTCAAGTACCTTTCGGCGATTTATTCCGTCATCGCGGTCTGTCATTGTCGTGTCTCCAATGTCGAGTGTGACGCTTACGGAGACGAGACTGAGAAGGACGGAGAATTATTCCCGTCGGCGCGGACATCACAAAGATGTCATCGCCGCCGCGTGGTATTCGAGTGTCAGGTCTGAGCGGATTCGATGATGTCGAGGCGAATCATCGTCGCTGCAACTCAGGACGCGTGTCGCAATTTTTTATTTTGGAATGGACTGCTCAATCCTGTTTCATAAAATTGTTATCGAAAACGAAGCGTTGCCTGCCGGCTGGCGAGGAATATTCAGTTCAATTTCCGGTCTCCTCGGTGCGTGACCGCAACGGGCACGCCACTCGGCGCAACATGACGACGCCGGATGCCATCTACCCCCAACGAACTTGAAGTGCACATACAGGAGATAAAGACGTGAAAAAGTTTCTGACCACATTCGCCGTGCTGACCGTCATTGCGACACCGGCATTCGCGCAGGCGTTCGATCCGGACAACGGCACCGGGAATGTGCTGCAGTTCTCGCACAAATCGAACGACTACGAAGGCAAGACCGCAGTCCGCGAGGACGCGATGCGCGCCTACGCAACGGCGCCCGGCTCTGTTGGCAATTCGAATGTCCCCCAGGCCACGGGCGGTGGAAGCACCGGCTACAATGAAATGCTCCGTAACTACTGAGCTGCAAAATCAGGGCAGGCATTGGCCTGCCCTGTGCTGATAAAAAAAGATGCCGCCGCCGGGAATGAAACAACGGGTGCCAGAGTTCTTATTGTCGGGTTCATTCTGCCCGCAACCTATAGCGTGACTTAACTCCTTGAAGGAGCTGCTAAAAAAGACCGGTGCGGGGCGTCAAACCTCGCAGGATTGGTGAAAGTCAGAGCGGCCCGGCACCATTGGAAAATCAACCATGACCCATTCGAAGCCCGACGATAACTCCGTGCTGCTGGTCAACGCTCACCTTGACGGTGAGCTCGACCCCGCCAATGCGCTGGGCATCGCGCAGCAGATGGACAAGGAGCCGGCTCTCGCTGCTGAAGCCGAGCGCATCAAGGCGCTCCAGCAGCTGATTTATGAGCGGCTCCCTCGCGAGGCGGCCCCGGCCGGGCTACGTGGGCGAATTGAGGCTTCGGTCGGCGGCCTGCAAAAAGACCGCGGGCGTCTGTCATCATGGCGCGCATTGGCGGCATCGATCGCAGTCACCGCCATGGTCGCCAGCACCTCAACCTGGCTGGTGGTGCAGTCTCAACAGCAGCCAACCATGGTTGCAGACGCGCTCGTCTCCGATCACATCCGCGCACTGATGGCGCCGGAGCCGGTCGATGTCATCTCATCCGACCGCCATACCGTAAAACCATGGTTCAACGGACGCATTACGAATTCACCCCGGGTCGTCGACCTGACCAAGGAAGACTTCACGCTGATTGGCGGCCGCATCGAAGTGGTTGACCACGCACCTGTTTCGACATTGGTTTATCGCCGCGCCAAGCATCTCATCAGCCTCACCGCGGTGCCCGCCGAAAGCCGTTTCGAGCTGGAGCGGACACCGCGCGCCGTCAACGGCTACAACATCGTGCATTGGATCGAAAATGGCGTGAGCTACTGGGCTATTTCCGATCTGGAAGCGAAAGAACTGGAGGATTTCGCTCACCTGTTTCGCACCAGCCAGACCGAATTGTAACAAACCGGGACCGGCGCTATGTCAACCGTCTCTCTGCAGGCCAGGACCCGGCCCGCTCAATCTGAAAGGCCAGCAATGCGTTTGGTTGCGCCTGGCGCCCATGATCCGATGAGCGGGCTCGACGACAACGCGCGCTTCAGGAGCATCGTGTTGCCGCATATCGACGAGGCCTATCGCCTGGCGCACTGGCTCACCGGCAACCGCACCGACGCCGAGGACGTGGTGCAGGATGCCTCTTTGCGCGCCTTTCGCGCCATTCGCGAATATGCCGGCGGCAATCCGCGTTCCTGGCTGCTGAGCATCGTGCGCAACACCGCCTATTCATGGCTCCGCAAGAATCGCCCAGCCACTGTTTTCACGGTCGAGGATCTCGAGGCAGTCGAGCTTGAGAAAGCGAAGCCCGGCGACGCGAACGGCGAAACGCCGGAAGCCGCACTGATCGCAAAAGTCGATGCCGAGCAGCTGCGCGCGGCGATTGCGGCGCTGCCGACGCCGTTCCGCGAAACGCTCGTGCTGCGCGACGTCGAGGGTCTCGACTATCGCGAGATCGCCGAGGCAACCGAGGTGCCGATAGGAACCGTGATGTCACGGCTCGCGCGCGCGCGCCAACGGTTGATGCTGACCATCAAGAACAACCGCTAAACAAAAACTATGCCCGGACGGGAATCCAATCGACGTCGGGCGACAACGTAAATTCCGGCAGCGGCGCGGCTGCCCATTCGGCGCTTGAGGGCCCGGTCACCGTGTCAGCCAACGGGACCGTTCCATCCGGACTGTTCAATGCATGGTACTGAGCCGCGAGAATGACATGCGTCAGGGCGCGCGATGCGATATACCCTGACGCCATGAAATTCCTCGACGAAGCCAAGGTCTATATCGCGTCCGGCGCAGGCGGGAACGGCTGCGTGTCGTTCCGGCGCGAGAAATTCATCGAGTTTGGCGGTCCAAACGGAGGCGATGGCGGCAATGGTGGCGACGTTGTCGTCGAGGCTGTGACCGGTCTCAACACTCTGATCGACTATCGCTACCAGCAACATTTCAAGGCGCAGCGCGGCGGAAACGGAATGGGCCAGGATTGCGCCGGCGCCAACGGCAAGGATGTGGTCCTGAAGGTGCCGATCGGCACACAGGTTTACGAAGAAGATGGAGAAACGTTGATTGCCGATCTCACCCGGGTCGGCGAACGCGTGATGATCTCCAAGGGCGGCAATGGCGGCTTTGGCAACGCGCATTTCAAGTCATCCACCAATCGCGCGCCGCGCCACGCCAATCCCGGCCAACCGGGCGAGGAGCGCACCATCCGGTTGCGGCTGAAGCTGATCGCCGATGCAGGGCTGATCGGATTGCCCAATGCCGGCAAGTCCACGTTCCTCGCCACTGTAAGCGCCGCGAAACCGAAGATTGCCGACTACCCCTTCACGACGCTGCACCCGCAACTCGGCGTCGTGCGCGTGGACGAGCGCGAATTTGTCCTGGCCGATCTGCCGGGCCTGATCGAAGGCGCGCATGAAGGTGTCGGTCTTGGCGATCGATTCCTTGGCCACACCGAGCGCTGCCGCGTTCTGCTGCACCTGATCGACGGCACCGTCGAGGATGCCGGCGAAGCCTACAAAACTGTTCGCGCGGAATTGAAGGCCTACGGGCAAGGGTTGATCGAGAAACCCGAGATCGTCGCATTGACCAAGATAGATGCGCTGACTCCGGAGGCAATCAGTGCGCAGCTTGCCAAACTGAAAAAGGCCATGAAGAAAACGCCGCTCACCTTGTCATCACAATCACGTCAGGGTGTGCCGGAAGCATTGCGCGCACTTTGGAAAATCATTATCGCCGCCCGCGAAGAGGCTGACATGGGTCAGCCCGAAGAAACGGCCTGGCAGCCGTAGCGGGCAGAGAATGGAAAAGCACGCGATCATCATCGCTGATACGAATGGCGTTATCCAGTTATGGAACGCCGGCGCCGCCTTATTGTTCGGCTATCCGGTGAAGGACGCGGTCGGCAAGAAGCTTGATCTTGTTGTTCCGGAGACTTTTCGTGGCGCACATTGGACAGGGTTTGGCCACGCCATGAGCACAGGCAGCGCGAACGGCGAAGGTACATTCTTTGACGCTCCCGTATTGTGCAGCAGTGGCGAGACAAAAACCTTCCGCGGACAACTTCACGTCCTGCGCAACGAGGAAAAGAAGGCCATCGGAGCCATGGCGATTTTCATGTCGGCCTGAGGAGATCAAATTCATGCAGACGCGTGCCGCAGTCGCCTGGCAAGCCGGCGAACCGCTCACTATCGAAACCATCGAAATCGAAGGGCCGAAAGCCGGCGAAGTCCTCGTCGAGATCAAGGCGACCGGCGTCTGCCATACCGATGCCTACACGCTGTCCGGCGCCGATCCGGAGGGGCTGTTTCCCGCCATCCTCGGCCATGAAGGGGCTGGCATTGTACGCGAGGTCGGCGCCGGCGTGACCACACTGAAGTCCGGCGACCACGTCATTCCGCTCTACACGCCGGAATGCCGGCAATGCAAAACGTGTCTGTCGCGCCGTTCGAATCTCTGCACGGCAATCCGCGCCACGCAGGGCAAGGGCGTGATGCCGGATGGAACGAGCCGCTTCCGCTGTGATGGCGACCCGGTCTTCCACTACATGGGTTGTTCGACCTTCGCGAATTTCACGGTGCTGCCGGAAATCGCGCTCGCCAAGGTCCGCGAGGACGCGCCGTTCGACAAGATCTGCTACATCGGTTGCGGCGTCACCACCGGCATCGGCGCTGTCATCAATACCGCGAAAGTCTGGCCGGGCGCGAATGTGGCCGTCTTCGGTCTGGGTGGTATCGGGCTCAACGCGATCCAGGGCGCGCGGATCGCGGGCGCCGACAAGATCATCGGCATCGACCTCAATCCAGCACGCCGCGCCATCGCCGAAAAATTTGGCATGACGCATTTCATGAACCCCGACGAAACCGGCAAGAACAAAGTCGTGCAGGCGATCGTCGACCTCACCAGCGGCGGCGCGGATTTCTCGTTCGAATGCATCGGCAATGTGAACGTGATGCGCCAGGCGCTCGAATGCTGCCACCGCGGATGGGGCGAAAGCATCATCATCGGCGTGGCCGGCGCCGGTCAGGAGATTGCGACGCGGCCATTCCAGCTGGTCACCGGCCGCGTCTGGAAAGGCACAGCCTTCGGTGGCGCACGCGGTCGCACAGACGTGCCCAAAATCGTCGACTGGTACATGGACGGCAAGATCAATATCGATGACCTGATCACCCACACGATGCCGCTCGACAAGATCAACGAGGCCTTCGACCTGATGCACGAAGGCAAATCCATCCGTTCGGTGGTTGTCTACTAATTATCGAACCGTCGAAATCGCGCGCTACCAGCGCGGGCCACGCGCGCGAAAAATGCTGATGCCATCCGAGTCATCGTCATCATCCGCGTTGCTTTCATCGGGATCGTCATAGACGCGCCGTCCGATCGCGCGTTCGCTGTCGCGCGGCGCGGCCTCCCGGCTCCATTGGCGCCGTTCCGGCCGCTCGGTCTGGTCGCGCGCCGTGCGCTGCCCCGGCGCTTTCTCGCAGATCCGCCGCGGGCCCTCGAAAGGCTGATAGGTGCAATCGGACGCGCGGAAGGACTGGTAGGCACTCGAACACGCCTGCACGTCGCAGCGATTGTTCGATGGTGTCGCTTGCGCGGAAACGGCAGACGCCGTTGCGGTCTCCCTGGTTTCATCCGCGCGAGCGGCAACGCCCGTCGTCTCGGCGGCCGGTTTTTGCGGTTCAGGATTTGTGGCAGCCGCGGCGGGAGCGGCCGCCTCGCTTGACGATACCTGTGATTGCCGCGGTTGCGTCGCCTGTACTTGCTGCGGCTGCGCTTGCGGCGCGCCGAAAGAAGGCGCGGGTGTTGCCTCCGCCGGCTTCGGATAAACCGGACTGAGCGCCGTGGTCGGGCCTTCGACCTGCCGTGGCGGCGGCGCGTTTGCGGCTTGCACCGCAGGCCTGGGCTGCGGCGCCGGCGAGGTCAGCCAATGCACTTCAAGCAGCACGGTGCTGATCGAAACCATCAAGACAGTCAGATAGACGAGGAACTGCATCGTTGAACCCGCAATCGACGTGGCCGTGTCGAGACGCAACGCCCGCGCCGCCTAGCCGGTTCCGCCCCGGTATCTGCCGCATCTTGGAACTATCCCGCAGGTTATTTCGTGCAAAGCCTGCGCTGCCCGACGCTCGGCATATAAGTGCAGTCGGAGGCGCGAAACGATCGATAGGCGGCCGTGCAGGCTTCCACGTGACATTGCACTTGCGGCAATTGCGGCTCCGGCGCCGCGATTGGCGATGGCGTTTGCGCGGTTGCGTTGGCGGGCGCGCTCGGGGCGGTCGGCGCCACCAGGCTCGGTGACACGATCGGAGCGCCGATTGGTGCACTGGGTGCAACGGGCGTAACAGCGACCGGCGCAGGCGGTGGCCGGACCGCAGGCGGCGCGTGCAGTCCGGCCTCGGTGTCGACCATCGGCGACATTGGAGCGGACAGCCAGTCGAGCCCCAGCAATACGCTGCCAAGGGTAATCACCAGCACCGCGCCATAGACCGCAAGTCGCATCGCTTTACCCCGGCGAGTGACGAGCTCTTGTCAAACAGCCAACGCCGACACTAGAGCGCCGAATGTCAAATATCGAGCCATTGCCTGCCGGCTGGCGGCGATGACGAACCCAAGAACGGCATGCTAGACAGCCGGCGGTATCGCAATCATGTCGCCGGGGCCATGTCGAAAACGCCATCGCTTAAGGACTTTCGCCGGATTGTCGTGAAAGTCGGCTCGTCGCTGCTGGTGGGTGCATCCGCGGGCGGGCTCAAGCGCGACTGGCTCGCGGGCCTCGCCGCCGACATCGCCACGCTGCACAAGAACAAGTGCGACTTGCTGGCCGTGTCGTCCGGCGCGATTGCGCTCGGTCGCGCCGTGCTCAAATTGCCCGCCGGCGCTCTCAAACTCGAGGATAGCCAGGCCGCCGCCGCGGTCGGGCAGATCGCCTTGGCGCGCGCATGGTCGGAGGCACTGGGAAGCCACGGGCTGACAGCCGGTCAGGTGCTGGTGACGCTGGGCGATACTGAAGAGCGACGCCGCTATCTCAACGCCCGCTCCACGATCGCCAAGCTTCTCGAATGGCGCAGCGTACCGGTGATCAACGAGAACGACACGGTCGCCACCACCGAAATCCGCTACGGCGACAATGACAGGCTTGCCGCCCGCGTCGCGACGATGATGAGCGCCGACCTGCTGATCCTGCTCTCGGACGTCGACGGTCTTTACGACCGCCCGCCGGGCGCGGGTTCGGGCGCCACGCTGGTGCCTGTCGTTGCGCGCATCACGCCCGAGATTGAAGCCATGGCGGGTGCATCTGAATCCGCGACCGCGCGTGGCGGTATGTTGACCAAGATCGAGGCCGGCAAGATCGCCACCACGGGCGGCACACACATGGTGATCGCGTCGGGCCGCGTGCAGAACCCCCTGCAAGCGATCGGCAAGGGGGCGGCCTGCACCTGGTTCCTGACGCCGGCCAATCCGGTGACGTCGCGCAAGAAATGGATCGCGGGCTCTCTCGAGCCCCGTGGAGCTCTGGTCATCGACGCCGGCGCGGTGCGCGCACTTCATTCGGGCAAAAGTCTGTTGCCGGCCGGCGTGATCAAAATCGAGGGTGCATTCGGGCGCGGCGACGCAGTCATCGTGCGCGGACCGGATGGGCACGAAGTCGGCCGCGAACTCGTCGCCTACGACGCCGAAGATGCCGAGAAGATCAAAGGCCGCTCGTCCGCCGACGTTCTGCTGATCCTCGGCTACACGGGCCGCACGGAAATGATCCACCGGGACGACCTGGTTCTGGGTGGCGAGTAGGACGCGGGGGGAACCCGGAGTTGGTCCAGACGTTGTTTCTGCACGACGCGAACTCATGTGGCGAAGTGCAATAGGCGCAAAAAGGCGATTGACCGATCGCCCGCTAACCCCGGCCCACCGGAGGCTGGGGTTTTTGCGTGTCTGCATCTCCGATTAGTTGCCGGACTGGGCCAATGGCCGACAACGTCAGGTCGATAGGTGACATGCCGACCAGTGCACCCGGCCAATGACCGTGCCCACGATCCCGATCAGGCCGCTGGGTCTCTGGCCGACCGCTCGGTCAGTGGCCACGCGGACGCACGCGCTGGGCGCGTCGTCCCGCTCGGGCCGGTTTGCGTTTGGCGGGCCGGACCGGCAGGGGAAAAAACGTCCCGTCCGGGAACTCGAGATAGCGGCTGAACACTTGCGTCTGACCCTCCCGACCGCGTTTTCCCTCGATCACGAATTTGGTGCCGACTGGAAAACGACTGGGAAGACGGTCTGAACCATACGCCATACCCACCTCCTGCAAGGTCGTCACCCTGCCGTACCAATGTGTAGGTCAATTGATGCGTTGCATTCGCCGTTGCGTTATCCACGTTATCCCCAGGACCCGCTGTCTGAACCGCGGTCTGGCCGATCTCGCCGGGCGAACCCCGACGTGGTAGGAAAGTGCGCTAGAGCAAGGGATTCCAAGGGCATCCACGCGTCTCCAAGAGTTTTCCGCCGAAAATGACCGCACCGCTCAAAAGCATTGAGGGCTCGGGCGATATCGCCGCTGCCATGGACGAGATCGGACGCCGCGCCCGCGCAGCGGCCCGCATCCTCGCGCTGGCTCCTGCCGAGCAGAAAAACCGGGCTTTGCAGCTTATGTCCGCCGCCGTTCGCGCGCAGACGGCCGCTATTTTGGCCGCCAATGCCGAGGATGTTGCGGAAGCGCACGGCGCAGGTCTGACGGGGGCCTTCCTCGACCGCCTATCGCTTGATGCCAAACGGGTGGAAGCGATTGCCGAGGGCATCGATATCGTGCGCGCGCTCAAGGACCCGGTTGGCGCCGTCACCGAGTCCTGGACCCGGCCCAACGGCATGCGCATCGAGCGGGTCCGGGTGCCCCTTGGCGTCGTTGGCATCGTTTACGAGAGCCGGCCGAACGTCACCGCGGATGCCGGCGTGCTTTGCCTGAAAGCCGGCAACGCGGCGATCCTGCGCGGGGGGTCCGACAGCATGCGGTCGAGTCGCGCAATCCTTGCGGCACTGACCCAAGGATTGCGCGCCGCAAATTTGCCGGAGGCTTCCATTCAGTTCGTCCCGACCCGCGACCGCACGGCCGTCGGCCTGATGTTGGCTGGGCTCGATGGCAATATCGACGTGATCGTGCCGCGTGGCGGTAAAGGCCTGGTTGGGCGCGTTCAGGCTGAGGCGCGGGTGCCGGTATTCGCACACCTTGAAGGCGTCTGCCACGTCTATGTGCACCAGGCCGCTGCCCTCGACATGGCCAAAAAGATTGTCCTCAACGCCAAAATGCGCCGGACCGGTGTCTGCGGCGCGGCGGAGACACTACTGGTTGATCGCGCGGTTGCGTCGACGCATCTTAAGCCGCTGATCGACATGTTGATCGAGGCCGGCTGCGAAATCCGCGGCGATCCAGCAACTGTGGCAGCCGACAAGCGGGTGAAGCCGGCGACCGAGGAAGACTGGGGCACCGAATATCTCGATGCCATCATCGCGGCCGGGGTCGTGGACGACCTGTCGGCAGCGATTGAACACATCGAACACTACGGATCGCATCACACCGACACGATTGTCACCGACGACCAGGCCGCCGCTGAAAGGTTCCTGCGCGAGGTCGATTCGGCAATTGTGCTGCACAATGCGTCGACCCAATTTGCCGACGGCGGCGAATTTGGCTTCGGCGCGGAGATCGGCATCGCCACCGGCCGGCTGCACGCGCGCGGGCCGGTGGGAGTCGACCAGCTCACGACGTTCAAATATCGTATTCACGGCAGCGGTCAGACCCGGCCGTGAAATCAAAAAAACCCGCGAACGCCGAGCGCCTACTTCCCCCTCATGCGCCCGGCATGAGAATCGGCCTGTTCGGTGGAACTTTCGATCCGCCGCATCAGGCCCATCTTGCTGCGGCCCTGCTCGCACTCAAGCGCCTGCGGTTGGATCGTGTCTGGTGGCTCGTCACACCCGGCAACCCGCTCAAAAACACACGGGGCCTTGCTCCACTCGCCGATCGAATTGCCGCCGCACGCGCGCTCACCAGTCATCCGCGCATCGACATCACCGGTCTCGAAGCTGTCATTAAGACGAGATACACCTACGATACGATATCTTGGTTGCTGGCCCGATGCCCCGGCGTCCGATTCGTCTGGATCATGGGCGCCGACAATTTGCGGAGTTTCCATCGCTGGCAGAAATGGCACAAAATAGCGGAGCTGGTGCCTATCGTCGTGATCGACCGCCTGGGCCCAAGTCTCTACGCTGCTGCCAGTCCGGCGGGCAACGTCCTTGCCCGCGTCAGAATTCCGGAACACGACGCCCCTGCGTTGCCGGACCGCAAACCGCCCGTATGGGCCTACCTGCATGGCCTCAAGTCGCCTCTTTCCTCAACGGCACTACGCGCTTTGCGCACGCAAGACGGAACGCCCGACCGCGAGCCCCGCAAGACTCCCAAGAGCGCAAAGAAACCCAAACGCGCAAAAACCGGGGGTAAGAAACGTGGAAAGACTGCCTCAAAGCGCAAAACCGCCGCCCAAAGCCCCAGGCGTCCAGGTCGCAAGAGCCGCAGGCGTCTGGGCAGCAAAAGCCGCAGACGTCAGGGTGGAAAGAAAAGGGCAAGATAACTATCATTTAACGAGACCCCGGTTCGCGCCGGGGTGAGTGCAACCCACGGAAAGGATCAACGCCTCTGAACACTCCTGCACTCTCTCGGGCTTCGCGTCGTAAGCCCGAACCCGTCTCCCGGCACCCGACTGCCAGGGAGACGCTCCGCACCGTCCTTGCGCGTCTTGACGACATGAAAGCCGAGGACAGCGTCGCCATCGATCTCTCCGGAAAATCGTCAATCGCCGACTACATGGTCGTGACCAGCGGCCGCTCACAGCGCCATGTGAACGCCGTTGCCGAACACGTCGTGAAAGACCTTAAAGCCGCGGGAGCCGAAAGCGTCCGTGTCGAAGGGATGCGACAAGGCGACTGGGTGCTCATCGATGCCGGCGACGTCATTGTTCATGTCTTCCGGCCGGAGGTCCGCACCTTCTACAATCTCGAAAAGATGTGGTCGGCGACCGGCAAGGACGTACGGCGGTCAAGCTGATAGTCTTACCGGCGCGATGCGTATCATCGTTGCCGCTGTCGGGCGCCTGAAACAGGGCCCGGAAACCGAATTGTCCGAGCGCTACCGCAAGCGCGCGGTTCAAACGGGCCGTCAACTCGGCCTGCGCGAACTTGAAATCGTTGAGATCAGGGAAAGCCGGGCCGGCGACCCCGCCAAGCGCATGCTTGAGGAGTTGATCGCACTGGCCAATATCATCCCGAAAGAGGCCGCGATTGTTCTGCTCGATTCACGCGGGCAAAATGTCGATAGCGCAGGTCTTGCCGCTTGCCTTACGAGGTGGCGGGCCAATGGCCGGGCGGCAGTCGTATTCGTAGTTGGCGGCGCCGACGGTCTGGCGCCAAGCGTCTGCGAGAAGGCCGACCTGCGCCTGTCATTCGGGACGGCGACCTGGCCCCATCAGTTGGTCCGCGTCATGTTGCTGGAACAACTCTACCGCGCCACGACCATCCTGACGGGCCACCCTTACCATCGGGCCTAAATTACCGGCCGCCCACCCCGATTTGGTCGCAATCCGCGTCAATAGGTTACCGGTGATTAGCTTGCCGTTCAAACTTGCCGGCGTATCGTGACATTGATGATTTGCTTTGGGGGATTCGGCCAAATCGATCTGCGCACCGCGCTCGTCGCGGGGCTCGGCTTGATATCGCCGGTTGCCTCGGCCGCGGCCGCCGGGGCAGAGGCGCGCCCGGTCCTCTTCGCGCAGAACGGTAACACGGAAAAGCTCGACACTCTCAAGCAGCGTGATGAGGAACTCAAATCGGCGCACGACGAGCAACGCAAATCGGCGGAAGCCGAAGCGGCGCTGAAACGGGAGATCGAAGAGATCGGCGCCGACCGGCGCAAGCTCAATCAGGATCTGATCGACACGGCCATGCGCTTGCGTGACGTCGAATCGAAAATCGCGGCCACGCAAGAAAGACTCAAGCCGCTTGACGACAACGATCGCAACATTCGCAAATCGCTTGATAGCCGCCGTGCGGTGATCGGTGAAGTCCTGGCCGCTTTGCAGCGGATCGGACGTCATCCGCCCGCGGCTCTCATCTCAAGCCCGGAAGATGCGTTGCAGTCAATACGGACAGCAATGGTGCTCGGCGCGGTGTTGCCTGAAATGCGGCAGGAAGTCGAAGCGCTCGTCAGCGATCTTTCGGCTCTGGTTGCATTACGAAAAAAAATTGATGCCGAGCGCGATCAGTTGAAGGGCGAAATGGCCTCGCTTGACTCCGACCAGAACCGCATGACTGCGCTGGTGGAAGAGCGCCAGAAACAACTCGGCGAGCACGAGAAAGCGCTCGAAGCGGAACGGGCCCGCGCGGGAAATCTGGGGCGCCAGGTCGACAATCTCAAAGATTTGATCGCCAAGCTCGAACAGGGCCTCGATCCGGCGACTCGCGAAGCACGCGAAGCCGCCCGTTCGGATAGCCGTCCCGCGCTATCGGCATTCCGCGATCCGGGCCGTCTGGCCCCGGCCGTGGCTTTCGCCTCTTTGCGCGGACAAGTTCCTATTCCGGTTAACGGGGTCAAGATGAAGGAATTTGGCGCTCCCGATGGCAATGGCGGGGGCGAAAAAGGCGTTTCCATCGCAACCCGGGCCGGGGCGCAGGTTACAGCGCCCGCCGATGGCTGGGTGGTCTATGCCGGCTCATTCCGGTCCTATGGGCAACTCTTGATCCTTAATGTCGGCGGCGGCTATCATGTCTTGCTCGCTGGGATGGATCGGATATCAGTTGATCTCGGGCAGTTCGTGCTGACCGGGGAACCTGTTGCAGTGATGGGAAATGGCTCCCATATCGCCGCTATCCTAGCGACAGGTTCCAGCCAACCGGTGCTCTACGTTGAATTTCGTAAGGACGGGGTTCCCGTCGATCCAGGCCCATGGTGGGCGGCTGGCGAAGGCGAAAAGGTTCGCGGATGATGCGCAAGACCTCACTTATACTTCTCGGCGCGGCGGCGGGAGCAGCAATGACGCTGCTCGCGGTTCAGCCACGCATCGTATTTCTCGGCGCGACTGCCAAGGCAGCTGCGGCGGATACCTACCGGCAGCTCAACCTGTTCGGTGACGTATTCGAGCGCGTGCGCGCCGATTACGTCGAGAGGCCGGACGACAGCAAGCTGATCGAAACTGCGATCAACGGCATGCTGGCCGGGCTTGATCCGCACTCGAGCTACATGGACGCCAAAAGCTTCCGTGACATGCAGGTGCAGACCCGCGGCGAATTCGGCGGACTCGGCATCGAAGTCACCATGGAAGATGGTCTGATCAAGGTCGTGGCGCCGATCGATGAAACGCCTGCCGCCAAAGCCGGCGTCATGGCGAATGACATCATCACCAAGCTCGATGACGAGCAGGTGCAGGGCCTGACGCTCAACCAGGCCGTCGAAAAAATGCGCGGACCGGTGAACACCAAGATCAAG
Organism: uncultured Alphaproteobacteria bacterium; assembly: GCA_963815055.1. Lineage (GTDB taxonomy): Bacteria > Pseudomonadota > Alphaproteobacteria > Rhizobiales > Xanthobacteraceae > Pseudolabrys. Next base: position 3,330 of record CAWFEU010000010.1, on the reverse strand, counting down.
CTCACCATCATGCGCAAGGGCCAGGACAAGCCGGTTGAAGTCTCGATTACGCGCGACGTCATCCGGGTCCGTTCAGTGCGCTCGCAGACCGAAGGCGACGACGTTGGCTATATCCGCCTCACGCAGTTCAATGAACAGACCACCGACGGGCTGAAGAAGGCGATCGCCGACATCAGCGCGAAGATCTCCGACGACAAGCTGAAGGGTTATGTTCTCGACCTGCGCAACAATCCGGGCGGCCTGCTTGATCAGGCAATTTCGGTGTCGGATGCCTTCCTGCAAAAAGGCGAGATCGTTTCTACCCGTGGCCGCAACGCAGAAGAAACCCAGCGTTTCAATGCGCGTCCCGGTGACCTGACGAAAAACAAACCGCTCATTGTCCTGATCAATGGTGGTTCGGCCTCGGCATCGGAGATCGTCGCCGGCGCGCTGCAGGATCACAAGCGGGCAGCTGTCATCGGCACCCGATCGTTCGGTAAAGGGTCGGTGCAGACGATCATCCCGCTCGGCTCGGGCAATGGGGCGTTGCGTCTGACGACAGCGCGCTACTTCACGCCCTCGGGCCGTTCGATCCAGGCAAAAGGCATTTCGCCCGACATCGAGGTTCTCCAGGACGTGCCGGAAGATCTCAAGGCAAAGACCGACACCAAGGGCGAGGCCTCGTTGCGCGGCCATCTCAAGGGCGACGAAGGCAAGGAGCAAACCGGCTCGCAGTCCTACATTCCGCCGGAGTCCAAAAACGACAAGGCGCTCAACATGGCGCTCGATCTCCTGCGTGGAACCCAGGTGAATTCGGCGTTCCCGCCGAACTCCAAGACGCCGGTCCCGAACTAAGCACCGGCAGAACGACGAGTGATAACGCGGGGCGGCCAAACGGCCGCCCCGATCGTTTTCTGGCCATGTTGCCGCGCTCCCAAGACGATATGTCGCGATGCCAGCGCGCAAACGTCGCGTGCTAGACTTCTGCGGATGATTCGCGAGGATCCCGCGCTGTGGCACCGGACGATCTGAACACGCCCCTCGGCCAGATCAAAAACAAGCGCATGCCGAATATTCCCGGAACCGCGCCACAATGGCTGGCTGGTGTGCTGGGGCTGTCCGGACTGGTGGTCGTCGGATGGGCGGTCTTCGTCAAGGACCCGCTCGGCGGCGAGCCGGTGGCGGTTATTGCGACCGAGCAGCCGGCCATGAAACAAACCGCGCGCGCCGGCGACAAAGACGGTAAGGAGCACGCACGCCACGATGGGCCGTCCTCCATGAGCGCGCCTGAGCCCGCGGTCGCCCCTGCGCCGCCGCCGGGGTCGCGGACAGTCACCATCATCGATGGTTCGAGCGGCGCGAGGCAGCAGGTTACCATTCCGGGGAGCGCGCCCGGGGCAGGCGCGCTGCTCGATCCCAAGCTGCTTGAGACAACGCGGCATGGCTCAATTCCAAAAATAGGACCTGATGGCACGCGGCCGTCGGCGCGTTACGCGCACCCGCGCCAGGTTCCGCCGAACAAGAAAGACATGCCCGTCATCGCCATTGTCGTTGGCGGGCTTGGCATCAGCGCCTCCGGCACCGCCGATGCATTTGCAAAACTTCCGGCACCGGTGACTTTCGCCCTGGCGCCATACGGCGCCGATCTTGAAAAACTCGCCGAGCACGCGCGCGCCGATGAGCACGAAGTATTGTTGCAGGTTCCGATGGAGCCCTTCGACTATCCGGACAATGACCCTGGCCCGCAGACACTGCTGACCTCGCTCTCATCGGAGCAGAATATCGACCGGCTGCACTGGCTGATGAGCCGCTTCCAGGGCTATGTCGGCGTGATGAGTTTCATGGGCGCGCGCTTTACGGCCTCCGAACCGGCGCTCGCCCCGGTGTTGCAGGATGCCGCCAAGCGCGGGCTTATTTTTGTCGATGACGGGTCATCCTCACGCAGCATTGCCAGCCAGCTCGCCGGCAGCCACAACCTGCCTTTTGCCAAAGCCGACATCGTTCTCGACATCGTCCCGACACCGGTTGAGATCGACCGCGCGCTGGCGCGGCTCGAGATGCGAGCACGCGACGCCGGAACCGCGGTCGGATTTGCGACGGCGCAGCCTGCCACCATCGCGCGCATTGCCGAATGGGCGAAGAAGGCAGAATTGCGCGGCTTCCTGCTCGAGCCGATCACCATGGTGGCGATCAAGGCCAAGTCGTCGTAACGTCATTCGGAAGCGCAAGACCGGCGCGCCCGAATGAACGGACGGACAATGACTTCCCAGGACGCGCTGCCCTATCGCCCTTGCGCCGGCATGATGGTGCTCAATCGCGCCGGGCATGTCTTCATCGGACGGCGGACGGATGGTCCTGAACACGTCGATCCCACGCATGTCTGGCAGATGCCACAAGGCGGCATCGATGAGAACGAAGACCCTTATAAGGCGGCGCTGCGCGAACTGTACGAAGAAACCAGCATCCGCTCGGTGCAGAAACTCGGCGAGATCGACGACTGGCTCAGCTACGACCTTCCGGGTGGGGTCGCGAAACAGGCTTGGGGCGGCAAATATCGCGGCCAGAAGCAAAAATGGTACGCGCTGCGCTTTACCGGCAATGACGGCGAAATCGATATCGCCCAGCCGGGCGGCGGTCACAAACCTGAATTCGTCGAATGGCGCTGGGTGGCCACGCAGGAATTGCCCGGCCTGGTGATCCCGTTCAAACGGGACATCTATCTACGCGTCGTGCAGGAATTCGAGCGCTTTGCGCGCTGACGCGCGGCAGCGCTAATGCATCGCCGTGCCGGTCAGGTGCCGGTCAACGTCCTTGAAATGATCGAGCTGTGTGATCAGCTTGTCGAGATCTGAACCAGGCTCCGACTTGGCGATGCGGCTTTCGAGTTCGCCGATACGCGCCGTGATCGTGGCGCGGTCAATGTCCTCGACAGCTTCGGCGACATCGGCCAGCACGGTCAGGCCTTCCGCCGATCTTTCAGCAAAGCCCCCGAGCACGACGATTTTCTGCGCGCCGCCGCTGCCATGGACTGTGAGAATACCCGGGCGAAGCGTCGTAACCATAGGTGCATGGTCGGCCAGCACGCCCAATTCACCCTCGGCGCCGGGCACATCGACCTGTTCGACGTCGCCGGAAAACAGCAACTTCTGCGGCGATACCAGTTCGAAATGGAAAGGCATGACAACTCCAGACCCTTGCCCTCATCCTGAGGAGGCCGCGTAGCGGCCGTCTCGAAGGATGAGGCCCCCTTCAATTCGCCCCTCATCCTTCGAGACGCCGCCTTCGACGGCTCCTCAGGGTGAGGGAGCTTTGTTACGCCGCTTCCGCCGCGAGTTTCTTGCCCTTCTCGAC
>CAWFEU010000009.1:0-311756 GCA_963815055.1 uncultured Alphaproteobacteria bacterium | reverse complement strand
GACAATATGGATATCGGATGCATGCAGGTTGGTGAGCTGCAGATTGTGCAGCGTCACCACGTTCTGCGCATCATGTGTGATCACGACGTTTGATCCGACCTGCTGGGCATCGCTGAGCACGGCAGCGATCGAAGCAAACATCGACTGGTTGAATTGAAGTGCGTCTGTGTTCGGCGTGAAATTGTTGACCGTGTTGTGCCCAAAGCTGGTCGGGAATACGAAGGTGTCAGCGCCGGCTCCGCTATTGAGAATATCGTTCGGGCCACCGATGAGCGTCGTCGGGCTGCTGCCGGCGGTGAGTGTCTGACCACCCGCGCTTCCGTTCAGCACCAAACCGTTGTACCCGTCGCCATTGAGATCCTGATTGAAACTGGTCTCGATCGCCTCCAAAGCATTGCTGGTCCCTGACCCAACCGCCACGATATTGGAGATATAATTGCCGTTGCTGTCGGTGCTCCACACCGTGTACTCACCAGTGCTCGTGTTATGCCAGGCAACCTCATAGCCGGTTGCCGTCTTCTCCGCCCCAGTCGGCGTCCAGGCGCCAAACTGACCGACCGCATAGTCCGCGCCACCGTATTTCAGCGAAGGGCCGGTACTGGTGCTGTCTAAAAGATAATAGTGATTTGCAATCTCGGTCAGGCTGGTCGCGCCAGCCGACTTGATCACCGTCGTCGGAATCGGAGGAAGGCCGATCGTGCCATCGCCGTTCAGGTCCTGGTGGAAGCTCGCCTCAATTGATTCCAGCGCAACGCTGGTTCCCGACCCAACGGCGACGATATTGGAGATATAATTGCCACTGCTGTCGGTGCTCCACACCGTGTACTCACCAGTGCTCGTGTTATGCCAGGAAACCTCATAGCCGGTTGCCGTCTTCTCCGCCCCAATCGGCGTCCAGGCGCCAAACTGACTGACCGCATAGTCCGCGCCACCGTATTTCAGCGAAGGGCCCGTGCTGGTGCTGCCGTAAAGGTAAAAATTGGTGCCAATCTCGGTCAGGCTGGTCGCGCCAGCCGAACTATCACCGTCGTCGGAATTGGAGGAAGGCCGATCGTGCCATCGCCGTTCAGGTCCTGGTGGAAGCTGCTCTCAATTGATTTCAGCGCAACGCTGGTTCCCGACCCAACGGCGACGATATTGGAGACGTAATTGCCGTTACTGTCCGTGCTCCACACCGTGTACTGACCAGTACTCGTATTATGCCAGGCAACCTCATAGCCGGTCGCCGTCTTCTCCGCCCCAATCGGCGTCCAGGCGCCAAACTGACCGACCGCATAGTCCGCGCCACCGTATTTCAGCGAAGGGCCGGTACTGGTGCTGTCTAAAAGATAATAGTGATTTGCAATATCGGTCAGGCTGGTCACGCCATTCGAGTCATCACCATTGCGGGAGCCGCCGCAGGAAGCCCGATCGTGCCATCGCCGTTCAGGTCCTGGTGGAAGCTGCTCTCAATTGATTCCAGCGCAACGCTGGTTCCCGACCCAACGGCGACGATATTGGAGACGTAATTGCCGTTACTGTCCGTGCTCCACACCGTGTACTGACCAGTGCTCGTATTATGCCAGGCAACCTCATAGCCGGTCGCCGTCTTCTCCGCCCCAATCGGCGTCCACGCGCCAAACTGACCGACCACATAGTCCGCGCCACCGTATTTCAGCGAGGGACCCGCGCTGCTGCTGTCGTAAAGGTAAAAATTTGCATTTTCGGTCAGGCTGGTCGCGCCAGCCAACTGGATCGCTGTCGCAACAGGAGCTGCTATTAAGTTGAAACCAAGGACATCCAGGAATTCTTTGTCCACGGACGTGAGGTTTTGAATTGTGCTGCTACTGTAATATTCATCGAATGGGTCTTTTGAACCTTGCACGCCGCTGTTGAGGAAATCGCTTGGATCTGATGTCTGACCGAAGTCGGCAAGCTTAGTGTTACCGCCGTCGATCGAAAAATAGGCCGGGACTGCCGTGTTGCCGGACGAAAAAAGGTGGTGTCCCGGGCTTGTGTAGCGCAGCAGGTCAAAAGGCCCGACACCTGGTTCCCTGCCCATCGCGTGCGTAAGCTCATGCAGCGCAGCGCCGACGAGTAGATTGCTCGGGATATGATCCCATCCCGACCGCGCGATCAACGATAGAACTCGTAGGAGAAATAAACCCCAAAGCTTTGGCAACAGCCGAAGGGACATAAAAATTTGATACACCATTCAGCGATGCCGTGCTCGGCAATGAGTTTACAAACGTCTGATCGAAGGCAGATGTTTCGTGGCCCAGCACCATTTTTAAGCTGGCATCCGATCCATGACACCGTTTAAATCGCCGCCCTCCGCGCCGGTTGTAATCCCTGTATCTAGATTATTGTCCCAATCGCCGTAACCGACCCGGATAGTAACGGAGATATTATTCGTTATTACCGAATCCAAAATATTAGCGGCCGCTTGCATCGCGTCCCTGAAGCTCTGGGGCGCCGCAAGGGCTGAACTTTCATATTAAGAATTAGGTTCAATGACATAGAAACGGTTCGTCGCCGCTAATGTCCTGCATTGAAGTCTCATGCAAAGACAACAACGCTTACAAGTCATTCAGGCACAGCACTGGATTTCTGGTGTCGCAGGTAAACGAAGAGTTACCGCCCTCCCCTGCATCATTACCAATGCGGTAGTGTCCGGTGGCCACGCCGTGTTCGCCTTGGAGCAAACCGAACGTCATTATATATTACTTGTCTATTGACGCTTAACCGGTCGGGGCTACGGCGCATCGCTCATTGAAGCACATCGCCAGCACGCGCTGGAGCTAAGATTGTTAAGTCGGCACGAATCAGACAATATGGATATTGGATGCATGCAGGTTGGTGAGCTGCAGATTGTGCAGCGTCACCACGTTCTGCGCATCATGTGTGATCACGACGTTTGATCCGACCTGCTGGGCATCGCTCAGCACGGCAGCGATCGAAGCAAACATCGACTGGTTGAATTGAAGTGCGTCTGTGTTCGGCCGTGAAATTGTTGACCGTGTTGTGGCCCAAAGCTGGTCGGGAATACGAAGGTGTCAGCGCCGGCTCCGCTATTGAGAATATCGTTCGGGCCACCGATGAGCGTCGTCGGGCTGCTGCCGGCGGTGAGTGTCCGCGGCCACCCAACACTTCCGTTCAGCACCAAAGACCGATTGTACCCGTCGCCATTGAGATCCTGATTGAAACTGGTCTCGATCGGCCTCCAAAGCATTGCTTGGTCCCTGACCCAACGGCCACAATATTGGAGATATAATTGCCGTTGCTGTCGGTGCTCCACACCGTGTACTCACCAGTGCTCGTGTTATGCCAGGCAACCTCATAGCCGGTTGCAGTCTTCTCCGCCCCGAGTCGCGTCCAGCCACCAACTTACCGCCGCATAGTCCGCGCCGGCGTATTTCAGCGAAGGGCCCATGCTGGTGCTGTCTTAAAGATAATAGTGATTTCGATCTGGGTCAGTCGGGTCACACCGTCGACTCGATCACCATTCGGTCGGCGGCACCGATATGCCATCGCCGTTCAAGTCCTGCTGGAAGCTCGTCTCAATTGATTCCAGCGCAACCCTGGTTCCCGACCCAACGGCGACGAATTCAAGATATAATTGCCACTGTTATCCGTATTCCACACCGTGTACTCGCCCGTGCTCGCGTTCTTCCAGGCAACCTCATAGCCGGTTGCCGTCTTCTCCGCGCCCAGCGCTGTCAAGGCACCAACTTCACTGCGTATATCCGCGCGGCCGTATTTAAGCGAAGGGCCGTGCCGGTGCTGCCATAAAGATAAAAATTGGTACCGATCTCGGTCAGTCGGGTCACACCGCCGCTCGATCACCGTCGCCGGCACGGCCGATCTGCCATCGCCGTTCAGGTCCTGCTGGAAGCTGGTCTCAATTGATTCGGCAACCCTGGTGTCCGACACAACGGCGACCAGCTACGAGACGTAGTTGCCATTGTTATCCGTATTCCAGACCGTGTACTGGCCGGCCCTCGTATTTCCACGCAACCTCATAGCCGGTCGCCGTCTTCTCCGCCCCGAGGCGTCCAGCCACCAAATTCACCGACCGCATAGTCCGCGCCGGCGTATTTCATCGAAGGGCCGGCCCGGCGCTGTCAAAAAGATAATAGTGATTTGCGAATATCGGTCAGGCTGGTCACGCCATTCAGAGCTGGATCACCATTGCGGGAGCCGCCGCAGGAAGCCCGATCGTGCCATCGCCGTTCAGGTCCTGGTGGAAGCTGCTCTCAATTGATTCCAGCGCAACGCTAGTTTCAGACCCCAACGGCGACGATATTGGAGACGTAATTGCCGTTACTGTCCGTGCTCCACACCGTGTACTGACCAGTGCTCGTATTATGCCAGGCAACCTCATAGCCGCTCGCCGTCTTCTCCGCCCCAATCGGCGTCCACGCATCAAACTGACCCGACCACATAGTCCGCGCTGCCGTATTTCAGCGAGGGGCCCGCTCCAGCTCTGTCGTAAAGGTAAAAATTGCTTCCAATTTCGGTCAGGCTTGTCGCGCCAGCCGAACTCGATCACGGTCGAAACAGGAGCTGCCCATTATGTTGAAGCCAAGGACATCCAGGAATTCTTTGTCCACGGCCGTGAGGTTTTGAATTGTGCTGCCGCTATAAAATTCATCGAATGGATCTTTTGAACCTTGCACGCCGCTATTGAGGAAATCGCTTGGATCCGATGTCTGGCCGAAAGTCTGCAAGCTTAGTGTTACCGCCGTCGATCGAAAAATAGGCCGGCGACGCCGTGTTGCCGGACGAAAAAAGATGGTTTCCTGGGCTTGTGTAGCGGAGCAGGTCAAAAGGCCCCACCCCCGGTTCCCGACCCATCGCGTGCGTAAATTCGTGCAGTGCGACGCCGACCAGGAGATTGCTGGGGATTTGGTCCCAATCCCGACCGCGCCATCAACGAAGGACTCGTCGGGGAAATAAGCCCCAGCGCTTTACCAACCGCCGAAGGGACATAAAAATTTGAAACGCCATTCAGCGATGACGTGTTCGGCAACGAGTTTACAAACGTCTGGTCGAAGGTCGATGTTTCGTGGCTGGCCAGCGCCGCTCTTAAGCTGGAGTAGGATTTCAAGACACCGTTTAAATCGCCGCCCTCGGCGCCGGTCGTGATACCTGTGACTAAATTATTGTCCCAATCGCCATAGCCGACGCGGATCGTGACCGTAATATTGTCGGTTATTGTCAAATCCAGAATATTAGCAGCCGTCTGCATCGCATCCCGGAAGCTCTGCGGAGCCGCCAGGGCCGAGCTCTCATAAGAAAGAACAAGGTTCAATGACATCGAAACGGTTCGTCGCCGCTAATGTCCTGCATTGAAGTCTCATGCAAAGACAACAACACCATTACAAGTCATTCAGGCACAGCACTGGATTGTCTGGTGTCGCAGGTAAACGAAGAGTTACCGCCCGCCCCTGCATCATTACCAATGCGGTAGTGTCCGGTGGCCACGCCGTGTTCGCCTTGGAGCAAACCGAACGTCATTATATATTACTTGTCTATTGACGCTTAACCAGTCGGGCTACGGCACTTCGCTCATTGAAGCACATCGCCAGCACGCGCTGGAGCTACGTTTGTACACTGGGCGCGGATTCAGACAATATGGAAATCGGAGCATGCAAGTTGGTGAGCTCAGATTGTGCAGCGTCACGACGTTCTGCGGATCGTGTGTGATCACGACGTTTGATCCGACCTGCTGGGCATCTCTGAGCACGGCCAGCGTCGGTAAATATCGTATGGTCGAATTGAAGTGGTCCGTGTTCGGCATGAAATCGTTTACTGTGTTTGATCCAAATCCGGCCGGAATACGAACGTGTCAGCCCCGGCGCCCCCACTGAGGATATCGTTGGGGCCGCCGATCAGTGTGGTCGGCTACTCCCAGCGGTGAGTGTCTGGCCCCCCGAGCTTCCGTTGAGCACCACACCGTTTTGCCCGTCGCCATTGAGGTCCTGGTTGAAACTGGTCTCGATGGCCTCCCATAACCTCGTTCCCAAACCAATGCCGACGATATTGGAGATGTAATTGCCGTTGTTGTCGGTGCTCCAGACCGTGTACTCATCGGTGCCCGTGTCTTCCAGGCCACCTCATATCCGGTCGCCGTCTTCTCCGCCCCGATCGGCGTCCAGGCGCCGAACTGACCCGCCGCATAGTCCGCGCCCCCGTATTTCAACGAGGGCCGGTCCAGTGCTGTCGAAAAGATAAAAGTGATTTGCAATCTCGGTCAGGCTGGTCGCGCCGGCCACTCTATCACCGTCGTCGGAATCGAGAAGGCCGATCGTGCCATCGCCATTCAGGTCCTGGTGGAAGCTCGCTCTCGATGGATTCCAGCGCAGCGCTGGTTCCAGAACCAACGCCGACGATATTGGAGATGTAATTGCCGCTGCTGTCGGTGCTCCAGACCGTGTACTGATCGGTGCCCATGTTTCCAGGCCACCTCATAGCCGGTCGCCGTCTTCTCCGCGCCGATCGGCGTCCAGGCGCCAAACTGACCGCAGCATAGTCCGCGCCCCGTATTTCAACCAGGGACCCGTGCCAGTGCTGCCGTAAAGTAAAAATGGTCGCCGATCTCGGTCAGGCTGGTCGCGCCGCCGACTAATCACCGTCGTGAATCGAGAAGGCCGATCGTGCCATCGCCATTCAGGTCCTGGTGGAAGCTGCTCTCGATGGATTCCAGCGCAGCGCTGGTTCCCGAAACAACGCCGACGATATTGGAGACGTAATTGCCGTTGCTGTCGGTGTTCCAGACCGTGTACTGACCGGTGCCCATATTCTTCCAGGCCACCTCATAGCCGGTCGCCGTCTTCTCCGCCCCGATCGGCGTCCAGGCACCAAACTGACCGACCGCATAGTCCGCGCCACCGTATTTCAGCGAGGGTCCGGCACTGTGCTGTCGAAAAGATTATAATGATTGCCAATCTCGGTCAGGCTGGTCGACGCCGTCTGAGTCGATCACCTCGGTGCGCGCAGGAAGCCCGATCGTGCCATCGCCGTTCAGGTCCTGGTGGAAGCTGCTCTCGATGGATTCCAACGCAACGCTCGTTCCCAATGCAACGCCGACGATATTGGAGGCGTAATTGCCGTTGTTGTCCGTGCCCCACACCGAATACTGACCGGTGCTCATGTTCTTCCAGGCCACCTCATATCCGCTCGCCGTCTTCTCCGCGCCGATCGGCGTCCGCGCACCAAACTGACCGGGCACATAGTCCGCGCCCCGTATTTGAGCGAGGGACCGGCGCCAGTGCTGTTGTAAAGTAAAAATGTTGCCGATCTCGGTCAGGCTGGTCGCGCCGGCCGACTCAATCACTGTCGCAACAAGGGCTGCTATTAATTGAAACCCAGGCGTCCAGGAATTCTTTATCCACGGACGTGAGGTTTTGAATTGTGCTGCTACTGTAATATTCATCGAATGGGTCTTTTGAACCTTGCACGCCGCTGTTGAGGAAATCGCTTGGATCTGATGTCTGACCGAAGTCGGCAAGCTTAGTGTTCCGCCGTCGATCGAAAAATAGGCCGGGACTGCCGTGTTGCCGGACGAAAAAAGGTGGTGTCCCGGGCTTGTGTAGCGCAGCAGGTCAAAAGGCCCGACCCCTGGTTCCCTGCCCATCGCGTGCGTAAGCTCATGCAGCGCAGCGCCGACGAGTAGATTGCTCGGGATCTGAATCCCCATCCCGACCGCGCCATCAACGATAGAACTCGTAGGCGAAATAAACCCCAAAGCTTTGGCAACAGCCGAAGGGACATAAAAATTTGATACACCATTCAGCGATGCCGTGCTCGGCAATGAGTTTACGAACGTCTGATCGAAGGCAGATGTTTCGTGGCTGGCCAGCGCCGCTCTTAAGCTGGCATAGGATTCCATGACACCGTTTAAATCGCCGCCCTCCGCGCCGGTTGTAATCCCTGTATCTAGATTATTGTCCCAATCGCCGTAACCGACCCGGATAGTAACGGAGATATTATTCGTTATTACCGATCCAAAATATTAGCGGCCGCTTGCATCGCGTCCCTGAAGCTCTGGGGCGCCGCAAGGGCTGAACTTTCATATTCAAGAATAAGGTTCAATGACATAGAAACGGTTCGTCGCCGCTAATGTCCTGCATTGAAGTCTCATGCAAAGACAACAACACCATTACGAGTCATTCAGGCACAGCACTGGATTGTCTGGTGTCGCAGGTAAACGAAGAGTTACCGCCCGCCCCTGCATCATTACCAATGCGGTAGTGTCCGGTGGCCACGCCGTGTTCGCCTTGGAGTAAACCGAACGTCATTATATATTACTTGTCTATTGACGCTTAACCGGTCGGGCTACGGCGCTTCGCTCATTGAAGCACATCGCCAGCACGCGCTGGAGCTAAGATTGTTAAGTCGGCACGGACTGAGACAATATGGATATCGGATGCATGCAGGTTGGTGAGCTGCAGATTGTGCAGCGTCACCACGTTCTGCGCATGATGTGTGATCACGACGTTTGATCCGACCTGCTGGGCATCGCTCAGCACGGCAGCGATCGAAGCAAACATCGACTGGTTGAATTGAAGTGCGTCTGTGTTCGGCGTGAAATTGTTGACCGTGTTGTGCCCAAAGCTGGTCGGGAATACGAAGGTGTCAGCGCCGGCTCCGCTATTGAGAATATCGTTCGGGCCACCGATGAGCGTCGTCGGGCTGCTGCCGGCGGTGAGTGTCTGACCACCCGCGCTTCCGTTCAGCACCAAACCGTTGTACCCGTCGCCATTGAGATCCTGATTGAAACTGGTCTCGATCGCCTCCAAAGCATTGCTGGTCCCTGACCCAACGGCCACGATATTGGAGATATAATTGCCGTTGCTGTCGGTGCTCCACACCGTGTACTCACCAGCGCCCGTTATGCCAGGCAACCTCATAGCCGGTTGCCGTCTTCTCCGCGCCAGTCGGCGTCCAGGCGCCAAACTGACCGACCGCATAGTCCGCGCCACCGTATTTCAGCGAAGGGCCGGTACCGGTGCTGTCTAAAAGATAATAGTGATTTGCAATCTCGGTCAGGCTGGTCGGCCGCCGACTCGATCACCGTCGTCGGAATCGGAGGAAGGCCGATCATGCCATCGCCGTTCAGGTCCTGGCGGAAGCTCGCCTCAATCGATTCCAGCGCAACGCTGGTTCCCGACCCAACGGCGACGATATTGGAGATATAATTGCCACTGCTGTCGGTGCTCCACACCGTGTACTCACCAGTGCTCGTGTTATGCCAGGAAACCTCATAGCCGGTTGCCGTCTTCTCCGCCCCAATCGGCGTCCAGGCGCCAAACTGACCGGCCGCATAGTCCGCGCCACCGTATTTCAGCGAGGGGCCCGTGCTGGTGCTGCCGTAAAGGTAAAAATTGGTGCCAATCTCGGTCAGGCTGGTCGCGCCAGCCGAACTCGATCACCGTCGTCGGAATCGGAGGAAGGCCGATCGTGCCATCGCCGTTCAGGTCCTGGTGGAAGCTGCTCTCAATCGATTCCAGCGCAACGCTGGTTCCCGACCCAACGGCGACGATATTGGAGACGTAATTGCCGTTACTGTCCGTGCTCCACACCGTGTACTGACCAGTACTCGTATTATGCCAGGCAACCTCATAGCCGGTCGCCGTCTTCTCCGCCCCAATCGGCGTCCAGGCGCCAAACTGACCGACCGCATAGTCCGCGCCACCGTATTTCAGCGAAGGGCCGGTACTGGTGCTGTCTGAAAGATAATAGTGATTTGCAATATCGGTCAGGCTGGTCACGCCATTCGAGTGATCACCATTGCGGGAGCCGCCGCAGGAAGCCCGATCGTGCCATCGCCGTTCAGGTCCTGGTGGAAGCTGCTCTCAATTGATTCCAGCGCAACGCTGGTTCCCGACCCAACGGCGACGATATTGGAGACGTAATTGCCGTTACTGTCCGTGCTCCACACCGTGTACTGACCAGTGCTCGTATTATGCCAGGCAACCTCATAGCCGGTCGCCGTCTTCTCCGCCCCAATCGGCGTCCACGCACCAAACTGACCGACCACATAGTCCGCGCCACCGTATTTCAGCGAAGGGCCGGTACTGGTGCTGTCTAAAAGATAATAGTGATTTGCAATATCGGTCAGGCTGGTCACGCCATTGAGTCGATCACCGTTCCAGTTCCGACCACCGGATCGATGTACTGCGACGCGAGACTTGTGTTACCTGCTGTATCGGTACTGGTGGCAGTGAAGGTGTGCGCGCCATCTGCCAGTGGGCTAGTCGTGTAACTCAAGCGCCACTGCCATTTACCGCCGCAGTGCCCAGCAAGGTCGCGCCTTCGAATATTTTGATTGTGCTGCCGGCCTCAGCTGTGCCGGTCAGCAAGACCTCGTTTGTGTTGACGACAGCATCACTCGTTACTACGGGCGCATTTGGCGCGATAGTATCCACGATCACGCTCAGCGCTAAAGATGCCACGCCGGTATTGCCGGCCGCATCGGTGGCGGTCGCGCTCAGGCTGTGGGCGCCATTCGGCAATGCAGACGTCGTGTAGGCCCAGGCCCCACTGCCATTGGCAGCCACGCTGTTGAGAAGCGTAGCACCATCGTAGATCTTAACCGTTGCGTTTGCTTCCGCCGTGCCGGTAAGCGTCAGCGTCGTGTCATTGGTTATATGGTCGCCCACCGTACCGCTGTCGGTCGAGAACGAGGCAATCGTCGGCGCCACTGGCGCCGTCGTATCGATCCGCAGAGTGCCGGCCGGATTGGCCACCGCGCCGGCGAGGTTGGCGGCATTGCCGGCCGTGTCGGTAACGGTCGCCGAATTGAGGTTGACCGCCGTCACCGTCAGGTCAGACGTGTTCCCCCCGGCCGCCACCGTGTAAATGAAGGTCAAGGTATTGGTGCCCGAGCCGCCGCTATAGGTCGCGGTACCACCATTGTTGAGCGCCAGCGTCGGCGTCCCACCTGTGACCGTCACCGCCGCGCTCAGGTTCAGCGTCAGCGTGACGACGTCGCCAGCATTGAGAGCGCCCGCCCCGTTACTGATTCCGGCGCCGGACGCCACCACCGACGCCACCGTCGGCGCCGTGGTGTCGAGTGTGACCGCCAGCGCCGAGGTAGTCGAGCTGTTGCCGGCCGTATCGGTGAACTTCGCCGAAATCGACTTGCTGCCGTCCGCCCCGAGATCGCCCGCCGTCACCGCTCAGGCTCACGCTGCCGGCCGTGATGTCGGCGGAAGTGATGGTGTGCGTCACGTTGTGCGCCAGCGCCGACCCGCCGAGCAGTAGTTGGACCGTGTCGCCGACCGCAACCGTCGGATTGAGCGCGACCGTGAAGGTCGGGCTGGTGATGTCGGTGATGTTGTCGGTAGCCGAGGCGCCGGAATCCGACGCCGCAACCAGGTCCGGCGTGCCGCCGGTCGGCGCCGTGGTGTCGATGGTCACGCTCATGGCCGCCGAGGCCACCCCGGTATTGCCGGCCGCATCGGTGGCCGTCGCGGTCAGGCTGTGCGCGCCGTTCGCTCAGGTGCCAGTGGTATAGCTCCAGGCCCCGCTGCCATTGGCGGTCGCACTACCCAGCAGCGTCGCACCGTCAAAGACCTTGACGGTTGCGTTGGCCTCCGCCGTACCGGTCAGGGTCAGCGTGCATCGTTGGTGATGTGATCGCCCACCGTACCGCTGTCGGTGGAGAACGCGGCAATGCTCGGCGCCACCGGCGCCGTTGTATCAATTGTCACGCTCATCGCGGCTGATGCCGCACTGGTCGTGCCAGACACCATAGCCGTGCGGTGAGACTGTGGGCGCCGTTCGGCAAGTGCCGGTGGTATAGTCCACGCCCCGCTGGCATTGGCCGTCGCCGTGCCGAGCAGCGTCGTGCCGTCGTAGACTTTGACCGTGCTGTTTGCCACCGCACTGCCGGTCAGCGTCAGCGTATTGTCGTCGGTGATGCGATCGCCGACCGTGCCACGTGTCGGCGAGAACGAGGCAATGGTTGGGGCACCTGGCAGCGCGCCGGCGATGGAGAAATTGAAGACGGAAACCGAACCTGAAGTGCTGAATCCTCCGACATCGGAGAGCGAGCTGTCGGTCGCTTGCTCAGTACGGAAAGCGTAGTTGGTGGCCAGCGCTATCTCGCTTCCTCCCTGCGAGGTAACGTAGACACTGTATGTGTGCGCAGAGAGGTTCACCACCATACGGAAGTGATAGTTCGTACCTGCATTGTAAGGGACGGACACGTCCGCGCCGTAACCGGAGCCGTTCCGGACATCAATGGTATTGGTGCCGTTGAAGCGGACTATTGCAGCAAGGTCGGTAAAGTCGGCAGCGTTTGTGCCAGCAAGGCCAATGACGATATCTGCCCCTGATTGGCTCGGGGTCGCGTCGAAGCTTGCAGTAAAGTTGGTCGTTTGCGTGGGGTACGCGAGGTTGGACCAAGAAGTTGTCTGGGCCACCAGATCTGCCGGAACCGGGGTCGTCAATGTTAGGTTCAGTGCGGAGGAGACCGCACTGGTATTGCCGGCCGCATCCGTATCCTTCGCTGTGAAGCTGTGACTGCCGGCCGACAAGGCCGCCGTCGCATAGCTCCAGACCCCGCTTCCGTTCGCGGTCGCGGTACCAAGCTGCGTCGTACCGTCGAACAGCGTTGACGGTGCTGTTGGCTTCGGCCGTGCCGCTCAGGGTCACGACGTTGGTGGGCGAGACGGAGTTGCTGCTAATCACCGGCGCAGTCGGCGCCACCGTGTCCACGGTCACGCTCAGCGCCGAGAGGCCGCACTGGTCGTGCCAGACACCGTATCCGTCGCGGTGAAACTATGGGCGCCGTTCGTCAAGGCAGCCGTGGCAAAGCTCCAGGCCCCGCTGCCGTTCGCCGCCGCTGTGCCCAGCAGCGTCGTACCGTCGTAGACGTTCACCGTGCTGTTCGCCACCGCCGTGCCGGTCAGCGTCAGCGTGGCGTCATTGGTGATGCGGTCGCCCACTGTGCCGCTGTCGGTCGAGAACGAGCCGATGACCGGAGCGCTTGACGGATTCGAGGCGATGCTTCACTATTGTCGCGATTAATGACGTTGCCAGTCGCCATGTCGATGTTGTTGGAAAAGGTGATAGTGGATGGCGTGTTGGGGTAGAAAAATCCAAACGCCCCGCCACCGGCGTCATACATATAATTGTTCGGATGACGCCGCTCGTGGCAGGATCAGCAGCATTTATCATGAAGGATACTGATGCGGTCGCCTCCCGCTCCGGCAACGCAAGCATCGTATTGTTTGAAATAAGGCCGTTAGTTATGCCGGCGCCGGGATTGTACAGTTGTATTTCTTCGCCACCGGAGACTTGCGGCGTTTGAACGATCGTGTTGTAGCTGATTATCGGATTAACATAGCTTGCATTCGAGGCTCCGCCTTGGAATTGAATGACATTGAGATGTGCGCCTGGAGTTTCTGCGCCGTTTTCAATCAGATTGAAACTGTAGTTGACAGAACCGCCGTTGTTGAGCTCGAGGAAATGCTGCCCGCTGTCATGTAGCCAATTATATTGTACGATCTTCGAGCCTGTTCCGCTCAACGTCATTAAAGAGCTTGAAGTCGTCGGATCGGTAAATTCGCAATATTTTATTGTGACATTGACGCTCGAAGGATCAGCATACACTCCGCTCTGCTTTCCAAAATATGAATTTTGGATGGTGGTGTTCTGCGACCCCCCCTGAATGTAAACAGTCCACCCAGTAAAATCATAGCCGCTGAGTGTTACGTTGTTGCCTTGCACCCATATCAAATGATGCGCCCTATCAACGCTGATGTGGGAATCCGTGATGCTCAGCGGATTCTTGAGAGCGGTGCCACTTGGTACACCGACAGCATAATCGACACCGGCGACCATCCAAGGCGGCCGAACTGTATAACCACTTAAGAGATTTGGAACTTGCGGAGTCCCAGCTGGCGCATTGGCAGAACCGTCACCCAAAGTAACCGTCGGGTCGAATGTCGTGACATTGCCCACCGGATCGGTGACCGACACGAGATAAGTGAGCGTTCCGCTCGCGAGATTCGAGAGATTTGCTGAGTAACTGCCGTTCGAGCCAATATTCACCACGTCCGAGTGGCCCAGCGTATCGGTGAAAGTCATGGTCCCGGTCTCATCGCCCTCGAGACCGGATATTGTGAATGTCACATTGGCGGGATTTGCGGCATCGACCGCCACCGTCGGCGTCAAAGCGCTGTCAGTGTCGAGCGTCACCGCATTGCCGGAGGTCGCGGTGTTGTGACCCGACGAACCGGTAGTCAATAGCGATGAGTTGATCGTGCCATCCAAGAGCGTCGACAAGTCGGCCGAATAATTTCCGTTACCCCCAATATCAACAACGACCTGATGGTTGGCCGAGTCCGTGAAGGTCACCTCGCCGATCGCACCGGTCGCCAGGCCCGATACCGTAAAGGCTACGCCGCTCGATTCCGTCGCATTAATCACATGGTCGCCAGTGTCGTTAATCGATAATCCCAGCACGCTGGCTGGCAATGGTACTCTGGTCGCTGGCGCACGCAAAGTTCGGATGATTTCGTTTAAGAGAATAGAAGGAGCGAAAGTATTGCCCGATGCGACGCCCCCGACGCCGGCACCATCGGTCTTGGCCGCGACCAGCGGTAAATCGTCGACGTTATCGCCACCGACGTTATCTGATTTGTCCCATTGCCAGCGTGGCTTTGTCAGCGGTGCCTTAAACAAGATCGCCCTCACCAATTAATCCTAGTTTGGCTCGCTGCACACATAAATGCTTAAAGCGGGCAGACGCGAGCCGACGATAGGAAGTCGGCTTGAAAAAGTCGATTGGAGAAAGGGGTATAATTTTACTGAGATAATTCTCCGTATAATTTCTGACGGATTGTCCCCACAACCCCCCTCTCTGCCCCGAACCAACCTAAATGACGCGTCTTCAGCTAGTTACGTGGTTAATAGGCCGACTAGGCTTTTTTTGGACTAATTTATAGACACTTCTGATCCAGAGTACTCGCATCCCAAAAAAGTAGCAAACAATTTCCCTCTGATTTACATAGACATACGGACACATCCCGGCCACAACGTTTATTAAATTAGTCAAATTAACTGGCCCGTCAATTGACTAAATTTTTTTCCGATTTTTCCCTTCAAATTTTTCTCGGAGCGGATTTTCTTTCACTCGCCGCCCGTCCCCACCTCGGCTTGGCTGTCGGCGGTTGTTGATCCTGTTTCGAAGCTCAATCGGATTTACCGCAACGCCTGCACCTAAATGGGCCGACGGGGTGACGTTTTTGTCGCAAGCCCCTCTTTCGAACACCACACTGTTTGACGCCAGATGCTTGCAGTTTCGACCGCGGCTTGTGTATCGGCGTGCCATTCACCAACAAGCTCGCTCGCAAATTCCAGCTCTGCCACTTCGGGTTGATGCTATCTGGCCGCAATGCTATTTAGCCGTGGGGTTCTGATAGCCGATCGGCGCTGTTGAAAACCTTCGGCCTCACTACGCAAATTCCGAAAAGCCGGGTCCATACACAACCTATGTTGGCCTTTATGAATTTCTTCAGATTTCCTTCGCCGGGTTTGCCTTGGTGCCCTGCTGATTGGCAACTCCTTGGTTTCAGCTTCTGCTCAGGAACCTTATCCCAACGGTTTTCCAAGCGACCCCGGCTTCTTTCCCATCGGGGTATGGCTGCAATCCCCTACGCATGCTCAGAATTACAAGGCGATCGGCATTAATACCTTCGTCGGGCTTTGGAAAGGTCCTACGGAAGCACAACTCGCCGAGCTCGCGAAAAACGAATGTTCGTCATCGCCGCACAAAATGAAGTCGCACTGGCTTCGGTGAATCGAGGCGTCATCAAGGGGTGGCTGCATGAGGACGAACCCGACAATGCCCAGCCTATCGGATTAGGACTATACGGCACGTGCATTCCGGCGGCTACCGTCGTTCGTCGAACCCAAGAAATGAAATCCCGCGACCCGACTCGGCCGGTGATGATCAATTTCGGACAGGGTGTCGCGAACGAATTCTGGCGAGGCCGCGGCCCATGCACCGGCGACAAAGAATATTATTCCATTGCGGCTCAAGACGCGGATATTCTGTCTTTTGATATCTATCCTGTCGGATCAGGCACTCCACAGGTCAAAGGCAAGCTGGAATATGTTGCACGCGGCGTAACAAATCTGACTAATCTGGCAGTCAATGGTCAAAATGTCTGGGCCGTGATCGAAACCACCGCACTTGACCCAGAGCACGCCGTTACGCCTGCGCAGGTTCGCTCCGAAGTTTGGATGGCCATCATTCATGGCGCAAAGGGCATCGTGTACTTTGTGCACGAATTCGCACCGACATTTCGTGAGGATGGTATCTTTCGTCATCCCGATGTTGTTCAAGAAGTTGCCCAAACAAACGCACTTATCAAATCGCTGGCAATACCATTGAATACCCCGAATTTGGCCGGAAAATTAACCGTACAATCAACTGTACCGATCGCTACAATGGTGAAGCAATATGAGAACATTATTTATGTCTTCGCGATCGCAATGAACGATTCCGCTTCGAAGCCACGATTTGCAATTAAAGGCTTCGACGCAACCAAAGCCAGTCGTCATCGGCGAGGACCGCAGCGTGACGATCACGCATGGCATGTTCGAAGATTCATTTGAGGGTTATGGCGTCCATATCTACAAAATATATTTTAGGTAGCCTATCAGTGTGTCTAAATTCAGATAAACAATTGAATAGTCTGCTCCAAGGAATTGAAACCTTGAAATTAGCAGTCTTGGCGGCCGCCGATCCTTTGAATGTCTCTACATGGTCTGGGACACCATATTACATGACGAAAGCACTACGATCGAATTTTCCCGATCTATTTCCGGTTCGCACGCCGCGGCCTCTATGGCTTCAATACATGCGGCGATTTATACGCAAGACGACCGGAGGTCATATTGATATTTTTTGGGTCTCTTCGCTCGCGAAGTGGAATGCTAATCAGTTGACAGCTCGTCTCAAGATGGAACGTGTTGATGTTGTTTTATGTATTGGAACCTCACCTATCTGTGCTCACCTTGCACGATAATTTCCGACAATCCATGTGTCAGATGCGACCGCTCCCCTAATGCGAGACTACTATTCAGAATTTTCCGCTTTACCGAAATTTCTCGCTAACAGCGCGTGGCAACTCGACAGCGCGTCCGTTCTCCGGTCACGCGCTAGTTTGTTTTCGACCGATTGGGCTGCCAGCTCGGCTATTCGGGATTATGGCGCTGATCCATCTCGTATTCATGTTATTCCTTGGGGTGCGAATATAGATGCGAGCGACGATCTGATTATAAGACTACTTTTCGTAATGAAATCTGTCATCTCGTCTTCATTGGTGTCGATTGGCAGCGAAAGGGGGGAGACATTGCCGTGGCCGCCGCGATACGACTTTTCGAAGCTAGATCATCCTGTGAAGCTCCACATAATTGGGGCCACGCCCGCAAATCTCACAGATGAACAAGCGATGCAATTGTGTGCACGGATTCCTAAATAAAGGGACCAAAGAGGGCGTGACAGAGTTTAACACCATCATGAAACAAGCTGCGTTTTTGTTCGTGCCTAGCGGCAAGATTGTTCTCCAATGGTATTTGCAGAGGCAAATTCTTATGGAATACCGGTTATCACAACGAGAACCGGTGGCGTGCCTGGTGTTGTGCGTGAAGGCATCAATGGCCATATGTTGTCCATTGAGGCGAACCGCCGACGAATATGCGAAGCTGATCTGGACGATCTGGTCGGAACAGGAACTTATCGTCGTCTCAGAGAATCTCGCGGCAGCGGTTTATTCACACCCTTAACTGGGACAGTTGGCTCGCGCGCGCAGCCGAAGTTATAGAACGCGTCGCATCGGAGCCGCACTAGCACGAGGAAGCACGGCGACCAGCATCTGAATAATGCCGTTGTTACGTCCAGTCGGCAATTCGCACGCAGCTTCCTCAATTGGACAACTTTGGCCTAGTGGAGGGCGGCCATCTGTGCGACGCAGGCTGTAGCGCACGTGGCGATCGAGCGAGTGCGATCCCTGACTGCTCGCGAAATGAGGCTCGTATTCCGATGCACATGCTCCAGAAAATCCAATCATAGTTCCAAAAATGAACCGTCAATCCGATAAGGATGAATGCGGTTAGCACCAATGTGAATGCAACGCGCATATCGTTCATGTACGGCTCCACATTTGGAAATTTATCCTCGCCATTAAACCAGAAGGTGCTGACGTTGGACATAAGTAACAACGCGCAAATTGGAAGCCCGTAAGTGCTTGCGATAACGAGCCAAACGGAATCAACGGTTCCGTTCCCGTAAGATCAAGGAAGGGGTTGAAAGCCTGCCCCACAATCGGGAGACTGAAATTCGGACAGACGCTATATCCCAAATCATAATACGATAATAGCCGGTTGAAGGATCCAGGGTCAGGTGGCTGACCATCCAACCGACGGGATGGTTGGAAATCAGAAAATACCATAAGACAAGTCCGATGCAGCAAGCCACCAGTAGTTTCCAGCGCCAACAATACTAACTTCATAACTTGATCGTAAGCATAGACGCCAAGGACGATGCCAAACACCAATAGCGGACCCGGATGAAAGTGACAATGCGCCCCCTAGCAAACACATGACCAACATAGAATATCCTGTCGAATGAATCGCGCTCAGCGTACAAAATTATAGCTGCGGCTATCGTGCAAAAAGTTCCAAGCAAAATTGGATGTTCAAACGATGCAGTCGCTCTCAGCATGTTCTCCCTGGAAATAGCGGAAACAGGAATTCGATATGGGCTATCGCTGCGAGAGAATTATGAATTATATTATTGGCCGGAAAACTCATCAGCCACAGCCATCAAAACAAGAATGATTATCGACCGGCCTTCAGCGCTCCAACGAATGATTCTAGGCCCGCCTCCGTCCGAAAAAAAACTGCGTCCGACGAGTGTAAGCCGGCAGAGAACTTCCAAAGCTTCGGCACCTGCAGACTACAATGGAGATTTGTCACCAACGTAGTACGGCGCCGTCAACATCCATGCTACCGTCGCGAACACGAAATATCGGGATATACGAAGCGTCGGCCTCTTCTGCCCAACACATAGAGCGCTGGAATCAAGGAGAAGACTTACCGCGAGTCGACCCGGGCGTAAACTTTGCACCGCCTACATATATTGAAATCTCAAACGGCAGAATAACTCCGATCAATGTCAGCCAGGCAACCAGAAAATTTGCGCTATTAAACTTTGCCCTGGACTGAAAGTGCCTCCACGGTGCCCAGACATAGGTTGCTCGGGTGTCACCCCCCGCTTGCATCACACCGTTAGCCATCAACACTAACTCCTTCGCCTGAAATGGTCAGGTGATCCGCGACAAACATTTCTACGCTATTCGCAAGTTTATCCCGAAATTAAGGGCGCCTCCTACAACAAAGGTGCCAGCCAATCGTGCGGCGCGCTGGGTTGTAAACAACCTTAATTATACGGCCGCCAGCCAACAGGCTCAAATTTCGGGGCTTCCGTGAATCAGTACGCTAGACTTCGGGAAAAAAGAAGCAAAGGCGCATGAACGCCAAATCGGTGACTGCCATTAAGGTTGCCAGCGAAAAAGGGTCCTCCCACTTCGGATACTTCAACAGATCCCGGTTCCAACCAGAAAAGGCGCAGCGATTGGTCTGTGGCTGAAAGAACTTGACCTCAGATAACCGATTAGAGAAGCATACGAGTTCGCGTTAATTCGATCTGCGAGGTTTAACTTCGATGCATAGTCTGAGAGATTTTAACCCTCATAGCTCTGACAATAAGTTTCGTATACAGAGGTTTCGTCTTTTCAAAACAATTGTGGACGAAATCCTAAGTCAGAAAAGCCATTGCCGCGTGCTCGATATTGGTGGGACGCCCGAATACTGGAATTCTTTTGGAAATGAACTTGATTTGGAGCGAGTGCAAATATCTGTTTTGAATTTGACTATGCCGAAAATGGCACCATCAAAATTTATTGCTCTGGTTGGCGATGCCCGAAACATAAGTCGATGGGAAGACTTTAGCTTTGATGTCGTCCATTCGAATTCTGTTATCGAGCATGTGGGTCGATGGGCCGAAATGACCGCGATGGCAAAGGAAGTCCGTCAGACTTGCCGCCCGATATTTTGTCCAGACGCCATATTTCTGGTTTCCTATAGAGCCACATGCGCGGTTTCCTCTTCTTCACTGGATGCCGAAATCATGGCGCTATCGCATCATGATGAAGCGAGATTGTGGTTTCTGGCAAAAACAAGCGAATGTAGGAGATGCGACAAGTGCCATTCAAAGTGCACTCCTACTAGACAAGAAGCAGTTTCAGTACTTGTTTCCTGATTCAAAAATTTTGTCCGAAAGATTTTTTGGTTTGACGAAATCACTCATTGCCATTCGTTGATCGGCCTAATGACGCAGCCCTAATTGATATCATCTTCCGGCGCTAACGCGCTGGTTAGATGAGTACGTTGACTCAACTCGTTGGGTTTACACGACAGTAAGCGATTTTTCACGGGCTCGCGTTTCACAAACCTAACTCTTTGCACTTAAAGCTGCACAAGCCATATATTTTTTCTCAGAATTGTGCGGAGCGAGCAATGCACTCTGTATCGCGGTCAAACCCAAGTTCCCGTGCTTTGATCTCGGGATGTTCAAGTGGCCCATGCAAGGTGGAGCTGCGAAGCAAAGCCTTATATCGAAGGCGCCATTTTCGAAGCATCAGGGGTAACGGATTCCGCGTGAGTGGAAGAATTACTGTCGGTGTAGGCAATACAGTGTCCCATTTGCGAACCATGTAACGGTAAGCGGCGACGTAGCTAGGGTCCAATTGCAAAATCGGTTTTGTGTTGTGGATGACAGGTAAATCAATCACATAAGCTTTTTTTCCCAGAGCCCGTGTTTGAAGGGCGATATCGGTCCCATACAGGTGAAATGACGGCAATGCTGGATCGAAGGATATCCCTTTGGCGTTCTGCACAATAAGGACTACTTCATCGAGGCTAACGACCTCCTGTGAAGCGCGAAAAGGGGCACCACAGACAAAGCCCAGACCAGAATCCCACAGGTGTCCGACGAAGCGACTATCCGATGTCATACCAACGAGACCGGCCACGGCCCACAATGGATCTATCGACGTCAAGGATTGGCATACTTGCTGTAATTGCGCGAACCAACCATTTGGAAAATAGATATCCTGATGAGCGAACACTAGAATATCAGCGGTAGCTCGGCCGGTCGCATTGTGGTAGGCAATGGATGCGCTCGGCGCATCCCAAATAACTGTGATGGGGACCTGGCCTGAGTTTACTTCAGGCGAACGCAACAAATTGCGGACTAGCGTTTCTTTATTGTTGGCGGCGCAATACAAATGAATAGAAGGCTTCATCGGAGAAAGCTTTTCGTTACACAGTAACGGAGACAGTTGCGGACACCGAGCATCAGCGCCCGAAACGGTGAGTACGGCGGGATTTATTGTAATATTGCCGCCGGCCGTCAATGCTGATCTGGTCGGGCGATTACGTACACGTCCTAAATTCGTAACGATTCTTCACGCGTTTTTAGTTTCGGCATATTATCCTCCTCATACAGGCCGGCCTAACCTACTTCGGCCCGACCCAATAAAAGAGACAGGGCAATTCGTAAGCTGCACGCGAAACATGTACCGTGCGAAATTTCGGCAAATTTAGAACTTCACGGATCAGAGTGACCTAAATACTACTCTATCCCAAAGGTGGGGAGCCTGAATCGAATGAAGCCGTTATGGTTTATTTTGGTTCTATCGATTTCGGGCTCGGAACACCGGGCGCCACCAAGCCACGTGACTGGAGCAGACAGTTTAATCCTTCCTGTCAGCGTGCTTAATTTTACGAACTCATCACCGTCGGCGAATAGTCAACCCGGCTCCCCGATTGACGGAGTTCGTAATGCCGTGACGGCAATTAGCGCTACTAATACTGCAAACCCTGCCGCCGCGACCTTCGCAGTATCAAGCCTTGAAATAAATGACCATTGGAGGGTGGCTTTCACCAATGCAGCCGGCACAACGCACATCGAGCCGGCTGGCTCTCTCGCCAACGGCCCCCTCACATATCTGATCACGAATTCCGATCCGACAAACGACGTCGCCAATGGGAATCCAGTTTTGGACGACGGTTCGGCGAATGCGCCCGCTGGTTTTCCGCAACATCCAAAACTGTTGAGTGGTTATGCGGCCCGGCCGCCGTGGATGGTGGCAGGTGTCGATTATGCTGTGGGTGTACCGAGTGGAACCGTTCTCAAGAATCCACAGACCATCAACGATCTCAAAATCGGCGTTGACACCGGGCGTCATCTCATATGGGTGAATGGCGACAACCTTGCACTAAGCGGATATGATTTTACCGGGTGGCAAGTTTACATCCAGGGCGGCCACCGAAATATTGTCATAAAAGATTCGTTTTTCGGATCCAGAGGTGGCGTCTATGCCGACCCTTCAAGCGAAAATGTCACAATACGGCACTGCGAGTTTAATGATTTGGGGGATATTGCGAGTTCTTCTTTAATAACATTGAGCGGAACAGGGTCGAAAATCGTCGAATACAATTGGCTTCACAATTCTCCGCAGCACTTCCTCGAGCTCAACAACGGCGGCAACGTCAATTACAGCTTCAATCTGATTGAGAACGGCGCAAGATCCCCAGGCGCGCATCTCAATGTTATTCAATTTCAAGGCGGGGACTCAAACGCGACTTACGTTAAACCCGTAATTAGCTACAATACGATCATTCAAACTCCTCAATCATCCGGCGGAGAACTCATACAATTATATAATCCGGTTCATGGCATAACCAACGGCCTTGTTTCTAACAATACAATGCTTGCGATCCCGGGCCCGCGAAAGGCCGCTTCAGTATCTTACATGATAAATGCGGCTAATTCTGCCACGACCGGCGTGATCCGAGATAACTATATGTATGCTGCCGGCGCTTTTGGATTTTTTTATCCTAACACGCCAACCGGTGTCACGATTTCCAACAACGTCAACATGGCGACTGGTACAATAATTCAGTTTCGATAACGCTGAAGTCGTTGTATCGACGGTAACATCGACTCTCCGTCGAACAGTGTCGAGGTCCCCGGCAACACAATCACACCGATGGTCTCCGCGATACCACGCGACAGTCACCGAGCTGAGCTTCGCGGGAGTTGCCCCCATCCCGTGCGCCGGCGGCCGCTATAGCGTGGTGACGATCAGCACCCCTGAATTTAGAATTTTGTCCTACAAATCCTTGGTGATTGAGTTGGGAGGTGGGCCTGTTTCACCCCTTATGCCGGCCAATACTCCAACCGAGGCCGCCATGAAATTTTGTGGTGAACCGACAAAAAGATATTCCAGGGCGTCTAAGAAACCTACGAATTTCGCCAAGAGCAGATATCTGGGCCAATGCAGGCGAACGAAATGGATGTGATTGCGGCTTTCGAGATACACCGAGAGCCTGGATCTTTCGCCGCGGTGTCCGGCTGATCCTATCGTTGTGCCTCCCTTGTGCCGCACAATGGAGTCACTCGCATACCCCAAACCATGCGATTTTGCCCGTATCGACCAATCTGCGTCTTCATAATATAAAAAAAATCGCTCATCCATCGGACCGATCGCCTCAAGGCACGGTCGCGTGACATACATAGACGCGCCGGAGACGCAATCGAGGGCCGCTTCAATCGATTGGAGATGGATGGTTGCATTGACTGGCTCCTTGCGACCGATAGTGCCAAACAAAGTCATCAGATTGCGCCAGTGATGCCCGCCTCGGCATTGAACGTAATTCTGGCCGTCGGCAGGCATGATTGTACTGCCTACCATACCTTTGTTGCCCGCGATCGCACGCTTAACGAGAGCCTCTAGGGCACTAGGCTCTGGTTCAGCGTCCGGATTAAGAATCCAAATCCCTTCCCAACCTGGGATCGGCAGCAATCTATCGATCCAGACATTGACCCCACCCGCGTAACCAAGATTTTGCGTGGCGCGTCCAAGCCACACCCGTGAGGTTCGGTCCTTGAGGGCAAGACACCTTAGATCTCTTAGCCGGGCTGAAGAAGATATGGGTGAATGTTCCAGGTCGGCTGAAACGGTAGTACAAGGTCCTTGCGGGCCCGCTAGCGCTGAACAAAGCTTGCGAAACAATTCACCGCCGCCGTTTTCACAAATAAATATATCGAAGCTAGGTTGAACCGTTGCTCGGGCGAGCGCCCTCAGGCACACGCACACGTCTTCGGGATTGCGGAAACCGACAATCAGAACCGCCACGCGGCACTGGAATTGATCACTCACGCAAAACCCCAATTCTCTGTAAGACGTAAGGCCTTGGTCTCGTCGAGACGCTCGATTCCGAGCCTAGATATTGACCCTGAAGCCTTCATTGCGACGGCGAAAACCTAAACAGTCACAATCTCGCGTCGCTTAAAATTAATAAAGAATCTGCCGCCGTCTCAGGTTATCCGATTGCCACCAGCTTCATCCATTGATAACAAATTAAAATTCCAACAAAAGCACCGCATTGGATGAATGGACAAATTATTGTAGGCAACTCTTTTACAACGCATTCTCAGAGGCCATAAGCCGCGCGGGCATATCCTGCCAAATGCCACGGGTATCGATCACAGCCAGGTGGCGTCGTTCCGCTAAAGGGATCATTTTGAACTGGTCGTGGTCGACGAGGACAATTGCAATCTCACAGGTCCTAATTGCCTCATCGAGTTCTATCAGTTCGGCTCCATGTTCCGCAATTTCGGAAGGAAGCTTACGGATGTTTGGCTCGACAATTTTAATGCGCGTTCCGTAACGGGAAGCCAGTTGATGCGCAACCTCCAATGCGGGGCTTTCTCTGAGATCATCGACATTTGCCTTAAACGCCAAGCCACAACAAGCGACTTTGGCATAAGGATGTTCTTCGATCAGTGCGACCGCACGCTTAACCGTCGATGCGATCTTCGAATCATTCACTTCACGGCTGGTCTTTATCAAACGCGCAAGATCGGGCGCCGAATCGACAATGAACCAGGATCGACCGCGATGCAATGACCGCCGACGCCCGGCCCAGGGCGCAAGACATTGACGCGAGGATGTCGATTGGCAAGATCGATGACCTCCCAGACGTTAATTCCGTAGCGATCGCAGATCAAAGACAGCTCGTTTGCAAATGCGATGTTTGTATCGCGGAAAGCATTTTCAGTCAGCTTGACCATCTCGGCGGCGCGCGCCGTCGTCGCAATACATGCGCCTCTAACAAATCTCTTGTAAAATCGTTGCGCTCGCCGGGCGCATAGTGGCGTCACGCCACCAATACAACGATCGTTGTTGACTAACTCGGAAAGAATTCGTCCCGGCAAGACCCGCTCGGGGCAATAAGCGACAGAAATGCTGCTCTTAGAACTATCGGCTGACCGACTGTCAGATCGGGACGATTTTCCGTGATTTTCTTCGCTATCTCTTCCGTCGTTCCGATCGGACATGTCGACTCCAAAATCACCAAGTTGCCCGGGCGCAACACCCCGGTAATGCTGTCGACAGCGGCCATGACGCTTCTTAAGTCGGGACGCTTGTCCTCGTCGATCGGAGTTGGCACGGCGATGATGAATACGTCTGCGCCTCGGGCTTTGTCGCCACTTTGAGGGTTCCGGAGGACACAACCTTCTGGACCAGTCCTTCGAGATCTGGCTCCGCGATGTGGATCGAACCGGACGCGACTGTCTTTACGACACTTTCATTGACGTCCACGCCGATGACCCGCATCCCGCGGCTGGCAATGACGGCAGCGGTCGGCAAGACCGATATATCCGAGCCCGATCACTGACACTTTCTGAAATTCAGGCATCTAGCATCACCTTCACTATCCGCTCACTCGCATGACCGTCCCCGAACGGGTTGTGGGCACGCGACATCGCCAAATAATGATTAGGGTCATCGAGCAACAGAAATGTCTCCGCAACGATTTTTTCGCGGTCAGTTCCTACCAGACGCGCCGTGCCGGCGAGTACGCCTTCTGGTCGCTCGGTTGTGTCGCGCATGACCAGAACCGGTTTTCCAAACGAAGGCGCCTCCTCCTGAATTCCACCAGAATCGGTCAGAACGATATGTGCAAACGATAGAAGACCAACAAAATCGGCATATTCCTGAGGGGCTATGATTTCGGCCCGTGGATGCCCAGCCAGGCGAGTTCCCAAGACATCCCGTACATTTGGATTGAGATGCATTGGCAGTACAATTGCGACATCCTCTCGTTGGAGAATTTGCAGCAGTGCATCGGCAATACGATCCATTCCACCGCCGAAATTCTCACGGCGGTGCGTGGTCACCAGAATGATACGGCGGTTACCGTGACGCGCTTTGATGTCATCCCAGCGACAAGCAAGTGCGGCGTTCGATTCAATCAATTCCTTGGTGGCTAACAATGCATCGACGATCGTATTGCCAGTCACATGCACCCGTTCACGGGGTACATTTTCCTTTTGCAGCACTTCAGCTGCGAGTTTGGTCGGAGCAAAGTGCTGGTCCGCGATCGACCCGACAATTTTGCGGTTTACTTCCTCAGGCCACGGAGCATAAATATTACCACTCCGAAGGCCTGCCTCAACGTGAGACACGGGTATACGGCGATAGTATGCCGCTAGCGCTCCCATCATTGCAGTGCTGGTGTCACCTTGAACGACCACTCTGTCCGGACGCGTCCGATCGAGCGCCTCGCCCACCGAAAGCAAAATCCGCGCGCTAAGCTTGTCGAGCGATTGATTCGTCTCCATCAGGTTCAAGATCAATTTCCGGGACGATATTTGTGAGCTTGAGAACCTGATCCAGCATCTCGCGATGTTGCGCAGTCACGCATACGATCACTTCAGCCGCAGCTTGAGCCTTCAGTTGCTTGCACTACCGGAAAAAGCTTTATGGCTTCCGGTCGCGTTCCGAACAGAACAAAAAACCGTCTCGGCACTTGCAGCAACCCCCTCAACCGGAACGAAACAATCGCTGTTGAAGGTCGATGCTCCATCGATGTGCAAAATTACGAATCAATATTCCAGCAAAAAGAGAATTGGTCTTCGTATATCGCCACCACATTCGACGCGGCTCCTGGTAAACGCGGTACAGCCATTCGCACCCCATTGACCGCATAATCGGAGGAGCTCGACGCACGTGACCCGAAATCACATCGAGTGATCCGCCGACGCCCATGATAAATGGCACCCCCAGGCGGTCGCGGTAAGCAGCAAGGAAGCGCTCCTTTCGAGGCGTCGGCATTGCAATGAAAAGGCAATCTGCTTTGCTATTCATGATCTGTTCGACAACCTCTTCCTCTTGATCTGAACTAAAATAGCCATCCCTCAATCCAGCAATTTGTATCGCTGGAAATTTTGTGCCGATCACATCGGCAGCCCTATGTAGAACATCGGGCGTGGCGCCAAGAAGGAAGGGACGAAAACCATCAGTGTTACAAACAGCCAGAATTTCCTGAAACAAATCGACGCCGGCAACCCGCTCTTTCACGGGAATTCCGAACCACCGCGCGGCAAGGACAATGCCCATACCATCAATTCCAACGAGGTCGCTGGCCATCACGTCAGCCCGTAGTACCGGGTCCGAACGCATGTTTACGAGCTTTGCGACGTTAAGAGCCACGTGCTGTAAGCGCCTTCGGTCTCGCATCGCCGTTTTGGCCTGTTCAATAGTTTCGGACATAGTCAGCACATCAACGGGACAGTCGAGTAAATTTACCCGCATGCGATTTTGCCCCTCCGGGCAGTTCTAAAGAATATTCAGTAACACGGACTAACAGGCCGACTTGCGTGTGTACCGTTCTTTCGGTTGGCCTTTTGTCGTTAAACTTAATCGACAATATAACATTATGTCGCATAAAAAGTATTGCATAAGAACCCAGTCTAGATTGAGCCAATGAATCCAAAAAACCCGTTGATTTCGGTCATCATACCTCATCTTAACCAGCCAACCGGTCTGGAAAGCTGCCTCGTCAGTCTAAAGGCTCAAACCCTCGAACGTTCGAAATTCGATGTCATTGTCGTTGATAATGGCTCCCTCTCGGTACCCGAGGCTGTCGTTGCCCGGCATCCGGGAACTATTTTACTGCAAGAACCGAAGCCAGGACCCGGTTTGGCCCGCAATCGCGGCGCCGAAGCGGCGAGCGGTGACAATCTTGCGTTCATAGATGCCGATTGCCGTGCACATCCCGACTGGCTTTCCAGCGCGCTCCACGCGCTTCAAACCCTCCCAAAACAAACCATTCTGGGCGGCGATGTTCAGATCTGGCGCGGTAGCACGACGACAATAACCGCACTCGAAGCGTACGAAAGTGTGTTCGCGTACCGCTTCAAGCTTTACATCGAAGAACACGGCTTCTCCGGCACAGGAAATTTAGTCCTGCGCCGCGCAGATTTCAAAACAATCGGTTCGTTTCGCGGGATTGAAGTTGCCGAAGATATTGATTGGGGACAACGCGCGCGCGCCGCAGGCTACACGTTTGTGTATGTTCCGGAGATGATTGTTTTTCACCCTGCACGTCAATCCCTCCAAGAATTGTATACGAAATGGGATCGTCACATTCAACATGCGGTCAATTCGAGGGACAAAAACACTGTATGGTACATTAAATGGATACTTCGCGCCATGTTGATTCTGGTTTCACCCGTCGTTGACTGTACCAAGGTCATCGCTAGTGATCGCATCCACGGAGTATCGCCGCGTATCAAGGCAATGTTCGTCCTCGTAACGATTCGCGCCTATCGCGCGTACAAAATGATTAACTTGTTGCTATCAAACAAAGAAGTCATGTGGAACCGCGATTCGACAATCAGGTAGACGGCCGCGCGCAATGATGTCGCAAAATGTTTGGCTAGCAGCAGCTACCTTTTTCCAGCAGCTAATTGATCAGTGAAGATTTCATTATGGGTCAATTCCGGAAGGTCGAGCCGCTGCCCGAACGACCAAAGAATCCATCCGAGCTCGTAACTGCGGCACTCCAGACGAAGCTGAAGATCAGCGGGATCCATTAGTACGCCCTCGCGGCCTAAAAATGAATTTTGAAGGGCACGAATAATTCTCCACATCTTCGTATGCAGTTCGCCTTTTCGTACCTGCGAACGAATGGTCATATGCAGATGTGTCGCCAGCATCGGCATCTTGAGCTGATTTTGACCTAAGACCCAGTTGAACCCTTTAATTATTGCGCTGCGTGCCTCAAAAACATCGTGGCGCTCTGCATATTCGAGAAATGCGGGGGCCATACCGCACTGATGGACCGAATAAACTTCGTAGAAATCTACAACGGTGCCGCTTGCAGCATCGAAAAACCATGGCCACTCACCATTTGGTCCCTGCCGTGCAATCAATTTACGAGTACACGTATTCGCAATTTCGATTGCTCGAATGTCGCCGACCAGTTCACCATAAGCGTAGCAAGCGAGCGTAAGATAAGTTTGGGTAGCGAAGGATGCAAAACGCCGCCGCGGTCCGAAAGCCGCATCGAAAAATAGACCCGAAGGCGATAGATAGCGATTAACTAGAAAGACAAAAAGATCAGCTGCGAGCGGAGACCACTTTTGCGGGTCAAGCCGAGCCTGAGCGACGACCCCAACAACTATCATACCAAGATCTTGGGCACGAAAAGATCGCCAAATATTTTTGTCAGATAGCATAACTTCGATATGGTGAAGAATATTTGCAGGGAGTGCCAGCTCGAAGCTCTGCGGCAGCCCATAATGCAATACCGAATGCATATTTTGGTACGGGCAATGTAGTAAGCCGAGAAACATTTCGCTGAAACGTTTCCGATAGATCAATGCTTCGAGGCACGTCGTGCACCCTCGCTAGCCCCAGAAGGACATTTAATGTGTAGAACGTATCACTATGGGGTACAGATTCGTTCGGCCCATCGCGACCATCTAAATGATAGATATGAGACCAGCGGCCGTGCTCCGGAAGCCAGCACTTTTCAAGTCCCCTAAGCGCATAGTCGACGAGGGGCGAATTTTTCGACCCTGATAGGTCTTTACTGTTCATCAGGAATCCCACCAAAAAGTTGCCTATGACATTTGCGTATAACGACAATTTATCCAGTACGTAGGTGCAAAACAAATCCCGCTCAAACGGTTAAATTCGCGGAATTGGTCGCCCGGCTAGAATTGCCAATACAAAAACTCGCTCGGTCCGCCTAAGGATAAAATTCCGATTATTGCGATTACCGACACTCCAATTGCCCAGGCGAGCGAAGCATTCCATTCAACATGTAATTTGCCCAGCAAATCCTGCGCGCGCGGTTTTACACCAAGTGCCGGCTCAAATCGAGCCAGCATCTGAAGGGTGTTCGGACACGCGAGGGCGATAAACATCAAAACCGAAATCCAGATCACCATGAGAATGAAGTCATTGCCGCCTCCTGATTGCGAAGCGCTATCGATTCTATTAACCCATGTGGTCAATGACCCAAGTTGATCTAGATTTACTTGCGGCAACGCGACACCGTTTAATCCGATCATCCCTTTCACAATATTCATCGCCGATGCGATTGTTGGCGAACGGAAAAATACCATCGCGGTGCTGACAGAGATGAAGGTCAATATTAGGCCGACCGGCTTCATGAAGCGCTCATACTCTAAACGATCCAACGACCGCAGCGGGCCCACCAATCGCCATGCGTGGTTGACCGTAAGATAGAAACCATGGAGCACGCCCCAAAAGACAAAACCGTAGCCAGCGCCGTGCCAAAGCCCTGAAACGAACATTGTCATCAACGTAGGAAACATTAGTAGGTAATAAATGCGCTGGTCGATCGTCGTTTGCGCCCGCAGCACGGGACGGCCCCTTGCCAACCGGCGCCTCGTCAGCCAGAGCGTCAAGCGGATTGTAGATGTAAGCCGTCAAAAAGCGCGTTAAGGTCATATGCCAGCGCAGCCAAAAATCGATGATGCTCGAAGCCTGAAGCGGCGAGTTGAAATTCTGCGGCAGCCGGATTCCGAAAAATCGGGCCAGCCCGAGCGCCATATCGGTATAGCCCGAAAAATCGAAATAGATCTGCAACGTAAACCCATCGCCGCCGCCCATGCGAAAATCAGAGAAATGTGATTGCCCGAGGCCGCCTGGTCATAGATCGGCGTAACAAAAGTCGCAATATTATCAGCAAAAACGGTCTTCTTGAACAAACCGAAAAACAATAGCGTAAGACCGACAGCAAAATTCTCCTTATTAAAACGGCATGATAGGCTGTGGAATTGCGGCATCATCTCGCGGTAATGCACGATAGGACCCGCAATGAGTTGAGGAAAAAATAATACGAACAGCGCAATAATCCTGAACAAGTGAATGACGTTACACGCTTGGCGTGGACGTCAATCAGGAAATGCGATCTTCTGAAAAGTGATGAAGGAGATGCCTAACGGAAGAATTATATGCGTCAAGACAAGATTTGTGCCGAACATGTCGTTGACGGCACTCCGAACGAATTCAAGATATTTGAAATAGCCAAGAAACACGACATTAAATGCGATGCCCAGCAAAAGGACTACGGTACGTTCGTAGGACCGCCTTTCATTATTTCCTAAGCGTAGGAGCAGCCGCGCTAATCCAAAGTTGATCAGGATCGACGGCGCGATGAGAATCACATTAAATGGGCGCCACCACCCATAGAAGAAAAGCGATGTGACAATAATCCAGAGTAACGCCAAGGTCCGTGAAAGCATGCCCAATATCAGAAAGCCAATAATGGTCACTGGTAAAAAGGCAAATAAGAATTCATAGGAATTGAAGAGCATTGCGGCCTTGTATGCGGCTCCCCGTGAGCCTACCCAATCATCATTTTTAGTTGCTGAACAATTGCGCCCACGCTTTCGAATGACTTCTATGTCGGCTACTTTGAATTTCACACCAAATTGCACTTCGATCGCAACTATAAAGTTGATGTAGTTAAAAAATCCCAGTTGGGAACATCCTGTCGTTTGGTATCTTTTGTAAGCACGATCGTGTCGTCCAACAGAATGTCTCTAAGGACGCGGGTAATAACATTCATTATCTCCTCGTCAGTCATTCTACTTCACCTGTCCGAGCGATATGAGTTTCCCGCTTGGCATAATCAGATAAGTTCAGCAACCATCTTGTGCCGCCATTTGTGAGGGCTGTATCAACCACGGGCGTAAAGCCGAGATTTAGAAACAACTCATCTATGACTTTGTTTTTTGAGGTGGGAATGTAGTCGGCACTAATGGCTCGCACACCGCGGCGGCGAGCCTCCTCTACAGTGATGTTCATTGCTTCAAACTCAAGTTGCCGACCAAATACGCGGCAACTCATAACCCAATTGTCGATTGTAAGTGTTTCCGGTAGTGCAGTGTCGGCTCTAAGGATCATCGTACTGACTAGGCCGTTATCGCCAAACTTGTCCGTGAGACGGAATTGAAGAGTCACACAGTCATGTGCGTTGGCGAAGGCAGCAACCTGTTCTGCCGTATATCGACGCGTGGTCGTGTTGAACTGATTGGTCTTGTTGATTAGTTGTGTAATCCGGGCAAGATCAATGGTTCTAAACGGTCCGTACGTGACTGACATTCTCAAGCTGCGGAGGAAATCATCCATGCTCTGAGATGACCCAAGTGCGGCTTCACGGTCGGCATTTGCGCTATATTGCGCAGTGCGCTGCCGATCGTCCGCTGTGAAGCTGACTGCTTCGAAATAACCTGCGTCGGCGAGGCAGCGTACATAATTCGCAGCGTCATCCGGTAACTCGGGGACAGATACCGTAGGCAGGCTCTGCCGGATACGCGCTCGTTCTACTGGGTTGTCGTCTACAAAGACCAAGCTGTCGATACCGATGTTCAACTGAGCTGCAATCCGCTTTAGGTTCTCGGCCTTGTCGTCCCAGTTTGCAATAAAAGCAGCGAAATCCGGCCGTCTAAGATGCATTTCAGGATGGTCTTGAAATGCAGCCTCAGCAATTGCCGAATCGTTCTTTGAACACACTGCGAGGATGACACCACGCTCCTTGAGCTTTTTGGCATAACGCTGCAGCGCCGAATGCGCTTCTCCTGTCGCACTTCCCTCGCCAAGAATTATTCCGTCAAGCCCGTCGTCACCGATCACACCGCCCCAAAGCGTATTGTCGAGATCAAATACAAGACATTTTTTTGAAAGCCCACGTTCAGCAGCTACGATACGGGCAACCATCTCGCCGTATAATATTGCCGACTGGGGCGCAATTTCCATTTTGCTCTGGAGCCAATGGCCTTCACTAAACCACGTATCAATTTCCTTCGCGCTCGCTAGCACGCGCAACATCAAGAAGTGACACAGCATCTTGAGCAGCAGCCTCGGACAACAGATCATTAAGCTTTGCGACCACTGTAGCCGGCGCACCAGGAACAAGACGATCATAGCTTCCAAATATTGGTTCAGTAATGTCAATAAATGTTTGTTGAATAATAGTTGCCTTGAATGTCTCGCGAGCTTTCCGCCATAGACGGCGTAGTTCTTCGATATATCGTCTAATCGCTTCATCGACCTCTTCTGCGGTTGCAGTGAGCGGAACGCTTGCGATTATATCTCGTGCTGTAAGATTGAAGAGGATAATCTGCGGAATGAACCGATGAAGGGCCGAAGTCGAATCTAGTAATTCCTGTTGATACTGGCCGTACCCGCCAGTATAAACGTCGATCCACATTTTTCGGCGTAGCCCGGCAACTCGGATAGCCGGTCTGAGATGGCTAGCTGTCACCGACGTAAGGACTGCTAATCGAATCGTAGTTAAAGAGACGATCGGCTCGAAAGGGAGACGATCTAATGCTTGGCCGAGTTGGAGTGTTTCCTGAAACCCCAATCGGTATTGGGCGAGAGTTGCGAGCTTTTCAAGGCTGTCGGCAGAATTGAGGGAATTCAGAGCCGCGCGAAGACCATCACGGAAATCGGGCGCAGTCGGCAGCCAGTCCATCTTCATGGGAGGTCGCTGGACGTTACCTGTGCAGGATTGCCAAATCATTTGAAGCCAGAATAAACTATCTTGATTACAAGCGCGACTTCGAAGGCTCTTTGAGGCACCTCGAAATCTGAGGTCCGGCTGCTTGAAAAAAGGCTTTGGACCAGCGCTCTGCACTGGATTGAGAAAGATGCGATCCGTCGAATGTTCGCAGACCGTCAAGATTTCGCTGTCACCAAGTTTACTCCAAGTTCGTTCGCCATGGCGTCCGCAGTTTCGAATGTGGGCAAATATACGAACCGATTTGCATAAACCGTGGGAACCATCGTCAATATGATACATGCGCGGCTCACGGGTAGCTGCGATAGAAACGCCTGTCCCGATGCAGAAAAAGACTTTACTTTTTCCCGATCTATCCCATGTTAATAGTCGACCAGCGCTCCTCCAAATGGGCCAATGCTCCCTTCAAATGATTTGTATGCTCCGGTTTCCATAGACCGATAGAAAGCGAATCTGATGGCGACAAATTATAGGAACTTTTTCACAAATTAGCCTGTGAGGGAATTGCCAAAGGCGTTTTTTCTCATATCGATAGCGCGATGTGGGATCGTGCATTACTTCCTTCGCGGGTGAAGATTCGGATTGCTCAAAGAAGTTAACAGGAATCACATATGCCTTCGCGCGCGGCGTAAGCCGACGCAGAATTTGTCCTTCAAAGGCTACGTTCTCGCCGTAACCGAAACCTAGTAGGTAGTAGCGGGAAGACGCTGAGGAAAACCATTGATTTGTTGTGTCCGTCGAGAATCCAAACTGGGTATGGCTATCCCCAAGAAATATTACGTCTGCATCAACTAGGAATTTTTTTACCGACGGCTCCAAATCGAACCAAAAAGCCCCGTGTTCGTAATCACCATAGCCTAGCCCATTGCAATAGGCGAGGTAGCGATCAGAAGTGTACCCATCGGCTTGGCAGGAAAAAATGTCGTCGGTCCGCAGCTTGTACGCAAAGGCCGCAACGACAGCGACAACTACAATCAAAGTATATATAATTGGCCTGCTTGCAAAGAGACCCGCTCTTTTCTCGAGCGGGTTCTGCAGGCCGACAGCGCCGTTACCCATCGCGTCCGCTCTTAATCTTGAGTGGCAATCTCCTGAAAAAAGGTTGTCACGACGCGCTTTCGACGTCAATTCAGCTCGCATCTACTGGTCCTTCAGTAGACAGATATTCACGCAACTCTTGGTCCGCCAGGAGGAGTCGGCAATGCTAGGCCCGCGAGACTTCTCTTTCACTCGCATAAGCTTCTCGCGCGTTGCCACCAATTCCTCGCTTGCGCGGATTGCTTTGAGCGGAGCGACCTTCCGCAATTTGGATTAGTTCGCTTTCCGCTGCGCTCATTTCAAGTGCACGAAACCATCGCTTCAACTTCGAGAAAATGCAAAAGTAAAAACTTGCAGAAAGAACTGCTCCAACTACGCTAGACGCGCGAGGTGCCGAAGCCGCAAAAATTGGCGTGGTATTTCCTCATCCGATTTAGTTGCAATGCGAGTTCGGAGCACTGGCAAGTAGCGGTAGACAAAAACCAAGCATTAACCGCGCAAGTCGACGTCTACAAACCAAACACAATTAGTGCCTGACCCGCCAACACAGCAATCACCTGTCGCCCATCCAACGCAAAAGAGATAGGTGCTGCCAGAGTGTTTCCCCCAAGGGACACACGCCAAAGCTCCCGTCCGGTTTCCGTATCGAGTGCGAACAATACCCCTCCGGATAAGCCAAAGACCACCCCCCCCGCAGTCACGAGCAAGCCGCTATGGTCATATAATTCCCCGTATGGAGACGAATATTCCCACCTTCTTGCACCAGTGGCAGCATCCAGCGCACGAACAGAAAGGTTGAGCGGCTGTATGATCGAACCGCCACTCCCAAGCAGCATTCCAGTATTTCCTCGGATCATTTTATCGCTATCTGCTGCTTCAGATTTCGTAAAGACCGATGCGCCCTCGACTGCAGGAATCAATATTAGTCCCTTTTGGTGATCAAAGGCGGCAGGCTGCCAATTCATTCCGCCTATGACGCCAGGTTTTGTTAGGCGGCCAGCTTTCGTAACGTTGCCCTCTTCTGAAAGTATTGGGCGCCCTGTTAAACTAAGACCCGCTGCCCAATTCTGCTCCACGAATGGGACACCCAACAGGAATTCACCCGTGCCTCTGTCGAGTACATAATAGAATCCATTCCTGTTTGGCCAGCAAATCACCTTTCGGTTTGCTCCATTGATCAAAACATTCGCAAGGATCGGCGTCTGGGCCGAATCCCAGTCATGTTCGTCATGGGGAGTAAATTGGAAATGCCATGCGAGTTTCCCGGTGCTCGCATTCAACGCAATTACGCTGTTAGTAAAAAGATTGTCACCAGGACGTCCGTCGCCTGCAAATGGTGGAGAGGGATTGGCGACACCCCAGTAAAGCAAGTCGAGTGATGGATCATAGCTTCCGGTGACCCAAGTTGAGCCCCCGCCGGTCTTCCATGCATCGCCGCTCCACGTCTCGTGCCCGAAATCGCCCGGACCAGGAATTGTGTCAAACTTCCATTTTCGTTGCCCGGTTATCGCGTCAAAGGCGGCGAGAAATCCGCGAATGCCAAATTCTCCCCCAGCCACGCCGACGACGACCGAGTCTTTCACAACGAGCGGAGCCCCGGTCATCGAATAACCTTCGGACGATTTTGCCACCTGTGTCTGCCAGATTACCTTTCCGTCATTCACATTGAGGGCCACTAAATACCCGTCAAAACTACCAAAAAAAAGCGAATTCCCGAGAACTGCGAGACCGCGATTTACTCTGCCGCAGCAGACCGGCAGGTTGTCAGGAAGCCTTCGCTTGTAGCTCCAGATCACCTCGCCGGTTTTCGCATCCATGGCGACCACGCCAGCAGGTGGTACCGTTATGAATATTAGACCGCCAAATACAAGCGGGGTTGACTCATATTTAATGTCATCGCTTTTGAACTGCCTAATCCAGCGCACCCGAAGATTTGTAACATTTGCGGGCGTAATTTCAGTAAGCGGCGCGTACCGCCAGCCACTCAAAGAACCCGAATATGTCAACCATTCGTCTGGTCGACTTTCAGACGCTTCAATCTGTTGAATGGTTACCTTCGGAATATCCAGACGGGATGAAATATTAGGGTGACCGGCGCGATTTAGCTGTAGCGACCTCAAAAATCCCACCACCTGCCATCGTTCAACGATCGATAGGTCGGTCGAGGCCATTGCGGTATTGGGAACGCCATCTCTCAACACTTTGTAGATACTAAGGTCGCTGTCACCATTTTTGAACCCTGGCTGATTCAACGGCGGTGCATGTAATCCCGTGGCATTATCGCCATGGCATATCGCACAACGCTCGCGAAAGATGCGACGACCAGCCTCCAAATCCTTGCTTTGAATATATCGATTTTTTAGAGCGCCCTCCAAGTTTGTACCGTAAGTAAACATATCTTCTAAAGAAAAACCTCCTGCGTGCCGCGTCACCTCCCAAAGTTCGCTCCAAGACAGATCTGGCACGTTGCCTGTGGCCTTTTTTAAATACAGTTGCGCGCGCCAAGAAAAGGCGCGCCAAGAAGCCGCGCGCTCGAAAGACCGGTCTAGGTCGGGCATGCTTCCAAATAGAACGCCGCTGTAGCAGCAGCCCCAGCAACGATCACAATAATGACTGCTACTCTCAAAAACATTCGCATTGACTTGTGCTCAACCTTCACCCGAAAGATTGTTTTGATAATTGGAACGTTTACGGAGTATCCGTGAGCATGCTGAAAGAATCAGCAACCTCAAAGTGGACCCGAATTACGGATTCGTCGACATACCTTCCTCGGTGCATTGTAGACCACTTCGGTGAGCATCGACCTCATGAGTGTATCGAGCTCAGGTCAGAAAGAGCCAAAGTCACCACATCGGCACTCCCAGTGAGATGG
The DNA here is from genome assembly GCA_963815055.1 of uncultured Alphaproteobacteria bacterium. GTDB lineage: Bacteria > Pseudomonadota > Alphaproteobacteria > Rhizobiales > Xanthobacteraceae > Pseudolabrys. The sequence continues at coordinate 273,862 of CAWFEU010000009.1, read as the reverse complement.
ATCATGGTGTGAATGCGCCACAGAACGGCCGAACGCGTGATGCTTTTCCGTTTTCCGGGAGCGTCAATCTATTACGTCGTGCAAAACTTTTAATCGCTTATGTATAAGCGATGCCACGCTGTCCATGAATAATAATAATTATAAAAATTCTCAACACATATATTTCGATATCTATATACGAATTTTATACGTGGGCCCTAAAAATCGCCGACGAAAGACCTTCCAACTTTTACGGCCGCCCATCTGTCGGAATCCTTTCCAGCCAAATCTCACGCCACCAGGAGTAAATGGATCGCGGGCAGAACATCCGACGGTCGCTATAACGAGAATTGCACCAAACGCCCTCTAAAATCACTGCGGGGGTCTTTAGTGATCTCATCACCCCTTTCTTCTCGTCGATAAACTTGTTCACTCTCGCTTTAACACGATAAACGCGCCCACAAAACGGCACAAGTTCTGCGTCAAAAGCCAACCCCCGGTTTTTAAACTCTGTGTCTAGCGTTGCGAGAATTTCGGTATAGGTTTTGACTCGAACCAGTTCCCCGGCTGAAGATCTAGCGTGATTGTTGGCGTTAGTTCGCCATCAGAAATGGTACCGCGCCGTCTCGGGAAAGGAACGCCGCCCCATAGTGCCTGAAATCTATCGTAGACCCACTGAGGCAACTTACCCAGTCGCTTGCGCCACGCTTGGGTCAGGTAATAGTAGCTAACATAAATAAACCCACGAAAAAGACGTCCCGATGACGCGTTTCCCGACAAATAGTCTTCTGCGTATTGCCTAACGTCCCACCAAGCGAGAGGTGTGGTGAAATCAGGTAACGCCGTCGCTTGGCAAACATATTTTGTTTCAACATTTTGCTCCTGGGATTCAGCACGAGTGCCCTTTCGAACATCCTCTTCGGTACAGAACCCTTCACCATCTAAAACTGACAGCTCAAGTTGTCCCGACTGGTTCAGCGACAAAGCCTCTCCCGGCGACGCGGGCTTAAGCCACGCCTCTTTCCAAAAGATCAAACATGCAGCCTGACAGCCACCATACGCTTGTCCATCACAACGAGTTCGAGATGAACCCCGTTCGAAAGCCTCCGACCACCGGTCCAATTCACGGTATCGCAAGTCTTATGTGCTCGCTTGTATACGCGCAATCGCTGTCCGCAATACTGAAACATCTGCGGCATAAATGGGAGCAATTCCAATTTGCCATTTTTGTCGAGTGAACTTAGAATTTCTTCTTTGCTTCGGATTTCGACCCAATCGCCGGCTCGTAGCGTCATAATATATTACCCCATCGGATATTTAAACTAATAGTAACAGGTGCTCTATACTGTCGCAATAATTCAAGCGCTCGTCGCAGGCTCATCCAAAAAGAACTCGGCGAAAAAGACTGAGCGTCGCGATTCAGCATTGCGTTCATCGACGAATGATATTGTAGTTATTTCCTGCGAACTGACGTCTCCTCATCGGTTCTTATCTGGAGATTACGATGGAACATTTGAAAAGGAGGGCAGTTCGCGGCGTTCTTGCCAAACTCGGCGGCCAGGCGGCCAGCTTTGGCCTTCGCGCGGCTTCCATAGTTGTCTTGGCTCGTGTGCTGGATCCGAGAGACTTCGGATTAGTGGCTATGGTTACCGCCGTAACAGGGATTTATGACCTGTTCACGCATGCCGGACTCTCGATGGTCACTATTCAAAAAGCCGAAATCACTGACGAACAGGTTTCAACATTATTTTGGATGAACATAATAGTTGGAATAATACTTGGGCTTTTATGCTTAGCCACCGCACCCGTTCTTGTCGCCTTTTATGGTGAACCTCGTCTTTTATGGGTGACCATAGTTATGTCGGCAGGGTTTTTAATTAACGCCGCCGGAGTGCAACATTTCGCACTTCTTGAGCGCCAACTACGCTATGTCGCCATCACGCTGATTGGCGTATTTGCTCAAATTATTAGTACTTGTGTTGGAATCGGAATGGCTGTTGGCGGATTGGGATATTGGGCTCTCGTAGCAGCCGCAATCGTTCAGCCCGTTGTTAACACCATCTGTGTGTGGGCAGTTTTGGCATGGATTCCGGGAATGCCGCGTCGGGGAATTGGAATCCGCGCGATGCTTCGTTTTGGCGGTACGATTACTCTAAATGGTCTGGTCGTTTATCTTGCATACAATATTGACAAGGTCCTTCTTGGCCGGTTCTGGGGAGCCGATGCCTTAGGCATTTATGGAAGAGCATACCAACTTATCAACATTCCAACTTCAAATATCAATACAGCGATTGGTGGGGTCACATTTTCTGCCCTATCACGGGTCCAACAAGATCCGATCCGCCTAAGAAAGTACTTTCTGCGAGGCTACTCCGTGATGGTTTCCTTGAGCATTCCCATTACAATTTTTTCGGCATTGTGGGCCAACGATATAATTTTAGTTGTGCTTGGACCGAAATGGCACGATGCCGCCGTGATATTTCGTCTTTTGACACCGACGATCCTGATCTTCGGCATGATCGATCCGCTGTTTTGGCTGATGATTTCTACAGGACTACAGCAGCGAAGTTTAAAGATCGCTGTTGTCATATCGTGCGTTGTCACAACTTCTTATTTGATAGGTCTACCGTATGGCCCTCAGGGTGTCGCACTTGCGTTTTCGGTTGCAATGCTCTCTTGGGTGGCTCCTCATATTGTGTGGTGCCTTCATGGCACGCCGGTTTCGGTATGGAACCTCATTTCGGTATTAAGCCAACCGATGCTTGCTGGCATTACTGCTGCGGGGTTGACCCTCCTGCTTCAATCCCTTTGCGGCCAATTTCAATCGCCTCTGCTTTGGCTGGCACTCGCGGGCACCGTCATGTTTTTATTATATGCTTTGATCCTTTTGTTTGTTATGGGGCAGAAAACTTTTTACTTGGAACTTCTTAAGAGCTTCAAATCCGCCTAAGAATCGCCCAAGCCTTATGTTTCGGTAGCAACCGCAGGAATTTTGCATCAGTTCTCCACACTTAACCCGCTATCGAAGGTCGAGCGAACCTGTTCGAGATCGAAATCGCGTATGGCACTCTATAGCTTTCAATCTTCCAGTCGCCGTTAGATACGAAAGCTCGATATGAATTGACGGGCCGTACGAAGGAAGCGACGAAGGAAATTCGTCAACGCTGTGGGAAATACAAGAATCGCAAGATACCTGCTGGCCCCGACCATTTTTCGTATTCCAAGTTGGCCAAGATCCGCACGCAATCCCCATGTTAAAGAGAATAGTTCAGCGAGTGGAGCACCCGCTTTGCGACGCAAGGCGATGAGATACAAAGCATTTCCTGCGAAATATCGTCTGGCTTCCAGTTGAACTTGACGACGCCTTTCTGGATTTTCAATTAATCGGTTAGCCAGATCCTGAATTAGGTCCGTTAGCTTACGCAGGTCTGTCAAACGAATATCGGTTGTAAAATTCACCGATTGAGTACCGCCATGGACACAATACGTCCCACAACGCTCGTTGACAAAACCTGCTCGGCCGGTCAGCAGCAGCGACGTCCATGCTGCTATGTCCCCAACGTGGGGCCAATCTAGGGGAAATCCGCCTTTCGCGCGGAGTGAATTAGTTCGAAATAAGATGGTGCACGTTACGGCCGTGATCGCGCCACGCAAGAATTCTTTCAAAATGTCATCGCCGTCCCAGATCCCGGTGTCAAGCCTTCGGCTCACCCGTGCCGGCAGCCGACGGAATTCAGAACGAAGATTGGTATCGCTCAATGCAACGACAATTGGAATTTTCGGATCACTTTTGATCAAAGAAATACATCGCTCAAGGAACCATGGCGCAATTTCGTCATCATCGGAAAGAAATACGATAAAATCACCTTTGGCTTTCGACAAGCAGGCGTTCCAATTCGGAATTGCTCCAATATTTTTTGTCTGGTGGATTACACGCAAACGTGGATTTCTGAACGTCTTCAAAAGTTTCGCCGTATCGTCTGTCGATGCGTTGTCGGATACGACAACTTCGAAGTGCTGATAGGATTGATTGAGGGCTGAAAGGATGCAGGCCTTCAGCCAAGAAGATCTATTGAAGGTCGGGATTGCAATCGTGATAAAGGGATTGCCAACAGACCTCGACAATTCCGATTGCGGGATACTCATCAACATCAAACACCTTTTAGATCAGATCCCCGAAGGCGAGCACGCCGCAGGCTGTGAGCGGTGTCAAACTTGAAGTCGTCTTTAGAGTTTCTATCATCCCGTGCCGCAATACGCATATATTGGCCGATCGAAACGTGTTCCGCTCGCATACTCGTGAAGCCGTTCGCATCTTATCAAGTCAAGATAAGTTTTCGTCGCAAAGAACGCCTCTGCATAGCGTTCCGGCGCACGACATTCCATGCCCCTCAGGCGCGCCAATCCGAGAAATGTTTCGGCATCAAACCACTGCTTGGACCGTTGGCTACCGAAATGCGCGTTCAGCAATTCGATTTTGCGCGTCAGCGCTGCCGCCGAAACCGGCATGTAAACAGTTGGGTTGGCCCATATCTCCGTCCCATTTGGGAATCTCATATTCGAGAATGCAGTGATCGCGGAACGTATTCCAGGTCAGGCGGCAGACCTGGCGATGGTCCTGATGCGCATCATCTCGTCGATGGGTCAAAATCAAGTCAGGATTAACGCGCGATCTTTAGCCCTTCAAACCAAGATTTGATTGCCTCCCCCTGTTCGGGAAAAAATCCATCCTTGAAGGCCAACACCTCGATATTCGCTCGCGCCGCACCCGACAGGAAATCCGCCGCCGAAGCCCTCGCCTCCCGTTCCCGATCTCCGGCGCCGCTCAAAACGCACCACTGAACTTCCAAATGGATGCCGCGCGCGATCATGGTCAGCAGCGTCGCGCCCACCCCAATCTCAATATCGTCAGAATGCGCGCCGAGACAAAGAACCGATAAGCGGTCACCGGCAGCGGCAAGCTGCAAAGATTTCATGTCACTACTCTGACAAAGACGATGTTTTGCCAGGGCGCCAGGGAATTTCTCCCTGCTCGACCATTTCCTCGAGCATTTGTCTGTCCCGAAGGGTATCCATGGCGCGCCAAAACCCTTCGTACTTATAGCCGACGAGTTGCCCTTCTTTGATCAGCCGATTGAAGGGTTCAAGCACGAGCTCTTCGCCTTCCTTGATGTAATTGAAAATATCATTCCGAAAAATGAAATAGCCACCGTTGATCCAAACTTCCGATTCCTTGTTCGAACGAAAACGGCGAACCAATCCGTCATCCCCAAACTCCGCCAAATGAAAATTGAAAGGCGCACGAACCGCGATGAAGCAAGCCAGTTTTCCGCTTTTCTTGAAAAAATCGATCATCTCCGGCAAGGGCGCATCGGTCAAACCGTCGCTGTAGTTGGCAAGAAATATCTCCTCGTTGCATACGTGATCTTTTACGGCGAGAAGACGCTCGCCAATGTTGCGCCACAGCCCCGTGTCGACCAACGTGACGCGCCAATCCGGTGGACGCGCACCCAACAGTTCAATCTTGTTGCCAAAGTCCGAAATGACGCAGTCACTTGCCGCCGTAGGCTTATAGTTCAAAATATAATCTTTGATAACATTGGCTTTGTAGCCAAGGCAAAGAACAAAGTCCCGATGCCCATAATCACTATAGTATTGCATGATGTGCCACAGGATCGGCTGATGTCCGACCGGCACCATCGGCTTTGGAATGTTCTCGGAATACTCTCTGATCCTCGTTCCAAGGCCACCGCAGAATAATACAACCTTCATTTGGTAAACACCTTGATGAAACTGCCAGAAGTCACTGGCGAATTGGCTTTATTTTAGAGCACTCAAATTGATTTTAGAAAAATTCCTGAGGCGCGGATAGCGCTCAATCTAATATGTGCGTTAATAGTAAAAACCAATAGGGCTAGCCGCTTGAATTCCGGCTGCCTTCGCGCGCCTTAACCGTCGTGGCGCGCCAAGCTTCAATCAAGGTATCGTGCTCGTGATATGAGCAACTCAGCAGTCGCTGAATCTACAACCGGTGTCGTGACCGCTGACAATGCTCATTTCGCAAATGCGGCTGGTACGCGCAGTGATTTATCCATTCGGCGAGCACTCGGAACAAGGAAACGACACGTGATATTTACCGAAACAAAGTTGAAAGGCGCCTTCATCATTGAATTGGAGCGCCGGGAAGACTCGCGAGGGTTCTTTGCTCGCGCCTTTTGTCAGAATGAATTCGCAGCGCATGGCTTAAAGCCAGTTATTGCCCAAGCCAATCTCGCATCCAACAAGAAAAAGGGAACCGTGCGCGGGATGCACTTTCAGTACCCGCCGGCGGCTGAAACAAAACTTGTCCGCTGCACACGCGGAGCGATCCTCGATATCATTGTGGATCTACGCCCCGAGAGCGAAACATATCTTCAGCATGTGGCGGTTGAATTGAACGAAGACAATCAACGCGCCCTCTATGTGCCAGAACGTTTCGCGCATGGCTATCAGGCGCTTCGCGACAATACCGACACCAGCTACCAGGTTGGTGAGTTCTATACGCCGGATGCAGAAGGTGGATTGATGTACAATGATCCGCGCCTCGGTTTGCATTGGCCACTGCCGGTCACGGTGATTTCTGAAAAAGACCAGAAGTTTCCGTTGCTGGACCAGATCGAAACCGAACTAAAGCGAAAGATGGGCCTCGTACAGGCCGCAGTGTATGACCTCGTCAACGAGATCGTAGTGATCTTTACACGATGAATTTGGTACCTAGGAGCTAAGCCTGTGATTTTAGTCGACACCGCTCTTCAAGCGCGCGCAGCCCAAGGAAAGCCAATTCGAGTGGCAATCCTGGGCGCTGGCTTCATGTGCCAAGGCCTGACCAACCAGATCGTGCATAGCACGCCCGGAATGCGCGTGGTCGCTATATACAACCGCAAAGTCAGCAGAGCAATCGACGTCTTTCATTATGCCGGCTATCAGGATGTTGCCGTTGCTGAAAATCAGCGACAGCTCGACGACGCGATCCGCGCCAATAAACCTGTAGCAACCGAAGACGCATTCCTGCTTGCGCGCTCCGAACTGGTCGATGTGGTGGTCGACGTCACCGGCTCCGTGGAGTTCGGCGCGCATGCGGTTCTTGGAGTCTTTCAAGCATGGCAAGGACGTCGTGCTGATGAATGCCGAAATCGACGCAACGATCGGGCCTATCCTGCAAGTATACGCAAAAAAATACGGCGTTATTCTTTCTGCCTGCGATGGCGACGAGCCCGGCGTCCAGATGAACCTCTACCGTTGGGTCAAAGGCCTCGGTTTGACTCCGCGTGTCATCGGCAACGTCAAAGGCCTGCAAGACCCCTATCGCAACCCGACGACGCAAAAAGGATTTCGCCGAGCGGTGGAAGCAAAATCCAGCAATGGTCACGAGCTTTGCCGACGGAACGAAAATCAGCTGCGAGCAGGCGATCGTCGCCAACGCTACGGGCTTTAAGGTGAAATCACGCGGCATGTCGCGAGGTCTCGAATACCGCGGCGACATCATGCAGATAGGCAAGATTTATGATATCGAGGAGTTACGCCAGCTTGGTGGAATCATCGATTATGTCGTCGGCACCCCGCTGACCAAGGTCTATGTTCTTGCTGAACATCCGGACCCCAAACAACAGCACTATTTAAATCTATACAAAATGGGCGAAGGACCACTTTATTCGTTCTTCATTCCATACCACCTCGTGCATTTCGAGGTGCCGAACTCGATCGCGCGCGTTGTCCTATTCCGCGATTCGCTCGCGCCACCCTTGGCCGGTCCTGTCGTCGAGGTCTGTGCGGTCGCGAAAAGAGATTTGAAGGCCGGCGAGATTCTTGACGATTACGGGATGTACATGACCTACGGCGAGGCCGTGAATGTCGATGAGATGAGCCAGCAGCAATATTTGCCGGAAGGTCTGGTCGAGGGCTGCAAGCTCAGGCGTGACGTCAAAAAAGATGCCGTCCTCACCTACAGCGATGTTGATCTGCCGCCCAACCGCCTGGCAGACCGGCTGCGGGCGGAGCAATACCGCCATTTCCGGTCGGAGACATGGCTTGAGGATTTAATCAGCGTTCCCGCCTAATCTAGCTGGAATTTATCGGCGGCTTCGAACGGCGATCGGCGTCACATCGACGCCAGCATCTGTACGTGCGTCAATATCATGATTGCTGCAAACGTCGTCGCAACTTACGAGCCACGACGACGTGCAGCTTACGAGCCACTTAGAATTTCATGCCGCGGTGACGGGCGTTGCACTCTCGTGCGCGGCCACTTGGCGCAAACTTGAATCGAGAGTCCCATTCGCTATGAGCATGTTGATGTGCCCAATACGCTGATAGCGTGGTCCCTCGAATTCTTCCAGCGTCAGCCCGGATCCACGATAGGCCTTATAGAGTTGCTCTGCGCCCATGCGCGCATCCCATTGCGGCTTGAATGCCGGCAGCTTGCGCTTAATCTTTTCAAAACTGACGCGGTATGACCGCTTGTCAGGCCCGGCATCATCCGCAAACTCGATTTTGCATCCGGGCACGACTCCCGCGACGATTTCGGCCAAATCGCGTATCCGGTAGTTATGGGCAGTCTGGCCAACATTGAACGCTTCATTGAATACTTGGTCCGCAGGCGCTTCGAGGGCGGCAATGAAGGCGCGTGAAATATCCTCAATGTGCACGATAGGCCGCCATGGCGTGCCATCCGACTTCAAGTGGATCTTACCGGTCGTAAATGCCCATGCGACGAGATTGTTCAGGACGATATCGAAACGCAGTCGCGGCGACAGGCCGTAGGCCGTTGCGGGCCGCAAATAAACCGGGCAAAAGCCGTCACCCGCCAGGCGAGAGATGTCACGCTCCGACATCACTTTTGATTCGCCGTAAGCTGTGACCGGATTGAGCGCGGCAGTCTCATCGACCATCTCTTCGCCGGCCTGACCATAATTACTGCAGGAGGAGGCGAACACGAAACGGCGGACACCGGCCTCTTTTGCGAGCTTTGCTATTCGCACGCTGGCGCGATGATTGATCTCGTCCGTAAGGCCTGGTTTCAGATTTCCGAGCGGATCGTTGGAGAGAGCTGCCAAATGCAGCACGCCATCAAATCCGGCGAGATCAGCCGCCACCACGTCGCGCACGTCTTTTCGGATGGTCTTAACATCGTGGATGCGGCCGCCCGGCGCGTAAGTGCAGCGTGAATATAGATTGGCGTCCAAGCCAACAACCTCGTGCCCGGCTTGAACAACCATAGGCGTCAAAACAGTGCCGATATAGCCCAAATGTCCTGTTATCAAAACGCGCATCGATTTGCTCCTTATTCCAAAATGCTTTTTCGCTAAAAGTACTGTCCTATTGCCACTATCCCAACTAACACCAACTCGCTCGACTGACAATCTGTCTTCCCTGCACTTTGACCAAGTCGTATGTAGAACGACTTCAACATGCCTAACAGCAACCTCGCTGACTGATATTCTGGCAACAATCTTGTGATTTGATCTCTGCCTCACTGTCGCCGTCAACCATTTACCGGCCCTTCGACCAAAGGGGCAGATCGACAGAATTGGCCGTTGGAGAAGACGTTCGGTTGTGGATCAAAACACGATTAATGACGAATCCAGATAAGAATAATGCTGGGTGCCATTAAGTCCCTGCGGCTTGCTTTTTTAGCTGTCCTTGCCCTTCAAATAGACGGCGAAGAGAAGTTCCCCAGTAGCGCCGGCGAAAATAAGCTTTGTCCATTCAGGTTAATTCCGCTTACACAATATATTGTCATGAAATAGACTAGCCGCACATTTAAGCTATATTTATAAACGTACAGGGTCGATGATCCGCCAAAGCATGCATAAGACATTTGGCGTGGGCCCAGTGCGCGCTGGATCTTGAGGCTCGAGAAATTCAGAAATGCATCTACCGCCTACGATGGATCGCGTGAAAGCAAGGACCTAGATGCTTCAAGACAGACTCCAGATGCTTCAGGACAACAATTCGCGCCCGATCGGCGACGAAATTCAACCTTTCACTCATCAGCAGGAAGGGCTGGCCGAACTCGTTGATTGGGCGGTCGGCCTCCTGCGTCGGCAATATCTGGTCATCTTGTTTGTCGCGCTGCTTGGATTGGGAGCAGGGATAATTTATCTCGGCGTGGCGACGCCGATCTATACGGCTCAAACCAATGTTTACATCGATCTGCACAAGAATCCCATCGACCAACAACCAGGGATTTTTGGGAATGACCCTATCGAGATTGAAAGTCAGATCCAGATCATAAAATCGAAAGGGATCGCATCGTCAGTCATCAACAAACTTCAGCTGATGAAAGACTCAGGTTTCGGATCAGGGGGATCCAGCTCGGATCCGATCGAGAAAATGATTGCAGCGTTCGAAAGCAATCTAATAATCGAGCCTGCCGGCGGGAGAGTGGTCGCGATCAAATACAACTCGACGAGCCCCGAACGGGCTGCACAGATCGCCAACGCGGTCGCCAATGCCTACATCACCGACCAATTGGAGGCAAAATATCAAGCCAATCGTGTGGCGACCAATTGGCTGCAAGAACGCCAACAACAACTTCGTGAACAGGCGGACGCCGCTCAACGTGCAGTCGAAGCATTTAAAAAGCAGAACGACATTGTCACGACAGACGGAAAGTCATTGGACAATGCGCAAGTAACCGAACTAAACAACCGTTTGATTGCCGCGCGCACGCAAGCATCAGACATTTTGGTTCGCCTTAATCGCCTTCAGTCCATTGTTCGCCTTGGTCCCTCGGACACGCATCTTGAGGGAGCGATATCAGAGATCAACAGCCCGATCGCAACGACATTGCGCCAGCAATATCTTGAATTGGGAAGACGCGAGAGCGAATGGTCAGTCCGCTACGGGAAAGACCACTTGGCGGTTGTCAATTTGCGCAATCGAATGCAGGAAATTCGTAATTCTCTATTTGATGAATTGCGACAGACCGCTGAAACAGCCAAAAACGATTACGAGATCGCGAAGCAGCGCCAAGAAGAGATAGAAAGACAATTGGCAAAGACGGTCGCGCAGACGCAATCCACCAGTCAGGCTCAGATAACGCTCGCGGGACTTGAGAGTGCCGCCAACGCGTCCCGCAAGCTCTACGATGGCTTTCTGCAGCAATATATGGGATCGACGCAACAGGCCACTTTTCCGATAACAGACGCGCGCATAATTTCGACCGCTTCCCCGCCGCTGCATAAAAGCAAGCCGAAATCCGCCCTCGTTCTCGCGTTGGGCCTCGTCGGCGGCATCGCCTTTGGTTTCGGAATTGGACTGCTGCGAGACCTGATGGATCGTGTCTTCCGCACGGCAAAACAGTTGGAATCAGAACTTCAGGTTCCCTGTGTAGCCTTGGTACCGCTGGTGAAAGACGGAAAAACAAAGCCATCATCGCGCCCGGCAATTTTCGACCGAAGTCCAACCGCCCATAAAGCAATCGCCCAGGATTCCGAGGTATTCAAGACTGTCGTCAACTCACCATTGTCGAGTTTCGCCGAGGCGATTCGCTCGATCAAATTGGCCATTGATCTGCATATGGATTCTCAGCCATGCAAGGTCATTGGATTTACGTCTACCCTCCCCAATGAGGGCAAGTCGACTATCGCCGCTGCCCTTGCACATTTGATCGCGCAAGTTGGTGGACGTGTTCTCCTGGTCGATTGTGACCTCCGCAACCCTACTTTAACCCGGACCCTTTCACGTGGAGCAGCCGTTGGTCTTTTCGACGTCGTCTCTCGAAAAATATCAGCTGCAGAAGCGATCTTGAAAGAGCCAAAATCCAACCTGGCATTCTTGCCAGCAGGAAAAAAAATACCACTTTTTCTCACCAGCGAAGTTCTTGGTGGAGATTCCATCAGCAAACTATTCGAGGCACTGCGTCAGAATTATAATTACATATTGGTCGATTTACCTCCGCTGACGCCAATTATCGATGTTCGAGCGTCTACTCATTTTGTGGACGCCTATCTGTTGGCCGTTGAATGGGGCAGCACCAAGATCGATGCGGTAGAACAGTCACTCAGAAGCGCGCCCAAGATTTATGAAGGTCTCATCGGCAGCATATTAAATAAGGCGAATATGGATACGATGAGCCGCTACGATACTAGCGGCAGATACGACCGCAGCAATCATTACTCGCGATATGGGTACACCGATTAATTCGTTTGTACCGGGGAAGAGAATCCGCATTCATACGACTTTGTCGTATCGCACGCGCGAAAGATAACTTAAGGAGTTGTCGCTATAGGGGTCGGAGTCGTCACAATCGTTGAGCTGCCCGGTTCCTTTTATTACGTTCAGCAGAGTGTAGTAATTCGTGGCGTACACGATCGGATCATTGACGGTTGCCATAATTGTTCTCAGGAATGTCAGGAACTTGGTGACCTCAACTGAGGTTGCGTTCGCTGTGAAAATCACGTCTTTGTTGCGGATTTCAAAATTTGCAGCGAGAAAATAACCGGCAGGATCGCGCAGATTTAAATTATAGATAACCGGGATAATCGGTCCGGAAAATTTCGAGCAGTCAACGCCGAGCTGCTCTGCCACTTCCCGTGTCTCACCCCGATAAAGGAATACGAACCCCGGGTCCGCCTGCTCGTCTTTTAGCCCCGAGGCCTTGGCGATAGCCTCGGCCAGCGAAACTCGCCACGCATCAAACTTGAACTGTCCCTGCGTTCCAGAAGCCCCGAAAGCCACAAATGTTTGTGGCTCCGCGTAAACATAGATCGTGTCGCCGGCATGAGCGTAGATATTATTCGTAGGTTGATAGACAAGCGCGCCAAACGGAGCTGTCGCGCGACGACCGCCGCGCTCCAGCATGACCATAGTGTCATAACCTTCAGCCTTTGGTCCGCCTGCCCGCGTGATCGAATCAAGAATGCGTTCGCCAGCGTGAACGGCCGGTAATACAGTCGGTCTGTTCACATCTCCTAGAACGGTGACAAGGGATGTTCGCTGATCGACCAGCGAAACCACGGCCTGTGGCTCGATCGCCCTGTTCTTGAGCGCATCGATGATCTCCTGTTGGACCTGAACCGGGGTGCGCCCTTTTGCGCGGATATTGCCCGCGTAAGGCACAGAAATGTTACCGAGGTTGTCGACCGACTGATTAGGCAAGGTGATGAAGTTACCAGGGCGGACACTCGCTTCGGCCGGGATGAACAGACCACCAGCAGCCGCCTCGAATATTGTCACACTAACGACGTCACCGACGCCAAATTGGAAATCCTGGGGCGGCCGCCGATCCGTGAAAGTATTAGCAATCCTAAGTGTATGCCGCGCGAGTATCTCGCCGACATCGCGGGTGAGTTTGACGTATGCATAGGGAAGCGTCTCGCTTTTTTCTGCAGCAACCTCAATGCTAAAGGGCCCGCTTGCCGGCATAACCCCGCAAGAGGCAAGAGAAAGCATTGCGAATATCGCGCAGTTTTTCGCGAAGCTATCGACCAAACGCCCCAAGCAGTAGCCCACCCCTAATATAACTGCGTCGCTACATTACCCGCTTATACGGCCTTTTCCTGCCATTCAACCCACTGCAGGCATTCTTGAAATATCTGTGGCCTTATCGCAACACTTTGTCACTGATGGGACCTAATTCAGGGAGCGGTCGGGGGCCCGCTTTGTGGATAAAATTAAGAAAATTGCCTGCTAGACACGGGCAGACTTTGCCCCCAGCAACGCTATGTTACGCGACGACCTTAAAAAGGAACTTCCCCAAGTATCACTCAGTGACGCTGCCCTTCGGGGCGGATCGCCGCGAGCAGGTCGGGATCAAGCTCAGCAACTGTTTTCTCAATAAATTGCCGTCCGGCGTCCGGTGCACTGTTATAAGCCGCTATCAGGGCCGCCATTAACTCGGATTTGTGAACGACCGCAATTTTAATATCGTGGCGAACGAACTCCTGAAATTCGTCATTCTCAAGTGCGCGGCTTTGAATTGCCAGCAATAGGCGCGCCGGCACAATCGCTATGGTATTTGACCCTGTATAATACGACATTTTCAATGATGCGGCCGCCCGTTCGTTGAGCCAATCAAACCGAAAATAGTCGGCCGCAAGGAGAAGCCAAATCCTGGCGTCGTGCGGTGCATGTGCAATTGTGCGTTCTGCCAGTGACCGCGTCTGTTCGAAATACCGCAGCATCACCATTTGAGGGATTGTTGCCAAGGTTCCAAAGTATGTCACCGAAGGCAAAGGCCGCTTCGGCCCACAAATCACCGCGCACGAGACCAATCCGAGCGGCCCGGACCGCGTCATTGCGGTGCGCATAATTCAACGTGGCAGATTGGGACTCGGTCGTAAAATCAATACCCGTTGGACGCAGTAATTCGGCGGCCAGAATCCAGGCCGCGAGACCGCCAAGAGCGCACGCAAATGCAAATACTGTACTACGAAATGCTCTGGCCGCAGGCGAAGGCGCTGGAGTGTCGCTCATCGTAAGCTATCGGTCCGGTTGAATTGAAGGCGTCATGCACAATCTAAATGAAATCGATGCGATCGTCTTCCAGTTTCAGGCACGTAAGTTTTCCCGTCGCGTAGGCCCCGGTATCGATGTTTATTCGGTTCGGGCGAATATCCGGCTCCGACACCGGGGTGTGCCCATGCACGATAATCTTGCTGAACTCATCTTCGCAAAGAAGAAAATCTTGGCGAATCCACAACAAGTCCTCTTCGCGCTGTTTTGTCAGCGGGATACCCGGCCTCACTCCCGCATGGACGAAGAAGAAGTCTCCGCACGTAAATGACGATTTCAGGTTGCCAAGAAATCGACGATGGCTGACGGGTAACGCTTGGTCGAATGTGGCTGCGAGTCGAGCTTGCGCCTCCGTACCCGCGTCGATGGGCGGGGCAATCCCATAAGACACGAGCGTCTCGAGACCCCCGTACTGCTGCCAATCCTTGAGAATGAGCGGATTGTTCGCAAATCCCGCCAAATAGGTCTCATGGTTGCCCTTGAGAAAAACTGCCCGAAACGTCCGGTTGCGCTCCACCAGTCGATCGATCACTTCTCGCGAGGCAGGCCCTCGATCGACATAGTCGCCAAGATATACTTCGATGCCAATGGAAGTAGGATTTGCCGCTAGATCCGCGTCGATGCGCTTAAGCAGCCCATCGAGCAGATCAGCGCGGCCGTGGATATCGCCCACTGCATAGATACGGATACCATCAGGCACTCGTGGCTTCTTCTTATTCTTTCGTGACGTTGGCGAATGGAAAGCGATCATATTTGTCCGCCAGATTGATCACCAAGAAATTGAAGATGTTTATGCAAGTTCATCTGGAGAGTGTGTCAGATCAATCGGCTCTTGCTTTGTGCAATGCCTAGGCCAACAACCGCCGCGGTCAAAATCGCGATTGGCGTACTTAACAAAGCGGGGTTACCGAATGCCAGCAACGCGTTAGTTACAACGCAACCAGCTCCAGCCATCGCATAGAATGAATCTCTTTGCCGCCGCAATGCGCCACGCAAGAGTATGAGAACCAGTGCGGTCGCTGCCAATAGCGTTGCCCAAAAAAAGGGTCGGCCCATTTCTATTGCTATTGCTGCCGCTGCAGTCGGGGCATTTTGTCCGGTCGTCAGTTCGTCGATACCTTGATAGATGGGCAGCACGGCCGCAAATGTCCCGGCACCGCTTCCGGCCCAACCCATATCGGCCAAAATACGCTGAGTAACCGCAATCAGGGGCGCCGGTGCGTGAGACGCAAATGCAAGGGTCAGCTCCGAGGTCCGACCGCTAAGCTGGAATGCGACCACAGCGGTAGCAACCAAAAGTGCTATCGATATGATAGCTGCGATTCCCCAAGGCCCAAGATCAAATCGGCGGATAATGACCGCAATAACGAGTGTGGCCAGTCCACACACGACAGCAAAATAGGCCTGACCTGTCGCCCCAATAACAACAACCAGCAGACATATTGCGAGGGCGGAAAGACTTGCCACAAAAGCTAGCAGGCTGTTTGAGTTCGTCTGGACCTGTGGTTTTTTTCGCTCAGATGTTAGGAACGCAGCTGCCGTTGCGAAAATGGCTCCAAGACATGCGATGGCGGTTTCAGTTGCATCCGCCTGCCCGCCACCGCCAAAACCAGGAATTGTTAAGACCCCGAGGTTGATCGCGAGCGCCACCACGGCAACCAAAGTCGTCGCCGCCGTGAGCGCGAAAAGAACCCATTCGGCACGGCGCCGATCGATCCCCACGGCTGCTGACACGAAGACGATTGCTATTGTCGAAAGATATCGGACCAAAGAGATAAGAGTCGTACCTGTATCAATGCTGATGCTTCCGGCGAGTGGCTTCCCGAGTGCGGCCGCCGCACTGTTCCAAATCGGATGAGCGAGCCCAACACTTTGCATGGGCATCATTTGAACGAGCATCCAAATTGCCGGAACGGCCGCTACGGCAGCCATCGGCCAAATAAGCGTCGACAAAAAACCAGCCTCGCCCGGCCGAATTCGCACGGCAACAATTGCGACCGATACAGCTGCCACCGCCGCAATCAGGCCTTGAACAATTGGCCCGTCAAAGATGATGGTTAGAGGCGTTGCGAAGATAAGTAAAACGAGAATGGGTAGCGTGATCAACATATTGATGATTTGATGTTCCAACGGCCTGCTGGCAAGCATGCCTAGATGTCGTTGATCCCACAAGAGCCCTCCTCTTCAGCACGGGCTGTGGGACCGGGCTTACTGAACCCCTGCCGATATAATTTTGAGGCTCAGCGTCGCTCCGCGATCGCGATGATGCCCGACGGGTGTCTGCGAGCACGAGCCTTTGCGACACCAAAACGAATAACTATTCCGGCAAGGTAGCCGGCCTGCAGCGCAGTCATCACAAAGAGCGTCGCGAGCAGAATGGACCAAAAACTGTTTCCCTGCGCTATACCAACACCCCAGCTGGCCGCCGAGCTAAGAGCGATCGCCGGAACGAGGACAAAAACCTTGAAACGGAGACCGAGCACGGCCCCGAAGGCAGTGATCGCGAGCATCGTCATCATGGATAGGTGTCCGCCATAATGAGACTTGCAGCTGAAATTCATGTTGCTGCCTTAATACTCGCCTTGGGATGCTAATAACTTCTTAATTAGCTGTTGTGCGCCGCAGGGCGGCAATCAAAGCACCGAAGCTCTGCGACCTGATGCGCCAAAACTATGCATAAGGCCCCGGCGGATCGCCGTTCAGGACCGAATGAAATGTTCGCGTGAGTCTCGGAGGTGCAAATCGCGGCGGCAGCGGTCGGCCAGCCGATGTCGACAGAGTGTTTGAATGATATCCGTCTGCGACACAAACTGCGAACGGCTATTTCCCGTCAAGTGACCGCTCAGACTCTATCGGCGCGTCAATCTTGTCAGGCCCTCGGCACAGCTGTCATATAATGAGGCCGCTAAACCTCGCGAGAGAATTTAGCGGCCTCTAAATTTCAAGGTCATGAAACTGAACCAGACGAAGTCCCCAAACAAAAAACTGATTGAGAACTTCGCCGGCCATTCGGACTTTTGTGGCTTAAGCCCGAAGGCTTGATATTGCTAGCCGGTCGCACCCACCGCGACAAATTAATCCAGCGAGTAACCTGACCAGGTAAGGTTAAGGGGGACGAGTTAACGCCGGAACCCGCAGCCGGGGATGACATAAAACTGCAATCTCTTAGCCGGTCGTCGCACCGTCCACGGCTATTTTTCGGAAAAAGTCGAAACCCTCCCCCGGCGCCTTCCGGCCATGCACGAGCGGTCCCCGACATTGTCAGCATACTCGCCCTGCGACCGCGGGAGCGGTAATAATAAGAAGAACACGAAACAGAGGACCTGACCGTGAAACTGGTATTGTTCCAAGCCGCGCCAAACGCCGAAATCTGCCCGGGCATTCTTACAGACCACGGCGTGGTCGATATCTCGGCAGCCGTGAACAAAAGCTACACGCCGCAACTGACGATGCAGGGCATCATTGATGAATTCGAGGCCTTACGCCCTGGGCTTGAAAAGTTGGCGCGTGAAGGCACGGCATTGCCGCTTCCCCAGGTGCGTCTGCACCCACCCTTGCCGCGTCCAGGGAAAATTCTCGCCTGCATCGCCAACTACTGGGAGCACGCTCAGCGTGAACCCCGTCCGCTCAACATGTTCATGAAGAATCCCGACGCCGTGATCGGACCTGGCGACACCATCATGCTGCCCGAATTCACCGTGCCCTGGATGTTCATGCACGAAGCCGAGCTGGCCCTCGTCATCAAAGGGCCGGCAAAAATGGTCAAGGCCAAGAACTGGAAAGACGCCGTGTTCGGCTATACGGCAATGATTGACGTTTCGGCGCGCGAACAAGGCCGACGAACCTGGCCGGCGAGCCCGCTCACGAGCTGGCTCGGAAAGTCTTTTGACACTTTCGCGCCGATTGGCCCTTGCATCACAACGGCTGACGAAATCGAAGATCCCAACAATCTGATCGTGCGATTCTGGAACAACGGCCAGCTCCGCCATAACTACAATACCGACGATATGGAGCACCGCGTGCCGGAATTGATCGAATTTGCGACCACGGTCATGACGATGAACTCAGGTGATCTGATTGCCTGTGGCACCAATCACGAAGGGCTCGGCGCATTGCAGGATGGCGAAAACGTGGAAATCGAAATCGAGAAGATCGGCAGAATGTCTCTCAAGGTCGCTGATCCGCTCAAGCGACAATGGGAGCGCGGAATATATATGGGTGTGGATTCAACCAACCCCGATGCCGTGAAGCGGCACCGGCCGCAAGGCGCCCCCGCACAAATTTAGCGAATTGATCAGCGCGGGAATTTCATGAGCGCAGAAAAAAGCGAAATTCGCGACGGCATGCAGATCGATTGGGACGTGCCGATCCCGATGGATGATGGCGTCGTCCTCCGTGCCGACCTCTTCCGGCCGCCGGGCGGTGGACCATTTCCGGTCATTTTAAGTTACGGCCCCTATGCCAAGGGGCTTTCCTTCCAGGAAGGCTACAAGGGCAATTGGGCCAGGCTGACCAAAGCCGCTCCGGAAGTTCTGCAGGGCTCGAGCAGCAAATACCAGAACTGGGAACTTGTTGATCCGGAGAAATGGGTGCCGGACGGATATGCTTGCCTGCGCATCGATTCGCGCGGCGCAGGTCGTTCTCCTGGTTATCTCGACGTGTGGTCGGCGCGCGAGGCGCAGGACCTTTACCAATGCGTCGAGTGGGCCGGCACGCAAGGCTGGAGCAACGGCAAGGTCGGTATCAATGGAATTTCCTATTACGCGATGAACCAGTGGCAGGTCGGCGCCCTGAAGCCCGCGCACCTTGCCGCGATGTGCATCTGGGAAGGCTCGTCCGACTACTACCGTGAACTTTGCCGCCATGGCGGCATCCTGTCCGATTTCCTCAACAGCTGGCACCCGCGCCAGGTGGCGAGCGTCCAGCATGGCGTTGGCACGCGCGGCGCGAAGAACATTGTGACGGGCGAGCTGGTTGCCGGGCCAGAAACGCTACCGAAAGAAGAGCTCGCCCGGAATTGCGCCGACACGCCCGGCGAAGCCAAGCGCCGCCGGCTGCACGACGATTATTACTTGGCGCGAACCGCCCATTTTGAACAGATCGAGGCTCCCCTGCTGTCGGCGGGGAACTGGGGCGGCATGGGACTCCATACGCGCGGAAATTTTGAAGGCCATCTGCGCGCGGGCTCCAGCCAGAAATGGCTCGAGGTCCACGGCGATACCCATTTCACGCATTTCTACAGCCGCTACGGCGAGACGCTCCAGAAACGTTTCTTTGGACATTTCCTCAAGGGCGAAGACACGGGATGGAGCAAGCAGCCGCGCGTGTCCCTCAATATCCGGCATCCGGGTGAGAAATTTGAATTGCGCGCGGAAAACGAGTGGCCACTCGCGCGCACGAAATGGACAAAATACTACCTGCGTCCGGACGGGCTTGCCCTGGCGACCGAAGCGCCAACAGCTGCCGTCACGCTCAAATACGAAACGACGGGCCACGGGCTGACTTTCAGCACGCCACCGCTGGCCAGGAACCTCGAGATTACTGGTCCCGTTGCCGCCAAGCTCTGGATATCGTCCGAGACCACAGACGCCGACCTGTTCCTGGCGCTCCGCGTTTTCGATGCCGCCGGCAAGGAAGTCACGTTCATCGGCTCCAACGATCCACGCGTGCCCGTGGGCTTAGGCTGGCTGCGTGCCTCACATCGCAAGCTCGACCCGAAGTTGTCGCTGCCCTACCGGCCCTGGCATTCCCACGATGAGGAGTGGTCGCTGACACCCGGTGAGCCGGTCGAAGTCGATGTTGAAATCTGGCCGACCAGTATCGTCGTGCCGCCCGGCTACCGGCTCGCACTTACCGTGAGCGGCAAGGATTATGAGGTCGACGGAAAGGATATCGCCCTCCCGAATGCTCCCTATCCCATGAAAGGTGTGGGGCCGTTCCTCCATATCGACACCGACGACCGGCCGCCGGCCATCTTCAACACCCGGAACACCTTGCATTTCGCCGCCGACAGGCAGCCGTACCTCTTGTTGCCCGTTATCCCGGCGGCGTAGGCTGGAAGAAAATCCATAACCTGGGAGGAGAACGTGATGAGGCGCTGCATCGCAATTGCACTGACCGTTGTAGGTCTTTTCGCGACGACTGCTCAACTGCGCGCGGATGACTATCCGAGCCGCCCGGTTACCATCATCGTGCCCTACCCGGCCGGTGGCCCGACTGACCAGGCTGCGCGCCAGATCGCGAGCGCGCTGACAAACAAACTCAAGCAGAATTTCATCGTCGAAAACGTCAGCGGTGGCGGCACCATCATCGCGACACACAAGGTCGTGCAAGCGGCACCGGACGGCTACACGCTGCTGCTGCACAACCTGCAGATTTCGGCAAACGTGACGCTGTACAAGAAACTTCCGTTCGATACGGAGAAAGACCTGACCCCCGTCATATTTATCAATCGCAACCCACTCGTGCTGATCGGACGCAAGACGCTTCCGGCAAAGACTCTCCCCGAGCTGCTTGCATTGATGAAGAAGAGCACATTGAAAGCCGCGATCCCGGGATACGGCGCCACCGGCCATCTGGCCACGACATTGCTGGCTCAGGAAGCCAAGGTACAGGTCGATCAAATTCCGTACCGGGGCGCGGCTCCCGCTTTGCAGGATATCCTTGGTGACCACGTTGACCTTTTCTTTGCGACGCCACAGTCCGTGGAACCGCAGGTCACGGCCGGGCAGATGATCGCCTATGGCATAACCGCGAAAGAAAAATCACCCAAGCTTCCCAACGCCGAAAGCTTTGTCAGTCTGTTCGGGCCTAAACTGGAAATTCAGTTCTGGCAGGCTTTGTTCGCGCCGAGCGCAACGCCTGAAGCTGTGATCAACAAGCTCAACGCGGCCATCCAGGACGTTGTTGCCGATCCAGCTCTCCTGAAGATCTGGGCTGCAACAGATGTTGAGCCCTATCCGAAGAATGAGCAATCCGTCGCGGCGGCCCGAACGCTGATGAAGAGCGAGGTTGCGCGTTGGGGTGAAGTCGTCCGCAACAACAATATTCATATCGACCAGTAGCGATTCTCAACGAGCGCCAGTGGGCGTTAACTCGCCGGCTCCAGCACCTGCTCGAGCCAGTCCCACATAAAGGCCGAGCAGGTGCTCTGATTGTCGATCTGGCAGTGGCGATAGCCGCCCTCCTCGCGCTTGTAAGGAATCAAGACGCACCGCGAATAATTCCGAAGCGCGTCAGCCATAGCTCGGCCACAGCCTTGAAGAGAAATGGCTGCCCAGACAAGGCGGCCTAATGGGCCGTCAATTTAGTGACGATCAACTCTTCTCTTTACCAACGCGCCGATCCCTATCTGAACGGCGATTGGCCGCAGAGCGGCGCTCATCCTGCAAGCGCATTTCCTCGTCTGATCGCGCGCCGGTTCCGGAGCGACGATCATCTCCAGATCGCCGATCGATTAGAGAGCGCTTTTTGATACTTGCATTCCGACTATCAACGTCCATGACAATATCTCCATTGGTTGACTGGATCACTTTCAACAAGGCCTCGCCCAAGCGAGCACAACTCGCTGCCGTCTCGGAAATTAAAAGTTTGTTTGTCGGGGTTGCGAGATTAATTCTACACCCGCAGTGAGAGCACGGGATGGCATCCCGTCCGACCAGCAATAGGACGAGCTTTTCCGAATGCTGTCCGCATTTTTCGCAGCGGATACGCAGAATGGTCATGTCTGCAGTGGAGAACTTCATATCAAAAGCTCCGAATTCTAGTTATGAATGAAATCATTCGCCGCGAGCACGCTTGCCGTGATCGAGTGCAGCGTGATCGCCAAGTCCGCCGCTGCCTGGTTCTCCGCGCTGCCAGTACTATTGGCGTACACGATGGTATCCCCGCCACTTTGGATCCACGCAATGCTGTGTGCGGCGACCTGGGTAGCGCCGGCAATCAGACCCTGAACCGCAGTAATGCCAGCAATCGTCGATGTATCGATGACATCCAAGTCGTGGACGAAACTGTTAATTGTGTCGTGACTCGCCACTGTCGAGTCCGACGTCGCGTTAAAGACAAAGCGATCGGCGCCGGCGCCGCCAGTCAACGTGTCCGCGCCGCCTCCCCCGGTGATTGTGTTGTTGCCGCTGCCTGCCGTAATTGTATTGGCTCCGCTGCCGCCGGTGACTGTGAGATTGCCCGTGTCAGTGCCGGCCGCCAGATTTGCGCCGGTCCCCAAAGTTACTATCGCAGCCGCCGAACCAGACAGCGTCAGCGTATTTGCGGTGATCGCTGTGGCATTGACCGTCACGATGTCGCTGGCACCACTGGCGGTGATCGATGTGGCTGCCGAGCCGGTGGTGATCGAGATGCCATTGTCGGCGGCATCAGCTGTGGTCACTGTAAGAGCACCGGTCAGAGAACCGGCCGCAATATCCCCGACCAGCCCGCTCACCACCTCGGCGGCAGATCCTGTCAGCGTCAGGCTTGTGTTCTGCGCCAGGGCGCTGGCATCGACCGTCACGATGTCGCTGGCGCCGCTGGCGGTGATCGATGTTGCCGCCGAGCCGGTGGTGATCGAGATACCGTTATCGGCAGCATTGCCCGTCGTCACGGTAAGCGCACCGGTCAGCGAACCGGCGTTGATGTCCCCGACCAGTCCGGTCACCACCTCGGCGGCAGATCCTGTCAGCGTCAGTCCCGTGTTCTGCGCCAAGGCGGTGGCAGTCACCGTCACGACGTCAGTATTGAAGCTGTCGGTGATCGATGTGGCCGCCGAACCAGTCGTGATCGCGATGGTGTTGTCGGTCGCGTCTCCCGTGGTCACCGTCAGGGCGCCGGTCAGCGAACTTGCCGTGATATTCCCGATCAGCCCGCTCACCACCTCGGCCGCAGACCCAACAAGCGTCAACACCGTATTGTTGGCGAGGGCTGTCGCATCGATATCAAGCGTGATGCCATTAGAGTCTGTGATGCTGGTCGCACCGCTCCCCGTGAGCACATTCACAATGCCGGCGCTGGCCGCGTTAGCGCCGAGCGTGATGGTGCTTGCGCCGGTCAACCCCAGCGTCTCGATACTTGCTGCATGCAGGAAGCTGGCGTCGGTCAGCGTGGCCGCCGCCGTCATCGCAATGGTGTCGCTACCTGCCCCGCCTGCGATAGTTGCAGCGGCGCCCAGGTTGGCTGCTGAACTGAAGTTGAAGGTGTCGCTGCCGGTGCCGCCGGTCAGCACGTCGGCACCGCCGCCACCGGTGATTGTATTAGTGCCGTTTCCCACCGTGATCGTATTGGCGCCAGAGCCGCCCGTCACCGTCAGATTGCCCGCGTAAGCGCCAGCCGCCAGGTTCCCGGTCGATGCCCCGGCATTGAGCGTCACGGTCGCTGCGCTGCTGCCGGTCAGGCTCAGCCCCTGCCCCGTCGTCAATGCGCTCGCCGTGATCGTGTTCGAGCCACTGCCGGTTGCAATCGACAGCCCCGAAGCAACCGCGGCCGCTGTCACATTCAAAGCACCGCTGACACCGGTGGCCGTGAGATCGCCCTGCAGCCCCGTCACCGTGAAGCCTGCCATCCCCGACAAGTTCAACGCCGTGTTGTCTGCCAATGCCGTCGCAGTCACCGTCACGACGTCGGTATTAAAGTTGTCGGTGATCGAGGTCGCCGCCGAACCAGTCGTGATCGCGATGGTGTTGTCGGTCGCGTCTCCCGTGGTCACCGTCAGTGCGCCGGCCAGCGAACTTGCCGTGATATTCCCGATCAGCCCGCTCACCACCTCGGCCGCAGACCCAACGAGCGTCAAAACCGTATTATTGGCGAGGGTTGTCGCGTCGACTGTTACCGTGTCGCCGGCACCGCTCGCCGTGATCGAGGTTGCCGCCGATCCCGTCGTAATCGATATGCCGTTGTCAGCGGCATCACCGGTTGTCACCGTCATCGCACCGGTCGACGAGCTGGCATTGATGTCTCCAACCAGTCCGGTGACCACCTCGGCCGCAGACCCTGTCAGCGTCAGCACTGTGTTTTGCGCCAGCGTTGCCGCCGCCACTGTCACAACATCGCTGCCACCACTGGCGGCGATCGAGGTGGCTGCCGAGCCGGTCGTGATCGAGATACCGTTATCGGCGGCATTGCCCGTGGTTACCGTCAGTGCGCCGGTCAGTGAGCTGGCATTGATGTTCCCGACCAGTCCGCTCACCACCTCCGTCGCAGACCCAACAAGCGTCAGCGCGGTATTCTGCGCCAAGGCGGTCGCAGTCACTGTCACTGTGTCAGTATTGAAGTTATCGGTAATCGATGTGGCTGCCGAGCCGGTGGTGATCGAGATGCCATTGTCGGCGGCATCAGCTGTGGTCACTGTAAGGGCACCGGTCAGTGAACCGGCGGCAATATCGCCGACCAGCCCGCTCACCACCTCGGCGGCAGATCCTGTCAGCGTCAGGCTTGTGTTCTGCGCCAGGGCGCTGGCATCGACCGTCACGATGTCGCTGGCGCCGCTGGCGGTGATCGATGTTGCCGCCGAGCCGGTGGTGATCGAGATACCGTTATCGGCAGCATTGCCCGTCGTCACGGTAAGCGCACCGGTCAGCGAACCGGCGTTGATGTCCCCGACCAGTCCGGTCACCACCTCGGCGGCAGATCCTGTCAGCGTCAGTCCCGTGTTCTGCGCCAAGGCGGTGGCGGTCACCGTCACGACGTCAGTATTGAAGCTGTCGGTGATCGATGTGGCCGCCGAACCAGTCGTGATCGCGATGGTGTTGTCGGTCGCGTCTCCCGTGGTCACCGTCAGGGCGCCGGCCAGCGAACTTGCCGTGATATTCCCGATCAGCCCGCTCACCACCTCGGCCGCAGACCCAACGAGCGTCAAAACCGTATTATTGGCGAGGGTTGTCGCGTCGACTGTTACCGTGTCGCCGGCACCGCTCGCCGTGATCGAGGTTGCCGCCGATCCCGTCGTAATCGATATGCCGTTGTCAGCGGCATCACCGGTTGTCACCGTCATCGCACCGGTCGACGAGCTGGCATTGATGTCTCCAACCAGTCCGGTGACCACCTCGGCCGCAGACCCTGTCAGCGTCAGCACTGTGTTTTGCGCCAGCGTTGCCGCCGCCACTGTCACAACATCGCTGCCACCACTGGCGGCGATCGAGGTGGCTGCCGAGCCGGTCGTGATCGCGATGGAGTTGTCGGTCGCGTCCCCCGTGGTCACCGTCAGGGCACCGGTCAGCGAACTTGCTGTGATATTCCCGATCAGTCCGCTCACCACCTCGGCCGCAGACCCGACAAGCGTCAGTGCCGTATTGTTGGCCAGCGTCGTGGCGTTGACCGTCACCGTGTCGCCGGCGCCGCTTGCCGTGATCGAGGTTGCCGCCGAGCCAGTTGTAATGCTGACGCCGTTATCGGCGGCATCACCCGTAGTTACGGTGAGTGCACCGGTCAGAGAACCGGCGTTGATGTCCCCGACCAGTCCGCTCACCACCTCGGCGGCAGATCCTGCCAGCGTCAGTCCCGTATTCTGCGTCAGGGCGGTGGCAGTCACCGTCACGACATCGCTGCCACCACTGGCGGAGATCGAAGTGGCTGCCGAGCCGGTCGTGACCGAGATACCGTTATCGGCAGCATTGCCCGTCGTCACGGTAAGCGCACCGGTCAGCGAACCGGCGTTGATGTCCCCGACCAGTCCGCTCACCACCTCCGTCGCAGACCCAACAAGCGTCAGCGCCGTATTCTGCGCCAAGGCGGTCGCAGTCACTGTCACTGTGTCAGTATTGAAGTTATCGGTGATCGATGTGGCTGCCGAGCCGGTGGTGATCGAGATGCCATTGTCGGCGGCATCAGCTGTGGTCACTGTAAGAGCACCGGTCAGAGAACCGGCCGCAATATCCCCGACCAGCCCGCTCACCACCTCGGCGGCAGATCCTGTCAGCGTCAGGCTTGTGTTCTGCGCCAGGGCGCTGGCATCGACCGTCACGATGTCGCCGGCGCCGCTGGCGGTGATCGATGTTGCCGCCGAGCCGGTGGTGATCGAGATACCGTTATCGGCAGCATTGCCCGTCGTCACGGTAAGCGCACCGGTCAGCGAACCGGCGTTGATGTCCCCGACCAGTCCGGTCACCACCTCGGCGGCAGATCCTGTCAGCGTCAGTCCCGTGTTCTGCGCCAAGGCGGTGGCAGTCACCGTCACGACGTCAGTATTGAAGCTGTCGGTGATCGATGTGGCCGCCGAACCAGTCGTGATCGCGATGGTGTTGTCGGTCGCGTCCCCCGTGGTCACCGTCAGGGCGCCGGTCAGCGAACTTGCCGTGATATTCCCGATCAGCCCGCTCACCACCTCGGCCGCAGACCCAACAAGCGTCAACACCGTATTGTTGGCGAGGGCTGTCGCATCGATATCAAGCGTGATGCCATTAGAGTCTGTGATGCTGGTCGCACCGCTCCCCGTGAGCACATTCACAATGCCGGCGCTGGCCGCGTTAGCGCCGAGCGTGATGGTGCTTGCGCCGGTCAACCCCAGCGTCTCGATACTTGCTGCATGCAGGAAGCTGGCGTCGGTCAGCGTGGCCGCCGCCGTCATCGCAATGGTGTCGCTACCTGCCCCGCCTGCGATAGTTGCAGCGGCGCCCAGGTTGGCTGCTGAACTGAAGTTGAAGGTGTCGCTGCCGGTGCCGCCGGTCAGCACGTCGGCACCGCCGCCACCGGTGATTGTATTAGTGCCGTTTCCCACCGTGATCGTATTGGCGCCAGAGCCGCCCGTCACCGTCAGATTGCCCGCGTAAGCGCCAGCCGCCAGGTTCCCGGTCGATGCCCCGGCATTGAGCGTCACGGTCGCTGCGCTGCTGCCGGTCAGGCTCAGCCCCTGCCCCGTCGTCAATGCGCTCGCCGTGATCGTGTTCGAGCCACTGCCGGTTGCAATCGACAGCCCCGAAGCAACCGCGGCCGCTGTCACATTCAAAGCACCGCTGACACCGGTGGCCGTGAGATCGCCCTGCAGCCCCGTCACCGTGAAGCCTGCCATCCCCGACAAGTTCAACGCCGTGTTGTCTGCCAGGGCGGTGGCGTCGACATTGAGCGGGACGCCATTGGAGTCCGTGATAGTGGTCGCGCCGTTCCCTGTGACCACATTCACAATGCCGGCGGTTGCGGCGTCTGCACCGAGTGAAACGGCACTCGCACCGGTCAGCTTTAAGGACTGAACTCCGTTAACACCGGTAAAGTCACCACTGTTTAGTATAACCGGCGCACTCATCGATATCGTATCGGCGCCACCATTGCCGCTGATTACACTCGGCGCAGTCAACTGTGCCTCAGAACTGAATGAAAATATGTCGCTTCCAGATGATCCCTCAATCCATGCCGCCGATGATGGGCTGGTATTCCCGGCCGGATCAGACGCTGTTGTTGTAAAAGTATGGACCCCGAAATTCGTCACCAAACCGGTGGTCGTGTAACTCCACGCCCCGGAACCCGAAGCGGTAACGCTGGCGAGTTGGATACCGGCATCGAATACGGTAACGGTGCTGTTTGCCTCAGCTGTCCCGGTGAGTACCCAATGATTTCCGCCGCTGCCGCCTAAGGTTATGTTGCTATTGATTGGTGCTGATGGCGCGGTTGTATCGATCTGCAGGATGCCAGGCGGGTTAGTTACGATGCCGGAGAAGTCGGCACTGTTGGCCGCAGCGTCCTGGACCGTTGCCCCATTCAGGTTAAACGACGTCACCGCAAGGTCGCTGGTGTCCTCGCCGGCGCCGACCGTGTAGCTGAAGGTCAGCACGTTGCTATTGGAGCCGCTGGTGTAGTTTGCGGTCTCGCCATTGTTGAGCGACAGCGTGGGCACCCCACCCGCAACCGTCACCACCTCGCTCATGGCAACCGTCAGCATGACAACATGGCCGACATTGAGATCGCCGTTGCCGCCGGCATCGATCCCGCTGCCCGACGTCGCCACCGATGGCACCGTCGGCGCGGTCGTATCGATCTGCAGGATGCCGGGCGGGTTAGTTACGACGCCGGAGAAGTCGGCATTGTTGGCCGCAGCGTCCTGGACCGTTGCTCCATTCAGGTTAAACGACGCCACCGCAAGGTCGCTGGTGTCCTCGCCGGCGCCGACCGTGTAGCTGAAGGTCAGCACATTGCTATTGGAGCCGCTGGTGTAGTTTGCAGTCCCGCCATTGTTGAGCGACAGCGTCGGCACCCCACCCGCAACCGTCACCACCTCGCTCATGGCAACCGTCAGCATGACGACATGGCCGACATTGAGATCGCCGTTGCCGCCGGCATCGATCCCGCTGCCCGACGTCGCCACCGATGGCACCGTCGGCGCGGTCGTATCGATCTGCAGGATGCCGGGCGGGTTAGTCACGACGCCGGAGAAGTCGGCATTGTTGGCCGCAGCGTCCTGGACCGTTGCTCCATTCAGGTTAAACGACGCCACCGCAAGGTCGCTGGTGTCCTCGCCGGCGCCGACCGTGTAGCTGAAGGTCAGCACGTTGCTATTGGAGCCGCTGGTGTAGTTTGCGGTCCCGCCATTGTTGAGCGACAGCGTCGGCACCCCACCCGCAACCGTCACCACCTCGCTCATGACAACCGTCAGCGTGACGACATGGCCGACATTGAGATCGCCGTTGCCGCCGGCATCGATCCCGCTCCCCGACGTCGCCACCGATGGCACCGTCGGCGCGGTCGTATCGATCTGCAGGATGCCGGGCGGGTTAGTTACGACGCCGGAGAAGTCGGCATTGTTGGCCGCAGCGTCCTGGACCGTTGCTCCATTCAGGTTAAACGACGCCACCGCAAGGTCGCTGGTGTCCTCGCCGGCGCCGACCGTGTAGCTGAAGGTCAGCACATTGCTATTGGAGCCGCTGGTGTAGTTTCGCAGTCCCGCCATTGTTGAGCGACAGCGTCGGCACCCCACCCGCAACCGTCACCACCTCGCTCATGGCCACCGTCAGCGTGACGACATGGCCGACATTGAGATCGCCGTTGCCGCCGGCATCGATCCCGTTGCCTGACGTCGCCACCGACGGCACCGTCGGCGGCGTTGTATCGGGCGGCGGCGTAGGTGTGCCGGTGGCTTGTACGACTGCAATTTGATTTGCCAGTCGACCCGCAGTGTCGACGCTATCGACTTTGGCACCGGACCCTAAGTCCGGGAAATTACTAACCACGATTGCATCGACAAGCGCTTCTTTGGCCACCGCGTTCACAGTAAGGGATGTTGCGATGATTTGCGGAGCAGTGGACGAACCGACCGCTTTCAATTGGAGATCGATGTCGTGATCTGGATCGATCGCGTCCGACTTATCTGGTATCGGACCTCCAACCTCGGCATGTCGATCTGAATGAGTTTCCGCTTTTGATTGGTGGGCTGGAGGACCCTGCTTCGCCTGATCCAAGCGTAATGATGGCACTGCCTGATCGATGTTGTCGGATTTTACCGTGGCGTCATGCGCATCGAGGCGCGAACCACCGTAATTGTTTGCGAACCTGTACGATTCGATCGCTGCGATCCACGCCAAAAACGTAAAACTCGTCACACGGTATGCGCTTGCGAATTCGAATACGGGACGGCCTGCAGCTCGCAGAAGCCGCACAACACGCGAACTGGGCACTCGAGTAGCCAAGAATCAAATCCACTTGGAACCCGCGATCGTTCTTGACCAGCGTGCCCAATAGCGATTCCAATTCATTTCTTGATTGGTATCGCACGATGACTCCAACAACAAAAAAATCAGTTAAGTTAGAAAGAAAACGGGCCATCACCAAAATACGATTCATTTACCATAAATTTTCTGCAGCGAAAAACTCTGCAGCACCAATTGACTGCTGTAATCTTCATTATCGCGACAGCGACGTTGTGATGGGCGAAGCATCCGAAGTGTGCCGTGTCTGTTTTTATTCCAGATTACATTTTTGCTTCAAATTACGATACGATTTGGCGCAATCTAGTTCGCGAATGGCTAACCTGTGATGCGAGAGCGCTCGCCACTCGTATTGAAATCAGTGCTGACACGATCTTTTTCCGTACAGACTATTTGGCGCCATGCTCGCTCAAGCGTGTACGCCGGCGTGGCCTATCGCGCCGGCTCCAGCACCTGCTCGAGCCAGTCCCACATGTAGGCCGAGCAGATGCTCTGGTTATCGATCTGGCAGTGGTGATAGCCGCCCTCGTCGCGGGTGAAGAGCTTGAAGGTTTTGTTTTTTGAGCCTACCGCGTCGAAGCATTTCCGCGCTTCGTCGAGCGGGATCTGCTCATCGCCCTCTCCGTGCAGCATCAGAAACGGGCAGGTGATTTTCTGCACCACACCATCGAGCTTGAATGGCGCCAGACGCTTGATCGCATCGTCCTGCGATGAGGCATTGAGAACCCACAGGATGTGTTGAGAAGCAACCGATAGTGACGGCGTATCGGAACGTGCCAATCGTTCAAAGCGGTCCAGCCAGATTTTCTGGTAATCCCACTGTGCGCCCCAGGCGAGACAACAAGCGTAGCGTTGTTCGAAGGCGGCCGCGCGTGGCGCGTAGTAACCGCCCAGACTGATCGCCATGACGCCAATGCGCTTCGGATCAACGTCAGGACGCGAGGCGAGATAATCAAAAGCCGGCGTCGCGTAGTGCTCTGTATCAGGACGCAGATAGAAGTTTCGAAAGCGGATGCTTTCGCCATTCCCCGGACCATCCACGATCAGGCAGGCAATGCCGCGCGCGGCGAGGTCGGCCACACCTTTGAAGTACTGAATTTCCTTGGTGATATCGAGCCCGTCAAAGAACACCATGGCCGGCACCTTGCCGCCGCGGTTTGCCGGCTCGGCGTGCACATAAATTGCCGGCAGGCTGCCCGCGCCATACGGGATTTCGACGTGTTCCAAACGCGGCCGCTTGATGTATCTGGCGGCATCGCGCAGGCAATCAACGCCACGCTTGTAGGCGTCAAGGCCATCCGCGCTTTTCGGCTGCAGGAAACGCTCGCCAACATGATAGTACGTGCTGGCCCTTTGCAGATATTGCGCGCCGCTTTTTGCGCGCCCGTCGGCAATGAGTTCGCGGCCGCGCTCTTCGACCGTCCGCGCCTCGCGCGCCCATTCCCGAAACCATGCATCGTCATCGCCGACGCATGGTTTGAGCCGAAGCCCGATGCGGTTGACCTCGCCAATTTCCGCGCCACCCCACGGCGCCATGTTCAGGCCGATCAGAAGCCCGTGCGACCAGCGATAGTTTTCAGGGAAATAGGTGAAAGACAATTCTTGCGCTGTGGCCGGCATGCGAAAACCTCGGTGAATATCTGAAACTTACCTTATATGCGCACCTAGGGATTCTCCCCATTTATGAGCTTTTCTCGCGCGATTTATGGGTCCGGGAGGGATGGAAAACGGAGTTTTTGTGATGGCCATCACAGCCCCTGCCCGCACCATCTCTAATCTGTCAGGTGGCAGACATTTGCCCAGAGGGGACGGGCGATCATGCGAAGGCTGGCCTTTACGATTGCGCTCATTGCACTTTGTACTCACCCTGTTAAGGGCAACGCCCAACAGAAGCGTGACCCTGTGGTTATCGGGCCCGAACGCAGCAATTGTTCGGATATTCTTGATTTGCAGAAGCTCAATTATGACCCTGAGCAAAACGTGATCAGGCTGGATTATCTCCATCCCCAACGTGGGGCCATCTACATGGCCGTTATCGGCTGGCTCCAGGGATTTTTTTCGGCGCAAAATCTTTTCGATCTTTCGATTGATAGCGACTTCACGCAAGGCACCAAATCTATTGATTGGATGAATTGGATGTTCAGTTACTGCCGCGAGCATCCCAACAACACTCTATTCGACGCGGGCATTGGCTTATCAAACTCACTGAAGCGGGCTTATCTCGCAACAAGACACACCGTTAAAAACTCTGACTCGCGTCAGCCATAGGTAGCGTCCTGCGGCAAACGCTAGCGCGCAGGACTTGTGGGCGGAGTAATATCCCTGACGGGATTGCGTGGAGCAACGGGCGTGGCAGGTTTAGCTGGTTCTGCGGTCGGAGCCGAGCTGGCCGGTGTTTCCGCAGCTTTTTGAGTTGTCAGCGTTCGCGGTCCCGGTATGCGGTGGGGATAATACGTCCAGAACACAAACAGTCCCGCAAAGATCAAAGCCGACAATACAGCGGCCCTGCCGGAATGCTTGAAGGACAATAGACTGCCTAAGAACGTAGAAATAAATACGAGTACCGCGAGGATCGCGACATAAACCCAGTCCACAGTTGCCAGATTGAACGGCATTGGACAGGTCCTCCAGAAACCTCAGCCGAGAGTTCCCCGCGATATGATCCAAACAGACAGCTGCCCAAATACACGTCCTGCCTGGCGAGGTATTCCTGGCGGAGATAGCCAAGTCTCAAGATCAAAATGACATTCACAGATGGCAACATCTACTTAATTCGTTGTGCTTTCAATACTTCCCATAAACCCCCTGTGCCCGTCCCGTGTCCCAAGCGAGTCGCGTGTAAGGCAGAGTATAGGGCTGTTTGCGCTGCTGCTATCGCGCACGACAACAATATCCGGAGGCGATCCCTTGGAGACCAGGCCTGCAGAAGGATTTGGAACAAACTTCCACGTGCTATTGACTAAAGTCAAAGACCATGGCGGCCACGATGGCTATCCAGTACAAAGCTACGGAGTCAATTCTGCCATGTTCATTCCAATCTTCGCGGCAATAGTAACGTTGCTCGGAGCCGGGGGTCTCGTGCTATCGAGCCTTGCGCCCGCGATTGTCGGCGATGGCTTTTTTAACTTTTCTGCAGTCTGCCTGGTGGCCGGTCCACTCATTTTCTTTTTCTATGTCGTGATTGGTCTGTGTATGGAGTTCATGCAAACCAACAAGGCGCCTGAAGTCACGGTTGTTGCGTTTGGTTCACCGGCCTACGCCCAGGCCGCTTACCCCAGCTATTTTACCTATGATGAGGGTCTTCCCGAGGGGCTGCGACGTGAGCGCACGGGGCCGTTAAATCCTAGCAGCGGACGTGCCACCAGGATTTGAACGCCGGGGCGCGGGCCGGCGGATATTTACGTCGATTCTGTACCTAATCGGATGTTCGATTTCGCGGCACCTGATAGAATACTTTCAAGGGCGCGACATAATAATATTCAGCAAACCACAGGAGGAAAAAATGATCAGGCTTTCTTCCCTCGCATTAATTCTTGGAATCACCCTTGCGGGCATGGCCAGCGTCCAGGCTATGCCGGCTGCACCATTTGATCGATTGCAATCTGGGATAACCATCCCTGTGGCCGGCGGCTGTGGCGTCGGCTGGCATCGTGGTCCCTACGGCGGGTGCCGTCGCAATGGATACTATGGCGGAGCTTATTACGGTGGAGCTCCGGTGGTGGTTGCACCAGGACCAGTGGTGGTTGCGCCGGCACCCTGTGGCGGCCGCGGGACGCACCGCGTCTGCAACCCCTACCGATGCTGGCGGGTCTGCAACTGAGCAGAAGCCGCAACCGCTAGATCATTTTTTGAAGTTCGGCCGCCGCACAGGCGGCCGAGTTTTTTGTGGCGCCGGAAGCAGCGGCACCTGGTTTGGCCCATTTTTGCCGCGCCACCTGCGCCATTAAGAGCCGGTTAAGCGGTTTGTACCATGGTTAAGCGGCCGTTAACGCCTGTGATTCGACGGCGCGGAGGATACGCGGTCGCCCCCTTGCGACCGGGATATTGCAATGAAAATGCACATGGCCGATTTCCACGACCCCTCGAGCCTGCCGCTCACCCGCCGGCCGGCCAGGCGCAGCGCGCAACCCGCTGAGCCTACATTTGACGCCAATGCAAGACCCTGGCCCGCGGTTGCGCTTCCCCCGCAGCGCAACATCAGCGCCCTTGAAGACACAATCGCAAAACAGTCCGCCGAATTAAACCTTCGCTGCACGCAGGTCGCGGATTTATACAATCTCCAGCAGCGGCAAGCGAACGAGTTGCAAGTCGCATGCGAGGAAATCGATCGGCTGAGCGGGACGATCGCAAAGCTGCTGGACAAAACAGCACAGCAGGATGCCGAAGCTGAGGCGGCGAAGAAACAAACCGCGCTTCTGGAAGATGAAAAGACGGCTTTGCGGGTTCGGCTCGAAATGGCTCTCGCAGAGTCCAGTGACGTCTCTCAACGACTGCTTTCAATCGAGACCGCATTCAATGACCGCGAAACAACCCTTGCTTCAGCAATGGAAAAAATCGACTCGCTGAATTCTGAATTGATTGCAGCGTCCGCTGACACGTTCAAGGTTGTCGCAGTAACCACAAGCGAAAAACAACGCTACCGCAGCGAGCTCAATCAGCAAAAAGCGAGCTTCGAGGCCCGGATCAAATCGCTCGAAACTGCCGCGGCCGCACAGGGCACGCAGGTCAAGTCTCTCGAGGAAACGCGCGCCAGATTGGCGAAGCGCGTCGAAATTCTCGAGACACTACGGAAAAGCGAGCGCGAAACCGCGGAATTCAAGATAAAAGAGCTGACGGAAGAACTTCAGCGTGAGCGATTGGGCTTTTCAGCGCAGCAGCGTGCATTTGCAGCGTTACGCAATGAAACGACCTCTCTTTTGCCAATGCCTGTCGTGCAAAGCCATGAGCCGAACGCGACCGGGCTGAGCTCTTTCGTATCCCACAACAGTGCCGCGTAGCGTCCGAGAAGCCGTCTTCGCTTCGCGAGCTTCAAATTCCCAGTAGCGTAAAGATCACAGTTCAAACTTTCCGGTGCCAACAGCGGCCCGGCCGGCCGTGACATTTAGGAGATCACACGATGACTCGTTTCATTCTTAATATGGGTGCATGTGCGTTGGCTTTGCTGATGGCGTCGCCGTCTTTCGCAGCGGATATGCCGGGCCGCTACAGGGAGCCCTACGTCGAGGCGGCGCCTGGCTGGAGCGGGTTCTATGTCGGTCTTAACGCCGGTTACGGTTGGGGCACGAGCGACTGGAACAGCAGCGTCACCACCGGCTCCACCAGTCCGTCAGGCGGGCTTTTCGGCGGAACGATCGGCTTTAACGGGCAGTCGGGCGCATTCGTCTTCGGCGTGGAAGGTGACGTTGCCGGCAACTGGATGAGGGATTTAAATAGTATCGGTGTCGGCATTTGCAGCGCCAGTTGCGGAATCCAGACCAGCTGGTTTGCCACCGCGCGTGGGCGCATCGGCTATGCTTTTGATCGGGCCCTGTTCTACGCCACCGCAGGCGGAGCGTTCGGCGACGTCCAGATGATGGCGAATGGCGGAACCGCAACCGCGGACCGCGCCGGCTGGACTGCCGGCCTGGGCCTCGAATATGCAATACTCGGACCATGGTCGGCGAAGCTCGAATATCTTTATGCCGATCTCGGCAGCGCCGGCTGTGGCGCCGCCACCTGTGGCATCGACACGACCGTGAGTTTCAAAACGAATATGATCCGGTTCGGCGTGAACTATCGATTTTGGTAATCTGCGTCATCGCGCTCGAACACCCCAATGCCAAAACCCCGGGCAATGTCCCGGGGTTTTTATTGCGTGCCGCTGGCCATAATGCCTCCTCGGATCAGTCCAGATCAGAAGCACGCATTCGATGATCCGTGAAGGCCCGCGGCTGTTTGGCCGCTTCTCGCGCGTTTATTGCATTGTTGAAAAATAATGCGCGGCAATCACTGCACCGCTAAAGAACGCAAACAGACCTGTAATACCAGCGCCGACAACTCCCAGACGGAAATAAAGAGAATTGGCTTGCACACCCAATTTCCGCAGATGGTGCCAAATGATCCTCAATAAAATTGCCAGTATTTCGGCACAAATGATGATGCCATAGATGCACACGAGCAATTCTATGAATTCTATAAAATATTCCGTGGTCATGGTTGCGACGCAGTCATCAAACACTACTGGAGCCACGATACACGATAAATCCGTTCAGCGGGACGTCTTGGCAGGGACGGCCGACATGGCGGGGCATCATCGCTACTGTAACTCGATCGGCATAATGACTATTTCCAAGGCGACCCAGACAATTCTACGACGTAGGTTACGAGCAATAAAGGCCCAGCCGACGATCTTGCGATTCGCTAAAGTCCATTCTGGGCCATTAGCGCGCATTCTGCGATGTCCGCAACACATTGACCGCTCTTCCAGCGCTCCCAAAGCTCTGCCGCGCTGCTTCGGCGTGAACCATGTGTCCGTGCATGCGCCCCGATCGCCTACCTCCCCATCTGGCAAGATTAGAGATGTTGCGTCGATCGGTTGAACTCACCGCCAAAAGCGCACATGCGCGGCGCTACATCTCCCGAGGATGCCCGCTATTAAGCAATCTGACGGTCGCCGGGCCTCGCGGCCCGTTCCTCATATCTATGAAGAATGCTAGCATTTACGTCCATCGTTATCGAGTTGACACACATTCATGACGCCGTTCGAGTCTGATGGAGTTTACAGCGGTATTCCGTATCGGGTGCTCCCGGATCACTCGATTGAAGCGATGATGCCGGGCGGGCTCGTCAGATTTAAAAATATGGAACAGCTCGTGGCCTCGGCTGCAGGCGTTGCCGCCAACAGCAACGTAACGCATTCGACCATAAATAACGATGTGTTGGATAATTCAAACGAACGGAACGGAAATGTCCCGGCACAGGCAAGACCGCTTGATTACTATTCAATTCTCCGGGAAGCCATCGAGAGGACGCAGCAGAATTCTGCTCAATTGCGGGCGCTGGTGTATGAACGGGCACGTTTTAACCTGAAGCGAGATGTTCTCTTCGGGTATTCATCCATGGGTCTTGCCGACGTTGTTCGGCAGATTCACGAGTTCGAACTCGCAGTTGCTCGCATCGAGGCCAACAGCACAGATGACGAGCCCAGCGAGGCCTATCGGGAACAAGAAGAGCCGCGCGATATCGCTCAGGTAAAGTCGAGCGACGCAATCCAGATATTGCCCCCGAAGCCGATGCCGCCGCTTTATGGGGGCCTAGCGGCAATTCAAAGGACAGACAATGCCCAGTTTGCCCGGCTCTCGGAGCAATTCGTGCGGCACGTGCGGAGTACAAATAAATTTATCGGAGTTGCGCTCCTTGGAATGGCGATCATTGGTAGCGTGATAATCACGATGCTCTGGCCTTCTCTCAAGATGTCATCCCAGACCGAAGTCACAAACAAGCTGTCCCAAAGTGGCGAGACGGCTGTCAAGCATGGTAGTTCGGATAACGATACCGCCCCACCGCCAGACAGAGCTGCAAGTGTCCCGTTTCCGTTGCCAGCCTCATTTGGCATATATGTACTGAGCAACGACAAGCTCACCGAATTGAAACCCCTGCCGATTGGTATCCCCGATCCGCGCATTGCGCTTTCGGCGGAAATCGATCAGCCCAGCAGCATCACCATTTCAGACGACAAGCCCGCCTTCATTTTATTCCGGCGCGATCTGCTCAACACTGCGCCAAAAGTTTCCTTACGCGTGATCGCGCGCATGGCGCGGCAAACGAAGATCGTAGATGGCAAGGCACGGACGACGAATATCGAAGGCTCATGGCGCATTCGAAACATTTCTCTTGACCTTAAACTTTCACCAGTTCCGGGCCAACGCGAAATGCTTATAGCCCGCATCGAAAACGACCAACCGCTGGCAGCGGGACGCTATGCGCTCGTTCTGAACCGGAATGGATATGACTTCTCCATTACGGGGACGCAGCAGTCACCAGCGTTTTGTCTCGAAAAATTTGAAACGGCAAGTGGATCGGTGTTCAACCAATGCCGAACTCCTTAGCGTTCGAGGGCAAAATAAAAGGCCCACAAAAATATCAATAGCGGACGTCCGAAATCGTAGATTTAATTTTGGGAGTAGCTTTTCTCGATACGAGAAAGCCACAAATAAAACGCTGTTACTAACGTCGCACCCAATAATAAGGGCACGATGACGGGAATTTGAAGCAATGCCTCAGCCAAGTTTTTCAGATGGTCTGTTTCAATTTTTTCTATGCTTGCAGTCGAATAGACCTCGTCACGAGGGTATATCAGCGTGTTGAAGACGAACGATAGCCGCAGGGCGGGCCAGCTCCCTTCTCTCAGAAAAACAACCAATTGCCACCCAACAATCAGAACTGCGCAGAGGATAGTCCATGCATCAGCAACCAACGCCACGACTTTTGCAAATCGAATGAGACGAAGAAATGCCGGCAAGACGCGCCCCTGACCAAACCGCACCGACAATCGAATGGCTCATCAAGCGAGCATTTATAAATTATGGGGTCTGATTCGGCGACTTGAACGAAGCCTTTATCAGCATCCATACGCTCGGATTTGCAATTCGCGGTCGGTGTTTTCGGATCCGGTCCGGCTATAGCGCCATTTCGATGAGTTTTGTGACCCCGTATCCCAAGACACATACCCAGGCCACGGTGAGCCCTAATCCAAGAGCGATTATTGCTGGTGGCCAAATTCGGCTAATAAGCGGATCAGGCGCTGGATCCAATCGCGAGTCCGCCACAGGCGCCGGGGCAGCGGCAGCAAGGGCGGACCTGAGTCCGATGGTCATGTTATTGCTCATGCAGATGTGACTTCCCGCGCGATCGGTGACGGCGCGGCACAGAGCGCGCCCTGACGCTGCCCGCTTGAACAGCACGGTAAAGTATTGCCGATGTCGCCTCTATGACCGTCGAGCAACAGTGGACAAAAAAACGACCTTACCAACCCGCAATAATTGAACTAGCCGGCAATCAGGTGTCGGAGCCGAAAAGAAAAACCGCCATGATCTCTCCCAGATTCCTGACGCAATACTGTCTCGCATCTTGAATATGTTTCAGCCGGAGGCGAAAATAGCTGGGCGGTGGGCCGGAGTTGCGAGTACACATAATTCGCCAAATACCGCAAGCGAACGAGCGCGATTAAAATCCAGGATTAAATCGCCGTTCTATTCCTTCATCGTTCTTGCAATTAAGAAAAATACGAAGATGGCAATACAGCCGATGGCAACTTTATTTGGCGATGCGCAAAAGCTCGGCAAGCTGGCGCAAGATTGATCAACCCATACATGTCCCTGATTCTGGAATATCGCGGCGATGTAGAACCATATCGCAATCGCAATAAAAAGAGCGCGACGAAGAGCATGTTCTGACCCTCGTGCCATAAATAATATCAATATTTCCGAATTCGGAGGACGCACCGAGTTAAATCTGTATAAAGTTTCGTACCTGCAATAAATCAAAAGCAAAAGTTCCGCGTAACTTTCCCTACACCCAACAGCGGACTACGGCAGCGACTAATTGGCCGATTTTGTACCGAAAGCAGACGAGACGAAATGCGGTGTTGGTTCGTTCGGCCGGCTTCGCGCGCAGACATGACCTTTTTACATCTTTAGATTGCAAGCACTATTAATTTGGTGATCCCGTACATCAGGAGACCTGCCCAAGCCACAGTAAGGCCTAATCCAATAGCGATCATTGCTGTAGGCCAAATTCGGCGAATGAGCGGTTCGCGCGGGGGAGCCGAGTACAAGTCCAACGTGGGTTCTTGGACGGCGGCTGCTAACTCAGACGGAGACCGCATGGTCATCCCTCCACTACTGCTCGCCACAATGGACACAATAATTCGGGATTATTTCAGTGCTGTGATGGGGGTCACAAAACGCACGATTTATTGCTGCAGACAGGTGTCTTCATTGACACATGTAAGCCCGTTTTGGTCATGGGGGCATGCAATGCGGTCCTGTGCGACGCCGGTTTGCCGCTGAGAAGGGACAGCGGCTCGGCGCGTTGAAAAGGCCGCGTTGATTCCATCACTCTACGAATAAAGATCCAAAATCCATTCCCCGCGCTTTGATGAGGTGGCAGCGCGAATAAGCGAGCGATGAAACTTCGAAAAACGCGGGTGGTGAGGAGATAGGAACTCGACCTACGAAGGATTTACATCGCAAAATTTTGCGGCGTCGTCCGATAAAGGCCAATTGCGTACTCCGCATGACAGAAAAAGAGTGACCTTGGCACGGCCACAGACCCGCCAATTGGGGCATGATACGGTTCCAAACATTGCTGCAGACTTGATCGCACTGGGACAGCGCAAATGACAATCGCTACGGTGACGGAACTCATCAAGGCGGTTCGGCGAACCAAGCTCTACGATTTATTCGCCGCCGCGCCTCTTATCGCCTGGTATGTATTTTGCGCGGGGCAGATGCTGCCTTCGGTAACTCACCAGATCGCGCTGGTTAGGCTGTTCATCCACACGGACCCATCAGTGCTTCCCGTCGGTCTTGTCCTTAGCACTGTCTCCCATATTACCACGCTGGCTTTCTTCACGGTCTTAATCGTGATGTTTACGTTGCGTCGTGTTCCGCAGGGAGCCGCACCAGGGTTCTATCCACGCTGTGCCGCTCTGGCCGGCACCTTTCTCAGCGTCGGCATGTTGCTGCTGCCGTTGCAAGAGCTCGCGTCTGCGCTTTACCTCGCCTCGCTTTTCTTGATTATCAGCGGCACAGTTTTCGCAATTTGCGCAGCGCTTGCACTCGGCCGCTCAATCAGCATCTTGCCGGAGGCTCGGCGAACTCGTAACTTGGGGACCATATGCCTTCGTTCGCCACCCACTTTACCTTGGCGAGATCGTCGCCATGGTTGGAGTTGCGCTGCAGTACCTGTCGGCATGGGCGCTAATGCTGCTGGGGCTGCAATGCGTATTCCAACTTCAGCGGATGAAAAACGAAGAAAAGGTGCTATTTCAAGTTTTTCCCGAATACAAAGTCTACATGGCGCGGACAGCCCGCTTGGTGCCGGGCGTATACTAGATCGGATTTCGGTCAAAAGAGCCAGCGAGCAAGCTTGCCAACAGCACTGCCGTCGCGAAGCAACCAACCGCTTGTTTGAACCCGCAGCACGAAAAGGGCCGGCTCACGGCCGACCAAATTCAATTTTATTTTTTATAGTCAATTTATGGGGTGCGAGAACTCTAACCTACAAAGGCGCAGCCAGCGGATAGCCTCGATCATGAGTGCTTCGCGGTCCTGCCTACGACGCGCTTCAGCAGCGTCTCGATCTCCGGCAGCATGTGCGCGACCAAAATGCCGTAGCCCGGTGCGTTAAAGTGATTGCCATCGCTCGCGCGATATTTTCCCGACAAAAGTTCCCACTGCGTGTAGAGTGCGTCGTGGCGACGGGCGACGTCCGAAAAATCCCGGGGCGGCCCGAACCCGATTACTAGCACCTCGATACTACGAACGCGCAAGCTGCGCACGATCTCATTCAAATTCGCGTGTATTCGCTCAGCGGGGACGCCCAAAAGCAGATCGTTCGTGCCAAATTCAACTATGGCGATATCGGTGTCGTGGCCGATCGCACGATCGAAACGTCGCAACGCGCCATCGGTGGTGTCGCCATTGACGCCAGCATTTTTAACTACGACGTTGTAGCCTTTTTTACGCAATGCTACTTGCAACTGCGCCGGATAGGCGTCGCGGTGCGCCACCAGATAGCCGGCAGTGGAGCTATCCCCGAAGGCGACGATGTGGATGGGGCGGGCCGAGGCGGCCGACGTCACCGCGAGCAGGAATGCAATGGCGGCGGCAAGGACTATTTGCGGAAGTGTCATCAATGATTTCACGTTTATCGTCTTCCAATATGGCCGTTGTTAAGCAGCCCGTCTCGTTTTAGCAGCGCCTGCACCGATGAGCCGCTCGCAGTCGAATACGGCCTAGTCGTCATTGGACCATTAAACGTCCCGAGCTGAATCTTCGTTAACACTAAGCAGAAGCAGATCGGCGGTCATCACTGCTAATCCAAATCGGCGTGGCACAAATCATAAAAACGAGGGTGTTGCAGTGTGGATCGATGCGCCTTGGTAACTTATTGAAATCATCGGTAGTGGCCGCACCTCCTTACAACGTGAAAATCGCCCCCTCCCCGGCCGCCACGTTCGAAATTTCTTTTTTCCTTAAAAATGGTGGGGGAGGTAGGACTCGAACCTACGAAGGCATAGCCAGCGGATTTACAGTCCGCCCCCTTTGCCGCTCGGGACACTCCCCCGAAGCCGTCGCACCGTATTGATCTCGAAAGACAATTCGGCTCCGCCCGCCGGCTGGTCGGGATGTGCCGGTTTTATGGGGAGCTACCCCCATTAAGTCAATGGAGGCTGTTCCGAGCACGGTGGATCGGTTAAGGCACCGATAAATCCGCGCCTCCCCAGGGTCATCCTGGATCAGTGACGCGCAGCACGGATGCACGCAATGACGTCACGTCAACCTCCCCGCAGACCCGGCTCCGGCGCGAAGCCAGGCGCCACGCGCGAGCAGGTCGAGCGGCGGCAGCGATTTGAGCGCGCCCGGCGCGAGAGCCTGCGGCCCGACGCCGACGGCCCGGTTCTCATGTATGGCTGGCACACAGTCACCGCTGCTCTGAAAAACCCCGCACGGCACATTCGCAAGCTGCTCGCCACCGAGAATGCCGCACGACGACTATCTGACGAAGGAATTTCGCCTCGTGTCGCGCCCGAGGTCGTGCGGCCATCCGCGATCGCCGAGCGGCTATTGCCTGACGCTGTGCATCAAGGGCTTTACCTGGAGACCGATCCACTGCCCTCTCCCGCCATCGACGCATTGCCGGCCGAGGGCGTCGTGCTGGTGCTCGATCAGATTACCGATCCGCATAACGTCGGCGCAATTTTTCGCTCGGCCGCGGCTTTCGGAGCAACCGCGATCGTAACGACGGAGCGCCACAGTCCCGATGCGACCGGAGCGCTAGCCAAAGCCGCGTCGGGCGCGCTGGAGCATGTGCCGTTAATCAACGTGCAGAACCTGGCGCGCGCCCTCGCCGCGCTCAAGCAAAGCGGATTTCTCGTGGTCGGACTCGATAGCACGGGTGACGCCAATCTCCCCGATCTCGCTTTTCGCACACCACTTGCTCTGGTCCTCGGCGCCGAGGGCAAGGGCCTGAGACAATTAACAAAAACAACATGCGATCACGTCGCGCGCATTGATCTTCCTGGGGAAATCAAAAGTCTGAACGTGTCGAATGCAGCTGCGCTCGCACTCTACGTTGCGCGCTCACGATTAGACCGTGACGAATAGACCGCCGCGAATACCCGGACTATTGCCTGGGTTGCACAGGCGGGATGCCAAATTGACTTGCCCGGGTAGGCGGCATGTAGATTGGAAATCCCGACGAGGCCGTCCAAAGTCGATAATAGTTTTCCGCTTTGGAATTGCGGCGAGTGGTCAGGTGCTCGACCCGTCCCATCTTTGGCCGTTTGCCTGTCTTTGGAAAATAGTGGCGATTGGCCCAAGGTGTATACCAGTAAGACCGTCCAATCACGCCAGGTTGGTCGTCGTAGATTATGATCGGTTCGATGCGCGCCCCGTATGCAGAATAATAGTTCGAGCCAGCATTGCCGCCGTTGGATAAATCGGCGGCTACCGCGACGGTCATACCGAGGCTGGCGACAAACCCCGCAAAAATTACGGGAACGAGATATCCGCGCATTGCAGCTCCTATCCGTAAAGAATAGGCCTGCAGTTTATACGAAGACTATAGTGCACCCCGCTCAATCGCGCGGTATTGTTAATTGTGGTGCCCGGCCTCGATAGGATTTCGATCAATTGCGTCTTTATTTTCGCCACAAAATTCGACCCCAATACTGTTAACCGCCAAATGACGCACCATGCCTGATCGTCGGCCCAGCCCCGCCCCCGACAACCCGCCGCCTAAAAAGCGGAAGAGCTTCCGCCAGCGTTACGACGAGCTCGAAGTACGCCGCGCCGAACTGTCAGCCCGATTGCAAATGCTTGGCGATGCCGCACGGAGCCACCCGGGCTACAAGCGCGCGCTCAAGCTCCTCAACGACATCTATCGCAAGGAGAAGCTCGCCGGACGGCTGGCTGTGCTGCATGCCGCCGCCTGGCTGATCGACATATTGGAAAAGCTCTCCAGCACTTTATGACGGACGCCCCGGAACGGCAAACACCCGCTGATTTTCGCTTCCAATTTTGCCTTCGGAATCAGGACCACATAAAAGTCTATTACGACTTTAGGCGTAAGACCTGAGGTGGACAGACGCGCTACGATGCCGGGCGTATTTCTGGCACGGGGTGGTCTTACGCGACTTACGCGACTTGGCGGCGGCCTGCCCCCAACAAGAAATCAAAACAGACGAGGAAACGGGGACAAGACCCATGACAGCAATGACTGCGAACACATACCGCGAGGGCGGGATGACGTCCGAGGAACGGATGGTCATCTTTGCTTCGTCGCTCGGCACGGTCTTCGAGTGGTACGATTTTTACATTTACGGCACGCTCGCGCCCATTCTGGCGGCGACATTTTTCTCCGGCGTCAACCCGACGGCGGCCTTCATATTCACGCTGCTTGCTTTCGCCGCCGGTTTCGCGGTGCGCCCGTTCGGCGCACTTTTTTTCGGACGGCTCGGCGACATCATCGGCCGCAAATACACC
This sequence comes from uncultured Alphaproteobacteria bacterium, assembly GCA_963815055.1. Lineage (GTDB taxonomy): Bacteria > Pseudomonadota > Alphaproteobacteria > Rhizobiales > Xanthobacteraceae > Pseudolabrys. The sequence goes on along the minus strand of CAWFEU010000009.1, from coordinate 229,020 downwards.
TTCCTGATCACGATGACGCTGATGGGCATCGGTACCTTCTTCATCGGCCTACTGCCGTCATACGCTTCCGCCGGGATCATCGCGCCGATCATATTGATTGGCCTTCGTCTGGCGCAGGGTCTCGCGCTCGGCGGTGAATATGGCGGCGCGGCGATCTATGTCGCCGAACATGCTCCGAAGAACAAACGTGGCCTGTACACATCGTGGATTCAGACGACCGCGACGCTCGGCTTGTTCATGGCCTTGCTGCTCGTGCTCGGCATCCGCACCAGCCAGGGCGAACCGACCTTCGTCGCGTGGGGCTGGCGCATTCCATTCCTGCTCTCGGCGATCCTGCTCGCAGTGTCGATCTGGATCCGGCTCAAGCTGCAAGAATCGCCGGTGTTCGCTCGCATGAAAGAACTCGGCAAGGGCTCCAAGCGCCCACTGTCGGAAGCTTTCGGCGAATGGGCTAATCTCAAGATTGCAATCCTGGCCTTGTTTGGTGCCACCGCCGGCGAAGCAGTCGTTTGGTACGGCGGGCAGTTCTATGCACTGTTCTTCCTGTCGCTGACGGTGAAGGTGCCTCCGGTCACGGCACAAATTCTGATTGCCGTTGCGCTTCTTTTCGGCACGCCGTTCTTCATCATCTTCGGCTGGCTGTCGGACAAGATCGGCCGCAAGCCGATTATCCTTGCGGGCTTTGCACTGGCGGTCGTGACCTACTTCCCGATCTTCCAGGGCCTCACCCACTTCACCAACCCCAAGCTGGAAGCAGCGCTCGCGGCCGCGCCGGTGACAGTCGTCGCCGACCCGAGCGAATGCTCGTTCCAGTTCAATCCGGTCGGCGTCGCCAAATTCACCACGTCGTGTGACATCGCAAAGTCGGCGCTGGTTGCACGTTCCGTCAACTATCAGAACGTGGAAGCCCCGAAAGGAACCAAGGCCAGCGTGAAGGTCGGCGATCAGATCATCCAGACCGGCACGCCGGACTTCGCCAAGCAGCTCGGTGACGCGATCACCAAGCATGGCTATCCGGCCAGCGCGAACACCGCTGACATCAACTACCCGATGACGATCCTCCTGCTGACCATCCTGGTGATCTACGTCACCATGGTGTACGCGCCGATCGCCGCCTGGCTGGTTGAGCTATTCCCGACCCGTATCCGGTACAGCGGGCTCTCGCTGCCCTACCATATCGGCAACGGCTGGTTCGGTGGCTTCCTGCCGGCGACCGTGTTCGCGATCGTCGCGGCGACGGGCAACATCTACTCCGGGCTCTGGTACCCGATTGTGGTCGCGGCGATGAGCTTCGTCGTGGGGCTGATCTTCCTGCCCGAGACCAAGGATCGGGATATCACCCAGATGTAAGGACCGGCCGGGCGGCCACGCACAGTCGCCCGCCATCTACAATTGGGCCCCGCACCCTGGTGCGGGGCTTTTTTGTGTGGGTGGGGTTCCTGGAGCGGGGGAGACCCCGGGCCCGAGCGCGCCACCCACGGCTCGCCACGAGAGGGCCGGCCCCGGGATCGAATCCGCATTTTTGTGACGGCCGACACAGCCCTGCCCCAAGGCCCCCCCTACCGTGACAATCGAAGAGGATTTCAGGCGTACGGGGAGAAAAATCATGGTCGGGATCGAATTTGTCGGTTGGGGCATTTTGACGTTGGCTTTCACTGCCATCCAGTACAGCTGCCTGCTGACATCGGCCGGCAAGGCCTAGTGGCAGAGTTTTCGGCCAAGAAAGATTTGACCGAGCCATCTTATTCCGGGGATCTCCCCGGTTTAGGTCGCAGGGCTCAGGACTTCGGCTATTTCGAGAAGGACTATCCCCCCGGCATGTCCGGAAATGCCTCGGATCCGTCCACCGAGCATCAGGCGTCCGCGTCCCCGCGCCCCGCCAACCCGAGTGGCGCGTCTCACACCGGTTTGACAGCCCGCGTCGAGAACATCGCCCGCACGATTGGCGCCCAAATATTTGGAAAATGGTAGCTCGGCGGAATGCACCAACGCTTACGTCGACCGCGGGAACCACCGCCTATATTTAGAGTTCACTGGACGACAACCGATCTAGTCTAACCGTGGGCGACGAGCGAAGTGTCATAAGACAGGGAGAAACTTATGCTGCGAACAGTATTTGCGATCGCCGTTGCCGGCTTGATTTTTGCGGTAGTCTCCGGGACTGCGCAAGCCGCGCCGGGCGCCCCGCTACCGGCGGGTGCCACCGCCGGCTTTAGCAATTTAACGGATGCGTCATGGCGGCGCTGTTGGCGTGACCGCTGGGGGCGTCAGCATTGCCGCCGCTGTTGGCGTGACCACTGGGGCCGCGTACGTTGCTGGTGATTTTAGCCGCGCCGTAACGTCCCGACCTGAAGATACACGTGTAACGTCACGGGACGTGTGCCCATGCGCCGAGAGTGGTCATTCGTCACCGGCTCGGAGGGTATCCGCTTATTGGCAAGCTGATGTCGGCCCGCGGCAACCGTGCAGCAAATGCCATTCGGCGTGCTTACGGTGGCGCCGGCTGAAAAGAAATGACATTTCAAGGCCAAGATCCGGCCGGAAGCGCATCAAAATCGCCAATGGACCTAGGGCCAATACTCCTCGAACCGCTCGATGGTCTAGAATAATCTGGTTGAGTTTCTTTGCAGTCTCTGACGCTCAGTGACGTCCGATGCGGGGCGAATTTCGCGGTCTAGAGACCCCACCACTCAATCGGAAACTGCCTTAAGAAGTAGAGGGAGAACCAAGATGCTCTTCGATGGAGGCTTTAGCTTTACAAACTTCATAACCGACGCATTCGCCATATTTATGTTCATTATCTGGTTCTGGCTCCTTATTACAGTTTGTGGCGACCTGTTCCGTCGTAGCGACATTTCCGGTTGGGGTAAGGCGATCTGGGTGATCGTCATGATTATTGCTCCATACATCGGCATATTCGCCTACATGATCTCCCAGGGAAGAGGCATGGCGGAGCGCCATAATCAGCAGGCTCAGCAGGCGCGCGATGAAATCAGACGCGTGATTGGCTTCAGCGCCGCCGATGAAATCAAAAAGCTCGATGAATTGAAGAAAGCAGGTTCTATCACTGGCGACGAATACACGCGTCTTCGCGCCACGCTCGTGCAATAATTAAGAGCCGCACATGGAGCGCCATTCAAAACGTCTCCGACAACTCAAGTTGTCCGGCGGTAGCAAACAATCGCTCCCATTGGACTTCAGTCCGATAATTTGGTTCTCTTGCAAGACTATTCTCTCTAACAGCACACACTAATTTGGGGAGGCAAAAATGTTCGCGATTTCTCGTGCGGCGAAATACTGTGCGGCAGCACTCGTAGCGGTGCTCATTGCCCTGCCTGCGCCATCTCAAGCGCAGACGGGGACCGTCCGGATGACGATTACCAGAGCCGGCTTTATTTTCGGGGTTGCCAGCGGTACCGGCGTGCTGCGGTACAAAGGAAAGTCGTATCCGCTGACCATCGGCGGGATGAGTGTAGGGACGTTCGGTGCCGCTTCCGCGGATCTGGTCGGGCACGCCTACCGATTGCACGGCCCCGGATCAATTGCCGGGACCTACACCGCCGTATCAGCCGGAGTTGCAATCGCTGGCGGCGGTCGGACGGCCCGTCTCCGAAATTCGAATGGCGTCATTGTGGAAATGCACGGACGACAAGTTGGTCTCGAGCTTTCGCTCGACCTCAGCGGGATGACCGTATCGATGCGGTAATCAGCCCAGTCGCTGCCCCCGCTCCTTTTGCGCTGCCGCTTTCGATAGCGGCAGCGTTTTTTGCATCTACCCAAGTACCGCTTTTGTTCGCGTCACGCCAAAAGCAGGGCAACGATGCCACGAAGGCGAGATAACCTCGCGGCAATGGATAACGTGCGGCCGCTGTATCTTATACCATGGCGCGTATTTACAGGAGACGCAGACTTTATCGCAGAGCCGCATTGTCACAATTAGACCAGTCAAAGACTGCAACTAACTCTTATACTTAGTCAAATCTGCTGGTATTTTGCTGCCGACGAATGATGCAGCGAATGCGCTCCGATTTTCGTCTCTCCTATTTGTGATTGTGGACTGCTGTATTGAAGGTGCAATATTTTGAATGGAAGATTTGCATGTTGGATGATCGTGGTGACGGTATTGAATAAATACTTTTCAAGACGCGCGACCTACCGCCCGCATTAGGGTTGGAATTTGGTGAGGGGCGGTTATGAGTTGGCTCGAAAGGACATATCCGGCGGAACGTTCACTTGAAGACGTAAAATATTTTCTGCAAGTCGCACTTCTGACCTTCTTCGCATACCTGATCGCCGCGGAACTGGCCTTTTTCGTTGGCACCCTCTCCGACAAAATTTTTGCGCCGTTTTGGCCTCCAAATATTGTTCTGTTTTCTGCGCTTTTGCTCGTTCGGCGCGGATGGCGCTGGATCAGCGTCATTGCCGCTTTACCCGCTCACGTAATTGCCGAGACGAGAATCGGCATGCCGTTCTCGCAACTCGCGGTCGCATACGCAACCAACCTGGCGGTTGCAGCACTTAGCGCAGCCGCCGTTCAACACTACCTCGGTGAAAAGCCATGGCTTTCCACTTTTCGCAATACGGTAGCCTATATTGTCATCGTCGGATTCGCCTGTCCTGCCGTTGTCGCATTTGCCGGCGCCTTTGTTCCGATTCTCGGCGGGGGCGGGCTGGACAATTACTGGGCTTTTTGGGTGCAATGGTTCGCGTCAAATAATTTAGGCAATCTTGCGCTGGGTCCCCTCGCACTTGTATTGGCAGCTGAAGGACCGCGCTCACTATTGTTGCAAAATTCGAAGCAACCGATTGAAGCGCTGCTAATCGGCGCGGCACTCATCGTCGTGTGCTCGATTGCTTTCGATCGATCAGCAACCCAACTGGTGCAATCGTTTCTGCCGGCCTTGATCTATCTTCCAATTCCCTTTGTCCTTTGGACTGCGTCACGCTTCGGTGTCAAAGGGGCAAGCGCGGCCATACTTATAATGACAGTTGTTCTGATCTGGCGTTCGCTCAACGGTTCAAGTTTGTTTCTTTTTGGCACGCCTGAATCAAACGTCTTCGCACTGCAGGTTTTTCTCACCAGCGTTGCCATACCAACCCTGTTGCTGGCCTCTTCCATCGAAGAGACACACCAGGCGAGCTGGCTACTACGTCAGGACGAAGAACGAATGGCCTTCGTTGCTGCGGCGGCTGATGTTGGCTTGTGGCAGCACAATTCTCACATTGAACCATTTTGGGCGACCGAACATTGCCGCCTGATGCTTGGCCTGCAGCCGGATTTACCGGTGACTCGCAATGCAATCCTCTCAGTCGTACATCCAGATGATCGCACGCTGGTAAACGATGCCATCGTTGGCATCACTGATGCCGAAACACCTGTCGAATTCCGAATAGTTATGCCCGGCGGCAAGGTAAAGTGGCTTCTCGCCAAGCGATCGATCAATCATGACAATTCTGGCGCGGTAGCGAATACCAGCGGGGTTTTCACCGATATAACCGTTCGTAAGTCGGCCGAAGCTGAAGCTGAACTACAACGCCGGGAGCTCGCGCACCTCATGCGTGTATCACAGGTCGGCGCGTTGTCCGGCGGGCTGGCGCATGAACTTACACAACCGCTGACGGCTATTCTGGCTAACGCCCAAGCTGCCCGGATGATGCTTTCGGGCAAAACTTCCAATGTAAACGACCTCGCCGACATTCTGGACGACATCATCGCGGAGGACCTCCGGGCCAGCGAGATCATTCAGCGCTTACGAAGCCTGCTGAAGAATGGAAAGGAAAATGTCGCCCCGGTAGATATCAGCGAGCTTATCAATTCGACCCTACGTCTTCTCAATAATGAACTCATCAGCCGCCGCATAAGGACAAAGGTTCTGATCGAAGACGACGTCGACTCTGTTGAAGGCGATCCGGTTCAGCTACAGCAAGTGCTCATTAACCTCGTGATGAATGCTGTGGAAGCGATGACGAAAACGGACGCGCGGTACCGTTTGCTCACGCTCACATCCCGAACTTCCAACAATGGAATCGAAATAAACGTCATTGATCGAGGAACGGGTATCGATTCGGCTGACCAGGCTGCGCTCTTTACTGCGTTCTTCACGACAAAGGAACGCGGACTTGGATTGGGCCTGTCTATCTGTTCGACCATTATTGAGCGGCATGGTGGCTCGCTAAGCTTGTCCAATAACACCGATGGTGGCGCAACGGCACGGTTCAATTTGCCTGCGCAATTGCATGAGAAGGCAATAAAATGACCACAGCAGACTTTGCGGTATTCTTGATTGACGATGACCGAGGCGTACTCAAAGCTCTCAGCCGGTTACTTCAAGGTGCCGGCTACGCAACAAGAGCCTTCTCTTCGTCGGAAGCGTTTCTTGATGAGCACGATCCGAGCGTTCCCGGCTGTGCGGTGGTCGACCTGGCGATGCCCGGCCTTGACGGACTGGAGTTACAGAAAAAGTTGACGCGTCAAAAGATCGACCGGCCTATCATTTTTCTCACAGGCCACGGCAGCATCGCGACGAGCGTCACTGCGATGAAGGCTGGCGCGGTGGATTTTCTGGAAAAACCTGTAAAACGCGACGATCTATTGCAGGCGATAAGGCGCGCGGCCGATCGGGACAAAAGTGCACGCAAGACTGATGCGGAACGGAAAACAATCCACGCGCTCGTCGAAACACTAACGCCGCGCGAACATGAAGTTTTGACGCACGTGATTGCCGGCCGTCTCAACAAGCAAATTGCTTCCGATCTCGGCACTGTCGAGAAAACAATCAAGGTTCACCGCAGCCGCATGATGGCCAAAATGGGGGTGCGGACGGTAGCGGAACTGGTTCGGCTCACGGAAAAAGTTTCCCTGCAGCCGAGACATTTCGCAAATCTATTTGGCCCAAAGGCCAACTCGACGCATCTGCTAAATAAGGCGCAGATTGCCGTTCATGATCGCGATCGTGGACGATGACGCGTCCGTGCGCAAGGCCTTGGCCCGCGTGCTATCGACCCGTTCGGTCGAGACCGAAACGTTCAGCTCTGCGCGCGAATTTGTGACATCTCCCCGGCTTCGTGAATTCGACTGCCTCATTCTTGACCAGCATATGCCCGAGGTTACCGGCCTCGACCTGCAGCTCCATCTTCACCGCATTGGCGTTGCGATTCCGACTATTGTCATTACGGCCTACAACGACGCGGGGCTCCGCGAAAAGTGCATGGCTGCCGGCGCCACTTCATATCTGGTAAAGCCAATAGACAGTGAAATCCTCATCGACGCGATCAGCAACGCCAGAGCACAAAGTAAAGGCCGCGAACGCAGTTCGAACGGGACGGCCTGATATCTTTACCATCCCCACTAGGACCGCAGCGCGTTTGGTAACTATTTCATACTACCGCGCGCGCGCATTCACCTTGATAGCTATCCCTAGGACGCAAAGATGCCGTCAGTGAAAAGCCGCACTCCCCTCCCGATCGATCTTGCCTTGCAAGGGGGCGGATCGCATGGAGCGTTCACCTGGGGTGTCCTTGATCGCCTTCTCGAGGAGTCTTGGCTTCCCATTGTTGCAATCTCGGGCACTTCGGCCGGCGCAATGAATGCCGCCGTCCTGGCTGACGGATGGGCCGAAGGCGGGACCAATGGTGCACGCGCGGCGCTCGACGCATATTGGCAGCGGGTGTCGCGCGCTGCCGCATTCAGCCCCCTGCAACGCACGCTCGTCGATCGGATGCTGGGACGCTGGACACTCAACTCGTCCCCTGTATTCGTAGCCATGGATCTCATGACGCGAGTATTTTCGCCATACGACCTTAACCCGCGTGGCTTTAATCCGCTTCGCGACATTCTCGCCGAAAGCATCGACTTCGATCGGCTAGCCCGCTCGCCGGTCAAACTGTTCATTACCGCGACAAATGTTCATACCGGACGCGGACGCATCTTTCGCAATACGGAGATCACGGCTGACGTGCTGCTGGCTTCTGCATGCCTGCCGACAATGTTCCAGGCGATCGAGATCGACGGCGAACCATACTGGGACGGAGGTTTCGCAGGTAACCCGACCATCACGCCATTGGTCCGCGAAAGCGACGCTCATGATTCCATCCTGGTGCAGATCAATCCGAGAGAGCGGCCGAGCACGCCCCGTACAGCCGCCGAAATTCTCAATCGGCTCAATGAAATATCCTTCAATTCTCCGCTGATGAAGGAGTTGCGCATGATTGCGCTGCTCCGCGAGGTGGCTGACCCAGGAAAGGGCGAAGGAGCGCGCTGGGCCGGCATGCGGACGCACAGGATCATGACCGACCTCATGACCGATCTCGGCTACTCGTCAAAGCTCAATGCCGAATGGGAGTTTCTGACCATGCTGCGAACAGACGGGCGTCGTGCGGCGAGCGAGTTTCTGGATGCGCACGCGGATGATCTCGGTCACCGTTCAACAACCGATATCGATATGTTGCTGTCCGAGTGTTGAGTCATGAGTTTGTTGGCCGTTCTGACCCGACTTGGCCTATTGGTCGCAATTCGCCTTCCGAGGATGGTCCGTACTGATTCTTGGCGGCTGCCCGAAGTTGACCACCAACCGCGACAATGGTGCAAACGGGTGTTTTTGATCTAGACCGCCGGGAGGAGTTTTCTGGTACTCTTTGCGATCCACTGCGGGACTTGAAAACAGCCCCCCAACAGAACACACATCTAGCCCCTGCTGTCGATCAAAACGACCCAAACATTGAACCTATTGCGATGACCGCCACGAGCGAGATAATCACGCTCACGATCACGGTCATCACCATGTCGAAATAGCTTTCTTTGTGAGACAGTTTGCTGATTTGAAGCAACATCAGGACTGTACCATTGTGAGGAAGGGCGTCGAGCGTGCCGGCGCTAATCGTGGTTATCCGATGCATCAAAGCTGGATCGACGCCATGTTCAGCGCCAAGGCGCAGAAAAGTGTCGCCGAGTGCATTGAGTGCAATCGCCATTCCACCGGAAGCCGTGCCGGTCAACCCGGCGAGAACGTTCATGGAGACGGTTAGCGAGACCAGTGGCCCCCCCGGAATGGATAACACCGCGTCGCGTACCGTAGTAAACGCCGGCAGGGCTGCAACGACCGCGCCGAAACCGACAAGGCTGGAGATCGTCAGGATCGGCAAAGCCGAAGAGTTGGCGCCGGCATCCAGGCTTTCACGCAAAGAAGGCAGACGACTGTAGTTGATGATGACAATGGCCAGGGTCCCAGCTCCAAGCGCCAGAAGTAACGACCACAGACCAGCCACCGCGCCAATCGTGGTTCCCCCCCACACTTCCTCCGCCAGAAATGCAAAATCGAGACGTGGAAACACGATCAACGACATTAGGAAATTTACGACGATGACAACAAAAAGCGGCAGTACAGCCAATACGAAGGATGGCTCGCTGCTGGCGTGTTTGCCATGCTGTGCCTCGGCCGGATCGAATTCGCCTGCCGCCGTCGCATGCTCACGGCCCTTCTCGTCGATGACGGGAGCAGTGTCCACGTCGCCGCCGTAGCCCTCGCCCGCCTTGCGCGCGGCCGCTTCGGCACGGCGGAGCCACCACAAACCGAATGCCAAGGTGATCACCGACGCGATGATCCCGATACCGGGAGCCGCAAATGTTGTTGTTCCAAAATATGGCATTGGAATTGCGTTATTGACCGACGGCGAGCCCGGAAGCGCAGACATCGTGAATGTAAATGCGCCGAGACCGATCGTGGCGGGCAATAACCGCCGCGGAAGATCGGCGGACTTGAACATCGTTTGCGCCATCGGTACCAACACGAAAAAGGCAACGAAGACGCTGACGCCACCATAGGTGACGAGAGCTGAGGCAAGCACGACTGCGAGCATCGTGTTGCGCGTTCCCAATCGTTCGGTCAAAAAACGTGCGATCGAACTGATCGATCCGCTATCATCCATGAGCTTGCCGAACAAACCGCCAAGCAGAAACATAGGAAACCATTGTACGAAGAAGCGGGCGGCCCCACCCATAAAAGTCTGCGTCCAATGGGCGAGAAGCGGCTCGCGCGCTGTCGCAGCGGCCACTAGCGCGGCTAGGGGTGCAACCAGCAATATGCTCCAGCCTCTGTAGGCTAGCCACATCAGTACGGCCAGCGCGAGCAGTATCCCGAACAGTCCCATGGCCTAGTCCTCCCTACGCTGCCTTTCGGCTTCGTCGACTTGCACTCGATTCAAAACTCTCGCGCGGCGCCATAAACATCCAGGTCACCAGCACAAATGGTGCGGTCAGTGCTGGAATGGCGAACGGTGTCAGTGCGACATTCAGTGCCGCTTGCGCGACGACCGTCATCGCAGTACCCAACGCGGTGTATAACGCGACACGAAGGCTCGGCCGGTAGAAAACGGTGCCGAGCGCGATGGCGGTCAACACCGGACTGAAGCCCAGCAGCCCACCCGTGATCAAGTCGCTCTCTGCTCCGAGAAGATGCGCGACGACCACGGCCAGTATCGCGCCCGCAAGTGCGAATGCGGCGGCTGCAAGCGAATTGACAGCCAGTCCGGCCAACAACAGCAGGCCAGACAAACCGTTCCCTTTCAGAAACACCTGCGAAATACTATGCACCACACCTTGCAGAAAATCGCCTAAGCGCAGCGGGTCCGAGGCAGCAACCTGGAAAGCGCCGACGACCCTGCCGATCGGTAGCGCGGCGCCTGTCAACCCGGCAAATCCGTAGGTCGCCAGAAGAAGAAGCCAGGTGGTGACCACAAATGAAAATGTCAAAGCGGCGCCCCATGGCGCCACCAGCTTGACCGACCACATCATGACTATCGTTGAAACAGCGCCTCCAAGTACCACATATGCCCAAAGGAGCGGACCTGGCGCGAGAAATGTGGGGAGCGCCAATCCGACGAGAATGCCGTTGAAGCCATAGAGACCCTCCGCCAACGATTTTTTGTCAGCGCGTACCCAGTATGCCGTGAGCGTTGCTGCAACGAGCGCCACGACTCCTCCAATCGCAATCTGTGGCGCGCCGGCGGCATAGGATCCCCAGGCGATAGCGACGAGAAACACTGCGCCGCTTAGCGGATTGTCCTGAAGCATGACTTGCCCTGTGCCGCGCAAATTGATGTCGACAAAACGCAGACTCGCAGACGATACACACAGCTTTTCCCAGCTTGCCAAAAGTTCCTTCATTACCAACTCCTGTCGTGCGGTGAACTGCAGTTTGGCGATTGTGATCGTGCTCGTTTTACGTTCAGCGCCAGAGAAATGGTTGCGGGAGGTCGGCACCGGTCACCTCCTTGCGAACAAGGCCCCAGAATTCGCGTATCTTCGTCTTGACCTGCGCGCACTCACGGCCGACGACCTTGAAGATGAGGCCGGCATCGTTGGGTAGCCGGCAAGCGCCACAGGCCACACCGCGCGAGAGGTCGACATCGGGCTGTACACGCGCATGAATGCGCTCAGCCTTGTCTTTGGGCGTGCACAAGATCACGTTGCCAAATACATCGAACGAGTTCCATCACACCGGTCTGCCGCATTGAGTATCGCTGCGGGTCGATGAGCAGTTTTTCGGTGAATAGCAGCCGACCGTCGGGGCGAGAGGCGGTCGCGGCGATCGACAACAGCGTGGCGCCAAAGCATTCATCCGGGTGATGATGCTTCCGCCCCGGCTGAATGATCTCCGAAAAGAGCAGCGTTGCCGAAGCCGGAACACAGATGCGCGTATCACTGAGGTAGCGTGCGCGGCGGTGCGGAATCAGGGGGTCAGGAAGTAGCTCCAAATAGGATTCCTCGCCAAGCGTTATGGTCTGCGTCTGTGCCGCATAATTGGCATCCATTGTGTGAATTTTGGTCGCAGATTGCGTGGTCACGTGCGCTTGCGCACGCGGTGCGAGGTCGATCTCGAGTGCAAGGCGGTCGCCCTGCAATAGACACCCGGTTGTGGTGATCATGAATACATGGGCAAGCCCCGGCACACCGTCGTCAAAGTAGAGAGCGCGTTGGGCCATGTATGGCGCGCGGCGATCAAGGTCCGCGAGGATCGTTTGCTTGCCGCGCAATTCGAAGCCAAGACGCAAGAATCCGGTCTTGCCCACAGTCCCGCTTTTCATTTGCGCCGGTTCGTCCTGAAATGGCGCAAGTTCCGGAGCCGATGCACCAAGTGCCTCGGCGGTAGGCCTGATTGTGGCGACTGACGACGTCACGCCGACCTCTTTCGCGGCACCTCCAGATCGAACAGCAGGTCCTGCACAATGAGCTCGACGAGCGCGGGGATTCCCTCGCCGGTCTTGCAATTGGTGAACAGGAACGGCTTGCTGCCGCGCATAAGGTGCGAATCTCGTTTCATAACGTCGAGGCTCGCACCGACGTGCGGCGCGAGGTCAGTCTTGTTGATGACCAGGATGTCGGATTGAGTAATCCCCGGCCCGTTCTTGCGTGGGATCTTGTCACCGGCAGCAACGTCAATCACGTAGATAAAATAGTCTACCAGCGCCGGTGAGAACGTCAGCGTGAGATTGTCGCCGCCGCTTTCGATCAATACGACGTCGCTGTCGGGGAAACGCGCCTCCATCTCTTCGACTGCAGCAAGATTCATACTCGGGTCCTCGCGCACTGCCGTGTGCGGGCATGCGCCTGTCTCAACGCCGAGGATCCGCTCCTGAATCAGAACGCCTTTGAGCGTCCGCTGTACCTGCTTTGCGTCCTCCGTGGTCACGACGTCGTTGGTTATGATGAGTATCTTTATGCCGAGATCGAGCAGTCGCGGAGTGATGGTTTCCACAATTGCCGTCTTTCCGGAACCTACCGGCCCGCCCACGCCAATACGTACGATTTTCTTTTTCGACATTTGAATGTCCAATCAGGTCAACTCATGAACAGCCGCACATGCGCCTTGGTGTGAACGGCTGCCAGGATTTCTGTAAGTGGCGCATAGCCCGCCATGTCCGACAGGCGAGCCTTAGCGGCGATCAGGAAGTCCGCATCCACGCGAGCATTGAGATCATAGAGAATGCGTTGCGTGTCCATGTGACTGATCCGCATCAGTCGGAGCGATGCGCCGAGGATCATCGCCGCCACCCCGTATTGATGAACAACAAACGCCTCCCTCGCGGAAAGACTCTGTACTGCGAAATTGATCGCCAGCGATACCGGGTAACATCCGGGCGTGGCACCGGCTTCGATGCTTTCGCACCATCTGCGCAGGAACGGGAGGTCAATGACTTGCAGTCCGATCTCGGTGAACTTCTTGCCCATACGGATTGTCATCGTCCGCGTTTCCTCAGACAGCTTGCGTGCAAATACTACGCTGTCGATCGAGACGAGCGCATCGAAGTCACCCGCAGTCGCGGCATTGTGTGCGGCAATGAGGGCGATTCCGTCGCCACGTGCCGCCTGTTCCACCGCAGTGCGTGCGTAGGCCGCAAGCGTCGCAGTATCCACGACGAGGCCCTTTTGAATCGCGGATTCCAGGCCACACGAAAACGAAAATCCACCGATCGGGAACATCGAGTCCCCGAACTGCAACATCCGAGCGAGAAGTGCCGCCGCCCGCGGACCGCCGGCACGATTACTTTGTATTGTCATCTGCAAGACGCGCCGGCGATCCATGGAAATGGACGTGGTCGCCGGAACGGCCATGACTATGCGTGTGGGGACGCGTTGGGGAGCGGCTGTGAACGTGCCCCGTTTCAACATCGAGCTCGGCATAGGTTTCATGCACATGAGAATGCGCTTGGCCTTCGGCACCACCGAATAGCCGGCGCGATTCATGTGGCGCGAGATAGGGAACAACCTCACTCCCCGGCACGAACTCATAATGAATGTCTTCGAACCGATGCGTTTTCATAACGGAGGCCATGACCTTGCGGTCGACGGTAAGCGGCACATAGACATGATCGCCCTTGATCAGCGCGGGCCAGTGCTGGTTGCCGAGCGCGTGTCCCAGTTCCAGGCAGGTGCGCATTGCGATCTCGGGTGCGAGATGTGCCAAGCCTTCCAGATGGACGACCATGACTTCGCGGAGGCGTATCCGCACCGCGATGCCAGCGGCCTTGCTCGCTTCCCAGACCAATATGTCTCCGTCGCGCATGACCGTCCCACGATCAAGCGCGACAGCGAGTTCGGTTCCGTTGGCAGTCTTTTTCCGGAAGCGATTTTTCTGCGCCTCCCATTGATCCAGTTCGAGAATATCGATGCTGGCACCGGCCAATTGCTTCGCCCATTCGCGATCGTTGATGTTGCCGAGAACTGATTCAATGATGACCATGGCTGCTTGCTAGCTAAAGAAATATTTCTGATTGAGAGAAACCGTCTTTAACGGCGGAACTGTCGCATGCGCTCCATCAACAGTGACAGCAAATGTTTCCGGATCAACTTTGATATCTGGAGTGCCGGAATTGCGGACCATGTCACGTTTGCGAACCTTGCGGATGTTCTGCACGGGGATCACCTTCCGTTTGAGCGCCAGCCGCTTCTGGATACCGGAAGCGTGCGCTGCGCGAGAGACAAACGAAATGCAGTTTCGCGCCAGTGCATCGCCATAGGCGCCGAACATCGGCCGGTAATAAACCGGTTGCGGCGTCGGCAACGACGCATTCGGATCACCCATCAGCGCCCAGCTGATCTGGCCATTCTTGATGATGAGTTTGGGCTTGGCACCGAAAAAGGCGGGTTCCCACAAGACCAGGTCCGCCATTTTTCCGACCTCGACCGAGCCCAGGACTTTCGAAATACCATGCGATATCGCGGGATTTATCGTGATCTTCGCCACGTAGCGCAGCACGCGGAAATTGTCGTTGCCTGGCGCGTCCTCTGGCAGCTTGCCGCGGCCGGTTTTCATGGCATCCGCGGTCTGAATAGCGCGCAGCCAGCATTCTCCGATGCGCCCCATGGCCTGGGAGTCACTGGAGAACATCGAAATCACGCCCATATCCTGCAGAACGTTTTCGGCGGCGATGGTCTCGGCGCGGATGCGGCTCTCAGTGAATGCTACGTCGGACGGAATATCAGGACTGAGATGGTGGCAGACCATGATCATGTCGTAGAGCTCGGCCTGCGAATTGATTCCGTAGGGAAGCGTCGGATTTGTCGACGATGGCAGAACATTTGGCAGCGCGGAGATCCTGATGATGTCGGGCGCGTGCCCGCCTCCGGAGCCTTCGGTGTGAAACGAATGGACAGTGCGTCCTTCGAAAGCGTCGATTGTGTCTTCGACGAATCCAGATTCGTTCAATGTGTCGGTATGGATGCAGACCTGCACGTCCATCTCGTCCGCCACGGTGAGCGCAGAGCGAAGCACGGCGGGAGTGGTCCCCCAGTCTTCGTGACATTTGAAGCCCACCGCACCGGCCTCGATTTGCTCCACCAGCGCGGCCTTGCCGTGCCCATGCCCCTTGCCAAGGATACCGACGTTGACAGGCCAGCCCTCGAAAGATTTCAGCATCATTTCGATGTTGCCCGGGCCCGGCGTGACCGTCGTAGCGTTGGAGCCATCTGACGGGCCCGTTCCTCCGCCAATCAAGGTCGTCGTTCCGTTGGATAAAGCTGCCTCTGCCTGCTGCGGCGAGATGAAATGGATATGCGTGTCGATACCGGCCGCGGTCAGAATCAGATGCGAGCCCGAGATCGCATCGGTGGCGAGACCAAGCTCCAAACCGGGCGTCACGCCATCCATGGTCTGAGGATTGCCGGACTTGCCGATGGCACAGATGAGTCCGTCCTTGACGCCGACGTCAGCTTTTACCACGCCTTGTACTGCGTCGATGATTGTCACGTTGGTGATGACAAGGTCAGGCGCTCCGGCCTTGCGCGTTAGCCGGTTATCCATGCCCATGCCTTCGCGCAAGCTCTTGCCGCCCCCGAACACAATCTCGTCGCCAAGCCGGCCGCGCAGGTCGCGTTCGATCTCGACAAACAGCCCGGTGTCGCCCAATCGAATGCGATCCCCGACCGTTGGGCCAAACAAATTGACGTATTCACTACGCGAAATCGTCGCCATGGGGTGACCCTCAATTCACATGCACTGCTTCAAGCAGGTCAGGACTTCGAGCGAGCCGAGCGGAAACCACGCTTACTTGCCAATTTTACAGCCTTGGACTTCCGAGCGGCCGCATCCTTACCCGCCGTCGGGCCATCGACGAGGTTATTGAATCCGAAAACGGACCGCTTTCCCCCAAACGGCACCAAAGCTACCTCTCGCTCGTCGCCTGGTTCGAACCGCATGGCGGTCGACGACGGAATGTTGAGGTGAAGGCCGAACGCCGCCGCCCGGTCGAACTCCAGAGCTGGGTTGACTTCAAAAAAATGAAAATGCGAGCCGACCTGCACCGGGCGGTCACCGGTATTGCGCACGGAAAGCTTCGTCACTTGCTTTTTTTCATCGAAAGTGACTGGGTCCGGGCTGCATACATAACCACCGAGAGGCACATCCTCCGACGCCGGGTCGATATTTGAAGAAAGAGTTGGAAAGGTCTTGGCCTTGGCCATCGCAACCTCCAGTCGCGCGCTACTGTATCGGGGTGTGAACAGTCACCAGGCGGCTGCCGTCGGTGAACACCGCCTCGACTTGCACCATCGGCACAAGGTCCGCGACGCCGTCCATGACGTCGTTCTTGGTCAGCGCAGTACGCGCGTCCTTAGTAACTTCTTCGATGGTTTTTCCCGCTCGCGCGCCATCGAGTGCGACAGCCGAGATGATGGCAACAGCTTCAGGATAATTGAGTTTGAGGCCTTTTGTTTTTCGTTTCAATGCAACTTCGGCCATCATGTAGATGAGCAGCTTGTCGAACTCTCTCGGGGTTAGCTGCATTGTTGTCCCTCCTTCCGCACAACCCGAAAAACGGCGTTGTTCATCGACCTTTGATCAAAGGACACCCGCCAACATTGCAATGCCAACCAGCGCCATTGCTCCACCGCCGGCTTGAAATCAAGCGCCGGCGCAAAGTCCGCCGTTGCAAGAGCAGCCCAAGTCCTACGCCCGCGCCCAATAACAAAGCCGTCGCGAAGAGAAAGCCTGCGGCAAATGACAGCGCTGCTTGACCGTTAGACATTTCAGAGCCGTGCGCATAGCCGTGGAATAGTGCGAAAAACCCGACGGCCACCATTGCCACCAACGTTGGAGGTTTAATTTGAAAGGCGATCATGAGCCCGAGGACGACGACTGAAAGGGCAATTCCAACCTCAACGATTTGCACTGGAATTCCAGCCATGCCAATGGCGCCCGCGGCTCCCATAGCGACCAGAAAACTCATTGGAACCAGCCACAAAGCGCGGCCACCATACTGTGCAGCAATCACGCCGACGGCGATCATAGCCAAAACATGATCGATGCCGGTGAGTGGATGGATAAAGCCTTGGGTCAGCCCGCCTGCGCCATCATGCCCGGGATGGGCCAGCGCTGCGGCCGGAGCAAAAACGAGAAAGGCAACAAATGCCATTGTACCCGCACGTTTCATAAGCATTCTCCATCGACCCTGATCAACTGACGACGTGAGAGGAATTCAGCAATCGCCGCATGGAGCGATAATTGCCGCAAGTTGCGCAAGTATCAAGTATATCGATCACATATAGAGGCGGCCTATTGGCCTGAAGTCCCATATCTGCGCTGCCGAGGCTGCTTTATCTCCAACAGGCGATGACTGACTGAGCACCTCGAACGTCCGTTCATTGAGGTGAAACATTGATTTGCCTGGTGATTTCTCAAATCCAACGGGAAGAGTTGGACATGCATATGAACATTGATCGCGCGAGGAAAATGTTCGCTGCCGCAGGCGCGTTGGTGGTGTCGCTGGTTCTTTGTAGCTGTTCACCGCAATCAGAAACTGCCGCACCGCAGCCTCGTCCGGTTCGAACCGTCACTATCGAGCAACGCGAAGCCGGCGCGGCTGTTACCTTGACCGGCCGCATCGAAGCGGAGGATGAGGTCGCACTTGCATTCCGCATCTCGGGCCGCGTGCTTGAAAACGACCGCAAGCTCGGGGATCGAATCGAAGCCGGACAGGTCGTGGCACGACTGGAATCTCAAAACGAGCGCAACAGTTTACGTGCGGCGCAGGCCAACCTCGTGGCTTCGCAAGGGCAACTGACGCAGGCCCGCAACCATTTCGAACGGCAGGATACTTTGCTCAAGCAAGGCTGGACCACACGCGCAAATCACGATCAGGCAAAACAGGCGCTGCAAACTGCGGAGTCGCAGGTCGATGCTGCCGAAGCGCAAGTGAAGACCGCATATGATCTCGTCAGCTTTACGGAACTCAAGGCGGATGCACCCGGTGTGATCACTGCGGTTGGCCCCGGCGCGGGCGAAGTCGTACAGGCCGGCCAAATGATTTTCCGCGTCGCCCGGAGAGACGGGCGCGACGCGGTATTTGACGTACCGGCACAGGTCATCCGAACTGCACCGAGCGACCCGAGGATCACCGTAAGCCTTACCGATGATGCAAAAGTGACAACAACCGGTCGCGTGCGTGAGATCGCCCCGCAAGCGGATCCCGTGACGCGGACGTTCGCGGTCAAAGTCGGTTTGAAAGATCCTCCGCCCGCGATGCGGCTTGGCGCGACAGTGACAGGACGCATGGAAGGCGAATCGGTTCCGGTGATCGATATCCCCGCAACGGCGCTAACGAAGTTCAACAGCCAGCCCGCCGTGTGGATCGTCGACACTTCGAACAAAACTGTGTCGGTCCGCAATGTCGACGTGTTGCGTTATGACCCGGCTCGGGTGGCGGTGTCGGGCGGACTGACGACCGGCGAGGTTATTGTCACAGCTGGTGTGCAGGCCCTCCATCCGGGCCAAAAGGTTCGCCTGCTCGGGTCGGAGCCGTGATATGGGCTTCAACCTTTCGGAATGGGCGCTCAAGAATCGTTCGCTGACCGTCTACCTGATGATTATTGCGGTGGTGGCGGGGCTATTCGCCTTCGTGCGGCTCGGGCGCAATGAAGACCCCTCTTTCGTCATTAAAACGATGGTGGTGCAGGCTGCGTGGCCCGGCGCCAGCGTCGACGACATGCTCAAACAGGTCACCGAACGACTCGAGCGCACGCTGCAGGAAACGCCAAATCTAGACTTCCTGCGCAGTTTCACGCGTGCCGGCGTCACCACGATTTTCGTCAACTTAAAGGACAGCACTCCCGCCAACAAAATACCGGACGTCTGGTACCACGTCCGCAAAAGTATCGGCGATATGCGGCATACGCTGCCAACGGGCGTCGTCGGACCAGGGTTCAACGACGAATTCGGCGACACCTTCGGCATCATCTACGGTTTCACCGCTGACGGTTTCACGCATCGAGAGCTCCGCGACTATGTCGAGGACGTGCGCTCGAAGCTGCTTCACGTCCCCGACGTCTCGAAAATCGAGATTCTGGGCGCGCAGGACGAGAGGATCTTCGTCGAATTCTCAATGGAGCAGCTGGCCAGCCTTGGCATTGATCGTTCGGCATTGGTCGCGGCCCTGCAGGCGCAGAACGTCGTGCAACCTGCCGGCACGATACAGACTGGCAATGAAGCCCTGTCACTTCGCGTTTCGGGAGCATTCCGATCCGAACAGGATGTGGCTAACGTCAATTTTGCGGTTGGCGGGCGCATGCTGCGCCTGAGTGACATTGCGCAGATTCGACGCGGTTTCGCCGATCCGCCACAGCCTCTGTTTCGCGTCAACGGACAGCCCGCCATCGGCTTGGCAATTGCGATGCGCGACGGCGGCGACATCCTGGCCCTTGGCAAAAACGTCAAGACGGCTCTTGCCAAAGCCACGGCGGATTTGCCGCTCGGCATAGAACCGAAACTGGTGGCCGATCAGGCCGCGACGGTCGACATCGCGATTTCCGAGTTCATGACGTCGCTATGGCAAGCGGTCGCAATCATCCTGGCTGCCAGCTTTATAAGCTTAGGTATTCGCCCTGGTTTTGTGATCGCATCGGCCATACCTCTCACGCTTGTCGTGGTCTTTTCGATGATGTTGGCGTCTCACATCGACATGCAGCGCATCTCATTAGGCGCGCTCATCATCGCGCTGGCGTTGATGGTTGACGACGCCATGACAACCACCGATGCCATGCTCACGCGCCTGGCCGCGGGCGACGACAAGGTAGAAGCCGCGACATTCGCTTTCCGCACCTACGCTTTTGCAATGCTTGCCGGAACGCTGGTGACAATTGCAGGCTTCGTACCCGTGGGATTCGCCGCCAGTGGCGCCGGTGAATATACGTTCTCGCTTTTTGCCGTTGTCGCCATCGCGCTGATTGCCTCGTGGTTCGTCGCCGTTCTGTTCGCGCCGCTGCTGGGCGTCGCGATTCTGAAACCGCCAAAGGCGGCAAAGTCGAGCGAGCCTGGTTGGGTATTCCGCACCTACCGGTCGTTTCTCACCTGGGCCCTCCGGGTCAAATGGCTGACACTCGCCGTCACGCTCGCGCTATTTATCGCCTCGATATTTGCAATGCGGCTCATTCCCAACCAGTTCTTTCCATCCTCGGACCGGCCCGAACTGCTCGTCGACCTGACGTTGCCGCAGAATGCATCGATCTTTGCCAGCGAGACCGTGGCGCGACGCATCGACGATGTCCTTAAAGACGATCCGGATGTCGCGCGCTGGAGCACCAATGTAGGCCGCGGGGCGATCCGGTTCTATCTGCCACTCAGCGTGCAACTTCCGAACAATTTTTTCAGCCAAGCTGTCGTGGTGGCTAAAGATGTGCCCGCGCGCAACCGCCTGCAAAAGAAGCTCGAAGATGTGCTGGCCAATGAATTCCCCAGTCTCACAAGCCGTGTCTCAACGCTGGAGCTGGGCCCTCCCGTCGGGTGGCCTGTCCAGTACCGCATCAGCGGTCCGGAAATTTCGAAGGTCCGCGACATCGCGCTAAGGCTGGCGCAGGCCATTGCGGCAAACCCGAACGTCGCGCACATCAATTTCGACTGGTTCGAACCGGCCCGGCAAGTTCGCATCCAGATCGACCAGAACGAGGCCCGCCTGCTTGGGCTAAGCTCGCAGGCTCTCGCGAGCGTGCTCAATACGGTCATCTCGGGCAGTGCGATTACGCAAGTTCGCGATGACATTTATCTCGTTGATGTCGTGTTGCGTGCAACCGATGAGGAACGTGTTTCGCTTGATACATTGCGGTCAATTCAAGTCCCCCTGCCGAATGGACGAACGGTCCCGTTGAGCCAGTTTGCCTCGTTTACCTATGATCAAGAACAGCCACTGGTCTGGCGCCGCGACCGCGTTCCGACCTTGACAGTCCAGGCCGATGTCAGAGCGGGTATGCTGCCGGCAAGCGTCGTTGATGCACTGACGCCGTCTGTCACTGACCTGGCCAAGACCCTGCCGCAGCCCTATCGGATCGTCGCTGGAGGAACTGTGGAGGACAGTGCCAAAGCACAGGCCTCGGTGATCGCCGTCGTGCCGGCGATGCTGATGATCATGTTTACTGTCCTGATGGTACAACTGCGCAGCTTCTCGCGCTTATTTATCGTCCTGAGCGTCGGGCCGCTGGGACTTATCGGCGTCGTCGGCGCGCTATTGCTGTCCGGAAAGCCACTTGGATTCGTCGCCATCCTCGGAATCCTGGCGTTGCTGGGCATGATTACCAAAAACGCCGTGATTCTTATTGACCAAATCAGAATCTGAACGAAGTCAGGGCAAAGACGTTTGGCAAGCAACGGTCGACGCGAGCAGCACACGTTTCCGCCCCATCATGTTGACGGCGATCTCGACGGTTCTCGGCATGATTCCAATCGCCCCGACAGTTTTTTGGGGCCCGATGGCTTTCGCGATCATGGGAGGATTGCTTGTTGGGACAATCCTGACGCTCGTCTTTTTGCCGACGCTATATGTGGCCTGGTTCGGCGGAAAAGAAGGTCGCTCGGAGGCGTCAGCCGGGACCGCGAGCTAATGCACACCACCGGTCAAATAGCATTAAAAGAATGCCATGGCGAAGCAACCGAGGTCTGCCCGAGATCCGGCGCTGGTTTCCTGGAGTAACCTGGCTACGCATTGGTAGAATTTCGAGCACTTTCGCCGGAGCAATGAATGGTGCCGTGTTGGTCGTCGGCTTTGCAGCGGGCGGTCCCGAAGGCGCCAACGCGGCGAATAAGGCAAGCAATCATCTATGGACCTGAACGTCCTCCTGCAGCAGGTCTGATACAATGGGCCTGTTAGAAAAAGTAAGGCCCACTAGTTGATCAGTGCAAACCGGAGACCGCCGGCGGCGACGTACAAAGCGATAAAATAGTACAAGATGTACAAATTGTACGCTTGAGCATTACCGGTGTAGAGCTTCCGCGCGCCTTGCGCGAACGACGTGGTGGCATTGCTCAATCCACTCCAGAATGCGACGGCAACAGGCGGCGTCAGTGTCGAAAAAACGGCCGTGAAGAAACGATATAGGCCGGCACGTGCTCGCAGCCAACCTGAATTTCGCACCAACCAGAACAGTCCAAACAACATGGCGGAAACGATCACCGCAAACATCATGACCGGGAATGGATTCCAATAGCCATAAATCATCTCCAACGACATGCCTTGCCACACCAGCGTTGACGCAAATTGCGGATCGATCACCTGAGAAACCGGCTCGATCAAAAGTTTCGGAAAAAATGACATCACCAGAATGCCCGCGACGAGAAGATATTGGGGTATGAGCAAGGCAATCGGTGCTTCGGTCAAGTTGCGATGGTTCGCCCTGCAACGCCCGAAAAAGATCGCATGGACAAAATGCTCCATGTAGAGAAAGCCGACAAAAGTCGCCAGCAGTGTCATCACGGCTGGTCCGTACCAGTCTTTTTCCATCATCGCGCTCAATAACAGCCATTTGCCGCCGAACCCGGCGAGCGGCGGCAGGCCCGACATCGCAACAATGGCAATGGTCGCCGACACGAATGTGAAAGGCATAACGCGTGCGAGCCCACCCAGATCATCGAAATGGCGCGTGCCTGTCCGAATGATGAGTCCCGCGACAACGAGGAACAGTATTCCCTTCACCATGAGATGATTGGCGACAAGATATAGCGCGGTGACCCATCCAAGATGGCTCATCAGCGCAATCGCCGTGACGATATACCCGAGCTGGCTCATGCTGGAATATGCCAGCATGCGCTTCATATCGTTTTGGCTGACCGCCAGCATGGCGCCGACCAACGTCGTCAGCATGCCGATCCATCCGAGGAGATGGGCAAGATTCAGGCCCACCTCGGAGCGTATCGCCACATAGGCGACCAGCAGCAACCCGAAGATCGCCACTTTGCTGATCACCGCCGAGAGCAGTGCGGACACATCATCATCGGC
The DNA here is from genome assembly GCA_963815055.1 of uncultured Alphaproteobacteria bacterium. GTDB lineage: Bacteria > Pseudomonadota > Alphaproteobacteria > Rhizobiales > Xanthobacteraceae > Pseudolabrys. Next base: position 205,770 of record CAWFEU010000009.1, on the reverse strand, counting down.
CTCGGCATAGGTGTCCGGCAACCAGACATGAACGCCGACAGCCCCAGCCTTTATGAGCATTCCGATCGCAAGGAGCACAAAGACAACCCCGCTATCCGGACCTGCCAGGCGCAAGGCCGAAAGCGACCCACTGTTGGTCTGCGCTTGCAGCATCGCGAATCCACACAACAGAAAAAAGGCTGCAACCAGTGAGAACAACAAGTATTGAAGCGCATGCGGCGCCGCTTCGGATCGCCGCAGGATCAGGAAATAGGATGAGAGCGTGATCAGCTCCCAGACGAAAATAAATTCAAGGCTCGTGGTGACGCCCGGCAGCGCGGCCAGCGAAAGCAGCATGATTGCCAGAAGTGGGTAGAAACCCGGACGTCGGTCAGCGTGGTTGAGGCAGGCGATCGAAACGACGAGACCACCAGCGACCAGAACGACAGCGAACAGATGGTTGAAGCCCGACAAGCCGGAAATGAGCCAAATACTTCCGGCCAGCACAAAAACGAGGGCGATGAGGCCCTGTGCGCGGCCAGGCAACGGACTAAGCAACCACACGGCGAGCCCCGCAGCGAGCGGCAGATATATCCAGTGCGCGGTGAACCCCGCCAGGTCGGCAGCGATAAGACCGGTGACCGCGAGCAGGAAAGCCATCACGGCGACGGGGGCTAGGTCGCGCGGCTTGCCAGCGACCTTCGCCGCCCCGGCCGAAGAATGCAGAGCCAGGCCGAGCCAGCGAAACATATAGGCCGCTTCCACGAGCGAGCCGACAAGCAGGATGACGATCCACACATATTGTCCGGCGGAAGCCAGCGACATTATGAGTTGCCACTTCGCCCAGAAGCCGGGGAATGGTGGCAGGCCGGAAATTGCAGCGATCAGCGTCCCGAACAAAAACAATGCGCCAGGCTTTGCAACAAGAACGGACCAGTCTTGCAAACGTTCCTTTCCGACATAGCCGGCCAGCCAGAAGAGGCCGACTTTGGCGAACAGGTGATTGACAAAAAGCCCGCCAACCACGAGGAAAAACACATTGTTCGCACCCAACCGATACAGCAGGGAAGCAGCAACGGTCAGCAACGCAACCTGCCCAACCGAGGAATAGCCAAGGAGGCGTTGGGCCTTCGTCTGCCGAAGGCCAACAAGGTTTGAAAGGACGAATGTCATAGCACTGAGTGCGGCGATGACCTCAAGTTGATCGTCAAACAACGGAAGCAGTTTAAGGAGAGCAAAGAAAACACCTGCGGAAGCGCCACCCGAGATAATTGCGGCAACGTCGCACCGCGCTGTTTCATAAACGTCGATGCCCCACCCGTTTGCCGGAAAAGGTTTCAGCTCCAGTAACAGGCTGGCGAGGAGGAATACGAGTGCGGCAAAGCCGATCGGGCCGGAAATCGCGTCGCGATTCGCGATCAGGTCGTCGATGTTAAGGAGACCAGTATCAGCATAAAGCAATACGGTGCCGATCAGGAAGAATGTCGATGCCAGCACCGTGGCCATGAGAAATTTGAATGTCGCCGACAACGCGGCCGGCGTATCGCGCAATCCCAGTAGGCCGTATGTCGCGATGGAGACAATCTCGAGGAACACGAAGAGATTGAAGAGATCACGGGTCATCACCATGCCCTGGATGCCCATGACGAGCAGCAGGTAAAGCAGCAACACGCCGTATCTTTCCCGGACGACATAGGCTGCGCCGAACAGCGCCGTCAGGTTGACGCAAAGCGCGACCATACCTTCGCTGAGACCCATGCGCAGGTTAATCGCATAGGGAGGTTTGGCGCCGCCCGTCAAAATTTCGATCGGCGCGGCGCCATGCAAAAGCGTCAGCACGGCATGCCCGGAGATCAAGGTCATGGCCGCGAGTGAAAAAACAAAGACCGCCGCGACCCAGGTATTGCCGAGGCGATAGAACAATGGAATCAGGAATCCGGCGCCCAAGCCCACAATAAAGATGTTCAGGGGATGGAGGAGGCCCGTCACCATTTTGAGTCCATGAAGGCGTCAATGGAGAGCGTCTTCTTGGAATCATAAAGCCGGATAGCAAAGGCAAGCATGATTGCCGTCACAGCCATGCCAATCACGATTGCAGTGACCACAAGCGCCGAGGGTATTGGGTCTACAACGCGCGACACGGCTTCCGACGCATCAAGACCGCGATCGATGATCGGAGCAGTACCGTTTCTGACATATCCTATCGCGACGGTTGCGATATGGGTGCCGGTCCCCATCAGAGAGAAGCTGATAATAATCCGCAGAATGTTGCGATGAGTGAGCAAACCCCAAAGCCCGATGAGGATCAGCAAAAGGCCCGTCACTAGAACGATGTGCGAGATCATCGGCTCGCCCCTACAACTTTTGCGGACGAAATCTATCGAGAATGACGCTCAGTTCGCAGCCGACCTTAATGCCGAGCAATACGGACAAAAGAGGAATGGCGCCGGCGCTAAAGAACGCGCCAAATTTTCCAAGCGGAAGTAAGCGGTTATCCAGAAAGCCGCCGGCCATGGAAAGCCCCGCGATCCCGGCAAGCACGAAGAGCGCGCCGGCGACCGATTCCGTAATGCTGAGGAATTCGAGATTGGGCTGATATTGCGGGAACGCCATAAGTGTCAGCAAAACGGCCGAGGCGATCACGGCGCCGCCCTGAAAGCCGCCGCCTGCCGACAGATGCCCGTTCATGATGATATAGGCCGCAAATATGCAAATGAGCGGAACGAGAATTTCAGCTCCAGTTCGCACGATCTCCGATGACGGCCGGCTCTCGTCACGACGATCCGTAGTCGACGTCGCGCGCCCCGCGCGCCGCGTCCCCAGCACGAGGCCGACGCTCGCCGCCACCATAAACAAAACAGCGACCTCTCCGAGCGTATCGAAGCCGCGGTAGGTCAATAGAATTCCGGTAATGACGTTCGGTGCGCCAAGCTCGTGCGGGACAAGCCTCACATAGCTTTCCGCCAATGGCCGCAGTGACTGCTGTTCGGTATAGCCGATTGCAATGCTTGCCAAGACAAGCCCGAACGAGACTATGGCAACGACAGTGAAGAGGCGCCGCATCATGTGCTGCCTCGGGTTTTTTTCCGCGCATCACGCAGTGCATCTATTCCGGCATTGCCCGCCATCGGAATCCGGATGCTGTGCGCTGCCCGGGCCAGTGCGTGCGAAGAAATGGGATTTGTCATCAGCACGAAGTAGACAATGATCAATAGCTTCAACCCCCACCCCGGGTGGTAGATCGCCAAGCCTGAGAGAACGAGGGTATTGCCCAGCGTGCAGGCCTTGGTGCCGGCTTGCATGCGTGTATAGGCGTCGGGCATCCGCAGCATGCCGAGCCCGGCTGAAAAGTGGAAAATCGCGCCAAGTAGCACCAGGATGCTTCCGATCAGCTCCATCATGGTGCTCTCTCTGTCGTCCTGCGGATCGCATAAAGGAAAATGAGAATCGACAGGCCCGAGCCGATCGACGCCTCCGTCATTGCGACATCGGGCGCGCCCAGCAAAACGTAGCAGACCGCGGCAAACAGACTGGCCAGCCCGCCGCTAACGGCCGCCGCGAGGGTATTATCGAGCCGGATGGCCAGCAGGCCACTCACCAGAATGCTGCCGCACAGCAAGGAGACGAAGAGCTCAAGCATGTTGTCAGAGGCCTTGCTCGAGATAGCGGGCGATCGCGAGAACCGCCAAAAAGCTCAAAACGCCGTACACCAGCGCGACATCAAGGTAGATGGCACGGCCACCAACATGCGCGTAAAGCGCGATCAGGGAAATGGAAACGACAGTCAGCATGTCGACAGCCGCAACTCGGTCGACCACGGTCCGACCGATAATCAGCCGCAGCACGCCGAAAGCTACGCCGAGAAAAATCAGAACAGCTGCAACGATGAGGATTGCTTCAGCCAAATGTTTTCCCCAAGTGCTCTTCGAACGCACCCGCAATCGCGCGGGTCGCTTCGTCCGCATCTGTCGTCTTTACGTCGAGCCAGTGGACAAACAGGTCTTGGCCCTCAATGTCGATCACCAGCGATCCAGGCGTGAGGGCAATGGAGTTCGCAAGGGCCAACCGCCCTACCGGCGTCTTGAGTTTGGTCTTGATCCGCACGATGCCGGGCTCGATGTCGATACGCGGCGCAAAAACATAGCGCATCATGTTGATATTCGCGCGCACGAGCTCAACCACGAAAACACCGGTATAAAGCACGAAATGGTAGGCACGTTTGGGAGAGAAGCGAATATCTCGCCATACGCCGCGCTTCCGCGTGAAAATGTAGGCAAGGACCGCCGATATCAAAGCGCCGGTCGCCAGTGCCTCAAGCGCAAGAGAAGAGTTTGCTGCGAACCAAAGAAATGTCAGAAGCAACGCCAACCAGACAAAACCAGGTTGTATTTTCAGCCTATGTTGTTTAGTCGCCATCGTCGGTAATCCGAATATACGATTTTTACCAGCGGCCAGGCGCTTCACTCGCCCACCAAGCTCTCTAATCAATTGTCGGACCCGCAAGAAGTGGGGTCGAGTTGGACCGAAGTCCAACACATCACCATGTGCGGTGCAAAATCGGATGTCCGCCGCGGGTCACGAGCGGACGTAGAGGCAAGTCCGAGCGATGTATGTCTGCTTTAGCCGCGAAAACAGCCGTCAGTGGCAAGTGTCCGCTAAGTCATACGCTCGGATTAATTGAAGGAGGTAGTCTGGACTCTCCGATCATATGACGCTGAAATCCGTGGCATATTGGACCGAGGTCCAACTGAAGGCGCTGCGCACCGGGCGCCATGATCTCGGTGCATGATGCCAAGCACTCCCAGGGAGGTATAAATGCGCGCATGGCAGCCAGCCGCCGGCGACAGGCCCAGGTTGAAGGACATTCTGGCTTCATCGATCTTATCAGCGGCGCTTTTGATCGGCCTTTGCCAGACGATTTATGGACAGGATTATGATCTGGCGGCACCGGGTTCGGAGCCTCCGGCTGTTTCAGTTCCCAGCGGGGCAACGCTTTTTCAGAATGTTCGTATCTTTGACGGAAATAGCGCCGCTCTGTCGGCGCCCGCCAATGTTCTGGTCAGAGGCAACATCATCGAGCGCATATCGCCAAGCCCGATCACCGTCGAGGCGGGCACCAATGTCCAGATCATCGCGGGCAGCGGACGTGTATTGATGCCGGGCCTCATTGACGCGCATTGGCATGCGTTCATGGCGGGGGCATCCATGCCACTGCTCATGACTGCCGATCCCGCGTATCTCCAGATATTGGCCGCCCGGCAGGCGGAAGCGACTCTGATGCGGGGATTCACAACGGTGCGCGACATGGGCGGCCCTGTGTTCGGACTCAAGCGCGCAATCGACGAGGGCGTCACTAAAGGTCCGCGCATTTATCCTTCGGGCGCAATGATCTCGCAAACTTCAGGCCACGGAGATTTCCGTTTCCCGTTCGAGCTTCCGCGCAGACCCGGCGGGCCTTTGAGTCAGTCCGAACTTCTGGGTGCCGCAGCCATTGCTGATAGTCCGGATGAGGTCCGCCTGCGAACAAGAGAGCAATTGCGACAAGGAGCAAGCCAGATCAAGCTCATGGCGGGCGGTGGCGTCAGCTCACAGTACAATCCGATCGAATCGACCCAGTTCACTGAAGCCGAGATCCATGCCGCGGTTGAGGCGGCGGAAAACTGGGGCACTTATGTCGCGGTGCATGCATACACGCCCCGTGCAATCCGCCAAGCGGTCGCAGCCGGCGTCAAATGCATCGAACATGGTCAGCTCATCGACGAACCCACCGCCAAGTTGCTGGCGGATAAAGGCATATGGTGGAGCTTGCAGCCTTTGACTTACGACGCAGATGTATTTGCCCGAATGACACCTGTGTCGCAGAAAAAGGCACTGGAAGTGTTCGCCGGAACGGAGAATGCATACAAACTGGCGAAGAAATACAATATCAAAACCGCATTCGGTACCGACATCCTGTTTGATGCGGTCGCCGCAAGCCGCCAGGGAACTTACCTCGCCATGATGGCCCGCTGGTACACGCCAGCGGAAGCACTCAAGATGGCGACGGCCGACAATGGCAAGCTGATGTCGCTATCCGGGTTTATCAATCCCTATCCCGGCAAGCTTGGTGTCGTCGAGTCCGGCGCGCTCGCAGACTTGCTGCTGGTCGACGGCAATCCATTGGAGAACATCCAGCTTGTCGCAGATCCCGACAAGAACTTTCTGGTCATCATGAAAGATGGCGCGATATACAAAAATACATTGCCTCGCTAGACCACCTCATCAAATTTGAATACGTCAGAGCAATGACTGAACAAACGAATACGCCAATCATGGCGATCGCTTTCCCCCTCTTGGCGGTCGCGTTTGTTATTCTGGCGCCACTCATCGGATTTGATGCCGGTGCGCAGCCGCCATCGCTCTTGTCGCTCATACTGTCGGCGGCAATGATCATTATCATGCTCGGCGCCGTTTTCGCGGCCGTCCATCATGCCGATGTGATCGCACATCGTGTCGGGGAGCCATTCGGAACGCTCGTTCTGACGCTGGCGGTCACCATCATCGAGGTCGCTCTCATTGAGTCGATTGTGCTGACGCCTGGGAGCTCGCCCGCGTTGGCGCGCGATACTGTGTTTGCCGTCATTATGGTCGTCTGTAACGGCCTCGTCGGCCTGTGTGTTCTGTGGGGTGGATTGCGTCACCACGAGCAGGAATTTCAAGCGACTGGCACCGGCGTGTACCTTAGCGTCCTCGGCGCCCTATCAGTTCTCACGCTTGTACTTCCCAATTATACGGTCACTGCCATCGGGCCCTACTTTTCGAGCGGACAACTTGTCTTTTTCAGCACTATAACCATCGTTCTTTATGCTGCGTTTTTGTTTATCCAGACGTCACGACACACCGAATATTTTCGCGCGGAGGATAGCGATACAAAGGATGGACATCATATTTATCCGTCGAACAGGGCCGTCACAATCAGCGTCGTCACACTCTTGGTGGCATTGTGCGGAGTCATCCTTATCGCGAAAAAGTTTGCGATCATTCTGGAAATCGGTCTTTCCCATATCGGCGCTCCGCAGGCCGTCTCCGGTATTATCATCGCCATGGTGGTATTGGCGCCTGAGAGCATCACTGCGGTGCGCGCGGCCAGGCGCAATGAGCTGCAGAAGAGCCTCAATCTTGCGCTCGGTTCCTCTTTGGCAACAATCGGCTTAACGATTCCCGCCGTCGCGATTACCAACATCTTCATCGGCAAGCAGATTGAACTTGGCCTGTCAGAGCGCGACACGTTGCTGCTCGCGCTCACGCTCTTCTTGAGCCTTCTTACATTTGGCTCAGGGCGGACCAATATTCTTGCTGGACTCGTGCACCTGGTGGTTTTTGCAACATTTTTGTTTTTAGTGTTCATTCCCTAAAGGATCGATAATCGGAATCCGGGCTACCCGCGATACTGGTCGATGAAGCCCGATAAGAAGCAGTCGCCAGCAGCGATTCAACTGGCTCCGGCGCGCGCGAACACGATTGGTTGTCGTCTCTGAAAGTGCAGCAGGATCGCGTAACACGCGGCAGCCGCAGCGACGTGCTTGAGAGTATGCCCGCTGATTGATCCTATCGAAATGGCGTGGTCATAGAACTCGAACACCTTCGCAAGCGCATACAATGCCGCTGCGACGAACCAGTAGGATGTACCACTGTATTGAGGCGGGAATAGAAGGAAAAGCAACGGCAATGCGAGGCCGGGAAAAAACTGTACCCAGCCGTACAACCTTAGATCGCCAGTCCAGCGCCACAGCAATAGGCTGAACACGCCGACTGCGATCAGCGGCCATAGCAGAACCGCTCCCGCTTTCGCGTCGACTCGCTCTTCGATCGCATTCGCAAGGATAGCCATGAAACTGACCGCCATCGGCAATCTGTCCCAAAACAAAGTACCGTCATTTGGATCCAGGTGATAATAGGCCGAGCCGAACCCGGTCAGGAGAATTCCAAGAAAGAGCACATCGATGGCCGGATCGCGACGAAGATGCCACAGTCCTGCTGCCCCAACCGCAATAAATGGAAAATTTGAAATGACATTCCAGAAATTCGGTACGCCGAAGATTGTTCGCTGGTCGGCGAACTCGTGATAGGTCTGATCCTGCGCAATCGGTGGCAGCAGAAGCAGTCCGACGAGGGACAAAATCATCACGACCACGAACACACCCACGGGGCCGCTGTTCTTCACATTGCCGAGCATCATTTGGGCAGGGTACCAAATGCGACAATTAAAGTCCTACTACCGTGGCGGACAGTGGCCCAATGAACCTATTCGGCCATCCTGGGACGCATTGTTGAAAGATTTTGGAAATTAGGGAAACATGGCTGCGGCTTTTCACCCGATGAGCTGCGCGTCATGAGGGCATAGCGGACTGGAAGATGAGAAGCACAGTTTTCAAGATAACAAAGTGGACGGCGATTCTGGCTGTGCTCGCCGCCGTCGCATTTCTTTCAATTCGTATTTACGTCACCCAAAGCGGGCCACGTCTTGCCGTTTGGCACACTTTCGTCCCGCACGAATTGAAGGCAAAGGAGCTCGACGCAATCGACTGGAAACAATATCTGGCCAAGGAGGCCAGCATCTTTGAATCGGTAAAGACCGAGGTGACGCAAAAACTCGACCCGGAAGATCGCGTCCCGATGAACCGGTATTTTGAAGGGAGCCCGATATACCCGCCGCACTTTTTTCAAGACTTCAATCGCTCTTATATTCTCGAACCCAAAGGTACGCCCGTCGGTGCGGTTGTGCTTCTGCACGGCCTTACTGACTCACCATACAGTCAGCGTCATATTGCTCAGTCCTATCGCGACCGCGGCTTCGTAGCGGTTGTCATCAGATTGCCCGGGCACGGCACGGTTCCCGCTGGCCTGACCGACGTCGAGTGGGAAGATTGGGCAGCGGCCACGCGGCTCGCTGTAAGGGAGGCGCGGCGGCGAATTGCGCCAAATGCGCCATTGCATCTTGTTGGATTTTCCAACGGCGGCGCTCTTGCGGTGAAATATGCGCTCGATGCGATTGAAGACCCGCAGCTGGCCCGACCTGACCGCATTGTCCTGATTTCACCGATGATCGGCATTACACGGTTTGCGCGCTTCGCTGGACTTGCCGGGTTGCCTGCACTGCTGCCCGCATTTTCTGAAGCCGCATGGCTTGGCATCGTGCCCGAATTCAACCCCTTCAAGTACAATTCGTTTCCTGTGAATGGCGCCGTCCAATCGTATCGCTTAACCCAGGTCATACAGCGGGAGATTGCCCAACTCGGCCGCGCAGGAAAACTGTCTCAGCTGCCGCCGATTATCACATTTCAGTCCGTCATGGACTTCACGGTCAGTACATCCGCCATAATCTCGGCGCTTTATTCCCACCTCCCGCCCAATGGAAGCGAACTTGTCCTTTTTGATGTGAACCGGACCGTCAAATTTGGTGCGCTTTTGCGACCGGCGGCTGACACGGCACTGGCCCAATTGCTGCCCAGGGCAATACGCGCCTATCGAACAACGATCATCACCAATGCGGACGTTCCCAACGGCGAAGAAGTCGAGCGCGTAATCGATGCGGGCGCATTGAACGAACGGGACCGCGCATTGGGATTTGCTTATCCGGCGGGTCTTTACTCGCTCTCACATGTTGCGCTGCCGTTCCCAATGAACGATTCCCTGTATGGCTTGACCCCCGATTCATCGGAAGACTTTGGCGTTCACCTCGGAGCGCTGGCGCCACGCGGTGAACGCAACGTCCTGATCGCCAGTCTGGACTCTCTGCTTCGTGTCTCCTCCAGTCCGTTCTTTCCATATATGAAGGCACGGATCGAGGAAGGCATTAAAAGCGGCCCATCGGAAAAGACAAATACCAGTCCGGGAGCGCCAGCGAGCACCCCAATTCGAGCCAGCGCGTGGCTGGAGTATTGGCGACCTGGTCTCATCTTTGCGGAACTTTTTTCCTGGCCGTTCGGATCAACCCGAAGCGCCGCCATAACGCAAATCCTAAGTTTCGGCCGCCGTGCAATTTTCAGGACACGGAAATTTCATGACGCGTTAAAGGGCGCGCAATTTCACGGCGCCCTGCGAGGATGCGGCCGGCTAGTGGATAAAGCTTATATACTTTTCCCACCATGCATTTCGCGAATGGAACGCCGCAGTGCCGGTGACAATCACAGCAATGACCAAAAACAGTGTCACGGCGAATTTGACCCATTGTCGTCCGGGACTGTCAGGCCTGGTTGGTTCTTGTTTCGGTTCGGTCACTTGTCTTCTCCCGGCCAAGTCCTTCAAACGGGCATTACCGGCGTTTCCCGCCAAGCCGGGCGACGCCCACGGCAAGTGACGATTGCCCCAAAGGCCAACGACACTCAGGTCATCCTTTTCGCTAGCATAGTGGAAGTCACGGTGCTCACCAAAGCTCAGGATCACGATGCTGCGCACGCTTCAGAAAGCTTTGCGTCCGTCGCAAGGTGACAGCCTTGCCGGGCCACTCGCACGGCTAGGATGGCTTGGCTTTTGGATGCAAATTGCGGTCGGCTCGGTGCCGCTCACGCTCACGATTTACGCACTGGTATTCGGCCAAAATCCGGCTCCCGGCACGCGTGCCGGCATTCCATTGATCGAATACCTGACGATGATCGGCCTGTTGGTACTCGCATTCAGTGCGATATGGTTTTTTCGCTACACACGCCTCGCGGTGCGCATCGCTGATCCGGCACGGCGCCCGACAGGGTCCGCTGTAAAAAAGACGGTGTGGATCGGCGTATTGGCAATCACAATCGGCATTGTCTTCTCGATGCTGGTGATTTTTTTTGAAGTCACACATCTCTTGATTTACTTTCTCCGCGCGCCTCAGGCCGGCATTCCGGTCATCCAGACGACAGGAGCCCCCGCAAGCTGGGTGTCCGCCGCCGACATCGTGAGCCTGATGGCTCTGCTCCTGACTATGTGCGTTGAGGTTTTCGTCCTGGTGTTAAATCTTTGGCTCCTGTTCCGCACAACGGTTCCCTCTGTTGAATTCCCTCACCTCGGCGATGACGATAGCTAACCCTCCCTGAAAAACCGGGGGCAGATAGCAATGCGCGTTTTTTCTTGAGCATCGGACCATGAAACGAGATCGTGTAGTGCGAATTTTGCTTCTGCTCTGCACATTGGTTCTGGTCTTTGCCGCGTTATATTTTGCACGTGCGATCATTGCGCCAGTCACATTTTCTCTGTTTATCATTGCGATCGCCTGGCCATTGCAGAAAGCGCTTCAGGCAACAATCCCAAAACTCCTGGCACTCGTCGTTACTATCGTCGTTACCCTCGCTGTTATTGCCGTACTTGTTTTCCTGGTGGTCTGGGGATTTGGCCTGGTGGTTCAGTGGTTCATCGGCAACACCGACCGTTTTCAGGCACTCTACGCGCAAGCCACCGGGTGGCTCGACGGACACGGCGTATCAATAACAAGCCTGGTGGCTGACAGCTATAATCCAGGCTGGATCGTCGCGGCCATTCGGGAAATAGGCGGAAGAGGATATGGCCTGGTATCATTCATCATTATTTCTTTTGCCTTCATCGTGCTCGGCTTGCTGGAAGTCGACATTGCGCGAAGGAATGTGGAACGCCTCGATAATACTGCACTGCGCCAGTCACTCCTGGTCGCCACCAAAGACATCGTGGATAAATTTCAAAAGTACATGATCGTGCGCAGCACGATGAGCGTCCTGACCGGCGTCGTCGTCTGGAGCTTTGCATTGGTTGCCGGCATCGAATTGGCGACCGCGTGGGGCGTCATTGCGTTCGTATTGAACTACATCCCGTTTATTGGCCCATTGTTTGCGACAGTGTTTCCGACGTTGTTTGTTCTTGTGCAGTCGGGATCGTGGCAGGCCTGTTTTGCCGTGTTTGCCTGCTTGAACTTTATCCAATTTTTTATCGGGAGCTATCTGGAGCCACGGATTGCGGGTGCCACTTTGTCGATATCTCCATTCATCGTTCTGTTCGCAGTGTTTTTCTGGAGTTTTCTCTGGGGGATTGCCGGTGCCTTTATCGGTGTGCCGATTGTAGTCGCCGTGCTCGCGGTCTGTGAAAGAAACACATCGACCGCCTGGATTTCGTTTCTCCTGTCCGGGCACGACAGAAAGCTGGTTTGACTTTCGAAAAGTGGAGGACAGAACAATGGCAGCGTCAATATTTCTATTGATTCTCATTGCCGCATTTACCTGCATCATTGTCTGGGTATTGGGACGCGACCGCAAAGCGCGCTTCGCGAAAGACGCGCGTATCCCCCTCGACGATGACAAGGACGAAAAGCCGTCGGACGTTTAAGACGTACGCGTTGAGAAACGGGCTCTGGCAACCGACCTGGCCTGGTCCGGTTGCAGCCGCAAATGTTGACCCTAGGTCCAATTGGCAGTTCAGCCTGATCGCGTGAAGTTCGTGGACGGCCTTGCGGCAGGTCGGACATAGCCAAGAGTCGTCGGCCAACCAGCAATTCAATCATTACTTCCCTATCTTCGGCGCGGCGCCGGCAACCGACGAGGAGGATAAAAAATGAAGCGCTTCAAACCGCTTGGGTGGCGAAAGCTGGCCGTTGTGACTGGATTGGCGATAATTGGAATCGTGCTGCCGATGGCAAGCGCTTTCGCCCAACCATCTTCGAGCTTTTGCCAGGCGTATGCCCGCGACTATTCCCGCCGCTATTCGGCCGGCGGCGCCATGGGCGGCGTTGTGCGCGGCGCGCTTGGAGGCGCCGTCATTGGTGGCGTCGTGAATGGTGGCAGAGGAGCCGGACGCGGCGCCGGCATAGGCGCGCTTGCCGGTGGCGCGACCCGCGGTGTTCAGAGGTCTGTGCTCTATGATCGCGCCTATATGCGCTGCATGCGTGGGCGATGGCCGTAAAATCAATTTATCACGCTGGGATTTCCTTTTTGAGTCATAAACGGGCGTGCACGCGTGATAGGGCTAAACGAGGTGTTCGTGCGGGGAGCTCTTAGTAACGGTATCGCGCAACCGCAGCTTCATCCCACTCAATCCCGATGCCCGGAAGGTCTGGAATTTCGAGGCAGCCGTTCTTGACAGAAAATGGGTCTTTCAAGATCGGATCGGCCCAATCCTGCCACTCCAGCCAGTGCGCGGTTTCGGTTACGCGCATCAGATGCGCCGCAACTTCCGGATATAGATGGGTGGAAACCTGGATCCCTGCAGCCGCAGCGACCGGTGCTGCTCGCAGCCATCCGCTGACGCCGCCGATCCGCATCAGGTCCGGCATCACATAGTCACAGGCTCCGGCAGCGAGCGCATCATGGATGGCGCGCGGCCCGTAGAAATTTTCGCCAATCTGCACAGGGCGTCTGTAGTTCGCGCGCGAGCTGCGCGTAGCCCGACAAGTTGTTGTAGACGATTGGCTCCTCGAACCAATAAAGCCCCACGTCGTCGAGCGCGTGGCAGCGCGCCAGCGCATCGCCGAGCGATAGGCCCTGGTTGAAATCCACCATCAGCTTGATTTCGTCGCCTGAACCCTCGCGAACTGCGCGGAGGGCAGCAAGATCGTCGGCCAGCCGGTCCCGCCCAAGGCGAAGCTTGAGCCCTTTGAACTGGCCCTCGGCCACCAATTCTTTTGCTTCCTTGGCCAATGTCGAAACATCGGTCAACCAGAGCCCGTTGCTGTTGTAGGCCGGTACGCCGCCGAGCGACCCGCCCAGCATGACCGCAAGCGGCATGCCCGCAGCCTTTGCCAAGGCGTCCCATATCGCCATATCAATACCGGCGACCGCGATCATCGTTATGCCTTCATAACCAACGAGATTTAGCGAGCGCCGGCTGGCCTGAAAACTGTCGAGGGGCGCCAATCGTTTGCCGACCTGCGCCGCCACCAGATCTTCAATCGCGGGGATGATGTAGCGGGACGAATGTTTGAGATAAGGCTCCAGATAGCTGTGACCGACTACGCCTTCGTTGGTGTAAAGATCGATCAGTATCAACGGCCATTCTGTGAACAGTCCGACTTTCGACACGACAGGTCGGCGCAGTGGCACCGACACGCTCCTGACCCTGACGGATTTCAGTGTTAATCGTTCGGGCATGGCGTCGCGATCAGAGCGCCGGTTCCATTGCCATGTAAATACACTCGTCAGTATACTTGGATATTCATTTTCAAGCCCCGGGCAAAACTGTGAAACGGTCAAAACAGCAGACCCGGCTACGCATCCTCGATGCGGCGTTCGGCTTGTTTTGGCGCCAGGGTTTTCTGCGCGTGTCGATGGATGAAATCGCAGCGAGGGCCGGCATCACAAAGCGCGCACTCTATCAGCACTTCCCCAGCAAGGATGACCTGATGGCGATGACGCTGGCGCATTCCAGCAAGCTGGCAATCGAGCGACTGCGTGCATTTCCACGCGCTGGTGAGCCTCGCGCATTCATCGACTCGTTCTTCGCGGACCTCTCGGAATGGGCGGCGAAGCCGAAATGGTCGGGCGGCGGCTTCACACGCGTAGTGGTGGAACTTGCTGATTTGCGCGGGCACCCGGCGCGCGCCATCGCGCGCAACCATAAAGCCGCAGTCGAGCAATGGCTGGCCGACGGACTTGCCATCGGCGGCGTCTCCTCGCAGCGTGAGCGTGCGCGCGAAATCATGCTGCTAACCGAAGGTGCCATGGCCTTGATGCTGATCCACGGCGACCGCAGCTATGCGCAAACCGCCGCGCGCGCCGCAAAACGGCTGGTGCGGAAGAATAAGCAGTGATGATGCAATCGGCCTGCGAAGTCCGGTCTTACACGAACGCCGACACTACATGCCAACACTCAAACGGGGCGAGCGGGCCGCGCTCCGGCATGGTCTGCCTCGGCGCGACCCCTTCCTGCCCAGCTATACGCAACATGCGGGCAGAACCGCGAAAAGGGGCGGCGGACCACTTACCGTTTCACGTCTGTAGACCAATCGCGCCAATGCGTCGGACACACATCAATGCGTGTCTTGAGTTCCGCCTTGATCCAGCCGCCAAGAATACGACGGCACGGAAACGGAATTGCACGTACACCGCTTGATTCACTACATGCCAATTCGAGATCGCGGTCGAACGGCGCAGTAGAAATTGGATGCCACATAAAAAAACGGACCTTGATTGGCCCAACCCAGCGCCGCGTCTCTATGGCGAGATCTGGATTACAAAGACGTTTCGGTGAAATTAATATTAGGTAATCAGTACAGGCCGGGTGCGTCCGCAGGCCACCAGCAGACATTGAGTAGCCTCTCCCCCGCTGTCCGATTTGCCTGCAACAGCGGATGTCACAAATTTGAAAATTGCCAATCGTTAATTCCACCGTCATCTCGCGGCAAGTTGGCGCTCTCTATAGCGGCCAGCCAGGCCACCGGTGTGGCGCAACCCGTTATTGGAGATGCAACAATCATGAATTCAATAAGCAAAAGGCGCGCGCTGTCCAAGCACCGCCTTATCCTTCTTGCAACCGTGACCAGCCTTGCCGCTGCCACCCTTGTGGTCGGGTGCGAAATTTCTCAATCCAATGTTTTCACTGTATCCGCAGCCAGCGCGGCCGAAATCGTACATCGGCCGGTGGGCTTTGCCGATATCGTGGAGAAGGTAAAGCCAGCCGTCGTCGCGGTCCGTGTGAAAATAGATCCTTCTGCAAACACGACGCAACTCGATGGCAATTCGCCATTCCCGCCAAACTCGCCAATGGAGCAATTCTTTCGCCGCTTTGGGATGCCCGGTGGCAATGGCACCCCTGACGGTCAGGGTCAGCCACACAACCATTCAATGACTGGCCAGGGTTCTGGCTTCTTTATCAGCGCCGACGGTTATGCAGTGACCAACAACCACGTGGTCGACAAGGCGCAGACCGTCGAGATCACCACGGATGATGGAAAAACCTACGGTGCAAAAGTTGTTGGCACCGACGAGCGTACTGACATTGCCCTGATCAAGGTCGAGGGCCGCAGTGACTTCCCCTTTGTCAGACTTGCAGACAAGGCCCCGCGCATCGGCGACCTGGTCCTGGCAGTCGGCAACCCGTTTGGTCTTGGCGGCACTGTCACCAACGGCATCGTCTCGGCCCGTGGTCGCGATATCGGGGCCGGCCCTTATGACGACTTCATCCAGATCGATGCATCGGTCAACAAAGGCAATTCCGGTGGCCCGACTTTCGACATGGACGGCAACGTCATCGGGGTCAACACCGCAATCTTCTCGCCCTCGGGCGGCTCGGTCGGCATTGCTTTCGATATTCCGTCGGACACCGTTAAATCGGTGGTCGCTCAGCTCAAGGACAAAGGCGTGGTCACTCGCGGCTGGATCGGTGTTCAGATCCAACCGGTCACCGCCGAAATTGCCGAGAGCCTCGGCATGAAGCGGAGTGAAGGCGCGCTTGTTGCCGAACCGCAAGTGGGCAGCCCTGCGGCCAAAGCCGGAGTGCTTTCCGGTGACGTCATCACTGAAGTCAACGGCCAGTCAATCAAGGACGCTCGTGAACTTTCCAAGCAGATCGGTGCCATGGCGCCGGGAAATACAGCCAAGCTCACGATTTTGCGCAAAGGTGAGATGAAAACGATCTCTCTGACGCTTGCCGAGCTGCCAAAAGAGCGTGAGGCCCGGGCAACATCTTCGGACGTTGGCCCGAGCGGCAGCGATGTACCAAAGCTTGGTTTGATGCTTGCTCCCGCCGGCAAGGTTGCCGCCAGCGGCACCGAAGGGGTGGTGGTGACCGGCGTGGATCCCAACGGACTCGCCTCCGAGCACGGTTTCAAGACCGGCGACGTCATTCTTGACGTGGGCGGCAAGTCGGTTGCTACCCCGGTCGACGTGCGCAATGCCATCAGTGGCGCACAAAAAGATGGCAAGCGCACCGTGCTGATGCGGTTGAAGTCAGATAACGCGATGAAGTTCGTCGCGATCCCGATCGCAAACGCTGCCCGGGGCTAGGGCGTTCCTCCGGCAATCCTGCGACGGAGCGGAGGGACGACACCAGGGACAGGCGCAATGCCTGTCCCTGGTTCCATTTAAGGCCGGGTTTGCGCGTTGGAAGCACCGGGCTTTATCGCCCGCAACGATTCCTTGAAAGTTGCTGGCTAACCAGAAGACTACTGGCGGCCCGACGCCTCGGGGCCAATGAAAATGTCGCGACGACGAAGCTATTTTGCAGAGGGGGCGATTTCTCCGACCCCGCGCTCTCATCAAATAATGACCCGCGCCCCGCTAGTGCTTTTTGTGCAATGGCCCTAAGTCCAATTGTCGGCAGAACGCCAAGGGCGCGATGTTCGCCGATAACTCGGTGCATTGGCCGCTATCGGGGGCGTATACCCATACCGCGCATTTGAGAGGTGCAGCGATGTCAAAGGTCATGAAGTTTTTCGCAGGTATCGTGCTGGTCGTCAGCCTTTTTGCTTTCACGCCCGGCAACGCCGATGCGCGTTGGGCCGGCGGCTGGCATGGCGGCGGCTGGCATGGCGGCGGCTGGCGTGGAGGCGGTTGGCGTGGAGGCGGCTGGGGCGGCTGGCGCAGAGGTGGATGGGGTTGGGGTCCGGGCTTTGCCGTGGGCTTTGCACCCGCATTTGCCTGGGGTGCCGGACCAGGTTGGGGCTGGGGCCCCGGCTGGGGCAATCCCTATTGGTACGCGTCTGGGCCACGTTGCGGCTGGGTGCCTGTCCGAGTTTGGCGGTCAGGCCGCCCGGTACTGCGCTCGGTCTGGCGCTGCTGGTGATCCCCGCATCGCCTGCGGGCAATTTTGAGTACCAGAAGTCAGCGCACGAACTTTCGCTATCCGTTCAGGTCGAGGCCGCCACCCGGCGCTCGGGGGGATCACCCTTCCTGGTCGGCGCCCGGCGGCAACCCGGTGGCAATTTCGTTATGGACCATTTAGAAGTCCCCAGTTTGCCGGGTTAGCTCAGCGGTAGAGCAGCGGTTTTGTAAACCGTTGGTCGGGGGTTCAATTCCCTCACCCGGCACCGGAATCAGGCGTGCATGATCGGCGAACGACCCCCGCCCGAACTGCCCCAAGATACCCAAAGGGACCTTGTTCGCCGGTTAAAGACTGTGGCACACTGTGGTGTTGGTAATACTTCGGAGATCTAGCATGCCTCAGGGCACCGTAAAGTGGTTCAATCCGACGAAGGGCTATGGCTTCATCCAGCCCCAAGAAGGCGGGAAGGATGTGTTTGTGCACATCTCGGCGGTCGAACGCGCCGGACTTAGCACGCTGAACGAGGGACAGACCGTTCAGTTCGAACTCGTCGAGAACCGCGGAAAGACGTCCGCGGAGAACCTCAAGGTTAAGTGACCTCGTAGCCCGAGGCTGCTTTCGGCCGTTCTGTCTGCATCTTGCGCCGCCGAGCTGTTTGAGCCCGGCGGTCGTTGCTCGTCTGCGCTTTGACACGGAGCCCCAAGCCGGTGCGTTAGCGCGCCAGCTTTTCCAACTCCGGAAATGGGGCAAAGGCCGCGTCTTTACAAAGCTCGCGCACATCCTTTGGAATATCGAAGAAGCGATCGAGCTTGCCCGCCACGTAGACCGCGGCACCGTCTTTTGATCCCTGATATTTTCCGTCGTTATTGCGCGCATTGAAGCGAACGCACGCGACGTACCTGTCACCGGGGCCGATATATTTGAGCTGCGGCTGCGATACGGCGGCCCCGCGCACGCGCGAAGGATCGTTGAGATAGGTGCGCAGATAGGCCAGCAGGTCCTGCCTGTAGGCTTGCGGAAAAACATTTTCCGCATCCCATTTTGACTTCAGCTCAGCGGCGCTTGGCCCAACGTCAGTTGTACAGCCACCCAGCGCAACGGTCGCCACCGCAGCCCCCAACAGCGCAATATGTTTCATCGGTGCAGCCCGCATTCACCTGATCCCCTGCTCCGGTTCAATCATAGCGACTGGTGCGGGATCGGCCAGAGAGGCCGTTGAGCCCATCACCACTTCGGACTGCTCAAAATGTAACGCCCGCTTTTGCCATGAACGCGCGGCCCGGCAGCGGATAGGCATTGTATCGGCCAAATGTTGCCGAACTCGCCACCGCGTAATCGAAATACAGGACATTGAACAGGTTCTGCACGGCAACTGACCAGAACAGGTTTTTAATTTGGCCGCCCAGCCGCACATCCATCGTTGTGTGTTCGGGAATCAACGGCTGGAAGTTTGCCTGATCGTTGTCCATGCGCCGCGCGCCGACATAGCGAACCACGGCATCCAACACGACGTATTTTTTGTAGAGATCGGTCGAAACTCCAATATTGCCCCACCAGCGCGAAACCAGCGGAACGTCGTTGCCATCGTAGATGCCATCGCGGAATTTTGCGCGGGTATAGGAAAGTGTCCCTGTGAGCCGCGTCGTCTCGGTGACATCGAACGATGCAGTGGTCTCCAAACCATAGCGCCGCGTCGGGTCGAGATTGATATTGGCGCCGATCGGCGGAAACGGGATAAACAAAATCTCGTTGTTGAGCTCCATGTCGTAGACGCTGGATTGCCAGGCGAACCTGCCGAAACGTCCGCGCAGTCCGCCCTCGATGTCGCGTGAAGTCTGGGTTTTCAGATTGAAATCGACCGGAAACGCATTCACGCCGATGCGCTCATCGACATTCGGCGTGCGAAAACTGCGCGCGACACGGCCGAAGACCGCGAGCATCGGCGAGAATCTGTGCTCGAAGCCAAAGTGGAGCGCGTGATTTGTTTCGGTTTGATCGAGCGGCGTCGCCTCAGCGTCGAAAGGCGGAAATGCACCTGGCGCTGTCGGGTCGAAACGGTCATGGGCGGACAGCCGCATCTGCTCGAGCCGCCCGCCCCACGAGAGATCAGTCGTCGGCAGGACGGCAAGGGTCTGCTGCGCATAGATCCCGGTCGATTGCTGACGAAGATTGTAGGTGTGATACGGCGGATCGTTCAGCGCAACGCTGCGTTTGGCCTCAAGCTGCGAATTGTAATAGTCGATGCCGGCAGTAATTTTGGTCGGCAATCCCGCGATCTGGGTGTCGATATTCGCGCGCGGCGTGATCGAACCGGTCGTGAGCTCGCGGATGTCGGACGTATCGAATCCAAACAGCGTCGAAAATGCTGTCTGGTCCTTCCGTCGCAGATTTCCGTCAACGATCAGCTCGACTCCCTGACCTATCACACGCGAAACGCCGAGGATGACGCCCCCGCCCGTCTTGTCAGCGAAGGCGGTCGGCGTGGTCGCGCCGCGGCGATCGGTGACGAGCTCGTCGATTCCGGCGGCTTGGTCGACAAGGCGTGCGCCCGGCAGTCCGAGATGCTGTTCATCCCCGACGATGTTGAACCATGCGCTGCCTTCACTGCCGGTGTAGCGCAAATCGCCGATCGCGTTACGCTGCCGCAGCACGCTGTTGACGCGGTACCCATTGGAATCGACCCCGTTGGCAAAGACCGACGCCGCAAAGGGACCGCTCGATACCGCCGCCGAGCCGTTGAGCTCGCGCTGATTAAACGAACCTGCACCGGTTTCGACTCGTGCGGTCGGCGGAAATCCTGCGCCGGTCTTGGTAATAATGTTGATGACGCCACCAACTGCGCCGCCGCCGTACAGCACCGCGCCGCTGTTGCCACGCGTAATCTCGATGCGCTCGATGCTATCCTTCGGGATTGTGCTCAGGTCGACGCCAAGGAGATCGATATCGTTCAAGCGGCGGCCATTGAGCAGAAACAGCGTGTTGGACGACGCGTTTGCGCCGAAGCCCCGCAGGTCGACCGTCGTGGTCGCGCCGTTATCGCCGCCGGTTGTGCTCCAGGTCTGGATGCCGGCTTCGCGTGACAGGACGTCCTGGATCGTGGTCCCCGGCGAGCGGGCGATGTCTGCCGCCGTGATAACGCTGCTGGAAGTGCCGACAATTCCCGTGCCGGTGCGGGTCGCCCAGACATCGATCGTCGGGAGCACCTGCGAGGTGTTTTGCGCACCGGCAGTCTGCGCAAGAAAGAGCGTGAGCAACAAAATTGCGCCCAAACGCGATATTTTGAGTCCCATGACACAGACGTTCCTTCGTTTGCGTTCGCGCATGCGAACGCATCGGGTGATGACCAGGCCCGATGCAAAGGACGCAGTGAGAAACCCGGGCAGCGGCGCGCGGGGCTCACGTGCGGAATGTCGTGTGAGTTTTCGCTCTCACGGCCTTCGCACCGGCATTGCCGTCACCGCTGCGAAAGACCGCTCCGTATGGACGCCCCGTCCACCGGTTGGGTGACTGTGCTGGCAGGTCTCCTGGCTCGCGGGTCGTTACCTTTGTGGTCCAGCCTTCCCAGTTTCCCAGTGGCTGTTTTGGACCTAAGGCTCGCCGCTCACAGTTGCGGGGGCAGCCACGGATTGCTCCAAATTCGAAGCCTCGAATTTGTCGTGTCCGTGTTCCCTCTTTCGTCCCCGATGTGACTCGGGGAACCAGCACGGTAAAATGTTCTCTTGAACGCCGAGGTGAGTTAAGCGGCCGTGGCAGCGTTTGCAATACGAGCAATGCTGCAAGGTGAGCAACGTCATCGACGGAAATGCGACCCGCGAGATTCTATCGGGCGGTCTCCCTCGTGATCCACGCCTGGTAGTCCGGATCCACGTTATCGACAGACAGGGTCATGATCGCCGGGATGGTATAGCTGTGGCGCTCTTTCACGGCATCCCCCACAGCCCCGGCAAGCGCGGCCCGGGTTTTCACGAGCATAACGACCTCCTCGGCCCGCTCGATCTTGCCATCCCACCAATAGTGCGAAATCATTCCCGGCAGGATGTTCACGCAAGCCGCCAGCCGACGCTCGACGATGGCGCGCCCTGCCCGCTCCGCCTCGACAATCGATGGCCAAGTCGTATAGACGAGCACCGCGCGTTCCATCGTCAGGTCCCTTCATGAGCCGACCGGCCAAGCGTTTCGAGCACATTGCCTTCGTCGCCAGTCAGACACCCGAGGCGCGCGAGGCCTATTCACGGCTGGAAAAGCGTTACGGCAACTCCGATCCCGCCAAAGCCGACGTTATCGTCGCACTCGGCGGCGACGGTTTAATGCTGCAAACCCTGCACAAGTTCATGAAATCCGGCAAGCCGATCTACGGCATGCATCGCGGCACGGTCGGCTTCCTGATGAATGAATTCGTCGAGGAAGGTTTGGTCGAACGACTGGCGGCCGCGCATATCACCGTCATTCACCCCCTCGTTATGCAAGCCCGTGACGCGCAAGGGCGCACCCACGAACATCGCGCTATTAACGAGGTGTCGCTGTTCCGGCAAAGCGCACAGGCAGCCCACCTGCGTATCATGATTGATGGACAGGAAAGACTCGCCGAACTGGTCGCCGACGGCGTTTTGGTTGCAACGCCGGCGGGTTCGACGGCCTATAACCTGTCCGCGCAAGGCGCAATCATCCCGATCAATGCACCAATGCTTGCGCTGACACCGATCAGCCCATTCCGGCCGCGCCGCTGGCGCGGAGCATTGCTGCCAGATAAGGCCAAGGTCACGATCGAGGTAAACGAAGCCGACAAGCGTCCGGTCGCCGCCGTCGCCGACCATGACGAAGTCCGCTCCGTGCGCAACGTCGACATACGAATGGACCACGATATATCGATCAACATGCTGTTCGATCCGGGCCACAATCTCGACGAACGCATTCTTCGCGAGCAGTTCGGCTTCTAGAAAATGCCGACGGGCTGTAAACAAGGTGAAGACTTGTCATGGCCGGGCTCGTCCCGGCCATCCACGCCTTTCTTCGTTGAAACAAGACGTAGATGCCCGGCACATAGGCGTGCGAAGCACGCCGTCCTTCCGGACGGCTACGGCCGGGCATGACGACTGAGAGACCCCTTTATGAGCAAAACCTTCGCCTTCACCGTCAACGGCAAAGCCGTCAGCCTTACGCTCGACAACGAAGAGACTCCGCTGCTCAACATATTGCGCAACGACCTCGGGCTGGTGGGAACGCGCTTCGGCTGCGGGCTTGAGCAGTGCGGCTGCTGCATGGTGCTCGTCGACGGAGCGCCCGAAAAGTGCTGCACAAAACCTGTATGGAGCGTCGCCGGCAAGCAAGTCATCACCGTCGAGGGCCTTGGTAATGCGGCAAAGCCGCATCCGCTGCAACAGGCCTTTATCGATCACCAGGCCGGCCAATGCGGTTACTGCCTCGCAGGCATTTTGATTTCGGCCAAGGCGCTGCTTGACAAGAACCCAAGTCCGACGCGTGCGCAAATCGCAGCAGCGCTTGATGGAAATATTTGCCGCTGTGGTTCGCACAACCGGATAATCCGCGCCGTTGAAGCGGCGGCCGCGGCTTTGCGCAACGGAGTAAGCGCATGATCCCGAAAAGCATGTCCTCGACCCCGATCGGGGATGGACACCGGTTTTCGGACGAGATCATGCGCAGTGGAAAAATGCCATGAACGCCCCTCTGCCCGGCCCGCTCAATGACAATCCTTATCTCGACCGGTGGGTGACGTTTCCGGCACCCGGCAAGGTGACCGTACTCACCGGCCGGGTCGAACTCGGGCAAGGCGTACTCACCGCCATGGCGCAGATTGCCGCCGACGAACTCGATGTTGCAATCGAGCGTATCACCGTGCGATCCGCGGACACGGAGAAGGCGCCGAACGAAGGGTACACGGCCGGCAGCCAGTCGATTCAATTTGGCGGCGTCGCCATGCGGCAAGCGTGCGCCGACGTGCGCGCACTTTTCCTCGAACAGGCCGCCAAAATCCTCGCCTGCAAAGTGGACGAATTGTCCATCCGCGACGGCAGCATCTATCGCGGCAACACGTCAACCGGACAAGACTATTGGACGCTCGCCGGTGCGATCGACCTCTCCACCAAAGCGACAGGAAATGGAGTTCGCAAGCGCGTCGCCGAACTTAAGAATATTGGCGCGAGCAGTGCTCGGCTCGATCTTCCTGCCAAGATTTTTGGCAATGCCATCTTCATCCACGATATGCAGCTCGATGGCATGGTGCACGCCCGTGTTGTGCGCCAGCCGAACCGCGGGGCAACGATCGGCGCGATCGACGAACCGGCTATTCGCCGCGCGGCGAAAGGCCCGATCGCATTCGTGCGGAACGGAAACTTTCTCGCAATCGTCGGCGACGACGAAACGATTGTCGAAGCGGCCGGTGCCGCGGCACTCAGTCACGTTGCCTGGCAGAATGTGGAGGTACCGACTGCGACCCAACAGGAAGCCAACTGGCTGTTGCAGCGGCCGGCGGTTGACCGTGTTTTCGGCGCTGCGCCGGCTGATCCCAAAGGTCGCGAGCATTTTGAACGAACATACACGCGCGGCTATCTTGCTCATGCCTCGATCTCGCCCTCGTGCGGACTTGCGCTCTTTCAGGACGGCAAGCTGACGGTCTGGACCCATTGCCAGGGCGTCTTTCCGCTGCGGGGAGCCCTGGCAAAAACGCTCAAACTCGAGCCGTCCTCGATCATTGTTCATCACGTGCAGGGGTCCGGCTGCTACGGTCACAACGGCGCCGACGATGCCGCTGCGGACGCCGCCATCATCGCGATGCAGAGGCCGGGACAGCCGGTCCGCGTGCGTTGGCGGCGCGAGGAAGAATTCATCTACGAGCCGAAAACCCCCGCGATGATCGTAAAAGTGCGCGCCTTGGTCGACGACAATGGCAAACCCGTCGACTGGACGCAGGAAATCTGGAGCCCGACGCATAATCTGCGGCCGGGCGCCGGTGGCAATCTGCTCGGCGCCTTGGCCCTGCCAGATCCGCCACCCGAGCCGCCGCCAAATGACGTGCCGGAATCGAATGGCGGCGGCGCCACCCGCAATGGTGAGCCGCTCTATGACATTCCCGCCAAGCGCATCCTCCATCATCTGGTAACGGAATCGCCAGTGCGCACATCCGCGCTGCGCGGGCTAGGCGCAATGCCAAACGTATTTGCGCTCGAATGCTGCTTCGACGAATTGGCGGAACGCGCCGGGCAGGATCCCGTCCAATATCGTCTTTCAATCACCGGCGATGCGCGCGCACGCGCGGTGATCGAGAAGGTCGCCGCCATGGCACACTGGGATCCGAAAGGACCGGGCGGATCAGGGCGCGGCCGGGGCATTGCGTTCGCCCGCTACAAGAACCGGGCCGCCTACTCCGCGGTAGTCGTCGATCTTTCAGTCGACGAAGAAATCCGCCTGAACCACGTGTGGTGTGCAACCGATGCGGGGCTTGTGGTCAATCCCGATGGAGCGATGAACCAGCTCGAAGGCGGTATCATTCAGTCGGCAAGCTGGGTTCTCAAGGAGCAAGTCCGTTTCGACAACGGTGTTGCCGCATTCGACTGGGAGACGTATCCGGTCCTGAAATTCAGCGAAGTGCCGGAAATCGACATCGAACTCATCAACACCAAAGATGATGTACCACTTGGCGTCGGTGAGGCCACCGCGGGGCCGACCGCAGCGGCAATCGGCAATGCCGTGTCGCACGCGCTTGGCGCTCGTATCCGCGACTTGCCGCTGACACGCGATCGGATCATGGGCGCGTTGCTGAAAGAATAGCGCGACGCCTTCCTAAACCATTCGTTAACGGGGCACCGTTAGTTTCAGGGCCACGGTACCGGGCTGCAGGCGCGCCCGAGGTCCGGGGCACCATGGTCCGTATCGATTTCAACCGGTTGCGCTTCCTCGTCATTGACGACAACACGCATATGCGCCGCATATTGCGTACACTGCTGCATGGTTTCGGCGCCCGCGAAGTCTATGAAGCGGAGGATGGCGCCGCCGGTCTTGAAGCGTTCACGCATTATCTCCCCGACATCGTTATCACCGACTGGGCGATGCCGATCTTTGATGGCCTCGAACTGATGCAGATGATCCGTCAGCCCGGCGCCAACGCCAATCCATACGTGGCCATTATCATGCTCACCGGCCACTCCGAAAAGAAGCGCGTGACTGCAGCGCGCGACGCCGGCGTTACCGAATTTTTGGCCAAACCGATTTCGGCAAAGGGGCTCTACCAGCGAATCATAAACGTGGTTGCCAATCCGCGCCCGTTCATCAAGACAAAGACCTATTTCGGCCCCGATCGCCGTCGCAACATCAATTCGAACTATATCGGCCCAGAGCGGCGAAAGGGCGGCAAGGCGGATGTCATCAGGCAAACCCCCTTGCTGGACAAAGCCCGCACCGTGGTCTGACAAAGGCAAACCGTCATGGCCCGCTCAAAAGACACCGCAGCGATCGTCACCTACGGCGATCACGAGGTCATAGTGCCGGAAAACAAACTCCGTGGAGCGGTATCCAGGGAAACATCAGATGCGACTGGCGAGGATCCGGTGGCCCGCGCCGAAAAGGCACTGGCCGAACTGTCTCCCGAATTCGCCAACTGGATGGATTCCGAGTGCGAGCGGCTCGATACAGCCCGCCGCAACCTGCTTAAAGATGGCCACTCGGCAGCCAACAAGGAGGCGCTGTTCCGCGCAGCGCACGATATCAAGGGCGAAGCCGCGACATTCGGTTACCCCGCCGTGGCATCTGCGGCGAACAGTCTTTGCAGGCTCATCGAACACACACCTGCTGAGTCAAGCATTCCGCTCAAGTTGATTGATCAGCATGTCGACGCTGTGCGCGCAATTTATCGTGAGTACGCTCGCTCAGACGCCAGGAAGCTGGCCGCAACGTTGACGAAGCGATTGCGCGAAGTGACTGACGAGTTCCTGATACGGGAAAACCACGACCGCCCGGACGTCCTTGAGCAGCTGAAGGCCCCCTCGATCGCGCCCGAATAGCGAATAAATCGCTGAAATATACTAGGCGGCAGCCAATTGCCGATCATCGAAATTGTGATCGGCCGAAATGATGTGAGCATCGGCGACCAAGTCATCACAGAATAGACGTGCTTCCTCGCGGGCAGCCTCGACCGCGAAACGCCTCAAGAGCGCCAACAACGACGTGCTGTCCTCGCCACGCTCGTGTGCGCAGGCATCTAATACGCGCTCGACGATGCGGCGCTTGAGGCGCGACGCCCCGCCCTGCTCGCCGACCAGAAGACCCGCGCGAATTGCCGCCAAAGCCTCGCGGAAAGCCGGATAAGCGACATCCGGCAGCCCCGCCTTGCGGTAGAGCGCACGGAAACCCGAACTATTCTTGTCGTGGACGTAGCTACTGACGCGGTCAACCGGCATGCCGGACAATTCCGCAAGGGCCTCTTCAAACAGGACTACATTTCCGGACAGCAACGCGCGTAAAATCATGCCTGCGGTGAGCTGGCCGCTATGGCGTAAATGTTGCAGGAGCGCCCCGACTTCCTCATCAGGCGTATCGGCCGCAAGCGCGACTGTTGCCTTTTCGCAGGCCTCTTTTGTCGCGAATTCGGCGTGCTCCGGACCGAGCCATTGCCTTGCTGCAACGAAGCCAGCAAGCGTTTGCGACAGCTTGGACAGGAGCGCCTGCCGCATCGCCATTGGCAGGTCATCACGAGCCAATAAGTTCTCGCGGATTTGCGCAAGATGGCCAAAACGGTCGACCAAGCGGTCCACCGAAAAATGCGCGATGTCGGCACCGGAATTTTCCAGAAGTGTGAGACACGCTTCGGCCGATCCGACTTCGGCGATGGCCGCGGCAAGCGCGCGTGGCAACGGCGAGCGCCCGGCAATTACGGTCTGCACATCCACGTCACCGGTGCCAATCAGGTCGACGAGATCATCATCATCAAGCAGCGGCGAATGTGCCAGCACGGGTAAGGCGACATCCGCCTGATCGGATGCGAGTGCGTGCACCACGATGCGTGGCGCTTTGTCGGTTGATGCAAATGCCTCGGACAGCGCGTGCCGGACTAAAGGTGAGGGATCGTCCAGTAGCATGATCATCGCGCCTTCCGCGGCTGCGAGGTCATCGGGCGATAAATCGGAATAAAGATAGGCGCGCGCCAGCGCAGACGTAGCTTCGGCCCGCTCACCGGCGGGTGCCTGGCGCACCCAATGCAGGAACTGACGAACGATCATGGCGCAACCGACGCTACGAAACCGCCCCCACGGACGGCAGAAGTCAGCCTAAGGGATGAGGCTTAACAAAGCGTTCACCATAGAAATTGATCGGTCGTTAAGCATGCTGGCCCGAAATACGCAGCAAAATCAGGCCAATGTCAGACTTTGTCGCCAGACAATTTGCGGATATTGGGCCGCGGGTCGGTGAAAAGATCAAACACCTGCGCCGTCTGGCTTGGTGGTGGCGCCCCGGTCGTGGTCGGACCCCAGAGCGTATTGACGGTTTGCGTCAAAGGCTGCCGCACACGGTCGGTAAACATGGACTCGAACGACGCACGTGCGACCGGTGGGGTCGGCAGTTGTTCGTTGGCCTTTGCGTATGCCTGCGTTGTGCCGGCCGTGTCGTGCGTCCGGACTGACGCCGGGCGCGGGATCGGTGCGGGCGGACGCGGAATGTCAGCGGAGGCCAGCCGCGCGACTTGCGCCCTCGGCACCGACTTGATCAATGGCGCGCTTCCCACCGTTTTTGCGGGCGGCAGCGGCGGCGCTGACGCCGGCAACGCGGCACTCGCCACTTCGGTCGTCCCGCCCAGCGGCGCAAATGCAACTGCGCGGGCGGTATCGAAAAGTTTGGTCAGCTTCCTGTAGACCTCTCCGACGCTGCGCGCGCGGCCAGAGTGATCATAGAAAATGTTGCGATTTGCGGCGGCCGCGTTGGGGAACATGGCGGCGGCGCTCGTCTGTGGCCGGCTCGACGCTGCGTTGATTAACTTACCCGCCCCATCGGCGCCAAGAAAATGCGCGATATAGAGTTCGCCATTGGTTGGCTGGCGGCCGATATTCGAGCCGACCAGTGTTGCATTGTTGCGTGTAAGCGCGCCTGCGAGCATCGCGCTCGCCTGTGGATCATTACGTAGCCGCAGGATCGCCGCCCGCATGGCGGGATCCGAAACTTCGTAATGCCCGCCGGACGACCGCGAGATGGCGTCGGCATATTGGCCCAGCCCCAACGCGGCTCCATCCTGCTTCATGGTGCCAAGCCAGGTCTGGTCGATGAATTGATAGAGGCCCTTCGCCGATGAGGTCGACGCTTGCGCCGACGGATTCATGTTCGATTCGATCTGCGCGGTCGTGAGCAGATATTCGAAGCTGATACCGGTCGACTGCGCCGCCTGGCGGATCGCCCCGGTGATCTGCGGTCCCCCGCCGGCTGTCGCCGGATGAATAGCCATCGTGTTGCGCCTTGCAAAGTTCTGGGCTTATGGGAATAGACGCAGACGCAACGGCTCTCGCGGGCCTTCCGACCATGCGGAATTATGGTAAACGAACCGTAAACGGGCTATGCAAAGCCCTATTTAAGCAGGATTTTTCGGAGAAATGACGATGCCTGAGGCGATCCAGCGGCATAAGCGCGGCGGCCTGTATTTCGAGGATTTCGAGATCGGCAAGACCTACGAGCACCGCTATACGCGCACCGTGACGCAGATGGACAACATGCTGTTTTCGAACATGACGCTCAACCCACAGCCGCTGCACATCGACCGGCATTTTTGCGAAACCGAGACCGAGTGGGGCCAGCCGCTGATGAACTCGCTGTTCACGCTGGGGCTCATGATCGGCATCCAGGTTTCTGACATGACGGTGGGTACGACCATTGCCAATCTCGGCATGACCGATGTCAAATTTCCCAATCCCTTGTTCGAGGGCGACACTGTGCATTGCTCGACACAAGTGATGAGCAAGCGCGAGTCGAAATCGCGGCCGGACGCCGGCATCGTTGAATTCCATCACAAGGCATTCAAGCAGGACGGCACTTTGGTCGCCGAATGCCACCGTCAGGCATTCATGCGGATGCGGCCGAAATAATGCGCTCGTTTCTCTTCGTTCCCGCTGACGGCGGGCCAAAACTCGACAAGGCGCTGGCGAGTGGCGCCGATGCCGTTATCGTCGATCTGGAAGATTCCATTACGCCCGAGCGGAAGCCGCAAGCCCGCGCGGCCGCCCTGGCATTTCTCAAGGCTGCCGGGGCCAGAAAACAGCGTCCAGGCTTGCTGGTTCGGATCAACGGTCTCGACACCGGTATGACGGACGCCGACCTGGATGCGATCGTTTCAGGTAGTCCGGATGCCGTCGTGTTTCCCAAGGCTGAAGGCGGCGCAAGTGTCGTACACCTCGATGCCAAGCTGACGGCGCGAGAGGCCATCGCAGGTCTGCCTGAAGGCCATATCAAGATTCTTGCGCAAGCCGTGGAATCGGCGGCCGGGCTTTTCTCCGCCGGCAACTTCCGCAACGCAAGCCCGCGGCTGATGGGGCTCACCTGGGGGCCCGAGGATCTGTCGGCCGAGCTGGGTGCGGAAACAAACCGGGATGCAAGCGGTGAATTGACTGAGCCCTATCGCCTCGCGCGTTCGGTTTGCCTCTATGCTGCTGCTGCCGCAAAGCTCCCGGCGATCGAGACCGTATATGTGGATTTTCGTAATTCGGATGGGTTGCGCCGTGACACCGAAGCCGCGCGCCGTGATGGGTTCACCGGGCGCCTCGCGATCCATCCCGCGCAAGTGCCGGTGATCAACGAGGTCTTCACGCCGACGTCGGCGCAAATTGAAAGGGCCAGCTCGGTGGTCGCAGCCTTTGCCGCCCAACCCGGCGCCGGGGCCGTCGGTATCGACGGCAAGATGTACGACCGCCCTCATCTCATACGTGCGCAGCAACTGCTTGACCGCCTGAAGCGCTAACAACCGGCTACTTATAAACTTTTCCGGGATCGAAGGCCTTTTCCGCGTCGCGGAATTCGAGCCTGGTGCCGGCGCCTTTGCCGATCGGGACCGCCCGGTAAAAACAGGAACGCCGCCCGGTGTGACAGGCGCCTGCGCCCTGTTGCTCGACCTTCAGCCAAAGCGCGTCCTGATCGCAATCGACCCGCAATTCGAGCACGCGCTGGACATGTCCGGATGTTTCGCCCTTTTTCCACAGCGCCTTGCGTGAACGGCTGTAGTACCAAGCCTCGCCTGTCGCAATGGTCTTGCGCAAGGCCTCGTCATTCATGTGCGCGACCATCAGCACGTCGCCCGATCTGGCGTCGGTTGCAACCGCCGTGATCAAGCCGTCAGCGTCAAATTTTGGCGCGAACGTCAGGCCCTCTTCGAGATCGTGCACGGATGTCGACAAAGCTGGCTCCTGCCTTTCGCCGTCGCCCTGAGGTGCGAGCGCAAAGCGCGAGCCTCGCGGTGTGATCGGCCGAGCGGGTGGTGCCCGTCATCCTTCGGCGCGCCAGCGGCGCGCACCTCAGGATGACGGAGAAACTAATGAAACTAACTCGGACTAGAACTTACCGCTGACCACCGCGCAGCAACGTCATGAAACGAACTTGCTCGCTGGCGTCGTCGCGGAACGCACCGGCAAAATGCGTTGTCACAGTCAGGGCGCCGGGTTTTTGGACGCCGCGCAGGGACATGCACATGTGTTCGGCTTCGATCATCACTGCAACCCCGCGCGGCTTGAGAATTTCGTCGATTGCGGTCGCCACCTGCGAGGTCAAATGCTCCTGCGTCTGCAACCGCAGCGCATACACATCAACCAGCCGCGCAAGCTTCGAAAGACCCACGACCCGATCAGTCGGCATGTAGGCGACATGCGCCTTGCCGTAGAACGGCATCATATGGTGCTCGCAATGCGAATTAAATCCGATGTCGCGGACCAGCACGAAGTCGTCATAACCGCCGGTTTCACTGAACGTGCGATCCAGCACTTCCGCCGGGCATTCACGATAGCCCTGATAGATCTCCTCGTAGGCGTCGATCACACGTTTCGGCGTTTCCAGCACGCCTTCGCGCGCCGGATCATCACCGGTATACGCGATCAACGTACGTACAGCCGCTTCCGCTTGCTCGCGCGAGGGCCGCGGTTCGACCGGTGCAGGCGCCGCCCGCACGTGCTCGGAAAGGCCCTGCTTCGGCCAAGGCTTCACGTTGGTATTCTTTACGTCCATGACGGGTCTCTCCGTTCGACCGGCGCTAGCCTGAAGGCAGTGCCGGGAGTGTCACCGGGGTGGCCGCGTCAGTTAACCCGCAAAGGACCACTTCGTCCCAACGCGGCATCTGGACGCTGCATTCCCATTCCGCATAGCTTACGCCATATCGGCGCCGAGAATCCCTTCTCGCACCGTTGGGTCAACACCTATATATTCGTTTGCAGCGCCGAAGCAATCCGGCGATTCTGCATAATCGGTAAAACTTCAATGCTTAACGAGGTTTACAACAGCCAAATCCTCGAACTGGCGGGCAATATTCCCCGCCTGGGGCGGCTTTCTGCGCCGGATGCCAGTGCCACCGCCCATTCGAAACTATGCGGGTCGACGGTGACCGTTGACCTCAAGATGGGCGGCGGCGCCGTCGCCGATTTTGCCCACGACGTGAAGGCCTGCGCGCTCGGCCAAGCGTCTTCATCGATCATGGCGCGCCACGTGATCGGGGCAAAGCCTGCCGAACTGCGGGAATTGCGCGAGACCGTGCGCAAAATGCTGAAAGAGAACGGCCCGCCTCCGTCCGGCAAGTGGGCTGACATCGCAGTCCTGGAACCGGTGCGCGACTACAAGGCGCGCCACGCCTCGACGTTGCTGACTTTTGATGCGGTGGTTTCGGCGCTCGACCAGATCGACGCAAAGTCAGGCAACAAGCGCGCGCAAGCGGCCGAATAACTATTTCGCTGCGGCCAGGCCACCGGTCTTCGCCCTCGGCAGTTCAGCGCGATCACCGAGCGGCTTGATGCAGTTTGCAGACAGCCGCGGCAGATTTTGCGCCGCGCCGGTATTGCCGAGCCGTATTCCAGTGGTCAGACGCGGGCTCTCTGTTTTGATCATCATCGAGTGGTTACCGACCGCGGCAAATGCGGCGATCAGCGCGGCCGGAACGCGTCCCGAGGCGTAGGTGACGAGCTCGTCGGGACTGTTGCGGCGCTCGGAGGAGACAACCTTGAGCTCTGCCGAGTTGCTGCCAACCCGCACGCTGATTCTGCCCAGCCCATCAGGGAGCTGGGCTTGCTCCCCGCTATGTCGCCGCTCGATATAGCTGACCTCATATCCTTCGCCGCCGGCAACACAGGCCACCACCAGATCGAAGCTGCCGATGTCCTCGCCTTCAGCGGTCAGAGGATGGCGCCGGGCCAGCGTAGCAACACCGGAATTGTCGACCAAAGCCCAGCGTTGCTCGCTTATCGCGGCGCGCAGGCCGTTGGTCATGTGCGAAATTGGTTGTGCTTGCGGCGCGGGCGCTGATGTCGCGACGGTCGCCGGCGGCGTCTGATTCTTCGGTTGTCAGACGTGAGTGCCGCAATTCCTCACGCGTCATCGCATGCATCGGCTCCCAAGGCGGGATACGGAGCGCGAGGTCAAGCAGATCCGCCGAGGCGCCCATATCAGCTGCGTATTGCGCAAGCCGCCCGATATCGCGTTGGACCAATACGAGATCCTCGGCCGAATAGCTCGCGGCCGTCGGATCTTCTCTGCGGTCGCCGAGCCAGATTTGATGGACCATCACGCGCGCTTCGATCGGGACCGATCTGCGCAAGCCGCCCAGCAGGACAAAGGCGCACATCAACTCGCAATCGGCATTCGGCGACAGCGTCGCGCGCGCCTCGTCTTGACCTTCGGTTCGAAGATCAACAATGCGACCGACCGTGGTGGCAAGCTTGAGGTTGCGGATTTCCCGGCCCAGCGCGATAGCGCCAAGGACCGACCCGCCGTCGGAATCGATGGCCACAGTCGCGCCCGCAAGGTCTCGATTTTGTGCGAAGGCCAGGAAGCTGCGCGGCGTGTCTGCAGTAATCGCGCCGGAAGCCGCAATATAGAGTTTGCAGTGCGTGCCGCAGGCCTCGGCCGGCCCCTGCGTCCGCAATTCGAATTGCATCGGCAACACGCGATCGGTTGCGCGCGATGGCGAGGGCAACATCAAAAACGGCGCCGCCAATGCGAGCGCGCAAACAAGCGAAAGGGAACGGTTCATTCTTCCCCTGTCTCGCCACCGAGCCCTTCTTCTTGCGTGGTTGTCCACGTTCTGGCTGAGCTTGAGCGGCGCTGGTACCCCCGGGCGCAGGTAAGTCTTAGAGCAGTTGCGAGATTCGGGTCTAGTGTAAAAAAGTAGCTGTCACCCCGGATTACCGGATTTTCCCGTAGTTCCATGGCCTTGGAACTTTGCACGGGAACCCTGCGATATTAATCTTTCACTGGAACTTGAGTAAAGCGATGCCGCAGAACAGCGACCAGCCGCATCTATTTACACGCCTGCCCCGGCTCGCAGGCCAGGGACTGGTCGCGCTTTATCGGCTTATGCTTTCGCCGTTACTGGGCCCGCGCTGCCGTCACCTGCCGACCTGCTCTGATTATGCGCATGAGGCGATTGGCCGCTTCGGCCTTTGGGCCGGGGGCTGGATGGCGCTCGCCCGCGTTCTGCGCTGCCACCCCTGGGGTACTTCGGGACTGGATTTCGTGCCCGCTGAATTGCCAGCGCACGCACATTGGTTTTTTCCCTGGCGTTACGGCCGCTGGCGCGGCGCCAACGAAGCGCCGCACGCCTAGTTGCACAGTCTGATTCGCCTGCTATATCGAGTTTGACGCTTACCTGCATTCGTAGGCAGCGAGTGAGCTAGGAGACGATGCCATGGCGCAAAGTATCGCGCTGACCTTTCCCGACGGCGCCCGCCGTGAATACCCCTCAGGCACAACCGGTCTGGATATTGCCAAGGGCATTTCCCCCTCACTGGCCAAGCGCACGGTCGCAATGGCGCTCGACGGCGGCCTCGCCGATTTGAGCGACCCGATCGATCGCGACGTCAAGATCGAGTTCATCTCGCGAGAAGACCCGCGCGCACTCGAGCTAATCAGGCACGACGCAGCCCACGTGCTCGCCGAAGCGGTACAGGCGTTGTGGCCAGGCACGCAGGTCACGATCGGTCCGGTGATCGAAAACGGCTTCTACTACGATTTCTTCCGCAACCAGCCATTCACGCCTGAAGATCTGCCGGTCATCGAGAAGAAGATGCGAGAGATCATCGCGCGCGACAAACCTTTCACCAAGGAAGTGTGGTCGCGCGACCAGACCAAGAAAACGTTCCGCGACATGGGCGAGGCCTTCAAGGTCGAGCTTGTGGACGCCATCCCGGCTGACCAGCAGATCAAAATCTACAAGCAGGGCGACTGGTTTGATCTCTGCCGCGGCCCGCATATGACGTCGACCGGCAAGATCGGCAACGCCTTCAAGTTGATGAAGGTGGCGGGCGCCTATTGGCGCGGCAATTCAAAGAACCCGATGCTGACCCGTATCTACGGCACCGCTTTCGCCAAGCAGGAAGAGCTCGACGCCTATCTCAAGCAGATCGAGGAAGCCGAAAAACGCGACCACCGCCGGGTCGGCCGCGAGATGGACCTGTTTCATTTCCAGGAAGAGGCTCCCGGTTCGGTGTTCTGGCACGCCAAAGGTTGGACGCTTTTCCAGGCCCTGGAAAATTACATTCGCCGCGAGCAAAGCGCGGCCGGTTATGTCGAGGTAAATTCGCCGCAGCTCATGGATAAGACCCTGTGGGAGATCACCGGACACATCCCCACTTATTCGGACATGATTTTCCTCACGCAAAAACGCGAAGAAGACGAGCGCGTCTACGCGGTCAAGCCGATGAACTGCCCAGGCCACGTCCAGATTTTCAAGAACGGCTTGCGCAGTTACCGCGAACTCCCGGTCAAGATCGCCGAATTCGGCAAGGTGCACCGCTTCGAGCCATCAGGTGCCCTGCACGGATTGATGCGCGTGCGTGCTTTCACACAGGACGACGCGCATGTTTTCATCACCGAGGGCCAGATCGCCGAAGAATCCCTCAAGATGAATGATCTGATCCTTTCAATTTACGAGGATTTCGGATTCTCGGATGTGCGGATCAAGTTCTCCGACCGGCCGGACAAGCGCATCGGTGATGATGCGGTGTGGGACAAGGCGGAAGCCGCCTTGATGGCTGCGCTCAAGGCATCAGGCCGGCCGTGGACGCTGAACAAGGGTGAAGGCGCCTTTTACGGCCCCAAGCTTGAATATGTTTTGCGCGACGCGATCGGTCGCGACTGGCAGTGCGGAACTGTCCAGGTTGACCTCAACCTGCCCGGACGGCTCGGTGCGTTCTACATCGACGAGCGTTCGAACAAGGTCACGCCGGTGATGCTCCACCGCGCCATATTCGGCTCGCTCGAGCGCTTCACCGGCATCCTCATCGAGCACTATGCGGGGCACCTGCCCCTTTGGCTCTCGCCGGTTCAGTTGGTCGTCGCGACCATCACATCTGACGCCGACCAATTTGCGCTGGAGGTGGTCGACGCCGCCCGCAAGAGCGGGCTGCGAGTCGAAAGCGATCTGCGCAACGAGAAGATCAACTACAAGGTACGCGAGCATTCCCTGGCAAAAGTCCCGGTTCTGCTTGTCATCGGAAAAAAGGAAGCGGCCGAGCGCACGGTATCCATCCGCCGTCTTGGCAAGGAAGGACAGCAGGTCATGCCGCTCGAGGCCGCGCTGAAGGCTTTTGCCGACGAAGCGGTACCGCCAGACCTGCGGCGAACCATGGCTGCGGCCTAGGAGCTACTTCTGCGTTTTTATATAGGCGGCAAGATCCGCAGCTTCGGTACGCGACAGGTTCATGTCCGGCATCCGCGGATGCGGCGTCAGCAGAAAATATGCAAGCACTGTTTCGCTAAAGCCTGGCTTGTTTGCAATGGCTGAAAACGGAGGCGACTGGGCGGTGCCGCGCTGCTGATCGGAAGCCACAATATGGCAAGTCGCACACCAGCGCTTTGCGAGCGTTTCGCCTTTGCGCGCATCAGCCGCGAAGGCACCCTCCGTCAGCGCAGCGGCCACGATCAGAGCAGACAGCGCAGTGATTATTCGATGCATTGGCAGGTACCTCGGCGGTTGTTATGAACTGATCACATACGTCGGCCGCTTACAATCCGTATTGATCTATGTCTAGCGCGACGCGCTAGCGCCCGGCGGAAGCACGCGCGAGCGTCGGCGCGTCGACGCCGCCGGGCGGCTGCTCGAGCATGCGCAGGAAGCGCTCCGACCAGTGGCTGAGATCGTTGCGCACCAGGACCTTGAAATTGGCAGCATGACGCTGGCGTCGTTCATCGAGTGGCATTGACAGTGCACGATTGATCGCATTGCCGACGCCCTCGGAATCATAGGGATTAACGAGCAGCGCCGCAGTGCATTCATACGCGGCACCGGCAAAACGTGAGAGTATCAACACGCCGGGATCGTCCGCATCTTGTGCCGCGACAAACTCCTTGGCCACCAAGTTCATGCCATCGCGCAACGGCGTGACCAGTCCTGCCCGGGCCGCACGATAAAGGCCAGCAAGAGCCGTGCGGCTGTGCGCCTTGTTGATGTAACGCACGGGGGTCCACGAGGCCTCGCCAAAGGTGCCATTGATGCGTCCCACTGCCTCACCGACCGAGCGCCCCATATCCGCATATTCGGGGATGCCGGTGCGACTGCGTGGCGTAATCTGGAGATAAGTGACCTTGCCGCGCCAGTCAGGGAAATTGGTGAGAAAGCGTTCAAACGCGCTCATGCGCTCTGGTATGCCCTTGCTGTAGTCGAGCCGGTCGACACCGATGATCATCGCGCGGCCCGAAAGGCTTTCGAGCACATCGCGGACAAATTCGGTTTCGATGGCGCGGCGCGCGAGGCGCGAGAAGGCTTCCGTCTCCACGCCGACCGGGAACGTGCCGATCTGTACCGTGCGATTGCCGAACTGAAAGCTGTTGCCGCTCGCCCACGCAAGTCCGCACTCATTGGCGATGTAGCGGGAGAAGTTTGCTGCATCGACCTCAGTCTGAAACCCGACGAGATCGTAATGGCAGAGTGCGGGAATGAGCTGATCGTGATTGGGCAAGGCCGTGATGATTTCGGGCGGCGGAAACGGAATGTGAATGAAGAAGCCGATTTTGTTGCTGTGACCGCGATCGCGCAACGCTTTCGCCAACGGAATAAGATGGTAGTCGTGGACCCAGATGACGTCGTCGGGCCTCAACAACGTTTCAAGGTGACCGGCGAAATACTGGTTTACTCGGAAATAGCCGCCAAGATCGCGACGCGTGAATTCGGCAAGGTCGAGCCGATAATGCAGGATCGGCCACAGCACGCGATTGGCGAATCCGTTGTAGAATTCCTGGTAGTCATCCTTGCCAAGATCGACGGTGGCGTAGGTGATGTTTTCGTGAGTGACGGACTTCACCGCCCGGGGCATATCGTCGGCGACCCGGCCGCTCCAGCCAAACCACAGGCCGCCATTCCGCTTCAAGGCCGGCCGAATAGCGACTTCGAGCCCGCCGGCCCGCGCGCCACGATCGGGCACCGCAACCCTGTTCGAAACTACGACGAGCCGCGCCAATACCGGTCTCCCCAGCTTCGCGACAGCTTGATTGCCGTCAACGTCAGTCCTGACATTGAGTAAGTCTGCGGAAAATTCCCCCACAATTTTCCGGTCACCGGGTGTATGTCCTCCGACAGGAGGCCATAGCGATTGCGCATTCGAAGCGCGTCGGCAAACATGTCACGAGCCTCATCGCGCCGCCCAATCTCCCACAGTGCATCGATTAACCAGAAGCGGCAAATCAAAAACGCCGACTCCGGATGACCGAAATCATCGGCCGCGACATATCTCATAACGTATTTGCCGCGCCGAAGTTCATGGCCGATGGCCTCAACGGTGGCCACAAACCGGGGATCGTCCGGTGGTACCAGACCGAGCTCAGCCAACAGCAACGCGCTGGCGTCAAGGTCGTCGCTTTCAAATGCCGCTGAAAATGACTTCCGTTTGGGATTCCATGCGTGTTTGAGCACCTGTTCGCCGATGCGGGCGGCAGTTTCACCCCAATAGGTGGCTCGCTCCGAAAGATTGAGGTGGGCGGCAATCGCCCCAAGCCGCTGGCAGCCGGCCCAGCACATCGCTGCCGAATGCGTGTGCACGCGCGTTCGACCGCGGAATTCCCAAATGCCGGCATCCGGCTCAAGTGCCAGCTTTGCCGCCTGCTCACCGAGCGGTTCAATCGTGTGAAACAGCGCAGCGTCGCCGGGCCGAGGCAGCCTGCGATCGAAAAACATCGGTGTCGCCGCCATGATGATACTGCCATAGACATCATGCTGGCTCTGGTTGACCGCGGCATTGCCGATCCGCACCGGGCCGTCGCCGCGGTATCCGGCAAGCGCCGGAGCGGTGCGCTCTTCAAGCAAGTCCGTGTGCACAACCCCGTAAAGCGGGCGCAACTGATCCGCGCGTCCAACCGCGACGCTCAGGATATAGGAGATAAAATCTTCCATGGTGCGCGTCGCGCCAATGCGATTGAGCGCGCGGACAACGAAGAACGCATCGCGCATCCAGCAGAAGCGATAATCCCAGTTGCGGCCAGAACCGGGGCCTTCGGGAATTGACGTCGTCAGTGCGGCAACAATCGCGCCGGTTTCCTCATAATTGCAAAGCTTGAGCGTGATGCCGGCGCGTATAATCTCGTCCTGCCAGTCAATCGAAAAAGCCAGCCGCCTCACCCACTCGAGCCAGTAATCCCGGGTGCGATCCGAAAAATCACGGCACGTCGTTTCAAGCGACCCTTCGAACGGCTCATCGGTGCCGAATACCAGATGCACCGGCCGCGTCAGCACGAACGAGGCTTCGTTTTCGATATAAGAGAGCGGCGCGTCCGTCGTCAGCCTGACCGGCACCTCGTCACGCCAGAACCGGATGTGATTGCTGCCGGAAGAGCGCGAGGTCACCGGCTCGCCATAGCGGTGGGTGGTGCGGAAACAAATCGTAATACGCGGCATACCGCCAATCGGCTCGATGATCCGCATGATTTGCGGCGGACGGAAGGTACGGCCGAAAATCTGAAAGCGCGGCGCAAAATCCGTGATGCGGACGGCGCCGCCTCTATCGTCGATCAATTCTGTAACGACGATCGCTGTATTACGGACGTAGTCCGAACGGGTCTCAACCTGGCCCTCTAGCACCACGTCGGTAAAACCTTTTTCCTCCTCCCCGGCGAGCAAGCGGCAGAACACCGGGTCGCCGTCATAGCGCGGCAGGCACCACCACACGATGCGCGAGGACGGCTCCAGCAGCGCCGCGGTGCGCCCGTTGCCTATAACCGCCAGATCAAGTCCGTAATCGGTCATGATCGAGCCTGTCCGTTGTCCGCAAGTGTTTGCAGCGCGGTGCGAACCTGGGCCGGATCCTTGAAAATTCCGGTCAATCCGGGAAAGTAACGGTTCACGCTAAAGCCCTTCCCGCCGATGTCTGGCAGCATCTCAAAAACTAATTCATCAGTGACATCATCGCCGATGAACACCGGTATTCGGCCGGCGAAAGGCGGGTGCGCCATCAACTTGCGAATGCTGTCGCCTTTGTTGATGCCCGGACGCTTGACCTCGAACATCGCCTTACCCAGCAGCAGTTCAGTCGGTTCGGCGGCGAACGCCGTCCGGCTCGCCGCCACGTGGCGGCGCAGGCGCTCGGCCTCCTGGGGCGCTTTCCGATAGTGCAGCGCGAGCGAATACCCTTTGTCCTCGACGACAATGCCTGGTCCTATGTTCTGCGCGTCCGCCAGCTTCCGTCGCAGATCCTGCGGCAATGGTTTCGTCCAGTAGTAAACTTCGTTGTCGCGCACACGCATTTCCGCGCCGTGCCCGCCCACAGCGGGCAAATGCAGCGGTGCAAACAATCGATCGAGATCGCCGAGCGGCCGGCCACTTACCAATGCCACGGCGCCGCCAGTCAGCTCAAACAGACGCTTGAGTGAACCGAGCAATGCGCCGGAAACCTGCACATCGGTTGGTGACGGTCCGATATCAATAATCGTGCCATCCACATCGAGCAAAAGA
This sequence comes from uncultured Alphaproteobacteria bacterium, assembly GCA_963815055.1. Classification (GTDB taxonomy): domain Bacteria; phylum Pseudomonadota; class Alphaproteobacteria; order Rhizobiales; family Xanthobacteraceae; genus Pseudolabrys. The sequence continues at coordinate 164,999 of CAWFEU010000009.1, read as the reverse complement.
GCGATCGCTTTCAAATCAAGGCTGGCGAAAATATCCATGACCGGGTCGTTGGCAATCGTCTGCACTACTATAATTCCGTCCGATACAATAAGGTTCGATAGATCGCCGGCGCTTCAGCGGGCCTGCACCTCAACATCGCCATCGACGCCAGTGACAACCTTGAACTCGCGTTCGTAAACTTTGCCCTCATTACGAGCGATTGCGCGATATTCACCCTCGGCGAGGATGACGCGCGGAAAGGCTCCAATCAACTCCTTGATCACGTCGCCACCGGGTGTAAGCACCGACCAGGCAGTATTGGCGAGCGCTTCGCCTCCCCGGTCGCTCACCAGCTTGAGCGTGATGGCGGCAGCGCGGTGTGTCACCGTGATATCCGTGAGTTTGCCGGCCTGCACCCGAATATCGGATCGCACGACCGAATTGGCATCACCGTAATTCGAGACGATGTAGTAAGTGCCCTCCGGCACCATGACGACGTCGCTGGTCATCACATGCTCTGCGATCGGGCGACGGTCGCCGGCTTCGAACTGACTTCCTTTGTAGACGTCGAATGAGATTTGCCCGGCCGGGATACGCACATCGCCAACCTTGCCTTCGATGCGCAGGCCGCCCGCCGGAAGATCGAATTCCTCGTGCACGCTCGTGCCGCGCAAGTCGACCGGCTTCACGGCGGTCGTTAGTCCGAATCCGACATGGACGATATAAGCGCCGGAAGGAAGCACGAGCGTCGGCGCCGGCGATTTGTCCTCCTTCACGAGCTTGAAATTTCCGTTCGCGTCGGCCTTGGCGTCATACACGCGCCAGGTCAATCCGCCGCCAATCGGTGGCGCGTCCTTGCCGAAGCGCGCACTGAGCGCGAGCGCCACTTGTCCGGCCGGGACCATGGGAATGGAGGCGGTCGACGTGCCGGGAGATGACGAGGGCTGCGGCGCGCGCGGGGGCGGCGTTACCGGCAAGTTGCTCGGCCCGAAGATGTCGCTGCGCGTCGCCGGCATCGGCGAGATCAGCCCGGTCGACGGCGTCGCCGAAAACAGCGAGTTCTGCGCGAGCGATTGCCCCACCGCAGCCGAGGGCGAGGCCGCAACGAGGGCAAGCACAAGCACCGGCCATAGCCGGCCACGCAGGGTGGCGGTTGTTGGTGCCCATTCCATGACCGTGGTCTTTTCTGCCCAAATCGCGGCGATTTCAAGCCACGCGACGGCGAGTTTGTAGGTGCGTTAACGCCGTGGTAGGCGCATTTGCGCAATTTTTCACGAGGCTTGCCGATGCCCGATGCACTCGAGCTGCTCACGACCCGAAGGTCGGTAAAACCGATTGAGCTTGCCGGCCCCGGCCCGACGGAAGCCGAGATTGAAACGCTGCTGAGAATTGCATCGCGGGTCCCTGATCATGGCAAGCTGGCGCCATGGCGCTTTATCCTGTTCGAAGGCGAGGCGCGCAAGACAGCGGGTGAAGCGATCGCTTCGGCATTTCGCGCCAATCGCCCCGATGCCACGCCCGACCAGATCGACTTCGAGCGCAATCGGCTGGCGCGCGCGCCGCTCGTTATCGCCGTCGTCAGCCGGGCCGGGCCGCATGTGAAAATCCCCGAATGGGAGCAGCAACTTTCGGCGGGAGCCTCGGCAATGACTCTCGTTATTGCAGCACATGCACTCGGCTATGCCGCGAGCTGGATCACCGAGTGGTATGCCTATGACCGGCGCGTACTCGATGCGCTTGGACTTGCTGCGAATGAGCGAATTGCCGGCTTCGTGCATGTCGGCCGTCCGGCCAAGCCGCCGGAAGACCGGGAGCGGCCCGAGCTCAACGCGATTGTCACGCGATTTGGCGCCTGAGGAACCAATTGGCGGGCTGCGACATTTAACATTTACGTAATCTGCCGGGCGCACGCTCCCTGTCACGTTTCGGTCACAAACTCCGCCAGCAATCTTCGGACTGTTGGAGTGATAGACCCGTGTCAGGGTTATCCAGGTAGGTCCGGGGGACAGGGAGTAACTGGTCTTGGTGTTCGAGGGCCTATTCGCGCGAGCGCGCAATGGCGACCGCACCGCGGAAGCCACAACGCAACCGCGGCCGGCAACCACACGTCCCACAATTGGTCTGGCTCTCGGTGGCGGCGCCGCGCGCGGCTTTGCCCATATCGGCGTAATGCGGACGTTGCTCGCGCACGGAATTGTGCCTGACGTCATCGTCGGCACATCGATCGGCGCTGTCGTAGGTGGCTGTTATGCCGCGAAGGAAATGGAGAACCTGGAAAGCTGGGCGCGCACGCTCACCGTGCGCGGCGTTTTGAGTTATCTCGATATCAGTCTGTCAGGTTCTGGATTGATCGGTGGCGGTCACCTTGCCTCGCGCCTGGAGTCCGGCCTCAAGGAGAGCCGGATTGACGATCTGCCGATCCGTTTCGCGGCGATCGCCACCGAATTCAACACCGGCCACGAAATCTGGCTGACGCGCGGACGATTGAGCGATGCGCTGCGTGCGTCCTATGCGCTGCCTGGAATATTCCCCCCCGTTCTGATCGGAGGCCGGTGGCTGGTGGACGGTGCGTTGGTTAACCCGGTACCGGTTTCCGCCGCGCGCGCGCTCGGCGCACGACTGGTCATCGCCGTCAATCTCAATTCGGATTTGTTCGGACGCGGCACCATTATCGCCAGCCATGGATCCGACGACGGCGATCTCGTCAGTGCTGAGACAAAGCCCAATGGCCTGCGCGGAATGTTCTCGGGCGAACGCTCGCTGCGCCGGCAATTTTTCGGCAGACGCGGCCGCCCCGGGCTTCCGACTGTGATGGTCGAGGCCTTCAACGTAATGCAAGACCGCATCACACGTGCGCGGCTTGCCGGTGATCCGCCTGACGTTCTGATCAGTCCGCGGCTCGGCGCCATTGGCTGGTTTGATTTTCATCGCGCGGGTCAGGCAATCGACATCGGCGCCGAAGCCGCCGAAAAAGCAATCGACGCGGTCAGCGAAGCGGTTACTGCGTTGTCGCAGCCGGCGAACGGCAGCACACTGTAGTCGTGAGTTACGCGGTGCGAATATAGTCGCGCATCGCCTCGGACTCGCGCTCGATCTCATCGACGTGTTTCTTGACCACGTCGCCAATTGAAATCAGGCCCACGAGTTTTCCATTCTTGACCACCGGCATATGGCGGAATCGCCCTGCCGTCATGCGCTCCATGATGCTCGCAACAACGTCATCCTCACCGCAGGTCTCGATGTCGCGGGTCATTACCTGCCCGACCGGCAAAGCAAGCGCTTCAGCGCCGTGATCGGATAGTGCGCGTACAATGTCGCGCTCCGACAAAATGCCGGAGAGACGCCCGCCCGCGCCGCGGATCAATACTGCACCGATGCGGTGTGCCGAAAGCAGCTTCGCCGCCGCCGCAAGAGTGGCGGTAGGTTCGATCGTAATCGTGTCGCCGCCCAATTGCTTGGCGGCCAGGATCGCCTTGACGTTCATGGCAGCCTCCCTGGCGCATGAATGGTTCTGAAAAGGTCATGCGCAACCATGGGGGGAACGATCCTGCTACTGCGCCGGTTCCGTCAAGACGCAAATGCGCGAGCACAGGGCTGCAATACACAATTACCTAATGCCGCGTTGCAGCAGAATCGTCGAATTGCGGAAAATCCGGTTTTGGGTCGAACCAGGAAAACAACAGCAATCCCGCGAGGAAGCCGCCGATATGCGCCTGCCAGGCGACGGGTTGGTCGCCGCCCAAAATCGGAAGGGACCCGAGCCCGAACAACAGGTTGATGCCAAACCATGCGCCGAGGAAAAGCAGCACGCGGGCATCACGCAACAAGCCGCTCAACGGAATGGCCGGCACGCGATAAGCGCGGTCGTCTGCGCCACGCAATAATCCGAGCGGCCCTCCGTGTTGAAAAACAAACCGCATGGCCGCCGCCATCGCTCCGGAAATCGATGCAGATGCTCCGATCATCGGGAATTGCTCACCGACATGCGTGGCCAGGTGCAAAGCCGCTCCCGCCGCTGCCGTCACGGCAAGAAACATCAAAAATCGTGTTGTGCCAAAACGGCGCGCCACTGCGCTGCCGAAAGGCAGCAACCAAACCGCGTTGACGCCAAGATGCATCCAGTTGGCATGGATGAGAGCGTAGGTGACAAATGTCCATACTTCCGCGCCGCCGCCAGGTAACGCGCCCCCGAGTACAAAGGAACTATCGTAGCGCGCCGGGATGAAAGCAAAATTGAGCAGGAATTCGATGTCCTGCTGCTCGCTCAGAATGAATGTGCGCACGACATGGACAAGTGCCAGCACGGCCAGCACAAAGACGACAACCGGAGGAATGTTGAATAGCGGTTCGCGTTTCACGAGGAAGGCCCGATGCGGAAATTGAGTTACGCTGGTTCGCTATTCCCCCGCAAGCCGCATGGCCGGCTCAAAGAAAAAGGGAGGGCTTTCGCCCTCCCTTGAGCCGCGTTGCGGGGTTATTGCCGCGCCTTTACGGCTTGGTCACATCCCTCGCCTCCCCGGGCTCCCAACTCTTTGGTCCGGTGCGCCACATGGATCGACCGGGACCATAGGCACGCGCCCCGCGGCTGCCAATCCGACTCTAATTTTAACACTAACCGCCGTCCGCCTGCCTTGGCAGACACCCGCGGCACGGCCCCTGCTCCTTAGACGACATCGCGGCACAAAAGCCGTCGCGCCTGTCCCGATCGGGGACAGACGCAACACACAGGCCGCACTTGGCGTGTCGCGACGGAACAGGTTTGGCAATGAAACACGCTTCGACGCGCGCGATATTCGATTATTGGAACCGGCAGCGTGGCAGGCGCGCGGCGCCTGACCGCTCCGATATCGATCCCGCGGATATCCGCCATGTTCTCGGCGACACTTTCATGCTTGCCGCGGATTTTGCTGATGACATCAGATTTCGGCTGGCGGGAACCCGGGTCTGCGCACTGTTCACCCGCGAAATAAAAGGCGAAGCATTCAGCGCGCAATGGAGCAAGTCGTGCAGCGAGCAGATCGAGAACCTGCTGACCGCGGTGATCGATGAAAAAATCGGGGCGGTCACAGGCATTGTTGGACGAACGGAAAATGGCGATGAGGTGGAGTTGGAATTATTGCTACTGCCGCTCGCTCATGCGGGCCAGGCGCGTGTTCGCGCGCTCGGCGTCTTGGTCCCGCTCACGCCGCCTTATTGGCTGGGCGAGCAGCCCGTTATTGAGCTGGAGTTGAAAACGTTGCGCCATCTTGACGGCCGGCAATCCGGCACGGGTGTTCCACGCTTCGGACTGGCGCGCGAGGGACACCGTCTGCGCCATGGCTTCCAGGTCTACACCGGCGGCCGCGGGCACCCCGGTGGACGGGCCAGCTAACACATCGTTAACGATAGGCTAATAGGCTTGGAGATCGCGGAAAAAGGCTTTCCGATCCCGAAACCTATGGCAATGCCACTGACAAAACCGGTGATACTGCCTCTGGCCGAGGAACGCCGGCGTCATCAACGCGTGAAGGTCAACCTGCTTGGCCGTTACATGCTGGCGGACCGGCGGGAATTCCCGTGCCAGGTGGTCGACATGTCACCGGGCGGCATGGCGGTAATTGCACCAATGGCCGGCCAGCCCGGCGAAAAAGTTATCGCCTATATCGATCATATTGGCCGGCTCGAGGGCAAAGTGGCGCGCACCATCGAGAACGGTTTTGCCATGACCATTTCGGCAACCCTGCGCAAGCGCGACAAGCTCGCCGCGCAACTGACATGGCTTGCCAATCGGCAGATCCTCAATCTGCCGGAAGACCGCCGTCATGGGCGCTTTGCGCCACGCAATGCAATGGCACGGCTGGTCCTGCCGAACGGGACCAATGTCGCTTGCCGGGTCATCGATCTTTCGCAGTCGGGCGCGGCGATCGGCATTTCGCCCGAGTTGCGCCCACCGGTCGGAGTTGTCGTCACGATCGGCAAGACGCAAGGACGCGTCGTCCGCCACATCGAGGACGGCTTCGCGATCGAATTCATGCGCCTGCAACACCCCGATTTCGTCGAAGAAAACGTGACTGGCGGATAGCGTCACCGCTCCGTAAATTCTTACCTGCAATAGTGCGTGCCGGCGGCAACGGCCCTGTAAACGAGCGGGCCGCCGCAGCGACGCCACTGACCAATTCCTGACACCGCCAAACGTAAACGCGCGCGCGCGAAGCCCCGTGCAGCCGCAGGATTTTGTCTCCCAGACGTTAATAGCAACAATTTTAGCTAAATTGTATTTGCTAAGAATTTAATCGAATTCGATTTCAGTTTTATGAGTATTCGTGGCTAGTTTTACTTTAGTTATTCTCAAAATGACTTGCCAGACTTAGCGCCAATACAAGTGGTTTGTGAGAAATGTGGCCCCAACAAGACGGGAAGGGGCCACAAATGGCTAGGCGTTTCGGACAGGCACTTCGAGCCAGCGCGATGCTGGTTCTCGCTGGCGTGGCGATTGTGGCCGCACCGGCTGGTCGTGCCGCCGCGGGCGAATACACCGCATCGCTCGGCGGAGCATCGTCGATCGACGAGCGCTCGGTCTACGCCTCGGTCGGGGAACCGACGCGGCCGCCGATCGGCTGGGTCGAGTTCTGCATTGAATACAAGCCCGAGTGCGCCACCCGGACCTCCGCGCCGCGCGACGTTGTGCTCACACAAAAAGCCTGGGCCGACATCGTCAAGGTCAACGCCTGGGTCAATCAGGCGATCAAGCCGATCACCGATATTGAGCATTGGGGTGTGATCGAACGCTGGAACTATCCCGACGACGGCTACGGCGACTGCGAGGACTACGTCCTGCTCAAGCGGCGGATGCTGATACAGGCCGGCTGGCCGCGCGAGGCCCTGCTCATCACCGTCGTGCGCGACAAGAAGGACGACGGTCATGCTGTCCTCACCGTCAAGACAGACCACGGCGAATTCATTCTCGACAATCAGGAAGCCCAGGTCCTGCCATGGAACAAGACCGGCTACCGCTTCATGAAACGGCAATCGCAATCTGACCCGAACCTGTGGGTCTCGCTGGGCGAACCGCGCACCGCACCTGCGACAGTTTCGTCGCGCTAACAGAAAAGGAATTCGCGTTCCCGGTCACGTCCCCACCCCTCCCCGTCCCCAGACCGGGTTCGCGAGCGGCCGGCTCTCCCCCAAGAGCCGGCCGCACCATTTTCTGTTCCAAAGTGATTTCATTGCAATTTCATTCGATTGTCACGATGCGGTCAAACTCCCGGCTTTTTTCGGGACCATTTTGACCGCAGGGAGCGACAGCAAAATGGGAGCAGCCCATGGAACAGCGAATTGACGTCACCAAAGTGAGTTCCCGCCGCCCTTCAGGCGGCAAGCGCCCTGCAAGGCTATGTCGATAAATCCGGCCTCGATGCGAAATTGCGCGAGCTCATCAAGATCCGCGCTTCACAGATCAACGGCTGCGCCTATTGCCTGGCCATGCATACGCGCGATGCGCGCAAGCTCGGCGAAACCGACGAGCGCATGCATCTTCTCGATGCATGGCGGGAAGCCCCGGTTTTCAGCGCCCGCGAACGCGCGGCACTGGCGTGGACGGAAGCCGTCACACTTGTCGCGCGAGATCACGTCCCCGACGAGGTGTTTGACGAGGTGCGCAAGCACTTTTCGGAGAAAGAAATCATCGATCTCACGGCTGCGGCTACCGCCATCAACATGTGGAACCGGCTTGCGATCGCGCTCCGCGCCACGCCGCAGGTCGAAAGCAGAAAAGCGGCCGCCTGAAATTCAGCCGATCCGCTTTAATCCCTCGGCATATTGTTTCCAGCGTCGCACATAAATGTCGGCGCCGGCGCGGATCATCTCGACGCCTTTTTCGTCGAGAGTGCGGATCGCACGCGCCGGCGCGCCGACGATCAACGAATTGTCCGGAAAATTTTTGCCTTCGGTGACGACACTGCCGGCACCGACCAGCGAATTTTTGCCGATCTTTGCGCCGTTGAGCATAATCGCGCCCATGCCGACCAGCGAGCTGTCGCCGACTGTGCAGCCGTGGAGGATGACATTGTGGCCGATCACGCAATCGCGGCCGATTGTCATGGGAAATCCCGGATCGGAATGCAGGGTGGCATTGTCCTGGATCTGCGAACGCTCGCCGAGTTCAATCCACTCATTGTCGCCGCGCAGAACCGCGCCGAACCAGACACTCGCTTCGGCCTTGAGCCGCACACGGCCGATCAGAACCGCCGTATCGGCGATGTAATATTGCCCCTTACCCGGAAATTCCGGCGCCTGGCCATCAAGTTCATAGATCGGCATTGCAGTCTCCGCTCCGCGCCCGGCGGGCGAACTTGCCCGAACAGTGATGGCGAGGAAAGCGCCTTAGGCGGCGAAGATACCGCAAGCCTGCAATGTCATGGTCAGAACCAGGCCCGACATGAGGCTCCAGAAGCCGGCGATCAGCGTGGCCAGGAAGACGAATTCGAAGCGGCGGCCTTCCTGCCGGCGGCCGAGAATCGTGTTGCGCATGATCAGAAACGGGGCCGACAACACCAGCAGCGGGATGGCCGCGATCGTGCCGGGGTCTGGCCCGGTGCTGAGCTGGCTGAAGCTCAGCAAGCGGCTGGTGGCCAGCTGGTAGCCGGAACTGCACAGGCCGGCCACGGCAAAGCCGAGCGCCAGCGAGAACAACATTTGTACCGATTCCGGGGTCATCAACGGCCTCAACGCAATACAGGGGGCCATCTGTTGCAAACGGAGCGGTCTGACGCCAGCCAATCCTTAACGAATGGTAAATAGCCGCGCCCCGCGAGCGGGGCCGCCCGCGTGGCATAATCGATCCAATTCGCCCCGGAGCATCACCACATTGGCCACTGTCGCCCAGGAACCCCGGCGCCGCCGCCGGCGACAACGCGGACATAGCCCACTGTTTGCGCCGCTGGTCGTGTTCGCCGCCATCGCGGTGATGGCGGCCGGCTACGTCGCCTACATCCTATGGCCGCGCTGGCCGGATGCGCCAGTCGCGCTGGATGCGCCATCGCTGCCGATTGTAGTTGCAGGCGCGGCTTTCAACATCGAGCCGGCGGCAATCCGCATGAATGTCCAGCGCCGGCCGGGCACGCATGAGCGCGTCGACCTGTCATATCTGTGGCCTTCGCTGGTCCCGCCCGACCCCACCGTCAAGCCGACAGTGGGCGCACCGGTCGATCCGAACGAACGCCTGTTCATCACCATCGCATCAGGCGAAGCCACGTTGCCGCTGATGGAGCGCGTGCAGACGATCTACCCGCGTTACCTGGTGGCGGAGCCAGTCGCCGGCCCGCCTGGTCTCACCTTTCGTGGTTTTCGCGATAACTCGCCCTATCAGGGCGAGGATCTGGTTTTCAAGTCAGCCGCGCCCGAACATTTTCTCGCGCGCTGCTCGCGCAAAGGCGTCAACAATTCGGGGACATGCCTGCTGGAGCGGCGCATCGGCAATGCCGACGTCACCTACCGCTTCCCGCGCGACTGGCTGACCGACTGGAAAAACGTCGCGAGCGGCATCGACCGACTGGGGGCGCGTTTGCATCCGAATCCGAACTAGCCGTCATTCCGGGGCGCGGACATCGTCCGCGAACCCGAAATCCAGATACAAGCGCGGCGATAGTTTCTGGATTCCGGGTCCGGCCCTTCGGGCCGTCCCGGAATGACGGGCTTACCCTTCCACCAAATCCACGTCGAGGATCGGCAATTCAAGAATGTAAGACCGGCGGCCTTTTTCGATTTCCAGAAACAACACCGCGATGAATTCCTCGCCCATATAGACTTCCAGCGAGTCGGTTTTTTTAGGGCGCGGAACCACGCGGATATTGTCGTTCTCGAATTTGCTCCGCAAGTAGGCGTTGAGCGTCGGCACCGGCTGAATACTGGGGTCGTTGCCGACCTGAATCACCATCCGGAAATTGTACGAACGCTCGCCTTCCTCGTCGTCGACGGTGAGTTCGCCAAGATCGTCTTCGCCGACGTAAACCTCGGCGGTATCCGAGCCCTTCGGCACAACGCGGATATTCTGAGTGCCAAACAGCTTCTTCAGATACCCGTCGAGCTGCCTGACTTCCTGGACGTTCACCGGGTCACTCCTGTCTCAATCGAAACGTTTCATTGCCCGATCGGCGGGCCCGGTGCAAGCGCAGATCAACCGCGACGCAAAAAGCGTTACCCGTCCAGCATTATGCCGTAGAGCATCTGGTCCATGGCGCGCGATGGCTCTGGGCAACCGGCCTCGCCAACAACCTTGGCTGGCACGCCGGCGACCGTGACATTGTTCGGCACCGGCTTGATGACAACGGACCCGGCCGCGATGCGCGCGCAGTGACCGACTTCGATGTTGCCAAGGATCTTGGCGCCCGCGCCGATCATCACGCCACGGCGAATTTTCGGATGGCGGTCTTCGTGCTCTTTACCGGTGCCGCCAAGCGTCACGTCGTGCAGGATCGAGACATCATCATCGATCACCGCGGTCTCGCCGACGACAAGGCCGGTCGCATGATCGAGGAATATACCGCGGCCGATTTTTGCCGCCGGATTGATGTCGCACTGGAAAACTGACGACGAACGGCTTTGCAGATAGAGCGCGAAGTCCTTGCGGCCTTTGCCGTTGAGCCAATGTGCGAGACGATGCGTCTGAATGGCGTGGAAGCCCTTATAGTAGAGCACCGGCTCGATGAACCGGCTGGTAGCCGGGTCGCGGTCGACGGTCGCAATGATGTCGGCGCGGAAGGCCTCGCCGAGTGCCGGCTGATCCTCTAGCGCATCGTCATAAGCCTGCCGGATCATATCGGCGGAGACGTCGGCGTGCGCGAGACGCTGGCTGACCCGATGTGCAATCGCGGCTTCCAGAGCGTCGTGATGAAGAACGTTTTCGTAGATGAAAGTCGCGAGCTCGGGCTCGCGGCGCGCGATATCTTCCGCCTCGCTGCGGATGCGCCCCCAGACCGGATCGACCTTGTCGAGGGCCCGCGCGGGCCGCGTTTGATATTGAGCCATGGACCTATGTTCTCCCGGCGCCTCTCGATATCCCCTGCTTGGGTCTATTTGGGTCTTTTATCACATTTTTGCAGGTGCGAAGAGGCCCGCCATCGCGCCCGGCGCATGGCTCATCCGCGTAGGTTAAGGAAGTCAATAACACCGGCCTTAAAAACCCTGTCGCCGACAGCCAGCATATGGTCGCGATCGGGAATATCCAGTGCAAGTGCGCCCGGAATAAGTGCGGCCAATTCCTGGGCGCTCCCTGCCACCGGATCCTTCGTCCCGACCGCGACCAGCACCGGCGCCCGGATTGCCGCCACCTCGGTCCGATCGAGCGTCTGCCGCGAACCGCGAATGCAGGCGGCCAGCGCGCGCAGATCTGATTTGGTCTGATCAGCGAACATGCGGAAGACGCGGCCGGTCGGATCGCGCACATCGTCGAGCGACGGCGCTTCCAACGCATCGGCGATGCTTTCCGGCAGGCCGACGCCCTCCACTAGTCGGATGCCGAGCCCACCGAGAATGGTCGACCGCACGCGTTCAGGATGCTTCACCGCAAGGAAGGCCGTGATGCGTGCGCCCATGGAATAGCCCATCACATCGGCCCGTTCGATTTTCAGGTGATCGAGCAGCGCACGCACATCGTCCGCCATGGTAGCGCTGTGATAGGCGGAGGGATCGTAGAGCTTGCCGGACGCGCCGTGCCCACGATTATCGAGCGCAATGACGCGCCGTCCATCGCGCGTGAGCGTTGCAACCCAACCGGGGTGCAGCCAATTCACCTCTTTGGTCGAGGCAAAGCCGTGCACCAGCACGATCGGATCGCCGTCACCCTCGTCGAGATAGGCGATCTCGACCTCACCGTTTGCAAAGCGCGCCATGCGTGATGTCTAGCTGCGCGCCGCAGCCGCTGCAAATGTCTGAGATTCCCGTCGGCGACGGCGCTCGCGGCGGCGGCGGAAAAAGCGCAGGGCTGCACGCTCGGTGGCATTCTTGAGTGCCGACACAAAACCGAGAACGGCAAACATCGCGCCGAGCAGCCAGACGGCCGCATCGAAGGCAAATGCCGCGATCGTAATTGCACCGCGGCCCGCAACCTTGAGAATAGCGCGCGTGCGGCTTCCCTCTTTCTCGGCGAGTTTTGCCACGCGTGTCACATCACGCGGCTCTTTTGCAATCCTGAGACCATCGAGCGCGGCCCGTCCGCCGGCGGCTCTTTCAACGCGGCCCACATCACCTGCCAGCTGCAACAATCCGCCGGCGCGCTCGACCTTAACCGCTTCGCGCGCGGCGCGTTCCGCGAGCGCCGATCTGGCGAGCGACACGTTCGTCGCAGCCCCGCGCAACGGCCGCCAGTCGACTGCGCGGCGCACCAGAGGCGCGAGGCTTGCGGCAAATTCTGTGGTCAGGCTTCCGGTCTTGCGCGCGGCTTTGGCCAGGGTCAAGCCGACGCGCGCCGGTGCAGCCGCTCCGAATGTTGCGTAAGTGCCCGCGGTGATCGCGATGCCGACGCAAGCGAGGCCGAGCACAAGCTCATCGGCCTGCTCGCCCGTGGCGAGGCGCTTGCCTTCGCGCAGTGCGTCGCGGATATCGCCGAAGACGAAAAGATCCCCGAGCGCGGCGCCTGCGAGTGCAGCCATGTCGTCCGGCTCGCCGGTGATCAGGCCGCGCGCGAAGCTTTCCGCCTTGTGGCGCGTGGTGGCCGCATCCGAGGTCGCCGCATTTACCTTCTGCACCACAGACGGATCGATGGGCACGCGGCGGTCGCCGGCGAGGTCGACGAAGCTCCGCGCCAAATCCGCATCACGGGCTGCAAGCGCCGCCTCGATCTCGCGTTGCGCGACGCCCGCGTCGAATCGTCCGTCGAGCGCATGATTTGCGATCCGCGCCGGATCGTTGAGATCGCCAAGCGCCGCAACCGCACGCGGTAGCGCGTAGGCGGCGCCGAATCCGGCCGCAATCACGAAAACGGCAATCAACGACGCGCCGGCACGCGGAAACCGTGCGGTGCTTCGCTGCAATAATTCCAACCGGTTTTCCCGCATGTCCCGATATCGTCCGTCCCGTCAGTGCTGTGACCGGCAACCAAGGCGTTTCGTTGGCAATCCGGTTGAAACGTTTTGCAATGGCGCTAGGCATCTTAAAGGCGCCTCGCTATGGTGCGCCGGAATTCGACGCCAAGGAGCTACCAAGGAGCTGACATGTCGGAACACGTCGTCCCCCATTTCCAGAACGACCCTGGCGTGCCGGTGATCGAGATTGGCGCCAGGGAATTTATGTGCGTGGGTGCGACACCGCCTTACGATCATCCGCATGTATTCCTCGACATGGGCGAGGACAACGAGATCATCTGCCCCTATTGCTCGACGCTCTACCGCTTCGCGCCAAACCTTGATTCGCACGCGGCTAACCCGCCGCAATGCGCATTGCCGCATTCCACCGCCGCCTGAACGAGATCGGAACCTCAAGCCATGGCGCCTGCGCGTCATGTCATCGTCGCTGGCGCCGGCATCGGCGGCCTGACAGCGGCCATCGCGCTCGCGCGCGTCGGCCTGCGCGTCACCGTGCTGGAGCAGGCGCCTAAACTGGAAGAGACCGGCGCCGGTCTCCAGCTGTCACCTAATGCGAGCCGTGTGCTGATCGCCCTCGGCCTGCGTGAGCGGCTCGAAGCGGCAGCCGTAGCACCAAAGGCCATTCGCGTGATCGCCGGCGGCTCAGCTCGCGAGATTGTGCGCATTCCGCTCGGCGACGACGTGGAACGCCGATACGATGCGCCCTACTGGTCGCTGCATCGCGGCGATCTCCAGCTTACGCTCGCGGACGTGGCCCAGAAGGAACTCGACGTCAAAATCAATCTTGGCGTCCATGTTGAAGATTTCGCCGCGCACGTCAAAGGCGTCAGTGTGCTGGGCAAGCGCGACACCCAGGTGCTGGATGAACGCGGCATCGCGCTGATCGGCGCCGACGGTATCTGGTCGAGTATCGCGGGACGTTTGCGTGAACAGCAGCCGCCGACGTTCCGCCACCGCACGGCGTGGCGCGCCCTCATTCCCGCGGACGTGGCGCCGGCCGAATTCCGCGAGCCATTGGTGCATCTCTGGCTCGGTAATGAAGCTCACCTCGTCCACTATCCGGTCAAGGCCGGGAGCCTCATCAATATCGTCGCCATCGCGCACGATGAATGGAATGAATCAGGATGGTCAGCTGCCGGAGATCCGGCCGAAATCACGCGCCATTTTGCGCGCTGGTCCTGGTCGGAGAAGGCGCGCGCGCTCATTGCTCTCCCCGGCCGCTGGCTCAAATGGGCGCTCTACGACCGCAACACGCCGTTTCGTGGCGGCAAAGTCCCGGTGACGTTGATTGGGGACGCGGCCCACCCGATGCTGCCCTTCCTCGCCCAGGGTGCCGGCATGGCGATCGAGGACGCCGCCGTCCTCGCCGATATGCTCGGCAAGTATCTGGATGACCCGTCCGCCGCGCTGCGCGCCTACGAGGGCGCCCGCTGGCATCGCACCATGCGCGCCCAACAAGCTGCGCGCCGGCAGGCCCGCATCTATGGGCTGAGCGGGCCCGAGGCCTTCGTCCGCAATCTGGCGATGCGGGCGATGGGCGGAGAAAAACTGCGCGCACGCTACGATTGGCTCTATAGTTGGCGCCCGCCTGAACGTTACATGAGTTGAGAAATGTTATTTCCATCGACCGTTGCCGGCAGCCTGCCGAAACCATCCTGGCTCGCCGAACCGAACAAGCTGTGGCCGCAATGGCGCCTGCAAGGAAACGACCTCGCAGCTGCGAAGCTCGACGCCACTCTGCTGGCCGTCAAATGGCAGGAAGATGCCGGCATCGACATTGTCTGTGATGGTGAACAGTCGCGCCAGCATTTCGTGCACGGCTTTCTGGAATACGTCGACGGACTCGATTTCGCGCACAAGGTCGAGATGGGTATCCGTGGTGATCGCTATAAAGCCATGGTGCCGGTGGTGCGCGGAGAGCTCACGCTCAAGGGCCGCGTGCACCAGGCGGAGACGCGGCACGCACGCGCCCATACAAAGCGAAAATTGAAAATTACGCTGCCGGGGCCGATGACCATTTCAGACACGGTTGCCGACTCCCACTATGGCGACAAAATCAAAATGGCGTTTGCCTTTGCTGATTTGCTCAACAAGGAAGCGCGCGCGCTCGAAGGCGATGGCGTCGACGTCATCCAGTTCGATGAGCCCGCCTTCAACGTGTTCATGGGTGAAGTCGCCGGCTGGGGCATCGAGGCGCTTCATCGCGCCATTGACGAACTCAAATGCACGACGGCCGTGCATATCTGCTACGGCTACGGCATCAAGGCCAATATCGACTGGAAGAGAACGCTCGGCGGCGAATGGCGTCAGTACGAGGAGATATTTCCGGCGCTTGCCAAAAGCCGCATTGGCCAGGTCTCGGTTGAGTGCATCAATTCGCGTGTGCCGCTCAAATTGTTATCGCTGCTCGAAGGCAAGGATGTACTGATCGGCGTGATTGATGTCGCTAGCGACGAGATCGAGACGCCCGAACGCGTGGCGGCGGTGATCGACGAGGTGACGAAATTTGTCCCCAAGGAAAAGATTGTCGCCTGCACCAATTGCGGTATGGCGCCGATGCGGCGCGACATTGCCGAGGCAAAACTGATGGCGCTTGGCGCCGGGGCCGCATTGGCGCGACAGACGTTCGGTTGACCCTGCAATCTTGCTGCGAGTGCCGCACTTGATCCAAGTCAAAGCGGCGCTGCCTCGCTCCATTATATTCAAGCACTCGTATATGACCGCGTTCTAGCAGCGCGGGCAGACAGAGGATTGAGGATGCTCACACAAAAAGCATGGTCTCCTTACGTCGCCGGTATCGTCATCGGTCTCCTGCAAATCCCAGCGTTCTTGCTGATTGAGACGGCGCTCGGCGCATCGTCATCCTAT
The DNA here is from genome assembly GCA_963815055.1 of uncultured Alphaproteobacteria bacterium. Taxonomy (GTDB): domain Bacteria; phylum Pseudomonadota; class Alphaproteobacteria; order Rhizobiales; family Xanthobacteraceae; genus Pseudolabrys. The sequence goes on along the minus strand of CAWFEU010000009.1, from coordinate 149,094 downwards.
GTCACTGTCGGTGGTGCGATCGCCTCGTGGCTCGACCCCTCTATTCTGAAGATCGACTATGTCGCTCGCCACGTCGCTGCCACGGGCAAGAACTGGTGGCAGGTCGCGCTCGTCATCGGCGTCGCCATCGGTGCTTTCGCATCAATGAGGCTCTCGGGCGCCAAGCGCGCGGCGATTTCGCCGATCTGGCGCCGTGCGCTCGGTTCGCCGTCGCCGGCCAAACGTTACGCTGTCGCCTTTGCAGGTGGCTTCCTGTTGCTGGTCGGCGCGCGTATCGCCGACGGCTGCACCAGTGGCCATGGCCTTTCCGGCATGGCGCAATTGGCGGTCGGCTCCACGGTCGCTGTCGCCGCCATGTTTGCCGGCGGCATCGCGACTGCGACGCTGCTGCTACGCCGTATTTGAAGGGAGACCCGCCATGTCAGTCACAACAGCAGTCATCGCCGGTATCGCGATGGGGATCATATTCGGTTTTGCGCTGGAAAAATCGCGCGTCTTCGAACCGGGCGTCATCGTCGGCCAGATGCAGTTACGCAACTACATTATGCTGAAGGTCTTCCTCACCGCGGTTGCAACTGGCGCAGTCGTGCTAGCCGTGCTCAACGGCTTCGGCTTTGTGAAGCTTCAACCGAAAGCCGCTGCTTACGCGGCGGACGCGGTTGGCGGCCTCCTGCTTGGCGCCGGCATATCGTTGTCGGGCGCCTGCCCCGGCACGGCACTGGCGCAGATCGGCGCCGGATATCGGGACGCGCTGTTCACACTTGTCGGCGGGCTATTCGGCGCGATTGCCTTTTCCTACGCGCAGCCGATGCTTGCCAAAACATTCCTTGGCCAGAGTGGGCCCAAGCTTGTCTTCAGCGATCTTGTCGGCTTGCCCTACTGGATCGGCGCGTTGGTGCTGGCGGCGGCTATCGTGGTGATACTGGCTATGCTCGAGGCGTGGACGCCCTGGCGCGGAGAATTGGGCAACGACGTGGATGGCGATCTGCCGACCTCGGTTCCGCCGCGAAAAGCGACCCTGCACGCCCAGCCTGCTGAATAACAGGAGCACGCGATGACCATTAACATGGGAATGTTCGATCGAATGGCGCGCGTAGTGGTCGGTGTCGCGCTGCTTATATTCGCACTCGGTTATCTCGCACCCGGCACGGGCTGGAATTGGATCGGATGGATCGGCGTCGTGCCGATCCTCACCGCATTGCTCGGCAACTGTCCCGCTTACGGCGTATTCGGCTGGTCAACGCGCTAGCGCGCCGCCCTTCCCATGACATCCATCAGCTCGGCGACCTTGCGCCGCTGATCGGCCTTGTTCCCGCTCTTGATCGCATGATCGACGCAATGCGCCACATGATCGCGCAGGATCTCTTCCTCGACCCGGCGCAGCGCGGCCCGCACGGCGCCGATTTGCGTCACGATGTCGATGCAATAACGATCGCCCTCGACCATGCGCGCAAGTCCGCGCACCTGGCCTTCGATGCGATTGAGCCGCTTGAGTGTCGCCGCCTTGCTGTCCTTTGGCATGAGGTCTATATACCCCCTAGGGGTATAAAGGACAAGTCATGAGTTCCACGGCCGAGCACCATCATCAATCCAGCGCCGCCGACGGCGTGCTCGATCCGGTCTGCGGCATGACGGTCGACCCGCATACCGCCAAACACCGCGCCGATCATCGCGGCCATACCTACTATTTCTGCTCGGCAGGCTGCCGCACGAAATTCATCGCCGATCCGCACAAATATCTCGGCGAGCGTGAGGCTGAACCGGTCGCCGCCGGCACCATCTACACCTGCCCGATGCACCCCGAGATCCGCCAGGCCGGACCAGGCTCCTGCCCGATCTGCGGCATGGCGCTCGAGCCAGAAATCGCCGCCCCCGACAGTGGACCCAATCCCGAACTCGTCGACATGACGCGCCGGTTCTGGATCGGCCTCGTGCTCACGCTGCCGGTGTTCACGCTCGAGATGGGCGGTCACATCGCCGGTCCGCACAATTGGGTTGCGCCGGCGCTGTCGAGCTATGTCCAGTTTGCTTTTGCTACGCCGGTTGTGCTGTGGGCCGGATGGCCGTTTTTCGTGCGCGGCTGGCAATCCCTTCTCACACGCAACCTTAATATGTTCACGCTCATCGCCATGGGCACGGGTGTCGCCTATGTCTACAGCCTGTTCGCGACATTCGCGCCAGGAATTTTCCCGGACGCATTCCGCGGCCACGGCGGTTCGCCGGCGGTTTATTTCGAAGCCGCCAGCGTCATCACGGTGCTCGTGCTGATGGGACAAGTGCTGGAACTGCGTGCGCGCGCCGCAACGTCGGGCGCGATTCGCGCATTGCTCGATCTCGCGCCCAAGACCGCACGTCGCGTGAAGGAAGACGGCAGCGACGAGGAAATCGCGCTCGACTCTTTACAGGCCGGCGACCGCTTGCGCGTCCGTCCTGGCGACAAAGTGCCGGTCGACGGCGTTGTGCTGGAGGGCCGTTCCGCGCTCGATGAATCCATGGTGACCGGCGAATCGATGCCGGTGACAAAGGAAAAAGATTCGCGCGTGATCGGCGGGACGCTCAACACAAGCGGCAGCTTCGTGATGCGCGCCGAGAAAGTCGGCCGCGAGACGCTGCTCTCGCAGATCGTTCAGATGGTCGCGAGCGCGCAACGTAGTCGCGCACCAATCCAGCGCCTGGCTGATCAGGTGTCAGCCTGGTTTGTGCCAACGGTGATTGCCGTCGCCCTGCTCGCCTTTGCCGCTTGGGCCACCTTTGGCCCGGAGCCGCGTTTTGCCTTCGGCCTCGTGGCTGCTGTCAGCGTGCTGATCATCGCTTGCCCCTGTGCGCTGGGCCTTGCCACACCGATGTCAATCATGGTGGGCGTCGGCCGCGGCGCGCAGGCCGGGGTTCTGATCAAGAATGCCGAGGCGCTCGAGCGCATGGAAAAGGTCGATACCCTCGTCATCGACAAGACCGGCACCCTCACCGAAGGCAAACCCAAGGTCGTCGCGATTGCGCCCGCGTCCGGTTTCGACGAAGCGCAGGTTCTCCAGCTTGCCGCCAGCGTTGAACGTGGCAGCGAGCATCCGCTGGCGGCTGCGATCGTTGCCGCCGCGGCCGAGCGCAAGCTCGATCTATTGCAGGTGCGCGGATTTGATGCGCCGGCCGGCAAAGGCGTTGTCGGCATGGTCGACGGCAAGCGCCTGGCGCTCGGCAACGCCAGGTTCCTCGCCGAATTAGGAATCGATACGGCCGCTCTTTCCTCCGAAGCCGAACGTCTGCGAAGTGACGGCGCGACCGCTATCTTCCTCGCCGTGAATGGCAAGACGGCGGGTGTCATTGCGATCGCCGATCCCGTCAAGGAGACGACGCCCGCCGCGCTCAAGGCGCTCGCCGCCGACGGCATCCGTGTCGTTATGTTGACCGGCGACAACCGCACGACTGCGCAGGCTGTTGCGCGACGCCTCGGCATCGTCGAGGTCGAGGCAGAAGTGCTGCCCGATCAGAAAAGCGCGGTCGTGGAAAAATTCCGGCGCGAAGGCCGCGTGGTTGCCATGGCCGGCGACGGCGTGAACGACGCACCGGCGCTCGCTGCGGCGGAGGTCGGCATTGCGATGGGCACTGGCGCCGATGTGGCAATCGAAAGCGCGGGCATTACGCTGCTCAAGGGCGATCTTACCGGTATCGTGAAGGCACGCGCCCTCTCCGCCGCGGTGATGGGTAACATTCGGCAGAATTTATTTTTCGCCTTCATTTACAATTCGCTGGGTGTCCCCATCGCCGCCGGCGTACTTTACCCGGTATTCGGGATCCTGCTGTCGCCGGTCATCGGCGCTGCAGCGATGGCGCTGTCTTCGGTTAGTGTCGTCAGCAATGCGTTGCGGCTGCGCCGCATCCGGCTTTAGGTATCGCCAATGCGTCCAACCCTGCTCATCCCTGTTGCTGCCCTGGCCGTCGCGACCACAAGCCAAGCCACCGAATGGCGGATTCGGAAGATCGATTCACCCGCGCGCGTCACCGCTATCGAGACATTCAATGGCGAGCCACGTGTTATTGCGGGCGGCCTCAAGTACCGGATCGACATCGTCGGGCCTGCGGCCAGTTTTGTCTTTGTTGATATGCCTCCCAAAGCCGACCCGCCCAAAGATGCACTACCTGACGGCCACGTCGTCACCGGCAAGCATGACATCATCCGCGCCTGGCTGGCCGAACCGACGAAACGTTATGATCACGGGATTCTTGGCGATGCCATCGAGGCGGGCAGTCTCGTCATCGAGCGGCGCGACGGCACGCGCCATATGGTGCGTCTCAAGGATGACGCGGTTTTCGAGGACCTCGAGCCGCGGCTCGCCGATCTCGACGGCGACGGGCACGATGAGATCGTGGTGGTCAAAACCTACCTCAAGCAGGGCTCGAGCCTGGCGGTAATGGGGATGGCAAAATCAAAAATCTCTAGATATTGCGCTGGTGCGCCAACCGCACGTTGTTGGATCGCTCGAACTCTGGAGTTGGGATGACAAGCGCTTACGGAAAGTAGCCGAACTGCCCGACGCTGCGAACCATATTGCCGGTACCCGTGCGCTTGATATGGCTGCTATGGCCGACTTCGACGGCGACGGAATTGCCGACCTTGCGGTGCCATCGCTCGACCGCACGCGCTTGCGCATCATCGCGTTTGCGACCAAACCGCGCGAGATCGCAAGCATCCCGCTGCCATCCAAGGCAGTCACAAATATTGGCCTTGTCGCGGACGGATCGGGTCCGCCCGCGATTATTGCCGGATTGGCAGACGGTTCATTGGTCGTGATCCGGCGGGCTCAATAGACCGCCAGATATTTCAACAGCGACAGAATTCCGATGATGATGACGACGACCCGCACGATCTGCTTCGCGCGTCCGTCAATCGGCAACATATTGATGAGATAGAGCACCAGAACGATAACAAGAAACGTAATCAAAATGCTGATTAACAGGCCCATGCGCGCCCCCTGGTAATGCCACGGTCGTGGCGAGTTCCATGCCGATAAGCGCGCGGAACCTGAAAGGTTCCGCGGGTCCGGGCTTGCGTAGTAGCCAGCCTATTTGTGAATCATCAGGGTCTTCGGGGACGGCCGTTCCGCGGCAGGCGAAATTGCGAAGGTCAGCCAGGTATTCCAGCCGTGCGGCCGGTTAGCCGCGTCGAACTCGCCATAGCCCTTGAGGTTCAGGTAGCCCTGCATATTGCCAACGGGAAACAGAAAACCGATCTGGGGGCCGACACCAATAACGCGGGATTCCATTGACCCCAGGACCGCCGCCTGGCCGCTGTCGGCCGTGATCTGATTGTAGAAGTAACCTACGGCGCCGATGAAGAATTGCTTCGACAAAAATTGTGAAGCGCCCCAATCCAGGTGCCAATCGATGCCGTTTTGATAGTCGGTGTCGGTATTCTTGAAGTTGTAGGTCAGTCCGGTGACGGCTGAAAATTCATGGCCGGTTTGCGGATTGAAATAGGTATACCCGACACCGCCATCGATGGCTCCGTGCCCGATGCCGAGATTGGCCAAACGATTTGGATCGTAGGCACCGACCGGGATATCTCCCATGACATACGTCATGAAGTTGTGGACACCCATGTTCCAGCGCAGCGAGGCCTGCGGATAAAGATCGCCGAAACCGGACACCGAGCTATCAATACTGCCCTGCCGTGTGGCAACCAACGGGCCAAGCATCGCAGTCAATGTCCCGTCGACCGATACGCTGTTACGGCCGATAATACTGGTCATGTTGACGTTCAACTGGCCGCCCAGCACTGGTGTTGCGAATGTGTACGCCGCTTGCAAGAGGGCGAGATCCGCATCGGCATGCAGGTTCGCATTCAGATTCACATTAACGGTCGGATTGAGCCTTCCGATCGTGACCTCGCGCGCGGCCGCGACATCACCGCCGGCCGATACGGACGTATGGTAGTAGATGCCCGCAAATGACCAGCCTGGCTGCTGCGGCACCGCGGCGAGGCTTCCGAAAGTGCCCGGCAACCAGAAGCTGACGCCGCCCTCGTCGGCGGATGCCATGCCGGGAACACCAGCACAAATTCCAAAAAGCAAGGCCGCCGCAAATTTACGCCTTGCGATCACACGCCCGACGGCTTGCCGAAATTTCATTGTGCCCCTCGCTTTTTCCGATCCCCCGTCATCATAGACCAAGTCCCGAGCCGAAGGTGGGCTTAGAGTTACCCATCGCTGCGCTACCCACAAGCTGATCCTATGCAACGTTGAGGGGGTGTAGCCGAATACCGCAACCTGCGCCTTCAGCGCACAGCCTGGTCGCTTGACCGCCCGGTCGGGCTCGTTGTGTTGATGATGGGCTTGCATTTCTTTTCGGCGGCAGCCTTGCGCAGCTCAATCATTTCGCCCCGCAACTGCACATATTCAGGCCGATAGGCCAGATCGCTCACGAACTCGGCACCACCACTCGTGCCCGCCTTCGCTATCAGCTTTTCCAGCTGTTGCTGCCGGGCAAAATTTGCCTGCGCCGCGTCGGATAATTGCGCGCAGTTATACATAACGAACTTGCCCGGCGTGACGAGAAACCGGCCAGTGGCATCCTCGGAGGCACAGCCGCTCAAGCCCGCCGCCGTGAGAGCAGCAATCAGAGTCCTGATTGTTCCTTGGCCAATCATCGGCATTGGATTATCGCACGATTTGGGCATTCGGGTGATGCGGCCGCCCGCTTTGTATTACGACCGAGCAATCGGTCGTGCTCTTTTTGAATCTCTTGTGGGATCCTTGCGCAGAACCCGGCTTAGTTCGGCGGCGATCGCGACCGCAGCCGGCGTATCGGAGTGCACGCAGACTGTTGAGGCTTTGACCGGAATATCCTTGCCTGCGGTCGTGGTGACCGCGTGGTCGCGCATCACGCGCAATACGCGCGCAGCCGCCTTGGCTGGATCGACGGCATCATGAACGCGGCTGAGGATCAGATTGCCCCCCAGATCGTATTCAAGGTCGGCGTAAAATTCCGGGACGAGTTCGACGCCTTTCTTTTTGTAAGCCGTTTCGTGTGCTGTGAAGGCCATGCCGAGAATAGGCACGCCAAACGGAAGAACGGCATCGGCGATTGCCGCCGCGATATTTTCGTCTCGGGCCGCCATGCCGTAGAGCGCGCCATGCGGCTTGACGTGATTGAGCGCAACGCCCTCGGCATCCAGAAAGGCTTTGAGAGCGCCAACCTGATAGGTCACGAGATCCGTCACTTCCGCCGGCGAAATCACCATCGCGCGACGGCCGAAGCCCTGCAGGTCGGGCAGCGATGGATGGGCGCCGACCTTGACCCCATGTTTTTTCGCAAGACGGACCGTTTCCCGCATGGTTGGCGGGTCGGAGGCGTGAAATCCGCAGGCCACATTGGCGAGGTCGATATGCGGCATCATTGCCGCGTCGTCCCCGAGCCGATAGAGGCCGAAACCCTCGCCCATGTCACAGTTGATCGTCAGACGCATGCGCGAGACATCAGTTTTGTCAGAGGACAAAATTCACGGCTTGACGATTTTGACATTGAGATAGTCGTTACCGGCGGTGGAGACGTAGCACGGGTTGAAGCCCGTTCCTCCGCACACGCCGCCTTGCGCATAGCTCGTTCCGGCCAGCGGCATTTTCCAGGCAATCACTGCCAGGGAGCAAGCGATCACCGTCAGCACGACCCTTGTCCATGAATCTACGCGCACCGTGTCCCTCCCGTTCGTTCGCCGCTGTATCCAGCGCTTTACAGCGGATTCCTTCTCTCCCGTTTTCAATCTTGGATGCGGGCTTTACCCTATCGTCTTGAATTGGTGCGGACGCCGGAACTCGAACCCGGACGGGATTACTCCCAAGGGATTTTAAGTCCCTTGCGTCTACCATTCCGCCACGTCCGCGCGTGGACTTTTAGTTACCGCGCGCGGCGGTAACCCCCACGCGGCCGTGTTTTAATTCAGGCCGGCAATAAATGAGCCCAGGCCGGGTCCCATTCCCTGCCGCTGGCGTCCACCACCTTGCCATCGACATCGAAGAACTTGTTGGGGATCTGGAACATCGCAATGAACATGCCGCCCTTCGGGCTCCAGGCGGTGTGCCGGCTGCCGGCCGGACGCCAGACGAAGTCGCCGGCGCCAACTTCGGTCCCGGCATCCGGACCCTCTTTGTCGACCAGCGAACCTTCGAGCACGTAAGTCTGTTCGATCAAGACGTGCTCGTGATCAGGCAGCACAGCGCCCGGCGCCATCCGCATCAGCATGGTGGCAAGGCCGCTGCCCGGATCAAACAGCAGCGTCTTCATCTCGCAGCCGGGAAACCGCATCTTCTGCCATGGCATATCCTTGGCGTGCACGACCTTCGACAGCAGGTCCGCGACGGGCGTTGCGTCCTTCGTATTCGGCTTGATGTTCATCGGGCACCTCCCACGCAGGGCATTTTCTCAAGTTGCGTAATGATACACCGAAACGCGATCAGTTGCTCAATTTGATATTGGCTTGCTCGACGATCTTTCCGAATTTCGTGCGTTCGGCATCCACAAAAGCCTTGAACTCGGCGACCTTCATTGGCTTCGGCACGATGCCCTGCGGCAACAGCTTGTCGGAAATGGCTGAGTCCTTCAGCGCGGTGTTTATAATGCCATTGAGCCGCTCGACGACATCCGGCGGCGTGCCGGCCGTGCCGAAGATCGCAAACCAGTTGAGCAGCTCGTACCCCGCAAGACCGGGCGCACCCTCGCTCAGCGGCGGCACGTCGGGCAATTGCGGCATGCGCTCGCGCGAGGTGACCGCCACCGCGCGGATCTTGCCGGCATGCATCAGCGGCAGGGCCGCAGCCAGGCTGGAGAAGCTCATGGTGACGGCGCCGGTCGCAACATCGGTTACCGCCGGTGCCGAGCCGCGATACGGCACGTGCAGCACTTGCGTGCCGGCCATCGTATTCATCAATTCGCCGGCGAGCTGCTGCGGATTTCCGATCCCCGACGACGAAAATGACAGCTTGCCGGGATTGGCCTTGATGTAGGCGATCAGCTCTTTCGGATTGTGGACCGGTATCGCCTCTCCGACGACGATCACGCAGGGAACGATGCCGACCAGCGCGATCGGCACCAGCTCTTTCGCCGGATCGTAGGACATCCGTTCCTTGAACAGGAAATGATTGATGGCCACTTCACCGGATGCGCAAGCCAGCAGCGTATAACCGTCGGGTGCGGCCTTCGCGACCGCGCCGGTCGCCAGCATGGCACTCGCTCCCGCGCGGTTTTCGACGATGACCGGCTGCCCGAGTGCGGACTTCATCGGGTCTTGCAACAGTCGCGCGATGATATCGACGCCGCCGCCCGCCGCATAACCGACAAGGACGTGTATCGGCTGGCTGGCATAGCTCGCGTTCGCGTGGGCCGCCCCGGTGGCGGCGCCCAGCGCAATCGCGCCCGCGCTCGCAAGCAGATGGCGTCGTGTCAGCATCGGGTTTCCTCCAAGTTCGCTTTTTATTAATCCCCACCCTCGCGGATCGGCGGCTGAAACGCCAGCCCCGTGTCCCACGGAAAATAGATCCACGTGTCTTGCGAGACCTCGGTGATGAAGGTATCGACCAGTGGCCGTCCCATCGGCTTGGCGTAGACGGTTGCGAAATGTGCATTCGGCAGCAGGTCGCGCACCACGCGCGCGGTCTTGCCGGTATCGACCAGGTCATCGACGATCAGCACCCGCTTGCCGCTCTTGTGCAGCCCGGTCACTTCCGGCGCGACGCCCTTGAGCACTGCGAGGTCGCCCTGGTTCTTGTAGTCGCGGTAGCTCACGACGCACACCGTCTCGATCATGCGCACGTTCAATTCGCGCGCGACGATGGCCGCCGGCACCAGCCCGCCGCGCGTAATGCAGACGATTGCCTCGAACGGACCGGCCTCGTGCAGCCGCCATGCCAGCGCGCGCGAGTCACGGTGAAACTGATCCCAGGAAACGGGGAAGATTTTATCCGGGCGGGGCCCGTTGTCGGCCTGCGATGTCACTTTAGTTCACCCCTGTTCGTCCCCGCGCAAGCGGGGACCCAGGAGAAAAACGTGACGAGCCAAAAGAAAGAACTGGGTCCCCGCTTGCGCGGGAACGAACGGAGTGTGGGGCGAGGTGTGCATTCTAACGCGCCGCCGCCAACCGCGATTTTATTTTAGCAAGCATGCCCTCAACTTCAGCCTTCACGATCGCGAGCTTGTCGGCATCGCGCGAGCGTACGACGATATTCGTATTCGGTCCGTGCGTCTCATCGATGAACGGATAGCTGCCGATGATTGTTTCGGGATGGGCTTTTGCGATGGCGCCCAGCTCGGTACCGACATCGCCCTCCTTGGCATCGGCGCGGATCGTTGCCGACAAAAGTTTGGTTCCGGTCTTGAGCCTGGGCGCAACCTCATCGAGCATACCCTGCATCACCGCCGGGATACCGGCCATCGTAATGACGTTGCCGATCCAGAATCCGGGCGCGCCCGACACCTTGTTTGCAACCAGCGCTGCGCCATGCGGAATACGCGCCATGCGCATGCGCGCCTCGTTGAGCTCGCCTCCCGTTTTGGCCAGGCGTTCCTTCAGTATCGCCACGGCCTCGGGATGAAACTCGAGCGCGACGCCAAATGCCCTGGCGACGCAATCGGCGGTGATGTCGTCGTGCGTCGGCCCGATGCCGCCGGTGGTGAAAACATACGTGTAGTTCGCACGCAACGCGTTGAGCGCATCAACAATTGCGCGCTCGTCGTCGGAAACAACCCGCACTTCCTTGAGATCAATCCCGATTGCAGTGAGATAGTCAGCGATATAGCCGATATTCTTGTCCTTGGTGCGCCCCGACAAAATCTCGTCGCCGATTACAAGGACGGACGCAGTGACGATCTCGGATTTGGCGCTGCTCATGGCGGCATAGAAGTCCTTGGATAAAGCCCCGCCGAACACCTAGCGTGACCCCGGAGGTCACTCAAGTTGACTTGGATCATTGCGCGGGCGACCGCCATCAGCATCATTCGCCGGCCGCCCAACAAATAGGCAGTGCTGAGCGGCGCTCACGCACGGAAATACCCGTATTTCCACGGTTTTTTCTGGCCTGAAGCTTGCAACATTTGTCCCGATGCTCCCGAGCGAGTGCCCGCCACCAAAAGGGGGATGGGAACAGCTCGGGGGGAGTACGGTTGTAAAGCGTCTGCTGGGGGACTTCGACGGTGATCGCCTTCGACGAGATGAAGGGCCACAATGGCGGCGTGCGCCCGGCCTATGGCGAGCTATCGCGTTGGCTCGCCGAGGTGCCGCCCGACGTGCTCGACTACCGGCGGCGCGAGGCCGAGCTGATTTTTCGCAGGATCGGCATCACGTTTGCGGTTTACGGCGAGGCCGATGCGCAGGAACGGCTCATTCCGTTCGACGTCATCCCACGCATCATGTCGGGCGCCGAATGGCGACTCCTCGAAAAAGGTCTGACGCAGCGCGTCAACGCGCTCAACGCATTCATCAAGGACGTCTACGGCGCGCGCGAAGTCCTGCGGGCCGGCATCGTCCCCGACGATCTGGTGTTTCGCAACCCTGCGTTCCGGCCGGAGATGAGCGGGTTGAAAGTTCCGCATGAAATCTATGTGCAGGTTGCCGGCATCGACATCGTCCGCGTCGACGCCGACACCTTCTATGTGCTCGAAGATAATGTACGCACGCCGTCCGGCGTCTCCTACATGCTGGAGAACCGCGAGATCATGATGCGGCTATTTCCGGAACTATTTTCGCGTCACCGCATCGCGCCGGTCGAGAACTATCCGGATGAATTGCTCGCAACCCTGAAATCGGTCGCGCCGGCAACCACCTCGCATGATCCAACCGTCGTGTTGCTCACGCCGGGCGTCTTCAACTCTGCCTACTATGAACACTCGTTCCTCGCCGACAAGCTCGGCGTCGAATTGGTCGAGGGGCGCGACCTCTTCGTGAAGGACGAGATTGTCTACATGCGCACGACGCAGGGCCCGCGCCGCGTTGATGTCATCTACCGGCGCATTGACGATGATTTCCTGGATCCGCTCACGTTTCGTCCGGATTCCGCGCTCGGCGTGCCCGGACTGATGCCCGCCTACCAGGCCGGCAACGTCACGCTTGCCAACGCCGTCGGCACCGGCATCGCCGACGACAAGGCTGTCTACAGCTTCATGCCGGCCATCGTGAAGTTCTATCTCGGCGAAGAACCGATCCTCAAAAATGTGCCGACCTGGCGCTGCCGCGAGGAAGACCATCTCGCTTACGTGCTTGAACATCTGCACGAGCTGGTGGTGAAGGAAGTGCACGGCTCCGGCGGCTACGGCATGCTGATCGGCCCGACCGCCAGCAAGGTTGCAATCGAACAATTCCGCGCCAAGCTGAAAACCGCGCCAAAGAATTTCATCGCGCAGCCAACGCTGGCGCTATCCACCTGCCCGACCTGCGTCGACCAGGGCCTGGCGCCGCGCCATGTCGACTTGCGGCCGTTTGTTCTCACCGGCCGCGACCGCATCCGGATCGTACCCGGCGGGCTGACGAGGGTGGCGCTCAAGGACGGATCACTGGTCGTCAATTCCAGCCAGGGCGGCGGTACAAAAGACACGTGGGTCTTGGACGGATGAAACAGTTATCCCCCGTCATTCCGGGACGCCGCGAAGCGGCGGACCCGGAATCCAGAGACAAACTTCTGGATTCCGGGCTCGCACCTTCGGCGCGCCCCGGAATGACGAGATTGGAAGTCTGACCCCATGCTCTCGCGCACCGCCGATAACCTGTATTGGCTTTCGCGCTATGTCGAACGCGCGGAATATCTCGCGCGCATTCTCGACGCGACGCAACGCCTGTCCGCGCTCCCCCTTGCCTATGTCGGCACTAGCAATGAATGGGAATCCGCGGTGGCAACCGCCGGCTGTGCCGCCGCTTTCTTCAAGCTCTACGACGAAGCGAACGAAGAGAACGTCACCGACTTTCTCGCCTTCTCTACCGCCAACACGTCGTCGATCCGCTCGTGCTTCGAACTCGCGCGCGGCAATGCGCGCGCGGTGCGCACCGCCCTCACCGTGGAAATGTGGGATTCCATCAACGGCACGTGGCTCGAATTGCAGCGTTACGGCAACGGGCCGACGTCGCGCGAGGAATTTTCACGCTTCCTGCGCTGGGTGCAGGAATCTTCGCTCCGTTACGACGGCTCCGCCTACCGCACCATGCTGCGCAACGACGCTTACTGGTTCTCGCGGCTCGGCGTCTATGTCGAGCGCGCCGACAACACCGCGCGCATCCTCGACGTGAAATATCACCTGCTTTTGCCGGAGAACGAACGCGTCGGCGGGCCGCTTGATTATTTCCAGTGGGCGGCAATTCTGCGCTCGGTATCGGCGCTAACCGCCTATCATTGGGTCTACCGTGAGAGCCTCAAGCCCTGGCTGGTGGCCGACCTGCTGATCCTGCGCGATGAAATGCCGCGATCGCTTTCCTCCTGTTACGAGACGATCGTGAGCGATCTCGACCAGATTGCCGGCGCCTATGGACGCCAGGGCCCGGCGCAGCGCCAGGCGCGCGGCATCCGCGCCCGCCTGCAAAACAGCCGGATGGACGCCATCTTCCAGCGCGGATTGCACGAGTTCATCGGCGAGTTCATCACCGAAAACAACCAACTGGGCGCGCTGATCACCGAACAATTCCTGACATGAGCGTGTGTAACGACTCGTCATGGCCGGACATAGCCGTTCGAAGAACGGCGTCGCTTCGCGCGCCTATGCCTCGGCCATCCACGCCTTTAAGGTGCGAGCAACAAGACGTGGATGCCCGGCACAAGGCCTGTGCCCGGGCCGGCCGGAGGCCGGACCCGGGTGCCGGGCATGACGTTGAGATGCTCTCAAGCTTCATCAGCAAATACGCTGTGCCATCACTAGTTTGAAACTTCGCCCATGCGAATTCGCATCTCCCACGCGACCACATACAGCTACGAGGGCGCACCCTCCGTGGTCACGCAGGTGCTTCGCCTCACCCCGCGCGATCACGACGGGCAACATGTGATCGCCTGGCGTATCGATCTGTCGAATGATTGCCTGCTGCACCAGCATGAGGATTCCTTCGGCAACATCATCCATTCCTTCACCGCCGAAGGGCCGTTCAGCGAGTTGACGGTTGCCGTCGATGGCGAGGTCGATACCCAGGACATGGGTGGGCTGGTCAGGAATGCCGTCGAGCATTTCCCGCCGCAACTCTTCCTGCGCGAAACGCCGCTGACGCAGCCCGATCCCGCAATCGTTGGCTTTGCGCAATCCGTGCGCGCCGGCACCGGCGGCGACACCTTGGCGTTGTTGCACGCGATGATGAACGAACTCAATCGCGAGATCGCATTCGATACCGACCCTACCCATGCCGCGACGACGGCGGCCGAAGCATTCGCGCTGCGGCGCGGGGTCTGTCAGGACCTCACCCATATCTTTGTCGCGGCAACGCGCGCACTTGGCATTCCGGCACGCTATATCGGCGGCCACTTCCACCGCGCGGATGGCGTCACGGCGCAAGACGCGGGCCACGCCTGGGCAGAGGCCTACATCGACGACCTGGGCTGGGTCGGCTTCGACCCGACCAACGGGATTTGCACGACCGATGCCCATGTGCGGATCGCGGCCGGGCTCGACTACCTCGGGGCCGCGCCCGTCCGTGGCACCCGCTATGGCGGCAGCGGCGAAACCCTGAAAGTAGCCGTGCGGGTCGACCAGGCACGCCAGCAGACCCAAAGCTGATCCATTGCCGAAACGGGCTCAACGTCGCTATAAACCGGCACCGAAGGTATGCAGGACAGTGCGAACCCCATGACGTATTGCTGCGGAATTCTCGTGCGCGCGGGTCTCGTCATGGTCGCCGATACCCGCACTAATGCGGGCCTCGATAACGTCTCGACGTTTCGTAAGCTGCATATCTACACGCAGCCCGGCGAGCGCATCATGGCCATCGCGTCCTCGGGTAATTTGTCGCTGAGCCAGTCAGTGCGCGCGACATTGACCGAAGGCGTGGAAAATCCGGAGACCGGTGAACTTGAAACGCTGATGAATGCGCCGACGATGTTCCAGGCCGCGCAGCGCATCGGTCGCACGGTCCGCAATGTGCAGAACATGGAGGGCAAGGCGCTCGCCGCGGCCGAGGTCGAGCATGAGGTTGCTTTCCTGTTCGGTGGGCAGATCAAGGACGGGCCGATGCGGCTGTACATGATCTACTCGGCCGGCAATTTCATCGAATGCACGACCGATACGCCCTATCTGCAGATCGGCGAGCACAAATACGGCAAGCCGGTGCTCGACCGCGCCATCGGCTTCGACACCGACCTCTATGACGCACTCAAGATCGGACTGATCTCGATGGATTCCACCATGCGCTCCAATCTTGGAGTCGGGCTGCCGATTGATATCCTGGTCGTACGCCGCGACACCTGCACTGCCGAGGTCAACTACCGGATCGAACCGGGGGAACCGTATTTCCAGGACCTGCGCGAGCGCTGGTCGGGCGCGCTGCGGGCCGCCCACATTGCGATCCCGCGCCCGCCCTATCGCAGCCCGACCTGATGATTCCGTTGACCGAGATTTCCTCACGTTGTCAGCGATTTAGAGAAGATCCTTGAAGGGCTACATTTTTACCGCAGGTTAATAGAACCGCGCGATTTGCCAGTTCCCTGCACGTTGCCCCTCGCGGCTGCGGAAAACCGCAAGCGAATAGCAAGCTTTGTCCCCTAGCTTCCGGCCCGAAAAGCCTAATGGGCAGGACGCTTTAAGGGACATCGATCGTGCCGTCTGTGGCTCGCCCGCGCGCTTCCGACGCGCGGCAATATACGAATTGGGACCGCGCCCGCCTGAGCGTGGTTGTACCCATTGGCGTTATCGTCGCCGTAGCGATCGTGTGCATCGTCGTCGCCGTTTTGTCGTCCGCGCAGCGCGCCGACGTCGTGGCCGCCGATCATGAAAAGCAGCTGTTCTCGCGCGCATTGGCCAACTATGGCGAACGCGTGCTGCGGGAGGTAGAGAGCGTCGCCTCGTCGGAAGGCGCGATCGAAAACATTCGTCACTCGTTCGACCCACAGTGGGCCAAACTGAGGGTCGGAACATGGCTGGAGACTTATTTCGATCATGACGACGTCTTCATCTTCGATCGCAATGACACCCTGCTTTATTCGGTGGTTGGCCGTCGTCCCGCCGACTCGCAGTGGTTTGCGACTGCGCGCCCCGCATTTTCTTCGGTGCTTGACTTCATGCGCGGCCGCGATCCCAGCCTGCGCGGCGCGATCCGCCTGAACCAGCAAATCTTCACCGAGGGCAGCGCGCATCCGCAGGCGGCCATCATCAGCCGGCTGCTCGGACGGCCTGCCGTCATTGCCGCCAGCGCCGTGGGCCCGGCCGATGGAATTTCACCGGCCTACGACACCGCGGCGCCGATCGTCATGTCGGTCAAATTTATTGACGACGGCGCGCTCACCAGCATCGCCGCGCAGTTGCGCCTCACCAATTTGCGCAGGATCGAGCAGGATCCGGTGCCGAGCGGGGATCTTGCCTATAATCTTACGGACCCGGACGGCAATCTCATCGCCCGTTTTGCGTGGACGCCGAAACAACCGGGCGCCGAAATCGTCCACAACGTGGTGCCGTTCATAGCTGTCGCCCTCACCGGCTTCGCGCTGCTTGCCGCATTCGTGTTGCGCTATATGCGCCGCACCGCGGCCGCCATTGCGGCCGGTGAATCACGTCTGCGCCATCTCGCCATGCACGATCCGCTCTGTGGCCTGCCAAATCGTATTTTTTTCGGCGAACGGCTGGAGGCTGTGATCGAGGAAGTTCGCGCCGGCAGCGCGCCCGCCGCCGTGTTCTACATCGACCTTGATCACTTCAAGGACGTCAACGATACGCTTGGCCACCACGTCGGCGATGAACTGATCCGCAATGTCACGCTGCGGCTGTCGCATACGCTGCGCGGTGGCGATCTTGTGGCGCGGCTCGGCGGCGACGAATTTGCAGTCATCTCATCGATCGCAGGCGACAGCGAGATGATGATGGGGCTTGCACAACGAATTATCTCGGCGATCTGCGCGCCCTACTCGATCGGCGGTCAGAACATCATTATCGGCGCCTCGATCGGCATAGCCGTCATAGACAAAAACTGCGGAACTGCAACCGACATCATGCGCTATGCCGACATGGCGCTCTATCGCGCTAAGAACGAGGGCCGCAACCGCGCATGCATCTACGACGCGGCGATGGATGCCGACCTTTCCACCCGCAAGCTGCTCGAGGCCGACCTGCGCGCGGCGATCGAGAACAACCAGTTGCAATTGTTGTATCAGCCGATCGTCAACAAGAGCGGCGAGAGCGTTGTCGGTGTCGAAGCGCTTTGCCGCTGGACGCATTCGGTCCGTGGCGAGATTCCGCCAAGTGAATTTATCGCCATCGCCGAGCACAGCGGCCTGATCATTGACCTCGGAAACTGGGTGTTACGCCGCGCATGTATCGATGGCCAAGCGTGGCCGGAATTGACGGTTGCGGTCAACGTGTCATCACTGCAGTTCCGGCGCATCGATTTCGTCGAGGTGGTTGAACGTGTCCTGAGGGAAACGAATTTCGATCCGGCGCGGCTCGAACTTGAGCTCACTGAAAGCGTGCTGCTCGGCAACGTCGATACCGCGGAAGACGCAATGCTTCGGCTCAAGGCGCTGGGCGTCCGCCTGGCGCTCGACGATTTCGGTACCGGCTATTCGAGCTTGCTCTATCTTCGCCGCTTCCCCTTCGACAAGCTCAAGATTGACCGCAGCTTTGTACTCTCGATCGAAAAGGCCGCCGATGCCGCGGCCATTGTGCACGCCATCGTCAGTCTCGGCCGCGGTCTCGGCATGAAGGTGACCGCCGAAGGCGTGGAAACCGCCGATCAGCAGCTCTTCCTGCGCGCCGCCGGCGTGCATTCGATGCAGGGCTACCGTTTCGGCCGGCCAGTGACTGTCGCCGAGATCACCGCGCGCCTGCGATCGCCCAGCGCTTTCCAGCCAAGCGACGTCCCGGAAGCCCTGGCGAGCTGACGTCCCATTACCGCCGGAAAAGACCAGCGCTGTCAGCAGTGGTGGCGTGCGGCCGCTTTTGTGATATTGCGGCATCTCGGAATTCCCGACAGGAAAGGACATCCAATGGCTGCGTCCGCGAAAATTGCGCTGGTGACCGGAGCCGGAACCGGGGTGGGCCGCGCGGTGGCCATCGCGCTCGCCAAGGCCGGCTACAATCTCGTGCTGGCCGGCCGCCGCAAGGAAATGCTCGACAAGGTCGCAGCCGAAATCAATGCCACGGGAGCGCAGGCGCTCGCCGTGCCGACCGACGTTTCAAAGCGCGAGTTGATTGTCAGCCTGTTCGCGACCGTGAAATCAACGTTCGGCCGGCTCGATGTCCTGTTCAACAATGCCGGCATCGGCGCGCCCGCGGTGCCGCTCGAGGATTTGCCGTTCGAGACCTGGCAGAACGTCGTCGCGACCAACCTGACCGGCATGTTCCTGTGCACGCAGGAAGCGATCAAGATCATGAAAAGCCAGAACCCGCGCGGCGGCCGCATCATCAACAACGGCTCGATTTCGGCGCATGCGCCACGGCCTTATTCGGTCGCCTATACCTCGACCAAACACGCCGTCACGGGGCTGACCAAATCCACCTCGCTCGACTGCCGGCCCTACGATATCTGCTGCGGCCAGGTCGATATTGGCAATGCCGCAACGCCGCTGACCGAGCGCATGGTGCAGGGTGATGGCGTGCTGCAGCCCGACGGCAGCAAGAAGATCGAGCCGCGCATGGAAGCCGATCACGTCGGCAATGCCGTGGTGTATATGGCGGGCCTGCCGCTCGACACCAATGTCCTGTTCATGACGGTGATGGCCAACAAGATGCCATTCGTCGGTCGAGGCTGACTCTATGCACGCGCTGGAAAGCTGGCACGATTTCTTCGTGCTGGTCGGAACCGCCGGCGCGAACTCTTCTCGCCTTGCTGTTCGTCGCGATTTCGCTCGGCGCCGGTATCCTGGGCGAAGGCCGCGCCGCCGCCACGCGCGCGTTCTTCAGTCCGGTGGTCATTCATTTCAGCGCAGTCTTTTTTCTGTCGGCCGTCGCGCTAGTGCCCGGCCACCGCACCATTTTCTTCGCGGTCGTCATTGGCGCCTGTGCGCTCAGTGGGCTCGGCGTTTCTCTTTTTGCGACGGTCCAGTTGATGCGGCACAATTGGACACACTACAAGCAGGACCACCTGGCCTATGGCCTGTTGCCGACCATCAGCTATTTCGCGTTGCTCGTGGCTGCCGACTTGATCTGGACGGAAAACGAATTTGCGGTCGACGTCGTTGCCGGCGCGCTGCTCCTGCTGCTGTTGGTCAACGTCCGCAACGCATGGGATCTGACACTGTCGATGGTGCACCGACAGACGCGCGACCGTTAGTCAGTCAATCGTCGTAACTCTGACCTCGACGCCGGTCTTCACCTTTGCGAGGACCGTTACGCTGCTGAGCGCCTTGGCAAACACATTGCAGGGGCTGGCAAGGCGCGTCTCGTTGCCCTTGGAAATCGGTGTGCGCCCAAACCCGATGGCGATTGCCGGCCCCTGTGGCCAGTATGCGATCTCGCCCGGGATGATCACGGCGCGCGCGTCGGACTCGCGGGCAACGTTCACGGGCACGTCGAAATAAACTTCCTCGCCCCAGGTCAGAACCGCCGACGAGAGCGGCAGCGCGGCCACAATGGCCCTGGCGGTCGGTGTATCGAGCAATTCGGCATCAAGCGTCAGCGTGCCGAAATCGAACCGGATGCGGGCCACGATTGCTCTCCCGTTGCGGCGATCAGGTGGTTTGCGACGGCTTCGTCGAGGTTGCCGCGAACAGAACCGCGAAACAAGATGGCGGGCGGGGACAATCTCAACTACATTGCCGGCGCATGAAAACCGACGTCTCCAAGATCAATCCGAACCCCTTCACGACCCGTCCCGAGATCGAGGGAACATTTGGGGTTGTCAGCACGACGCATTGGATCGCAACGGCGGTTGGCATGGCGGCGCTCGAGAAAGGCGGCAACGCCTTCGACGCAGCAGTAGCGACTGCCTTCACGCTGCAGGTAGTCGAGCCACATCTCAACGGGCCAGGCGGTGACGTGCCGGTCATTCTCTATGACGTCAAACGCAAGCGGCCGGAAGTAATATGCGGGCAAGGCCCAGCCCCGGCCGCTGCGACCATCGCGCGCTTTCACGAGCTCGGGCTGGACATGGTGCCGGGCACCGGCCTGCTGGCAGCGTGCGTCCCCGGCATGTTCGACACGTGGATGATGTTGCTGCGCGACTACGGCACCATGCGCCTCGCCGATGTTCTCACGCCGGCGATTTTTTACGCCCGCCATGGACACCCACTGGTCGAGCGCGCCTGCGCCACCATCGCCATGGTCGCAGACCTGTTCCGCGACCATTGGCCGACATCGGCGGCGGTCTATTTGCCCGATGGCAGAGCGCCTGAACCTGCAACGTTGTTCACGAACCGCGCACTGGCGGAAACGTATGCGCGAGTCCTGCGCGAGGCCGAAAGCGCGGGCGGCGACCGCATCGCCCAGATCGAGCGCGCGCGCAAAATCTGGTCACAGGGCTTTGTCGCCGAAGCAATCGACAAATTCTGCCGCACCCAGAAAATCATGGATGTATCCGGCGAATGCCACAGCGGTTTCCTCACCGGCGCCGACATGGCGGCATGGCAGGCGCATGTCGAGCCGCCCCTCACCTACGACTACGGCAACTACACCGTTTGCAAGCCCGGCGTCTGGAGCCAGGGGCCGGTGGTTTTGCAACAGCTGGCTTTGCTCAAGGGCTTCGATCTCGACAGCCTCGATCCGACCGGGGCCGAATTCATCCACTTGCAGGTCGAATGCGCCAAGCTTGCCTATGCCGATCGCGAAAGTTTTTACGGCGATCCTGATTTCGTCAAAGTACCGATCGAGACTCTCCTGTCCGACCGCTACAACGCCGAGCGCCGCAAGCTGATCGACAAGCGCGCGTCGCTCGAATTGCGGCCCGGCTCGGTCGAAGGTTTCGGCGCGGTCGTCGAAATGCGCCGCGCCGAAGGCGCGCGCGCGGCGGTCGGCGCGTTCGGCGCCGGTGAGCCGACCGTAGGTCGGCTTGATGCCGGTGAGCCGACCATAGGTCGGCTTGGCGAAGTGCGCGGCGACACGGTTCATTTCGACATTATCGACACCGCCGGCAACATGGTGTCATCGACGCCGTCGGGCGGCTGGCTGCAATCCTCGCCGGTTATTCCTGAACTCGGCTTCGGTCTCGGCACCCGCGCGCAGATGTTCTGGCTCGACGAGAAGCACCCGGCCGCACTGGCTCCGGGCAAGCGCCCGCGGACAACATTGTCGCCAAGCCTGGCTCTGCGCGACGGAGAGCCCTATCTGGCCTGGGGTTCGCCCGGCGGCGATCAGCAGGATCAATGGACGACGCAATTTTTCCTGCGGCATGTTCACGCCGGCATGAACCTCCAGGAAGCGATCGACGCGCCGGCCTGGCATTCGGAGCATTTCCCGATTTCATTCTGGCCGCGTACGGCGCGGCCGGGCGTGCTGGTCGTGGAAAAACGGCTACCCGATGCGACCATCAGCGAATTGCGCGCGCGCGGGCATGAAGTCGAAGTCGGACCACCCTGGTCCGAGGGACGCCTGACCGCAGCATCGCGCGTCGGCAGACGCCGCCGCGCGGCGGCCAATCCGCGCGGCATGCAAGGTTATGCCGCCGGCCGATAGCCCGCCGGACAGCAAAATTCAGTCACTCAATGCGCGAAGCGACTGAAATCAAAAATGCTGTTGAGACCGCCCCCGGCGGCCACAAGCAAGATAATAGCGCCGATGTAGTGCGCCGCCTCAATCTCCTTATGTGCGGAGCGCCCGCGGTCTTTAAGCTCCCTGTTCGACATCGGACTGTCCTTCCGCGGACTCACGCGTCCGGGACACAATCCTTGCTAGACCGCGCAGAAATCGCGGACTTACGAAAGGAAATGATCGTCTCATCTCACGCGATGATAAGGCCGCGCTTTGCCTGATTCCCATGTCGCCGCAAGCACGGCACAGGCAGAGGCCACGAAAGCCACGCCGACGTAACCGGCGGCGTGGAAGTATTCGTGCGCATACAAAAGGCCGCCAATGCCCGAACCAATCGCCTGCCCGACGTAAAGCACCGACGTATTGAGCGCGACAGAGGCGCTTGCAAGATCGGGCGCAGCCGCCACCAGTCGCGCCTGCTGCATCGAGTTGATCGCGGAAAATCCGAACGCCCAGAAGAATACGCCTGCTCCCATTGCGAGCAAAGAGCCGGCTCCCACGGCCCATACAGCCAGGCCGAAAAGCGTCGAGACCATGAACAGCGCAAGCGTCTTTTGCGGACAATGGTCGACCCACGAGCCCATTCGGCAGGACCGCATACAACAATGCAGCGACGCTGGCTGCGAGTGCTGCCAGGACGCCATAAACCGCCCGCCAACCGAAATGTGTGGCAATCAGTGTCACCAGCGGCAGCCCCCCGGCGATGGCAACCGACCAGCCAACGAATACGAAAGCAATTGCGCTGGGCCGCTCCCGATCCGTCACGATCAATGAAACAGTCGCCGCAGCTTGCGGCGTATAGATGGCCGCAAAAGCCAACACCACCAGTCGCAGCGACAAATTGAGACCGTAGTTCGGCGCCAGGGCCGATGCCGCCTCACCGGCTGCCATGATCGCCAGCGTGGTGACGAGCAATGCGCGGCGGTCGATGCGTGTCGTCAGCCAAGCCATGACGGGCGAGCCGACGAAAAGAACGACCGCCCCGTATGTGACCAGCAACCCGGTATCGTGAATCCCAACCTGCAGACCCTCCGCCAGCTCCGCAAGCATTCCAGCGGGCCCGAGGATTGTGAGGCCCGTGACGACGTTGCCGAGCATCAGCACGCTGCGGGAGAAAAAACGGTGCACTGGGATTCGCGCGTTGAAGGGCCGCAGCCTAGCTAATGCACCGCGGGCCGCTGCGCCATGCGTTGCGTGCGTACTCCCGCAAAACATTTTAATGGTTCGCATGACGATTTTTGATGGCCGTCGGCCGCTCTTGACTTTAATCCTACAGTGACTATAATCCTATTCGTTCTGCTCAAGCGAGGGCGTCAGCTAGAGGCGTCTTGGTGACGGAGCAGAATGCGGCGCCCGCGGGCGGGAGACGAACGCTCCTCCCGCACCCGGGCGGCGCCGGGGCTCCGCCCGGCGGCCAATACGGGCTGCCTGCCAGGAGCATGGCTGACGGTCGGCTGCGATGCTTGAGCAGCCCCGCAAAGCGCGGCCCGGCGCTGTAAGGAAGACGCCCGCGATGGCGCGCCCGGAGGCGTCCGCATTTTCGAGAGGGAATGCGGCATCACAAGAACAATGGTTGCGCCACCTGGCGCGCCATCTCCCTCGCGCTTGCGGGGGAAACAAGGGAAGACGGGCTTACCCGGGGCCTCGACAAACAATACGGGCGATGGCGCGTGCCTGTTAGATTTTGCTGTTTGAAAATTGAATTGGTTAGGCGGTCGGAGCGTGCAACAATTTCCGTTCGTCCCCGCGCAAGCGGGGATCCAGTGCAACATCCCACTCAGTACGGCTCGGTCACCGCTTGCGCGGGGACGAACGGAGAAAACATCCAACTAGTGCAGCCTGAATTCCCCGCTGATCGCCTTGAGCTCCGCGGGCTTGATCAGCTTGCAGTGCGCGACCTGCACGGAATGCAGCGGCCCTTCCAGCTTCTCCCGCCAAAACGCCAGAAACTTTTGCAACTCGGGAAATTCGGGGAACAGATCATAGTCCTGCCAGACGTAGGACTGGAGCAGCCAGCGATGATCGGGACGCCTGTACAGAATGTGAGCGGTCGTTAGACCAAAACCACTGACTTGTTTACGGAAATCCTCTGAAATCATTCGCGTCCTCCGTCGAGTCGGACTTGAAGTTTCCATTTCCGGCAATGCCCATTGCAAGCCGAAAAGGTAAACAAGTTGTTTAAAATCAAGGCGGTAGCAGCACGCCTCAGTGCCTGCTAACAGCCTTGGCGGCGGGCAGATCGTATGCCGCCGGAGGTAACGTGGTCGGCCCCACAGCCGTTCGATCACATGGCCGTTAACCATTGGCAGCATTGGGTTTTCAAGAGTCGTTGGCACTCGGCACAATTGAGTGCTAAAAAATTTCCGCTTGCCCCTTGCGGGCAAAAAACCGCCACCCATGTGGCGTGCAGGTGCTGGCAGGGGGACCAGTCAGCTACCAAAAAAAACTCGATCGTTCAATAATTTAGGAGGACTGCCATGAAGTTCCGCCCGCTTCACGACCGCGTCGTCGTCAAGCGCATCGATGCCGAGGAAAAGACCGCCGGTGGCATCATCATTCCCGACACCGCCAAAGAGAAGCCCTCGCAGGGCGAAATCGTCGCCGTCGGCCCGGGTGGCCGCGACGAGAACGGCAAGCTGATCCCGATCGACCTGAAGACCGGCGACACCGTGCTGTTCGGCAAGTGGTCGGGGACCGAAGTAAAGATCGACGGCCAGGATCTCCTGATCATGAAGGAGTCCGACATCATGGGCGTGATCGAAGGCGGCAGCGCCGCCAAGAAGAAGGCCGCCTAAGGCAATCCAAGTCCTGAGGAACGCCCGCAGGGGCATCTCGAAGGACGAAGGCGACGAACCAAACCGCTCATCCTTCGAGACGCCGCGCTTACGGGCGGCTCCTCAGGATGAGGACCAAAAAACGAAGGAAACGAAACAATGGCTGCCAAAGACGTCAAATTTTCCGTCGATGCCCGCGACCGCATGCTCCGCGGCGTCGACATCCTCGCTAACGCGGTGAAGGTGACGCTCGGCCCGAAGGGCCGCAACGTCGTGCTCGATAAATCGTTCGGCGCCCCGCGCATCACCAAGGACGGTGTGACGGTCGCGAAGGAAATCGAGCTGGAAGACAAGTTCGAGAACATGGGCGCGCAGATGGTGCGCGAAGTCGCTTCGAAGTCGTCCGACTTCGCCGGCGACGGCACCACCACCGCCACCGTGCTGGCCGCTTCCATCGTGAAGGAAGGCTCCAAGGCGGTTGCCGCCGGCATGAATCCGATGGACCTCAAGCGCGGCGTCGATCTCGCTGTCGAGGCCATCGTCGAACACCTGAAGGCCAACTCCAAGAAAGTCACATCGAACGAAGAAATCGCCCAGGTCGGCACTATTTCGGCCAATGGCGATACCGAGATCGGCAACTTCCTCGCCAAGGCCATGCAGAAGGTCGGCAACGAGGGCGTGATCACGGTCGAAGAGGCGAAGTCGCTCGAGACCGAACTCGACGTTGTCGAAGGCATGCAGTTCGACCGCGGCTACATCTCCCCCTACTTCATCACTAATGCCGACAAGATGCGGACGGAGATGGAAGATCCCTACATTCTCATCTACGAAAAGAAGCTGTCGGGACTGCAGGAATTGCTGCCGCTGCTGGAGTCAGTGGTGCAGACCGGCAAGCCTCTGCTGATCGTGGCTGAGGACGTCGAGGGCGAGGCTCTCGCCACCCTCGTGGTCAACAAGCTACGCGGCGGTCTCAAGGTCGCGGCAGTGAAAGCGCCGGGCTTCGGCGATCGCCGCAAGGCCATGTTGCAGGATATCGCGATCCTCACCGGCGGTCAGGCGATCAGCGAAGATCTCGGCATCAAGCTCGAGAACGTCACGATCAACATGCTTGGCCGCGCCAAGAAGGTGATGATCGACAAGGAAAACACGACCATCGTGCACGGCGCCGGCAAGAAGGCCGACATCGAGGCGCGCGTGTCGCAGATCAAGGCGCAGATCGAGGAGACAACCTCGGATTACGACCGTGAGAAGCTGCAGGAGCGGCTGGCCAAGCTCGCCGGCGGCGTTGCGGTGATCCGCGTCGGTGGCGCCACCGAGATCGAGGTGAAGGAACGCAAGGATCGTGTCGATGACGCGATGCATGCCACCCGCGCCGCGGTCGAGGAAGGCATCCTGCCGGGCGGCGGTGTCGCCCTGCTGCGCTCGGTCGAGGCTCTCAAGCGCCTCAAGGTCGAGAACGAAGACCAGAAGCACGGCATCGAAATCGTGCGTAAGGCGATCCAGGCTCCGGCCCGCCAGATCGCAACCAATGCCGGCGCTGACGGCTCGGTTGTTGTCGGCAAGCTGCTGGAGAAGGATCAGTACTCCTACGGCTTCGATGCGCAGAACGGCGAGTACGGCAACCTCATGACCAAGGGCATCATCGACCCGACCAAGGTCGTGCGGGCGGCGATTCAGAACGCGGCTTCGGTCGCGGGTCTCTTGATCACCACCGAGGCGATGGTCGCCGAAATCCCGAAAAACAATCCGCGGCTCCGGCCATGCCGGGCGGCGGAATGGGCGGGATGGACTTCTAAGTCCGTTTCGGTTCGTTGCGGTGAAAAATGCCAAGGCCCGGGAGCATTCCCGGGCCTTGTGCTTCCGCCTCATCCTGAGGAGGGCGCCAACGGGTCCGCGCAAAGCGCGGCCCGATGACAGGCTCCGCGCCCGCCACCGCAAGTTGGCCTTGGCCGACTTGCGCGCTTAACGATCCGATCTCGGTTAAACCCGAGATCGGCGGATGAGCGGCCCCCATGGTTCGAGACGCCCGCCGCGCGCGCTCCTCACCATGAGGCCGATACCAAAAGGAAACGACCACACACGAAAGGGCGCGCGTTCATCCGGCGTCGCCTCGTCGCAGTGGCCGTCGTAGCGACCTAAAATACAAATCGCTACTTGTATTTTACATTACGCTTCCAACATGACATGCGCATGACAGCGCAACCGGGCAAAATTTGCGTCGGGATCGGTGGCTGGACCTACGAGCCGTGGCGCGGCGTGTTTTATCCCAAGGGTCTGCCGCAGGCGCGCGAACTTACCTACGCCGGTATCCACCTCACTTCGATCGAAATCAACGGCACCTTCTATCGCACGCAGAGCCCGGCGACTTTCCGCAAATGGGCCTCCGAAGTTCCGCACAAATTTGTCTTTTCACTCAAGGGACCGCGCTACGCCGTCAACCGCCGTGCGCTGCGTGAGGCCGGCGACTCCATTAAACGATTTCTCAACTCCGGTGTGACCGAACTGGGCAACCGCCTCGGCCCACTGCTCTGGCAATTCGCGCCGACCAAGAAATTTGACGAGAAGGATTTCGCCGGTTTTCTCGAATTGCTTCCGCACAATTTCGATGGCCACCAGTTGCGGCATGTCGTCGAGGTCCGGCACGACAGCTTCAAGACGCCGGCGTTCCTCGCGCTCTTGCGCAGGTTCTCAATTCCGGTCGTTTTCGCTGAACACGATAAATACCCGGCGATCGCCGACGTCACTGGCGACTTCATCTACGCGCGGCTTCAAAAGGGTGACGAAAAGCTCAAGGCCGGCTATCCGCCCAAAGCGTTGGATGGATGGGCCGCGCGCGCCAATTTATGGGCGGAAGGGGGCGAACCGAGAGATCTGCCGCGTGTCGAGAAGACTTATGCGGTGAAACGGCCGCGCGATGTCTTTGTTTATTTCATTCACGAGGCGAAATTGCGCGCGCCAGCCGCCGCTATGGCCTTGATCGAAAGACTGTCATGACCGCCAAAAACACTTCGGCAAAAAGGAAAACCCAGCCGCTGTACACGATCGGCTACGAGCAGGCCAAACCTGCAGCGGTCCTAGACGAACTCAAGCGTGCCAGGATCCAGCTGCTCGTCGATACGCGCGCAGTCGCCGCGTCGCGCCGGCCGGGGTTCTCCAAGCGGCAGCTTGCCGCCGTACTGGACGAAGCCAACATCGCCTATATCCATTTGCAGAAACTGGGCACGCCCCCTGCGGGCCGCGCAGCCGCGCGCAGCGGTGACATCGACGCGTTATGGCGCATCTACGATAAATATATCAAATCCAAGGATGCGCAGAATGCCTTGGACGAACTCATCGCGCTGATCAAATCCGGAAAGCGGATCGCACTGCTCTGTTATTGCCGCGATCCAAAGACGTGTCATCGCAATCGCGTCGTGGCGAATGTGAAGAAACGGATGCGAGTTAATGTCGTAGATCTAATTCCGCCGCTGTTCTAAAGCTACTCGGCGGGCTGGGCGGCGCTATG
Organism: uncultured Alphaproteobacteria bacterium; assembly: GCA_963815055.1. Classification (GTDB taxonomy): domain Bacteria; phylum Pseudomonadota; class Alphaproteobacteria; order Rhizobiales; family Xanthobacteraceae; genus Pseudolabrys. Next base: position 120,981 of record CAWFEU010000009.1, on the reverse strand, counting down.
CCGTGCCTCGATGCTGACAATGAGCGAGACCAGGCCGAGCGTCGACAAGAACATGATCAACGCGATGACTGCATTGACGCCGAGCACCAGGCTGAATCCGCCGTTCTTGTGCAGCAAGGCAATCAGCGCCACGGCCGCGCCGGCGCTGATAAACAAAGTGAAATATCGAATGGCATAAACGCGCCCGCGCCACGCGTCAGCCGTATAGCGCGCGAGAATGATATCGTTGACGGTGACCTGGCCGTAGATCGCAGCAATGGCGATCGCCAGCGCCATCATCAGCGGGAACCCGGTTGCGTAGGTCGCCCACAGATTTCCCGCAAATCCCAGCGCGGTCACCGCAGCAAAGATGACGTACGGCGGCACCCATTCAACCAACCGGCCAACCGCGAGCTGCGCTATCGCACCGCAGACCAGCACCGTGGTGGCGATACCGCCAACCAAAGCCAGCGGCACCGACGTCGCCAAACCTTCATCGACAATCTTCGGCAGCGCGATCGTCAGCACGTTGAACACCAGGCCGGCACTCAGCGCGATGACCAGGAAAAGTCCGAACAGCATGGCGGCAACTTTCGCCGTCAGCGGCACTGCGGGTTTCGATTGCCGCGTCTTTACGTGATGGCGGTCGTCGGGCGTCAGCCAGTAATAGACAATTCCGGTCGCGACGCAGATCACGGCCGGCACGAGGAACGCCGCGCGCCAGCTGACCCATGTCGCCAATGCGGCACTTATGCCGGCAGCGAGCGAAACGCCAAGATTGCCGCAGACGCCATTGAAGGCGAGCGTGCGGCCCTTGGCGCCGGACGCCTCGATCAGCATCGCCATCCCGACCGGATGGTAGATCGCCGCGAACACGCCAAGCATGAACATGCCGACGGCCAGCCACATCGGGGTGGGCGCAAAGGCCGTGCCCGCGAGCGACAACCCGCAGCCGACATAGAACGCCACCATCATATTGCGACGGCTCCAGTGGTCAGCGAGCCAACCGGCTGGCAGCGAGAAGATCCCGAAGGCGACAAAGGCGGCACTCGAGAGCGCAATCAATTCGCTGTAGGGCCGCTGGTACACGACCTGCAGCCCGATCACCACGGTCGGGTAGATCAGGAGCACGAAGTGGTCGATCGCATGCGCCCAGTTGAGAAAGGCAATTGAACGTCGGCGAGCGGCGTCGGGGCTCTGGCTGGCGGAGGCTGCGGTCATTTCAAGTCTGTCCAGCAAACGCGAGTCTATCAGATGCATATAGCCATTAGATCGGCCTTTGTCCTAACGGACGCCTACTAATCCGGACTCGACTCCAGGTTGTAAACGCGATTTAGTCATACCTATACTGGACTACAGTTTGCGGGGTTCGGGTCTGGAATGAGGTGCTGGAGGCGCGTTTGCGCGGCGGTTGTCACCGTCGCAGCCTTCACTTTGTGTGGTTTTGTAGTGGCTGGCGTTGCCTCGGCCAATGAGGACGAGGATGCGCAAACCATGCTGTTCTCCGGACGCGACATCTGGCGCAATGGAGCCTTAGCGGTAGCGCCCGCGCGACCACAATGTTTTCAGGAGCAGCCCATCCTGATCGAGACCGCTTGGGGCAAACACGGCCTATGGCGGATTCGTGTGACCGGCACCGAGTGGCTCGTGCAGGTGCTCCCCGGCTGGCGGATCAAGCGCGGCGATGCCGAGTTCAAGTTTTTCATGGGCCCCGATATTCAGCTACACCGACTCTCGCCCGACGATCCGGACAACAAACTTCGCGGCCGTTCTTTTGGCCTGCGTGTGGCCGCCGAATTGTGGTACGAGCCAACGGCCGACATGATGATCGCAGCTGATGTATCGTTGTCGTCGATTGCGACCAGTGATACAGCACGGGTCGCGTACGGTTGGCAGGTTCTCAACGACATGCTCGGCGGCATATACGTCGGCCCGGAATTGCAATATTTCGGATCGGACGGCTATCAGCAGTTGCGCCTTGGTGCTCATCTCACCACACTGAAGACCGCCGATATCGAATGGTCGGCGGCAGCCGGATGGGCAAGAGACTGGCTGGCCGCTCGAGCCCCTATCTGCGGCTCAATCTTCTGAAACGACAGTGAACTAGTCGAGCGTACGCCGGAAACGCGTGACGGCAATGATCATTGCAATCAGCATCAGCACGAACATTGCGATCGCATCGTACCGCAAGTCGGACAAATTCGAGCCCTTGAGCATAATCGCGCGGATGACCCGCAAAAAATGCGTGAGTGGCAGTGCTTCGCCGACGTACTGCGCCCACACCGGCATGCCGGCGAACGGGAACAGGAAGCCCGACAACAGGATGTTCGGCAGGAAAAACATCATCGACATTTGCATTGCTTGCAGCTGATTTTGCGCAATGGTCGAGAATGTGTAGCCAATCGACAGATTGGTCGCGATGAACAGCGTGCTCAGCGCGGCAAGAACCGCGAGATTGCCGACAACAGGCACCTTAAAGAGCACCACACCGATACCGATGATCAGAGCCGCCTGCACAAACCCGACGAGAATGTACGGCACGATCTTGCCCAACATGATTTCGAAAGGTGTGATCGGCATGGACAGGAGATTTTCCATCGTCCCGCGCTCAATTTCGCGCGTCACCGATAGCGCGGTAAAAATCAGCATGGTCATGGTCAGGATGGTACCGACCAGGCCGGGCACGATATTGAGCTGCGTGAGGCCCGCCGGATTGTACCGGGCGTGCGTACGAATCTCGAATGGCATCGTCGGACTGGCAGGTACATCCCGGTCGTGCGACAGGGCCGTTTGCAGGACCTGCCCGAGCGCACCAAGGGCCGTGCCAGATGCAACCGGGTCAGTCGCGTCCGCGAGGACCAGCATGGCGGGCCTGTCCCCACGGCGCACCGAGCGTTCGAAATTCGCCGGAATTTCGATCGCAAACAATACAGTACCCGAGGCCAGCAGCTCATCGACCTCGGCCTCGGTGCGGGGTAGCTTTGTAACCTTGAAATAACGAGTATTTTCCAGCGCTGCCAGAATGGACCGTGACAGATCGGTTTGTTCCTGCATCAAGACAGCCGTCGGGAGATCGCGCGGCATCGTGTTGATGGCGTATCCGAACAACATCAGCTGCACCAAGGGGATCATGATGATCATGGCAAAGGAGACCCGGTCGCGCTTAAGCTGGATGAATTCCTTCACCAGCATCGCCCAGGTTTTCCGCCAGAAGCCCTCTCCCGGAAGCCGGCTCGGTGCCTCGGTTGGCAGAAGGTGCGTCATTGGAAATTGTCCTTAGACTTGCTCATCAAGTCGATGAACACGTCCTCAAGCGAGGGTTCGGAGCGCTGCCACTCCAAGTCCTCGCGCTTGCGATAAGGCGCAATCGCCGCATCGAGGGGCCCCGCATCTCGCGCTGACACGTGAAGGCTGGTGCCGAATGGCGCCACCATATCGATGCCCGGTTTATCGTTGAGCTCTTCCGCAAGCGCATTGAGGCCGTCGCCGTCCGTTGAACTGACAACATAGGTCGTCAGATGCGAAGCCTCGATCACGTGTTCGACCGTGCCGTGCACCAGCAGTTCGCCATACGCGATATATGCGATTTCGTGACAGCGCTCGGCCTCGTCCATGTAATGTGTCGAAACCAAAACGGTGAGGCCGTCGGCTGCCAGCGCGTGAATCTCGTTCCAAAACTCCCGCCGCGCCTTCGGGTCAACGCCTGCGGTCGGCTCGTCGAGCAGAAGCAATTGCGGGCTTGGTAGCGTGCAGGCGCCGAGCGCCAGCCGCTGCTTCCAGCCGCCCGAGAGTTCGCCTGCAATCTGCTCTTCGCGGCCGGTAAGACCAAGCCGTTCAATGGCCGCCCGCGCCGCCGCAACTGGCCTGGCAATGCCATAGACACGGCCGATAAACTCCAGGTTCTCACGCACCGAAAGATCCTGGTAGAGGCTGAAGCGCTGGGTCATATAACCGACCTGGCGCTTGATCTTGTCGGTTTCGGTACGAATATCGTAGCCGAGACACGTCCCAGTCCCCTCGTCCGGAGTGAGCAGTCCGCACAGCATGCGAATGGTTGTGGTCTTGCCGGAACCATTTGGACCGAGAAAACCGTAAATGGTGCCCCGCTTGACCTGCATTGACAGGTTACGCACCACCGCACGGCCGTCGAATTTTTTTGTGAGGCCGTGGACATCAATAACGATGTCGGACGTATTCATTTCGGCGGCTCTTTCGGTAGCGTGACTGTCACGGGCTGACCGACGCGAAATTTTTCCGGCTGTTCAGGCCGCGCTTCTATCAGAAATACGAGTTTCGCCCGCTCCTCAAGGCTGTAGATGACAGGCGGGGTAAATTCGGCGCTGCGCGCAATGAAGCTGACCTTGGCCGTCAGGCCCTTCTCGCAACCGTCGCAGGAGACCTCGACAGTTTGTCCATATTTGATTTCCGGCAGGATCGCCTGCGGGGCAAAAAAGCGGAGCTTCAAATTACCCGGCGGCAACAGCGCTACTACCGGCCGGCCGGCCGGCACGGTTTCGCCCGGCCGGTAGTAAATCTGCTCAATCGTGCCATCTCCCGGACTGTAGGCGTTCCGCCGTCCGAGCCTCGTCTGCGCCCAATCGAGATTGGCTTTGGCCTGACGCAAAGCTGCCTCGGCATCGTCGTAGGTCTTCTGTGTTCCCGCGGCCGACTTCAGTAATTCTTTCGCTCGATCGAACGATTGCTGGGCATTGATGACGGCCGTATTTCTTACGACCACGTCGGCTTTTTGCAGATCGTCGTCGACGGTGAACAGAATATCGCCTTTTTGCACGTGGTCGCCCTCGCGGACTTTCAGCGTCTCAACCCGTCCCTGCTCGTCAGGCGAAACGAAAATCAATTCGGCCTCGACCCAGCCCTGCAATACGCGGTCATTGCTGTTGCTGCATCCAGCAAGTACGAGCATGGCGGAGGCAGCCGCCAATAGATTTGCGAATATTTTCATGTTGTCCTCCGCGTGGAGAACAGCAGATCGAGATGCGCCTTCATCATCTTGCGAACGTCCAGCGGCTCGAAACGTTCGAACAGCCCGCTCCAGATGATCGCTATCAGGCCCGGCGCAGCGATAATTTGCGGGAACTCTACAAGCCCCTCCGGCACTTCGCCACGTGCGGCGGCGCGCCGCAGGACCGATCGCACTGCAGCGATAATGCGCGAAAGAACTTCACGGTAATAAAATTCGGCAAGCTTCGGGAAACGCCGCCCTTCCGAGATCATAAGACGGACCACGTCCTTGCGCCGCGTCTCATAAACCTCGCGCACAAATAATTCGACGATACGGTCCGCGAGTGCCGGCAGCGGCAGGTCAGCCTCACCCATCGCCTCGATGGTGCCGACCAGTGGCGTAAGCATCGCGCGTATGAGTTCCTGAAAAAGACTCTCCTTGTCGCGGAAGTAGAGATAGATCGTGCCCTTGGCGACGCCGGCACGCCGCGCCACATCGTCAAGGCGAGCGGATTCGAAGCCACGGATCGAGAATTCATCAAGCGCGGCGGCAAGAATCGCCTCACGACGATCGAGGTTGCGCACCTTACGCGCGGCGTTTGCAGGGACGCCTGCGGAACGGGCCGCCTCCACCGCGCGCTTGCGACCTGCTCTGTGCGCGCCTGGTTTTCGGGATCTCGTCGGTCGCAACATCACTGCACCATTGATGACTGACTGGTCAGTCATTACTTAATGCATAAATAGCCTGCCGGCAAGGCGTATTTTTCATTATTGCTTTCAGCTATTTAGCTAGCCAGACGGCAGCACTGGCCGTTGAGGAGCGGCAGGCGATACCTGGATCGGCACCGAATGCCCGCTGCGGATCAAGCCAGCCCGTACGCCAGCGCGCGCCGTATTGACCGCCACAAACATCAGCGTTGCGGTCGCAAGCACCAAAGCTCCGACCACAAGCGCGCGCATGAATGGCGCGTAGATATCGCTCATCGCCCCTTCCCTACCCGAGGGTCCGCATCAGATAGGGGGTGAGTTGGGTGACCCGATCAATGATTCAAGTCTTAAGCGCGCTCGATTTCTGACTTGACGATGGAAAGCGACTCGGGAGTGTCCACGTCGGTCAGCGCTGCCTCGCCGGCGACCGGCACCTCCACAACTGCCTCCGCATAATTGCCGATCAGATGGCGCGCACCGACGTCGCCATGAATCGACATCAAATCATGGAAGAAGCGGCGCGACCATACGACCGGGTTGCCTCGGCGGCCATCGATGCTCGGCGCGACAACCAGCGCGCCACGCTCTGGATCGAATGAAGCGATCAGCTTGTCAATCAAGGCCGCGTCCACCTGCGGCATATCACCCAGGCAAACGATTGCAGCGTCGGCCTCATTTGGCACAGCGGCGATACCCGCTTTGAGCGAGGTGCCAAGCCCGTCCGCATAATCCGCATTGTGGACGAGCCGAACCGGCAGCCCGCTCAGGGCCTTTTCCACTTTCTCGCGTTCGTGCCCGGTTACGACAATCACCGGCTTCGCGCGGGACGCAATGGCTTGTTCGGCAGCGATGCGAACCAGTGGCTTGCCGCCGATTTCGGCCAGCATTTTGTTGACCGCGCCCATGCGTGTCGAGCGCCCCGCCGCAAGTACCACCGCGGCAACGCGGCAACTCTTCTCCGGCATCGGCTCCTCGCGCGGTTGCGGCCGCGTCACGATTTCCATCAGCAAGCCGCCGACGCCCATGCCGGTAATATCTGCGCGCGTCACCGGCAGGCCGGCGAGCAAGCGCATAAGCACCCAGTCGAACCCGTTTTCCTTGGGACTGCGCGCGCAACCGGGCGCGCCAAGCACTGCTTGACCATGCAGCCTGCCGATCAACATCAGATTTCCCGGATCGACCGGCATGCCGAAATGCTCGATCTCCCCGCCGACCGCTTCGATGGCCGCAGGGATCACGTCGCGGCGATCCGCGATGGCCGAGGCCCCGAACACGATCACCAGTTCCGCGCCCGCTTTAAGGACCTCATCGATCGCGCGCGCGAGTGCAGCTTGCTCATGCGCCACACGCCGCTCGGCGATGATGGATGCACCGGTTGGCGCAATGCGCGTCGCGGTGATCTTGAGCGTCTTCTCGACTACCTTTGGTGAGAGGCCGGGCAGCAGCGTCGAAACAATGCCGATTTTTCTTACTTTATAGGGAGCGACGCGAACGATTGGCCTCCCTTTGTCGGCTGCGGCTACGGCCTGATCGCGCGCCGCACCAGCCACTGCAAAAGGAATAATCTTCACGGTGGCAATCATTTCGCCTTCCACCACCGGCTTGTAAGCCGGAAGGGTGGCCACCGTGATCGCCTCATCTATACGATTGAGCGCATCGATTGCCGGCCTGTCGATCACGAGAACGCCAGACCGTTCTGCAAATAGATTGCAGCGACCGGTGAACGCACGATCGGCGCGCGCGCCCTCGCCTTTCACGGCCGCAGCGATGTCAGCGGCGGCCTGATCTTCCGAGACATCGCCCGGGTCCAGCCGCGCGACAGTGACTTCCTTGACCCCGGCAGCCTTGAGTGCCGCGACTTCGGCTGGCCCGACCAGCGTGCCTTTCTTAAGGACGAATTCACCCTGGCGGATTGAGTGCACCGCGGTCGCACCAACCGCGTCAGCGACCGGAACTGCGCCGAATTTCATGCCGCTTCCGCCTTCTGCCGCAGCACTTGCGTGATCTCGCCCATGATGGCGACCGCAATTTCGGCCGGCGACACCGCATCGATATCGAGCCCGATCGGGGCATGAATGCGCGCAATATCGGCATCCGCGAGACCGGACTGTTTCAGCCGCTCCACCCGCTTGGCATGTGTTTTCCGTGAACCAAGAGCTCCAATATAAAAACAGGCACGCGCGAGCGCATGCTTCAATGCCGGATCATCGATCTTCGGATCGTGGGTGAGCGCAACAAACGCCGTGTAGTGGTCGATCCCGAGGGGCGGCAGCGCAACGTCGGGCCACTCCGCGATCACTTTGACATCCGGGAAACGCTCAATCGAGGCAAATGCGGTGCGCGGGTCGACGATGGTCACGTCATAGCCCAGCAGTTGTCCCAGCGGCGCCAGTGTCTGGCTGATGTGCACCGCTCCGGTTATCACCAGGCGCGGCGACGGCACATAAACGGTGAGGAAAAAACGGCCTTTCGAGGTTTCTTCCATACCACTTTTGGCCATGCGCAGGCGCTTTTCGAGCGCCTCGCGAAGCGGATCTTTTGATATTTCGGTTGCCTTCACGAGTCGTTGCTCGCCGCTCGCCACGTCGGTGACAAGTACGGTGGCGCGGCGCGCCGCCCGTTCAGCATTGAGCGCGTGAAGAACGTCGAGCTTCACTTCAGCTTACCTTTTCAACATAAACGCGGATGGTGCCGCCGCAGGAGAGGCCGACCTTCCATGCCGTCTCGTCGGCAACACCGAATTCCAGCATTTTCGGCTTTCCGCTGTCGATCACATCCATGGCCTCAGTCACCACCGCGCCTTCGACACAACCGCCGGATACCGAACCCAGGAAATTGCCTTCGTTGTCGATCACCAGATTGGAGCCGGTAGGCCGCGGCGCCGAGCCCCAGGTCTCGACCACCGTCGCAAGCGCCACGCCGCGCCCCGATTTGCGCCATTCTTCGGCGGCTTTGAGAATGTCTTCATCGCGTGCCAACATAGCGGGCCTCCATTTCTAACTCGTCATGCCCGGGTTTTATGCCGGCCATGACGAAGAAAACTACGCAACCTGCCTCAGCATCAATTTCGGATCGTAACCTTTGGCTGGTGCACCCGACAGTGCGCGCACCAGTTCCGACATCGATTGCAGATTATGGATTGGCCGCAGTTCATCAACATGCGGCAGCATGGCCCGCACGCCCTTGGCGCGCGCCTCGAAACCGTCGAAGCGCAAGAGCGGATTGAGCCAGATGAGCCGGCGGCACGATCGGTGCAACCGATCCATCTCGAATGATAGCGTGTCATCGGCATCGCGCTCAAGCCCATCGGTGATGAGAAGCACCACCGCGCCCTGGCTGAGAACGCGGCGTGCCCATTGTTTATTGAAAAGGTGCAATGATGAGGCGATCCGCGTTCCGCCCGACCAGTCGGCGACGTCGGCCGAGCAGGCAGCGAGCGCCTGATCGGGGTCGCGCTGGCGAATGGCGCGCGTGACATTCGTCAGCCGGGTACCGAACAAAAACGTTGATACGCGTTTGCGCGCATCGGTGACCGCGTGCAGAAAATGCAGGAAGAGCCGCGTGTACTCACTCATCGATCCTGAAATATCCAGGAGAGCCACGACCGGCGGCTCTTTCACACGCGGACCGAGATATTTGAGATCGATCACCGCCCCACCCGCCTTCATGCTGGCGCGCAACGTACGCCGGATATCGATCAGGTGGCCACGCCGGCTCGCGGCCATGCGCCGCGTGCGAACCTCATCCAGCGGCAGCGTCAATCGTGAAATGGCTTCCTTTGCGGCCGCAATCTCCGCGGCCGTCATTTGCGCAAAGTCTTTGGTACGAAGAACTTCGCTGTCGGACACCGTCAATCGCGCGTCGATTTCCACCTCTGATTTTTCTTCCTCGCGCGCGAGGCTCGATAACAGCGCTTCTTGAATGCGTTGCGCGCCCGGTGGCGGCGTCTTCGGTGTGCCGGCCTGTGCCTCTGGCAGCATCGATGCAATCATCTTGTCGACAAATCCGCGCTTGCGAAAGAAAATCCGGAATGCCTGGTCAAACAGAATTGTGTGTTCGTGCCGTTTGACGAAGACTGAATGAAGCGTCCAATAAAAATCAGCGCGCGCGCCGACATGGGCAACCCCGAGCGCTTCCAGCGCATCGAGTACCGCGCCAGGACCAACCGGAATTCCCGCGGCGCGCAATGCACGCGCGAAGTAGAGGATATTTTCGGCGAGACGGCCTTCATTTCCCCCGCTTGCGGGGGAGGTCGGACCGGCGAAGCCGGTCCGGGCGGGGGAATTTTCAATCGGAGACATAAGCCCCCTCCCCAACCCTCCCCCGCAAGCGGGGGAGGGAGCGCGCTGACGCAAGCGGAGAGAAAAGTCTCACCATATCTACTCCGCCGCGCGCAGCTCCGACTTCACCTCGTCGAGCAGGTGCTTGATCTTGGTGCCGTCGAGCCGGGCAATATCGTCCTGGTACTTGAGCAACACGCCGAGCGTGTCCGACACCGTTGCCGGGTCAAGGGCGACGACATCAAGTTCGGTTAGGGCGGAAGCCCAGTCCAGCGTTTCGGCCACCCCCGGCGATTTGAACAGATCTTCCTTGCGCAGGGTCTGCACGAAGCTGACGACCTGCTCTGACAATTTCTTGGAAATGCCCGGCACCTTGGCCCGCAGGATCTTCAGCTCGCGTTCGGCGTTCGGATAGCCAACCCAGTGATAGAGGCATCTACGCTTCAGTGCGTCGTGCACTTCGCGCGTGCGGTTGGAGGTCACCACGACGATCGGCGGGTGCGCCGCCTTAACTGTCCCCAACTCCGGGACGGTCACCTGAAAATCGGCAAGAACTTCGAGTAAGAAAGCTTCGAAGGCCTCGTCGGTGCGGTCGATTTCGTCGATCAGGAGAACCGGGGCACCTGCCGGATCCGGCTCAAGTGCCTGCAACAATGGACGCTTGATCAGAAAGCGCTCGGAAAAAACGTCATGCTCGATGCGCGACCGATCACCCTCGCCTTCGGCTTCTGCCAGACGAATTGCAATCATCTGGGCACCGTAGTTCCACTCGTAGACCGCGGAGGAAACGTCGAGGCCTTCATAACACTGCAGGCGGATCAAACGGCGCCCGAGGGTCTGGCTGAGCACCTTGGCGATTTCGGTCTTGCCGACGCCGGCCTCGCCTTCAACGAACAACGGCCGGCCCATCTTGAGCGCCAGATACAGCACCGTCGCCAGCGAGCGATCGGCGATATAATCGGCCTTGGCCAGCAGGTCGAGCGTTAAATCGATCGAATTGGGAAGCGTCTTGTCTGGCATGCGGGGACTTTATCCTACCACGCGCGTGTCTTACATGTGGGTATCGAAGGCCCCGCCAGCCAGGATTAACGCCATGACGAAGCCCATGACCCTCGAAAAAGACGCCCTGCGCATGCCCACGATCGATCCGGGGGTCCGGATAGGCCACGTCCACCTGAAGGTTGCCGATTTGCAGCGGGCGCTTGATTTCTACTGTGGTGTGCTGGGTTTTACGGTCACCACGACAAGGCCCGGCGCCGCCTTCATCTCGGCGGGCGGCTATCACCACCATCTCGGCTTGAATACCTGGGAGAGCCTCGGCGGCTCACCACCGGCCCAAGGCACGACCGGGCTTTACCATACCGCCATTCTCTACCCGACCCGGAGGCTCCTCGCCGACGCCCTGCGCCGGCTGATCGTGGCCAAGATCCCGCTTGAAGGTGCCAGCGACCACGGCGTCAGCGAGGCACTCTATCTGCGCGATCCGGATGATAACGGCGTTGAGCTTTATTGGGACCGCCCAAAAGGCAAATGGCCGCAGAAGCCGGATGGCGCATTGCAGATGTACACACACCCGCTCGATCTTCACGACTTACTGGCCGAGCTTGATCGCAACCCGGACTAAGTTACGCGGCTTTTCGGCCGGCCTCTTCATCGTCCCAAGCGATGCGGTAACGGAACATCCAGTCTTGTCCGGGTATACCGATAAGCCGCACCATCAGACCGATCATGAAGTTGCGGATTCTCGACTTCAGCGGACTAACGATTTCCTTATCGGAAGCCGCTCGTCGGCCCGCCGCGACAATGCGCTCGACACGCGGTTTACGGTCGCACTCGAAGGCCGCGAATGCGGCGGCATAGTTGCTGCCGAAATTCCGTAGTTGCTTCGCAAGATACATCGCATCTTCGAGTGCGAGCGACGCGCCCTGACCGGAGTTCGGGCTCACCGCGTGGGCGGCGTCGCCGATCAGCAGCACGCGATCCTCAGACCACCGTGGCAATGACTGGATATCAAACACGTTGAGGGCAATAATGTCGCGCGTACGCGCAATCAGGCTTGGGATCGGCTGGTAGTAATCACCGTAGCGTTCGAGTAGTTGTTCCCTGAGCACGGCGGACGACATCGATTCCAGATCCGCAACGCTGTACGGCTTCTCGCGCGGCAGATTCGCCCACCACATTTCTTCGCCGGCGCTCCCGCCGCAGAATCCGAAAAAACCCACTGGCCCGAACGTGAATGTAAAACTTCTGCTGTCTTCGGGAGCAAGTTCGGGCATTTCAGATATTGGGATCGCGCCGCCAATCCCCGAAATTCCGACAAATTCCGGCTCTGGCGCGTCCGGCATGATCTGGCGTCTTGTTTGAGAGTGTACGCCATCGGCACCGATCAGAATGTCGCCACGCGCATTGGTTCCATCGGTAAAATAGGCGACGACGCCATCGGGAAGCATTTCGACGCGGGAGAGCCGCTTGTTGTGGTGAAACGAAATACTTTGCGCCCGGATTTCGTCCTCCAGGACTGCATACAGATCCGAACGCATCATGCTCATCTGCGGCTCGCCATAATTTGTGCCGCCATTTGAAATGTGGGCCAGCAGCTTGCCGCGCTCGTCGCGGAAATAACTTTCAGGCGCCATGCTGGCGCGCGCCTTTAATTTGCTGCAGAGACCCAGTGCCGCGACAACATTCATTCCGTTTGAGGCGAGACCCAGGCCACCCCCGACGCCATGGCTTGCGCCATAGGCTTCGTAAATCGCGCAGCTTGCGTTTGTCCCTTGGAGAAACAGGGCCAGCGCCTGTCCCGCAATGCCGCCACCGATGATCAGCACATGGAACTTGTCATTCATTAGATATCCTATTACCTTATTTCGCAAGTTACTTATTAAATAAGGTATATAACGAATGTCAACCTCAAAGAAACGCCCGAAGCTCACCGCGTCGATGTTCCGTGAATTGCGGCGCATGGTTGCCAATTCGGTGCTGTTCAATCAGCGGACGGCCGACAGCCTGAAGATCAACCCGACCGACCTGCAATTCATTAATTTGCTGGACATCGACGGACCGCTGACGCCCGGACGCCTCGCCGAACTAACAAGGCTGACCACCGGCGGGGTCACCGTGGTGCTGGACCGGCTGGAAAAAGCCGGCGTGATCGCGCGCGAACCAAATCCGGCTGATCGGCGCAGTTCGCTGGTCCGCGTACTGCCGAAATTCTTGAGGTCGGCCGCAGGTGCCTACGAAAAGATGACTGAGGAAACCAATGCTCTGCTCGCCCAATTTAATGACCGGGAATTAGCCATAGTCGTCCGCTTCCTGGAAAAGGCGAACGCGACTCGTGGCTAGGTCGCTCGCTAGGCCAAGTAGACGCGCATCAACGCCATCGTGGCGGCGATGATGACGACAGCCAGGACCGGGATGAACTGCACGGGGGCACTCGGGGTGAAGATCCAAACGCCCAACGCCGCCGTGCTGGTTTAGTTCCTGCCCGCCGTCGTCTTACGCAGTCGCCTTCGCCAGCGCACGGCGCGCCAGCACGCCAACGAGGTGCGCGCGGTATTCGGGGCTGGCATGAATGTCGCTGTTCATGCCGGTCGCCGGAATGGTCATCCCTTCCAGCGACTTCGGCGAAAAGCGTTTCTTGAGGGCTTCCTCGAAAGACTTCACCCGGAACACGCCATTGGCGCCCGCGCCCGTCACAGCGACACGAATGTCCGCGCCACGCTTTGAAACGAATACGCCGACCAACGCAAAACCCGAAGCCGGATGCTTGAATTTTTCGTAGGCCGCTTTCTTGGCGATCGGGAAACTGACTTTGGTGATGATCTCACCGTCTTCGAGCGCGGTCGAGAACATGCCCGTGAAAAAATCGTCCGCGGCAATGCGCCGCTTGTTGGTAATGATAGTTGCGCCCAGGCCCAGAACCGCCGCCGGATAATCCGCGTTCGGATCGTTGTTGGCGATCGAACCGCCAATGGTGCCGCGGTTGCGAACCTGCGGATCGCCGACGGAAGCCGGGACCGATGCGAGCCCTGGCAACGCCTGCTGCAATACTGGTGAATTGGCTGCATCCGCATGGCGTGTCATCGCGCCAATAACGATCGATCGTCCCTTCTGTTCGACACCACTTAACCCTTCGACCAAAGAGAGATCGATCAACGCGGACGGCTGCGCCAGCCGTTGCTTCATCACCGGCAAAAGGGAATGGCCGCCGGCCAGCAGCTTGGCATCCGGATTGCGCGTCAGCAGGCCAGCCGCCTGGCGGACCGTGGTGGGACGATGAAAAGTGAAATTGTACATCGAGGTCTCCTGTGATTACGCAGCCTGGCGCGGTTGCGCCCGCTTGAGTGCCGTCCAGACCGCATTGGCGGTGGCCGGCATGGCCAGTTCTTCGGTTCCGATTGCATCGGTGATCGCATTGATTACCGCGGCGGGCGACGCAATTGCTCCGGCCTCGCCGCAGCCCTTGATGCCAAGCGGATTTGACGGGGACTTGGTCTCGGTCAACCCGATGTGGAACGACGGCAGATCGTGGGCGCGCGGCATGGTGTAATCCATCATAGAGCCGGTCACGAGTTGTCCGTCATTGTCGTAAACTGCGCGTTCCAGCAACGCCTGCCCGATTCCTTGCGCGATCCCGCCATGCACCTGACCTTCGACAATCATCGGGTTGATCACGGTGCCGAAATCGTCGACCGCGGTCCAATTCACAACCTCGGTTTTGCCGGTGTCGGTATCGACCTCAACCTCGCAGATGTGGCAGCCGGCCGGAAACGTGAAATTGGTTGGATCATAGAACGACGTTTCCTTCAGCCCTGGCTCGAGTTCGGCGCCGCTGAATTTATGCGCGATATAGGCGTTGAGCGCGACATCGCCAAACGCCGCCGATTTGTCGGTGCCTGCGACCGTGAACTTGCCGTCCTTAAACTCGATGTCGCCTTCCGCGGCTTCCAGCATGAAGGCGGCGACTTTCTTGGCCTTGGCTTCGATCTTGTCGAGTGCTTTGACGATCGCCGTCATGCCGACCGCGCCAGAGCGCGAGCCATAGGTGCCCATGCCAAACTGCACTTTGTCGGTGTCGCCGTGCACGATCGAAACGTTCTCGAACGGAATGCCGAGCCGCTCCGATACCAGTTGGGCGAATGTAGTTTCGTGGCCTTGGCCATGCGCGTGGCTGCCGGTGAGCACTTCCACGCTGCCGGTCGGGTTGACCCGCACTTCAGCGGATTCCCATAAACCGACACCAGCCCCGAGCGAGCCGACTGCCTGGCTTGGTGCGAGACCGCAGGCCTCTATGTAGGTCGAGTAACCAAGGCCGCGCAGCTTGCCTTGACGAGCCGCCTCGCGTTTGCGTTTGCTGAAGCCTTTCACATCGGCAATATCCAGCGCCTTCTTGAGCGAGGCGTTATAGTCGCCGGCGTCGTACGCCATGATGACCGGCGTCTGGTGTGGAAACGACTTGATGAAATTGCGTTTGCGCAAATCGGCTGGATCCACGCCCAACTGCCGCGCCGCCACCTCGACCAACCGCTCGACCACGAAGGTCGCTTCCGGGCGGCCGGCGCCGCGATACGCGTCGACCGGAGCGGTATTGGTGTACACCGCATCCACCTCGCAATAGATGTGCGGGATGTCGTATTGGCCCGACAGCAAGGTGGCATAGAGATAAGTTGGCACCGACGACGAGAAGGTCGACATATAGGCACCGAGATTTGCGATGGTCTTGGCGCGCAATGCTAAAATCTTGCCGTTCGCATCAAGGGCAAGTTCCGCATGCGTGACGTGATCACGGCCATGCGCGTCGGTAAGGAAGGATTCGGAACGATCCGCGGTCCACTTCACCGGTCGCTGCACTTTGCGTGCCGCCCAAAGACAAACGACTTCTTCCGGATAAATGAAAATCTTCGAGCCGAAGCCCCCGCCCACATCGGGCGCGATGACGCGTAACTTGTGCTCTGGCGCCATGCCGACAAAAGCAGCGATGACCAGACGCGCCACATGAGGATTTTGCGAGGTGTTCCACAACGTCAGGCCATCGGTGCCGGCATCGTATTCGGCCAGCGCCGCGCGTGGCTCCATGGCGTTCGGCACCAAGCGATTATTGATAATGTCGAGCTTGGTAACGTGCTCGGCGGACGAAAAGGCCGCCTCGGTCGCTTTGGCATCACCGAGGTGCCATTCGTAAATTGTATTCCCGGGCGCGACCTCGTGGATCTGTGGCCCCGTCTTTGCCTTGGCGGGATCGGTCACGGAAGGCAGCACCTCATAATCGACTTTGACTTTCTCTGCGGCGTCACGCGCCTGCGCAAGTGTTTCGCCAATCACCACAGCCACCGCATCGCCGACACAATTGACCTTGCCGGACGCAAGCGCCGGGTGCGGGGCCATCTTCATCGGCGTGCCGTCTTTCGAATGAATCATCCAACCGCAGATGAGGTTGCCGATCTTGTCGTTGGCTAATTCAGCGCCCGTGAGGATGGCAACAACGCCCGGCAGAGATTTTGCGGCGCTAACATCGATAGTCTTGATTTTTGCGTGAGCGTGCGGCGACCGCACAAAAAACGCTCGGGTTTCACCGGGCCGCACGACGTCATCGGTGTATTGGCCCTTGCCCGTGATGAAACGGAAGTCTTCCTTCCGGCGCACCGCCGCGCCGATACCTGTCGCGCTCATGGCGGTCTCCTCCCGTTAACTCCTGGACGCTACTCGGCAGCCTGACGTGCGCCGCCTTTGGCCATGGCTTTCGCTCCAGCGGCAATCGCCTTGACGATGTTGTGGTAGCCCGTGCAGCGGCAAATGTTGCCGTCGAGTTGCTCGCGAATTGTGTGCTCGTCGAGATCGTTGCCGCGCCGGCGCACGATATCGAGCGCCGCCATGATCATGCCCGGCGTACAAAAGCCGCACTGCAAACCGTGGTGCTCGCGGAAGGCTTCCTGCATCGGATGCAGCGGACCGTTTGGCTCAGCCAGTCCTTCGATCGTCATGACCTTCGCCCCCTCGCACTGCAAGGCCAGTGTCGTGCAGGACTTGGTCGCGATGCCGTCTATGTGGACGACACAGGCACCGCACTGCGATGTGTCACAGCCGACATGTGTGCCGGTGAGGCGCAGATTTTCACGCAGGAATTGCACCAGCAGTGTGCGTGCTTCGACATCGCCAGTGACGGCTTTGCCATTCACCGTCATGGATACGGCAGGCATGACCTTCCTCCCAATTTGGGGCCAAAGGCCCTCTTTTTGCCCCGCCCGCCCCAAACCGGGGCGGTTCGGCTGCGGAATGGCGCCGATTTTGGCCCGATCACGCTTTGGAACATGAATAAGTCTGAACCGCGATTGCCGCCCGGGTCAAGGGATTCAAATGCCAAGACCGTCTCAAACGGCCGCGATGCGCCTATCCGGCTGCGACCGTCGCTGCGAAATTCCGGAAAAAATCATCGGCAATCTTCTTGGCGGCGCCGTTGACGAGACGCTGGCCAAGTTGCGCGAGCTTCCCGCCGATCTGCGCCTCCACGTTGTAGGTGAGCAGTGTCCCACCGTCCTTTTCGGTCAGCGCAACCGTCGCACCGCCCTTGGCAAAGCCCGCGACGCCACCGTCCCCCTCACCTGAAATCTTGTAACCGTTAGGAGGGTTAAGGTCGGTCAGATGAACCTTTCCTTTAAAGCGAGCCTTGACCGGCCCGATCTTTGTTGTGGCAACGGCCTGAAATTCAGTTTCCGAGGTTTTGTTGAGCTCCTCGCAGCCAGGAATGCAGGCCTTCAGGACAACCGCATCGTTGAGCTTCGCCCATACGACTTCACGGCTGGCCGGAAGCTGAACCTCACCCGTCATCGTCATCGCCATCGACGCATCTCCCTTACTTTGCAGTAGGCCAGCCTGGCCCGAACGCCCCGACTTAGCCCCGGGGCGCGGCCATGAAAAGAGCTTTGCAGACCGCGCGCGGCCCATTAAGGGTGTCGGCCACGCCACACCTCAACAATCAGAACACTGCCTTACGGGAGGACATTCATGCCGATGATCAACGCAGATGATGGCTGCCCGATCCATGTCGAGGTTGAAGGCCGGGACAGCGCGCCCGTACTGATGCTTTCAAACTCGCTCGGCACCAACCTGCATATGTGGGACGATCAGGCGCCCGAGTTCTCAAAGCACTTTCGCCTGGTGCGCTACGACCGCCGCGGCCACGGCAAATCTGGCACGCCGAAAGGGCCCTACTCGATGGAGCGCTTCGGCCGCGACGTGATCGCTGTTGCTGATGCGCTCAAGGTCAAGAAATTCAACTGGTGTGGCCTGTCGATGGGCGGGATGGTCGGACAATGGCTTGGTGCAAATGCGCCCGACCGTGTCGAGAAGCTCGTTCTCTCCAACACCAATTTCAATTACGCCGACAAGGCTCCGTGGAACGACCGGATCAAATTCGTGAAGGAAAAAGGTCTTGGCGAATTGGTGAACCCGAATATGGAACGCTGGTTCACGAAAGATTTTCGCGATCGCGCTCCGCACACCCTCGCGCGCATGAAGGAAATCTTCCTTGCCACCAGCCCGATCGGCTACGTCGCGAGTTGCGAAGCTATCCGCGACATGGACTTCACCGCCTCAAACCCGCGTATCGGCGCGCCGACCCTGGTGATTGTCGGCAAGCAGGACCCGGCAACGCCACCAGCCGCGGGAGAAGCGATCGCCCGGCAGATCAAGGGTGCCAAAGTGGCCGCGCTTGATGCCGCGCATATCGCCAACATGGAACAGCCAAAACTCTATACCGAAACCGTACTCAATTTCCTCCATTCATAGAGGCGGTCGCCATGGACGAGAAGGAACGCCACGAACGCGGCATGACCCAGCGGCGCAAGGTTCTGGGCAATGAGTGGGTCGATCGCGCCAACGCGAAGAAGACGTCCTTTAACGCGGAATTCCAGGACTTCATCACCCGGGCCGCGTGGGGCGAGATCTGGACGCGCCCGCATTACGACGAACGCACGCGGCGGATCCTGGTCATCGGCACAATGCTCGCACTCGATAAATGGGAGGAGTTTCGCATGCACGTGCGCGCCGCCCTCACCGAAGGCGGCTTTACGCCCGACGACATCAAGGAAATTATTTTACAACAGGCAATTTATTGCGGCGTGCCGGCGGCGAACCATGCCTTCAAGGAGGCCGCGGACGTCATCGGAGACGTGAAGGCCAAATAGCCATCGCGCGCCCGCGCGAAATAGCGCTCGCATCACTCAGCGGACGATCAACGCCAGATGGTGAACCAGTTGGCTTTTTTCGGAGTGGCCGCGACAGTGACAGCTGACGCGTTTGGACGGACGTAAACTCGCTCAACGATGCAGAGCCCCACGGCAAGCGCCGCAAACAAGAGCTGGATCGTGTGTTCGCGCATTAGATCGGTGCTTTGCGACCAGGCTGCCGGGCCAACGGACGCGATGCTGATCAGAACAACCAGGATCAGTCCTGCTTCCAGAATCTCCGAGTTCCGCCTGGCCGCGAGTCATGTGACGGAAACGGTCCACGATGTGGTACGCGCAGATGGCGGCGACAGCCAGCTTGAGCGTCGCAAAAAAAGCGGCAAGCTTGATCAACCCGATCGGTTCCAGGCTGAAGAGACGGCCAATGCCGAAGATGTATTGCGAGCGCCAGGCATCGTCCATGCCATAAGATGGCGATGCGAGAACGCGCAAGGAGTCATAGCCCCAAAACAAGGTGAAATAGAGCGCTATCGCGACGATGATGGCCACGGTGGCTGTCGAAAGTTTTGGCATGGATCCCTCCTCACGCGTGGATCCATGCGTAAGCCTCTAAAATGCCAATTTCAAAAGAAACCGAAACTTTACCTTACCGGTTAGGCCTTTAACCCTGCCCGATTAACCACGCGTGCTCCGCAAGTTCCGGCGAGTCCGAAACAGAAAACGGGTGGGTCTGGCGAACGTCACCACCTAAATCGCATTTCAAGCCGAGACACGCGCCAAACGAAAGGACAAGCGCAAGTGATCGATCTCCTTGATCGATCGGATGACAAACATTCGTTTCACTAATCAGCCTCAGGGCACTAGCTGCGGACTGCAAGGAACTTTTGCACGCGATCCAAACGGGACTCGGACGGGTTGAATTGAAGGCAATGCAGGAAGGACGTTTCATGACTCTGGCTTCGACATGGCTCAACGGTACAACCGATCGTGCGCGACCTCGCCTCGTTCTGATCGCCACGTCGCTTGGCGTGCTTTTTGCGCAAATTGACACGTCCATCGTCAATCTCGCCGTAAAAAGCATCGCCACCGATTTGCATGCCGGCGTCAGCCAGATGCAATGGGTCATTGATTCCTACAATCTCGTCTATGCGAGCCTATTGCTGACCGGAGGGACGCTCGGCGATCTTTACGGACGTCGACGCATCTTTGTTCTTGGCATCCTGCTTTTCATCGTCGGCACGCTGATCTGCGCGTTGGGTCCCAATGCAACAATACTGATCGCCGGGCGCATTGTCTGCGGCCTGGGCGCGGCCTTCGAGGTCCCCATGTCGCTGGTCTTGCTCACGCTTGCGTATCCGGAACGCAAGGAACGCGCGCACGCTCTGGGCATCTGGGCGAGCTGCAATGCGCTTGCCTTCATCGTTGGACCCATGCTCGGTGGCTGGCTCGTCGTTACCGCTGGCTGGCGCAGCGTCTTCTACGTGATCTTGCCGATTTGTGTGCTCGCCGTGGTCCTGACCTACACCGCAATCCGCGAAAGTTCGGAGCCGAAAGGCCGCAGGCTTGATCTGCCGGGTCAGGCCCTCGCCATCGTCGGATTGGGCGCATTTGCATTTGCGGTTATCGAAGGATCGAATTGGGGTTGGACGTCACCGATCATTCTGTCGATCGCGGTTATCGCGATTGCCGCACTCACGCTTTTCGTCTGGGTCGAAGCTCGCACACCGGGCCCGCTGCTGCCGCTCGAGTTCTTGCGGCGTCCGGTCTTCTCGGCATCACTTGCGGTCGCCGGTCTAATGACCTTCGGCATGTATGCGTTGCTTTTCGTCATGCCGCTTTATTTTCAGACAATGCGCGGCGCGAGCCCGCTGGTCGCTGGCCTCGAACTGCTGCCAATGCCGATAAGCTTTTTCATCGTTTCCCAAAACGTCGGCTATCTCAGCAATCGCGTTGGCCCACGAATTGTCATGACAGCTGGCATGGCGTGCATGGGTGTCGGCGCGCTCGCGCTCGCACTCATAAACGAGAGCACCAGCCTCCTTTCCATCGAATTCGCGCTGGCGGTCGTCGGCGTGGGGCTTGGGTTGAATACGGCTCCGGTCAACGGCGTTGCAGTGGCCGCGTTGCCCCCGGAGCGATCCGGTACCGCCTCCGGTGTTCTCAATACATCGCGCATGGTCGGGGCTACACTCGGCGTCGCAATTCTGGGCGCGATCTTTGCCGCCCGCGCCGGCCAAAACGCAACCGCTGGCGCTGACTTCCTCCCAGGCTTGCGTGCAGCATTGACCGGAGGCGGCATTGCGGAATTGATTGGAGCGGTGATCGCGCTCGCTTTCATCCGAAGCAATTCATTGCACGCTAAATCGTGACAGCATCTAGTCGCCGCGGCCGTCGCGAAAGGCCTGTGGCGTCATGCCGGTCTGCTTGCGGAAAAAACGGGTGAAATGCGACGGATCGGAAAATGACAGATCATAGGCGATCTCGTGGATGGCCTGCGTGGTGAAGACGAGCTGGCGTTTGGCTTCGGTCAATACACGCTGGCGGATCATGTGACCGGCGGTCACGCCGGCCGCGCGTTTCACGTGATCATTGAGGCGATCGGCGGTCATCATCAGTTTTTCAGCATAAAAATTAATAAGCCGCTCCTTGCGAAAATGCTCGTCAAGCAACCGTCGCAGTTCTTCCACCCGCGCGTCCTTGCGAGAGAGCGTCACCGCCCCCGATCGTGAGCGGCTGACAGCGAGCCGCACGACCTCTATGACAATCAGCGTCAAGAGCCCGCGCATGGCCAGACGGAAACCCTCGCGCGCGAGCGACGCCTCTTCCTTGAGCTCGGCGCATAGAGTCGATAGACGCCTGACTTCCGAGGCGTCGGCGAGCGGCAGCAGCGGATCGGCCGCGACCGCTTTCAATCGCGCCATCGCCTCACCAGACTGATTGCCCAGCGCGTCTGCGACATCTTCGGTAAAGCTCACCACCCAACCATCAGTCACTTCGGGCTTGAATCGGAAGCCGTGAGCTGTCGTCGCTGGTACCAGAATTGCAGCCGGCGCCGAGAAGGATTCGGTCGCGGCCTCGAAGCTCAGCTCGCCACCGCCCTTCTCGATCAACAGGACCTGAAACAGGTTGCGGTGCCGGTGCGCACGGATGGTCCAATCGTGAACTGATGAGCGTGAGGCGATCGTCTCGATGTGGATGAAATCAAATGCGGCGTCGTCCGGTGGATCGCCGTACAGATGAAAAAGCGGGAGCGCAGAGACTGTGCCCATGCGTCAAGCATATGCGACGGATTTCGAAACGCCAACACCGGGTACGTTGCGCAAAATGGAAAACCCCACCGGGAGGTGGGGCTTTCTCATCAGATCATATCAATCCTGGACTAGCGGTCTTGTTGGCCCTGCTGACCGCCCTGGCCGGGCCGCGGCGGTTGCTGTTGTTGCTGCTGACCGGGCTTCTGCTGGCCGCCGCCCTGCTGCTGACCGCCCTGCTGCTGACCACCTTGCTGCTGCTGGCCAGGCTTCTGGTTCGGATTCTGATTCATTGTACGTTCCTCTCCAACGTTGGTTCGAAGCGCCGTCTCGATCGCTTGCGCCCCATGGTTAGAGACAATGCGTGGCGGTTGCATTCGTTCCCGTTCACGGGCGAGTTCAACTTTGATGAAAATGTGTTCGGAACTTGCTGGAAGCACCGTGAGTTTTCATCGGCATAAAGCAGGAGCGAACGATGGGACGCTATATGCTGCTGTGGCTGCTTGGAGTGCCAATTCCGATTCTCGTGTTGATCTGGTTATTCGGCGGCCTGCACTAAGCTCGGCAAACTCAAGCCCCGCCGGCCGGTACCGGAATTGCCCCCGATCAGCGCAGACACCTGGCACAGGGCCGTCTTCCCGATATACAAACCTGGTAACACGCCGCAGTCGCAGCGTTGCCGCCTTTGCAATGCCCTGTTAAGCCTTACCAAGAGGGGCCCAACAGTCGTCGGCCGGACGACTTCGGGAAGGCGCAGGGGACAGGATGGAAGTCTTCCTCCAGCAGTTGATTAACGGCATCACGCTTGGCTCCATCTACGGCCTGATTGCCATCGGGTACACGATGGTGTTCGGCATCATCGGCATGGTCAATTTCGCCCATGGCGATGTGTTCATGGTGTCGGCGTTCATCGCATTGGTCGCCTTCCTGATCCTCACCACCGTGCTTGGCATTACTTCGATTGCGCTTGCATTATTTATCGTCCTGGTCGTTGCGATGCTGTTCACGTCGCTGGTCAATTGGACGATTGAGCGCCTTGCATACCGTCCGCTGCGCGGTTCATTTCGGCTGGCGCCGCTGATCTCCGCAATCGGAATGTCGATCTTTTTGTCGAACTTCGTGCAAGTAACACAGGGACCGCGCAACAAATCGATCCCGCCCATGGTGCAAGGCGAATTTGTGCTGTTTACGAAAAACGACTTCCCGGTGACACTCTCATATAAGCAGCTGATTATCTGGGTCGTAACCGCTGTACTGCTTGCGTGCTTCTGGTACCTGGTCGCCAGGACTCCGCTGGGCCGTGCGCAACGCGCGTGCGAGCAGGATCAAAAAATGGCGGCTCTGGTCGGCGTCGATGTCGACCGTACCATTTCAATGACCTTCGTCATCGCCGCCGCGCTCGCAGCGGTCGCGGGCACAATGTACTTGATGTACTACGGCGTCGTCAGTTTCGCGGACGGCTTTGTTCCGGGCGTGAAGGCCTTCACCGCCGCAGTCCTCGGTGGCATTGGATCGTTGCCGGGCGCTGTGATTGGCGGAATCCTGATCGGGCTCATCGAAACGCTCTGGTCGGCTTATTTTTCCATCGACTACAAGGATGTCGCCGCCTTTTCGGTTCTTGCAATTACCCTGATTTTCCTGCCGCAGGGTCTGTTCGGCCGGCCGGATGTCGAAAAGGTCTGACATGCCCGGCGCCGTGCAGGACCGGCGCGCCGACACACTTCGCGCGTTGCGCGACGCGGGTGTCACCGCGCTGTTAGCATTTGGCTTGTTTCTGCCTCTCATCGGTTTTCAGACCGTCACCGACATCCGCAACGTTTTGATTCTGACGACGCGCTGGCCGTTGCTGTTCGCCATCGTCGCCGTTGTCGGTGTCGGCCGCCTTGCCTATGCGCTCGCAATTGATCCGTGGCTCAGGCAACGCGCGCAAAAACCGGCGACCGCGAGCCACCCATGGCGCGCGCACGTGAAGAACTGGTTCATCACGTTTGCGATCGGATTCGTCATTGCCTATCCGGTCATCGTCATTTTAACCGCCGGCTTCGGCGGCGCGGCGAAATGGGTCGACAATTTCGGAATCCAGATCCTGATCTATGTGATGCTGGGCTGGGGCCTCAATATTGTCGTTGGTCTCGCCGGCTTGCTCGACCTGGGCTACGTCGCTTTTTACGCGGTCGGCGCCTATGCATACGCGTTGCTTGCCAAGACATTCGGACTGTCGTTCTGGATTTTGCTGCCTCTGGCCGGGACACTGGCGTCGTTTTGGGGAATCCTGCTCGGATTTCCGGTGCTTCGGCTGCGCGGCGACTACCTCGCGATCGTCACGCTCGCCTTTGGCGAAATCATCCGCATCGTATTGATCAATTGGGTCGACCTGACCAACGGTTATGCCGGCATCACCGGAATCCCACGGCCGACGTTCTTTGGCATTCCGTTCAACGCAGATGACGACGGGTTTGCCGCCAGATTTGGCCTCGCGTTTTCGCCGATTTACCGCACGATCTTTCTTTATTACCTGATCCTCGCGCTCGCGCTGCTCACGGCCTTTGTCACCGTGCGCCTGCGAAGGCTGCCGGTCGGGCGCGCGTGGGAGGCGCTGCGCGAGGACGAAATTGCCTGCCGATCCCTCGGCATCAACACCACCAACACCAAGCTCACGGCCTTCGCGATGGGCGCAATGTTTGCCGGGTTCGCCGGTTCGTTTTTCGCGGCACGGCAAGGCTTCATCTCGCCCGAACTCGTTCACATTCCTCGAGTCAGCCACGATCCTGTCCATTGTTGTGCTTGGGGGCATGGGGAGCCAGATCGGTGTCGCGATCGCCGCCATCGCCATGATCGGTGGTACGGAAATTATGCGCGAGCTCGATTTCCTTAAAGTGATATTCGGACCGACATTCGATCCAACCCAGTATCGAATGTTGCTGTTCGGGCTTGCCATGGTGCTCATCATGATCTGGCGACCGCGCGGTCTCATTTCGACGCGCGACCCTTCGGTGGTTTTGCGCGAGCGGAGAACCATTGCCGCCGACCTCGTCAAGGAAGGACGCGGCTGATGGCAGGCCCGGACAACACGTTGCTGCGGGTAGACCATCTGACGATGCGCTTCGGTGGCCTCGTGGCGGTCGACGATCTGTCGTTTTCTGCTCAAGAGGGTGAGATTACGGCGCTCATCGGCCCAAACGGCGCCGGCAAGACGACGGTCTTTAACTGCATTACCGGGTTTTACAAACCGAGCGAAGGCCGGATCGCACTCCGTCACGGTGACGCCGCGATCTGGGAGGGGCTCGATACCCTCACCGGCAGCGGCGAGCGCCGCCATGCGCGCACCGATGGTGCGCTTCATCTATTGGAGCGCATGCCCGACTATCTGGTCGCGCAACAGGCGCGCGTAGCGCGCACCTTCCAGAACATCCGCCTGTTTCCGGGCATGACGGTGCTTGAGAACCTTTTGGTCGCTCAGCACAACCGGCTGATGCGCGCCTCCGGCTACACGCTGCTCGGCGTGCTCGGCTTTCCCTCCTACGCGGCCGCCGAACGCGCCGCGATCGACAACGCGCGGTCCTGGCTGGATCGCGTCGGACTCACGGAACGCGCCGACGATGCCGCCGGCGAACTGCCATATGGTGCACAAAGGCGGCTTGAGATCGCGCGCGCCATGTGCACGGAGCCAGCGCTGCTTTGCCTTGACGAGCCGGCAGCAGGACTTAATCCGTACGAAAGCGCCGAACTCAACGAATTGCTGCGGTCGATCCGCGACGAGCACCGCATGTCGATCCTGCTTATCGAGCACGACATGTCGGTGGTGATGGAGATTTCCGATCACGTGGTCGTACTCGACTATGGCGTCAAGATTGCCGACGGAAATCCCGATGACGTTCGCAACGATCCCAAGGTGATCGCCGCCTATCTCGGCGTCGCCGACAAGGACGTCGCCACCGTGGAAGCGGAGGTCGGCTTATGAGCGCGCCCCTGCTTTACGTTCGCGGTGTGAAAGCCTTCTATGGGCGCGTGCAGGCGCTCAAGGGCATTGACCTGCACGTCGACGAGGGCGAAATCGTCACGCTGATCGGCGCCAACGGCGCGGGCAAATCAACGCTCATGATGACCGTGTGCGGCAACCCGCGCGCGCGCGAGGGCACGATAGAATTTGCCGGCCGTGACATAACGGGTTTGCCGACACACGAGATCGCGCGGCTCAAGCTGGCGCAAGCACCGGAGGGCCGCCGGATCTTCTCGCGCATGACGGTGCTCGAGAACATGCAAATGGGCGCTACCACCGCCGAGCCCGCCGGATTCGAACGTGACCTAGGTCGCGTGCTGACATTATTTCCGCGGCTGCAACAACGCATCAACCAGCGCGGCGGCACCCTCTCAGGCGGCGAACAGCAGATGCTGGCAATTGCACGTGCGCTGATGGCGCGCCCGCGCCTGCTGCTGCTTGATGAGCCGTCGCTGGGCCTTGCACCGCTGGTGGTGCGGCAAATCTTCGATGCGATAAAAGCGCTCAACGCCGAGGACGGCCTCACGGTCTTCCTTGTCGAGCAGAATGCATATCACGCGCTCAAGCTCGCCCACCGCGGTTATGTCATGGTCAACGGCCTGATCACCCTGTCCGGCGCGGGACACGAATTGCTCGAGCGGCCCGAGATCAAGTCGGCCTACCTCGAGGGAGGCCGGCATTGAGCGATCTCACCACCGCTTTCTCGATCCCCGATCTGCTCTACGAAGAAGGCTCGTTCGGCGTTTTCCTTTTGGTGACCGTCTTTCTGGGCGGCGGGGCCGCAATTCTGACCGGCCGTGCCATCGCGGCAACATGGCGGCCACGCTGGCAGATCGTTCTCTACACGCTGATCCTCGGCGGCGCGGTGAGGTTCATCCATTTCAGCCTGTTCGGCGGCACCCTGCTTTCATTCCACTATTACGTGGTCGACAGCATGTTCTGCATGGCGTTCGGCTTTTTGGGCTTCCGGGCGGCACGTGCCTCGCAAATGGTCACGCAATATCGCTGGATCAATGAGCCGGACGGCCCGATGCGCTGGCGCACAAAGCGGCCCTGACGTAACATTCAGGCTCTGTTCGAGCCTGCCGGGCTCCACCTGAAGGGGAACAATACGATGAAAAGAATCGCCACGCTCGGCCTGACGCTGGGCATTGCATTTGCGCTGGCGGGAACCGCTTCCGCGCAAGTCAAATTTGGCATGGCCGGTCCGATCACGGGTCCGAGCGCTGCGACCGGTGCGCAAATGAAAAACGGGGTCGATCAGGCCGCCACCGACATCAACGCCGCCGGCGGTATTCTCGGCCAGAAGATCACAGTCGAATACGGAGACGACGTTTCCGATCCCAAGCAGGGCGTCTCGGTCGCCAACAAATTCGCCGGCGACGGCGTCAAATTCGTGATCGGCAACTACAATTCCGGCGTCACAATCCCGTCGTCGGAGGTTTACCAGGAGAACGGCATCCTGGAAATCACCCCTGCCTCGACCAATCCGACCGTTACGGAACGCAAAATGTGGAACATCTTCCGCGTCTGCGGCCGTGACGACCAGCAGGGCAAGGTCGCCGGCGATTACATCTTGAGTCACATGAAGGGCAAAAAGATCGCCGTGGTGCACGACAAGACCACCTACGGCAAAGGCCTCGCCGACGAGACGAAGAAGACCATCAACAAAGGCGGCATGAAGGAAGTGCTGTACGAAGGCATCAACACCGGCGAGAAGGATTTTTCGGCGCTGGTGTCGAAGATCAAGCAATCAGGCGCCGATCTTGTCTACTTCGGCGGCCTCTATACCGAAGGTGGCCTGATCGTGCGGCAAATGCGCGACCAGGGCGTCAAGGCCCCGCTAATGGGCGGTGACGGCATCACTTCGGACGAATTTGCTTCTGTAGGCGGTCCCGGTGTGGAGGGCACGCTGATGACCTATGGCCCCGACCCGCGCAACAAACCGGAAGCCAAGAAGGTGGTGGAAGAATTCCGCGCCAAGAAATTCGAGCCGGAAGCCTACACGCTCTACAGCTACGCCGGCGTGCAGATCATCAAGCAGGCAGCGGAAGCGGCGAAGTCGCTCGACCCGAAGAAGGTAGCCGAGAAGATGCATTCCGGCATGCCATTCAAGACCGTGCTCGGTGACATCTCCTTCGACAAAAAGGGCGACATCACAAAGCTCGATTATGTGATGTATCTCTGGAAGAAGGACTCAAGCGGCAAGCTCACCTACGTCGAGTGCCCGGGGTCCGACTGCTCAAAAGTAAAATAATTCAACGTGTCACGGTTGGAAAAGCCCGCTCTTCAGCGGGCTTTTCTATTGCAAAGCCTCATCCTGAGGAGCGGGCGCAGCCCGCGTCTCGAAGGATGAGGCGGCCCATGGTTCGAAACGCGGCCACGCAAGTTGGCTTTAGCCGACTTGCGCACAGAGAGCGCCGATGTCGGGTAAACCCCACATCGGTGACCGCTCCTCACCATGAGGCCGGATTAAAACGCCTTACCCGATCTTGCCCAATACCGGAAATGCATCTAGCAGCCAAACGCTTACCTGATTGAGGCTTCCGGTGAGAAAGGCAACTCCCGTCAGAACCAGCAGCGCGCCCATCGCCTGTTCAACACGGTGGAGATAATTGCGGAAACGCGACAGAAACGCCGCGAACGGCTCAATTGCAAACGCCGCAATGATGAACGGAATTCCAAGGCCAAGTGAATAGACCGCGAGCAGGCTCGCGCCTTTCGCGACTGTTTGTTCGGACGCAGCGACCGCCAGTATGGCAGCAAGGATTGGACCGATGCACGGCGTCCAGCCAAAGGCGAAGGCCAAACCAATTACGTACGCGCCCCACAACCCGACCGGCTTGGCGACGTCGAGCCGTTTTTGGCGATGCAACAGCGCGATCGGTGTCACGCCAAGAAAATGCAGGCCCATAATGATAATAACGACGCCGGCAATTGTCGCGAGTGGGCCGGAGTAGGTCCGGATCAGCGCACCAATGACGCTCGCGCTGGCGCCGAGCGCGACAAATACCGTGGAAAAACCGAGCACGAACAGGGCCGCGGCGGCGACTGTCTCGCGCTTGACCCTCGGCTCCGGCTCCTTGTCGGCGAAACGCTCAAGAGAGGTCCCTGCCAGAAAAATAAGATACGGCGGCACCAGCGGGAGCACGCAGGGAGAGAGAAAACTCACCAGGCCGGCGATCAGGGCGGCCACGAAGGTTACGTCACCAGTCATGATGCCTCTAAAGTCATGGGGCCTCTAGATGCGATGCATTGGGTCCGCTGGCAAGCGCCGTTCGGCGGTTTCGCCGGAACGTGATCAGACGTGATAAGCTTACCGGCAGGGAGATATTATGCCGCGTAACCTCATCACTGACGTGACGGGCCTTCGGGTCGGTCAGGCGGGCGACGCAAAGCTCGGTTCAGGCGTCACCACCATCGTGTTCGATGCCCCGGTTGTCGCCAGCGTGGACGTTCGCGGTGGCGGGCCGGGCACCCGCGAGACCGCCCTTCTCGATCCCGCGCAAACCGTGGAAGGCATCGACGCCATTGTGTTGTCGGGCGGCTCGGCATTTGGCCTCGACTCGGCCTCGGGTGTGCAAGCCTGGCTGCGCGAACAGGGCCGCGGCTTCCAGGTCCGCGAAGCACGCATACCCATCGTGCCCGGCGCGATCTTGTTCGACCTGCTGTCTGGTGGCGACAAGAACTGGGGTCGCTATCCGCCCTACCGGGAACTCGGTTATGATTCCGCGAAAGGCGCTGCTGCGGACTTCGCACTCGGCAGCGCCGGTGCAGGCCTGGGCGCCACTACGGTCAATCTCAAGGGTGGCATCGGTTCCGCCAGTGCGCAAACCGGCAGTGGCATTACCGTCGGCGCAATTGCGGCCGCCAACGCAGCCGGCAGCGTGACGATCGGAAATAGTCCGCATTTTTGGGCGGCTCCCTTCGAGCAAGGAAAGGAATTTGGCGGCCGCGGCTGGCCCACTGCATTTCCGGCGGAGACGTTGGCTTTTCGCAGCAAAGGTGCATCAGGGGAAAACACGACGCTCGCCGTGGTCGCGACCGACGCCAGGCTCACCAAAGCGCAGGCCAAACGCCTGGCGGTCATGGCGCAGAGCGGGCTTTCGCGCGCGATCTATCCAGTGCATACGCCGCTTGACGGCGACGTGGTGTTTGCCGCCGCCACTGGCCTGAAGCAACTGCCCGATCCAGTGTTTGCACTCAGTGAGCTTGGCATGCTCGCCGCCAATGTGCTGGCCCGCGCCATCGCACGCGGCATCTACGAAGCAACGGCCTTACCATTCCCCGGCGCGATACCGAGCTGGCGCAACCGATTTGGCTAGCGCCGAACCGGAACGTAATTCGTGCGTTGTCGGGATATGCCATCGACCGCCATCGCAAACATCGAATATGACCCGAAACGCGAGCGGCTGACCGTTTCCTTCGTGACCGGTCGGATATACGAATATGTGGATGTTCCGTCGGAGGTTACGGCATCGTTCCAGTCGGCATTTTCGAAGGGCACATTTTTTAACAGTTATATCCGCGACCGCTACGATTTCCGCGAGCTCACGGTGGCACACTAGTTAAAGCGCTCGGCGCGGTACGGCGCCGGATCGCAAAACGGCGGCTCACCCGCCATCATTTCCGCAATCATGCGTCCGCTCGCAGGGCCGAGCGTGAGGCCCCAATGCGCATGACCGATTGTCAGCCAAAGGCCGGGATGTCCCGGCGCGCGACCAATCACGGGCCGTGAATCGGGAAAGCAGGGCCGGCTCCCGAGCCATGTCTTCTCATCCGCGCGCTCGCCGAGCGGAAACAGTTCACGCGCAGCCGGCACGACGCGGTCGAATTGCACAGGCGTCGGCGGGGCATCGCGCGCAGCGAATTCAACGCCAGTCGTCATCCGGATGCCCTGCTCCATCGGCGTGATCAGATAGCCGGGTTCAGCGTCGAGGACCGGCCGCGACAGACCGGCATTGCGCTGGGCACGGAAATGCCTGTGGTAACCGCGCTTGATCGCAAGCGGAAGTTTCAGCCCCAGGGTCGCGAGCAAATCTGGCGCCCATGGACCCAATGCAACCACGCATTCCGCTGCGTCGATTGAACCCTGGTCGGTATCCACACGCCAGCGATTTCCGGTGCGATGCAACGATCGCGCGTCGCCAACAAGGGGGACACCACGAAGGGCGGCAAATCGCGCGGCATAAGCCTGGGTCACACCGAGTGGGTTGCTCACGCTCGCCGCCTGTGGCCAGAAGACCGCGTGTGCGAATACCGGGTTGAGCGCCGGCTCGAGCGCTTGCGCACCAGACATATCCAGCCTCTGGAGTGGCAACCCGAATTTTGCGGCAACGTCGAATTCCGCCGCCAAAGCGGCGAAGCTTCTTTCACTACGATAAATTTTCAGCCAGCCGGTTTTCCGCAAATAGTGAGACGCGCCCGCTTCGGCCATCAATGCTTCATGCTCGGCGACCGCACGCGCGTAGAGCGGACGGATCAACTGTGCCGTCTCAATAAGGCGATCTGGCCGGGATGCCGCCCGGAACGCCAGGAGCCAAGGGATCATGTGCGGCAGGAATGACAAATGATAATTGGCTTCGCCCGCGCGCTTGAGCGCGATGCGTACCAGCGCGCGGCCATTGGAAGGAAACGCCGGCGGGAATACCGTGTTGCCTTCAATAATCCCGGCATTGCCATAAGACGTCTGCTCGCCGACGCCCGCCCGGTCAATCAATGCGACCGACAGCCCGCGTTTCGCAAGGTGGACCGCCACCGAAACGCCGACGATGCCCGCACCAAGAACAATTGCATCGGTACGCGCCATGATTGCCTTGGCCTCCTGTGCTGGCTCATGTCTTTTATATGGATCGTATCCGGCCCGCGCGCTATGACCCGCGCAGCGCCGGAGATACTTTACTCATGCCAATTTTGAACGGGTTAGCCGCCGCATTGGCATGGCTCGGCCGGCAAGGCACGCGGGCCCTCGCCGCTTCGATTTTCCTCGGCCTCGCCGTCCCGCCCCTCGCTGCCTACGTGAAGCCATATCTCGGTGAAGTCGGTCTTCGTCTTGCTGCTGTTTTCCTATCTCCGAACCGATCCCGCTGCATTTCGCCGCCACCTCAGGTCACCGGGGCTGATTATTTTGATCTCGCTGTGGGTCATGGTGGCAATACCGTTGCTGTTCGGGACGGTTTATGTGCTGTCGGGCATCCGCGAAGCGTTGCCGGCGCTCTATACCATCATGATCCTCCAGCTCGCGATCACGCCGATTACGTCGTCGGCGGCGTTTGCGGCGCTGATCGGTCTCGATGTGGCTCTTTCGCTTGCGGCGCTGATCGTCTGCAACGCGATATCGCCGCTTACCAGCGTTGCGTTCAGCTATCTGTTTCTCGGTTCGTCGGCCTTCTCGCCACTCGAGCTCGGTATCAAACTGCTTCTTTTCTTTGGCAGTGCCGGAGCACTGGCCTTCGCCATTCGCCGGTTTGCCGGTCAATCCTGGATCGAACGCCAGAGCGAGCACATTGATGGCCTCAACGTGGTCGCGGTCTTCCTGTTCGCTATTGCAGCGATGGATGGCGTACCGCGCCAGGTGGCGGCCGATCCGCTGTTTGCGATCGAACTTGTCGCGTTCATTGTTGCGCTCACCTGCGCCCAGATCGGCCTCAGCGTGCTGGTATTTCGGCGTGCCGGGGTCGACCGCGGACTGGTCATCGGTCTGCTCGCCGGTTTCCGCAATATCGGCCTCGTGATGGCGACGTTGGGGTCATCGTTGCCTGACCTGGCCTGGTTCTACTTCGCCATGGCGCAGGTGCCGATCTATCTCATGCCCGCGATCTTGCGGCCGCTGGCGCGCAGGCTGGCGGAAAAGCGTTAACGGCGGAGCCGCTTTATGGTGGCGAACGTTGCCCGCTGTCGCGCCGCGTGATACCCGGTTGGCTTCTGGAGACCGGCAATGCGTCCACTCATCATCGCACCGTCGATCCTGTCCGCTGACTTTGCCAGACTGGGCGAAGAGGTGCGCGCGGTTGAGGCCGCTGACGCCGACTGGATCCATGTCGACGTGATGGACGGCCATTTTGTGCCCAATATTTCCATCGGACCCGCCGTCGTGCAGGCCCTCCGGCCGCTCACCAAGAAGACGCTCGACGTGCATTTAATGATTGCGCCTTGCGATCCCTATCTCGAGGCTTTTGCCAAAGCCGGCTCCGACATCATCACGGTACATGTTGAGGCGGGTCCGCACGTGCATCGCTCGCTGCAGGCCATTCGCGCGCTCGGCAAGAAGGCCGGTGTCACGATGAATCCGGCCACGCCGGTTTCAAGTATTGAGCACGTTATCGACCTGGTCGATCTCATTCTCATCATGTCGGTCAATCCGGGTTTCGGCGGCCAGGCGTTCATTCCGGCCGCGCTCGACAAGGTCCGGGAGGCGCGTGCGCTGGTCGGTGCGCGGCCGATCGACATCGAAATCGACGGCGGCATCACTCCGGAAAACGCCGCGCGCGTGGTGCAGGCCGGCGCCAACGTACTTGTCGCGGGCTCCGCCGTATTCAGGGGCGGCAACTACAAGGGAAACATCGCAGCGATCCGAAACGCGGCGGCCTTGGCACGCGGGGAAGCGGCATGAGGCCTTTCTCCTCCATGGTGAGGAGCCGCGCGCAGCGCGGTGTCTCGAACCATGGGTGCCCCGCCGTAAACAGCCAAGCATCGGCCTCATCCTTCGAGACGCGCTTCGCGCTCCTCAGGATGAGAGTTGAAGGCATGTGAGCCTCCCAATGATCCCACGTTATTCCCGTCCCGAGGTGGTTGCGATCTGGTCTCCGGAAACGAAATTCCGCATCTGGTTCGAGATCGAGGCGCATGCGGCCGAAGCCATGGCCGAGCTCGGAATTATTCCGAAGGACGCCGCAAAGGCCATCTGGGAAAAAGGCAAAGCTGCCAAGTTCGACATCGCGCGCATCGATGCAATCGAAGCGGAAGTCAAACACGACGTCATCGCCTTCCTCACGCATCTTTCCGAAATTATCGGGCCGGAAGCGCGTTTCATTCATTCCGGCATGACCTCGTCTGACGTGCTCGATACCTGCTTCAATGTGCAGCTGGTGCGGGCCGCCGACCTCTTGATCGCCGATATCGATAATCTGCTCGCGGCCCTCAAGCGCCGGGCGTTCGAGCACAAGCTCACGCCCACCGTCGGCCGCTCGCATGGCATCCATGCCGAGCCGACCACCTTTGGCCTCAAGCTCGCCTACGCCTATGCCGAATTCGCGCGCGCGCGCGAGCGGCTCGTCGCGGCACGCAAGGACGTCGCGACCTGCGCCATTTCCGGCGCGGTAGGTACGTTCGCGCAAGTCGATCCGCGTGTGGAAGCCCATGTTGCAAAGGCGATGGGCCTGGCCGTGGAGCCCGTTTCAACGCAGATCATTCCGCGCGACCGGCACGCGATGTACTTTGCGACGCTGGGTGTCGTCGCCTCGTCGATCGAACGGCTCGCAACAGAGATCCGGCACCTGCAACGTACCGAAGTACTCGAAGCGGAAGAGTTCTTTTCCGAGAAGCAGAAGGGCTCCTCGGCAATGCCGCACAAGCGCAACCCGGTGCTGTCCGAAAACGTCACCGGACTTGCGCGCATGGTGCGAGCCTATGCCCTGCCCGCCATGGAAAATGTCGCGCTCTGGCATGAGCGCGATATCTCACATTCCTCCGTCGAGCGCATGATCGGCCCGGACGCCACGGTCACGCTCGATTTCGCGCTGGCGCGACTGACATCCATTGTCGACAAGCTCGTCGTTTATCCGAGCGCCATGCAGAAGAATCTCGACAGGCTTGGTGGGCTGATCCATTCGCAGCGCGTGCTGATTGCTTTGACCCAGAAGGGCGTCCCGCGCGAGGACGCCTATCGTCTTGTGCAGCGCAATGCCATGAAGGTCTGGGGCGGCGAGAGCGATTTCCTGTCGCTTCTTAAGGGCGATAAGGACGTTCGGGCAAAGCTTTCCGATAAGGAGCTCGAGGCCAACTTCAACCTCGACCATCACTTTAAGCACGTCGATACGATCTTTAAGCGGGTGTTTGGCGCATGATCCCGAAAAGCATGTCCTCGACCACGATCGGGGATAGAAACCGGTTTTCGGACGAGATCATGCGCGGTTCAGAATCCGCCTGACGCCGTGCGCGACGCCACCGCCGAATTCGATTTTCTTGTGCTGCCCGGTTTAGGCAACTCGGGCATCGATCATTGGCAGTCATACTGGTGTCTCGCTTTTCGAAACGCCACGCGTGTCCTGCAGGACGACTGGGACAAACCGACGCTTGCATCGTGGCTCGATCGGCTCGATGCGGCCATTGCCGGCGGCACGCGTCCCGCGATCCTGGTCTGCCATAGCCTCTCCTGCTCGCTCGCCGCGCACTGGGCGGCGCGCAACACGCCCGGCCGCGTGAAGGCCGCGTTGGTGGTCGCGCCGTCCGATCTCGAGCGCCCTGACGCTCCGCCCGCAGCACGTGATTTCCTGCCGGTGCCACAACAGAAATTTCCCGTTCCGACGCTGGTGGTTGCGTCCACGGACGATACTTTTGTGACGCCGGCACGCGCACGCGAATTCGCCAAAGTCCGGGGCGCGGACTACTGCGAATTGCCGGAGCTTGGTCATATCAACACGGCGTCCCGTCTCGGATATTGGCCACAGGGCCTGCTTTTGCTCGGCCGCTTGATTGAGCGTATCGAGACCTGACGTGCCGAGCGCTCCCACGATCCTTGTGTTTGACTCAGGCCTTGGCGGTCTCACGGTCTTTCGCGAAATCAAGGCCGCCCGGCCCGACGCGCGCTTTATTTACTTGGCGGATGATGCCGGCTTTCCCTACGGCAATCTGGATGAAGACAAACTAATCGAACGTATCGTCGGCGTGCTCGGTGGGGCGATCGGCGAACACAAACCCGATCTGGTTGTCGTCGCCTGCAACACCGCCTCGACGCTTGCGCTCGGAGAACTTCGCACGCAATTTCGTGTCCCGTTTGTCGGCACGGTGCCCGCGATCAAACCCGCATGCGCGCAGTCCGAAACCAAGCGGGTCACCGTGCTCGGCACACAGGCAACCGTCGGCCGTGAATATACCCGTGCGCTGATCCGCGAGTTTGCGACCGGCTGTGACGTGCACCTGGTGGGCTCGCCACGGCTCGCGACCTATGCCGAGGCCGAACTCGCCGACGCACCGGTCGCCGATCGTGCGATCGCAACCGAAATCACAGGCTGTTTCATCGAGAAAGACGGCCGGCGCACCGACACGATCGTACTCGCGTGCACGCACTATCCGCTGTTGCTCGAGCGTTTCCGCGCCTGCGCGCCGTGGCCGGTAACGTGGCTCGATCCCGCACCCGCGATTGCGCGGCGCGTCGCGGACCTGATGCGCGCCCGCGCGCCGGGCGACCCGCCGCCGACGCCGCACATCACGTTCTCGTCCGGCCGCGCGCCCTCGCCGCAATTGACGACGGCGCTTGCGCGATATGGTTTTTAGCCAAAGACGTGCGGCTGCACCTCGAGAAATCCGCGCCAGATCATATCGATCGCGACATACAGAATAATCGCCAGGCCGACGTAAGCGACCCACCGGTGCCGGTTGAGCAGCCGGGCAATGAAGTTGGCGGCCACTCCCATCAACACAATCGATAGGCCGAGCCCGAACACCAGCGCCGCCGGATGTTCGCGCGCGGCGCCAGCCACCGCCAGCACGTTATCGAGCGACATCGAAATATCCGCCACGACGATTTGCCAGGCAGCCTGCGCGAAGGTCTTGCGTGGAACGTGCGCATCGCCGGCCTTGAGTGCGGCCTCGGTGTCTTCTGCGCCGGGCCCGCGCAGTTCGCGCCACATTTTCCAGCAAACCCAGAGCAACAGAATGCCGCCAGCAAGCAGCAAACCCACGATCGCCAGCAACTCGACCGCCACCGCTGCAAAGGCCAGGCGCAACACAGTGGCCACAATGATGCCGACAAGAATGGCCCGCGCCCGGCGTTCCGCCGGCAGGCCAGCCGCGGCAAGACCGATAACGACGGCGTTGTCGCCCGCCAGAACCAGGTCGATCGCCATCACCTGCAGGAAGGCGGCAGCCAATTCGGGGGTGAGAAAAGAAAGACTGTCCATGAGGGCCCCTTAGCTTGGTCAGTCCGACATCGCAGCCAAGTGACTTACAGATTGGGGCTGCCAGAGGGGCCCGGCCTGACCGCTTCACAATGGCCGCCAGACGCCTCCCGGGCAAGAAAAAGCGGTTGCGGCATAACGGGCCCGACCATAGCGGAATACCTGCCTCTAACTTGTTTGACACGCCGGTGTGATGCCCCTAAAACCCGCGCGCCCGGTGGGTTTTACGTCCCGCCGAGCGTTTCGCTCCCGTGGCAAGGCCTTACGCTTACGAGGCTATGCCTGTCGGTTCCGGTCCTGCCGGGACAGAGGAGGGCGCGATCCTCAGCAACAGCAAAGACAATCGAGGACGCGAATGACCAAGCGCATGGAATCCAAGTACAAGATCGACCGCCGGATGGGCGAGAACATCTGGGGTCGTCCGAAAAGCCCGGTCAACCGGCGCGAATACGGCCCGGGCCAGCACGGCCAACGCCGCAAGAGCAAGCTCTCCGACTACGGCGTGCAGCTCAAGGCCAAGCAGAAATTGCGCGGCTACTATGGAAATATTTCTGAACGCCAGTTCCGCGGCATCTACCAGGAAGCCCGGCGCCTGAAGGGCGACAGCGGCGCGCATATGATCGGCTTGCTGGAGCGCAGACTCGACGCGGTTATTTTCCGCGCCAAGTTCGTGCCGACGGTTTTCGCGGCGCGTCAATTCATCAGCCATGGCCATATCCGCGTGAACGGCAAGCGCGTGACCATTCCGAGCTACCGGGTGAAGGTCGGCGAAGTTGTCGAAGTGAAGGAAAAGTCCAAGGAACTGGCGCTGGTTCTGGAAGCGCAGGCTTTGGCTGAGCGCGACGTGCCGGACTACATCGACCTCGACGCGTCAAAACTCACGGCCAAGCTCACACGTATTCCGGTGCTCACCGACGTGCCCTATGCGGTGCAAATGGAGCCGCACCTCGTGGTGGAATACTACTCGCGCTAAGACGCGAATTGGCCGTCCCCGGCTTGCCTCACGAGCCGGCGCAAGTTCGCGCCGGCTGCCGGAACTCCGGGCGAATACCGAAATCCAAAACTGTGTTGCAGCGCGCTGCTGTGCCGAATTCCGCGCGTTCGTAAAGTTATCCCCGACTAATGTCGTCCTGCGCAGCGTATTTTGTGGCGGCATCGCGACAATTTTCTACATTTAGTGGGTGAAAAGCGGTAGTAACAATGCGCGGTCCTCGAATTACAGGACATGCCTAGGGAGACTCCGCAATGAAAGGGATCGATACCATCAAGGAGTGGGTCGGGGCGTTGACGGAATTGGCGCTGATGCTGTTGGCATTGGCGATCGTGCTATCGCTGCTCGTCGGGGCGAACTTGCCGTTTTTCGGCTCCGTCACAGCGAACATCATGGGTTGGGTGAAAGACATGGGCGGGAACGGTCTCGTCGGTCTGATCACTCTCGGAATTGTCCTCTGGTTGTTCTCTGGCAGGAAAATGGCCTGACGCCCTAATGCGGCCAGTCTAATTGTTCTAGCGCACGCAATCAGGGTGGGGGGGACGCCCCCCACCCAAAAGGCTGTGGTGTCATCATGAGGTTCTGCCATGCGGAAATTCATGGCCAATGCGAAGCAAATTTTGTGGGAATGCGTAGAACTCGGGTTCGTCGGCATCCTTGCGGTCATGCTAATCTACCTCATTCTCGGACAAGGCTCCGGAGTGTTCGTGCTGTCGGTTGCGGATAACGTGACCAAATTTGCGAGCGCGGTGCCGACGCCGAGCCTGGTTGGTCTGGCACTGGTGCTAGGCGTGATCTACCTGATCATGAACCGCACGAACCGAGCACGTTAGCCCGTTTTTGCGGCCCGGGATGGTGCGGCTTCGCGCCCGTGGCGCACAGCGCGCGTTTGGCGTAAGACGCCAGCAGTTTACGCAACGAGCTGGTCCCGCCATTCGATGCCGAAGTTGACCCGTCGCACGCTTCTCGCCGCCACCGCTGCCGGCATTGCGTCGCGTGCCCTGCCCGCCATTGCGGCGGCCCCCTATTTGTTCAGGCATGGCGAATTCGAGGTTGCTGTCGTCAGTGATGGCCATCTGGTGCTGCCGACGAGTTTCCTCGCCCCCGACGCACCGCCGGCCGAGCGCGACGCGCTGCTCAAGGCCGCTGGCGAAACCGGCACGCAATATAACTCGCCGACCAATGTCACGCTGATCCGGACCAGGGACGACTTGATCCTGGTCGATATGGGCTCCGGCGATCGTTTCATGCCGAGCGCCGGCAAGCTGTGGGACAATCTCAAGGCGGCCGGCATCGACAGGGGCAAGATCAGCAAGGTGATCTTCACCCACGGCCACCCTGATCATCTCTGGGGCACAGTCGATGAACTCGACGACCTGGTGACACCCGATGCGACCTTTTTCGTAGCCAGCGCCGAATGGGATTTCTGGACGGGCGACAACGCAACGCGAGGCCTGCCGCCCGAGCGCGCGGGTTTCGTCACTGGCGCCCGGCGCAATTACGCGGCGATCAAGGACAAGGTGAAAATGGTGAAGCCGGGCGATGAAATCATTGCCGGACTGCACCTGATCGATACGCCTGGCCACACCCAGGGCCACGTATCGCTGTATTTCGCGGGCGCCGATGGCTTGATCGTGGGTGGTGATGTGCTCACGCACCCGCTCATCTCATTCCAGCACCCCGAGTGGAGACCGACCGCCGACCATGTGCCCGTGCAGGCGGTCGCGACACGGCGCAAGCTGCTCGACCGGCTCGCCACGGACCGCGCAAAGTTGATCGGCTTCCACCTGCCCTATCCCGGCATTGGATTAGTCGAACGGAAAGATCTGGCTTACCGCTTTGTACCCGTCGGCTAATAAGGCGCGGGGATCGCCATCGCGACCAGTGCACCTGCGACCGGAAGCCAGGCCGCTGCTACGCCGACAGCGGATTTACCGCGCCGGTTGAGGATAAACCCTGTGATCGGTGCCACGACGCAAGCTATCACCGCGACCACGTAGCCGGCCGCTGCCAAATTTCCGGCATGCATGCTTTCGGGACCGGCGCCAAACATGAACCCCGACACCGCAATCAACAGGACCGCGAGCGCAAGGTCCGCGATCGCCGCAACGACAAGCAGAACAGTCGCCACGGGCGAGCGCCGCGTCAGGCGGTCTGGCGGACGGAGACGCCTTTGTCCTTCAGGGCCTGCTGCAATTCGCCGGCCTGGAACATCTCACGGATAATGTCACAGCCGCCGACGAACTCGCCCTTCACGTAAAGCTGCGGAATCGTCGGCCAGTTCGAATAGGTCTTGATGCCGTTCCGGATATCGTCGGACTCCAGCACATTGATGCCTTTGTAGGCGACGCCAATGTGGTCAAGGATCTGCACAACCTGCCCGGAAAACCCGCACATCGGAAACTG
Source organism: uncultured Alphaproteobacteria bacterium (assembly GCA_963815055.1). Lineage (GTDB taxonomy): Bacteria > Pseudomonadota > Alphaproteobacteria > Rhizobiales > Xanthobacteraceae > Pseudolabrys. Next base: position 80,108 of record CAWFEU010000009.1, on the reverse strand, counting down.
TGGCGTGCCCTTCATGAACAGCACCACGTCGTTTCCCTTCACTTCATTGTCGATGAATTGATCGATACCCATGGAATTTCATCCTGTGTGGCGGCGCAGCCGCTTCAATTGCAGATATATGTAGCCTAAAAGTTACCGCCAACCCAAGAGGGCACCACAAAAGGGATTGGGGATTTATCGGTTTTTAGGTGCGTAGAACGTGCCTTCCACCTCGAAAATGTCGCCCTGGTTAAGGTTGGAAACCTCAACAATGGTGCGCGGCGGATAGGGCGTGCCGGCCCACAGCTCCTCCTGCACCTTGTTAACGAGCGGCCGCAAACGATTCATGTCGGTGACAAAAACGGTCAACCTCACGCAATCCTTGAGCGTTGCCCCCTCGGACCCGGCGATCACTTTCATGTTCATGAAGGCCTGTCTGATCCGCGCTTCGTCGCCGGCAATGAGGCTGTTATTCGCCGGATCAATCCCGCGCATTCCAGCCACGAATACGAAATCGCCGGCGCGCGCGCCGAGGCTCCAGGTGCCGGTCGGCGCGATTGCACCATTTGGCGAGAGAATCTTGACGTCGTCGAACATTATTCGGACCTTTCGTCGCAATCGACTTTCGTAGACCAAAAGGAAAACGCCATGCCTGTAACCTATGATCTATCCGGAAAAAACGCCGTCGTGACCGGCGGTGCCAAAGGCATTGGCAAAGCCATCGCCGAACAGCTCGCAAATTCCGGTGCCAAAGTGCACGTTTGGGATCTCAATGCGGGCGCGCTCAACAGCGTGACTTATGCCAGAGTGGATGTCACCCGCCCCGACGAAATCAAGTCGGCTGTCGACAATCTGATCGCGAAGAATACGCGTGTCGACATACTGGTGAACGATGCCGGCTATCTTGGACCGGCAACGAAGTTCGAAGATCACGATCCCTCGGACTGGCAGCACATCGTCTCGGTGAACCTCATTGGTACCATGCAGGTCACGCAAGCGTTGCTCCCGCACATGCGGAAATGGGGCGGCGGCCGTATCGTCAATATGGCCTCGCTTGCGGGCAAGGAAGGCCTCGCGGGTCTCGCCGCGTATTCGGGAGCGAGCGCCGGCATTCTTTCCTTCACCAAAGCCTTGTCGCGCGAAGTTGCTGACGCCGGCATCCGCATCAACTGCGTTGCCCCTGGTCCGATCGATACGGATATGATCCGCGACCTTGGCTCCGATGCTGTCAGGGCCATGATCAACGACAGCCCAGTGAAGCGCCTCGGCAAGGCGGAAGAAGTTGCGCATATGGTGGCATGGCTGTGCTCCGATGCCAGCGATTTCAACACCGGAGCGGTGTTTGATATGTCGGGCGGGCGCGCCCGTTATTGATCTGGCGTGCCGGTCTGCAATGCGAGTGCGTGCAGCACGCCGCCCATCTGGCCCTTGAGCGCTTCGTAGACCAGTTGATGCTGCTGCACCCGCGTCTTGCCTTTGAACGAAGCAGAAATGACGGTCGCGGCGTAATGATCGCCATCGCCGGCGAGATCGCGGATGCTCACTTGCGCGTCCGGAATGTGCGCCTTGATCAACCGCTCGATTTCAACGGCGTCCATCGCCATTGGCGGGGGCCCTTTTCAGTCGCTCACAACTCGCCGGCCATAAAGGCCGGCAGCCAGGCTTCAAAACGCTCGCGCAGAATCGTGACTAGGATGGGACGCTCGCCCGGAAGCGTCAATGTGTCGCCGCCGGTCTTGCCGACCGTCCATACCGGCACGTTGGCGCCTCTGGCGCGATCCATGACGGCGCTGACTTTCGCCATGGGCACCGTCACGAGGTAGCGTGCCTGGTCCTCGCCGAACCAGTGCGCGTGGGCGGGAATATCGGTCGGGGCGGCCGCCAGCGTTGAGCCGATGCCTGACGCCATGGCCATCTCCGCAAGGCCGACCAGCAGCCCGCCGTCGGAAAGATCATGCACCGCCGTCGCCGTGCCATCGAGAATCAACGAGCGTACGAAATCGCCGTTCTCGCGCTCCTCGGTAAGATCGACGGGTGGCGGTGCACCCTCTTCTCGTCGGCACACTTCGCGCAGGTACATTGATTGGCCGAGCCAGCCGGTCGTCTCGCCAACCAGCAGGATCGTCTCGTCGGCGCGCTTGAAGGCCAGCGTCGCAGATTTCGCAAAATCGTCGATAATGCCGACGCCACCGATCGACGGCGTCGGCAAAATCGCGCGGCCATTGGTCTCGTTGTAGAGCGAGACATTACCGGACACGACGGGGAAACTGAGCGCCTTGCAGGCTTCCGCAATGCCGCGGATGCAGCCGACAAACTGTCCCATGATTTCCGGTCGCTCGGGATTGCCGAAATTGAGGTTGTCGGTAATCGCGAGCGGTTTGGCGCCGACGGCTGTCAGATTGCGCCAGCATTCCGCCACGGCCTGCTTGCCACCCTCAAATGCATCGACTTCGCAGTAGCGCGGCGTCACGTCGGTCGTGAGCGCAAGGCCCTTCGGCCCTTCCTCGATGCGTACCACCGCGGCATCGCCCCCCGGCCGTTGCACGGTGTTGCCGAGAATGACGTGATCGTATTGCTCCCACACCCAGCGTTTTGAACAAAGATCGGGCGAGCCTAAAAGTTTTTCGAGCGCCTCGATCGTGCCGACCGGCGCCTTGACGGTCTCGGCGTCAATTTCTTTCGGCTTTGCCGCGTTGACGAAAGCCCGCTTGTACTCCGGCGCCTGGTCGCCGAGTTCCTTGATCGGCAAGTCGGCCATGACATCGCCGCCATGACGCACGATGAACCGTTTGGTCGGCGTGGTCTCGCCGACCACCGCGAAATCGAGACCCCACTTGCGGAAGATCGCTTCGGCTTCCTGCTCTTTTTCGGGCTTGAGAACCATGAGCATGCGCTCCTGGCTCTCCGAGAGCATCATTTCGTACGCGCTCATTCCCTCCTCGCGGCAAGGCACCTTGTCGAGGTCGAGCGTGACGCCGAGATCGCCCTTGGCGCCCATTTCCACGGCGGAGCATGTGAGCCCCGCCGCGCCCATGTCCTGAATGGCGATCACGCAGCCCTTCTGCATGATCTCAAGACAGGCTTCGAGCAGCAGCTTTTCTGAAAACGGGTCGCCCACCTGCACGGTCGGGCGCTTGGCGTCTGAAATCTTCATCGAACTCGGCCGACGCCATCGACGCGCCGTGGATGCCGTCGCGGCCGGTCTTGGAGCCGAGATAGACGATCGGCATGCCGACGCCGGAGGCTGCCGCGTAGAATATCCGGTCCTTGCGCGCAATCCCGACCGCCATGGCGTTGACCAGGCAATTGCCGTCATAACGCGCGTGGAAACGCACGGAGCCGCCGACCGTGGGCACGCCGAAGGAATTGCCGTAACCGCCGATGCCGGCGACCACGCCGCCGACGAGATGACGCGTCTTGGGATGCGACGGCGCGCCGAACGACAGCGCGTTCAGGCAGGCGATCGGCCGCGCGCCCATCGTGAAGACATCGCGCAAAATGCCGCCGACGCCGGTCGCCGCGCCCTGGTAGGGCTCGATGTAGCTCGGGTGGTTATGGCTCTCCATCTTGAACACGCACGCCAGGCCGTCACCGATATCGATGACGCCGGCATTCTCGCCCGGTCCCTGGATGACCCATGGTCCCTTGGTCGGCAGCGTGCGCAGGTGCACCTTGGATGACTTGTACGAGCAATGCTCGTTCCACATCGCCGAAAATATGCCGAGCTCGGTGAGCGACGGCTCGCGGCCGATCAGCTTCAGGATGCGGTCATATTCGTCGGGCTTGAGGCCGTGCTCGGCGATCAGCGCGGGCGTGATAGGTGTTGCGTTGTGGATCACAGATTTTTTCTACTTTACCGTCGGTCCATATTTGCCGTCATGGCCGGGCTTGTCCCGGCCATCCACGTCTTAATCCCCAATCTTGTTACAAAAGACATGGATGCCCGACACAAGGCTTGTGCTCGGGCCGGCCGAAGGCCGGGCCCGAGTGCCGAATTTTTTCACGCGGCCTTCTCCAGCATCTCGACCAGCCCGGCAAACAGGCCGCGCCCGTCGGTTGGGCCGATCGCGGCTTCGACGTGGTTTTCGGGATGCGGCATCATGCCGAGCACGTTGCCGCGCTCGTTGATGATGCCGGCAATGGCGTTGATGGCGCCGTTGTGGTTCCAGTTCGGGTCGATCATGCCGTCGGGCGAGGAATAGCGGAACAACACGCGCCCCTCGCCTTCCAGCCGCGCAATGGTCTCGCCATCGGCGATGTAATTGCCCTCGCCATGCGCGACCGGCACGCGCACCACCTGGCCGGCGTTGTAACCGCGCGTGAACGGCGTGTCTGAGCGCTCGACGCGCAGATAGACATCGCGGCAGATGAAGCGCAGGTTTTCGTTGCGCATCAGGACGCCGGGCAGAAGCCCTGCTTCGCAGGCGATCTGGAAGCCGTTGCAGACGGCGAGCACCAGCCCGCCTTTGCCCGCGTATGCGCGCACCGCATCCATGATGGGACTGCGCGCCGCGATGGCACCGCAGCGCAGGTAATCGCCATAGGAGAAACCGCCGGGGATGACGACCAGGTCGGTGCCGACGGGAAGTTCCGGGTCCGCATGCCAGACCATGGCCGGCTCGCGCCCGGAGATCAGGCGGAGCGCGCGCGCCATGTCGCGTTCGCGATTGATGCCGGGAAAGACGATGACGGCGGCTTTCATACCTTAGGTGCACCTGCTTCTTGACCCTCTCCCCCTGTGGGAGAGGGTGGTCCGAATGTCGCTTGCGACATGAGGACCGGGTGAGCGGGAAATTTTTCGAAGCAACGCCCCCTCACCCGGCTCGCTTCGCTCGCCATCCTCTCCCACAGGGGAAGAGGATAAGAAAGATTCATCCCAGCACGTCCACCTTGTAGTTTTCGATCACGGTATTCGCGAGCAGCTTGTCGGCGGCCTGTTTGAGCAGGGTCTCGGCCTCCGCGCGGTCGCCGCCTTCGATCTCGATGTCGAACACCTTGCCCTGGCGCACACTGGTGACGCCGGCGAGGCCGAGCGAGCGCAGCGCGCCTTCGATGGCCTTACCCTGGGGGTCGAGGATGCCTGATTTCAAAGTAACGGTGACGCGGGCTTTCATAGCGGTTTTTCAGGCGAATCCGGTCTCGACGACCTGACCTAGCATCCGCCACCGGCCGCCTCAACCGTGCGGATGAGCACTACACAGGTCATCTCGCCTCAACCCTTTTTCAAGGTGGGGTAGCGGCCTGCGGACGCTTAATGTCATTCCGGGGTCGGCCGAAGGCCGAAACCCGGAATCCACAGGCCAGCACCGAATTGGCTTCTGGATTCCGGGTTCGCTCACTTCGTTCACGCCCCGGAATGACAGAAACTACCACACTCACACCCGCGCGGCTGCCAGTTCCTCCACCATGGCGCTCAGGCGCACGCGCTCGACCTTGCCATTGCCGTTGCGCGGCAGCTCGGTGACGCCAATGAAGCGTGCTGGAACGTGAGTTCTGGGCGAGCTTTTCCTGGCAGTGCTTGCGCAGGCCTTCCTCGTCCGACATCCCGTTGTAGACGACGAGCGCCCAGACCTCGTCGATGCCCAGTTCGTTCGGCGCGGAGAAGGCAACAGCGTCGCGCACGCCATAAAAAGCCGTCAGCGCCTCTTCGATGATCCGCGGGCTGACCTTGTCGCCGCCCAGGTTCAGGATCTCTTTCTTTCGACCGGTGATCGCCAAAAGTCTGTCGGCTGTCAGGTAGCCGATATCGCCAGTGTCGAAATATCCGTCATGGAACGGCTTTGCAGCCTGCCCGTCATCACCAAGATAACTGCCGACGCTCACCGGCGTGCGAACACGAATTGACCCCTCGCGGCCATGCGGCAACGGCGCGCCCACATCATCGACAACCTGCACCAACACATCGGGCGCAACGTATCCCACGGCGCCGGCAACACCGGTCAGCGCATGGGCCGGCGCCGACGAGACGGTCGATGTCTCGGTGGTGCCGTAATAGAAAATGAGGTTCGAGCACATGCGCGCCCGCACCCGCTCCGACAACGCGTTCGGCAGCGGGCTTCCCGCCGAGATGATGACGTCGAAGCCACAGCGAAAGTCAGGGTTGGAATCGTAAAAGTTCAGGAACCCACCAAGGCCGCCGGGCGAAGCAATCAGCCCCTGCACCTTGTAAAGCTCGAAGGTCTGCAAGGTCTCCATCGGTGACGCGCTGGGGAAGAACATCGTCCCCCCTCGCGACAGCACGTAGAGGATATGCCGGAATCCGCCGCTTGAGCCCATGCCGTAGTCGCTGAAAAACCGCGAGCAATCCGGAAACTTTTTTCCGTACACATGAATGTAGCGCGCAAGCCGCGCCAGCTGGTTGTTATGCGTGAACCCGACGGCTTTTGCCTCGCCGGTGGAGCCTGACGTCATCGCGATACGGCAAATGTCGTTGCCGCTGCCGCGATACACGCGTTCCTCGACGGGCACGCCTTTGCCCGACATCCACGTCAGATCAACCGCGACGACTTTCGCATTGCCCTTTCCGTACGATTGCGGCGTGTCGGTGAGGATCACATCGACGCGCAGGCCGGGCGGCAAGGTTGCGCCCACCGATACCGTGGCTGCGCCGACATGCATCAGGCCTAATGCGAGCGCGGTGTGAAAGATGGTGTCCTTCACCTGGATCGCGGCCACATGTCCGGGCGCGATGCCGTGGTGCACGGCGCGGTGGCCGATATTGTAAATGAACCTCGCCGGCCGCGCGTAACTGATAACGCCCAGCGCCGTTCCGGGCGCGCATAAAGCCGGCGCCGGCGGGTCGTGCCTCGCCTGAAAGAGAATTGGCTCGACGACGTTCATCCAGGATCCCGGCGGCTACCGCACGCAACCTCGCGGCAGATGTTGCCAGCACGCCACATACATCGTGGGAAATTCACGCGCGTCATCCGATCAGGCGACGCGCGAAGAAAAACAGCGTGGCAATCATGAGTTCAGGATTCAGCAGGCGGCAGGGTTGGACTCATGAAAAGGTTTTTGCTGGCGACCGTGTCGATGGTGGCGCTGACGACCGTCACCCGTGCGGCGGATATGCCTGCGGCGATGGCGGCAAAAGGGCCGATATATTCGCCTGTTCCGGTGGCAACCTGGGACGGTGCGTATGTTGGGGTGCAAGGTGCCGTGGTGCGGCGGGATGCGTTGTTTAAAGAACCGATCGTCGAGGGGTTGCAGCTTGACGGTAGCAAGAGGGGCGGCAGCGCTGGAGGGCTGGCCGGGTACAACTGGCAAGCTGGCCGCTTGGTCTACGGATTAGAAGGTGACTGGAGCTGGATTGGCGCCAAATCAAACCAAGATGCGCATTTCGCTAATGAGAGTGACATCAACTGGTTGGCGACTGCGCGGATTCGCGCCGGGATTGCCGAAGGTTCAACCCTATTTTATCTGACGACCGGCGCGGCTTTCGGCAACATAAAAAATGTCTTTTCAGCTCAGAATTCGTTCGGCGTTGGCTTTTCCATCATTCAGGACCAGACCAAAATCGGCTGGACGGCCGGCGCCGGCGTTGAACACGAATTCGCCCCGCATTGGACGGCCCGCGCAGAATTTCGGTACGTTGATTTTGGTAAGAGCACATTCGATTGCACACCCGGAACATCCCCTTGCACATTGACGGGCGAGTTCAGCAACTCACTGGGGATGGGTCTTGTCGGCCTGAACTATAAGTTTGGCGGCAGGACACATGCAGAATGGTCACATGCGCAAGCTTCTGCGCCAATATCTATGTTGGCATGGATTGGCGCCTATATTGGCGTTCAGGGGGGGAGTTGCACAGAATTATACGGCTTTCGAAGATATCGACGCTTTCTTTTTACTCGGTGGTAGCGGTCTGCTCTTGGACCACCGGAGAACCGGAGGCTCCGTCGGCGGGCTGCTCGGGTACAACTGGCAAACCGGGAGTTTTGTTTACGGTGTGGAAGGCGACTGGAACTGGATTCGTTCAAAGTGGACCCGGTTCGATTCTGATTTCGATGGCACCGGCCATGATAGCCGCTCGATATCGTTTGACGCGTCTTGGCTAGCGACGCTACGCGGGCGCGTCGGCCTCGCATTCGATTCGTTGCTGCTTTATGTCACGGGCGGCGCCGCTTTGGTCGAGGTGAGCAATAGCCTTGGATTTGATGGACAAAGTCGATCAGGCGTCGCCTCATTTACGCAGAAACAATCCAGAATTGGTTGGACCGCGGGCGTCGGCGCCGAATACATGATAACGCCGCACTGGACCGCGCGCGCTGAATTCCGTTATGTCGATCTCGGCAGAGCCGCTGTCACTTGCAACTCCACATTTTTGGGCACTTGCCAGGTCGCGGGATCATCCAATGCGTATCGCGGCACATTCAGTAACACGCTCAAGCTCGGCCTGGTCGGACTGGCCTACAAGTTCTAGCGCCAGGTTTTTGAGCGTCATGGCCGGACTTGTCCCGGCCATCAACGACTTGCCCGTTGAGGGGAACTAAAGACGTGGATGCCCGCGACAAGCGCGGGCATGACAGAGTGCCTCTCAATGTCATTGCCGGGCTCGACCCGGCAATCCATGATGAATTGCCCCAGCCAAAATCCGTAAAATCTTTGATCGGTGCACCTCATCATGGATGCGCGGGTCATAGGCGTGCGAACGCACGCCGTCCTTCGGACGGCTATGCCCGCGCATGACGCAGTATGGGTTGCCGGAGCTTACCCATCACTTCTTTCAACGTCCTAAAACGACGATGGCCGGGACAAGCCCGGCCATCATGCAAATCAAACTGTTACTTCGCGCGTTTCAACCCTTCACCAGCACCGGTCCGGTGCCCTGCGGGCGCTCGCCTTCGCTCATGATGCCGAGGCGCTTGGCGACTTCAGTGTAAGCCTCAAGCAAGCCGCCGAGATCGCGGCGGAAGCGGTCCTTGTCGAGCTTGTCGTTCGTCTTGATGTCCCACAGGCGGCAGCTGTCGGGCGAAATCTCGTCGGCCACGACGATGCGCATCACATCGTTCTCCCACAGCCGGCCGGTTTCCATCTTGAAGTCCACCAGACGGATGCCGACGCCGAGGAAAAGCCCCGACAGGAAGTCGTTGACGCGGATGGCCAGCGCCATGATGTCGTCGATTTCCTGCGGCGAAGCCCAGCCAAATGCGGTGATGTGCTCTTCCGACACCATCGGATCGTTGAGCTTGTCGTTCTTGTAGTAGAACTCGATGATCGAGCGCGGCAACTGCGTGCCCTCTTCGATGCCAAGGCGCTGCGCCAGCGAGCCTGCGGCGACGTTCCGCACCACGACCTCGAGCGGAATGATCTCCACTTCGCGGATCAGCTGCTCGCGCATGTTGAGACGGCGGATGAAGTGAGTAGGCACCCCAATGTCGTTGAGGTGCTGGAACACATATTCCGAGATCCGGTTGTTGAGGACACCCTTACCTTCAATGACTTCGTGCTTTTTGGCGTTGAAGGCGGTGGCGTCGTCCTTGAAATGCTGAATCAGCGTTCCCGGCTCGGGGCCTTCATAAAGGACCTTCGCCTTGCCCTCATAAATGCGGCGACGGCGGCTCATGGGCGTGTACCGTGATTTGTGAAAATCCATCGGATTGCCGTGGCTCCTTATTGTGCGACTTTGCAAGATCCGCGGCTGCGGGACCGGACTAGAGCGCCGGCGGCGCCAGCAGTCCGAACACTGATTCAACCTAGCCGATCGCTACAGGCAGCACAATCACGCTACGCCCGTGTTTTCCACTCCGTATTTTCGCCGCAAAAACGCTGCCCGTTGTTGCCTTGACGCTGTTACGGCGATATGCAAGGCGGCAACGAGAGTATGCAAACGATTTTAAGTATCATCCGCGTGTGATTCCGGATTGCGGGCGCGGGTTTTCGGACAAAATCGTGCGCGATAGTTCAAAGAGGGCGGCATGACCACCACATTCGACAAGCGCGAAGAAGGCTTTGAGAAGAAATTCGCGCATGACGAGGAACTGCGCTTCAAGGCGATGGCCCGGCGCAACAAACTGCTCGGGCTCTGGGCGGCCGGAGTGCTCGGGAAAAGCGGTACCGATGCCGAAGCCTATGCCAAGGAGGTCGTTTTGGCCGATTTCGAGGAGGCCGGCGACAACGACGTCATGCGCAAGGTGCTCAAGGACCTGGAGCCAAAGGGAGTCACCGAGCAGCAGGTTCGCGCGCAGATGACCGAACTGCTGGCGGCGGCGATCGAGCAGATCAAGAAGAGCGGCTAGAGGCTGATGCCCCTTTGAAAGCTGGTTCTGACCTCATGGTGAGGAGCGCTGCGAAGCAACGCGTCTCGAACCATCGGACAGCCTCATCCGTCGAGACGCATCGGAGAGCCTGTCATCGGGCCGCGCTTCGCGCGGACCCGTTGGCGATGCTCCTCAGGATGAGGCGGGCAGAAGTTTGGCAACCGACGGTGATTTCATGAGCGCATCACCTTTCGCTCTCGCCAGACGCTTGCGCGCGGGCGAAACGGTCTACGCCGGCTGGTGCATGATCGGCTCGCCCATTGTTGCGGAAACGATCGCGCGCGAAGGTTTTGCCGCCGTCGTGCTCGATGCACAGCATGGCCTGTGGGATGTCACGTCGTTGATCGCAGGCGTTGGCGGCGTCAATCATGCCGAGTCGACGCCGATGGTGCGGGTGCCGCATGGCGATTTCGCGCTGGTGTCGCGCGCGCTCGACTTCGGCGCTGAAGCAATCATTGCGCCGATGATCAACAGCGCCGCTGATGCGCGCCACTTCGTGGCAGCTGCAAAATATCCCCCGCTCGGTGAGCGAAGCTGGGGTCCGATCCGCGCGATGCCGCTGCAAGGCCGCACCGCGCCTGTCGACTACATGCGCGAGGCCAATGACGGCACGCTGACGCTTGCGATGATCGAAACCACGACCGCGCTCGACAACGTTGATGTCATCGCCGCAACGCCCGGCATCGATGCGCTGTTCGTCGGCCCCTATGACCTGTCGACCGCGCTGAGCGGCGGCACCGCGCAGGACGTGCATGCGCCCAAGGTCGAGCAGGCCATCGACCGGATCTGCGCTGCGGCTAAGAAGGCGGGCAAGATCTCCGGCATCTACTGCCGCGATGTTGCCGGCGCGCTGGCGATGGCCAGGCGCGGCTTCCGTTTCATCGTGGCCGGCAACGACCTGACCACCTTGCGCGAGGCGACAGTGGCGCAGTTGAAGGGGTTGAAATCCTAACCGTCATTCCGGGGCGCGAGCCATTAGCGCGTTTACGCGCGTTTTTGACGCGCTATGGCGAGCGAACCCGGAATCCAGAAACAAGTGCAGTGCTTGCATCTGGATTCCGGGTTCCGGCCTTCAGCCGGCCCCGGAATGACAGCTAGATGATGGCGGCAGCGAGATCGTCAAGCACCTCCGCCACATCCCTCTCCACCTCCACCGCCCTCACCTCGCATACCCTATATCCCCGCTCGGCCAGATAAGCGCGCCGCTCCGTTCGCGTTTGCACCGCCTCTTCAGGTTCGGCCGCCGGCACAAGGTCTATGACGCATTTGAGCGGGAACGAAACAAAATCGGCGATCAGCGGCCCGATCGGCACTTGCCGCTTGAAGCCGCGGCCGGCGAAGCGCCGGTCATTCACCAGAGCGGTCCATAATTTGCGTTCGGCCGCGGTCGGATTGCGCCGCAGCAAGCGCGCGAGCCCGCGCGCCGGCGTGCGCTCGCCCGTCACACCGCCGCCCTGCCCGGCAATGAGATCGCGCAGCTTCTGGCCCTCCCCCGCATCCAGGACGCCACCGCGCGCGGGACCTTTGCGCCCCTGTGCAATCGCATTCACTATTCCGTGCAGCGTGCGGATATCCTGCTGGGTCGGCGCCATGCGCTGAAAAATATTGCGCAAGTTCACGCTCATGGTGCCGCGTTTTTCCTCGGGGCGGAAGAACTCGACCCGTTCCAGCTCGCGCTCGAGATCGGCGAAAAATGCGTCGAGTTGCTGCTTGGGCGCCGGCGGCGATTTTTCCGGCATCGAAAACGGCAGGTCGCCGCCTGCACGCTTGAACCACTCATAGGCAACGACCACGACCGCCTGCGCCAGATTGAGCGAAGCAAAGGCCGGGTTGACCGGCAAAGTCACGATACGGTCGGCGAGCGCGACCTCGTGGTTTTCAAGGCCGATGCGCTCCCGGCCGAACACGATGGCGACGCTTTCGCCGGCCGCCACACGCGGCACCATTTCCGACGCCGCCGTTTCCGCAGATACCACCGGCTTGGCCTGGTCGTGGTTGCGCGCGGTGGTGGCGAGCACGAAGCTGCAATCGCCGATCGCATCATTGAGGCTGCCAAAAAGCGCAGCGCCATCGAGGACACGGTCGGCGCCAGCCGCCATGACTCGTGCGCGCTCGTTCGGCCAGCCCTGCAGCGGCTTGACCAGCCTGAGCCGTGAAAGCCCGAAATTCGCCATGGCGCGCGCCGCCGCGCCAATGTTCTCGCCGAGCTGCGGCTCGACCAGAACGACGATCGGGCCCGGCGTCTCGATCCAGCGCTTGGTCTTGTCGGTACCGGCACCCGGCATTTAATCCTCCGCGCGCGGTATAGCCCGCAACAGCGCCTCCCGGAAACAATACCGGAAATCGCCGCTTTCGCCGTCCGAAACGGGGTGCTATAGGGCGCGCGCCGGAAGCCTTTCCTTCCTGTCCGCGCAACTCTCAAAGGTTTTACCCGCAATGGCGAAGATCAAAGTCGCGAATCCCGTCGTCGAAATGGACGGCGACGAGATGACCCGCATTATCTGGCAGCTGATCAAAGACAAGCTGATCCATCCCTATCTCGACATCAATCTTCTCTACTACGACCTCAGCGTCCAGAAGCGCGACGAGACCGATGACCAGATCACCATCGACGCGGCCAACAAGACCAAGGAGGTTGGCGTCGCGGTCAAATGCGCCACCATTACCCCGGACGAAGCGCGGGTGAAGGAATTCAACCTCAAGAAGATGTGGCGTTCGCCCAACGGCACCATCCGCAACATCATCGGGGGTGTCATTTTCCGCGAGCCGATCATCTGCAAGAATGTTCCGCGCCTGGTGCCCGGCTGGACGCAACCGATCGTGATCGGACGTCACGCCTACGGCGACCAATACCGCGCGACCGACATTCGCGTTCCGGAAAAGGCCAAGCTGACGCTCAGCTACGTCACGCCGGAGGGCAAGAAGGTCGAGCACGAAGTCTTCGAATTCCCGAGTTCGGGCGTTGCGCTCGCAATGTACAACCTCGACGAACTCGATCCGCGATTTCGCGCGCGCCTCATTCAACTACGGGCTGATGCGCGGCTATCCCGTGTACCTGTCGACCAAGAACACCATCCTCAAGGTCTATGACGGCCGCTTCAAGGATCTGTTCCAGGAGGTCTTCGACAAGGATTTCAAGGCGGAGTTCGACAAGAGAAAGCTTATCTACGAACACCGCCTCATCGACGACATGGTGGCAGCCGCCATGAAATGGTCGGGCGGCTATGTCTGGGCTTGCAAGAACTATGACGGCGACGTCCAGTCGGACATCGTGGCGCAAGGCTTCGGTTCGCTCGGCCTGATGAGCTCGGTGCTGATGACGCCGGACGGCAAGATCGTGGAGTTGGAAGCCGCGCACGGCACCGTCACGCGTCACTACCGCGAGCATCAGAAAGGCAGGGAGACCTCGACCAACTCGGTGGCCTCGATCTTTGCCTGGACGCGCGGCCTCGCCCATCGCGCCAAGCTCGACAACAACCAGGCGCTGGCGAAATTCGCGTCAACGCTCGAGAAAGTCTGCGTCGACACCGTTCAGGCCGGCTTCATGACCAAGGACCTGGCGCTGCTTGTGGGCGCCGACCAGAAGTGGCTCTCCACCACCGGGTTCCTCGACAAGGTCGACGAGAACCTGAAGAAGGCAATGGGCGCGTAAATTGGAAAGACGTCATTCCGGGACGCGCTGAAGGCGCGGACCCGGAATCCAGACGCGAACAATGCGGCCGTTTCTGGATTCCGGGTTCGGTCCTAACGGACCGCCCCGGAATGACCACTGGTCTACCGGATCTCCTCCGACACAATATCGCCCTTGTCGGAAACCACCTCGCGGCCGACGCGCTTTTCGACAACGTCCTTGATGCGCGTAGCGATGCGCGGGTCACGCTGCATCAACGCATGCAGATCATGCGCGTCGAGCACAAGGAGATTGGTGCGGCTCAGCGCCGTGACGGTCGCCGAACGCCGGCCCCGGCGCAGAACCGCCACCTCCCCGAAGAATTGGCCGACGCCGAGACGCAACGGCGCCTTTTTCCCTTTAAACGCGATTTCGACTTCGCCCGCGGCGATAAAATACATCGAGTGCGCGGCATCGCCTTCGCGCACGATGACCTCGCCTGGCTCAGCGACTTGCGCCCGCAACAACTCCATGATGTCGGAAATTTCGGCGGCGTCGAGCTCGGCAAACAGCGGCACTCGCGAAATCATACCCCACGTGACAATAAAATCGCGTCGATGGAGCTGTTCGGCAAAGGCGGTGGCGATGATGCCAACCGGCAGCGCCATCATCACCAGCCCTGCGAAGATCGTCCCGGTTGCGATCAGCTTGCCGAGCGCCGTGACCGGCACCACATCGCCGTAGCCGATCGTGCCGATGGTCACGATCGCCCACCACAGTGCTTCCGGGATTGTGCCAAGTTTCTCAGGCTGGACCTTGCCTTCCGCCAGATGCATCAGCGATGCGGCAACAAGCGCGCTGCCAAGCGCGATGACCAGGCAGCCGAACAGACCGCGCCGCTCGTTGTAGAGAACGTCGAGCAACGAGCGCATGGCCGGCGAATAGCGCGCAATCTTGAAGAAGCGCACCATGCGAAACACCAGCACAAACCGGAAGTCGCTGGGCAGCACCACGGTGAACCAGAACGGCAGCACAGCAATGAGATCGATGATGCCGGCCGCACTGAGCGCGTATTTCATGCGCGCACGTATATGCGGCAAATGCCGGTTAGGCCCGTGCTCGACGGCCGTCCAGAGCCGCAAGCCGTATTCGATGGTGAACACGGCGAGCGAGAAAAACTCGATCAGCGCAAATAAACTCGCGTAGCGCGCCTCGTAGTCAGGAATTGATTGGAGTGCGACGGCGACCAGATTTACGATAATCAATGCGACCAGAAGCCGGTCAACCCACCTGCTGGTACGGTCGCCGACGGGCCCCTGCTCGAGCACCTGATAAACGCGTCTGCGCAAATCCCTGAGGCGGTTCCGTGCCATGCCGCGGGTCATCCTGCTGGAAACGTATAGATATTATTACACGGTTGTGCGGGCACCGGTTTGCGGTCGATCAATCATGCGTCACCGGCCCAGTAAAGCCGGACCGCGTAAACCGGCGGCAAATGCGCGTTGATCAGCTGCCATTTCTCTCCGGCATTGTCACTGACCCACAGGCTGCCGGTGGTCGAGCCCATGGCAAGGCTGGTGCCTGTATCGTCGATATCGAAACCGTGGCGGTAGATAAGGTCATAAGCGTCACGCCGCGGCAGTCCGTCTGTGAATTTGTCCCAGGTCTTGCCACCATCGCGCGTGCGGGTCACGGCGAGCGCGCCGTCGCGTGGCACACGTAGCTCGTCCTTGATGGCGGGCACGAACCAGGCCGTCTGCTGGTCCTTCGGATGCGCGACCACCGCAAAACCAAAATCGTCGCCGGGGGGCTTGAGCTGTGACCAGTTGGCGCCTGCGTCGGTCGAGCGGAATATGCCGCTGTGGTGCTGCATCCACATCACATCCGGTGCCGACGCGCAGCGCGCCACGCGATGCGGGTCCTGCACCTCCGGCACGCCGGCCTGATCCGGCGGCATGTAGCCCGCGATCAACCCCTTGCCGAGCACGGTCCAGCTCGCGCCGCTGTCGCGGGTCTCCCAAACGCCGCCACAGGAGATCGCGATCGAGACGCGGCGCGCGTCGCGGGGATCGGGCGACACGCTGTGGATGCCGGCCATGTCGTAGCCGCCGCCGAACCACCTGGCGCGCTCCGGCACGTTCCAGAGCGAGCTCATGAACTGCCAATTCTCCCCGCGATCGGTGGAGCGGAACAGACCGGCCGGCAGCGCACCGATCCACAGTTCTCCAGGCACACCCGCGCCGCCCGCTTCCAGGGTCCAGATCTGGAACAAAGTCGGCGCATCGGCGGCGTCGGCCGGAAACGCCGGCGTCGGCAATTCGGTCCAGTTTTTGCCGTCGTCATCGGAGCGATGCAGCTTTGAACCGAAATGGCCGTGCTTGAGCGCCGCATAGAGCGTGCCGTCGCGCCCGTCGGCTAGCGTAGCGGTGACCGGAATGCCGGCGAATTCCGTGCACGCGATTTCCCAGCCGCGATTTTTCCTCACCAACGACAGCAGCCCCTTGCGCGTCGCTACCAGCATGCGATCAGACATAAGCTAACCTCCCGAAAGGGCCTGCATCACGTACAGCGTCGAGTCCGACTTGATGCCGCGCGCGAGCGCGCTCTGATGCGGCAGCCGCACGCCATCGGCGAAGATGCAGACGTGTTTACGCAGATTTCCCCGCTCGTCGACGATATAGCCACGCACGTGCGGGCGCTCATTGAAAACGACACCGAGCGCATCACCGACTGTTGCGCCCGTGGCCTGCAATGGGCCATCGGGCACGACCTGACGTAACCAGCTGGTGAAGTGGACCTGCGCCATGGCGGAATCCTAGCCCGAATTTAGGACGCATCAATGGCGCGAAGTTTCTTTCGTGTCGTCGAACGAAAGCGGGAACCCACCGCGAAGCATCAATCCGCCTCATCCTGAGGAGCATCGCCAGCGGGTCGGCGCGAAGCGCGGCCCGATGACAGGCTCCGCGATGCGTCATCGCAAGTCGGCCATGGCCGACTTGCGAACTTAACGACCCGATCTCGGGTAGACCCGAGGTGGATAGGTGGCCCTCATCCTTCGAGACGCGGCCTTCGGCCGCTCCTCAGGATGAGGCCGCGAGCACTCAGCCACGCAGCGCGGCTTCGATCGCCTTGAGCGCATTGTCCGCCTTGGAACCATCGGGTCCGCCGGCCTGCGCCATGTCGGGACGGCCACCGCCACCCTTTCCGCCGAGAACTTCAGCACCCTTCCTGACGAGATCGACGGCATTGAACTTGCCGGTAAGATCCTCGGTGACGGCGACCACGATACCCGCCTTTCCGTCCTCGGCGAGGCCAACAATCGCGACCACGCCGGAACCGACCTGCTTCTTGCCCTCGTCTGCGAGGCTGCGCAGATCCTTAAGATCGATGCCCGACACAACGCGCGCCAACAGCCTGACGCCATTCACTTGCCGTACGTCCGCCGCCTCGCCACCCACCTTGCCGCCGCCACCCATGGCCAGTTTCTTTTTGGCGTCGGACAGTTCGCGCTCGAGCTTTTTGCGTTCATCCATGAGCGCGCCGATACGTCCGGGCATGTCTTCAAGCGGAACCTTAAGCTCAGCAGCCGCTGCTTTAACGACTTGAAGCTGTTTGTTAGCGGCCTTGCGTGCGCCCTTACCTGTCAAAGCCTCGATCCGGCGCACCCCCGCCGCAACCCCCGACTTGCCCACGAGGGAAATAAGGCCGATATCCCCGGTCCGGCGCACATGGGTGCCCCCGCACAGTTCCACCGACCGGCCCAGCGTGTTGCCGCTGCCAAGTTCCGGACTATGGCCCATGGCCACCACGCGTACCTCGTCGCCATATTTTTCGCCGAACAATGCGCGCGCTCCCGAGGCAATTGCATCGTCCTGCGCCATCAGGCGGGTGGTCACCGGCGCGTTCTGAAGAACGATGTCATTGGCGATATCCTCGACGCGTTCGAGTTCCTCCGCCGAGATCGGTTTGGGGTGCGAGAAGTCGAAGCGCAGCCGGTCGGGCGCAACCAGCGAACCCTTCTGGGCCACGTGATCGCCGAGCACCTGGCGCAAGGCCTCGTGCAAAAGGTGCGTGGCGGAATGGTTCTGGCGGATCGCGCCGCGGCGGCCATGGTCGACCTCGAGCAGCAGCGGGTCGCCGACCTTGATGGCGCCCTGCTCGACCTTGACCAGATGCGCGATCATGTCGCCGGCTTTCTTCTGCGTGTCCGCGACCGTGAGCTTTACGCCCTCGCGCCGCATTTCACCGGTGTCGCCGACCTGACCGCCGCTTTCGCCGTAGAACGGCGTCTGGTTCATGACAACAGCGCCGGTGTCACCTTTCTTGAGCTCAGATACTTCCTTGCCGTCTTTCACCAAGGCCGCGACAACACCCTCGGCGCTCTCGGTCTCGTAACCGAGAAATTCGGTCGCGCCGCTTTTCTCACGCAATGAAAACCAGACTGTTTCCTGCGCGGCGTCGCCCGAGCCGGCCCAGGACGCGCGCGCTTTCGCCCGCTGACGCTGCATGGCGTCGTCAAAACTTGCGAGATCGACACTGATACCCCGCGCACGCAGGGCATCTTGCGTCAGGTCGAGCGGGAATCCGTAAGTGTCATAGAGCGTGAAGGCGGTCTCGCCATCGAACATTGCGCCTTTTTTCAAGCCTGCGCTCTTCTCGTCGAGGATGACGAGGCCGCGTTCGAGCGTGCGGCGGAAGCGTGTCTCTTCCAGCTTCAGCGTCTCGGTGATCAAGGGTTCGGCGCGCAGCAATTCCGGATAGGCTTGCCCCATTTCACGGGTCAGCGTCGGGACGAGTTTCCACATCAACGGTTCTTTCGCGCCGAGCAATTCGGCGTGACGCATGGCGCGCCGCATAATGCGGCGGAGCACATAGCCGCGGCCTTCGTTCGATGGCAGCACGCCATCGGCGATCAGGAAGGCCGACGCGCGCAAATGGTCGGCAATGACACGGTGCGATGCCTTGTGCAGTCCATTCGGCGAAACCTTGGTCAAATCGGCAATCGCCTGGATCAGAGCGCGGAACAGATCGATCGCGTAGTTGTCATGGGTGCCTTGTAGAACGGCCGCAATGCGTTCGAGACCCATGCCGGTATCGATCGATGGCCGCGGCAGGTTCACGCGCTTGCCGCCTTCGAGCTGCTCGTACTGCATGAACACGAGATTCCAGATCTCGATGAAGCGGTCTCCCTCGGAGTTGGCCGAACTGGGCGGCCCGCCGGGAATCTTGTCGCCGTGGTCGAAAAAGATTTCCGAACAAGGGCCACAGGGGCCCGTATCGCCCATCGCCCAGAAATTGTCGGCGCCGGCTATTCGAATGATCTTGCTGTCGGGAAGCCCCGCAATCTTCTTCCACAGTTTAAAGGCGTCATCGTCGTCGATGTAGACGGTGATCAGAAGCCGGTCCTTGGGTAGCGCGAAATCTTTCGTGACAAGTGTCCACGCCAGCTCGATCGCACGTTCCTTGAAATAATCTCCGAACGAGAAGTTGCCGAGCATCTCGAAGAAGGTGTGGTGGCGCGTGGTATAGCCAACATTGTCAAGATCGTTGTGCTTGCCGCCGGCGCGCACGCATTTTTGCGCGCTCACGGCGCGCGAATAAGGCCGCTTCTCCAGGCCGGTGAACACATTCTTGAACTGCACCATGCCGGCGTTGGTGAACATCAAGGTGGGGTCATTGCGCGGCACGAGCGCCGAGGACGCCACGACCTCATGGTCGTTGCGGGCGAAGAAATCGAGGAAACTTTTGCGGATATCGTTGACGCCGCTCATATCGAACCGTGTGAGCCCTTCATTTTCATTCGCGCATGATCTTTTCCGAACACCAGTCTCCATCCCCGATCGGGGTTGAGGACATGCTTTTCGGGATCACGCGCCCCACGAGGCCTAAATCCCCGTGCGACTTGATGTTTTGAGGAGGCTATTTAGCGGCGGGGGAGGTCCAAGTCCAGAAACGGTGACCTTTCCTGCATTGGGTAAACCGAGGCCAATCCTGACCGCTCATTCCCGCGAAAGCGGGAATCCAGGCTGGGTCCCCATTTCGCGGGGACGAGCGGAATAAATCATGTCTCTTAAAACGCTTTCGCCCCCGTCCTCGGTGGCGGCCGCTTTACGCAGCCGGGTGCCGACGGGGGCGAATGCCTGACGCATCACTGGATGATACGCGTCACCGAATGGTGCGGCGAACAGCACTGGCGCCGCCGCGCGCGCCTCACTCAACTCCAGGCCATTAACGGCCGGTCTTCGTCTTGCGCTTCGAGCCCTTCACCGCTGGCTGCAACGTTCGGTCTTTGGCCCTCGCGGCCACAACCTTCGGCTTTTTGCCCTTCTCGCTCTTGCCGCTTTTAGGGCTCTCTTTTGCGTCCTTGCCGGCATCCTTGCCTTTGCCTTTCGCAGATCCGGCCTTCCTTGGTTTAGCGGCCTCTGGCGCTCCAATCGGCTCCGCAATACTTGCAACTTCGGATGGTGCTTCGGCAGATGTCTGATCGGTCGGCTTGGGCGGGACAGGCCGCAATTCGTCGTGTGCCTGTGCCGGCTCTTCGTTTTTGAAGGTTACGCCTTCCTCGCGAAGACCAGCTCCGGACGGCAGCGTCGTAACAACGCCGCCCGGCAGCCCATCATCCTTTCAAGCTTCCGCGGCCTCGTCGTCGTCATCCTTGTCCTTGTCTTTGTCTTCCGGCTCGCCCGCCATGATCGCTTCCGCGATCAGCCCGGCGTTCTGACGCACGGCGGCCTCGATCTTGGCAGCCATGTCGGGATTTTCCTTGAGGAATTGCTTGGCGTTCTCGCGGCCCTGGCCGATGCGCTGGCTGTCGTAGGAGAACCATGCCCCCGATTTCTCGACCACGTTGGCCTTGACACCGAGGTCGATCAGCTCGCCGAGCTTGGACACGCCCTCGCCGTACATGATGTCGAACTCGACTTGCTTGAACGGCGGAGCCAGCTTGTTCTTGACCACCTTGACGCGGGTCTGATTGCCGATCACCTCGTCACGTTCCTTGATGGCGCCGATGCGACGGATGTCGAGCCGCACAGAAGCGTAAAATTTCAGCGCGTTGCCGCCCGACGTGGTCTCCGGCGACCCGTACATGACCCCGATTTTCATTCGGATCTGGTTGATGAAAATCACCATGGTGCGCGATTTCGAAATCGACGCGGTGAGCTTGCGCAGCGCCTGGCTCATCAACCGCGCCTGACTGCCTGGCTGCACGTCGCCCATCTCGCCTTCGAGCTCGGAGCGCGGCACGAGCGCGGCCACCGAGTTGACCACCAGCACGTCGATTGCGCCTGAGCGCACCAGCGTGTCGGCGATTTCCAGCGCCTGCTCGCCGGCGTCCGGCTGCGAGATCAGGAGTTCATCGACATTCACGCCGAGCTTGCGGGCATAGATCGGGTCAAGCGCGTGTTCGGCGTCGACAAAGGCGCAGATGCCGCCCTTCTTCTGTGCTTCCGCGATGGTGTGCAACGCGAGCGTGGTCTTGCCGGAGGATTCCGGCCCATAAATCTCCACCACCCGGCCGCGCGGCAAGCCGCCGATACCGAGCGCGATGTCGAGCCCGAGCGAGCCCGAGGAAATGGCTTCGATATCCATGGCCTTGTCGTTCTTGCCGAGCTTCATGACCGAGCCCTTGCCGAACTGGCGCTCGATCTGGCTCAGCGCGGCCGACAGGGCTTTCGACTTGTCCATGGATGGTCCTTCAACGAGACGCAGTGCAGGCTGACTTATAATTGAGCTCCTTATGGCCGGGATTCGACCCCCCGACAACGCAGCCCCTGCCGCACCGCCGGAATCGACTGAAGGCAGACACCGTACCCTATTTGTTCTCAGTTCGCAATATGTTCTTTTTATCGCCCTGGTTGATTTATCGCAATGCCGCCGATGCCCGGTTGTGGCGTCGTCGCTACCATGTTTGAACGCTCAAAAATGGCTCAACGTTTGCTCGCCCATGCCACCCTGTGCCAGCACGCCGCCAGTTTTAGCTGGGACGAGGCCATTGCCGTTGAGCTCGAAAAGCTCGCCGACGGTTGCCGGCAGGCAGCGGCCGCATGCGAGCCGGCCTTAGCGCCCACCGCGTGCCGCCCAGTGGAAGAGCTAGGTCCGCCGCGCAAATGGCTGGCGCGCCCCGCATCGGCGCGCGGAACTTTCCTGTGAATTATCAGCAATCTAATGCCTGATCGTCGGGAACGCTTGGCGGCTTCCGGCGTTTCGCCTGTGTCAAAAGACACAGAGTTATAAAATTCAAAAGACACAGAGTTATAAAATTGAGCCAATGACCCCTGCCACGCAGTACCGGACACTTGCAGCGCGATTCCGCGCCCGGGCCAGAACGGAAGAAAGCACGCAACTGCGCGCGGAATTAGGGCACTTGGCGCAATGCTACGTCAGGCTTGCGGAGCAGGCTGACCGAAACGCTCAGAATGACGTGAGCTACGAGCCCATCCTGCGTAATGGTTTCGGTGATTTCGGCGGCGAGCCGGCCTGACTGACGATCGAGAAGCTTCGTTTTGCAGGAACGAATTTACCGGGCTGCGGTTACGCGTAGGGGCGTTGTGCGCTTTGATAAAGGTCGGGCAATGACTGCGGGGGATAACTATCGCAACAAGGCGGTCGAATTCCGCGCAAAAGCGCAGGTTGAAAGCGATCTTAAAAGAAAAGCTGAATTCGAACACCTGGCGCGCGCCTATTTGCGATTGGCCGATCAGGCGGAGCGCAACAGCCAACTGGATGTCAGCTACGAAACGCCAGCCACAAATGACGAACCGAAGCCCAAGCGCTAACGAATTGCTGAACGAGCGTGTTTCCCTCTCACGTCAATGAGCGTTCGAAAAAATTATTCGCAAAAATTTTCTGGCCGGGAATCCATGATCGGCAAACGCGTGCAATTTCACAAAGAGACCTGGCAGGAACTTCAGGTGCTCGCGGCCGAGAGCATGAAGTCATTCCAGGAACTCGCCGACGAAGCTTTCGATGATCTTTTGAAGAAGCATGGACGCCCGGCCAGTCTGAAAGAAGCCTTGCGTCGAAGTGCCGGCAAAGCAGCCACGATCATTCCGCTTAAACGAAAATCGTCCCGCGCACGACGGAAAGGCTGACTCTGCGCGACATACGCTATGCGGTAACGGGATGCCCAAAACGAAATTTAATCCGCCACGGCCGGAACAACGCGGAATGTTGCGCGTTCGCGAACGGCAATACGATCGGGGAGGATAGCCATGACGCCTGCGTTCGTGACGAAGATCCTTTCGGTGGCCGCGGCGGCCACGTTGGTGACGCTTTGCATCCTGGTTGCGGTGCCAAAAAATGCGGGCGGAAAGCTGGGCCCGCAGCCGCACACGGCCGCGCTGCGGTAATTTGGTCCGCCCCCAGGCGGTCGAACGCCGGACTGCGTTAACAGGCCAGCAATTATGACCCAGCCACCACTCGCGGGCCGGTTGAATAAATTCCGGGCAGGATTAGAGTTGGGTAGCCGACCGAAGCTGGGACCACACCGTGGACCGAACCGTTGCCCATATGAATGTCGAGCACTACCGCCGGCTACTCGCCGTCGAAACCGATCAGGCGCGGCGTCAGGTCCTGTTACGGCTCCTGGCCGAGGAAGAAGCCAAAATCAGCGACTCCAAAACGCCCGGACGGACAAAATAGCGCCGCTAGCGCTTGTCGGTCCAAGGACGCCAATGGGTCGGTCGCACATCCAGCCGCTCCTTGGTGGACGAATTGATCCAGCCGTCGTGAATACGCTTGCACGGGAACACCAATGCATGCTGGCCGTCCTGATCGATCACGGCGAGTTCCAGATCGCAGTCGAACGGGGCATGGGCGGCAGGTTTCCACATTTGGCAAGTCTGACCGCTACATCCGGGGGCGCCTTGATCTAAATCAGCCCCCGGCACGACCCCGCGACCGGCCAAGGCAGCGCGATTTGGTCTGCCTTGATCTGGATCAAAGTCCAGATCGTCATCTCCGCCGATTAATTCCGAATGACGACATCCCGCCGCCCCGCCATCCGCCATTGCCCGGTCTGCCGCATCTCGATGCAAGCCGGCAAGTCACGGGAGGATTTGGCCGATTTCGATATGTTCCGGTGCTTGACGTGCGAGACCACCATCCGCGAGACGAAATCTCAGGCCAAAGGCCGCGGAAACGCGCCGGAAGACTGAGCGGGCCACGCTGGGCATTTCGGGGCCGAGTTGATCTCGCTCAATAACTCCAGCCGGACGAACGCTAGGTTGCCCACTGTATTTCGAGGCGCCGCAAGCCTGTTACTTTCGGCGGCGCGAGGGGAAACCATGCAGACCGCAGTTATCAAACGTTCGATCGTCCTTGACGGACACAAGACCAGCGTCTCGCTTGAAAACGAATTCTGGCACGGCTTGCGCGAGATCGCTGGTCGCGAAAATATCAGCCTGTCAGCGCTGGTTGGAAAAATCGACGGCGCGCGCAATAGCTGCAACCTGTCGTCAGCCATTCGCGTGCACGTGTTCAACTATTTCCGCGCGCACATGGACCGGCTCGAAAACGGCCGAGGCAGTCTCGACGCTGACATTCCCCTGGCGGCCCGCTCGGAAATGGCGTGCTGAGCGGTCGTCGCCCCGAGCCATAACGCAGTGCCGCACTCGTGGCAAAAGCCAGCATTTCCCGGGCCATTTAGCGCTCTCGCGTGTTGTCTGAAAGCATCCGAAAGTCGCCGGATTTGCCATTTTGCAGCGCAATAGGTTACATTGCACTGCACCAGTTTGTTGAATGCCGCGAACGGCCGGGGGACGCGGCGGAATGGAGTGTCATGTTGAAGGCGTTCAGGAAGTACACCGCGATCCCGGCGGTGAGATATTCCATCATCGCAGTGGCAAGCCTGCTCTGGCTGGTCGGCTTTGCCGATCAATTGCCGGATGTGACGCAGACCGCGAAATATGTCGGCATCTCATTGCTGATGGTGACGGTGGCCGCGATCGGCTGAGTGCAGACGGCTGGTATTTCGCCGTCGCATTAAACGCGTCTAGTCGCGTTCGATGAACATCCACACCCCTCCGCTGCGCGACGATTGAACGCGAATTCGTAGCTCGCGTTTCGGATCCCCGAAATCGCCGGGCCAGCCAAATTCAAGATCGACCGGACCTTGTTCCATGGCACGCGTGACGCGGCCGCGGAAATTGTCGCTGCCCATGCAGGCTGAAATGTCAAACATGTTCTGCCCAATCGGGCTTTTGCCGTAACCCGAAAGCCGCGCCTCGGTTGCGCTGTAATAAAGGACAGTGCCTTCGCGGTTCAGCAGAATGACGCCGAAGGGAAGCTGATCAATTTCGTATTGGTTGAGTGTCTCGATACGCGAGCCAAGATTTGGCGCGTTGAAGTCGATATCGATGTCGGGCATTCCGCGTTTCAGTCCCCAGTTTGATCGTCACGTTTGTTGTCGTTGACCCCAACGTGAACGGCGGCGCGTGAGTTGGCAAGCGCGAAGCGCGCTGAATTTTTTCGAATTGGTTTGCGCGCAAATGAATTTGGACCCGCGCGGATGCGTCAACGATGGTCATGCGCGGGCTTGACCCGCGCATCCATGAAGAATCCCATCCGAAAAAAGTCTTATGGAAATCCGCGTGGTGTTGATCCGCCTCATGGATGGCCGGGTCAAGCCCGGCCATGACAGGCTATCAATGATGGCGCTTACTCAACCTAAGTTGAGCTCTTTAAAGAAGTCGTTGCCCTTGTCATCGATGACAATGAAGGCCGGGAAGTTTTCGACCTCGATCTTCCAGATCGCTTCCATGCCGAGCTCGGGATATTCGTGCACCTCGACTTTCTTGATGCAGTGTTCGGCGAGATTTGCCGCGCTGCCGCCGATCGAGGCGAGATAAAAGCCACCGTGCGTCTTGCACGCGTCGCGCACCTGCGCCGAGCGGTTGCCTTTGGCGAGTGAGATCATCGAGCCGCCGGCGGCCTGGAACTGGTCGATATAGCTGTCCATACGCCCCGCCGTGGTCGGGCCGAACGCGCCCGACGCATACCCGACGGGCGTCTTCGCAGGACCGGCGTAATAGATCGGGTGGTTCTTGAAATAATCGGGCAGCCCTTTCCCGGCCTCCAGCCGCTCGCGCAATTTCGCATGCGCCAGATCGCGCGCCACGATCATCGTGCCGGTGAGCGACAGCCGCGTTTTCACCGGATACTTCGACAGCTGCGCCAGAATTTCCTTCATCGGCTTGCGCAGGTCGACCTTCACCACCTGCCCGCCCAGTTTCTCCTGGTCGATCTCCGGCAGATATTGCGCCGGATGATGCTCGAGCTCTTCGAGGAACACGCCGTCCTTGGTGATCTTGCCGAGCGCCTGGCGGTCGGCGGCGCAAGACACGCCAAGCCCGATCGGCAATGACGCGCCGTGCCGTGGCAGCCGGATCACGCGCACGTCGTGGCAAAAATATTTGCCGCCGAACTGCGCGCCGACTCCGGTCGACTGCGTCATCTTGAGAACTTCCTGCTCCATCTCAAGATCGCGGAATGCGTGGCCGTCCTCGCTGCCCTTGGTCGGCAGTTCGTCAAGATATTTCGTCGAGGCAAGCTTCACGGTCTTCATCGTGAGCTCCGCACTCGTGCCGCCAATGACAATCGCCAAATGATACGGCGGGCACGCCGCCGTGCCGAGCGTGAGCACCTTCTCTTTCAGAAACGCCAGCATGCGGTCATGCGTCAGAATTGATGGCGTTGCCTGGAACAGGAATGCCTTGTTTGCAGAGCCGCCGCCTTTGGCGATGAAGAGCAGTTTGTAGGCGTCCTCGCCTTCCGAATAAATCTCTACCTGCGCCGGCATGTTCGATTTGGTGTTCTTTTCCTCGAACATGGAAATCGGCGCGAGCTGCGAATAGCGCAAGTTTCGCTTGAGATACGCATCGCGCGCGCCTTCCGCGAGCGCGGCCTCATCGTCGCCGGCGGTGAAGACCATGCGGCCCTTCTTGCCCATGATGATCGCCGTGCCGGTGTCCTGGCACATCGGCAGCACGCCGCCGGCCGCGATGTTGGCGTTCTTGAGGAAATCATAGGCGACGAACTTGTCGTTGTCTGACGCTTCCGGGTCGTCGAGGATCTTGCGCAGCTGCTTCAGGTGCGCCGGGCGCAGCAGATGATTGATGTCGGTGAACGCGGCCTCACTGAGCGCGCGCAGCGCCTCGTGGCTCACCACCAGCATTTCCTTGCCCATCACTTTCTCGACCTTGACCCCGCCAATATCGAGCTTGCGATAGGGCGTCTTGTCAGGGCCGAGCGGGAACAGCGGCGTGTGATGGTAAGGCGGAACGGCAGGAGGCGTGACAGGGGCGTTCATGGGCGTAAATCTCTGTTCTGCGGAAAAAGAGGACTATCAGAAGAAATCGCAGGGTGCGATAGCGCCATTTTACAAGTTCACCCGGCTATCCCCTCCAGCTCACCTACCATCTCCACATCGGCTTCACTGGCCCGACCGAAAAATTTCCGGCGCGGTTGGACATCTGCGCCAGACCGCACGCTGTCATGCCCGCGCTCGCGGGCATCCACGTCTTTAACAGCTGCGCGCCCGAAGGCGTGGATGGCCGGGACAAGCCCGGCCATGACAAGGGAGAGTTCAGCCCACCACCGCCATCTCCCCAACCGCTCTCCGCGTCGGTCTCACCGTAATCCGCACGTCCTGCCCGAGCGCAGTCAAAAACTCCATCAGCCGCCCGACCGAAAAATTGCCGGCACGATTGCGCATCAGCGCCGAGACGTGCGGCTGCTTGATGCCAAGAACGGCGCCTGCTTGCGTCTGCGTCAGCTTGCGCGCCTTGACGATACGGTGAATTTGTAAGGTCAACTGCGCCTTCAGCAATTCCTGCTCCGGATGGGGGAGACCGAGGTCCGCGAACGCATTGCCGCTGCCTCGTTTGATCGCTGCTTTCCTCGCCATCTCAGTTTTGCCTTCTTCGCCGCCGGATCGGTTTCGCCATGCTGCGCCGTGTAGAGCGCTTGGCCGATATGGCGCCGAACGCTTTCCGGCATGACACGCAGATCGCGACGGCTCAAACCGAGCCAAATCACAATCCTGATCGCATCGCCGCGCATATAAATATACAAATAATCGTATAGGCCGTCAATGGGTTGTATACCGTTTTAATACAACCTGTTACTCGCATGCCACCCGGGCACCTCCGTTCTCCCCCAGCCGCGTGGCCGGCGTTGGCGCCTACATCAAATTTGCGCCATGCTCCCCCAAACGCGGGACACAGGCGCCTCAAGACGCCGCGCTCAGGGAGAACGCCAATGACAATTGCAATACCGATAAAGCTCGTTCCGCCGCTCGCCGGTACCGCCCTGCTCGCGCTGCTTATCCAAGCCACGCCTACGCAAGCCCAATACACCGCCAAGGAATGGCCGGAAGGGCCGATGAAGCAGCGCTTCACCGAGACTTGCGGCCTCTGCCACGACATCAACCGCATCCGCGTCGGCTACAC
This sequence comes from uncultured Alphaproteobacteria bacterium, assembly GCA_963815055.1. Classification (GTDB taxonomy): domain Bacteria; phylum Pseudomonadota; class Alphaproteobacteria; order Rhizobiales; family Xanthobacteraceae; genus Pseudolabrys. Next base: position 51,810 of record CAWFEU010000009.1, on the reverse strand, counting down.
GCCGCAAGGCTGGCTCACGGTCGTGCGCATGATGCAGAACTTCGATGCGCCGGTTCCCCCCGAGGAATGGCCGGCGATGACCGAATACCTCATGAAGAATTTCCCCGAGCGACCGCGCCCGTCAGCAGTCATCATCGCCGGGCCGGTCAAGGCACGCATCGACCTGTGGGATGTGCCGACGCAAGGATCACGCCCACACGATCCGCGCGCGGCCAAAGACGGCTCGATCTGGTGGACCGGCCAGCTTGCCAACAAGCTCGGCCGCATCGACCCGAAGACGGGCGCGATCCGCGAATACACCCTGAAGTCGCCGCACACCGGCCCGCACGGGCTCGCCGAGGACAAGGACGGTAATATCTGGTTCACCGGCAACGCGCTCGGACTGATCGGCAAGCTTGATCCGAAAACCGGCGTCACCACCGAATATCCGCTGCCCGACAAGTCCGCGAAGGACCCGCACACGATCAATATCGCGCCCGACGGCATGGTGTGGTTCACCGTGCAGGGCGGCAACATGGTCGGCCGGCTCGATCCCAAGAACGGCGACATCAAGCTTGCCGCCCCGCCGACCGCGAAATCGCGGCCTTACGGACTGATGATCAATTCGAAGGGCGTGCCGTATTTTGTCGAATTCGGCGCGCCGAAGATCGCCAGCATTGATCCGCAGAGCATGGCAATCAAGGAATTCAGGTTGCCGAACGACGCCGCGCGTCCGCGCCGCCTCGCGTTCTCCGACGACGACACCATCTGGTACACCGATTTTCCGCGCGGTATGCTGGGGCGGCTCGATCTCAAGACCGGCAATGTGAAGGAATGGCCATCGCCGAGCGGGCCGAAGTCGGAGCCCTATGGTATCGTCTTCACCAAAGGCGCGCTCTGGTACAACGAATCCGGCGCCAGGCCGAACACCATCGTGCGCTTCGATCCGGCTTCGGAAAAATTCCAGAGCTGGGCGATCCCCGGCGGCGGCGACATCGTGCGCAACATGGATGTGACGCCGGACGGAAATCCGGTGACCGCCAACAGTTTGGCCAATCAGGTGGGACTGGTGACGGTGGAGTAAAGCCCATCTTAAGCCGGCGTCATGGTGAGGAGCGTCACGTTAGCGACGCGTCTCGAACCACCCAAGTCGGATATATCCGACTTGGGATTGCTGAGTACTTGGCCACCTCATCCTTCGGGACGGCCCTGCGGGCCTCCTCAGGATGAGGCAGGCTTAGCCGTACGCAAGTTGTCCCGGTCAGGAGATGCCGCATGCCCACAATGACGGTCCAACTCCGCAGTATCCCGGATACGCAAGCCGCTGTTGGCTGGGCCGACGGTCACACCATCGTCGTCGATCGCCCGGACGGCGAAGCAGGCGGCATGGGCCTTGGCTTTAACGGCGGCCAGTTGCTCGGGCTCGCGCTCGGTGGCTGCTTCTGCAACGATTTGCGCTACGTTGCGCACGATATGGGCATCCGCCTGGCTTCAATTACGGTGGGCGTCACCATCACATTCGAGGGTAGCCCCCTGCTCGCAAAGCAGGCCGAAATGCGGGTTGCCGTGGCCGCTTCCGAAGAAGACGCCAACGTAGACGCAGTTATCGCACGCGCGCGGGACGTCTCGGCCGTCAGCAACTCAATCAAGCGCGGTATCCCGGTCCAGATCATCGCCGGCGGCTAGACACCGCCATCGCTGGCGGGCGGTATCGCCAATACACCTTGCCCGGTCACCGTATTTTGCCGGACAATGCCGATGCGGGGGCAAACGTCTCCCCAGGGAGGACAATCATGATTTTCATATTGTCTTTGAACTTCACCGAGCAGGGAATTCGCAACATCAAGGACGCGCCCAAGCGGGCACAAGCGGCGCGCGATCTTGCCAAGAAGGTCGGCGTCGAGATCAAGCAGGTTTTTCTGACGTCCGGCGACTCCGATCTCCTCGTCATCGCCGAAACGGCGAACGGCGACAACATGGCCAAGTTCGCGCTTGCACTCGGCAGCCAGGGCAACGTGCGCAGCCGCACCGCCCGGGCATGGCCGATGGAGGAGTATGCAAAACTGGTGGCCGAGCTGCCGTAGACACCGCGCCGCTTAAACCGGCCGCGGCCGGTTTGGCACTCCATACGCGCAGTCGAGCGCCGTGCGATCCCATTTTGCCAGGTCTGCCGCGGCATCGTATGTGCTTTGCAGAAATTCCATGAGCGCCGCATCGGGATCGCGCGCCGTGCGCACGGCATCATATGGCAAGAGGAATTCGCCCAACTCCTTGCTGAAGAATGCGTCCGCCGGTTTCACATTCGCGGCCGCAAAGCCGTCCGGCGCCGGGTAGGCATAGGAATAAAACGCCGCGTAATCGATCGGCCCGCCACCACCGGGCCAGAAGCCGGCGCTCGAGACCTCGTGCGAATAGGCCTCCTGTGCCACCGAATTCGGCAAGTGCGGGACACCACCGGGATGTCGCGGCGCGCGGCGACCGGAGAAGCGCGTCACGGCGAGGTCAAAACTGCCCCAGAAAAAATGCACGGGGCTCGTCTTGCCCAGAAAGCCGGTGCGAAACCGGGCGAACACTTCGTGCGCGGCGAGCAGCACGCGCCAGAACCGATTGGCATAGTGGGCGTCATAGGCCGCATGCCGGGTGTCCTGCTCAAACGGAATGCATTCGGCGATTTCGCACGGCATGGTCGTGATGCGCACGTCAATGCCCAGCTCACGTAATGCGATCATCAGCGCCTCGTAGAATTCCGCGACACTCATCGGCTTGAGCATGACCTGGCGGGAATGCCCTTCGCTTGTCCTCATCCAGAGGACGTGATCGATGAAGTCAAAGTCGATCTGAAAACTGCCGTCGCGACAGGGAAGTGGTGAGGTGGTCAGCCCGCGCGCCGTGACATAGAGCGCGACATGCCAGGAATGGTTTTGCCAGGGCGTCAGCGCAAGGCGGATCTTGCCGACAGCCTGCGTCCACAGATGCAGCGTATCGCGCGTGTCTTTCCATGCGACATAAGACAGCTCGGGCCAGCGCTCTTGATGCGGAGCCATGGCCTATCATGGATCGGCGACCATGTGGCTTCAAGCTGTCGCGCTACTTCCCGACGTGAAATCGCACGACCGTGGCGAGCGTGATCCAGTTGGCGTTTTCGCCGTAGATATTGCGGCCGTAGATCAGATCGACGTTGAAATCATCGACCGGCCGCCAGCGCAATCCGATCTGGAAACGCGGCTCGGTCACGCCGACGGGATCCTGCTGCGCACCCAGCTGGCCGAAAACTTCCGCAGTCAGTGTCCAGACATTGTCGGGCGTGCGCCAGTCAACGCCCGCGCCATAGGTGAGATAGTGCCGGTCGGCGACGCGATCCCACTCCCAGCCACCATTGAGATTGATGCGCACCACATTCGACAACCGCAACGTCGCCGGAATGGTGGCAAACAGCGCGGAGTTGCGCTGCGCCGTAAAATCATAAACGGCCGCGCCCGTGACGGCGACGCCCCAGCTGCCGATCGCAGTCGGTACCAGATTGGTCTTGAATTTCGGGATGGCTCCGGTCGACCACTCCCCGTCGGCGCGCGCGCGCGCAAGCTGCGCACTCAACTCAACCGGCCGAAACATATTGACCACGCAGGTCGGCGTGGTTGCCGCAAAAAAATCGTGGTTGTCCGCGGCCGACATCCAGGATTCGACCTTGCAGGCGCCAGGTTCGCTGACCTCGGCCGTATCAACGGCGTAGGCCGCGCCGGCCGCGCAGGCGGCGCTCGACCACATTGCGGCTACCGCTAAAGCACACAGCAGGATAGCGGCTCTCGCCGAGCCCGCGCCCAAGGCCGACCCCATCAACATCCAGCCGAAACGGCTTGTGTTGTTTCTATGAGGTTCCCGCCGGGAGCGCCATTCCCGGTGCGACGGAAAATAAAGAGGCCGCCAACCCCAGGCGGCCTCAAGTTACCCCAGTGACCGATTCGTCGACTACGCAGCGCTTATCGTTCAATCCGGTTCGCGCGCGGTTGCCAGTCAGTTGTCCTTGACGGCATGGAGGGTCGCGCTTGCCGGGATCGTCGGTCCATCCCCAAAATTGATGCACGGACGTCTCGATCCGAACTTTACGCCGGGCCCAGCAGCGCGAAAATAATTTCCGCAGGTGCTTTGCACGAATTTCCGGTTGCGTGATTTCGAAGCCACATGTTCCAGAACTTCCGGGAACTTTTCGTCTGTTAGGCACACACAGGCGCACCTAAATACCGGAATTGACCTGAGTGATTTCGTTTTTCGTGCTCACCCAGTTTTTTTACGCCGCCGTTATTGACGCCATCTGGCGGTTAGCGCCGAAATGCCAACATTGGCTGAAAATGTATTCGCAGAGGGAAGCTCCATGCGAGACTCCATGTTCATGCTGGCCCCGGTCGCGCTCATCATTTATTTTTTGCTCTACCCGGACCAATTCAACGCGCTCCTCGCCTGGGCCGGACAGCATCTCCACTAGGACGATAGGGCGTCCGACAAACTCAAAGCGGCAACTCAATGGCTGCCCGCAATTTTGCGTCAAGTTGCAGATCGGCGCCGCGCGGCAGTTTGCTTATAGTCCTATCGCGGCGCGCGACCGTGGCAATCCGGCGCCACATGCGAGATCGACATTGACGCGCGACGTTTCATCTGTCATCCGCAACGCATTCCTTCCTCATTGCCAGTTCATCAATGCCCCGAAGATCATTCCGTGTCGGCCGCTCGTTTACCGGCCTCGGCCTATTCGCAATCCGGCTCATCAAGAAGCGCGAGAAAATCGCCGAATATAAAGGCCCGCGCGTCAACGCCGAGGCAGCCGGAAAGCTCGAGCGGCGCGGCAATCGCTACCTTTACGAGATCAATCCCCGCATCACCATCGACGGCACACCGCGCAGCAACGTCGCGCGCTACGCCAATCACTCCTGCAATCCGAATGCAGAGACCTATACATATGGCGGGCGCGTGTTTATCCGCGCGATACGCAACATCAAGCCGGATCAGGAAATCACCTATGACTACGGTAATGACTATCTCAAGTATGTTATCGGCCGTTCGCGCTGCCGGTGCACCCGTTGTCGGCGGCGGCGGGCACGCAAGCAACGGGAGATGCGCGCCTTGACCAAGCGCAGGGCGGCCCGCCTCGCCCGCGTGCGCGCACAGCTCCGGAAAGGCAAGCGTCGGGCGAAATAACGCCCGCGCGGCGTCGGCCGAGCAAGCCTCCCATTCGATTTTGCCCCTGCCCGCCGGTATTCGCCCATGCTAGGCAGACGCGGCAATACGCCGGGGCCTTCCTTGACCTCTGAAAGTCTTGAGCAACGCACGGGCATACGCGCGGACCGCATCCCGCTCGGCATACTGTTCATGCTGGGCGCCACTGTCATGTTCGCGCTCTCCAGCGCGCTGTCGAAATGGCAGGTTGCGAACTATTCCTTCGTTGAAGTGCTGTTTTTCCGGGCGATCGCCTCGCTGGTGACCTGCGCGGCGCTGATCTTGCCCGGCACCGGCGTGGCGGTGTTGCGCACCAGGCGCCTGCGCGACCACTTCGGACGCAGCGCGACCCAGGCCACCGCCCAGAGTCTCATCATCATTGCGTTCGGCTTGATGCCGCTGGCGGGCGCGGTCGCCATCAACTTCTCATCACCGCTTTTTGCAACGCTGTTCGCCGCGCTATGGCTGAAGGAAAAAATCGGTGTTGCGCGCGGTTGCGCCCTGGTGGTGGGGTTCCTCGGCGTGGTGCTGGTGGCAGCGCCCGGCGCCGACAGCTTTCGCACGGGAGCGCTGTTTGCGCTTGCCAATGCCGTGCTGTTCGGCAGTGTCACCGCGGCCGTGCGCGGCATGACCACGACCGAGTCCGCTGAAACGCTCACCATGTATCAGATGATCTTCCTGACGCTGTTTTTCACGCTCGCTCTGCCATTCTTTTTCACCGCGCCGACACTGACCGACACACTGGCGATGATTTGTAACGGCGTCATCAACGGGGTCGGCCAATATTGGTGGACGCGCTCATTGTCATTGGCACCGCCATCCGCAGTCGGTCCGTTCTATTATTTCTCGCTGGTGTGGTCGGCGGCACTCGGCTTCTTATTCTGGGGCGATGTGCCGACCATCGCCCTGCTCGGTGGTTCAGCGATCGTGGTCGGCTCCGGCCTGTTCCTGCTCTGGCACGAGACCGGCAAAAAACCGCTGACTGTCGACTAGACTGCCATCTATCAGCACGAATTCCAGGGGAGTGAAATCGATGAGTTTGAATATCCGACGCGTTGTCACCGGCCATGACGATCAAGGCCGCGCCAAAGTGCTGATCGATGAAACCGTGAAGAATGTGGTCTCGCAGCGCCCCGGCGCGCTTTACAGCGTCATCTGGTCAAGCGACGGATTTCCGGCGAACAACGACGGCGACGTGGACCCCTCTGGTAGGAAGATCGGCACCACCATCCCGGGCGGAACGGTGTTCCGCATTGTCAGTTTTGGACCGGGCGTCGCTCCGCGCAATCATCGCACCGACTCGATCGACTATGCCGTGGTGATGTCGGGCGAGATCGACATGGATCTGGACGGCACCATCGTTCATTTGCGGGCTGGCGACGTGCTGGTGCAGCGCGGCACTATCCACAATTGGATAAACAAGGGCGACGAGCCATGCATCATCGCGTTCACGCTGGTCTCGGCGAAGCCTGTGACCGCGAATGGCAAGGCGCTTGAAGCGCGCGGGTGAGCTTTTTCACCGCACGAACCGCTCAGTTGTCATTGCCGGGCTTGACCCGGCAATCCATGAGGACAATCCCCGACGACGGGCGTACGATTTTGCATGCTGCCATACCTCATGGATGCCCGGGTCAAGCCCGGGCATGACGCCGTTAGCGCCCCTCACCTATCCAACTCCGGGTATTTCCGGAATATCCCGGATTCATTGAACGGGATGCGCCGCGCAGAATCGAGATACTTCTTGATGCCGGGCCGTTGCGCGACCCTATCCCGGATGTCAACGACGCCCGGCACCGTGCGTTCAATGTGCTTGCTCCCCTTCGGAAATGCGTAACGAAGCCCCTCGATCAGCTGAAACATCGACAAATCGGCATAGGTCACTTTTCGCCCGAGTATGTAAGGCCCGCCGCTCTTTTTCAGGACGGTCTCGAAGTAGCCGAGATATTTCGGCGCGCGCTCGTCGAGAAAACTATCGGCATAGCGCTTGGCCTCCGGCTTCTGGTCCTCATAGTAGAGCCCTGAACCGACCGGATGGTGGGTATCGTGAATTTCCTTCACAAAGTCGGTCACCGTGAGTTGCAACTGGTGCAGCCAGAGACGGCTCGCTTCATCGCGCGGCGCGAGCTTCATGCGCGGCCCAAGATAAAACAGAATATTGGCAACCTGCGCGATCACCAGATTGCCCGCTTTCAGGAACGGCGGCGCAAATGGCGGACGTTTGTCGCGCCCCTCCATCATCGCGAGCATGCGGTTCATACCGCCGGCTTTACGCGCGACGTCGTCATAGGAGGCGCCGGCATCTTCAAGCGCGAGCCGGACCAATTCGCCGCGGCCCTGGATCTCCGGCCAATAGAACAGCTGATAGCGCATCGATCACTCCAAAGTAGACGGTCGTTCCGAGTGATCGCGAGCTTGGCTCGCCTCCCGCGCCGACTTCAAGGGGCAATCGAAAAAGCGCGGGCAACGGAGGAAAATTCCCTGCGTTGCCCGCGCCGGATTTGAGGTGTTCGAACCTGAGTTGATCAGTTGACTGCGAAACAGTACAGCAACCCGGCACCACCGGTGCTGACAAGGTCGGCCTGCGAGCAGCCACCTTCCGCGCCGCGCGAGGGATGCGATGAGTTCCATGATCTGTTCGGCTCATCATCGGCCAGACCCTGGCGATCGTTGTGGCCAAGCATCACCGACCCTTGCGTGCTGCTCGTGTAATTCCTGCACGTCATGTCCTTGTCAGGCGGAAAGGCTTTGCCGTCTGCGGTCGAGCCCGTCACAATGTCATGTTTGTTCGGCTTGTCACCGCGCCCGTTGATCACCTCACCCTTTTCCGAAAGGTTATTCTGCTTGTTGAGCTTGTTGTTGGCGCTGTGCAAGTCGTCAACACTCGTGGCAACAACGACGCTCTTGGCATTCATCCAGGGACCTTTGCCGATACGGTCGCGCGCATTCACGGCACCGGCGCCCTGTGTCGACAAATAGGCGTGCCAGGTCTTGGCGCCTGCTCCTGCCGATTGAGCGAGTTCCTGGCAGTGCTTGTCGGCGCCGCTGAGACCGCCGAGGTCTGCACCTTTGCCCATGCCAACGCTTGTTACAAAGAAAGTCATATTTGCTTGTTGCGCCCACGCAGGCGCGACACAGAGGATCGCAAGACACGCCGCAACCGGCGCACCGAATTCGAACAGTCGTCATCCTTTTACCTCCCGGTATTGGCGAAGGCACCTTGCCCCACCACAGCGAGAGGACAACACCGGCGACGAAACTCTAGTCCGGTGTTCACGCGACGTTGATGTCGCACATCATCATTTGCCGGAGTATTGCGCGTCGCTCACCGGCTCGAGCCAGGTCACATGCTCACCGGCTTGCGCTTCCTGCATGGCAACATGTTCCATCCCGTGTTCGGCCGTGGCGCCGTGCCAGTGCTTCTCGCCGGGCGGAATCCAGACAGTGTCCCCGGCGCGAATTTCACGCACAGGACCACCCCAGGTTTGCACCCTGCCGATACCGGATGTGATGCAGAGTGTTTGCCCGAGCGGGTGAGTATGCCAGGCGGTTCGGGCGCCGGGCTCGAAGCGAACCCATGCGGACCGTATGCGGGCGGGATCCGGCGCCTGGATGATCGGGTCTTGCCACACCGTCCCGGTGAAACTGGGCGCGCCCATTCGGCGCGAGGGCCGTGATCCGCATGCGATGATGTCCATTTCAGTCCTCCCTGACAATGCAGTGCTCGCTCTGCCTGCTGGTGCGACAGTCTAGCCCGGGACAAATAAAAAAGCCCGGCGTTGCCGCCGGGCTTCAAGGCAATCTGTCGTGGATATCAGACCGGCTGCAAATTACCGGCGGCCTGCTTGCCGCGCTCAGTCACGATTTCGAAGCTGACCTTCTGGCCCTCGTTCAGAGAGCGTAGTCCTGCACGCTCGACTGCCGTGATGTGCACGAACACATCCTTCGAGCCGTCATCCGGCTGAATGAAGCCGAAGCCTTTTTGGGTATTGAAAAACTTCACAGTTCCGACGGGCATCAAGAGTTCCTTTCACGCTTCCTGTTGAACGCCCACGCGCTCATCGCGTCGGCGGTCACAAGCCAAGTTTTGGATTTCACTTGAGGCGCAGCCCAAAACCGGGAGCGTGACAGCAAGATGAGGCCGAAAACCAGGTTGCGGGCGGCGACATAGACGGATTTCGCTGCAAGGTCAACGGCTCACTGCGCCATTGCCTACGTCAGATAACGTTTTATGAATTCGTAACAGCAACTCGTTAGTGTCGGAGGTGGCTTCGGCGCGAGCCTTAACAGAATGTGAAAAGGCGGAGCGCCACCCAAAAGCTGCTGTGGCGAGAAAGCATGCGCGGAGATAAGCGAAAAGCCAGACGCCACCGCATGCGTGTCGACGCGCGGCTGGTGCTCGATAGCGGAGAACTGTATGACTGCGCGCTGTCGGACGTCTCGGACAGGGGCGCTCGCATCAATGTCCACGACTCTGGAAATAATTCCCGATAATTTTCTGTTATTGCTGGCGGGCAACGGCGCGGCGCGGCGGCAGTGCCACGTGATATGGCGCAAGCCCCAGCAGGTTGGTGTGAAATTTAAAAACTGGCTCGACGAGCGCGTGCAGGCTGCGCGTGCTCCGAAGAGCGATGCGAACGGTGACGCCACTGCTAAAAAGGCGGAGCCGGCCGCAAGCGATGCGTGATCGGAAGCCTTCAGGACTGTTGTATCGCCGACAGCAGCCAACTACCGCCGCGAGCGCGCATGAACGTCCATAGCTCTGTGACTTGGTCCGGCGTGCCGCCCTCGACGGTTCGTCCGCTCGTTCGATCGACCATTTGATCGACAAGAGAGAACCGCATGGCGACCGTTGCGTAGTCGACCCCGCCTTCGCGCCAGGCCTCTGCCAGGTCGCCCTGTTCGAGCTTTACACTGCTAATCTTGTTGATGACACCACGGCTCGCATTTTCGGAGAGCTGTTCGGAAAAATATGACAGCATTTCCGGTGTCACTTTTGCACGCAGCGCGTTGAGATCCTCGGCCGAATAAGCGGCTTGCACGTCGCCAAGCAAACGTTCGAACGCGTCGTATTCCGATTTTCCGATCGTGAGCGGTTCGCCGGCGGGCGGATTGGCCGCGAACATGCCGCCGAGACCATTATAGGCATGTCCAGTCGCCGGATGCGCAGCCGCATACGCCGGTTCACTGCGGCGCTGCCACCAGGCAAACAACAGGCGCGCGACGATAACGACGAGCCCGATCTGCAGCATCAGGCCAAGCAGCGAAGCGAAGCCACCCATGCCACCAAAAAAACCATGCCCGAACAGAAGACCGAAGAGACCTGCACCGAGGAAGCCGGCCGCAAGCCCGCCAAAAAGACCGCCGCCGAACAGGCCGGGCCGTGATGCCTGGCCAATTGTCCCTATGCTTCCGGGCTGGGTCACACTGCGCTGAATCGGGCTAGCCGCATTGGGTGCCGTTCGCGTGACAGGCGGCGCCGAGAACGTCCGCATTCCTCGGCTTCCGCCGGAGAAACCACCACCGGCGCGCGCATTCGCATCGGCCACTAAAAGCAACGATACGGTCGCGATCGCGGCAATCGCAACCATAAAACGGCGGGCAATCATGCCTGTTCTCCCCGGCTCATCGGCGGCAAGACAATATGCATCCCCGGCGCCATTTGTAAGGGGCGCGCCGGCGCGGCAACAGCGCCGAAACGGGCAAACTTGCGTCAATTCATGCAGGTAGCCTCGATCACGCAGATATTATGACGAGCGCGGAACAGGTATCCCCTTGGCGCTGTTGGCTGACGTGGCGATCAAGGACATTTGCCAATGAAAGGGCTGACAGCCATCGCGGTGCTTTTTGCTCTCGGAACGGTTGTGGCGGCAAAACCCGTGCCTGTCGAACCAGCACGATCGGCGATTGCGCTGGAGAACACCGATATTAACATCAGCCCAACTGGCCCCGCCCGGGAGCGAGACTATTTTCAGGCGCCGCAAGCGCAGTTCAATGCCGGTGGATTTGTGTGCCGCCTGCCTTTGATTGTGTTCGACAAAACGCGCCTCGCCTCATCCTGTCATTGATTGGCGTTCGATCGAACGAGGCTGGAGCGCGGGAACCAAGCGACCATCAAACCGTTATTTTGCCGAACGCGGCCATGTCCTCGGCTGCAACACCAACTCCTGGGGCGCAAAATGCTCGGTACAATTCTCGTTGTTCTGCTGATCCTGGCGCTGATCGGCGCATTCCCGCGCTGGGGCTATAGTTCCGGTTGGGGTTACGGCCCCTCGGGTATCGTTGGCGTGTTGTTGATTGTGGTGTTGGTTCTGGCGTTGACCGGTCGCGTCTAGGCCTCGCTACTGGACAATGGTTTTCTTCACTTCGGCGACCAGTTGCTTCAGTGTAAATGGCTTGGCCAGGAACGCGTACTGTTCCTGGTCAGGCAGGTTCTTGCTGAAGGCTTCTTCGGCGTAGCCGGACACGAAAATAATCCTTACGTTTGGATCGCGCCGGCGCAGCTCCTTCAGCAGCGTCGGCCCGTCCATTTCCGGCATCACCACATCTGATACCACGAGATCGACGTGGCCGTGTTTGTCGAAGGCCTCGATCGCCTCGACGCCATTACCGGCTTCCAGCACTGTATATCCGCGCGACGATAGTCCACGTGCATTCAGCGCGCGCAATCCTTCCTCGTCCTCGACCAGGAGGATTGTCCCCTGACCGGTCAGGTCGGCCGCGGCAGCACGCGCCAGCGTGTCCGCGGCCGACAGGGCGCCCGCAATGGCTGGTGCGTCCGCTGCAGGAATTTGCGCGAGCGCCTCTTCGGCTCCGGGAACGTACCGAGGGAGGAATATATGAAAAGATGTCCGCCCCGGTTCAGAGTTCGGCGTAGATAAACCCGCCGGTCTGTTTCACGATCCCGTAGACGGTCGAAAGACCAAGCCCGGTCCCCTTGCCAACGTCCTTGGTCGTGAAAAACGGCTCGAAGATTTTATCGATAATGTCGGAAGGAATGCCGGTCCCGGTATCACTGACTTCGACCAGCACGTAATTTGCCTTGGGCATGCCTTTGTAGGCGAATTTGGCGCATTCATCGGCCGGGACGTTGCTCGTACGAACGGTGAGTTTGCCGCCATCCAGCATAGCGTCGCGGGCATTGACCGCCAGATTGACGATGACCTGTTCGAACTGCGAAATATCGACCTTCACCGGCCAAAGATCGCGCCCGTGCACAATATCCAGCGAAACTTTCTCGCCGATGAGTTGCTTGAGCAGCATGCCGAGGTCGCTCAAGGTTTCTGCGAGGTCGAGTACCTGCGGACGCAAGGTCTGTTTGCGCGAAAACGCCAACAGCTGCCGCACGAGAGCGGCCGCGCGATTGGCGTTTTGCTTGATCTGCATGATGTCCTTGAACGATGGATCAGTCGGCTTGTGCGCGTTCAACAAGAAGTCGGTCGCCATCATGATGGCAGAGAGAACATTGTTGAAATCGTGGGCGATGCCGCCTGCCAGCTGGCCGACCGACTCCATCTTCTGCTGTTGCTGGACGCGATTTTCAAGTGTGCGCTGCGCGGTTGTCTCCAGCGCGTATACAATCGCCGCCTCGCCATCACGGTCCTCCTCCTCGACCGCAATGACGAAGAAGTTGGCCCACCGGTCGGCGCTTCCGGTCAACGAAGCTTCAACCGGCGCAATATCGCTCTGCCCTTCCGCGGCCTTTCGGATTGCCGCTTCAAGCACCGGTCGATCGCGTTCGACGATAACCGAAAGGATCGAGCGGTCGTTGTTCTTGAGCAGCCCCTCGAACGCGCTGGCAAAGCGAGCATTGCTGCGCGCGATACGACCTGTCTTGTCGACCGTGGCAATCGCCATTGGCGTATTCTGGAAGAAACGCATGAAGCGCACTTCCGCAGCGCGTTGCGGGTCGCTGCCTTCATCTTTTGCGCGGTTGAGAACCAGCGTGCGCGAGGTACCTGGCGTCCCGTCGGCGCCAAATGCGACCTTGTGGAACAGGCGCACCGGGACCGGTTTGCCGCCACGGGTCCTGAGATCGAGGTCGAGGACTTCCGTCTTCACTTCGCCCGGCGCCGCGCTGAATGTTGTCAGCAGCGCCGCACCTTCACCCGCGACAATATCGCCGACCTTGAGTGACCCGGCGCCCACCTGGGCGAGGTCATGATCGAGCCAGGCCGCGAGCGTGGCGTTCAGATAAACAATGTCACCGGCGGCATCGACCGAAAAAAAGCCGGCCGGCGCATGATCAAGGTAGTCGATGGCGTGCTGCAGTTCCTGGAAGACGTTTTCCTGCCGCTCGCGGTCGCGCGTGACGTCGGCGATCGACCACACCGTGAGCCGCGCATCGCGCCGATTTTCGCCGAGCGGACGCACGCGCATGCGCAGCCAACGGCCGCTGTCTCCCGCCGTTCCGGTAATTCGAACTTCCTCTTGCAGCCGGCGGCCTTCGCGCGCGGCCTTGAGAAGCCGATAGATCGATTTGGAAACGTCCGGATCGCCAATAAAGACCCGTTCGATCGGCCGCACATCCTGGACATCCATTACACCGATGAGATCGAGGTAGGTTGCGTTGGCATAGAGCACGCGGCCCGACTGGTCGGTGACCAGGATGCCGTCGAAGGCGCCGTCGACCACGGCCTTGAGTAGTGGGTTGCCTTGCTCCCGGCCCGCAAACCTCATGATTCCCGATGCGGTTGCAAAAAGGGCGAAGACCCCGATGGTCCCCAATGCGGCCAGCAACATCAGCACGTAGGCTTCCACGTAATCGCGGCCGACATAGATCAGGCCGCCAGCAGCCCCAACCAGGACCCCCGCAACCAGCAACACCTTGCTGATCGACCCGGCGGGCGCATCCTGGCTTTTGTCATAGGCCTTGCGTTCGTGCCCTTCGGCACGGTCGCGCGCTTGCGTCGGCGCTGCCGGATCGTGACTTGCCATAGACCCTGAGTGCCTTAAGGCGCCCTATCGGCGCAAGTGCCGGCCTCGGCGGCCATTGGATAATCGGTCCCTGTCATCGCCTGGCCGACACCATGCGGCGCAGCCGCATGACGTAGCCAATCACCTCGGCGACAGCCTTATAGTGCTCGGGCGGGATTTGCTGGTCAATTTGAACCGTGGCGTGGAGCGCGCGGGCCAGCGGCGGGTTCTCGACGATCGGAACCGAGTGCTTGCCGGCAACCTCCCTGATTTTCAGCGCGATGGAGTTGACGCCTTTGGCCACGCAAATGGGCGCATCCATTCCGCGTTCATACTCAAGTGCGATCGCGTAGTGGGTCGGGTTCGTGATGACCACCGTGGCTTTCGGGACCGCAGCCATCATGCGGCGACGCATGCGGATCTGGCGCACCTGCTTCATCCTGCCTTTGATGGCCGGATCGCCTTCTGTCTGCTTGAACTCGTCCTTCAATTCCCGCAGCGACATTTTCTGGCGCTCGTACCATTGCCGGTACTGGAAGAGGTAGTCGGCAGCAGCCACCACCGCGAGCATCGCGACAACGCTGCCCAGCAGCTTGAGCGCTAGGGACAGGCAAAGCGGTATGATCACAGTCGGCTCGCTGCGCGTGAGCGCTTCCAGCCGCCCGCGCTCCGGCCACATCAGGGCAGTGAGTACACTGCCGACCAGCAAGAGCTTGATGAGCCCCTTGCCGAGATTGGCAAGTGCCTGCTTGGAAAACAGCCGCTTGAACCCGGCGGCCGGCGATATTTTGGAAAGCTTTGGCGCAAGCACTTCGAAGGTCCAGACGAGACGGTGCTGGATGATGTTGCCGCCGAGCGCAGCCAGCATCAAAATCAGAAAAGGAATAGCCACGGCCGCGATCATCTCGCTGCCGATTTTCTGAAATAGCCGCGGCAAGGCAGGTCCATCGACGCTGATGTCGTAGGAATTGGCGATCAGCCCCCGCATCGTCGTGGTCAGATCTCTTCCCATCGTGCCCGAGAACGCCATCAGCACGAGCGCAGCACCGGCAATCACAAACCAGGTGTTGACCTCCTGGCTCTTGACCACATCGCCGCGCTTGAGAGCTTTTTCAAGGCGCTTTTGGGTCGGTTCTTCTGTTTTATCGGCATCGCCTGATTCTTCCGCCATGCGTGCTCCGGTTCAGCCGTGCGGCGCAAGTTCGGTGAGAACGCCTTCGAGATAGCCCACGAACGTCCCCATCATTGCCCCGATGACCAACAGGAGCAGAAGCAGTCCGAGCAGAATTGAAAGTGGAAGGCCGATGAAAAAGACCTGCATTTGCGGCATGAGCCGTGACAAAATGCCCAGGCCGAAATTGAACAGCAAGCCAAAGACCAGAAATGGCGCCGAGAGCTGGATTCCGATGCGAAACGCGGTGGCGATGACGCGCGTCACGTGTTGCGCCGCATCGCCCATGAGGGGCAGCTCGCCCGGCTGGAAAATCGTATAGCTGTCATTCATTGCTGCAATGACGAGGTGGTGCAGGTCGGTGGCAAACACCAGCGCGACGCCAAGGACCGTCAAGAAATTTCCGACGAGAAGACCCTGCTGATTTTGGGTGGGATCGACTGCGGTGACGAAGCCCAAACCCATTTGCTGTGCGACGACAGAGCCGGTGATTTGCAACGCAGATATCGCGAGCCGGGCCGTGAGACCGAGGACCGCTCCAACGATAAGTTCCTGGAACAGCAATATGAGCACCGGCCCGAACGTCTTGAGATCGACTACATAGGCCTTCTGGTGAGCCGGAAGCAGGATGGCAGTGAGCGCCAGCGCGATCGTCAGACGCACGCGCGATGGCACGCTCAACTCGCCCACTCCCGGCAACAGCATGACCATGGCGCCCACGCGGGCGAAAGTGAGCAGGAAGGCGGTCGCGAGGGCCGGCAAAAATGAAATATCGATCCGCATCGGCCTGTCCGCGGCTAGCCGCTTACGATACGCGCGGCAATCCGCAACATTTCGGCATGCATTTTTTCAGCCATAAACGGGAGCGCGATGAGCAACGAAATGAAGATCGCCAATATTTTTGGAACAAAGGCGATCGTCATTTCCTGGATTTGCGTAAGAGCCTGCAAAAGCGAGATGGCGACGCCGACCGCAAGCCCGACCAGCATCACCGGGCTGGCGACGACGATGAGCGTGTAGATTGCGTCGCGGGATACGTCGAGAACTTCGGGACCGGTCATAATTGCTGAATACCTAGATCGGCATCTTCATGATGTCTTCGTAGGCCGCGATGACGCGGTCGCGCACGGCGACGACAGCATCGATTGCGACTTCAGTCTCGGAAACCGCCGTGACGACATCAACGATATTGGCTTTCCCGTTGGCCGCCGCACGGGTCTGCGCGTCGGACTTGCGGCCCATTTCAGCAACCGAACCGATTGCCTCCTTGAGCACGGACGCGAAGCTCCCCTCGCCGCTGGCATCGGCGGCGGGTTGGCGACCAAGACCAACTGAAGACGCATCGGACGCAATGCGTGCGACGCTGGCATAGGCGCTGGCTGCGGCGAGCGGTGAGGCCATGTTGATTTACGCCTTTCAGGCTTTGAGGATGTCGATGGTGCGCTGGATCATGCGCCGTGTGGCGCTGATGACGTTGATATTGGCTTCATATGACCGTTGGGCATCACGCATGTCCGTCATTTCCACCAATGGATTCACGTTGGGATATTTAACGTTGCCGTTGCTGTCGGCCGCGGGATGGCCGGGTTCGTATTTCAGGCGGAATGCCGAAGTGTCGGTCTGCACTTTGCCAAGTTCGACCACTTGCGCGTCGAGCGATCGATCGAGTTCGCTGCGAAATGTCGGAATCTTGCGGCGATAGGGATCGGCGCCTTGACGTTGCGGCGTCGAATCCGCATTGGCAATGTTTTCCGAAATGACTCGCATTCGGCCGGCCTGAGCGCGCAAGCCGGATGCCGCGATCGTAAGTGTCTTGATGAAATCCACCGTTGCCCTCCTCCGGCCGGCCTAGCGCTTGCCGAGCGCAGTCTTGATGAGATTGAGACTGCGCGTGTAAAGCGCGGTCGCCGTCTGGAAATCCATTTGGTTGGCCGCAACCTTCATCATCTCTTCTTCGAGATTCACCGCATTGCCAGCGGGACGAACTTCGAAATCGCGCGCGTTCGCCGCGCGATAAGGCGATTGGCTCAAGCCGACGCCCGCAATATGGCTATCCGCGGTGCGCGTGAGAGGCACTACGGATACCGTGCCCGGGCTGGCGAGCGGATGGTCTTCGAACTTCAAGGGCGCGAGATCGTGCGCGCGGTATTTTGGCGTATCCGAATTAGCGACGTTTTCGGCCAGGACACGCTGGCGCGCCTGCGCCCAGTCAAGTCGGGTGCGCAGCATCGACAGGATTGGAATGTCCGCAATGGCCATGGCCTGCTCCCCCAAAGACGTCCTGATCCTCAGGATCGTCGCGATAGGCAGACTTTGCCGGGTGTATGGTTAATGGCTGGTAAAAAGGCCGCAGAACGCAGGTCGCCAGTCGCGCCGATCTCAGCTAAAAAGGTCCATATTTGGCCTCGACCGCAAAATGCCACTTTATTTGTTAATGCTCTGTTAGTATTCAGGGCGGCAAATAGTGCCGAGTACAGTTAACCATTCGGGCAATTCCCCGCGTAGGGGCACTAGCACGAAGAACGGAGCGCTTTGATGTTCGAGAGCTTGTTCGGCTCGGAAATGCCGCTAGCCGCGCGCTTCTTCGTCGCTTTCCTTGTTGTGCTGGCGCTGATCGGGCTGACGGCGTGGCTCGTGCGTCGTTTCGGTGCAAACCGACTCGGCAATGCCACACGCGGGCGTCAACCGCGGCTGGCGGTGATCGATGCAGCGACCGTCGATGGACGACGGCGCCTGGTGCTCATCCGCCGCGACAATATCGAGCATCTGTTGATGATCGGCGGCCCCACCGATCTCGTGGTGGAACCGAATATCGTGCGCGCGGTCGGCGCACGCGAGGTTGCACGAGAACCAGCGCGGGTCCCCGCCGAACCTGCCGCGCGCGCGACCGCGCATATCGAAAATGGCTGGCCGTTGCAGCCGGCGGGCGAACCTGCGCCGGCGCCACGTCCTTACCGCTCAGCAGCAACCGAAGAGCCTTGGCTTGCGGCCGAGCCCGGCGCGCGCGCCCGGCCTGCCGACAGCCTGACCGGTCTTGCGGCCGAATTATCGACGCGGCTCACTCCCCCTGATGTCGGCGTGCCAGTCGCGCGCAGCGAACCAGCGCCGCGCGTTCTAATAAATGAACCCGCGGCCGCGCCGGCCCAGGCGGATCACAATCTTGCAGAGATGGCGCAACAGCTTGAGGCGGCGCTGCGCCGCGCGCCCTCCCCGGAAGGCCGCCCGCCCGTGACCGATCCGCTCGCCACGACACCGATGACGGCAACAAAAGCGCCAGATTTGGCACGCGGGCCCGCGCGCGAGCTTAAGGCCCGCGTAGAGCCTAAGTTCGACGCCAGGGCGGAACCAAAATTTGACGTCAAGGCAGAGCCGCGCGCCGAACCCGCGGCAACGCCGGGAAAAAATCTTTACGAAAATCTCGAAGAGGAGATGGCCAGCTTGCTCGGCCGTCCACCAGGGAAGACGTGATATCCACTTCCGACCGCCGTGTCCGTCTTGTGACGGTGGTGGTCGGAGTAGCGGGGCTGATCCTCTCCGCGACGGCGCCAGCCGCCGCCCAGGACATCAGCGTCAATTTCGGGCAAGGCAATGGCCTGACCGAGCGCGTGATCCAGATGATCGCGCTGCTGACGGTGCTGTCGCTCGCGCCGTCCATCCTCGTCATGATGACGTCATTCACCCGCATCGTGGTGGTGCTGTCGCTGCTGCGCACCGCGCTCGGCACCGCGACGGCGCCGCCGAATGCTGTAATCGTGTCACTGGCGCTGTTTTTGACCGCCTTCGTCATGGGCCCGGCACTTCAGCGCGCATACGATACCGGCATCCGGCCGCTGGTTGCCAACGAGATCACCGCCGAACAGGCCTTCGAGCGCGGCGCCCAGCCGCTGCGCGCGTTCATGCAGAAGAACGTGCGCGAGAAGGATCTGAAACTGTTTGTCGACATGGCAAAGGAAGCCGAACTAGCCAAACCGGAAGACCTCTCTTTGCGGGTACTGGTTCCGGCATTCATGATTTCAGAACTCAAGCGCGCGTTTGAAATTGGCTTCCTGCTGTTCCTGCCATTCCTGATTATCGACCTCGTGGTTGCATCGGTGCTGATGTCCATGGGCATGATGATGCTGCCACCCGTGGTGGTGTCATTGCCTTTCAAGCTGATCTTCTTCGTTCTGGTCGACGGCTGGAGCCTAGTCGCAGGGTCGCTCATCCAGAGCTACGGCGGATAACCGCCGACGGTCTGCCGCTACCGTGTCCGCGCGCCTATTCTTGGCAATCGCGGGATCGAGCCAGTTGGCTCGGCGTCCGGCTTCACCGGCACGCCGGCCGGCGCTTTCGGCGGCAATGGCGACGAGCCTGCATCACGAATTGGAGACCCGTTTGGCATAGCTTCGCCGGGCCGAGCTGCGTTTGTCTGCGGACCCTTGGCCTTGTCGGGCGCTGATTCCGCGGAAGGCGTATTGCCGGAGGCGCCGCCCGGCGAGATCGCGGACGATTCCGGATAACGGGTACGCAGATCGCGCAGGAATGCATCGAGTGTATCGACGCTCGCCACCTTCTTGGCGACCGTCTGGAAGTCGGCCCCGCTGGTCCCGATTGGCGCGCTCACGATCTCGAACGCGCGGCGATCGGGTCCGTCGCTGAATTTGGCGCCATATTTTTCGCGCAGGCGCGCCAAGCCGATCGTTTCCTCACCGAGCGCATATCCGATCGCCGCGCGCAAAATGTCAGCTCTTTCGGTATCGTTCAAAGGCGCAAATTCGCGCCAGCGCTCCCCGTAGAGCAGCTCGATTTGTTCGCCGGCTTCCCGCCAGCGTTTGGCAGCCCACAGGATATCCGAACGGAGCCGGATTGCTTCGTGGCTGTTGATATTCGTGATCAATTCAAGCGCCAAATCGTGGCGGCCAAGGCTAGACATCGCGCGCGAACTCAAGCAGCAGGCGCTGGTCGCGTAAATCATTCGACAGATCCGCGACGCGCGTCGCTTGCAAGGTTGCGAGCGCCTGATCAGGCTTGCGGTTCATGAGATACACGACCGCAAGACGCGTCGCGACCTGCGCGCGGGCACCGCCTTGTAGCCGGTGGTCTACCTGATGCTGAAGCAGTTCGGCAGCCTGATCGAGAAGATCGACGGACACCAGACGGTCGGCAAGCCGCCGGATCATCTCGTCGCCGCGTCGCCCGATCGGCGTCAACTCGCGGAAATCATAAAAGAGGCCAAGCGCCTCGATCGGTGGCAGCGTCTCACCCTTGCCGCCGAGAAAGAGACTTTCGAACGTCGCGGCGGCCTCGTCCTGTATCTTGCGCGTCATGTCCGAATTGGGATGCGCAGTCAGCGCGGTCCGCATGACGTGAAACGCGTCGCGATAGCGGCCATCTTCGGTGTAGAGATGGGCCAGAAGCTTCAAGCCCTCGGTTTCGGTCTCATCTCCGCGCCACACCGTGGTAAGCGTTTCGAGATCGTTTATGACGTCCTTGCGCCCCATGCCGCCGGTCGCAAATGTAAGAACCGTCTCACGCAAGCGCCCCTGCGCGGCGGCGCGCCGGTCTCTCGATGTTGCGGCGGTACGATAGCTGATGAGCGCATCCTCATTCCGTCCCAGACCCTCATAAAGGCGACCAATGAGGACATTGATCGTCGGCTCAAGCTCCGGCGGCACACCAACGGTCTCGAATTCATTTGCAACACGGGTCGCGTTGTTAAAGTCGCGCACCTCGACGGCCGAACGCAGCGCCTCCTTCAGTGCCATCCGCTGCAGTTCGATCGGCAAGGCACCGATAGACGCACCCACCGTTTTGAAAATGTCACGCGCATCGGCCCAGCGCCCCTGGCGGGCATACGCAATCGCTCGCCAGATCGGGGCATCCTGCTGATTGCCAACCTGCGGTTTGCCCAGTTCCTTGAGCGCATCGTCGGGACGGTCAAGCATGACATCGGCAACAGCGGTCAGCACGCTGCCTGTCACGTCATCTGTTCCGCGCTGATCGGAGAGCGCGACATCGAGCACGGCCTTGGCTTCCGGCGCCATATCCTTCGCGAGATAGAAACGCGCCAGGTTGAGCCTCGCCTGCCGGCGCTTCGTCAAAGGCGCGCCCGCGGCAAGGCCAATCAACTCAGATTGTCTTGCATTGAACGGCGAGTCCCGATCGAAGCCCCAAAGCTGCGTGTCGAAAGTGTAGGCGCGAAAACTGATCGAGACTTGCTGCTGGCCGAGCGAGGTCGCCGACAATGAAAGTCCTTCCGGCCGGCTGATCGTGATCTTGTCAGTGCTCAGCTCCGCTGTAATGTCATCGGCGATCGGCTGTACGACGACCCCATGCACCGATGGCAACGCGCGCAATTCCACAAAATCCTGAACTTTAAGGAACCCGCGCGCCGGCGCGAGCGCCGTAACCACCATCAGCCGGTCGCCGACCTCCGCGTCCTTGATATTGTGAATTGCTCGCGGACCATCGAGCGGTATGGCGATGCTCGCGCGGTTCTTGCCGGCAACGCTGCGGGCGATGCCGAGTGGATGGGTGGGCGACGTTGCCACATCGGCAATATTGACGATCCAGCTCGGGCCATCGGCTACGACGCTGGCAGTACGCGGGCGCGAAAGTTTGACGCGGACAATCGCCGCGCCATCGTCCGCGCGCTCCAACGCGGCTTCCCGCACACCACTTTCGTTGTCGTTGTGAAGCGCAGAGAGATCTATCGGCGCGGCGCTGTCGAAGACGAGCCACAAAGTGTCCGCGCGATAGAAGATCGCAGCCGGCGTTGCCACTGCAAATGGAAATTCGACGCGCAGACTATTGCCCGATTGATGCACGCCCGCCACAACCGTCGCCTTTGGATTGGGCGCGGGCCGCCCGGCCTCGGCATTCGCGGCCGGAGTCGGAGGTACCTTTGGGGATTCAACTGCTGCGGGAGTTGCTGCCGGCGCTGCGGGTGACGGTGTAGACGCGGGCGGCTCTGCGACAGGCGCTGGCGCAGACTCGGCGGTTTTGTTCGCTGGTGGCGCGGGCTGTGCCGCCGGTGCGGCAGGCGGAGGTTCGGGAGCTGCGGCTTGCTGTTGCGCGGCCGGCGCTTCAGCGGCCTGCGAATGCGCGGCTCCTTTTGCTGTCACGGGAGCCGACGGCGGCGCTGCCGGGGGCGCAGCAACCCGGGGCGCGACTGCACTGTCTGCTTTCGCCGGCGTGGCAGATTTCGCCGCAGGCGATACCGCATCCTTCGTAAGCATCGTTTGTGGCGGCGATATTGCCGGCGACCCATTCGAAGGTGTCGCCTGTTTAGGTGCCGCGCCCGCTTCAGCCTGCTTCGGCTTGGCGCCATCGAGACCGATGTCGACGATGATATTGCGATCTTCCCGGAAGGCTCGGACCTCGGGCGTGCCATTGAGGGTAAAAACAACGGCAACGGAGTCGAGCTCAATCTCCGCTTCAACTGATTTCAAGGTCGGCGGCAATGTGGCCTTCGCGTCGGCCATATCCCAATTGACCTGCTGATCAAAATTAAGGGTAAGTCTGCCGTCAGCGCGCTCGGGAACCACATTCACCGTACCCGGCATTGCGAATACATAGCGGACGAAGGTGGGCTGGGTCGCAACTTTGACACGCACGAGCGGCGGCTTCTTGTTCCGCTCTGCGGCTTGCTGCTTGTGCAACTGGCGTTCGGCATCGCGTGCACGCCGCACAAGCTCGTCAATCACTTCCTGCGGCAGGCCGGGCATCGGACCCGACCAGGTTTCCGGCAAGAGATCGACATAAAGACGCTCGGCTGCGGCGATCGTATTGACTTTGACTTTCTGCGTCAGCGCGATGCGGATCGCACTGCCGTCGGGGTCGCGTCGCGCGGCACTGATGACTCCGGGGGCGTTGACACTGAGGCGCTCGACAGCAACCGACACCGGCTTATTGAAGCTGACGATGATGATCGATCCGGAGACGCGCGACGTTGCTTCCACCGCCTCGTCGAACTGAAACATCAGCCGCACAAAGCCGCCATCGGCGACGGCCTTTACCTCGCCTTTGATCGGATCATCCGCACGCGCGGACTTGACGGGCGCGAGCGCCAGCACGGCAAGCAACGCTATAGATGCAAGGGTGCGGCAGCGCGCGAACCCGGGCTTCGATTGCCCTGGTCTGCACGCAAGCATCTGCCTCAGCTTGAAAGGCAAAGCCGTCATAAGGCCGTTCCAGCCGGCTGGCCTGCCGGTCGCAACAGCGTAAGGACGGCCGTTTAATGTGGCGTTAACTGTAAGGAGAACTAGAGGCTAAAGTGCGCAAAAGCCTTCAGTTTTTGGAGGTTTTGCAGCACGGGGAAGGAAATCCACGCGCGATCCCGCAGGTGCGGCACGCGCGTTATGTCCATCGCCTGCGCGAGCTTGCGAATGTAAAAAAGCTCCTCCTTGGACTGCAGGTTGAAACCTTCGAATTGCTGCTGGCCGTCGCGCAACTCCGTGTCGGTGATCGCCTCGCCGAAACGAGCCTTCCAGCCAGAATCTTGCGGCGTCACGTCGAGCCCGGCTCCTTCGCCAAACGGCACCTTCGTTCTGTCACGGATGGCTGCGGGCAACCTGTCGGGGTGGAGATCATAAAGATCGCGCAGAGCGGCCTTCCCGCGCGGCTGGCCATCAACCTCGCGCACCAATGCAGCCGCATCGACATTCAACGCATATTTGACCACTGAAGGGTCAAGGAACGGCTCGCGGGTTTCCACCTGGTGGCGCATCGAGCAGCGATCGACGCGCTGCAGGCTGACGCGGTGCATCAAGTCAAGGCATTCGTCCCGCACCGGCCTGCCATCGGCATCGCTCTGATGAAAGGCCACCTCGAGCGGCGGGTAACCGCAGAAAAGTTCGTCCGCCCCCTCCCCACACAGCGCCACGCGGAAACCGTCGCGGTGCATCTTTTCAGCCGCAAGCAGCGAGCAGACGGCGCCCCGCACCAGATTGGGCTCGAAGGATTCTGTAACCTCGACGACATGCCCGATCGACGAAAACACTTCGTCGTTGTCGGCGTCGAATGGCACCATGCGCAGATCGAAGCCGGTCCGTTCGGCATATTCCGCTGCATAGCGATAGTCCGGCGCCGTCTCGTCGCCGACGAAATAGCCCGGCGCTTCAGGCCGGAACTGACGCGCGTAGTGGGCAACGAGCGTGCTGTCGATGCCGCCGCTGAATAAAGTCGCGACCGGCAAACCTGCGGGAAGGCGCGTCCGCACCGCCTCCGACAAGATGCGGTCAAGCACCTGCGGGTCGTGGTGCACGGGCACGTCGGCGCGCGGGTAGATCGGCGACTTGAAGCGCGCGCAGGTCTTGCGCGACAACGCATAGCCGGGCGGCAGCAGCATGACATCGCCCACCGGCACGGTTCGCAACAGCGGACGCATCTCGGAGCAAAAAAGGAAACTACTGCCAGACTGGATTACGTAGAGCGGCTTGACCCCGAACGGATCGCGGGCCGCGAGAAACTCCCCGTTGGCAAGATCGACAGCGACAAAGGCATACATGCCGACGAGGCGCTCGAGGGCCCGGTAGCCCCACACTTGCAGGGCGTTCGCCAGGACTTCGGTGTCGGACTCGGTCCTGAATTCAACACCGAGGTCGGCAAGCTCTTTGCGCAATTCAAGGTAATTGTAGATCTCACCGTTGAAGGCGACGGCAAGACGCCCATTGAATGAAATCTGCGGCTGCACGCCGTGCTCGGCATCGACGATCCGCAAACGGCGCGTCCCCATGGCAGTATCTTTGCGCAGCACCGCAATGGGGTCGGTGATATCACCGCGATGTAGGATGCCTTCGATGAGGCCCCGGACCGAAATTTCCGCCTCGGGCCAATCGATCGCGACCGCAATCCCGCACATTATACATTTCCTGTTGTTCGGACGGCCGGGCAGTCATGCGCGGTCAGTTCGGGCTTGGATTGCCTTCGATCTTCGGCAGTTGGTCGGTGCCTTGCGGTTTCGGCTTTGCACTTGCCCTGTTGGCGAGTTCGACGGTCAGGCGTTCGGCGTTGTCCGGCGACATTTGCGCAAGAATTTCCGACATTTTTTGTGGTTTAATCTGCGTCGATACGTCCACCAGGATTTTCATCTCGAGGCGGTCGAAGATTCGCGCAGCATCTTTTGGCTTCATGTTCTCATACATGGAGACAATTCCTTTGAAGCGTTCGGCTTCTACCTTGTCGCGCGTGCCCATCGCCGTATTGACGCGGCCTTCCGCGTCCTTGAGTTCGGTGACCTTGTCCTCCAAACGTTTCTCGGCGGCCTTGAGCAGGCTTTCGCGCATTTCCATTTCGCGGCTGCGTGTGTCGAGTTCCTGCCGGCGTGTTTGCAGGCGTTCAAGGACCGCGCGCTCGCCGGGCGATGCGATGCGACCGGGTTCGAGCGGAATTGCAGCTCCGGCGACTTCGAGTTTCGGCGGGTCCGGCGGCTTGTCACTCACCTTGAGCGCGGGCTCACTCGGCTTTTCCTCGGCACCGGTCGAACCGGTGATATCGCCGTCACGATCATCCTTGAAATTGAAAACATCCTGCGCCCAGGATTTTTTGGAACCTGATTTGTTCGGGCGGCCCGCGGCTGCGACCCTGGGGAACTCCGCCACACTGTCCCTGGTCGCGACCTGCGCGTCGGTATTGTAACGTGCGCCCATTCGTTCAGCGAGCGTGTAGCCGCCGTCGAAAACGAGACCGGACACTTTGAGCGCGAGCAGGCTGATCGTGGCGAAAAGCACGATCGGAATAAGCCGCACGTCGCGCAGCATGCGGGTCATGCGGCTTGGCCACCCAGGCGAGACCGCGTGCGATCGGCGAAGGCCTGCGCGGCTGCGGCGACAGCTTTGGCGTCCTGTACCTGTGCAGGCTCGGCGGCGGGACGCGTTACACCGGCAATCCGCACCAGCCGCGCCAGCAATTGATTGCCAGCAGTGATGTGGAGATCAAGCTCGGCGGCCAGATGCTCGCCTCGATCCAGGCGTTCGCTCAAAGCGTGCTCGCCTTCCTGCATGGTCGATTTCAAGCCGCCAATCGCGCGGTCAGCAATCTCGGTGGCGGTAATCAGTTCCGAAATGGTCGCGCGCAGCGACCGTTCGTCGGCCTTGAGCAATCGGAGCTGCTTGTTCAGGCGAACGCAATACAGGATCGTGAGCAGAAGCAGGACCGAGACCATGGTCTCGACCAGGAATCCATAGTGATAGCTCACGGTACCTCCATTGGACTGGTTGTCTCGTCGGCTTTTTCGAACATGGCGAATGTGGTGCGCGGCTTGCGCAATGGCTTGGCGACACGCACGGCGACGCGGTCGCCGACGCGGCCCATGCGGCCCTCGGTCAGCGTGATATCGCCGCAGCGTACCGTGACCATGGCGTCCGGCTTGAGCTCGAGCATCAATGTGTCACCGACATTGAGCCCCATCATCTGGCGCAAGGGCAGCCGCGCCTCATACAGCACAGCGTCCACGCCAATCTGGGCCTGTCCGATTTCGGTCGCGAGATGGCCTTCCCAGATCGGATCACGGCCGAACTTCTCGCCCATGAACATCTGGAGCAGCACGGCGCGGATCGGCTCGATTGTCGCGTAAGGGAGCAGCAATTCGATCGTCCCGCCGCGATCTTCCATATCGATGCGCAGACGCACCAAAATCGCGGCGTTTGCCGGCCTGGAAATCGCAGCAAAGCGCGGGTTGGTTTCAAGCCGGTCGATATTGAACTTGACCGGGGATAGCGGCTTGAAGGCAAGTTCGGCGTCCGCCAGCACGACTTCGATCATCCGCTTGACGAGATTGGTCTCGATGGTGGTGTAGGGACGCCCCTCGACCCGGATCGTGCTTTGTCCGCGGCGGCCGCCGAGCAATACGTCGATGATCGAATAGATCAGACTGGAATTGACCGTCGCCAGTCCGAAATTGTCCCACTCTTCCGCCTTGAAGACCGCCAGAATTGCTGGCAGCGGAATTGAATTGAGATAATCACCGAAGCGCACCGACGTAATTCGGTCGAGCGACACCTCGACGTTGTCGGAGGTGAAGTTGCGCAGACTGGTCGTCATCAACCGCACGAGGCGGTCGAAGACGATTTCCAGCATCGGCAATCTTTCGTACGACACCATCGCCGAGTCGATGATCGCGCGGATGCCGGAATTGTCATTGAGCGAAACGTCAGCCAGGCTGAACCCGAGCAGGCTGTCGATTTCTTCCTGATTGAGGATGCGTTCGGCGCCGCCCTTGGCCGACTGCAGGCCACCGCTGTCATCGACCATCGCCGCCCATTGCGCAGCGGCCTCGTCAGTGCCGGGCGCAGCGGACGCTTCCGCATTTGCGGGAGGCGCGCTTGAATCCGATTCCAGCGCCAGGCCCCATTCCGCGGCGAGTGCGTCTTGGTCGATTTGGTCTTTATTGGCCATTGTATAAAGCCGCGAGCCTTATTGTTATGGCGTCGTCACTGGACGACGATCTCCTTGAACAGAACGGCGGTGATGTGATTGGGCGCTACCGCTGCGTTGACGCGGCGCGTCAACTCTTCCTTGAGCCGATAGAGCCCGGCCGAACCGTCTAGATCCGTCGGCCGCAGCTCGCGCAAGTAGGTCTGGAAGGCATCCATGACCCTGGGCATCAGCGGCTGAATTTGCGGAACGAGGGTCGCGTCCGGCAACTCAAGCACGATCTTGACCTTGAGATATTGAGTCCGGTCGCCACCGGTGTTTGACAGGTTGACCAGCACGTCCGGCAGATCGACAAAGGTCGCGGGCTTGGCGACGACCTCTGGCTCCTTGTGGGCCGGCGCTTTGAAGAAAAAATAGGCGCCCCCGCCGCCACCAACGAGAACCAGCAGTCCCGCTCCGCCGATGATCATCCATTTCAGCGGCGGCAGCTTGAATTTCAAAAAAGCAAATCTCGACTTTGCTGCCGGCTGTTCGCCTTCGCCTTCAGGCTTGTCGTCTTCTTCTTCGACGTCCGCCTGTTTTGCCTTGGCTGCCATGAATGACCCCGGTTCGCGACGTCGGACGGGTCGGCGTACGGCGCCGTTCTGCCCAAAAATCGCGGCTGCGCGACACTTCGCGCCCCTGGTTTCGAAGGTAGGTCGGTATGGTTAACAGATACTTTCCGTGACGCCCCAAGCCGGAATCTTTTGCCGGGTTACTGTCCCAAACGGTTCTTTTTGCCCTGGTGGACGACGCGGTGTTTTCACATAAAACATTGATTCTATTCATCTATATCAGTTGGCACGGCGACTGCAATCCTACGACCAGCCGCAGGCTTGGGAGAGTGTGCGGCATTGATGCGGACCAAGCTCGGCCTCGGGAGGGCCGGACTTGCCGAACTGCAAGGGGAGTTACCGATGCAGAATGCACTTCTGGTCGGACTGTCACGCCAGGTCGCGCTCGGGCGAGAACTGGAGGTGATCGCGAACAACATCGCCAACATCAACACCAGCGGCTTCAAGGCCGACGGCGCGGTGTTTGAGGAATACATCAGCCCGACCGCGAGCGCCGACAACTTCCTGGGCGCCGACCGGCGGGTGAGCTTTGTGCAGGACCGCGCGACCTGGGTTGACCTGAGCCAGGGACCGCTCGAGCGCACCAACAATCCGCTGGACGTTGCGGTCAATGGCAAAGGCTATCTTGTTGTGCAGACGCCGCGCGGCGAGCGCTACACGCGCAACGGCGCGTTCCAGATCAACAGCACCGGCGAGCTCGTCACAAGCGAAGGTTATCAGGTGCTCGGCGAAGCCGGACCCATCACCTTCCAGCCCAAGGACCGCAACATCACGATCAGCGAGGATGGCACGATCAGCGCGCGCGAGGGAAACAACACCACGACCGAATCTCAGCGCGGCCAGTTGCGCCTTGTGAGCTTTGACCAGCCCGGCCAGTTGCAAAAGGACGGAAGCAGCACCTTCACCGCACCGGCAAATGCCGCGCCCCAGGCTGACAAGACCTCGCGCATTGTGCAAGGCGCGGTCGAAAAATCCAATGTGCGCTCTGTGATTGAAATGAGCCGCATGATCGAGGTCACACGCAATTACACACAAGTCGCCAACATGCTGGCGCAGGCAGCCGATGTGCGGCGAACTGCGATCGAAAAACTTGCGGAAGTGCCGAACTAAGCCCGTGGCCGGAGATTGATCGATGAGAGCACTTCACACCGCAGCCACTGGAATGATGGCCCAGGAACTTAACGTCCAGGTCATCTCAAATAATATCGCCAATATGCGAACCACTGGCTACAAGCGGCAGCGTGCGGAATTTCAGGATCTTCTGTACGAGCAAGTCACCCGCGTTGGCAGCCAGACATCGGCACAGGGCAATATTCTTCCTGCCGGCATCGAACTCGGCTCCGGCGTCAAGACAGTCGGCACGCCACGGCTGATGAGCCAGGGCGAGCTTACCCAGACCAGCAAGGACTTCGACCTCGCCATCCGCGGCGAAGGTTTCTTCAAGATCCTGCTGCCTGACGGCCGCACCTCCTACACGCGCGACGGTTCCTTTGAGCTCGACGCGCAAGGCCGGCTCGTAACCGCACAAGGCAACCTCGTGCAGCCGGGCATCACGATTCCACAGAATGCCACCGCCGTGACCGTCAACACCCAGGGTCAGGTGTTTGTGACCGTGCCTGGATCCAACACGCCCAGCCAGGTTGGCCAGCTTGAACTTTCGATTTTCGTGAACAAGGCCGGCCTGCAAAGCATGGGCGACAACCTGTACCTCGAGACGCCAGCTTCAGGCGCGCCCCAGAACGGCAACCCTTCAACTGAAGGCTTCGGCAATCTGCAGCAGGGCTTTCTCGAACAGGCCAATGTCGAGGCCGTCAGCGAGATATCCGACCTGATTGCCGCGCAGCGCGCCTATGAGATGAACGCCAAAGTCATCACCGCCGCCGACCAAATGCTGTCGGCCACCGCCAACTTGATGCGCTGAGGTTTTACCATGATCCGCTCAATCCTCGTGGCATTTGCAGCACTCGTCGCAATAAACACTGCCGGCATGGCGCAGGTTGCCACCCTGCCCGAGCCGCAGCGGCCGAGCTTGAAATCGGAAGCGATCATCAACGGCGATATCGTACGCATCGGTGATCTGGTCGAACACGCAGGGATTGTTGCCACGGTGGCAATATTTCGCGCGCCCGACCTCGGCGACACTGGCACAGTTGCGGCCGATACCGTTCTTGAGGCAGTCCGCAAGCACGGGCTCATTGGCGTGAATGTCGGCGACGTGCGTGAAGTCACGGTCACGCGCGCGAGCCGGACGGTTCCCGCAGACGAGATCGAAAACGCAATCGCCAAGTCATTGGCCGCGCGACACGATCTCGGCTCCAGCAAAGATATTGTCGTAACCTTTGCGCGCGAAATGCGGGCGCTCCATGTCGAACCTTCCGCCAAAGGCGAACCGCGCGTCGCGAACATCGACTACGACCTGCGCAGCGGTCGCTTCGAGGCAACAATCGAGATTCCCGCGGGCGTCGGTAAACGCAGCACGGTGCAGCTCTCCGGCCGCGCGATGGCGACAGTTGAAGTGGCAACCGCCGCGCGAACAATCGAGCGCGGCGTCGTCCTCAAGGACGCTGATCTCATCATGGAGCGGCGTGCGCGCGCAGAAGTCGGTCGCGACGTTATTACGAGCCCGGCGCAGGCTGTGGGGTTAGCTCCGCGCGGCGGACTGCAGCCTGGTCGTCCTATTCGGACCGCAGAGCTGATGAAGCCCGATCTGGTCCAGCGTAATGAAACGGTGACCCTGGTCTACGAAGTGCCCGGCGTGGTGCTCACGATACGCGGCAAGGCCGTCGAGGGCGGCGCAGAAGGCGATGTGATCAACGTCCTCAATGAGCAGTCCAAGCGCACATTGCAGGGCGTCATCGTCGGTCCGGGGCGCGTGGCCATCAACAATGGCTCGCCCCGCGTTGCCTCCAACAACACGACGGGCTCTATCGTCAATGCCAACACTCGCTAGTGCCAGAGTTTGCATTTTTCAGACGTCAATGAGGAAACAAACGTCGTCGCTTCAAGCCTGAAGTCAGTTCAACCACGACACGGTCTCCGTGCACTGCCAGTGAAAGCAAAGTCATGAAAGTCGTCAAGGTTATGCGTCATGCGGTTCTGGCCGCACTCGCAAGCGTTCTGCTCAACGGTTGCGCTTATGTTGACCGGCTCAAAACGATTGGCCAGCAACCTCCGCTGACTTCGGTCGACAACCCGACCACGCGCCCGGGATACAAACCGGTACAGATGCCAATGCCGGCGGCGCAGCCCGCGGCCTACAATCCAAACTCATTGTGGCGGAACGGATCCCGGGCCTTTTTCAAGGACCAGCGAGCGCATCAGATTGGCGATATTCTCACGGTGAAGGTCAACATCACCGACAAGGCCAATATCGACAACGAGACCAAGCGCAGCCGCGCGATGACCGAGGACTTAGGCATCACCAATTTCTTCGGCAAGCCCAAGGTGCCGATCATGAACACTCCGGTGCCTACACGTATTTTCACCGCGGATTCCAATACGACGCAAGACGGCAAGGGCTCGGTCGACCGGTCTGAAGATATACGCACCAATGTCGCAGGTGTCGTTACACAGGTTCTGCCAAACGGGAATCTGGTGGTCGAAGGCAAGCAAGAGATCCGCGTGAACTTCGAGGTGCGTGAGTTGATTGTAGCCGGCATTGTGCGTCCCGAGGATATCGAGAGTGACAACACCATCGATTCGACCAAGATCGCTCAGGCGCGCATTGCCTATGGCGGACGCGGTCAAATCACCGACATGCAGCAAAATCGTTACGGCGAACAATTCTTCGACGTCTTGCTGCCGTTCTAGTTAGTTGCGTTGGTTTTGGGCCTCCCGCGCCGTTTTCGCATCGCGCGAGCGCAGACGGCGTTAACGACGCGGTCTCCGGCTGCTCCCCGGCCGGAGACCGCGTGAATTCTTATCTGACATAAAAAATTGCCCAGCGCTGAGCCGGGCAAAGCAAACTCACAATCTGAAATTCGGAATTTCAATCGTCGCGGTAGACGCGTTCACGCCTTTCGTGCCGCTCCTGTGCCTCCACGGACAGCGTCGCGATCGGGCGTGCTTCCAGCCGGCGCAGTGAAATTGGTTCACCGGTCTCCTCGCAATATCCGTAGGAGCCGTCATCGATCCGCGTGAGCGCCTCGTCGATCTTGGCGATCAATTTGCGCTGGCGGTCACGTGCGCGGAGCTCAATGGCGCGATCGGTCTCGGAAGACGCGCGGTCGGCGAGGTCTGGATGGTTCTGGTTTTCTTCCTGGAGGTGCTGAAGTGTTTCCTTGGCTTCCTTGAGGATGTCTTCGCGCCACATGAGCAGCTTGGCGCGGAAATACTCGCGTTGCCGTTCATTCATGAACGGCTCTTTGTCGGACGGCCTATAGTTTTTGGTTTTGGCCAGCATTCCCACCTACTCCCTGGTTTCTTCTGTTTTTCGGCGCGGAATTTCACCCGCTCCGCGCGGCAGGCTTATATACGGCCCCCAACCGGCGGACAACATCCAAGTCAAGCCAGGTGCTTTGCGGGATTTGGATGACGGTTCAATGACTTCAGGGGAACTTGCAGCCCCGTCGGCCGGACGCCGGACCTAGCGAATACCGGCTTTGGCCAGCTCCACTGCGACGCGCAGATCGATCTCCCCAAGTACACCGTCAAGGCCGGTGTCACCCGACCCATCGGTCAGCCCTTCCGAGGCCACCTTCAGGCGCGCCAACGTTGATTGATCGACCGATCCATCGAGCAGGCCAAGCTTGAGCTTGTCGAGCACATCAAGTGCGTTTCGTCCTTTAGCGACCGCACGTTTCTTGCGCTCAGTCGGGTTTTCTACGCCCTGGAGCGCAATCAGCGCGTCCAATGTCGAGATCGACCGGAGCGTGGTTGCGGCTGGCGAGTTCGGCATCGCATCCTGTTCATTGACCGTGAAGGTGCCACTTTCCGTGCGGCGGGCCGTCAGTGGCGCCGTGGCCAGTGCGGTTCCGTTCGGTCCATAGACGCGCATGCCGATTGTTCCCCACCGAATATGGATCGGTCCCCGAATACCGTGAAGGGTGCGCTGGTATGGTTAATGCCCGGTAAAAAGCCACTGAAAGCCCGGCAAAAATTACCTCCTGCGGCGCTTCGTGCCCCCTCGCCGGCCCTGGCGTTCTTTGGTGGCGGCCGAAAAACGCATGCACTGCCAAGTACTTCGCTCAGATGCCCGCGTTGGCACGCGGTTCGCATAACCATTGCTGTCAACCGTCACATTGGGGAGCAGTGATGACGAGGACTTTGCAGGCCGCATGCCTGGCGGTGGTCTTGGCGTTGTGGGTTCCGGTCAGCGCCGGGGCTACCTCACGCATTAAAGACCTCACGAATATCGAAGGCGTGCGACAGAATCAGTTGATCGGGTATGGCTTGGTCGTCGGGCTCAACGGCACCGGCGACACGCTCAACAATATTCCTTTCACCAAGCAGTCGCTCACCGCGATGCTCGAGCGCCTTGGCGTCAACATCCGTGGGCAAACGCTGCGCACCGGCAACGTGGCGGCGGTGATGGTGACAGCCAACCTGCCGGCTTTCGGAACGCAAGGCACCCGCATCGACGTGACCGTTTCGGCCATGGGTGATTCCAAAAGCCTGCAAGGCGGAACTCTTTTGGTGACGCCGTTGCTGGCAGCCGACGGCAACGTCTACGCCGTTGCGCAAGGGTCGCTCGCAATCAGCGGTTTTGCGGCGGAAGGCCAAGCCGCGAAAATCACGCGCGGAGTACCGACGGTTGGTCGTATCGCAAACGGCGCGCTGATTGAGCGCGAAATCGAATTTACGCTCAATCGCCTGAGCCAATTGCGCATGGCTCTGCGCAATCCCGACTTCACCACTGCCAAGCGCATTGCAGCCGCGATCAACGATTATATCGGCTTGCCGGCAGCGGAACCGATCGACCAGTCCACCGTCGTGATTACGGTACCCGCTAAGTCGACGGCAAACATTGTCAAGTTCCTCACCGAGATCGAGCAACTGCAGGTCGAGCCTGATCAACCCGCCCGCATCGTCATTGACGAACGTTCCGGCGTCGTCGTGATCGGCCGCGATGTACGCGTCTCGATGGTTGCCGTGGCGCAAGGAAATCTGACGGTCAGCGTTTCAGAAACGCCTGAGGTCAGTCAGCCAGCGCCATTCGCGCGTCGTGGGCGGACAGTGACAGTGCCGCGCACCAGCATCGGCGTGCAGGAAGACGGCAAGAAAATGTTCCTCGTGCGGGAGGGCGTGTCCCTGCAACAAGTCGTCGACGGCCTCAACGCCATGGGTATCGGACCCCACGATTTGATTACCATCCTGCAGGCCATCAAGGCGGCGGGCGCGATCCAGGCCGACATCGAGGTGATGTGATGGCGAGCGCAATTAGCCTTCCCGCACCCGGCGCAAACCCCATCGACCTGCTCACAAACACGGCGGCCCCAGGCAAACTCAAAGCATCGGGACCGGAAAAAGCGCGCGCGGCGGCACGGGACTTTGAAGCAGTTTTCCTGAATTCCATGTTCCAGCACATGTTCACCAACATCAGCGGCGACGGCCCCTTCGGCGGAAGTGGTGCCGTCGGAGTCTGGCGCTCGATGCTGACCGACGAATATTCCAAATCGTTCGCCAAAGCCGGTGGCATCGGTATTGCCGATCAGGTTTACCGCACACTGATGGCGCAACAGGGAGCACAGCCATGACGTCGCCGGCCGCCAGACATCCTATTACCGATGCGAGCGGGGCCGAGAAGGCCGTCGCCAGTCTCGAGAGCGTCATGGATCGGCTGGAACAGACCGTTACGGAAGAGACCGCCCGCGTGCGCGCCGGCGGTCTCGGGCGCGCAGCGAAGCTGGACGAAGCAAAAATTGAATTCGCCCGCCTTTACGTCAGTGAGAGCGACTACGTGAAAGCGGCCAGAAATGCAATTGCCCGGTTAGCGCCTGATGCGCTCGAACGATTACGCCGCCGGCATGACACTTTCCAGGGACTGCTGCGTACAAATCTCACCGTCCTGGCCACGGCCCATGCGGTCTCGGAAGGCATTATCAGAGGAGTATCTGGCGAACTCGCCCGCAAGCAGGCGCCTTCGACTTATGGCGCATCAGGACGGCCGCAGATGCCGAGCAGCAAAGCGGGCCCTCCGCTGGCAATCAGCCGGACGCTCTAGTTCCTTTTTGTTTCGAAAGTCGTGAGGCGACTATGACGCGTCTCACGCCGAAGATCGGTCTACGCCGTGACCGATATTTTCAGGCCAGTGATGGTGTCAATCTGCGAGCCGTCAGGCATCGTGAGAATATTGTTTTTGGTGTCGAGGTAGGCGCCATTGGCCATCTGCACGATCGATGAGGTGTCAACGACCTTTGCCCCGGTCGTCGTATCGATTTGCGTCCCGTCCGACATTGTCATCACATTGCTGTTGGTATCCAGCGACGATCCATTCGCAAAGAAAATGATCGGGTCGAGCACGTTCGTCGGCTGCACGACCTGCTGTGATGCCGACAGCGCATCCATCGCATCCTGCAACTTCTTCTGGTTTTGCTCCTGGGCATTCTGCGACGCCATCTGCGCGACAAGACTCGACTTGTTCGTCACGCTGTTTTGCGAAATCAGCGCCAGCTGGTTCGACGAGTTCTGACTGGATCCGAGAAATGACGCGATGCTGCCATTGCCGCCGGAATTCTGGAGCATGCCGATGAGGCCGCCCTCGTTCGCCTGATTCTGGATTGCGGTGAGCGTATCGCCGAGCCAGCTTGCGGCCCCGCTCGCGCTGAAAAGCGCGCTGTAATTGACGGCGGATGGAGTTATCACTGACGTCATGCCGGACTACACAGTTGCACGGCCTGACAATGCTCCGAAAAAATTAACAAAGTCTGGCCGTTAGCAATTTGCTAACCAAAAAATTTCGCTTCTGACGCAATCCCGCCGGCGTTTTTTCGGTCGAGCGGAAGTGCGATCGCATGCGGATCACGGAATATCTCATTAACTATGAACTTTTACGGGCCGTTTGGGGGGTCTATGCGATGAATTTGACGATCCACTGGATCGACACGTGTGTAACTGCCAGTACGGCAAATAGACCAGAAAGGTACTAAGATGTCTGACATCGTTCTATCCGCGGGCGTGCGGTCGAACCTGCTGCAGTTGCAGCAGACTTCGGACCTGATCACGCAGACGCAGACCCGGCTGGCGACCGGCAAGCGCGTCAACTCGGCCCTCGACAACGCCATCAACTTCTTCACCGCCCAGGGCCTCGACAACCGTGCCAACGACCTGAACGGCCTGCTGGACTCGATGTCCAACGGCATCAATACCATTCAGGCCGCGAACAACGGCATCACCGCAATCACCAAGCTGGTGCAGTCGGCGCAATCACTCGCCAGCCAGGCCAACCAGACCACCGATACGACCGTGCGTGGCACTTTGGCCTCGCAGTTTGACGCGCTCGTGAGCCAGATCGGGCAACTTGCCGGGGACTCGGGTTTCAACGGCATCAACTTGCTCGCCGGCAATACGCTGACGGTCACCCTCGACGAAACCGGTGCTTCGAGCACCTCCGTGGTTGGTGTTGACTACACAAACCCAGCCGCAGCCAGCCCGGGCCTCGCCATCGATAGCGCAGTGAGCGCCCATAACGCTTGGTTGGCCACCTCCGACATCAACGCCTCGTCGGCCGTTCTGACGACGGCACTTACCACTCTGCGTTCGGAATCGCAGACTCTCAGCGCCAACTTGTCGGTCGTGCAGATCCGCCAGGATTTCACCAAGGCGACGATCAACACGCTGCAGACCGGTTCTGCCGCTCTCACGCTCGCCGACTCGAACGAGGAAGGCGCCAACCTGCTCGCCTTGCAGACCCGCCAGCAGCTGTCGACCACAGCGCTGTCGCTGGCCTCGCAGGCCGACCAGAACGTCCTCCGCCTGTTCCAGTAAGTCGAACAGCAACCCCGATAAAACGGCGGCCTTCGGGCCGCCGTTTTTTTTGCGCCGCGCGCAATCGTAATTAATAAATTCCTAACGCGGACTTTTAACTGTCTGTCAACCCTAACGTTTCATTATCAGCCGCAAGCGATTTGGGCCAATGCAGGCAAGGAGTTTGCCATGAGTGACATTGTACTTTCGGCCGGTGTTCGTTCAAACCTTCTGCAATTGCAGCAGACGTCTGACTTGATCACGCAGACGCAAACCCGGCTCGCAACCGGCAAGCGCGTCAATTCGGCGCTCGATAACCCGATCAACTTTTTTACCGCCCAGGGCCTGTCTGTGCGCGCCAACGACCTCAACGCCCTCCTCGACGCGATGTCCTCGGGCATCAATACCATTCAGGCCGCCAATAACGGCATCACCGCAATCACCAAGCTGGTGCAGTCGGCCGAAGCGCTCACCAGCCAGGCCAACCAGACCGTCGATACGACCGTGCGCGCCACCCTTGCCAGCCAGTTCGATGCGCTATTGCCCCAGATCGACCAGCTCGCCGCGGATTCAGGATTTAACGGCATCAATCTGCTCGGCGGTAATGATCTCACGATCACGATGAACGCTGACGGAACGTCGAACGTGGTGGTCACCGCGTTCAACGACTCGACCGCAGGCGACCTCGCAATCGCGGGCTCTACCGGCGGCTGGGCAACGACAGCCGACATTGCCGCCGCCAGCACTAACTTGAAGACGGCGCTGACGACACTGCGGTCCCAGGCCCAGGCGCTGAGTTCGAATCTGTCAACGGTGCAGATCCGCCAGGATTTCACCAAGGCGATGATCAATACCCTCAATTCAGGCGCCGACAGTCTTACGCTTGCTGACAGCAACGAAGAAGGCGCCAACCTGCTCGCCTTGCAGACCCGCCAGCAGCTTTCGACCACAGCGCTGTCGCTGGCCTCGCAGGCCGATCAAAACGTGCTGCGGCTGTTCCAGTAATTACATTCGCCTGACGCGGCTGACGCGATCTGTCACGACCGCGCCGGGTTCGAAAGGCGGCCGCAAGGAGCGGCACCAAATGGGTCTCAAGGTCGAGCTGAAAGCCGGCGAGCGCTTCATTCTCGGCGATTGCCTCGTCACCAACGGCAATCAGCGCACGCGGCTTTTGATCGAGGGCGATGCCCCGATCCTGCGCGAAAAAGACATCATGACCACAAAGCAGGCCGATACGCCGGCCAAGCGCATCTATCTCGCCGTCCAGTTGATGTATACCGCCCGCGATCCGCGCCTGCACCACGACACATATTTCATATTGATGCGAGAACTCGTGCAGGCGGCGCCCAGTGCGTGGCCGCACATCGTCGCGGTCAGCAACCACATCCTGGCCGGTGAACTCTACAAGGCGCTCAAGAGCGCGAAGGCCCTCATTGCCTATGAGAAGGAGCTGATCGACCATGCAACACGCGGCACAAACCTACGACGCGGTCGCCAAACAGACCGCAAAACCGCGTGAGGTCGAAGCAGACCTGCTTCTGACCGCGGCCAACCGCCTGCAAGCGATCCATGATGGCTGGGATGCCAAAATGGTCGAGCTCGACGCCGCGCTTATCTATAATCGCCGGCTTTGGTCGATTTTCGTAAGCTCTGCCACGAGCCCCGACAATCCGCTGCCACCCGGCATCCGGCAAAACGTCGCGAACCTCGGAATCTTTGTGTTCAATCACACTCTGGAAATCCTTGCCAACCCGCGGCCCGAAGGGCTCGGCCTGCTGATCAACATCAATCGTGAGTTGGCGGCCGGGTTGCTCAGCCGCGCCTGAGCCGGTTTCAAGAGCTTAAAAAAACCGCGGCTTGGCCGCGGTTTTTTGTTTTTCGATGCGGGGTTATGCGGCCGCGAGCGGCTGCTCAAATCAGCTACTTGATAAAGTTCACGAGGCTCGTTTGGAGCAGCATCGAAGTGACCTGCATTGACGCCTGCATCCGCGTCTGAAGCGTCAACAGTTGCGCGCCCACGTCCTCGTTCGAAACACCATCGATCTGTTGGAGAAAGTCGTTCAGGGTCGAATTGGCTTGCTGATGCCGGTCCTTGGCGGCTTTGAGCGAAGTTTGCGCGCTGGCGAGATCCGTTTCGATATCGGCAATACTCTGGGTTCCCGGCGTACCGAGGTTGGCAGCGAGCCGTTGATCCAGCGCTCCACTCAGGCCTACTCCATTTGGAGTGCTAGGCGTGATCGTCACGGCAGCGAGGGTCGCGACGTTCTGCACAAGCGTCCTGATGGCGTCCTCATTGGCGCGGGCGCCGTATGAAACCGACAGCGACGTGTCGATACGTGCAGTCGCTGTCGAGCGCGCTGGATCGGTACCGGTTTCGCCCGTGTACCAGATCACCGTATTGGCGGCGGTGCCCGCCACCATGCCGGTCGCAGCATAGAAGGGCGGCGACCCGCCGATGCGTTGGGGCGGATTGTTGGCGTCAGCGCTGAAAAAATCATTGGACGCAGCGATCGCTGATGCGGCCGTAAGGGCGGTGTTGCCAAGCGTCCCGATCGCTGTCGTCAGCGCGGCCTGAAAGTTGGTTGCGGTATCTGCAGGCGTCGCGCCTATGGTGAATTCCTTGGCGCCCGGAGGGGAATTGGTCGTCGCCGTGAGTGTGAGGTTCTCGCTGGTTCCGTCGGGCAGGTTGAGGCGTAGGGTGACGGTTTGGCCGGAGCTTGGAATTGCCGAAAAATCGATGCTCATCGACGCAGGCGAACCGGTGGGACCGGTTAATGTGGCGCCGGTCACGTTGGTGGTGATGGAGCCCAGCTTGAAACCAAACGGGGACACCGAATCTTCATCCACGGCTACCGAGGTGGCGGTCGGGGCACTGATAACAAGCCGGCCAAGCCCATCCACGCCAAGATCCGCCTGGTTACGCTCGGCGATGAGCTGCTTGAGGCCGGCACGCGTGCCGTCGCCGTTCAAGATGTGATCGAGGGGTTCCACCGCGGGCTGGTCGGTGGCGCGGCCCGAAAACAGATAGCGATCGCCGGCCTGGGAATTGAGCAATCCGATCAGCTGATCGAGTGAAGACAGTGCGGTTTGCTGCGCCACCTGAGCGCCGCCGCCATTGCTGACACCATTGGCCTGCACCATGGCAGACTTCACCGTACTGGTGACGTCAATCATATTGCCGAGCGCAGTGTTCATGAGATTGACGCGTGCCATCACGTTGTCGATGGTGTTGTCGTAACCACTGATGGCCGAAAGCTGGGAGTTCAGGCTGACGGTGACGCCGCGGTCGATCCCAAGTCCGGCGTAGGTTGCGGATTTCTGGCCAGTGCCGAGCTGGCGCTGCAGGTCATCGAATTTTGCCCGCATCTGCACCAGTTGCTGCATGATGAGGGCTGATTGGGCTCCGATCGAGGAAACACTCATGCCGTCCTCACATCTGGATCAAGGCATCTAGCATGTCCTTCACCGCCGACATCACGCGTGCGTTGGCGGCGTAGGAATTTTGCAGTGTCAGCAAATTTGCCATTTCCTGATCGACATTTACTCCCGACGCTTCATTGAAGCGTTGTTGCAACGAATTCAGCACCACGTCCTGGCCTTGTTTCAGGTTGTCGGCTGAACTCGCTGCCTCGCCTTGTTGGCTGATGACTTGCCGCAAATAGGTGGTCAGCGAACCGGTAAACGGCGCGGTGACACTTCCGATGCCGGTATTCGACGAAAATGTCTGCGTCGTCTGGGTGAGTTGCTGAAGAATGAAATTGGGCCGGGTGTTGTCGCCAGCCGGTGTGCCTGGCTGATAGGCGATCAAGCTCGACGGATCCGCAGCAACCAGGGGATTGACGGCGATGCGAGCCGCGAAGCCGCGACTCTCCGGGCCGGTACCGGTGATTACGCCGGTGTAAGGCATCGTGCCGTCGGTAAACAGCGGAAGTTCGCCGCTGCCAGCATTCAGTGAGGTGACGGTTGCTGTCGTTGAAAGGGAGTTAACGTCGACGGTGTTGCCGAGCCCGTCGTCGAGGATTTCAAGCGTTGTCCCGGACGGATTCGACGCGACCATACCGGTCCCGGTAAGTGCAGTGTTGATCTGCGCAACGACCGAGCCGATGCCACCTGAGAAATCGATGCCGAATACGGTGTCGTTTGCCGTCGCGGTCGCCGTGTTGGCGAGCGGCAGGGCGGCGGGGTCGTCGACCCGAACCAGCGTTATCGTATGCTGCGTGCTGGTCGCTGTGTCGGTGTAGTTGACGGTGATTGTATTGCCTTGCGACAGGCCGGCCAGATCGACGTCGAAGCCGCCTTGCGGCGCCGGAGATACCGGCGTTCCTGCGGTGGTCTTGTCAGACAGCGCCTGCGCGATACCTGCGGCCAGCGCATCGAGCTGATTTTGCGCCTGAACGAGGTCCTGATCGCGCATCTGGAGATAGGCGGCGATCGTGCCGGAGCGGATGGCGCGGTTTTGAATGAGATCGACAGGCGCGCCCGCCGGCGGAATGAGGGTAATGGTGCCCACGCCGCGAAGCGATGGATTTGCATTCCACAGGGAGTTCGGCGTTACGGTGCCGACAGCATCGAAACTCAATTGCGCTGCTTGCGCGCCTACAAGCTGCGTCCCCGAGGTCGTGAAGATGCTGACCTGGCCGCGATCGCCCGGGATCACGTTGATATCCATCAATTTGGACAATTGATCGATATAGGAGTTGCGTTGATCCTGCAGCGCATCGGTTGCGGCGTCACCAGGCGTACCTGCCGCGATTTGCCCGTTGAGTGAAGCGATCTGCTTCATCGCCTCATTGGCTGTATTCACCGCATCGGAGATTCCAAGCTCTGCGTTGGCCCGCAATGCCTGAATGCTTCCACTCAACTGATTGAGCTGTTGCGCCAGCAGCTGGGCACTGTTGACCACCGCGGTACGCGCACCCGGATCATCCGGACTGGTTGAAAGCACCTGCAACGCAGACGTAAAACTGTTATAGATCGCTTCAAGTGAGGTGTCGGCGCCGGGCTGACCGTAGATATCCTGCAATTGCGAGTACATGTTCGCGCGTGTGTCCGCATAGGACGCGCCGGAATTCTCGACACGCAGCTGGCGCTGGATGTACAGGTCGATCTGGCGCTGGATGTCACTGACCCGAACGCCGATGCTTGAGCTGCCGCCCGTGGCGACCTGATTGACGACCTTGCGCGTATACCCGGGCGTGTCGGCGTTCGCGACGTTGGCCGCGACCATCGAAATGCTGGCCTGATTCACCTGCAGGCCGGACAGCGCCGTACTGAGCGCTTGCGTCAAACTCATGTACCGATCTCGATCATGCTTGGATCATGTCCGACGCTTGCCGCGGATCACCGAATCACGTTCAGGAGATCTTGCGACATCTGGTTTGCTGTTGTGATCACCTTGGTATTTGCGGAGTAAGCCTGCTGGGTAACGATCAATTTTGTGAACTCAGTCGCAATATCGGTGTTCGAGGCCTCCAGGGACTGGCCGATGATCTTGCCTGAAGATCCGGTCAGTGCGGGACCGGATTCATTCGTCAGTTGATACGCGCCGCCATCGAGAGCCTTGAGGTTGTTAGGGCTGTTGAAATGGACGAGCGGGACCTGCGCGAGCGCAACATTTTGCCCGTTAGAGAACGTCCCGATGATATTGCCCGCGTCGCTCACCGCGATTGATTTGAGCTGACCGGCTGCATAGCCGTTCTGCTGCAAATTATTGACGGTAGAAACGCCGCTTGTGTTGGCGAATTGCGTGATGCCGCCCGTGGGGCTGCTCATCGTAATATTGCCGAGGGCCGTCCCGTTGATGGTGACGCCCGGGAGCGTCAGATTCGTGATCGGCGGATTCAGCTGGCCGTTGGCATCGAATATGAAGTTGGAACCGGCATTGATCCAGGCCGGGTTCGCACCCGTTGCCGTCGAATCTGTCTGATAGAACAGCTGCCAGGTGTCCGCACCGCCATTGGCCACACTATCGGTCTTGGCCCATCTGAGCTGAAGATTGGCAGGGGTACCGATCGCGTCGTAAATCGTTACCGAACCACCATCGATCGACTCGTTCACGAACGTGGAAACGTCACTCCCGATGACGACGCCGCCCCCGGCAGTTGTGGGATCACTGCCCGCGGTAAAATCCGCAGGTTTAAGCAGCTCGGAATTCGGAGTGGCCGGAATGAATGCGTTCGTCTGCGGTGTTGACGGAAGGTTGATCCCGTAGTTCACCGAGGTTGTCGCGCTGGCGGGCAAAAAGTTGCCCTGGAATTGTAATGGGCTGGCGACGCTGCCGACGGGATTGCCGGTCGTCGGATCAATTGGAATTCCCTCAAGAAAATATCCGGCGCCATTGACGAGATAGCCGTTTGCATCCAGTTGGAAATCGCCGCGGCGGGTATAGCTGTCGATGCCGCCAAAAAGCGGCTGATTGCCGTTAAATCCGGTCGGCGCTTGCACGACAAAAAAGCCATTGCCGTTGACGGCCATATCTGTTGTCGACGTCGTGCTTTGAATTGTGCCCTGGACGTTGTTGGTCGCGCGCGAGTTCGCAATCACGCCGCCGGCGATCTGACGCGTGGGCACCGAGTCACCCGGGATCAGATCCTCAAAACTTGTTTCAATGCCCTTGTACGCGGTCGTCTGAGAGTTCGCGATGTTGCCGGAAATATTTTGCATGGCGAATGATTGCGCCTGCAAACCACTCACTGCAGTCGTAAGAGCGTCAAACAAACCCATGACATCATCTCCGCAAACGAGTACGCGCCGCCGCAGCGGGGCTCCCAAAACGAAATCTTGGGATAGTCCATCGCAATCGCCGTGCCAGAGTTTTTATATAGTAATATCAGATACTTATATGAAAAGCACCAGCCGCAGCGCGGGGTGCTTTCTTCCGCGCGCGGCAGTTTTTGCCGGTTTGGATTTCTGAAATTCGGTCAGTTATTTCGGAAGAGAGCGCGCTTGCGCCGGATCGTTCAGGACGATCCCGGTGTTTCCGGCAGGAACTTCAAAGCCACACCATTCATGCAATAGCGCAGTCCGGTCGGCGGCGGGCCATCGTCGAACACGTGGCCAAGATGACCAAGGCAACGCACGCAATGCACTTCCGTCCGCGTCATGAAGAATGACCGGTCAGTCTTGGTTTCAACCGCATTGGGTAGCGGC
Organism: uncultured Alphaproteobacteria bacterium; assembly: GCA_963815055.1. GTDB lineage: Bacteria > Pseudomonadota > Alphaproteobacteria > Rhizobiales > Xanthobacteraceae > Pseudolabrys. The sequence goes on along the minus strand of CAWFEU010000009.1, from coordinate 7,518 downwards.
TGATAAAAGCTCGGCCAACCGGTGCCGCTCTCGAATTTCGTGTCGGACGAGAACAGCGGCAGATCGCAGCCCGCGCAAGCAAAAGTGCCTTTGCGTTTCTCCCTGTTCAACGGACTGCTGCCGGCGCGTTCCGTGCCGTGCTGGCGCAGGATCATGTATTGGTTGGCGTTGAGGCGCTGACGCCAATCCATATCGGATAAATTGCGGAAGTCGATTGTATCAGTCGCAGCCATAGTTTTCGTTCCGCCAAATTTGACCGCAGCAGCAACCGCTGTCAGCGCTACACCGGCGGTCAAAAAGGTACGTCGATTCATCATGCCAATGACATAGACTATTTCTGTCCGATGGCCAGTCAACTTGCCATCACTTGCAGATCACGTTGATGCGAGCCAGCCCCAGCCCAGGGGCAATCCGGGTCGTTTACGCGGCTACGCTACCGCCAGGCGCGCGACCCGCGGAAGGCTTTCCTTTTCGATCTCAGGCCATAGCCGGTCGTCAGGCACGACCGGATAACAACGATGCAACGCCGCGAGCATTTCCTTGTAGAGCAGCGCGTAGGCATCGTCAGAAAGTGCTTCGATGTTCTCGAGGTCGAGTCCCAGACCGACCTCGTGATAGATATCCAGATTACGTAAATCGGGAACAGGCAATGTTCCACGCTTAAAGTCGCTCCACATCTGGCGGTAGAGATCTTCAAGGGCAACGACAAGGCGCGGCGTGTCAAAAAGAAGACAATTGTCCCTCCCCTCGGCCAGCTTTGATTTTATCGCCGCGAACTTTTCCCGGTCGTGCGCCAGCTCGATGGCCTTTGCGACATAAGCTTCCGGTGTCGGACACGCGAGTTCTTCAAGACCCGCCGCACGGACGACGGATGCGCAGACCCGGGCGGCAAAGGTACGCCCGGTGAATGTCACAATCGGCACGCCCATCCAGAGAGAGTCGGCCGCGGTGGTGTGGGCGCCGTAAGGGCTGCTGTCGAGGAAGAGGTCGGCAAGCGGATAGCGCGCGAGATGCTCGGGATTGGGCAGCTTCGGCGCAAATACGATGCGTTCAGGAGCAATTCCCGACGCGGCCGCCGCCTGGCGCAGCCGTTCGTTGGTATCGTTTGTAGCGCTGAGCAGCCACAATACGCTATCCGGGACGGCGCCCATGATCATCATCCAGCGCCGGAATGTCCGCGGCGTCGTCTTCTGCGAGCCATTGAACGAGCAGAAGACAAACGCATTGTCCGGAAGCCCGGCTTCGGCGCGCGACGGACGTTGCGCGGCAACGACACGTTTGCGGTCATTCGGCTGGTAGCACGGCAGCCGCAATACCTTTTCGGAGAAATGAATTTCGTGTCCCGGCGGAATGATCGTGCTGTCCGCGATGATGTAGTGGTGGTACGGCGTCCCCATCGTTCCGGGGAATCCGAACCAGTTGACCGCGATCGGCGCCGGCCGTCGCGCAAAGACCTTGGTGCGCGCGTCTCTTGTGTAGCCGTTGAGGTCGATGAGAATGTCGATTCCATCGGCTGATATCTTTGCGGCCGCCTGATCATCGTCGAGATTGCTGATGTCAACCCAATGATCGGCCGCCCGCATGATCCGTTGCTGGGTGGCGTCAGTCCGGTTGATTCCGCAGTAGTACGCGAAGACCTCGACGTTTTCGCGGTTGTGCTGCTCGATAACATCGGTCATCGCGAATCCGACCGCATGCTCGCGAAGATCGGATGAAACATAGCCGATGCGCAGCCTGCTCCGGTCAGCACGGCCTGCCGGCGTATGCAGCATCGCCGGCGGCATGCCGACCGATTTCCTTCCGTACTGGTACGCCGTTGCCAGCTGGAACATCGGATCATCGGCGAGGCATTGCAGCGACAGCGATGATATCCCCGTCAGCAGATGTCTTCGGCTGACACGCTCCCACTCGGCGAGCACTGGCCATTTGCACTGCCGTTGGCGCAAGGAAATCCAGTGCTGCAAAACCTTGGTCTGGTGCGGATTGATGTCGAGGCTTTGCTTGAGGGCGTCTTCGGCCGGCGCATCATTGTTCGCGGCTTCCAGAACGCGGGCAATCTGCTCCAGTGCGGTGAGCTTATGTGCGACGGATTCGCCGTTGATTGCGCTGAGGTTCTGGACGAGCTTGAGCCATTGCGTTACGGCCTCGCCGGCCTGTCCGCTATCCTCGAGCACGCGGCCGAGATTGATATAACTCTGCTGGAAATCCGGCTTGAGCCGGATGCATTCCTGGAACGCCATGATGGCGCCCGGCCGATCTCCGATATCGGCCAGCGCAACGCCATAATTGAAATAGGCGGCGTGCAGCAGGAGGATCGCCCGAATTGTGCGCGATCCACGTCTTGTATAGATCGGCGGCCAGTTTTTTTTGGCCCAGGGAGTCGAGCTGCCCGGCGCAACTGATGAGTTCGGCAATCGAAAGCTGATGACTTTTCGCTCGATTGAGCGCGTCGGTGAAAATATCTGTCAGCGTTGCGGCGTTCAAATCGGCGGGTTGAGACAGCATTGTGACGTCCTATAAGCGTTGAAACTGCGAACGCGATGCGGCCATCAATGCAGGCCGCTCAGAACACGCGATACGCTACGCACTACAGTACGCCTTACTGTCAGACCTGCCCGGGCTCCGGTGCCCGGAGCCCAAGGCAGATTGTATCGCCACTCACTACCCGACGAGCGTGACCAAGGCATCCAACTGGGCGATCGACATTGCCTGGATCTGCGTCGATGTGAATGCATTGCCCTGGGTCGTGCTCAAGGAACTGATCTCGGTCGTCGTCAGGCCGCGCGATAGCCGCAACGCTGATGGCAGGTATGCCGGTCGTGCTGGTAATCGCGTCAAACCTGGCCGTCGACAGCGCGCCGATCTGCGCGCTGGTCAAGCCGCCGATCTGCGCGGAGGTGAACGCACTGATCTCAGTCGTCGTCAACTGATTGAGATCCCCGGCCGTCAGGGCCGCGATCTCGGTCGCGGTCAGCGTCGAGATCTGCGTCGCGGTCAGGTTGCCGAACGCGGTGGTGGTCAGGCCGCTCACCTGGGCGGTGGACAGCTTGGCGACACTGAGCGCGTCAAGGGTGGTGGTGTTGATGCCGTTGAGCTGGGTCGTGGTCAGACCCTGAACCTGCGTGGTCGAGAGCGCGCCGACCTGCGTGGTCGACAGACCGTTGAGGACCGTCGTGGTCAGCGTGCCGATCTGGGTGGCGGTCAGCGCGTTGGCCTGCGTGGTCGACAGGTTCTGCAACTCGGTCGTGCTCAGCGTGCCGATCTGGGCGGCCGAGAGCTTGGCGATCTCGGTCGCGGTCAGCGTCGAGATCTGCGTCGCGGTCAGGCTGCCGAACGTGGTGGTGGTCAGGCCGCTCACCTGGGCGGTGGACAGCTTGGAGACACTGAGCGCGTCAAGGGTGGTGGTGTTGATGCCGTTGAGCTGGGTCGTGGTCAGACCCTGAACCTGCGTGGTCGAGAGCGCGCCGACCTGCGTGGTCGACAGGCCGTTGAGGACCGTCGTGCTCAGCGTGCCGATCTGCGTGGCGGTCAGCGCGTTGGCCTGCGTGGTCGACAGGTTCTGCAACTCGGTCGTGCTCAGCGTGCCGATCTGGGCGGCCGAGAGCCTGGCGATCTCGGTCGCGGTCAGCGTCGAGATCTGCGTCGCGGTCAGGTTGCCGAACGCGGTGGTGGTCAGGCCGCTCACCTGGGCGGTGGACAGCTTGGAGACAGTGAGCGCGTCAAGGGTGGTGGTGTTGATGCCGTTGAGCTGGGTCGTGGTCAGACCCTGAACCTGCGTGGTCGAGAGCGCGTCGACCTGCGTGCTCGACAGGCCGTTGAGGACCGTCGTGGTCAGCGTGCCGATCTGGGTGGCGGTCAGCGCGTTGGCCTGCGTGGTCGACAGGTTCTGCAACTCGGTCGTGCTCAGCGTGCCGATCTGGGCGGCCGAGAGCCTGGCGATCTCGGTCGCGGTGAGCGTCGAGATCTGGGTCGCGGTCAGCGCGGTGAACGTGGTGGTGTTCAGGCCGCTCACCTGGGCGGTGGACAGCTTGGAGACAGTGAGCGCGTCAAGGGTGGTGGTGTTGATGCCGTTGAGCTGGGTCGTGGTCAGACCCTGAACCTGCGTGGTCGAGAGCGCCGTGACCTGCGTGGTCGACAGGCCGTTGAGGACCGTCGTGCTCAGCGTGCCGATCTGCGTGGCGGTCAGCGCGTTGGCCTGCGTGGTCGACAGGTTCTGCAACTCGGTCGAGCTCAGCGTGCCGATCTGGGCGGCCGAGAGCCTGGCGATCTCGGTCGCGGTGAGCGTCGAGATCTGGGTCGCGGTCAGCGCGCTGAACGTGGTGGTGTTCAGGCCGCTCACCTGGGCGGTGGACAGCTTGGAGACAGTGAGCGCGTCAAGGGTGGTGGTGTTGATGCCGTTGAGCTGGGTCGTGGTCAGACCCTGAACCTGCGTGGTCGAGAGCGCCGCGACCTGCGTGGTCGACAGGCCGTTGAGGACCGTCGTGCTCAGCGTGCCGATCTGGGTGGCGGTCAGCGCGTTGGCCTGCGTGGTCGACAGGTTCTGCAACTCGGTCGTGCTCAGCGTGCCGATCTGGGCGGCCGAGAGCCTGGCGATCTCGGTCGCGGTGAGCGTCGAGATCTGGGTCGCGGTCAGCGCGCTGAACGTGGTGGTGTTCAGGCCGCTCACCTGGGCGGTGGACAGCTTGGAGACAGTGAGCGCGTCAAGGGTGGTGGTGTTGATGCCGTTGAGCTGGGTCGTGGTCAGACCCTGAACCTGCGTGGTCGAGAGCGCCGTGACCTGCGTGGTCCACAGGCCGTTGAGGACCGTCGTGCTCAGCGTGCCGATCTGGGTGGCGGTCAGCGCGTTGGCCTGCGTGGTCGACAGGTTCTGCAACTCGGTCGTGCTCAGCGTGCCGATCTGGGCGGCCGAGAGCCTGGCGATCTCGGTCGCGGTCAGCGTCGAGATCTGCGTCGCGGTCAGCGCTGCCGAACGCGGTGGTGGTCAGGCCGCTCACCTGGGCGGTGGACAGCTTGGAGACAGTGAGCGCGTCAAGGTTGGTGGTGCTGATGCCGTTGAGCTGGGTCGTGGTCAGACCCTGAACCTGCGTGGTCGAGAGCGCAGTGACCTGCGTGGTCGACAGGCCGTTGAGGACCGTCGTGCTCAGCGTGCCGATCTGGGTGGCGGTCAGCGCGTTGGCCTGCGTGGTCGACAGGTTCTGCAACTCGGTCGTGGTCAGCGTGCCGATCTGGGCGGCCGAGAGCCTGGCGATCTCGGTCGCGGTCGAGCGTCGAGATCTGGGTCGCGGTCAGCGCTGTGAACGCGGTGGTGTTCAGGCCGCTCACCTGGGCGGTGGACAGCTTGGAGACATTGAGCGCGTCAAGGGTGGTGGTGCTGATGCCGTTGAGCTGGGTCGTGGTCAGACCCTGAACCTGCGTGGTCGAGAGCGCAGTGACCTGCGTGGTCGACAGGCCGTTGAGGACCGTCGTGCTCAGCGTGCCGATCTGGGTGGCGGTCAGCGCATTGGCCTGCGTGGTCGACAGGTTCTGCAACTCGGTCGAGCTCAGCGTGCCGATCTGGGCGGCCGAGAGCCTGGCGATCTCGGTCGCGGTGAGCGTCGAGATCTGGGTCGCGGTCAGCGCGCCGAACGTGGTGGTGTTCAGGCCGCTCACCTGGGCGGTGGACAGCTTGGAGACAGTGAGCGCGTCAAGGGTGGTGGTGTTGATGCCGTTGAGCTGGGTCGTGGTCAGACCCTGAACCTGCGTGGTCGAGAGCGCAGTGACCTGCGTGGTCGACAGGCCGTTGAGGACCGTCGTGCTCAGCGTGCCGATCTGGGTGGCGGTCAGCGCGTTGGCCTGCGTGGTCGACAGGTTCTGCAACTCGGTCGTGCTCAGCGTGCCGATCTGGGCGGCCGAGAGCCTGGCGATCTCGGTCGCGGTGAGCGTCGAGATCTGGGTCGCGGTCAGCGCGCTGAACGCGGTGGTGTTCAGGCCGCTCACCTGGGCGGTGGACAGCTTGGAGACAGTGAGCGCGTCAAGGGTGGTGGTGTTGATGCCGTTGAGCTGGGTCGTGGTCAGACCCTGAACCTGCGTGGTCGAGAGCGCGCGACCTGCGTGGTCGACAGGCCGTTGAGGACCGTCGTGGTCAGCGTGCCGATCTGCGTGGCGGTCAGCGCGTTGGCCTGCGTGGTCGACAGGTTCTGCAACTCGGTCGTGCTCAGCGTGCCGATCTGGGCGGCCGAGAGCCTGGCGATCTCGGTCGCGGTCAGCGTCGAGATCTGGGTCGCGGTCAGCGCGGTGAACGTGGTGGTGTTCAGGCCGCTCACCTGGGCGGTGGACAGCTTGGAGACAGTGAGCGCGTCAAGGGTGGTGGTGTTGATGCCGTTGAGCTGGGTCGTGGTCAGACCCTGAACCTGCGTGGTCGAGAGCGCAGTGACCTGCGTGGTCGACAGGCCGTTGAGGACCGTCGTGCTCAGCGTGCCGATCTGGGTGGCGGTCAGCGCGTTGGCCTGCGTGGTCGACAGGTTCTGCAACTCGGTCGTGCTCAGCGTGCCGATCTGGGCGGCCGAGAGCCTGGCGATCTCGGTCGCGGTGAGCGTCGAGATCTGGGTCGCGGTCAGCGCGGTGAACGTGGTGGTGTTCAGGCCGCTCACCTGGGCGGTGGACAGCTTGGAGACAGTGAGCGCGTCAAGGGTGGTGGTGTTGATGCCGTTGAGCTGGGTCGTGGTCAGACCCTGAACCTGCGTGGTCGAGAGCGCAGTGACCTGCGTGGTCGACAGGCCGTTGAGGACCGTCGTGCTCAGCGTGCCGATCTGGGTGGCGGTCAGCGCGTTGGCCTGCGTGGTCGACAGGTTCTGCAACTCGGTCGTGCTCAGCGTGCCGATCTGGGCGGCCGAGAGCCTGGCGATCTCGGTCGCGGTGAGCGTCGAGATCTGGGTCGCGGTCAGCGCGGTGAACGTGGTGGTGTTCAGGCCGCTCACCTGGGCGGTGGACAGCTTGGAGACAGTGAGCGCGTCAAGGGTGGTGGTGTTGATGCCGTTGAGCTGGGTCGTGGTCAGACCCTGAACCTGCGTGGTCGAGAGCGCAGTGACCTGCGTGGTCGACAGGCCGTTGAGGACCGTCGTGCTCAGCGTGCCGATCTGGGTGGCGGTCAGCGCGTTGGCCTGCGTGGTCGACAGGTTCTGCAACTCGGTCGTGCTCAGCGTGCCGATCTGGGCGGCCGAGAGCCTGGCGATCTCGGTCGCGGTGAGCGTCGAGATCTGGGTCGCGGTCAGCGCGGTGAACGTGGTGGTGTTCAGGCCGCTCACCTGGGCGGTGGACAGCTTGGAGACAGTGAGCGCGTCAAGGGTGGTGGTGTTGATGCCGTTGAGCTGGGTCGTGGTCAGACCCTGAACCTGCGTGGTCGAGAGCGCAGTCGACCTGCGTGGTCGACAGGCCGTTGAGGACCGTCGTGGTCAGCGTGCCGATCTGCGTGGCGGTCAGCGCGTTGGCCTGCGTGGTCGACAGGTTCTGCACTCGGTCGTGCTCAGCGTGCCGATCTGG
>CAWFEU010000008.1:0-366130 GCA_963815055.1 uncultured Alphaproteobacteria bacterium | reverse complement strand
TTAAATGCCGCGGAAGTTGATGTGTTGCTCGACCGCATCCGTACCTTACGCGGCAATGGCATTACCGTCATTGTCGTTGAGCACAACATGGATCTGGCGACGTACGTCGCCGACCGCATCATGGTGATGGAATACGGCCGGTATTTGTTCCAGGGCGCGCCGGCCGAGGTGCAGAAAAACCCCGCTGCTATCGCAGCCTATCTCGGCGGAGAATTGTTGTGAGCGCGCTGCTATCCGCCGAAAAGCTCGAACTCGCTTACGGGCAGGTGGCTGTTTGTCGCGGCATTTCAATATATATCGAATTGGGCGAAGTCGTCGCCTTGATCGGGGCTAATGGCGCGGGAAAATCGACCACGCTGCGCGCAATCGCGGGTTTGCTGCCACCGCGCCACGGCTCGATCGTATTTCGCGGGCGTGACGTGACGGCGATGCCTTCGCATGAGCGCAGCAAGCTCGGCATCGCGCTCGTTCCGGAGGGCCGGCACGTTTTTCCATTTCTCACGGTACGGGAAAATCTTGAGCTCGGCGGCTTCAAAGATCGCGAACGCACAGTACAAAAATTCGCCGAATGATCGGCCAGATATTCGACATGTTTCCCCGCCTGTCTGAGCGGAGCGCGCAGAACGCGGGAACCTTGAGCGGTGGCGAACAGCAAATGCTGGTTCTCGGCCGCGCTATGATGTCGGAGCCGCAATTGCTTTGTCTCGACGAGCCGTCGCTCGGCCTCGCACCGATCGTTGTGCAGGATATATTCCGCACCATCCGCGCCATCAACGCGACCGGTACCAGTGTGCTGCTGGTGGAGCAGAATGCCCGCTACGCGCTGGAAACGGCCAGCCGCGGTTACGTCCTGCAGACCGGATCGGTGATCGCGAGCGGGACTTGTGCTGATCTCAAGCAGAACCCGCGCGTCCAAGAGGCCTATCTCGGCCGCATTGCCACTGCCGTTTCATAGGGGAGTGGGGTGGCGACGACCAACAAATATTCACTGGCAGGCAAATCCGCGATCGTGACCGGTGCCGGTAATGGTATCGGGCAAGCGATCGCGCTCGCATTTGGAGAAGCTGGAGCGTCTGTCGTCTGCGTCGACCTGGATGCGCGCGCGGCCGAAGCAACAGCCTCGGCGGTTGCGAAAAACGGCGTCGAGGCTTTGAGCGTGCGTTGCGATGTTGGCAACGAGGCGGATGTCGAAGCCACGGCAAGGTGATTTTGGAGAATTTTCCGGCCGTCCATATTCTGGGAAATGGCGCAGCCGGCGACGATCCGAACGGCACTGGGCTCGATCTCACTTTGTCCGACTGGAACCGGGTATTTTCCGTCAATGTTGGCGGGGCATTTCTGATGAGCCGCGCTATTTTGCCTGCGATGATCGCGGCCGGTGGCGGCAGTATCATACACATAGCTTCGCAACTAGATTCCGTCGCCGCGCCGCGGCGCGCGGTCTATTGCGCGACCAAAGGCGCACTCATTCAACTTGGCAAGGCGATGGCGACCGATCACGCGGCGCAGAACATCCGCGTCAATACGCTTTCACCGGGTGCAGTCGAAACCGAGCGGTTGATAAAGCGGTTTGGAGATATGGATACCGCACGTCGCGTGTCCGGTCCGAGACATCTGTTGCAAAGGCTGGGGCAACCGGAGGAAATAGCTCACGCAGCTGTGTTTCTCGCGAGCGATGCATCAAGTTTCATGACCGGCGCCGACCTTTTGGTCGACGGTGGCTATAACGCAACCGTAGTTTGTGTACTCAGCGCCCGAGTATGCTGCCCGCCATTGCGCGCGGGTCTCGCGTGGGCCAGCCGCCAGCGTCCGCGGCCTGGAACAGATCCGACAAGTGCATATTGAACAGCGCCGGTTCCTCGAGATTGATGTTGTGTCCGCAATTCGCCATCACCACTAACGCGGCGGTTGGGATGTTCTTCTTCATCAGGATCCCCGGTTTAAGGCAGGGCCAATCCTCATCGCCAGTCATAATCAGAGTTGGCGCCGTTATTGTTTTCATCTTTTCGACCAGATCGAACAGCGACGGGCGCCGTTTCTGAACGCCACGCATGGTCAGAGCCGCGCCTTCGGTCGAATGCTCGGCGAGCTGATCCGCGAATTCCCGCCAGCCGCGGGGATCCTTGTTCTGATGTTGCACGCGCGTCGGGCCAAGCGCATAGCCTTCGGCCGCCTTTTTCATCGTCAGTTCTTCGAACCGTTTCGCGGAAGCTTCGGCCTCGTCAGCAAATTTAGCGCGTTCGCCGGGCGCCGCACCGTATCCGCAACCGGCGATCACGATTGAGCGACAGCGCGCCGGATAGGTGAAGCCAAAATGAAGAGCCGCAAAGCCGCCCATTGAAAGGCCGACGATGTGTGCCTTGTCTATCTTGAGGCCGTCGAGCACGGAACGAATATCATCCCGCGCGCGATCTTGCGAATAGCGCTCGCCGTCCGTCGGCACGTCAGAAGGCGGGTAGCCTCGCGCATTGAAGGTAATGCAACGATAATACTTTGAAAAATGACGAACTTGCTGTTCGTATGAACGATAGTCGCCAGCAAATTCGTGAATGAAAACGATTGGAATGCCTTTGCCGGTTTCTTCGTAATAGAGCTTGATTTCGTCGTCGATTGTAAGGTGTGGCATGAATTCCCCTATTAGAAGGCCTGGGCGCGCGCAGACAATCCGGCGTCGATGGTGACAACAGAACCGCTGGTATAGGCCGAACGTTCGGAAGCAAGAAACGCGATTGCCGCGCCAATTTCTTCCGCACTGGCGCCGCGGCCGAATGGCAGCGGCTTGAACAGATCCTGCCAATTGTCGGCACTTCCGGTGCGATCGAGCGCTTTCTTTTTCATCAAGCCGACCAGCCGGTCGGTGGCCACAGGACCCGGATTGATCGCGACAACACGAATGCCGTCTTTGGCACTTACGCTACCGAGTGACTGGGTGAAAGCGGCGAGGGCTGCGTTTCCTGCAACACCGCAGATATATTCGGGGTCGTGGGTTTGGGCGGCATTGCCGACCACGTTGACGATCACGCCCTGCTTGCGTTTCTGCATCAGTGCGTAGAAAGCCCGGCACATGTTGACATAACCAAACACTTTGAGATCCCAGGCTTTGCGCCACGTTACCTCGTCAACGTTGAGCAGCGTGCCGCCCGGAATGGCGCCGGCGCTGTTTACGAGGATGTCGATGCCTGGATAATCGCGTGCAAGCTGGTTGACATTGGCACTGTCGGACAGATCCGCAGCGACTGTATCAACGCGCACATTGGTCTTTTGCACGATGGCCGACTTCGCGGCAGCAAGTGCGTCCGCGCTGCGCGAGACCATGATAACGTTGCAGCCCTCGGCAGCCAAAGTCTCGGCGGCGGCGCGGCCGATCCCCTTGGATCCGCCCGTGATCAATGCGGTCTTGCCAGCCAGCTTCAAGTCCATGTGCTATCCCCCTCACAAAGTACAGTAAAATGACTATGGCTGCCGCGCCGACCATCGGCAACCACCCTTGTCAGCGCGCTGCTTCGATCAGACGGCGAATACCTTCGCGGTAGCCCACTTTGGCGCGAAATCCGAAATCGCGTGCCGGCGCCTCGGTGTCCACCGGCCCTCGCGCCGTGACCGGCTTGCTGTGGTCAATCACGAGGTGCACCGGCTTTCCGGCTTCTGTCGCCGCCGCCGCGATATTGGCAGGGGTTACCTTTTCAGGATGCGCTATGAAATAGCTGAATTGCCTGCGCTCGTGCGAAAAGCAGGCGGAGACAGCGGCCTGTGCAGCGTCGTCAATATAGACATAGGGCCAATCGGTCAGTGGATCGATCCGCGCGACATCACCTGCCAGCGCCGCACTGACAATTTTCTCGATCGTGAAAATGGTCTGCCGTCCAGGGCCGTAGATCACCGTGTAGCGCAACGAACAAAGATCGAGCGGTATATTGCCCCACAATCCACGCAACACGATATCGACTGCGGCCTTCGAAGCGCCGTAGACCGAGGTCGGGCGCAACGGATAATCATCGCCGACTGGTTCGTCTTCATAGAAACTGCCAAGCGCCGAGACCGACGAACAATAAACAAACGTTTTGACACCGGCCTCTACGGCGGCACGTAACAAATTAAGGCTGCAGACGACATTAATTCCAACTACGCCGATGGGGTCGTCGGCCATCACCATCGGGCCGGACACGCCACCGGCGTGAATAATGTGCGTGACTTTCTCTCGTGCAAGCAACTCTTTGAGCTTTTCGCAATCCGAGAGATCGTCGCGGATCTGGGTCGTCGGCGACGGCTGCGGATCAAGCCCAATGGCGCGGTGTGCGTTTTGAGCGAGCAATTTCATCACGGCATGGCCGAGGAACCCGCTTGCGCCCGTTACCAGCGTTACATTGCTCGACATGCTGGAAATTCGTCAGACTATCTTGCTGGCATGAAAATTGGTGATTTCAGCATCGCTATATCCTGCATCACGCAGAATTTCATCGGTGTGTGCACCCAACTCCGGCAAAGTCGAAACGACCCGTGCCGGGGTGCGTGACAGCGTGACGGGCTGACCGACGACGCGGATATTACCGCGCTTGGGATGATGCAGCGGCACCGCGATACCAAGATGCTGCACCTGCGGATCGGCAAAGACTTCGCCGAGCTTATAGATCGGGCCTGCTGGCACCCCTTGCTGCTCCAGCCTTTCCAGCCATTGCACGGAACTCTTGGTCTTAAATATTCCGGCCAGCAGGGCGGTCAGCTTCGGCCGGTTGTGGAAGCCCAGTTCGAGCGTCGCATATTCAGGCGCCATGCCGAGATCGGGTCGCTCCAGCGCCACGCAAAGCGCGCGCCACTGACCATCGCCACCGACGCCGATATTGATAAATCCGTCCGAAGTTTCGAACATGCCCATCGGTGTCGAATATGGATGATCATTGCCCGCCTGCCCGGGTACCGCGCCGTCCACGAGATAACGCGCCGCTTGAAAATCCATCAATGCGATTTGCGCTTCCAGCAAAGACGTTTGTACCCATTGGCCCACGCCGGAACGCTCACGTTCGGCAAGCGCAATCAGGATTCCTGTCGCGGCGTAGAGACCGGCCGAGGTGTCTGCCACGGCAATGCCGGCGCGCATCGGTCCTTCGCCCGGAATTCCGGTGACCCACATCAATCCGCCCATTCCTTGCGCAATCTGATCAAAACCGGCGCGCGTGCGATAAGGGCCGCTCTGCCCAAACCCCGAAATGGACGCGAGAATGATACGCGGGTTGACCGCCTTGAGTGCTTCGTATCCGAGTCCCATGTGATCTTTGACGTCGGGCCGAAAATTTTCCACCACAACGTCGGCGCCTTTGACCAGCCGCATAAAGATTTCGTGCCCGGTCTTTTCCTTGAGATTAAGCGTCAGCGAGCGCTTGTTTCGGTGAAGATTGAGCATATCGGAGCCATCGCGTGCCCCGCTCATGCCCTCGTTGGGATCGACACCGGGAGGGGCTTCGATCTTGATAATGTCCGCGCCAAAATCGCCGAGGATGCGGCAGCAGGTCGGACCCGCGCGGACGCGCGTCAGATCCAGCACGCGAAGTCCCGTCAGTGCAGCAGACGGTTGCGGAGCACTCATTGCACCATTGCCTCAATTGATTTTTCTACCAAATCGATCACTGCGGCGGGAACACGCGCGTGCCAATCGCTGCGACTTTGCACCGCCTCCGCCAGCGCGATCAATGCATGATCGGATCGCGGTTTGCCGACGATTTGCAAGGCGACGGGCATGACGCGGTCGTCAAATCCGACTGGAATAGCAACGGCGGGAAGGCCGAGCATATTGACGAATTGCGTCCAGCGGCTGAGCTCGTACAGCGTTTTGGCATTGAACAATGTCGAGCGCGGATCGCATTCGACGGCGCGGGGTGTTCGGATCGAAATCGTCGGCAGGATGAGAGCTTCGGCATCCCGAAAGATGTTGTCGATGAAATCCATAGCCAATTGTGAGCGTCCGGACACGCTAGCCGCAAGCGTTTCGTCGTCGATGGCCAGGCCCTTTGCCAATCGCCTTGTTAGAACAGAATCAAGCGAACCGCCTTCTATGAGCCTTCGATGCACGCGTGCCGCCTCTGCCTGCATGACCGTGAAAACGTGACGGTCGAGTACTTCGATGGCCGCAACCGCGTTGCGAGAGACCATCTTGACTCCGCAACCGGCGATCGCATCGATCCCATCCCGGCACGCTTTGCCAATCGGTGCTTCTGCAAGATCGAGCACGTCGCTTGCCACGACGATCTTGCCGACGGTTGCTGCCTGGCGGGGTTCAAAGAGGAGACCTGCAGGGGCGGCCATATCTGACGCATTGCGCGCCAGAAGGCCTATAGTGTCGAGCGTCGGTGCGAGTGGTATCGAACCCGCGGCCGACACGGCGCCGTAGCTTGGCTTCCAAGCGGTAACACCGCAACAATGCGCGGGAATACGCAGTGAACCTCCAGTATCCGACCCCAAAGCGACGACGACCGATCCGCTCGCGACCGCAGCGGCGGAGCCGGACGAGGAGCCGCCCGAGATGAAATCAATGTTCCATGGGTTTCCGACGCGGCCGTACACCGCGCTGTAGCCGGATGGTTCATAGGCGAGTTCCGTCATTGCCGTGTAGCCGACGCGCCGGCCACCCGCGCGATCGAGCAGGTCGAGCGCCGTTGCTTGCACGCCTTCTACCAGCAGGGGTGGCTGCGACAGCCCGCCATGCGGCATACGCGTGGCAGATCGAAAAATATCCTTTGCCGCATAGGGCATTCCGTCGAGCACACCACGCGCTGGGGCGTTATCGCCAACTTCGAATGCGACAAACGCATTGAGCCGCGGCTCAAGACCGCGCGCAAAATCACATGCGTTTGCGGAAAGCTGCGCATGCTCTGCGGCACCGAGATCCCTCCAAGCGCGAAACCGCAAGGGCATTATGTTTGTGGCTTTCGACTGTCAATTGGTCGGTCCAGTCTGCAATCGTTCGGCTCAAGCGTGCAACCAGGCTGCCGGGTTTGACGGCCTTAGTGTCGTTTACGTTGAAAGCAGCCAGCAATCGAATGTGATGCAAATTGTCGCTGGCGTTCGTCCTCGTCCGTCGAAATCCGGAATCAACTCAGGGGTAGATTTGTGGGTACCAAAGAAGCGCATTCATAATAATTTGATCTTACAGAGTAATTTCCGATTTTGGGAAGACACTCCCTCCGCCACTTTCTGAAGAGGCTAGTCGGAGACAGCCGCCTTCGAATTCTGAAACTAAGTTATTGATCGGCTTCGTGACCAATCAGACGAATTTGCGCTACCCACAAATCTACCCGCGTATCGCGAACACACACCAGCAGTATACCTAACAATTCCAGCGCGATGTCTGCTCCGGGGTGGTGCGTCTTGGCTCATGGTGACCGGCGGTTTTGCGCCTTCGCCCGACATGGCTTCACTCCCTTGCAAGACTGCTGACACTGCTGCAGAACTTTCCCTGTCGTTTCTTCGCAACGATCCCGTCCCGAACGCGAAAGAAATCGTGTTTTGAACTTTGCCGGTGAAATCAGGGTTGCTGCACCGCGAGAGGCGGTATTCAAGGCGCTCAGCGATGCGCCTTTTTTTGCATCCTGCATCGATGGCGTACACGATCTCAAGGCAATCGATCCCACCCACTTTGACGCCGTCATGGAAACGCGCATTGCCTATATGCGCTTCAATTTCAAAGTTGCGGTGGAGATGAGCCGCGTAACGCCACCCGAAGAAATTGAAGCCAAGGTCGAAGGTACACCGATGGGTGTGGTCGGCCGCTTGACGGCAACCGCCAGCACGCGTCTCGTCGAGGCGGGCGGGGAAACCGTCATCTGCTATACCATCGACGCGACCCTGACCGGGAAACTCGGTAGCATGGGTCAACCCGTGCTCAGGTCAAAGGCGAAGGATATGGAGAAGCAGTTCACGGAGCGGATTGTCGCGGCCTTCTCGCCCGGCGGCTCGAGGGCCGCCTCATGACGCCGTTCGAATTGGCCGAACCGACCTCGCTGCGTGAAGCGATCGAACTGATCGATCCCGACGATCCGGACGTGCGGCCGATCGCGGGCGGTACCGCGTTGATGCTCATGATGAAGGCTGGTGTGTTCCGTCCGAAGCGCCTGGTCAGTTTGCGCAGACTTGGCGATGCATTCACCCAGATCACCGCCGCGCCGACCGGCGAACTGAGTATCGGCGCGATGGCCTCGCTCAGCGCGCTGGAGCATTCGCCGGTGGCCGCACGCCATGCCCCGGTGATCGAGCGCACGATGCGGCGACTGTCGAATGTACGCGTGCGCAATGTCGCGACCGTTGGCGGGGCGCTGGCGCACGCCGATCCACACATGGATCTGCCTCCAGTTCTGATTGCGCTCGGCGCCAGTATCGCGGTCGCAGGCCCGAGGGGCGAGCGCGTCATGCCGTTGGATGCGCTTTTCACCGGCTATTACGAAACGTCACTCGCCAAGAACGAGTTGATCACGCAATTGCGCATTCCGGCGCAAGGCGCGGTGCGCGCGGTCTATTTCAAGGTCACCGCCGGTTCCGCTGACGACTGGCCGGCACTCGGCATCGCCGTTGCGTTGCTGTGCGAAGGCGCGACCGTCAGGTCTGGCCGCATTGTGGTTAGTGCAGCAACCGCTAAGGCGACGCGCCTGACAGCCGCAGAATCCCTTTTGATCGGTGGCAGCGTCGACGACGAGACACTCAAGAAAGTGGCGGACGCCTGCGTAGACGAGGCTGACATTATCGCCGATCTGCGCGGCTCGGCCTCCTACAAGCGTGAACTGCTGCGGGTTTACGCCGCGCGCGCGGTGCGCGCAGTCATGCAGACCAGTGGAGCGCCTCACTGATGGCTACGACATCTCTATCCGGCGGGCAGATCGGCCGCTCGTTGCCGCGGCTCGAAGGACGCGACAAGGTGACGGGCCACGCCGAATACACGCATCTGATGCAATTGCCCGGCATGCTGCATGCAAAAGTCTTCCGCAGCACGGTCGCGCACGGCCGCATCAAATCGATCGACACCAGTGCCGCCCGCAACGTGCCCGGCGTCCATGGTGTCTATACCAGCGACGACGTGCGCAAGGTCATCCCCGACCCCTATTACGGTCCGGCATTCCACGACCAACCGATCCTGGCCATCGGCAAGGTTCATTTTGTCGGTGAACCGGTCGCGGTAGTGCTCGCCAGCGACCCTCATGTTGCCGATCAGGCAGTCCAGCTGATCGTGGCGGACTACGAGGAGCTGCCAGCGGTCTTCGACGAGGTCGAGGCGGCCGAAAACAAGACGCTGGTGCACGATGAATTAAAGCCAGCCGGAACCTTCGCCGACCTCAAGCACCTCAAGGGCCGCAAAGGCACCAATATTGCGCTCGATTTTCGCTTGCGGCGTGGCGACGTCGACAAGGCTTTCGCGAACGCCACGCATGTCTTTGAACACACGTTCCGAACCCAGAAGGTGCTGCACCTGCCGCTCGAACCGCACGCCTCGATTGCGGATTACCGCGACGACGGCCTCACCATCTATTCCTCGGCACAGGGTCCATCGTTCGTGCGCACCGAGATCGCGCGTTTGCTTGGCTGGCCGGAGAACCGGGTTCGCGTCAAAGTGCCGTACCTTGGCGGCGGCTATGGCGGCAAGCTCTACATCAAGCTGGAGGCGCTCGCGACCGCGCTGTCCATGCTTTCGCGCCGGCCGGTGAAAGTCGCGCATACGATGGAAGAGCACTTCTACACCATCACCAAGCACCCGAGTACGTTCCGTATCAAGAGTGGTCTCGACCAGAACGGCCGCATTGTCGCGCGCAAATGTGAAGTGTGGTGGAACGGCGGGGCCTACGCCGATATCGGGCCGCGCGTCACGCAGAAATCCGGATTCACAGCGTCCGGTCCCTACGACATCGACAACGTGTCGATCGATTCCTACGCGCTCTATACCAATCTGACGCCGGCCGGGGCCTTGCGCGGCTTTGGCATTCCACAACTGGTGTGGGCCTACGAAAGCCATACCGACATGATCGCGCGTGCCCTAGAACGCGACCCACTGGAGTTCCGTAAACAGAATTTGTTGCGCGATGGCCGCCCGCAAGCGACCGGCACGATCCTTAAAGACGCTGCGATCGAGAAAGTGCTCGACCGCATCGCCCAACGGCTCAACTGGAGCAGGCCGTTCGATCGTGGCACCGGCACGGTGCGACGGGGGCGTGGCCTGGCGGTCGCGCTGAAGGCCGTGATTTCGCCGACGACATCGGTCGCGATTGTTAACATCTCCGGCGACGGCAGTACCACGCTGTATTGTGGGACAGTCGACATGGGGCAGGGCTCCGATACAGCCATGGCGCAGATGGTCGGCGAAGTGCTCAACATGCCGGCCGAGTCGGTGCGGGTAGTGCCGCGCGACACCGACGTGACGCCCTACGATATGGGCACGCTCGGCTCGCGATCGCTGTTCCATATGGGTCACGCCGTTCGACTTGCTGCCGAAGAGGCGCGCGACAAGATTGCAGCCCTGCGGCGCGAACTGGGCGAGCCGGACGGCAGCAACACTCCGCTCGCCGATCTATTCCGGAAAAAATACGGCATGCAGGCCGGCAACATTGTCGGGACCGGTACCTACAAGCCCGACTACATCCCCCCGGACGCCGATGGCCTCACGACCAACGCAACGCCGTTCTGGATGGCGGCGGGCAGTGGCGTCGAACTCGAGGTCGATACGCAAACTGGTCACGTCCGCATCACCCGGCTGATCAACGTCGCCGACGTCGGCAAGCCGATCAATCCGAACATCGTCGAAACGCAACTGTCGGGCGCATCACTGATGCAACTTGGCTTTAGTATGTTCGAGAAGATCCATATAGACGGTGGCCAGGTGACCAATGCCTCGCTCGCCGACTACAAGATTCCGGGCATTCACGATGTGCCGCCAGTGATCGAGAACGAAGCGGTCGACACCTATCAAACCAATGGCCCGTTCGGCGCCAAGGGCGTCGGCGAACTCGCCACGTTTGGCGTATCGCCGGCGATCGCCAACGCCATCGACGATGCGGTCGGCGTGCGCCTCACTGAATTGCCGCTGACGGCGGAGGCGGTGTTCCGCGCGTTACGGCTCAAGGACAACAAGCCGCTCGGAGATGAATGATATGAGCGCCGGCCAACGAACGATCAATTTCACGCTGAATGGCCGGCCGGTCACGGCCGACGTAAAGCCACACCATAACGTCGTCGAGATGCTGCAAACGCAATTCGCCTTGTTTGGCGCGCGCGAAAGCTGTGGGCAGGGCCTGTGCGGCTGCTGCACCGTGCTGGCGGACGGGCGACCCGTGGCGGGCTGTCTTCATTTGGCAGTTTTTATTGACGGCGCGGAGGTCGTCACCGTCGAGCACCTGGACGAATCGGGAAAGCTCGATCCGGTCCAACAGGCCTTCATCGAGAATGGCGCCTTCCAGTGCGGATTTTGCACGCCCGGGTTTGTGCTTATGGCGAAGGCACTGATTGGGCAGCATCCCGAACCCAGTGATGAGCAGATCCAGGACTACCTGTCCGGAAATTTATGTCGCTGTGCCGCCTATCCAGAAATCGTAAATGCGGTCAAAATGGCCGCGCGGAACACCAAGGCCGGATCAACCGGCTGAATTTAAAACGCGACCTAGAGGGAGGGACTGATCCATGACAACGGCAACTTTGGCCGCTTCGGAGCCTTGGTATCGCAGCCTCAATGCGACGCAGTGGAAAACCGTATTCGCTTCGAACCTCGGCTGGATGTTCGACGGTTATGAAACCTTCTCGCTGATCCTGGTGGTTGGCGTGGCACTGCACGACCTGCTTGCGCCTTCGCAGTTCGCGCAGATCCCGGCCTTTGCCGGCACGGTCATCGGTATCACGCTGCTGGGTTGGGGCATCGGCGGCGTCATTGGCGGCGTGCTGGCCGACTATATCGGTCGTCGGCGTACCATGATTTTCGCGATCCTGGCCTATTCGATAACTACCGGCCTTTCGGCCTTTGCCTGGGACTGGGTGTCGTTCGCGCTGTTGCGTTTCCTGGTCGGCATCGCCATCGGCTCGGAATGGTCAACTGGTGCTTCCCTCACGGCCGAAGTATGGCCCGACAATGCGCGCGGCCGTGGCGCCGGCTTGATGCAATGCGGGCTCGGCATCGGCTTCTTCCTGGCTTCTTTCACGTGGCTGTTCGTCAGTGGTTATGGGCCGCACGCCTGGCGCATCATGTTCTTCATCGGCGTGATCCCCGCACTGTTTGCGCTTTGGCTGCGCACGGGCGTCCCCGAGTCAAAAAAATGGGAACACAGCAATGAAAAGCGAAAATCCGCCAAGGCGCGCAAGAAAAGTGGCGCCGCACTGAGCGAGGAAGATCACGCACTCACGCGCTTCACCTTCGCTGATCTGTTCGCCGATCCGGAAATACGCAAGCGCACGATCATCGTGTTTCTGATGTCGCTGACAACGACGGTGGCCTGGTGGGGCATTTCGACCTGGGTGCCGCCCTTCATTGCTGGTGCCGCCGGCAAGGCCGGTCTGCCGCCGCAAACCTGGGCGAGTTATGCCGGCATGAGTTACAATCTCGGTGCTATTTGCGGCTATATAGGCCTCGGCTTTTTGGCCGACCGGTTCGGACGCAAGCCGATCGTGATGATCTTCTTCGCCGCATCGTTGGTACTTACGTTCGCGCTTTACAAATGGACCACCGATTTGAATCTGCTGTTGCTGGTAGCAGCGGCCAACGGCTTCTTCACGCTTGGGCAATATTCGTGGATGTCGGTCTGGTTGCCGGAGTTATTCCCGACACGCATGCGTGCCACCGGAATGGCGTTCACGTTTAACGCCCCGCGTTTCATCGCATTCATGGGGCCCCTGTTCGCCGGCATGCTGATTGCCCAGTTTGGCGGTTTCAGTGGGATGGCGGTGGCTTTCTCGTTCATCTACATCCTGGGCTTTGTTGTGGTTCCGTTCTTGCCAGAGACGAAGGGCAAACCACTGCCGGCTTGAGGTTGGCAGTCGCAAACTTTTAGTCAGCGGTGCAGCGCATTCATCAGCGCTGCACCGTTTTGTTTACGAACCTAGGAACGGCGGAGCGTTGTCATGGCGAGCGACATTGTTTCTGTGAATCCCGACACCATGGCTGCGCCAGGCGGCCATTACAGTCATGCGGTCAAAGCCAACGGATTTGTCTTTGTGTCAGGCCAACTCCCGATCGCGCGCGATGGCAGCAAGCTCGTGGATGCAACGTTTGAGCAACAGGCTCAGCAAACGCTCGACAACGTTGATGCCGCGTTGATATCCGCCGGCAGCGCAGTCGATCGGCTCGTTCAGGTGCGGGTCTATGTGACTGACATTGCATCATGGCCCGCTTTCAACACCATCTATGCGAATTGGGTCGGGTCGTCGCGTCCGGCCCGAGCGGTCGTGCCGGTGCCGCTGCTGCATTACGGGTTCAAGATTGAAATCGAGGCGGTCGCACTAGAAGGATCGTCATGACGACGCCCAAGGTCATCGCCCTCGAAGAGCACTTTACTTCACCCAAATTGCGCGCCTTGCGCAGCGAGAAGGACACGCCGATTTAGCGCAAGCTCGATGACCTCGGCGAACTGCGTATTCGTGAAATGGACGAAGCCGGGATCGACCTGCAGGTCATTTCCGAGAATAATCCGGCGACCCAAAATCTCGACGCGGAATCGGCTGTCGAGCTCGCGCGTGCTTCCAACGATGTGCTTTACGACGCCGTTCGTCGACATCCTGATCGTTTCGCGGGCTTTGCGACTTTGCCGACGCCCGATCCGAAAGCGGCGGCAGCCGAGCTGGAACGCGCCGTAACCAAGCTTGGCTTCAAGGGTGCAATGATCATGGGGCTGACCCATGGCCGCTTCATGGATGACAAGAAATTCCGACCGATCTTTGAGCGTGCGGTTGCTCTCGACGTGCCGCTTTATATTCACCCGACGCCGCCACATCCGGCTGTGCAGGAAGCCTACTTCAAGGAATACCCAGCGCTTGCGGTCGCGCCTCTCGGTTTCACCCTTGAAACTTTGACCCACACCTTCCGGCTCGTTGTCAGCGGACTATTTGACGAGTTTCCTGCGCTCAAGATCATCGTCGGCCATCTCGGCGAGACCGCGCCGTTTCTGCTTTGGCGCACGGACTACATTCTTGGCGAACGTGCGCCGATGCCACGGGCATTTGCCGATTATTACCGCGGACACTTTTGGCTCACAACCAGCGGCGCGTTTTCGAATGCGGCACTGACCTGCTCGATTGCCGAGATGGGAGTGGAGAGAATTTTGTTCTCGGTCGACTGGCCGTTCATGCCCAATCGCGCCGGCCGTGAATGGATCGATGCCGCCCCGATAAACGAGCGCGACCGAGCACTGATCTACGGCGCAAACGCGAGAAAGCTGCTGAAACTATCGTAACCGTCATTGCACTTGGAGATTTTCTGGGATTGTGCACATAGCCTACAACTTACTTGCGGTTAAAGGAGCCCACATGTCCGACTGTCTGCATTGCGACATTCACGAACTGGTGGAAAGCCATCTACAAAACCAAGACGCCAATCTTGCGGAAGTTGCCGCGAAGGTAACGGAAGTCCTTGCCGACCTAGTTTTGACAGCTCCGCCCGATCAACAATCCAATCTAATGGCTGATATTCTTGCCAATCTCGGCAGTTTTATACTTGAGAAGAAAGAAGAAGCCGATCCAACTAATCCACGCCGTTCAAGCCATTAGGGTGCTATGGACCTGATTTACATCGTTTCAATCTGGCTACTTCCAGTTCTTACCGCCATTACCTTTCATGAAGCGGCTCATGGCTATGTCGCTCGCTTCCTCGGTGATGATACGGCGTCACGACTTGGACGCGTCAGCCTCAATCCCCTTCGGCATATAGACCCTTTTGGGACAATTCTTCTGCCAGGACTTTTGCTACTCGCACAGTCGCCATTCCTATTTGGTTACGCCAAGCCGGTGCCGATCAATTTTCGGGCACTTCGTAATCCACGTATAGGCATGGCGCTTGTCGCGGCGGCGGGGCCTGCAATGAATATCGGGTTAGCAATTATCGTTGCCTTGAGCTTTCATCTGGTCGGTTATTTGCCGGCCACCGTGGCTCAGTGGGCTGCGCTGAACCTCAAGAACGCCCTCATCATCAATGTTGTTTTGGCGGTCTTCAATCTTTTTCCTCTGCCGCCTCTTGATGGGGGACGCATTGCGGTAGGTTTGCTCCCCGATGTATTAGCCAAACAGATTGCCCGTCTTGAGCCTTATGGGATGATGATTTTTATCGGACTCCTAATTCTCCTGCCTTTGTTGGGTTCACTATTGGGATTGGACCTTAGTTTCGTGTCACATCTCATCTCGATCTCAACAGATTTCGTAATCAGAGCTATCCTCCGATTGACCGGCAATATGTAAACTCCCGTAAGGGCTGTAACGTTGAGCATCATGACCCCTAGGGATGTTGATGGTGATCTGCGCGATCAAATCTTGCGTATCGAAGCCGACATCGACCAACTTGCCAAAACCTTAGATCGCTGTCGCAAGGCCATGCTGCTTTCGAAGCTTACCATCGCGGCCGGAGGAATTTGGTTTTCGGGCTATTTCCTCGGAGCAATCGGATTTGATCCCACGCTCATGGTCGGCGCAATTGCAGCCACTATTGGAGGCGTCGTCATTCTTGGTTCAAATTCGAGTACATCACAGCAAACCATAGCAGCGATGAAAGCGGCCGAGACTGAAAGAGACGAGTTGATCGACATGATCAATCCTCGGGCGGTGGGTATGGGCGGGTGGGAGCCTTCAAGGCCGACGATCCATTAGGCCACTTAGCGGATATTCCGGTGCCCGCGATCAATGGCCGCTTTACCCCCGAAAGCCGACAATTGGCCGCTAGGGCAGGGTACCGCCAGGCGCATCGCCTTGCGCTCAATTACGCTTGATTGCGCAGGATTGCTCTGAACCAGGAGGAAAGAATTTGTTTTGTAGTATCGCTCCCTCCTCCGCTTTCTCACACCCAAAGCGCCCGGCCGCGTTTCAGTGCGGCCCACAGGCCGACGGCCACCATCGCAGCGATATGGGCTTCTGATTACCATCAGCACGGACGGTGAGCGCGATTCGTCCAGCGGCGCGGTTCGCCGCAAAGACATCGTGACTGCCCGCCAGGTCCAGCGCCGCTTCTGGGATATGCTGGACGCGCTCATCCATCAGATTGCCATTGCCTGTTTCAACGCGCCTTCATCCATGTCGGTTTTTTCGCAGGCATAAACGATCGAGCCGCGATCCATTACGGCGAAATGGTCGCCAAGCTCCTTGGCAAAGTCGAGGTATTGCTCGACCAGGACGATCGCCATCTCGCCGAGGCCGCGCAGATAGACGATGGCGCGCGCGATGTCCTTGATGATCGAAGGCTGGATGCCCTCGGTTGGTTCGTCGAGCAGCAGCAGGCGCGGCCGCATGACCAGAGCGCGTCCGATTGCCAGTTGTTGCTGCTGCCCACCCGAGAGGTCGCCGCCGCGGCGTCCGAGCATGCTGTTGAGGACCGGGAACAGCGAGAATACGTCGTCAGGCACACTGCGTTTGTCGCGCGACAATGGCGCAAAGCCGGTTTCCAGGTTTTCTTCCACCGTGAGCAGCGGAAAAATCTCACGGCCCTGGGGCACATAGGCGATACCGCGGCGCGCGCGCTCGACGGTAGACAGCCGGGTGATGTCATGTCCTTCAAACACAATCGAGCCGCCGCTCACCGAACACTGTCCAACCAGCGCGCGCAGCAGGCTGGTCTTGCCAACTCCGTTGCGGCCCAGCACGCACGTTACCTTGCCAGGTTGAGCCTTCAGCGAAATGCCGCGCAGCGCCTGCGCAGCGCCATAGTGAAGATCTATATTGGTCGCCTCGAGCATGACTAGCGCCCTAAATACACTTCGACCACGCGTTCATTCTGAGAGACCTGATCGATCGAGCCTTCCGCCAGGACCGAGCCCTCATGCAGGCAGGTGACCTTGACGCCGAGTTCGCGCACAAAGCCCATGTCGTGTTCGACAACGACGACAGTATGGTGGCGGTTGATCTCCTTGAGCAGCTCGGCGGTCTGCATGGTCTCGACGTCGGTCATGCCGGCGACCGGTTCGTCCACCAGAAGTAGTTTCGGATCCTGCGCCAGCAGCATCGCAATCTCGAGCCACTGTTTCTGTCCATGCGACAGGCTGCCGGCGACGCGCGCGCGCATAGGTTTGAGACGTACGCGCTCGAGCAGCGCATCGATACGCGCTTCCTGCTCGGCGGAGTTTTGCCATAGCAGTGTGGCGCGCACACGCCGGTCGTTCTTG
This sequence comes from uncultured Alphaproteobacteria bacterium, assembly GCA_963815055.1. Taxonomy (GTDB): domain Bacteria; phylum Pseudomonadota; class Alphaproteobacteria; order Rhizobiales; family Xanthobacteraceae; genus Pseudolabrys. Next base: position 348,821 of record CAWFEU010000008.1, on the reverse strand, counting down.
AGCGCCAGCAGCAGATTGTCCTCGACTGTGTGCATGTCGAATACGGTCGGCTTCTGGAACTTGCGGCCAATGCCGAGCCCGGCGATTTCGGTCTCGTCCAGCCTGGAAAGATCGTAGGCGCCTTCCTGGAAGAAGACATCGCCGGAGTCGGGCCGCGTCTTTCCGGTGATGACGTCCATCATGGTGGTCTTGCCTGCGCCGTTTGGGCCGATGATCGCGCGCATCTCGCCTGGCTCGACAACGAATGACAATTCGTTAAGCGCCTTGAAACCGTCAAACGATACGCTGATGCCGTCGAGATAAAGCAGCGCGGAAGTTGTTTGTTTGTCTGGCATGCGTCCTACTCCGCCGCGCTCGGCGCGATAGCCGCCATCGCGGCGTCCTTTTTCTCGGCGCGACCGGCTTGCCAATAATTGTAGGTGCCGATAATGCCGCGCGGCATCAGCAAGGTGGTGCCGATGAACAGGCCGCCCAGCATGAAAAGCCAGTAAGGAGCCAAAACGCCGGACGTGAAGTAGGTCTTGGCGTAATTGACCACGACCGCACCGAGCACCGCGCCGGTAAGCGTGCCGCGGCCGCCGACCGCGACCCAGATCACCGCCTCGATCGAGTTGCCGGGCGCGAACTCACTTGGATTGATAATGCCGACCTGCGGTACATAGAGCGCGCCGGCAACTCCCGCCATGCAGGCTGACAGCGTGAACACGAACAATTTATAGGCTTCCACCCGGTAGCCAAGAAATCGCGTGCGCGCCTCCGCATCGCGGATCGCCACCAGCACTTTGCCGAATTTCGAGGTAACCACCGCGCGGCAGATCAGGAAGCCGACGCCCAGCGCCAAGCAGGACGCGACCAGGAGGGCGTTGCGGGTCGTCTCAGCCTGCACGTTGAAGCCGAGGATGTCCTTGAAATCGGTCAGCCCGTTGTTGCCGCCGAAGCCAAAATTATTGCGAAAGAAGCCGAGCAGCAGTGCATAGGTCATCGCCTGGGTTATGATCGAGAGGTAGACACCGGTGACGCGGCTGCGGAATGCGAACCAGCCAAACACGAAGGCGAGCAGGCCGGGGACCAGCAGCACCATCAGCGCCGCATAGGCAAAATGCTGAAAGCCGTACCAATAGATTGGCAGCTCCGGCCAATTCAGGAATACCATGAAGTCGGGCAGGATCGGATTGGCATAGACGCCGCGCGCACCGATCTGCCGCATCAGATACATGCCCATGGCGTAACCGCCGAGCGCGAAGAATGCGCCATGACCGAGCGACAGGATGCCGGCATAGCCCCAGATCAGGTCAATCGACAGCGCCAGCAACCCGTAACAGATGTATTTGCCGAACAGCGCGACGAGGTAAGTCGAGACGTGCAGGCCCGAGCCAGCCGGCACGAGAAGGTTCAATACAGGTATTGTGATCGCGAAAGCCGCGAGCAACACCATGAACATTGTGGAGGCCTTGTCGAGCAGGCGTGTGAGCGGGAAGGCGTTCATAGCAATCCGCCGCTCGCTCTCATCCTTCGAGACGCGGGCTTCGCCCGCTCCTCAGGATGAGGCCTTCTCTTGCGCGACCTCATGGTGAGGAGCGCAGCGGAGCTGCGCGTCTCGAACCATGAGAACGCATTAGCAAACATCATGCCTCCACCGCACGACCTTTGAGCGCGAACATGCCGCGTGGGCGCTTCTGAATGAACAGAATGATGAATACGAGAATGGCGATCTTGCCGAGGACGGCGCCGGCATAAGGCTCGAGGAACTTGTTGGCGATGCCGAGTGTAAACGCGCCGACCAGGGTGCCCCACAAATTGCCGACGCCGCCAAACACCACCACCATGAACGAGTCGATGATGTAGCCTTGCCCCAGGTTGGGAGAAACGTTGTCGATCTGTGACAACGCCACGCCGGCGATCCCGGCGATTCCGGAGCCCAGCCCGAAGGTCAGCGCGTCGATTCGCGCCGTGCGGATGCCCATGGCCGCGGCCATTGAGCGGTTCTGTGTAACGGCGCGCATCTCGAGACCAAGCCGCGTCAGCCGCAGCATCGCAAGCAGTGCGACGAATACCGCGAGCGTGAAGCAAATGATCCAGAGCCGGTTATACGTGATGGTAATTCCGCCGAGCTCGAAGGCGCCGCTCATCCAGGACGGGTTGCCGACTTCCTTGTTGGTCGGCCCGAAGATCGTGCGCACGACTTGCTGCAGAATGAGCGACAGGCCCCATGTGGCCAGCAACGTTTCGAGGGGGCGTCCGTAAAGAAAGCGGATGATGCCGCGCTCGACAGCAATACCGACGCTGCCTGCGACCGCGAAGGCCAGCGGTACCGCAATAACGAGTGAATAGTCGAACAGCGCGGGATTGTGCGTCCGGATGTATTCCTGCACGACGAAGGTTGTATAGGCGCCAAGCATCACCATCTCGCCGTGCGCCATATTGATGACGCCCATCACGCCGAAAGTGATGGCAAGCCCGATAGCGGCAAGCAGCAGCACAGAACCAAGGGAAAGCCCATACCAGGCGTTCTGGATTGCGTTCCACAGCGCAAGTTTTCCCTGGATTTTGGAACTGGCAGACAATGCCGCCTGTCTCACCGCCGGCGGCAGATCCGGCGGCAGGCCATCGATGAGACCGAGCGCGTCCTGGTCGCCGCGGTCGCGGATGACGGCGATGGCGGCAATCTTGTCGTCCGGGCTGGCGTCGGCGGATTGGAGCACGATTGCAGCGCGCGCTTCAGTCAGCGCCTTCTTCACGCGCGCGTCGGTTTCTTTTTCGAGTGCCTTATCAATATTGGGCAGCGCGCCTGAATCGCGCGATTTGAATACCGCCTGCGCGGCGTCGAAACGTCGGCCCGGCTCCTTCGCCATGAGCGTGAGTGATCCAAGCGCGGCATCTACCATGCTGCGCACGCGGTTGTTGAGGCGGACATTGTCGGTATCTGCGGGCGGCGTGACTACTGGTTCACCGCTTGCCGCGTCGGTCACTTTGCCGGACTTATCCCTGATGAAAACCTTTTTGGCTTCTGCCGAGTACAACAGCCGCTGATCCTTGAGCGCTTCAAGAAGCGGGCCGGTGCGCGGATCGCCGCTTGCTGCGAGTGCGTCGATGGCTTCGGCGATATCGCCGAACGAGTCGGTCGTGAAACCGGCGAGCGCATCCTCATACGGGCCGGCATTTGCGAGGAGATTGCCGGCGAGCAACAAGGACCACGGCGAAAATGAACGCCACGATGCGATCGTAGAAGCTACGCATTGCATTCCGCCCCGGCAAAGCTTCGCAAACAAAGGGAGGCGGCGGCATAGCCGCCGCCTCGAGCACGATCAGGTCAAGATGCCTGGCCACCGCACTTTTTGGTGACCTTGTTGTAGTTGCCGCATTTCAGGGTCACCCAGTCGGCCTCGAGATCCTTCGAGCCGGGCAGGAAGTCGGACCAGGCGTCGCCCGGCACGAGACCTTTGGTCTTCCACACGACGTCGAACTGGCCATCGCCGCGGATTTCGCCGATGAACACAGGCTTGGTGATGTGGTGGTTAGGCAGCATCTTGGAGGTGCCGCCGGTGAGATTGGTTGCTTCGATGCCTGGCAGTGCGTCGATCACTTTGTCCGGATCAGTGGACTTTACCTTCTCGACGGCCTTCACCCACATATTGAAGCCGATCACGTGGGCTTCCATCGGGTCGTTGGTGACGCGCTTGGGATTCTTGGTGAAGGCCTGCCACTTCTTGATGAACTCGGCGTTGGCCGGGTTCTTGATCGACTCGAAGTAGTTCCAGGCAGCGAGATGGCCCAGCAATGGCTTGGTGTCGAGACCCGCGAGTTCTTCTTCGCCGACCGAGAACGCCACGACCGGAATGTCGGTTGCCTTGATGCCCTGGTTGCCAAGCTCCTTGTAGAAGGGAACATTGGCGTCGCCGTTGATGGTCGACACCACTGCTGTCTTCTTGCCGGCCGAGCCGAACTTCTTGATATCGGCGACGATGGTCTGCCAATCGGAGTGACCGAAGGGCGTGTAGTTGATCATGATATCTTCGTCCTTGACGCCTTTCGCCTTCAGGTAGGCCTCAAGAATTCTTGTTGGTGGTGCGCGGATAAACGTAGTCGGTACCGGCCAGTACCCAACGCTTCACCGAGCCGCCGTCCTTGCTCATCAGGTAGTCGACGGCGGGAATGGCCTGCTGGTTTGGCGCGGCACCGGTATAGAAGACGTTGCGCTCTGATTCTTCACCTTCGTATTGCACCGGATAGAACAGGATCGAATTGAGCTCCTTGAACACCGGCAATACCGATTTGCGCGACACCGAGGTCCAGCAACCGAACACGACCGAAACCTTGTCTTTGGAGATCAGCTCCCGCGCTTTTTCGGCGAAGAGCGGCCAGTTCGAGGCGGGATCGACGACGACCGCCTCAAGTTTCTTGCCGAGCAGGCCGCCTTTCTTGTTCTGCTCGTCGATCAGGAACAGCATGGTGTCTTTCAGCGTCGTCTCGCTGATAGCCATCGTTCCGGACAGTGAATGAAGAATGCCGATCTTGATCGTGTCTTCAGCAACCGCCGGGTAAGTGGCGGCAAAACCGAATGCGAGGCCCGCGGCAGCGGATAGCCAGCTGCGAGCGTGCGGCCGCCTGGCGGTCGCGCTTTTGATTTTCAACATCGTGTCTCCCCTGTTTGACGCACGCGCAATCGGGCCCGGCTCCCGGCTTCGCAAGGACAGGATTCGCAAGCTGCGTGCCAAACGAGTTTTGGTGGAATGGCTTGATTCGGCTCATCTATTTGCCGCGTCTGCAATGGACGGTGGGCCGTAGCGCAATGCCGGCTGAATTATTTCGCGTGACTGCATAAATATTGGGCGCGATGAGCGCTAATATTTAAGCAGGATGCCTAAATCGGAGGAGGCAAACTCAGAGATGGTGCCGCTACAGATTTCGCATCGTTTCGCGCGCACCGTCGGCTTGCAATCCCCTGACCGCACCTACTTCTGCGCCCTGGCTGCCGAGCCTCGCGCGGGCCGCCGGATAGCTCTTACTTTCCCGCTGTTTCCGCCGCCGCAGAAGAACGTATCGCCGCCGTCCGACTCCAGTCCCGACACGATCAGCCCGGGAGGCATATCCAGTTGTTCGAGGACCTCGCCGCTTTGCGGATCGATGCGGCGCAGTTCGCTTTGCTCTTCCTCCCAGGTGCCGTGCCAGAGCTCGCCGTCCACCCAGGTGACGCCAGTCACGAAACGGTTCGAGTTGATGGTGCGCAGGATCTTGCCGGTCTCGGGATCGACCTGATGGATCTTCCGCTTGCGATGTTGCGCGACCCAGAGCGTGCCTTCGGCCCACGCCATGCCGGCGGCGCCGCCTTCCGGTGTCGGGATCGTCGCGACCACGCGGCCGGAATCCGGATCGACCTTCTGGATGCGATCCCCGGAAATCTGGAAAAGGTACCGCCCGTCGAAGGCGGTACCCGCATGCGCGGGGACATCGAGCGCGCGCACCATTTTCCCACTCGCCGGTTCCATCGCGTTCAGCCTGTCGCCGGTCGCGACCCACACGTTGGTGCCGTCATAGCTGACCCCAGCCACATTCGTGACATCGGGAAAAGGGCCGTATTCGAGGACGATCGTCGCGGCTGCTCGTTTCATAAGTTCACCCCGTGTCGCTGGCGTTGGCCTGATGCGAGAACTCTAGCCACCGGGCAGCGCAGCCGGGAGTAACAAGGTTGTCGGGAAACCGGGCACGGCAGGAGTCATCCAGCGGCGCGCCCGGCCACGCCCGACCGCCTGCACCTTCCCGTCCAGAGTAAGCTCCTCAAGCGACCGCTGCACGGTGCGCTGACTTGCGCCCAGCGCCAATGCGAGCGCCGAAGTAGGCCATGCTTCACCGTCGGCGAGCAGCGCGAGCACAGTCGCATGCGGTTCATCGGTTGGCGGCGCGAGCACCCTGACGTCGCCGGTGCGGCGCGGTGCGAGCGCAAAGCCGTCTTTGGTCGCGTCGACCCCGGCAGCCGCTCCCAACGCTTTGCGCAGGCGACCAATCTCGACGCGCAATCGTGCGCGATGCGACTCATCGGCGTGTTTGGCGCGGAACGCGCGCGCGAGCAGCGTGGACCGGGCGACGTCGCCGGGCCAGGCTTCGGCAAGCGCGCGGGCGAGGGCGAACAGGACCGGGCGTGTTTCCAGCGAAATCACCTTGCCGGCGTGGCAGACGACGTGGCGGCACGCATCGACGACGAGCGCCTTCGACGCCAGCAATGTTTCGATGTCGTCAAGATGCAGAAGTCGCTCCTTGCCGCGTGCGATTAGCCGCGCCGCTGGGGTATCGAGGACAAGGGCCGCGTTTTCGACCTCGGCCAGAAGCGGCGGGATGCGGGCCCGCCGCGCGTGATGTTCGGCCCGCGCCAGCGCCGCGCGCGCCGCCTTGATCCGCAGGCGCCGCATAGTGACCCCGGCAACAACCAGCTCGTATGCCGCCCGTGATGCGGGTGGCAGTGGAGCGGGATCGAAACCAACGAGCAGGCGCTCGGCTTCGTCGAGGCGACCGATCAGAAGGAGATAGCGGATCTTGAGATAGTGTCCATGCGCGGCATTGACGCGGTCGCCGTGCCGTTCGAGCGCGTCATGCGCCATATCGAGCGATTTCACCGACCAGTTGAGGTCGCGCGAGACGAGCGCGATCTCGGCCTCGGCGATGGCGCACCGTGCGCGGGCCACCGCTTCCCGGGGACCGAAGGCGCGGCCCGCGCGCCGGAGCAGTGTTTTTGCGCGGCCGAGATCGCCGAGCTGTGCCATCGCGATGCCGCGAAGCGCCAGCGCCGGTGGATCGTCGCGCAAGGCGATGTAGTTTAGCGCACCGAGCGCATCACCCGATGCCAGCGAGCGCGCCGCGGCCGTAATCAGCGAGTCCATTCAAATCCCGACACACTTGTCACTCCCGGCCGTCCGGCGGCGGGGCTTAAATCTATCTCACGACGAACGCCCGGCAAGGCGTCGGGCCATGAAAGGAGAGACACAATGACGACACATGCTATGGCATCACGCGAAAAGTGGCTGGAAGCACGGCGCGATCTGCTCGCCGCCGAGAAGGACCTGGCGCGGCGCGGCGACGAGGTGGCGCGCCTGCGCCGGCAGTTGCCCTGGGTTCGGGTCGACAAGAATTATGTCTTCGAAGGGCCGGAGGGCCGCGTGACACTTGCCGACCTGTTCGACGGCCGGTCGCAGCTCATCGTGCAGCAATTCATGCTGGCGCCAGGGTGGGAGCAGGGCTGCAAGAGCTGCTCGTTCATGGCCGACCACACCGACAGCATGACCGTTCACCTGGCGCATCGCGATGCCACAATGGTGGCCATTTCGCGTGCGCCGCTCGCCGAGATCGAACGCTTCCGTCGGCGCATGGGCTGGCAGTTCAAGTGGGTGTCCTCGCAAGGCACCGACTTCAACTACGACTTCGGCGTCAGCTTCACGCCGGAAGAGGTGGCAAGGGGCAAAATTAACTACAACTACGACAACCAGCCGCTTTCAGCCGAAGAATTGCCCGGCGTCAGCGTGTTCGCCAAGGACGAAACGGGCGATGTCTTCCACACCTATTCGACCTATGGCCGTGGCGTCGAGGTGATGATGGGCACGTACCGAATGCTCGATCTCACGCCCAAGGGCCGCGACGAGCAGGTGGGCCGCAACACGGCATGGGTGCGTCACCATGACCGCTACGAGCCGGAGGCGCCGCGGAAGACCGTGACCGCGGCCGGCCCGTGCTGCTCGGGTGACCGCCATGACTGACGTGTCCATATCCCGCGTCGTGCACCACGACGTTGACACCAGCGCTGGAGGCGGCCACGCCGCCCCCGGCCTGGCCACCCGGCTCGGCCTCGCCGCCGCGCCCACGTTTGCAGTCATGGCGCTGTGGTCTGCTTTTTTCAGCGGGCAGCCGGACATGCTTTGCATGGCCATGCAAAGCCCGTCGCCGATGAGCGGAATGACGGTGATGTACCTGCTGATGAGCGCTTTCCACGTCGCGCCGTGGCTGAGGTTATTTTCCAGGCGATGGAGCCGTGTCCACGAAGCGTGAGCAGGCGGGTAGGGGACGTGTGCTATTATTTCGAATGCGCCCGCGGGCTGTCCGCTCTCGAGGGTCAAACGAACGATTTACCGCATACAGGCATTGCAATCGCACAAACCAGGGCTACGCGTACAAGTCCAGCGGAGCTGTGTATTCGAGTTTTTTAAGCTGTCCGATGCGCTCCGCAAAAAGCCATGAGCGGACAACATGATTGGACAGGTACGGGTTTGAGCTGGCAATCGGGCATCTATAAAGCGATTATGCGGGCATTTGGTGCGCGGCACGCAAGTGTCGCATCGACCGGTTGAGCCGGCGACAAAGAGGACATTGACTCTTACCAAAGCGCGCGTTGATCTGACCCAATCTGCTTTTTCTGGAAACTGTAGGGAGGCAGCATCATGTCCAATATAGGCGCATCGACACGCTCGCTCGGTGGAATTGAGACGCTACAGGCCAAATGGGGATGGATCGTTGCTCTTGGCGTTATTTATTCTATAGCTGGTATCATCGCGTTAGGCAGCATTTTGACTGCGACGGTTGCAAGCGTCTTTATCGTTGGCATTATGATGCTGATCGCGGGCGTTGCAGAAGTCATCAATGCTTTTCAGGTCAAGACGTGGGGCAAATTCCTGTTTTGGGTGTTGCTCGGAGTTCTCTACATCGTTGCCGGCTTTGTTACGTTTGAGAATCCATTGCTCGCGGCAGCGCTCCTTACACTCATGCTCGCTTGCACGCTTATTGTCTCAGGCATCATGCGGATCATTCTGGGGTTCTCTATGAAGCGAGGAATGCCGTGGATCTGGGTGGTGCTGTCAGGCGTGGTCACGCTTCTGCTCGGCCTGGTCATTCTCAATCACTGGCCCATATCGAGCCTCTATATTCTCGGCCTGCTGCTGGGCATTGATCTTGTATTTGCCGGAGCGAGCTGGATCGGAATGGGGCTAAGCTTAAGAAGAGCGGCTTAATATCTGTTTCGGGTCGGAATTGGACATTTTTCGATGCAGCGGCCATGCCGCTTCACGCCCGAAAGCGGGCACAATACAGGATTTGTCCGCAGATTGTCTTTTGACGTAGAAGCCAGAATTTCCGGGCCTAATTTTTAAAAGAACGAAACAATATCTGTTTCGTGAGGTTTCCTCCTTACTCGTCTTCTGACGAGGCTTTCGTAAAAGGAGGAATTTTCATGGAAACTACACTCGATACCAAAGAAACGATCTCATTGATCGGGAGCGACAAAGTCGATGGCACTGCCGTATATGGCGCCGACGAGAAAAAAATTGGCTCTATTGAGAGAGTCATGATCGACAAGATCAGCGGCAAAGTGGCCTATGCCGTATTGAGTTTTGGCGGGTTTATGGGAATGGGCGAAGACTACTATCCCGTGCCCTGGTCAACGCTGAAATACGACACGAACCTCGGCGGTTACCGCGTCAACTTGACGAAGGAGCTGCTCGACCGGGCGCCGAAATACAGCAAGAGCCAGGGCTGGAACTGGACCAGAGAAAATGATCTCCGCGTCTATGAATACTACAGGGCTCGGCCGTATTGGGAGTGACTGCTGAGGCCTGCATTCAGACCCCAACATTTCGCGATCGGGCCGCTTGCCCTCAAGCGGCCCTTTCGGTTTGGGAGAAATCTCGATGTTTCATTGCCTGGATGCGCGAGGACTGCTTAGGGAGCGGTAGTGCCTTTCGCGTTGTTTTGATATCGCAAATCTTGCCGTCGCTGCAGTTCCTTTGGTTGCAGGAAACCTGTTGCGGCCATAAAAAACGGGCCGCGTCATCACTGCGCGGCCCAGGGCACGACCGTCCGGGGATGGGGATACGACGGTCAGCAGACCAATGCAGCCATCGCTGGTAGGTTCCCGCCCTGTAAAACATTTCCCGAAAAAAGGATTATTGGCAGCCTCGTTGGCCAACGGAGTAGGGACGATCGAGTTCTAAAACACGAGCCGGGCACCGTCCGTTTTCACAGGTTGCCCGGGAACGTAACCACAGTCGGGCCAAGCCAACAGCCCGCAAACCAGAAAAACACCTCGGCTGGCCAGACGTGTTTCTTTCCGCTCACCGCGCCGTATCAGCCGTAACAGATAACTGCACAATATATTCTGTATGTGCGCGTACTGCGGCGGTGATAAGAGATCTGCCGCCATGATGCGACGCCATGCCATGTCGTAGGCCGCCGTAAAAACGCGCGATTGGTCGTCATTGAGCTCATTGCGGACCACGATTTGCATTTATGTCCGGTCCTTCCCGCGACTGACATGAATTAGCGCGCCTAATGATGCCAAAATAGCGCCAGCAGAATGATGATCGGCAGCGGCACGCCGAGTAGCCAGAGCAACGCACCTCGTCCAAAGCCCATGATCGCCTCCCAATTTCTCTTGACCTCCTTACCAACCGATATTCCTCCCGTAAGTTCCCCGTTGACTGCGGACACCGCACACGAATTTGATAGCAGGCGAGCGCAGCTGAGCCTGGGGCGCCGTGAGAAAGTCGTTTTGACGCAGCCGAGGGCCGCCGTGGATGTCACGATCCACCGGGTCCTGACCTACTAGCTCTTGGCAAAGCGCTCGGTCGGTGGCGCGATTTCAGTGACTAGATCGCGCACCAACTTCTTGTTCGACAGCGGCGCCAGTGTCATCTCGCCTTGTTGCAGGCGGGCGGTGCAGGCATAGACCGTCTTGCCATCGAGCTCGATCATGCACTCCTTGCAGGCGTTGGCGTTGATGCAGGAGAAGCGGATCGCCAGCGAGGGATCACGATTGATCCGTATCCAACGCAGGCCGTCGAGTACCGACTGGCCGGCCTCAAACGGGACTTCGTATGTCTCCCAGCGCCCCGCCTTTGCATCGAGGCCGCGCCAGATCCTGAGCGTCGCATGCTCCGTCATGACGCCACCGCTGCGCTGACTTTGGAGGCTGCTGCCGACAGCACAATTCGACCGTCCCGCAGCCTGGCAAACTGATTGAGTGCCCAGTCCGGCGATAACTGCGGGTAGTCCTCGCGCTGATGTGCGCCGCGCGTTTCGACGCGCGCGAGGGCGGCCTCGGCCACCGCGCGCGCGACCAAAAGCATATTGCGCAAATCGAACCAATCAATTCGTCGCATATCGAAGCGGTTGCCGTCACCCGGCGGGGAATCACCGAGTTCGCGGGTCAGGCGCGCGATCGTATCGAGCGCGCGGGCAAGCCCAGACTGGCTGCGTAGCGCGCCGACATGATCCTGCATCGTTGCCTGAAGCGTCTGCACGATTTCAGCGGTGTTGATTTCGCTGTCGGATGAAGCAACGGCCAAGCCAAGAGCCGTTTGAACATTGTCCGCGCGGTCGGGCATCGCGCGCTTGCGCCTTGCATCGTTTGCAGCACCGCGCCCGGCCCGGCGGCCGAACACCAGTGCCTCGGTGATGGCGTTGCCGGACAGACGGTTGGCGCCATTGGCGCCGCCGACGGCTTCGCCGGCCGCGAACAGGCCGGGCAGGTCCGTGCGCATCTGCGGGTCAACCGCAATGCCGCCCATGTGATAGTGCGCGATCGGCGCCACTTCGACCGGCATTTTTGTGAGATCGATGCCATTGGCGGCCAGACGGTCGATAACGGGCCCGAACGCATCGCGCAAAGCCGTTGCCGAGCAGTGCTGGAAGCTGAGATAGGCGCCGCCATGCGGGGAACCGCGGCCGGCTTCGACCTCTTTGAGAATCGCGTGGCTGCCGAGGTCACGTGTGATGACATATTTCCCGTCCTCGGCGACCCCGTAGCGCTGCGTAAATTCTTCCATACGGTTGTTGAGCAGCCGGCCCCCGAGCTTGTAGCGAAACGGATCCCACATGATCGGATCCATGCCGATCAATCGAGGTGCCAGATGACCGATGGGAAAGAACTGGACAAATTCCATATCCACGAGCGAAGCGCCGGCGCGCAATGCCAATGCATAACCATCGCCACCCATGTTGGCTGACGCACTGTTTCGCGCGTAAAGCCGCGTAAGACCGCCCGTCGCCAAAATTGTCGACTTGGCCGACAGAATGACCGGCGCGCCCGAACCGAGATGCAGCGCAACCGCTCCGGTGACAGCGCCATCGGTGAGGAGAAGCTCGACGATGCACAGATCGCCCGCTTTGCGGATGCCGGCGTTCTTGTTCAGCACCGACCGCAGGGTTTTCGACACCGCCGGGCCGGTGTGGAGAAAATCCACATAGACGCAACGGGGACGGTCATGACCCGGCGCCATGGCCTGGGCAATGCGGCCGTCCTTGCGCGCCCATCCGACTCCCCAGTCATCCATGGCCCGGATGCATTCAGGCCCGTCCTCGCACAACAGCTGCGCGAGCGGCTCGTTGCACAGGCCGCGTCCGGCGGTGAGTGTATCGTTGTAGTGATGGCTCCAGTGGTCGGGGGTTTCGGCCCCAAGCGCGACTGCAACCGTCATCTGCGCCATCACGGTGGCGCCGCCGCGGCCAATCAGGCTGCGCTCGGCAAGCAGCACGCTGGCTCCTTCGCCCGCCGCCTCGATCGCGGCATACATGCCGGCGGCCCCGGACCCGATCACCAGGACATCAGCGTCGGCGCGCATGGGACCGTATGGCATGGACGTTTCGCGTCAGTTTTCGCTATTAGTCCAATACCATACCTTTGGTATCCTCGCGTCCACCCAGTTCGACTGTCGGCGTCAGCCCCCAATGTCCGTTTTTTCTCTCGGACAATGAGGATAAGGTGCCCTCATGGAGATACTCGAAATTGTTCTTCGTTTGGTAACAGCGGCTTTAGTCGGTGTATTCCTCGGGCTTAACCGCGATCTTCATGGCAAGCCGACGGGCGTGCGCACACTCGGAGTGGTTGGGCTGGGTTCCGCTATTGCAGTCGCTGCATTTGCTCATACCAGCAGCGCTGACGCGAGCCGCGTAGTCCAAGGTATTGTCACCGGGATTGGGTTTTTAGGTGCTGGAGTCATAGTTCGCAGCGATCAAGGCGACCATGTGCGCGGACTAACCACCGCTGCTTGCGTCTGGGTCACCGCATGCCTCGGTGCAGCCTGCGGGTTAAGCGAATGGCGGATTGTTCTTCCCGGGTTGCTTATCGTTTTGATCTTACTCATTTTCGGGGGCAGTTTTGAAAAGGCATTCCACCGCCGGTGGCCGCAGCCGCCAAATGTCGATGGTGAATAGGGTCGCTCGGATCTCAATTAACGAAGGGGTGCGGTGAGGCCGCGCCAGACGTGCCTAAGAATCAGTCCTCGTCTGCCTCGTCGTGTGTCGTCGAGAGAGAGTGCAGAGCGTTGAGCGGATGTTTTAGAAATTCGATATTTCCGAAGTCAACGTACAAGAGTGTCATCGTGGCAACGAGAATCACGTACAATATCGGTGTTATGCTCTCTCGCATGATCATTTGGCCTCGTCTTGATCAGTTGGGTGACAGCAAAAAGCGGGCCAAAAGATGTCTGCTGTCGCGACCGGGCATGTCAGCGCGGCGACTGTTCACGCTGTCGTCTCCGCAGCCACGGCAAATCTGAATTGCTGGAATGAAAGCGCGAATTTGTGGCCGCCCTCGCACAACCAGACGGCCTGACTCCCTGATTATCAGGCGTTTTTTTGTAGATTGCCTAGTCCATAACGATTCCGTGAACGGCACAGTGGATTTTGTGACATCGCGGTGAATTGTAAACGAGGCCGCACTGAGCGACACAGCGCGCCCGCAAGGTCCACCTTGCCCAAACAAAACGGAGATGAACCGTGAAGATCGGTAACAAGATTTTATTCGCTTCCATTCTGGCGTTGTCGGCCATCACGTCGGCTTACGCTGCCGAGGAAGCCGCGCTGGTCGAGCGCGGAAGCTATATGTCGGCTAATGCATCGGTCGGGCAACCCAGCGCGGGCAAACGCGTTCGTGCACACCCCGCCACCGAGGCGAGGGCCTATGTTCCCGCTGGCGTATCGGTTGATGAGGGCGTTGATTTCGGCATCGGCAGTCAGCGTTAAGCGTCCCCTTCCCCAGCTTGTGTCTGACTGCCAAGAGGCCGCCTGCAAAGGCGGCCTCTCTTCTCGTTGGTGAAATGTTCTTTCAAGTTGATGAAAATTTGAACTGTGAGCCACCGCCTTTAATGTGATGTCGATCACATTCCCCATCGGGTTTGATGGGTACAGAGTTCGAGAGCGTCACCGTATTCCACTATGAAGGCAGGGGCACCTTGAATTTCCGCTTTTCTGAATTCGAAATCGATGTCGCGCGCTATGAATTGCGGCGAGCAGGGAAGATCGTCCCCGTTGAGCCGCAGGTTTTTGATCTGCTTATCTATCTGGTTCGGAACTGCAATCGAATTGTCAGCAAGGATGAACTCATCGATGCCGTGTGGATGGGACGAATTGTTTCGGAAGCCGCGTTCAGTTCACGCCTGAGTGCAGCCCGGCGCGCCCTCGGCGATGATGGTGTTGGACAGATTTTTATCCGAACGCACTACAAGCGAGGTTTTTCATTCGTCGGAAAGGTCGAAAGCCAGGCCCCCTCGACCGATTCGGTTGCCGTGAAATTGGCTCCGCAACCGACCGACACCGGCGTGGGCGCGACAGGGCCTGCGATCGCAGGCCGCGACAGGCCTTGTGTCGCTGTTTTGCCGTTCCGCAACCTGAGCGATGATCCTGAACGGGAACGCTTCGCCAGCGGGTTGACTGAAGACGTTATCACCGGATTAACCCGGCAGCCCTGGTTTTCTGTCGCCACCCTCAACTCCCATTATGTATCCAGAGACGAGACCGTCGATCTCCCCAAAGTGGCGAGCGATCTGGATGTTCGATACGCGTTTGAGGGGAGTGTGCGTACTGTTGCAGACCAGGTTCGCGTGACCGGACGGTTGATCGATGCTCGCAGCAATGTTCACGTCTGGGCCGACCGATACGATTGCCGATCGATCAATACTTTCGGTCGCCAGGACGAAATATCCCACCAGATCGTCGATGCGGTGACATCCCAGATCATTGGGGCCGAGGCCGCGCAACTACGAAAAAAGCCAATCGAGAGCAGCAACGCGCGGGATCTCGTGGTCCGGGCGCTGCCGCACATGTGGCGCACCAGCATGGAGGAGCACCTGCAGGCGCAGAACCTGTTGAAGCAGGCGGTCAAGCTCGACCCGAAGTGCGCACACGCTCATGCCTTGCTGGGCTGGACATACGCCAGCATGTTCAACCTGAATTCTCATGGGCCGATCGGCGAATTGACGGACGGCGCCATTGATGCGGGTGCCAAGGCAGTGACTTTTGATGAGCAGGCGCACTGGGGGCATCTCGTGCTTGGAATTGGCTATGCGCGCCGGCGGCGGCCGGAGGAGGCAGTGGCGCACATTTCGAAATCCGTTGCCTTGAACCCCAACTTTGCGCTTGGCCACGCAGGATTGGGTTACGCGTTTGCATGCGGAGGCCAGCCGGAACGCGGCCTGAATTCCCTGAGGGAGGCACAGCGGCTTAGCCCGCTGGATCCATTCCTCGCAATGTACGCGCCGGTCGTGCGCTATATGGCGTCATTTGCCATGCACGACTATGAAGAAACGATCGCGGTGTGTCGTTCGATGACAACGCGCCATCCCAATCACGTCGGTGCGCGACGTTTGATGACGGTGTCTTTGGGATTGCTCGACAGGATCGACGAAGCAAAAGAGTCGCTCACGCGTACCATCACGCTCCAGCCCGACCTCTCCAGCGACCATGTCGCAAACGATACCGTCTACGCCAATGCATCAGATCGATCGCGCTTTCTACGCGGGCTTCAGAAGGCTGGTTTAAAAAACTAAGATGTCCCCTGTCCACTGGGCGGTGTGTTTCATTTCGGCGCGGATTTGTGCTGCTGGATCGCTTGCCAGATCCGATACGGCGTTGCCGGCATCTGGATGTCGTCGACGCCGTAAACGCTGAGGGCATCGACAACGCCGCTGATAATCGCGGCTGGCGCGCCAGTCGTGCCTCCTTCACCGCCGGCCTTGATGCCGAGTGGATTTGTCGGCGAAAGCACCTCGACAATCCTGGTGGTGAACGAGGGCAGGCGGTCGGAGCGCGGCATTCCGTAGTCCATGAACGAGCCGCATTGCGGCTGGCCTGATACTGGCTCTACGACGCATTGTTCCCACAGCGCCTGACCGATGCCTTGCACGATCGCGCCGTGCGTTTGACCGTCGACGATCAGTGGATTGATGCAGCGGCCGACATCGTCAACCGACGTGTAGCGCGTCAACTCCAGGCCGCCGCTCAATGGATCGATCTCGATTTCGCAGATGGCGCACCCGTTGGGGAATACCGGTTCATGCATCTCGTTGTCGGTCACCACCATCAGGCCCGATGCCAAATCATCCGGCATGGGGTGACGGGTCATTTCCTGGGCAAGCTCGAGGAAGTCGAAGCTCCGGTTGCTGTCGCGCGCGGAAAATCGGCCATCGCTGAATTCAACGCGATCCGGAGACGTGTTGAAGATCGCCGCTGCGGCGCGCTTGCCTTTGGTAATCAGTTCGCCTGCCGCCAATGAAAATACTGTCGCTGCGTGACGCATCGAGCGTCCGGAGTGTGTTCCGCCGCCGGCTTTCACCACATCGGTGTCGCCCAGGATGATGCGCACCTTTTCGACCGGCACCGCGATCAGATCCGCCACCACCTGCGCAAAGCTGGTTTCGTGTCCTTGTCCCGCCGGCTGGGTCCCGATGACAACCTCGACGCCGCGCTCTGCAGAGACCGCGATGCGGGCTTGCTCTTTTGGTGCGCCGATCGAGGACTCGACGTAATTGGCAAGGCCGCGGCCCAGAAGCTTGCCGCGCTTCCTGGCGCTGCGCTGGCGTGTCTTGAAGCCGTCCCAATCGGCCAGGCGCATGGCAAGATCCATGTTCTCCGCATAGCGGCCGCTGTCGTAGAGCATGCCGACGGCATTGCGATAGGGCATCGCCCGCGGCCGCACCAGGTTGCGCCGGCGCAAGGTAACGCGATCAATGCCGAGTTGCTTCGCCGCAATATCGATGAGACGTTCGAGCGCAAACGTAATCTCCGGCCGGCCGGAACTGCGGTAGGCCTGGGTCGGTGCCGTGTTGGTGAAAACCGCCATGGCCCGGAGCGACGCGACCGGAATATCGTAGCTGCCGGTGATCAGCCCCGCGCCTTTGCTCAGCGGCGACAGGGAAACGCAGCGCGCGCCGACATTGCTGATATTGGTCGCGCGCAAAGCCAGAAACCGTCCACGCTCGTCAAGTGCAAGCTCAAATTTTGCCACCAGGTCGCGACCCTGATAGTCGCTGATAAAACATTCCGAGCGCGTGGCGGTGTATTTGACCGGTCGGTCAAGCTTGCGGGCAGCCCATAGCACCAGGCCAAATTCTACGTAAACGCGATTGCGCGTGCCAAAATTTCCGCCGACATCGTACGACAGCACACGAATTCTCTCAGGATCGATGCCAAGTACGGCGGCAAGCTCACGCTTTTGCCGCACCGCGCCGCCGCTTCCTGCATAAATTGTGTAGCGCTCCGTGGTTTTATCGTAGTGCGCCACCGCTGCGCGCGGTTCCATCGGCGCTCCAGTGACCCGGTCAACGTGAAAATTCTTTCTGACGACATACGTGGCGTTCGCCAGAATACGATCGGTCTCCGTTGCATGCCCGAACCGGGTATCGACCAGAACGTTATTGGTTATCTCCTCCCAGACCGCCGGGGCGCCTGGCCGCATGGCGTCTTCGGCGTGCAAGACGCACGGCAACGTCTCATAGGAAACTTCAACGGCTTCGGCGGCGTCGGCCGCCTGGCTCGGAGTTTCGGCGACCACCATTGCAATTGCTTCACCGACGTGGCGCGCCTTGTCGGTTGGGAGCAGGACATGCGGGCCGAAGAAAATTTCGCCGCTGCCCGGTCCAAGCAATTTCATGTCATATCTTGTTTTCGGTAACGGATCGTGCGGAATGGCGCCGAGTTTGTCGGCCTGGCAATCGACGCCGCTAAATACGCCAAGCACGCCCGGCATGCTTTTTGCCATCGCAGAGTTGACCCGGATAATGCGGGCGTGTGCATGCGGCGAACGCACGATGGCCGCGTAGGTTTGCCCAGGCAGACAGAAGTCGTCGCTGAATTGGCCGCGCCCCGTGAGCAATCGCGCATCTTCGGTACGCGGCAGCGGCTGACCAATAAAGCGGAATTTGGCGGGTTGCTCGGTCATCGTCGCAGTTGTGAGATCAGGGTCGGCCGCGCAGTTGACCGCAAATACCGTGAAAATCCAACCGCTGTTTAACCATTGGCGGCCATGCATCGGCGAAATGCCTTGCTGCGATGCCAGCCTTGGGAAATACTCGCCGCAGGGTCAATTGCTTCGCGCAGCCATGAAACATATTGCGATCAAATCCACCAATGCGCCGCTGCTCGTCGGGATCACCGGTGCATCCGGTGTGATTTACGGCGTGAGGCTGCTGGAAATGCTGCGCGCCTGTAACGTTGAGACGCATCTGATCGTCTCGCGCGCCGCACAGATGACGCTTGCCTACGAGACCAAATTGAAACTTGCCGAAGTTACGCAACTGGCCACGGTGGTTCACTCTAACAATGATGTGGGAGCGGCCTGTTCCAGCGGCTCTTTTCGCACACGCGGGATGGTAATAGCGCCATGCTCAATCAAGACCATGGCGGAAATTGCCACTGGAAACACAGCGAACTTGATCTCGCGCGCCGGCGATGTCGTTTTGAAGGAACGCCGCCGCCTCGTCCTCCTGTTGCGGGAAACGCCGCTGCACATCGGGCACATCCGTAACATGGCGACGGTGACCGAGGCCGGCGCAATTGTCTATCCACCGGTCCCGGCATTTTACGCTTTGCCAAACTCAATCGATGAAATGGTGGACCACACCCTTGCACGAGTCCTCGAGCTTTTTGATATTGACGTCGGCAAGGTCCATCGCTGGACGGGCGAGCGCGAACGGCCGAAAACCCGCGAGCCGGTGGATCGTTCGTAGCGGGCAGGCACGGACGTGGTCAAACAAGGCTCGCGCGACGGCAACGGTAGCGAACTCCAATACGACAACGAGTTCTGGCACTTCTCGCTCGCCGTCTATAAGCCGGCCGACGTCGCGGCCGAATGTCTGGCCTTGCAGGAGGCCATCGGCCTCGACGTCAATCTTCTGCTGTTCTGCGCCTGGCTCGGCACTCGCGCGGTCGTATTAACCCGCAGCGATATCGAGGCTGCATCTCGCATTGTCGCATCCTGGCATAACAGTGTTGTTCGTCCCCTTCGCGGCGTGCGTCGGCACATTAAGACGCAATACGGAGACGCGTTAGAAAACCTGAGGTCGCGCGTCAAAGACGATGAGTTGCACGCGGAACAGACCGAGCAGGCCATGCTGTTTGCCTACGCGCAAGGAATTCAAAGTTCTCCTGACGGCTCCGATCTTTGCGATGCCGTTGCGCGAAACGTCAACGAATATATTTCGATGATGTCGGGTGCTGTGTCGCCCCTGCCAGCCGCGCCATTGCTTGTCCGCGCGGCACAGCTTTCGGTAAGATAATTCGCGCGACCGATCACGGCCGCGGCGTACCCTCTTTTCTCATTTTGTTTGCATCCATATCGTGCATGACGCGCGCCCAGCGCTGCGTCTCACTCTTGATGAAGGCCGAAAAATCTTCCGGGCTTCCGCCGAGTGCATTGAGCCCCTGCGTCGCAAGTTGCTTGAGTACATCAGGATCTTTCAGCGCTTTGTTCGTTGCTTCGGAAATTTTGTCGACGACCGGCTGCGGCATGCCGGCCGGGCCGAGGATGCCAAACCAGAGGCCAGTCGCGTAGCCGGGTAAGGCCGCCTCGCCAATCGTCGGCAGGGCGGGCGCAATGCTTGCGCGCTTGGCCTCGCTCGTCGCCAGCGCCTTGACCCGTCCATCCTTGATAAAGCCGAGCACGGTTGAGGCCGGTGCAAACATGACCTGGATACGGCCGGAAATAAGATCCATCGCGGTCTGTGCACTGCCGGGATACAGGACGCCGGTCATTTTTATTCCCGCCATCTGCTTGAACAATTCGGTCGCAATGTGCGGACCGCTGCCAAGGCCGGCTGCGCCATAGAGCAGTTCATCCGGCTTCTGCTTGGCAAGCGCAATGAGCTCCTTGACATCCTTGACGTTGAGGCCCGGATTGACGACGAGGATGTTCGGGATCGAGCCGACGAGCACAATCGGCGTCAGGTCTTTTTCGATGTTGGGAGCTTTGTTCGGCATTAAAATCGGATTGATGGTCATTGCAATGGTGCCGAACAGCAGCGTGTAGCCATCCTTGGCACTGCGCGCGACAAAGTCGGTTGCGATCATGCTGCTCGCGCCTGGTCGATTTTCCACGACCACGGTCTGGCCCAACAGTTCTCCGAGCTTGTGACTGATAATCCGCGCTGCAACGTCGCCGCTTGACCCGGCGGCGAATCCAACGATCAGGCGAATTGGGTGTGTCGGGTAGCTTTCCTGCGCGGGTGCTGCCGCGTGTGCCGCGAACAGGAGGGCAGCAATGAGTAAAAGGGCTTTTTTCAACCGATTCATGGGCAGTTATGGCTCTCTGGTTTTTTTCACAACGCTTTCAACGTTGCGTGTCGGCGTTTCCGGTACGAGGCCTCCACGTCGACGTTTAATGGTTTCATCGCCGCTTTGTGCCCATTGTCCTTCGACAGCGCGCTTGGCGTACAGGTCAAACCGTTCGTCCCAATCGCCGAGCGAATATCCGTGCCATGGCGACTGTGGCGAGATAGCCGGCAATCCCAGTTCATTCCAGATAACGCGCGCATGTTCCATGTATTCGCGCTTGGGCAGGGCGAGCGGGGGCATGTCATGTTTTAGCGTGGCGTCTATGAGGATGGTCGAGTCTTCTCGGGCACCCGATTTGGGCCCGTGGCCGGCGGAACGGTACGGCGAAATATGGATGTCAGCTCCGGGATCGGAGCGATACGCGAGCGACCAGAATATTGCATCGGTATTCGCCGGGTCGATGTCTTCGCTGACGGCAATGCAGATTTTGCCGCAGTCCGCGCGCAGCGATGCTGCGCCATGGAGCCCGCGCCATACTTCGGTTCGCGCGGTCCCCCGCGCGAATTGCAGGAAGATAACCTTGCGCAGGTTTGTAAAGGGCTCGTGCATCGTCAGCCCCTTAATGCCGCGCACCCCGAGCTGATCGCGCAGATGCGCCAGAAACATCGGCTCAAACGCTACCTTTTTCATGACGCTCGACTCACTGGGCGTCACCTGGCTGATGATCGACACAAAGACTGGCGCACGTTTGTGCGTGATCGCCGTCACTTTCATCGACATGTTGAAATCTTCCAGCGCCACGTGGCCGTGGCTTTCACCAAACGGCCCTTCCGGCTCCAGCAATTCACTGTCGATCAATCCTTCAATGACGATTTCGGCCTCAGCGGGAACATGGAGGTCAACAGTGACGGCTTTGACGATCCGAATTGGAGCGCCGGCAAGGCCTCCGGCCACGGCCATTTCATCCTGATCGATCGGGAGCTTCTGTGGGCCGGTGAATAATACGACAGGTGCGCAGCCGATGACGATCGCGCAAGGCATCGGCTCCTTTCGTTTCTGATATTTTCTCCAATGCAGATAGCCACCGGCGCCACCTGGACGTGACGACATGCGCACGCCAAGCCGATCCTGCGCTTTCAATGCGCCACGATAGGTGCCCATGTTTTGCACGCCGCTTTCAGGGTCGCGGGTGATGCACAATGTCGCCGTGAGATATGGCGCGGAGTTAAAACCAGGGGTCGAAATCGGCACCGGCAATCGTGCGAGGCCTTCGCCGGGACGCATCAGGTCAGCGCCTTTGGTGACAACCTCCTGGCACGCCCCCGATTGAACGATCACAGGCCGGATTGGATTCGCGATCCCTTGCGTCCATACCGTCCCGATGTCTTCGATCCGCTTGCCCATCCCTGTGGCGTATATGGCCGGTGACGCTGCGAGCGCACCCACCGCGACAGGAATGTCATAGCGTCGTCCGGCACTATCAACGACGTTGGTGAACAAGAACGCCCGACGTTGCTCTTCGGCAAGTCCGCCCTGAAATTGCCAACGCACCAGGGGATGCAGTTCACGATCTTTATCTATTGCCCGGTCAATGCGCGTAAGTAGGCCTCGCGCGTCGAGCAAACGCAAATGCTCCTGGAAGTCGAGCGGAGCAGCGCCTGCCGCCATACGATGTGGCTTTTTCGTTTTGTCCGGAGCGTCGAGCATTCGCCGATCTCGCTGCGAGCCTTGAGGCCGATACACTATTGCCTAGTGGCTGGGTACTCAACGGGCATCGAAGCCCGTTACAATTCGTGTTTGGCCAGTTCATTTGACGGCGTTCGCTTGAGCCGAATATACCATTTATTGGTTGTTTTCACGCGTCCAATGTCTGTCGCGGCGGTTGTTCCACCGCCAGCACGCGCATGATGTCCTCGCCTATTTTTCGCCGCGCATCTTCAGGCAATGCCGGTTCGAGTCTTGCCTCGTAGGCGATGCGGGCGGGTCGATGAAATACGAGGACACGGTCGCCAATTTCCATGGCTTCGTTTATCTGGTGGGTGATGAAGACCGCGGTCTTGTTGCTCTGGCGTACAAGTCGAACGAACTCGGCCCGCAGATCGCGCGCAGTCATCTCATCCAGGGATGAGAAGGGCTCGTCGCACAGCAGGATTTCCGGATCGACCGCGAAGGCGCGCGCGATTGATACGCGCTGGCGCATGCCTCCGGAAAGCGCGTGCGGATAGTCGTTTTCGTGCCCGGATAGACCCAGCCGTGTAAGCCATTGGCGTGCCGCGTCTTCTGCCCGTTTTGGATCGGCATCGAGAATTTGCAAGCCCAACAAGACGTTGTCGAGCGCGGTGCGCCAGGGCATCAGGCGGTCGCCCTGGAAAACAATTCCAATCTTGCCGCGGAAGAAATCAAACTCGCGAAACGGGTCATGGCCGACGATCGTGGCTTTGCCTGCGCTCGGTTCGATCAATCCCGCCACAATATTGAACATCGTCGACTTGCCGCAGCCGGTCTTGCCAAGAACGGCAACGATTTCACCCTTGCCGATCTCGAACGACAATTTATCAACGGCGGTAAATTCACCGCCGCCATCCGGACGCTGAAAGGTCTTGCTGACGTTCTCAAATCGAATAACCGGTTCGACGTTTTGCATCGGCTAGATCGCCCGCTCGGACACGGCGCGATAGCGCAAGAGCCAGTTTTCGATTGCGTTGATGGTCTGCTGCACGATCAACACAAACAGCACGAGCTGGAGCGTCCATGCCATGGCGCCAGCCATGTCAAACAGCTGCTGCTGCCGCAAGAGCTGGTAGCCAACCCCGCCGGTCGCGCCGACAAGTTCCGCGACCACCACGACGCGCGCGGCATTGCCGAGATTCACTTTCCAAGCGGTCAGGATGCCCGGCACGATAGTCGGCACGATCAGGAAACGGAACAGCGTCCAGCGCGATGGCCGAAATGACATGGTCATCTCGAACAGATCTTTGGACATGGAGCGGAAAGCGTCGAGAATCTGGAAAGTAAAGGCGGGCAAAGTTGTCATCACCATGATGAACAGCACGCGGAATTCGATTCCGTGGAACCAGATGATTGCAAACACCACCCAGGACAGCGCCGGGATGCCCTGGAAGAATGTCAGCACCGGCCCGATGATATTTTCCGCCGTTTTCGATTGGCCGATGATCATTGCAAGAATGCTGCCGAGGATGAATGCGCCGAACAATCCGCCGAAAATACGCCCGGCAGTGAGCAGCACGTCGACCAATAGTGAGCCGGTAACGAGCACCTCGATTGTGCGCGAAACGATTTCGGGTACAGGCGGGAAAAGATAGTGCGGGAAAATCATCGATAGAATTTGCCAGCCCGCCGCCAGCACCAGAATGCCGACGGCGGCTTGCAGCACGCGCATGATGCGCGAGTTCGTCATTTCATCGGCTTGTTGTAGATCGTTTCGTTCGATGGCATCGACTTGAAGTAGCCGACATCGACGCCGGCCTTGTAAACAGCGTCGATCTGCTTTGCGACATCGCCAGCCGGTACCACGCCCATGCCGAGGCGGTCGTTGGCCTTTATCAGCGAAACCAGCGCGGCCCGGTCTTCCGGTGACGATTTCGGGGCAATCATTGCGACGGCCTCTTCCGGGTTTTTGGCGATAAACTCGCCGGCTTCCTTGTAGGTAGCGTAAAGCTTGGGGATGAGCGCCTGGTTCTGCTCGATCCAGTCGCTATGCGCGGCAACACCGAGGTACGGGATGCGCTCGCCGCCGGCGAAGCTCTTCCACGTCGATGCGACAGCTGTATCGAGCATGCGGATATCGGGCTTCTTTGCTTTCAGCAGCGTGTAAGCCGGTTCCCAAAGCTGGATTGCATCCGCGCGATCGGCCAGCGCATAGCCGACCAAACCGGGCGGGGCGGTGTTGACCACCTGGACCTTTGCGGGGTCTATCCCGAGTTTTTTCGCAAAAAATTCGAACATCACGAAATTTGTGGTCGAGGCGGCAGCAGCCAGCTGCTTTCCTTCCAGATCCTTGACCGTTTTGACTTCAGGCCGCGAGGTGACGACGGTGCCCCAATAATCAAACAAGTTGAACAGATACTTGACCTTTACACCGCGAGCATCCGCGAGACCAACGGTGAGCACCGCAGCGCTGCCGCCGACCTTGAACTCTCCGGAGTTGAACTGGGTGGTGTAGGCATCCGGTGGCCGCTCGACGAAATCGATATCGAGCCCATGCGCGGCATCCAGTTTCCTGGCCTTGATCACCGGCGGCATGAAGGCGCCCAGCGAAGGGAAGCCGAAAATCACGATAGTGACTTTAGCTGGCGTCTGCGCTGCGCCTGGCGTTGAATTGAGTACCGCAAGCGAAACAGCGGCAAAGGCGCCGATTGTCCAACGCATCAGCGCAGAGAATGTCGTCATGTGAATCCTCCCTCGATCTCTTGTTTTGTTGGCCTTTTAATCATCCTGCCATCATCGAATTTTGAACAGTCGCTCTGCCAATCCTCCGTTTATCGAAGTTATTTGCGCGCTATTCAGGCCTGCCGCAGCGACGATTTTCATCGGTTCGGTGTCGCCAATCGGAAACGGCATGTCGGAGCCCATCATCAGTCGCTCCGTTCCCATCATCTCGATGACGAATTTCAACACGCGCGTGTCGTGCAGGATGGTATCGGTATAGATCTGCGCGAGCGCTTCAACCGGATCACCAATGTCCGGCGTAATTGTATGGTTGCGCTTGAGCCGGCCAAGCACGAAGGGCAGCGCGGCCGCGCCCATGGGCGCAAAGAACCTGACGTTCTTGTATCGCGCAATGTGGCCCGCCGAAATCAGCCGCGCGACTGCGACGACAGCATCGGTCATGCGTCCAAGGCCGTTGGCCAGGCCAAAATCATTCACGCGGACATCGCCGGCATCGAAGCTTGGATGGATATGAATGAGGGCGCCGGCTTCGTCCGCGGATTTCCAGAACGGATCGAGGTCGGCGGCGTCAAGCGTTGAACCGACGCCGCGCGGCAGCGTCCCGATCATGGCGCCCGGGAAGCCCGCGGCGACCGCCTCTTTGAGCACGGCGGCCGCGCGCTTGCCGTCGCCCAATGGCACGGTCGCCAGGGGAACGAAATGCGGCTCGGCTTTTGATGCCGCCAACAGGCAGTCGTTGGCCAGCCGCGCCCAGGCCTCGGCCTCGGCACCCGGCAATTCATAGCCGAACATGTCGACCCAGCCGCCGACGACTTGCTTGTCGATACCTTGTTTCGCCATCCAGGCGAGCCGTGCCGGAATATCAGACAGCGGCTTGGAGACCGGCCGCGTCGGCTTGCCGCCGGAAAAGGCGAGCGCCAGCGAGCCGCCGTCCTCGATTTGACGCACGCTGGGAAACCTGGCGGCATCCTTGCGGATTGCTGCCAGAAGCTCGGGCGGCACCAGATGGGCGTGGCAGTCGACGATCATTTAAATGTCTCCGTCATTCCGGGACGGCGCGAAGCGCCGGACCCGGAATCCAGATGCATATTTCGAGCTTGCTTCTGGATTCCGGGTTCGCTCGCGTTGCTCGCGCCCCGGAATGACCGTCGAGAGACTTCGCAAAGTATCCTCATTATTTCTTCTCCAGTGCGGTGGCAATCAGGTCGCCGAGCTTCGATATTTTCAGGGGCAGCGTATTGATCGAAACCCCGAGCGGCCTGAGCGCGTCATTGACTGCATTGGCGAGCGCGGCAGGGGCACCCAGATAGCCGGATTCACCAGAGCCCTTTTGTCCGAACACCGTATGCGGGGAGGGTGTTTCATGATCAACGATGTCGACCGGCGGCACTTCATGCGACGACGGCAACGGGTAATCCATGAATGTCTGGGCAATGAGTTGCCCATCATCGTTGTAGGCAAATTCCTCGAAAAGAGCCGCGCCGATGCCATGGGCAATGCCGCCCATGGTCATGCCGCGCACGATCTTCGGATTGATCTGGGTTCCGCAATCGTGCCCGAGCCGGTAGCGCAGGATCTGCGGCGTGCCGAGATCGGGGTCGATAGTCAGCAGGATCAGATGAAACTCGAACGAGAAGCAGGGATACATTTGCACGCGGCCATCGGGCGTTGGCGGCGTGCCGCCGGTCGGAACCTCGTAGATATGGCTGACCGCAAGTCCAGGTTCGAAATCCTTTGGCATCCGGTGAATGTTGCGATGTGCGATTTGCACGAGATCGGCCCAGCTGCGCTTGTTCTGCGGTGCGGTTCGATCGAAAACATTGCCGTGCTCATAGACGGCGCGTTCCGAAGGAATTCCGAGATCATACGCGGCGATAGCGATCAATTTGGTCTTGAGCTTTTGTGCCGCATGAAATGCCGCGCCACCCAGCATGATCGCCATGCGGCTGCCGACCGGCGTGCCGCTCGGCAATGAATTGAGCGAATCCGGCCGCGTCACGCGAATCGTGTCCGGATCGACCTGCAGCACCTCGCCGATCACGGTGCCGACCAGTGTCTCGTGGCCTTGCCCGGAAGACGTCGTGTGCATGGTTGCGGCAATCGTGCCCATGCCGTCGACATTGATGCGGCACGAGTTCATGAAAGTCGAAGTGGTGATATTCGGGTTGAGCAGTGCCTCGAAAGTGGCGTTGCCGCCGGACGGCTCCAGGCAGGCCGCAATGCCGATGCCGGCCAGTTTGCCTTCGGTACGCAGGCGGTCGCGTTCGCGCTTGAGTGCGTCGTAGTTGGTATCCGCGAGCACCTTGTCGATGACGGTGTGATAGTCGCCGCTGTCGTAAGTGGTGCCGCTCGGGATCAAATAAGGAAATTCCTCGTGCCTGATCAGGTTACGCCGTCGTATCTCCAGCGGATCGAGGCCGAGTACATTTGCGACCTCATCCATGACGCGCTCGAGAGCGAGATTGGTCGGTCCCTGCCCAAAGCCGCGCACGGCATCCTGCGTAGTCTTGTTGGTGACGACCGCGATAGCGCGGTACTGCACACTCTTGATCTTGTAAGGGCCGACAATGGAGCCGATCGGCTTACCGAGCTGGAACGGGGAGCGGCCGGCATAGGCGCCGACGTTTTCCAGCGCGCGCATTTTCATCGAGCGGACGATACCGCTATTGTCGAAGGCGACCTCCACGTCGAACAGCCGCTCCGGTCCGTGCGCGTCGCCGCCACGCATATTCTCCAGTCTGTCCTCGATCAGCCGGATCGGGACACCGAGCCGCCGCGCGAGATAGCCAGCAAGCACCGTGTTCTTGATACCGCGCTTGACGCCATAGCTGCCGCCGACGTCCACGTCGTAGTGCACACGCACGGAGGAACTCGGGATTTTCAGCGCGGCGCCGATCTGGTCGGCATAACGCGGCATCTGGATCGAGGCGTAAACGTCGAGGATTTCGCGCCAGGGGTCCCAGGTTGCGACCACACCGAAGGTCTCGATCGGCACAGTCGACGATCGGCCCCACTTCACCCGCAGCGAAAGTTTGCGCGGGCTGGACGCAAAGTCCTTGTCGACTTCACCCCAGACGAATGTCTTGTCGAGCAGGATGTTGGAGCCGTGTGCCTCGTGCACCAGCGGACCGCCGGCAAGCGCCTGCTCGGCGTCAAGGACAAACGGTAGAGGCTCGTAATCGACCTCGATGGCTTCGGCGGCATCCTCGGCCTGCGCGCGCGTGTCTGCGACCACAGCCGCAACCCACTCGCCGGAATAGCGTGCAACGTCGAGCGCGAGCGGGCGGCGTGGAACATTTGGAGTGTCGAGCCCCGTCATTAACGGCAGCGTAGCTTCGGCAAGCTCACGGCCGTCGACGACGTAATGCACGCCCGGCATTTTCAGCGCGGCGCGCTTGTCGATAGCCTTGATCCGCGCAGCCGCGTGCGAACAGGTCACAAGCGCAATATGTTTCGTATTTGGCAAATCGATATCGGCGACAAATGCACCTTTGCCGACAACAAAGCGACGGTCCTCGCGCACACGCCGGTCGGCCGATACGTAACGGTGCTGGGATTGGCTCATCGGCGTTTTTCCGAAGGCCTATTGGCGCCGCGCATTCGTTCGGCTGCAAGCGCGATTGCCTCGACAATTTGCGCGTAACCGGTGCAACGACAAAGATTGCCGGAGATAGCCTCGACAATTTCTTCACGCGTCGGGTTGGGATTGTCCGCGAGCAGGGCGTGCGCTGCGAGCACCATGGCAGGCGTGCAATATCCACATTGCATGCCATGGGTCTCGCAGAACGCGTCCTGGATCGGCGAGAGCTCTCCGGGCCCGGGCGTAACGCCTTCGATCGTCATAATATTCGTGCCTTCCGCCTGGACTGCGAACATCAGGCATGAGCGTATGGCGACGCCGTCAGACAGGACGGTGCATGCACCACAGACACCGTGCTCGCAGCCGGCATGGGCCCCCTTGAGCCCGAGATTGTCCCGCAGGCAGTCGAGCAGCGTCGTGCGCGGCTCAACGTCGAGCGCTTGATCGGCGCCGTTAACGTTGAGCTTAATGTCCATGGGCCTTCTTCCCCGATGCATGCGAGAGCGCATCAGCAACCGCCCGAGCGGCGAGATTCGCGGCAACCCTGCGCCGGTATTCGGCGGAAGCATGCAGGTCCGATAGCGGTACAATATCGGCCAGGGCTCCGACGACCGTGTTCTTAACCGTGGTGGGTTCGAGTGCGCTGCCTGTCAATTTCTTCTCGGCATCCGTCAATCGTATGGGAAAATCAGTCGCGGCGCCGACGCCAATGGCGATACGCTTGCATTTGCCGCCGTCACCCAGTTCAACCTGTGCTGCGGCCGCGACAAAGGCAAAATCGCTTCGGCGCGCATTGACCTCATGGAAGCCAACGCCGACCTTGCCGGACCACACTGGAAACCGCACGGAAGTCAGCACGGCATTGCCGGGCAGGGTGGTTGTCATCGGCCCAATATAAAAGTCATGCGCGGGTATTTTTTCGGAACGGCCGCCGGCGCGATATTCGAGGACAGCGTCCAGGGTGATGGCGATGAGCGGTAACTCCGCCGCCGGATCGCCATTGGCGAGAGATCCGCCGACCGTGCCGCGCGCGCGCGTTGCGGCATGCCCTATAAACGGGATGGCGTGTGCGAGCAGCGGGAGCCTGGCCGCGATCAGCAAATCACGCTCGACCAGGCATTGCCGTGTCGTTGCGCCGATTGAAATGGCGTCGCCGTCGGCCCGGATGTAGGAAAGTTCCGCGATGCGACTGATATCAACGAGGAGCGTCGGTCGGGCGAGCCGCATGGCCATCATGGGTACGAGCGTCTGTCCGCCCGCAATGACGCGCGCACTCTCATCGGACGCCAGCATCGCGCAGGCTTCATCGACACTTGCTACGCGGCAATATTCAAATGGCGCTGATTTCATGGCCGTATACGCGGCACTCGGCGAGACATAGTGGCTTAAAGTCTCTCCGGCACGGGTTCAACTGTCAAAAGCTTGGTGCCATGATCGGAAGGGAATTGCACACGGTGAAAGCATTTATCGTATTTGCCACGTCCCCACCGCAAAAAGCCGCTAATTGCTCGCCTTGATCCCCGCATCTTTTATGACCTTCGCCCATTGTGGCGTTTCCGCCTTCATAGTGGCCGAAAATTCTGCGGGCGAACTGCCGATCACCTCCATGCCGATATCACTCAGTTTCTTGCGCACGTCTGGCTGGGCCAGGATTTTCACCGTGTCACGGTGGATTTTGTCGATGATCGCGGGAGGCGTTCCGACCGGGGCCATCAAGCCGATCGACAGGATCGACACAAAATCTGGAAATCCTGCTTCAATCATGGTCGGGAGGTCGGGCGACGCGCCAAAGCGCTTGGGCGATGTCACCGCAAGCGCGCGCACTTTGCCCTCGCGCACGAGCGGAATCAGCGGTGAGATAGCGCCGAAATACATCGTCACGCGTCCTCCCAGCAAATCAGTGATCACCGGCGTGGCCCCGCGATACGGCACATGCTGGATATCGATGTGCGCCATGGCCTTGAAAAGTTCGCCGGCGAGATGCTGTGTCGTTCCGACGCCAGCGGAAGCAAAGGTTAGTTTGTCGCCGGTGTGCGATCGCGCATAGGCGACCAGCTCCTGCACGGTCTTGGCCGGCACGTCATTGGGCACGACAAGGATATTGGGTGAGTAAACGGCCAGCGTAATCGGCGTCAGGTCCTTGGCAGGATCATAACCCATTTTGGCGTAGAGGCTTGGGTTGATGGCGATCTGGGCGTTGGTCGTAACTAGAAGCGTGTAACCATCGGGTGCTGACTTGGCGGCTCGCTCGCCTCCGATGTTGCCGCCGGCGCCGGAGATATTTTCGATGACCACCGGCTGGCTCCAGACCTCGGAAAGTCTGTCGCCCATCACGCGCGCAATGATGTCCACCGGTCCTCCCGGCGGATAACCGACGACCATCTTGACCGCGTGATCCGGATATCCGCTTTGCGCTACTGAGTTGCTTGCTGAAAATACGATCGGCAGCGTAGCGATCAACGCAGTGGCGATTTTTATTGTGCCCGGCATCGCGTCCTCCCCGTTTTGACCATTGTATGACAATTCACGCGAGGGCCGCTATCCGGTGCAATCGGAATTGTCGGCGGGCATTCTCCAACCGGCGCCCGGATGGCGCTTGCCAGACCGCAATGGCTGCTGCAGAACTCTGGCGGCAAGGTACTCGCGGGAAGGGCAATGCCTGAAGCATTCGTGCGTGGCGTCCGTATCAATTACGAGGTGATCGGCGATAAAGGCCCCTGGATTGCACTCACGCCCGGCAGCCGCCGATCTTTTGACGAATTGATCGACCTGTCGAAGGCCATTGCAGCATCCGGCTATCGCGTGCTCCTGCACGACCGGCGCAATTGCGGCGCCTCCGATGTCGCCTTCGATGGTTCGGGGTCCGAGCACGAGGTGTGGGCCGACGACCTCTATGCGCTCGGGAAAGAGCTCGACGCATTGCCAATGTATGTCGGAGGCTCTTCCGCGGGTGCGCGTTTGGCGATCCTGTATGCCCTGCGGCACGCGGACGGTTTGCGGGGTTTGCTGCTCTGGCGTGTCACCGGGGGCCAGGAGGCGGTGGATCGACTGGCCGAGAATTATTATGGGCAATTCATCAGGATCGCGCGCGCCGGCGGAATGCAGGCTGTGTGCGAGAGCGAGCACTTCAGCGAATGCATCAAGGCGCGGCCCTCAAATCGCGACCGTCTGCTAAAGACCGATGGCGAACAGTTCATCGCGGCGATGGCCCATTGGCGCAATTGCTTCCTGCAATCGGCAAATTTACCGATCGTTGGCGCCACTGAGCAGGAGTTGCGCGCAATCAAGGCGCCGGCCTGCCTGATTGCCGGCAACGATGTGATCCATACGCCGGCGACCGCGCGCAAGGCCGCCACGCTCATTCCCAACAGCGAACTGCACGACGATGTGGTGGAAAAGCGCGCCGACAGCGACCTTCTGAAAGAGTGGGATCGCAAGGAGTGGCGCGCCGCCGAACCGCGCGTCGCCGCCATCTTTGCTGCCTTTCTGAAAAAGGCCGAAAGCAAGTAAGCCAACCTAGTTATCGACCAGGATGGAAACCATGAGTCTGAAAATTCGACGTGTAGTGACCGGGCATACCGCCGATGGACATGCCAAAGTTGAAGTCGATGAGATCGCCAAAAACGTGATTTCAAATCGGCCCGGCGCGTCGTCCTGCGTCGTCTGGTCCACCAAGGGCTTTCCGGTCGACAATGACGGCTTCAGCGATCCGGCATCCGGCTCGTTCAAGACCACGGTTGAAGGCGGCACTGTGTTCCGTATCGTTCGCTATCAGCCGGGCGTCACGCCGCGCAACCACCGGACGGATTCGATCGACTATGCGGTCGTGATCTCCGGCGCGATCGATATGGAGCTGGACGACGGCGTGGTCGCAAAGCTCAAGGCCGGCGACGTCCTGGTGCAGCGTGGCACCATGCACAATTGGGTCAACCACGGCACCGAGGACTGCGTTATCGCTTTCGTGTTGATCAGCGCCAAGCCGGTGAACGCGGCTGGCAAGGCGCTGCACGCGGCCGGTTAATTTAGTTCGGCTCGATTCCGGCGGCTTTCACGGCCTCGCCCATCGCCTGGACCTCCTGGCGGAAGTAGGTCGCGGTCTCGGCGACATTGCGGTTGTCCGGAACGTAGCCATCACGCTGCATCGCGGACGCGACCGCCGGAGCCTGCAAAGCCTTGCGGACGGCCATATTGAGTTTTTCGACGATCTCGGGCGGAGTTTTGCCGGGCGCAAAGAACATGCCCCACGATCCGATCGGCTCGAAACCCGGCAACATATCCTTCATGAGCGGCACGTTCGGGAACGCGGGGAACGGCTTGTTGCCGGTGAACGCGAGCGCGCGCACGCGGCCGTCCTTCAGCAGCCCCATGACTGACGGGGGCGTTACAAACATGACCTCGACGCTGCCGCTGAGCATGCCGGTCATCACTTCCGAGGCTCCCTTGTAGGGGATGTGCTGCATCTTGATACCGGCCTTCTTGCTGAAAATCTCGGCGGCGAGATGCAGACCGTTGCCCACACCGGGCGAGCCGAACACCGCGCGCTCTTTTTTGGCGTGGTCGATGAATTCCTGCAGCGCTTTATACGGCGATTTGGCGTCGACCAGCATGAACAGGCCGTCGAGAATGCCGATGGTCGCGATCGGCGTCAGGTCGGTAAAGATGTCGTAGCCGAGGTTCTTGTAGACAAAGGGTGTCGGCGCGATTCCGTTCGACGAAAACAGTAACGTGTAGCCGTCCGGTTTCGATTGCACAACTGATCGTGTGCCGATGGTTCCATTGGCACCGGTGCGGTTCTCCACGAAGAATTGCTGCCCGAGATCGAGGCTGAGTTGCGCTGCGACCGTGCGGGCCTGAATGTCGGGGCCGCTGCCCGCGGCATAACCGACGATGACCCGGACCGGGTGGTCGGGATATTGCTCGGCTACCGCCGCCGTCGACACCAGCGACGCCGTCAGGGTTATAAATGTGAGCAATCGATGCATGTGCGTTTTTCCCCCGCCGCAATAGTCAGGCCTTGCCGGATGAAGCCGCTTTCACGCGAACTGGCATGAACGGGGGCCACATCTGAGATCAAGATTACCGAACGGCTCTCGTCGTGGCGATTAAATCTTGGCGGGCCGGGTAACGCTCTTACCCTTTGATTTCATGATCAATCTTCAGCTGGCCCTATAAGCATTCAGGCAAAATTTATTTGTACATCCGTTGCCGTCCACAGCGGGAGGTCCGGCGGAGACAGTAGCCATTGACCTGAATCAAGGCGGGCAATGTGCGGTTCATTTAAAGACTGACAATGCGGGTTTGCGTTGGTTCATACCAAACCGCGGGTGCAAACAATGAACAAAACCGAGCCATTCCGGAAACTATTCAGGGCGCTCGCGCGCTTCGTCGCGCCGCAAAAAACTTCGCAATTTATTTGTGGCGATTGCGAGCGGAACGCGCAGTGCGGTCTGCCGCCCCACGATGACTGCACGGACAGATTGTTGCAGATCGCGCGTGATGGCGAAAAACTGCCACCGCGGCCGGAGTATCTATATCCGGCGATATGGCCGCGCTGATTTGAACGTGTCGAGGAGCGTCCTTGGTGACGAGTTCCAGAGTGTCTTCGATTCGTACGAGAGGACACGCTAGAGTGGCTGCTGAACGTCAGTGCGGTCGAGAGCATCCGCCTCCGCGCCTGACAATATCAGTTACGTCGGGTCTCAATTATCCTTCGCGCCTTGCCGGATCCAGGTGCGGATGCTGTTGCGGTCGCAACTCGATAACTGCTTTTGACCGTGCGGCATACGCAAAGCCGGAGATGCGCGCCAATCCAGCAACAACATCAAATTGCTGCTTTCCGGCTCGCGTGGAATGATCATGGGACCAAACTTGGTGCCCTTCATCACGCCCGCGTAGCTCGTTAAATCCAAACCGGTCTTTTCATAGCCTGCGCCGCCCGGTTCATGGCACGAAGCGCAGCGCCACTTCAAAAGCGGGAGGATGTCTTCCTTGAAACTGACAATCTCCGTAGCCGCGCACGCGTTTTGGGCGTTCATTATCCCGGCGCTAGTGACAATTCCTACACCAAGCGCGATCGTGCTCATGAACAGCAGAGGCCGCTTTTTCATGTGTTTCTCCTATTGCCGTTCGCGCGATTTGGCGGCCCCGAAGCCGCCGACTCTACCTGCATATTGAAAATCAAATTCCTGCTCAGGTGTTTGATTTGAATCAAGCGATTCCATATCCGGTTTCCGGATGCCGATTATCCGCCGACACCCAGGGATTTTACAAAATCGTCGAAACGCCGGCGCTTGTCCATATCGGTGCCAATGGACTCGCGCGCAGCCGTTGCGGCACTCAGGGCTTTCTCGCGCTCACCCAGGACTACATATGAGCGTACAAGTCGCATCCAGCCGTCGATGTCCGACCCATCGCGTTTCAGGCGCTCGGCGAGCTTCGCCACCATGCCGCGAACCATTTCGTCGGTCTGGCTGCTGGCCTGGTCAGGTACGGCCGGTTTGGCAGGGGGTGGAGGTGCCACCTCCGACGGCGCGCCTGCAGCGTCGTCGATCTTGAACCGTTGCAGCGCTTCGTTGAACATCTGCAACTTGGCGGGATCGCCTGCGAGCGCGACGCGGGCATCCTTGATGGCGGTAGCCGCCTTGTCCTTGTCACCGAGCGTGAGATAGGACCGGGTGAGCATGATCCACCCCTCTGGATCAGAACTGGATTTTTTCAGGCGGTCGGCCAGTCGCTCCACCATGTTCGGGGTCGTGTCGCCGTCATGTGGCGGAGCCGCGGCGGCCGGATTGGCTGGCTGGACCGGTGAATTTGCAGGAGCGGGAGCGGTACCGCCTTCGAGCTTTTGCAATGCGATGTCGAGCCGCTGCCTTTTGTCCGGATCACTCGCCAGCGCACGTTGCGCGTCAGCGATCGCGGATTGTGCTTTGTCCTGCTGGCCGAGAACTTTGTAGGACCGCACCAGTCGCACCCAGCCGTCGAGATCGGAGCCGTCTTTCTTCAGTCGCGCCGCCAATCCTTCAACCATTCCCTGGATCATCGCCGTTTGCTGATCGGGTGACTGGTTTGCCGCGGCCGCCATTTGCGCCGGCGTCGGGCCAGGCAATGTCGCGGCCCCTTTGCCCTCAACGCGCGAGAGCGCCACGCGCACATCGCTCACCCAACGGGCGCCGGCAGGGGCATCTGCAATGAGGTCGCGCCAGATCTTTGCGGCATCTTCGCGTCTGCCATCCTGCTCAGCGGCGACGCCGAGATAGTAGCGGGCGCTCACAGTGGTGCCATCGAGAGTAACCGCGCGGGTGAAGGCAGCCTGGGCGTCCGCGGTTACAACTCCGTTCGCTTGCGCCATCAGGGCCTCACCAAGATTGGCCTGGCGGTCCGCGCTCTCGCCCAGAAAACTCAAGGCCCTATGCCAGGCGTCGACCGCATCCGAGTAGCGGCCGAGCTGCATATAAACGGGCGCAAGTACTTCCCAACCGCGCCCGTCCTTCGGGTTATTTTGGAGATGCTCTTCGACTTTGGCGACCAGCGTTTCGATTCCGGCCGGTCTGGGCTGTCCGTCGCGCTGGGCTACGAGCGCTTCGGAGGCCAGGCCCGGCGAGCCAATCCGAAGATAAAGAGAGCCAGCACCAATCGGCAGCAACAAAACCGCAACAATAATGCCTGTTCGCCGGTACCACGGGCCCGCGGCCGGTAAAGGCAAGGGCCCTGCCGTTGCGGCGTCAGCCGCGGCAAGCAAACGCCGCGAAATTTCCACGCGTGCGGCTTCCGCCTCGATCTTACCGATCGCGCCGGCCGCCAGGTCGCGCTCAACTTCATCCAGTTGGTCGCGATAGACCGCGACGTCACTGCCCGAGCGGGCAACTTTGCCATTTTGCACGAGCGGCCAGATAACGGCGAAAATCGCAGCCGCGGTCATCAAGGCCAGGATCAGCCACAGGGTCATTACACTAGTCTACCAAATCATCACCGTTGCCGGTGGCCTGCGCCACGCGCGCCCGACGCCCCCGCCGTGTCCTGGCGGGGCGTTATTAGCCCGGATTTATCGGGTTGTCGCAGACTGAATTGCCGGGCTACTTCTTCACTTTGAAGCCGTTTTCCTTGAACTTCTCGCCGAATGGCTTGAGCTTACCGCCGCCGGCGGGGTTCGAATGGCATTGCCCGCATGGCAAACCGGTCTGGGCCGCGAATTCCGGTTTTGCGCTCGCCGGCGTCGACACGGTCATACCCACCAGCAGTGCGGTTGCTATGCCGGCCGCAACGCAAAGTGCAGCGGTCCGAATCGAATTGGAAGCGTCGCGACGTCCTGGATGCACCATCGAAAACCCCTGTTCCGTTCGTATTGATTGCTCTTCGGTTCGTCTCAGAAAAATTGCAGCGCTGTATCACTGCCCCGCAATTGCAAGAATGCAAGTGTGGAGTACGGAATACTTAGTTACCGTACGCAGTTTGTTTTGTCGTGCGTCAATCGTGTCGAATATCAAATAGAACAACACAATCAGCATGTTATCTTTTGAATTGGAGGCAGAGCTGTCGGTAAATCCGAAAAATAAATTCCGCGCCTTGCGGTACATCAAAAGCACGCACCGATTTATTCGTGCCGTAATTTCTTTTAGCGCTTGCTTGCAAAAAAGATAAGCAGAGAATGATTTTGAGTTGTGCTGGGGCGGGGGTTGGGGATGGTTCGTCCGGTCAGTATCGACCGCGCGGTTTCACTATGGCATCGGTGGCTGTTCGTTAGCGGGCGCATTGCTCGCGTTATGGCTCATCGACGCCTGTCGATTCTTGCAGCGGCGATTTTGATTTCCTGCCCCATGATGACGTCTTTCGTTGCGACGGCGGATGCCATCGAAGCGAATGTCAGCAACGATACTGTTTCGGCGCTACGTGATCACGCTCAGCTGATTAACACAGAGCGTAAACAGACTGGTGTACCCGCTCAAGATTCCAATAACCCCGCGCTAAATGAATCGACGGATGCCACTTTTGAGGCGCTGCGCGAATTTGCACAACAGATTAACTCCGATCAGCTGGAGCCGCTCGGTGGCCTGCCCAAATTGGCCGATGCAGACAACCTGCTGGACTTTTTGCGTCAGGGGGGATCCTCCTCGCAGCCTTCCGCGGCACCAAAGGGGTCGCCAAAAGGCAATGGTCCGATCGCCGGTGGGACGAAACCAAGCGCGCCCGTCGAAGCGAGCTTTGTCGGAGCGAAGGTTTGCGTGACCTGCCATGCAGCGCAGGCTGATTCGTTCAGCCACACGATAATGGGCCGGATCGGAAAAACGCAAAAAGGCAAATTCGATTGCGAGAACTGCCATGGCCCCGGGTCAGCTCATGTGAAGGCCGGCGGCGGACGTGGCGTGGGCGGGATCATCTCGTTCCGGCCGGAAGATCTCTCCCGCACGGCCGACGAAAACAACGCCATCTGTCTCACCTGCCATCAACGCGGCGATCGCACCTACTGGAGCGGCAGCACCCACGAAACGCGTGGTCTGATGTGCACGAATTGCCACACCGTCATGAAGCAGGTGTCGCGCAAGTTCCAGATCAAGACAGCCTTCGAGCCCGACACGTGCTTCCAGTGCCACAAGGACCGGCGCGCGCAGATGTTCCGCACGTCGCACATGCCGCTGCGCGAAGGCAAGATGGTGTGTTCGGACTGCCATAATCCGCACGGCAGTGCGACTGAAGCGATGCTGCGCGAGAACTCAATCAACGACAATTGCTACAAGTGTCATGCCGAGAAGCGCGGGCCGTTCCTTTTCGAGCACACCCCCGTGCGCGAGAACTGTCTGAATTGCCATGATCCGCACGGCTCGGTGAATGAATATCTGCTGAAAATCTCGCGGCCACGGCTGTGCACGGAGTGTCACGCTTTCGGTCACGGTACGACCAGCGGGCCGCTGGCGGTGCAGTCGATCAGCCGTCAATGCCAGAACTGCCATACTGAAGTTCACGGCACCAACAGCCCGTCAGGACCGCTGCTGCATCGCTGATCGATGTTGAGAGTGCGCTTCGGTGAAGACCCAATTGCCCGGGGGGGCGAGTGAGATGAAAAGGCTAATCGTTCTCTCAGCGGTCGCAGCATCGTTGCTCCTGACAGGAACAATCGTGCCTGCTGCGGCGGCGGATATGGTGACCAAAGCCCCCGCGGCGTCCATCGCCGACACGTGGTGGGTCTATCACGGTGACGTTGAGTTCGGCGGCCGCTTTTTCACAAACGATCCGACCAAGAGTGGCATTGCGAGCCAGGGCCAGAAGAGCCTCGGTAAATATTACGAATATAGTGACATAAAACCCGGCGTATTCGGTGATGGCTGGCTCAATGGTCAGACCAAGGATGGCCTCTATAACTTCGACATCTGGGCCGACAATGTCGGTTACAACGATCAGCGCTACGAAGCCGGCGTGTCGAAGGCGGGCGAATATTATTTCGATATTGGCTGGGACCAGACGCCGCACATTTACAGCACCAATGCGCAGACCCTGTATTCCGGGCTAGGCGGGTCGGCTCTCGTTTTACCACCTGGGCTCTCGAATACTCTATTCGGTGATGCCGGGTGCACGAGAGTTGCGGGCCAGCAGCCGGCCGGATGCGCCAGTGGCAACCCCACCGCCGGACAGCGCGCTGCCATCCAACGCGATATCACGAACAATCTTTACACCACGGATATCGGGATCCGGCGTGACACCGCAGCGGTCGCGTTCCGTTGGACGCCAACTGACGCCTGGGACATCAACTTCAATTATTCGAACATGCACCGCTGGGGCTCGCAGGTGGAGGGTGTCGTCTTTTCGCCCGGTACTTCAGGTGTCGCTGCACAGGTCCCGAAGCCGGTCGATGACACCACCCAGAATTTTGGCGTGAACGGCGAATACAAAGGTACATCGCCGTGGGGAAAGGCCTTCACGTTCAAACTTGGCTACGCCGGCTCTATCTACGAGGACGGCATGAACTCCTACACGGTACAGAACCCGTTCTGTGCAACCGGTTCAGGCATGGGCG
Organism: uncultured Alphaproteobacteria bacterium; assembly: GCA_963815055.1. Taxonomy (GTDB): domain Bacteria; phylum Pseudomonadota; class Alphaproteobacteria; order Rhizobiales; family Xanthobacteraceae; genus Pseudolabrys. The sequence continues at coordinate 309,309 of CAWFEU010000008.1, read as the reverse complement.
AATGCGCGCGTAACGGTTCGCCGTCAAGTCCGTTCGCCCAAATGTCGTTGTGGCCCGACAACTCGGCGCACGGCCTGTCAGCGACGACTGGTGCAGACCTTCCGCTTAACAGCCGCTACATGGGAACGCTGGCCTATACGATCATGCGGCAAAATCAGGCCTTCCTGCCATTTTCTCCGTTCGCAACAATGTTCACCAATGCCGGCAATACGGCTCAGGGGCCGTTACCGACCATGCCGGCAGGCAGCCTCAATGGAGCGATCAACACATTTCTTTCGAACAACGTAGTGACGACCCAAATCACTCCCGACCTTAAATCGAAGCTGACCTACCGTTACTATAACTACGACAACAACACGCCCGAGCTGTTTTTCAATGATTGGACGCTGACCGACGTCAAGAGCGCGAACGTGGTTACGGCGACTTACGCACCCGTCAACAGTGTTTCGGTCTCATACACGAAACAGAACGCCGGTGCCGAGCTGGTGTGGTCTCCAATCCGTCAATGGAATCTCGGCGCCGCATATGGCTATGAGCGCTACAACTGGACGCGTGCGGATGCGGACGTGACCCACGAAAATTCTGGCAAGGTGTTCGCCGATTACAAGCCGTGGTCCTGGCTCACAGCGCGAGCCAGTTACGCCCTGTCCGACCGTCACTACGATACCTATGACTATCGTGGCTTCGTCGGCAATTTCCAATGGGCGGACCCTGGCTGCCAGACCGCCGCCGGCTGCAGCACGCAATACAACGTCGCCATGCGGCAGTTCTATCTCGACAATCGGCAGCGACAGATCGGTAAATTTTCGGTGGCGATCGATGTCTTGCGTGGCCTGACTGTCACGCCCACTTTCGGCTATCAGGATGACAACTATTCGATCAGCGCGACGGAAGCCGGCCTGACTCGTTCGCAGTCGATCAAGACCGGGGTCGAAGTCGCCTATGCGATCAATCCAACGACCAATTTCATCGTCGCATATATGAACGAACAGTACCTGCAGAGGCTTAAATTCACGACGGCTAGTGGGGGCGGAGCGATGACTCCGGCCAACACCTGGAACGCCGATATCAGCGATACCGTCAACACCATCATGGGAACCGTGAATTGGGGGGCGATTCCGGACAAGCTGGATCTTCGGCTGACCTATGCGATGTCACTGTCAAAAGATATTCAGGCGCCGCTACAAGCGAACAACGGCGCACAGCCCTCCGCGGCGACCGGTGGGAATTTTCCTGACGTGACGGGTCAATGGTCGCGGCTGGAAGCGCAGGCCAGGTATACCTTCGACAAGGATTCCGTACGCTTGCTGGGCATCCATGGGCAGGCGTATGCCAAGCTCCGCTACGTCTGGGAACGCAACAGCGTCAACAATTACGACCAGGACATTATGCAGGCCTACATGAATCCGTTGATCAACAACACCGGCTTCATGACCTGGATGGCTTACAATAACCCGAACTACAACGTTCAGCTGATGGCCGCTTCACTCGGCGTGAAGTGGTAGAGACAGATAACCGTGCACGCCGGGGCCGCGCTTTGCGCGGCAGCACGGGTTTGATCTCAATCAACGAGCCGCGTGGGGCGATCTGCTATCGGATCTGTTGATTTAATTCATCATCAGGAATTGCAATGACCGCTCCAGGCAGCCCTGAATCCCCAAAAGGACTCATCCTGCGCATCTGGACGTTTCTTACGCGCCCCAGTTCGCGCTTTTCGCTCGCGACATTGCTCATTGTCGGCGGCATCGGCGGCGTCCTGTTCTGGGGCGGCTTCAACTGGGGCCTGGAGCTGACGAATACCGAGGCATTCTGCATCTCCTGCCACGAGATGCGCGACAATCCGTATAAAGAGCTTCAGCAAACTATTCACTTCAAGAACCGGTCGGGCGTTCGGGCGAGTTGTCCCGACTGCCATGTGCCTCACGAATGGTTTTACAAGATCCGGCGAAAGATCCAGGCGAGCAACGAGGTCCTGCACAAAATCCTCGGGACCATCGACACCCCGGAAAAATACGAACAGCATCGGCTTGAGCTGGCCCAGCATGTCTGGGCGACCATGAAAGAGAATAATTCGCACGAATGCCGCAATTGCCATTCGGCTGGCTCCATGGATCCGCACAAACAATCGGAGGCCGCGGCGAAAACAATGGCGGAGGGATTTAAGGCCGGCCTGACCTGCATCGATTGCCACAAGGGCATCGCGCATCACCTGCCGAAATTTCCCGATGAAGATGAAGAAGAATCAAAAAAGAAATAGGCTGCGCTTTTCAGTTTGAATCAGGCGAGGGGAGACCAGGGTCATGACGGATCGCAAGCACGCGCACGATTTGAAGCAATCGGCGGGATCTGTGTGTACTTTGGCGGCGACCGGAGCTGTCGCGCTGATCATGGGATTGGCAGCCGTCGTTACCCCTCAACCGGCCGGCGCGCTGCCGTCCTACGCTCAACAAACGGGCCTGGCCTGTGGTCGCTGCCATGTGAGTCCCGCGGGTGGCGGTCCGCGCACCGCATTCGGCAATGCTTTTGCGGCGAATGGCCACAAGGTACCCGCGTCGAATAAGCCCGCCAAGACCGGTGCCGGCGGCGCTGCGCCGTCCTCGGGTACGACGGCGGCGCCGGCGACTTCCGCGCCCGTCGCCACTGGCGGGGGCGGCTACTATTCGTCGATCGTCAATCCGCGTTTCGGCTATGTGCCGGAATTCGGTTACTCGAACGGCGTCTTCTTCAGGATGTATCCGCACAGCGACTGACACCGCTGCGAGCGGCAGGGCTTTACGGAAAGAGTGGACTGGGCGTTTCCGGGTCCCGATGCAATTGCGTGGCCATCGCGTCGCCTGATTTCAGGAGATCTGTGGTAGAATAACTCAGTAGTGCAGGGTGTACGGAGAAAATCTCATGTTCGCGACCGTACTTGCCGCCGTACTGGCACTGGTGGGGTTTGTGCTTCTGGTTGCTTCTGCATTTCTCGGTTCCGCACTTCTCGGCGGGCCGCATCTCGCTGATTGGGCGGTCTACGCCGCGCAGGCCTTTCTCTGTTTGGCAGTCGTCATCTATCTTGGGTATTTTCTGGCCGCCTGCGTCACCGAGGTCCGCAATATGCGCTGAATAGACGCAGGTTTCGCGACGGCTGGCGGCAGCCGTTGCGGGTCTATATGGTGCTCGGCGAAGCGGGTATGCCGGCGATAACCGGCGCCGCGCCGAAGTAAATGATCAACAGCACAAGACTTGAAAGTTGAGTTAGGCGGAATGACGCGTAAGCAACGACGTCTGGTTCTGATCGGCACGAGCTTTTGCGTCCTCGCATTTGCGGCCGGCTTGGTGCTCAGCGCAATGCGAGACTCGATCGTCTTTTTTACATCGCCCACCGATGTTGTCGAAAAACAGAATAAACCGGGCGCCCGTTTGCGCATTGGTGGGCTCGTCAAGCCCGGCAGCGTGGTGCGCGGCGACAATTTGCTGGTGCGGTTCGAGATCACCGACGGCAAGACGGATATTCCCGTGCATTATCAGGGCATCGTGCCGGACCTGTTTCGCGAAGGGCAAGGCGTTGTGGCGGAGGGCAAGCTGGAACCCGGAGGCAGCTTCGCCGCCGACACAGTGCTTGCCAAGCACGATGAACGATATATGCCACGTGAAGTGGTCGACGCTTTAAAGAAAAGCGGGCGTTGGCAGGAAAATGAGGCGAAGGGCCCCGGGAGGGCGTCGCAATGATCGCTGAGCTCGGTCACTATGCGTTGGTGCTGGCGCTGGGATTGGGCTTGATCCAGGCGATCGCGCCGGTCGTTGGCGCGCGCACTTATGACGCCGCCCTCATGCGTCTCGCCAACTCAACCGCCTTGATGCAATTTGCCTTTGTCGCGTTTTCGTTTGCCGCGCTGACGCTCTGCTACGTCAACTCGGATTTTTCGGTGGCAAACGTATTCGAGAATTCCCACTCGCGGATGCCGCTGATCTACAAGATCACCAGCGTGTGGGGCAACCACGAAGGCTCAATGCTCCTGTGGGTCCTTATACTTGCCCTCTTCGGCGCGCTGGTGTCGGCATTCGGCAGCAATCTGCCCGCGACCCTGAAAGCCTATGTGCTGGCCGTGCAGTCATGGATTGCCAGCGCCTTTTATCTCTTCATTCTCCTGACCTCGAACCCGTTTCTTCGGCTGGATCAGGCTCCACCCGAGGGGCGTGACCTCAATCCGATCCTGCAGGATCCCGGTCTCGCGATCCATCCGCCGCTGCTTTATCTGGGCTATGTCGGTTTCTCGATTGCATTCTCATTTGCGATTGCTGCCCTGATCGAGGGGCGTATCGATGCAGCCTGGGCGCGTTGGGTGAGGCCCTGGACGCTTGCGGCCTGGATGTTCCTGACCATCGGCATCGCCATGGGCTCGTACTGGGCCTACTACACGCTCGGATGGGGCGGCTTCTGGTTCTGGGATCCGGTGGAGAATGCTTCATTCATGCCGTGGCTCGCCGGCACCGCGCTGTTGCACTCCGCCGTCGTGATGGAAAAACGCAATGCACTGAAAATCTGGACGATCCTGCTCGCCATTCTCACGTTTTCACTCTCGTTGATCGGCACCTTTCTGGTGCGGTCCGGCGTGCTTACATCGGTGCATGCCTTTGCGACCGATCCGACGCGCGGCATTTTCATTCTCGCGATCCTGATCCTGTTTATCGGCGGCGGCCTGACGCTCTTTGCCTGGCGCGCGCCGATGTTGAAGCAGGGCGGAATTTTTGCGCCGATATCGCGCGAAGGCGCCCTGGTGTTCAATAATTTGTTTCTGACAACCGCCTGTCTCACCGTGTTCGTCGGAACGCTCTATCCGCTCGCCTTGGAGGCCCTGACCGGCGACAAGATTTCGGTCGGTGCGCCGTTTTTCAATTTGACCTTTGGGCCGCTGTTCGTGTCGCTGCTGTTCGTCGTGCCGTTCGGGCCGTTGCTTGCTTGGAAGCGCGGCGACATCCTGGGCGTAGCGCAGCGTTTGATGGCGGCTTTCGCCATCGGAATTGTCGCCGTTGCTACAACCTTTGCAGTGGAAACCGGTCAGTCGGTGCTCGCGCCCTTTGGCGTCGGGCTTGCATTTTACGTGATGACTGGGTCGCTGATCGATCTCGTGGAGCGGACCGGTCTTTTCCGGCTGCCGCTCGCAACGGTACGCATGCGTGCAGCCGGGTTGTCGCGTTCGACCTGGGGCACCGCAGTCGCGCATTTCGGCGTTGCCGTGTCCATGCTCGGTATCATTTGTGCCGCGACATGGGGCAGCGAACGCATTATCGCGCTAAAGCCGACACAGACTGTTTCTATTTCCGGATATGAGCTTTCGTTCGACGGAGTCGCGCAAAGGCGGGGTCCGAATTATGATTCTCTGATAGCAAAATTCACGGTCCGCCGTGACGGCGCGGCCATTGGAATCATGGAGCCGTCGAAACGGACATTCTCTTCGCGCAGTATGACGACCAATGAAGCGGCCTTGATGACAATCGGCGGCGGTCAGCTTTATCTTTCGTTGGGCGATTCCGGCGCCGACGGCTCCATTGCAATCCGACTTTATTACAAGCCGATGGTCATGCTGATCTGGCTCGGCGCCGTGGTGATGATGCTGGGCGGCGCGCTGTCATTGTCGGACCGAAGGTTGCGTGTGGGGGCGCCAAAACCGGCTGCCAGATCGGCAATGCAGGCGGCGGAGTAGGGACGATGCACCGGCTCGCATTGTTGGCGCTACTCATTTTGCTCGGGATGCCAGCGCCTTCACACGCCGTCCAGCCCGATGAGATGTTAAAAGATCGTGCGCTTGAGGCCCGCGCGCGAACTTTGTCGAGTGAATTGCGTTGCCTGGTATGCCAAAACCAGTCGATCGATGATTTGGAAGCGCCACTCGCTCGCGATCTTCGATTGCTCGTCCGAGAACGCCTTACGCAAGGGGACAGCGACCAGCAGGTTCTTGATTTTCTGGTCTCCCGGTATGGACAATTTGTGTTGCTGAGGCCGCGTTTGGAGTTGCAGACGGTCCTCTTGTGGGGATTGCCACCGGTCACATTACTGGCAGGTGTGATCGGGCTGTTGGCGGCGGCGCGCCGTCGGAGCCGGCTTGCTGTTGATGCAACGCCACTCAGTCATGATGAGCAGGAACGGCTTTCATCACTGGCGCGGCGCGACTAGCAAGTCCTGAGGTTCAAAAACAAATTGAAGAAGAGTTGCGGCAACGCCGCGTCTGTTTATTGGCATTAATTTCGAATCAAGCCTGCCTCGAAAAGGCGGAGTCATCTGAGCCGGAATCAATTGTATGCAAATGAATTGAGCGCGAGAAACAGGCCTCTGCGAACGCTAAACCTCAACCGCGACACTGTTTGCGTGTGTCACAGCAGTCGCGGCTACTCCGCCATTTCCCAATCTTGCGATTTGCTAGTTGCGCTCTACGCCAACTGATTTGCGTTCTCGTCCAAGTACGCGCTGGCCACTTGGCGTATGTGTCTGTCCGCCATTGGCCGCCAGTCGGACAGCGACTATTCGCGGCTTACTCTTCGCTTGGCGTGCTTCTTGTCGGAGCCATGGTCATAAAAGCCAAATTCGTGGATCTGCGCAGCGCGTCGGCACAACGGGAAATGATCGTCCATTAATTGACGGGCTAACCCCCGAACTCGGGGTCTCACGAAAGTCGTCACACTTGCGCATCCGCTTGGAGGACTGCATTCGTTCCCGCCGATCTCGGGCTTCCATTTCTGACATCGCGTGGTGTGGCTCCAAAGCATCGTTTGAAGGATCGATTGAAATAAGACAGGTCGCCAAATCCTACGTCATAAGCGATTGTGGCCACCGCGCTGTGGGTCAGTCGCGCGCTGCGTAGCCTGCAAGTAATTTGAGGATCTCAGCTTCTTTTGGGATGAGGCGCATGACGAGGTCATCGACGCCTGCGACCGTCGAAGATATTGCCGACTGTGGAATACGAAACGATAAAGAGCCTCCGCGGGAATGACGATCAAACACCTTAAATTCGCTGGTGTTCATCAGCAGCGCATCACCTTCACGCAGCACAACCTCGCGGCCGCGTGCAAATACGGAAGCTGTACCTGACTGATTGACAATGAAAATAAGATCATCATTGCCATCCGCGAGGAATTCACGTCCCCGCGCGATGCGAACAGGTGACATCGATGTCGACATTATTTGCACGCCCGGCAATGGGCGCCATACAATAGAGCATTCAAAAGAAGCTTCATTAATGGGCTCAATATCGAGCTTCAGTGCCTTACGCACGTATTGCTCGCGCCAAATTGCAACCCGATCCTTTTCAGGCAGAGAGGCGGTCGAAAAACGAACTGTCGAGAAGTCATCCGAATTCATCAGAGCTTTCCTCGTTTAAAACCGCGCTGTATGTCGGCCAAGAATCCATGGCGTCCCCGCCGAAGAGGAGGCATTTCGGAAAATTTAAGGAATTGCGTAATTTTCACTTGCGGCCGAACGACACCTCACGGAAGAACAAACTTGTCTTAGAGCGCAAATGCTTTGGTTGAGAGCGCAAAGGGCATAAACGTTTCCTAGCGTTTCCGGTGCACATTTCATCTTGCACTTGATGGTTGCGCGGATGTATACGCTCGTCGCCACGAGAAATCTTGGCCGAAAGCGCAGGCAAATTGGTTGAGAGCGCGAAGGGCGACTTAACGGCACTTTCCGGTAATTGCCGCGCGCGGGGGGCTGACATGGTTTACTGGTCGACTGATACGATCAAAGAGCGCGATCGCTTCTCGTGCTGGCGCGAGATGATCTGCAACATGTTATTCAGTATTTCGCCTGAGGCTCCCTCAGAACGCTTCTCGGCTCGCCTAACGGTCCGCAACTCCGGCCCACTTCGATTTGCGAAGTGTGAATCCACCAGCTACGAGATCGTCCGCACCGCGCGCGATATTTCTAGGGCTCCGGCGGATCACTATACCATCTACCTGCAGCTGCGTGGTCAGACCATGATGGACCAGTGCAGTGAGTCAGTCTCGTTTGGTCGTAATGACATTGTAATATCGGACTGCCGCAGGCCATTCCGTGCAATACTTTCCAATGACGGATGCCGCGCGGTCGCCGTTGTTCCGCGCGCTATGGTCAATTCGCGTGCCCCCTGGCTGCGCCAGCGCGCCCTTTACAAGTTTTCCAACTCACATTTTCTCGATCTCGCGCGGCGCCATATGGTTCGGTTGGTTTTCGACGATTTGACCGAGATTGAGTTAAGCCTGCTGACCGAGAATCTCTGCAATTTACTGGCTCTCGCCAGCGCGAATGATATTCCGCTGAAACGTTTGCAATCGGAACTCGAGCTTGAGAACCTGCTCGCCTTCTGCGAAAAAAATCTTCATTGCCCTGGGCTGTCTCCAAAATTTGTTGCTGATCATTTTGGCCTCTCGGTCCGCACACTGCATATGCGTTTCAAGAAAATTGACCAATCATTTGGGCGCTGGTTGCTCGAAACCCGGCTGGATGCGTGCAGTAAGGCCCTAAAAGATCCCCTCCAGCGGAACTGCAGTATTTCAGAGATCGCCTACGGCTGCGGCTTCAATGATTTATCGCATTTCAACAAAAGCTTTCGCGCACGATTCAATGCGACGCCTAGTGAATGGCGTCATGAATTTGTGAAGTCACAATAAAATTGTGACAGCCTGAAGCAATGAATTGTGGGCGGAGACAGCCTCTTTCTAATTCTGAAGCCAAGTCCTTGATCAGCTTTGCGATCAATCGAGCGGAATTGCTGTACCCACAGATCTGCCCACGAAGCGCGCGCAAACGGGGTAGGGACGTTCGCGGTGATTTCGAGCGCGGCATGTCCGCTCTTGGGTGTAAAGCGGACATGGACTATTGCACCGCACATGTCCGCTTTTGACGGTGAGTTCAACCGATCGACGCAACACCTCCCGATGCTTCCGGATGGGGAGGTGAGCCATGGGGTTGCATGCACGGACATGGTTCACGCCGAAGCAGCGAGCAGAGCTTTGGGAGCGTTGGAGGAGCGGTCAATGCGTGGCCGATATCGCCCGCGCTCTTGAGCGGAGGAACAAAAGCGGCGTCTATCGGGTGTTGGCGCTCAGTGGAGGGATCGCTCCACTGCCGCGGCGGAGAGCTGCGCGAGCTCTGAGGCTTGCGGAGCGCGAAGAGATCTCACGTGGCGTTGCCGCTGGCTGGTCGATGCGGCAGATAGCCCAGAACCTCGGACGATCGCCCTCGACGATCAGCCGGGAGATCAGACGTAATGGCGGCTGCTGCGCCTACCGCGCCAGTGGGCCGATCGGCGCGCCTGGGTCGGGCATTGCGCCCGAAGCCCTGTCGCCTGCGCGCCATGCGGAGTTACGATGGCGGTGGCGCAGAAGCTCGCGCTGCAGTGGTCGCCGAAGCAGATCGCCGGCTGGCTGAAGCAGCAATTCCCTGCCGATCAAGGCATGCAGGTCTCACACGAAACGATCTACCGAAGCCTCTTCATTCAGACACGTGGTGTGCTGAAAAAGGAGCTGATGGCGCACTTACGCACCGCGCGGCAGATGCGCCAAACCAAGGGTGCACGACGAAGAGCGGACTGGGACAGATTGTCGATGCGGTTTCCATCCGCGAACGGCCGGCCGAGGTCGAGGACCGCGCCGTGCCAGGCCACTGGGAAGGAGACCTTCTCTCGGGAGCAAACAACACGCACATTGCGACGCTGGTCGAGCGCCACACCCGTTTTGTGATGCTTCTCAAGATTCCGAGCAAGGACACCGCGACCGTGGTTGCCACGCTCGCTAGACACGTGCGCAAGCTGCCTTCTGAGTTGCGTCGCTCATTGACCTGGGATCGCGGCAAGGAGATGGCGGATCACAAGCGCTTCACGATTGCCACCAACGTGCAGGTTTATTTCTGTGATCCACGCAGTCCCTGGCAGCGCGGCAGCAACGAGAACACCAATGGGTTGCTTCGACAGTATTTCCCGAAGGGGATAGATCTCTCGCAGTTCTCTCAAGCCTACCTGAACAAGATCGCTCTGCGTCTCAACCAACGTCCGCGCGAGACCTTGGGGTTTGAAACTCCTGCCGATAGACTGCGAGCGGTGTTGCAGTGACCGTTGACCCAAACCACCCAAAGCGGACATGACGACTTCATGACGGGCGACATTGCTTCGCGTGAATTGGACCTCGGTCCAATGAACAAACGAATGCTTTCCGCATAGATCTTTGGGAGACTGCCTAAACAGGTATTCCGTGAGGAGTTCAGATGCTTACGAGACGTGATCTGCTTCGCTCTGCTGCGATGGCCGCACTCACCGTCGCGATGGCGAAATCCTGCCCCGGCAATGTGCGCAGAACAAAGCCGAATGGCCCAGCCTGTTAGAGGCCAAAGACATCGCCGAAGAAGGTTTCATCTATGGCTTACCGCTCGTGATGAATTATGCGGTTATGCAAGAGTTTGCCGTAGACAAGAACTCCGGGCAGTTCAAGGCGCCGTTCAACGAAATCAACAACCAGCATCGCGTCGCTACCCCGGAGGATACGGCAGTCATCACGCCGAACAGCGACACCCCTTACTCGTTGCTCTGGCTAGATTTGCGCGCCGAACCGATGGTCATCTCGGTGCCGATGATCGAAAAGGACCGCTACTACGCGGTCCAGCTCATCGACGGCAACACCTACAATTTTGGCTACATCGGCACTCGCGCCACGGGGACCGAGCCGGGCGACTATCTGGTGGTCGGCCCCGACTGGAAAGGTGGAACGCCCACCGGGATCAAGAAGGTCTTCCGATCGACGACGCCGTTCACGCTCGCGCTTTTCCGCACCCAACTCTTCAACCCCGGCGACATATCGAACGTCGAGAAAATTCAGGCCGGCTACAAGGCGCAGCCGCTTTCCGCCTTCCTTAAACAACCTGCCCCGCCCGCCGCGCCGAAGATCGAGTTCGTTCCTGCCACCACTGCCGGGATCAAGGATAACTTCTTCGAGTATCTCGACGCGGCCCTGCAATTCGTCCCTGAGACGCCAAGGGACAAGGCGATCCGCGCGAAACTTGCGAAGATTGGCATCGGCCCCGGCAAGACCTTCGAGTTCAAGGATTTATCGCTCGAACACAAAGCCGAAATCCTGGTGGGCATGAAGCAGGGTGACGACAAGGTCGACAAATGGCTGGCCAGCGGAAACAAAAACATCAACGGCTGGAACGTCGGCTCGTTTTTTGGCGACGAGGCCTTCTACAACGGCGATTGGGTGATGCGGGCCGGGGCTGCCAAGGGCGGTCTCTATGGCAACGATGCCGTAGAAGCGATGTACCCCTATACCCGAACGGACGCGACCGGTGAGCCGCTCGATGGCAGCAAGCACAAGTACACCATCACCTTCGCACCCGGCCAGTTGCCGCCAGTGAATGCGTTTTGGTCCGTTACGATGTACGACGGCAAGAGCCAATTCTTGGTCAAGAACCCGATCAATCGCTACCTCATCAACTCTCCGATGTTGTCGGCGATGAAAAAGGAGGCTGACGGCTCGCTGACGCTGTACATTCAAAAAGACAGCCCCGGTGCGGACAAGGAAGCAAATTGGCTTCCGGCGCCGGATGACAAAATCTATCTCGTCATGCGCCTATATTGGCCGAAGCCTACGCCGCCTTCGATCCTGCCGGCGGGCGAAGGGACATGGCAGCCGCCCGGAGTGAAGAAGGTCTCATAGGTCTGCGGGGAACTGCCACCGGCATAACGGTGTCCGCTTGTGGCACCAAGCGGACATGGGCTTGTGCACCGCACATGTCTGCTTTTGGGAGTAAAGCGGACAAGAATATTCTAATGAATTTTGCCGACGATGCGCCTTTTAACCTTATGATGCGAAATCATTATCGCGGTCCCATCGGTCGTTGCGCTGGCATGCAATACACGCGGCCATGCCCCACTGGCAATGGCTGCAGGAACGGTCAAGTCCGGCACCGATTTTGGAAGCTCACCTGCCGGCACCACGTGCACGACCTTATAGCCGCGTTCCTTTAATTCCTTGAGCAGGCTCGGTAGCGCCAGCGCGGTGGCAGGGTGGATGTCGTGCAGCAACAGAATGCCGCGGCCTTTGGCGTCAAGTCGCTGTATCGCGCGTTGCACGATCTGCTGCGGAGTGATTCTCCTGAACCAATCGTCGGCAACGACATCTGCGCTCCAAGTAATCAGCGACTGTGATGCGAGAAAGTTATCAATGGCGTCGGAACGCGCCAGGCCGGGAATTCGGAAAAACGGCGCGACCGCCTTGGGATCACCGATCGCCGCCTCGACAGCGGCAATACCGCCATCAACCTCGTGCTCGGCCAGCGACAACGGTAGGTGGTTGAGAGCCAGTGGGTGATCCAGGGTGTGCGTACCGACCGTGTGACCTGCATTGTAAATGCGTCGCACCAGATATGGGTAAGTATGCGCCATCTTGCCAATTAGGAAATAGTTGGCCCTTACGCATTGCGACGCCAAGATCTTGAGAATGATGTCAGTGTAGGGTGAGAGTGGACCATCGTCGAACGTGATCACGACCTCGTGGTCGTTGAGTGGCAGCGTCTGCTTGTATTGCATCGTCCCAACGTTGTTGAATTCGTTCGGACTAATAGCAACCACACGGCTCGTGCCAAGCGCGTCCGGATTGCCGGGACATTCCGCGGCAAAGGCCGGAACGCTGGCACCGGCGAGCATCAGGGCAATAAAGCTCATAAGTATACGCACGATATTGCGACCATATTGATTGATGAAGATCGGCCGATCTCCTTTAGCGACCGCACGAAGTCAGTATGCTCTCCAATTGCGACCCTACGGGGGCGAGTAATGTCCGCTACTGACCCAAAGCGGACAGGTATGAAAGCGGTGTGCTAGTAGTGGTTGACAGCTAAGCCGGCTAACCTAATCTGGCCGCGTAGCAGGATGAAATTTGATGCGTTGGAGCCGCATAAACCGGCGATGGGGTGGGCGTTTAGCGCTGTTCGCGCTGGCACTCCAGCTTGGCCTATCTTTCGGTCATATCCACGCTGAAGACCTTGGCCTTGCAACGTCGACAAATGCCGTCGCGTATCATGTGAACACATCCGCTGCGGACGACGGCCTACCGGCGCAAGATAGAGACGGCCCACGATACGTGTGCTATCTGCATTGCACTGGGTCTCACCGCGAGCTCGGTGTTGCCAACCGTTGCGTCACTCACATTGCCCGTGACGTTCGATTGGAAATGGCCTCACGAAATTCAATCAGCGCAAGCTATTTTCCGCCTCAAGTCGTATTATCGAGCTCGCGCTCCACCTTACGCCTGACATCGGTCGTTCCTCATTTGCAGCGAGCCCCCGCGTGGGCGCTCGCCGCATTTCGATGTCCCCTGAGCTGTGGAGAATTATTCAGTCATGTCGCCGCAAATTACGTGCGGGTTGCTACTGGCCACCTCGAGTCTTATCTCATTAGCCGTCAGCCAGGCACAGGCGCAAACCGCGCTGCCTGAAATTGTCGTAGAAGCCCAACGTCCAGCGCCACCGCGCCAGCGCCCCGCTACCGCGCCGTCGCCGCAACCCGACAGCAATACGACTTTTACTGCCCAGAACACGCAATTCGACATTGCGCGCGACAATCTATCACCGCGTTTCGGTGCCAGCACCTTCGACATGAATCGAGCGTTCATCGAAACATTGCCGGCAGGCACCAATACGCCACTCAACGCCGTCTTGCTGCAAGCACCCGGCGTTTCGCAGGATAGCACCGTCAATGGCGACATCCACGTACGCAATGAGCACGCCAATGTGCAGTACCGCATCAACGGAATCACCCTCCCTGACGGTATTTCTGGCTTCGGCCGTGTTCTCGGCACCAATTTTGTCGGCAGCCTCGCGTTGATTACCGGTGCGCTGCCCGCACAATTTGGCCTGCGCACCGCCGGCATCATCGATATCCAAACCCCGAGCGGTAATTCACTGCAACAGGGCGGCAGCGTCGGCATCTACGGCGGCAGTTTCGGGACGGTAAGTCCGAGCTTCGAATACGGCGGTCGCACTGGCAACACCGAGTACTTTGTCACCGGCCTCGGCCTCACCAGTAATCTCGGCATCCAAAATCCGACCGATAGCCACAACGCAATCCACGACCGGACGTATCAGGGCAACTTCTTCAGCTACACGTCGATCGTGCTCGACGCGCAGACGCGTCTTGCAACGATCTTCGGCAACTTCACTGGCCACTTTCAAATTCCGAACAATCCTGGACAAACGCCACAGTTCACCGCATTTGGGATCAGCAATTTCGATTCGGCTACACTCAACGAGAATCAAGCGGAACAAAACACCTTCGGCGTGGTCGCACTGCAAAAATCGGTCAACGGGCTGGATCTGCAGTTGGCGGCCTTCTCACGCTACAGCACGCTGCATTTCGTTCCCGACACGATCGGCGACCTTGTTTTCAATGGCATTGCGTCCGACGTCTACCGCCGCAGCTTCGCCAACGGCCTGCAGGGCGACGCCGCCTACAAGCTCAACGACGCGCATACTCTGCGGGCCGGCTTTACGATCACCGGCGAAAGGACGCTGAACAGCAATGACTTAACGGTGCTCCCGCTCGACTCAGGCGGTAATCCGGTCGATGCACCTTTCACGGTGAATGACAACCTTTCGAAGCTCGGATGGATTGCTGGCGTCTACGTCCAAGACGAGTGGCGGATAACAGACAAGCTCACGCTGAATGCCGGACTGCGATTCGATCAGATGTGGCAGTTCGTCAACGCCAACCAGCTCAGCCCGCGCGTCAATGTGGTGTATAAACCACTCGACGGAACGACGCTTCACGCCGGCTATGCACGCTACTTCACGCCGCCGCCACAGGCGATCGCCGCGCCTGCCAACATCGCTCCGTTCGCCAACACCACGGCCCAGCCGGAAACCTTCCAGCAGAACCCCGTCTTGCCCGAACGTTCGCACTACTTCGACGCCGGAATAGTCCAAAGGATCACGCCCAACCTTCAAGTAGGCATCGACGCCTACTACAAGGTCGCAAAGGACTTGCTGGACGATGGACAGTTTGGCGCGGCCTTGATCCTAAATGGTTTCAACTACGAAACCGCCAAAAACACCGGGGTCGAATTGACCGCGACCTACAAGGACGGCAATTTCAACGCCTATGGCAATCTGGCTTGGGCGCGTCAGCTCGCGAAAAACGTAGTTTCAAACCAATATCTGTTCGGTCTTGACGAACTTGCCTACATCGCCAACAATTACATTTATACCGACCATGCCCAGACGTGGACCGCCTCAGCCGGCGCATCCTATCTTTGGCAGGGCACCAGGTTCAGCGCAGACATGGTCTACGGCAGCGGTCTGCGCAGCGGCTTCGCCAACACCGAACATGTCGCGCCCTACGCAACTGTCAATCTCGGGGTTTCGCGCGAGTTCAAGGTGTCGCCCGATTTAAAGCCGATCACCGCGCGATTTACCGTCGTGAACGTGTTCGACACCGTCTACGAAATCAGGGATGGGTCGGGGATCGGCGTCTTCGCGCCGCAGTTCGGAATGCGCCGCGGCTTCTTCGTCGGATTGTCGCAAAAACTGTAAAGGTGCGCGAGGCGCCGTCGCCTCGCTGATCCATTAAAAGGTGAATGAAAAATGCCATACGTTAGCCAGCATCGTAACGTGCAGAGCCGGCCAATTGGGCAACGGCTTAGTTCCCGGCTTTTCCGGCTGTCATTCGCAGCATCGGGGATGTTTTCTCCGGCGCTAGCACTTGCGCAGGATTCTGTCTGTTGCACCGGCGGTCGGGACGGCGGTTCTTCCGCGGGACTTAAGTCCGTGGGGCATGTTCATGAACGCTGATGCCGTGGTGAAGGCCGTGATAATTGGTCTTGCCATCGCGTCAATCGTCACCTGGACGGTTTGGCTCGCGAAGAGCATCGAGATAATGCGGGCAAAGCGCGCAATGCGTATCGGCTTGCGCGCGCTGGGTACCGCGACATCCCTTGCCCACCTTGCCGTGAAAAACAATAGCGCCGTTGATTTTTACGAAGCCGCGACCGCGGAGATCCGTTTGTCCGCTGGAGCCATCGACAAGGACGGACTCAAGGAACGTGTTGCTTCGCGGCTGGAGCGTCTGGAAGCGGCGCTTGGCCGCAAATTGAGCCGCGGCACTGGTGTGCTTGCCACGATCGGTGCAACAGCACCTTTTGTCGGTCTGTTCGGCACCGTATGGGGCATCATGAACAGCTTCATCGGTATTTCGAAGCTGCACACCACCAATCTGGCTATCGTGGCTCCCGGCATCGCCGAGGCCTTGCTGGCGACTGCCTTTGGGCTGGCCGCGGCGATCCCCGCGGTCGTTATCTACAACATGTTTGCGCGGTCGATCGCCGGGTATCGCGCGCAGCTTGGCGACATTTCGGCCGAGGTTCTGCGCCTGGTCAGCCGCGATCTTGATCGCGGTGCACTCCGCAAGCCGCTCTCGACAGCTGCGGAGTGAAACCATGAGTGTCCGGCTCGATCATGGCAAAGACGAACTCGAAGAGATTCACGAGATCAATGTTACCCCGTTCATCGACGTGATCCTGGTGCTTTTGATCATCTTCATGATTGCAGCGCCGCTTGCAACGGTGGATATCTCGGTCGATCTGCCAGCCTCTACCGCGCAGCGCCAGCAGCGGCCCGACAAGCCGATTTTCCTCACCGTCAAACCCGATCTCTCGTTATCGCTGGGCGATGACGTGGTGCCCCGCGATCAGCTTGGCGCCACACTGTCGCGAGCAACCGAGGGAAATAAGGATGAGCGCATCTTTCTGCGCGCTGACAAGGTTGTCTCCTATGGCGATCTGATGGCTGTCATGAATCTCCTTCGCGCGGAAGGTTTTCTAAAGATCGCTTTGGTGGGACTTGAAAAAACAGAATGATCGACGCCGAACTTGAGAGGACCAATCTTCGCCTGTGGGCGGCGAGCACAGCCGTCATTCTTGCGTTGCATGCGAGCGCCGGGCTGATGCTGGTCAAATGGCACGAGCCTTTGACCGGCGACGAAAGCACAGAAGCCATCGTGGTCGATCTCGCACCCTTCATCACGGGTTTACCGAACGTCTTGAAGCGTGATGTGGCGCCCGGCCCGGAGCAACAACAGGCCGCGCCGGTACCAGAACAGCCGCCGAAAGAACCGGAGCGAAAGATCGAGGAGGAAATCGAACCGCCACCGCCGGTAGCGAACGCCGATGTGACTCTTCCGAAGGACACGCCGAAAGAGCCCGACAAGCCAAAAGAACAAGTCATGCCTCCAGCGCCCATGACAACCGCGCCAGTGCCGCCACAACCGTCAGCCGCGGAGCTCTCGTCTTGGCATCGGAAGATCGCGATCCAGCTCGAACGTCACAAAAATTACCCCGCTGCGTCCCAAGCCCGGCACGAAACGGGCGTTACTACCGTCGCCTTTACTATTGATCGGGAAGGCAAGGTCTCTGCCAGCCGTATCGTCCGCGGCTCGGGATTTGCATCGCTTGATCGGGAGGCGATCGCCACCGTTCAGCGCGCCGCACCGTTCCCCTTGCCGCCAGCAAACCTGTCAGATCCGACCTTCGATTTCACCGTGCCAATTCACTTCAATATTCGCTAGTCGCGAGGAGACCATCATGAGAACGGCTATCATAACCATCGGCGTTTCGTTCTTCTGTAGTATCACTGCCATTGCAGCCGAAGCGAAATCAGATCCTTCGGTGCCAAAATGTGTGGAGAGATGTGAGGACTACCACAACTGCCACGTCAACCCGAATCCGATGAATTGTAAGTGGTCCTGCCATAAACTGTGCGATGAGGCATTTCCGCAAAAATAATACGCAATAAAACAGATGAGCTTCGAATTTTGCGGCAGCACATCGGCCCTCCGCCGAGAGCTCATGCCCGCACCAAACCACACAAGCGTTATTCAAGTGTTAATCTTAATGAGATGTTAAAGATTTTGTGAGCGTCCGGGCGATTCGTGGCCCATGACGCGAGTGTCGAAAAATCCCGTTATTCACCGCCTACGCTGACCCTTTCCGATTGCCTTTGCGAATTCCCAGTGCGATCTCAAATGCGTGGTTGTTAAATAGAAATGCGATGCGCGATGATTATGGGGCCCTGCTAGCGTCACCCGAAAAATTCCGATTTCGGTATAAAATTCGATCTTACTCCCGTGTATTTGGCGTCTGGCCAACCCGGATTTAATGGATTGGCTTGATCTCGCCTCACGGCATTTCCTAGGCTCGCATTAGTACTTCTCGCGGCAAACCCGCCACGTGAGAAAACGACAACACGTGAATAGGAGAGAAGATGGCGCAGGCCCCGCTCAAGGCGGCATTGATCGGCGTCGGTGCCTGGGGCCGCGTGCTGGCGAATGCCGCCGCACAGTCCGACAAAATAGATTTCACCTGCTGTGTTGGCCGTAATCCGGACAAGCTTGCCACGTTTTCGCGCGATTTAGGCATTCCTGTGCGCATCTTTGACGATGTGCTCGCCGATAAGGCGATCACTGCGGTAGTGCTCGCCCTGCCGAACGAGCTGCATTTCGAATTTGCCGAACGCGCGGCGCGTGCCGGCAAGCACATCTATATAGAAAAGCCGATTGCCAGTACACTCGCCGATTCACTTGCCGTTGCCGCGTTAGAGCCGGTCCACGGTGTGCGCATCGTCGTCGGTCATTGCGCGCGCCTGCTGAGCGGCGTGCGCGCGATGCGGACGGCAATTGACTCCGGTGTGCTAGGCAAGGTCAGTCAGATCGAGGCTAATTTCTCGAACGATCGCGGGCTGCGGCTTAGCCGGGACGACTGGCGGTGGTATTCAAAAAGCGCGCCGGGGGGTTCTCTGGGCCAGATTGGCGTCCACCAGTTTGACACCTTGCGTTATCTCGGTGGTGACATCTCCGCGGTCAGCGCCGGCGCGGGTCGTCACTCGCCAGTGGGTGCCGAGGTCGAAGACCAGTGGATTGTCACAGTGCACTTTGCCGATGGCAAGCTCGGCACTGTAATCTCCAATTGGACGAGCCCGGGAATCTTCAATGTGAAAACGACCGGGCTCGATGCGCTTATGTTCTACGAAATCGACCAGATCCATTGGGCCAGCCCGGAGCGGTTGCATGAGAACGCGACGCTTTATCGGCAGGGACGGGGGCAGGGGCCGGGTGCGCGGCAGGCACTCGCCGTGCCGGCGGGTAATATGTATCGTGACGAACTGGACATGTTCGCCGAGAGTATCAAGCAAAACACGGATTGTGAGTTGTCCGCTGCCAACGGCTGCCAGGCGGTGGCTGCGGTCTATGCCGCACTTGAATCGGCGAAGGTGGGCGGCCGTTCAGTCAGGTTGGGTGAGGTCGTGGAGGCGGCGCGCCTTCAACTTGACGACAATAACCAGCGCGGTACAACTCGACACTAAAATGCATGATGGTGACAAAAACGGGGGAAATGCCATGCGAAAGTCTTTGCTCACTGCTGTGCTTGCTTCCCTTCTTGCGACGCCGGCATTGGCCGGCGAAGTGGTGGTTTTCTGCCCAGGCGCTGTGCAGTCGGTCGTGCGTGAGCTGGTCAAATCGTATGAACAAAAGAGCGGTAACACGGTCAAATTTGAATTCGCCACGGCTGGTGCGATCGCCAAACGGGTGGCCGAAGGCGCCGAGGGCGACGTTGTGCTGGCAACCAATGCCGGGCTTACCGGGCTCGCCAAGGATGGCAAGGTCGACGGCGGCACCATCCGCGATCTTGGCAGTATGGGTGTGGGCGTGGCCGTCAAAGCCGGCGCACCCAAACCGGATATTCACGACGTCGATGCGTTCAAAAAATCAATGCTGGCTGCAAAGTCGATAATGTATGCCAATCCCGCCAAAGGCGGCCAGAGCGGCATTCATGTCGCCAAGGTCTTCGCGCAGCTCGGCATCGACAAGCAAATCGAGCCGAAATTGCAGTTGCGCGATCGCGGACCCGATGGCCTGAAGGAAGTTGCCGCCGGTGGCATCGAGATTGGTCTTGGCCAGATCAGCGAAATTCTTGCCAACAAGGATGTGGTGCTCGTGGGTCCGCTCCCGACAGAAATTCAGGGCGCCGTGACATTTTCTGCGTCCGTGCACGCTGCGTCGAAAAACAAGAAGGCTGCCGAGGATCTGATCCAGGAACTGACCACGTCGTCGGCGAAGGCGCAATTCAAGGCGCGCGGCTTTACCGTGAGCTAGGGAGCCTGCTGACTTCAAGCCACATTGCGGGCGGCGATTGTCACGCGGTGCCGCCCCACGCGGTTTTCGTCGACATTGACGCCGAGGCCGGGCCGGTCCAGGCCGTCGACATGGCCATTGGCTGTTGGGATCGGTTCGGCCGTTACGTCTTCCGCAAGGCCAGTGTGCGTGAGTGTCAGACCCCATGCGATATTCGGAATGACTGACGCAACATGCAGCGCCGCCGCGCAGGCGATGCTCAATTCGCCGGTCTTGCAGGAAATATTGACGCTCATGCCGAGCCGGTCGCAGAGGCTGCCGGCTTCGGTGACGGCGCGGACGCCGCCAAGCTTGATGGCTTTCAGGCTGACGCCGCGGGCAGCTTTGCGCTCGTGATGACGCTTGATGTCCTCGAGCGAATGAATGCCCTCATCGGCGCCAATTGCGATATCGGTCGCCGCCGCGACTGATGCCATACCGGCAAGATTGGAGGCTTCGACCGGTTGCTCGAAGAAATCCAGCCCGGATCCTTTCACTGCACGCACATAAGTCAGCGCCTGTTCGGTGGTGAAGCCCTGGTTGGCGTCGGCCGAATTGAGCATCCCGCTGCCCAGAATTTTGCAGATGGCGCGCGTGCGCGCCGCGTCACTTTCAGGCGTGCCGATGCCGACTTTGATCTTGTACGCCGTAAAACCCGCAGCCTTCTTTTTTTCGGCGTCGCGCAGGTCGCCATCATAGTCGCCACCGCCGATCACACCAAGCAGCGGTATGCGGCTGCGTTTCTTTTCACCCAACAGCGCGTGCAAGGGTTTTCCGGCAGCACGTCCGGCAAGGTCATACAGCGCGATTTCGATTGCTGCCTTTGCGCCGTGGTTGCCATACATACGGCCGTCCATGGCCGCCAGAGCGCCCGCGATGTCGGCGGCGTCACGGCCACGCAATGCAGAGCTGAGATAGTGGACAGCGGAGACAATGCTTTCCAGCGTCTCTCCGGTCATCACCGGAGCGGATGCGGCCTCCCCCCATCCGGTCACGCCAGTGTCGGTCTCGACGCGCACCAGGACATTATCGGCGCGACGGACTTCCTCTCCGGCCATGATTACCGGCTTGAGCATCGGCAGGCTGACTGCAATCGGCTCGATCGTCTTGATGTGCACGCCGCCTCCGAAGTCATTCCGGACGCCGCAAAAGCGGCGATCCGGAATCCAGAATTACACACAGGACTTGCAGCTGGATTCCGGGTTCGCGAGCTTCGCTCGCGCCCCGGAATGACGGCTGTTAAAGCTTCTTGATGCCGGCCTGGTCGATGATATCCCGGAACAACGTGATTTCCTTGTTCACGCGCGCCCAGGCCTCCTTTGCGCCTTTTGGACGCACTGTGAAGCCCGACTTGTACATTCGCTCTTTCATCTCCGGCGTGCTGAGCACCTTCAGCGTCTCTTTCTCCAGCCAGGCGACGATGTCAGACGGCGTTGCCGCCGGCGCCAACAACACCATGTCCGTTGGGAACACGAAATCCTTGTAGCCTTGTTCCTGCATGGTGGGCACATCGGGCAGGTCTGGCCAGCGGCTCTCTGCCGACACCGCGAGGCAGCGCAACTTGCCGGCCTTGATGTGCGGCTGAGCCGGTCCCAGCGAACCCGAGCTCAACTGCACAGTTCCGCCGAGGAGCGCCTGGATTGCGTCGCCACCGCCTTTGAATACCACGTCCTCCAGTTTCGGGAGCTTCTCCCGGATTTTCAGCACCTCGAGTTGAATCTGCGGACTTGTTCCGATAGGCGGCGTTGCGCAGTTGTATTTTTCCGGATTGTTCCTGGCGAGTGCGACAAATTCCTTCATGTTCTTTGCCGGCAAGTCGGCGCTCACTACAAACGTGTTGGGTGACGAGGCCAATTCGCTGACGCCTATGAAGTCCTTGTGCGGGTCATAAGGAATCTTGCCGTAGAGGCTCGGGTTGATCGACCAGGCATTGGTCGCCAACAGGAGCGTGTAGCCGTCGGGCGTGGCGTGCGCCGCATTGCCAAATCCGATATTGCCGCCGGCGCCCCCGATATTCTCGATGATGAAGGTCTTTCCGGTCGATTGCTGGAGTGCGGCTGAAACAATTCGGCCGACGATGTCCGACGGTCCACCGGGCGTATTGGCCACGATAATTTTGACCGGACGATCAGGATAGGCGGCATAGGCCGAGCGTACGCGCAGGAACGCCGGCGCTGCTGCGCCGGCGGCGAATGCGCCCGCGCCTTTGATAATGCTGCGACGCGTGGGCGTCGTATGTCCTTTGGCTCTCGTCATTGTCCTCCCCTGAGTTTCGCCAATATTTTCTGATTAGCGTCGTATGATTTGTTAGGCTAAGCTTTTGCGATTATTGGAGCAATGGTCTCGGCAAGGCTCGGGCGGTTGACCAAAGAGCGCAAATTTCACGATATTCAATCCGCATAAGTCCGGTCCGCCCATCCATGAAAAATACACAAATGACAGCAAATACCTGGCATGAGGTCGTGCTCGGGACCTTAAAGGCCAACGACGTAAAGTTGGTCGTCTACGTTCCCGACCGGGTGTTTACGCCGCTGATCAAGGCCATCCACGCCGACAGTTTTTTTACGACCTTCGCAGCCACCCGCGAGGAAGAGGCGCTTGGCATCGTGAGTGGCGCCTGGATGGGAGGTCTGCGTGGCGCCGTGCTCATGCAGACGAGCGGTTTTGCCACAATTCCAAATGTGCTCGCATCATTGGTCGTGCCGTCGCAAATACCGGCGCTGATATTTGTATCGGAACGCGGGACACTCGGTGAGTTCAATCTCGGGCAGGCCCTTGTATGCAAGACCATGCGGCCGGTACTCGATTCACTCGCCGTCGAACACATTACAATTACAAGGCAGGATGAACTCGCGTTTATCGTCGATCGCTCGATCAAGCAGGCCGTCGCGACGCAGGCGCCCGTCACCTTCATTCTCTCGCCGTTGCTTACGGGCGGCAAAGTTTTCGAGGCTTGATGTCATGACGTCCGTACAGACCGGAGCTATCGGCGCCCACAACGCGAAAGTCATAAATCGCTTCGATTTGACCAAACGATTGGTCGCGCAGCTCAAGCATGATGAAGCGGTGATCGGGGGCATTGGCAACGCGAATTTCGATTTGTGGGCGAGCGGGCAGCGGCCACAAAATTTCTACATGCTAGGCAGCATGGGTCTTGCCATTCCGATTGCGCTTGGTGTTGCGCTCGCGCAGCCAGGCCGGCACGTCATCGCGCTCGAAGGCGATGGCTCGCTGCTGATGCAGCTCGGTTGCCTGGCTACCGTTGCGGAGCGGGGGCCAAAGAATCTTACGATGGTCGTGTGGGACAACGGCATTTACCAGATCACCGGATCGCAGCCGACGCCAGGCGCGGCAACCGCGGATATTGTCGCGATCGCGCGCGGCGCCGGGATTGCCAACAGCGCCTGGGCCGCCGATGAAAGCGATTTCGACCGCCTGGTGACATCAGCACTTGAGGGCGGGGCACCCAGCCTGATCGTCGTTCGCATCGACGGCAAGCCGGCGATTGGGGCCACCGATCGAGATCCGGTGCAAATCCGCGAGCGCTTTATGCGTGGGCTTGGCGTCAAAGGCACTCCCGGCCGGTAAATGTACAGGAATACTATTGCTGCATGTTGAAGCCGCACCCGCCGCGAGTGCTCAATGGCCGCCCTTGGTTGCGTTTTCGAGTATGCCGGCCGTCATGGCCATGCGCACGAGGTCGGACAGGCTGTTGGCCGACATTTTGGTCATCAGATTGGCGCGATAAATCTCGACGGTCCGGGGGCTGATGCCGAGGTCAAACGCAATTATTTTGTTGGCCTTGCCTGCGACCAGGCCTTCGAGAACCTGGCGTTCGCGGTTGGAGAGTGCCGCCAGCTTGTCATGAATTTCCGCAATCTCGGCCTTGTGCCTGGCGGTGCCTGCTTCGGTGTTAAGGGCCGCGCGGACCGCCGCGAGCAGCAGGTCATCGTCGAACGGTTTTTCGAGAAAATCGATAGCGCCAATTTTCATGGCTTCCACCGCCAGCGATATGTCGCCGTGGCCGGTAATGACAATGACAGGGATGTCAATGCCGCTCTCCTTGAGACGACGCAGGAGGTCGATACCTGTGATCTCAGGCATCCGCACATCCGTTATGATGCACCCGGATCTGATCGCTGGTAACACGTCCAGAAACGCTTTGGCCGAGTCAAAGCCGCGCACGCTGATGTCGGCCGTCTTGAGCAGAAATTCAAGGGATTGCCGGACGGCGTCGTCGTCATCGATCACGTACACGATTGGCTCAGGCTGCATCGTCGACATCTCCTTCATCTACGACCGCAAGCGTGAAATGGAAAACCGTGCCGCCGGAAGGATTTGGCTCGACCCAGATTTGTCCAGAGTGAGCCTCCACGATAGTACGCGAAATCGACAACCCAACACCCATGCCATGACGTTTCGTTGTGATGAATGGCTGAAACAGTTGCTCGACGATTTCCGGCGCAATACCGGAGCCGGTGTCGGCAACGCTGACCCGAACAAATTTATCCTCAAGCGGCGTGATGGAGATAACAAGATCACGCGCTTGCGATGTCTCCATGGCGTCCATGGCATTGCGAATCAAGTTCAGAAGGACCTGCTGAATCTGCACGCGATCCGCGAGCACCAGGTCGACACTGGGATGGAGCTGGAATTGCACCCGAATCCCGCGGTCCTTCACCCCCACCAGTGCAAGGGCGCTGGCCTCTTCGACGAGCTTGGTGATGCTTTCCACGCGTCGCTCGCTTTCGCCGCGCGACACAAAATCGCGGAGGCGGCGAATGATCTGGCCGGCGCGCACTGCCTGGTCGGCAGCTTTCTCAAGCGCATCGCGCACCATGTCGGACTTTTCATCTTTACTATCTTCGAGCAGCCGTTTCGAGCCTCTGAGATAGTTTGAGATCGCCGACAACGGCTGGTTGAGTTCATGCGCCAGTGTTGAAGCCATCTCGCCCATCGCGGTCAGCCTTGAAATATGGACGAGCTCGGATTGAAGTTCCTGCAAGCGCGCTTCCGTTTGCTGTCGCTCCGTCAGATCGCGGATAAAGCCGGTGAAAAATCGCCGATCGCCGGATTTCATTTCGCCAACGGCAAGCTCCATCGGAAAGGTAGAGCCATCCTTGCGCTGCCCGACCACCACGCGGCCGATACCGATGATGCGGCGCTCGCCCGTCGTCTTATAGCGGTCCAGGAAACCATCATGGTTCTCACGATAGGGTGAGGGCATCAGAGTCTTGACATTCTGGCCAAGTGCTTCTGTGCCCGGATATCCGAAAAGGCGCTCTGCCGCGCTGCTGAATGATTGCATGATACCACGCTCGTCGATCACAATCATCGCCTCGGGCACGGTATCGAGAATTGATTGAAGATGCGCCTCGCGTGCCAGGGCATCCCGGGTCATCACCGTCGCCCGTAGTCTGCCGCGGTGAAGAAGTTCGCCGCCCCAGGATACGCCGACCCCGATGATCGTGAATGCAATGCCATTGACTAAAATGAGATTCGAAAATGTGGCGGCGCTCGTCACCAGGAAAAACGCAGCCGCGAGACTCAGAGCTGTTGCGAGCAAGCCGGGCCCCAGGCCGCCGATGCCGGCCGCAATCAGCACCGGTGGGATGAAGTAGAAAAAGATAGCATCGTCGTGCAGCACGGGTGTGAGCAGGGCGCGGGCCGCCAAAG
Source organism: uncultured Alphaproteobacteria bacterium (assembly GCA_963815055.1). Lineage (GTDB taxonomy): Bacteria > Pseudomonadota > Alphaproteobacteria > Rhizobiales > Xanthobacteraceae > Pseudolabrys. Next base: position 283,468 of record CAWFEU010000008.1, on the reverse strand, counting down.
CCAGGGCAACCGTGCTTGAGGCCACCCCGTAGCGCAATGGCCATCCCCGCTCGAACGACGAGGAATATTGCGTATTTTCAACGGCTTCGGCCATACCGGCTCGATCCATAGCACGTCCGACCCACCACGGCGAAGTCCTGCGGACGCCTCCGGTGAATCCCCTATGGAGATTATCTGAATTTCGAACACGCAGTTCCATCGGTATCGACTGATCATCAGATTTACCGAGGACCAGCCCCATGCTCACCCAGACGATGATCAACCGCGGAACTTCACATCGCCCTGCAGCTCGCGATGTACGTCCGGTCTCCCCCGTCGCCTCGCATCCCCTTGCCAGCCAGATCGAGCTAATGGGTGCGGCAATGCCGTTCGCACGCAATGCCGAGATCTACGGCGAAAACGAGCGAGCCGATTATCTCTACAAGGTGATCGTCGGCAGCGTGCGGACCTATAAGGTCCTGAACGACGGCCGCCGCCAGATTGGCGCCTTCTATCTCCCGGGTGATCTTTTCGGACTCGAAATCGGCACCGAACACTCGTTTTCTGCCGAAGCGATCACGGATTGCAAGGTGCTGGTGATCAAACGCAGCGCTTTGGTCACGCTTGCCGCGCACGATAGTGACGTCGCACATAAGCTCTGGACCATGACAGCTGGTGAATTACGGCGGGCGCAGAGCCACATCATGCTTCTGATCAAGACCGCGCAGGAACGCGTCGCCGGTTTCCTGCTCGAAATGTCGGCGCGTGGATCGGTCGGCAATGAAGTCGAGCTAACGATGTCGCGTCAGGACATTGCAGACTATCTTGGCCTGACGATTGAGACGGTGTCACGCACGCTGACACAACTCGAAAACGCCGCGACCATCGCGGTGCCGAGTTCGCGCCGTATCGTCCTGCGCAACCGTGGTGCATTGAGCCGCCTGAATTCCTAAAGCCGAACGTCGTCCTCCCTGACCTTCGGTTATACTGCCCCGGCAAACACCTTTGCCGGGGCTTTCCTTTTCGCGGGCGAAAGGTGACCCAACACAATTTTGTATTGTTGTTCGTGTCGTGGTGAGGCGGTAGGTTCGAATCCATTGCTGATGTCGTAGCCGTCGATCGCGGGTGGGGATCATGGCAAATTTTGATGGCGTGGTTATTGGCGCAGGCCACAACGGGCTGACACTCGCCGCTTATCTTTCGCGTGCTGGCATGCGCATTGCAGTCCTCGAACGAAACGGCCATGTCGGTGGCGGTTCGAGCACCGAGGAGCGACTTCTTCCCGGCTATAAACTCAATCTGCACGCCAATTTCTACATGGGCCTTGGCCTTTGTCCCTTGCTTCAGGATCTCGAGCTTTACCGCTATGGTTTTTCCTATATCGAGCCGCCGGTGCAGCAGGCAGCGACCTTTCGCGATGGCACCGGCATCGTCATTTACAAGGATCTCGACAAGACCTGTACATCGCTCGCGCAGTTTTCCAAGCAGGACGCAGAGACGTTCCGCGCGCTCTGGCATACGTATTGCGAAGACATGCGTCCGCTGCTGGTGTCACTGCTCTACAATGCCCCTTTGCCGCGCGAGCAACTCGTTGACCGCCTCAGCGGGCCAAAGGCAAAAGAACTTTTATCGCATGCGCAGCACGACCTTTTCAGCGTCGTGCGCAAGCATTTCGTCGATGAGCGCATTCGCACGCTGTTCACATCCTATATGCACGTGATTACCACTGAGAACGTGCCGGGCGCGGGTATCGTTTTTCCGGCAATCTTTGCGAATATCGCGAGCTTTACATTGCCCGTTGGCGGTGCAGTGTCACTGCCTATGGCGCTGGCGCGGGTTGTGGAGGCTGGCGGCGGGGAAATCATCACCGGCGCGGATGTCAGGGAAATCACGGTCACCAATGGCCGCGCAACCGGCGTGAAGCTTGAGGACGGCCGCATCGTCACTGGCGGCAAATTCGTCGCAAGCGCTATCGATTTTCCGACCACGGTACAGATGGCCGGGGAGGAGCTATTCCCGGAGCCGGTGCGCGAAAAGGCGAAATCCTGGCACTGGGGCAACCATAGTCTGGTGACCCTGCATCTCGCGCTCAAGGATCCGCCGGCCTATCGCGCCGCTGCGTTCGATCCTGACATTGCGCGCGCATACAACATTTTCTTTGGCATGGACCATATCGACGACGTCGCGAGTTGCTTTGAGGATTGCGCGGCGAAGAAATTTCCCAGGGTCCTGATGGGCAACGGCGCTTGCAACAGCCAGTTTGACCCGAGCTATGCGCCGGCCGGCAAGCATGTAGCATTCTGGTGGCCATTTGCGCCTTATTCAGTCGATGGCTCGCCGCAGGAGTGGGAACGCAACCGCGCCGACTACACTCAGCGTGTGCTGGATTACTGGCGAATTTATGCGTCAAATCTTGAAGGCGATAACCTGCTCGGGACCTATCTTTTCACCCCGCTGGACGTCGAAAAACTCAACGCCAACATGCGGCAGGGGGCGGTCCGCGTAGGGGCATATGTGCCAAATCAGCTCGGTATCAACCGGCCCCATCCGCTGATGCCCGGCTCTCGCACGCCCGTGGAAGGGCTCTATCTCTGTGGGTCCTCATCCGGCAATGGCGGCGGCGTGAATGGCGCGCCCGGCTATATTGCCGCCAACGCCATCGTCGATGACCTGCGCCTCAAGCGCAGTTGGGCGCCGGTTCCGGCGCCGGAATGGAAGCATTAGCAGCGTTTGACCTGCGTCAAGACGGTTCGGCGAGTTCCGTGATCTTCTGGTGCGGTAATTTGGAGAACCGCCATGAAAGCCGAAGATGTCATGACGCGCGACGTCATATCGATCGCTCCGGATGCGACCGTGTTGCAGGCCGCCCGGTTGATGCTTCAACACCACATCAGCGGACTGCCGGTGGTCGACAAAGACGGCAAACTGGTCGGCGTGCTGTCCGAAGGCGATTTTCTGCGCCGCCGTGAAACGCGGACGGAGCGCAAACATTCGCGCTGGCTTGAGTTTCTTATGGGTCCGGGCCGCATGGCTGCTGAATACAGCCATTCGCATGGCAGCAAGGTCTTCGAAGTGATGACCAACGATGTGCACACGGTCGGTGAGTTGACCGCGCTGGAAGACATTGTCGATTTGATGGAACGCAAACGTATCAAGCGTGTGCCGGTTATTTGCGGCGGCCAACTGGTCGGGATTGTAACGCGCTCGAACCTGATGCTTGCGATGGTGAGCATGGCACGGGTGGCACAGCCTCCCGCCGAAGATGACGGCGCCATTCGCGAAAAGCTGCTGGCGGAATTCCAAAAGGAGGTCTGGGCGCCGGCAGCGATGACCAATGTGGTCGTGCGTAATGGCGTTGTCGAACTTTGGGGCGTGATTGTCGACGAACGTCAGCGCGAAGCAATGAAAGTAGCGGCCGAAAACATACCCGGCGTGAAGGCGGTGAATGACCATCTTGTGTGGGTCGAGCCGACGTCGGGCATGGTTATCGAGCCTAGAGATGACGTCGTTGCGCACTAGCGACTAGTCCGCCGCCTGAGTTAAGGGGCGACGAGAAGGCGCGCTACCGCGGCCCATAACGGGCGCGGGGTGCGCCTTTGTCATTTTGGCGGTCTTTTTTCCGGTTGCACCGCAATAGTCGCTCGGCACTAAGGACAATTCCGTAGCTCGCGTGGTGCCGCCAGTTGATTTTCCTCAACGTACCGTTCGCCGCTGGATCGATAGTAACGGCGCAGCGGATTTTTTCGCTCGGAGGAAGCCATGGCTATTGCAGCTCAACCGTCAGTTCGCCCGGTCGCGCAGCCCAGCGCGAAGGAAATAGGGTGGTTCGCGTCGAACTGGGGCCTGCCAGCCGCATTTGCCGCATTGATTGCCATTTTGTTGCTGCCCACGCCGGCCGGCCTGCCCGTCGCCGGTCATCACATGCTCGCTATCCTTGCCTTCGCTGTCATCTTGTGGATAACGGAAGCGGTCGACTACGCCGTGTCGGCCATCATTATCGCTGTCTTGATGGCTTTTATGCTTGGCCTGGCGCCGAGCGTCGCCAATCCGAAAGTCCTGCTGGGTACCAGCGGTGCCTTGACGCTTGCCTTCAGCGGCTTTGCCAATACGGCACTGGTGCTGGTTGCTGCCGCGTTGTTCCTGGCCGCCGCCATGACCGCGACCGGTCTCGACAAGCGTATCGCGCTCAGCATCCTGTCGCGCGTCGGCACCCAAACCAGTCACGTCGTCATCGGCACGATCCTGGTCGGGTTCGTGATCGCGCTCATGGTGCCGTCGACCACCGCCCGCGTTGCCTGTCTGGTCCCGATCACGCTCGGCATCATCGCGGCCTATGGCGTCAACAAGCGTGGCGCCTTCGCGAGCATGCTGATGATCGTCACCGTGCAGACCGCCAGCATCTGGAACGTCGGCATCAAGACTGCCGCGGCGCAGAATATGGTCGCCATCGGCTTTATCGAGAAGGCGTTCAACAAGACGATCACCTGGCTCGACTGGCTGATCGCCGCAGGTCCCTTTGCGATCCTGATGTGCATCGCGCTCTATTTCGTGATGACCCGCATGATGCCGCCGGAGGTAGCGGACGTGCCGGGCGGCCGTGACGGCGTCCGTAAATCGCTCGCCGCCCTCGGACCCATGAAGGCTTCGGAGATAAAGCTTTTGCTTATCTCGCTCACTTTGATCGCCTTCTGGGCGACCGAAGGCATCCTGCACAAGTTCGACACCTCGACGACTACCATCACCGCGGTGGCGCTGATGTTCATGCCCGGCTTCGGCATTCTTACCTGGAAAGATGCCCAGGCCAGGATACCGTGGGGCACCGTTATCTTGTTCGGCGTCGGCATCAGCCTCGGCACGGCGCTGTTGCAGACCAACGCTGCAACGTGGCTCGCCAACATCGTGGTGGCCCAGTTCGGACTCACGAACGCCACGGCGCTGTTTATCCTCGGTGTGATGAGTCTGTTCCTGGTCGTCATTCACCTTGGATTTGCCAGTGCAACCGCGCTCGCTTCCGCGATGATCCCGATCGTGATCGCCGTGATGAAAAGTGTCGCGACGCCGGGAATCAACATCATTGGCATGACCATGGTGCTGCAATTTGTGGTCAGCTTCGGGTTCATCCTGGTCGTGAATGCGCCGCAAAACATGGTTGCCTACGGCACCGACACCTTCAGCGCGCGCGACTTCGTCCGCACCGGTTTTGTAATGACGATCATCGCGCTGGCGCTGGTGATGGTGCTTGGCGCCACCTACTGGAACTGGCTTGGCTACGTCTAGCGCAGCAAGGCGGTGCCTCGTGCATCCTTAGGTGTGGTGTTCGCGGGAAGCGGTGGCTCCGGCGCGATGAGCGCCGGCGCCGTGCTTCTGCGGCGGCACGTGCGGGCTATATCTCGAGTGAGCGGATCGAAATCCAGCCGCTTTCGGTCTGACGGTACTTTTATCTTCCGTTGACCTGCATCAAAGCACGCACGCCGCGTGTGCTGCACGGTCATTGGTGAAAATTCCTCCATCGAGGAGATCCGCCATGAAACCATTTTTTAAGTTCGCCGTGGCCATCGCCATCGCCGGCACGCTTTTGGTGGCGCCCGCAATTTCCCAGCCCGCAGGTCCTGGCCCTGGTAATCCGCCGGCTGCAGCTGGACCCGGCGCAGGTCCCGAAGGCGGTCCAGGCCCTGGTTACGGCCCGCGCGGGGGCTGGGGCCCCGGGATGATGATGGGACCTGGCATGATGGATTGGGGTGGCGGCAGGGGTGGCATGGGCGCCGTGTGCGATCCGCGTGGCGCCGGCCTTGCCGAGTGGCGAATGGAGCGCATCGAGCGTTTGATCACGCCAACGGAAGCGCAGCGTGCAGCGCTAAATGACTTGCGTGCGGCGTCGACCAAGGCCGCGGAAATCATCAAGGCGGCGTGCCCGCGCGAGTTCCCGGCCAGCGCTACTGCACGGCTTGAATTGATGGAAAAACGCCTCGACGCCATGCAGCAGGCGATCAAGACCGTACGTCCGGCATTCGATGCGTTTTACGCGACGCTCACCGAAGAGCAGAAAGCGCGCGTTAACACCAGCGGGCCCCGGCGCTGGGGCTGGCACGGCTGGTGGCGCGGCGGATGACCCTAATCGTTTGACCTGCATCAAGGAAAGCGCGGGGGCTTTCGGCGATAAACCCGCGAAGGCCCCGGAATTTTTCCGACAAGCCATAAATGGACTTAAGGCATGGCGACCGCGCTCGCTTCTGAGAAAACCATGACCATCGGCGAAGGGGGTTCGGCCCTTGCCTTCGCAGTTTTGGCGCTCCTGTCCATCGTCGTTGCGGCAAAGGCCTACACGCCCGAGTACGCGTTCCATGCTTATCTGTTTACGGCGGCCAGCATTGCGTCTGTGTTTGCCGTCATCAATCGCTATTACGAACGCCCCGCTACTCCCGCGCCGCTGACGATCGATGGCAAGCCCAACTACAACATGGGTCCGGTCAAATTCTCGACCGTCGCCGCCGTGTTCTGGGGCATCGCCGGGTTCACGGTCGGGCTCTACATTGCGCTTGAGCTGGCGTTTCCGTTTCTCAATTTCGATTTGCCCTGGATTACCTTCGGGCGCCTGCGGCCGCTGCACACATCGGCGGTGATCTTCGCGTTTGGCGGTAACGTGCTGATTGCGACATCGTTCTATGTCGTGCAACGCACCTGCCGCGCGCGACTGGCGGGCGATCTCGCGCCATGGTTCGTCGTACTCGGCTACAACTTCTTTATCGTCATCGCCGGCACGGGCTATCTGCTCGGGATTACGCAATCGAAGGAATACGCGGAGCCGGAATGGTACTCCGACCTTTTCCTGACAGTGGTGTGGGTTGTCTACTTCCTGGTCTTTCTCGGCACGATCATGCGGCGCGCCGAGCCGCATATTTACGTCGCCAACTGGTTCTATTTCGCCTTCATTCTCACGATTGCGGTGCTGCATCTCGGCAACAATGCGGCCGTGCCGATATCACTGTTCTCGCCGAAGTCCTATATCGTCTGGTCGGGTGTGCAGGACGCCATGGTGCAATGGTGGTACGGCCACAACGCCGTCGGCTTCTTTCTCACCGCCGGCTTTCTCGCAATCATGTACTACTTCATCCCAAAGCGTTGCGACCGGCCGGTCTATTCCTATCGTCTATCCATCATTCATTTCTGGGCGCTCATCTTCCTCTACATCTGGGCCGGACCGCATCACCTGCACTACACGGCGCTGCCTGACTGGGCGCAGACGCTCGGCATGACCTTCTCGATCATTCTGTGGATGCCGTCCTGGGGCGGCATGATCAACGGAATCATGACGCTGTCGGGAGCGTGGGACAAGCTGCGCACCGATCCGGTGTTGCGAATGATGGTGGTGTCGGTTGCATTCTACGGCATGTCGACCTTCGAAGGTCCGATGATGTCGGTGAAAATCGTCAATTCGCTGTCGCACTACACCGACTGGACCATCGGCCATGTGCACTCCGGCGCGCTCGGCTGGGTAGGCTACATCTCGTTCGGCGCGCTCTATTGTCTCGTGCCATGGCTGTGGAATCGCCCGCTTTATTCACTAAAGCTCGTCAACTGGCACTTCTGGATCTCGACCATCGGCATCGTGCTCTACATCAGCGCGATGTGGGTGTCTGGCATTCTGCAGGGCCTGATGTGGCGCGCCTACACTTCACTCGGCTTCCTCGAATATTCCTTCGTCGAAACGGTGGAAGCGATGCACCCCTTCTACGTCATCCGCGCGCTGGGGGGCCTGCTGTTCCTCACCGGTGCATTGCTGATGGCCTGGAATCTCTGGAAAACCGTGAACACGGCGGTCTCCGCCGCGCCCGCCGGCCTCAGGCTGGCGCCGGCGGAGTAGGCGGAGACAATCATGTCACTCTGGCAAAAACACGCCATTCTCGAGAAAAACTCGATCATTCTCGTGATCGGCATTCTGATCGTCATCGCAATCGGCGGATTGGTCGAGATCGTGCCGCTGTTTTACCTGAAGAACACGATCGAGAAGGTCGACGGCGTGCGCCCTTACACCCCGCTCGAGCTCGCCGGCCGCAACATCTATGTGCGCGAGGGCTGCTATCTCTGCCATTCGCAGATGATCCGTCCGCTCCGTGACGAGGTCGAACGCTATGGTCACTACTCGCTTGCCGCCGAGAGCATGTACGACAAGCCCTTTCAGTGGGGTAGCAAGCGCACGGGCCCCGATCTTGCGCGCGTGGGTGGCAAGTATTCCGACGAATGGCACCGAGACCATCTGAAAAACCCGCGCTCGGTGGTGCCGGGTTCCGTGATGCCTGACTATTCGTGGCTGGCACGGACCGACCTGGACTTCCAACACATGGCGGAAGATCTGAAAGTCCAGGCAATGCTCGGCGTGCCGTATACGCCGGACATGATTGCCAACGCTACCGCGGATGTCGTGACGCAGTCGACCACCGACAGCCCGGATGCTGCCGCTCTCGCGAAACGTTATCCAAAGGTCACCACGCGCGACTTCGACGGCGACCCGACGCGGATTTCTGAAGCCGATGCCCTGATCGCCTATCTGCAACTGCTGGGCACGCAGGTCGACTTCAAGCTTTACGACGACAAAGCCAACATCCGGTGAATGCAATGGACCCGACCTATCAAACCGTCGCCGAGTTTGCGCAGACCTGGGGCCTCGCATATTTTGTCGTCATCTTCTTGCTGGTGCTGCTCTACGCGCTTTGGCCTTCGCGCAAGAAGAAATTCGAAGACGCCGCGCGCATTCCTCTGCGGGAGGATTGAACCGTGGCCGAAGACCATAAGGAAATCGATGTCCTGACCGGCACCGCAACCACCGGGCACGAATGGGATGGCTTGCGTGAATTGAACACCCCGCTGCCGCGGTGGTGGCTATGGCTGTTTTACATCACGATCGTGTGGGCGATCGGCTACTGGATTGTTTATCCGGCGTGGCCTTTGCTGACCAATTCCACGCAGGGCGCGTTTGGTTGGCACACCCGCACCGCCATCATTGAGGATCTCGAAGCGCTCAAGCTTCAGCGCGGGCCGATGATGGAGAAGCTCAACACCGCGTCAGTGGCGGATATTATCGCGGATCCCCAATTACTTGATTTCGCGCGCGCTCAAGGGCGCGTGGCCTTCGCCGACAATTGCGCGCCATGCCATGGTGCCGGCGGCGGCGGTGCCAAGGGCTATCCAAACCTCAATGACGATGACTGGTTGTGGGGAGGCAAGCTTGCTGAAATCGAGCAGACCATTCGTCATGGTGCACGCGGGAGCGACGACAAAGGCCGGACAGGCGTAATGCCTGCTTTTGGCCGCGACGGTATTCTCAAGCCAGACCAGATTGCCACCGTTGCCGACTATGCGCGCTCGCTATCCGGTTTGCCGGCTGAAACCGGGGCGGATCTTGCTGCCGGCAAGAAAATCTTTGCTGACAACTGCGCGCTTTGTCATGGCCCGGACGGCAAGGGCAATCGGGAAATGGGCGCGCCCAACCTGACCGATCGGATCTGGCTTTACGGCTCTGACAAGCAGACCATCATGGAAGGCCTGCACAATGGTCGCGGCAACGTCATGCCGGCTTGGGGCGGCCGCCTGAGCGAGCCGACCATCAAGGCATTGACCGTCTACGTCCACACGCTGGGTGGCGGTGAAAAATAGGCGCTGAGGCTTCGAAAAAGCCCCATAAACGGGGGCTTTTACCACGTTCACGATTGAGCCAAGTCAAGGTGCGCCCGGCCGCCGTGGCCTATTCAGTTGACCATGAACGCCCTGCAAACACTGGTGAAAGAGGCCGAAGTGTTGCCCGGGGAGGGTGCGCCTGGGCTCAAGCCCGATGATGACATTCCGCTCTATGCGCCGCGTAGAAAAATCTATCCACAGAGCGTGCATGGCAAATTCCGCAATATCAAATGGGCAGTCCTCGTCATCACGCTCGGGATTTACTATCTGCTGCCGTTCGTCCGCTGGGATCGCGGCCCGAACGCGCCTTCGCAGGCGGTGCTGATCGATTTTCCCAATCGCCGCTTCTACTTCTTCTTCATCGAGATATGGCCACAAGAAGTCTATTATCTCACCGGCCTGCTCATTCTCGCGGCGATCTTGCTGTTCCTGATGAACGCAGTCGCGGGCCGTATCTGGTGCGGCTACCTCTGTCCGCAGACCGTATGGACCGATCTGTTCTTCGCGATCGAACGGTTTACGGAAGGCGACCGTCGCGAGCACATGCAGCGCGATGCGCGCAAATGGACAGCCGTCACCTGGGCCCGCAAGGGCGTGAAGCATTTTCTCTGGTTGATGGTGGCGTGGTGGACCGGCGGCGCCTGGGTTCTCTATTTTGCAGACGCGCCGACGCTGGTCAGGGATCTCGCCACGGGTGAGGCGCCCCTGATTGCCTATGCGTGGATCGGTATTCTTACTGTCACGACGTATTCGCTTGCCGGCCACATGCGCGAGCAGGTTTGTCTTTATATGTGTCCGTGGCCGCGAATCCAGGCGGCGCTGACCGATGAATACGCGCTCAACGTCACCTACCGTTATGATCGCGGTGAACCGCGCTGTTCGGTCAAGAAGGCCGAGCAATTGCGCGCGCAAAACCAGCCGGCCGGCGACTGCGTGGATTGTCTGCAATGCGTGCATGTCTGCCCGACTGGCGTCGACATTCGCGGCGGCGCCAATCTGGGGTGCATCCAGTGCGGGCTTTGCATCGATGCCTGCGATGCGATCATGAGCAAGCTGGGGCGTGCGACGGGGCTGATCGCCTACGATACCGACCTCAACATCAAGCAGCGGATCGAGGGAAAGAAAGTTTTCTACAAGCTGGTGCGCATGCGCACAGTTCTCTACGCCGCTATCATAGCCGTGGTCGGCGGCATCATGATCTACACGCTTGCCACCCGCGATAGCGAGGGTATCAGCATCATTCACGATCGCAACCCGATGTATGTGCGCTTGTCGGACGGAGCGCTGCGTAACGGTTACATCATCCGCATCGTCAACAAGCGGCTTAAATACCGCGACTTCATTGTCAGTGTTGATGGCTTGCCTTCCACACTCGTGGACTTCGTTGGCCTGCCGCCACGCTCCGACGGTCGCCAGCTGATCTCGGTCGGCCCCGACCAGACCAAGGAAGTGCGTGTCGTGGTGACCGACTACAGCGCCACGCCGCCGGCGCCATCAACGTCAATCCTGTTCAGGCTGATAGATATCGATTCCGGCGAGACAGCCGAAATGCGCGACCATTTCTTCGGCCCGTGACGGGAGCAATGTGATGAGCGCCCATCGCAAGACACGTGAATTGACTGGGTTGCATGTGCTGTTGTGCCTGCTTGGATTTTTTGGAGTGGTCTTCGCGGTCAATGCGGTGTTGGTAAAAGCGGCAACCTCCACCTTTGGTGGCGTGGAGACATCGAGCTCCTATAAGGCCGGCCTGATGTTCGAGCGGGAACTTGCAAGGGCCGAGAAGCAGGACGAATTGCGTTGGCGCGTCGACGGCAAGATCGCGCGCGACAAAGCTGGCGACGCCGTGCTCGATATTTCCGCCCGCGATGTCAGTGGGGTGCTGCTTGCGGGAATAACAGCACAGGCGCGGCTCGCCCATCCGGCCGACGAACGGCTCGACCACGTGATTGCGCTGGACCGCACAAGCGCCGGCCTTTTTCACGGCGAGGTGCAGGCCCAACCCGGCCAATGGGAGCTGATTGTCGATCTCTATCGCGGCGAGGCGCGCGTTTTCCGTTCGCGCAGCCGGGTGACCTTGAGGTGATGTGGCAACTGAACCATCAACCGCTCGTCCCCGGGAAAGCGGGGACCCAGGGGCACAACGCTCTGCCATTCGGCGCAGATTGGGATTCCCGCTTTCGCGGGAATGAGCGGAGCAAAGTGTGAGTGTCATGACTGAAACGCTTGACCTCTCGCTCTACGCGAAGCCAGCCGGGGACGGCACGCTCGGCATGGAGCTCGCGGTCGATGGCATCGCCTGCGGTGCCTGTATTGCGCGCATTGAAGGCGCGGTAAAACGACTGCCGGGCGTCACCGAGGCTCGCCTCAACTACACCAATCGCCGGCTGCACGTGTCCTGGACCGACGGCGCGACGGATCCCGCACAGATCCTGCGAGCGCTGGAAGGCAGCGGCTATCACGGGCACCCGTTCGTGCCGCAGCGCGCCGAGCAGGAGGAGGCCGCCGAGGCGCGCCGGCTGATGCGCTGCCTGGCGGTTGCCGGATTTGCTGCCATGAACATCATGCTGCTGTCGGTGGCGGTATGGTCGGGCAATGTCAGCGATATTACCCCGGAGACGCGGGACTTCTTCCACTGGGCCTCGGCGCTGATCGCGTTGCCGGCTGCGGCCTACGCCGGCCGGCCGTTCTTTGCGAGCGCCTGGCGTGCGCTCAAATCGCGCGCCCTGAATATGGACGTGCCGATCTCACTTGGCGTCATCCTCGCGCTCGCCATGTCGGTGGTGGAAACTGCCAACCATGCCGAACACGCCTATTTCGACTCCGCGATCATGTTGCTGTTTTTCCTGCTGATCGGGCGAACGCTTGATCACGCGATGCGCCGCAAGACGCGCGCGATTGCCGGCAACCTGGCGGCCTTGAAGACCGAAACGGCGCACCGCTTCGTGGAAGACGAATTGGTCAGCGTGCCGGTGGCGGCGCTGAAAGCGGACGACCGTGTGTTGGTCAAGCCCGGCGAACGCGTACCGGCCGACGGCACGGTAATGGGCGGAAACTCCGAGATCGACGAGGGTCTTATCACAGGCGAGACCGCACGCCGTAAGGTGGCATCCGGCGCGACCATCTATGCTGGCAGCATGAATTATTCCGGCGCGCTGACTCTGAAAGTGACTGCCGCAGGCGGTGCGGCGCTGATCGACGAAATCGAAAAGCTGCTGGACAAGGCCGCGAGCACTAAATCACGCGCGATGCGGCTTGCCGACCGGGCATCGCGCATCTACGCGCCGCTTGTGCATGCAACGGCCGCGCTGACTTTGGCCGGGTGGTTGATTGCCGGCGCCAGCCTGCACGACGCTTTGGTGACAGCGATTGCCGTCCTCATTATCACCTGTCCGTGCGCGCTGGCACTGGCAATTCCGGCCGTCCAGGTGGTCGCCTCCGGCGCATTGTTCCGGGCCAACGTCATTCTTAATAACGGTGACGCCGTCGAACGGCTGGCCGAGGTGGATACGGTCATCTTCGACAAGACCGGCACGCTGACAATGCCGGAGCCGCGCGCAGTCAATATCGCGGCGGTCGATCCTGAATTGTTGCAGATGGCCGCGCGGCTGGCGCTGTCGAGCCGACATCCGCTTGCGGTCGCCCTGGCGCGCGAGGCGCATATGCGCGCGCCTTTTGAAGACGCCGTGGAAGAGCCGGGGCAGGGCGTGCGCGCGCATATCGACGGCGTCGAGGCGCGTCTCGGCAGCGTGGAATTCTGCGGCCTCACCCCTATTCCGCTCATTCCCGCGAAAGCGGGAATCCAGTGCCAAACCTGGGTCGCGGGGACGAACGGAGTACAAGATAATCCGGCTCACTCAAAAATCTGCTTCCGCTACTGCGAGCGGACCGCCGTCATCACCATCAGCCAGACGCTGCGGCCGGATGCTGTGAACGTGATCAAGGCCCTGGCGCGTTTCGGCCTCGATCTGCGCATTCTGTCCGGCGACCGTGATGACGCAGTCGAGCCGGTCGCCCGCGCTCTCGGGATTGCGTGCTGGCAAGGCGGCCTGAAGCCGGCCGACAAGATTGCTCTCATCGAGTCGCTGAAGGCCAATGGCCGCCGCGTGTTGATGGTCGGTGACGGCCTCAACGACGCGCCCTCGCTTGCCGCCGCGCACGTGTCGCTGTCGCCGATCAGCGCCGCCGAGGTGACGCAGGCGCAAGCCGATGCCGTATTCCTGGGCGAGCGGCTCAAGCCCGTGCTGGATGCTGTTGCGATCTCGCGCCGGGCGCGTGGTCTGATGACAGAAAACCTCTGGCTGGCTGCCATCTACAACGCGATCGCGGTTCCGATCGCGATTGCCGGCCTGGTCACGCCTTTGATCGCGGCATTGGCGATGTCGGGATCGTCGCTGCTGGTAACGCTCAATGCGCTGCGGGCGAGGCGCGCACGATCCTGAAAATGAGGAACCGAATTTCGGATCAGATCATGCGCACAAGAGAACCATCATGAACGTTTTGATCTATCTGGTGCCAATGGCGCTCGGGCTGGGCCTGCTCGGTCTGTTCGCCTTCCTGTGGGCGCTCAAGAGCGGTCAATACAACGATGTCGACGGCGCTGCCATGCGCGTGCTGTCGGATGACGATCTGGAGAAGTAACTTTTTCACTTGTCGTCACCGGGCTTGTCCCGGTGACCCCGCTTAGTGTAGCACTGTGCCTTCCTAAGCGAGATGGCCGGGACGTAGGCGAGCCTAGCGACGCCGTTCTTCGAACGGCTATGCCCGGCCATGACGACTAGTTGGCCGCCACCACGGCACATGTGGTGACGATGTCGTCGACGCTGGCGCCGCGCGACAGATCGCTGATCGGTTTGGAAAAACCTTGCAAAAATGGTCCGATTGCCTGCGCGCCACCCAACCATTGCGTGAGCTTGTAGGCGATGTTGCCCGAATCGAGGTCCGGAAAAATCAGCACATTGGCCTGACCTGCGACCGCGCTTGGCTCTTTCACTTTCTTCTGTGCCACCTCCGCGACAAGTGCCGCGTCGCCCTGAAATTCACCGTCGATTGCCAGATCCGGTTCGCGCTGGCGCGCAATCGCAAGCGCTTCTCTCACCTTGTCGACACGCGCATGCTGCGCGCTGCCTTTGGTCGAAAATGAAAGCATGGCCACGCGTGGCGTCTCGCCCAGCAGCGCCTGCGCGCTGCGGGCCGAAGCAATCGCGATGTCGGCAAGTTCTCCTGCGCTTGGGTCGGCGTTGACCGCGCAATCCGCAAAGACGAAAGGCCTTGCGCCCTTGCCAAGGAAATCCGGCACGACCATGAGAAAATAGCTCGATGGCAGCGCAATCCCGGAGGCGAGGCCGGCGGTCATCAATCCGGCCTCGATGACACGTCGCGTCGGGTTGGCGCAGCCCGCGACCATGGCGTCGGCATCGCCTTGCCGCACCATCATGCCGCCGAAATAGAGCGGCTTGGATACGAGCCGTGTCGCTATTGCCGGTGTCATCGACTGGCGCGCTTTTGCAAGCGCCGCACCATAGCTCTCCAGCCGCGCATCCCTGCGCGGATCGCGGATATCGATCCCGTCCAGCGATACCTTTACATCGCTTGCGATCTTTCGAATGTTGTCCGGGATGCCCAGCAGGATCGGCTGCGCGAGTTTTTCATGTTTGAGCCGTACCGCTGCCGCGACGATGCGCGCATCGTCGCCTTCCGGCAAAACGATTTTGCGATTACGCCGCCGTGCGATATCAAGCAATCGATCAAGCAAATCCATGCTTCTCACCGGGTGAGAAAGACGCGGTAGCTGCAAGCCCCGATCCCGCATTCCGGATCGGGATCATGCGTATCAGGAGTAGGCATCAATGACCGAAACAGCCGAGGCGATCAAGATTCAGCGCGGCCTCAAAGGGGTCTACTTTGATCGCTCGCCCTGCACCTTCATCGATGGCAAGGCTGGCGAGCTACGTTACCGCGGCTATTCGATCCATGATCTTGCCGAGCAATCGAGCTTTGAGGAAACAGCATGGCTGCTTTTGAACGGCGAATTGCCGGGCAAACAGCAGCTTGCGGCATTCGAGAGCGAACTCAAGGCCGCGCGTAAATTGCCGGCGCCGGTGCTCGACATCATCCGTGCCATCAAGGACGCGCATCCGATGGACGTGCTGCGCACCGCCGCATCTGCGCTTTCCGCCTTTGATCCGGAAACGGCCGATAATTCGCGCGAAGCAACGCTGCGCAAGGCCGTGCGGCTGACCTCGCAGGTGCCAATGATTGTCGCCGCCCATTCGAGGATCCGTACCGGCCAGGAGCCGGTCGCCGCCGACACAACGCTCGGCCACGCCGCCAACCTGCTCTGGATGCTGACAGGGAAAAAGCCGAGCGCTGATGCCGCGCAACTGATCGACCGCGACCTTATTCTGCATGCGGAGCACGGCTCCAATGCCTCTTCTTTTGCCGCGCGCGTCGTGATCGGCACCGAGGCTAATCTACATGCCGCGATTGTTGCCGCGATCGCGGCACTGTCGGGGCCGGCGCACGGCGGCGCCGCCGAGGACGTGATGAAGATGGCGGAGGAGATCGGTGATCCCGTGCGTGCCGCCGACTACGTGAAGGAAAAGCGCAAGGCAGGCATCGCTGTTACCGGTTTCGGTCACCGCGTTTATCGCGCCGAGGATCCGCGCGCCCGCCACATGCGCGCCGGCGTCGAACGCCTGTCAAAGGAAATGGGTGAACCGAAGTGGTTCGAGATCCTGCAGGCCGTGGTCGCAGCCATGGGGCCTTATGCGCGCCACGGCGTAAACGTGAACGTCGACTTCTATTCCGGCGTCGTCTACCACCTGCTCGGGATCAAGCGCGATCTGTTCGTGCCGATCTTCGCCATCGGCCGTGTGCCGGGCTGGGTGGTGCAGGTGCTTGAGCAGCTCGAGAACAATATCCTGCTGCGTCCGCTCACGCTCTACAACGGACCTGATGCCCGCACCTACGTGCCGCTGGAGAGGCGGTGAACGCGGTGCCTCACTCGCCCGCCTGTCATTGCCGGGCATCCACGTCTTTCGTTCAGCAAGTAAGGCGTGGATGGCCGGGACATAGGCGTGCGAAGTACGCCGTCCTTCGGACGGCTATGCCCGGCCATGACGAAGGCAATTTTTGCTTTGCGCGCACAGGGAAATCACGCCCGCACCCGCGATCTTTAAAATCGAATTCCCGAATTGTGGGACGTAAAGGCTCGAATTCACCCTTGCAGGCGCGATGCCTTCTGTTAGCGTATTGAGAACAACAGTCTCAAAAAACGAGACTTTGTCACGGCAGGCGGGCCTGGCGTGGCGATTGAACCGGCAATTATAAGCCGGACCATCGTTTTCGCCGGGCACGGCCGCGGGCGGAACGCAACAAGCAAGCGGCCGCAGGGAGGATAAGTCCATGCGTTCGACCACGCGAAGTTTCGCAATGCTTGTGGCGATGGCGCTCAGCGCCGCGCCGTTCGGCGGCAAGGCCTTTGCGGCCGGCTATCCGGAACGTCCTATTGAATTGATCGTACCGTGGGGTCCCGGCGGCGGCGCCGACCAGCTCGCGCGTCTCGTCAGCAAGCTTATGGAACCGATGCTTGGCCAGGGCATCCCGGTCGTGAACGTGCCTGGCGGCACCGGTGCAACCGGCATGGCCAAGCTTATGTCTGCGCCCGCCGACGGCTACTCGATGGCGATCTATATCGCCGACAGCCATGCCTTGCTCGCCGGCAAAACGCCGCGCTGGACCATGAATGACATCACGCCGGTGGCGGTGATGATCAAGGGCCCGTCCTTCCTCTTCGTGAAGGAGGACAGTCCGATCAAGACCTGGGCTGACTTCGCCAAGGAAGCCAAGGCCAATCCCGGCAAGCTGAAAGTCGCGACGCTCGGCTTCGGCAGCGTCGACGATTTCTCGCTGACCGTGCTCGATCGCGGCGGCATCAAGGTCATCCAGGTACCATTCGCCAAGCCGAGCGAACGTTACGTTTCGATCCTCGGCGGGCATGCCGATGCGCTATACGAGCAGGCCGGCGACGTCGCCCAGTTTCTCAACAGCAAGCAGATGCGGCCGATTCTGCTGTTCGGCGAAAAACGCCTGGCCGCCTTCAAGGACGTGCCGGCCTCCTACGAGCTGGGGTACAAGGTTGCGCTACCGCAGTTCCGCTCGATCGTCGTGCGTGCCGGCACGCCGCCGGACATCGTCAAGAAACTGTCGGAAGCGCTCGCCAAGGTCTACGCCTCGCCGGAATACAAGAAATTCCTCGCGGAGCAATACGCCGATCCGAACAGCTTCGAGGATGCGTCGAAAGCCCCGGCCTTCGTGAAAGAGCAGCTCGAAGACATGAAAAAGACTATGGCAACGAACTAGCTGTGTGCCCGATGCCTTTTCCCACACTCCGTTCGTCCCCGCGAAAGCGGGGACCCAGCGTCTCGCTCTGGGCGGCACCAATTTGTCGCACTGGGTCCCCGCTTTCGCGGGGACGAACGGGGGAATGAGCAAATGGACAAGGCGCTTTTCCGCTCGATCGTCCCGTATGTAATTGGCCTCGCGTTCGCACTCGCGCTCTACATCTATGCCGGCACGATCGACTATGCCCCGCGGCCCGGCCAACTCGGGCCCGAGGTATGGCCGCGCCTTGCCATTCTCCTGATGGGCGGCTCTTGCGTATTCGAGATTTCCCGGCGGCTCATCGCCGGCAATCAGGATGCGACCGGCTTTCTGGAAGCTTTCGACCGTGAGCCAGAGGAGGACGACAAGCAACCGGTGTATCCGCGCCTTCTCATCGGCGGCATCGTGCTGATGGCCATCTACACTGTGGCCGTGCCGATCCTCGGTTTCATCCTCGGCACGTTCCTGTTTCTCGCCGCCTTCATGTATGTCGGCGGCTATCGGGAGCACAAGGCGATCTGGGGCACCAGTGCCGCCGTGACGATCTTCTGCGGCATCCTGTTCTTGCGCATTGCTTACGTTTCACTGCCGCGCGGCATCGCGCCGTTCGATCGCGCGACCGACGTCTTCTTTGCGATCCCGAGCCTGTGGTAATCGCATGATCGACATCCTTACCCAGCTCGCCGGCGGTTTCGTTCACTGTCTGACGCCATTGAATATGGCGATGCTGGTGGTCGGCATCGTCATTGGTCTTTTGATCGGCGTGCTGCCGGGATTGACGCTCGTGATGGGTGTCGCCCTCGCGTTGCCATTCACCTACAAGATGGATGTCACTGCTTCGATCGTACTGCTGACCGCGATGTATGTGTCCGGCACTTATGGCGGCGCCTTCACTGCGATTCTGTTTCGTATTCCCGGTGAGCCGATCGACGTCCCGATGCTGTGGGATGGCTATACCATGGGACGCAAGGGCAAGCCGGCCAAGGCGCTTGGGTGGACATTGGTGGCGGCGCTCGGTGGCGGGCTCCTGTCCGCTGTGGTCATGGTCGCGCTGACGGAGCCGCTCGCCAAGTTCGCGCTGCGGTTTTCCTCGCCGGAATATTTTGTCATCGTGATGTTCGGTCTGTTGAGCGTGGTCGCGATCGGAAAGAGCTCGCTCTCCAACGCCTTCATCAGCATGAGCGTCGGCATCCTGATTTCAACCGTTGGCACCGATCCGATTTACGGCGCTTACCGTTTTACGTTCGGCTCACCGATCCTCGCTGACGGCATTGAATTCCTGGTGGTCATGGTCGGAGCCTACGGTGTCGGCGAAGTCCTCACGCGCCTGGAGACAGGCTTTGCGACCAAGCCGATCGACAAGATCTCGAATACGCGCACTGAATTGCCGACCCTCAAGGAACTCAATGATATCAAAGGGATGTTCCTGCGCTCGTCGGTGGTCGGCGACCTTATAGGGCTACTACCGGGCGCCGGCGCGACCATCGCGTCGTTCGTGAGTTACGGCATCGAGGCGCGCTTCGGGAAACGCAGGAACCAGATGGGCACCGGCGTCGCCGAGGGCATTGTGGCGCCGCAGGCTGCGGCGACGGCCTCAGTCGGCGGCGCGATGGTTCATTTGCTCGCGCTCGGAATTCCCGGCAGCGGCGCTACCGCGGTCATTCTCGGCGCCTTCATGCTGCACGGTATTCAGCCCGGGCCGCAGGTCCTCGTGAGCTCGGCGCCGCTTGTCTACACCGTGTTCGCCTCATTGTTTCTCGGTCTCGTGCTGATGTGCGCCATCGGCTATTTCGCCATCCGGCCGCTGGTGAAGATCCTGGATTTTCCGGAAGCGGTTGTCTCGGCCTACGTGCTGATCCTGTGCTTCATCGGAGCGCTGTCAATCCGCAATAATATCACCGATCTGTGGCTGATCATTGGTTTCGGCATTCTGGGCTACGGCTTCGAGCGGCTGAAATTTCCAGTCGCGCCCCTGGTGCTCGGTGTGATTCTTGGCCCGATCGCCGAGGAAAATTTCATGAACACGATGATCAGCTTTTCCAACGACTGGACCGTGTTTTTCACGCGGCCCATTTCCGGAACGATCATCGTTTTGACCACCATCGTCCTTCTGCTGCCCTTCATTCAGCGTCTGCTGAGAAGCCGTCTGGTGACGGCTTGAATTGAGGTTAGGTGAACCATGCGTACCAATCTTGAACTTGATGAAAGGGCGACCAGCACGGCGCCAGCCAGCCGGCGCACGGTTGCGGACCTCAAGCCGGGCCCGCCCATGCTAAGGGGCGCCAATGCGCGCGAACAGAAGCTCGGCGCCACCGCGCGCTCCTTCGCCATCCTTGAGCATGTGGCTGGCGCGCGCACGCCTGTCGACGTGCTTGACATCATTGCGTCGCTGAAGTTGCCAAAGGCGACGGCCTATCGACTGGTCGACTGGTTTATCACGCAAGGGTATCTCGCGCGTGAGCCAGGGCGGCGGCGATTGATCGTCGGACCCAAGCTCACCAATCTTGCGTTCGGGGCCCTGTCATCCTCGATGCGGCACGACACGCCACACGTAGTGCTCCAGCGGTTGGTCCACACGCTCAACGAGACCTGCAATATCGGCACTTTGCTCAATGGCGAGGTCGTCTATCTCGATCGCGTGGAAGCCGAGCACTGGCCGTTACGCCTGCACTATACCATCGGCTCACGTGTCCCGCTGCACTGCAGTGCGATCGGAAAGCTGTTCCTGGCGCTCGCCGCCTCGCCACGACGCAGGCGCCTGCTGCAAAGCCTCGACCTGCGCCGTTTCACCGACAGCACTATCACCGATGGTGTGCGGCTCGACGCCGAGCTCCGACAGATCCGCAAGGAGCAGGTTTCATTTGACCGCGAGGAATATCTCGTGGGCGTGGTCTGCATGGCGGTGCCGGTCATCGGAAAGAACGGCGAGATGCTTGCCGCGCTGGCAATCCAGGCGCCAGAAGCGCGCATGAACGTGCAAACAGCGCGCCGGCATCTGCCGGCGTTGCGAAATGCCGCGTCCGAGCTCGCGGAAATCTTTCAGGACAAGACCTGAACTGCGCATTCGCGTCCACGTGATGACAATCAATAACGTCAAAGTTGGGTAAAGGATTTAGCGATGAAGATGACGACAGAGGAAGCATTCGTGAAGGTGCTGCAGATGCACGGCATCGAGCACGCCTTTGGGATCATCGGTTCGGCGTTCATGCCGATCTCCGATCTGTTTCCCAAGGCCGGCATTACATTCTGGGACGTTGCACACGAGACCAATGGTGGCCTCATTTGCGACGGCTACACGCGCTCGACCGGCAGGATGGGCATGGCGATTGCGCAAAACGGCCCGGGCATCACGAATTTCGTTACGGCGATCAAGACCGCCTATTGGAACCACACGCCAATGCTGCTGGTGACGCCGCAGGCGGCAAACAAGACGATCGGGCAGGGCGGCTTCCAGGAAGTCGAGCAGATGGCGCTGTTTCGCGACATGGTCTGTTACCAGGAGGAGGTGCGCGATCCCTCGCGCACAGCGGAAGTTCTCAATCGGGTCATTCTCAAAGCCAAGCGGCTGTCGGCGCCGGCGCAGATCAACATACCGCGCGATTACTGGACGCAAGTTATCGATGTCAACCTGCCGGCGATCGTCGAATTCGAGCGCCCGGCCGGTGGGGCTCATGCCGTGGCAGAGGCGGCAAAGCTACTGTCAGGCGCGAAATTTCCGGTCATCCTTTCGGGCGCGGGTGTCGTGCTCGGCAACGGGATTTCTGAATGCGTCGCGCTGGCGGAAAAGCTCGATGCCCCGGTTTGCAATAACTACCAGCACAATGACAGCTTCCCTGGCAGCCATCCGCTCGCCGTCGGCCCGCTCGGCTACAATGGCTCGAAGGCGGCGATGGAGCTTGTCGCCAAGGCCGACGTTGTGCTGGCGCTCGGCACCAGGCTCAACCCCTTCTCGACTCTGCCGGGCTACGGCATCGACTATTGGCCGAAGACCGCCAAGATCATCCAGGTCGACCTCAATGCAGACCGCATTGGGCTCACGAAGCCCGTCACGATCGGCATCTGCGGCGACGCCAAGCTGGTCGCGCAAAGCATTCTGGCGCAGCT
The DNA here is from genome assembly GCA_963815055.1 of uncultured Alphaproteobacteria bacterium. Lineage (GTDB taxonomy): Bacteria > Pseudomonadota > Alphaproteobacteria > Rhizobiales > Xanthobacteraceae > Pseudolabrys. The sequence goes on along the minus strand of CAWFEU010000008.1, from coordinate 261,331 downwards.
GTCACCGTCCGCGGGAAATGCGGGGCGCGAGGACCGCAAGGCGCTGATCCATACCACCAAGTCCCGCTGGCTGCAGACGCTGTCCAGCATGGATCACGAAGACGACGATCCAGGCACAACGTGGAACGCCGACGCGCGCAAACGCGACGCTGACCGGATGTCGCCACGGCGGGCGTGGCGCGCGATCCAGGCCGGCCTGCCAAAGGACGCGATCATCTCCAGTGACATCGGCAATAATTGCGCCATCGGCAACGCCTATCCCACCTTCGACAAAGGCCGCAAATATCTGGCCCCCGGGCTGTTCGGTCCTTGCGGCTACGGATTCCCCTCGATCATCGGCGCCAAGATCGGCAACCCCGATACGCCTTGCGTAGGCTTTGCGGGCGATGGCGCATTCGGAATTTCCATGAACGAGATGAGCTCGATCGGCCGCGAGGAATGGCCGGGCATTACGATGGTGGTTTTCCGCAACTACCAGTGGGGCGCTGAAAAACGCAACTCGATCCTCTGGTACGACGACAACTTTGTTGGCACCGAGCTCGATCCGCATCTGAGCTATGCAAAAGTGGCTGAAGCGTGCGGTCTCAAAGGTATTGTAGTTAAATCACAATCGGAATTGACCGAGGCCCTGCGCAAGTCCTGCGAGGACCAGAAGAAGCGCATCACGACCTTCATCGAGGTCATTCTCAATCAGGAGTTGGGCGAGCCGTTCCGTCGCGACGCCATGAAGAAGCCGGTGGTCGTGGCCGGCATCAAGCGCGAGGACATGCGTCCGCAGGTGGTGGCTTGAGCATTATCATGCGCCAAATACTCCGCTCATTCCCGCGCAAGCGGGAATCCAGGGGCACATCCGCATGTCTGTCATTGCGTTGCCCAGGATCCCCGTCTTCGCGGGGACGAGCGGAAGTTTTGGGCGCGCTTAGGAGCAGACAAAGATGACTGTCGCAGTGAAACCGTCGGCCGATCCGAAGGCGATGGCCGTGGTCGACGAACTGGTGCGGCGCGGCCGGGCGGCGATGGCGGTGTTCGCCAACGCCGATCAGGCGCGCGTCGATGAAGCCGTCACCGCGCTGGCCTGGTCGCTCTACAATCCCGCCCATGCCGAAGATCTGGCCGAACTGGCGGTGAAGGACACCCAGCTCGGCAACGTGCCTGACAAGATCATCAAGAAGCAGCGTAAGACATTCGGCACGTTGCGCGACCTGCTGCGGGTCAGGACGGTCGGCATCATCGAGGAAGACAAGAAGCTCGGCATCGTCAAATACGCCAAGCCCGTGGGTCTCGTTTGCGCCATCACGCCTTCGACCAATCCCGGCGCCACACCGGTCAACAAGGCGATGATGGCGATCAAGGGCCGCAATGCCATTATCATTGCGTCGTCGCCAGCCGGCATGAAGACGACCGGCAAGACCGTCGATTACATGCGTGCGGAGCTGAAGAAAATCGGGCTGCCGGAAGATCTGGTGCAGATCCTCCCGCCACCGGCCTCGAAGGACATGACGCAGGCGCTGATGCAGGCGGCCGATCTGGTGGTCGCAACGGGCTCGCAGGATAACGTCCGGCGCGCCTATTCCAGCGGCACGCCGGCAATCGGCGTCGGTACCGGAAATGTGCCGGTGATCGTGGACGAAACCGCCCATCTCGACGACGCGGCGGGGAAAATCTGCGCCTCAAAAATTTTCGACAATTCCACCTCGTGCTCCTCGGAAAATTCGGTGATCCTCGTCGACGCCATCTACGACCAGGCGATTGCCGCGCTCGAGCGCGCGGGCGGATACATGGCTTCCGGCGCCGAGAAAGAGAAAATTCAGGCCGCGCTGTGGCCGGATGGAAAACTGAGCCGGACATTGATTGCGCGCGACGCCGATGTATTCGCGCGTGGCTGCGGGCTACCGGCGGCGGCGGAATTGAAAGAGTTCTTTATGGTGGCGGAAACCGGCGTCGGCCGGAACTTCCCGTTCTCCAGCGAAAAGCTCTCGCTAGTACTGACGGTCTATCGCGCCAAAGACTTCGACGATGCGGCGAAACGTGCGCGAGAAATTCTGGATCATCAGGGACGCGGGCACTCGGTTGGTCTCCACACCAAGGATATGGCGCGCGGCCGCAAGTTGGCTGAAGAGACAGATGTTGTGCGCGTGTTGATAAACCAGGCGCACACCTTCGGAAACGGCGGCGGCTTTGATAATGGGCTTAATTTCACGCTCAGCATGGGTTGCGGCACTTGGGGCGGCAACAGCATCACGGAAAACCTGAACTACAGGCACTTCATCAACATCACTCACCTCGTCACCACCATTCCGGAAGACAAGCCGAGCGAGGACGCATTGTTCGGCGCTTATTGGAAGAAATACGGGAAGTGACGATGGCATCTAAAGTGTGCAGCAAATCTTTCTTTACCTCTCCCATAGAGAGAGGTCGGCGCGCGCAGCGCGCCGGGTGAGGGGTTATGGCGCATCGTGAGTTACATACCCCCTCACCCCAAGCCTCTCCCCCAAGGGGAGAGGGAGCCCGCCTGCGTTCGGTGCGACTCAAGCCGAAAGCCACCATATGAACTTCGAGGAACACGCGGCGAAATCGCTGATCCTGCGTGCCGGCGGCATTCCGGTGCCGCGCGGCATCCTCTGCATCAGCGACGCGGAGGCCGCGATGGCAGCCGCCAAGATCGGGCCCTGCGTGGTGAAGGCGCAGGTGCCGGTGGGCAAGCGCGGCAAGGCCGGAGGCATCAAGCCCGCCGGCTCGCCGGATGAAGCCAGGAAAATTGCCCGGCAAATCCTCGGCATGCGCATCGGCGACTATACGGTCGAGCGCCTGCTGGTCGAGGAGCAGGCCAAGATCGAGCGCGAATTCTACGCCGCCGTGCTGCACGACGTCACCGCGCGCAAGCCGCTGCTCCTTTTCTCTACCGAAGGGGGCATGGACATCGAAGAGATCGCCGCGGCAAAGCCGGCGGCTATCCGTCGGCTGCTGGTCGACATCGACAGTCACCCGTCGCCGGCCGCCATCGCTGGCATGCTGAAAGGTCTCAATCTCGGTGGGGCCGAAGCGCAGATCGCGCGTATTCTCGATCAACTCTATGCTGCCTTCCGAATGCACGACGCCGAACTGCTGGAAATCAATCCGCTGGCGTTGCTCGCGGATGGCCGTGTTGTCGCGCTCGACTGCAAATTTGTGCTCGACGATGCGGCGGTCTATCGGCAGGCCGAAATTGCCAAGGGCGGTGCCGCGGGTGCGATGACAGCGCTTGAAAAACGCGGCGCAGAGGCAGGGCTTAAACTGATCCAGCTCGACGGCAATGTCGGCGTTCTGGCCAATGGCGCCGGATTGACCATGACGACCATGGACGTTATCCGCCACTACGGCGGCAGGCCGGCGAATTTTCTTGAAATCGGCGGTGAGGCCTACACCAAGTCGGAGATCGCGCTCGACCTGGTACTGTCCAATCCCGGTGTAAAAAGTCTGGTGATCAATTTCTGCGGTGCCTTCGCGCGCACCGACGTGATGGCTGATGGCGTGGTCAAGGCCTGGCACAAGCTCAAACCACAGGTGCCGGTATTTTTCTCCATTCACGGCACCGGCGAGGAAGAGGCGGTCAGGCTGGTGCGCGGCGAGCTCGGCATAGAACCCCATGATTTCATGGAAGACGCGATTTAAGCGGCGGTGAAGGCAGCGCAATGATCGTCCGTAAAAAAGACCGTGTCATTGTACTGGGCATCACCGGCAAGCAGGGCACCTTCTGGGCCGAGAAGATGATTGCCTATGGCACCAACGTGGTGGGCGGCATTAATCCCAAGCGCGCGGGTGAAACCCATGTCGGTGTGCCGATTTTCGCCACCACAAGCGAGGCCGTGATGGCGGTCGGCGGCGATGTCGGCGTGATGTTCATTCCGCCGCCGATGGCCAAGGATGCCGCCGTGTCGGCCGCGCAGGCCGGGATCAAGACACTGGTGGTGCTGACGGAGCACATCCCGGCGCAGGACGTCATGGCGATGCATGTTGCGGCCGGGAAACACGGCACGCGCATTGTCGGGCCTAACACCGCCGGCCTCGTCACGCCGGGCGAATGTTTTGTCGGGATCATGCCGGCATTTGTGCCGAGCGTCTTCAAGTCCGGCCGGGTCGGCGTGATCTCGCGCAGCGGCAGCCTTGGCACGCTCATTTGCCTCAACTTGACGCGTGCCGGCATCGGCCAAAGCGCCTTCATCGGCATCGGCGGTGATCCGATGCTCGGCACCACCACGCGCGACGCGCTCGAAGCACTCGACAAGGACGCCGGCACCGACGCCGTCGTTATCGTCGGCGAGATTGGCGGCGCCATGGAGGAAAACGCGGCGGAATATGCGAAACGGATGAAAAAGCCGACGGTGGCGTTCATTGCCGGTGCTGCCGCTCCGGCCGGCAAGAAAATGGGCCATGCCGGCGCCATCGTCACGGGCAATTCCGGCAGCTACGCGTCGAAGCGGCAGGCACTGGAAGCCGCCGGCGTTGTCGTCGTCGATACGCCTTCGCAGATCGGCCCGGCGACTGCCCGCCTTATGGTCGGCCCCGCCGGCGCCAAGGCTGCTGCCGGCCAAAAATAGATTCCGCAGAACAGCTCAGGCCAAACAAGTTTCGTGCTTGGTAGCGGCGTCGGCGGCGCTCGATGCAAACAAGCGCATCATCCGAATGGATGAGTTTCTAGCAGTAGATATCACCGAGGTGTCATCTGTTTAGATGACGCGCTGCAAATTATTTTGAGTTATCGATCTAGCAACGAATCCGGCAACGAGCCGTTCAATAACGGCTCATCGCCGTGCGCGTATATTGGCGAAGAGTGGTCAAGCACCCTTGCGGCAGTGACCGCGGCGGCAGACAATCGAGAGATCAAAATGCGCAATGATTTCGTATTCGGGCTTGGTATCATTACGGCACTAGCTCTGAATTCTGCAATGGTATTGGCCGAGCCAATGAGTCCGGAGAGGTGCAAACACAATGCGGATATTTGCGTTGCGAATTCTGTGAAATGCAGCAATCCTGCCAAATGTGAAGAGCGTTGTTTTTTTAAGTGGGACCTATGTGATGCCGGCACTCCTCTGCCAGGCGCGAGCACGCAGAGCCTTCCTGGGCGCGGGCCGACGCAACAATCGGCAATAGGTGCCGGGAATGGAGCCGCGGCTGTCGTTAAAGCGCCCGGTTCGATATCAATCAGCAACCGTACGTCGGCGCCGTCAGCAGCTGTGTCAACGTTGAATAGCGCCAGCGCAGTATCATCGCAGCTGTTAGCACCGCATCAGTCCGCTCCAACGTCCGGCGTAGCGACGCACATAGGCGGTGGCGGCGTACAACCCAACATCGCAGGCAGTGGCTCGACCAGGCTGAGGCCACAGTAATTCAGGACTTGTGCCGCCGGCGTTCAGTCGGGCCCGGACCGTGCTTCTTGCGCGCGCATGGCGACGGGCGTCCGCGCTTAATATGGAAAAACCAGCGATGGCTATCAGGTGAGCGTGACCGTCTCAAACTCCGCCGGCAGCACGATTTCCAACAATTCGCAATCGTCGGAGTAGCCTCGCACGGTGTGCTTGATCCCGGGCGGCTGGATCCAGCACGAGCCGGCATGGAAAGTGTGCACGCCTTCGCCTTCGAATTCGCTCTGGAACCAGCCTTTGAGCACGTAGACCATCTGGAAGTCGACGTCGTGATAATGCGGGATCGCCACCTCTTCGGCGGCGAACGGCTTGGTCATGCGGATGACGTGCGCCTGCACCAGGCCGCCCGTGGCAGGCGCGAGCCCAAGATCGCGGTAGGCCGAATAGGTCCGCAAACCCTGGTCGAAATCTTCCTCGCGGTGATGGCTGACGGTGAAGCGCTGCGGCTTACGCGCTTTGGCGCGCGTCTTTTTGGGCGCTTTGGCGCGCGTCTTGGCCTTCACGGCGCGCCGGGTGCTGGCCCTGCTCCTGACCGACTTCCGGCGCAGGGGGGCTTTCTTTCTTGCCATCTTTCTTGCCTTGGCCATTGATGCCTCCATCGGTTTCCCGAATTGGACCACGCCGGCACAAGTCATGGAAGAGCCAAAAAAGCCCGCAATACGTATCTTCGTCGATGCTGACGCCTGTCCGGTGAAGCCCGAAATCTACCGGGTGGCGGAGCGCTATGACCTCAAGGTTTATGTGGTGGCCAATTCCTTCATGGCTGTGCCGCGCAGCGACTTGATCGAGCGGGTGGTCGTGGCTGAAGGTCCCGATAACGCAGACAACTGGATCGCCGAGCGCGCCAGCGCGACCGACATCGTCATCACCGCCGATATCCCGCTGGCGGGCCGCTGCGTGAAGAATGGTGCGAGTGTGATTGGCCCAACCGGCAAGCCGTTCACCGAGGATTCGATTGGCATGGCGCTGGCGACACGGGACTTGCTGACGGATTTGCGTTCGGCCGGCGCGGCGACGCGCGGACCGCCGCCATTGAGCCGTCAGGATCTTTCGCGGTTTCTGTCGGCGCTCGACCTGGCGGTGACAAAGTTGAAGCGAAAGTTGGCGGAGCAATCGTAGGGCAGGCTAAACGCAGCGAGCGTTACTCCGCCTCATCCTGAGGAGCCACGCAAAGCGTGGCGTCTCGAAGAATGTGGCGGCCACATGGTTCGAGACGCCGTGCTTCGCGCGGCTCCTCACCATGAGGCTGAGAAATGTCAGCGACTATGGATCCCCGCTTACGCGGGGGATGAGCGGGAGCGTCACTCCGCCGCTTCAGCGACCCCGCCGTGTGCTTTCGACCAGCCGGCCGGGTCGTGGATGAATTTCTCCACTTCGGCCAGCATCTTCGGGTCGAATTTCCCGCTGGTCTTTGCGACCGCCAGGACGTCCTTCCAGGTGGTGAGCGCATGCAGCGTCACGCCGAGGTCGCCGAGGATTTTCTTGCTCTGCGGATAGATGTCGTAAAAAAAGATGACAAAGCAATGCTCGCACTTGCCTTCAGCCTCGCGGATCGCGTTGATGAAGTTGGCCTTGCTCTTGCCGTCGGTCGCGAGATCTTCCACCAGCAACACGCGCTGGCCCGGGATCAGCAGGCCTTCGATCTGCGCGCCGCGGCCGAAGCCCTTCGGTTTCTTGCGCACATATTGCATCGGCAGATGCATGCGATCGGCGACCCAGGCGGCAAACGGAATGCCGGCGGTTTCGCCGCCTGCTATCGCGTCAATATTGTCGCGGCCGATATCGCGCTCGATTGTGTGAACCGCGAAATCCATCATCGCCGAGCGCACGTCGGGAAACGAGATCAGCCAGCGTGAGTCATTATAGACCGGGCTCGCCCAACCACTCGTGAAGATGAAGGGCTTGTCCTGCATGAAGCGGACGGCGCCGGTGTCGAGGTACATCCGTGCGGTCAACTCGGCGATGGTCTTCCTGTCGAGGAATGGGGTGGTAGCCGTCATTTTCGCGCCAGGCCTCTCGGTCGTCATGGCCGGGCTCGACCCGGCCATCCACGTCTTCCTTGCTTCAATGCATAGAAGGCGTGGATGCCCGGCACAAGGCCGGGCATGACAGTGGGGAAAGGGCCGTGCTTACCCGACGCCCGCTCATTCCCTGCATATGGGGGACTCCGGGGCCAAGGCGCATGGCCGGCGCTGGATCCCCGCTTGCGCCGGGATGAGCGGAGAATTAACGCACCCCTGGCTACGGCGCCGCCGGCCCGACTTTTTTGTACCAATCGGCGATCTGGGCGCCGGTCCAGAACAGCACATCCTTCTTCTTGCGGATCTTCTGGAAGATCTGCCGGAAATATTTCGCCCGGTGCGGCGCGCCCATTATGTAGGGGTGCACCGAAATCGCCATCACCCGCGCCGAGCCCTTGGCGTCCTTGTAGATCTGCTCGAACTGGTCCATCGCGCGCTCGTAGAATTCCGAAGCCTTGTGGTGCTGGATCAGCATCATGGCGACGTCGTTGCATTCTTGCGTGTAGGGAATGTTGAGGATCGGCTTGCCGCGCGTCTTCATCCACACCGGCTGGTCGTCGAGCACCCAGTCGGCGACATAGTCGTAGCCTTCCTCGGCCAGAATATCCGGCGTCTCCCAGGTTTCGGTGAGGCCGGGCCCGAGCCAGCCGCGCGGGCGCTTGCCGGTCTCTCTTTCGAGCACTTCCGCGCTCTTCCGGATGTCGGCGCGCTCGTTCTCGACCTTCTGCATGTTGCGCTGGGTATAGCCGTGGCCGACGAACTCCCAGTTGCGTTCGACGCAAGCCTTCACGATGTCGGGGAAAGCCTCGACCGCCACGCCGTTGATATTCATCACGCCCGGTATCTTGAACTCGTCATAGACCTGCAACAGCCGCCAGAAGCCGACGCGGTTGCCGTATTCGTGCCAGCACCAGTTCGGAATGTCGGGCATCGGTGAGCCGCCGGCCGGCGGCGTGAGCACCGTGCGCGGCATGGTCTGCGTCGGGTCCCATTCTTCGACATTGGTGACGGTCCACACCACCATGCGCGCGCCTTTCGGCAGCTGCAGCGGCTTGCGCGTCGGAATGGCGGAATAGTCGAGGCGGTCATTCGGCAGCATGCCGACGGAAGGCTTCGGGACATTCATGACGCAGCGTTCCTCGTATTATTGATTTATTTTGTCATTCTGGGGCGCCGCGAGAGCGGCGAACCCGGAATCCAGAAACAAACGCTGTGCTTGTATCTGGATTCCGGGCCCGCGCTTTCAGCGCGTCCCGGAATGACGGTAGCAGTTTTGCAGGTGCTCCGGTTATTGTACAGGCCATGAAACTTGTCCGATACCGCTCCGCAACCGGCGAGAAGTCCGGCCTGCTGCTCGACGGCGAGATCTACGATCTGTCGGCGGGCTTTGCCGCGCTCAGCCATCGCGCGCCCACGTTCGAGCACGTCGATGCGATCGCCGCCGTGCCGGTGAAGACATTGCAGAAGATGGGCAAGGGGTTGCCGCTCGGGCCGCCGCTGCGCGCCATCGGCAAGATCATCGGTGTCGGCCTGAACTACCGCGATCACGCCGAGGAAACCGGCCTCACGTTGCCGAAGGAGCCGACTCTGTTCCTGAAAGCCACCAGCGCGCTATGCGGGCCGGTGGATGATCTCGTGATGCCGCGCGAGGCCAGAAGCGTCGATTGGGAAGTCGAGCTTGGCGTCGTGGTCGGCGAGCCCGGGGTCTATATTGCCGAGCGTGATGCGCTCGACTATGTGCTCGGGTATTGCATCGGCATCGATTTTTCCGATCGCGACTTCCAGTTCAATCGCGGCGGGCAGGGCTTCAAGGGCAAGAGCGCCGATACGTTTGCGCCGCTCGGGCCGTTCCTTGCGACGCGTGATGAAATCGCCGATCCGCAGGACCTGGCGCTGCGGCTGAGCGTCAATGGCAAACTCAAGCAGAACGGCTCGACCCGCGACATGATCTTTTCCGTCGCGGAACTGGTGTCCTACATCAGCCGCTTCATGAGTTTACAGCCGGGCGATGTGATCCTCACCGGCACGCCGGCGGGCGTCGGCCTCGGCCAGAAGCCGCCGGTTTATCTTCAAGCCGGCGATGTTGTGACGGCCTCCATCACCGGCCTCGGCGAGCAAACCCATCGCGTCGTGGGGAACGCCTGAACCGTCATGCCCGCGCTTGTCGCGGGCATCCACGTCTTGCCAACTTCGCAAGATCAAAGACGTGGATGGCCGGGACAAGCCCGGCCATGACGACGAGAATCAGCTTCCCTTCTGGTCGTAAATCTCCGGGAAGAAATAATCCTTCCACGATGCCGGCTTGTTTTTCAGGGTGCCGACCTCCGACATGAAGTCGGCATATTTCATGGTGTTTTCGGGCGTCAGGGTCCAATGGACCTGCGGTCCGGCGACGAGTTTCGCCACCATCTCGAGCGGCAGCTTCGATTTCGAATCCTCGATCCACAGCCCGGCCGCCGCCTTCTTGTCCTTGTTGACGATGTCGGTTGCTTCCTGGAGCGCTTCCACCAGCGCCTTGTAGAGCACGGGATTTCCATCGCGGAATTTCGCCGGCGCCCACACCGCCGTAAAGGTATGCGAGCCGCCCATCACGTCGAACGAATTGAGCACGGTGTGGACAGCGGAATCTTCCAGCTGCTGATACTGAAACGGCGGCACGCTGAAGGCCGCGGAAATCTGCGCGCCGGCCTTGAGCAACGCGACGGTGGCATCCGGCGGCGTCATCGACACCGTAAGCGGATCGAGCTTTGCGAACTCTTTCGTGCCATAGGCTTTCGCCGCCGCCATTTGCAGCGTGATCGCCTGCACCGAGGAACGCACGGCCGGCACCGCGATGCGGTCGCTGTCCTTGAAATCCTTGATGGTCTTGATCGCCGGGTCGCGGCTGTTGAGCAAAAACGGCTGTGAGCTCAGGGCGGAAATGCCGCGCACTTCCTGTGGCGTGCCCTTGGTGCGCGACCACAAGACCAACAGACCGGGAACGCCGCCAGAACCGACATCGATATTGCCGGAGATCAGCGCCTCGTTGACCGCGGTCGGCCCATTGAACGTGAACCACGACACTTTCAGGTCGTTCAGGCCCAGCGCCTTGGCGTGCTTCTCAATGAGCTGCTGATGCTCCATCACGTTGAGCTGCAGGTAGCCCATGGAAAATTGCCGGGCGAGGCGGATTTCGGCGGCCGATGCCGCAGACGCCCCGGCGAATGAGCACGCGCCAACGGCGAGGCTCAAGAGTGGCTTGATACGCATTTGAAACCTCCCAGTTCGGTCGATCAACAGCCCCTGCGCTGTCATTGCCGGGCTTGACCCGGCAATCCATGATGAAATTGCAGCGGCACGAGCCAGTACTGTTTATTTTTGCGGCGTCTCATCATGGATGCGCGGGTCGAGCCCGCGCATGACGACTGAGAGGCCGGTGTCTGGCCCACACGCTAAGCGGCGGCCCCGATCTTGGCAATGCTGCGGTACCAGTCGAGGATCTGCTCGCCGTTCCAGTGCAGCACGCCCTCATGCTTGTTCACGTAGTCGTAGATCTGCTCGAGATATTTAATGCGGTGCGGCTGCCCGCTTATGTAGGGGTGGATCGCCAGCGCGCAGATCTTCGCGCGGTTCGCGCTCTCGGCATAAAGCCGGTCGAACTGGTCCCTCACGAGCTTGAGCAGATAGTCGCTGTTGTGGTGCTGGATGATCATCACCGGAATGTCGTTGCACTCGATGGTGTAGGGCAGGGTGACCAGCGGGCCTTTCGTGGTCCTGATCACCGTCGGCTCATCGTCATAGACCCAGTCGCCGATATATTTGACGCCTGCCGCCGCCAGAAGATCAGGCGTCTCCAGCGTCTGCGTCAGGCCAGGCCCGAGCCAGCCCACCGGCCGCTTGCCGCAGAACTTTTCCATGATGTCCATGGTGCGATTGATCATGCTGGCCTGGTCGGTCTCCTTGTGGATCGGGCCTTGCTCATAGGCATGACCCATGAACTCCCAGCCTTCATCGCGCGCCTGCTTGGCAACGCGCGGATAGTCCTCGCAGATACGCGCATTGGCGGCGAGCGTCGGCCGGATGCCGAGTTTTTTGAACAGCTCGTGGAAGCGCCAGCAGCCGACGCGCATGCCGTATTCATGGAAACCCCAATGCACGACGTCCGGCATCAGCGGCACGCCGGTCGGCGCCGGCAGCAGCTGCCGCGCCATCGGCTTGCCGATGTCCCAGACCTCGTAATTCACGATGGTCCAGAACACGATGCGCGCGTTGCCCGGCAGCTTGAGTGGCGGGCGATCAACGATCGCGGAATAATCGGAGCGTTCGCGCGGAATCATCGGATTGGCCATGGTACTTCCCTTTCAACGTCATTCCGGGGCGCGGGCTTCGGCCCGCGAACCCGGAATCCAGAACCAATTAAGGCCTTGCTATGGCTCTGGATTCCGGGTCCGGCGCTTTCGCGCCGTCCCGGAATGACATTACTTTCTCACGCCGTTGCGGCCACGCGCAACCCGACCAGCCGCTTACACGATCTGTCCATCGTCATGCCCGGCACACGGGCACGGCCTTCGGCCGTCCCGAGTGTAAACTTTATGCCGGGCATCCACGTCTTTAGTTTCTGGAAGCAAGACGTGGATAGCCGGATCAAGTCCGGCCACGACGCCGAATGTCTGGTGGGGCTGTGCCCTACGCCGTTGCGGCCACGCGCAACCCGACCAGCCGTTCAAGGGTGGCGGTGTCCTTGAGGAGCTGCGCGGAGGGGGCGCGGTGTGCCACCGCGCCGCGCTCAAGCACAATGGCATCCGCGGTCAACTCGAGCGCGATGTCGGTGTGCTGCTCCACCAGGATGATGGCGATGCTGCGGTCCGACAGCATCAGCTTTATTGCTGCGACGAGCTCATCGACGATGACCGGCGCCAGGCCCTCGAAAGGCTCGTCCAATAGCATCAACGCGGGGTTTGTCATCAGTGCGCGCGCGACCGCGAGCATCTGCTGCTCGCCGCCCGATAACTGGTTGCCCATGTTGCCGCGCCGCTCCTTGAGCCGCGGAAACAGCCCGAACACCGTATCGAGAGTCCATGCACCGGGCCGCGCTGCGACGGTGAGATTTTCCTCCACCGAAAGCGACGGGAAAATTTCGCGCTCCTGCGCCACCCAGCCGATGCCGTTGAGCGCGCGGCGGTGCGGCGTGAGCCGCGAAATATCCTGCCCGCGCCAGGTCACAGCGCCGGCCCGCATCTGGGTGTAGCCCATGATGGTCAGCAGCAGCGTTGACTTGCCGACGCCGTTGCGACCGAGCACCGCGAGGCTGCCATGCTCAGGCACCTCCAGCGAAATGCCGTGCAGCGCCACGGCATCGCCGTAGCCGGCGGTCACATTATTCAGTTTGAGCAATGCGTTACCCAATTCACTCATCCATGTTTCCGCTTGCCCAGATAGACCTCGCGAACGCCCGGATCGGCGGCGATCTCGGCTGGCGAACCTTCTGTGAAGATCGCGCCCCCAACCAACACAATAATGTGCGTGGCGAAGCGAAAGACCACATGCATGTCGTGCTCGATGAACAGCAGCGTCAGATCGTCGGACAATCCCGCCACTGCTTCGAAAACCTCGCCGCTCTCTTCCTGCGGCACACCGGCGGCCGGCTCATCGAGCAGTAGCACCTTCGGCCTGGTGGCCAGCGCCAGCGCAATTTCCAGCAGGCGCTGCCGCCCATAGGGCAATTCCCGCGTGACCTGGTAGCAGTCATCACCCAGCTTCAACTTGCGCAGGATGTCGTAAGCCTCGTCGATCGCCTCGCTGTAGGAGCCGACGCTGCGCCAGAATTGACCGGCAAGATTGCGCCGTTCGGCCACGGCAAGCGTCACCGCTTCGAGCGCGTTGAGGCCGGCGAACAGCGTATTGATCTGGAACGTGCGCGCCAGCCCTCGCCTCACCCGTTGCTGCGGCCCAAGCGTGGTAACGTCCTCGCCTTCAAGCAAAATTTGCCCGGCATTGGGCGTGAGCATGCCGGTCATCAGGTTGATGAGCGTTGTCTTGCCTGCGCCATTGGGGCCGATCAACGCATAGCGCGCGCCCACCGGCAGATTGATCTCGATGTCGCGCGCAACCGGTAACGAACCGAACGCTTTCGATAGTCCGCGGGTGGCCAAAGCGATCGCGCGGTTAGCGATCGCATCTTTCGCGGGATGGGCGATTGTGCTCATTTCGCCCTCCATCGCGCGTAGATGGCAGACAGCCCGCCGAGAATGCCATTCGGCAACACCATGACGACGGTCACCAGCAAAACGCCGATCCAGAAATACCAGAATTGCGGTGCGATGCCTGAGAACTGGTCGCGCGCCACCATGAAAATGGTTGCGCCAATCAGCCCTCCATACAAGCGCCCGGCGCCGCCCAGCACCAGCATCACGAGAACATCCGCGGAGCGCTGGAAGCTGATGGATTCGAGCGAAACGTTTTCCGTGGTCTGCGCGAGTACCGCGCCGGCGAGGCCCGCGATCGCGGCAGCCAAGGTGAAAGCCTTGCGGATATGCGCGCGGCTGTCGGCGCCGATAGCCGGCATGCGCACCCAGCTCTCGCGGATACCGCGCAGGGCAAGGCCGAACGGTGAATTCACCAGGCGGCGTGCGGCGAGGAACACAACAAACAGCGTCACCAGTGAATAGGCGTAGGCGGTGTAGCCGTAGAGATCGAATTTGAAGAGGCCGAGCACCGGCCAGATCGATACGCCTTGCAGTCCGTCGCTGCCGCCGGTGAGCCAATGTGCGCGGTTCGCCGCCTCGAAGGCGAGCAGGCCAAGGCCGAGCGTGATCATGATCAATGTGAAATGGCGAAAGCGCGAGATGATGAAGCTCACGCCAAAGCCCACAAGCCCGGCAAGCGCGGCCGCTAGAATGAGGCCAGTGAGCGGCTCGCCCCAGCCGAACTTCGAGATCAACCCCGCCGTATAGGCGCCGATGCCGAAGAAGGCAGCATGGCCAAGCGACACGATGCCTGCATAGCCGAGGATGAGATCGAGCGAGAGTGCAAACAGCGCCGTGATGGCGATCTGGCTCGCGAGCGACAGGTAATCCGGAAACAGGACGAAGGGCAGCAGCGTCGCCAGCCAGAATGCAATCTCCAGCGGATGCCAGCGGCTCTGCGCTCGCAGGTAGGTTTGCGGGGTGAGGGTGGTGGCGGACGCCATGTCAGCGTGCTTTCCGTCGTGTTGGGTCCGTCAACCTCTCCGCCGTCATTGCCGGGCTTGTCCCGGCAATCCACGATGAGATGCAACAGAAAAAATCAGTGCTGCTTGCATATGGGCTTCCCATCATGGATGCGCGGGTCATAGGCGTGCGAAAGCACGCCGTCATTCGGACAGCTACGCCCGCGCGTGACGCCGAGTGTGTGGCACGTAAAAACGCCATTACCGCCTCCCGAATAGGCCGGCGGGGCGCCACATCAGCACCGCCACCATCACCAGATAGATCAGGAAAGCGCCGAGTTCGGGCGCATAATATTTGCCTGCGACGTCGCTGACCCCGATCAGGATCGCCGCGATAAAGGAGCCGGTAATAGAACCGAGTCCTCCGACCGAAACGATGATCAGTACGTAAACGAGATACGTGAAGGCAAAATTCGGATCGAGGCCGACGATCTCGATCGCCAGTGCGCCACCAAGGCCAGCAAGGCCGGAGCCGAGCGCGAAAGTCGAGGCGAAGGTGCGATCAACGTCGATGCCGAGCCCGCTTGCCATACGTTGGTTGTCGACGGCCGCCCGCACCTGCGCACCGAAGCGCGTGTATTCGAGGCCGGCAACCAGCAGCATGGTCACTGCCAGCGCAATGCCAATCAGGAACAGCCGGTATTTTCCAAGACCGAGGCCGAGCACGTCGACCGAGCCGCGCAGCACGGCAGGCGTTTCTACCGGCTGCTGAATGGTACCGAATACATAGGCGGCGATGGCGACTGAAATGAATGCAAGCCCGATGGTGAGCAGCACCTGGTCGAGGTCGCTGGCGCGGTAAAGCCGACGGTAGAGCGTGCGCTCGAGCGCGACGCTCACAATCGCCGCCGCAACGAAAGCCAGCGGCAACGTCGCCAGAAACGGCCAGTGAAATTCATTCACCAGTGTGATGGTGACGTAGCCGCCGAACATGGCGAAAGCGCAATGCGCGAGGTTGACGAAATTCATCAGCCCAAGCGTCACCGACAGCCCGACCCCCAGCACGAACAGCAACATGCCGTAGGCGAGACCGTCAAACAGCACACCGAAGACCGGGGGAAGCATGGGGGCTCGTGACTCTCTTTCTAGAGAAGTTGTTTTAGACCGAGACCGTGACGCAGGCGAGAGCGGGCTCCCTCTCCCCACCCCGAACTCGGGCTTACCCGAGTTCGGGCGATATTAACGGGCCGAAGTCGGAAACACCCGACTTCGGCTGGGGTGAGGGCTGGGGGTGAGGGGGTTCAGGATTCCCAATAAGTCGTAGCCCCTCACCCGGCGCGCTATCGCGCGCCGACCTCTCCCTACGGGAGAGGTGAAGCGAGCCGCGCAGCCAAGCTTCGGTCATAAATGCCTTCTGAATACGGCGAATGGGACGACCTTGCGATCGCCCCATCCGGAATTCCTTGCATCACAGGGCGGCAGATTACTTGTGCGTCGGGTCTTTCACGTTCGGGACCGTATCGATCACGACATTGACGATGTTGTTGCCAACCTTTTCCACTCGCCGGATGTAGACATTCTGCACGATGTCACGGGTCGCCGGATCGATGGAAATCGGTCCGCGCGGGCTTTCCCATTTCATGCCTTTGGCCGCGCCGATCAGTGCGTCGCCATCGGTCTTGCCGCCGGTCTTCTTGAGCGCCTCATAAATGAGGTGCATGCCGTCATAGCCGCCGACCGCGAAGAAATCCGGGTTGCGCTTGAACTCGGCGTTGAAGGCCTTCACGAAGTCCGCATTCATCTTGGACTTGAGATTGTAGTCGTAGTGCCAGGCGCTGATACGGCCGAGCGCAAGATCACCGAGACTCTTGATCGCGGTTTCGTCCACCGGTTCGCCGGTGCTCAGGATCTTGATCTTCTTGGGATCCATCTGACGCTCGGCAAAGGCCTTGCCGATGGCGCCCGGCTGCGCGCCGCCCGGCACGAACACGAAGATCGATTCCGGGTTGAGGTCTTTCGCGCGCTGCACGAAAGCCGAGAAGTCCGGATTGGCGATCGGCATGCGCACCGAGCCGACGATCTCGCCGCCTGCTGCCTTGAAGGCGCGCTGGAAGGCTTGTTCGGCGTCGATGCCGGGGCCGTAATCGGTGACCATTGTATAGGCCTTCTTCACACCGCCTTTCTTGGCGGCCCATGTGCCGAGCGTTTCACCGATCATCGGCAGCGTCAGCGACACGCGCACGATGTATGGCGATTTCTCGGTGATGATTGATGTCGCGGCATTCATCACCACCATAAACTTTTTGGCCTCGGCGGAGACGCCAGCCGCGCCAAGCGCTTCCGGTGTGAGCGTGAACCCGGCCAGGATATCGGCCTTGTCGCGCACGACGAGTTCCTGCGCCAGCCGTTTGGCGACGTCCGGATTTGGGCCGCCGGTGTCCTTGCGGATGATCTCGATCTTCTTGCCGGCAACCTTGTCGCCGTGCTGCTTCATATAAAGCTTGATGCCATTGTCGATCTGCGCCCCGGTGTCGGCGAATTGCCCTGAATAGGAATTGATGACGCCGATCTTGATGGTTTCCTCAGCGCCGGCGCCCGCCGGCAACAAGATCGCCGCCAACATGGCGGCGCTGGCAAATAACACGCGTTTCATTGTGGTCCTCCCCTGTACGTCATTGCTTCTTGTTGCCGTTAGAATGCCTGACCTTGCGGGTAAAGAAAAGCGCCGCGGAACAATGCTCCGCGGCGCATTTCGTTGGATCCCTGACTATTGGTGTACAAACGGCGGTCACGAGTTCCGGGCGCGCTCCCTCTCCCCATTGGGGAGAGGGTTGGGGTGAGGGGGTCCAGGAATCTCGATAAACTGTATCCCTCACCCGGCTCGCTTTGCTCGCCGACCTCGCCTTATGGGAGAGGTGAAGAGAGCGTGTGCATACGCTTCACACCAGCGAAACGGTCGCCCGCTCGTATCTGGCGCTGCCCATCTTGCCTTCGGGGAAGATGCCGTGGGCAGCAATCCACTCGAAGGATTCCTCATATACTTCCTTGGTGTAGGGCTCGAACACCAGTCTTTCGCCTGGGCCCCAGCGCCGCGTGTCCATTTTGGCGTGGAAGCGGTCGGGGAATTCTTTCTTGTAATAATGAGTATAGAGCTCGGGGCGCAGGTCGATATCGCGCTGGGCCTTGCGCAGGGCCCGGAAGAACTTGCGCAGGTCTTCCGGGTCTGGATCGCCGTGGATCATGGTGCCAATCATGAAGGTGCAGTCGATCACCTTCCGGAAGCCGAGCTGTTCGGCGAAATAATAGGGCCCGCCGAAAAGATGGACGGCCGGTGCCTTGCCCTCGAACAGTTTTTCCATGCGGGCAAACAGCATACCGTCGGCATAGACGAGATTGATCTGCTCGGGCTTGAGGTACTGCTCGAGTGCCTGAACCGTCGAATAATGGCTGCCCGACTGGTAGCCGACCGAAACCGGCACGCCGGCGAGATCACTGGGGTCCTTGATCTTCGAGTCCGCCGCCACAAAGACGCCGGCCGGCGCCACCGAATAGACGTCCGTGTACATCTTGCCGTGTCCGTTGGAGGCCGCGACGTTCACCGTCCAGTGGCAGGCACAGCTCACGTTCGATTTGCGGCCTTCCTCGAAGGACTGGTAGGCGCCCACCTTGTCGCCCTTGTCGTGGATCTTGCCGTCGGTTGCGCGCATCAGCTCGCGGAAATCGTACTCGAGGCCTTCCTTACGGAAGTAGTCCTTTTCCTCCGCCACCCATTCCTGCAGGCGGAAATGCGGTTCGATCAGAAATTTCGCCATTGTTTCGTCCTCCCTTTAACATGCAGACAAAATCGTCATTCCGGGGCGCGGCCGTCAGGCCGCGAACCCGGAATCAAGAAATTCATTCAGAACTTGCATATGGATTCCGGGTTCGGCGCTTGCGCGCCGCCCCGGAATGACGACGACATTTCCTCTCAGCAGCATGAATGCCCTTCATTGTGTTCGCGCTCAGCAACGCGCCGGGCGCGGATCATCTTGACGTGGTCGTCCATCAGCGCGCGCGCGGCGCCTGCATCGCGCAGTTCGATCAGATCGGTAAGTTTCGTGTGAATGTCGAGGATGTGCTGTGCCAGCTTCGCCGTCGCGGTAGCGTTGCGGCGCGGCCAAGAAACGTGCTCAAGCGATATGAGCTGCACGACCAGCACGCGATTGTGCGATGCTTCGGCGACCGCGAGATGGAAATCGCGCGACAGGCGCGTGAAGACATCGAGATCGCCGATGACGGCCTTAGCGTCGGCGAGCAGCTGGCGCAATTTGGCGATGTCGTCGGATGTCGCGTTCTCGGCGGCGAGTTCGGCGCCCAATGTTTCTATCGCGCGCTGCGCATCCATGATCTCGGCGGCGGAGACACCGGTAAGGTCGAGTTGCACCGCAAGCGCTTCGGCAAACAGACGCGGGTTGCCCTGCGCGATGCGCGCGCCGCCGCCTTTGCCCATGCGGATTTCGACAATGCCGAGCGCCTCCAGCGTGCGAAGCGCGTCGCGCGCGACGATGCGACTCGCCTTGAAGCGGGCGGCGAGGTCTTTTTCGGTGCCGAGGAAATCGCCGGGCTTGAGCTTCTTGGCGAAAAGCGCATCGCGCACCCAGGCGACGATCTGCGCCGACAGCGAGGATGAGCGGCCGGCAAACATGATGCGCGCGGTGAGTTCACCGCTCATCGTTACCGGTTGCCGGAAGGTACCGGCCTTGGCCGTGCGTGGCATGTCCGCGCCCTCTGGTCAGGAGGCGGTAGTATGAATGTCTGGATTGAATAGTAAAGATACTATCTTATAAGACCACGGAAAAATTGTGCTTTAGTTATAACTGGTTAGCGTTAGGCGAACTGACTTCACCGCAGTCATCCCCGCGAAGGCGGGGATCCATACGCCGTGATCTATCGATGGCTATGGAGTATGGGTCCCCGCCTTCGCGGGGACAGGGGGTCTACGCCGCGCTCTTCTTTCCCCACAGCCTTTCCGATGCAATGTCCGCACCCTTGCGGATGGCGGCGAGCTTGAGCCACACCACCGGTTCGATCACCCATTCGCGCTTGGTGAAGGTGCCGAAACCGCAATCGGTCGACGCCACCACGCGTTCGCGCTCACCGACTGCCCGCACCGCTTCCTCGATTCGCCGTGCCACGACTTCCGGGTGCTCGACGAAATTGCTGGTGGTTTCCACCACGCCCGGAATCAACAGCATATCCTTCGGCAGTGGATGCTTCCTGAGCGCGTCGTATTCGTGCGCGTGGCGCGGATTGGAGAACTCAATCGACAGTGCGCCGACCTTGGCCTGATAAAGCGCCGGCAAAATTGTCGCGAGCGGCACGTCGTGAATGTGCGGCCCTTCCCAATTGCCGTAGCAGATGTGCAGACGCACGCGGTCGCGCGGGATGCCGGCGATCCCGTCATTGATCGCTTGCACATGACGCTCGACGCGTTTGACGAAGCCGGCATCGTCAAGATCACGGTACATCATGGTGCGGTCCATCGCGAGATCGGGCGCGTCGATCTGTAAGATCAGCCCGGCTTTATGGATGGCCTGATATTCGTTCTTCATCTCGCGCGCGATCGCATCGAGATAGTCGTCGTGCGTCTTGTAAAAGGCATTGAGCATGGTGGTCGAGATGATGCCAGGCGAGGGCGCCGTCATGAAGCGCTCGGAAAAGGCGCCAAGCTCGCCGGCGATCTTGTTGAAGCCCGCAATCTCCTCGTTGATCGGCTTCATGTCCTTGTACTTGATGTCGGCCTGCGCCTCCGGCGCGCCCTGCTGGCTTTTTGGCGCGCTTGGAAAACGCCGCATCAGATAGGCGACAAGGTCGGGGAATTCCTCGAATTCACGTCCGCGCCGGCGTTTCGACACGCCGCCGAAACCGGTCATTCGCTGCGGCACGTAGGTCTGGAATCCGATGCGGCGTTGCTCACCGTCATTTCCGATGTCTATGCCAGCTTCCATCTGCTTTTTGACGACATGACGCACGGCGGCATCCATCTCCGCGGCCATCACATTCGGGTCGTAGTCCTTACCTTCCTCCTGCGCCACCAGAAGGTCGGACAGCTTCTCGTTACGCGGCAGGCTGCCGACATGGGTGGTCAGGATGCGGTCCCGGCTGAAGATCATCGAAAACTCCCGTACTTGTGCGCCGCGAAAGAGGCGGCACATTAACGGCGAATTCCGTTCGGTACAGCAATCGGGGCGAGAATTCGCACCAAATCTGTCGCGGCAGGCTTGAAATATAATCACATTGCGGCGGTTGCCCACGCCTCACATAATTCGCGCCAACGGCGGTATACTGTTGGGCTTCGTCCCACGGAACGTCCGTGCCGGCCCGTGGGGCCGGGAAAAGTCCCTCCAAATACGACAGGGAGGACATTATGAAACGCCGTGAATTTTTGCGCGCTGCCACTGCAGGCCTTGCCGCTTCGGCGATCGCCGCGCCCGCGATCGCGCAGTCGACACCCGAGCTCAGGTGGCGGCTCATCGCGAGCTGGCCGAAGTCACTCGACACCCTTTACGGCGCTTGTGAAGATTTTGCCAAAAACGTCGCCGAAAGCACCGACAACAAATTCCAGATCCAGGTCTTCGCGGCCGGGGAGATCGTGCCCGGCTTGCAGGTTCTCGATGCGGTGCAAAACAGCACCGTCGAGATGGGCAACACCGCCGGTTACTATTATTGGGGGAAGGATCCTTCATTCGCTTTTGCAACCGCGCTTCCTTTTGGTCTGAACGCGCGTCAGCAGGACGCCTGGCAATTGCGCGGCGGCGGCATGGAATTGCTTGACGGCCTGTTCGCTGACTTCGGCTGCTACGGACTGCCGATGGGAAACACCGGTTCGCAAATGGGCGGTTGGTTCCGCAAGGAAATCAACACGCTCGATGATCTCAATGGATTGAAATTCCGGATCGGCGGCTTCGCCGGCCACGTGATCAAGCGGATCGGCGTCGTGCCGCAGCAAATTGCTCCGGGCGATCTCTATCCGGCGCTGGAGAAGGGCACGATTGATGCCGTTGAGTGGATCGGCCCCTACGACGACGAGAAGCTCGGTTTATCCAAGATCGCCAAATATTATTACTACCCGGGCTAGTGGGAGGGCGGGGCCAACGGACATCTGCTGATCAACCGCGGCAAATGGGAAAGCCTGAGCAGGGCCTATCAGACCATTGTGACCACTTCGGCACGGGATGCGGGCATGCGCGTGACGGCCAAATACGACCACGTCAATCCGGCGGCGATGAAACGGCTCATAACCGCCGGCACGCAGCTCCGGGCTTTCCCGCCCGCGGTCATGGAAGCCTCATTCAAGGCCGCTAACGAAACTTATGCCGAGCTGGCAAAGACGAATGCCAGGTTCAAAAAGATCCTCAACAGCTTCATGGCCTTCCGTCAGGACAGTTATTCGTGGTGGCAGGTCGCCGAGCTGTCATTCGACTTGTTTCAGGTGAAGATGCTGGGGCGGTCGTAAGGAATACGAGCGCCGCCAACGAGCGGGCTCTGGCTGCGAAACCCGTGGGGATACTGCAAACGCGGCAAAAATCGCGACAAAGCCGCGACGCCAGGCTGGAAATATAATCACATTGCGGCGGCCGTCCGCGCCTCGCATAATTCAACAAAACAAGCGGATTTTGCCGCCTGGGAGGAAGCTATGACAGTCGCGGTTGCGGTGGCGGCCCAGGCAATGGGCGCAATCCCACGTGACTACAATTTCGCCGCCGATGTCCTGCAATGCAATCTCGCGGCCGGCCGCGCCAAAAAGCCGGCTTACATTGACGCGCGCGGCACGCATACCTACGGCCAGCTCGCCGATCGTGTGGCGCGTTTCGGCGCAGCGCTGCGCGGCCTCGGCATCAAACGCGAGGACAGAGTGCTGTTGGCGCTGCTCGATACGATCGACTGGCCGACGGCGTTTCTTGGATGTCTGAAGGCCGGAATCGTGGCAGTTCCGGTGAATACGTTGCTTACCGAAGGCGACTACCGCTTCATGCTGGCCGACAGCCGGGCGAAATGCCTGGTGGTGTCCGAGGCACTATTTCCGAAATTCGAAAAGCTCGTCGGGGAGAGCCCGGATCTCGAGCATGTCATTGTCTCAGGCGAGAATCCGCACGGTTATCGACTGTTCGAGGATTTGATCGGCGCGGACGAGCCGGAATCCTACACGGCGCCGACAACCTGCGATGACATTGCGTTCTGGCTCTACACGTCAGGTTCGACCGGAAAGCCGAAAGGTGCGGTGCACGTACATGCGAGCCTGAAGCTCACCGCCGACCTTTACGGGACGCCTGTCGCCGGTCTGAAAGAAAACGACGTCTGCTATTCGGTCGCAAAATTGTTTTTTGCCTACGGTCTCGGCAACGCCATGACCTTCCCGCTCACGGTCGGCGCAACCACGGTGCTCAATGCGGACCGTCCGACGCCCGATGGTGTTGCGGCGCTCCTGCGCAAACATCCCATCACCGTATTTTTCGCGGTACCTACGTTCTACGCGGCATTCCTGGCGAGCCCGACCGCACCGCAAAAATCCGAGGTGAAAATCCGCCGCTGTATTTCGGCCGGCGAAGCTCTGCCCGAGGAAATCGCGCGCAGATGGAAGGAACGCTATGGCGTCGAGATATCCGATGGTCTCGGCACCACCGAGATGCTGCACATCTATCTCACCAATGCTCCAGGTGCGACGAAATATGGAACGACCGGGAAAGCGGTGCCCGGTTATGAAATCAAGTTGATCGGTGAAGACGGGCAGCCGGTGAAAAAAGGCGACATGGGCGAGCTTTATGTGCGCGGGCCGACCAGTGCGATCATGTACTGGAACAACCGTGAGAAATCGCGCTCGACCTTCCAGGGCGAATGGACGCGTTCGGGCGACAAATATATCGAGGATGCCGACGGCTATTACATCTGCTGCGGCCGGCAGGACGATATGTTGAAAGTGTCGGGCATGTACGTTTCGCCGTTCGAGGTCGAGGCTGCGCTCTCGTCGCATCCCGATGTGCTGGAAGCCGCAGTCGTCGGCTGGAATGATGAGCAGAAGCTGATCAAGCCGAAGGCCTTCGTGGTTCTGAAATCACCTGACAAGGCGAACGAGGCGCTGATCCTGGCTTTGCAGGAGCACTGCAAGCAGAAGCTTGCACCCTACAAATATCCGCGCTGGATCGAATTTCGCAAAGACCTGCCGAAGACCGCCACCGGCAAGATTCAGCGCTTCAAGTTGAGGGCGGAGGGGCAGCGTTGAGCTGCACACGGCATTGCCACTTGTCCCCTCTCCCCTTGTGGGAGAGGGTGGCTCGCGCGGGAGCGATAGCGGAGCGCGAGCCGGGTGAGGGGTCAGTGCCCCACGAAACGCCGACCCCTCATCCGCCATCGCTCGGCTTCGCCTCCGCCATAGGCCAGCGCGCTGCGCTGGCCGTTCTTGGCGCAAAGTGCGCGAATGCCGGAGGCATTCGCTATGCACCTTCTCCCACAAGGGGAGAAGGGAAATGAGATCGCTGCGCTTCAGCGGATGACGTGAAATGCCTTTAGACGCCTCCGGCTTCCTCGAAATCGGCACGCAGAAACTCGAGTACCGTTTTGTCGGCCCGCAACCCGACGCCGCGTCGACGCTGGTATTGCTGCACGAAGGTCTCGGCTGCGTCGGCCTCTGGGGCGATTTTCCCGAAAGGCTTTCCGCCGCAACCGGTCTCGGTGTTTTCGCGTACTCGCGCGTGGGATACGGCAAATCATCGCCGGTGACGCTGCCGCGGCCGCTCTCTTACATGCATGACGAGGCGCGCGAAACTCTGCCGCAGTTGCTCGATGCGATCGGTCTCCGGCGCGGGTTACTGATCGGCCACAGTGACGGCGCTTCCATGGCTGCGATTTACGCCGGCAGTCACCAGGATCATCGGGTCGGCGGGCTCGTTCTGATCGCGCCGCATTTCTTCACAGAGGATCCCGGCATCGCTTCGATCGTCGAAGCAAAGAAAGCCTATGAAACCGGCGATTTGCGCACGCGCCTTGTGCGTTGGCACGCAGACGTCGACAACGCGTTCCGCGGCTGGAATGATGCCTGGCTCGATCCGGACTTCCGCAAATGGGATATCACCGAATTCCTCGCGTATATTCGGGTGCCGGTGCTCGTCGTGCAGGGTGAGGAAGATCAGTACGGCACGGTGAAACAGATCGAAACCGCGCAGCAGGAATGCTATTGCCCGGTCGAGGTCGCGCTGTTGCCGGGCGCGCGCCATTCGCCGCAGCGCGAGGCGCCGGAAGCGACGCTCAAGGCGATCTCGGTTTTCGTGGCGCGCGTTTTCAATGAAAGCGAGGAAAAATCCCACGGCGGTCATGCGCGGGCTTGACCCGCGCATCCATGATGAAGCGCGTAACGAGCGGGCCTTACAGATCTATTTTGTTGAGAGACGCCATGGATCGCCGGGTCAAGCCCGGCGATGACAGGTTGAGAGGCGGAAATTCTACTCCGCCGCCTGCTTCGTTGCGGCGCCGTGCGCGGAGACGAGATAGTCCATTGCGGCTTGCACGCCGCCTTTCTTGAACGGCACGCCCGCAAGTGCGAGCGCCATTTCGGTAATCCCGAGCGCGCCGAGCAACATGCCATCGTTAAGATCGCCGAGGTGGCCGATTCGGAAGTACTTGCCGGCATAGGCGCCAAAGCTCGCGCCGTAGGAAATATTGAAAGTCTCAAGCGCAAGCGCGCGGAACTTGTCGGCATCGTGGCCTTCCGGTAGCAGCACGGCGGTGATGGTCGGCGAAACCTGGCTGGCATTCTTGTTCAGGTTTTCCAGTCCCCATGCCTTGACCGCGCGGCGGGTTGCTTCGGCCAGCCGGTCGTGACGAGCGAACACGTTGTCGAGGCCTTCCTCGTGCAGCATCTCAATGCCGGTCGCGAGGCCATGCAGCATCTGCGTTGCCGGCGTGTAGGGGAAGAAGCCGATCTTGTTCATCGCGATCATTTCGTCCCACGCGTAGAACGATTTCGGCATTCTGGCCGTCTTGTTGGCCGTCAGCGCCTTGTCGCTCACCGCGTTGAACGACATGCCGGGCGGCAGCATCAGGCCCTTCTGCGCGCCACCGACGGAGACGTCGACGCCCCATTCATCGTGGCGATAGTCGGCGGAAGCGAGCGAAGAGATTGTGTCAACCATGAACAGCGCGGGATGCCCCGCGGCATCGATCGCTTTGCGGATCTCGGCGATCGGGGTAAGCGCGCCGGTCGATGTCTCGTTATGCAGAATGCAGACAGCCTTGATCTCCTTGGCCTTATCTTCGCGCAGTCTGGCCTCGATCGCCTTCGGGTCGGCGCCGTGGCGCCAGTCGGTGGTGATGAATTCGGGCTTGAGGCCGATGCGCTCGGCCATCTTCTTCCACAGCATCGCGAACTGGCCGGTCTCAACCATCAGCACTTTGTCGCCTGGCGACAGCGTGTTGACGAGCGCGGCCTCCCAGGCGCCTGTTCCGGTCGCGGTATAGATGATGACCGGATTGGTGGTCTTGAAAATGGTCTTGATGCCCTCGAGGCAGCGTTTCGCGAGCCTGGCGAATTCAGGGCCACGATGATCAATGATCGGCGTGTCCATCGCCCGCAGAACGCGATCCGGGAGCGGTGAGGGCCCCGGAATATGGAGAAAATGACGACCAACCGTGCGCGAGGAATTCTTAGCCATAGAGAAGTCCGCTCCTGAACGGCAGCTTTTCGGGAATTGGCGTGGCTTGGCCACGGGCGCGTCCCGGCGAGGGAGCGGCGCTTGTGGCGTTGAACTATGAATGTAACATTGCGGTCAAGCGGTTTTCCGCAGGGCTATCTAGTCCTTATGCATAGGCTTAGCGCAGCCCAAAAAGGATAAGAAAATTGCCGGTAGTCATGCCCGGTCTGGAACGGCGGCTAAAGGCCGAATTGACCGGCGAGGTGCAATTCGACCGATTCACGCGCGGGCGCTATGCCACGGACGCGTCCCACTACCAGATTATGCCGATTGGCGTGGTTGCCCCGCGCACCATCGAAGAAGCCGATCGGACGATTGCAATTGCGCGGTCCGAGGGGGCGACGGTATTGGCGCGCGGCGGCGGAACGTCGCAGGCCGGCCAGACGGTCGGCGAATCGCTTGTGGTCGACTGCTCGAAGTATCTCACGCGCGTTCTCGATCTTGACGTCAAACGCGCGCGTTGCACGGTCGAGCCCGGCATCGTGCTTGATGATCTCAACCGTCAGCTCAAGCCACATGGGCTTTGGTTTCCGGTCGATATCTCGACTTCCTCGCGTGCGACGATCGGCGGCATGGCCGGCAATAACTCTTGTGGCGGCCGTTCAATGCGCTACGGCACCATGCGCGACAATGTGGTCTCGATCGAGGCGCTGCTCGCGGACGGCACGCTTGCACATTTCGGCCGCATCGGCGGCAACCTCAAGGATGTGCCGGCGCCGCTGCGGCCGCTCGTCAAGGAACTGCTTGCGATCGGCACACGGGAGGCCGACGAGATCGCGGCGCGCTTTCCGAAAGTCCAGCGTCGCGTCGGTGGCTACAATCTCGATGCATTGGTTCCCGGCAAGAATGACGTCAATCTTGCACATGTGCTGGTCGGCGGCGAAGGCACGCTTGCCTTTTCCACTCGCATCGAACTGAAGCTGTCGCCGCTGCTCGGCCGCGGCGCCGTCGGGGCCTGTCATTTCGGAAGTTTTTACGAGGCGATGAACTCGGCGCAGCACATCGTGCGACTCAAGCCGATTGCCGTCGAATTGATTGATCGCACGATGATCGGGCTTGCGCGCCAAATTCCGATTTTCCAGCCGACGCTCGACAAATTCGTGCGCGAAACGCCGGAGGCGATCCTGCTGGTCGAATTCGGCGAGGATGATCAAGAAGTCAATCTGCGCATGTTGCAGCAGCTTAAGGACTTGATGGGCGATCTCGGTTTTGGCTGGGACAAGACTGGGGCGAAATGGGGTGGCGTCGTCGAGGTGCTCAATCCGGAATTGCAGGCCGCGATCACCGATGTGCGGACTTCCGGTCTCAACATCATGATGTCGATGAAGGAGGAAGGTAAGCCGGTTTCCTTTGTCGAAGACTGCGCCGTGCCGCTCGAGCATCTCGCCGACTACACCACGCGCCTTGGGGCGATATTCGAAAGACACGGCACGCGCGGCACTTGGTATGCGCATGCCGGCTCCGGCTGTCTGCACGTTCGTCCGATCCTCAATCTCCGGCAGGAGAAAGATGTTCACGCCATGCGCGAGATTGCCGAAGAGGCCTTCGCGATGGTGCGTGAGTACAAGGGGTCACATTCCGGCGAGCACGGCGACGGGCTGGTGCGCTCCGAGTTCAACGAGCCGATGTTCGGCTCACGGCTCGCGCGTGCTTTTGAGGAGGTAAAGGACCGCTTCGATCCGAGAGGCTTGTATAACCCGGGCAAAGTCGTGCGGCCGCCAAGGTTCGACGACCGCGATCTTTTCCGTTACGCGCCCGGCTATCACGGCGAGCCGGTCAAGACGCTTCTCGACTGGTCGGCCTATCCGGGCGCTGGCGGCGGCTTTCAGGGCGCCGTCGAGATGTGCAACAACAACGGCGCCTGCCGCAAACTGACGGGCAGCGTAATGTGTCCCAGCTATCGTGTCACCCGCGATGAGCGGGACGTCACGCGTGGACGCGCCAATACGTTGCGGCTGGCCATCAGCGGACAACTTGGGTCAGCCGCGCTCATTTCCGACGAAATGGCCGAGACATTGAAGCTTTGCGTGTCCTGCAAAGCCTGCCGTCGCGAGTGTCCGACCGGCGTCGACATGGCGCGCATGAAAATCGAAGTACAGGCCGCACGGGCCGCAAAGTTCGAACTCAGCCTGCACGACAAGCTTGTGGGTTTTCTGCCGCATTACGCACCTTACGCTGCGCGTTGGCATCAGTTTTTCAATTTGCGGGATCGCGGCACATTCTTGCGCAAGACATCAGAACTGATTGCCGGCTTCTCGTCCCGCCGCAGCCTGCCCAAATGGCGCAAGGATACTTATTGTGATCGCTCAGATTGGCGCTATACGACCCGAGACGAAAACGCCCGCGCGCGTGAAGTTGTGTTGTTTGCGGATACGTTCAATCGTTATTTCGAGCGGGAAAATCTGGACGATGCGCTCAGTGTGCTGTTGGCCGGCGGTTATCGCATCCATGCGCCGTTCCCGGCGGATCCCGACGAGCGGCCGCTGTGCTGCGGCCGCACCTTTCTCTCGGTCGGCCTGGTCGACGAGGCCCGGCGCGAAATGCAGCGCACGTTGGATGCGCTGGCGCCTTATGTTGCGCGCGGTGTGCCGGTCGTCGGCCTCGAACCGAGCTGCCTGTTCACGTTCTGCGACGAATTGCCGGCGCTGCTCAAAGGCAAGGCGGTCGACGACCTGGCCGCAAACGCCCTCCTGTTCGAGGAATTCATTGCGCGCGAGCACAGGCAAGGTCATCTGAATTTGCCGCTCGGTCCTTTGCCGAAGAAAGCGCTGCTGCACGGTCATTGCCATCAGAAAGCGTTCGACGTCATGGGTGCGGTCGAGAGCGCGCTCCGGCTGATCCCGCAGCTATCCGTCGAGACAATCGAGTTCGAGCTGTTGCGGCATGGCCGGCAGCTTCGGTTATGACGCCGAGACCATCGACGTCTCCCAAAAGATGGGAGAGCTGTCCTTGCTGCCCGCGGTGCGCAGGGCTCCGGCCGATGCGTTGATCGTGGCCGACGGCACATCATGCCGGCATCAGATTCACGATGGCACCAAACGGGCGACGGTCCACGTCGCCCGTGTGATGGCAATGAGCGTTGCGGCAGCTGGTGCGGTCACGGAACGCTGACTCTCATTTGTCATGCGCGGGCTTGACCCGCGCATCCCGCTTAGGAGCGCAATGTGCGATCCTAAGCGAGATGGCCGGGACATAGGCGAGCTAAGCGACGCCGTTCTTCCAACGGCTATGCCCGGCCATGACAGCGGAAGGTAAAAATGCCGGCCAAGGTATTTCCGACGTCCCTCGTAGGGTCCTATCCGCAGCCGGACTGGCTGATCGACCGTGCGCGCCTTTCAAAGATGGTGCCACGTGTGCGAATGGACGATCTCTGGTTGATCGAACCGAAAGCGCTGGAAGCGAAACAGGACGAGGCGACCCTTCTTGCCATCCGCGATCAGGAACGTGCCGGGCTTGATATCATCACCGATGGCGAGCAACGGCGCGAAAGCTATTCCAACCGCTTCGCGACCGCGCTCGAAGGTGTCGATACAATGAATCCCGGCTCGACCTTGAACCGGAGCGGCAAGCCGATTCCTGTTCCACGTGCCACCGGAAAGATTCGCCGAAAATATCCGGTCGAGCTCCGCGATCTGCAATTCCTGCGGGCAAATACGAAAAAGGCCGTGAAGATGACCGTGCCGGGCCCCTTCACAATGTCGAAGCAGGCGCAAAACGAATTCTATGAATCCGAGGAAGCCATGGCGCTCGATTACGCGGTGGCGGTGAACGAGGAGATCAAGGACCTGTTTGCGGCAGGTGCCGACGTCGTGCAGATCGACGAGCCGTGGATGCAGCAGCATCCCGACAAGGCACGCGCATACGGGTTGAAGGCGCTCGACCGCGCGCTTGATGGCGTGACCGGCACGGTAGCGGTGCATTTGTGCTTCGGCTATGCGGCCGTCGTTCACGACAAGCCGGCGGGCTACTCGTTTCTGCCTGAACTGGAAGGTTCGAAAGCGGCGCAAGTCTCGATCGAGGCGGCCCAGCCCAAACTCGATCTCAACGTTCTGGAGCGGTTGCCGTCGAAAACTATCATCCTTGGCGTCATCGACCTGTCCGACATGACCGTCGAGACCCCGGAGATCGTCGCCGCGCGCATCCGCAACGCGTTGCCGCATGCTCCTGCCGGCCACATCGTTATTGCGCCCGATTGCGGCATGAAATACCTGCCGCGCGAGGTGGCATTCGGGAAAATGCAGGCGATGGTGCTGGGTGCCGAGATCGTGCGCGCGGAAGTCGCTGGCGGGGCGCCCTAGCCGCCGTAGAACACCTTTATCAGCACGAGCGAGAACCAGGGCACGTAGCTGCACAGCATCAACACGCCGACCAGCACCGCGATGAAGCCAAGGTTGGCCTTGGTGGTTTCCCAGATATCGGATTTGGCGATCGAGCAGGCCGCGATCAGGACCGAGGCAACCGGCGGCGTCTGCTGCCCGATAGCGAGGTTAAGCGTCAGCACCAAGCCGAAATGGATTGGGTCGATGCCGACCTGGTGCACCAGCGGCATGACGATCGGCACGGTTAGAATGATCGCCGCCGCCGAATGCAAGAACATGCCCAGGACCAGAAAGAAGATATTGAGCAGCAGCAGAACCATATAGGGATTGCTGGTGACTCCGACGATTGACTTGGCAAGCGTTTGCGGCAGTTGGCTTTCGGTCAGGAATACGCCGATCAGTGCGGAGCTGGCGACCAGCAGCATCACTACCGCTGTCTGTAGCGCTGAATCCACCAGCGCCCGGTAAAGCGCTTTCAATTTCAGGTCGCGGTAGATGAAAATTGAAATGAACAGAGCGGCGACCACCGCGACCGCGGCGCCTTCTGTGGCTGTGACGAATCCTCCGAAAATGCCGCCGAGGATGATCACCGGCAACAGCAGCGCCCACGATGCTTCCTTGGTCGCCTGCACCAGTCGTTTTAGCGAGAAGCGCTGCTCGACCGGAAAGTCGTTCTTCCAAGCGTAGTAGTAGCACAGGGCCATCAGCGAAAGCCCACCAAGAATACCCGGGATGAATCCGGCCACGAACATCTTCACCACCGATTCCTCCGCCATGGCGGCGTAGAGGATCATGGGAATCGACGGCGGGATGATAATGGCGAGACTGGCGGCCGAAGACGAGATTGCTGCCGCGAATTCCTTCGAATAACCGCGCGACTTCATTGCCGGGATCAGCAAGGTGCCGAGCGCGGCGACGCCGGCGACCGCGGAGCCGGAAATCTCCGCGAAGAACATCGAGGCGCCGACCGTCACCATCGCCAGACCGCCGCGAATGAAGCCGAGCATGGCGCTTGCGAGATTGATAAGCCGGCGGGAAATAGTCGACGCGTTCATGATTCCGCCGGCGAAGATGAAAAGCGGCACCGCCAGCAACGGGAAATTGGTGGCGCCTTCGAACATCACCAAGGCGACATTCGGCAGCATAATCGCGCCCTGAGCGATCCAGATCGCGGCCACCGCGACCACGCCGAGTGCGACCGCGACCGGCACATTGATCAGCACCAGCGCGAACATTCCGATCAGCATCAGCCCGATCGTCATGTCGGCAACGCCTTTTCAGCAGGTTCCGTCGGATCGACGCCAACTGACTCGAGTGCTTCCTTGATCTCGTGGTCGACCAGCGGTCCGCGTCGTGCCTCGCGCAACAGACCGGGCAGGCGGATCAGTTCGGCGATGACGAACAGCACGGCAGTGATGGGGATTACCGACTGCGTCACCTGTAACGGGACATCGGGCAGCGAGACTAGCGTGTCGCCTTTCAGGATTCGCACCACCGCGATGCCGGTTACCGCCAGCAGGCCGAAGAAGAAGATGGTGATGGCAGACGCAAGGAAAGTTACGGCAACGCGAAGATGTGCCGGCAAGGCATTGACGAGGCCGGGAAACCCGATATGGGCGCCGCGGAGCGCGGCCAGTGCCCCGGCATAGTAAGTCAGCCAACACAACGAGATCGCACCGATTTCGTCGTACCAGACCAGAGAATAGCCAATCCACCGAAAGAAAAAGCCGGCGACGATGATCAGTGTGACAATAGCCATCAGCGCGGCCGCAATCGCTTCGAGCACGCGATCGTAAAGGCGATAAAGCGTGGACAGGTTCATGAAAAGGGCCGGCCGGGACTGAGCGCGAGACGCTAGCAAAGGAGCGCCGGGCCGACAAAGCCCGGCGCGTAAATTATTGTTATTTCCCCTTCGCCAGTGCAAGCGACTTGTCGATCAGCATCTTGCCGGTCGGCACTTCTTTGGAGAACTCGTCGTAGACCTCCTTGCTGGCGGCGACGAAGGCTGGTTTGTCGGCCTCGTTCACCTGGATGCCCGACTGCTTCATCTTGCCGATCAACTCGCCGTCGAGCTTGGCGGCGAGCTTGAGGATGTCCGGCTCCACTTCTTTCGCGGTGTCGGCGAGAATCTTCTGCACGTCTGGCGGTAGTCGCGACCAGCTCGCGCCGGCAGTGAGATAGGCCGGCGTATAAACATGGCCGGTCAGAGACAAGTACTTCTGCACTTCCTGGAATTTCTGCGAATAAATCTGCGTCAACGGGTTTTCCTGCCCGTCCATCACGCCGGTCTGCAAAGCTACGAACACTTCCTTGAGTTCCATCGGACTCGGGCTGGCGCCATAGGCCTTGAACATCTTCACGCGCCACACGCCGCCCGGCACGCGCAGTTTGATGCCCTGCAGATCCGCTGGCTTGACTATCGGCCGCTTACTATTTGTGATTTCGCGGTAACCGTTCTCCCATACGCCGAGGATATGGTAGCCGGCCTTTTCAGCAATTGGTCCGAGGATCGGATGCACGACTTCCTTGGCGATGCGCGCGGCATGACCACGGTCCTGCACCAGATACGGCATTTCGAATACGCCGAATTCCGGCGCAACCGACGTCATCACCGTCGATGGCAACGCCAGATCGACAGTGCCGAGTTTAAGCTTCTTTAGGAGTTCGCCGTCGCCCCCGAGCTGGCTCGAACCATAGACCACGACCTTGGCCTTGCTACCCAGCTTGGCGTTGACGCGCTGCGCGTATAAGTCGGCGGATTGCGCAAACAGCGAGCCGGGCGCGCCGACATGCCCAAATTTGATCTCGGTTTGCGCAGCGGCTGTTCCGACCGACAGGACGGCGGCAAAAACAAATGCAAAGAAAGCTTTTGCAAGCGGCATGATCATCCTCCCTGAGAGTTATGTTCTGGGCGGCCAGCGCCATTGAGCGCTTGGCCACGGCTGTTTTATTGTTCGATTATCAATACAAACCTGCGGGATTTCCGCAAGATAGCCAATTGGCGCTATTCGGCGGGTCCCGGCTGGGCTGCGGCGCCGCGGCGTGCCGGTGCCGACCGTCGCACGGTCGGCATGGCGAGACGCGCGATTGTCGGGATCACCAGCAAGCTGCAAATCGGCGACAGCAGCATGCCGCCGACGATCACGCAGGCGAGCGGTTGCTGCACCTGCGAGCCAATGCCCGTGGAAATCGCGGCCGGTACCAGGCCGATACAGGCGGACAAGCCCGTCATGAAGATCTGGCGCATGCGAGCCTGGGCAGCGCCGATGATGGCCTCTTCCTTGCCAAACCCCTCATCCAGGCGGCGGCGGATGTACGACACGAGCAGGATGCCATCCATGGCCGAGACCCCGAACAAGGAAATGAACCCGACCGCTGCAGACACGCTGGCGTTCAGCCCGAACAGGTAGAGCCCGAGAATGCCTCCGCAAGCCGCGAACGGAATGCCGCACAATGCGATCAGGCTGTCGCGCACGGAATTGAACAGGCTATAAAGCAGCATCATGATCAGCAGCAGGCTGAGCGGCACGATGATCGCAAGGCGCTTCTTCGCTTCCACCAGTGCGCCGAATTCACCCGACCATTCCAGCCGGTAGCCTTCCTTCAGCTGGACATTCTTGGCGATACGCGCCTGCGCTTCGGCAACCGTCGATCCGAGGTCGCGGCCGCGCACGCTGTATTTGATCGGTACGAAGCGCTCGGTGTTCTGTCGGTAGATGTAGGCCGTTCCGGTTTCCAGCCGCACTTCGGCGACGTCACCAAGCGCGATGTACGTGGTGGGCGATTTCGGATCGGAGTTCGGCAAGGCCACCGGAACAGAGCGGATGGCGTCGATGTTGTCGCGATACTGCGCCGCGAGCCGCACCGTCAGGGGGAAGTTCATTTCGCCTTCGTAGATGCGAGTGACCTCCTGGCCGCCGATCGCAGCCTGAACGACTGTGTTCATGTCGCTCACAGTGATGCCGTAGCGAGCCGCCTTGGGGCGATCGACCTGGATCACGAGGTTGGGTTGGCCCAGCAGATTGAACGCGCCGGCGTCAGCAACGCCCGCCACCTTGGCGAGCTCATCCTGAACCGCTTTCGACAGGCGTTCGAGTTCGGCCAGATCGCGGCCAAAGATCTTGACCGAGTTCTCGCCCTTCACGCCTGAGACGGCTTCCTCGATGTTGTCCTGGATGTATTGGGAGAAGTTGAAATCGATGCCGATGAATTCGCTTTCAAGGCGGGCCGCCATCTCCTTCACGAGCTTTGGCTTGGTGAGGCCGTTTGGCCATTCCTCGAACGGCTTCAGTGGCACGAAGAATTCAGCGACGAATGACCCGTCCGGGTCGGTGGCATCCTCGCCGCGGCCCTGCTCGGATACGACGGTTCGTACGGGCGGATAACTGGCAATGAGCTTGCGGATCTTGTTGACGGTCTCACGGCCGGCATCGAGCGTAATCGTGGGTGGGAGCAGGGCGCGGATCCAGAGATTGCCTTCTTCGAGCTTGGGCAGGAATTCCGTGCCGAGTCGCATGCCGAGCCCGCCGCAGACGACGAGAAAGGCCAAAGCAACCATTGCTGCCGTGCGGGCGTTGCGCACGGCAAGCCCAAGTACGTATTGATACACGACGCGGAGTTTGCGTACGAGGAAGGTCTCGACTTCGCTCACCTTCTCGGGCAGCAGGAGCGATGACATCACCGGCGTGACGGTGAACGTCGCGATCACGGCGCCAAGCAGTGCATAGGCATACGTGCGCGACATTGGCCCGAAGATCTGGCCTTCCACGCCTTGCATCGTAAATAGCGGCAGGAAGGCGGCGATGGTGATGACGACCGAGAAGAAGATCGGCTTGTCGACCTCGACTGCCGCCGCCAGAATCCGGTGCAGCCTGTCGCCACGGCTTGCATCCGATGGATGACGCGCGGCGTGGTGCGCAAGATGGCGGAAGATGTTTTCCACCATGATGACGGTGCCATCGACGATTATGCCGAGATCGATGGCGCCGACCGACAGTAGATTGGCCGAATCTCCGCGCAAGACTGTGATGATGACCGCAAGGAACAGCGCGACCGGAATGGTTGCCGATACGATCAGAGCGCAGCGCAGATTGCCGAGAAATATCCATTGAATAAGGAAGATCAGGGCGATGCCAAACAGCATATTGTGCATCACGGTGCGCACCGTGATCGCGACGAGATCGCCGCGATCATAGTATGGCTGGATCCTGACGCCCGGCGGCAGACTGCCGTCGGTGTTGATGCGTTCGATGGCCGCGCGAACGCGCGTCACCACGTCCATTGTTCGCTCGAGTTTCTGCATCAGCACGATACCGAACAAAATGTCATCCTGATCATCGCGAGCCGCAATTCCCAGGCGCGGCGTGAAGCCGATCTGGTTGTGCGCGATGTCCGATAGGACGACAGGCAAGCCGCCTTGCTGGCTCACCACAATGTTGTTGATGTCGCTGATTGAACCAAGGACGCCGACGCCGCGTACATTGACCGATTGTTCGCCCACCGCAATGGTGCGCCCGCCGACATTGGCGTTGCTCGTGGAGATCGCGTTGATGATTTGCGGCAAGGTCAGGCCGTAGGCGCGCATGCGGTCGAGGTCGATCTCGGCCTGGTATTCCTTGGTCTTGCCCCCCAGCGGCGAGATGTCGGCGACCCCCGGCACGATGCGCAATTTGCGTTCGACAACCCAGTCCTGCAGCGTCTTGAGTTGGATCAGGTCCATACCCGGCGGACCCTTGAGCTGGTAGCGCAGGATTTCACTGATGCCGCCGGCCGGCGAAATGACCGGCGTAACGACGGCCGGCAGCGTGGCATCCTTCAGGCGATTGGTGACCTGCTGGCGCACGAAATTGTAATCGCGGCCGTATTCGAATTGCAGGCGGATAAAGCCGAGCGCGAACACGGTGTTTGAGCGGATGTAAGTGAGACCGGGCGTGCTGGCGACCGCGATCTCCAGCGGAATG
This sequence comes from uncultured Alphaproteobacteria bacterium, assembly GCA_963815055.1. GTDB lineage: Bacteria > Pseudomonadota > Alphaproteobacteria > Rhizobiales > Xanthobacteraceae > Pseudolabrys. Next base: position 224,780 of record CAWFEU010000008.1, on the reverse strand, counting down.
GTTACATAACGTTCGACTTCTTCGGGCGACTGGCCGGGATATTGCGCGATGATCTCGATGATCGGCGGCGCCGGGTCGGGATAGGCCTCGACATTCATTGTCGTGAAAGCAGCGTAGCCGACGCCGATAAAAGCGGCGTAGGCGACCAGCACCAGCGGCCGCCGCGACAGGCAGAACGACATCAGACTACGCAACATGGATCTGTCAGCTTCCGGCGGCAGCGCGGTCGACGAACAAGCCGCCCTTGCTCACGACGTTCTCACCTTCGTGCAGGCCATCGACAACCTGGATCATCGACCCGTTGTTGATGCCGGTTTTGATATCGCGCCTTTCCACGGACTGGTCTTTCCGTGCGATCCAGACGTGGGCGGATTTTCCGTCGAAGATAACGGCGTCGCGCGGCACTGCCGGCGACTTGTCTCCTTCGCCGGTCAGGATCTTCACACTGGCGAACATTTCGGGACGCAGCAGTCCTTCCTTGTTGTCCAGTGTTGCGCGGACCAGCAGTCGTCGCGTGGACGCGTCGAGCGACGTCGCGACATACGTGATGTTCGCCGTAAATATGCGATCCGGGAACGCCACGACGGAAAAATTCAGCGCCTGGCCGACGCGCACATTCGACGCTTCGGTTTCGCGTACATAAGCAATCAGCCAGACTGTCGACAGATCGCCGATGACGAAAGTAGGATCGCTCGCGCTCGTATTCTGCGATGAGGTATTGATATATTGGCCGGGACCGACCTTGCGCTGAATGACCGTGCCGGCAATCGGCGAATAGATCGTCATATGTGGGCTGACGGCGCCGGTCTCGCCGAATTTGGCGATTTCATCGTCGGTCATCCCGAGAATACGCAAACGATTGCGCGTCACCTCGAGCGAGGTCTGAGCAGAACGCTGGTCGTTCTCCGCCGCGCGTGTCGTGGCTTGCGATTGCTGAAGATCGCGCAGCGGGCCAGCGTGCGAATCAAAGAGTGTCTTGTTTTGCTGTTCGACGATTTTTGCGAGTTCGAGCGCCGATTTGGCCTTGTTCAGGCCGGAGATCGTCGTGATGAAATCGTTTTGCGCCTGCACCATGTCCGGCGCTTCCACGACGAAAAGCGGCTGGCCCGCTTTCACGGAGTTGCCCGGCTTGGCAAGCAACTTGATCACGCGGCCGGAGTACGGCGAGAAGACCAGCGTCGCGCGGTCTTCGTCGACAGCGATCTTGCCTTCGGTCAAATGCTCGGTACGGAACACGACGTCGGTGATCGGAGCAATGGCGAGCGAGGCCCATTGTTTCGGGGTGGGATAATATGCGGCGCCCTCGCGGCGTCCCAGCGTTGCCTTATCCGGCTCGGCGGCTTTGTCTGCACCGGGCGCCCGCGTGGTCGCGTTCACCGCCAGCCAGGTACAAAAAATCAGCGCAGCAACGGCAATCGCTCCGTTGCGTGTAATTGCCAGCGGCTGCGCAAACCGCGCCATCGTCGTGGTAATGAACTGCACCAAGGAATTACGAGTCCCCAAAGTTCCCTAATCGCGAGCGTTATAGTGAATTGACGTGGCGTAGCGGCATTACCGCGAAATAAAGATTTCAAGCTGGGTAAACTGTCGGGCTGGAGGGCAGGCGCTGAAATTAGACGGTCTCAGCACGGCAAGAGGCGGGACCTCCGCGTAAAGGTCGCCGAGTCGGGATTTCAGGCTATTTTTTTCGCCGACAAAATTGCAAACGGCCCATCGCAGGCTATGCTTTATGGCCATTTGGTGCAGTGCAATATAGGCCCGTTTCAGTCGGTATGAGATTACGTCGCTGTCCAATTCGCTGTGCCATAGTCGCGGCCACCAGCTTCGGCGTCGCACCGGCATTGGCCGAGGATACGCCAGGCGCGCATGGCATTACCGAACCTTCGATTGCGACAAGCCTGCCGCAAAATGGCGACGCGTCGGGAGGCCGCAAGCAACTTTTCGACCACGGCATTACGTACAGCCTGATCTACACCAACGATGTTCTGGGCAGCCTGTCCGGCGGAATCCGGCGCGGCGCCATCGACCAGGGCAAGCTGGAAGCGCAGCTCTATATCGATCTTGAAAAATTCGCCGGTTGGAAGGACTGGACGTTCTACGCCAACGCGTTTGGAATTTATAACACCGGCCGTATCCGGCGTGACTATGTCGGCGGCATGAACACAATTGCCGCGATTGAAGCAACGCCAACCGTGCGACTTTCGGAATTATGGGTTGAGCGCTGGGCCGGGCCCGTCAATTTCAGAATTGGCCAGCTCGCGGCTGATGCTGAATTTTTCTACAGCGACCTTAGCCAGATTTTCCTGCAAAGTGACTGGCCGACGATCACGGCCGTGAATCTGCCGGGCGGTGGCCCTGCCTATCCGCTGTCGGCACTGGGTGCGCGCATCAAGTACGAGTTTCCCAAAGATGCGTCGCTTTTGTTCGCCATTTTCAACGGCGATCCGGCCGGACCGTGTCCTGGCGACGATCCCGACACCTGCAATCTCTATGGCGTGAGTTTTCGGCTGCGCGACCCGGCCTTCATGATCGGTGAATTGCAGTTTCGCTGGAATCGCGGCAAGGACGATACAGGTCTGGCGCGGACGATGAAAATCGGCGGATGGGGCCATCTCGGCAAGTTTGCCGACCAGCGTTTCGATAACACCGGCATGTTGCTGGCGAGCCCGTCGAGCAGCGGCATGCCGCTGATGCATCGCGGCGACTACGGTGTTTACGGGGTTATCGATCAACAGATCTACCGCCCGAATGGCGGCACTGGAGACAGTGGCATTTCGATTTTCAACCGCTCCTCGATCAGCCCGTCGGACCGCAACCTGGTCAATTTCGAGATTGACAGCGGAATCGTTTTTGCCGGCATGATTCCGCAGCGTCCAAATGATAATTTCGGCGCGAGCGTAATCTATTCAAGTTTCTCCAACAGCATACGTGCCTTTGATCAGGATCAGATCAATTACGGCACGCTGGCAACGCCGCCACGTGATTACGAAATCAACCTCGAGCTGACTTACGTTGCCCAGATTATACCGGGCTGGACCGTGCAGCCCGTTTATACATCCATCTGGCATCCGAGCGGCACGGGCATCCGCTATCCCGACGCCCAGGTCGTGGGTGTGCGGTCGGTGATGAGATACTAAGTTAAAGAAGTGACCCGCCCGGACGGGGACATGCCGGGCGGGTCTTCAAAAGATCGGCGCGAGGATGGACGAGGGGCAGGCGCCGATCTCAGCGGGTGAAATCAGTAGTCGCACACGCGTATGAGGCGGACATTGCCCCAGCGGTCGTAGCGCTCGACCAGGCGGCAATCGCGATAACCGGGGGTCACGTACACCGGTCCGGTTGACGCCGCGGCCGCGCCGATCAGCGCGCCTGCGGCAAAGCCGGCGCCGATGCCCCAGCCGAGATGCGAGTGAGCCTGGGCGCTGCCACTGGTGGCGGCGAGGGTGGCGGTCAAAATGAGGGCGGTCAGTGCCACTGCGGTGATCCTGGACTTGGTCATGGCGGTCTCCATCCGGTTAATCTGGAGCGGCCTGCATTGGCCGCGATACCAATTGGTCGTGGCCGTTCCGGGAAAGGTTCAAAGCGAATTGACCCGTGGTTGCCCGCTTGGGTCGCCCGGTGACACACTGCTCAAATGACTCAAATCGCGCTGATTTTATTGAGCTTTGCTGCCCTGGCAGGGGCAGCCCCGGCGCACGCGCTGGACCACGTCCGCTTCGGCACCAATTGGGTGGCGGAGGCCGAGCACGGCGGCTTCTACCAGGCGGTCGCCGACGGGACCTACAGGAAGTACGGGCTCGACGTGGCCATCGTGCCGGGCGGCCCGAACGTGAACAACCGGATTCTGCTCCCGGTCGGCAAGCTCGACTTTTTTATGAGCGCCAATTCGCTGCAATCCTTCGATGCGGTCGAGCACAACATTCCGATCGTCGCGGTGGCGGCGAGTTTCCAGAAGGATCCGCAGGTCTTCGTCGCGCACCCGGATGTAACGAAATTCGAAGATTTGAAGACGCGCACGCTGTTTGTCTCCAAGGAAGGCATGACCAGCTATTTCCAGTGGCTGAAATCCGATTTCGGTTTCAATGAGTTCGAAAGTGAGGCCCTACACCTTCAATGCGCAGCCGTTCCTGGCTGATAAGAATTCGGCAATGCAGGGCTATGTCACGTCCGAGCCCTTTGCGGTCGAGCGGCTCGGCGGCTTCAAACCGGTTGTATTCTTGCTCGCCGATCGCGGCTTCGATGCCTATTCAACGCTGATCGAAACCCGTCGCGACCTGGTGGAGAAGCAGCCCGACCTGGTGCAACGCTTCGTCGATGCTTCGGCGATTGGTTGGTATCACTACATCTACGGCGATAGCCGGCCGGGAAACGATCTGATCAAGAAGCAAAATCCGGAAATGACCGACGCGCTGCTGTCTTATTCAATCGCAAAGATGAGAGAGTATGGCATCGTCGACTCGGGTGCCTCAGTGAAGCTCGGTATTGGCGCCATGACGGATGCCCACTGGAAAAGTTTCTTCGACAAGATGGTGCGCGCCGGCGTGGTGAAGCCGGGTATCGACTACAAACGCGGCTATACGCTGCAGTTCGTCAACAAAGGCGTGGGCGCCGAGTTGCGGCCGAAATAGTTTTCGTCATGGCCGGGCTTGTCCGGGCCATCCACGTCTTTAGTGTGTAATGCAAGTAGACGTGGATGCCCGGCACAAGGCCGGGCATGACGGAGTGCATGGCTCAACCTTCTACACCATCAGGCGGCGCGATCGTCTCCCTACGCGGCGTCAGCAAGACGTTCGAGAGCGGTACCGTTGCGCTGCGCGGTTTTGACCTCGGCGTTCGCGCGGGCGAATTCGTATCCCTGCTCGGGCCGTCCGGCTGCGGCAAATCGACGGCGCTGCGCATTGTCGCGGGCCTTAGCAAAGCCTCAACTGGCACCGTCGCGTGGCCAAGCGGTGCAGCTCAAATCGGCTTCGTGTTTCAGGAGCCGACGCTGATGCCTTGGGCCAATGTCGCCGCCAATGTACGGCTGCCGTTTACCCTCGCTCGTATGGATAAAGAACGCTCAACCGCAACCGTAACGCAGGCGCTCGCCCGGGTCGGGCTTGCGGATTTTGCCGATGCCTTCCCGCGCGAACTTTCGGGCGGCATGAAAATGCGCGCCTCGATTGCACGCGCGCTCGTCACGGAGCCCCAATTGCTTCTGATGGATGAACCGTTTGCGGCGCTCGATGAAATCACGCGTTTCAAGCTCAACAATGACCTGCTGTCGGTGTGGCAGGAGTTGCGGCGTACGGTGATTTTCGTAACTCATTCGGTCTTCGAGTCGGTCTTTCTATCGCAGCGCGTCGTGATCATGACCCCGCGTCCGGGCCGAGTTTTTGCTGAGATCGCGATCGACGTACCGTACCCGCGTGATGAAGGCTTTCGAACGTCGGCGGAATATGCCGGCTTCTGCCGGCAAGTTGCGGGTGCCCTGGGCAAGGCAATGGGAGAGGCGGCATGAGCGACCGCGCCTTGCGCATCGGCTTGCCGATCCTTGTGCTTGCGGCCGGCGTTTTGGTTTGGGATATGGTCGTACGCGTTTTCGCCATTCCGCCATTTGTCCTTCCGGCGCCTGGGCTGGTGCTGACGACCCTGGTCTCTGACGGCGGGCTGCTGTGGCACTCATTGCTGGTGACGCTGCTCACGACGTTCCAAGGGTTTTTGCTGGCGGCAGTCGGCGGTGTCGGCCTCGCAGTCCTCTTCAATCAGTCGCGACTGGTCGAATATTCATTCTATCCCTATGCGGTGATCCTCCAGGTGACACCAATTGTTGCCGTCGCCCCGCTGCTGCTGATCTACCTGCCGCAACCGCTGGCGGTGCTTGCTTGTGCATGGATCGTCGCGTTCTTCCCGGTGCTCGCCAACACGACGCTGGGTCTGAATTCGATCGACCACAATCTCCTTGCGCTGTTCGACCTGTACAAGGCTTCGCGTTGGCAATTGTTGTGGAATTTGAAGTTGCCATCGGCGCTGCCGCAAATTCTCGCCGGCTTGCGAATTGCAGGCGGCCTGTCGTTGATTGGCGCGGTCGTTGCCGAGATTGCCGCCGGCTCGGCTGGCGCAGGCTCCGGCCTTGCCTATCGTATTGCCGAATCCGGTTACCGCCTCAACATTCCACGGATGTTTGCCGCATTGCTGCTGCTGTCGCTTGCAGGCGTGGCGATTTTTTTCGTGCTGTCGGCAATATCGCATTTGGTGCTGCGCCGCTGGCACGAAAGCGCAGTCAAGCGTGAGCGCTAGAACTTTGTAACTATGCCCAGGAGCGCCATCACGATGATCACCTCAATCATGCCGCGGTGGAAGCGGAAAGCCAGCACCGCCGCCACCAAGGCCAGCATGGCGGCTTGCTTGTCCAGCGCCAGGGGATCGAAAGCGAACCAGCGCAGCCAGCCGGCGTGATGTTCGGTTACGCTGCCGAACAGAACGTGCAGTGCGAACCATACTGACAGGTTGAGGATGACGCCAACCACCGCGGCGGTGATCGCGGCGAGAGCGCCAGTGAGGCGCTTGTTTGCGCGCAGCTCTTCGAGGAACGGCGCGCCGGCGAAGATCCACAGGATCGCAGGTACAAATGTTACCCAGGTCGTCAGCGCCGCGCCGACCATGCCTGCGGTCAGCTGGGAAAACGGGGCCGGCGTACGGAAGGCGGCCAGGAAGCCGACAAACTGCGTCACCAGGATCAGAGGTCCCGGAGTTGTCTCGGCAAGTCCGAGGCCATCCACCATTTCCGGCGCTGTCATCCAGTGATGTGTCTGTACGACCTGCTGCGCCATGTATGCGAGCACGGCGTAGGCCCCGCCGAAGGTGACAACGGCGAGCTTGGAAAAAAACAGCCCGATCGCTACCAGCACGTGGCCGGGCCCGAATGTGAGCGCGGCGAGTGCGACCGGTGCCCACCAGATCGTCAAGCCAATGAGGAGCGCGAGAATGGCATGTCGCCAGCGGTATTTTTCGTGGTCCAGGGCCATGGCGGGAGTTCCGGCGATCCCGATCAGGTCCGGCCGCGATTTTGCCGCGACATAACCGGCGAGCGCAGCTGCGCCGACAATCAGCGGGAAGGGTAGATCGAAAAAGAAGATGCCGACGAAGGCGAGCGCCGCGAGGCTCACCAGCAGCCACGATTTCAGCGCCCGCTTGCCGATGCGGATGAGCGCCTCCATCACGATCACGAGCACCGCGGCCTTGATGCCGAACAGCGCGCCGTCTATCGGGCCGAGCCCGCGGCCGTAAGCATAGAGCAAGCTCAACCCGAGCATCACGAAGGCGCCCGGCAGGACAAACAGGATGCCGGCCGCGAGTCCGCCGCGAACACCGTGAAGGACCCAGCCAACATAAGTTGCGAGTTGGGTCGCTTCCGGGCCGGGTAGCAGCATTGAGAAGTTAAGCGCGTGCAGGAAGCGCGGCTCGTCAATCCATTTCTTCTCGTCGACAAGGATGCGATGCATCATTGCGATTTGCCCGGCCGGCCCGCCGAAATTAATGCAGCCGATCTTGAGCCAGACCATAAAAGCTTCGCCGAAGCTCGGCCGGGCGGTCACTTCAGTCGAAGCCATGCTTTTTCAGGCCGCCTTGGCCGGCCAGTTATGTCTCTCGTCGGCGGCAAAGCGCAGCCAGGCGAACAGGGCATCGTAGACCATGAAACCGCTTTCGAGCAGGCCATGATCATCGTCGCCGGCAAGCGCCGACAGACCAAGGGATATGGCATGCAGCCCGGCTGCTTCCGCCGCAAGGTCCGTTCGTGCGGTGTCGGCGCCGCGCACAATGAGGGCAAGCCGTGCCAGCGAAGGCTCGCCCTCCAGTCCGAACAGCTTGAGCATGGTATCGAACGAGCACCGTTCGCCGACGTGGCTCAGCTCGACGTCCTTGATATCGAACGGCACCCCGCCGCTTTCTCGCGCGACGGCGACAACCTGATCCGGGTCGACGAACAGAATGCGTGCCTGCGGGTCGAGAAACCGGCGAACGAGCCAGGGGCAGGCGATACGGTCAATTTTAGGCCGCCTGCGTGTCACCCAGTTGCTCGGACGTTTTGGCACGAGACGATCGAGTTCCGATTTGGCAACGAGTGGCAAGCCCGTTTTTGTCCACCCCTCGTAGCCGCCTTCCAGCACGCGCGCGTCGATGCCGTCGTCGCGCAGCTGTGCGACGACCATCTGGCTCATTTCGTGGCCAGCCTTGCAGGCGGCGACCAGCGGGCGCGCGGTGTCGAATTCGGCCGCCCATTGCGTGGTTTTGGCGGGGTCGCGCCAGACCGCGCCAGGCAACAAATGCGGCGATTGCTCATAGGCCTCGCGCCGCCGGACGTCGACAAGCTGCGACGCGTCGTGCGTCGCAATTGCATTCCATACATCTTTCGGTGAGATCGTATAGCTCGGAGACAGCATAGGTCCCCTCCGTGAACGAAGGAGACGGTGCTTGGGCTCGCAAGCCTTGCAAGTACGGGGCGACCGTCGCAGGCCCCGCGTGAATCTTTTAACCCGCTGTCACATGGGCCACAAGGTTTTCCCTATCGAAACATCGAGAGCGGTACGACAAGTGATACGCCTGACACAAGCAACAGAATCAGGATGATTTTGCGAAAGAGGGCGTCATCGAGCCTGCCATACAATCTGAGACCGACCCATGTTCCGGCCAACATGGCGGGCAGGCCGAGCAGATACAATTTTATCGGCTGTGACGGCACCGGCGACGCTCAGCGATACCGTGCTGGTCAAGACGGTCGCGAGCAGCACCGGCTGGAAGATCGCGCGCTGGACATCTTTCGGCCAGTTACGCAACTGGCACCAGACCACGACGACAATTCCAACGAGGCCAGTCAATCCCGCAACCAGGCCGTTAAGAAATCCAACTCCGACTTCGGTCGAAACGTATTCATGCGTCAATTTGATCGCCGGGCGAACCAAGCTGTAGATGCTGTACACAATGAGCAGCACGCCGACCCCAACACGCATAACGGCGGGATCTATATAAGTGAGCAGCATCGTGCCTGCCGGAACGCCAATCAATCCGCCGACGATGAAAGGCGCCGCACTTCGCCATCGCACTGCGTGCCGCAACGACCAGACGCCGTACCCCTGCGTCACAAAGCCAAAGCCAACGATCAGGGAGGCGCTTTGTAGCGGCGTGAGAAAGTGGAGGTAGACGCCCGATACCACGAGGCCCATGGCGAAGCCGGCAACGCCTGAGGTCAGGCCGCCCAAGAATGACGCCAAGAGAAAAATCGTCAGAACCAGTCCATCCATAAGTTACTCCCAAGCGAAAGCCGTCAGCGTTTGGATGGACGACGTCGCATCTGACGGGGCGGCTGCGAAAACCCCGAATTCGCATATTGACGATCGGCCGCGCGCACGCCGCCGAAATCGCAATGTAGGTTTGTCTGGCGGGTTCACTAACGCCCAATAAGCATAGGTCTCCTCCGCAAGCGAAGGAGACGGTGCTTGGGCTTTCACGCCTTGTGAGCGCGGGGCGACCGTCGCCGGCCCCACAACATGATATTTACGACACATTGCCGGTCCGCACAAGATCATGCGCATTACACACCCGCATTTTCGCCACTCGCCATCGGCCAGGGCCTTCGCTAGCTTTTCTATAGGGAGGCGACCATGCCCAATAAAATAGACCTCGGCGGCCGCAACGCGGTCGTCACCGGCGGTGCGCAAGGCATTGGCCGCGCAATCGTCGAGCGTTTCCTTGACTCGGGCGCTGCGGTGGCGATCTGGGATCGTGATCTCGCGTTTGCGAAAAAGACCGCGGGCGACTTGCAGAGGCGCGGTCGTGTCATGGCTGTCGGGGTCGATGTCGGCAACTACAAAGATGTCGAGCTCGCGCGCGACGAAACGATCAAAGCGCTCGAGCGCATCGATATTTTCGTCAACAATGCCGGTATTGCCGGGCCGAACGTGAAAACCTGGGAATATCCGCTTGATGCCTGGCGCAATGTGCTGACCGTCAATCTCGACGGCCCGTTTCACTGTTGCCGGGCCGTAGCGCCGATGATGATCGCGCAGAACTATGGGCGCATCGTCAACATTGCCTCGATTGCCGGCAAGGAAGGCAATCCGAACGCGCCGGCTTATTCGGCATCCAAGGCCGGCGTTATTGCGCTGACAAAATCGTTGGGTAAGGAACTTGCGTCATACGACATCGCGGTCAACTGCATCACGCCTGCGGCTGCGAAGACGGCAATCTTTGACCAAATGACGCAGGAGCATATCGACTTCATGCTGTCGAAGATTCCGCGCGGCCGCTTCGTCACTGTCGATGAAATCGCCGCGCTCGCCGCCTTCTGTGCGTCAGCGGATTGTTCGTTTACGACCGGCGCGGTGTTTGATATTTCCGGCGGACGGGCGACCTATTGAACGATCCTGCCCTCCTTCGCCGGCAGCGGCTGACCGGTATTGCCCTGATGTGTGGGGCGGTGGCGTGCTTTGCGTGCCTCGATGCGACCGGAAAATATCTCAATCATCACATGGACACGATGCAGGTCGTGTGGTCGCGCTATACCGGCGCATTCCTGCTGGCTTTGATCATCTCGAACCCGATAAACCGTCCGGGGATGCTGGTGACACGCCGGCCATTCCTGCAGATAGGACGCTCCGCTCTACTGCTTTTTTCGACGGCGCTGAATTTCTTCGCGCTCCGCTATCTCCAGCTCGATGAGGCACTGTCAATTCTGTTTTCCACCCCATTCATCGTGGCGGTGCTGTGCGGGCCGCTGCTCGGTGAATGGGTCGGCTGGCGGCGATGGACGGCGATTGCGGTTGGATTCCTCGGCGTGCTGCTAGTGGCCCGGCCGGGTTTTGGCGGCCTTCATCCGGCCGCCTTGCTCTCGCTCGGGAGTGCCATTTGTTATGCGGTCTACGTGATATCCACGCGCGTGCTGGCGCGCACCGATTCAAATGAGACGACCTTGTTTTACTCCAATCTGGTGGGCGCGGTGGCTATGCTGCCCGTCATTCCCTTCGTGTGGAGCACTCCGGAGAATGCCCTCATCGTTGCGCTGATGGTATTGATCGGCGCGCTCGGCAGCGCCGGGCATTATTTGCTGATCGTGGGTCACCGCCTTGCGCCGGCCTCTGTATTGGCGCCGTTCATCTATACCCAATTGGTGTGGACCACGACGCTCGGCTTTTTAGTTTTCGGCGATGTGCCGCAACGGTGGACAATCGTGGGTGGTCTGATCGTTGTGTCGTCAGGCCTCTATTTGCTCAATCGTGAGCGCAAGGTGGGCAAGGCGGCACCCTCTACGCCGGTTGCCTAAGCGTCGGGGGCAAGGCTAAGTTCTGGCGCAAACTGGGATTTCGACCTTTCGAGGATAACTTATGGCCACAGCAAAGGACCGCGCGCAGGCCAAGGCCGGCTCCGGGCTAAACGACGATATCGGCGAGCAAAAGCGGCTGGCTCTTTACCGTTCGCAGGTGCGCCTGCGCGAGGCGGAACAGCGCGCCTACGATCTATTCCTGCAGAATCTCGTCAAGGGAACCAGTCATCTGTCACTCGGGCAGGAGGCGATCGCCGCCGGTTTTGCCGAGGCCATGCAGAAGGGCGACCTCAGCTTCTGCACCTATCGTGGTCACGCGCACACGTTGGCGCGGGGCGTGCCGGTGGAAAAGGTGCTGGGCGAACTGATGCAGCGAGACAATGGCCTGATGCGTGGCAAGGGCGGCTCCATGCATCTCACCTCGGAAGAATATGGCGTGATGGGCTCCTATGCCATTATCGGGGCGCATCTTCCGATTGCCTGCGGCGCTGCCTGGCGCGCGCAATACAAAGGCGCGAAGGATGTCTCAGTCTGTTTCTTCGGTGACGGCACCACGAATATCGGCGCCTTCCACGAGGCGCTCAATTTTGCGGCGGTCTGGAAGCTGCCGGTGATCTTCGTCTGCGAGAACAATCTCTACATGGAGTACACCCCGATCGCCGACGTCACGGCGGTGCCGCATCCGGCCGCTGATCGCGCTTCGGCCTACGGTCTTGAACGCATCGTCATTGACGGCAACGACGCCGATGAATGCTATCGCACCGCGCAAGAAGCTTTCAGGAAGGCGCGAGCCGGCGAGGGCCCTTCGCTGATCGAGTGCATGACCTACCGTCACAGTGGTCACTCGCGTGCCGATCCGGCGAAATACCGTCCCGAGGGCGAACTGGAAAAGTGGAAGCTACGCGACCCGATCAAGATCTATCGCGAACGGCTGAAGCAGTTCGGCGTCAGTGACGCAACGATTGAAAAGATCGACGCCAGCGTTCGCAAGGAAGTCGATGACGCAACCGAAATCTGCAAAGCTGCGCCGAACCCACCGCTCGATATCCTGACCACCGATGTCTATGCCGATGGAGGCTGGGCATGGCGGAACTGAGTTATCGCGACGCCGTCATCCGCGGCATCGCTCAGGAAATGTCTCGCGACCCCGACGTAGTATTCCTCGGCGAGGACGTGGCGAAAGCCGGTGGTGTGTTCAAGGCAACGGTCGGCCTCTACGAGCAATTTGGCCCGTTGCGCGTGCGCGATACACCAATTTCCGAACAGGCGATCCTGGGCGCGGCCATGGGTGCTGCGATGACAGGACTGAAACCGATCGCCGAGATCATGTTCTCCGATTTCTTCGCGGTTTGCTTCGATTACATCGCCAATGAGTTTCCCAAGAGCCGCTATATGTCGAACGGGCAAACAAAGTGCCCGTTGGTGGTCCGCACCGGCAATGGCGCGGGCTCGCGTTTCGGCGCGCAGCACTCTCAAAGCGTCGAGAACTGGTGCATGATGATCCCTGGCCTCAAGGTGGTTGCGCCGTCGAGCCCGATCGATGTCATCGGCCTGCTGGCGGCCTCGGTGCGCGATCCCGATCCGGTGATCTTTCTCGAGCACAAATCCCTGTACGCCACGAAGGGCGAAGTTCCGGACGGCGAAATTGTCGACACGCTCGGCACCGCAAAAATCCTGCGGTCGGGCAAGGACGCCACCATCTGCGCCCTGGCACTGATGGTGCCGCGCGCGCTTCAGGCCGCGGAGACGCTCAAGGCGGAACACGGCATCGATTGCGAAGTTGTCGACGTGCGGTCGCTGGTTCCGCTCGACACGCAAACGATTCTCGGTTCGGTGGCGAAGACGCACCGGCTGTTCACGGTCGAGGAAAATCCGCGCCTTTGCGGCTGGGGTGCCGAGATCGTGTCGATTGCGGCCGATGAAGCGTTTTACGATCTCGATGGCCCGCCGGTCCGCATCACCACGCCGCATATACCGCTGCCCGCAGCGGATATTCTGGAAGACATTGTATTGCCGACGCCGGATCGCATTGCAGAGACGGTGCGGCGGAGTTTGGGAAGTTGAGCTTCGCTCTGGTCATTCTGGGGCGCGCCGCAGGCGCGAACCCGGAATCCAGAAATAGAGACTGTGCTTGCATCTGGATTCCCGGTTCGGCGCTTTGCGCCACCCCGGAATGACGAGTTAAGAGGTATCACTATGTACGAAAATCTCCTCGCCAACGTTCCGACCGACCTCTGGATTGGTGGCAAATGGCGGAAAGCATCCGACAGCAGCCGTTTCGACGTGATCGATCCGGCGACCGAGAGGAAAATCGCGTCGGTCGCGAGCGCCTCGGTCGAGGACGCGAAAGCCGCGATCGACGCGGCTGAATCTGCGTTCGAAGGCTGGGCCGGCCGCAAGCCGCGCGAGCGCGCCGAGATTCTGCGTAAAGCCTTTGAACTGATCATGCGCGACGCCGAGCGCTTCGCCAAATTGATCACGCTCGAGAACGGCAAGGCGCTGTCGGATTCGCGCGGCGAAGTGGCCTATGCGGCCGAGTTTTTCCGCTGGTACGCGGAAGAGGCCGTCCGCAACATCGGCCAGATTTCGACGGCGCCGGCCTCCGGCGCGCGCATCGTCGCACAGCACAAGCCGGCGGGCATTGCCGTGCTGGTGACGCCGTGGAATTTTCCGGCGGCAATGGCGACTCGCAAGATCGGCCCGGCGCTCGCCGCCGGATGTCCGGTGGTGCTGAAACCGGCATCCGATACCCCGCTCACCATGCTGGCCTTGATGCCCGCATTGGAAGAGGCCGGAGTTCCCGCCGGCGTGGTCAATGTGGTGCCGTCGCGGCGCTCCGGTCCCGTCGTGAGCGCGATGCTGCACGATCCGCGCGTTCGCGTGCTGTCGTTTACCGGTTCGACCGAAGTCGGCCGCAAGCTGCTGCATGAGGCGGCGGATAATGTGCTGAAGCCCTCAATGGAGCTCGGTGGCAACGCGCCGTTCCTGGTGTTCGAGGACGCCGACATCGATGCTGCGATCGACGGCGCCATGATCGCCAAGATGCGCAATATGGGCGAGGCTTGCACGGCGGCCAACCGGTTCTATGTGCATGAAAAGGTGCACGACGAGTTCGCCAGGAAACTCACCGACAAGATGAAGTCGCTGAAGATGGGCAACGGGCTCGACGACGGCATCAATGTCGGCCCGCTGGTCAATAAAGAGGGCCGCGACAAGGTGATCGAACTGGTCGACGATGCGGTCGCCAAGGGCGCCAAAGTGCTGACGGGCGGCAAGACGCCGGATGGCCCCGGTTATTTTTATCCCGCGACCGTCATCACCAATGTGTCTGACGACGCCAAGATGCTGAACGAGGAAATCTTCGGGCCGGTTGCGTCGATCCAGACCTTCAAGACCGAAGCCGAGGCGATCAAGCGGGCCAATGACACCGAATATGGCCTGGTGGCCTACCTGTTCACCAAGGATCTCAGCCGCGGCATGCGCGTTTCTGAGAAACTCGAATTTGGCATGATCGGCCTCAATCGCGGTCTCGTCTCCGATCCGGCGGCGCCGTTCGGCGGCGTCAAGCAGTCCGGCCTCGGGCGCGAAGGCGCCCAGGAGGGCATGAAGGAATTTCAAGAAACGCAATACGTTTCGGTGACGTGGTAAGTCGCGCCGGGCACTTCTGGAGATTCGCGTGGACGTTCTGATGCCGCAGCTCGGCGAAACCGTTGCCGAGGGCAAAATCACGAAATGGTTTAAGGCTGCCGGCGACGCGGTAAAGCCGGGCGACAATCTGTTCGAAATCGAGACCGACAAGACCTCGATGGAAGTGCCATCGACGACGAGTGGGACGCTGACCGATATTCGTTTTCAGGTCGGCGAGGTGGCCAAGGTCGGCGCTGTGGTGGCGGTGATCGCCGGTGAGGGTTCGGCAGCATCATCACAACCGCGTGCGGCTGTTAGTCCCGCGAGTGTACAACAAACTCCGTTCGCATCCGCGCAAAGCGCGGCCCGAGTGCAAGCTCCAGCGGGGCCCCAGAGCCAAAAAGAACTGGGTCCCCGCTTGCGCGGGGACGAACGGGTAGAAAGCGCCTCGTACGCCTATCCTCAAATGGACCCATTCCATGAGGTCCGCACACCCGAGCGCAATTACGGCCCGGCAAAGCTTGCCAGTGGCGCGGTGGTGACCCCGCTCGCGCGTCGGCTGGCGGGCGAGCGTGGCATTGATCTTTCACGGGTCTCGGGTTCCGGCCCGCACGGCCGCATCGTGGCACGCGACGTGGAAATGGCCGCGCCACACGCGGCGCCGGCACAGCCCACAGGGTCGAGCCCCGCCCAGGTCAAAGCGCTCTACGAGGGCGTCGCATACGAGGAAATTCCGCTCGATTCCATGCGCCGCACCATTGCCGTGCGGTTGGTGGAGGCAAAGCAGACTATCCCGCACTTCTATCTCACCGCTGATCTCGATGCCGGGCGCCTGATTGCCATGCGCGAGGAGGCCAATGCCGCCGCGCCCCCCCTCCCTAACCCTCCCCCGCGAGCGGGGGAGGGTAGGGTGGGGGCGCCGGCGTTCAAGCTCTCGCTCAACGATTTCATCATCAAGGCCTGGGCGGCAGCGCTCCAGCGCATTCCAATGGCCAATGCGGTGTGGGCCGGCGATCGTATCCTGCGCTTCCGCAATTCCGATATCGGCATTGCTGTCGCGCTCGAAGGCGGTCTGATCACGCCTTTGGTGCGAAACGCGGAGACGAAATCGCTCACCGCGATCTCGGCGGAAATGCGCGATCTCGCCGAGCGCGCGCGCCTCAAGAAACTACGTCCGAACGAATACCAGGGCGGTGCGAGCGCGATTTCCAATCTCGGCATGTACGGGGTGCGCGAATTCTCTGCCATCATCAATCCGCCGCACGCGACCATATTGGCGATTGGGGCTACGCGCCGCGCACCGATCGAGGCGGAGGATGGCAGTGTAAAATTCATCAGCCAGATGACCGTCACGTTGTCGTGCGATCATCGTGTCGTGGATGGCGCGCTTGGCGCCGAACTGCTTGCGGCCTTCAAAGACTTCATTGAAAAGCCGGTCACTGCACTCGTGTAACAGGAGTCGATAGATGGCTGGCGAAAAGCCGGACGTATTGCTGGTCGGGGCAAAAAAGCCCGTGCTGATGAAGGGGCTCGAAAGCGAAGTCACGCTCCACCATTGGCTCGACGCCAAGGACAAGGACGCTTTTGTCAAAGAAGTTGGCAACAAGATCAAGGCGATCGCAATTGCCTATACCGCCAACAAGGTCGACGAGAAATTTCTCAGGCAGTTTCCCCATCTCGAACAGGTTTCAAGCTTTGGCGTCGGTTACGACCACATCGACGCCAAGTGGGCCGGCGAACATGGCATCGTCGTGACCAATACGCCCGACGTGTTGAACGAGGAGGTTGCCGATACCGCGATCGGCCTGCTGCTGTGCACGGTGCGCGAATTTCCCCAGTCGGAGCGTTTTGTGCGCGCGGGTAAATGGCCACAAGGGCATTACCCGCTCACAAAGGCAACGCTGCGGGACCGTACCGTTGGCATGGTTGGCATGGGGCGGATCGGCAAGGCGATCGCGAAGCGCCTCGAAGCCTTCGGCGTGCCGGTCGTTTATCACAGCCGCAAGCCGCAAGCGGGCGTGAGCTACAAGTATTATCCCAAGCTCATCGATATGGCGCGCGAAGTCGATACCTTGATGGTGATCGTGCCTGGGGGCCCCTCGACACAGAATATGATCAATGCCGACGTCCTTAAGGCGCTGGGGCCTAGGGGCATTCTTATTAATATGGCGCGCGGCTCGGTGGTGGATGAGCCGGCCCTCATCGAGGCGCTCAAAAACCGCTCGATTTATTCGGCCGGTCTCGATGTCTTCGCCAGGGAGCCCGAGGTACCGAAGGAGCTGATCGAGATGGACCACATCGTGTTGTTCCCGCATCTCGGCTCGTCGACCGAGGTAACACGCGCAGCAATGGACCAGCTTGTTGTCGACAACATCCTCGCCTGGGCCACCGGCAAGCCGCCGCTCACGCCCGTTCCCGAATCGCCGTGGCCGTCAAAGCGTTAGTTGCGGCCATCGCGCGGGCGTATGATGGTTGAAATATGATACGTCTTGTCATTGGGCTTGCAGTCGGATTTGCAGTCGGTGCTGCCGGCGTCGCCCGCGCGCAATCGCCGCCGGCGATTGGCGAATCCGCTCAGCGCATGATCGGCAACTGGGAGTTCTCGAATGCCGATCACGACAAGATCTGCACCGCAACATTCAAGAGCGACCCCGCCAAGGGCGGCTTCAAGGTCGAGTTCGATGCGAATTGCGTGAATTTGTTCCCGCTTGTTCGCGATATCACAACCTGGAAATTCCCCGACAATGATTTGCTTTACCTGCTCGATGCGCAGGGAAAATCGGTCGCGGAATTCAGCGAGGTCGAGGACGGCATCTTCGAGGCGCCTACACCGGGCGTCGGCGTCTTGTTTCTACAGAATGCGGCGGCCGTCGGTGCGCCGCCGAAGCCGCCGGACCAGGTCGCCGGGGACTGGGCGATCGTGCGCAAGTCCGGTGCGCCGGTCTGCTCGCTGAAACTGGCATTGACCGCAGCGGGCGACGCCTTCGCCGTAACGGTGAAGCCCGGGTGCGATCCGGCCCTGGCACGGCTCAACTTCGCGCAATGGCGCATTGACCGCGACGAACTGATGCTG
The DNA here is from genome assembly GCA_963815055.1 of uncultured Alphaproteobacteria bacterium. Taxonomy (GTDB): domain Bacteria; phylum Pseudomonadota; class Alphaproteobacteria; order Rhizobiales; family Xanthobacteraceae; genus Pseudolabrys. Next base: position 206,781 of record CAWFEU010000008.1, on the reverse strand, counting down.
GTGCCAGCCCGCGGCAATCCCTGGCGCTTCGAGGAAGTCGACAACACGACCTGGCGCCGGGTACCGGAAAGCGCCGACCAGATCACGCTGGTGCGGCAGTAGTTTTCTAGATCAACCGCAAGCTTCTGAAGCTCGCGTGGCCTTCTTTGCCGACGATAATGTGGTCGTGCACGGCAATGCCAAGCGGGCCGGCGACATTGATGATCGTCTGCGTCATTTCGATATCGGCGTGTGATGGTGTCGGGTCGCCTGATGGGTGGTTGTGAACCAGGATCAGCGCGGTGGCGGAGAGTTCGAGCGCACGTTTGACGACCTCGCGCGGATAAACCGGCGTGTGATCGACGGTGCCGACCTGTTGCAATTCGTCGACGATCAGCTGGTTGCGTTTGTCGAGGAACAGCACGCGAAACTGTTCCTTTTCGGCAAAGGCCATGGTCGTACGGCAGTAATCGATCACGCTCGACCATGACGACAGTACCGGGCGCTTCCGCACTTGCCCGCGGGCGAGCCGGCTCGCCGCGGCGTGCACGATCCTGAGCTCGGTGATGGCGGCGTCTCCTATGCCCTTGACCTCCGCCAGCCGCGCGGGCGGCGCCGAGATTGCTTCCGCGAAAGAACCGAACTTCGCGATCAGGTCCTTGGCCAGCGGTTTGACATCACGCTGGGGAATGGCGCGGAACAGCACCAGTTCGAGCAATTCGTAATCGCTGACGGCCTCGGCGCCGGCCTCACGAAACCGGCCGCGCAACCGCTCGCGGTGACCGTGATAATGCGGTAGTGGCTCGGAAGGGCCCGCCTTCCGTCCGTACCTGCTGTGCTTGCCAGTCATGAAAGTGTGCTCACGAGCGTGCACACGCATTAATTGTATTATAAAGAAAAGACAATCTTTGAGTGAGGCGTCATTTCCGGCCGAGGTCGCGCTTCAGCGGTGATAGGGCGGCTTGTGCAGGCCGGCGGGCGAGAAGGTGAAGACCTCGACACCGTCATTGGTCACGCCAACGGTGTGCTCGAATTGCGCCGACAGCGACCGATCGCGGGTCACGGCGGTCCAGCCGTCCGACAGGACCTTCACGTGCGGCCGGCCGAGATTGATCATCGGCTCGACCGTGAAGAACATTCCGGGCTTGAGGACGATGCCTTCGCCGGGGCGGCCCACGTGAACGATATTCGGCTCGTCGTGGAAAAGGCGTCCGAGCCCATGGCCACAGAAGTCGCGCACTACGCTCATGTGCTGCGCCTCGACATAAGCCTGAATTGCGTGGCCGACGTCACCGCTGGTCGCGCCCGGGCGAATGGCGGCAATGCCGCGCATCATCGCCTCATGTGTCACGTCGATCAGCCGTTCGGCGCGGCGCGGAATTTCGCCGATCGTGAACATGCGGCTCGAATCGCCGTGCCAGCCGTTGAGGATCAGCGTCACGTCGATATTGACGATGTCGCCATCCTTCAGCGGCTTGTCGCCGGGAATACCGTGGCAGACCACGTGATTGAGCGACGTGCAGGTCGATTTCTTGTAGCCGCGGTACATCAGCGTCGCGGGCAGGGCGCCATGATCCATGGCGTACTCGAACACCAGCCTGTCGATCTTTTCTGTAGGCACGCCAGGCCCGACATGCTCGGTCAGCATGTCGAGACAACGCGCGACAAGTTGTCCGGCCTTGCGCATCGCCTCGAAGGCGGCGGGTCCGTGAATTTTGATCTGGCCGGTTTTGCGTAAAGGAGCGACGGCGGCGTCGACGTAGGTCATAGGCTTGAATGTAAGGGTTGCGGCGCGTGGTGCAAGCGCATAATCGTGTGTGCTGATAAGGCGTTACGCGATATTTCCGCCCAGCTCGTCTTCGATATGGGCGCGGACGATGTCGTCGAATGTAGCTTCCGCCTTAAATCCGAGTTCGCGTGCCCGCGTGGCATCAAGGCGCTCGGCCCAGCCAGAGACGATTTGTTGCACAAGCTCGTCAGGCGCGCGGCGGATTTGTCGCGGCGACTTTGTCGCCGGCCACCCGGCGAAGTGCTTCGATCTGTTCCCCCACCGTGCAGGATATGCCCGGCATGGCAAGGTTGATGCGGGGGCCGAGTTTTTCAGGTGTCAGGCTCGCGGCGTGAATGAGAAAGCCGACCGCGGCGCGCGGGCTTGCATGCGTATGCCGCACGCTCTCGGCGACCGGCAGCAGCGCCTCCTGGCCGGCGAGCGGTTCGCGGATGATTCCGGAAAAGAAGCCGGACGCTGCCTTGTTGGGCTTGCCGGGCCGCACGCAGATTGTCGGCAGCCGGATACCGACGCCTTCGAGCAAGCCACGGCGAGAATAATCGGCGAGCAGCAATTCACAGATTGCCTTCTGCGTGCCGTACGAGGTGAGGGGCGTCAGATGAAATTCGTCGGAAATGGAGTGCGGAAAGGGTGCACCATATACCGCGATCGACGACGTAAAAATGACCTTTGGCTTGTACGCCGCGGCACGAATGGCCTCCAGCAGCGCACGGGTGCCGTCGAGATTGACACGGTATCCCTTCTCGAAATCGGTTTCCGCTTCGCCCGAGACCACCCCGGCGAGATGAAAGATGACATCCGGTTTGCCCGCGATCGTTTTGGCGGCCACACCCGAAGCGGACAGGTCGCTCGCGGAAAGTTCGACCGCCCCCGAAAAGCCAACGGGTTTTTCCGGCGCGACCACGTCGATGAGCGCCAGGCGATCGATGGGTTTGCCGTTCAGGCCGCCATCCTTGACCAGCCTTGCGGTCAACTTGCGGCCGATCATGCCAGCGGCGCCGGTGATCAGAATATACATTCAGGTCCTCGTATTGCTGTCATCCGTCAGCTCGTAACGATCGATTTTTCTGAGATCGGGGAATAGTCGCATCCACAGCAAGGCCACCAGCAACGATCCGATCCCGCCAATGAGTACCGAAGCTACCGTACCGAACCAGGCCGCATTGACGCCAGCGCGGAACTCGCCGAGCGTGTTCGATGAGCCGACAAACAGATAGTTGATTGCGCTCACGCGCCCACGCATCTCGTCTGGCGTCTCGATCTGCACCAGCGAGAAACGGATCACAACGCTCACCGCATCGGAGGCGCCAAGCACGGCCAACGTCAGCAGCGAAAGCGGAAACGACGTCGACACGGCAAATACCATCGTCGCGACGCCGAAGATCGCGACGACGCCAAACATCTTGTGCCCGATGTGCCGCTCGACCGGGTGCCGTGACAGCACGATCGCCGTTATCAGCGCGCCAACGGCCGGCGCCGAGCGCAGTATACCAAGTCCGGTCGGCCCCACGTTCAATATGTCGCGGGCATAGATCGGCAACAGTGCGGTGGCCCCGCCGAGCAGCACGACAACCAGGTCCAGAGTAATCACGCCGAGCAATCGGCGTCGCCTGCATATGTACTCGAATCCGGCAAGCACCGAGGCAAAAGTCGGCGGCTCGCGGGCGGTTGCGGGTCCTTGCGCGCGGACCAAAGTAACCAGCGTGATCGAGCAGGCAAAGAACGCGAGACAAACGACGCCGACCATTACCGGGCTAAGCGCATAAATGAGGCCGCCCAAAGCCGGGCCGCAAATCACAGCGACCTGATTGGCCGAAGTCCAGGCGGCCACCGCGCGCGGGATCATGGGGGACGAGACCAAAGTCGGCGCGAGCGCATGTGCTGTCGGCATTTCAAATGCGCGTGCGCAGCCGATCATGAACACCGCAGCGAACAGAAGATCGCGCCCGAGGATACCCATGAAGGTCGCGACGGTGATCAACACGGCCGCCAGGGCATAAGTGCCCTGCGCGGTGCGAACGATCAGGCGGCGGTCGTAGCGGTCTGCCGCATGCCCGATCAACAATGTGAGGACGACCGCAGGAACAAACTGGATCAACCCGACAAGACCAAGATCGAAGGCGCTGTTGGTCAATTCGTAGATTTGCCAGCCGATGGTGAGGGCCAGCATTTGATAGGCCATGGTCGACACGAGGCGTGCTAGCCAAAACAGCACGAATTGTCGTTGCTGCAACAAACCGGGAGATCGCTGGACAGGCGCGTTCATTTCTGGATGTTGTTCAGGACGCTCAGGCTGAGAATTTGCCGGCCGTCGGCGGTGAAATTATCCGGTGAAAGCCAGCGTTCGAAATTCGCCTTGCGTATCGGCCAATCGCTGTCGAGGATCGAGAAATATGCCGTATCGCGATTGCGCCCCTTGGCAATCATGTGCTGGCGCAAGATACCCTCGAAAGTAAAACCATAACGCAACGCAGCGCGTCGCGAGGCGGCATTGAGGGCGTTACATTTCCATTCATAGCGCCGGTATCGCAGCGTCTCGAACGCGTGATGAGCGAGCAGGAATTGCGCTTCGGTACCGAGCGGGGTGCGTTGCAGCGCAGGGGAATAGACAATGTGACCGACTTCAATGACGCGCATTGCCGGCTTTATTTCCATCAAGGTCGCGATGCCGAGGCATTGTTCGTCGTTGTTGACGATCGCATACGAATAGGGATCGGCGAGTGCCGTGCGCTGGTGCACCCAGTCGGAAAATTCCTCTGCTCCCGCAAACGGCCCGTATTGCGACATATAGGTCCAGATTGCGTCGTGGCCGCGGACCGCGTCCCATAGCGATGCGGCGTGCCCGACACCCAATTTTTCAATGCGGCCGTAGCGGCCCTTGAGTGTCACCGGTCCTGGACGATCGGATGGCGTGCTATCGACGGGCGCGCCAAGCGGCAGCCCCGGTTTCTGATCCGTACTGTCGATCACGGCTTGGGCCGGCGGGACAGGTCGTCGTGAAAAAACGTGTTGAGTTCGGCATTCGATATGACGCCGGCGAAAGCGTCGAACTTCCCGTCCTCGGCAATCTGACGCGCGGCCTGAATGAATGCGTGCATCGCGGCGCGAGCCAACGTGCCGCCGACGCTGATGCGCCGTATGCCGAGTGCCGCGAGATCGTTGACAGTGTAGCCGAATGCACCGCTGTTGAGAAAGTTGATCGGTTTCGGCGCGACTGCCTTCACTGTCGCCGAGATGTGTTCACGGGTCTTGATGCCGGGCGAATAAAGGCAATCGGCGCCAGCGTCAGCGAAGGCTTTCAATCGGCGGATAGTTTCATCCAGGTCGGGCCGATTCCTGATGAAGCCTTCGGTACGCGCGGTGAATACAACCTCGCCGCCCGCTTTGTCGATTGCATCACGCGCAGCACGTACGCGTTTGACCGCGAGATCGGAGTCGTACAGCGGATTGGCGTCGTCGTCGGTATAATCTTCAATTGATATGCCGGCCACTCCGGTCGCCACGCACAATTTTACGTTTTCTGCGACTTCATCCGGATCATCGGCATAGCCGCCTTCAAAATCGGCATTGACGGGCACGTCAGTCGCCTGCGCGATCTCCCGGAAATGTGCGAGCATCATGTCGCGCGTAATATCGCCGTCCGAATACCCCTGGGCGTGCGCAAATCCGGCGCTTGTCGTCGCCAGCGCTTTGAACCCCAGACCTTGCAGATAGCGGGCACTCCCGGCGTTCCATGGATTGGGGATGACGAAGCAGCCGCTTTGGTGTAACGCGCGGAACGCGCGACGTTTTTCGGAAATGTCCATATTGACCTACCAGTGGCGGGACAGCTGTTTACCCGATTTTTCCCCGTGTGCGAATTGGGCAGCCGGCTGTTTGGCGGCGTAGAACACCTGCAACCGCCCGATATTCCGACACCGAGAAGTGATCGCTTTGACAACCCATTTACTTGCGCGGCACCCGCAGCTCGCTATGCGAATGGCATCCAGATGTCATCGAGGTTTGTCATGTCATCATATTCTCTCAAAGTGCTCGCGGCCGCCTTGATAGCCGCTGTTGCAATCGCTTCTCCGGCAGAAGCGGCAAAGGCGCGCAAGCACAAGAAGGAGGCCGCTACATCTGCGACGGTTCAGGGCAAATATTGGGGTACGAACGTGTTTCCCGCCGGGCCGCTATATTACAGCGGAGTTTACCTCGGCGATGATCCGGACCCGAATATTCGCTTCCAGATCTGGCGCGATATCAGCGGCCGTTTTGGTGGCGACCCCTGATTGGTTTTAATCTGACGAAGCTCGTGTCGGCGTTTGATTTTTTCCGCCTAATCGGCTGAACTATGTTCCGGATAGACGACGTGCCTTCGCGGCCATGACGCGATGAGCGCGTGCGGGAGGAGTGCAGTGATGCTTCGTACAATCGCGGCCTTCGATCGAATTGGCGAGGAAAACGCCTTTGCGGTGCTTGCCCGCGCCAACGCGCTGATCGCACAAGGCCGCGACATCATCAATCTGGGCATTGGCCAACCGGACTTTCGAACGCCCGATTTCATCGTCGAGGCGGCGGTGAAGGCGCTACGGGATGGCCACCATGGCTACACACCGGCGAACGGCATTCCGACATTACGCGAGGCCGTGGCAGCGGATCTCGCGAAACGCTTCAGGGTCGAAGTGTCGCCGGACAGCGTTATGATCATGCCCGGCGGCAAACCGACCATGTTCATGTCGATCTTGATGTTCGGCGAGCCCGGCACGGAAATTCTCTATCCCGACCCCGGGTTTCCGATCTACCGGTCGATGATCGAATTTACCGGCGCAAAACCGGTGCCCGTGCCGATTTGCGAGGAAAACGGTTTTGCATTTTCGGCGGAAGAGACCCTCAGGCTGATCACGCCGCGCACGCGTCTTCTGATTGTGAATTCGCCCGCCAATCCGACCGGTGGCGTCACGCCCAAATCCGAAGTCGACAAGCTTGTCGCCGGGCTCGAGAAATGGCCAGACGTCGCAATCATGTCCGACGAGATCTACGACCACATGGTCTATGACGGCGAGACGCATGTCTGCCTGCTATCGTATCCTTCAATACGCGACAGGCTGATCTTGCTCAACGGCTGGTCAAAAACATATGCGATGACCGGCTGGCGGCTGGGCTATGCCGTATGGCCAGGCAAGCTTTACGACTACGCGCGCAAGCTCGCCGTTAACCTGCACTCCTGCGTCAACGCGTCGGCGCAATATGCAGGTCTTGCGGCGCTCAAAGGCCCGCAGGATGAAGTTGCCAAAATGATCGCCGAATTTGACAAACGGCGGAAGGTCGTGGTCGAGGGCCTCAATAAATTGCCTGGCGTTTCCTGCGCGACTCCCAAAGGCGCGTTCTATGCCTTTCCAAACGTGAAGCGCACGGGTTGGAAGGCGAAGGCGCTCGCATCGTCGCTTCTGGAAGACGCCGGTGTGGCTATTATTGGCGGCCCGGATTTCGGCATCCTTGGTGAAGGGTATGTGCGACTGTCTTACGCCAATTCGACAGAAAATATCCTGAAGGCGCTTAATCGCATGGGCGAATTTTTGTCGAGTAGGAAGGCGGCTTAGCTCGCCGACCGCGCGGCCCTGAAGCGCGCGACGCTTTCGGCCGGCCAGTGGTCGGCCGGGTCATAGAATTCCGGAACTGCAAGAACGCCGGCCGGCAAGATCACCCAGGGCTGCTTGCTCGACGTGTAGATGTGGATGTCGGGCGGAACACGCGAGGGTTCATCGAGCGTGCCGACGCGGATGAAGTGGATGCGCGGACCCGCCTGCGGATATTTGCTCCAGAGCGTAACGCCGCAATCAGCGCAGCGCCAGAATACCTGTCCCTTGCCGCTTGCGCTCGGCAGTGCCGTTTCGACCGGCTGGCCTTGCAGCAATTCGACCTGGGACGCCTCAATAACGGCGTTGACGGCGAAGGCTGAGCCCGACTCGCGCTGGCACCAGGTGCAGTGGCAGCAATGCACGATCAGCGGCTTGGCGTTGAGGCGATATCGCACGGCGCCGCAGGTGCAGTGCCCATTCACGGTCTTGTTCCGATCGGACATTGCAAGCTCCCGAGTGTCAGGCGTGAATTCCGCGCCCGGCCAATAAGCTTGCCAGCTTTCGCCCTGTCGAAACAGGCGCTTCGGTCCGGCAAGCGCTGCCCTCGACACGTCCCCGCATCCGCGCGACACTTGGCGCAACAACAGTCAAGGCGAGGAAATGCTGATGCTTGAGCGTATGTCGAGAGACCGGGGTCTGTCGGAAGAGCTGCGCATGATGCGGCAAAGTTGCCGCGACTTTGTCGACGAAGTAGTTCTTCCTTTCATCAAGCAGAACTGGAAGCTCGAATGGTCGATGGTGCCGGAAGAACGGCTGCCACTGCGCATCCTGGAAGAGGCCGAAAAGATCGGCATTCGCACGCTGGGCGTGCCGGAAGAATACGGCGGCGTCGAGCTTGAGAAGGGCACCGAGGTCAAGACATTTGCCGTCGTGTCGGAAGAGATCGCCCGTGGTGATTCCGGGCTTGCCGACAAGATGGTACAGAACTGGAAAGTATCGGTACTGCTGCGCCAGTTCGCACCCAAACACTTGCAGGAAAAGTGGTTCAAGCGCCTTGTCGCGGAGCCGCAGTTCCTAATGGCGCATTGCCTGACCGAGCCGCGCGGCGCCTCGGACCGTTGGCTGCCCTACAATGTGCCGGAAGCGGCCATGCAGACCAAGGCGGTCAAAACCAACGGCGGCTGGATCATCAACGGACGCAAGCAGTTTATCTCCAACGGCTATGACGCCAGCCTTTACGTCGTCTACGCCAATACCAATCCGAAAGTCGGAATGATGCAGGGGACGTCATCGTTCCTGGTGCCGCGCGAGACAAAAGGCTTCACGGTCGCGCGCTGCAACGAGACGCTCGGCTGCCGTTTCATGAACAACGGAGAGATGGTGTTCGAGGACATGTTCGTCCCCGACGATCATCTCCTGGTGCAGGACAGCGCCATGGGTTCGGCCGGCGTCTATTTCCGTCCCGGCAAGATTATCCAGGCCGCTAAGAACCTGGGCGTTGGCGTGCGCGCTTTCGAGGCGACGGCTGAATACGTGCAGAACTACGTGCAGGGCGGCCGCATCCTGATCAAGCATCAGGCCGTGGCACTGCGGCTTGCCGAGATGGCGACCAAGATCGAAGCGGTGCGGGCGCTGCTTGACCGTGCGGCGCAGGCGGTCGACGAGAATGCCCCGGAAGCGGAGACCTTGGTCAATATGGCCAAGATGTTTGCTTCGGAAGAGATCATGAAAGTTGCCCAGCATGCGGTCGAATTGCATGGCGGCAACGGCATCATGCTCGACTTCGGTATTGAGAAAGTGCTGCGGGATGCCGTGATCTTCATGCACATGGATGCCACCGTCGACATTTCGAAGTTCAAGATCATCAAGAACATGTTCCCGGAGACGGCCGGGAAATATGCCGGGCCGGAGTGAGTCTCAGCGCAGCGCGAAGCGAAAGCCGACCAGCACAATCATCATGCCGGCCAGTTGCGCGAAGCTCGGAACAACGCCCAGGGCGAAATAGCCGATAATTAGCGAGAACACAGGCACCAGCGCGGGAAACGTTGCCGCGCGCCCGGCGCCGAGCATGATCACGGCACGCGCGAACAGATAAATCGGCAGGATTCCGGCTAGCACGCCCTGCACCGCGATCTGAATCAGATTTTCATTGAGCCCCATCCGCAGGATGCCAGCATAGCCGACGAATACTGCATGCAGCGGCGCAAACACGAGAATAGAGAGCGCACCGACCACCGCAATGGCGCGCGCTCCGGACACATGCCAATACCGCAGCAGGATTCCGAAGGTTGCCCAGAACAGACCGGCGGTGGCGAACAGAAGATCGCCGCCGACGCCCGGCCCACCAATCGTGGCGAGCGATTCCGCACCGAACACCAGAAGACCCGCGATGATTGTCGTGCCGCCGATCACACGCTGCAACGTCGCCTTTTCGTGCAGCACGAGCGAGGCAAGGATGAGCCCCGATAGCGCCGCGCACGCCGGCTGGATGGTGGTGCCATGTCCGAGCGGCACCAGGATGAAGCCGGTATAGGCGATCATCGACTGCGGTGGCCCGGAGAGGATGCTCATCACCAGGCCGCGGCGCCAGCCGATGCCGCCGAGATCGCGCAGGCCCTCACGCAGGACGAGCGGTATCAGCAATAGTCCCGACCAGAAAAACCGGTGCAGGGCGAGATCGGCGGGCGCGAAGCCTGCGGCAATGCCGTGTTTGGCCGCGACGAAGCCGGCAGCCCAGCAGACCGACGCACCGGCGCCGCACAGCGTGCCAACCAGGACGCTGGACGTTGCTGCCGCTGGTTGAGCTTTCACGTCCCGAATCCTTTTCGCGCGCGTGGGGTGACTTGGGTACGGCTGATACTCTAGGATTGCCGGCGAAGTCCATTTGCCAATTAACAACACTCACTTCACCGGGATGGAAAGCTCATGGCGAAGTCGCGAAAAGTCATCATTACCTGTGCTGTTACCGGCTCGATCCATACGCCCTCGATGTCGCCGCACCTGCCGATCACGTCGCAGGAAATCGCGGATGCCGCCATCGGGGCAGCCGAAGCCGGCGCCGCCATCGTGCATCTTCATGCCCGCAACCCGCAGGACGGCCGCCCCGATCAGACGCCCGAGGCCTTCGCCCCCTTTCTCAAGGTCATCAAGCAGCGCTCCAACGTGGTGGTGAACATCACCACCGGTGGCGCGCCGACCATGACTGCCGAGGAACGCGTGCGGCCGGCCGCAACGTTCAAGCCGGAGGTCGCTTCGCTCAACATGGGCACGATGAACTTCGGGCTGTATCCGATGATTTCGCGCTACAAAGGCAAGTTCAAGCACGACTGGGAAGAGCCATATCTTGAGCGCTCGAAGGCCGGTATGTTCAAGAATACTTTTGCCGACATCGAGTACATTCTGACAACCTGCGCCGGCAACAACACACGCTTCGAGGTCGAGTGCTACGACATCGGCCATCTCTACACGTTGCGCCATTTTCTTGACCGTGGGCTGATCAAGGCGCCTGTATTCGTTCAGTCGGTCTTCGGCATCCTCGGCGGCATCGGGGCGCACCCCGAAGACGTCATCATGATGAAACGGACCGCCGACCGCCTGCTGGGCGACAACTATCATTGGTCAGTGCTGGGCGCCGGCGCCAACCAGATGCGCGTTGCAGCGATGGCTGCGTCGATGGGCGGCAATGTGCGGGTCGGCATGGAGGATTCGCTGTGGATCGGCGCCGGCAAGCTGGCGGAATCCAACGCCCAGCAGGTTACGCAGGTGCGGAAAATTCTCGAGGGTCTCGGCCTCGAGGTTGCGTCGTCTGACGAGGCGCGCGAAATCCTGTCGCTCAAGGGTGGCGACAAGGTGGCTTTTTGACCGTTCGCTAGCCAGCGGCAACGTTTCCCGTTGCCCTTGCGCGCGCGAGACCTTCCAATAGAGGGAAGGAGATTCGCGCGATGGGTGCGCTCGATACTGTCAGCATTGCGATCCTGCTTGGCAGCCTGCTGGTGCTCGCCGGCATCCTTTCGAGCCTGATCGCATTACGTTTCGGCGCGCCGCTGCTGCTGGTCTTCCTTCTGGTCGGCATGCTGGCCGGCGAAGGTGGCCCCGGCGGCATCAAGTTCGATAACGTTGGCGCCGCCTACCTGGTCGGGTCGGTCGCGCTGGCGTTGATCCTCTTTGACGGTGGCCTGCGCACGCGCTTTGCCAGCTTTCGCAATGTCCTGGCACCGTCACTGATACTCGCGACGGCCGGGGTGCTGATCACGGCGCTGCTGACCGCGCCGGTCGCCAAATATGTCTTCGGGTTAGGCTGGATTCAGGCTTTGCTCGTCGGTGCTGTTGGGGCATCGACCGATGCGGCCGCGGTGTTCTTCCTGATCAACGCGCGGGGCCTGCGGTTGCGGCCGCGCGTGCGCGCGGTCCTTGAGGTGGAGTCCGGCACCAACGATCCCTTCGCCATCTTTCTCGCGCTGCTGCTGGTTGAAATCCTCCTGCTCGGCGAACAGAGCTGGTCGCACGCGCTGATAACATTCCTGCGGGATGCCATTCTCGGCTGCGTCATAGGATTTGCCGGTGGGCAGATCATTACCCTCGTGCTCAATCGGCTGACGCTCGCACAGGGCTTGCACGCGCCCTTTGTGGCGGTAAGTGCGCTGGTGGTGTTTGCTTTCGCGAACGCGGTGCATACGTCGGGTTTTCTGGCGGTTTATCTCGCCGGCCTAGTGGTCGGCAATGCGCAGACGCGTGCACATAATTCGGTCGTCGTCTTCCTTGACGCCATTACATGGCTCGCCCAGATCGTGATGTTCGTGCTGCTCGGTTTGCTGGCATGGCCGCATCGGTTGGCCGACAGCCTGGTCGGGTCGGTGACGGTGGCCCTGGTTCTGATGCTGGTCGCGCGGCCCGTGGCCGTATTCCTTTGTCTTGCGCCGTTCAAGTTTCAATGGCGTGAGATGACGTTCATCGCCTGGGTCGGATTGCGCGGCGCGGTGGGAATTTTCCTTGCATCAATTCCACTGCTAGTCGGTGTGCCGATGGCCTATCTGTTTTTCGATGTCGCTTTCGTGGTTGTGCTGTCGTCGCTGCTGGTGCAAGGCTGGACGGTGGCGCTTGCCGCGCGCAAGCTCGACATTTCATTCGCGCGCGCCGATCCGCTGCCACGGCGCGTTGAACTCGATCTCCCTGGCCAGCTTGCGCGGGAAATTGTCGGCTATCCGGTGCCTGCCAACAGTCCTTTTTTGCGGCGTGGCCTGATTCCGAACTGGGCGCGGCCGACGCTGGTCGTGCGCAAAGAGGAAATTCTCACGCCCGCGGAGGCGCATCCCGTCCGCGAGGGCGACTATGTCTATTTGCTGGCACCGCCGGAAAAGGCGCAGGCGCTCGACCGCTTTTTTGTCAGAATGCCGCCGCCCGCGTCACCCGACCCGCGGCTGCTTGGCGACTTCTTTGTTCCTGCGACGGCGACGCTCGGCGCACTGGCCGAGATCTACGGTTTGCAGGTCGCGGCAGATCACACCGACGTCACCCTCGCCGATTATTTCAGCGAGTTGCTCCGGCGCAAGGTCAGGACAGGCGACATCGTTGAGCTGGGCCCGATCGCTCTGCTCGCACACAAGGTCAGTGATGGTCGCGTAACTACGGTCGGGTTGCGGCTGGCCGAACCCGAGGGGGCGGGCGACCTTGGCGGCCGCCTCAAGTCCTTGTGGATCAGGATTCAGAGAATGCTGGGCTAGAGTGCGCGCCGCGACAGCACAGGCACGTGCTGCACCATCCAGGCCCCGCCGAAGAGCACCGCGGTCCAGAACAAATCTCCCAGTACGGTCTTGTCCAGGAATGGCAGCGCGGCGACGTAGCATTGGACCAGCCCCTGCCACGTGTGCGGATACAGGCCGCCGAAGGCCCACACGGCGAAGTTCGTCGACGCGAAGAAGATCAGCGAGCAGGACACCATCGCCGCGATCACGGGGATCGGCCCCTGCCAGCGGCGCGCCAGCATACCGGCGAAAGCGGGCAAGGTGATTGCAGCGCAGACCACGAGCGTGATGCGCCAGTCGTCGCCGGCGAGCGCGACATTGCTCAGCAGCACGGCGGCGAGCGGAACGACCACGGCCAGTGCCGGAATACGAAGCATCCGGCCCGCGAACAGTGCACTCGCCGCGAATGGCCACACGCCCGGGGCATGCGGCAGCAGGCGGGCAGCGACGTCAAAGCCGATCAGGAATGCAACGAGGAGCACGTCCATCCAGAGGTCGGCGCGGGTCTTGTTCAGGGTCATTGCGGTCGGGTCCTGTTCTTCATTTCGTGGTGTTCTTAGCACGATTGGATCCGGATTTCCTACGGGCCGGTGAGGCAAGTTCGGGGGCTCTACCGGCGGCTTGCGCCCAATCGGCCATGATTCCCGCAAGCTGATCCAGGCCATCGGTGAGGGCGGCAGGCCCCGGCTGGAGAATAAACGTCGACTTGATTTCCCGAAGCCAGCCGCCTGCGACGGCCGGAACTTCGGCAAAACCCGGGCGCGCAGCAACCTTGGCAGGCACGAATTTTTTCCCGCACCAGGAGCCGATGATGATATCCGGCCGCGCGGCGATCACGTCATTGGGCAACACGATGCGGTCTTTGGCGTTCTTGCGGGTGGCGAGATGCGGAAACACCTCGACACCGCCGGCGGCCTCGATCAGTTCCGATACCCAGGCGATGCCGGAAATCATCGGCTCGTCCCATTCCTCGAAATAAACGCGTGGCCGGCGCGGCAGTTGCAGGGCGCGCTCATGCACCGCATTGACGCGTGCGGCCAGCGATTTTGCCAGGGTCCCGGCTTTTTCCTCCGCACCGACGAGCGCGCCCAGGGTGCGCACCATATCGAGGATGCCGGCGACATCGCGCTGATTGAACGCATGTACGGCGATGTTGTTGCGGATCAGCTCGGTGGCGATATCAGCCTGCAGATCCGAAAATGTCAGAACCAGATCGGGCTTCAGCGCGACGATTTTCGGCACGTCCGCCGAAATGAAGGCGGAAATGCGTGGCTTCTCCTCGCGCACTTGCGGAGGCCGGATGGCATAACCCGACACGCCGACAATGCGATGGTCCTCGCCGAGAAGATACAGCGACTCGACGGTTTCCTCGGTCAGGCAGACGATTTGTTCCGGCGGAAACATTCCTCAGGCAAGCATATCGTCCTGGCCCGCGTCGAGCAGCTCGGTCGTTCCCGTTGCAATTACGTTGCCTTCCTCGATTCGCACCACGTGGCTGGCAATACGTTTTATTTCGGCGGCATTGTGGCTGACATAGATGATCGGCACACGCGCTTCGTCACGCAGCCTTTCCAGATACGGCAGGATATCGCGCTTGCGCGCCGCATCGAGCGACGCGAGTGGCTCGTCGAGCAGCAGCACACGTGGACGCATCAACAGCGCGCGGCCGACTGCGACGCGCTGGCGCTCGCCGCCGGACAACTTGCCGGGACGCCTTTCGAGCAAGTGCCCGATATTCAGGAGTTCGACCACGCGATTGAATGCCGCCGGATCGGCGGCGTGTCCTCCCATCCAGCGGCCATAGTCGAGATTGCGCTGGACAGTGAAATGAGGAAACAACCGGCCTTCCTGGAACACATAGCCGATACGCCGCCGCCAGGCCGGCACATCAATGCGCGCGCCATCGTCGAACAGCGTTTCTCCGTCGAGCACAATGTGGCCGCGGTCCGGTCTGAGTAGCCCGGCAATCATATTGATGATGCTGGTCTTGCCGGCGCCGGACGGGCCGAACAACGCGGTCGCACCGCTGTCGCTGTTGAACGACACATTGACTACGAACTCGCCGAGATGCTTTTCCGCTTGAAAAATAAGCATGCTCAAGCCCCGTGCAGGCGCGCGGCGGCGCGGCGGGCGAACCATTCCGATGCGAGCAGCGCGGCAAACGAGATGGCGATAGCCACGATCACGAGCTTGAGCGCGTCAGCGTCGCCGCCCGGCACCTGCGTAAGCGTATAGATCGCCGCCGAGATCGTCTGCGTCTCGCCCGGAATATTGGACACGAAAGTAATGGTGGCACCGAATTCGCCGAGCGCGCGTGCAAAAGCCAGCATCATGCCTGCGATGACGCCGGGCAACGCCAGCGGCAGCGTCACGGTGACAAAGGTCCAGGCCGGGTTGGCGCCGAGCGTTTCGGCCGCATCCTCCAGCCGCCGGTCGATGGCCTCGATCGACAGCCGGATGGCCCGCACCATCAACGGAAACGCCATCACGCCGCAGGCGAGCGCAGCGCCGGTCCAGCGGAAGGAGAACACGATGCCAAAATGATCGTTCAGAAAGGCGCCGATCGGCGCCCGGCGGCCGAAGCTGATCAGCAACAGATAGCCGGTCACCACCGGCGGCAGCACCAGCGGCAGATGGATAACGGCGTCGAGCAGTGCCTTGCCCCAGAATTCCTTGCGTGCCAGCAGCGTCGCAATCGCGATTCCGAACGGCAGGGCCACCAGCGTCGACACCGCCGCGACCCGCAGCGAAAGCTGAATTGCGGTCCAGTCCTGTGGGGAGAGGTCAAGCACAGACATTTCCCGTCACCTCGAGGCGCTCGGTGCGCAGCGCCGAGCCTCGAAGGGTCTGTGCCCGTCATCCGTCGAGGCTCGCTTCGCTCGCATCTCAGGATAACGGATCAGGATCTGCGGTAAACTCAAAACGGTCATGTAGTCACGAGACCGGCTTGATCAGAAAACTGAATCCGTAGCGCTCGAAGATGGCCTTTGCCGCCGGTGTTGCCAGAAAGCTGAGATAGCGCGCGGCCGTGGCCTTGCCGTCTGCGGTCGCCGCCACCGGATAGGTGACCGGCGGATAGGAGCCGTCAGGAAACGCGCCGATAATCTTCACCTTCGGCTCGATCCTGGCATCGGTTTCGTACACGATGCCGATGGGCGTTTCGCCGCGCGCGACGAAAGCAAGCGTCGCCCGGACATTTTCCGCCTGCGCGAGCTTTGGCTCCGCGGCGGTCCAGGCTCCCAGCTTTTCCAGCGCGGCCTTCGCGTAGAGGCCAGCGGGCACGGCCTTGACGTCGGCGACCGCGATGCGGCCATCACCGGCAAGCTTGGCGATATCGAAGCCGTCGCCGATTGCGACGTGATCGAGCCTGGAGTCCTTGGGTGCGATCAGCACCAGTTTATTGCCGAGCAGGTTCACGCGCGTGTCCCGCTTGATCAGCTTGTGCTCGTTTGCATAGTCCATCCAGCGCAAGTCGGCGGAGATGAAAATGTCGGCCGGCGCGCCCTGCTCGATCTGTTTGGCGAGCGCGGAGCTCGCCTCGTAGCTGGCCACCACCTTGACGCCTGTCGCCTTGGTGAAGGCTGCATTCGTGTCATCGAGTGCATTCTTGAGAGATGCTGCGGCAAACACCGTGATCTGTTCTTGGGCGATCAGCGGTCGTGGCGCGTCCGAAAGTGCGACGACGAAGCCGAGAAAAGCGAAAATCCGTGTAAACATGGCGGTTCTCCTGAAGGCGTCACAACGACACCGCTCCGGACCTTATAGTCAGGATTGCGATAGATAATCGGAACCGCCGTTCCGGCTCTGTGCGACGCACGCGCAGGGCGCCGCACCATCAGCAAGCCTAGCAAGTCCCGCCGACCAAGGTAAAGTCCGGTCGCGGGGCGGTGAGGGGAAGGCAATGGCAAGCGTGACGCCCATCGAGGGTGAGTTTGACTACATCGTGGTGGGCGCCGGCTCTGCCGGTTGCGTGCTGGCCAATCGGCTTTCGGCCGATCCGGCCAATCGCGTGCTGGTTCTGGAAGCCGGCGGCAACGACAACTGGATCTGGTTTCACATTCCGGTCGGTTATCTGTTCGCGATTGGCAATCCGCGCGGCGACTGGCTGATGAAGACCGAGCCGGAGCCAGGCCTCAACGGACGCAGCCTAAATTATCCACGGGGCAAGGTGATCGGCGGCTCCTCGGCCATCAACGGCATGATCTACATGCTCGGCCAGGCCGGCGACTACGACCACTGGCGTCAGCTTGGCTTGCCGGGCTGGTCGTGGGAAGACGTGCGGCCGATCTTTCGCAAGCACGTCGATCATTTCCTCACGGACAGCGAGCATCACGCCGTCGGCGGCGAATGGCGCGTCGAATATCCGCGCATCAAGTGGGAAATCCTCGAGGCGTTCCGTCACGCCGCCAACGAGTACGGCATTCCGAATGTCCCCGATCCCAACACCGGCGACAACGAGGGCATCTGCTATTTCCACGTCAACCAGAAGCGCGGCCGGCGCTGGTCGGCCGCGCGCGGTTTCTTGAAACCGGTATTGCACCGGAAAAATCTGCGGCTCGAAACGGGCTGTATGGTCGAAGGCATTGACTTGACCGGCAAGCGCGCCACCGGCATTCGCTGGCGGCAAAACGGCGTGCTGCGCAGCGCGCGCTGCCGCGGCGAAGTGATCCTCTCCGCCGGCGCGATCAACTCGCCGCACCTGTTGATGCTGTCGGGCGTCGGACCGGCCGCGCATTTGTCGCTGTTCGGCATTCCGCTCGTACTCGACAAGCCCGGCGTCGGCGGCAACCTGCAGGATCATTTGCAGCTGCGCCTGATCTTCAAGGTGTCAGGTGTAAAGACACTGAATGAGAGCTATCCGAAGATTCTCAGCCGCCTCGGCATGGGGCTCGACTATCTCTTGCGCCGGCGTGGGCCGATGACCATGGCGCCGTCGCAGCTTGGCGCATTTACCAAGTCCGATCCGTCGCGGGCCACCGCCAATATCCAGTATCACGTGCAGCCACTGTCGCTGGAGAAGTTCGGCGAGCCGTTGCATCCGTTTCCGGCCTTCACCGCCAGCGTTGCCGATATCCGCCCCACCAGCCGCGGCTCGCTCACGCTGAAGTCCACCAACCCGGCGCAGCCGCCGGCGATACGGCCTAACTACCTGTCAACGCCGGAGGACCAGCGTG
This sequence comes from uncultured Alphaproteobacteria bacterium, assembly GCA_963815055.1. GTDB lineage: Bacteria > Pseudomonadota > Alphaproteobacteria > Rhizobiales > Xanthobacteraceae > Pseudolabrys. The sequence continues at coordinate 188,537 of CAWFEU010000008.1, read as the reverse complement.
TCGCCGCAGACGCCATCCGCGTGACCCGCAGGATCGTCGCGCAGCCGGCGCTGCAAAAATATTCCCCCATTGAATACCTGCCGGGGCCCTCCGTGCGCGACGACGAGGCCGCTCTGGTCAAAGCCGCCGGCGACATTGGAACGACCATTTTCCATCCCGTTGGTACGGCGCAAATGGGCCGCAATGACGATACGCGGGCGGTCGTTGATGCGCGCCTGCGGGTGATTGGTATCGATGCCCTGCGTGTGGTGGACGCTTCGGTCATGCCGACGATTACGTCCGGCAACACCAATTCGCCGACCATGATGATTGCGGAAAAAGGTGCGGCGATGATTCTGGAGGACCGAAATCGGCTATAGTTAAACTGCGGATCACTGGAGGGGCTGTTATGAATCTCGTGGAGCGCATTAAGGGTATCCTGCTGCAACCGAAGTCGGAGTGGCAGGCAATCGAGCGTGAGCCGGGCAGCGCCGGCTATCTGTTTCCCAACTACGTGGCGATTGTCGCCGCTATTCCGCCGGTGTGCGCGTTCATCGGCCTGTCGATCGTCGGCTATGGACCATTTCGCCTCGGAATCGTCAGCGGAATTCTGCATGCTGTGGTCGTCTATATACTATCCCTGATCAGCGTCTTTGTTCTTAGCCTACGTGATCGACTTCCTTGCCGGAATGTTCGGCGCGCGGAAAAATCTCGACAATGCCATGAAGGTCTCGGCCTATGCGCCGACTGCCGCCTGGCTCGCCGGTGTATTCAAGCTCATTCCGGCGCTGGCGATTCTGGCAGTTCTGGGATTGTACAGCCTTTATCTGCTGTACACCGGTATCGCCATTTTGATGAAACCGGCCGCCGACAAGGCGCTAGTCTATACGATCGTTGTTATCCTCTGCGTGATTGTAATCTGGACGATTATTTTCGCTATCCCGGCAGCGCTGTTCGGCGTCGGCATGATGTAGAGGCGGCTTAAGGCAGCGCCTTGAGGTGGCGGATCGGGCGGCCGGGCGCAATCGCCTGCGCCGCCGCAACGATGGCGTTGGTATCGATGCCATAGTGCCGGTAGAGCTCGGCGAGCGATCCGGTTTGGCCGAAATGTTCGACTCCCAGCGCACGCGTCCGGTGGCCGGCGACGGCGCCGAGCCAGGTAAGCGTCGCCGGATGTCCGTCGAGGACGGTCACAATGCCGCAATGCATCGGCACGTCGGCAAGCAGTCGTTCGACATGTGAGCGTGCGTGCACCAGTCCGCGCTCGCGCGCCCGCTGTGCCGCGTTCCAGCCCGCATTGAGACGGTCGGCGGACGTGATCGCGAGCAAGCCGACGTCGCGGCGGTCTTCCGCCATCAGGCCGACGGCTTCAATGGCTTCCGGCGCCATTGCGCCCGTGTAGGCAACCACAACCTGGCAGTTGGGGCCCGGCTCGCGCTGCCAATAGGCGCCGTCGACGATCTGCTGGCGCAGCTCCGGCGTCATTTCGCGTGAAATCTGCTCGATCGGCCGCGTCGAGAGCCGCAGATAGATTGAGCCGCCGGTCTCGTCACGAAGCCAGTTGTGTTCGGATGGCGCGGCGTCACTGTCTTTCTGCATATACGCAAAGGCCCAGCGCATGATGACCGACAATTCGTCAACGTAAGCAGGCTCAAAGCTGGCGAGGCCATCCTGCGCCAGGCCGATCAAGGGCTCAGCAATCGACTGATGCGCGCCACCTTCACCAGCAAGCGTAATGCCGGATGGCGTTGCCACCAGCATGAAGCGCGCGTCCTGATAGCAGGCGTAGTTCAATGCATCGAGACCGCGCGCGATAAAGGGATCGTAGAGCGTGCCGATCGGCAACAACGCTCGCCATTGATGCTATGCGATAGCCCAAGCGCCGACAGCAGGATGAACAGGTTCATCTCGGCGATGCCGAGCTCGATATGCTGGCCATTGGGCGAGAACTCCCAATTGAATGTCGACGGGATGTGCTCGCTTTTGAATGTGTCGGCCATGGCCTGGCGTGCGAACAGTCCGCGGCGATTCACCCACGGTCCGAGATTGGTGGACACTGTGACGTCCGGCGACGTGGTTACGATGTGGTGGGCGAATTCGTCGTTCCCGCGGCCGATCTCATTGAGAATGGCGCCGAAGCCGGTCTGCGTGGACATCACCGGCTGAATGGTGACCGGCAGCTTGTCCGGGACGTCGAGTACCGGCGCAATCAGGCGTCGCGCGCCGCCGGCCGCAAATGGCACGCGGTCGAGAAATGATTGCAACCTTTGCGCGGGCAGCGTGAGCCCTTCGAACCTGTCCCATTCGTGATCCGGCCGCACGTTGTTCGCCGTGCGAAAGGCATCCATCTGCTGCGGCGTCATGAGGCCGGCGTGGTTGTCCTTGTGGCCGGCGAAAGGGAGTCCGAAGCCCTTTACGGTGTAGCAGATGAAACAGGTCGGCTTTTCAGCGTCGGCGGTGTGGAAGGCCTCGAGAACCGACGGCATATCGTGGCCGCCGAGATTGTTCATCAAGGCAGCCAGTTCCTCGTCGCTGCGCCCGTCGATCAACTTGCTGACGTCGCCCTGGTCGCCGATCTCGTCATTGAGCCGCTTGCGCCACGCAGCGCCGCCCGCGAATACTAGTGCGGAGTAGAGCTGGTTCGGGCAATTGTCTATCCACCGGCGTAGCGTTTCGCCGCCCGGCTCCTTGAAGGCAGCTTGCTGAATCGAGCCATATTTCAAAATGACGACGTTCCAGCCAAAATTTTTGAACAGTTGCTCGTAGCGGGCCCACAGGCCTTCGCGAACGACGGCGTCGAGGCTCTGCCGGTTATAGTCGATGATCCACCAGCAATTCCGCAGGCCTTGTTTCCATCCTTCGAGCAGCGCCTCAAAGATATTGCCTTCGTCAAGTTCGGCGTCGCCAACCAGCGCCACCATGCGGCCTTCCGGCCGATCGAGGCCCCAGCCGTGCGCGCGCACATAGTCTTGGGTCAGTGACGAAAACAATGTTTGCGCCACACCCAGCCCGACCGAGCCGGTAGAGAAATCGACATCGTCGGTGTCCTTGGTGCGCGAGGGATAGCTCTGCGCGCCTTTGTAGCCGCGGAATGTCTCCAGCCGCTCGCGTGTCTGCTTGCCGAGCAGATACTGGATGGCGTGGAAGATCGGGCTCGCATGCGGCTTCACCGCCACGCGATCCTGCGGGCGCAGGACGTCGAAGTAGAGCGCGGTCATGATCGTCGCGAGCGAGGCGCTGGATGCCTGATGGCCGCCGACCTTCAAGCCATCGCGAGTTTTCGCGCAGATGATTGGCGTTGTGGATCATCCAGCTCGCCAGCCACAGCACCTTGCGCTCCAGCGCCGCGAGGACCGGCAAATTATGCTCGGGTGGCTGGCTTGGACATCGGCAAGGCGGCCCGCGCTCGGCAATTTCACCCATTGATGTATGGGTATTCGGTCGGGGCGATGCCTGCCAATTCACACTATTATTATCGGTATTATTAGCCTATTCTATCAAATATTGGGATGAAAAAGGCTGATTATGCCAATACCGGCGCTTGATGCAGTGGACCTGAAAATCCTGCGATTGTTGCAGGACGATGGACGCATGAGCCTGGCGGATCTGGCCGGCAAAGTCGGGCTTTCGCCGTCGCCCTGTCTGCGGCGGGTACGGCTGCTGGAAAAAGTCCGGCGTGATCTCGCGTTACGTCGCGGTGCTTGATCAGCGCGCAGTCGGATTGCCGGTCAGTGTCTTCATTTCCGTCAAGTTCGAGAAGCAGCGCGAGGAATTGCTCGATCGTTTTGCCAAGACGATCGCGCGCTGGCCGGAAGTTCTTGAATGTTATTTGATGACCGGGCCGCGCGACTACTGGCTTCGTGTCGTCGTGCCGGACCTCGCAGCCTATGAGCGTTTCCTCAAGCAGAAAGCTGACGCGGCTCGAAGGCATCGCTTCGATCGAATCGAGTTTCGCGCTGGAGCAAGTCAAATATACCAACGTGCTGCCGGTCGCCTGATCACTTATTGTCGGTCGCCACGCTGGTCTTTTGTCGGGCGCTTCAAGCACGCTTTTGCAAGCCGGAGGCAACTCCGCGAGCATCGTTTGCCTCACCGGAGGGCTCGGCTTGATCTGTGGGTGTAGCACCTTGTCAGAGAACCAGTAGTCGAGTTCCTTGGCGCCGCACCCGTCGCCGCCAGGCACCGGCGGCTGCGCGACGGCAACTCGGTGAGTTTGCCGGACATTTCAGTCGCACATGGATGTGATCATGATGGCCATACCACGGGCGGATTTTGGCCATCCAGCTGTCATGCGCCTTGTCTTCGACGCGGCACAGTTCCTTTTTAATAGCGGCATTCACCAGTACGCGCTCGACCTCCGGCTGCTGGGCGGCCGTCTTGATGAAGGCGATGTGTTGAGGCGTCCAGGTTTGCGGATTGAGGTGTTTCCAATCTGCCGACACGAGGTTGATGGCTTGGACCTTTTCGCGCTCATCCTTGCTGAGAATGTGGTCGGGCATCGGCATGAACCAGATGTCGACGTCGAGACCGATTTGGTGACTTGCATGATCCGATATGGTGGGTCCGCCGCGCGGCTGCGCCATATCGCCGACTAATACACCCTTCCATCCGGTGGCCTTGGCGGCCTGCGGCGCAAATTTTTCGAGGAAGTGGACCAGGCTTGGATGGCCCCAGTTGCGATTGCGTGACAGCCGCATCACTTGCCAGGTCGGACCGTTGATCGGCAATTCGACACCACCCTGCAGACAGCCGCGCGGGTAGTAGCCGATGGCCATCGATTTCCGACCGATGGTAGCTTCTTTTCGCCGAACAGGATTTTGGCTGGAACGGTTTTTTCGCGCGCCTGCTCGGTCGTCGCCGGCTTCGCGGGGGGCAGGGGGGCAGAGGCGGTGGCCGCCTGGGCCTGCGCTATTGCAGGGCATCCCGCGCATGCAGACAACACCAGCAGCGACGAGAGCAGACAAGGCGACGATGTGCACACGTTTTCGGGCGAACATGGCGTTTCCGATCTCGCGATATCGCACCGAAAAGTCTAGCACAACTCGGGGAAAATAGCGCCGGGGCGTGACCGGGTTCCAACGACTTCGCAGGCGCTGGTATTCCCGCAGAAGCCGCCGTCAGACGTCGACTTTCAGGGCCGCGATGAACGCTTCCTGCGGAATGTCGACTTTGCCGAACTGCCGCATGCGTTTTTTGCCCTTCTTCTGCTTGTCGAGCAGCTTGCGTTTGCGGGTGGCGTCGCCGCCGTAGCATTTGGCGGTGACGTCCTTGCGCAAGCGCGCGCACGGTTTCGCGCGCGATGATCTTGCCGCCGATGGCGGCCTGGATCGGCACCTGGAACATGTGCGGCGGGATCAGCTCTTTGAGCTTCTCTACCATGCCGCGGCCACGCGTCTCGGCGCGGGTGCGGTGCACCAGCATCGACAGCGCGTCGACCGGCTCCTCGTTGACCAGGATCGACATCTTGACGAGGTCAGCCTCGCGGTAATCGGTGAGGTGATAGTCGAACGAGGCGTAGCCTTTCGACACCGATTTGAGCCGGTCGTAGAAGTCGAACACGACTTCGTTGAGCGGCAGATCGTATTTCACCATGGCGCGTGAGCCCACATAGGTTAGTTCTTTTTGATTACCACGGCGGTCCTGGCACAGCTTGAGCACCGAGCCGAGATATTCGTCGGGCGTCAGAATCGTCGCCTCGATCCACGGCTCCTCGATCGACAAAATCTTCATCGACGTCCGGCATGTCGACCGGATTGTGGATCTCGAGTTGCGAGCCGTCGCGCAGATTCATCTTGTAGATCACCGATGGTGCGGTCGCGATCAGGTCGAGATTGAATTCGCGCTCCAGCCGCTCCTGGATGATTTCGAGATGCAGCAGGCCGAGGAAGCCGCAGCGGAAGCCGAAGCCGAGCGCGGCCGAGGTTTCCATCTCGTAGGAGAAGCTGGCGTCGTTGAGCCGCAGTTTCCCCATGGCGGCGCGCAAATCCTCGAACTGCGCGGCGTCGACGGGAAACAGCCCGCAGAACACGACGGGAATGGCAGGCTGGAAGCCGGGCAGAGGCTCGTCGACCGGATTGCGCTCATCAGTGATGGTGTCGCCGACGCGCGCGTCCGCAACTTCCTTGATCGACGCCGTGAGCATGCCGATTTCACCGGGGCCGAGCTCGTCGACGAGCGTGAGCTTGGGCGTGAACACGCCGGTGCGGTCGACTTCATAGGCCGCGTCGATGCCGATCATTCGGATGCGCTGGCCCTTGCTGAGCACACCGTCGACGATGCGCACCAGCACGACGACGCCGAGATAGGCGTCGTACCAGCTATCGACCAGCAGCGCCTTGAGCTGGCGCCGTGCGGTCGCCTTTCGGCGGCGGCAGGCGCGTGACGATGGCTTCCAGCACGTCGGGCACGCCTTGGCCGGTCTTGGCTGAAATTTCGATTGCGTTCGAGGCATCGAGGCCGATCACGTCCTCGATCTGTTTCTTGATCTTTTCGGGTTCCGCCGCCGGCAGATCGACCTTGTTGAGTACCGGCACGATTTCATGGCCGGCATCGAGTGCGTGATAGACGTTGGCCAGCGTTTGCGCCTCGACACCCTGACTCGCGTCGACCACCAGCAGCGAGCCTTCGCAGGCCGCGAGCGACCGGTTGACCTCGTAGGCGAAGTCGACATGACCGGGGGTGTCGATCAGGTTGAGGATGTAGTCCTTGCCATCGCGCGCCTTGTATTTGAGGCGCACGGTTTGCGCCTTGATGGTGATGCCCCGCTCGCGCTCGATATCCATCGAATCGAGCACCTGCTCCTTCATCTCGCGCGCCTCGAGCCCGCCAGTGAGCTGAATCAACCGGTCGGCAAGCGTGGACTTGCCGTGATCGATGTGCGCGACAATCGAGAAATTGCGGATATTTTGAATAGGAACCGACGTCATGGCCGCGAGATAACACTCAGAATCCAGCGCTTCAAGCGTTCTCGCTCCATGACGTGTTTTCTTGCCGCTCATGCCTCCGACACCTTGAATTCCGCCTAAACTTGCTGTTCGCCCCCGGGTGCTCTAGCTGGGGGCCACGCGTCCGTGGGGACGCGCGGGGAGACGAACTGAACTATGGACTTTCATGCGTTTCTGCACGTTGCAGCCCGTTGGCGCGACGCGCTGGTCGATCCGGCGCGGCGTGACCGCACTGTCCTCGTGTCTCTGGCGATCTACGTGCTGTTGTGGACCGTTTACGGCACGATCGCGAAAAGCAGCCAGGGCTTTCATCCCGACATGACCGAGGTCATTGCATGGTCTCGCGACCTTTCGCTCGGCTCATCTCAAGCATCCGCCGTTTGCAGCCTGGCTGGTTCGGCTCTGGTTTACTGTGTTCCCGATTGCCGGCTGGTCCTATTACTTGCTGGCCATGCTGATGCCGGCCATTACGCTGTGGATCGTCTGGCGCATGTCGGCGGATTATCTCGATGCAGACAAACGGATCGTCGGGATCGCACTACTGACGTTCGTGCCGTTCTTCAACTTCCATGCGCTCAAATTCAATGTGAATACGGTTCTGCTGCCACTCTGGGCGGCGACCACGTGGTTTTTCCTGATGTCCGTACGCACGCGCCGGACGTCATTGGGCCATCCTTGCCGGTGTCGCCGCTGCGTGCGCCATGCTTGGGAAATACTGGTCGATTTTTCTGCTGGCGGGACTGGCGCTGGCGGTGCTGATCGACAAACGGCGGTCCGCGTATTTCCGCTCGGCGGCACCGTGGATCACTATCGCAGCCGGTTGATCGCGCTTGCGCCGCATCTCCTTTGGCTGGTTCGGAGGACGACTTTGAGTCGTTTTCATATGCGATGCTTGTTCACGGCGAAAAGCCTTTTACCGCTACGGTCGTTGCAGCGGCTCGGCTATGTGGCGGGCGTATTTGGCTACATAGCTTTCCCGCTGGTCATCGTAGGCGCGATCGTCCACCCTGGCGTGAAGACGCTTGTCCGACATGCTGTGGCCGCAAGAAACAGAACGGCGGCTGGTTGCGGCCGCCTTTCTGGGGACCGCTGCTGCTGCCAGTGATCATGGCGGTCGCGGCTGGCGCCGAAATTACCTCATTGTGGTCGATGCCCGCCTTCTCGCTGTTGCCGGTGCTGCTGTTGTCGTCGCCTGCGACTACGATAGGCGAAGTCAACACGCGGCGTATTTTGTTGGGCGCTGCAGTGCTGCCTATTGCCATGCTCGTTATGTCGCCATTGCTTACGATCGCAGCGCAATCGGCCGGGCCGGCGCCGGCGTCTGCGCAGGCGTCGACTGCTCGCAGGCGAAGTCGAGCGGCTTTGGCACCAGTCGACGCCACAACCGCTGCGTTTTATCGATGGTGACGTGGATCTCGCTTACGGCGTGACCGCCTATGCCGCGATCGTCCGCGCGCACTGACTGGTATGCCGGATCCCTCCAGAGCGAGCTCGCGCGGTCCGGTTTCGTGTGGCTTTGTTTTGCGGAAGACGTAGTTTGCCGGAGCCGCGCGGTAGAGCATCGTGGTGCGGCCGTCAAACTGGTTGAAATCGCAGATCGTGCGCAATTTCTTGAGAATTGCAGGCAAGCCGCAGCGCTACGCGATCTATATCGTGCCGCCGAAATAACTGTACGTCATTCCGGGCAGCCGGATCAGTATTCCGGGTCCGGCGCAATGCCGGGCGTCCGCGGAACTGACAGAGCCTTTAGTAGCGGTAGTGGTCGCTCTTGAACGGGCCTTGCTGCGACACGCCGATATAATCGGCCTGGTCCTTGCGCAGTTCGGTCAGCTTCACGCCGATTTTGGCGAGATGCAGGCGTGCGACCTTTTCGTCGAGCGACTTCGGCAGCACGTAGACCTTTCTTTCGTATTTATTGTTTCTGTTATTGGCGAACAGTTCGATCTGCGCCAGCGTCTGGTTGGTGAACGAGGCCGACATCACGAAGCTCGGGTGACCCATGGCGTTGCCCAAATTCACCAGCCGGCCTTCCGACAATAAGATGATGCGGTGTTTGTCCGGGAATTCGATCTCATCGACTTGCGGCTTGATGTTGGTCCACTTCAGATTCTTCAGATGCGAGATCTGAATCTCGTTGTCGAAGTGGCCGATGTTGCAGACGATGGCGCGGTCCTTCATCTTGCGCATGTGCTCGATGGTGATGATGTCCTTGTTGCCGGTCGCTGTGACGAAGATGTCGGCCTGAGGCGCGGCATCTTCCATGGTCACGACCTGATAGCCTTCCATCGCCGCTTGCAGCGCGCAGATCGGATCGATTTCGGAAACCATCACGCGGCAACCGGCCTGACGCAGCGAGGCGGCTGAACCCTTGCCGACGTCGCCGAAGCCAGCGACCATCGCGATCTTGCCCGACATCATGACGTCGGTGCCGCGGCGGATGCCGTCGACCAGCGATTCGCGGCAGCCGTAGAGATTGTCGAACTTCGACTTGGTAACCGAGTCGTTGACGTTGATGGCGGGCCATAACAGCGTACCGGCCTTCTCCATGTCGTAGAGGCGGTGCACGCCGGTGGTGGTCTCTTCCGACACGCCTTGGATGTTCCTTGCAAGTTCGGCGAAATAGCCCTTCGGCTTTTCCTTTAGCGTCTTCTTGATCAGCGCGAAGAAGATTTCCTCTTCTTCCGAATTGTGCTGGTCAAGGAAGACGGGGTCGTGGTGTTCGGCGCGGAAGCCTTGATGCACGAACATCGTGGCGTCGCCGCCGTCGTCGAGGATCATGTTCGGGGTGCCGCCGCCGTGCCACTCGAAGAGCTTGGCGGTGTAGTCCCAGTAGTCTTTCAGGCTCTCGCCCTTTACCGCAAATACCGGAATGCCGGCTGCTGCGACCGCTGCGGCGGCATGGTCCTGCGTCGAGTAGATATTGCATGAGACCCAACGGACGTCAGCGCCGAGCGCCACCAGGGTTTCAATCAGGACCGCCGTCTGAATGGTCATGTGCAGCGAGCCGGCGATCCGCGCGCCCTTCAGGGGCTGCTTGGGGCCATACTCCTCGCGCGTCGCCACCAGGCCCGGCATTTCCGTTTCGGCGAGCGATATTTCCTTGCGGCCGAATTCGGCGAGCGAGATGTCCTTGACGATGTAGTCGCCGGAAGCGACGGCCTTCGGTTTGGCGGAAGCGGTCATGACGATCCTTATGCAGCTGACTAATTGGTCGGATTGGCTGGCCGTGCCTATAACAGGCCGCCACGACCCTCGCAACGCATATATAAAGATTTCTTTATGTAGAGACCAGCTTGGTTAGCGAGCCCTGTAGCGATTTAATCCTCTTCGCCGAACCCGCCGGCGACAAGCTTGTACAGCGTCTCCACAGCCGCTGCTGCGTCCTTGCCCGTTGCCTTGATGATTATGGTGATGCCTGGCCCGGCAGCCAGCATCATGAGCCCCATAATCGAGGTTCCCCCGACGGTTTCATGGCCGCGCGTGACGGTGACGGCGGCGTCGAATTGCTCGGCGGTTTGCACGAATTTGGCGGAAGCCCGGGCGTGCAAGCCCTTCTTGTTGACGATTTCCACCTCGCGCACGACGGGGGTGTCGTCCGCTGGAGCGCGTGGGTTCATTTACCGTTGAGCACGCGGCTGGCAATTGTGCAGTATTTGCGCCCAGCCTCCTGGGCCGCGGCAACCGCGTCCTGCAGCGGGCAGATCTCGCGGATTTTTGCGAGCTTGATCAGCATCGGTAGATTGATACCGGCCAGGACTTCGACCTTGGGCTGGCTCATCACCGAAATCGCAAGATTTGACGGCGTGCCACCGAACATATCGGTCAGGATCGCGACGCCTTCCCCGCTATCCACCCGCTTGACCGCTTCGAGGATGTTCTTGCGGCATTGCTCAACGTCATCATCGGGGCCAATCGTGATTGCCTCGATCTGACGCTGGGGCCCTACGACATGCTCCAACGCGGAGCGGAACTCGATGGCGAGTCGCCCGTGGGTTACGAGTACGAGGCCGATCATCCCTAACTCCTCGCGGGCGCCACGCTGCGCCGCACGATAGGGCGCATATTCACGCCCATCTGAAGCCCGGTTGCAAGGGCTTGCCTCGCTATATAAGCGCTCTGTTGCACTGCGGAAAGATGGGGCCAAAGGGGGGCTCGGAGCGTGCGTTTTCGGCGGAATCGATCCTAGGCCCGGTACGGTTAATTTTTCTCGATGGGACCGAGGGCGCGGGGGTAACCCAACTACCGGCCGCCGGTCAATCACCAGTCGGAAGGGTTCGTAAACGGGCCAATATCAGAGGGAGCGCCGCCATTCCGGCTGCGACAGCGAGCCGCGGCAATGTGATCCCCGCGATCTGGGCGTTTGCCGTGATCGGTTCCGGCTGACGTCCAGCATCCTCCGCTGCCAGATCGACGATCAGGCCGACGACGCCAACCGGCTCGAATTCGATCCGGCAATTCCGAGACCCCGGACTTCTATCATTCCCGCCAGCGCCGGCGCCGGGCGAACCAGCAGCCGGCCTGAATGGCTTTCTATGTAAGCGCGGTCGTCCGCAACGAGTCTCGCGAAGGGAAGGGTTCCTTGCGCGGCTGCCGTGACGAGATCCCATACAAGCCGCGATTTGCCGGAACCGGCCGGACCGCGGATCAGCGCTGCTTTCGCACCCACGAGCACCGCTGACGCGTGTATTGTCGGATCTTGCGCGGCCATCATGTCGCGGGCAGGCGCACAATGAAGCGTGCGCCAAGGACGCGCGGCTCCTCGGTGCGGCCGGCGACCGTCGTGCGGTTCTCGACCCGGATTGTGCCGCCATGGGCTTCAACGATCTGCTTGGAGATTGATAGGCCCAGACCCGAGTTCTGCCCGAAGCCTTGTTCCGGCCGATCAGTATAGAAGCGCTCGAAGATCTTTTCGAGCGCGTCCGGACGGATACCGGGACCATCGTCGTCGACCAGAATCTCAATCTCGTCTCTCAGCCGGCGGCAGGTAATACGTACGCTGCCACCCGGAGGCGAGAATGAGCGCGCATTGTCGATAAGATTGCTCACAACCTGGCCAAGCCTGAAGTCGTGACCCGGCACCTTGAAATTGGACAGCGGCCCGCCTTCGAACGCGAGCGTCACATTGACGTCGTCGGTACGCACCTCGTTGGCGGCTTTCACCAGGGCATCGAGAAGTTTCGCAAAGTCGACCGGTGCTGCTTCCTGCCGCTGCAATTCGGCATCGAGGCGGCTGGCGTCGGAGATGTCTGATATGAGCCGGTCGAGTTGCCGCACGTCGTGTTCGATGACCGCGAGCAGCCGCTGCCGGCTCTGATCGGTCTTCGCAAGCGGAAGTGTTTCGACCGCGGAGCGCAGCGAGGTGAGCGGGTTGCGTAGCTCATGCGCGACGTCGGCGGCAAAGCTCTCGATCGCTTCGATGCGTGTATAGAGCGCATTGGTCATGTCGCGCAGCGCGCCCGACAAATCGCCGATTTCATCGCGCCGTCGCGTAAAGTCGGGAATCTCGACCCGCGTGCGGATGCGACGACGGACTCGCTCGGCGCCGTCAGCGAGGCGGCGCACCGGGCCTGCGATGGTGCCCGCAAGCAACATCGAAAGCACGACCATGACGCCCGCCGCGACGAAGAACACTTTCACGATGGCAAGCCGCTCGGCCTCGACCATATCGTCAATATCGGCGCCTTGTGTGGACAACATCAGGGCGCCGCGCACGGCACGGAAACGCTGCACCGGCACGGCGACCGACACAATGACCTCGCCGCGGTCGTTGACCCGCACCATGCTGGCATGCAGGCCATTGAGCGCCTGTGTCACCTCCGAATAGCCCTTGCCGTTCTCGGGACCGAGTTCGTTGTAGAGCGGCAAGTCGCCGCGCCCGAACCAGCGGCGTAGCGCAATGAAGGCGCGTTCCATCAGGCCCGGCTTCTCCGCGTTGGGCGGCGGCAGATCGAATCGCAGCACATCGCCGCGGCCGTAGAGATTGCGGCTGTCGAGAATGAGCACACCATCGCGGTCGTAGATGCGCGCCCGCGTCTTGGTCGGCGAGACGAGCCGGCGCAGCAGGGGCGCGACGCGCTCCGGATTGATCGGGAATTCGATTCCCGAAAGCGAGTCATCCGACGGGCCGTAGCTTTCGCCCGCCTGCAGTTCGAGCAGTCGTTCGGGATCGATCGTGATCGAATCTGTTTCCACCGTTGCCGACGCCGCGATTGCGCCTGCGATGATTTCGCTCTGCGTCAGCAGACTTTGCACGCGCGCGTCGATCAGGCCGGCGCGAAATTGCGACAAATAAAGAACGCCGGTCACCAGCGCAACGAGGCCCGCGAGATTGAGAAAAACAATGCGGCGCGTAAAGCTCGAGAAACTTTGCGAAACGAAGAATTGCCACGCCGAACGCATCATTCGCCGCACTGCGCTGCCCTGCCTGGGCTCGGGACGCGCAGGCTCCGTGCCGGGCCGTTCGGCCTCGGCGGTCTGTGCGGCAATTTCAGTGGTCCGATCGAGCACGTCGTTCAATCCAGCCGGGTTTACCGAGGGTCTTGATTGACCCCGACATTTTACCGCAAGCCGCGACGCTCCGTCAGGCCGCCCAAGCGGCCCTTAACATTAAGAATTGGTCATTCCTTAAAGCGATAGCCGACGCCGTAGAGCGTCTCGATCATCTCGAAATCGTCGTCGACCACCTTGAACTTCTTGCGCAACCGCTTGATGTGGCTGTCGATCGTGCGGTCATCCACATAAACCTGGTCGTCGTAAGCAGCGTCCATCAGTGCGTTGCGGCTTTTAACCACACCGGGCCGCGTGGCGAGCGCCTGGAGGATGAGAAACTCGGTAACCGTTAGAGTGACCGCTTCGCCCTTCCACGTGCAGGTATGGCGTTCAGGATCCATGCGCAGCAGGCCGCGCTCCAGCACTTTCGCTGAGTCGACCTCCTTCACCGGTGTGCCATCCTTGGGAGAGGCGCGGCGCAGCACAGCCTTGACGCGTTCGACCAGAAGCCGCTGCGAAAAGGGTTTACGGATGAAGTCGTCGGCGCCCATCTTGAGGCCGAACATTTCGTCGATCTCCTCGTCCTTTGAGGTGAGGAAGATCACCGGGATGTCCGATTTCTGGCGCAGGCGCCGCAGCGTCTCCATGCCATCCATGCGCGGCATCTTGATATCGAGGATCGCGAGATCAGGAGGCGACGTTTTGAAACCGTCGAGCGCCGAAGCGCCGTCGGTATACGTCATGATGCGATAGCCTTCCGCTTCCAGAGCCATCGAAACTGAGGTCAGGATATTGCGGTCGTCGTCGACGAGAGCGATTGTCGGCATGAGCCCCTCTTGGCAAGACGTCCCGCGTGTTTTGAACCTCACAAACAGGGTCTGAAATGTGGCCTCTTTGCAACAACTATGTGATTCGGTAGCGATTTCAAGCCCAAGGGCCAAATCTATGCGTTTGGCAGAGCTAAATCGTAAATGTATGAGTGCCCGCGATGAACCCCGATAATGCCTTTGATGCCCGTCTGGCCGCCAAGAAACTGCTGCGCGAGGGGCGGTCGGGCGCACTTGCGACATTGCTACCCGGATCTGGGGATCCGTATTGCTCGCTGGTGAATGTCGCGCCTTATGTCGACGGCTCGCCCCTCTTACTCCTGTCGAAACTGGCGCTGCACACCAAGAACGTCCTGGCCGACAAGCGTGTTTCCATGATGCTCGACGAGCGCAAGGAGGGCGACCCGCTCGAGGGCGCACGCGTGATGCTGATGGGCACTTGCTCACCCACCACCGACGCGTCGGTGCCAAGGGCTTATCTGCGGCGCCACCCCGAGGCCGAAATGTTCGCGAACTTCGCAGACTTCGCGTTTTATCGGATGGAGATCGAGCGTGTGCACCTGGTCGCCGGCTTCGGCCGCATCGTTGACCTGCGGCCGCAGGATATTCTTACCGACATCTCCGACGCACCGGCCCTGATCGAAGCCGAGGCCGACGCTATTGCGCACATGAATACCGATCACGCCGTTGCTTGCCGGCTCTACGCGACCAAACTGCTCGGCGCCCCGGATGGTGAATGGCGTTGCGTGGGGATCGACCCCGAAGGCCTCGAACTCCAACGGGGTCGAGTGGCATTACGGTTACCGTTTTCGCAGCGCATCACAGCGCCTGGCCCACTGCGTGCGATCGTTAAGCAACTTGCCGATCAAGCACGGGCAAAATGAATTAACGCGAAAGCGGGTTTCGCCCGCTATGTGACACATCAATCAATTCGCCGGGCCAGCGTTAACTTATTGATGCAGTGCAATGCCGTCTGCGGCCAATGCATGGCATTTGTTCTTGGCTTTCCGGGGCGGCCTGACTATGGTCGCGCGCCTTTAGCCGACCGGTTATACTAAGGTTCTACCAGCCGCGGCCCGGACCTAAAAGACCCGTGAGGGGTTTGCCAACGAAGCGGCGGAGCGTGGGAGGAAATTCGCGTGCAAGAGCAAGGTGTGCGGAACAGCGCCTATGGCGCCGACAAATTCGGCTTCAAGAATCTCGCCGAGGTACGCTGGAACTTCACCGAGCCGGCGCTTTACGAGTACGCGATTTCCGCGGGCGAGGCCTCTCTTGTTGTCGGCGGCGCGCTCTGCGCGGAGACTGGCCATCACACCGGCCGTAGCCCGAAGGACAAACATACCGTTGTCGACGCGCTCACGGAAAACTCGGTCTGGTGGGACGGCAATCGGAAAATGTCAAAGGAGAACTTCGACAACCTTCTTGCGGACTTCATCAAGCATGTCGAAGGCAAGAAACTCTTCGCGCAGGACCTTTACGGCGGCGCCGATCACACCTACCGCATCAAAGTCCGCGTCTTTACCGAACTCGCCTGGCACTCGCTGTTCATTCGCCAGTTGCTCATTCGCCCCGAGCTCAAGGAGCTTGCCAGTTTCGTCCCCGAACTCACCATTGTCGACTTGCCCTCGTTCAAGCCGGACGCCAAACTTCATGGCGGCCGCGAAGGTTCTGACACGATGGTTGCCATCGACTTCACGCGCAAGATCGTCCTGATCTGCGGTTCGTCCTACGCGGGCGAAATGAAGAAGTCGGTGTTTACGACACTCAACTTCTATCTGCCGGCGCGGAATGTCGTGCCGATGCATTGCTCGGCCAATGTGAGCCACGACGGCGAGAGCGCGCTGTTCTTCGGCCTGTCCGGCACCGGCAAGACCACTTTGTCGGCCGACCCGAGCCGAATTCTCATCGGCGACGATGAACACGGCTGGGGCCCTGACGGCATCTTCAATTTCGAGGGCGGCTGCTACGCCAAGACGATCAAGCTGTCGCAGGAAGCCGAGCCGATGATCTGGGACGCCACCAACCGCTTTGGCGCGGTCCTGGAGAATGTTGTGTTCGATCCGGTCACCCGCGTGCCCGATTACGATGACGGCTCAAAGACCGAAAACACGCGTTCGGCCTATCCGCTCGAATTCATTCCGAATGCATCGCGGAGCGGCCGCGCCGGTCATCCGAAGAATATCATCTTCCTGACGGCGGACGCCTATGGCGTCATGCCGCCGATTGCCAAGCTCACGCCGACGCAGGCGATGTACCATTTCCTCTCGGGCTATACGGCGAAGGTCGCCGGCACCGAGAAGGGCCTGGTGGGTGTGCAGCCGGAATTCTCTACGTGTTTCGGCGCGCCGTTCCTGCCGCGGCATCCGTCGGTCTATGCCGACTTGCTGCGCGACTACATCAACAAGCACAACGTCGACGTCTGGCTGGTCAATTCCGGCTGGACTGGCGGCAAATACGGCGTTGGCCGGCGCATGCCGATCAAGGCAACGCGTACGTTGCTGACCGCGGCGCTCGACGGTTCGCTGAAGGATGCAGATTTCCGCACCGATCCCTATTTCGGGTTCTCGGTCCCTACCTCGGTGCCGGGCGTCGAGCCGCACTTGCTCAACCCGTTCAAGACCTGGAAGGACAAGGCCGAATTCGACAAGACCGCGCGGGACCTCGTCGACATGTTCCAGAAGAATTTCGCCAAGTTCGAGAAGCACGTTACGCCGGACATCAAGGCGGCGGCGCCGGAAGTGCGCATCGCGGCCGAATAACTGACCGTGACCTAGATACCGCACCAGGTCCGGATCATCCGGGCATAGATCTCGGTTGCCTGTTCGATGCGTGAGACAAGGCAGTACTCATCTGTTTGGTGTGCGAGAGCCAGTTCGCCCGGCCCGATAATTGCCGTGGGCGGCGAGCCAATGGCAGGCGTCAGGACCGAAGCATCGGTAAAGTAGGGTGCGGTTGCGGCTTCTTCGCTGAAACCGGCAATCTCGCTGACGATGCGGAACGCTTCCACGATCCATGGATCATCAGGTCTGGTCCAGACACTTTGCGCGTCGAGGAGCGTGCTCAGTACAACATCATGTCCGAGGTAGCTCGATAACTGGTCACGGATCTTCGCGTGATTCTGTCCGGGGATTGTGCGGATGTCGATCGAGATAACGGCGCGGTCCGGTACCGAGTTGATGTTCAGCCCGCCGCTGATCGCACCGACGTTGAGTGTCGGATTTCCGAGAACGTTATGCCGCGCAAAGTTGAAATCGAAGTCCTGCAGTGCTGTCACCGCGCGCGCGGCCCTGTAAACCGCGTTGACGCCTTTCTCGGGCATCGAGCCGTGCGCCGTTACACCTTTTGTCACCGCCTCGAGCCAGAGCGCTCCTTTGTGCCCAACGAGCAGCTGATTCCCGGTCGGCTCCGCAACGACAAGTGCACCGACCTGAGGCAACGCCGGCTTGCCACGGGTCAATGCCACCGCCCCGGTGCAGCCGGTTTCCTCGCCCGCGGTAATGACCAGGACCAGCCCGGCCGTTCCCGCCAGTCTTTCGGCCAACGCGATGGACGATGCTACAAACGCTGCGACGCCGCTTTTCATATCGGACGAGCCGCGGCCATAAAGCCTGCCTTGCACGATCTCGGCAGCGAACGGATCGACGGACCAGGGTTGCGCGCCAAGTGGGACGGTATCGAGATGGCCGGTAAATCCGAGCGGCAGTTTTTCGGACGCCCCGCCGATGCGTGCGACAAGTTGCGAGCGTGCATCTCCGAAGGGAATGATCTCAACGGCAAACCCGGCACCATCAAGCAGTGAGGCCAGCCGCTCGGCGCAAGCCCCCTCAGCGCCCGGCGGATTGACTGTCTTGAACCGGACGAGTTCCTGCGTCAGTTCTACTGGTGACTGCATGGCCTACCCGAAATAGGCATCGCGCACGTCCTGGCGGGATGCAAGCTCCGCAGGTGTGCCGCTCGCCGCCACGCGCCCTTTCGACAGCACATAGCCGCAATGCGAAATCTCGAGCGTCTGGTGCACGTTTTGCTCGACCAAAAGAATCGTAATTCCACGCTCGTTAATAGTACGGATAATGTTGAAATTCTCCTTCACCAGGCGCGGCGACAGGCCGAGCGAAGGCTCGTCGATCAGAAGCAGCTTGGGTGCGCACATCAGACCGCGTCCGATCGATACCATTGCCTGTTCTCCGCCCGACATCGTGCCCGCGAGCTGCGTTCGCCGCTCGGCAAGCCGCGGAAAAATCTGCAAGATCTCGGCAAGCCGCGCCCCACTCACTTTGTCCGAGCGCTCCCGGTAGGCGCCAACTCGCAGGTTTTCCTCGACCGTTAGTTTGGGAAACACCTTGCGCCCCTCTGGGATGCAAGCAATGCCGGCGGCAATGATCCGGTGCGTCGGTAGTTGCGTGATGTCGGAGCCGTCGAACAAGATGCGGCCGGCCCGTGGCGGCGTGAGCCCGAGGATCGAGCGCACCAGCGTAGTCTTGCCTGAGCCATTGGAGCCGAGAAGACAGGTGATGCGGCCGGGCTCGACGTTCAGCGAGATCCCCTGCAGAACGTCCGCCTTGTCGTAGGCCGTATACACGTTTTCGATCTCGAGCTTGCCGGCCATCATGCTGCTCCGAGATAGGCTTCCTGCACTTGCGCGTTGGCAGCGACCGTGCGGTAGGGACCCTCGGCAATCTTGCGACCGAAATTGAGCACGACGCAGCGGTCAGTAATGCGCTCAATCACGCCCATCTCATGCTCGACAATGATGATTGTGAGGTTCTCGTTGCGTGCCCGGACCAACAGGATGTCATTCATCAGCTCTGCCGTTTCCTCGTGGGTCATTCCGGCCGAAGGCTCATCGAGCAGCAAAAGCTTTGGTGAGCTGACAAGGGCGCGGCAAATCTCGATGCGGCGGCGGTCGATCATCGGCAGGCCGGCAACCGGATCGAAGAGGTGGTCGGCCAATTCCGGCTCGAATACCTCGACCAGCTCGCGCGCGGCCGCGTAGTTCTCCTCGAATTGACGCTTGAAGTTTCCGCGCGCAACTAGATTGAACCATAACCCCTGTCCCAGACGCTTGTGGTTGCCAATCATGATGTTGTCGAAGATCGATAGGGACAGCGAAAGACGCGAACGCTGGAAGGTGCGCGAGATGCCGGCCAGATAGACCGCCCGCGCACTCGCATTGGTGACGTCGGCTCCGTCAAAGATTACGCGCCCGGTGTCGACGCCATAGATGCCGGTGATGACATTGAAAAACGTTGTCTTGCCGGAGCCATTTGGGCCGATGAGGCCGAGGATTTCGTTTTGAGCGACCGCCAAGCCGAGGCCGTCGAGCGCCAGAACGCCCCCAAAATGCTTGGAGAGGTCGCGTGCTTCAAGCAACGCACTCATGGTCGCCATCCCGGAAAGTAGCGGCGTACCGGCCGCGGCAACAATCCTTCCGGCCGGAACAACAGCACCGCAATCACCATCAGCGCGTAGAGCAGGAACCGATACTCTTGGATAGTCTGCAATTTCTCGGGTACGACCACGACGATGATGGTTGCCACCATTAGTCCCCAGGGATTGCCGATACCGCCAAGGAGCAAAATCGAAACCAGAATGAGTGAATCCGCAAAAGTGTAGTTGTTGGGCGCGACGAATCCGCCGACCATGCCAAAAAGCGCGCCGGCGATGCCGATAAGAAAGTTTCCGATCAGAAAAGCCGTGACCTTCCAGCGGACGATATCGAGGCCAAAGCAGCTTGCAGCGGTTTCATCAAGTCGCAAAGCATCGAGGTTGAGTCCGATCCAGGACCGCTCCAGCCGCCGCACTAGCACGAAGGCGCAGACCAGAAGGAAAAGACTGACCAGGAAATAGTTCATGTAGAACGACACCATGGCGCCGCCGATCTTGATATTGTCGTTGAACGCCCAGCCGAGAATGTTCATGCCCTTGACCTGCATGCCTTGCGGGCCGCCGAGCACATCGTTGACTTCAAGAAACGTCTTGAACAGCAGGGCAAACGCGATGGTCACGACCGCAGCATAGTGCCCGCGCGTGCGCAGGACGGGAAGTAGCAGCAACGAACCGACCAAGGCCGCCAACAAACCGCCGATCAGCAAAACCAGGATATGCGGCAGTCCGGTCTGCGCGTTTAGAACCGCCGAAGTATAGGCACCGATCCCGAAGAACGAGGCGCCGGCGAAATTCAGAACACCGGCGTAACCGAACTGCACATTGAGACCAAGCGTTGCCATCGAGTACAGCAACACCGTGACCACCAGCAGCAGTACGAAATGGTTGTCATGAAAATATATCGCGAGCGCCAGTGCGGCGATGATCGCACAGCCACCCAGTTCGTCCTCGTGATCGGCAAAGGATTCACTCACGCTCGTAAGCAGCCCGCTCCAGGCGGCGACTACCACGGCAATCACGCCGGCCATGATCAACGCTATGATGAAAGCCTGACGCTCGGCGGCCAGCAACGCGATCAAATAGGCTGTCGCAATCGCGAGTACGATGACACCGGGCCACAGCGACATGCGCGCTCTCTGCGCCATCATTCTAGACCCGCTCACTGATCTTTTCGCGGATCAGACCGGTTGGTCGCCAGGCCATGATTGCGATGACCACAGCGAACGCAAAGACGTCTTTATAGGCGCTGGCGAAGGGCAGCAGCACAGTGCCGACAGTCTGGAGCCCCGCGAACAGGAAACCGCCGAGGATCGCCCCATAGATACTGCCAAGGCCGCCGATGATGGCGGCTGAAAATCCGATCACGCCGAGATATAGGCCGATGCCGAAATTGATTTCATTGTAGTAGAGGCCGTTCATCACACCGGCAAAAGCAGCCAGCCCCGAACCGATTGCAAAGGTGATCAGGACGATCGCCGTGAAATTGATTCCCATGGTGCGCGCGGTTTCCTCGTCCTGTGCGACGGCACGGATAGCGAGGCCGAGCTTCGTACGATTGAGCAGATACTGAATTCCGACGATGACCAGCACGCCGGCGGCAAGCATCAACACATTGTCAAGGCGCAGATTGAAGGCGCCGAGGTCGACCGAATTGCGCGGCAGCAGTGCTGGAAATGGTTTGGGGTTGGCGCCCTGTGGGTAGAACAGGCGCAAGGATTCCCGTAGCACCGTGCCGAGCATCAGGGTAATCAGCAGCGTGTTAAGCGCGGGCGCGGAGCGCAATGGCATAACGAGATAACGCGCAATCGCCATGCCGAGGAGGGCCATAGCCAAAGTCGCCAAAACGACCATGACGATAAGGGCGAACCAATTGGAATTGACCGCTAATGTGTGAAGGCCAGCATAGGTCGCTAGCGCAGCGAAAGCGCCTACCGTCACTACGTCACCATGCGAGAACTTTATGACGTCGAGCACGCCGAAGAACAGCGTGAAGCCGACCGCCACCAGGGCATACATCATCCCGAGCATGAGGCCGTTCATGACATATTGAGCGAACAGGCCTGCGTTCATGCCCGGGATCTTGACGGCGTTTGAGGAAGTCGGAACCGCGCGCAGCGCGGTTCCACTTGCGTCAGGTTAATTCTGCCCTGGCAGTTTGCGCTTGCCGCTGGCGTATTCGCTCTCGTCCCACTCTACAAATTTTCCGTCTTGCACGACATATTTCGTAATCACGGGCACTGTGTTCTGGCCGTGATCGTCGAAAGTGATCTTGCCGACGATCGAAGTCGCGATCCTTCACGTCGCCTAGCGCGGCGATAACCTTGCCGCGGTCTGGACCGACCTTCTCGATGGTGTCGAGAATCATGTCCATTGCTGCGTAAGCAAAGGCACCATAGGCCTCGGGGGGGTTGTCATATTTTTGGGCGTTGTATTTTTCCATAAAAAACTTGCCGCCCGGCAGCTTTTCCGTCGGGGCGCCTTCACGGAATGCAAGTGTGCCTTCCGCCAGCGGACCGAGCCCCTGGATATATGCATCGGAAACGATGCCGGAGGTGCCATCGAAGACGGCCTTGATGCCGAGTTTGTCCATCTGCGAACGGATTCGAACACCGATCGGAGTCAAACCGCCAAAATAGATTACGTCCGGATTAAGTGCCTTGATCTTGGTGAGTTCGGCGGTGAAATCCTGCTGCTCGGCGGTCACCCCGAAGGTGCCGATGATCTTGGCCTTTCCGATTTTGGCCAGCGCCTTGCTGAAATATTCGTTGTGCCCTTTGCCGTAGTCGGTGGTGTCGTGGATGACCACAACGTTTTTGTAACCGAGCTTGGAGATCAACTCCGCATTGGCATCGTTCTGGTTAATCATGGTGCCGTTTACGCGATGTACTTCGTCGTATTTGTTTCGGTAAGTGATGTCGGGCAGCACGGCACCCCACACGATGACCGGAAATCCGAATTTGTGATAGACATCCACGGTCGCAATCGCTGTCGCTGAACAATAGTGGGTGGCGCCGGCGATGATGTCCTTGTCGGCGGCCATTTTGGTCGCAACCTGCACCGCCACATTCGGCTTGCATTCGTCATCGAGGACAACCATTTCATATTCATATTTGGCTTTCGGGTCGGCATTCCGTAGCCGAACTGCGAGGTCGGCCGAATTGCGGCCTCCGATGCCGTTCACTGAGACGCCGCCCGTCAGCGGACCAATGAAGCCGACTTTGACTTTGTCCTTGGCTTCGGCGGGTGCGGCGGTGACGGCAAATAGAATTGCCGCAAATCCGGCCGCCATACGATGCGCAGTATTGGTCATACGCCCTCCCTCGTCGCTGTTGTTTTCAAGACGTTTTTTGAGTTGCGGCCATAGTTGCGCGGCAGCCGACGTACGGCAAGCACATATTTCGCCACGAGAAACGCCCGATCCATCGGCTTGAGCCGATCTCTTAACAGCGGAGTAGCCGAAAGAAAAAGGGCGGCCACTGCGGCCGCCCTTTTTTGTTGTTCAATTCTTGCGTTACTTACCAGCTACGCCTTCGACCACAAAAATTCGGAGTTTTGCATATTTATCGCCGATCTTCCGCGCTTCCAAATACGCCGGGGAAGTATAAGCGGCCTTTGCCTTATCTATATTTTCAAAAACCGAAAGGACGATGCGGGGTTTTGGCGGCTCACCAGAAATGGCGGCGGTCTGGCCCCCGGCGGCGAGCTGCTTTTGGCCGCTATCCCGGAGAGCTGTCACCGCGAGCGGGACGTATTCCTTCGCATAAGCTTCTTTGTCGGTTACATCGATCTCTGAGATCACGTAGGCAGGTGGTTTGGCCTGAGCATGAAGTCCTTGGACCGCTGCGGCGCCAAGTACGCTGCCGGCGAGCATTGCTATGACGAGTTTAGAATTTGATTTCATGGATTGCCCCGGCAGTCCCAATCACGTTCAATTTAGTCAGCATGTCATCCTCTTTCTGGTCCGTGGATTGCAAATTCTAGGGCGTTCCACGCAAATCCATAAGATGGCAAAGTGAGAGGATCCCTACCGTTATTTGGAAAGCCAACGATGGATCGGATTGAAGCAATGTCGGTCCTGCTTGCCGTAGCTGAAACCGGCAGCATTTCGGCTGCGTCGCGGAGGCTCAAGGTGCCTTTGGCGACGATCAGCCGCAAAGTGTCGGACTTGGAAGCGCACCTGAAGGTCCGACTTTTGATGCGGTCCAACCGGAATATCTCGCTGACAAATGCGGGGCAGTCGTTTGTCGCGGCATCCCGCCGCATTCTTCAAGAATTGGGCGATGCCGAACGCGATGCGTCGGGCGAAAACGTGGCGCTGAAGGGTGAATTGGTCTTGTCTGCTCCAATCGCCCTCGGACGATTTTATCTGCTTCCCGTTGTTATGGATTTTCTCAACGATTATCCGAGTATCGATGTCCGAATGATGCTTGTGGATCGCCGCTTGAATCTGATCGAAAACAATATCGACATTGGCCTCCGCGTCGGCGAGTTGGAAGATTTCAGTCTTATCGCAAAGAAAGTGGGCACCGTCAGGCGCGTGGTCTGCGGGAGCCCCGCCTATCTAGCGCGCCGAGGCACGCCAAAGACGCCAGCAGATCTGAAGAGCCACGACTGCATCACGTTTGAGAACACGCTGTCACCGGACACATGGGAATTCAATGTCGGCAAAGGCAAAAAATCGTTTCCAATTCATTCCAGGCTGGTCGTTAGCACTGCAGAAGCCGCGATCGACGCGGCTGTTGGGGGCCTGGGGCTTACGCGAATGCTTGATTACCAGATTGCCGCGCAACGGCGCTCGGGTGCCCTCAAATTCGTGCTGGAGTCCTTCAGGTCATCGCCCAAGCCCGTGCATTTGATCTACGAAGCCGGGAGGCACTTACCTGTGAAAATACGGACGTTCCTTGACTATGCCGCGCCGAGACTGAAGAAGACGATACGGGCCGTCGCCGATTAGGCGTGCTGCATTGGCGCGGAATAAAAAGGGCGGCCACTGCGGCCGCCTTTTTCATTTCACGATGAGCGCGATCAATTGCTCGACTGGCCCGTCGTTTCCAGTTGCTGCCCGATGCGGTTGAAGCGCGCTTTCTGTTCGCTCGTCAGCGATGCATAGAAGCTGTCGAGGGCGGGTTTCACCGTCTTGGCCGCATCGATCATTGCCTGCAGACGTTTTTCCATCACGTCGAGCCGTCCCGGCGGGGTGATCGGCGTTTCGTCCGGACATGCAGACTGCATGATCGAAACCGCCTGTGTGGTCGCCTCCTGCAGCTTGTTGAGTTCGTTTTCCTGCGCGTCGGTGGGATTGAGTGCGTCCTCGATCTTCTCAATCGGCAGATTGGCAAGGCCTTGTTTCGGCTGTTTGCACGTCTCGGCCGCCTTTGAGGCCTCGCTGGCCTCGGCGTTGGCCGCAGTGTTCTTGGGTCCGATCTCGTTGAAGCGCTCCTTCTGCTCGTCGCTAAGCGAATCGTAGAACTTCTCGAGCGGCGGGCGCACCGTCTGCACGGCCTGCAGCGTTGCATCGAGACGTGCCGTCATGGCGGCAAGACGGCCCGGGGGCGTGAGCGGGAAGGCGTTTTCCTGCGGACACGAGGCTTTGAAGACGGCCGCCGCATCCTGGCTCGCTTTACGCACATCGCCGAGCAGTTGCCGTTGATCGGTATTCAGCCCGATCTTCTGCTCGATATCGGCAAACGGCCAGGCGGTGATACCGCTGCCAGGCTGTTTGCACAGCGCTTGCACGCTGGCGTAGCTCGGACGTTGACCCGGCGCGCCCGCGTAGCCTCGGCCTTGCGGGAAGGGTTCACCATAGACGTAGTCTTCCGGCGGTCCTTGCTCGCCCCAGAACACGCCGTCGAAAAAGTCGTCATAGGCATAGGCCCAGAAGCCGTCGTCGTAGCCATAGGGCCAGAATGCGTAGTCGAAAACGTCCGAATAGGCGTAAGGCCAGAACACCGGCCCAAACCACGCGACGAACGCGGCGCGCCGGCCGTGCCGCCACGCATTGCGTGCCGCAGTATGTTCAAACTGACGGCGCCAGTTGCTGGCGTCAGTCCGCTGCGCAAAGCGTGAAGCAAAACGCCCTTGCCGCGCGGCGTCTGCCGTCAGGCGCGGAGTGCCGTTACGGCGGTTCGTGCGCAACGTCCGCGCGTTTGATTGCGTCTGCAAGGAATTGGGCTGCGCCAGCTGTTGGCGTGACAGCGCGCGCTGCTGGCGGGCTTGTTGAATTTGTTCCCGGCGTTGCGCGCGTTGCGAGGGAGGCAGGCGGCGCAATTGCCGGTCTTCGCTCCGGCGCAATGCGCGTTCGGCGCGCACTTGCTGGCGCGTATTGAGCTGGACTTGCCGCCGGGACTGCGCGCTTGGCTGAGCCTGCAGCTTGGAACGTGCCTGAACGGTCGGCTGGACATTCTGCCGGCGCAAGGCGTGCTCCTGCCGGAATTGCTGCCGCTGCGCGCTTCGATTGATTGCGGGCGCGGATCGAATCTGCGGCGCCGCATGTTGTTGCGGCGTAAAGCGCGGCGTTGCGACCCGCGCGGCGTGCGGCGGCGCCATGCGGGCCGCCGGCGCAAAATGCGGGGCGGCCGCGCGAGGCGCAGGCGCCATATGCGGAGCAGGCGCCGCTCGGGCCGCGGGCGCCACGTGCGGCGCGGCTCTCGCCGGCGTCGGTTTGCCCGGCGGCTGCTGGGCTACGGCCGCCAAGGGCAGCGAAACCGCCAGCCCGGCGGCAAGTAGTGTTCCTAAAAGTCGTGTTTGGGTCATCATGTCGGTCCTCCCACCAGGCCCGGGCTAAAGTTCCATGCTTCAACTGGTTAAACGGCCTGAGGTTCACAAACCCGGCGGCCAATCGTGCGGATGTGATCGAAGATGGCTGTCTTGTAATCTTCACATACGCGCATTGAGATGGCCGCCATGCGCAGGCTCCGAATCGGCCACTCAAATGACGAGATTTCGACCGCCGGCCTGGGTTGCATGGGCATGTCGGGTGGTTATGGTCCCACCAACGATGCCGAAAGCATCGCAACCATCCACGCCGCTCTCGATGCCGGGATCACATATTTCGACACCGGCGATTTCTACGGAATGGGGCACAACGAGATGTTGCTGGGCGAGGCGCTGAAGGGCGGCAAACGCCGGCGCGCCTTCCTGTCTGTAAAATTCGGCAATCTGCGCGGTCCGGATGGAGGCTGGTACGGCCTGGACCTTCGCCCGGCTGCGGTGAAGAACTTTCTCGCCTACAGCCTGCGCCGGCTCAAAACGGACTACATCGATCTTTACATGCCATCACGCTACGACCGCTCGGTGGCACTGGAAGAGACTCTCGGCGCCATCTTCGATCTCCAGACGGCGGGGTACGTGCGTCACATTGGCCTGTCGGAGGTGTCGGCGCACACGCTCAAGCGCGCGGCGGCGGTCTATCCCGTTTCAGCCTTGCAGATCGAATATTCGCTGTTATCCCGCGGCATTGAGCGGGAGATTCTGCCCGCCGTGCGCGAGCTCAATATGCCGCTGGTCGCCTATGGCGTGCTCTCGCGCGGGCTGATCAGCGATGCAACGCTCGCAAACGGCGGCAGCAATGGCGGCGAAATTCGCAGCCGCATGCCGCGCTTCTCGACAAACAATATGCCGCGCAATCGCGAGCTGATCGCCGCGCTGTCGAAATCCGCGAAGGCGCGTGGCGTGACCGTTGCGCAGCTCGCCTTTGCCTGGCTGCGCTCGCGTGGTGAGGATGTCGTGACGCTGATTGGGGCCCGCCGCCGCGATCAACTCGCAGAGGCACTTGCGGGACTGGAGATCACGTTGACGCAAGACGAGCTTGCGGCGATCGAACAGGCCGCGCCAATGGGCTCTGCCGCCGGCGAGCGTTACAGCCCACTAGCGATGAAGCACCTCGACAGCGAATTACCGATTTGAACTGCTGGCGCCCGCACGCAACCGTTCGATTAGCTCGGCGGTCGGAAAGGAATCGGCCGGCAGTCCGGTCTTCAGCTGCGCCTTTTTGGTTGCGTTGCGTGTGCCATTGCCGATTTTCCCATCGACTTCGCCGACGCCCTCATAGCCTTGCTTGATGAGGAGCCGTTGCAGCTCCATTATCTGCTGCGCTGAGAGCGGTGCGATATTTGCGGCACCGGAGTGGTCGACATTTGGCGCGCCCGCGAGGCGGGTCGCAAAATAGGCAACGGTGGTTGAATAGACGATTGCCGAATTCCATCCCAGGAAGGCCTTGAAGTTCGGGTAGGCGAGGAAAGCCGGCCCCTGGCGGCCCATCGGTAAAATTAGCGAGGCCGGTAAGTCCCCCGCAGGCAGCGCGCCGTGCGCTGCCTTGACTCCCCATGCGACCCACTTCGACTGCGGATGCTGGATGCTGAGGTCGGCTTCCTGCCACGGCAAGTTCGCAGGCACGCGGACCTCCTGCAGCCAGGGCTGGTCGCGTTGCCACCCCAGTGTGACCAGAAAATTGGCGGCCGAAGCGAGCGTGTCCGGAATGCTGTGGATGAGGTCGCGGCGGCCGTCGCCGTCGAAGTCGACTGCGTTCTTGAGATAATCGGAAGCGGTGAACTGCATACCGCCAAATTCGCCGGCCCAGTCACCGATCATGTCCTCGACGCGCTGGTCGCCGCGCTCGATGATGCGGAGCGCATCGAGCAATTGCTGGCGGAAGAAATCGGGCCGCCGGCAGTCATAAGCGAGAGTTGCGAGCGCGCTTAGAATATTGTAGTTGCCGAAATTTGCGCCGAAATCGCTTTCAAGACCCCAGAAGGCGGTGAGCACCGGCGCCGGGACGCCATATTTCTTCTCGACTTGCGCGAACAGCGCTGCGTGCTGCTTGATCTTGGCGAGGCCGTTCGGAATGCGCGGGCCGCCTACCATCCGGTCGGAGAATTGCAAAAATGTCTGGTTGAAAACCGCCTGGCCATGATCGCGGCGGATGATCGCCTGATCGAATGTCATGCTGGGCGAGGCGGCGGCGACGACACGCGGCGAAATTCCTTGCGCGGCGGCTTCCTTCTTGAAGTTCTCGAGCCAGCGCTCGTAGCTGCCGTTGTTCTGGCAACTCGCGGCCAGGGCCTGTCCCGTCAGCGCTGCGCTGACCACAAACACTGCCGCTACCAACGCCGTCTTCCGCATCGTTCGGCCCATCTGTTGCTAAAATCAAATTTGAATGCCATCGCCGCAGCGCTGCCGCGGTTGTCGCGGGTGGTTATGGCAGAAATCCGGCCCTTTTTCGAGCCGCGCCGAGCCGGCCCTTAGAAATATCGCCACCAGACGTAGACATGGCAGATTGCCACCGACAGCACCATCATTGGAAATGCGTAAAGCAAATACGTCGTAAAGCGGAACGGCACGCCATTGCGGTCGCCGATCCCGGCGACTGTAAGGTTGGCCGAGGCCCCGATTAGCGTGCCATTGCCGCCGAGGCAGGCTCCGAGTGACAAACACCACCAGAGCGGTTCGATCTTGTCGGCGCCGCCATAGGCCGGCGCCATGCTCTTGATCAGTGGAATCATGGTGGCGACAAACGGAATGTTGTCGACGAAGGCGGATAACAGTGCTGACGCCCACAGGATCGAATAACCCGCGTTGGCGAGATTGCCGCCCGTTGCGGCCACCAGTTTGTTGGCGAGCAATTGCAGCAAACCACCGACATCGACCCCGTGCACCACCACAAACAGTCCAATGAAGAAGAAGATCGTGATCCATTCAACGTCGCCAAAAGTGGAATGAATATTGTGAGACGCCTTTTCTGATGAGTGCGACCAGTTGTCGAGCAGCATCAGTATGGCGGCGCCGAACAGCGCGATGGTGGCCGGCTCCAGGTGGAGCGGCCGGGCCAGGACAAAGGCAACCATCACCACCATAAGCACCACCAGCGATTGCTTGAGCAGCCGCCAATCCTTGATGGATTCGCCGGCACGCATCGCCATTACGCGAGTCTCGGCGTCCTTCGTGGCCTTAAGATCCTTACCCCACAGGATGTGGATGATCGTGGCCTGCACGGCCATCACAACCATGATCACCGGGGTAAGGTGATAGACGAACTCGTTGAACGAAATGTTGGCCTGGGTGCCGATCAGAATGTTGGGTGGGTCGCCGACAAGAGTGGCGGTGCCGCCGATATTGGAAGCAAAGATTTCCGCGAACAGATACGGATAGGCGGGAACGTGCAGTGTTTTGCAGATGGCAAGCGTCACCGGCACCACCAGCAATACCGTTGTTACGTTGTCCAGAAAGGCCGAGAGCACTGCGGTGGTAATCTGGAGGATAAACAAGAATTCCCGCCGGATGCGCCTTTGCTGCCTGAGCCGACCAGATCGCGAGGAATTCGAACATGCCGGACCGGCGCGAGACGGAGACCAGGATCATCATGCCGGTCAGCAACCCGATGGTGTTCCAGTCGATGCCCTTGAGTGCTTCTTCCTGATCGAGCACGCCGACCAGGATCATGACGCCCGCGCCCACCAGCGCGACGATCGCGCGGTTGACTTTCTCCGACATAATCACGGCATACGTGATGGCCAGGAGGCACGTGGCGACCCACATCGCGTTGAGGCCGAAATAGACGTGCGACGCCGTGTGTGCGGTCATGCCGTGCTCCCCGATCGCGGGCGCCAGCCTACCGCGGCCTTTCGCACCCATTATTATTGTAAAAGTCCGGCATGGGCAGTGGCGAGTCAAGCTGGCCCTTTTTTGATCCGGTCGTTTTGCGCATAATCTCGAATGCCCGCTCGGGCTCGCAACAACAGGGGAGGATATCGTGGCCGCCAATATCCGCTTTTCGAATCCAAGCACACTCGCAAAACCACCGGGGTACAGTTATGTCGTCGAGGCCACCGGACCGAACCGCTTGATTTTCATTGCCGGGCAGCTTGGGCTCGATATGGAAAACAAATTGGTGGGCGCGCCGGGCGATTTCCGCGCGCAGGCGAACCAGGCTGTCGAGAACCTCAAACTCGCGCTTGCGGACGCAGGCGCCACCATCAAGGACGTTGTGAAGATCAACAATTATCTCGTCGACATGACGCATATTGCGATTTTCCGCGAAGTACGCGACCACCATTTCAATATGTCGGCGCCGCCGGCGAGCACCACGGTTGCAATATCGCAGCTGGCGCGGCCGGGCGCATTGTTTGAAATCGAGGCGATCGCGGTCCTGCCGGCGAAAGTGGCGAAACCCGCAAAGCCGGCCGCACGGCGTAGCAACCGAAAGGTCAAGGCCGCGCGACGGAAACGAAAGTAGGTCAGCGGCACAGGATTATGATTTTCGCGGCGTTTTTTCTCTTCTCGATCTTGCCCTGACGGGCCCCGGCGAAATCGGCGTCATATCTTTTTTATGCGCACTTTCGTGCGAACGCGCGCGGGCGCTTTCTTTTTTTTCAATTTGCTCTGATTGTAGTCGACAGCGGCACGAACGATATTTTTCAACGCGCGCGCGTTGACCTTATCACCTTCGAAAAAATCGATCGCTCGCCACAAGTTGCCTTCCAGGCCCGCGTTGAAGAGCTTGTCAGGATCCCGGAGCTTCGCACCCTGGGAAAAGGTCAGCTTTACTTTCTCCTTGTGGGCATTGGCGACCGCAATTATCCCGTCGCGAGACCACACCGGACTTCCCATCCACTTCCATTCCTCGATGATCTCAGGATCGGCGGCAAGGATGCTCTCGCGGATGGCGGCAAAGGTTTTGCCGCGCCAGTCGGTAAGCCCTGCGATCAGCTGGTCGATACGTTGCGATGGGTTCATTGAATTCCTTTGCCCCGAGCCGGCAGGCATCAAATCGACGGGGCCTAGTGCGCCTCATCCCAGTTATCGGCCGCGCGGGCATCGACCTGGAGTGGTACGTGCAGCGCTACCGCCGGGTGTGGCGCGTCCTGCATCACACTTTTGACAATCGTGATGGTGTCCTTCACTTCCGCCTCCGGCACTTCGAAAATCAGCTCGTCGTGCACCTGGAGCAGCATCTGCGCCTTCAGCTTCGCCCGTTCGAGTTCCGGCTCGATGCGGATCATGGCGCGGCGGATAATGTCGGCGGCGGTGCCTTGCAGCCGTGCGTTAATGGCCGCGCGTTCATTGAAGGCGCGTATGGATGGATTGCTGTTCTTGATGTCCGGATAGTGGCACTTGCGGCCGAACAACGTGAGTACATAGCCGTGATCGCGGCAGAACTCGCGTGTTTCGTCCATGTAGTCGCGGATACCGGGAAACCGCTCGAAATATTTCTTGATATAGGCGCCGGCCTCTTCACGCTCGATGCCGAGCTGAGCCGCAAGCCCGAATGCCGAGATGCCGTAGATAATGCCGAAATTGATCGCCTTGGCGCGGCGCCGCACGTCGGCCGGCATGTCCTTCACCGGCACGCCAAACATTTCCGACGCCGTCATGGCGTGGATGTCGACGCCGTCCTGGAATGCCTTTCGCAATGTCGGCACTTCCGCCACTTCCGACAGCAGCCGCAATTCGATCTGCGAGTAGTCGGCAGAGACAAGCTTCAACCCCGGTGAGGCAACGAAAGCGCGGCGAATTTTGCGGCCATCTTCCGTGCGGATCGGAATGTTTTGCAAATTTGGTTCGGAGGAGGAGAGTCGTCCGGTACTGGTCGCCGCCAGCGCGTAGCTTGTGTGTACCCGCTTGGTGTCGGGATTGACGTAATTCGGCAGAGCTTCCGTATAGGTTGAGCGCAGCTTCGATACCTGCCGCCAATCCAGAATCTTGCGCGGCAACGCGTGCCCTTGCTCGGCGAGGTCTTCCAGCTCGCGCGCGCCGGTCGCCCACTGACCTGTCTTGGTCTTGGAGCCGCCGGGCAGTTTCATCTTGCCGAACAAGATATCGCCGAGTTGCCTGGGCGATCCCGGATTGACCGGTTCGCCGGCGAGCGTCTTGATTTCGTCCTCGAGCCGCGCCTGTTCCTGCGCAAACTCGCCGGACAGGCGCGAAAGCACCTGGCGGTCGATCGAAATGCCGCGCCGTTCCATGCGCGCGAGCACCGCTGGCATTGCGCGCTCGAGCGACTCATAGACCGAGGTAACGCGTTCGGCGGCAAGACGCGGCTTGAGCGCGTACCAGAGGCGCAGCGTCACATCGGCATCCTCGGCCGCATATTCCGCCGCTTTTTCGATTGATACGCAGTCGAACGTAACCTGCGCCTTGCCCGAGCCGGCGACGTGATGGAAGTGGATGGTGTCGTGGTTGAGCCAGCGCTTGGCGAGATCGTCCATGCCGTGCCCGCCCTTTCCGGCGTCGAGCACGTAGGATATGAGCATGGTGTCGTCATAGTCGGCGGTCTGAATGCCGCGCTGTGCGAACACCAGCCAGTCATATTTCATATTTTGCGCCACCTTGAGGACCGCCTTGTCCTCTAGCAGCGGTTTGAGCACGGCAAGCGCCTCGCGCTCGGGGACTTGTCCCTCGCAAAGCCTGGCTTCGGGCGAGAACAAATCGCCTTTGCCTTCGCCGCCGCCATCGCGATGACCGATCGGCACGTAGCACGCCTCGTTCGGCGCGAGCGCCAGCGAAACTCCGCAGAGATGCGCCTGCATGGCGTCGAGGCTTGTGGTCTCGGTATCGACCGCGACGACGCCCAGCTCGTGCGCGCGCGTGACCCATTCCTTCAGGCGCGCAAGCGTGCGCACGGTTTCGTATTTGCTGTGATCGATTTTGGCGGTGCGCGCGATCTCGCTGCGTGCGGTGGCAAGCGCGATCGGGGTGAGGGCGCCCTTTGACTCTTTTGCCCCTTCGGCCGGGTTGCCTCCACCAGACAGGGGCAGCGTGGGAGCAGCTTTCGCTGCGGCCGCCGGCGGCGCGGCCGTCGTATCGGATGTGCGTGACGAACCTGCCTCGACCTGGCTGGCGTCAATACCGATTTTATCGGCGACGCGCTGCGTCAGCGTCCTGAAGCCCATCGATTTGAGGAAAGCAATCAGCGCTTTGTAGTCCGGCTCGCGCACGCCGATATTTTCAACCGGCACCTCAAGCGGCACCTTGTCATCAAGCGTGACCAGCTTTTTTGAAATCCGGGCCAATTCGGCGTTCTCGACGAGAGCCTGGCGGCGCTTCTCCTGCTTGATCTCGCCGGCGCGTTTGAGCAAGGTTTCGAGATTGCCGTACTCGCCGATGAGTTGTGCCGCGGTCTTTACGCCGATACCGGGAACGCCCGGAACGTTATCCGATGAGTCACCGATCAGGGCCTGGACTTCGATGACCTTCTCCGGCGGCACGCCGAACTTCTCGACCACTTCGGGGATGCCGATGCGGACGTCCTTCATGGTGTCATACATAACCACGTGTTTGTTCACGAGCTGCATGAGGTCCTTGTCGGACGACACAAGCGTGGCCGTCGCGCCGGCCTCGCAGGCGATGCGTGCGTAGGTCGCGATCAGGTCATCGGCCTCATACCCGGCCTGCTCCAGGCACGGGATCTCGAAGGCGCGCACAGCATCGCGGATCAGCGGGAACTGAGGAATCAGGTCGTCGGGCGGCGGTGGCCGATGCGCCTTGTATTCCTTGTACATCTCGGTGCGGAAGGTTTTCTCCGACTTGTCGAAGATGACCGCGAGATGTGTCGGCCGCTCGTCCGGTTTCATTTCCTTGAGGAGCTTCCACAGCATGCTGCAGAAACCGTAGACGGCGTTAACATGTGTGCCGCCCGGCGTGCGTGGTTCGAACCTGATCGCGTGATAGGCGCGAAAAATGTATCCGGAACCATCTACTAGGAAGACGTGGTCGCCCTTCTTGAGCGGCCGTGAGGACACGTTTGGTGGAGCGGATGCGGGTGTTGCGGCTTTAACTTTGGATTTGGCGGGTGCAGGCATGTGGCGAATGTGGGCCGGGACGCTGCGTTAATCAATCCGCCAGAAAATGCAGCCACAGGAAATACGTATTCTCCCGCGCCTCTCGCCTCTGCTGATGGTGTCTGCTATGCAGGCGCATTCGACCCTGACCGCCCACGGTTTGTCACTTTCATGATGGATTTTTCATGCGCGTTGCCATGATCGGCACCGGCTATGTCGGCCTCGTCTCCGGCGCCTGCTTTGCCGACTTCGGCCACGAAGTTGTTTGCGTCGACAAGGACAAGGCAAAAATCGCCGCTTTGACGCGCGGCGAAATGCCGATCTATGAGCCCGGCCTGGGCGAAATGGTCGCCGCCAATAGCCGCGCCGGCCGGCTGAAATTCACGACAGAACTTGCCGGTGCAGTCGCCGAAGCGGATGCCGTGTTCATTGCGGTCGGGACACCCTCGCGCCGTGGCGATGG
Organism: uncultured Alphaproteobacteria bacterium; assembly: GCA_963815055.1. Taxonomy (GTDB): domain Bacteria; phylum Pseudomonadota; class Alphaproteobacteria; order Rhizobiales; family Xanthobacteraceae; genus Pseudolabrys. The sequence continues at coordinate 153,676 of CAWFEU010000008.1, read as the reverse complement.
CTTCGCTGACCTCAGTTTTGTCCATGACGCCGCCCGCGAGATCGCGCGCGCCCTCAGTGGTTTTACCGTGATCATCACCAAATCGACCGTGCCGGTGGGAACCGGCGACGAGGTTGAACGCATTCTCCGGGAGACGCGGCCCGACGCCGACTGCGCCGTGGTTTCCAATCCGGAGTTCCTGCGCGAGGGCGCTGCCATCCGGGATTTCAAGCATCCCGACCGGATCGTGATCGGTACTTCGGACGCGCGTGCACGTGAGGTGATGAGCGAATTGTATCGGCCGCTCTACCTCAATCGCTCGCCGATCCTCTTTACCGACCGGCGTACCGCCGAGCTCATCAAATATGCCGCCAACGCCTTCCTCGCCACAAAGATAACGTTCATCAATGAAATTGCCGATCTTGCCGAAAAGGTCGGCGCCGACGTGCAGGAAATTGCGCGCGGCATTGGGCTCGACAATCGCATCGGGTCAAAATTTCTTCATGCCGGCCCCGGCTACGGCGGTTCGTGTTTTCCCAAAGATACCGTGGCACTGATCAAGACGGCGCAGGATCACGCCGCGCCGCTGCGCATTGTCGAGGCGGTAGCCGCAGTCAATGATGCGCGCAAGCGCGCGATGGCGCGTAAGGTGTCGAATGCGCTTGGCGGCGAGCTGCGGGGGAAAACCGTTGCGGTGCTGGGCCTCACGTTCAAGCCGAACACGGACGATATGCGGGAAGCGCCTTCGATACCGCTGATTACCGCATTGCAGGACATGGGCGCCAAAGTGCGCGCCTATGATCCGGTCGGTATGGAGCAGGCCAAAGGCGTGCTCGGTAACGTGGCTTTCTGCAACGATGCTTATTCCTGTGCCGAGGGGGCCTCGGCGCTGGTCATCGTCACCGAATGGGAGCAATTCCGTGCTCTCGACTTCAAACGGCTGAAGGAAGCCATGGCGCAGCCGGTCCTCGTTGATCTGCGGAACGTTTATCGCGCCGATGAAATCGCCCGCCACGGCTTTGTCTATGAAAGCATTGGGCGGCCGCGAAAATGATTTCAGAATCCGCAGCCAATAGACGTTGTCGTCCCCCGCGATAGCGGGGAACCCGGTAGACACCGACATCGCTAGTCATGGATTCCCGCGGTTACCCGATCATCCGTTTGCGCGGATGATGAAGCCGAAAGTCATGCGAAAGTTCGAAACACCTCTTCCGATCGACGAGGCGTTGCCACGATTGACGGCAGCGCTCGCGGCCGGCAATTGCTCTGTACTGGTCGCCCCGCCAGGCGCCGGCAAGACCACGCGCGTGCCGCTCGTGTTGCTTGATGAACCGTGGGCGAGGGAAAAAAAGATATTGGTGCTTGAGCCGCGCCGCCTGGCCGCGCGCGCGGCGGCCTCGCGGATGGCAGCAACACTTGGCGAGCAGGTTGGCGAAACCGTCGGCCTGCGGGTGCGCTTCGGCTCAAGAATTTCGAAACGCACGCGCATCGAGGTGGTGACGGAAGGCGTGTTCACGCGGCTTGTGCTCGATGATCCGTCTCTCGACGGCATCGCCGCGGTGTTGTTCGACGAGTTTCACGAGCGGTCACTCGACGCCGATCTGGGGCTGGCGCTGGCGCGCGATGTCCAACAAGGTCTGCGCCAGGATCTCAAGCTGCTCGTTATGTCGGCAACACTGGACGGCGCCCGTATTGCTGCGCTGCTCGGCAATTCCCCGGTGATCGAAAGCAGGGGCCGCGCCTACGCGGTCGAGACGCGCTACGTCGGCCGTGATACCCGGGCCCCGATCGAACGCCAGGTCGCGGATGCGGTCGAGCGCGTACTGCACGCGGAATCCGGCTCGATGTTGATATTCCTGCCGGGGGCCGGGGAAATCCGCCGGACTGAAACCCTGCTCAAGGATCGTGTGCGCGATGACGATGTCGACGTCGTTGCGCTCTACGGTGCGCTCGATGCCCGTGAGCAGGACCGCGCCATTTCCCCGTCGCCGCCGGACCGTCGCAAACTCGTGCTCTCAACTTCGATCGCCGAGACCTCGCTCACGATCGAGGGCGTACGCATCGTCGTCGATAGCGGGCTGTCGCGGATTCCACGCTACGAGCCCGATGTTGGTCTCACTCGCCTCGAAACCGTGCGGGTGTCGCGTGCCGCAGCTGACCAGCGCCGCGGCCGCGCCGGCCGCACCGAGCCGGGCGTCTGTTATCGATTGTGGGATGAACCGCAGACAAGCTCGCTGGAGCCGTATACGCGTCCCGAAATTCTATCGGCGGATCTGTCGTCATTCGTGCTCGATCTGGCGCATTGGGGCGTGTCCGATCCGGCGAAGCTCGCGTTCCTCGATCCGCCCCCACAGGCCGCGCTTGCAGAAGCGCGGATATTGCTCAATGAGATCGGGGCCATCGATGGGGACGGCCGCATAACGGATGAGGGCCGGAAGCTGCGATCGTTGCCGCTGCCGCCGCGTCTGGCACGTATGGTTGTCGATGCAGCAGCGGAAGGGAATGGTGCATTGGCTGCGTCCATTGCCGCGGTGTTGACGGAGCGTGGGCTTGGCGGCGACGACGTCGACTTACGGCATCGGCTCGATAATTTTCATCGCGACCGGTCCCCTCGCGCGCAGGACGTGCGCGCAATGACCAAGCGATGGGCCGAGACCGCCGGTGCCCGCGACAGAAATGACGGGCAGAGTGCCGGAGCACTTCTCGCGCTGGCCTATCCGGATCGCATCGCCAAAAATCGGGGCGCCGGAGGCGCGTTTCTTCTCGCCAATGGCCGAGGCGGCGTGGTCGATCCTGCGTCACCGTTGGCGCGCGAGCCTTTCCTTGCGGTGGCCGAGCTCAGCGGCACGGCGGCGGCAAGCCGTATTGTACTGGCGGCGCCTATTGAGGCAGCCGAGATCGAGGGGCGCTTCGCTGACCAGATCGAGGCCCGCAGCGAGATCAGCTTCGACAAGGCCTCTGCTTCACTGCGCGCGCGGCGGAGGCGGAGGCTGGGCGCTCTCGTACTGTCAGAGCAGACGATGCCCGTCGCGCCTGATACCGAAAGCGCGCGGCTGCTGGCAGAAGGTATCGCGGAACTCGGCAGTGGAAAGTTGCCGTGGACCAAGGCACAGATTCAGTTGAGAAACCGCGTGATGTTTCTGCGCCGCGCAGAAGGTGATGAGTGGCCTGATTTATCCGACGCGGCATTGGCCGGCACGTCCGCCGAATGGCTCGCGCCATTTCTCACAGGCAAGACGGCACTCTCGCAAATCGGCGCGGATGATCTGACGGCACCATTGGATGCGTTGATCCCGTGGAATCTGCGCAAGCAACTCGATGCGGAGGCGCCGACCCATTTCACAGCGCCTTCGGGCTCGCACGTTCCGATCGACTATGAAGCGGAGGAGACGCCGAAGCTTGCGATCCGCGTGCAGGAATTATTCGGCCTTGCCGTTCATCCCACGGTCGCCGGCGGTTGCGTGCCTTTGCTGATCGAGCTGTTGTCGCCCGCGCACCGGCCGGTGCAGGTCACCCGCGATCTCCCTGGCTTCTGGCGCGGCAGTTATAAGGACGTAAAAACGGAGATGCGGGGCCGTTATCCAAGGCATCCATGGCCGGACGATCCGCTCAAGGCGCCGGCGACGCGCCGGGCAAAGCCGCGCGGCCAATAAATTCAATTATCGCAGTTATCATAACCGGCCGCTGACCATGGGCGAAAGCGCGACAGGTTGCATGGGTGCGTTAAGCCTGCCTTGAGCCTCATGTGTCAGGATTGCCGGTAATCCACGGGATTTGCCATGCGTCAGATATTTTTCCTTGCGGCGGTCTTGCTTGCGGTCGGTGCTTTTGCCGCGCGCTTTGCGGATCGTGCTGTCGAAGGCCATTCGGACGCTCAAGCCGCGGCCGTGCAACCGTCATATGAGCCGCGCGAACCAACGAGTTCGGGCCGCAGCCTGATGCTGGAGAGCGACCGGCAGGGCCATTTCCAGGTCGAAGCGAGAGTTGAGGGTCGGTTTATCGACTTCATGGTCGATACTGGTGCATCGCTTGTTGTGCTCCGGGAATCGTCCGCCGCGCAGGCCGGAATTCGTCCGCAACCGCGCGATTACACCGCTGTCGCCGTCACCGCCAACGGCAAAATCAAGGCGGCGCCTGCCAAAATCGAGCGTATCGAGGTCGGCGGCATTGCGGTCTATGATGTACCGGCAATGGTGCTGCCTGACGAGGCATTAGCCAAAAATCTGCTTGGCGTGTCGTTCCTGTCGCGACTCAAGCGCTACGAATTTGCCAATGGCCGATTGGTGCTCGAACAGTAGGCACCACTTTCCGGTATTCCAATGTTTAACGGAGCGCTTTGCGCCTCTCCGGCGTTAGGGTATTGGATTCGCGCCGGACTGTTTTGAGGACCTGATGTTTCCCACACCGAAGCCAGCCCTATCACCGAATACCTACGCCTATGAATCCACTCCGCTTGTGAAACCGACCGGTTTTCGCGAGTACGACGCGCGTTGGCTGCTCGAAAAAGAAATCAATCTGATGGGCGTACAAGCTCTTGGTCTCGGCCTTGGCACGCTTATTCGCGAGCTGAACGTGAAACCGGAAATCGTTACCGGCCACGATTTCCGCAGTTACTCGGCGTCCGTGAAGATGGCGCTGATCTCGGGCTTGATGGCATCGGGCTGCAAGGTCCACGATATTGGTCTCGCCATCACGCCGATGGCCTATTTCGCCCAGTTTGAGCTCAATGTGCCCTGCGTCGCGATGGTGACAGCCTCGCATAACGATAATGGCTGGACCGGCGTGAAGATGGGGGCCAATCGGCCGCTGACGTTCGGTCCGGTCGAAATGAAACGCCTCAAGGAAATCGTGCTGGGGGCCAAATTCGATTTCAAAGACGGCGGCAGCTACGTGTTCGTGGAGAATTTCCCGGAACGCTACATCGCCGACCTGACCAAACGCCCGAAGCTCAAGCGCAAGCTCAAGGTGGTAGCTGCCTGCGGTAACGGCACCGCTGGCGCCTTTGCGCCGCGAATATTGCAGGCCGTCGGCTGCGATGTGGTGCCGCTCGACTGCAATCTCGACCATACCTTTCCGCGCTACAATCCGAATACCGAAGACATGAAAATGCTGCACGCCATGCGCGACGCGGTGCTCGTCAATCGCGCCGATGTTGCGCTAGGTTTTGACGGCGACGGTGATCGCTGCGGGGTCGTGGACAACGAGGGCGAAGAAATCTTTGCCGACAAAGTCGGCGTGATGCTGGCCCGCGACATGTCGGCGCTACACAGGAACGCGACTTTCGTGGTCGACGTTAAATCAACAGGACTGTTCCTGACCGACCCGGTATTGAAATCCAACGGCGTCAAGGTCGACTACTGGAAGACCGGGCATTCCTACATCAAGCGGCGGGTCAACGAACTCGGCGCGGTCGCCGGTTTCGAGAAATCCGGGCACTTCTTCTTCAACAAGCCGTTCGGCCGCGGCTACGACGACGGCATGATCTTTGGGCTTGCCGTCTGCGACATGCTCGATCGTAATCCGGGGAAAAGCATGGCCGATCTTCGCAAGGCGCTGCCGAAAACCTGGGGCTCGCCGACGATGTCGCCGCACTGCGACGACGAGACGAAATATGCGGTCGTGGATTCGGTCGTGAAACAATTTGAGGCGGCCCACGCGAGCGGTGCCAAGGTCGCCGGGCAGGCCATCCGAGAACTTGTGACCGTAAACGGCGTTCGCGTCACGGTTGAGGACGGTACGTGGGGCCTGGTGCGCGCCTCGTCCAATAAGCCGGAGCTTGTGGTCGTAGTCGAAAGCCCTGTTTCTGAAGCGCGCATGCGCGAAATGTTTCAGGCCGTCGACGGCGTGCTGCGCACGCATCCGGAAGTCGGCGCCTACAACCAGACGATCTGACCGCGTTTTCTTGCGGCGCATGAGCTTGTAAGCTCGCCCGCATGCAAATCGCCATTATCGGCGCCGGACCAGCGGGTCTCTATCTCGCGTACCTGATCAAGCGGCGCCAGCCAGGTACGGACGTCATCGTCATCGAGCAAAATCCGGCCGACGCCACGTTCGGCTTCGGCGTGGTTTTTTCCGACCGCGCGCTGGAATTCCTGCGCGAAGATGATCCTGAGACCTACGGCGCAATCGTTCCGCACATGGAATTGTGGAATGATATCGCCATCGTCCACCGCGGCGAGCGCGTTGTCATCGACGGCATCGGGTTCGCCGCGATCGGCCGGCTCAAGCTTCTCGAACTATTGCAGGCGCGGGCGAATTCGGTCGGTGTCGAGCCGGTTTACCGCCGCATCGTGAAAAGCCTTGATGAGTTGGCGGGCGCCGATCTCATCGTCGGCGCCGACGGCGTCAATTCACTGGTACGCCGCAGTTCCGAGAGAGAATTTGGGGCGAACGTTCGGCTTCTGACCAATCGGTTTGCCTGGTTCGGCACTACAAAACGCTTCGAGACTTTGACGCAGACTTTTGTTGAATCCGGGTTTGGCCCATTTAACGCGCATCACTATCGCTATGCGCCCGGCGCGAGCACCTTTATCGTCGAAGTGAACGCCGCCACGTTCGCGCGCGCGGGCTTCGCGCGGATGGACGAAAATGAAACGCGCGCCTTGTGCGAGCGTGCATTTGCGCAGGCTCTGGACGGCCACGCGCTCATCTCCAACAACTCGATCTGGCGACAGTTTCCTATTGTCCATAACGAGCGTTGGTCAGTGGGCAGGGCCGTGCTCGTTGGCGATGCCCTGCATACCGCGCACTTTTCCATCGGGTCGGGCACGCGGCTTGCAATGGAAGACGCAATCTCTCTCGATAAAGCGCTTGCGGCGCACCGCGATGACCTCGATGCGGTGCTCGCCGCCTATGAAGCCGGACGCAGGCCGATTCTGGAAAAGCTGGTGGCGGGCGCCAACGGAAGTGCGACCTGGTACGAAGAATTTGCGGAACACATGAAGCTGGCGCCCCTCGATCTTGCCATGAGCTACGTCACGCGCTCGGGTCGGGTCGACCTGTCGCGCCTGCGGACTCTCTCTCCGGATTTCGTCAGGCGCTTCGAGCTGAAGCGCAGCAAACGCCCGGCATAGGGGCCCTGCGGGCCCGGTTAACAAATATTAAAAACTTGCAGCTTTATAACGTCGCAGATCGGGTGGGTGGGGCGCCTTGACCAATCTCTTTGATCAGAATTCTCAGGCGTATGCCGTCATCGCTGTTGTGGCGATTGTCGCGGCGATTGCAATCTTGCGCCGTCGCCAGCGCGATCATGGCCGCGCCGATGGCGCTCTGCTGTCCATGGCCCTCAACAATATGACACAAGGGGTCATTCTGTTTGACGATAAGGAACGTATCGTTGTCTGCAACGACCGCTATGTCGAGATGTACGGCCTGTCGCCCAATGTCGTGAAGCCCGGCAGTACGTTGATGGACCTGATCAAAAACCGGATCACAACCGGCAGCCTCAACATCGATCCCGAAAAATATCGCGCCGAGATCATGACTGCCGTGCGCCAGGGCCAATCGATGAATCGAATTGTGGAAACGCCCGATGGACGCGCCGTGCTGGTCGTCAACAGGCCAATCAAAGACGGAAAATACTGGATTGGCACTCACGACGACATTACCGAGCGCATTCATGCCGAGAGGAAAAGTACGGCGCTCACGGAGCAGGAGCGGCGGCGCGTTGGGATAGAAACAGAAATCCGCACCTTTCGTGAGAATGTGGCGGCCGTATTGCAGACGGTGACCGAAAGCACGGCCGCGCTCAAATCGATTGCAGTGACCTTGTCGGATTCGTCAAGTTCAACCTCGGAACGGACCGCCGGCGCGGTCCTGACTTCGAACGAAGCGTCCGCCAACATGACGGCGGCGGCGGGCGCAGCCGAAGAACTGATCGCGTCGATCGGTGAAATCGGCCGTCAGATCAGCCTGGCGGCAGAAGTCGCGTCCCATTCGGTCGTTGAGGCACACACGACCAATGAGCAAATGACGCGTCTGACCGACACCGTCCAGGAGATCGGCGAAGTCGTCAATCTGATCCGTAATATTGCCGGGCAAACCAACCTGCTTGCGCTTAACGCAACGATCGAGGCGGCGCGTGCGGGAGAGGCTGGCCGTGGTTTTGCCGTGGTTGCGTCGGAAGTCAAATCTCTGGCCGTACAGACTGCCAAGGCGACCGAACAGATCGCGAGTCAGATCGAGGCTGTGCAAAGCTCCACCCACGTCGCCGTCGATGCAATCCGGCGCAATACAGAGCGGATGCGCGAGATTGACGGCTATACGTCGGCGGTGGCTTTGTCGTTGCAACAACAAGACAGTGCGACAGACGAAATCTCGCACAACGTGGCAAGCGCAGCGCATGGCGCCAAGGGTATGGTCACCGTGCTCGATGAGGTCACGCGGAGCGTCGGCGATACGCGCAATGCCGCCAGCAAGGTGCTTGAAGCGTCTGAAACCGTCGAGGCCGCCGCCAGCGGCCTTCAGCGCCGCATCGAAGGCTTTCTCGGCCGCGTCGCCGTCTGAATGGGCCTATTCCTTCGCTTCCTTGAACGTGTCGCGGAACGGATGCGCGCGGTAGACGCCAAGCACCGTAAGCTCCTTGGAGAAGAAGGCGAGTTCTTCGAGCGCAAACACCAGAGCGCGATCGTCGGGATGGCCTTCGACGTCGGCGTAAAACTGTGTGGCGAAGAAATTGCCGCCAACCATGTAGCTTTCAAGCTTGGTCATGTTCACGCCGTTGGTGGCGAAACCACCGAGCGCCTTATAGAGTGCGGCCGGCACGTTGCGCACCCTGAATACGAATGTGGTGACGATCTTGCCCTTGCCCGGCTGCGCCCATTTTTTCTCGCGCGACAATACGACGAACCGCGTGGTCGAATGGGATTTGTCTTCGACGTTCTCTTTCAGGATGTCGAGACCGTAGATTTCAGACGCCAGCCGCGACGCTATGGCTGCGCGGGTGATATCTTTTGATTCAGCGACCTCGCGCGCCGACCCGGCTGTGTCCGCAGCCACGACCGGCTTGAGCTTTAAATCCCGGATAGCGTTACGGCATTGACCAAGTGCCATTACATGGCTTTGCACGGTCTTGATCGTTTTCAGGCTCGCGCCTTTCGGCGCCATCAGCTGATTTCGGATCGGCAGGAACCATTCGGCGATAATATGCAGGCCGGCGGTTGGCATCAGGTGATGGATGTCCGCGACACGCCCGGCAACCGAGTTCTCGATCGGGATCATGCCCAGATCGACATCGCCCGCCACGAGCGCGCTGAAGCAGTCTTCGAAGGTAGGGCACGGCACCGGTTCGTGGTCAGGATAGGCGTCGCGGCACGCAATATGCGAATTTGCGCCCGGTTCTCCCTGAAAGATGATCTTCTTTTTGGCCATGGCCCATTTCCTTAGACGCGATCCGTACGCAGACCTTTAGGTGCGAGTCAACCGGCGAGCCTTTTGCAAATCTTCCGGCGTGTCGACGCCGAGCGGGACACCGCTCACCACCATCGCATCGATCCGCATCCCCGCATCGAGCGCGCGAAGCTGCTCCAGTTTCTCGCGTTGTTCGTTGGCCGAGGGCGGCAATTTCACAAATCGTTCCAGCGCAGCGCGGCGATAGGCATAGAGCCCGATGTGGTGATAGTGCGGCCCGGGCCCGGTGGCATTTTTGCGAGTAAACGAGAGCGCATGAAAACGGCCGGGCGTAGTTTGCGGCCCCGAAACCTTGACGACGTTTGGATTGTCGCGTTCCGCGGCATCGGTAATCACGGCGGCGAGCGTGCCAATGTCGACGGCCGGGTCTTCAAGCGGTTTGAGCGCCAGGCGGACATCGGCGGGATTGATAGTTGGTAGATCGCCTTGGACGTTGACCACGATGTCAACGCGGTGCTCGGGGTCAAGCGCTTCCAGGGCTTCGCAGATGCGGTCGGAGCCTGAGACATGGTCGCTGCGGGTCATCACGGCGCGGCCGCCGGCCTTTTCCACCGCCGCTGCAACGGCCTCCGAATCGGTGGCGACCACGACTTCGCCGATTCGCGCGGCTTCGGCGCGCCGCAGCACATGTACGATCATCGGGATGCCATGCAGGTCGGCTAACGGCTTGCCGGGCAAGCGGGTCGACGCGAGGCGGGCCGGAATGACGATAATTGCGTTGGGCATTGAGATTGCCGGGATACCGGCCGCTCATGGCGGCTGTCGATAATGCCGCAGGCGCTTATACGGGTTGCCAGAGGCGAGGCAAACCGGTATCTGATCGCCGCCGCCAGGGCCCTGGCGGTGACCCGCCCCGCACGAACAAGTCCCGCTCCGGGAGTCGATTTTCGATGAATTCCTTCGAACTCAACAAGATCCTCGGCGCCATTCTGGGCACCTGTCTGATCATGCTGGCGCTTAATATCGGAGCCGGTGCTATATTTGCGCCGGAGAAGCCGAGCAAGCCGGGCTTTAACATCGCGGTCAAGGAGCAGGGCGAAGGCGAGAAAGCCGGTGCCGCCAAGGAGCCGGAGCAGCCCGTCGAAACACTGCTGGCCAAGGCCTCGGTGGAAAAGGGACAGGCGACCGCCAAGCAGTGCCAGGCTTGTCATACGTTTGAAAAAGGCGGCCCCAATCGCGTCGGACCCAATCTTTGGAACATCGTGAACCGCGCGCGGGCGTCCGAGGCGGGCTTCAATTATTCAGCGGCAATGAAGGGCAAAGGCGGAAACTGGAGCTTCGACGAGCTCAACAAATTCCTGGCCAATCCGCGCGGTTATATTCCGGGGACTGCCATGACCTTCGCCGGACTATCGCGCCCGGAGCAACGCGCCGACGTGATCGACTATCTGCACACTTTGGCGGACAACCCCGTGCCACTGCCGAAAGCCGCGGAAGCCCCGCCGGCCGCGGAGCCAGCAAAGAAATAGATGAAACAACATTAATGTTGCGTGAGACGGCCGGGCCTATCGCCCGGCCGTTTGTTTGAAAGGCCTTTACGGCGTTGGCCACGGAAATTTGACGGCCGACCGGCGTGTTCGGCGGCGAACCGGCTGGCGAGGTATCGAAAAACCGACATAATCACCCGCGATTGCATCGTTGGACGATATTTTTTGCGCTGGAGCAACCGAATGAAATTCAGCCGCCGGTCAATTCTTCGCGCCACGGCCGCTACGTTCGCTGCACCGGCGCTGGGCACGTTAGGTGCGACATCGCTTGCTGACCAGGTGTCGGCTCAGACACGCGTCTGGAAGCACGGGCTGTCGTTGTTCGGCCAGTTGAAATACCCCGAAGGGTTCAAGAATTTCGACTACGTCAATCCGGCTGCGCCGCAGGGCGGCGTCGTTCGCCTAATCGCACTCGGCACCTTCGATAATTTCAATAGCGTTGTGCAGGGTATTAAGGGGAACATGGCTCCGGGTGACAATTTGGTCACCGAAACGCTGACGACGTCCGCGCTGGACGAGGTTTCCACCTCTTATGGATTACTGGCGGAAGCGGTCAGCCACCCGGACGATTTCTCGTCGGTAACCTACCGACTGAATGCCAAAGCGCGTTGGCATGACGGCAAGCCGATAACGCCGGACGATGTGATTTTCTCATTCGACACATTCAGGAAGAACAGCCCATTCTTTGGGGCCTACTATCGCCATGTTGTGAAGATCGAAAAAACAGCGGAGCACGACATCACATTCACGTTCGATGGCCCCGGAAATCGCGAATTGCCGCAGATCGTCGGCCAGCTTCCGGTGCTGGCGAAACACTGGTGGGAAAGCGCCGATAAGAGCGGCAACAAGCGCGACGTAACCCAGACAACATTGGAGCCGCCGCTCGGCTCCGGTCCCTATCGCGTCAAGGAATTCCAGCCTGGCCACAGCATCGCCTACGAGAAGGTCGACAACTATTGGGGCAAGGACCTCAATGTCATCATCGGCACGCGAAATTTCCAAATAATACGCTTTGAGTATTTTCGCGATAACACGGTAGCGCTGGAAGCCTTTAAGGGTGATCAGGTCGACTGGCGTACCGAAAACAGTGCCAAGGAATGGGCCACAGCATATGATTTTCCGGCCGTACGCGGAAAGAAGGTGGTGCTGGAAGAATTTCCGATCAACGACCGCGGCGCCATGCAGGCTTTCGCGTTCAATATCCGCCGCGACAAGTTCAAAGACCCGCGTGTCCGGCGCGCCTTCAATTTCGCCTTCGATTTCGAGGAAATGAATCGTACGATTTTCTTCGGCAAGTATAAGCGCATTGCCAGTTATTTCGAAGGCACCGAACTTGCGGCAGGGGGCGTGCCTTCGGGCAAGGAACTGGAAATTCTCGAAACCGTGCGTGACAAGGTGCCGGCGGATCTCTTCACGAAATCCTACACCAATCCAGTCGGCGGCAATCCACAGGCGGCGCGTGACAACCTGCGTCAGGCGCTCGCGCTGTTTCGTGAAGCCGGCTACGAGGTCCGCGATACCAAGCTCGTCAATGCCAAGACCGGCGAACGCTTCAGCGTCGAATTTCTGGTCGATGATCCGGCCACGCAGCGCTTCGTGCTGTTCTACAAGCCCTCGCTCGAGCGCCTTGGCATCACGGTGAATGTGCGTGTGGTCGATTCCGCGCAGTATGAGAACCGGTTGCGGCAATGGGACTTCGACATCATCGTCGCGTCCTGGGCCCAATCGCTCTCGCCCGGCAATGAGCAGCGCGACTTCTGGAGTTCGGCTGCTGCCGATCGGCCCGGTTCACGCAATCTGGTCGGCATCAAGAATCCCGCGGTCGATCAGCTGATCGAGCGCATCATCTTCAGCAAGGATCGTGACGATCTGGTCGCCGCCACCAAGGCAATGGATCGCGTGTTGCTGTGGAATTTTTACGTGGTGCCGCAGTGGACCTACGGCAAGCAACGCACGGCCCGCTGGGATCGTTTCGGCCATCCGGAGGACATGCCGAAATACGGCGCCGCGGCGTTCCCGACTGTATGGTGGTGGGACGCGGAAAAAGCGGCCAAGGTGCCGCAACGGTCATAATTTTTTTCTTCACCTCTCCCCTGGGGGGAGAGGTCGCCGCGCAACGCGCGGCGGGGGAGGGGGCAAGGGAGTTTGAATGCGGATAAGTCGGCACCCCTTCACTCCAACCCTCTCCCCGCAGGGGAAAGGTAGCGCGCCGAGTCGACGGGACGTTTTGGTGTTGAGCGCAGGCGCCGTTGTTGCGGGAATTGTTCCGCCGTTGAAGGCCGCCGCACAATCTGCCGAACGGCACGGAATGTCCGCGTTCGGCGATCTCGGCTATCCGGCGGACTTCTCGCATTTCGGCTACGTTAATCCGGACGCGCCGAAGGGCGGCGGTTATTCGGAAATCGTCGTCAATCGGATCTACAATGGGTCTTTTCTGACGTTCACATCACTTAACGCCTTTATTCTCAAAGGCGAAGGCGCGTTGGGCATGGAGTACACTTTCGCGACACTGATGGTGCGGTCGGGCGACGAGCCCGACGCGATGTATGGCTTAGCGGCGCGCAGCGTTCGTATCTCCGATAACGGGCTGACCTATCGATTCATGCTGCGGCCGGAGGCCAAATTCCACGACGGTACACCATTGAATGCCCATGACGTCGCCTGGTCGTTGGCGACATTGAAGGAAAAGGGTCATCCGATCATCACCCAGCAACTGCGTGACTGCAAAGGCGCGGAAGCGTTGGACGACCGGACGGTAGTGGTGCGTTTTGCCGAAAACCGCGCGCGCGACGTGCCGCTGTTCGTCGCCGGGTTGCCGATCTTCTCGCGCGCGTACTATGCCAAGCAGGAATTCGACGAATCGAACCTCAATATTCCTCTTGGCAGTGGTCCCTATCGCGTCGGTCGGTTCGACATCGGGCACTTCATCGAATTCGAACGCGTCAAGGATTGGTGGGGCACAAATCTCCCGGTTGCGCGCGGGGTGAACAATTTCGACACCATCCGTTACGAGTACTATCGGGATCGCGACGTCGGCTTTGAGGGTTTTACCGCGAAAAACTACCTCTTCCGTGAAGAGTTTTCGTCGCGAACATGGGCCACACGGTACGACTTCCCGGCTTTCAAGGATGGTCGCGTCAAACGGTCGGTGCTGCCGGATGCAACACCGTCCGGTGCACAAGGCTGGTTCATCAATACGCGGCGCGAGAAATTCAAGGATCGCCGGCTGCGCGAAGCATTGATCGACGCGTTCGATTTCGAATGGACCAACCGGAATATCATGTACGGGTCCTATGACCGGACGCAGTCGATCTTCGAGAATTCACCCATGAAGGCGAGCGGTAAGCCCGATGCCGCCGAGCAGGCGCTGCTCGAACCGTTCCGCAGCCAATTGCCCGAAGAAGTTTTCGGCGAGCCCTATGTCCCGCCGGTGACCGATGGTTCGGGTCAGGATCGCCGCGCGTTGCGGCACGGCGCCCAATTGCTCAATGAGGCGGGGTTTAGCTTGAAGAATGGCAAGCGGGTCACGCCGGGTGGAAAACCCATGACCATCGAGTTCCTGCTCGATGAAACAGCATTGCAGCCGCACCATTTTCCCTACATCAAGAACCTGGCGAGGCTGGGCATTGATGCAAGCCTTCGTGTTGTTGACCCTGTTCAGTACCGCAAACGCGTCGATGACTTTGACTTCGATATCACCGTCGATCGCCTGAGCTTTTCGTCGACGCCGGGCGATTCGCTTCGTACATATCTCTCCTCGCAAGCCGCGGCGATCAAGGGCTCGCAAAATCACGCCGGCATCGCCGACCCGGCCGTTGATAAACTGATCGATGTCATCATTGCCGCCCATACGCGTGAAGAAATGATCACGGCCTGCCGGGCGCTCGATCGCGTCATTCGCGCCGGCCGGTACTGGATCCCGCATTGGTACAAGGCGTCGCACTGGATTGCCTATTGGGACGTTTTCGGCCGTCCCGCCGCCCAGCCGCGATATTTCCGCGGCATTCCGGACACCTGGTGGTACGATCGCGATAAGGCCGCCAAATCGGACCGAAAGGATTAGCACACCGTCATGGCCGGGCTTGTTGCAGCACTTCGTTAAAATTGCGCAACTCGGCCATGCTCGAGTTGCGTGTGCCGTCCACGTCTTTATGGTGTGGATATGCTGTAAGATGTGGATGCCCACGACACGCTCGGGCATGACGTCGAGAATCGCGGAAAACCCGGACGCATGACTGCCTACATCATCCGTCGCCTGCTGTTCATCGTGCCGACCATGTTCGGCATCATGTTGGTGGCCTTCGTCGTCGTGCAATTCGCGCCCGGCGGGCCGGTCGAGCAGGTGATTGCCAAATTGACCGGTTCCGACACCGGCGCCACATCGCGCATTTCCGGCTCGCCGGGAGGTGACTTCGGCAGCCGCGGTCTGGCGCAAGGCGCTTCGCAGGTCGATTCCTCCACGTCCAAATATCGCGGCGCGCAGGGGCTCGACCCCGAATTTATCAAGAAGCTCGAAAAACAATTCGGCTTCGACAAGCCGGCGCCGGAACGCTTCGCGTTGATGCTGTGGAATTATGCGCGTTTTGATTTCGGCAAAAGCTATTTCCGCGATGTCAGCGTCTTGCAGCTGATCAAGGAAAAACTGCCGGTTTCGATGTCGCTCGGCATCTGGATGACGCTGCTGACTTATCTGATCTCGATCCCGCTCGGTATCCGCAAGGCGATGGAAGACGGGTCCCGCTTCGACGTCTGGACCTCGACGGTGATCATCGTCGGCTACGCCATCCCAGGGTTCCTGTTCGCGATTCTCCTGATCATTCTTTTTGCCGGCGGTTCGTTTTTTGACTGGTTTCCGTTGCGGGGGCTTGTCTCGGAAAACTGGTCGCAACTGCCATGGTGGCAAAAGATCTTCGACTACTTCTGGCACCTGACGCTGCCCATTATTTCGATGGCGCTGTCGGCTTTCGCCACGATGACGCTGCTGACGAAAAACTCGTTCCTCGAGGAAATCCGGAAGCAATATGTGTTGACGGCGCGCGCCAAGGGCTGCACCAGCAACCAGGTGCTTTACGGGCACGTATTCCGCAACGCCATGCTGATCGTGATCGCGGGCTTTCCCTCCGCATTCGTTCATGCGTTTTTCACGGGCTCGCTGCTGATCGAGACGATTTTCTCGCTCGACGGACTAGGCCTGCTCGGATTCGAAAGCGTTCTCAATCGTGATTATCCCGTTGTTTTCGCCACGCTCTACATTTTCTCGTTGATCGGCGTGGTCGTGAATTTGATTTCCGATCTGACGTACACGTGGATCGATCCGCGCATCGACTTCGAGACGAGGGAGGTCTGACGTGGACGTGCGCGCCGGGATCACGCCACCGGAAACCGCGGCCGTTTCGCCCATGGGCCTCGCTGCTCCGCCGACCGGGCAAGCCATTGGATTGTCACCGATCAACAAGCGGCGTTGGGAGAACTTCAAGGCCAACCGTCGTGGTTATTGGGCGCTGTGGCTTTTTCTGTTCATGTTCGTGATTTCGCTGTTTGCCGAATTCATTGCCAACGACAAGCCAATTTACATCCATGTCAACGGGCGATCATTTTTCCCCGCTGTGATCACCTATCCCGACACGGCGTTTTCGAAAACACCGGATCCCAACCTGTTTGGCACCGCCGCCGACTATCGCGACGACTATCTGATGGGCCTGATCCAGAAAGAGGGCGGCACCGTCCTCTGGCCGCCGGTGCGTTTCTATTACAACACGCAGGTCAGCAAGCCGCCGTCGCCGTTCCCGTCCAAGCCAACCTGGCTGCTCAGCCAGAAAGATTGTGAGTACGCCGCCACGCATGGATTTGCCAAATGCAGCGAGGTCGAGACCAACTGGCTGGGCACCGATGATGGCGGACGCGATGTGGTGGCACGGCTGATCTACGGCTTCCGTATCTCGGTGCTGTTCGGTCTGGCGCTGACGATCGTCTCCTCGATCATCGGTGTCGCCGCCGGCGCAGTGCAGGGTTACTTCGGCGGCTGGACCGATCTTCTGTTCCAGCGCTTCATCGAGATCTGGACCTCGATTTCGTCGCTCTATTTGCTTCTGATTATTTCCTCGGTGCTGGTACCAGGTTTTTTTGTGCTGCTCGGCATTCTTTTGCTGTTTTCGTGGGTGTCGTTGGTCGGGCTGGTGCGCGCGGAATTTCTGCGCGGGCGCAATTTCGAATACATCCAGGCAGCGCGTGCGCTCGGTGTATCGAATGCCGTCATCATCTTCCGGCATCTCTTGCCGAACGCCATGGTTGCGACCATGACCTTCCTGCCATTCATCCTCTCGTCGTCGGTAATGACCCTCACGGCGCTCGACTTTCTTGGCTTCGGTCTTCCGCCCGGTTCGCCATCGCTCGGTGAGCTGCTGTCGCAAGGCAAGGCGAATGTACAGGCGCCCTGGCTCGGCTTCACCGGTTTTTTCAGTATCGCATTGATGTTGTCGCTGTTGATCTTCATCGGCGAAGCGGTGCGCGATGCGTTCGACCCAAGAAAGACATTCCGATGAGCGCGCCGGGAAAACTTCTGTCCATCCGCGATCTCTCCATTGCTTTCGGTCATGGTGCACGCGAAGTGCTGGCCGTCGACCGCGTGTCGTTCGACATTACAAAGGGCGAGACGGTGGCGTTGGTGGGTGAGTCCGGATCGGGCAAGTCGGTCACTGCGCTGTCGGTCATGAAACTGCTGCCGTACCCGGCGGCACATCATCCGTCCGGCTCGGTGATGTTCAAGGGCCGCGAACTTCTCACCATGAAGGAGCGCGAGATCCGCAAGGTGCGCGGCAACGACATCACCATCATCTTCCAGGAGCCGATGACATCGCTCAATCCGCTGCACACGATCGAAAAACAAGTAGGCGAGATACTTCTTTTACATCAAGGAATTGCGGGCCAGGCGGCGCGCGCGCGCATCGTCGAATTGCTCGGCCAGGTCGGCATTCGCGACCCCGCGGCGCGGCTCGGCAGCTATCCGCACCAGTTGTCGGGCGGCCAACGCCAGCGCGTGATGATCGCCATGGCGCTCGCCAACGAACCTGATCTCCTGATCGCCGACGAACCGACGACTGCGCTCGACGTCACCGTGCAGGCGCAGATCCTGAAATTATTGAAGGACATCCAGACCCGTCTCGGCATGTCGATGCTGTTCATCACCCATGACCTCGGCATCGTGCGCAAGCTTGCCGACAGGCTCTGCGTGATGCAGCGAGGCAAAATCGTCGAGCAGGGCGATGTGGAACGCGTATTTACGTCGCCCGAGCATCCTTATACACGCGCGCTTCTTGCTGCCGAGCCGAAGCCCGATCCGGCACCGCCGCGACCCGATGCGCCCGTCATCGTCGAGACTAGGGATTTGAAAGTCTGGTTCCCGATCAAACGCGGCGTGCTGCGCAAGGTGGTCGGGCACATCAAGGCCGTGGATGGCGTCAGTATCGAATTGCGCAAGGGTGAGACTCTGGGCGTGGTCGGCGAATCCGGCTCCGGAAAAACGACGCTCGGTCTTGCTATCCTTCGCCTGATATCGTCTACCGGCCCAGTAGTCTTCATGGGGCATTCGATTGATGGCCTCAAGTTCAAGGACATGCGGCCATACCGTCATGCCATGCAGATCGTTTTCCAGGACCCGTACGGCTCGTTGTCACCGCGCATGTCGGTATCGGACATCATCGAGGAGGGCCTGTGGGTGCATCACCCGGGTCTGTCCGCAGCCGAGCGCGAAGCGCGTGTTGTCGCAGCGCTGACCGATGTCGGCCTCGACATGCAGACACGTCACCGCTATCCGCACGAATTCTCGGGCGGCCAGCGCCAGCGCATTGCGCTGGCCCGCGCGCTGGTGCTGGAGCCGACGTTTATCGTGCTCGACGAGCCGACCAGTGCGCTCGATATGCTGATTCAGTCGCAAATGGTCGATCTGCTGCGCGACCTGCAAAAACGGCGTGATCTCACGTACATGTTCATTTCGCACGACCTGCGCGTCGTGGCGGCGCTGGCGAGCCGGCTGCTGGTCTTGCGCAATGGCAAGATGGTGGAGGAGGGTGCGGCCGCTGAATTGTTCAAGGCGCCAAAGACGGACTATACGCGCGCGCTGTTCGCCGCGGCTTTCAAATTGGAAACCGCGCCCGAGGGCGTCGTTTCGCAATAGATTGTCATGACGAACCGCCGCGATCTTGTCGACCTGCCGGCGGATGTCTCCGTCTCGCGGCCCAAAATCCTCGCCAGAGCCTACCGGGACTATCACCGCTACGGCGCGACGGTGGCGAGCAGCGACGATCGGCCGGTCACACAAGAGCGCGACGTTCTGATAGCCGGCAAGGTTGCGCTGGTGTTGCCGGTCGACATCACACGCCAGAAACTTGTGATGATCCGTCAATTCCGCCTGCCGGCGCATCTCGCCAACGGACACGGCGATCTGGTCGAGTTCGTGGCCGGGCGGGTGGAAGCCGGTGAGACCTTGGCTGAAGCGGCAAGCCGCGAATGCAAGGAAGAAACCGGCGTTGCACCGGCGAAGGTCGTCGAGTTGCTTACGTACCTGACCACGCCGGGGGTAACTGATGAGGAAGTTACGATGTTCCTCGCCGCCGTCGACAGCGCGCAAGTGAGTGAAGGCCCGCTGGTGTCACCCGACGGCGAGCGGATTTTCGTTCATGTCGTTTCCATTGATGAAGCGGTTGCGGCGCTTGATCACAATGCAATGCGCTTTGGACCGCTGATCATTGGATTGCAATGGCTGGCGATAAATCGTCATCGCGTGGCCGGACTGCTCGGCTAGGGCACCCGCTTGACGGCGGCGATTTCGCTTCCTGCCGCCTTGATACGTGCAACGGCGTCCATGACCGGTTCGATTGCGACCATCATGTGGTGCGCATTGGCGTGAATCAGGCTCTCGGGATCGCGCGCGATAGCGACGTGTCCCTTCCAGAAAATCAGGTCGCCGCGGCGCAGACTCCCCAGTGACGACAGTTTTCCGAGCGCCATTTCCTGCATGTCGCTGTCGCGCGGGCAGGGGATACCGGCCGCTTGCAGGGACACTTGCACTAGACCCGAGCAATCCAGGCCGAGCGAGGTTTTGCCGCCCCACAGATAGGGCGAGCCGAGAAATTGCTCGGCAACCGCGACAAAGTCCGGTTGCCGCGCCTTTACTGGCGCGAGATAGGCTTCCGGGATGTGCCAACCGGATGCGGTGACGGCAAAATGCTCGTCCTGCCGCGCGATTGCGAGCCGCGCGCCCATCGGCAATGCCGCCAAGGGCGGTATCTTGATGTCCGCTGCGGGAAAGACCAGTGCGCGCGGCACTGCGATCTTGTGGGTGGGTGCCGCGCTGGCCTTGCCGAGCGCACCGGCCGACAGCCAGCCGACATACCCGTCCGATTCGATCTGGCCCCAGGCCCAGCCTTCATGGGTGGTTTCGTAAATCACCACGTGCTCACCGAGCAGGGCTTCGGTATGGAGCCTTGCCTGATGCGACGGGGCGCGACGCAGCGCGGTGATCGGCTCAACCACTTGGTGGCGGGTGCCCTCGACGAAAAGTGCGGCCTCGACCTGGCCTTGCAGATATTTCGCCGCGATTTCGGGCCGAAACGGATGAATGCGGGGGTCGAGCGCGACCATGGCTAGGAATAGCGCGCGCAGAGCATGGCGTAGATCGCGCGCGCCGCCTGGCACTCGGCGCCTTCGGGTCGCCCGGGCTTGGCGGATGGCGTCCACGCGAAAATGTCGAAATGCACCCAGGATTTTGTCGTCACGAAACGGCGCAGGAACAGCGCCGCCGTGATGGAGCCGGCATAGCCGCCAGTCGCGACATTGTTGAGGTCGGCGATCTTCGAATTGAGCATGGCCTCGTAAGGCCGCCACAGCGGCATGCGCCAGAGCGGATCGTTTTCAGCGGCGCCCGCACGCCCAAGTTCGTTGGCAAGCGCGTCGTCATCGGTGAAAAACGGCGGCATGTCGGGTCCGAGCGCGACACGCGCGGCGCCGGTGAGCGTCGCGAAATCGGCGATCAGAGCCGGCTTGTCCTCGTCGGCGAGCGTGAGGGCATCGGCGAGGATCAGGCGGCCTTCCGCATCCGTATTGCCGATCTCGACAGAGATGCCCTTGCGCGAGGTATAGATGTCGCGCGGGCGGAAGCTGGTGCCGGAGATGGAGTTCTCCACGGCCGGTATAATGACGCGCAGCCTGACTTTCAGTCCGCACGCCATGATCATGTGCGCAAGCGCCAGCGCGGTCGCCGCCCCACCCATATCCTTCTTCATGTTGAGCATGCCGGTATCGGGCTTGATGTCGAGGCCGCCGGTGTCGAAGCACACGCCCTTGCCGACCAGCGTTATTTTCGGATTGTTCGGCTTGCCCCAGGTCATGTCGATCAGGCGCGGCGCGCGCGCTGATCCGGCGCCAACCGCGTGGACAAGCGGAAAATTCTTTGCGAGCGCCTTGCCACCGGTCACCAGAATCTTGGCGTGATGTTGTTTGGCAAGCCCGCGGGCAGCGGCCTCGAGTTCCGCCGGGCCCATGTCGTTCGACGGCGTATTGGTGAGATCGCGGCAAAGCGTGACCGCCTCGACGATACGGCTGAGGTCTTCGCCGTCGACGCCGTCCGGCACGACGAGCCTGAAGGCGCGTGCGTCCGCCTTTCGATAGCGCGCGAATTGATAGGCACCCAGTGCCATGGCCAACGCCGCCAGCCGCGCATCATGTGGCGCATTGGCAAAGCGATAGGTACCGGGCGGCAGCACACCGGCGAGCTGGCCGGGGCGGAACACGTCCTTCACCGGGTCACCGGCGTTTTCGAGACCGAACAGAATACCCGCGAGCTTTCCGTCGGGGCCGGGAACGATGAGGTGGCGGCCGGCCTTGGGTTCAAACCCGACCGCGCGCACGAACACATGCTCGCGCTCATCCAGGATCTTTGTCGCCTCGGCAAATGTCCCGGCCGTGACGAACAGGATTGGCACCGCCTGCGATTTTCCGGCGCGGACGAATATCGAATGCATGGTTACTCCGCGGCGTCACGCATCGGCGGCCTGGGGGCATAGCCATCGCGCGTCTGTGGCAGCTTCCAGCCGAGCATTTTTGAGGCAACCAGGGTGCGCAGCACCTGGGCGGTGCCGCCACCGATGGTGAACATGCGCACATCGCGCAGCATGCGTTCCAGCGGCAATTCGCGCGAATAGCCGCGCGCACCGAAAAACTGCAACGCGTCATTGACGATCCAAATCGCGCTTTCGGATGCAAAGATTTTTGCCTGCGCGGCCAGCATCGGTTCGGGGAATGCGCTGTTGTCCGGCCCGCGCGAACGCGCCGCGGTGTAGAGCATAAGGCGCGCAGCCGTGAGCTGGGTCTGCATGTCGGCAAGCATCCATTGCAGGCCCTGGAATTCTCCGATCGGCCGGCCGAACTGTTTTCGCGTCTTTGCCCAGTCCAGCGCGTGCTCGAGAGCCCCTGCGGCGATACCCATCGCCACGGTGCCGGCGCCGACACGCTGGCTGTTGTAGGCGTTCATCAGGTCTGCGAAACCGCGGCGAAATCCGGACGGCGGCAGCACCGCCATCGTCGCCGGTATTTCGAGATTCTCGAAAATGAGCTCGCCTTCCGGCATGCCGCGCAGGCCCATCGTCTGCTCACGCCTGCCGACGCGCAGGCCTTTCGCCTCGTCGCGCACGGCGAGAAAGCCGCCGAATCCAAGTTCATCGCCCCGTTCGTCGAAAACGCGCGCGAAGATCAGATGGAGCCGCGACACTCCGGCGCCCGTGATCCAGTGCTTCTTGCCATTGATGACATAGCCATCGCCGCGCCTGTCGGCGCGGGTGATCATCGCCAGGGCATCGGACCCGGCTTCTGGTTCAGTGATGCAGATTGCGGGTTTGTCGCCGTCCAGCACGAACTGCGCCGCCAGCGTCTTCTGCGCGTCCGTGCCATAGGCCATCACGGTCGAGATCGCACCCATATTGGTCTCGACCACGATGCGCGAGGTCACGGTGCAGGCTTTGGCCATCTCTTCGATCACCAGAACCGCGTCGAGGAACGAGCGTCCCTGACCGCCGAGGGACTGAGGAATGGTCATGCCGCAGAAGCCGGCGTCGGCCAGAGCTTTTGCGATATCCCATGGATATTGCCCATCGCGGTCAATGGCGGCCGCGCGGGGGGCGGCAATCTCGCGTGCAAAGGTTCGCGCGCGCGCCTGCAGGGCGATTTCGCTCTCGGACAGCTGCAAATCCATGGCTGCGACCATAACCCCCTTCAGGCCGGCAGTTTACAAGTTAACCACTCGTTAGGGTTAACGTTTTATTGCTCGACTATGCCGCTGAAAATATCCGCTGTCCGTCTTCTCGCTTCGGCCGCCGTGGCAACCGCTTTGGGCCTGTCCGCCGGCGGCTGCTCCAATATCGGTGGCCGCGACACCACCGGATCCATTGGCCAGGCTGGCGCGGTCGCCGGCGCCGAGACGGATTCGCACAAATCTCTGGATACCCTGGCGGGCCGCTACCGCGATAATCCAGGCGATGCGAACGCTGCCATTGCCTATGCGAGCGCGCTGCGGGCGAGCGATCAGCGCGCCCAGGCCGTCGCCGTGCTCGAACAGGCTTCCATCCGAAACCCCAACAGCATGCCACTGCTCGGTGCGTATGGCCGTGCGCTCGCGGACGCCGGCCAGTACCAGCAGGCACTGGTCGCGCTCGATCACGCGCATACGCCGGACGCCCCGGACTGGCGCATTCTCAACGTGCAGGGCGCAGTCCTCGATCAGATGGCGCGCCACGCCGATGCACAGCGTCACTACGCCTCGGCGCTAAAGATCGTGCCCGACGAGCCATCCGTGCTGTCGAATCTTGGCCTGTCCTATCTGCTGACCAAGGATCTGAAAAACGCCGAAGTCACGCTGCGGCGCGCGGTAGCCCAGCCGAACGCCGGACCGAAAGTCCGACAGAACCTCGCGCTTGTTGTGGGCATGCGTGGCCGATTTGAAGAAGCAGAAAAAATCGCCAGCGCCGACCTGCCTGAAAACGAAGCCACCGCCAACGTCGCCTATTTGAGGCAGATGCTGGCGCAGAAGGGCGATTGGAAGAAGATGGGTCGCTCTTACACACCGGGTCCCAACACCGGATCCTGAGCGCTATCTTCGCGTAATGATCGGCTAACCGTCGCGCCGGCGGGTTCGGCCCGTCAGTGCAGCGACATCACCTTGATGGCCGCGGGCCCAAGAATGACGATGAACAATACTGGCAGGAAGAACAGGATCATCGGCACCGTGAGCTTCGGCGGGAGGCCGGCAGCCTTCTTCTCGGCCTCCGACATGCGCATGTCGCGGTTCTCTTGCGCCATCACGCGAAGCATAGTGGCGAGCGGCGTGCCGTAGCGCTCGGCCTGCTGCAAGGCCATACAGACGGATTTGACGCCTTCGAGATCCGTACGCTTGGCAAGATTTTCATAAGCCTGTCGACGGTCCGGCAGATAAGACAATTCCGCCGTCGTGAGCGTGAGCTCCTCCGCCAACGCGACGGATTGCGAGCCGACCTCGTCGCTGACTTTTCTGAACGCCGCCTCGATCGACATGCCCGACTCGACGCAGATCAGCAAAAGGTCAAGCGTGTCGGGGAAAGCGCGCTTGATCGACAACTGGCGACGCTGGATCTTGTTCTTCAGTAGCATCAGGGGCAACTGCATGCCGACATAGGCGGCGGCAATACAGACGCCGATCTTGATCATCGTCGGCTGATTGAGCTTGAGAATGACAAACAGGTATACGACCGCAAACAGGAACAATGCGATCGGCGTCAGCATACGGAAGAACAGATAGGTTATGTACGGCGCCTGGCCGCGATAACCCGCCTGCACCAGTTTCAGGCGGGCCTCTTCCTGGCCGACCCATTTGGTGAGGTTGAAGCGATCGACGATGGTCTGAACGTATTGTTTCGGCGACTGCCTGAGCTTGGCTTTGCCGTCCTGATTTCATCCGCTCGCGTTCGCGCTGACGGATTTTTTCCCGCTCAAGAGCCACTGCCCGCATGCGCTTGTCGAGCGGATTGACAAACACGAATGGCATCGCAAGCGTCAGCACGGTCGCCGTTGCCGCTATGGCAGCAAATATCATCGTCAGCGTCTTGACGTTTATGATCTGCAGTAGAGTGTCAATCATCGGACGCTGGCCTAGAAGTCGAAATTGATCATTTTTTTCATCACCAGGACGCCTGTAGCCATCCAGACTGCGGAGGCTGCGAGCATCATGTTGCCGATCGAAGTGGTGAAGAGCAGCGAGATGTATTGCGGGCTGGTAAGGTAGACCAGCGTCATCACGGCGACCGGCAGCGCACCGATGATGCCGGCCGATGCCTTGGCCTCCTGCGACATTGCCTGGATCTTGGCCTTCATTTTCTTGCGATCGCGAAGGACGCGCGAAAGATTTCCGAGCGCTTCAGAAAGATTGCCGCCCGCTTTCTGCTGGATCGCGACGACAATGCCGAAGAAATTGGCCTCCGGAAGCGGGGTGCGCTCGTATAGTTTGCCGCAGGCTTCGCCCAGCGGCATGCCGATTGCCTGTGTTTCGAGGATCACGCGGAATTCCGATTTCAGCGGTTCCGGTGCCTCCAGCGCGATCATCTTAATGCAGTCAAGCAGCGGCAGACCGGCCTTGACGCCACGCACGATGACGTCGACCGCGTCCGGAAATCCGTCCAGAAACTTCTTTTCGCGACGCTTTTTCAGGAACGACAGAAGCCAGCGCGGCGCGCCTAAGCCTCCGGCAAATCCGAGAGCGGCTGAAATGATCAGCCCGGTTCCCGAAAAAGAACCGATGACAAAAGCTGCCAGGCCCATGCCCGCTGAAATCATGGCGAACTGGCGCTTCGACCAGGAAAGCCCGGCTTGCGCAATCCGAACCGAGAGTGGCGCGCTTTTGCTTTTTTTGTGGCGTTCGTCGAGCTCCTTGAGCGTGGCTTCGACGGAATCGCGGCGGGATTTCTGCGGCCCCCGCGCGGCACGCGTCATCGGTTCGGTACGTGCGACGCTTTGCATCCGCTGTTCGACTTTGCGCTCGCCGGACAGCATCGGATACAGGAATACGTAGACCACGCCGCCAAAAGCGACGGAAACCAGAAAAAAGACAGCGATAACTTGCACAGCTCGCTCCGGTCAGGTCCGTATGGCTTCGTTGGCGGCGTCCGCCGCATCGAGCGCGGCGGCCAGGCGTTTTTCTTCGCCGTAGTAGCGGGCGCGGTCCCAGAAACGTGGATGGCCAATGCCGGTTGAGCGGTGCCGGCCGATAATGTTGCCTTTGGCGTCCTCGCCGACCATGTCGTAGACGAACAGGTCCTGCGTAACGATGACGTCGCCTTCCATCCCCATGACTTCGGAAACATGGGTGATTCTGCGCGAACCATCGCGCAAGCGCGCGGCCTGGACAACCACGTCAACCGAAGCGCAAATCATTTCGCGAATGGTGCGTGACGGCAACGAAAAGCCGCCCATCGTGATCATCGACTCCAGTCGCGACAGAGCTTCGCGTGGGTTGTTTGCGTGCAACGTGCCCATCGAGCCATCGTGGCCGGTATTCATGGCCTGCAAGAGGTCGAAGGCTTCCGGTCCGCGCACCTCGCCGACGATGATACGTTCGGGCCGCATACGCAGGCAGTTTCGCACCAGGTCGCGCATGGTGACCTGCCCTTCGCCCTCAAGATTGGGCGGCCGTGTTTCCAGGCGTACCACGTGGGGCTGCTGGAGCTGCAATTCGGCGGCGTCTTCGCAAGTGATGATACGTTCGTCGTCGTCGATAAATTGTGTAAGGCAGTTGAGCAGCGTGGTCTTGCCTGAGCCGGTACCGCCGGAAATCAGGGTGTTGACGCGGCTGCGGCCGATAATGCGAAGGATTTCGGCGCCCTGCGGCGAAATAGTGCCGAACCTGACAAGCTGATCGAGGGTCAACTTGTCCTTTTTGAATTTGCGGATGGTGAGTGCGGGCCCATCGATTGCAAGCGGCGGTACGATCGCGTTGACGCGCGAACCGTCCGGCAAGCGCGCGTCGCAGATCGGAGACGATTCGTCGACACGTCGGCCGATCTGGCTGACGATGCGCTGGCAGATATTCAGCAGCTGCTGGTTGTCGCGGAAGCGGATGCCGGTCTTCTGAATCTTGCCTTGAACTTCGATGTAGACCGTCCCGGAGCCGTTCACCATGATGTCGGCGATATCGTCGCGCGCAAGCAGCGGCTCGAGCGGACCAAAACCAAGGACGTCGTTGCAGATATCATCGAGCAGGTTCTCCTGCTCCGAGATCGACATCACGATGTTCTTGATCGCGATGATCTCGTTGACGATGTCGCGGATTTCCTCGCGCGCTGAATTGGTGTCGAGCCGCGCCAGCTGCGCAAGGTCAATTGCTTCGATCAACGCGCCGAAGATCGTGCCTTTGGTCTCGTAGTAGGTTTCCGATCGCCGATTATCAACCGCCGCTGGGACGGCGGCCGGCGGCGATGTGGGACGGGAGATTGGCGGTGCCGAGACGAGCGGTGCGCCAAGTCCGTCAGAGGGGAATGGGGTGCGCCCGGTCTCTACCGGGGCAGCCGTAGCTGGCCCTGGCGACGCTGGCGCAGGTGCAGCAGGAGCAGCAGGAACCGTCGCCGGGGGTGGCGCGGGTTCAAGCACGCGGGCTTCTGAGGTTGCACTACGCTTACCGAACAAGGCGACACACTCCCGACTGTTTTTAGCCCTTACGCTTCATCAGCTTTGAGAAAATCGGCGACAGCAGGCTGCTGCGGGCCCGCTTGGCTTCCGCGCGTCCGGTCAGCGCTTGCGCCATTTGGCGGAACATTTCCGCCGTCTTATGGCTCGCTGACACCTCAGCAATCATCTGGCCGTTATTGGCGGCAGAGCCGAAAAGTTGCGGCTCGAACGGGATAACCGCCAACGGGTCGCTTTCCAGCGCCTTTGCGAAATCTGCCGGCGTGATCTCTGGGCGTTTCGGCACGCCGACCTGGTTGAGGCAGTAATGCGGTCGATGGTCGTTCGGACGCGACGTGCGCAGCAGATCGACGAGATTTTTTGCGTTACGCAGATTTGCGAGATCGGGACCTGCAACCACCAGAATATCGTCGGCGCTGATCAGCAACCGCCGCGTCCATCCGAGCCACTGATGCGGAACGTCAAGCACGACACATGGAATTGAGGCGCGCAACGAATTCAGGATCGAATTGAAGGCCTCCGCGCCGAAATCGTAGACGCGATCAAGGGTTGCCGGCGCGGCCAGGAGACTAAGGTGGTCGGTGCACTTCGATAGCAGCCGGTCAACAAAGGCCGTATCGACACGGTCGGGTGAAAACGCCGCGTCGGCGATGCCCTGCGGTGGATCCTGATTGTAGTCGAGGCCGGCCGTTCCGAATGCCAGATCGAGATCGGCTACGACGGAATCAAGCGCAAGGTCGCGCCCAATCGCCCAGGCAATGTTGTGTGCAACCGTGGAAGCCCCCACGCCGCCCTTTGCGCCGACCACGGCGACAATCCGGCCGACCGGCTTGGCGTCCGGCGCCGAGAACAGGCCGCTGATCGCCCGCACGACGTCCAGAGGCCCGATCGGCGTGATCAGGTATTCGCTCACCCCCCGGCGCGTCAGCTCGCGATAGAGAGTGACGTCATTGACGCGGCCCATGACGATCACGCGTGTCCCGGCGTCACAGACCTCCGCCAGTTTATCGAGCCCGCCGAGAATGTCGTCGGCGCGGGCATCGGTTTCGATCACGATGACGTTCGGTGTGGGTGCGTTGTTGTATGCTTCAGTGGCGGCTGTAATGCCGCCCATCTGAATTTTCACATGCGCTTTCGCCAGCCGGCGGTCATCGCCGGCCGCTTGGACAGCGGCGGCGGTTTCGACCGTCTCGCAAAAGGCCTGCACCGATATGCGCGGCGTCGGTGCGATGTGCTTGTCGACTGCGGCATCGGTCGCCGCGGCCGGCATCGGCGCGGGAGTGGCGACTGCAACTTGTTGAGCGTTCTTGATCATCTGCCTATATCGGTGATTTTGCCGACATCAAATCCAACGTAATTGCCGGACGGGTTTTCGCCTTTACGCCAATGATCGATCGCTGCGTCCCGACGCGGTGCCCAAGGCGGGATTTCACCCCGCGGCTGAACGAGGTCGGCCGGGTTGTCGACCATGGAAGCCAGATTGCGTTGCGAGGCGCAGCCAAGGTTCCAGTAGGGCTGGTTTTCCGCAAAGCCGGATTTATAGGATGGCCCGATATCCCGAGGCCACTGCCCGCACGGACCCGCATCAGCTACGAGTTTCGAATAATTGAGCTTGATGCTGGCGAGCGCGGTTCGCGAAGGCTTGTAGCGCCGCACGTAAATCGCACCGTTTGGAACGCCAATGGCGCCGAAAATCGAACGGATCTCGCGTATTGCGTCAGCCGCGGCGTGATCGATGTCGCCGCCGTGCGGTTCATCGATAATGATGCCGCTGCCCGCTTCATGCCGCCAGGCTTGCGCGAAGGCCAGCACATCGGCGCGCTGACTTGGCGTAAGGCCACCACGATTGCGGCCGATCAAAACCTCGACGCTCTGTACGCCTTCGTGTACCGTGATCGGGTGGCGCACGCGGTAATCCGTCGGATACGCGTTTTGCTGGGCTTCAGTCTGGTAGTAGCAGCCAGCCAACATCGTCGCGAGGCTGCCCGCGGCCGCCAGACGCAGAACCGATCGAGTGCGGCGTTGTGCCACTGCGCTATGCATCGCCTTCATTAAAACTCTCCGCCGCTCAATCGAGGATAAATCCGTACTTGCCGTGATAGTCGCCGGCCGGCTGCACTTCCGATTTGCCGGCGGTTCCGTAAATGCGATTTAACTGTCCAAGCAGCGCAGACTTCGGGTCGCTCGGATCAGCAAAGCCATCATCCGGGCGCGACAGTTGCTTTTGCGCCACCGCGCGCACCACGTAGGGCGTAACCAGAACCATTAATTCGGACTGGTGGTTCACGTAGTCGCGGCTTCTGAACAGCGTGCCGAGAATCGGAATCGTCATGAGGCCGGGAAGCCCGTTGATCGATTGCTTCGTCTGCTCCTGAATCATCCCGGCCAGAGCCAGCGCACCGCCCGATGGAATTTCGACGGTCGTTTCCGCGCGGCGAGTCTGGATCGAGGGCACGGTGAGCGATGTCTGCGAGCCGGTGACCTGCAGCGTCATGGCATTTTCAGTCGAGAGGTCTGACACCTCGGTCATGACCCTCAGGCTGATGCGGCCTTCCGACAGTACGACCGGCGTGAAGACAAGACTGACACCGAATTTCTTGAAGGTGATCTGAGGTTGGCAAATCGGCGGTGAACGGGTCGTGTCGCACGACAGCCCGTTCGGGATCGGGAATTCGCCGCCGGCGATAAATGTCGCGGTTTCACCGGAGATTGCAGTCAGATTCGGCTCAGCCAGGGTCCGAATAACGCCGGCGCGGTCCATGGCGCGTAAAGTTGCCGCGACGCTGTTGAACTTGCCGTGCAGAAAAGTGTCGCTGATCGGTTGGCCGGTCGTCGAGAACGGGTTGCTGGTATTGAAATTCACGACGGCGGTGCCGTAGTTGAAGCTCCCTGAAAGATCGATGCCGAGCTGCTTGATGATGTCGCGTCGTACTTCGGCTACAGTTACCTTGAGCATGACCTGATCGCGGCCGCGCACGGCGATGCTGTTGACGACCTTGTTGTTGTCGCCGACCAGCCGGGTAGCGAGGTCATAAGCCTGCTGGGATTCGGCTGCGCTCGCCGCGCTTCCGGAAAGCACGACGCCCTCGCCGACGCCTTCAATGTGGATGTCAGCGTCAGGCATTGTCTGTTTCAGTGCGGCGCGCACGCCATTGAGGTCGCGTGTGACGGCGATATCAAAACCGGCAATTTGCTTACCGTCGGCGTCGAAGAAGAAAATATTGGTCTGCCCGACCGTAACGCCGATCATGTAGACGCGCCGTGATGAACGTATAACCGCGTTTGCAACTTTGGGATCTGCCACCAGCACGTCTTTGATGTCGGTGGGCAGGTCGATGGCGACCGATTTGCCAATTCCGAGTGGAATCGACCGCGAAGTTGTTTCGCTGGCCGCCACTTGAATAACGGGCACATGCGATGAAGCCTCGGCCGCAATCGCCTGAGACGCCGGCGCCAAGCCGCTAAAGACAAGGAGCGCCCCGAGCGCAGCGGTGTGGGTCAATGTCCTGGTCGCCATGTCCCCTTCATCCCCCAATCGGTCAACGTGGTGTCGTCGCAGTGCTCACGCCAAATCGGACAACATTGATGTTGCGGCGCGAATCGGAATTGTCAGTGTTCGTATCTTCGCGCGAACCATCCGCGATGCTGCGCAGCGCCAGTGACAACGTGCCAAGTTGTTGTGACAGCGCCAGCGTTTCCGCCTGGCTCGGGGAAAGCTCGAGAGTTGCAGTCTTGCCGACCACGACCTTCTGGCCGTTCTTTTCCTCGACGGTCTGATCAATCGCCAGGACGCGCACATTGCGAAGAATTGTTTCCGTGGTGCCGCCGCCTTTTTCGGAATTGCGGTTGCGTGGGGTCATGATGACGTCGACGCGATCATTCGGCAGGATGAAGCCGCCGGCGCCGGTTTCCGGCGAGATCAGCGTGGAAATTGCGCGCATGCCGGACGGGAGGATCGCGGCCATGAACCCCGAGCCCTTGGCATTGACCAGTTTTGGTTCACGAATCGGCTCGCCCGCCACGAAGGGCGCGCGTACGATCATCCCTGTGAGTTGCTCGACGGCTTTTGGCTGATCGTTCTTGCGGATGAAATTGCCGCTCGCGGTGCTTGCCGGCCAGGCTTGCCAAAAGATATCCGCTGGCGAGATCGTTTGGCCCCTGGGAAGATCGGATTTGGCGACCAGAATGTCGACAGTGTCGGCCTTCGGAGCTTCGGCTCGCGGGGCCTGAGGTTTTTCCGATCGGCCAGCGAGCAACGCGGCAACACCACCTGCTGCCACGGCAACCGTCAGCACTACGACTCGTGCAGCTTTCATACGCTCACTCTCACCGTGACAATGCGGCCGGCTCGGCCGCGTAAAACCACATGGCCGCGCATGCGGCCGCTTACACCGGATTTCAACAGCTAAAGGTCAAGGTATGGTTAAGGAGCGGTATCTAAATCGAGTTAATATTGTCTTGCGACGGTAACGGCGCGTGGGTCGTCCGGCGCTTTAAGCTGGCATCCAGCCTGTCTTTGGGTAGACAGCGAGTGCGGCTGCGGCGAGTGCAATGCCGTAAGGCACGCCAGCGCCAGTCTCATGCAAACGGACAATCCAGCCTTGGCGGGCAAGGGGCGCCGGCAATGGCAATTTCCGGAATTGAAGCAGTGTCAGCGTCAACGCACCGCCGAACAGCGACGAGTAAATCAAGTAGTCCAGAAGGTAATCGAAGCCGAACCATAAGGCTGTCGCGGCCACCAGCTTGGCGTCGCCACCTCCGATCCAGCCTTGCGCAAAGAACACAAACGCAATCACCAGGACCACTGCTGCAGCAGCGAGGTGCAAGGCGAAGGCGTGCAAGGTCATGCCGGTGATGAGCGTGAGCAGGAAAAACCCGCCTGCGAGCGCAAGCGATAGCCGGTTAGAGATGGTCATCGTCAGGAGATCGCTTGAAGCTGCGAACGCCATCAGGGCCGGAAAAAGCACGAGCCGAATTACGTCGGTTACCGTCATTGACCACTCGACCTTACGCACACGCATCAATACGCAGCCACCAAGGTACGCCGCGCAAGCTTGCCGTTCGGTTAGCGCCGGATCCCTTGCGGCGAAAGATCCCGACAACAGCCGATATCCGGCAATAATTCGGCAAACGTCCGGCTACTTCAGTTGAGTTGAAATTGTGCTGAACTTTGCGTTCAAATTGCTGCCAAGACCATTTACGACCGCAATGATCGCTACCGAAATCCCCGCGGCAATGAGGCCATATTCAATCGCGGTCGCGGCCGATTTATCATTCACGAAACGAACGAACAGATAATTCATTACGCAGTTCCACGCCGTTCCGTTCAGGGTGCCGGGCCCCGGCGGCCGGCTGCATGCCGCAAACCAATAACCCGTTGCTTAAGACGTTAGCGGCCAGGTCTTGCCTCGGGGTTAATATTGTCGAAAAAACAGAGGTAATTATAAAGTGATAAACAAGCGAATATTCTGTAGTTAATAAATTATTACTGAAATTATATCAGGGTTAATAAATCATGTATAAATATATACTAAGTAATACTTGGACTAAGCCAAGATAATCTTGACGAGATGCCATAAATGCATTGAGAAATCACGGCTTAAAGTGTCTACACCTCATCTTAACCGGGCACCCCGATACCGGATGCGGTCCCTTTTAACGGGGTTGCTGATCATGCTCGCTGAGATGTTTTCCTTCGTTAAGGTGGCGGGCGAGACGCTCCTGAAACTGATTCCGATTTCGATCGCGCTCGGCATTGTGTTCGGAATGCTGACGCACTGGTCGGCATGCAATCCAGGCCGTCCGTGGTGGCGGAAGCAGGGGATAGCAACCGACATTTGCTACTGGTTTTTGATTCCACTGGTCGCGCGCTTCGTGCGTATAGGCCTGATGGTCGCGGGCGCCGCCTATCTCTACAACATCCACGGCACCGAGGCCCTGGTCAATTTCTATGACGATGGATTCGGGCCGCTGGCCGTGATGCCCTTATGGGCGCAGGCGGTATTCTTTATAGTTGTATCGGATTTCCTGACGTACTGGATTCATCGCGCCTTTCACAGTCCGCACGGTTGGAAATACCACGCGGTGCATCACTCATCGAAAGAATTGGACTGGATTTCCGCGGCGCGATTTCACCCGCTCAACATCTTTCTCGGAACCGTGCTTGTCGATGTGGGGCTTCTGCTGGCGGGTATTTCGCCCAATGCGATGTTGATCGTCGGCCCCTTTACCACGGCGAGTTCGGCGTTCGTGCACGCGAACCTGAACTGGACACTTGGACCCTTCAAATACGTCATAGCCGGCCCCATCTTTCATCGCTGGCACCACACCACGGCAGATCGTGGCGGCTCCAGGAACTTCGCAGGTACATTCCCGATCTGGGATCTGCTTTTCGGGACCTGGTACATGCCGGAAAACGTGCTGCCTGACGCTTACGGTGTCGATGACACGAGTTTTCCGGAAAGCATCGGCGCTCAAATGCTGTATCCGTTTCGGCAATGAGGCTTTTGGCTTCGCGATGTCCATTGGTATCTTTGCACTTCGTTCACCAATTTACAGTCAACTTGAGCAATAGTGTTCCGCCGCGCCGTGGCGGCGCACGATCACGCGCAGCGTGCTGGAGAGCAGGATGGCAGCCTTGATGGGGCGTTGCAGGCAACTGTTCGGCATATGGCCGCTGGTTTTGCTGACCACTGCAGGTGTCGTCGGCGCGGCACCTGCCCAGGCCGACACGCTCTCGATCAACGTCGACCAGGCGCAGATCATGCATCTGCCTGAAAAAATCGCGACGATCGTCATCGGAAACCCGCTGATCGCCGATGCCACGCTGCAAAGCGGCGGCATCCTTGTTGTCACAGGCAAGGGTTATGGTGCCACGAATTTATTGGCGCTCGACCGCTCCGGCCGTGTTGTGATGGAGAAGACCGTCCAGGTATTAGGGGCGCGAACCAAAGATCTTGTGACTGTCTACAAGGGCGTCGAGCGAGAATCATACAGTTGCGCCCCCAATTGCGAGCGCCGGATCACGCTTGGCGACTCTCCTGGGTACTTCAACGCCACGCTCACGGAGAGCGCCACCCGTAACGGCCAGGCAAGCACAGGCCCGGCCCACTAGGCGTTCGTGCCCCGTCCGCCGCGGTTAACAAAGCCTTAACACCGGTCGCTCAGTTCCGAGACGTATTGGCAAGAAATCGACAACGCGCCTTTGCTATGGAGTGCGGTGTTTCGGCACCTTTTAGCAATCGAGACGCCTGTCATGAGCATTCCCGCGCAAGGCAAGATTGCAGCTTGTATCCTCAGGGTTCTGCCGACCCGGCTGGCACGCCGCTTTGTGCGTCAGCAGGACGGCGCTGTTGCCGTTGAGTTCGCCTTTGTCGCCATCCCGTTCCTGGCCCTGATCTTTGCCATCATGGAAACGGCGCTGGTCTTTTTTGCCGGACAAACCCTCGAGACCGCGGTGCAGGATTCCGCGCGATTGATAATGACGGGTCAGGCGCAAACCCAAGGGTGGAGCAAGGACGACTTCAAGACGCAAGTATGCGCGCATATTTACGGACTGTTCGATTGCGCAAACGGCGTCTATGTCGACGTCAAGACCTATACGGATTTTGGATCGGTCACCAACACGCCGCCCGTCAATAGCGGTGTATTTGACGACTCAAAATTGAACTACAGCCCGGGTGATGTTGGCAGCATTGAAGTTGTTACACTCTACTACGAATGGCCCGTCTATACGTTTGTGCTTGGCAATGCTTTGGCCAATCTGAACGGTGGCAAGCGTCTGCTGGTGGCGACTGCAGTGTTCCGTAACGAGCCGTACAAATGAGGCAGTTCGCCATGGCCGCGATGAAGTTCTGCATCCCAGGAGTCTTGAGCCGCCTTGCCCGCGACAGGCGCGGATCCTCGGCGGTGGAATTCGCCATTATCGCGCCGCTGATGCTGGGCCTTTATATCGGCTGCGTCGAGATTTCCGATGGCGTGGCAGCGGACCGCAAGGTCACGCTGACGGCCGGTGCGCTCGCCAACCTGGCGTCGCAGGTTCAGACGATCAGCGCGACCGATATGACCAACATCATGAACGCAGCGACCGCGATCATTTCCCCCTATTCGGCCGGCAATCTCACGACCACCGTGACGTGCATCAAGATAGATGCGGCAAAAAATGCGACGGTCGCATGGAGCTCGACGGTGGGCGGCACGGCCAAAGCAAAAGGCTCAGCGATCACCATCCCTACTGAAATCTCGCTTCCGAGCTCATCGCTGGTGCTCGCCGAAGTGACCTATCTGTACAAGCCCGTCACTGGCTACATTCCCGCGTGGAGCCACATCGCCGCGACCGGAATTACCCTACAGGACAAGATGTACATGAGCCCGCGCATCACGCCACCCGTCTTTAACGGCGACGCCTGCAGTTGATTGTCTGCGCTGCCTAGCGCCCCTCTGTGATCGGCAGAGCAGTCGTTGATTTGATTCGCTCCATGGCAAATCTTGACGTCACGTTTTTCAGCGGTACGGTCGCGATCAGCTTTTTGTAGAACGCGTCATAACCCGCGATGTCGCTCACGACGACCCGCAGCATGTAGTCGACATCGCCCGCCATCCGATAAAACTCCATCACTTCCGGCATGGCGCCGACGACATCGGCGAAGCTCTTCAGCCAGTCCTGCGAATGGTCGCCGGTTTCAATTGAAACGAAAACGGTAATGCCAAGGCCGACCTTCTCAGGGTCGATGATCGCCACCCTGCGCGTGATGACACCGTCAGCTTCCAGCCGCTGCAATCTCTTCCAGCAGGGTGTCGATGACAGCCCCACGCGCTGGCCAATCTCGGCCACGGAGAGCGACGCGTCCTGCTGGACAACCGCGAGGATCTTTCGGTCGATAGCGTCCATTCTTTGGTTCCAAAAAATCTGGTATATCCAGCCTACGTCGTCTTGGTATCGTGAAAGTTTTTTCTTATTTTGGCGACACATCTGTCTTTATAGAGAAAAATATTCTATTTCAAGCGTAATGTTTTGTGCCGCTGTGGCGGCTTTCCAACGTCGAAGCCTGTGCCATGAAAACATCTTTCTCCTTCAACCCCGTCCAAGTCGCGCGGCGCCTCGGCGCTGCGATGCTGTTGAGTGCCGCGATGGCGGTTTCTGTTGCCGGCGCGCATGCCGAACCGCTGGTCACGCCCCAGTGGCTCAGCGCCCACAAGGCCGATTCCAATCTGGTCGTCCTGGATATTCGCTCGGCGATCGACGGCGGTGGCGCGGCGGCGTATGCAGCCGCGCATATCCCCGGCAGTGTTCACAGCGACTACGACAAAGCTGGCTGGCGTGTCACTCGCAACAATGTGCCGTTCATGGTGCCGACGGCGCCAGAACTCGAAAAGCTGATCGGCGATCTTGGCATCGACGAGGACAGCCACGTTGTTGTGGTTCCGGCGGGCGTAAACGTGCTCGATTTTGGTTCTGCCGCGCGGACCTACTGGACGCTGAAATATGTTGGTGTGAAGGACATCTCCATCCTCGATGGCGGCACCGCGGCCTGGCGGCAAGCCGGGTTGCCGATGGAAAGCGGAGTGAAGGCGCCGTCGCCGAAGATATTCACCGCTGCAATCGACAAGAGCATCCTGGCCAGCGCAGGCGAAGTTGAGACAGCCGAGAGCAGAGGCGGCGCTACCCTTGTCGATGCGCGACCGGCATCATTTTTCTTCGGCAAGGAAAAGGCGCCGGGCGCTCAGGCCTACGGCCACATTCCCGGCGCCCTGAACATCGACAGCGCCGAGTTTTACGATCCCAAAACGAACCGGCTGAAACCCAAAGATGAGCTCGCGGCCATTGCCAGCGCCGCACCTGCGGGCCCGGTGGTGAGCTACTGCAACACCGGTCACTGGGCCTCGACCGATTGGTTCGTTATGCATGAGCTGCTCGGCAGAAAAGAAGCTAGGCTTTATGCCGGCTCGATGGTCGAGTGGACCAGTAATGTAAGCCGGCCGGTTGAATCCTCGCGTACGAAATGGGACGATCTGAAAAAGGCCCTTGGCCTCGGGTCCTGATCCGCGCCTGGAAGTTTCCTTGGGAGTTTCCATGTCCAGCGTGAGTTTGGCCGCGTCCGGTCCGGGCGCGGCCGTTCGTATCGACCGTCTTTTCCTCGGGCTCGCGCTTGGCGCGACGGCGATCCTAATTGCGCTCGTGCTGCTCGATCAGCAACCGGCGTCGGCTGCGTTGATTCTCGGGGGCTTTGGTCTTGGCGTGGCCTTTCTCAAGGCTGAATTCAGTTTCACCGCGGCGTGGCGGCGGTTCCTGACGCGAGGCGAGGCGGGTGGCCTGCTTGGCGGGCTTATTGTGATCGCCATATGCGCGCTGGCCGTTGTGCCGCTTGCCGCATTGACCCCCAAGTATGGCGGAGCCATCGCGCCGCTCGGGCCTTCGCTGGTAATCGGCGCCTTTGTATTTGGCGTCGGCATGCAACTGGCAAACGGTTGCGGTTCCGGCACGCTCTATACGGTTGGCGGAGGTTCTGGACGCATGCTGATCGCATTGCTGTTCTTTGTCATCGGCAGCGTGTTCGGCAGTCTTTCATTACCCGCGTTCCTGGCGTTCGGTGGCGTCGATCCGGTGTTGGCGTCTGATTACTTTGGTGCATGGGGAGGCCTCGCGGTGACACTCGCCAGTCTCGCCGTGGCCGCCGCGATAATCATTGCGATCGCGCGTGCACGCGGCGCGAATTATATGCCGTCAAGAAATTATATCATTGGCGGGTTCACTATTGGCTTGCTGTGCATTGCCGTATTTGTTGCCGGCGGGCATCCGTGGAGTGTGACTTTCGGCTACACCGTCTGGGGTGCCAAAGCCGCGACGGCGCTCGGCTTCGACCTGACGCATGCGGCCTTCTGGCAATGGCCCGGCCCCAAGCGCGCCCTCTCGGAATCCGTATTGTCCGATACGTCGAGCCTCACTGATTTTGGCATGCTGTTTGGCGCGATGGCCGCGGCCGCGGCCAGCAAGCCCTTCGCGACAACTGCGTGGCCGCCAATCAAATCAATCCTGGCAGCAAGCATCGGGGGCTTGCTGATGGGCTGGGGCGCACGTCTCGGCTTTGGCTGCAACATCGGCGCCTTCGTCGGAGGTGTTGCATCTGGTTCGCTGCATGGCTGGGTCTGGTTTCTCGCGGCGCTTCCTGGCTGCCTGATCGGTATCCGTCTACGGCCGCTGTTTGGTCTGTCCAGGGAATAGCACATGATCCCGAAAAGTGGGTACCGGTTTCCCGCCTTCGCGAAGCCCGCTTCGGCGGGCGAAGCAAGGTCGGACAAGATCATATGCTCGGAATAAGAGTATGCGACGAGTCTATATCATTGTTGTTTTGATTGGCGTCGCGGCCATTCTGGTCGACCACCTTTCAAGCCCGTCGAGTGGCCGCGCGGTGTCGCCAGAGGATTTTGCTGGCGCTTGTGCGCCCTGTGGCGCGCCCTGTCCGTCAAAAAAATAAACTTCAATAAGCCTCGTGGTGAGGAGCATCGCCAACGGGTCCGCGCGAAGCGCGGCCCGATGACAAGCTCCGCGATGCGTCTCGAACCATGAGGCCGCCTCATCCTTCGAGACGGCTGCTTCGCAGCCTCCTCAGGATGAGGCGGATTTAAGAAATTCTTCGACTTCAGCGCGCGTCGGTGCACCGGACCCGCCGCCGAATTTCGTGCATTTAAGCGCGGCGGTCGCGCTCGCAAAGCGCAGAATGTCGGGAAGCGCGCGTCCTTCGGCCAGCGCCAGCGTAAACCCGCCATGGAAAGCGTCGCCGGCACCGAGCGAATCGACCACCTTGATCTTGAATGCCGGAAGATGCCGCAGTTCGCCCTGCTCAAGCCAGT
Source organism: uncultured Alphaproteobacteria bacterium (assembly GCA_963815055.1). Classification (GTDB taxonomy): domain Bacteria; phylum Pseudomonadota; class Alphaproteobacteria; order Rhizobiales; family Xanthobacteraceae; genus Pseudolabrys. Next base: position 114,254 of record CAWFEU010000008.1, on the reverse strand, counting down.
AAACCCCTTGTGGGCCATCCGTGATGGCAAGGAAGCCCGAAATGTGTTCGGCGAGCTTCTTGAGGGCGTCACCGTAATCGTTGCGGCCCGTGGTAGCGAAGAGCGCTTCCGTCGACGACACGACGTGCGTGCCGAGGGCGAGGAGAGGGTCATCTACTTTTGTCTCTTGATCGAGATCGATAACGATCGGGATTTTTCGTCCCTGAGCGGCGCGGCATACTGCGGCGACGAATTGCGGGAATTTGTTGTCCACCAGCACCGCATCGACATCGGCCACAAGATTCGCCGCATCCTTCGGCCGTGTGTCGCCGAGTTTGACACCGCGTCGCGTCGCGATTGTTTTCTCACCTGTCGCGTCGAGCAGAATAAGGGATACAGATGCCGTGCCGCCGGAGACGCGGACAACTCCGTTGCAATCGATTCCCTCCTCGGCGAGATCGGAAAGAATACGAGCGCTGACGGCGTCATTCGGGCCGCCCAGCGGCCCGGCAAAAGCGACACGCCCGCCGAGCCGTGCCGTCGTGACCGCCGCGTTGGCCGCGCAGCCGCCGCCGGTAACAATGAAGTCGCTCGCGGCGACTTTGGTGCCCGGAGCAGGAAAATGCTCTACGCGCATGACGATATCTTGAACCGCAATGCCGGCACACAGGATCTTCGGCGATTTGGTCGCGTGCTCAGTCAAAATTGATCTCGTCCTCCACCCAGGCGCGGATGATGTGATGCGCGATCGCTACCGGGGGCGGCGTCGTAAGTCCCCCCGGGTGTTTGTGCATCAACATCGTCTCAACCTCTCCCTTGCTAAACCAGCGGGCGTCTTCCAGTTCCTCGCGATCAACCACAATCTCGTGGGTCAACGCCTCGGCGTGGCAGCCGATCATCAGTGACGCCGGGAACGGCCAGGGTTGCGAAGCAAAATAGACAACACGCCCGCAGGTAATGCCTGCTTCCTCGCGGGTTTCCCGGTGAACTGCGTCTTCGATCGATTCACCTGGCTCAATAAAGCCGGCGAGACACGACCACATGGTCGGCACGAAGCGCGGACTGCGTCCCAGCAGGCAGCGTTCGCCTTCGCTGGCAAGCATGATGACGACCGGATCGGTGCGCGGGAAGTGCTCGGCACTGCATTGGGGGCAGTCGCGCCGCCAGCCGCCTTGCACCACGTGAGTGCCGGCGCCGCAGTTTGGGCAGAAACGGTGGCGCGCATGCCAGTGCAGCACGGCCTTGGCTTCTGCAATGGGCGGCAGATGTTCCGGCGCAACAAGACCCTGCACGGCGATGGAGCGAAGGTCTGTCACATACAAGCTGTCGCGCGATTTCAGCGCTTCCGCCGTTTGTGAAGCAAGGCCGTGGCCGAAGCGCGGTGCGTCATCGAGCAGGCCGAGAAAAATTGTTTCGGTTGCGGCGGCAAGCGCCCGCGCTTCCGCGATCGTGAAGAGGGGCTCATGAAACGGTGAACCTTTCTTCATCACGATCCAGTCACCGGCGATCACGTAGGCGCTGGCGCCAGGCGCTTGCGACAGGGTTGCGATAGCCGTGGCATCAGGGCGCAACTCGGCCGCCCGCGCGATGCGGCTATCGGTATATCCAAGACGGGGTTTGGGACCGAGATCTGAACGAAATGGCATGCGTCGTGCAAATTCGCACGGCGACCTCAATCGCGCAATCCTTACTCGGCCTCCTGGCCGCGCTCGGGACGTGGGTACATCGCTTCGCGCAATTCCGGGCGCTGCCACTGCGGGCCAAGTACGCCCTGCTTCGCACCATAGTTGAGAGCCGAGGTGACGGTGTCGGTGGTCGCCCGCATTTCGCGCGCGCGGTCGAGGCTCACGTCGACGACGAAAAGCCCCGCCGCCGTGCTCTCGAACAGGATTTCTTCCGGTGTTGCCACCATGGCGAGCCCGCGTTCGGCATGGCTGAAGAGGTTTTGCGTCGTCACGACGATTGCAAGATTTTCAATCGCGCGCGACCAGATCAGGTTGCGCCAGGTTGCCCATAGCCGCCGCTTGTCGGTGCCCGCAGGCAAAAAGATCAATTCAGCGCCGCGGAGCGCCAAAGCGCGTGTCACCTCCGGCATATAGGCTTCGCTGCACATTGCGAGGCCAACTTTGCCTTGCGCGGAATCAAACACCGGAAATTCGTCGCCGGGCACATATTGAAATTCCCACCACTGGCCGCCGGTGTAGATCCAGGGCCCGTTCGGATGGGTGCGGCGATAACTGACCGGCGCGCGGCCGTCGCCGTAAGCCATGCAAATGAGATTGTGCGCGGTACCTTCGTTGTGGCTGATCGGTTCGATTGTCCCGTAGATTGTGTTGATCCCGTGCCTGGCTGCAGCTTCGGCAATTCGCGGCGTGGGATCGAATTTCGCCGGCATGCGCCAGGGTCCAGGATAAGTTTCCGGGAAACAGACGAAGTCGGCGCCTTCCGCTTTGGCGCGCGCGATGAAGTTCACGGCGTCGGCGACATTCCTTTCGGACTCTTCGATCGGGTTAGCGATCGGCTGCACGACGGCGATGCGGAAGGCCATGCGGTCACTCCAGACTGGGCAAAGTTTTCAATGCGAGATTGAGATTTCGGGACACGGCGGTCAAGCAAGTGCGCGATCGACTGCGGCTATGACCTGTTCCGGCTTGAGCTCGTCGAGGCACGCGCTGCGGCTGCCAATATGACGTTCACAACCTTCGAAGGTGCAGGGCAGGCACGGCAATGGGTTCTGCACGATCCACACATTGCCATGATGCTGGATTGTGCCGCTGGCAGCCCATGGAGCCGCGAGGCCACCGACCGGCCAAGGTCCCCAGACACGCGGGTCCATCGGTCCGAACAACGCAATCGTTGGGCAGCCGGCGGCTGCTGCAAGGTGGGTCACCGACGTATCGGGGCCGATGTAGAGTTTTGCCTTTGACAGCAAAGCCATTGTCTCCGCCCAGCCTACCTGGTGAATGGGCGCAACGCCGCGCCAGATATCTTCAAGGTAGCGCCGCTCGGCACCGCCCGGACCGCCGATTGCGACGATAGGGATGCCGCGTTGCGCCAGCGCAGCGGTGACGGCGCGCCAGCCGTCTTTGGTCCATTCCTTGTAGGCAAACATCGGCGAGGCATGAATCACGGCGTAGTTGCCGGCCGGAACGGCCTGCGGACTTGGCGCGGCTGCAGGGCAGACCAAATCCGGCACGCGCGCAATGTCGAGCGCGTCGGCGAGGCGCAGCATCTGCTCGACGCGATGCAGGTTTTCCGCGGCGGCGACCCGTCGGTGGAGCGCAATGCGTTTCAGCACGCGTGCGAGCCACGGGCCATCGTCGGTGGTGACGCCGGCGCGCATGCGCCCCGCGGCGAATGCAAAGGCGACCGGCCGATCTCCGCTCTGCGTTGAAATGGCGATGTCGTAGCGGCGCCAAAGCTTCACGAAGAGGCGCGCACTTTCCGCGATTGTCGGTCGTTGCGTCATAGTGATGGCGTGGTTGATGTCCGGATTTCCGTCAAGAATGCCTCTGGTATTGTCGAACACCAGAACATCAATTTCCGAATCCGGCCAGGCGCGGCGAAGACTGCGGATCAGCGGCGTTGTCAGCAGCAGATCGCCGATCCGGCGCAGGGAGATGACAAGGATACGAGGGTGCGCGGCGCGCATGAAGGTTATCGGCAGAACCAAAGCTAGTGATCCACGCAGCCATTTGCTATCAGTATCGCCTGGCGCAGTCCATCAATTGCGCGAGGAACCGGAGCGTTAAGAATGTCAGTGCCTGAACCCCCGCAGCGAAGCGTGCCGTTGGTGGCGCTGTCATGGGGCGAAGTCATCGACAAGATAACGATTCTTGAGATCAAGCAGCAGCGGCTGTTGTCGGCCGGAGCAATCGACAATGTCCGCCGTGAGCTCGCCGCACTGAACAAGGTTGTTGCCGATGCCGCTGTTCCCGACGGCCTGTCGGCATTAAAGCAGGCGCTGAAGGCGGTTAACGAAAGGCTCTGGGACATTGAAAACAAGATTCGCGCTAAGGAGGCGGCAAGCGCGTTTGACCAGCAGTTCATCGAGCTTGCGCGCTCCGTTTACGTCAACAATGATGACCGGGCAAAGTTGAAGCGCGAGATCAATAAGCTTTTGAAGTCAGAACTGGTCGAAGAGAAACAATATACAGCCTACGCGGCGTCACTGACCGCTGTTTAGCCCTGCTGGCGTGAGTGCGCCCCGGAGCGATTTCAGCAGCGTCTCTTGCTGCCCTTGCGGATATACAATGGCGGGTTTCGCGCCCCATACCGGTTTCGGCCAGGCGGCATCGCTGCGCCGGCGCGCAATGACGTGCACGTGCAGCTGTGCCACCTGATTGCCGAGCGCGGCAATGTTGAGCTTGTCGCATGTAGTAGCCGTTTTCAGGGCGCGCGCCGCCGCCGAGATTTCACCGAGCAACTGAACTTGCGCATTTTCCTCGAGGTCGATGAGCTCTACGAGGCCAGGCAGACGCGGCACCAGGATCAGCCAAGGGTAGTTGGCGTCATTTGCCAACAATACGCGTGCGAGCGGCAGATCGCCGACCGGAACGGTATCTTGCGCCAACTGCGGATGGAGCGACCAGGTGGATTCGAGCATGGTAATAGGCTCACTGTCGTCCCGGCCAAGCGCCCGCAGGGCGCGCGAGCCGGGACCCATACTCCGCAGTCTATCCGATAGGGCACGAGATATGGGTCCCCCGCTTCCCTCCTTCGCTTGCGCCTCGGCGGGCCTGGCAGTCAGCCCGTCTTCGCCAGGGCTTCGACGGGCTGACTGCCAGGCCCGTCGAAGCCCTGGCGAAGACGGGCCGTGGGGACGACAGAAGACCTCTGCTTGCTTTCCCCGTCCGCAGGTCCGATATAGGACACGGGAGGTTGGCGGTGGACGAGCCACTCGCCAACCGGGTCAGATCCGGAAGGAAGCAGCCCTAACGAGCGCGGTTCGGGTCGCTCGTCAGCCTCCCACCAATTCCTTGACTTGTTCGCAATAAGCCAACGCCTGGCGCGGCGGCGAAGCGGATAGCACGATGAGTGAGCCGAAAAAATCCGCTGCTTCCAGTCCCGCCGCGGCCGATACGCCGGCCGGCGGCTACCGCGTGCTCGCGCGCAAATACCGGCCAGCAAGCTTCGACGACCTGATCGGCCAGGAAGCCATGGTGCGTACCATCTCGAATGCATTCGAGAGCGGCCGCATTCCACAGGCCTGGATCCTGACCGGCGTGCGCGGGGTCGGCAAGACCACGACCGCGCGCATCCTTGCACGCGCGCTCAACTACGAGCTGCCGGACGGTTCCGTGAAAGAACCGACGATCAAGATGCCAGTCATGGGCGTGCATTGCCAGGCGATCATCGAGAGCCGTCATCCGGACGTCCTGGAAATGGATGCCGCCTCGCATAATTCGGTCGAGGATGTGCGGCAGATCAACGACGCCATTCGCTACGCACCGATGTCGGCGCGCTACAAGGTCTACATTCTCGACGAAGTGCATATGCTTTCCGGCGCCGCATTCAACGCTCTCCTGAAAACACTGGAAGAGCCACCTCCGCACGCCAAGTTCATCTTCGCAACGACTGAAATCCGCAAGGTACCGGTCACGGTGCTGTCACGCTGCCAGCGATTTGACCTGCGCCGTGTCGATGCGGCAGACCTCGTCAATCATCTCGAAGGTATCGCGACTAAAGAGAAGGTCGAGATTGAGCCGGCGGCGCTGGCGTTGATCGCGCGCGCGGCCGAAGGCTCGGTTCGCGACTTGCTTTCGTTGCTCGATCAGGCGATCGCGCACGCCGCTGGTCCGGTGCGCGCGGAAGACGTGCGCCAGATGCTGGGGCTCGCCGACCGGGTGCGCGTGGTCGATCTGTTCGAAGCACTGATGAAGGGCGATGTCGCCGCCGCTCTGAAGGAATTGCGCGAGCAATACGACATCGGCGCGGATCCCGCCGTTGTGCTCGGCGATCTTGCCGAGTTCACTCATTTCATTACCCGCGTCAAAGTCGTGCCCGCCGTGGCCGACGATGTTTCATTGTCGGAAGCCGGGCGCACGCGCGGCCGTGCGTTCGCCGCGCAGCTGTCGATGCGCGTGCTGTCGCGCGCCTGGCAAATGCTGCTGAAGGGCGTTGCCGAGGTGCAGTCGTCCGGCCGCCCCGTTGCCGCTGCTGAGATGGTGCTGGTTCGCATCGCCTATGCCGCCGATTTGCCGACGCCTGACGAAGTCGTACGCTCGCTCGGCGACAGCGGCGCAGCGCCCGCTCGTCCGCAAGGCAATGGTGGTTCGACGCAGGCGCAAAGCTACGCGCCCCGATTTGAAGCACCGCGCGGCTCACCGCGTTCCTCCGCTGCAGTTTCGCCGCGGCCGGCAGATGGTCCGGTGGCGCAGCTCGATGAATCTGCTGCCGTTGCGCCGACACTTTCGGTCGGTTCATTCGAGGAATTGATCGCGCTAGCCGTCGAAAAAAGGGATATCGCCGCCAAGATGGCGCTGGAACGCGATGTCCGGCTGGTGCGTTGCGAGGATGGCCAGCTGGAGATTGCGCTTGAGCCAAGTGCGCCGAAGACACTGGTCCACGATCTTCAGCGTAAATTGACCGGCTGGACGGGCAAGCGCTGGATCGTGGTGGTTTCCAAGGAGGAGGGCGCGCCGACGATGCGCGCGCAGGCCGAGGCGCAGCAGGCCGAGATCGAGCGCGGCGTGCAAAGCGACCCGTTGGTGCAGGCGGTGCTCAATCGTTTCCCCGGCGCCAGGATCGTGGGCGTTACGCAAAATTCGGAACCCGGCGAGCCGGTGCCGGACGTTCCACCGGACAATGAGGACGAGTGAGATGGCCGACTTTCTCGGTCTGATGAAGCAGGCCGCGCAATTGCAGTCCAAGATGCAGGCCATGCAGGCCGAACTCGATCAGATCGAGGTCGAGGGCACGGCCGGCGGTGGCATGGTCACGATAACGACTACCGCGAAAGGCGACCTCAAGGCCGTCAAGATCGACGACTCGTTGTTGAAGCCCTCCGAAAAGGAAATACTCGAGGACCTGATGGTGGCGGCGCATGCCGACGCGCGACGCAAGGCCGAAGCCGTGTTGCAGGACAAGATGAAGGCAGTTACCGGCGGGCTGCCGCTGCCGCCGGGATTGGGTCTTGGCTAAAATGATGATCGAAGGCCTTTCAGTCATCCACGTCTTGAGGGCTGCAACAACCAAGTCGTGGATGGCCGGGACAAGCCCGGCCATGACAGATTGATATGCCGACCGCCGTTGCCGGGCCTGAAATTGAACGTCTGATCCAGCTGCTGGCGCGGCTGCCGGGACTGGGCCCCCGTTCGGCGCGGCGCGCGGCATTGCACCTCATCAAGAAGCGCGAATTGCTGATGGCGCCGCTTGGGGCGGCGCTGCAGACGGCAATGGAGAAAATCGTCATCTGCAAGGTTTGCGGCAACATCGACACGCAAAACCCTTGCACCGTCTGTACCGACGCCAGGCGCGATCAATCCATCATCGTTGTGGTTGCTGATGTCGCCGATCTCTGGGCCCTGGAGCGCGCACACGCGATCAACAGCCGCTATCACGTGCTGGGCGGCACGCTGTCGCCGCTCGACGGTGTCGGGCCGAAGGATCTCGCCATCGACACGCTCATCTCGCGCGCGCACGAGGAGCAAGTAAAAGAGGTCATCCTGGCGCTCAATGCGACCGTCGACGGCCAGACCACCGCGCACTACATCACCGAACTTTTGCAGGACGCGAATGTGAAAGTGACGCGGCTTGCACACGGTGTTCCGGTCGGCGGCGAGCTCGATTACCTCGACGAAGGCACGCTCTCGGCAGCCATCAAGCAGCGGACGTTGTTTTAAGGCCGCACCTGCTGATCAATAGGGAACAGGTTCGACCGGGACCAGTTGAACTGCTTCACCATTTGGACCAATGGCAATGCGCGAGCAATCGCCGTAGCGATTGACGTGGGTCTCCCCGTCGTAGGCATTGTGTGAATAATAGTAGTGGCAGGTGCCGTCGCTGTATTCGGCGTTTGTCCAGCTGCCATCGGTGTAACGGTTGAAATAGGGTTCCGCGCTCACTACCGCAGAATATGAAACCACGCCGGCCAGCGCGCCGATACCGATCGCGAACTTGGGAAACATACGCATGAGAGCCTCCATCAATTCTGTGGGCCCAACGTCATGCATGTTCGATCGTTCCGCTGCAGGCGCCGTGGAACTGCGGCGATCTTATGATGCCTTCGGCTCGAGCCGCCTGAAATGTCCGCGTCGCTGCAGGTAGGCGAGCAACAGGAGACTGGGAAGTCCCGCGAGCGCGCAGACTACGAAGAACCAAGCCCAGCCGGTCGACTCGGCGATAAATCCTGCCCCCGAGGACAAATAGGTGCGGCCCACGGCCGCCAACGCCGTAAGCAGCGCATATTGCGTTGCCGTATGCAGCGGGTTCTGGCAGAGCGCCGACAGGTAAGCGACGAACATGACCGTGCCGATGGCGCTCGTGAAGTTTTCCACCGTGATGGCAACGGCCAGCATCGTAGTATTGGTGCCGGTCAGGGCCAGCGCGCTGAAGGCGAGATTGGCGGCGGCCTGCAATATGCCGCCGATCCACAGGCTGGTCGCGAGCGGGAAGGCGCGCGCGATGAAGCCGCCGGCAAATCCGCCGGCCAACAGCGCGGCAAGGCCCACGCCTTTGACGATCGCGGCATATTCGTTGCGGGTAAATCCGAGGTCGATCACGAACGGGGCTGTCATGGCGCCCGACAAAGCATCGGTGAACTTGAACAGCACAACAAAGGCCAGCATCACGAAAGCCAGCTCGTAGCCGAGGAAGTCCTTGAAGGCACCAACGGCGGCTTCGGCCACGCGCGCAACCGGCTTTTGCCGCGCATGCGCTGCCTCTGCTTGAGCGGAGCGCTCCGGCTCGCTTGCGATCAGCGCCGTGACGGTGCCGATCAGTACCAGCGCGGCCATCGCCACATAGCCCCATCGCCAGGCGGCCTGTTTGTCGAAGCCGTAGGCCTCGAAACCGCTCACCAGGAAAAGGGCGCCGGCGGTGGAAATCAGCATTCCGATGCGATAGGCAGCCACGTATGACGCCATCCCGGCGGCCTGCTCGTTTTCCGGCAGGCTCTCGACGCGGAAGGCATCGACCACGATGTCTTGCGTCGCCGATGCGGCGGCAACGAGCAGCGCACCAAGCGCAACGAGACCCGGCGCGGTTGCCGGATCGCAGGAACCCAGGAAAACAATGGCCGCCATCAGCAAAATTTGCGTGAACACCAGCCAGCCGCGGCGGCGGCCGAGCCAGTGCGACAACAGCGGCACGTCGAGCGCATCGGTCAGCGGCGCCCACAGGAATTTTATGGTGTAAGGCGTGCCGACCAGAGCGAACAGGCCGATCGTGCCGAGATCGACGCCGGATTCGCGCATCCACACCAGCAGTGTGGCACCCGACAGCGCCAACGGCAGGCCAGACGAAAATCCGAGAAACATGACGATCAGGACGCGCGGCTTGAGGTAAACCGCCATCGCGTCGAGCCACGACGGCCGCGTTTGGCTGTCGGGAGCGGCGGTCATATAATTTCCCCGTCATTCCGGGGCGCGGCCTTCAGGCCGCGAACCGGAAATCCATAATCCCGGCGCTGCGGAGTATGGATTCCGGGTCCGCTCGCTTCGCTCGCGTCCCGGAATGACAAGAATGTCACTCGCCCGTCCCGACCTTGCGGGTCATCGGCGCCGGGATGATCTGCGCGCTTGGTGGATCGTCGCTGAACTCAACGGCCTGAATTTTTTCGCCGCGGCTGAGAATCTTTTCGGCCGATGTTACAATCTGTTCAATATCCTTGTTGACGTTGCCAAAGTGCCTGTCGAGATTCTCGACGCGTTCCTTGAGCCGCTCCACGTCGTCGATCATCAGGTCCACTTCTTTCAGAATCTTGTCGGCCGCCTCGCGCATGCGGGCGTCTTTCTGGATCTGCTGCACAACCTGGATCGCCAGCATCAACAGCGAGGGCGACACGATGATGACGCCGGCCCTGTAGCCCTTCTGCAGAACATCGTCGAAGGCATCGTAGAGTTCAGCAAACATGGACTCGGACGGAATGAACATGAACGCGACATCTTGCGTTTCGCCTTTGATCAGGTACTTCGCCGAGATGTCATCGATATGTTTGCCGAGATTCTGCCGCAGCTGGCGCATGGCCTGCTGGCGCTCGTCGTCGGTCTTGGCGTTTTCAAGTGCAGTCGTCGCTTCCAGCGGGAACTTGGCATCAATGATGAGATGGCGGTTGTCCGGCATATGGATGCAGCAATCCGGACGTGAACCGGTCGACAGCGTGAACTGGAATTCATAGGCGCCCTGCGGCAACCCGTCGGCGACGATGGCTTCCATGCGGGCTTGGCCGAAGGCGCCGCGGCGTTGTTTGTTGTCGAACACCTTTTGCAGCGACGTCACAGTTGAGGCCAGATCGGTGATGTTTTTCTGAGCCGAGTCGATCACCGCCAGCCGCGCATGCAGCTGCTGCAAATGTTCGGTCGTATGCTTGGTCGTTGTCTTCATCGACTCGCCGATGTTCTGCGACACCGCGTCGAGCCGCGTGTTCACGGTCTGCTGCAACTGGGTATGCGAATTTTGCAGCCAGCTGCCCATTGCATCGAGCCGCGCGTTGAGTTCGGCCAGGCGCGGATCCGGCCCGCGCGGGCGCAGCAGCAGCATAATGATGGCGATTACCCCGACCGCAATGATTGCGCCAAGAACGATGAGTGCGATTTCCAGCATGTGAGTGCTTCTAACGTGATTCGTCGCGCCATGCGAACGAAGGGCGAACGGTAGGGCGATTGTGCCGGTGGCTCAAGGGTAAACGCACATTGACCGCGCGAGCCCTTGCCCTTACATCGCGACCATGGCTGTCCGAGACATTCTCATCATCCCCGACAAGCGGCTGCGGCTTAAATCCGAACCGGTGAAGGCCGTCGACAAGTCGCTCCGCGCGCTCATTGATGACATGTTCGAGACCATGTACGCGGCGCCGGGGATTGGGCTCGCCGCCATCCAGATCGGCGTACCGCAGCGGGTCGTCATCATGGATCTTGCAAAAAAAGATGAGCCGAAGGCGCCACAGGTCTTCATCAATCCGGAAGTCACCTGGGCCTCGGACGAGAAGGCAACGTATGAAGAAGGATGCCTGTCGATCCCGGAATATTATGAAGAAGTCGAGCGTCCGAAGTCCGTCAAGGTGAAATTTCTGGATGAGAATTTCAAGCCGCAGGAAATTGAGGCAGAGGGGCTGCTGGCGACCTGTCTGCAGCACGAGATCGACCATATCAACGGTGTCCTGTTCATCGACCATATTTCCAAACTCAAGCGCGATATGGTGATGAAGAAGTTCAAGAAGGTCGCGAAGAAGACGGAAGGCGCAAAGCCCCTCTCCGAGGACCAGGAGCCCTCGCATCACATCGGTTAGGATGTCGTCACCTGAGGTGCCCGCCGACGGCGGGCCTCGAAGGGCGACGGTCAAAGCCTTGAAAATTTCGGCCGTTCATCCTTCGAGGCTCGCGCACAACGGCGCTCGCGCCTCAGGATGACGGGTTGAGCTGGGAGCGAGCTGCATAAAATGTCCTTGCGCCTGATCTTTATGGGCACGCCCGATTTTGCCGTGCCGACGCTGATCGAGCTTGCCGCGCGCGGTCACGAGATCGTGGCGGTTTATACGCGTGCGGCCAAACCGGCCGGGCGTGGCATGGACTTGCAGCACACGCCTGTCGAGCGCGAGGCGCAACGTCTTGCGTTGGCCGTTCACACACCCAGGACTCTGAAGGACGATGCCGCAATCGAAATCTTCCGCGTGCATAAGGCTGACGCCGCAGTGGTTGTTGCCTACGGGCTGATCCTTCCGAAACCCATTCTCGAAGCGCCTCGGCTCGGTTGCTTTAATTTGCATGCTTCGCTGCTGCCGCGCTGGCGAGGCGCCGCTCCCATCAACCGGGCCATCATGGCGGGCGACGCGGAGAGCGGCGTCACAATCATGCAGATGGACGAAGGCCTCGATACCGGTGCGATGGCCATGGCGGAGCGCGTTCCTATCAGCGCAGATATGACGGCCGGAGAATTGCACGACGTATTGAAACGGGTTGGCGGAGACCTGATGTTGCGGGCGCTGGCCGCGTCCGAACTCGGGTCGCTGGCATTGACGCCGCAACCATCAACAGGTGTGAGCTATGCGGAGAAGATTTCCAAAGGTGAGACACGAATCGACTGGACGAAGCCATGGAAACTGGTGCACGACCACATCCGCGGTCTGTCGCCGTTCCCCGGAGCCTGGTTTGAGCTCGATGGCGTCCGGGTGAAGGCGCTGCGTTCGGTCAGGGCAGAAGGGTCGGGAAAACCCGGCACCGCGCTGGACGGTCACCTGACGGTTGGCTGCGGCAGCGGTGCGGTGCGGCTTACACTGGTGCAGAGGGCCGGCAAGCAACCGATGAACGCCGACGAATTTCTGCGCGGCACGCCGGTCGAGGCCGGGACACCAGTCGCTTAAAGGGTTAACGTGCAGTCGAATCACGAAACACCAAAAAGCCCTGTTTACCGGGCAAGCACCCACTTCCCCTCGTAGTCACCGTGAGCTGTGCGCGTTAATCCCGACGCGCGGTTGCGGCTAACCTGGAACAACGTCTTGAGCATTGGACACAACACCGACGTTTCTGCGCCCGACGCGCGACTTTGGACGCAAATTCTCATTCGCTACCGCGAACCAAGCCGTATCCGCAGTGTGTTCGAATTGGCGATCACCGCCTTGCCGCTGGTCGCGCTCTGGACCGCGGCCTGGTTCATCTATTCGCTGGGCTACTGGTGGGTGTCTCTGTTAATGGCGGTTCCGTCGGCCGGGTTCCTTGTGCGGCTGTTCATGATCCAGCACGATTGCGGCCACGGCGCCTTCTTCCCGAATAAATGGGCAAACGACTGGGTCGGCCGCGTCATCGGTGTACTCACGATGACGCCCTATGATTTCTGGCGCCGCACTCATGCAATTCACCACGCGACCTCCGGCAATCTCGATCGCCGCGGGATTGGCGACGTCGATACGCTCACGGTGCGTGAATATTATGCGCGCTCGCGCTGGGGCCGTCTGAAATACCGGCTCTATCGCCATCCGCTCGTGATGTTTGGCATCGGTCCGGCTTATCTTTTCCTGCTGCAGCACCGTTTGCCCGTTGGCCTGATGCGGAGCGGCTGGCAGCCCTGGGTGAGTACGCAGGCGACGAACGCAGCCATCGCGCTGATTGCCGCGGTGCTGATCTGGCTCATCGGCGTTGGAGCGTTTTTTCTCGTGCACCTGCCGATCATTCTGCTCGCCGCGATCTTCGGTGTGTGGCTGTTCTACGTGCAGCACCAATTCGAGGATACATTCTGGGACGACGGTCGGGACTGGGATCTGCATGAAGCCGCCTTGCATGGCTCGTCGCACTACGATTTGCCACTGCTGTTGCGGTGGTTCACCGCCAACATCGGCATCCATCACGTGCATCATTTGCACAGCCGCATTCCTTACTACCGGCTTCCCCGCGTGCTGCGCGATCATCCCGAGCTGCGCAAGATCGGCCGGCTGACGCTGCTGGATAGTTTTCGCTGCGTCCGCCTGGTGTTGTGGGACGAAGTGCAGCAACGCCTGGTGTCCTTCCGCGAGGCCGGGGCGTCGGTCCGCTGGCGCGTGACTTCTGCTGAAATCCTGTTTACTGGATCGTCCGGCACCGCCGGGTGATCGCAGGCGAACGCATGCCTCGCTATAAACTGACTATCGAATATGACGGCTCGCCGTTTTGCGGCTGGCAGATCCAGGCCGACCAGATTACCGTGCAGGGTGTGCTGACCGCGGCGATCGAAGCGCTGTCGGGCGACAAGGTGCTGGTGCAGGGGGCGGGCCGCACGGACGCCGGCGTTCACGCGCGCGCACAGGTGGCGCACGTGGATCTGGCCAAGGAATGGGACACCGACACCGTGCGCGACGCGTTGAACGCGCATTTGCGTCCCCACCCGGTTGCCGTTCTTTCTGCGGAAATAGTGCCAACTGATTTCAATGCGCGGACCTCTGCGATCAAGCGTCACTATCTCTACCGGATTATCAACCGGCGCCCGGATCTTACGCTTGCGGCTGGCCGCGCCTGGCGCGTGCCGCGTCCGCTCGATGCTGCGGCGATGCATGGCGCCGCGCAGCGCCTGGTTGGCAAGCATGACTTTACGACGTTCCGGTCGACCGAATGCCAGGCCAAGTCGCCGGTCAAGACGCTCGATGTGCTGAGCGTCGCGCGCGACGGCGATGACGTCGCCATAGCCGCCGTGGCGCGGTCATTTCTGCATAACCAGGTGCGGTCGATGGTTGGGTCGCTGGTCGCGGTGGGCGAAGGTAAATGGAGCGCGGACGATCTTGCGCATGCGCTCGCTGCGCGCGACCGCACTGCCTGCGGCCCCGTCGCGCCGCCGGACGGGCTTTATTTGATGCGGGTGGATTACTGAAGAGCCTCATCCTGAGGAGGCGCGTAGCGCCGTCTCGAAGGATGGGCGGCCTCATGGTTCGAGATGCGCCGCTTCGCGGCGCTCCTCACCATGAGGGTCAGCCGAAATACCGGTCGATGATCTTGCGATAAATCGTCGTGAGTGCGCGCAAATCGGCGATCGGCACGCGCTCATCGACCGCATGCATTGTTTGTCCGACCAGGCCGAATTCGACCACCGGGCAGAAGGCGGTAATAAAGCGCGCATCGGACGTGCCGCCGGTGGTGGAAAGGTCCGGCTTGCGGCCCGTGACCTCGGCCACGGCGTTCGCAACCAATTCGGTGAACGGGCCCGGCTTGGTCACGAATACGCCGGCATTCGACGGCTCCCATTTGAATGTGAACGCGATCTTTCCGCCCGCCGCCTTGGCGGCACGTTGCTCGATCAGCTTTTTCAGCGAGTCGAGTGTGTGCTTGTCGTTGAAACGGATATTGAAACGCGCACGCGCTTCGCCGGGAATAAGATTGACGGTCTTGTTGCCGACATCGACCGTCGTGAACTCGAGATGTGAGGGCGAAAATTGCGCGCTGCCTTGATCGAGCGGCTCGCTTTGCAGCGCTGCGATCAACGCCACCAGCCCGCGGATGGGGTTTTCGCCGCGCTGCGGATAGGCGACATGGGCCTGCTTGCCGGTCACAATCAGATGCCCGTTGAGCGATCCGCGCCGGCCGATCTTGATAGTGTCGCCAAGCGTCTCCTGGTTGCTGGGTTCACCCAGAATGCAGTGGTCGAATTTTTCGCCGCGCTCTGCCGCCCATTTCAGGAGCTTGGGCGTGCCGTTGACCGCGATGCCTTCCTCGTCGCCGGTGATCAGGAACGAGATCGAGCCCTTTGGCTTGCCGCCATGATGGCTGAGATGGTCGAGCACGGCAGCAACGCAGCAGGCGATGCCGCCCTTCATGTCCACCGCGCCGCGGCCGAAAAGCTCGCCATTCGCGACTTCGCCTGAAAATGGCGGATGTTTCCAGGCCTTCACGTCGCCCGGCGGCACCACATCGGTGTGGCCGGCAAAAACGAGATTCGGTGTGGCGGTTCCGATACGCGCGTAAAAATTCTCGATGTCGTCGGTGCCAGACTCGCGGAACGTCATGCGATGCACGGTGAAGCCGGCAGCCTTCAGCGTTTTTTCGAGAAACGCGAGCGCGCCGCCTTCCGTCGGTGTGACCGACGGGCAGCGCAACAGGTCGCGGGCAATGGTGACGGGATCGGCGATCGCTTGTTCTGTCATGTGTGCCCTGCAATTGGGTCCGGGCCGAAACGGTTGGGGCCGCGCGTCCCTTTGCGGAATCCGAGCTCGACGATCAGATACAGAACCACGATCAACAAGGGAATGAGGACCGCCCAATATAGTTTGCTGGGATTGTCGGTCGGTCCATCAAGCTCGAAAATCGAAACGCCAGACAAGAGCACGCTCATGATCAGATATGAAAAGGGAATCCAGTAGCGCATGTCGCGGTCATGCGCCCGTTTGAGAATGACGGCAAACTCCGGATAAAGGAACGCGAGGTCAATAACATCGATCAGTCGATGCTGCTCGAAATAGTCGCCGACAAGAAAGCAAGCAACCTCTGCGACGATAAGCGCGATGGTTCCAATCCAATAGGGTTGGCGGCTTATTCGGCCGTCGAAACTGAGAAAAAGATGAGTCCAATCCATATTGGATTTCCGCGGCGTCTGCGCCTCTCAATCCCTCAGCAGTTCATTGATGCTGGTCTTTGATCGCGTGCGCTCATCGACGCGCTTGACGATGACGGCACAATAAAGTCCGGGCCCGCCGCTTTTGCCCGGCAGCGTGCCGGGCACCACGACAGAATAAGCTGGCACCTCGCCTTGTGTCACCGCGCCGGTCTCGCGATCGACGATGCGCGTGGAAGCGCCAAGGTAAACGCCCATCGACAGTACTGCGCCGGTGCGCACGATCACGCCTTCGGCCACCTCCGAGCGCGCGCCGACGAAACAATTGTCCTCGATGATCACCGGGCCGGCCTGCAAGGGCTCCAGCACGCCTCCAATGCCTGCACCGCCGGAGATATGGCAGTTCTTTCCAATTTGCGCGCAGGAGCCGACGGTCGCCCAGGTGTCGATCATGGTGCCGCTGTCGACATAGGCGCCGAGATTGACGAACGACGGCATCAGGACAACGCCCGGCGCGATAAAGGCAGAGCGGCGCACGACGGCGCCAGGCACGGCGCGGAAGCCCGCTTTCTTGAATTTGCCGGCATTCCAGCCTTTGAATTTGGAATTGACCTTGTCCCACCACACGGCCTTGCCCGGTCCACCCGGGATCACGCTCATGTCGTTGAGACGAAATGAAAGCAGCACCGCCTTCTTCAGCCACTGATTGACGTGCCATTGGCCATCGGGATTTCGCTCGGCTACGCGCGCCTTGCCGGCATCGAGCAACTCGAGGGCGGAATTAACGGCTTTGCGAACGGCGCCTTTCGTCTTCGGGCCAATTTTGTCGCGCCCCTCGAAGGCCTCATCGATAATGCTGGCAAGCTTGTCGTTGGACATAGGCGCTCCGTCATTCGGCTGCGGTTTGTCGGGGGCCAAGGGAGGGATGTCAAGCGGCGGGGGCCGGGTTAAGCTTGCAGCCCGGGAGAAACACGCATGAACCGTCCATTCGCACGCCTAGCTTCGAGCCTGATATTGCTGGTGTTGGGGAGCGCGCCGGCGTTTGCGCATCACCTGATGGGCGGCCGCACACCGGCGACCTTTATCGAAGGGCTCTTGTCAGGGCTCGGCCACCCGGTGATCGGCCTCGATCATTTTGCGGCTGTAGTAGCGGTCGGCTGTCTCGCGGCCGCGCATCGGGTAGCACCCGCACTCGCAATCGGCTTTGTGGTGGCGATGATGGCAGGCGTCGCGCTTCATCTGCATGGCACCACAGTGCCGGGCGCGGAAATCCTGGTGGCGCTGTCGGTTATTTTCCTAGGCGTGTTCATGTTACGCAATCGCGACGTCACGGCCGTTACCGCGTTCGTGCTTTTCGCCGTTGTCGGCCTCATACACGGCTATTCGCTTGGCGAATCCATCTACGGCGCGGAAGCGACGCCGCTCTACGCCTATCTGCTCGGTCTCGCTGTCATCCAGGGTGCAATTGCACTGGCCGCTGTCCAGATAACGCGAGCGGTGGTTCGCCGCCCGGCCGCCATGTCGCCCATGCGTCTGGTCGGCGCCGGCATCGCGGGCATCGGGCTGGCGGTCCTTGTGCAGCAGATTATTCCGGGCGCCTGATCAGCGCGTCACAATGCGCTCGAGAAATCCGGTGAGATCGTCGGTCAGATGATCGACGTAGGGCGCATCGCGCCCTTCGAGCTCCCAGGCCTCGCGGAATACTTCGCGTTGGCCTTCCGGCACCACCAGCACGGTGGTCATGCCGAGCGCGTGCGGTGTCTCCAGGTTGCGCGCCAGATCCTCGAACATCGCAGCCTTCGCGGCGTCGACGCCGTGGCGCGCAAGGAAACGCCGATACACCTGCGGCAGCGGCTTTGGGTCGAGATCGGCGGCGGCAATATCGAACACGTCCTCGAAATGCTGATCGATCTCAAGCCTCTTCATCACCGTCTCCGCGTGTTTGCGCGTACCATTGGTGAGTATGAGCTTGCGGCCCGGAAGTTTTTCGAGTGCTGCGCCGAGCGCGGGATTTGGTTCGAGCGGCGAATGGTCGATTTTATGGACGAAATCGAGATAGTCGTCCGGCTTCATGCCGTGCTCGGCCATCATGCCGCGCATCGTGGTGCCGTAGCGCTTGTAATAGTCCTTTTGCACGCGGAATGCCTCGTCCTTCGACACCTTCAGGAAATCGGACACATAGGCGCGGATGCGGTCGTCGACCTGCTGCCAGAGATTGAGGTGATGCGGATAGAGCGTATTGTCGAGATCGAACACCCAGGTTTCGACGTGGCCGAAACCACGCGGCACACTTTTCGTTTCCCTCTCCCCGCGTGGTGAGAGAGTGATTTATGGTTCCTTGAAGCGCACGGTCATCGACGGCTGCGCGCCCAGATCGATAACGGCAAAACCGGCAGAATTCAGACCGCGCGTCGCGCAGTCCTTGTGGTCGGACACCTCGAAACGGCCGTCGCGCGTGCAGAGCGCCACCGTTCCGCCCCAGGCCAGCGGCGCGTCGCCGCGTTTGATGGTGCGTCCATTGCTGTCAACGGCTTCGGCATAACTGTACAGCCGGTGCGGATCGCCGCGCAGGTCCGGCCGCACGCATTGCCCGGCCTCGATGCTATACCAGCCGCGCGTGACGATGGCGCCCATTTCGACGACGCCGAGCGATGCCATTACGGTGTATTTGGTGTCGTTGCACCAGGAGAAACCGACGCCTTCCGGCTTGGCGGCGGCCTCGATCAGCGTGTCGAAGAAATTTGCCGCAGATGCAGCGTCCGCGGGTAGTTTGCGATCGGCGACGAATTTCGCTAGCGCGGCCTGCGTCTTTGCGCCCTGCACGCCGTCGATCGGATAAGCATCGTAGCCGGCGATCACCAGCAGCCGTTGGATACCCGCGAGCCGCGCCTGCGCGTCGTCATAGTCGGCTTCTTCCGCAAGATTGACGACCGGCCCTTTCGGAGAATCCGACGGCTTCGCCGCGCTGAAATGTGCCTGCTGGCTTGCCGGGCAGCCGCGCGCGCTCGCAATGTCAAAGTCGCCGTCGCGGATGCAAAACTCGGCCTGTCCGTCCTGCGGCATCGGCGCGTTGCCATAGACCGGCGGTGTGCGCGAGTGCACGTAGACCATATCGACGTCGAGCGGGCCATCGACAACCTGGCGGCATTGCCCGGGATCGAGCCGGAACCAGCCGCGCGTCGCTACATTGGCGCGCTTTTCGAGGCCGATCGCCGTTTCCATGCGGTAGCTGGTGCGATTGCACAGCGTGAGCTCGGCGCGCGCCGGCGCTGCGGCCAGCAGGACGATTGACGCGGCAGCCATGATGATGAGACCGCGAATCATGCGGCCATGCTAGCGATGCCCGACAAGCTCGTCATTCCGGGGCGCCGCCATAAGCGCGTGTGCGCGCGTCTTCGACGCGCTATGGCGGCGAACCCGGAATCCAGAACCTAGCTCTGGATTCCGGGTCCGGCCCACCCGGATCGGCGCTTCGCGCCGTCCGGGCGCGGGCTTCGGGCCGTCCCGGAATGACAGGCCATTTACCGGTGCATCAGGGTGCCGACGCCGTGATCGGTCAGCAGTTCCAGCAGCACCGCGTGCGGGACCTTGCCGTCCATGATGACGACGCCCTCCACGCCCTGATCGAGCGCGTAGATGCAGGTCTCGACCTTGGGAATCATGCCGCCGGAAATTGTGCCGTCGGCGATCAGCTTGCGCGCGTCCGCGACCGACAGCTCGGTGATGAGATTTTTCGACTTGTCGAGCACGCCAGGCACGTCCGTCAGCAACAACAAGCGTTTGGCCTTGAGCGCGCCCGCGATTGCACCCGCAAAGGTATCGGCGTTGACGTTGAACGTGCCGCCATTGGCCGACGTCGCGACCGGCGCCAGCACCGGGATCATTTCGCGTCCCATCACCTGGTTGAGTACATTCACGTCAACTCTTTCCGGTTCGCCCACGAAACCGAGATCGATCACCTTTTCGATGTTGGAATCCGGATCGACTACCGTGCGGCTGACCTTGCGCGCCTGCACCATGTTGCCGTCCTTGCCACACAGCCCGATCGCCTTGCCGCCGGCGGCGTTGATGTAGCCGACCAGCTGCTTGTTGATCGATCCGGCCAGCACCATTTCGACGATTTCGACAGTCTTGGCGTCGGTGATTCGCAGGCCGGCCGCGAATTCGGATTTGATGCCGAGCTTCTTGAGCATGGCCTCGATCTGCGGACCGCCGCCATGCACCACCACCGGATTGATGGCGGTTTGCTCGAGCAACACGATGTCGCGGGCAAAATCGCGCGCCATCTGTTCCTGGCCCATGGCGTGTCCGCCATATTTCACCACAACGGTTTCCTCGTCGTAGCGCTGCATATGCGGCAGCGCCTCGGACAGGATCCGGGCCTGTTCCTGCGGGTCGATCTTGGGCGCTTTGCTCATTCGCTCGGCCTCGTGTGGCGAAGGGGTTCTAGCCGATGCGACCGGCTCCCGACAATGCGTTTTGCGTGCGCATGATCTTTTCCGAAAACCGGTACCCGCTTTTCGGGCTCACGCGCTATCGCTTTCTCTCATCCAGCAGCCGGGCAATGGCAGCGCGCAATTCGGGCATGCCTGTGCCGTCATGGGACGAGGTTGCCAATACCGTCGGGAAGGCCGCCGGCCGTTTGGCCAGCGCTGCTTCTACCGCAGCAATGCGGCCGGAAAGCTCCGATGGCTTTATCGCGTCGCATTTGGTCAGGACGATCTGGTGGCTGACAGCCGCCTGGCTGAGAGCGTCGAGTGCGGGATCGTCGGTTGCCTTAAGGCCATGGCGGGCGTCCACCAGCACGTAAATGCGGGCGAGGTTGCTGCGACCGCGCAAAAAAGCGTCGATCAACGCCGTCCATGCAGCGATCCTGGATTTCGCGGCCGCGGCATAGCCGTAGCCGGGCATGTCAACTACGGTAAGATTGCCCCCGCCGTTGAAGAAGATTAGTTCCTGCGTGCGGCCCGGCGTACGCGAAATGCGCGCGAGACCTTTGCGGCCCGTGAGGGCATTGATCAGGCTGGACTTGCCGACATTGGAGCGGCCCGCAAAAGCAATCTCCACGCCGCGCATCGGCGGCAAGGATGCTGGCGTCCCGGCGGCCGCGACAAACTGCCAGTCGCCGGCAAACAGCTGCCGGCCGGCTTCGATTTCCGCGCGGGCGAAGTTACTGGCGCTTGCCATCACATAGCTCTTTTTGTCATTCCGGGGCGCGGGCATCAGCCCGCGAACCCGGAATCCAGATGCGAGCTTAGCCTATCTATCTGGATTTCGGGTTCCGGCCTCCGGCCGGCCCCGGAATGACGAGGAGAGGTAGGCGCTACGGCTGCGTCTTCTTCTTATTGAACAACGCCTTGATATTATCGAACAGCTCGATCTTGGCGCCGTGTTTGCGCATGATGATGCTTTGCTGGGCCACCGACAGCGAATTATTCCATGCCCAGTAGATCACCAGACCGGCCGGGAAGTTCGCGAGCATGAAGGTGAAGATCAGCGGCATCCAGTTGAAGATCATCTGCTGCGTCGGATCGGGCGGCGCAGGATTGAGCTTCATCTGCACCCACATGGTCACGCCCATGATCAACGGCCAGGCGCCCAGGTGCAGGAAATGGCCAATCACCGGCAGCATGGTCGGGTCGACCGGGATGAGCCCGAACAGGTTGAAGACGTTCGTGGGGTCCTGCGCCGACAGATCATGAATCCATCCGAAGAATGGCGCATGGCGCATTTCGATGGTGACGAACAGCACCTTGTAGAGCGAGAAGAACACCGGAATCTGGATCGCGATGGGCAAGCAACCCGCCAGCGGGTTGATCTTCTCCCGCTTGTACAACTCCATCAGTTCTTGTTGCTGCTTGGCCTTGTCGTCGGCGTAGCGTTCGCGCAGCGCGGTCATCTGAGGCTGCACCGCCTTCATTTTAGCCATCGAGGCGTAGGATTTATTCGCCAACGGGAAGAACGCAGCCTTGATCAGCACGGTGACGATCAAAATCGCGAGGCCGAAATTGCCGACGAGGCGGTAGAGATAGTCGATCGCAAAGAAGAGCGGCTTGGTGATGAAATAGAACCAGCCCCAATCGATCAGCAGATCGAAGCGATTCAAGTTGAGCTGCTTTTCATACTCGTTGACCACGGCCACTTCCTTGGCGCCGGCGAACAGGCGCGCGTTCGCGGAGCCGGTCGCGCCCGGCGCAATGGTCTGTGCATCGAGCAGGTAATCGGTCTGAAAGGTCGGCAGACTGCCGAGCGTGCCGGCGGAAAAGCGCGCCTTGAGACGTGCCGTTGTGTCGGGCACCAGTACGGCCGCCCAGTATTTGTCGGTGATGCCGAGCCAGCCATTGGTGACGTCGAAGCTGACGGATTTCTTCTCGGTGATGTTCTTGTAGGTGTATTCCTGCAGGCCGGAGTTGCCGAGAACTCCGACCAGGCCCTCGTGCAGAATGTAGTACCCGGCTGTCGGCGGCGTGCCGTGACGGGAAATCAGCGCATACGGGTAGAGCGCGACCGGGACTCGATCCTTTGTTTGTGACCTCATCCTTGATCGAGAACATGTATTTGTCATCGACCGCGATAGTCCGGCGGAATTCGAGACCTTCGCCGTTGTCATAGGTCAGGGTCACCGGATGCGTGACGCTGAGCGCGCCGGAGCCGGTCTGCGCCCATACTGTTTCCGCGGTTGGCAGTTTCACATTTGTGCCGGCCGTCCCGGTCCAGCCGAATTCAGCATAGAACGGATCGGCGGTGCCGGAAGGTGACAGCAGCACGATGGGAGGCGACTTCGGATCGACGGTTTCGCGAAACTTGACCAGCGCGAGATCGTCTATGCGCGCTCCTTTGAGCGCAATCGAACCCTGCACGCTGCCGGTTGCGATCGGCACGCGGGGGCTTGCGGCGAGAGCCGCCGCGCGATCGATAGGGGTTGCCGCGGCAGGTGCGCTGGCCTGGCCGGGCATCTGCGCCGGGCCCGCCTGTGTCGACGGTGCCTGGCCAGTCTGAGCGCGCGTCGGGGTGTTCTGTTTTTGCGCTTGCTGCTGCGCCTGGAGTTGCTCCTGGCGCGCTTTTTCCTGCGGGACGGCAAAGAAATATTGCCAGCCGAGCAAGACCAGCGCCGACAGCGCGATGGCTAGGATGGTATTTTTATTGTCGGTCATCGGGTTTCCATTTTGCCGTCGCGCCCACCATGTACTCGCCGCAATGCCCCTTCGAATTCCTGAGTCATCCGGGCAAACGGCAGTTCGAGAGCCGCACGCCGTCCAACCAGTACATAATCATGCCCTGCGCGCAGCCGTGTGGCGGCTGAAAGCCGCACGATTTCGCGGAGGCGGCGGCGAACCCGGTTACGCTCGACGGCATTGCCGACCTTTTTCGATACGGTGAAGCCGAACCGGGCAGGTCCTTGATCGCGCCGATTCCGTGCTTGCAGCACGAATGCGGCGGCGGGTGCCTTGCTCCCGGCCGCCGTGGCCAGAAAATCCGCCCGTTGCCTCAGTCTTTCCATGAAAGCAATGCGCGGCCTTGCAAGCCGCCGTCAGGCGGACAGCCGCTTGCGTCCGCGCCCCCGGCGGGCCGACAAGACCTTGCGTCCACCTTTGGTTGCCATACGCGCGCGGAAACCGTGTCGGCGCTTGCGTACGAGCTTGCTCGGTTGATAGGTCCGCTTCACGTTCAGGATCTCCGCTGGGCGCGCCGTGGGCGAGGAGGACGATGTCCTCAAAACGCCAAGTAAACCCGAAGTCATTCGGGCCGGCACTCGATTTGCGCGGCTTATAAGGGAGGGGGCTTGGCCCGTCAATGCGATGGCCTTTTAAGGGCGTTTCAGGGTCAAAACGCCTCACAAGGCGGTGAGACGCCCCCGGTGGGGCCGGGGCCTCGTGTATATAGTGTGAATGTTTGCTCGCTTGCCTCCTGCCGACCTGCCGCGCGGCATCGCCTGGCGGCTGCTGCCGTTGGCGATAATCATCGTCCTTTCCGGCGTGGCCTATTTTGCGATCGGCGAGGAGACCATCTCGCTCCAGGGCCTGGTCCGGCATCGGATGGCCATCTTCGGCTTTGTTTCCGGCCACCGCCTGCTGGCGCTGCTCACCTATATCGGAATCTATATTGTTACGGTCGCCATCTCCGTGCCGGGGGCGGCCTTTCTGACGGTCGCCGGTGGCTTTCTGTTTGGGCCACTGGGAGGTGCCACGGCCGCGGTGGCTGGCGCGACTATCGGCGCGACCTTGATTTTTCTGGTGGCACGCACGGCACTTGGCGAGCCTTTGCTTCGGTGCGCCGGCCCGCGCGCCAACCAGCTTGCGAAAGGTTTTCGCGACGACGCCTTTAGCTACCTTCTCTTCCTGCGGCTCGTGCCGGTATTTCCGTTTTTCGTGGTCAACCTGGTGCCGGCCTTCGCCGGAGTGCGCCTCGGACCGTTCATCGCCGCGACCGCGCTCGGCGTTATCCCCGCTGCCGTCGTTTTTGCGTTGGCGGGCACGGGCCTCGATAGCGTGATCATGGCGCAGAAGGAGGCGTATGATCAGTGCGTCGCGTCGGGCAGGCCGGGCTGTCGAATGGTGTTCGACACTTCGGACGTCTTCACGCCACAACTGATCGTGGCGTTGGTCGCGCTCGGGCTGCTCGTGCTGGTATTGGTCGTGCTTCGTCACTGGCGCTCGCGCTCGCGCGCTATCATGTGATGCGAACATTATTTTTGCGGGTCAGAGTTTCAGGACGATGACGGAAGTACTCACGCCGGACATTTGCGTGATCGGAGGAGGGCCGGGCGGATTATCGGCCGCCGCGGCTGCTGCGGCGTTCGGTGTGCCGACGGTTCTGGTCGAACGCGGCAAGATGGGCGGCGATTGCCTCAACACCGGATGCGTGCCGTCCAAAGCCCTGCTGGCAGCGGCCAAACGCGCCGAGTTGATGCGCACTGCAGAAAGCTTCGGCGTTGCTGTCCAGATTGCCGGAGTTAATTTTGCCAAAGTGCGCAGTCATGTGGAGAACGTCATTGCAGCGATCGCTCCGGCTGACTCCGTTGAACGCTTCACAGGGCTAGGCGTGCGGGTCTTGCAGACATCCGCGAAATTTAACGATCGAAAAACATTGGTTGCCGGCGATATTGAAATCCGCGCCCGCCGTTTTGTCGTCGCGACCGGTTCGGCGCCGGCAATTCCGGCAATTGCCGGCATCGACGGCGGACCCTATCTCACGACCGACAGCATTTTCGAACTCAAGGAAAGGCCGCAGCATCTCGTCGTCATTGGCGGAGGCTCGGCTGGTCTGGAACTGGCGCAGGCCTTTCGCCGCCTGGGCAGTTCGGTGACGGTTCTGGAAGCGGCGCAGCCGCTTGCGCAGGACGATCCCGAGTGCGCCGCCATTGTGCTCGATCGGCTCGAGCGAGAGGGTGTGGTCATCCATCGTGGCGTCAATGTCATTGCAGTCACGCATGGAGGTGCGACCGTGACCGCGACCATTGAAACCGCAGGCGCCGAACAAACTATCACGGGCAGCCATCTATTGGTCGCCGCCGGACGAAAGCCGGCGATTGACGATCTCGGCCTTGATGCCGCGGGAATTCGCCACGACCACGCCGGCATAGCGGTGAACAGAAAGCTCAAGACCAGTAACCGGCGCGTCTATGCGATCGGCGATTGCGCGGCGGGCCAATTAAAGTTCACGCACGCGGCCAACTATCATGCCGGTCTGGTAATCCGGAATGCGCTCTTCCGTCTTCCGGCGCGCGTCAACAAGGATGCGGTGCCGTGGGTGACCTTTACCGAGCCCGAGCTCGCGCATGCCGGTCTGACCGAGGCGCAGGCGCGCGCGCGCCGGATCAAATTCCGCGTTGCGCGCTGGCCCTATTACGACAACGACCGCGCCCAGATCGAGCGCGAAACGCACGGTCACATAAAAGTCATCACCACGCGGAAAGGTAGGATACTAGGTGCCAGCATTGTGGGGGCGCAGGCCGGTGAGCTGATAGGCGTATGGGCACTCGCGATCGCGCGAGGCCTGAATATCCGCGCGCTGACTGACATCGTTCTGCCTTACCCCACATTCGGGGAACTCGGAAAGCGTGTGGCCATCGATTTCTTCGCCCATGGTTTGACGAGTTCTTGGGTGCGGCGCATCATTGGCTGGATGCGAATCTTCGGTTGAGGCAATTTTGGAATCGGAAATCGAACCAGGCGCAAGTGATTTCAGAATTGAGGCCGGCGCGGAAGCGTCGCATCGGCCTTTCCGGCAAGCTATTGTTTCTCACCATCCTGTTCGTGATGGTGGCGGAAATTCTGATTTACGTGCCTTCGGTCGCCAATTTTCGCTTGAACTGGTTAAACGACCGGCTGGCTGCCGCACACACCGCCGCGCTCGTGCTCGATGCCGCGCCAAGTGGCATGGTGCCGGAAAGCCTGACCAACCAGATCCTCAAGAGCATCGGCGCGCGCGCTGTGGCGTTGAAGATGGGCAATCAGCGCCGTCTGCTCGCCGCAGCCGAGGTACCATCCGAGCTCGCGCAGGACATCGATATGCGCGAGGTGTCGTGGTGGCATTCGATTATCGATGCCTTCGATACGTTGCTGACCAGCAAACCGGGTGACGTGATACGCGTCGTGGGCGCGGCGCCGATGGGTGGCGATTTCCTCGAAATCGTTCTCGATGAGGCGCCGCTCTACAAGGCGATGTGGACGTTTTCCGTGAACATCCTGCTGCTGTCGCTGGCGATCTCAGGGATCACGGCGATGTTGGTGTTCTTTGCACTCCACTACCTGCTCATCCGTCCGATGTGGCGCATCACCCGCAATATGGTCGCGTTTCGCGCCGATCCGGAAAATCCATCACGCGTCATAGCGGAGAGTGGGCGGCGCGATGAAGTCGGCACAGCCGAAGAAGAGCTCGCCGCCATGCAGCGCGAGCTCGCATCGATGCTGCACCAGCAGAGTCGCCTGGCGGCGCTTGGCCTGGCTGTTTCGAAGATCAACCATGACTTGCGTAACCTGCTTGCGTCGGCGCAGATTTTCTCCGACCAGCTCTCGACCTTGCCGGATCCGAAAGTGCAGCGCTTTGCGCCCAAGCTGATGCGGGCGCTCGAGCGTGCAATCGCCTTCTGTCAAAGCACGCTCTCCTATGGTGCCGCGCAGGAGCCACCCCCGGACCGCAAGACGATCGAGGTCGAGCCGCTGGTCGAGGAGGTGCACGAGGCGCTTGGCCTGACCCTCGACGTCCCAATCCGATGGATCGTGGCGGTGGAACGCGGTCTCACGATGGAGGCCGATCACGATCAATTGTTTCGCGTTCTCGTCAACATCGCGCGTAATGCGGTGCAAGCGTTGGAGGCGCGTGGCGCACGCGATCCGGCGCGCGATCAAATTCGGATTACGGGACGGCGTGAAGGCAGCGTCGTTGTAATCGAAGTTTCGGATACCGGCCCGGGTGTTCCGGAAAAAGCCCGTGCTCATATGTTTCAGGCCTTCCAGGGTGCCGCGCGCGCCGGTGGTACGGGGTTGGGCCTGGCGATTGCCGCGGAACTGGTGCGCGCGCACGGCGGTGAAATCCGCCTGGTCCCGGGGACAATCGGCGCCACGTTCAGCATCACGATCCCGGATCGGGCCGTCGATCTGAGTACACGACGTGGTGAACGGGCCCG
The DNA here is from genome assembly GCA_963815055.1 of uncultured Alphaproteobacteria bacterium. Taxonomy (GTDB): domain Bacteria; phylum Pseudomonadota; class Alphaproteobacteria; order Rhizobiales; family Xanthobacteraceae; genus Pseudolabrys. The sequence continues at coordinate 86,479 of CAWFEU010000008.1, read as the reverse complement.
CGCCTGAAGGAGGGAAGAGACCGTAACGCGCGGTGTTCATCGCATAAGGGCGCGTTACGGGCATTTTAGTAAAGGACATTGGCATGGTGCCGCCGGTAAATTTGCTCGCGGTCGCGACCGCGGTGCCACCACACAAACTTGAACAGCGAGCGATCGCCGACGCCGCGCGCCAGGTTTATGGACGTACGTTCACGCGTTTTCCGAAGCTTGCCGACGTTTTTATCAATGCCGGCATCGAATGCCGATATTCGGCGCGATCCCTCGAGTGGCTGAGTGCCCCACATGACCTGGCTGAACGCACAGATGCTTATGTTGAGAGCGCGAGTGAGTTGTTCATAACGACTGCGCGCGCGGCGCTTGCACGCGCTGGAATTTCGGCGCGCGACGTCGATGTGGTTGTAACTGTTTCCTCGACTGGAATAGCGACTCCCAGTCTTGAGGCGCGCGTCGGCCCGGAAATGGGTTTTCGGCCCTCGATCATGAGGGTGCCGGTTTTTGGCCGCGGATGTGCCGGCGGCGTTTCCGGCCTTACTATCGGGGCGCGGCTCGCGCGCGCGGAACCGGGTGAGGTCGTCCTCGTGGTCGTGGTCGAGCTATGCACGCTTACCTCGCGCACTGATCGCGGTACCAAATCCGATGTCATCTCGTCGGCGCTGTTCGGCGACGGTGCCGCCGCGGCGGTGTTGTGCGCGGGGCCCGATGCCGCCACCTTGCGCGTCGGCGCCGCGGCCGAGCACACCTGGCCGCGCACGCTCGACATCATGGGGTGGGTCATCGATCCGATCGGTTTTCGGGTGATGCTCTCGCGTTCATTGCCGCGGTTCGTCGAGCAGCGCATGGCCGCGCCGATGCGGCGCTTTATCAAGTCGGCCAGGCTGAACGCGCCGCAACTCGTTTGTCACCCCGGCGGCGCCAAGGTGCTTGACGCGATCGAAGTCGCGCTTGAATTGCAGAAAGGCACACTGCGGCACGAGCGCGAAATATTGCGCAACTATGGGAATATGTCGTCACCGACCGTGCTGTTCGTTCTCGAGCGCGCGCTCCAGTATGGCTTGCGCGGCTCAGCAATGCTGTCCGCACTCGGTCCCGGGTTTTCAGCGAACTTTCTCGCGCTCGAGGCCGCGCATGGGTGAGGGCGCCTGGTTGGTGGCATTCTTGGGCGCGCAGCGGCTCATCGAACTTGGGCTGGCACAATTCAACACCGGGCGGCTGCGCGCGGAAGGCGGCGTCGAGTTCGGTGCGGCGCATTATCCGTTGATGATTGTGCTGCACGGCTTGTGGCTGCTCGGGTTATGGACATTCGGTCACGACCGACCCATCAATTTGTTCTGGCTGACGGTGTTTGCGCTTTTACAGGCGGGCCGGCTGTGGGTGATCGCGAGTTTAGGCCGGCGCTGGACCACGCGCGTCATCGTGCTGCGCGGGGCAGCGCCTGTTGCTCGCGGGCCGTATCGCTGGATCAGTCACCCGAACTATCTGATTGTTGCTCTCGAGATCGCGGTCGTCCCGCTTGCACTGGGCTTGCCGGCCTTCGCGCTGATCTTTTCGATTGCCAATGCGGCGCTGCTTGCCTACCGGATCCGCATTGAAAACGAGGCGCTGGCCTGGGCCGCAAAGCCGGCATAAGCGCGGATAGCAGTCACCCTTGCCAATAGGGGGGTCAAGACGATAGCTATGCCCCCGGTCCCGCTGGCCGGTGTCCGGAGCAGCGGAATCAAGCGCCCGTAGCTCAGCTGGATAGAGCACCAGACTACGAATTTGGGGGTCAGGAGTTCGAATCTCTTCGGGCGCGCCACCCTTTCCACCTCGGCGCCGGTAGCTCAGCTGGATAGAGCACCAGACTTCGAATCTGGGGGTCAGGGGTTCGAATCCCTTCCGGCGCGCCATTTCGTTCAAGAGAATTGTAGTCTTAACTCGATCAAGGCCTGTCGCAACCGGGTGATCGGCGGCAGTCGTGGTTTTTGCGGCCCGAACCCTGCATACAGGAAACGAGAGTTGTTTGAGCGTTAAAGCGGCGCACGCGCTGCTCACGAGCAGACGTTCGCGTCGCGTCCGCTTTCCCCAGACAGCCAACATGTGCAGTGCACTAGCCGACGTACGCTAAGTGCCAAAAATCGGACATCGATCAATTGATGCGTGGTATTTGCGCGGTTTTCGATAGTGGCAGCGTAAATCGAAACAGCGCGCCACCTTCAAGGCGATTCTCCGCCCAAATTCGTCCGCCAAAATTTTCAACAATCGTACGTGAGATCGACAAACCGAGCCCCGTGCCGTGGTTCTTGGTCGAATAAAATGCGTCGAAAACGTTACTCAGTTTGTCTGGTGGGATGCCAGCTCCGGTGTCCGCGATAGACACTTCCACTAAGGAGCCATTTACGGGTGCCGCCTTGACCGAAATCTTGCGCTTACCAAGGTCGCAATTGCACATAGCATCGATCGCGTTCATAGAAAGATTTATAAGGACCTGTTGCAACTGAACGGGGTCGGCACGGATGGGAAAAGCGCCATTTGGTTCGTAGGTGGTCAGATCAACTCCGTTCCTCAACGCCTCGGCAGCCACAATCTCCATCGTCTTGCTGATGATATCATTCAGATCAACTTCCTGCGCTTCCACTTCATCCTTCTTCTTCAACAAGCGTCGGAGGTGTGTAATGATATTTGATGCACGGTCGTTGTCGTGCATGATGCTTGTTAGTATGGTTACAATCTTTGCTAGGTTTGGCGGGCTTTGCTTGAGATAGATCACTGCAGCTTCAGCATTGCTCTGGATTGCACCCAAAGGCTGGCCGAGCTCGTGAGCGATAGAAGCCGACAGAGCACCAGCCATTGCCGAACGATTTAAATGTATAACCTCCATGAGCCGTTTGCGCTCCTGTGCTTCGGCAATACGGCGTCGTCGGCGCTCCGCAACCAAGCCCGCTATCACCGCGGCCTGAGCAAGCAGAACCATCAATAGCGCCATGATTTGCCAGCGGTATTGCTGCCAAACACCTGGCTCACGAAATTGCACGATACTATCGGGCGGCAATCGCCTCTCGCTGATGTTCCAGTGTCTCAGTTCCCGCCAGTCGAACATGGGGGAGCCGAACACAACGTCGGCCGTTTTAATAGTAGAGGGCTTTTCGCCTTTCAGAATACGAAGAGCTACGGCGGCACCCTCTGCACCTAATTGTCGAATTTGCATCAAAGGGCCGCCGACGATACCCCGGCCCATTTCAAAATCGCCCATTCCAAAAATCGGCACGGATGCAATTTGACGCATGGCCTCGAGTGCACTGTCTTGTGAGTAGGGAATACCTGCCGCATCCTCGGAAAGCAGAAACCAAAAAATCGAGGCTGTTGGTGGCATTGCGGCGGCACGTTTCAGCATTTCGTCAAACGTCAGGTCGTTGAACCATTCGATCTTCACACGGTCAGCCAGGGGCTCAAAGTCGCGACGAAGTTCGGATGTCCAGTACCGTTCAACGGGAGAGTTACCGACAACGACCGCGACCTCAGTCGTTTCAGGACGGATCCGTAGTATATTGGCGAGATAAGCAGGCAGATCGAGATCAAGAAGAACGGTGGCGTCGTTTTCCGTCAGAGAGTAGTCGGGGATGCGCCGCCTATCTGCCCCGACGATCAGCATTGGCGTGGCGGGAAATAGCCGTTGGCGATTGCGCTGCATGAAGAAAGCGGACGGCGCGCCGATCGGGACAATTAAATCCAGCTTGCGATCGCCAAGAAGCGCATGGATATATTCCACGAAGGGCGTTTCGTCTTGCTTGTTTTGAACTCGCGCCGTGTCGAGTGAAACCTCATAGAGATCGATTGGCGCTTTGGTGTTTTTGATGAGTTGAGACCGAAAACTTGCAGCCATATCGCTCCACGGCGAGTACGCATGACCAAATGCGTGGATAATTAGAACGCGACGCGGCTCCGCGGCCGAAGCGATCGTGGTCCATAAAACGAGGGCGGCGCACGCAAATGCAACGACCATCAAACTCGGTTTTGTGAAAGCGCGGACGACCATGGAAACGGTCCGAGTTTGGCAGTAGTTTACAACAATAGTCTACCCGGCGACGCGCCATGTTATCGTCACATGTTAGGGAGCATCACGGCTCCGAAATCGCAGACATTTGCTGTGCAATAGGCCATGTCCGCCTTACCCCCGGGAGTGGACATCGCAAAAAGAAGTGGGGCGGGAATTGGAGTGGCCGCGACACTAAAGTTCGGGAGGAAGGTATCATTGCTTGGGAAAGTGTAGATGCATCTCCCCGGGATAATCCCGAGACTTCGCGAATTTGGCACCATCGAGGGTGGGCGTCGCATCCAGCGGCCTGTCCGCCAAAAAATAGACAGTCTGACAGCAGCGGGATTTTCGATGGGTCACGTTATTTCGGTAACCTGTGGAAGCGCTCCCACACGAGGTGGTGCACCTGACTTTCGCCCAGAAGCGACGGGGGTGGTGTCTTTAGGGTAAGCCGGTCTTTGGAAAACTCAAAAAAGCGCGAGGCTGCAAGTGAGCCGAATTTAAACTTCGTCAAGATAACTTTGTCAGGGGCATGTCAGTTAAATTCCGCTATGCGCTTCGCAAACCCGTGGACATGTTCGCCCGGGCTTTTCGCCACGATAGCAGTTCGCACGAATGTCCGCTTTACCCCGGCGGCTCGGAAATGTCTGCTAAGGTGCCAAAGTAAATGACCGTGAGGCTCGCCGACCTATCTTCGAATTGGGGGGCAGGTTTCGAATCCCCTCCGGCGCGCCACTTTTTCTGGATGACATGCCACGATGAAAATCTTGCCGACGGCACTGCTGCTATTGTTGGCTTTCGCCGGCATCGCAAACGCACAGGATCCGGAACGTCGCGGCCGTGCGGTGGTCATGGAATTTTGCGCGCGTTGCCATGCGATCGGTAAAACCGGCACTAGCCCGCACGCCAGCGCGCCGCCGTTCCGCACGCTTGGCCGCAGTTTCGATCTCGATCAGTTTCCCCGCCGGCTCGAGCGCGGCATATCATCAGGCCACCCGGATATGCCGGAGTTCAAGCTGAGTGCCGATGATGCGCTCGCCGTGAGCGCCTACCTGCGAACAATCCAGCAGTAGGGCGCGAGGTTTCCGCTCAACGGTCGATCGTGATGTCCGCACCGCGCGCCCGCGACACGCAGATCATGATCGTGTCTTTTCGCTCGTGCTCAGCCAGCACCAGATCGCGGTGATCGGCTTCGCCCGAAAGCATCTTGGTGCGGCATGTCCCGCAGGTGCCGGTTTCGCATGAACTCGGCACGTCGAGGCCGTGCGCCCGCAGGACCTCGAGAATGGTCTTGTCGGTCGGCACGTCGAGGACATCGCCCGAGCGCGCGAGCCTCACCTTGAATGCCTTGTCGTCGGCTTTGTGCGTCTCGGCTTCGCTGAACGCTTCGAAATGCACAGCCGTGGGCGACCAGTGGTCGGTCATCGCACGCACCGCCTCCATCAACGGCCGCGGTCCGCAACAATAAAGGTGTTCGCGGTTTTTTCGTTCGGCCAGAATGGGACGCAAGTCGAGCGAGCGTGACGCATCGCCCTCATCATAGTGGATGACGACCTTGTCCTTGAACTCCGGCGCGCTCAGCTCGTCGCGGAATGCCGTCGTTTCCGGCGAGCGCGAACAGTAGAACAGCCGAAAGCGTTTGCCCTCCGCCATCACCTGCCGGATCATCGCCATCATCGGCGTCACGCCAATGCCGCCGGCGATGAACAGAAAATCCTGCGCGCGTTGCGGCAACGCGAAGTCATTGACCGGCGCGGTCACCGTGATCTCGTCGCCGGCTTTCACGCCGTCGATCAGGCTGCATGAGCCGCCGCGGCCATTGCTCTCGCGCTTGACCGCGATCTGATAGCGTTCGCGTTCGGCCGGATCGTTGCACAACGAATATTTCCGTAACAGACCGTTGGGGACCCGGACGGCGATATGCGCGCCGGCGGAAAATTCCGGCAAGGGTTTTTGCCGTCCGGATCCCGGAATTCAAGAAGATGGATGCCGCTCTGCGATTTCATCGTTGCGCGTCACGCGCAGCGGCATGGATATTGGTGGATCAGCGGCCGTCATTGTGTCTCCGGAGCCCGGTCAGGACACAACAAGTGGCGATTTTGCCGCTGCGAGGCAAGGGGCGGCGAGCAGTATCAGCGCGCGCCGGTGCTCACGCGTTCGACTGGCCGCGGGTTAGCCGATGCGACGGGCGCCGTTACGGCGGCGACCGCGCCGTAGGCGTCGGCAAGACCGGCGCCGAACATAGCGTCAGGTCCTTTCGGCCCGAGATCCTTTGCGGTTGTCTGCAATATATTTCGGACCTTGTCCGGCGTGAGATCGGGCTTGCGCTGAAGCATCAAAGCCACGATCCCGCTCACTTCCGCCGCGGAATAGGACGTGCCGGAGGACACTTCATAGCTGCTGTCGGGAGCGGCGACGAGGATTTGTGCGCCGGGCGCAGCGACTGCGATATAGGCGGCCGCGATTTGATTGCTCGAACAATTTGTCGTCGGTGTCGGTCGCGCTGACGGCGATCACGTTGGGATCGGCAGCCGGATAAAGCGGCGGCGATTTCGCTCCGGCATTGCCGGCGGCGGCCACCAGCACGATGCCTTTCTTGCGCGCCGCCTCGAGGCTGCGATGAATGGCGGGATCGGCTGGCCCGGCAAAGCTCATATTGATGACGCGCGCGCCGTGCCGCGGCGGCCCAATCGATTCCTTTGAGGATATTGAAGGTGGTGCCCTCGGCGCCGGCATTGTTCGGGTCGAAAGCGTGCACGGCCAGAATTTTTGCGGCAGGCGCCGCGCCCATCAGCTTGGCGTGTGCAGCGATCAGGCCCGCGATGGCCGTGCCGTGCTTATGCGCCGCGGCGGGCTCCCTGGCCGTATCGAAGACTCCCGCAATCGACCCGGCCAATTCGGGATGCTTGATATCAATGCCGGAATCGATCACCGCAACCAGCACATTGTCGCCTTTGGCGAGCGCGTGGGCCTGCGGCAAATGCAGCCTGGCGAGTTCGTACTGGGCGGGATCGCCTTCGATTTTGGCCGCGCTGCCGGTTTGCTTGTCGGTCGGGCCTTGTTGCAGTGTGAACAGGTAATTCGGCTGCGCCGATGCCACCACGCGATCGCCCTCGAGCTCGCGCACCACCGTGGTTACCGAGCGGCGGTCTGGAATCCGCCAGCGATAAAGTGTTGTGCCGGTCAGCTGGAATGTCTGCGTTTCGATCCGCGCCAACCGGTGACGCCTTTGCAGCGCGTCGATCTGCTGCGCGCTGGCCGAATTGGAAATCTCGATCACGACTTCGTCCGGCACCAGGCGGCGTTCATTGGCCGGCGGCGCGCCGCTTGGGCCGCGGCGGTTCGATTGCTGCGACCGGCGAGGACTGTCGTTGACCGATCCGTCGTCAATGTAAACGCTATTTGACGGATAGTTTTGCGGCAGGCCCAGGATGATTCCCGGCACGACCGCGCCCCAGCCTGGTCCGCGAAAGCCGCCGCCATGGGGTCCATTACCGCCGCCGGTTGGCCCGATCGGCCCTCTGGAGCCAATGTCGGGTGAAGGACCGCGGCCCGTCATTTTTTGCGCGGAGGCGCTGTTGGCCGTTACCGCCATCAAGGCCGCGATGAGGCAGAGCAGGACGGTTGGCTGGTTACACATGACGTGACCTCCGGTGGCGGCGGGCGTCGTTCAGTCTCACTCGGTCGTGGCGATGAAGCCGACGACTTTGTCCGCCTGCAACTTCTTCACGATGTTGGCGAGTTCGCCTTTCGGAATACCGGTTACCGCGACGCGGACCTTGTACAGCCCGCCGGCCATCGGCCCGGCCGCGATCGATAGTTTGTTGGCTTCCAGGAACTTGGTGATGTCATCGGATGACGCCTGCGGCGCGAAACGAATAAGTGTGAAGGCGCCGGCGCCCGGGTCGGTGGTCGGCGCCGAAGCGGTTTGGTAACCCGCCGTCTTCGTTTCCTTGAACGCGATGTCCGCCAGCACGTCCGGCCTGCAGCAGGATTGCGATCACGGCGGCGCTGGCCGACCAGGCCAGCGTGCGTGGCGACAGACTTGCAAAGAATTCGGAGACGCGGCCACCGAGATTGAAAGATCCGGCCTGCCGGCGGGCGGGCTCGGCGTCGATCGCGGCGAACAGTTTTTCCATTGCGCGCGGCGACGGCGCGCCAAGCGTTTCATTCTGGTGGATGGTTTCGCCCAGCTCGTCGCGCACCAGCGCGTAGCGGCGGGCGAGTTCAGGATCGCGCGCGAGCGCGTCTTCAACCCGTTGCGTGTCGCGACGGCTCAGCGTTCCCGCTGCATGCCAGGGCAGCAGATGTCTCGATCTCGCTGCGCTCGGGCGCGTCTTGGTTCGTCGCGTTCATGGCCAACCTCGATCTATTCCTTGCTCCTTCAGGAGCTCGGAGAGTTTCTTGCGCGCGTAGAACATACGCGTCTTCACGGTCGCCTCCGGGATGCCGACGATCTCGGCCACTTCTTCCACCGACTTCTCGTGGTAGTACACGAGGTCGATGATCTCCCGATGGTCCGCCGAGAGCCTGGCCAAGCATTGCCGCAAGGCCGAGCTCTTATCTTTCTTCGCCAGGGCCGTTTCGGGATCGTCAGCGTGATCCTCGATCTGCTCTGCCGTCTCGTCATCCAGTTCTTCCTCCGGCCGGCGCCGTAGCGCCGACAGGGCTTTGAACCGCGCGATGCTCAACATCCATGTCGATGCGGCGGAACGGCCCTCGAACTTCCCGGCTTGCCGCCAGATGTCGAGGAATACCTCGCTGATCAAGTCTTCCGCCGTCGCTTCGTTGCGCACCAGACGCAGCACGAACCGGTACACACGAACATGGTGCCTCGCGTACAGCACCTGCATGGCGAGCCGGTCGCCGCCTGCGATCCGCGATATCAGAACTTCATCCGAAGTCGTTTGCATCGCAGGTTTGATCGGCTCGTGAATGGGTCGCGTGGCGGGGCGCCCAGGTTCAACGCAATTCGAAGAAACTTGCGTGCACCGGCCGCCCCGGGGGTGATCGCCGGGTAGTTTTCCCTTTTCGGGCGCGCCTGGGCAAGGGAAAGCCGCCAAATACCGGCATTTACCCGCGAATGGCGTGAAAAAAGCGTGACGCGGCTCCCCAATGGCAAATATCGGCCGCCGGGCTTTGAACCTTTCCGGCGCTCGCGCCGACCCATGATCAGGATGTGGCAATCACATCCCTTGCCACCCAGGCCCTGAAACAGGAGAAACGTCATGTTCCGCAAGCTCGCTCTCGCCCTCGGCGCCACCGTTGTGATCGCTTCGGCCGCGCTCATCCCGACTTCCGCTTCTGCCCATATGCACGGCGGCCACGGTGGCCACGGCTGGGGCCATGGCTGGGGCTATGGCATCGGCATCTACGCGCCGACGACCTATATCGCGTCCGATTGCTACTTCGTCAAACAGCTCGTCGATACGCCGGTTGGCCCGCGCGTGCGCCGCGTCCAGGTCTGCAACTAATCGAGCAGATCGATGGGATCGAATGACCCCGGCTTCGCCAAGGCGAAGTCGGGGTTTTGCTTTTGCGTGCACCGAATTTGGCGGCCTCTTGCCGTACGCCAGAATTTGTTATGCTTCAGCCTGACGTCATGCCCGGCCCTGTGCCGGGCATCCACGTCTTGAGACGTTCAACGAGTTAGAGACGTGGATGGCCGGGACAGGCCCGGCCATGACAATTTTGTAGGTCCGAGCATGCTCGACGGCTTCAAGCGATCTGAAATCAAGACCAGCGGCGCGCGCATCGTCACGCTCACCGGTGGCAACGGACCGCCGATCCTCTTGATGCACGGCAATCCGTTTAATCATCTGTCGTGGCTCAGGATTGCGCCGACGCTGGCGCGCGAATTCACCGTGGTGGCGACCGATCTGCGCGGCTACGGCGATTCTGAAAAGCCACCCGGTGGAGAGGATCATTCCGGATATTCATTCCGCGCCATGGCGCAGGACCAGATCGAGGTGATGGCGGCGCTCGGGTTTGGTCAGCTTCATGGCCGCCGGCCACGATCGCGGCGGCCGCGTGCTGCATCGCATGTGTCTCGACCATCCCGCGACAGTGACGCGCGCGGCGATCCTCGACATCATTCCGCAGCATCACCTGTTCAACAACATCAACAAGCAATGGGCGACGTTTTCCTGGCACTGGTTCTTCAACATCCAGCCGTTTGACATGCCCGAACGCATGATGGGCGCCGATCCCGACTGGTTCATTGAAAAGAAACTGGCGAAAACAAAACAGGGCCTGAGTTTCTTCGACAAGGATGCGCTGGCCGAATACAAACGCTGCTTCCGCAACCCGGCAACGATCCATGCCATCTGCGAGGACTATCGCGCCTGCGCCGGCGTCGATCTCGCCATGGATACCAGGGATTTCGAAGCGGGCCGCAAGATCGGATGTCCCTGTGCTTCTGCTGTGGGGCGCGACCGGCGGCGTCGGCCGCAACAGCAAGCCCGGCCCGGCGGAAATCTGGCAGCGCTATGCGTCCAATATCATCGGCGCGAAAGCGCTGGCTTGCGGACACTATTTGTCCGAAGAAGCGCCGGAAGAAACAACGACCGCGCTTCGCGAATTTTTTGCTGCCGGTTAATCAGGCCGTCGCTGCCGGCTCGGACAGGAAGTTCTTGACCGCATACCAGAGCAGATGCCGGTTGCTGCCGTAGCCGGCGCTGTGCGCAGTCTGCGGCAGGATCACAAATTGCCTGTCGCCGTTTGGAAGCTGGCGGTAGAAATCGAGCAGGTCGTCGTTCGTCGAATTACCGTCGAACTCGCCGCGAAGCATAAGCACCGGCGAACGCACTTTCGCTGGATCGACGATCGGCAGGTTTGCGGCCATGTCGATATAGGTGCCGCTCGGCACCTGATCACCGAATTTCATCTCGTCCGCGATGATTGCCTCTGCTACCGCCGGGTCGTAGAGCGCCGGATGGCCGTCGCGCGTGAAGATCGAGCGAATCATCTTTGCATCGCGCTTTCGTCGCATGCTCGCGCGCAATGCATCGATCTTGGCTCTCCGACGCGCGATTTCCGCCGCTCCGTTTCCCTTGTAGGTGAACGCGCAAAGCACTAGCCGGTCGACCGGTTCGGATTGAGCCTGCGCGTAGGCGGCGGCGCGGATACCGCCGGACGAGGTGCCGTAGAAGTGTGCTTTCTTTTGACCGGTCTCTTTCATCACGACTGGAATTGCAGCCTTGAGATCTTCCACGCCACTCGCGATGTCGGAATTATTGCCCGATGAACCCGAGTAGCCGTAGCCGTCATGGTCCATGGTCCACACGTCGTACCCGTAGTGGGCGAACACGTTCATCATGGAGTATTCGCCCTTACCGGGCACGGTAAGGTCGTATGACGAGCGCGAAGAGTTCGAGGAACCGTGCACCAGGAACAGGACCGGAAGCGGCGGTTCGCCGGGATTTGGCGCGCGAGCACGCTTTCGCCAAAGATTAAGCTTCACATCGCCTTTCCTGGCCCAGTATTCCGCGCTCCATATTTCGGCGGTTGTTGCCGCCTGAATCGGTCCAGTCAGACCGGACAGAAATCCTGCACCGGCAGCCAGCCCGGCACTTTTGAGAACAGTACGACGGGGCAAAGTTGGCTCGTATTTGCTCATGACCGCCTCCCGATGGACCGCCATTTTACCCGGTCGGCGGCCTTATTTCGGACAGACTAGCAGATTGACGAAACGGCGGGCAGTCCACTCGCCCAGCGGGGTTAGTTCTGCTAGGGGTCGGTCAATACGCGCTTGGGCGCGTGGCGCCCAAGGTTATAAGGCCGGCGCGAACCGGAGGAATGATGGTTAAGTCGCTGCGCGCGGTGGCGCGATTTTTTCAGCATACGATTGGCTGGAATCGGATCGGGGTGCTCCTGAGCATCGCCATCATTACGATCGCAGTGGTGGTTCTCTTCCACATGCTGCGCGACATCAACGTCGATGAGGTGTATGCGGCGCTCAAAGCCACCGAGCCGCGCCATATTGCCGCTGCTGCGTTCTTTGTTGCCTGCGGCTATTTCACATTGACCTTCTACGACTGGTTTGCCCTGCGCACGATCGGGCGCAATGAAGTTCCGTACCGCATCGCCGCGCTCACCGGCTTCACCAGTTATTCGATCGGGCACAATATCGGCGCGACCGTCTTTACCGGGGGCGCCGTACGCTACCGCATCTATTCGTCCTACGGGCTCGACGCCGTTGAAGTGGCGAAGATCTGTTTTATCGCCGGCCTGACGTTCTGGTTGGGCAACGCCACGGTGCTCGGTCTCGGCGTTACCTATCATCCGCAGGCCGCCGGACCGATCGACCAACTGCCGCCCTGGATAAACCGGGGAATTGGCATCGCCATGCTGGTGGTGCTCACTTCATATGTCAGCTGGGTGTGGAGCGCGCCGCGCGAGATCGGGCAGGGCGAATGGAAAGTGCATTTGCCGAGTGGACCGTCCACATTGCTGCAGATTTGCATTGGCATCCTCGATCTCGGTTTCTGTGCGCTTGCGATGTACATGCTGTTGCCGGACGAGCCGAACGTCGGGTTCGTGACAATGGCGGTGGTGTTCGTTTCGGCGACGTTGCTGGGTTTTGCCAGCCACGCCCCGGGAGGGCTCGGCGTTTTTGATGCCGCGATGCTGGTGGCGTTGTGGCAGTTCGACAAGGAGTCCGTGCTGGCCGGACTGCTCCTGTTCCGGATGCTCTACTATATTGTGCCGTTCGCGATTGCGCTGCTCATTCTCGGTTCGCGGGAACTTGTGGCTCAACATGCACGGCAAGCGGCGGGCGATGGAGCCCAAGGCCATCACGTCCGCGACCGCTCCTATCCGCAGCTGAGATTGAAGCCGAAAAAACCGACGCCGGCTGATCATGGCGATAGACGAAGACCGCCGCGACTTTCCATCCGCCACCGGATTGGCAAGCCGATTGCGCGGCGCATGGCGAGTTTTGCGCGGCCGGGGCGATGCCGTCACCAGCGCGGAAATCGTGCGTGCGCCCGGACGCGCGCTCGCTCACCCTCAGATTTTGCTGGTTGAGCAGCTGATCGCCGGTTTTCCGAGTGCGGCAATCGTGCTCGATCGTGAGAGCCGGGTGATCGCGTTCAATGAAGCGGCAACCGGTATCGCGCCGGCCTTGCGGCGCGGCGAACCTGCCCTGATCGCGTTACGCATGCCCGATCTGGTCGATGCGATCCGTCGCGCGGCCAAGCGCGGGGAACCGCAGCGCGTGGAATTTTTCGAACGCGTCCCGCTCGATCGGTGGTTCGAGGCTTTCGTAACCCCGCTCAGACTCTCGACTGGCGTCAATGCCGCGACCGACGTTTTGCTGATGACATTCAACGATCTCACGCCCTTGCGCCGGGTCGAGGAAATGCGCGCCGACTTCATTGCCAACGCCAGCCACGAGTTGCGCACTCCGCTCGCGGCGCTGCTTGGGTTTATCGAGACCCTTCAGGGCACGGCAAAAGACGACACCGCCGCGCGCGAGAAATTCCTTGCGATCATGCAAGGGCAAGCGACCCGCATGGCCCGCCTCATCGACGATCTGCTGTCGCTGTCGCGCATCGAGCTCAACGCCCATTTGCAGCCAAATACGCCGGTCGATCTGGCGCCGATCGTGCGGCAGGTGGTCGACGGATTGCAGACTCTGGCGCGCGACCGCGGCGTCGAGATCAAGGTCACCTCGCCGCCGGACACTTTGATGGTGCTGGGCGACCGGGACGAGCTGATCCGCGCGCTCGAGAACCTGGTCGAAAACGCGCTCAAATATGGCGCTGCCGGCAAACGCCTCGACATTACGCTTGCGCGCGGTCAGACCCGCGGCGGCACGCCCGAGGCGCGCGTAGCGGTACGTGATTACGGTCCCGGCATTTCACCTGAACATCTGCCGCGGCTGACGGAGCGATTCTACCGTGTCGATGTCGCCGACAGCCGGGCGCAAGGCGGCACCGGGCTCGGCCTGGCCCTGGTGAAGCACGTGCTCAACCGGCATGGCGGACGCCTGACAATCGAAAGCACTTTGGGCCAGGGCGCGACCTTCACAATGCATCTGCCCTTACGCACCGGCAATTCCGCGGCTTCCGACGAAATCTGATTAAATTCAACGGCTTAAGCTGTCATGTGACTGTCACCAAAGCTTTATAGAACGGTGACATGCGACGCTTATGGCTGACCCCGACTTCGGATTTTCGCAAGCCAAGAACAAACCAAAAAACGTCCGAAGCCGTCGTGGAGAGCGTTTTTAGAGCAACAGCGGACGTCCAAGCGATTGGACGTGAGGACATCAGGACCGGGGGCCCGCTGCGGCCCGCGTTCGTCCTTGACCGCAAACATGGAGAGAACCTGTGAAACACTGGACCGCATTGGCAGCTGCCGGCTTCATCGCCGCCGCCGCGTTCGTTCCGGCCAACGCTGCCGACATCTCTGGTGCCGGCGCTACCTTCCCCTATCCAATTTACGCCAAGTGGGCGGACGCCTACAAAAAAGTCACCGGCAACGGATTGAACTATCAGTCGATCGGTTCAGGTGGCGGCATCAAGCAGATCACTGCCCGCACCGTGACATTCGGTGCGTCCGACATGCCGCTGCAGCCGGCCGAACTCGAAAAGATCGGCGTCATCCAGTTTCCGACCGTCATGGGCGGCATCGTCCCCGTTGTGAATCTCGATGGCATCAAGAGCGGCGAACTCACGATCGATGGGCCGACGCTCGCGAAAATTTTTCTCGGCGAGATCACCAAATGGGATGATCCGGCACTCAAGAAGCTGAACCCGAATGCCAAGCTGCCGTCGCAGGCGATCGCGCTTGTCCACCGTTCGGACGGTTCCGGCACCACCTTCATCTTCACCAACTACCTGTCGAAGGTCAGCGAAGGCTGGAAGTCGAAGGTCGGCAGCAACACCTCGGTCGAGTGGCCGGCTGGCATCGGCGCCAAGGGCAACGAAGGCGTCGCCAACAACGTCGGTCAGACCAAAGGTTCGATCGGCTACGTGGAAACCGCCTACGCCAAGCAGAACCACCTGACCACGACGAAGATGGTCAACAAGGACGGCAAGACGGTCGAGGCGACGCCCGAGGCCATCATGGCGGCCGCCGGCGGCGCCGACTGGGCGCACGCGCCTGGCTTCTACATGATCCTGACCGACTCGCCGGGCGCCAAGTCCTGGCCGATCGCGGGTGCGACCTTCATCCTGGTGCCCAAGCAGCCGAAGGATCCGGCCGCGACCAAGGAAGCGCTCAAGTTCTTCGAATGGGCCTACAAGAACGGCGACGAGATGGCCTCCGCGCTGGACTACATCCCCATGCCTGACAATGTCGTCGATCTGATTGCCGCCAAATGGAAGAGCGACATCAAGGACGATAGTGGCAAGCCGGTCTACTAAGACCGATGTGATCGGGAAAAGGCGCCCGCCGGCGCCTTTTCCTTGTCCACTGCCAATGAATACGAGTCTTGTATTGCGGCCGGCAGGCCGCTTGAGTGGCTCCCCCGACGCGCGTTTAGTCAGAGGGAGAGCCGGATGCAGCCTTCGGGGAGGCGATCCGTGGTTGATGTAGCGTTGCAAGGCGGAGCCGCCATGACGACCCCCCAGGTCGATCGCGCAAAAGTGCTGCGGCGTCTGCAATTGGGCGACGCTGTCTATCGCCATCTCACCCGCACGGCCGCCATCACTGTTCTTGTCATTCTCGGTGGCATCATCATTTCCCTGGTCGATGGGTCGTGGCTGGCGCTGCGGACCTTTGGTCTGAATTTCTGCTCGTCGACACCTGGAACCCGGTCACAGAAAAATTCGGTGCGATCGCGCCGATTTACGGCACGCTGGTCACGTCGGCGTCGCAATGCTGATCGCGGTGCCGGTCGGCCTGTTCATTGCGCTGTTCCTCACCGAATTGTGCCCGATGTGGCTGCGCCGCCCGATCGGCATTGCCATCGAGCTGCTCGCCGGCATCCCCAGCATCATCTACGGCATCTGGGGCCTGTTCGTGTTCGCGCCGTTCCTGCAGCAATATGTACAGCCATTCCTGATCAATGTGTTCGGCGAAATTCCGGTGCTCTCGACGTTGTTCGCCGGTCCGCCTTACGGCATCGGCATCCTGACCGCGGGTTTGATCCTCGCCATCATGGTGCTGCCATTTCATCACCTCGATCTCACGTGACGTGTTCACCGCGGTGCCGCCGGTGCTCAAGGAAGCTGCCTATGGTCTAGGCTGCACGACCTGGGAGGTCGTGCGTTACGTCGTGCTGCCTTACGCGCGTGTCGGCGTTATCGGCGGTGTGATGCTGGGGCTCGGGCGCGCGCTTGGCGAAACCATGGCAGTCACCTTCGTGATCGGCAATGCGCACCGCATATCGGGTTCGCTGCTCGCGCCAGGCACGACGATCTCCGCAACCATTGCCAACGAATTCACCGAAGCGGTCGGCGATCTCTACACGTCGGCGCTCATAGCCCTCGGTTTGATCCTGTTCGTCATCACTTTCATCGTGCTCGCGGCAGCCCGCTACATGCTGATGCGTCTCAATGCGCGGATCGGAGTTTGACGATGGCGCTCTATGAAACCCGCCGCCGCCGCAATGCCGTCGCCGTCGCGATGTCGGTCGGCGCCACGCTGTTCGGGCTGACCTGGCTCGTCGTGATCCTGGGCGTGCTGCTGTGGAAAGGCTTCAGTGGCCTGTCGCTCGATGTTTTCACTCAGATGACGCCGCCACCTGGCGCTGCCGGCGGATTGCTCAATCCGATCGTCGGCAGCCTGGTTCTCACGTTCATTGCCGTTGCGATCGGCACGCCGCTCGGCATCCTGGCCGGAACCTACATGGCGGAATATGGCCGCTACGACCGGCTGACCACCGTGGTGCGCTTTATCAATGACATTCTGCTGAGCGCGCCGTCGATCGTCGTCGGCTTGTTCGTCTACGAAATCATGGTCGCCCGCATGGGGCATTTCTCCGGTTGGGCCGGCGCGGTGTCGCTAGCGGTCATTGTGGTGCCGGTGGTGGTGCGCACGACCGAGGACATGCTCACGCTTGTCCCCGATACGCTGCGTGAAGCCGCTGCGTCCATTGGTCTGCCGCGCTCGCTCATGATCCGGAAGGTTGCCTATCGCGCGGCCCAGGCCGGCATGGTCACCGGCGTGCTGCTGGCGATAGCGCGGATATCCGGTGAAACCGCGCCCTTGCTCTTTACCGCTCTCAACAATCAATTCTGGAGTCTCGATCTCAACGCCCCGGTCGCCAGCCTGCCAGTGGTCATCTTCCAGTTTGCGCTGAGCCCTTACAAAGATTGGCAGGATCTGGCCTGGACCGGCGCTCTCATCATCACGCTGGCGGTTCTTGCACTGAGTATCGTCGCGCGGACCCTCGCGGCACAGGGAAAATCGTCATGAGTGTAGCAACTATCACCGTTCCGACCGTCACCCATACGCCGGCAAGCGACCGGGGATCTCACCGAGAAGATCTCGATCCGCGATCTCGATTTCTTTTACGGCGATAATCGCGCGCTGAAGAACATCAACGTGCCGCTTTACCAGGGTAAGGTGACCGCATTCATCGGCCCGTCCGGCTGCGGAAAGTCGACGCTGCTGCGTATCCTGAACCGGATGTACGACCTTTATCCGAACCAGCGCGCCGCCGGCCATGTCCGGCTCGACAACGACGACATCCTTTCTCCGTCGCAGGATCTCAACCTGCTGCGCGCCAAAGTCGGAATGGTGTTCCAGAAGCCGACGCCGTTCCCGATGACGATCTATGAAAACATTGCCTTCGGTATCCGGCTCTATGAGCGGTTGCCGAAGTCGGAACTCGACGATCGGGTCCGCAGCGCGCTTGAACGCGCTGCGCTGTGGGGAGAGGTCAAGG
The DNA here is from genome assembly GCA_963815055.1 of uncultured Alphaproteobacteria bacterium. Lineage (GTDB taxonomy): Bacteria > Pseudomonadota > Alphaproteobacteria > Rhizobiales > Xanthobacteraceae > Pseudolabrys. Next base: position 68,627 of record CAWFEU010000008.1, on the reverse strand, counting down.
ACAAGCTCGGCGCCAACGGCCTGTCGCTCTCCGGCGGCCAGCAGCAGCGCTTGTGTATTGCCCGGACCGTCGCAGTGCAGCCCGAGGTGATCCTGTTCGACGAGCCGTGCTCGGCGCTCGATCCGATCTCCACCGCCAAGATCGAAGAGCTGATGGACGAACTCAAGGACGACTACACGATCGCCATCGTGACGCACAACATGCAGCAGGCCGCGCGCGTATCGGATTTCACGGCTTTCATGTACCTCGGCGAGCTTGTCGAGTTCGGGGAAACAACCCGGATCTTCACGACTCCCGAAGGATCGCCGCACTCAGGATTACATCACCGGGCGTTTCGGCTAGCACATGATCAGACTGATCGCTTGATCGAAAGATGACGCCAATGACCGACCATACGATGAAAGCATTCGACAGCGATCTGCAGGACCTCGCGCGCATGGTTGCCGAAATGGGCGGCCTCGCCGAAAAGCAGGTCGCGGATTCGGTCGACGCCCTGGCAAAGCGCGACACGACGCTGGCGCAGCGGGTCACGACGGCCGACGTCAATATTGACGCCTTGCAGCGCGAAATCGAGGAAAAAGCCATTCTGACCATCGCGCGGCGTCAGCCCATGGCGGTCGACCTGCGTGAGGTTGTCGGCGCGCTGCGGCTGGCCAACGATCTCGAACGCATCGGCGACCTTGCCAAGAACATCGCCAAACGGGTGATTGCGCTCAACGCCGAATTTCCGCCGCCCAAGCTGATCCGCGGCGTCGAGCACATGAGCGACCTCGTGCTGGGTCAGATGAAACTCGTGCTTGATGCGTATGCTCGCCGGGACGTCAGCAAGGCCATGGCAGTGTGGCGGGGCGATGAAGAGATCGACGCGGTTTGCACGTCGGTGTTTCGCGAATTGCTGACTTACATGATGGAAGATCCGCGCAACATCACCTTCTGCATTCATCTGATGTTCTGCGCCAAGAACATCGAGCGCATGGGTGACCACGCCACCAATATTGCGGAAACGGTACACTACATCATCGAAGGCCGCCCGATCGCCGATCAGCGACCGAAGGGCGACACCACGACCATCGCCGCCCTGCGGACGGCGGCGGACCGGTAAGGGACGGCGGAAGGAAAACCATGAACGCGCGCATCCTGATTGTAGAAGACGAGGAGCCGCTCACGATGCTGCTCCGCTACAACCTTGAGGCGGAAGGCTACGAGGTGGAAACGTCCGCCCGCGGTGATGAGGCCGACACGCGGCTGAAGGAAAGCACGCCGGATCTGATCGTGCTTGACTGGATGCTGCCTGGCCTTTCGGGCATCGAACTCTGTCGCCGTCTGCGCGCGCGCCCCGAAACGCGCCAGCTGCCGATTATCATGCTGACCGCGCGCGGTGAGGAAAGCGAAAAGGTGCGCGGACTTGCCACCGGCGCCGACGATTACATCGTCAAGCCGTTCTCGGTGCCCGAACTGCTGGCACGCGTTCGTGCGCTGCTGCGTCGCGCAAATCCCGAGCGTGTCGCGACCGTGCTCAACATTGGCGATATCGAGCTTGATCGCGAAAAAAAGCGTGTGTCGCGCAACGGCCGCGCGATCGAACTCGGGCCGACCGAATATCGCCTGCTGGAATTCCTCATGGAGCGCCCGGGCCGGGTGTTCTCGCGCGAGCAACTGCTCGACGGGGTCTGGGGCTCCGACATCTACATCGATGAGCGCACGGTCGACGTTCATGTCGGACGTCTGCGCAAGGCGATCAATCGCGGCCACATGGCCGACCCGATCCGCACCGTCCGCGGTGCCGGCTACGCGCTGGACGATCGCTTCGGCCGCATGAACTGACGGCTCGCCGCAGGAACGGCGCATTGCGCTTTTTGGGCGGTCTCCGGAAATTAAGATGTCCGGTCTTTCGCAGAGTGAGCGCCCTCACAGTGGCGATCGCTGTCTGCGGATAGGTTCCATCAGTGCGAGCGCCTCTGTTTTGGTTCCCTTAAAACGGCCTTTTTGGACAGGAATACAGGGCATCCGGCCGAGTCGATTGCACAAATGCTGGACTGTCGGGCCGCGGATCAGAGAGCTCCTGGACCACCTGCAAGATTTTCAGCGGTTCGGATCGGTGATATGTTAAATTCTTTGCGAGAGTAGGTGCCAGGTCACGCCCTGGGCGGTCGCTCATGTTTCAATCTAGGCCTGAGATCATTATGAAGTCTGATCGGCCAGCGATCCTCGTCGTCGACGACAATGAGGACAATCGATACACGCTGCAAATGCTTCTGGAAGCCGATGGATATGAACGGATATCGACCGCCTCCGGTGGCAACGAGGCAATGACCCTGATTGAGAAGGAGAACTTCAGCCTCGTTTTGCTCGATATGATGATGCCGGATTTGAATGGCGACGAAGTTTTGCGATTGATCAGGAGCAAAGCGGATACAAGAGACATTCCGGTCGTGATGATCAGCGCCGATACCGATACGGATAAAGTATCAAAATGCATTGAACTCGGCGCAGACGACTATCTGCCAAAGCCGTTTAATCCAACCATCCTGCGCGCCCGCATCGGGTCCGCATTGCGGCGCAATTCCTTGCGTACGCTGGAAGCCGATTATCTGTCCAGGCTCGAAAAACAAAAAGCGCATTCAGAAACTTTACTGCGGAATGTTCTCCCCGCCGAAATTGCATTCAGACTTCGGAACGGGGAAAGCAATATCGCAGACCACCACGATGACGCGACCGTCCTCTTCGCCGACATTGTTGGATTCGGAAAGATTACGGCGAGGATGAAAGCGTATGAGATAATTGATTGCCTCAATCATCTCTTCACCGAATTCGACCGGTTAGCCGAGAACGTCGGCGTCGAGAAGATCAAGACGAGCGGCGACAGCTACATGGCCGTGGCGGGAATCCCGACGCCGCTCGCGAATCATGCGCAAACAGCGACCCAGCTCGCTCTCGACATGGTTGCCGCGCTTGAGCGGCTGCATATGCGCCTGCCCGTGCGGTTCTCGATCCGCGTTGGGCTGCATTCGGGGCCCGTTATGGCAGGGGTAATTGGCACGCGTAAGTTCACATATGATGTCTGGGGAGATACCGTCAACATCGCGGCTCGTTTGGAGGCTGCAAGCCAGCCCAACCGCGTTTTGACTTCTGCATCGACGGCCAAGGTTCTCGGCAACGATTTCACTCTCGACGGCCCGCAAAAAATTTCCACCAAGGAAGACCGCGTACTGGAAGCATTCTTCGTCGACCGCCGATCCTGACCTGCCGCGGCGACGGCGTGATGCGCATGATGGCGGGCGCAAGTTCGAAGGCTATTTGGGGGGCATGATGACGGCTATATCGCGCTTCCGGCTCATCAGACCGGGAATTTTTTTGATTGTGACTGTTGCGTGTGCGTTCGGTGGCTATGGCCTTCGCCCGCTACATGGGCAGACGAACGACGACATCGTGGTGGCTGAAAGTTTGGCCGCAATGCTGCGGGCGGGCCGAACCGTCATTTCACTACACCAGACCGAGATCAACAATCCGAATGTAGGCGATAAAGGCTTTACCGGCGCGAAGGTGCTGGCCGAAGCAGTTCAAGGCTACAAGAAATCGACCGGTGTCGACCCATCCAGCGTCGATCCATCGACGCGCCACGGGCGCTTGTTACGCGCGCAAATGGATTCAATCGTCGAGGTGGTAGATGCCAATCAGGCCACAATCAACAAGAAAGGCCTCGGCTTCAAAGCCTTCATACCCGCGACGTTTGGCCGGCTGGTCAACGAGGCTTTCAGCAGGCGTGCAGGCAATGATGCGGAGGTGAAGGTCACTGCGCCATCCGCCCTCGTCCGCAATCTCAAGGCGCGCGCCGATGCCTGGGAACAGAAGGTCATAACGGAAAAGTTCATGCTTCCGAGCTGGCCGAAGGGCAAGGACTTCTCCGAAATCACCGCGAGTAAGGGCCGAAAGGCATTCCGAATGGCCGTGCCGGAATACTACGCAGCCTCCTGCCTTTCCTGTCACGGAGGCCCCAAGGGTGAAATCGACGTGACGGGCTATCCAAAGGAAGGCGGCGCTGAGGGTGACCTCGGCGGCGTGATCAGTATCAGCCTCTATCGCTGAGCGGTCACGAGATGGCGCTGATTCTCCGACGGCTGAGTATCAAGACCCGGGTACTGGTCGTCAGTGCGATCCTGATTGCCATCCTGGCAGGCATAACCCTGTATACGACCGCGAAACTGACCGCCAATTCGCGTGCTGTTGCGGAGACGGCCGAACTTGCCGAGCTCAGCCAGCTAGGAAACCAAACCCGCACCGCGTTCGGCGAGTACCGCTATTGGCTCACGGACCTCGCCGTCAGCCTTTTGCGCCTGTCGGAATTGAACGCCAGGGCCGCCAAGGAAAGGCTTTCGGCCAAGCTCGATGAACTCGCGCGCAGCCGGCCCGAGGTTGCCACCAGCATCAGGCGAGAATTAGAGCAGTTCGAGAGTGACGCCACGCGCGCGGTCGAGGAATACACTTCGGACCAGCGAGTGATCGGCAACACTTTCCTGGCTTCCGCCCGCCAGCACAGCATCGCAATCGACTTCCGGTTGACGAGCTTCGTCGAGCAGCTCAATCGCGAAGCCGCCCAGGCGCGCAGCCAGATGCAGGCCGATGTCGCGAAGACTACCCTCATCGCTGCCATAGTAGTTGCCATCGCCATCCTCCTGGGGACAGCAGCGACCCTCGTCGTCCTGCGCTCGATTTCCAGGCCGCTCGATGATGTCGTGGCGGCGATGGCCGGGATTACGGCTGGCGCTCTCGATACTCCAATTCCCGCACCGGCGCCCGACGAGATCGGGGCGATGGCTCGCACGCTCGAACTATTTCGCGCAAGTATTCTCGAACGAACAAAATTGTCGGCGCAAAGCGAAGAGCAGCGCCGCATGGTCCAGACGGCAATCGAGACGATCTCCGACGGCTTCGCGCTGTTCGGCCCCGATGATCGGCTGGTCTTGTGTAATAGCAGGTATCAGGAGCTCTATCCCAAACTCGACGACGTTGCTCAGCCCGGAATGCCGTTTTCGACCATTCTCAAGGCCGGCGTGGACCGTGGCGTGATCGATACAGCAGGTCAATCGCCCGACGCGTGGATCGCCGAGCGGTTGCGACAGCACAATAGTCCCCAGGGTCTCGTCGAATATCACCACGGTACAACCTGGGTGCGGATCAGCGAGCGGCGAACCCCGGACGGCAGCACTGTCGTCGTCTACACCGATATTTCAGAGCTGAAGCAACGCCAGCAAGAATTAGAAGAAGCCATGCAGCAGGCCGAAACCGCAAACCGCGCCAAATCGGCCTTTCTTGCCAACATGAGTCATGAGTTGCGGACGCCGCTCAATGCCATCATCGGATTGACGGAAATGATGGTGACCAATGCGGCGCGCTTCGGCACCGACAAGGCATTGGAACCGCTGCGGCGCGTTCACCGCGCCGGCAAGCATCTGCTCGAGCTTATCAATCAGGTTCTCGACTTATCGAAGATCGAGGCGGGCAAGCTGGAGTTCAATCCCGAATTTGTAAACGTTCCTCGCTTGCTCGACGAGGTGGCGGGAACGACGCGTCCGTTGGCAGAGCAGAACAAGAACAATCTTGCAATCGAATGCCCGGGCGACATTGCACCGCTATACGTCGATGCGTTGCGTCTGCGGCAAATCCTGCTCAATCTTCTCAGCAATGCCTGCAAGTTCACGAAGAATGGCGACATTTCATTGCGCGTGACCCCGGTGCAGGCCGATGGGCGGAGCTGGCTGGATTTCGTCGTGACCGACAGCGGAATCGGGATGACGCGGAATCAATTGAGCAAGCTTTTCGAGGAATTTACCCAAGGCGATCAATCGACTGCACGCCGCTACGGCGGGACGGGCCTTGGGCTTGCGATCACGCGCCGGCTATGCCGCATGATGGACGGTGACGTGACGGTTACGAGCGAAACAGGCAGGGGCTCGAAGTTCGTCGTCCGCTTGCCGGCAGATCTCAAAAGTCCCGACGCAATGGCTTCGCCAGCGGACGCTAGCGACGAGCTGCAGATAGTCGGCGACTGCGTGCTCGTCATCGACGATGACACGACGGCACGCGAGCTCATCGCCAATCATTTGCGCGATGAAGGGTTCTCCGTCGCGACCGCCAACAGCGGACGTGATGGGCTTAAGCGTGCGCAGGAGTTGCATCCGATCGCGATCACGCTTGATGTGCTCATGCCAGATCTTGACGGTTGGACCGTCCTGGCGGCGCTGCGAGGCAATCCGGAGCTTGCCGACATTCCGGTTGTCATGGCGACGATTACCGACCAGCAGCGAAAGGGCATGACGCTTGGCGCGGCGGGCTATCTAACCAAGCCGATTGATCGCGAGCAGTTGATCACGCTCCTGCGGCCGTTCCAGGCGCGGGTGCGGCGAACGCGTGTGCTGATGGTCGAAGACGATCCCGCGCAGCGGATATCGATTCGGTCCGTTCTGGAACCACAGCAATGGCTTGTGAGCGAGGCTGACAACGGCCGGGTGGCGCTTGATCGATTGACTGAAGAAGTCCCCGACATCATTTTGATCGACCTGATGATGCCGGAGATGGATGGATTCCAACTCATAACGGCGTTACGCGAGCGGCCGGAATGGCGCCGCATTCCCGTAATCGTGATAACTGCGCTCGACCTCACTGCAGCGGACCGCGCGCGGCTCAATTCCGGGGTTGAGGGCATCTTGTTGAAGAACTCCTTCGACGCGTCCCATCTCGTGCAACTGGTCCGGCAGGCAGTGGCCACCGCGCGCCGCAAGAATCAGTTGTCGGAGGTTGCTTCGTGACGAGGATTCTGTATGTCGAGGACAATGACGACAATGTCTATATGCTCAATATGCGGTTCGAATTGCTCGGCGGGTTCGAATTGCTGACCGCCGCTGACGGCGAAGCCGGTTATGCCATGGCCAAAACCGAATTGCCCGACGTAATCCTGATGGATCTCGACCTGCCGGTGCTTGACGGCTGGGAAGTAGCGCGCCGGCTTAAACACGAATCGTCAACCCGGCACATTCCGATCATCGCGCTAACGGCGCATGCGATGTCGGGCTACCGCGAACAGGCGCTTGCTGCCGGCTGCGATGAGTTCGACACCAAGCCCGTTGATTTCGACCGGCTCTTGCAAAAGATCGACCTCGTGCTTGCACATGGTCGTGCGCCCCCCGCATGAGGCCGGGTCGGTCAAGTCTGGCAAAGACGACGGAGAGGCCAGGCCCTCCTGAGTGAGATGACCGCGCACAGGGCCGGCCATGACGAGCGCGATGCCAGCCGATTTCAGTTCCGGAATGGTCGCTTGTCGCGCCGGCGATCGGTCATCGGCTGGTAGGCGACGCGGCTGTGAAACGAGCAATAGGGCATGTCGTTCACGGTATCGCCGCCGCAAAAGAAAAAGTCCGTGCTGCCGGGGTCGCCGACCGGCCAGTGGCAGGTCTTTTCGGTGAGCTGAAGCAAAGTTTTGCGCTGCTCAAGCGGGATCTCGATCAACTCCGGTTCGGGCTCCGCCTCGTATTCGTAGGCGAGCGCCGTGTTGCCCCGCATCGACGCCCTGGGCACCCGCATCATGTGACCCGAAGAGCGCGCCTTGCGCGGCCGCGGGGCTGACGAGGAGGGGCTCTTGGCACGACCGGAGAGACCCAGGCGATGAACTTTCCCGATAACCGCGTTGCGGGTGATGCCGCCCAGCTCCGCGGCAATCTGGCTGGCGGACAGCCCGTCCGCCCACAGCTTCTTCAGGAGCTCGACCCGCTCGTCCGTCCAGCCCATTGGGTTTTTCTCCTCAGGCTTCAAGGCTTTGGATGGAATCCAACCCCGTCGTCGGACGTCCTTTCGGACGCCAGACGCATTACGCGTCAGGGATGGACTAGAAATCGCTCGGTAGCACGAGATGTCGTACTATCTGGCCCGAAGGCTACAATAGGCAGTGACTCCCGTGCAAGCTCTTGCAAGCCCCCGCGCCTAGCTACCAACAGTTTTCCTTTAGAATCCGGCCTTGCGGCATAATTGAGTCGTGTTGACAGGGCGGGGCGCGGCAATAAAATGAAAAAAGTGCCGCCCGGCGAGGCGGCACATTTCTTTTCGGGACGCGCATGATCCCGAAGAGCACTCACCGGTGCCCGAAAATGGTCATGCGCAGACGAAAATGTTCGATGGAAGAAGCCGGCTGTGAGCTCGCATGTATTGCCAACGTATGCGCGCGTCGATCTCGCTTTCGAGCGGGGCGAAGGCGCCTGGCTGTTTACCGCCGAGGGTGAGCGCTACCTGGATTTTACCTCAGGCGTGGCAGTCAATGCGCTTGGGCACGCGCACCCGCAACTGGTGCGGGCGTTGCACGAGCAGGCACAAAAACTCTGGCACGTTTCAAATCTCTATCGCATTCCGGAAGGCGAAAGACTTGCCGATCGCCTTTGCGCGGCGAGCTTTGCCGACACTGTATTTTTCCAGAACTCGGGTGCCGAGGCGATCGAGTGCGCGATCAAGATGGCGCGCAAGTATCAATCTGCATCGGGCAAGCCGGAGCGATACCGGATCATCACCTTCGAAGGTGCTTTCCACGGACGCACGCTGGCGGCGATCGCCGCCACCGGAAACAAGAAATATCTCGAAGGCTTCGGGCCGCCGGTCGAAGGCTTCGACCAGGTTGCATTCGCCGACCTTGAGGCGACCAAGAAAGCGATCGGCCCGCAGACCGCCGCCATCATGATCGAGCCAGTCATGGGCGAGGGCGGCGTGCGTGTGGTGCCGCACACGTTCCTGCGCGCCTTGCGCAAGCTGTGCGACGACAACGGCCTGCTGCTGATCTTCGACGAGATCCAGACCGGCATCGGCCGCACCGGCGATATGTTCGCCTATCAGCACACCGGCGTGACACCCGACATCATGACGATCGCCAAGGCGCTCGGCGGCGGATTTCCTGTCGGAGCCTGCCTGGCGACGACGGAAGCGGGCAAAGGCATGACCGCCGGTACGCATGGTTCGACGTTCGGCGGCAATCCGCTGGCGATGGCCGTGGGCAATACCGTACTCGACATCATCATGGCCGATGGGTTCCTGGACCGGATGAAGCAGAACGCGTTGCTGCTCAAGCAGCGGCTGGCCGAGCTCAAGGACCGGCATGCCTCGGTGATCGCGGAAGTCCGCGGCGAAGGCCTGTTGATCGGCTTGCGCATGATTCCGCAGGTTTCCGAAATGGTCGATGAATTGCGCGCCGAAAAAATGCTGACTGTGGCGGCCGGCGACAACGTCGTGCGGCTGTTGCCGCCGTTGATCATCGGTGAGAAGGAAATCACCGAGGCAGTCGGCTGCATTGATCGCGCCTGCACGCGGCTTGCGCAAGCGCATGCGCGGCCGGCGAAGGTGGCGTCATGACTGCGAACGGCGTCCGGCATTTTCTCGATCTTACCGACATCCCGAAGCAGGTGCTTGCGGGGTTGATCGACAGGAGCCGCGCCATGAAGGCCGAGCGCGCGCGGGGTCTCATTGTGTCGCCGCTAGCGGGCAAGACGCTGGCCATGGTGTTTGACAAGCCTTCGACTCGCACGCGGGTTTCTTTCGATGTCGCCATGCGCCAGCTGGGCGGCGAAGCGATATTGCTCACCGCGCAGGAAATGCAGCTCGGCCGGGGCGAAACGCTCGCTGATACCGCGCGCGTCCTCTCGCGGTATGTCGATGCGATCATGATCCGCATTTTGGACCACGAGGCGGTCGCCGAACTGGCACGTCATGCAACGATCCCCGTCATTAATGGCCTCACGCGGCGCTCCCATCCCTGCCAGGTTCTGGCTGATGTCATGACCTACGAGGAAAAGCGCGGCCCGATCCGCGGCCGCACGGTGGCGTGGACAGGCGATTCCAACAACGTGCTGGCGAGCTGGATGCATGCGGCCGAACGCTTTGATTTCCAGCTACGGGTGGCGACGCCGGCAGAGTTGCGGCCGAAAAAATGGCTGATGGACTGGATGAAATCATCGGGTGCCGCGATTGTGATCGGCGATGACCCGGAAACCGCGGTCAAGGATGCCGATTGCGTGGTGACCGACACCTGGGTGTCGATGGGCGACCGCGACGGCAAGCACAGGCACAACGTGCTCAAGCGCTATCAGGTCAACGGCCGGCTGATGTCAAAGGCCAAGCCTGACGCGCTGTTCATGCACTGCCTGCCAGCGCATCGCGGCGAGGAAGTGACGGACGAAGTGATCGACGGTCCGCAGTCGGTTGTGTTCGACGAGGCGGAGAACCGCCTGCACGCGCAAAAGGGCCTGCTGGCCTGGTGCCTGCACGCCGACGGCTGACAGCGTTGAAACGAATGCCGGTTATGTCGCCAGCGGGAATCCGCAGGCCTCGCATTTCGGACTTTGAACTCTACATAGAGGCATGGAACCTATGACCGACCCACAAACCGCTATTCCGTCGCGCGCGCCGTCGGCCACCACCGCCGACGATACCGTCATGCCGTTTGAAGTGGCCAAGCTCGATCTGCGCGGCCGCGTGGTGCGGCTTGGCCCGGCGGTCGACGAAATCCTCAGCCCGCCATGCCTACCCGCAACCGGTCGCAAAACTGCTGGGCGAAGCGCTGGTGCTGACGGTCATGCTCGGTTCGGCCTTGAAAATCGATGGCCGGTTCATCCTGCAAACGCAAGGCGACGGGCCGGTGCGCATGCTGGTGGTGGATTTCATTGCCCCCGACAAAGTGCGGGCCTGCGCGCGTTTCGACAAGGATCGCGTGGCAGCGGCGATTGCATCCGGCGAGACGAGCGGCGGCGCGCTGCTCGGCAAAGGCCATCTTGCGATGACCATCGATCAGGGACCCGACATGAACCGCTACCAGGGACTGGTGGCGCTTGATGGCGGCTCGCTGGAAGATGCGGCGCATGAATATTTCCTCCGGTCCGAGCAGATCCCCACGCGGGTCCGGCTTGCGGTCGCCGAGGAATTGCGCGCGGGTGCGGGCGGCGCCAGCCATCGCTGGCGCGCCGGCGGCATCATGTTGCAGTTTCTGCCGAAGGCGCCCGAACGCGCGCGCGTGGCGGATCTCCATCCGGGCGATGCGCCGGAAGGGGTCGAGCCGCATGTCGTCGCGGAAGACGATGCCTGGCTCGAAGGCCAGGCCCTCGTCTCGACCGTCGAAGATGTCGAATTGATCGATCCCGCGCTGTCAAGCGAGCGGCTTGTCTATCGGCTTTTTCACGAGCCTGGCGTGCGGGTCTTCCGCACGAGCCCGCTGCGGGCGGAATGCACGTGCTCGCGGGAGAGCGTGGAATCCATGCTCAAGAGCTTTTCGCAGGACGACCGCGACCACATGGTCGAAGACGGCAAGATTTCCGTGACCTGCGAGTTTTGCAGCGCGAACTACCAGTTTTCGCCGGGCGAGGTCGGCGCCAATCCAAGTTGCAATCCTAGTTGATTGTGCGCTCGGCGTAGGAAGAGTTGAGCGAAAAGGCAGGAATCTCGATGTCGAAATGCTGCCCCGCCTCGCTCACCATACCGTAGCTGCCGGCCATGAAGCCCGATGGCGTCGGCAATGGAACGCCACTGGTGTATTCGTACGATTTACCCGGCTTGAGCGTCGGCTCTTCGCCAACCACGCCCGGGCCCTTGACCTCCTGCAGGCGCCCGAGCGCGTCGGTAATGCGCCAGTGTCGCGTTTTGAGCTGAACAGTATCCTTGCCCAAGTTTGTTATGTTGATGGTGTAGGCCCAGAAAAAATAACCGTTGCTGGGTGACGACCGCTCCGACACAAAGCGGGGAGTCACCGTGACTTCAATTTTGCGGGTTACGGCGCGATACATCTATATGCCGCACAATTTACTTCGCCTGGGCTTGCCATTCGTTCGACGTCCGGGATTATGACCGAAAGAGCGCATGAAAGAAAAGCCACACATGGCCCCGGTTTCGACCGAACGCGATCTACGGCTTGACTTGTTCCGTGGCATCGCGCTCTGGCTGATATTCCTCGATCATATTCCGTCCAACGCCGTAAGCTGGATTACGATCCGCAATTATGGCTTCAGCGACGCAACCGAAATTTTCGTCTTCATTTCAGGCTACACGGCCGCCTTCGTTTATGGTCGCGCCATGCAGCAGCATGGGTTCATTGTTGCCTCGGCGCGGGTGCTCAAACGCGCCTGGCAAATCTATGTCGCGCACGTGTTTTTGCTCGCGATCTACCTCGCGGAGATCGCCTACGTCGCGAACAGCTTCGATAATCCTTTGTATACCGAGGAGATGGGCGTCCTCGATTTCCTCAGGAATCCGGATGTCACCATCCTTCAGGCCCTGCTGCTGAAATTCAAGCCGGTGAATATGGATGTGCTTGCCTCTCTACATCCTGCTGCTGGCGTGGTTCCCTCCGATGCTCTGGCTGCTGCTGCGGGCGCCGTCGATCGCCCTGCTTTCCTCAGCGACGCTGTATGCGCTGATGTGGCTGTTCGAGTGGAACATCCCGGCCTATCCAAAGGGAACCTGGGTCTTCAATCCATTTGCATGGCAATTGTTGTTTGTGTTTGGTGCCTGGTGCGCACTGGGTGGTGCAAAAAATCTGTCGCGCTGGATCAATTCCCGCGTCGTGATCGGGCTGGCGATCGCCTATCTGGTATTTGCGTTTGCGATCGCAATGACCTGGTATTTTCCGCACCTTGCGGTCTTCGTGCCGAAAATCGTCGGCGATGCGATCTATCCGATCGACAAGACCAATCTCGACGTCCTCCGCATCATGCATTTTCTCTCGCTCGCCGTGATCACGGTCGCTTTCGTGCCGCAGAATTGGCCGGCGCTGAAGTCGCGATTTTTCTGGCCGGCGATCGTGTGCGGTCAACATTCGCTTGAGACATTTTGTCTCGGCGTGTTCTTGTCCTTTGCCGCCCACTTCATGTTTACGGAGGTTTCCAACCAGGTGCTCACGCAGATCGTCGTCAGTATTGTCGGCATTGCCATCATGGTGGCCGTTGCGGCGATGATTTCATGGTATAAACGAGCCGAACGAAGGGGCGGAGGACCGCGCCCGCCTGCCGCAAGGCCGGGGTACGCGGGAGGCGAGGCATGAAGGGACGCTTGCTGCTGCTTGCGTTGTTAATATTGGGCTGGGCGCCGGCTAAAGCCGATCATCAGGCTGAATGTCGCGCTGCCGAGAATCTGCTCGAATCTAGCTTCCGGCTGCCACAGGTTGCCAGCGCGCTGGCCAAAAAACGTCTCAACATTCTGGTCGTCGGCGCCGGATCTTCGCAATTGCCAGGAGCGAATGGCGTGGCCAACGCGTATCCGGCGCGGCTCGAGCACGCGCTTGCTCAGCAACTTCCCGGCGTTGAGATCAAGCTTACAACCGATGTCAAATCGAAGCGCACCGCAGCCGAGATGGTTAAGGCGCTCCCGGCGGCGCTCAGCGCCGCCAAGCCGGAGCTTCTGGTTTGGCAAACGGGAACGGTGGATGCGATGTTGGCGGTTGATCCGGATCAATTCAGTCAGGCACTAGATACGGGTATAAACATTGCCCATTCGGCGGGCGCTGATGTCGTTTTAATCAACGCGCAATATAGCCCGCGCACGGAATTGATGATCGCCCTTGGGACATACGCGGAAGATATGCGTTGGGTTGCGTTGCAACATGAGATTCCGTTGTTCGACCGATTCAGCATAATGAAGCTATGGGCTGGCCTCGGGACCTTTGATTTATACTCAGCGACGAAAAAACTTGACATGGCCGAGCAAGTTCATGATTGCATTGGTATTCTGCTAGCCGATCTTGTGGTCACGGCTGCCAAACCCGAAGAACTGCCAACCAATGGCAGCCGCTGATTGCGATGTGGGAACACGCCTTTGTCGAGCGATAATCCCGGACAACGGGTCAAGAATTCGATTGTGGCCGCCGCGCTTTCTGCGGGGCTTGGTCTGACATTGACTGCGCATGCCGAAACGGCAATGCCGGCTTGCGATGCTCCGCAGGATTTGATCCGGCTTGCCAATCCCTTGCCGCACATTGCAAAGAAACTGACGTTGGGCGAACCCATCACAGTCGTGGCCATCGGCTCGTCGTCAACGGCAGGTGCGGGCGCCAGCTCGGCCGCAGCGACCTATCCGAGCCGGCTTGAAGCCGAGCTCCATCAACATTTTCCAAGCGTGTCGATCACCGTGATCAACCGCGGCGTTGGCGGCGAGGAAGTGCCCGACATGCTCGCCCGCTTCGATTCCGCCGTGGTCGCTGCCAAGCCCGATCTGGTGTTGTGGCAGCTCGGCACCAATTCGGTCCTTCGCGGTCACAAGCTTACCGACCATGGTGCGCTTATCCGCACCGGCCTCGCAAAAATTCGCGCGGCGGGTGCCGACGTCGTTCTGATCGATCCGCAGTTTGCGCCGAAGGTGATATCGAAGCCCGAAGCGGAATCCATGGTTGCACTGATTTCGACGACTGCCAAGCGTGAGGACGTCGACCTGTTCCGCCGCTTCGACGTGATGCGGCACTGGCGTGACGTCACGCACCTTTCGTTCGAAATGTTCGTGTCCCCCGACGGGTTGCACATGAACGACTGGAGCTACGCCTGCATGGCCAAGGGGCTCGGCAGCGCCATCGCCGAGGCAGCGCAGCGGCCGGTGATGTCGGCGACTGCCGCGTCGCATCTCGTGCCCTGAAGTCGCTTCAGACTTTTTCCAACGCCGTCAGCAGATCTTCGATCAAATCGTCCGAATGCTCGAGGCCGGCTGAAAACCTGATCAGTCCGTCACCAATACCGAGCTCCGCCCGCTGGTCGGGCGTGAGCCGCTGATGTGTCGTCGTCGTTGGATGTGTGACAAGGCTTTTCGCGTCACCGAGATTGTTGGTGATCCCGATGAGTTGCAGGCCATTGAGAAAGCGGAACGCGCCTTCCTTGCCGCCTTTGACTTCGAACGAGCAAAGCGTCGAGCCGGCGCGCATCTGCTTTTTGATGATGTCGGCCTGCGGATGATCGGAACGTCCCGGATAGATCAGCCGCGTGATTTTCTTATGGCCGGCGAGAGCATTGGCGACTGTACCCGCATTCTCGGTCTGTCGTTGCACGCGCACCGGCAGGGTTTCGAGACCTTTCAGCATGACCCAGGCATTGAACGGTGACAGCGAGGGCCCGGTTTGCCGCAATATCTGGTGGTAGTTGTCGAGGATCAATTTCTCCGAGCCCAGAATGATGCCGCCGAGGACGCGGCCCTGACCATCAATGTGCTTTGTGGCCGAATAGACGACGCAATCTGCGCCGAGCGCGAGCGGGCTCTGGTAGAGCGGGGTCGCAAACACATTGTCGACGACCAGTTTGGCGCCGGCATTGTGGGCAATATCGGCGACTGCCGCGATGTCGTAGACCTCGAGGGTCGGATTGGTCGGCGTTTCCATGAAAAACACCCTGGAGTTTTTCTGCACAGCCTTTTTCCAGGCATTGAGGTCCTTTCCGTCGACCAGTGTCGAGGTAACGCCGAAACGCGACAGCCATTCTTCGATGACCCAACGGCAAGAGCCAAACAATGCCTTGGCCGCCACGACGTGATCTCCGGCCTTAACAAGGCCCATGAGCGCCGTGGTTACGGCCGCCATGCCGGTCGCAGTCGATCGCGCGGCTTCCGCCCCTTCGAATGCGGCCATGCGCTGCTCGAACATGCTCATGGTCGGGTTTGAGTAGCGCGAATAGACGTATCCCGGGATCTTGCCGGAAAAACGCGCCTCGCACTCCTCGGCAGTCGGGTAGACGTAGCCTTGGGTGAGGAACAATGCTTCCGAGGTCTCGCCGAACTGCGAACGCAATGTGCCGGCATGCACCAGCCGGGTTTCAGGGCGGTAGGTCTTGGTCGACGCGGGCATAGTGGTCTCCTTCAGCCTTGGCGCATGGGCTTTTCCGAAAAACGGTATCCACTTTTCGGGACCATACGCGCAGCCAACAAAAAACCGGCCGGAGAAATATCTCGGCCGGGCACACGCGTCCCCGGCCTTTTAGCGATTTATTTTACGTGGCTGCAAGCCGGCCGGCTCAAATGACCACGGGATAAGCTGTTTGTAGCGGGATGCACCGCTTCCCGTCAAGACGGTCCTCGGGTTAGATCGGCGCAATTGTGAGGCGGGGTCGCCGTGGCACTTTCTTTTGCCGTTGAAGACAAGGGCATCTTGCCCGATCGGATGATTGCAGCCCTTAACGCCGATGGCGCAATTTTGTCCGAGAGCCAGTTCGCGCCCGACCAGATTCAGCCGGCAAGTCTCGATCTGCGGCTGGGGGATGTCGCCTATCGTGTGCGCGCAAGTTTCTTGCCGGGTCGGACCACGGTTGCGCAGCGCATCGACGAACTAAAATTGCACGAGGTCGCTCTCTCGGATGGCGCGGTGCTGGAAACGGGCTGTGTCTATATCGTGCCGCTCCTCGAAAGTCTGGCCTTGCCCGACGAGATTTCAGCTGCAGCGAACCCGAAAAGCTCGACGGGCCGGCTCGACGTATTTACGCGGGTGATCGCCGATGAAACGCGCGGATTTGATCGTATCGAGCCGGGTTACCACGGCCCGCTTTACGCCGAGATCAGCCCGCGAACGTTTCCTGTGTTGGTGCGCGAAGGTTCGCGCCTGTCGCAAATCCGCTTTCGCCGCGGCCATGCACTCCTGGGCGCCGACGCCCTGAGTGACTTGCACGCAAAAGAACGGCTCGTTGATGCGGATGATGCCGATGTTAGTGAAGGCGTTGCCGTCGGCGTCGATCTTTCCGGTCTGGGACCCGGCGGCTTGGTCGGCTACCGCGCCAAACGTCACACGGGATTGATCGATGTCGAGCGTCGCGGCGGATATGCGGTCCTTGATTTCTGGGAACCGATGCAGGCACGCCCCGACAAGAGCCTGATCCTCGATCCCAATGAGTTTTATATCCTGGCTTCAAAGGAAGCGGTCCAGGTGCCGCCGGATTACGCGGCCGAAATGGTGCCGTTCGATCCGCTCGTCGGCGAATTCCGCGTGCACTATGCCGGCTTTTTCGATCCCGGCTTTGGTTACGCGGGTGCGGGCGGAAAGGGCGCGCGCGCTGTGCTGGAAGTGCGCTCGCGCGAAGTGCCCTTTATTCTTGAACACGGCCAAATCGTGGGCCGTCTTGTCTACGAGAAGATGCTGGCAAAGCCTGAAAAATTGTACGGGCAGGGCATCGGCTCAAATTATCAGGCGCAAAGCCTGAAGCTCTCAAAGCATTTCAAGGCCTGACGGCGGAGACATGCCGCTTGCCGCACGCGCATGCCATTCGCTATCCTGAAACCGCGCGGGCGTAGTTCAATGGTAGAACGGCAGCTTCCCAAGCTGCATACGAGGGTTCGATTCCCTTCGCCCGCTCCAACACACGCATTGGCGCCGAACACACCCTCGTGAGTGCTGGAACTCCGGCGAAGCTGCTCGCGTTTCCTCGTCGAACCGAAACGCGAGACATAAAAAATGCCGCTGTTATTGTATTTTCCGCTTATCGTCTGGATGGGCATGATGGAGATCGTGCAGCAGGAAATGCACGCTCCTATCAAGATAAAGGCGCAGTCCCGGCAACGATAACGTGGCGCGCACTCTCAGGCCGACGCGAGAGCGATTTCCCTGACCTTCACTTCGGCCAGCAGCCGCTTCACGTCTTCTTCGCGACAGAGCTCAGTACCTGGCGAAAGCACAGCGGCAGAGCCAGCAGCCACTGCAACACGAAACGCTTCCTTTAGCGCCTGGCCGGAGGCGCGCGCGGCAACCAGGCCGCCAAGAAAACTGTCGCCGGCGCCAACGGTGCTGACGGGCTCAATCGCAAGCGGTTGTGTGCGGTAAGCGTGGTCCGCTGTAACCAAAAGCGCGCCCTGTTCGCCGAGCGTCAGCGCGACGATTTCTACCCGCCCGGCGTTGATAAGGTTTCGGCACGCTCTAATGCAGGTTTCATCGCTGGCGAGCGTGGCGCCGACGAGGTCAGATAACTCGACCAGGTTCGGCTTGATCAAGGTAACGCCTTCGTCCAGCGCTGCCTTGAGCGCCGGTCCCGACGTATCAATCAGGCTTTGAGCGCCAAGGTGCTTTGATGTTCGCGCGACGCGTGCAAAAAAATCAACAGGGACGCCCGGCGGGACGCTTCCGCTGGCGACCACGAATTTCGGCTTTTCCGGCAGCGTGGCCAGTTTGTCAAGCACTGCTTCCCATTCGGCACGATGGAGTGCCGAACCCGGCAACACAAAACGATACTGCTCACCGGTTGATTCCTCATACGCGGTAAAATTTTCTCGTGTTTCGACATGTGATGGCGTCACCAGGCTGTCGATGCCCTCGCGCTCGACCAGCCGATGCAACAATTTTCCGATCGCGCCGCCGGTCGGATAAATCGCTGCAACGGTGCTGCCAAGCCGATGCGCAACGCGCGCTACGTTGATACCGCCGCCGCCCGGATCGCGCTTTGGCGCGGAGCAACGCATTTTCCGGATCGGCTCCACGCGTGCGACGTTGACGAAAATATCGATGGCGGGATTGATCGTGAGAGTGACGATATCCGGCACGGGGAACATCCGCTTCGCTAAAAAGCCGCGTTTTCTTCAGTCCGGGCTACTTAAGCGAATGAACATGGGTATTTTTGGTTGCGATGTGAAGGGCACATTTTTGGAAAATTGCGCGGAACAGGGCCTTGCACATATGGCGTTTCCATCTTCTCGTCCGATGACGGCCGGCCGCAAGCGTGCTTAGACTGAAGATGCTGTCCGCGCTAGGCTCGCGATAGGCGCATTGCATGATTGACCCGCTCTTTTCGCTGTCGGGTTTTGCCGTCGGCATGCTGGTCGGCATGACGGGCGTCGGCGGTGGCGCCTTGATGACGCCGATCTTGATCATGCTGTTTGGTATTCATTCACCCGGCGACCGCAGTTGGCACTGACTTGCTCTACGCAGCCGCGACCAAAACCGGCGGGAGCTCTGTGCACGGCTTCGCGCGCAGTATCGATTGGCGCGTGGTCGGGCGGCTCGCGACCGGAAGCGTTCCTGCCACGGTTGTCACGCTTGGCGCACTGTCTCACTTCAATCTCAGTGGCGACGCCGCGCGCAACTTGATCACGCTTGTGCTCAGCGTTGCGCTATTCGCGACCGCTTTTGTGCTGGTGTTTGGCGGCACAATCGTAGCAGCCTATCGCGCCCGCGCAGCCGATCTCGATCCGCAGCGCACGGCGACCAATACGGTTCTGATCGGCGCTATGCTCGGCGTGCTCGTTTCCATTTCGTCAGTTGGCGCCGGTGCGATCGGTGTGGTCGCTTTGATCATGCTCTATCCGCAGTTGCCGATGGCGAGGATTGTGGGATCTGACATCGCACATGCTGTGCCGCTGACGTTTATTGCAGGCACCGGGACATTGGATGATGGGTTCGGTGGACTGGCACATTGTCGGTTCGCTGTTGGTCGGCTCGCTGCCCGGCATTTTTGTCGGCAGCTATTTTGCGATACGAATCCCTGAGCGCGCCCTCAGGCTTGTGCTGGCGACAACGCTCTTCGTGGTGGCGAGCCGCATTGCCTATGATCATGCGAGCACGGCAACGGCAATCTTCACCGCCTTCTCGCGGCGGGCAATACCGTAAGTTGACAATTCGTGCCGCTTTGACGTTTATCGCGGGCCGAAAAACGGCGATCCCACCAACACCAGGATCCAAATTGCCGCAAGCGCGCCAAAGGCAATAAGCAATACGCTCATTTGCGACCCCCTGATTCGGCATTCTCTCCCTAGCCGAACTTAGCACAAGGTGGCGTCACATGTGGCGGCATAAAAAAGCCGGCCGCGCAATACTGCGCGGCCGGCCAAAATCAGACGTTGTTTGTTAGTTGCCGCCGATGGTCTTGATGACGCTCGACATCGGCCGTGCTTCTTCGAGCCCGCCGCCCATCTCCTTGAGCACCATATCGGTGTATTCTTTTTTCGGCTCGGTCGGCGTTTTGCCAACCACCTGGACGACCTTATAGCCGCCTTCCTTGAGCTTCTTGAGCAGTTCAGGCGCGGCATGGGCGGTCGCCTGCTGGAAGTCGTGCATCAGGATGATGCCCTTGCCGCGCTTTTCGAGCTTCTTCATCACCGAGGCGATAACTTGCTCCGGCTTGCGCATCTTGAAGTCGAACGAGTCCATATCGGTCGAGAAGATGCCGACATTACGCTCGCCGAGATATTTGACCAGTTCGGGCGGATGCCGTAGCGCCGGGAAACGGAAGAACGGACTAACCGGCTTGTTGCCGAGCGCGATGCTCACCGCAGCAATGCCCTTTTCGATTTCGTCCTTGCCGTCCTGTTCATTGAGCTTCGACAGATCCTTATGCGACCAGGTGTGCGAGCCGACCGTGTGGCCGGCCGCAGCAACCTGCTTCATGATTTCCGGGTGCCAGCCGGCGTGCTTGCCGATCGGAAAGAACAGCGCCTTGGTGCACTGATCAGCCAGCGCCTTGAGGACTGCCGGAGTATGGCCCGGCCATGGGCCGTCGTCGAAGGTGAGCACGATTTCGTGGTCCTTCAGGAAGTCGTAAGCCTTGAAATGCTCGAAGCCGAAGCCGGGGCCGCCGGTGGTATCAATCTCGACCACGCGGGAAACGCCGAGCGCGTTCGGATTGTCGCACTTGGTTGTCGGGGCGGCCGAGGCAGGCGCGGCTGTAGGGGCCGCCATCGGTGCGGCCGCGGGGGCCTGCGCGTTCTGGGCCCAGGCACTGGTGGCCGCAGATACCGAGATTGCCAGAGCTATCGCCAAAGCGCTGCGCATTACGTTCTCCATATTAAAAAAGCCCATCTGTTCATATTCATCGCGGCTTTGAACTATCCAAGTCAACGTCATGCTCGGATACCACCGAAATGCCAATATTTATTGGTCTGGGATGGTAAATGCTCGTGGACCGTTTGAAGAATACCTCGTTGCCTCGGCTGATCTTCAGGCTTATGTGACTGACACACGCGAGTTCCGGAGGATGACGATGGCGGCAATCATGTTCCCAGCAACGCTGTCACGGCCGCTTGCGCTGGCCGCCGGTGTTGTCGTGCTTTTGCTGGCGGGCCACGCTTGGCCTTTGGGCCTACTACGGCACCGCGATTTTCTTTGAAATGGTGCGCACAGGCTGGGCGGCATGTTTTTGAAATAAGTCGAGGCGCTATGACCGCGCGAACATCGCAAATTCTCCTGATCATTTCTGCGTTTCTGACGGGATTGGTGGTCTTCACTGGTGTTTTTCTTTACGCCACCGGAAATCTGGGCAGCAGCAATCCGGGCGCGTCAGCGATCGGCGGCCCATTCAAGCTCGTTGATCAAAATGGAGCATCTGTCACGGACGCGGACATTAAAGGCCGGCCCTTCCTCGTGTTCTTCGGCTACACGCATTGCCCTGACATTTGCCCGGCGACGCTATTCGAAGTGTCCGAGGTCATGCGTGCGCTGGGAAAGGATGCCGACCGGACCGGCGCATTGTTCATTACTGTCGATCCGGAACGCGATACGCCGGCAGCGATGAAGGACTATCTGTCGAGCTTCGATCCGCATTGCGCGGTGCAACCGGAGACCGTGCCGCCATCGATGCGGCGGAAAAAGCCTATCGCGTTTACGCCAAAGAAGGTGCCAACGACCAATGGCGACTACAGTATGGATCATACGGCGCTGGTTTATCTGATGGACAAGCAGGGTCGCTTCGTTGCGCCCTTCAGCCTCAAGCGGCGGCCCGAGGATGCTGCCGCCGATTTACGGCGCTATCTGTGAGTTCGTTCCAGATCTGAGGCAGTTCGCCGTTTCTTTTAGTTCGGTGAGATAGCGCTCAAGAATGAGCAGTGGACGAATTGTGTTTTCCGCCCATGTGGCTTTAGCCGGCCCGTGCTCGGTCTTTCTCCAACGAAAGGGGGATAAAATAAGCTCTGCGGCCGCCCAATATGCGGCCGCCGAGAGCAACACCCAATGAATCGGTGTCCAAGCTAGAGTTCGAATCTTCTGCGGTACATTGCGGTATCGTAGTCCGCACCAGCCAAATACCGCGGATACAAAATAGCCGAATGCGGCGGTCGCAAAGTAGTAGGCCAGAAACAGGATGGCCGCTGAGGACTTGTCTGTAAAAATAAGCACACCCAATTCCCAGAACGCCCCAACCAGAAACGCGAATGCGCCAAAGCCACCAACGCATTGCCGCCCACAATTGCTTGAAACGTTATAAAACCGCTGAAGCCGAGATCCTGAAACAACTGAAACGGGTTCCGCATATGGACGAGCCATGTCTGCATCCAGCCTTTGTATCTTAGTTCGTAGCAGGTCGTGGTCATTCGCTGACGCACAGTTTGTGTTGGTACATCAGCAGGTTATGATTTGTCGTCATTCGGGCCTGTTCGCGCGGTGCCGGATAATTTGTTGCGACAGCGTTGCGACGGATAGAACAAAAAGAGATACGAAAATGGCCGGTGGTTCGGGTTTAACGCGCGGAGCGATTTTCCTCACCCAACGTTCAATCGATGCCCTGCGCCCCGCCGAAGCGGCCTATCGGGTGCCTGATCAACGCTGTATCGGATTGGCAGTACGTGTCGCACCGAGCGGCATCAAAACTTGGGACTTGGCCTATCGAATTCGAGGGTCGGGAAAGACGAAGCGTTTATCCCTCGGACGAATCTCTGATGTCGGTCTGGATAAGGCACGTGAGCGCGCTAACGAACTGACCAGCGCGGCACGAACGGGTCGCGACCTAATTGCCCAGGAGGAGGAGAGACGGGCCGCCGCGGCATCGCGGCTCACGATCGAACAGCTGGTCGAACTATACGTAAAGCGCAGGGTTGTCGGCCGTCTGAGGACGGCGAAAGAAATTGAAAGTCGTTTGAAACGGGCGCTTTCGCCGATCATGGAGCGGCATGCTGAAGACATTCGCCGGCGAGACTTGCGTGAGTTGTTCGATCAGTGTGTCGAGCAAGGCATAGAACGAGAAGCCGAACGCCGTCGCCAGACCGTTGGCGCTATGTTCCGATGGGCGTTATCGCAGGACATAGTTGAGATAGATCCGACCGCTGGGTTGAAGGCTTATGATCCCGGCACGCCGCGAGACCGCGTTCTGACTGCGGAGGAGATCGAGGCGCTTTGGAAATGGATAGAATTCTGACGCCCTTCCGCGCGATCCGTCGGATATATTGAAACTTGAACTTTTAATTGGTGCTCGGTGTGGCGAAATCAGCGGACTTTGCGCTGAGGAAGTTGATCGCGACGACTGGATTTGGACGCTGCCCGCAGCACGATCGAAAAACAAACGGCCGCGCGTTACGCCGCTAGTTGGGGTGGCTCGACAGATCCTCGAGAAGCGACTTTCCATCGTCTCATCGGGGCCGCTTTTCACCGCGGCGACAGGAGCAGTTTTGACTGCGGCTCACGTCGGACATTACCTGCTGGCACGGTGCGACAAGCTGCCGATCAAGAAATTCACGACACATGATTTACGGCGGACGGTAGCGACTCAGCTAACTGAAATGGGTGTGGCGCTTGATCTTGTCGCTGCAGTGATCGGACACGAAGCAGGGGGCCGAGAAACTCGAACGTTGGTCCGACACTACGTGCGGACAGACCTACTCGATCGGAAAAAATCGTCCTTAGAGGCATGGCAGCGTCGCCTTTCAGAAATCATTGAAGGCAAGTCCTCCCGGGGGAATGTCACCCAGCTTGCGGGTACAAGAGCGGCCTAACCGAACCGCTTTTTGTAGTATTGGGCGACATTTCGAGACTGATGAACGTCCGCTTTTGGGGGTAAAGCGGACATGACCTAATGCACCGCAAATGTCTGCTTTTGACCCGAAGCGGACATTAAGACGTGACTCGAATTTTTCTGAGAGCGCCGAAGTGGCGGGCGGTAGATAACTATTGACGCCTGTTGCTGAACGGCAACACGAATTGTGAAATACACAAGAAAAGTCACGTCACGGTACTATGGTAAGCAGCACCGTTTGCGTAATATTTGCTTGCGCACTAACGATCATATCGATCTTTTGCATTTGAGTCAGGGACACAGAAATATGCATCGAATTGGATTTCGTACTCATCGCCGCCGTGAGCTTGGCAATCGGGCTTGGCCAGGCTGCTTCGGCAGCCGACCTGCCGCAACGGCCAGTTTACAAGGCTCCAATGGCTGCGCCGGCGCCGATCTACAATTGGACCGGTTGCTACATCGGCGCCAACATCGGTGGAGCCTGGGGAAACGTCGACGTGACTGACGTCAACACCGGCGCAACCGTATCGCCAAACAACAGCGGCTTTGCCGGAGGTGGCCAGATCGGCTGTGATTACCAGATGAGCCAATGGGTCATCGGCATCCGCAATATCATTGATGGCACAAGCATCAGCAACGGCGCGACATTGAACGGGGTGGGCACGGTCAATAGCCACCTGCACTGGTTCGATGCGCTGACGGCACGTGGCGGCTATCTCATCCAGCCGAACGTTCTGCTCTACGCGCAAGGCGGCGCTGCATGGACATCGTGGGATATCACGGCATTTAACACAGCCGGTGCACAGGTCGCAGAAATATCGGGCGGCAACAGGACGGGGTGGACAGCCGGCGCCGGTGTTGAATGGATGTTCATTCCGCATTGGTCTGTATTTGTCGAATATAACTACATGGGCTTCGGCACCCGTAGTGAAGCGGGGCCGGTCTGCGTGGCTGGCGTCGGATGTACCGCCAATACATTTAGCGGCAAAGCGAATCTGCAGAACGCCTTGGTTGGTGTGAACTACAAGTTCTAATTCACGATAGTCAGGATCAGGAACTGAAAAACCCCGGCTTAATCGCCGGGGTTTTTTATTGACGGATATAGCGACGTGCCCCGTTTTGGGCC
The DNA here is from genome assembly GCA_963815055.1 of uncultured Alphaproteobacteria bacterium. Classification (GTDB taxonomy): domain Bacteria; phylum Pseudomonadota; class Alphaproteobacteria; order Rhizobiales; family Xanthobacteraceae; genus Pseudolabrys. The sequence continues at coordinate 43,826 of CAWFEU010000008.1, read as the reverse complement.
GAACAGAATCCCCCCGTCTGGCCGATTTATTTTTTCTCTCTGTTACCAGATCGTAGATCTACGAAAACCTTCACAGCATCATCTATTGCGGCCGCGACTGCTATATTCGCTGCTGAAGCAAGCAAGGTATAATTATCAGCCTTATCGGGATGTAGCATCGCCATATAATCAATAAGGGATTTAAAAAACCAACCTCTTTCTTGGCGGCACGCGTCTTTTATGAACACGGAAAACTCTTGTACCGAAATATTTGTCGATTGTTTCTGCACAATTTCCGTCGCTAAACACTTCCAATAGGAATCCTTGAAATAGTCCTTCGTAGTCTTTGCTTTTTCCAATTCGGCTTGCGTGAACGCAGAAAGCAAGATCAGCGTCCCTGCGAGAATTGCAAAGCGAAACCCGATTGTTCCAACCACCATTGCCCCTGCCGCCCGCATCTAGATTTCTTGCTTTTTCAGCGTAAATACAGCTGTTTTAATAAACGCTTTCAAATTATTTCGCCTATTTGGACGCGCCGTAACCGTAATGCCAGATTGGTTGCAATGTCTACTAATGACCTAAAGCTGACATTGGAGCTACGATATGCCTAGCGGAGCCTCATATCGATGTGTCGGTTTGTGCAGGCAAGATGGTTGCATAATTTTATTGACGCAAAGATGAACAGGTCAAAATAAGCAAACCAACGGCCGTTTGATTTAAATCAACATATGGTTCGCTCATAGCGGACACCATTATAAAATCTTTTCTGATTTGTTTGCGAAGGCACATTCTCATCTGGAGTTCCGACCATAAAGTCGAGTTGCAGCATCCTTGCGGCTGTAGAGGCTTGGTGCAGTATCTAAAAGGACAAGCAAAATGAAACTTCGTTTGATTGGTACAGCGTTTGCAATCTCGCTTCTGCCGATGGCTGCAAATGCGCAGCTTACCATAAATATGGGCGCATTTACATGCGGCCAATATTTGGCAATGTCGCCGTCAATGTCACGTGACTTTTCTGCGTGGATGAGTGGTTGGTTCAGTTATCAGACCCGCAGGACTGTTTTGGATTTGGCTGCGCACCAAAATAATATCGCGAAGCTGAAATCGTGGTGCCAATACAATCCGCAAGCGAGCGTGATGGCTGCCTTGCAAAGCGTGATCCCGCAGTGACATTTTTGAATTTTGGAGGCAAGCCATGAAATGTAATGTTCTTATCGTAGCAGCGACTATGCTGGTCGGCGCTACCATGCCAAGTACGGCTCAGATTAGCGTGGACATGAATCAGATCACTTGCGGAAGTTTTCTCGGATATAGTCCCGACATTCGTAATTTCGTCCGATCTTGGATGAGTGGCTATTACAATGCGGCCGCCAACAGCAACATCTTGGACTACGACCGGTTTCAAAAGAATTCAGCAAAAGTCGCATCCTACTGCAGGACCCACAAATCACAGACCCTGCCGACCGCGATCAAAAATCTTGGCTTGTGGTAGTGAGGGCCGGGTTTCCTGACGAAGCAATCGGAAAGCTGGCGCATGAGTCCGCTTTTGGCACTTAGCGGACACGGCGAGTGCGGTGCACATGTCTGCTTTTGACCCAAAGCAGACATGGAATGGATTACTGAGAAATGCGCGAAGCGCCCTCGATATGTTGCTTGTAAATCCATCGGCCGGTATCCCGCCGACGCAAAACCCGTCCGCGCAACCAGCGGCCTGTAATTGACCGCCTTGGAACTATGACTGTCCACAGATGCCAGACCTCCTCATACGGAGGTCTTTCCTTTGGGCCTAGCATCCGAGAAAATTCTTGCTTGTTTGTAATTATGCGTGGCATCGGGGACCTTCGAAAGGTCTCAGGAGCAATATTTCACGAACCAATCCCATATCTGATTAGACGCAATCAATAGCCCAAAACGACTATTCACCGTGTCACCCGGTCTGATGTTTGCGCCTGCGACGAGCGCAATGTAACTACGCGGAATGTCCGCTTATGACCCAAAGCGGTAGATTTGCCCATTAGATTTTAGAGGCTCTAGTGCGGATTGTGCGTCCGGTGCCCATTTTCTTCCGTGAATTAGGGTCACCCCCCGCCAAATTGACCCAGCCCTGTTTATTGAGCCTTGATGAAAGAAGCGCTGCGTGAGTGCGGCTCCTGAGACTCAATCGCTGTAAGATCGCTGATACGTGGAGTTTAATAGTGTTAGGCGAAAGCAAGAGCGCCTTTGCCATCTCCTTGTTCGTTTTGCCTTCGCCGAGCAGACGCAGGACTTGCATCTGCCTTTTGCTCAACCCACGAACGAGGATCATCGGGTCAGTTTCCCCGAGCACTTTTTTGTGCGCGGAGCCACGACGCGAGCCTGTGAACATTGTATTCAGTTGAGAAGAAAGCGTTTCCGAAACGGAGCGCTCGACCGCTCCGCTGATCGCATGGAGGTTGATGGCGGGGGGAAAGTGTTCCCTCCGCTTCCCCTCGGCCCCCATTCCTTGCCTACTAGCCGGAAGCGGCAACATATCTGTGAGATTCACGTGCAAGAGAGCCACTCCGCCTGGCTTGTCCAGCGAAAGCGGCAACCCGATGAGGGAGAACCAGCGTTCCTTGATCGGTGAGTGGCACGGATAAATAAATGTCAAAAGATCAAGTTGACCCGCCAGCAATGCTCGCAGCTGCCTAACGAATCGACGCGAGTGTGGTTCGTCGGATCGGCAATATTGCAGATAGTTAGAACCGACTGCCGAGTGAGGAACGCGCAATCCGTTCCGCCTGGCGAACTCCTTCCATGTATCATTAACCGCCAGAATTGTTCCGGCAGCGTCGAGAATAACAGCGCTCGCAGGTAACGATTTCAATGCCTCGAATGTCGAGACTCCGTCCTTCGTGATGGGCAGCCACCGATGGGTCATTCGCAAATCGTCTGCACTAAACTCGTGGCCGCGGTTCGGAATATTGGAGTGCGCGGTGCAAGGGGGGTAGTCGCTTTGGGCTATTGTTTGCTCCCAACCAGATATGACATTTGTTGATGCAGATCAATAAAACGAGCGGGCGGCGGACGAATGGAAACTGTTGTGTGACAACTTCAGGCTATTTTGCATGCGGGCCATGTTCCCAAGGCAGGGTCTCATCTCTCTCGCGCCTAGGTACCGGTACGTCCATGGAAAAGAACGTAGACGCTCTCAACATTGAGTTTTATCGGCACAAGCTGACTGAGGAGGCCGACCTGCCGCGCCGACAAATGATTACGCGCCTGCTCGCTGACGAGAAGGCAAAACTGGTTGTGGTAGAGGCAAAGGCCACCACAAACCACAAAAGCGGGCCCGCTGCGGCACAATTTAAACACGGGAAACACTCCCCCATCGTCAAGCGGTCTATTGTAATTAACTCACGTAAAACGAGCGTCTCACTGGAAAATGAATTCTGGGTGGCCTTAAGGGAGATTGCCAAAAAGGAATATGTTGCCATCAACACTCTGGTGGCTCGCATCGACGGCACTCGTGGTGGCCACAATCTATCGTCTGCAATCCGTATCTATGTTCTCAGCTGCTTTCGACGAGCATACGAGTAACTATTGCACGATCTCGCAATCTGTTAGCGCCCATACCCTTGGTTTCGGAGGAATAGCCGGTGAATAGGGTGTTGGCGCGTTATGCCGATGACAAGGCCGGCATGTTTGTACTTCGACCACTAAAATTCTCACAATCGCTTTTACGCAAATGCGATCACCAAACCGTAAAGACCAATATTTTCGCGCATCGGCGAGGTCCTATCCGGTACCGCCGCAACGCAACGATCGTTTGGGAGGGCGACCCTTCCGATTACGTCTTCCTTGTCGTCAAAGGTGCTGTCCGAAGCTGCCGATCCTATCTGGACGGTAGCCGTGGTATCGTTGCTTTTCATTTTCCCGGAGAGCTTTTTGGCTGGAGCGGCGGTCCGGTACATTCGCTCTCCGCGGAGGCGGTAACAGATACGCTGATATTGTTTTTCAAACGCAAGAATTTACTTTGCGCCGCTGCTCAAGATGCCAAAATTGCAAATTATTTGTTAGCCGCAACTACCAATGAGCTTCGACGCGTCCAAGAGCATTCACTGATGGTGGGTAGGCGAGCCACATCGCGTGTGGCAACATTCCTGGTTGACTTGTCAGGAAGGATGGGAAAACCGAAAAATCTCAAACTGGTAATGCCGCTATCCGATATTGCCGATCATCTCGGGCTTAAAATAGAGACGGTTTGCCGGACAATTGCTGCACTGGAAAAATCTGGCGCAATTGTACGCGCATCATACCGAACACTGATCCTGCGAAATCGTGCTTCACTTGCCCGCACAATAAGCAACGGTCACCAAACTGAGAGTGAAATGTGAAATGTCCGCTTTCAGGGGTAAAGCGGACATGGCGTTTTGCACTGCACATGTCTGCTTTTGACCCAAAGCGAACATGAGAGTCCGAAGGGTTGGGATGCTTTTGAACTCGGGAGGCCACGCATGGTGTGCGCAAGGGCTAGACGGCTCTGACCGAAACCGAATACGGTTTTCTGCTAGTCGGCTCCGGTCTTGGCCGCTTCATTTTCGCCTTTTATTTTTGATCGCCTGAGTATGTGGAACACAACCAACAATAAAAGCCTGGTCTTACTATGAAGACGAGGACCATTGAGGAATTCGCTTACGGCGGGAGGCAAGACTTTCCCATCGTCATTGCTAACATACCGGCAAGCGCACGAGAGCGCTGGTTCGCGTTCGGCGTAATCATTTTCCTATTGGTCGTATTCCTTATCATCGCGCCGTTCGCGAGTGTACCGCTGGCTCGGGTCGATGCCTTCATTCCGGTTCTTCAAACTGTTCTGTGCGTAGCCGAGCTCATTACGGCGACTCTTCTGTTTTCTCAATATTCAATCGAACCACTGCACGGAGTTCTGGCGCTCGCCTGCGGATATATGTTCAGCGGATTATTTGCAGTTCTGCAAACATTTGCGTTCCCCGGAGCATACGCCCCGACCGGTTTGTTCGGGGATCTAAGTACCGCACCATATTTGTTTTGCCTCTGGCATATCGCGTTTCCCCTGGGCGTCATTGTCTATGCCCTCTCGAAAGATACGGCCAAAGCCGCGAATGTGTCCGGCAGTTCACCCGTAGTCGTAATCCGAATTGCCCTCACATGCGTAGTTGCTTTGACGGCAGGCCTGACGTGGGCCGTGACAGCGGGCGCTGGATATCTGCCAAGCCTTTTTGTGAGTGCGACAACACAAGCTCCGTTTACTAATTATCTGACTGGCTCTATCTGGCTATTGAGTATGGTCGCACTTGTGCTGCTGTATGCTCGTAAACGAACGGTGCTTGCTGTTTGGTTGACGGTGACCGTCTTTGCGACCCTGCCAGACCTCGCATTGTCGACCGTCATGACCTCGGTTCGCTTTACGCTTGGTTGGTATGTTGCTCGCAGTTACGCCCTGCTTGCGAGTTGCATAGTGCTGATCGCGCTACTCACGGAAACGACCGTGCTCTATGCGCGTCTCGCAAACGCGATCGTTCTATTGCGGCGCGAGCGTGCTGACCGGCTCATGAGCTTGGAAGCTGCAACAGGCGCAATGGATCATGAGCTTAGACAGCCTCTGGCGGCAATGCGGACGTATGGTTCGGCCGCTCTGCGATGGCTTGAAAGAACTCCTCCTGACGTCGAAGAGGGGCGCACGGCTATAACTTCCATGATCGATACAGTCGACCGTACAGAAAACATAATTTCTAGCATGCGCGGCTTGTTCAAGAAGACGTCCAATGTGCACACAATAATTCAACTTAACGACGTCGTGCGCCAACTATTGGGTTCGGTGCGGCGCGATCTGCAAGCGAATGGAATTTCCGTTACAACTGAGTTTGACCAGAATCTTCCTCAAGTGCAGGCTGAACGCATGCTACTGCAACAAGTGATCTTGAATCTGGTCAAAAACGCAATCGACGCGATGGAAGCCGTTCCCCCAAGCGAAAGAAATTTGCGACTGGTGACTGGTTTCGACGGCAAATCGCTAGTTTCACTCTATATCCAAGACTCTGGACCTGGAATAACTGCCGAGAATAAAGACTACATATTTGATCCGTTCTATACGACCAAATCCACTGGCATGGGCATGGGGCTATCGATTTGTCGGACTATCATTGAAGACCATGGTGGCAACCTGCGGCTTGTTAGAACTAGCAGCCATGGCTCAAGTTTTGAGATTGCCTTGCCAATGGTTCAGCAAACCGGCAGCCGGGACGGCGGGGGTGGAAGGACGTAAAGCGGACATGCCGTTTTGCGCTGCAAGCGTCCGCAACCATCCTCCAGCGAGCGGCTTGGCGCTTGGCGGTCATTCCAATGACACCAGCACGACATTGCGCCTATACGTTGGTGTAGCTCAGCGATACGCACGCTCAGTATTTCCGAACGCAAAAATGCGCTGAGATTTTGCTCGCGCACGCGCCCGACGTAGAGAGTGATAATGTTTGACACGCAAGATAATTTGTTGTTCGCCCACAAGGCAAACATCGAAAGATACCGGAAAATCTTGGTGACATTCCTGTCCGCTGAAGAGGAATCTTTTGTGAAACGTCGTCTCGCCGAAGAAAAAGCCGCTGTTAATCGGAATTCGCAATAGGCTAATCGGCTGTTTAGCTCAAAGGACAAGGGCTCCAGCCCATCCCCCGTCCCCCGCCCTTGTCCCGCTTGGAGGCCGCCTTGTCCCCAAGGCGGCCTCTTTTGTTTCCCATCCGTAATCGCGCACAGCTCGCCGCGCACTGAATGTCTGCTATTTGGCGCAAAGCGGACTTCGATCACCTGCGAACCAATGTCCGCGTTTGGGGCAAGCAGCTTAAACAGCGACATATGTCGCTTTTGATCCTGTATCCGCGCGAACTTATGACTATAGCATTGCGACGGGGCGCATCGATCGATAATGAGGGAGTAGGGGCACCAGAAAGCGGACACGTCGTCGGAATCAAGCGTTGCGTGCCGTGAGAGCTTCATTCAAGCAGGCAACCAGTCTTTGATCGTTGAACGGCTTGGCCAAAAATCCGACGGCGCCTCTGGCCAGTGCTTGTGCCCGCGCTTTCATCCCGGGAAACGCCGTAATGAAGATGACAGGCAGGCAATGCCCTTGAGCAATCAATCGATCTTGCAACTCTATTCCTGTCATTCCCGGCATCTGCAAGTCAGTAATCAGGCAGTCAATGTCCTGGATTCGGTCTGACTCCAGCAACGCTTCAGGGGAGTCAAATGCGGCCGCCCCATAACCAAGTGACCGTATAAAGCTCGTAATAGCTCGACGAAACGATTCATCGTCGTCAACAATTGCTATCACGGGCTCTCTCGGCAAGTTGGCTTCCTCGATGGCGAGACATCTAAGAGTTTGTGCGGAGACATGCACGACGCCAAAGGTAACGATTAATTACCAAAACGGGTCGATAAATTACACCAAGGTATAGGTCCTAGGATTTTGTGCGGCGAATTCCTAAAATGTCTGCCATTTTAACCAGATCGGCCAAAGATTTTGCGCCCATCTTTCTTGTTACCTTGCCGCGATGCACCTTCACCGTGATCTCAGTTACTCCGATTTCGGCGGCGACTTGTTTGTTCAAGAGACCGCCAGTTACCCAACCCATGACCTCTTGCTCGCGGGGTGACAGCGTCTCGTATTTTGCTTTCAGCTCGGAAATCGCCTTCTCGTTTGCCTGGCTGGCTCGGCCGCGCTCGAGCGCGACCTGGATTGCGTCCAAAAGATCTTGATCGCGAAATGGCTTGGTCAGGAATTCAACGGCTCCGGCCTTCATGGCCTTGACGGACATTGGGATATCGCCGTGACCGGTGATGAAAATGATAGGAATTTGGATTCTAGCCTTCGTAAGTTCTGCCTGGAAATCCAGCCCGCTCAACCCTGGCAACCTGACATCGACGATCAAGCAGCTTACGGCGTCAGGCCGTTTCGCCCCAAAGAATTCCTGCGCGGAAGTGAATGTTTCGACCTGTAATCCTATCGACCGGACAAGACTGCTGAGTGACTCGCGCACGGACCGGTCATCATCAATGACGAAAACAACCGGCAGCGGTGCGGATCGTATTCGTTTTTCATTCAATGACCCGTCTCCTCATAGTGCTGAAATACCGAACCGTGGAGTACGCCAGAAAACCTGCCGGAAGGCCGTGGCCGTCCCGAGCAAATACGTTTTTCCTTTGCCGGTTTTGCATTGCCGCTGACCCGGCAACCGGCGCGAATTACTCGACCGTACATGACAATTGCGGCCTTTGGAATAAACACGCAGATCACCGATGATTGATGACTGCTCGGCTCGGCTTGGCTTGACCACTCGATACCTTGGTATAGCTCGCCCTCCCTTTTCGACACTTGGCGTTAACCAGCGTACAATGGCGCGATCAGGTGCCACCACCCTACGCTTCCTGCAATCAAAAGAGCCCGGTTCGCTGCAGGGAGCTCAACATGATCAAGACTTTTGTGATTGGTGGTTTTGCAGCCGCGACTTTGATTAGCGGCGCTTGCGACGCGGTGGTCGCCGAACCGCTCGGGTACGCGGGCGTATTCAACCGCAGCGCTTTCATATTCCAGCAAGCATTACCGGAGCCGCAGGAAACTAATGACATTGAAACGCCCGTCGACATCCCCGCACGCCTGCACCGCCACGTGGTCGATTATCCGATGCGCGAACCGGCTGGCACAATCGTCATCGATACGCCGAACACCTATCTCTACTATGTACTCGGCTCCGGGAAAGCCATCCGCTATGGAATCGGAGTGGGCCGCGAAGGATTTACGTGGTCGGGCGTAAAGGCGGTTGAGCGCAAAGCGGAATGGCCCGACTGGATTCCACCAGAGGAAATGCTCCAGCGCCAGCCGTACTTGCCTCGCTTCATGGCAGGTGGTCCCGGAAATCCACTCGGCGCACGCGCCATGTATCTCGGTGGCACCATCTACCGCATCCACGGAACGAATGCCCCGCTCACGATCGGCAAGCAAGTGTCGAGTGGATGCATTCGTATGCTCAATGACGATGTCATCGATCTCTATGCGCGCGTGAATTTGGGAGCGAAAGTTGTCGTTCTGCCGATGTATCCGGTTCGTCCGCCTGCGGTAGCAGGCCAAGATCGCTCAATTCATCACGTGACGAAAAGCACAACCGCCAACGCTGGCCGGGTGCATGGGATTTACTGAGAAACACCACGTCCCTAACGGAGGATACACAGTGGACAGCTCACTCTGGTCTGCAGGGCAATACACCCACCTCAAGATCGTGGTTGTCGCTCTCATTGCGTCGGTTGCCGTGGTCGCCATTGGACTTAATAGCCGCTTCGTTAGCGGTGTCACGACAGGGCGTACCGAAACCGCTGATGTAACGATCAAGGCGGGGATGCCAAAGGCTTACACAGACATCGGTCAAGCAAATATTCGTTAAACGAAAACATGTGAGTAGGACAGGACCATGGATGAGCGGATGACTGTTCAAGTTTTTGGCTTGTCGCTGACGGCCATATTTGTAGGTCTGTTGATACTGAACGCTGTTTCTTATTGAAGCGCCTGCAATCAAACCCTGACGAATGCGCCATGCACTATACATTCGGTAACAGGTTCAAAAATTTCGCGGCTGCTTTTGTCTTCAGCGGCGTCGCCGCTGGCGGCATCAGTGCGATAACGAGCCCCGTCACCGCCGGTAACGCTGCGGGCGTCACGATTTCAATCAATCGAGCCAATAAAAGCGACCGGCTGCCGCTGCCGCCGATAGCCGGGCCAACTCAGGGCAATTCCATTTCTGAAACGCCAATTCCCAGACACGCGCCGCTGGACTGTGAGCCTGCCTTCAGCCCAATCACCGATCCCGGACGGGCACACATAATCAATTATTGTTTGGCTTGACCCACGACCACCACATCCATGCTTACGCGGGGTAAAGATGGGGTAATCGGCCTGGCCGTCTTTGTGGATAGCAGACGGCCCGGCGTCACGCCGCACCTTATACACTCGTATAATCGCCTTTCAGGCGCAAATTGTTACCGTCAATGCCTCTGCTCATGGGAGGATTGATGAACGCCCGCGTAGTAAATTCCCGCCAGCTTTCTCTCGGCACTTCTGGACATCAACCAGTCGACTTCTCAAAAGTGCTTTTGCATGGGTGCAATCATAGCGTTGTAAAGAACAGCATTCTCGCGTTTCGGCGCGGACCTATCCGTTACCGCCGCAATGCGATGATCGTCTGTGAGGGAGACCCCGCGGATTACATCTACCTCGTCGTCAAGGGCACCGTCCGAAGTTGCAGAACCTATCAAGACGGCAGTCGGGGCATCGTCGCTTTCTATTTCTCGGGCGAAATGTTTGGCCTGACCGGCGATCCAGCACATTCGCTCTCCCTGGAGGCAGTAACAGATACCCTGATATTATTTTTCAAACGAAAGGATCTGCTTTCTACCGCCACTCGGGACATAAAAATTGCAAATTATTTGTTGGCTGCAACAACAAATGAGCTTCGGCGTATCCAAGAACACTCACTCATGTTGGGCAGACTTGCCACCCGTCGCGTGGCGGCCTTCTTGGTTGACCTGTCAAATAGGATGGGAAAACCGAAATACCTCAAACTGTCGATGCCCCTCCTCGATATTGCTGATCATCTTGCGCTTAAGATGGAGACTGTCAGTCGGACCATCGCCGCGTTGGAAAAGTCTGGTTCAATCGTGCGTTCATCGTACCGAACGGTGGTTCTGAGGGACCACGCTTCACTCGTCAATGGAAATAGCAACAGCGCTTTGCGTTGAGCAAACTCAGAAAAAAGATGTGAGATGCCCGCTTGACACTTAGCGGACATTCCGCTCATTGCGTTTTTTGTCCGCTTTCAGGACAATGGTGGACATCGCTCGCGTACGATTGAGAGCGTGAGCCCCGCTAAAACAACTTTGCGTTTATACGTTGGTGTAGCTCAACGATACGCACGCTCAGTATTTTTGAGCCACAAAATGTGCTGGGTTATTCAGCGATGCATTTGGATTTTCGGTTTTGGCAACACTGCTGGGAGGATGACCATGGATCGGACGAAGAGTCTCTCGACTAAGTCAGTGACCGTTGCGGGGATTGCGGCCAGTCTCATGTTGGGGTTTGCAGGTGTCACTCTCAGTCCAGTACCGGCTAGCGCCGTAGTTTACTGCCAGTACGTTGATTATCCGACCGGTTGCGTGGCGAGGGCCGGCGTCGTGCTCAGGCCTCGTCCGGTGGCGCGCGCTGCGGTCCGTCATAACGCCGGTGGCAATGCAAATGGCGGCGTCAATCGCGTTGGTGCGGGGCGGTAAAGCACTTGTTTGCGGGTTACTGGAAATTGTGGCATAGCACGCGTTTTGTGGCCGAAGCACGCGTCGCACGCGGTTATCCCGCAATTCACAAGCTGTATTGATCGGTGGGAAAGGCCAGTTTCTTCTTGACCCGGAGTTGATGGGGCCGAATCGGCCGAAGACGGTCGCTCACCACAGATCATCGAGCCGCCGCGATCAGCTCGCGCGCTCGGCGAACTACTTCAGGACAAACCGCCAATCAGGCGTAACGGCAAGGAAACCGGCATGTCCTCTTTACCCCGAGCATCGGTCGTTGCGACAGCGTTGCGACGGGACTACGCAGATCTATTTTTTGAGGAGAAACATACGGAGAAATAAGAACAATTTGTTTACCTTGACAGGCGCATCCAGCCTTTGAACCAGCGCGAGCGCTGCCCCAACCAGCGACCTATATTTGCCGGCGCTTCTTCATAAGTTGTGGAATTGATCACACCGCATCGATAGCCAAAGCGGGCCAGGCGCATGCCGAGATCGGCATCTTCGGTGACATTATAGGGGTCCCAGCCCCCGACATCGCGCAGCGTTCGGGTGCGGAAATGATTGGAGGATCCGCCAAGCGGTAGAGGCAAACGGGACGCCGCAAGCCGCGGAAGGAAAAAGTCGAAATGTGCTGCATATTCGGCGGTAAAATAGCGAGCATGCCAACTTGTCGTGGTGTCAATGCATAGCCGCGCCTGCACACACGCAAGTTCGTTGCCGGCCGCCCGAAAGGCCCCTACCGCGCAACGAAGCTGATCGGGGTCCGGCCGATCTTCCGCATCATAAATAACGGTGTAGGTCCCGCGTGCGAGCGGAAGCGCGACGCTGAGTGCCTTCGGCTTCGTGCGCGGCTCGCCCGGAGGAACCGGAATAACCGTGACCGGGATACGATGATTGCGGGCAGTGATGGATGCGCGAGTGTCATGGCAGTCAGCCTCGACCGCGAGGATCACATCGAGTTTGTCAGGCGGGTAGTCCAGTCGCTCGATTGCCGACAGCAATTGATCGACCATCCTTGCCTCGCTTCGGAGCGGAACAATGACGCTATAGACCGGCAAATCTTCGTCCGGCGTGTCGGGACCAATTGGACGCCGACGATTTTCTTTCGACCCAGATCCCGATCGCGCGGCAATGGAGAGCCGGAACGCAGTCGGCAATATTGCGATTGTCGAAAGGATGATCGCGCCGGGGCTCGTGAAAACGGCTGCGAAAGAAAGTGTACCGAGGAGAAATGGAACGGCGTTGGCGAGGCGATGGTACGTTGCCGCCGAAAATTTTGGCCACCCGACCTTAAGCTGCTCTGACGCTTTTAGACCGGCTGCGACAAGAACGAGCTCAATATTGTCACTGAGCGCAATGCCATGCGGATCGAACTTCCGTATCCCGGAACGTCGGAAGGAACCGTCGCCGCCGCTGCAAATTTCCAATGAGCGGGCAGCGGCCGCGCTCACCACGTCAATTCCCATACGCCACCCGAGCCACGCACTTTTTCGGAGACGCTAATTGAAATACAACTTTAGAGCGAGTCAAAAATTTTGCCGGCGCCAGCGTCGTGAGCACAAGTCAGCAATGGTCGCGCTTATGTCCCAATGCTAGAAGAAACAACCAATGTCGGATTTCATGTCACATTATCTGGTGCCCGCCGCAGTCGTTGCGGTGGCAATCGTGTTGGTGCTCGGTTTGGCCAACATGATGCGCGGCGGTTCACCCAATCGATCGCAAAAACTCATGCGATTGCGCGTGCTGCTGCAATTCGTCGCCATAATTGTGATTATGGCGACGATCTGGGTCATGGGTCGTTAGCTCGGTAAAAGGCGCGGGCTCACTTCATCGGAGCGGCGCGCATATACTCCACTTTCTCTTTTGGCTGTTTGGGCTTCTTTTTCTTTGTAGCGGCGGAATAGTCGGCAGTCGCGGCTTTGGCCGAGTGTCCAGTTCCGCAAGCCTGCGCAGGCCCAGCGATCGGGAGTGCAAGCAATGAAACAGCAATTGCAATCGTTAGAAACCGCATGAGCGTCACCCCATTTATTGAGACGGGAACCAGATAAGGTATAGCTTACCCCGAACTCTTCGGTGGAGAGGAAGGCTGCGCGCGAGGTCAATCGATGGTCGTACTCAACCGCATTTATACGCGTACAGGCGACGATGGTACGACCTCGCTGGGCACCGGCGCCCGACGCAAGAAATACGATCTGCGCGTCGAGGCTTACGGCACGGTCGACGAGGTCAATGCCGTGATCGGCTTGGTCCGTCTTCACACCACCGGCGACAAAGCGCTGGATGCTGCGCTTGGTCGAATCCAGAACGACCTGTTCGATGTTGAAGCCGATCTCTGCCTGGCCGAAAAAGGCCCAGGTGGCGCGCGCCTGACGGTGACGGACGCCCAGGTACAGTGGCTGGAGACCGAGATTGACCGGCTCAACGCCGGCCTCGCGCCGCTGAAGTCCTTTATTTTGCCGGGCGGCAGTCCAGCGTCGGCCTATTTGCATCTCGCCCGCACTGTTTGCCGGCGAGCGGAACGGATTATGGTTGAGCTCAAAGACAAGCCGGGCGAGGGGGTATCCGAACCCTCGCTGAAATACGTCAACCGTTTATCGGACTATCTGTTCGTGGCCGGACGCTATGCCAACGATAAAGGTAACCGTGATGTACTCTGGGCCCCTGGCCAGAACCGATAGATTTCTGTGCGGCGCAGCATAAACGTTGACAGGCTCACGGCCCCGCCTTTAGCTTCCGCCCGCTCTATTTAAGCGCCCATCCGGATGGGGGATCATGAAAATTCTGGTACCCGTAAAACGGGTGGTCGACTTCAATGTGAAGATTTGGGTCAAGCCCGATGGTTCCGGCGTCGAACTTGCCAACATCAAAATGTCGATGAACCCCTTCGACGAAATCGCCGTCGAGGAGGCTATTCGTCTGAAAGAGGCGGGCAAGGCGACCGAAATCGTGGCGGTTTCGATTGGGCCAGCCCAGGCCTCCGAAACGATACGAACGGCACTCGCCATGGGCGCCGACCGCGGCATCCTGGTGAAAGCAGATGGTGTCATTGAGCCGCTTGCGGTTGCGAAGGTCCTTAAGGCGATTGTCGAAGCCGAGAAGCCCGGTCTCGTTATTATGGGCAAGCAGGCGATCGACGACGATTGCAATCAAACAGGGCAGATGCTGGCTGCATTACTCAACTGGGCGCAGGGGACCTTCGCGTCCAAGCTTGCGATCGAAGGCGATGCCATCAGTGTCACGCGCGAAGTCGACGGCGGTCTGCAAACTGTAAAACTGAAGATGCCGGCCATCGTCACGACCGACTTGCGGCTGAACGAGCCGCGTTATGCGTCACTGCCGAACATCATGAAGGCTAAGAAAAAGCCGATCGAGGAAAAGGCGCCGGATGCGTATGGCGTTGATGTCAAACCACGCCTGCAAGTCGTGAAGACGACGGAACCCCCAGGACGTAAGTCCGGAGTGAAAGTTGGCTCGGTGGCCGAACTGGTCGGCAAGCTTAAAGACGAGGCGGGGGTGCTCTAGATGACCACGCTTCTCATTGCAGAGCACGATAACAAGACGGTCAAGGATTCGACCAGCAAGGCGCTTACCGCTGCAAAGGCACTGGGCGCGGATGTGCAGATCCTCGTCGCCGGCAAGGATTGCAAAGCGGCGGCAGAGGCAGCCGCCAAGCTCGACGGCGTGAAGAAGGTTCTGCTGGCCGACGCGGCCCCATACGAGCATCAGCTTGCCGAGCCGCTGGCGGCACTGATCGTCTCGCTTGCGGGCAGCTACGATGCCATCGTCTCACCCGCGACGACGACGGGGAAAAACGTCATGCCGCGTGTCGCCGCGCTGCTCGACGTGATGCAGATTTCCGACGTCACAAAGGTGGTATCAGCCGATACCTTCGAGCGGCCGATCTATGCCGGCAATGCGATCCAAACCGTGAAATCATCTGACTGCCAAAAAAGTTATCACGGTGCGCACATCGACCTTCCAGGCCGCCGGGTGCCGGCGGATCCGCAAGTGTCGAAGCCGCGACCGCGGCAGCCGACCCGGGCCTCTCAACATTTGTCGGCGAACAGCTTTCGAAATCGGACCGGCCCGAATTGACGTCGGCAAAAATCATTATTTCCGGCGGTCGCGCCATGCAAAGCCGGGACAACTTCACCAAATTTATCGAGCCGGTCGCGGACAAGCTTGGTGCAGCGGTTGGCGCATCGCGCGCCGCAGTTGATGCCGGCTATGCGCCGAACGACTGGCAGGTCGGGCAGACGGGCAAGGTCGTCGCGCCTGAACTCTACATCGCTGTAGGAATTTCCGGCGCAATTCAGCATTTGGCCGGGATGAAAGACTCCAAGGTGATTGTTGCTATCAACAAGGATGAGGAGGCGCCGATCTTTCAGGTCGCCGACTACGGTTTGGTGGCCGATCTTTATCAGGCGCTGCCGGAGCTGGCGGCGGAACTCGACAAGGTCAAGCGTTGACCACGTCTCAATTTTGTTGTTCCGCCGATGGCGTCGTGCGGCGGTACGGCGTAAAAGTGCACGGAAAGAACGAAACTTAACCGAATTCGAAGCCAGTAGCCGGGACTTCGCATCGATCGGACGAGGAACATGGCGGTCAATATTCAAAGTGTCGGGGTAATCGGCGCCGGTCAGATGGGCAACGGCATCGCCCATGTGTGCGCGCTGGCAGGGTATTCCGTTTTCCTCAATGATCTGTCGGCCGACCGCATCAAGGCCGGAATGGCGACCATCAATGGCAATATGGCCAAGCAGGTCGGCAAGAAAGCAATCACCGAAGACGACCGCAAAGCCGCGCTGGCACGCATCAAGCCGGCTGAAAAATACGATGCGCTGTCGACCTGCGACCTGGTGATCGAGACCGCGACAGAAAAAGAAGAGGTCAAGCGGAAGATCTTCTCCGATCTGTGCGCGTCGCTCAGATCGGACGCAATTCTCGCCACCAATACATCTTCGATTTCGATTACGCGGCTGGCATCATCGACCGATCGCCCCGAGCGTTTCATCGGCATTCACTTCATGAATCCGGTACCGCTCATGGAGCTGGTCGAATTGATCCGCGGCATTGCCACCGATGATGCGACATTCGAAACCAGCAAGACTTTCGTGACCAAGCTCCACAAGACCATCGCGGTCTCTGAGGATTTCCCGGCCTTCATCGTCAATCGCATTTTGCTGCCGATGATCAATGAGGCGATCTACACGCTCTACGAGGGCGTGGGGAACGTCGAGGCGATCGACACCGCGATGCGGCTTGGCGCCCATCACCCGATGGGGCCGCTTGAGCTTGCGGACTTCATCGGTCTCGATACCTGCCTTTCGGTCATGCAGGTGCTGCACGAGGGGCTCGCCGATTCCAAATATCGTCCGTGCCCGTTGCTGGTGAAGTACGTCGAGGCCGGCTGGCTCGGCCGCAAGACGCAGCGCGGCTTCTATGATTACCGCGGCGAAAAGCCGGTGCCGACGCGCTGACGGCGATTTTCCCAAGCTTTAGCAACGGCAGCGCCGCAGACGCGGCCCACCACTCCTGTACGCGCGAGTAGGCCGAGCGGCAACTCAGCCTCCTGGGCATAGAGCAGGTTGGCAGCGACCGAAAATCGGCAAGCGTCACCTCCTTGCCGACCAGGTACGGCTGTTTGGACAGGTCAGCCTCGAGCAGTGCGGCCTCTTTGTTGAATGCCTCGGTGGCCTTAGCAACAGCGGCCACGTCGGGCGGACCGAGATCGAGAATTTTCTTCACCAGCCGGTTGAAGACGAGTCGACGCATGCATCACCGCCCCAGTGGGCGAGCTGCCAGCATTGCCAGCGCATGATGTCGGCGCGCGCGCGAGCGTCGTCCGGCCACAGCGAGTTCGGCTTCTGACCAGCGATGTATTGCATAATCGCGTTGGATACCAGTGAGCGTGAAATTGCCATCGACCAAGTTGGAGTTCTGCCGCTGGGGTTAATGGCGAGATAGGCGGCCGAGCGGGGCTTGGTGAGATCGACAAATTCCAGTTCGAGCGGGACGCCGACATAAGAGGCGACCGCGCGCACCTTCCATGTGTTCGGCGACGGCGGAAATGCGTAGAGCTTCATGGTTCACTCCGACGGTTTGAGAGGACGTTGGATTTTCAGGCGTGGCATGAAGCTGCGCGCGTCGGCGCATCCTCATATTCGTCGTGCCGGCGTACCCAAGCCATGGTGTGGGGCAGGCCGCCTTCGTCACGGCCCTTCGGCGCAAAGTCGAGGAAATTGTAGGCGCCGATCAGAATATCGAGGCCGCGGCGTACGATGAATAAGTGTGAAAGACGCCCTGGTCCGTCCGGCTGAATACGCTCAGGCCGGGCAATTCTTCGCTCGGGAATTTTGCCGATCGCATAGTTGTACTCCGCCTTGCCTTTTGCGACTTCATCCTTGCGTGAACGAGACGTGGAAGTCGTGATTGAAGTCGTTGCGATATGACGACACCCATTTGAATTTCCAGCCCATGCGCTTCTGGTAGGCCTGGATCTCAGCGAGTGGCGCGCGTGACACCACCACCAAAGTCACGTCGCGCTGCGCGAGGTGAATGGCAGCGCCGTCGAAATGGTCGGCCAGGAAGGAGCAACTCGGGCAACCGGCTTTCCAGCCAGGTCCCAGCATGAAGTGATAGACGATGAGCTGGCTGCGGCCCTCGAACAAATCGGCCAGTGATTGCTTGCCGCTCGCGGTGTCAAACACGTAGGGCTTTTCCACTTTCACCCAGGGCAAGTCGCGACGCGCGGCGCTGATTTGGTCGCGCGCTTTAGTGAATTCCTTTTCCTTGGCGAGAAGCGCTTTGCGTGCGGCCAGCCATTCGTTCTTGCGATACGATTTTGTGCATCGGAAAGTCCTCCGTCTTTGTTAGCGATCACGGTTTCGCGGGCGTCATCCAGCCGATGCCCGCGCCGCCCGGTTCCTTCAGGATGGCGATACGGCCGACGCCCGGCACGTCGAAGATCGGCCGCATCAATGTCGCGCCAGCGGCTTGTGCCTTCTTCACGCGCGCATCGACGTCATCAACGGCGAGGTAGGACATCCAGCTTTCCGGTACGCCGTCGAATTGCGGGCTGCTCAATGGAAACAGGCCCCCGACCGGGGATGTCGCCACTCTTTGCCACCCAATAGGTGCCGTCCGGCATCGGCATCGCTTCGAAGGTCCAACCGATCGTGCTGGCGTAGAATTTCTTTGCCTTCTCGGCGTCGCGAGTCATCAGTTCGTTCCAATAGAAACTGGCCATGTGACCATGCATGCGGCATAGTGAAACTCCTGTGATCAGGTTGCGAGATATTCGCCGAGCTTGTCCATCGCGCTGGTCCAGCCTTCATTGTGGTTGTCGCGCGCTGTCTCATCGAAGAATTGCTCGTGAATCATCGTGAACAAGGTGCCGTCGCCGTCCGGTCTTGAACGTAACGGTCACCAGCGACTCGCGCTCCGGCGTCGACTTCCAGGCCCAGGTGAACACGAGTTTTTCGTTCGGGATCACCTCGCGGTAAACGCCGCTGACGTCGTGCTCCTCGCCCGACGGCGCCTGCATGACCCAGCGGAATCGGCCGCCGGTGCGCGGGTCGCTCTCGACGCGCAGCACCTTGACCTCGCCAGGTCCCATCCAGTGCTTTACTTTTTCCGGGTCGGTCCACGCCGAGAAGACTTTCGCCGGCGCGGCTTTGAACCGGCGCTTGATCGTGAGGCTTGGTTTGGTGGTGAGGGTGGCCATTTGTCTTCCTCCAGAAATGCGGCGAGTTGGTCGAGTTTTTCCGTCCAGAATCGCTGGTAGCGATTGAGCCAGTCGGTCGCCTCCTGCATTGGCGCGGCGCGCAAGCGGCACGCAACGATGCGTCCGCTTTTAGCGCGCGTGACCAGCCCGGCATCCGACAGCACGTCGAGGTGTTTCATGACCGCCGGCAGTGACATCGAAAACGGTTTCGCGAGTTCGCTGACCGAGAGGTCTTCTTTTTCGCTCAGCCGTGCGAGGAGCGCCCGCCGCGTCGGATCGGCCAGCGCGGCGAAAGTGCGGTCGAGGTTTGGTTTATGATAGTAAACCATTTGGTTAAGTATAGGAGCGCGGTCGTCGATGTCAAGCAGCCCGCGCTGCCGCATTTATGTTTCGTTGAGAAACAGCCTGTAGAACTGTACGCGGGATGGATCCGACCTCACTTGCCGCAGCTATGGCCGGCGCTCAGATGAGCAATGTGCAGATGGCCATTGCGGCCAAGATGCTGCGCATGAACGCTGACGCGGCCTCCGGCATCGTGCAGGTGCTCGACGCCGCCCAGCAAAATCTCGCCAGCCTGGCCAATGTCGCCGCCGGTGTCGGACAGAATCTGAATATCACCGCCTAGAACCAGTTTGATGCGGCTCGGCTTGAGCCCTATGAGCCGAGCGCTGCCTTGATCAACTTGATCGCGTCGTCACTCGCCCACTCGGCAGGTCCCGCGATGGTGCCGATCTCGCAGCCTTGCGGGTCCACCAGCAACGTCGTCGGCATGCCGAAGGCGCGGCCGACGGCCTTAAGATCCTGGAAGGTGCTTGCCGTCGGGTCGGCGTAGTAGGCGAGTTTCTGGACCCCGACCTCTTTCAGCCAGGCCTTCGGCTTGTCCGGATCGCGCGTGTCGATATTGATTGCCACCACCTCAAATCCTGGGCCGCCAAGGCGCTGCTCCAATGCGTCGAGTGCCGGCATTTCCTTCCGGCAGGGGACACACCAGGTGGCCCACAGGTTGAGCAAGACGGTACGCCCCCGCCAATGCTCCAAAGTCAGCGGTTTGCCGGTGGCGTCCTGGAACGTGAGGCCGGGCAGCCGCAACGGGCTCTTGGCAACGTTAACGGCGGCCACCTCGCCGCGCGCAAAAGGCGCCAGTTTCTTGGCCAAATCGACCGCCGGACGGCAGGCCGGGTCGCCGCCCGCATTGCGCGTCAGGGTCGCAATCCCGTATACCCCCGCCAGCCCAACGATGACTCCGGCGACTCCGCCCGCCAAAATCATGGCGAGGCGTTTTTTGGCGAAGGTGGATTGGGGGCTGGTCATGAGCGGTTTGGTGGATGTGCCATGAGCAACAAGATGTGGGGTGGGCGGTTTACGTCTGGCCCTGATGACATCATGGAGGAAATTAACGCCTCCATCGACGTTCGACCGGCATCTCTACCGCCAGGACATTGCCGCGTCCAAGGCGCATGCCGAAATGCTGGCCAAGCAAGGCATTATTGCGGCCGAAGATGCGAAAAAGATCGCTCACGGTCTAGACACGATCCTGTCAGAGATCGAAGCGGGCAAATTCTCCTTCAAGCGCGCTCTGGAAGACATCCACATGAACGTGGAGGGCCGGCTGTCCGAGCTCATTGGCGAGGCGGCGGGCCGATTGCATACCGCGCGCTCGCGCAATGACCAGGTCGCGACGGACTTCCGGCTTTGGGTGCGCGACGCAATCGATGGCCTCGACGCCGCGCTCGCCGGCTTTCAGCGCGCGCTCGTCGACAAGGCGCTGACTCATGCCGCGACAGTGATGCCCGGTCTGACCCATATGCAAACGGCGCAGCCGGTGACCTTCGGCCATCATCTGCTCGCTTATGTGGAGATGGCCGCGCGCGACCGAGGCCGTTTCGCCGACGCGCGCAAGCGTCTCAACGAATCCCCGCTCGGTGCCGCCGCTCTTGCCGGCACTTCGTTTGCGCTTGACCGGGATATGACGGCGAAGGCGCTCGGCTTTGATCGGCCAATGGCAAATTCGCTCGACGCAGTGTCCGACCGCGACTTTGTCATGGAGACGCTGGCGGCTGCCTCGATCACCGCAGTTCATTTGTCGCGGTTGGCAGAGGAAATCGTCATCTGGACGTCGCCGCTGACCGGCCTGGTGAAGCTATCGGACAAGTTCACCACCGGTTCCTCGATCATGCCGCAAAAGCGCAATCCGGATGCCGCCGAGCTGGTTCGCGCCAAGACCGGCCGCGTCATTGGCGCGCTCAATGCGCTGTTGATCGTGATGAAGGGCTTGCCGCTCGCCTATGCCAAGGACATGCAGGAAGACAAAGAAGGCGCCATGGATTCCCTCTCGGCACTTTCATTGTCGATTGCGGCAATGACCGGCATGATCGGCGATCTTGAGCCTGAGACCGCACGAATGAAGAAGGCGGCGGGCGAGGGCTATGCGACCGCGACCGATCTTGCGGACTGGATGGTGCGGACTTTGAAAATTCCGTTCAGGGATGCCCATCACCGCACCGGCCGGATCGTCGCCAAAGCCGCAGAGGCGGGCGTTGCCCTGCATCGGTTGCCGCTCGCAACCATGCGCGAAGTCGAGCCGCGAATCGGTGACGACGTCTTCAGCGTTCTGTCTGTCGACCGTTCGGTAAAAAGCAGATCGAGCTTCGGTGGCACCGCGCCGAAAAACGTGCGCGCGCAAGCAAAGAAATGGCTGCGCAAGCTCCAGAAAGAGAAACCCTGACTTCGCCTTCTTTGCTTGTTTTGCTATGGTACATCCGAGGCCAGGAGCGCGTATCGTGAACCCGATCTGCCACCGTCCGCTGCTAAGACTTGCCCTGATTGGCGCGCTTGCCGCGTCGCTCGGGCTGGCCGCGTGTGGCCGAAAGGGTCCGCTCGATCCGCCACCGGGCGCGTCGCTTGCCGGCGACCAAACGGCCCCGGCGGGAACGCTAAATATGGTCCTCCGGTTCTCGGTCCCGACGGCAAGCCACTTGCCCCGGCGGGCCCGAATAAACGTATTCCTCTCGACGTCTTGCTCAACTGAGCGTGTGATGCACCACTTTGCATATCGCGACGGCGTCCTCCACGCCGAGGCGGTGAATCTAGATGCGCTCGCCGCCGCGGTTGGAACACCGTTTTATTGTTATTCGACGGCAACGCTCACCCGCCACTACCAAGTGTTTGCGGGCGCGTTTGCCGACGTGCGTGCGCTCGTCTGCTACGCGATGAAGGCGAATTCCAATCAGGCTGTGCTTCGCACACTTGCAAAGCTTGGAGCGGGCGCCGACGTGGTGTCTGGTGGCGAGCTCAAGCGAGCGCGTCTCGCCGGCATCCCGGCCGACAAGATCATGTTCTCTGGCATCGGCAAGACTGCGGCTGAGCTGGCGCTCGCCGTCGACGAAGGAATTCTTTGCGTCAACGTCGAATCCGAACCGGAGCTTGAACTGCTGTCATCGATTGCGGCGGCAAAGGGCCGTAGCGCGAATGTTTCCGTGCGCGTCAATCCGGATATCGACGCCAAGACCCATCACAAGATTGCCACCGGAAAAGCCGAGAACAAATTCGGCATTCCCATCAGCCGGGCGCGCGAAATCTATGCCCGTGCCGCCAAGCTCAAGGGTCTGAAAGTCGCTGGCGTCGATATGCATATCGGCAGCCAGATCACCGAACTCGATCCGTTCGGCAATGCTTTCGCGTTGCTTGCGGAATTCGTGCGGGCGCTGCGTGCCGACGGCCATTCCATTTCGCACGTCGATCTCGGCGGCGGTTTGGGAATTCCCTATCGTGACGACAACGAACCGCCGCCGCATCCTGAGGCCTATGCCAAAGTCGTGAAGCAGGCGACGCGCGACCTCGATTGCCGTCTGATCTTCGAGCCCGGCCGGCTGATCGTCGGGAATGCAGGAATTCTCGTGACGCGCGTGCTGTTCGTGAAGCATGGTGAGGCCAAGAATTTTGTCGTCGTCGATGCCGCCATGAACGACCTCATCCGCCCGACGTTATATGACGCGCATCATGAGATCTGGCCGGTTGCGGAACAGACGTCCTCGGCACGGCGCATCCGCGCCGATGTCGTCGGGCCTGTGTGCGAAAGCGGTGATTTCCTTGCCGTTAACCGCGATATAGCGGAGCCGGTAAATGGTGCCTTACTCGCCGTTATGACAGCCGGCGCCTATGGCGCGGTCCAGGCCGGCACCTACAATACGCGGCCTTTGGTGCCGGAAGTGCTGGTCAATGGCTCAGAATGGGCACTGGTTCGTCCGCGCCTTGAAGTTGACCAATTGATTGCGCTCGATCGCATGCCGGATTGGCTTTGAGCGCATAAATGCGGCGCGTGGCCCGGTCGTCCGCTGCATGTTAGCATGACCGGATATGAGATTCTCCTGAGCCTGAGCGACGGAGCGGCTTTTGGACGAGTTTAGCGATTTGCCTCACGATCGGGCGCAGCCGACGAGACTTCTGCTCGCGCGGGCGCTTACGCGCGCACGCGGTAGCATTTTGTGGGAACGGCTATGGCCGGCTCTCGCCGCGCTCGCCACCGTCGGCGGATTGTTCCTCGCCTTTTCCTGGGCAGGTCTATGGCTGGCGTTGCCACCGCTGGCGCGCGCGATTGGTCTGTTCGTATTTGTCGTTGCCGCCGCCGCCGCGGCATTGCCGCTCGTCATCCTACGTCTGCCGAGCATCTATGACGGGTTGCGCCGGCTTGACCGCAGCAGTGGTGAAACGCATCGCCCGGCCACCGCGGTCGCAGATCATATTGCCGCGAATAGTCAGGATCCGGTGGCGCAGGCGCTGTGGCGCGCGCATGTCGAGCATGCGTTGCTGTCGGCGCGCAAATTCAAGGCCGGCTGGCCGACGCCGCGGCTGTCGCTGCGCGATCCGATGGCATTTCGCGCGCTCGTGCTCATCCTGGTGGTGGCAAGTTTCTTTGCAGCCGGCGGTGAGCGGTTCAAGCGAATTGCCGCGGCCTTCGATTGGCACGGTGTCGTCGCGCCGGCAAACTTCCGCATCGACGCGTGGATTACGCCGCCGGTTTACACCGGCCGGCCACCTGTAATGCTTCAGGGTCTGCGGCCAGGTGATACTGCGCAGGCAAGCTGCACCCGTGGCTGTGCCAGCGGGCAGTCAATTGGTGATCCGCGCGACCGGAAAGGTCAACTTCGATATCGTGCGCCATGGTGGCCTTGAAGACGCCCCGGCGGAAGCGCGTGCGCCGCTGCCGGCCGGTACCGAGGAGCGCCGGCTGATCATTAAGGGCGACGGTTCTGCTGCAGTTCATGGCGTGCTTGGCAGCGATCTGGTTTGGAATTTCACGGCGATCCCCGACCGTGCGCCGACGATCGAACTCACCAAAGATCCGGAACGGCAAGCGCGCGGAGCTTTGAGACTTGATTACAAGATGGACGACGACTACGGCGTCGTTGAAGCGAAAGCTACTTTTGCGCTGAAGGACGAAGAATCCTCCGAAAAGCCACGCCATCCATTGTTCACGGCGCCGGACTATGCGCTCACGTTACCGCAAGCGCGTACGCGCTCCGGCGCGGCGCAGACCACCCATGATTTGACGGAGCATGCTTGGGCCGGCGCAGACGTTGTCATGACCCTGACGGCACGCGACGAGGCGGGCAACGAGGGACGCAGCCAGCCGCGCGAGATGACGTTGCCGCAACGGATATTCGTCAAGCCTTTGGCGCGTGCATTGATTGAGCAGCGGCGTAATCTGGCGCTCGATGCCGAGACCAAGCCGTTGGTGCTTACGGCTCTTGACGCATTGAGCATCGCGCCGGAACGTTTCACGCCGGAATCCGGCAGTCTTTCTCGGTTTGCGCTCGATCTATCACGATCTCGAGATACGCCAAGAGCGATGACGCTCTGCGCGAGGTAGTGGCGCGGCTTTGGGACATGGCTGTCCAGCTGGAGGACGGCAATGTATCGCAGGCGGAGCAAGCGTTGCGCCAGGCACAGGAGGCCTTGCGTCAGGCGCTTGAACGCGGCGCCAGCGAAGAGGAAATCAAAAAACTGATGGAGCAATTGCGAGCGGCCATGGATAAATTTCTCCAGGCCCTCGCCGAGGAATTACGCAAAAATCCTCAGCAGCTCGCGCGTCCGCTCGACCGCAATACGCGCACGCTCAGCCAGCAAGACCTCAAGAGCATGCTCGACCGGCTCGAGCAGATGGCGCGTTCCGGCAACAAGGACGCTGCGCGCCAGTTGCTCGATCAGTTGCAGTCAATGCTCGAGAACCTGCAAATGGCGCGGCCTGGCGCCTCGGGCGATGACGACGGCGATGACGACATGATGTCGGCGCTTGACGAGCTTGGTGACGTGATCCGCAAGCAACAGCAATTGCGCGACAAAACATTCCGGCAAGGTCAGGACTTGCGGCGCGATCGTCAGCGCGGCCAGAAGGGCCAGAACCAGATGGGCGATCTACGTCAGGACCAGCAAGGTCTGCGTGATCGGCTCAATAAGCTGCTGGACCAACTCCAGCAGCATGGGCTCGGCCAACCCGGCCAGCAAGGCGAGGGCAATGAAATGGGCCAGCTCGGCGATGCCGGCGAGGCCATGGGTCAGGCCGAAGGCCAGTTGGGCGAAGGTGACGCCGATAATGCCGTCGACAGCCAGGGCCGCGCGTCTGGAATGCCATGCGCAAAGGGCGCCCAAGGGCTTGCCCAGTCGATGCAGCAGCAGGGCATGGGCCCAGGTCCCAATGGGCGGCCTGGCCGCGGCCAGGCCCGAGCCCAACAGGATACCGATCCGCTTGGGCGGCCGTTGCGCGGGCGCGACTATGGCGACGATGTCACGGTGAAAGTACCGGGCGAGATCGATGCCCAGCGTGCGCGTCGTATCCTGGAGGAACTGCGGAAGCGATTTGGCGAAGGCTTCCGCCCGCAGCTCGAGCTGGATTACATTGAGCGCCTGCTCAAGGATTTCTGACGGACGAATTGCATGCCTGGTGAGCAGATGTTAGTGCCGCCAGACCAGGGCTTCGCGCACAGCGCTGGTGATCTGATCGACCGAAAATGGTTTTGCAAGTACGTCGTGCACGAGCGCATCCAGTCCGTGCGCCCGTTCATGCTGGTCTGCATAGCCGGTCATCAGCATGATCGCGACGTCGGGATGGCTGCGGCCGGTTTCGAGCGCGAGTGCTATGCCGTCCATGATCGGCATCTTTACGTCTGACAGGAGCAGGTCGAAGTTGCCTTTGGCCTGATTGAGCGCCTCGAGGGCGCTCGCTCCGTCGGCAGCCTCGGTGAGATCATGCCCGTCGTCGCCGAGGGCACGTACCAAAAAATTACGTACGGCGTCGTCATCTTCCGCGATGAGGATCCGCGCCATCGCCTTATTTGGCTCCCGCGACTGCGTCCTGCGGGCCAAAGAAACGAACGACAACGTCTGTTGCGCTTTCAGGTGGCGAGACAAGGCGACTGCGGAATTCGAGCTTTTCGCCGGGGCCGATCGTGCTGCGGCTCGGCATCGAACTCCACGTGTAAACCTCCTGGCCCGCGGCATCGCGTGCAGCAAATCTCAGGCGGGGTACTTCAGTCGGTTTACTCGCAATGCTGACAATGCTGCCTTCGATGACAAGCGCGGACAAACCTTCCTGCGTTTCCTTCGAAATTCGCATGTTTTCGAATTTCAGATTTCGCAGGTTGACCGGCAGCCCGATCGCAGAAAACAGAGAAGCTGTCTGCGGAAAGAAGCGCACAACTTCGCTGCGCGCTCCGATCAGTGCCACGTTAAATGCAAACAGCACGAGGATGAGCGCCGTCCAGTGTGAAGAACGGCGAGCCTTAACGCGGCGCGCCTGCAACCGTTTGCGTCGTGCTACGAAGTTGTCGGCTTCGTCGATTTCCAGGTTTAGCGGCTGAATGAGGCTGCGGTCGGGGTTCGATGGTCGGGACCACCGATGGCGCATCCGCGATGGTCACGGGTTCCGGATTCGGACCGTCTGCGGTGACTCATCTTGCGCCACTCGCATCTTCGCCGTCTCGTTCAGCCGGCATCGCATCTGTATCGGTGCCGGGGAGCGGTTCATCGGGACGTATGACACCGACAGGAGCGCGCGCTTCGCCATCCGCAAAGGCGTCATTCGCAGACGCCGCCATTTCCGGGGCCGTCTCCAGGCCGCTCGCGAACCACGTCGTCTTGCAGCGGGCGCAACGAACAGTACGGCCGGCCGCGCCCAGCGAGGCCGGTTCGATATTGTAGGAGGTGGCGCAGTTCGGACAGGCAATCAGCATGGCATCGTGGTCACGGGTATTTGGGTGCCCCAAACGTACCAGCCGTCCGTTAATGGATCGGAAACCATGGCAGGGCCCGGAAACGCGGGAGATTTTGGGCTTTTCCCCCGCGCTGCTATGGCGGCCCGGTGATAATCTTGTAAAAGCGCAGTTCCGGGCGCTCATCGGGGTTCGCGGGACGGCGTTTCCGGCATTGGCCTGCGGGGCCTGCCGCGAAGCGATTCGACGGGCCTATAGCGGGGAATTAGTTGGAGAGGGGTGGGTGGTCCGATTCGAGAACGTGGGACTACGCTATGGCTTGGGGCCAGAGGTTCTGCGCGACCTCACGTTCCGGATCGAACCGCATTCTTTCCAATTTCTCACCGGCCCCTCCGGTGCGGGGAAGACCTCCCTCCTGCGCCTGTTATTCCTGTCCATGCGGCCAACCCGCGGGTTGATCACTCAGTTCGGCCACGACGTCGCGACTCTTTCACGCGATGCCGTAGCGACGTTGCGGCGGCGCATCGGTATTGTTTTTCAGGATTTTCGTCTTCTCGACCATATGACGACCTATGAGAATGTCGCATTGCCATTGCGGGTGATGGGCCGCCCCGAGGACAGCTATCGAGACGAAGTGATCGAATTGCTGAATTGGGTAGGGCTCGGTGAGAGAATGTGGGCATTGCCGCCTGTGCTCTCGGGCGGTGAAAAGCAGCGCGCTGCGATCGCTCGCGCGGTGATTGCACGGCCACAATTGCTGCTCGCCGACGAGCCGACGGGGAACGTCGATCCCAGCCTGGCGCAACGGCTTCTGCGACTGTTCGTCGAACTCAACAAGTCGGGGACATCGGTCGTGATTGCCACCCATGACATCGCGCTTAATGGATCAATACGACGCGCGCCGCCTCGTTCTGCACGACGGCCGGCTCCATATTTACGACTGAGGAAGCACGATGACTGACTACATGCCGAGCAAATTGAGCATGGCGATGCGCGAGCCGGAAGAGCTTTTGCCGCATTTCGAGACCCCGCTGGTGCCGCGCAATTCCATTTCCGGGCGTGCACTTATCGCGGTCGTTGCGATTATGACTTTCCTCGCATCACTCACGACCGGCGCGGCAATACTGGTCAGTCGAGCGGCGGGCGAGTGGCAGTCGGAAATTTCCCGTGAGGTGACCATTCAAGTCATTCCGGCGCCTGGTCGCGATGTGGATAGCCTCGTGGACAAGGCTGTGTCGGTTGCACGGGCATTTCCCGGGCATCGCCGAGGTTCGGCCTTACTCGAAAGAGGAATCTGACCAAACTTCTTGAACCATGGCTCGGCACCGGCCTCTCGCTGAATGAGCTGCCGGTCCCGCGGTTGATCATCGTCAAGCTTGCATCGGATGCAACGCCGGATCTTGCACAATTGAGGCGCCTGCTGGCCGAACAGGTGCCGGGCGCCATGCTTGACGATCATCGCGGATGGATCGATCGCATGCGAGCCATGGCCGGCACGGCTGTCGCCGCTGGTCTTTGTGCTTTGATTCTGATGTTTGCGGCGACAATATTATCGGTCACTTTCGCCACGCGCGGGGCAATGGCGACAAACAAGGCGGTCATCGAGGTGTTGCATTTTGTCGGTGCCAAAAATGGATTTATTGCCCGAAACTTCCAGCACCATTTCTTGCTTCTTGGTCTGCAAGGCGGCGCCATCGGTGGTGGTGCGGCGATAATTTGTTTGCTCTTGCCGGGCTCGTCAGCCGGTGGTTTGCCGGCACCGCGGGCGGTGACCAGACATCGGCACTATTCGGGTCATTTTCAATTGGTTGGGCCGGTTATATCGCAGTGCTATGCCAGGTCGCGCTGATTGCGGTGGTGACCGCATTAACGTCGCGGCATACGGTCAACAGCACGCTGGAAGCGATCGACTGACATGCTCGCCGGGGTTGCCCGTTGGATAGGATTTCTGACCATGGCCGTCGGGGCCACGGCTGTCGCTCCTGCTCGCAATCGGGTTCGGTTTGTTCGTCTCGCGCATTGCTGGAGACGAAGTATCGCTCAACGATAAAGCCGACGGCATTGTGGCTCTCACCGGTGCTGCCGCACGTATCCCCGACGCTATCGAACTATTGGCGACTGAACGCGGCAAGCGTTTGTTGATTACCGGCGTGCATCGCGACACAAGCGCACGCGAAATCGCTCGTCTCACACCGCTGTATTCGAAATACTTTAACTGCTGCATCGACCTCGATCGTTCAGCGCTTAATACGTACGGCAATGCGCTTGAAACCAGGCGTTGGGCACGCGCACACAATTTTAACTCGTTGATCGTCGTGACCTCGAATTGGCACATGCCACGGGCCATGGCCGAGCTTGAACACCAGCTTCCTGATGTCACCTTGATCGCCTATCCGGTCATCTCGGAAAAGGCGAAAGCTGAACCCTGGTGGTCGAATTGGGATTCGGCGCGACTTCTCTTCCTGGAATACATGAAATATCTGCTCGCATGCACGCGCATGCGTATCGATTCCGATAGCGCCATTTGAAGGAGCGTTGCGGTGGTCATTCTATTGCGATCGACTGCTTTCAACGTGCTGTTTTATTTAAACACATTTGTGTACTTGATTGCGGCGTTGCCGACTTTCTTCATGCCCTATCGCGCAATTATCGCCGTGGCGAAATCATGGGCGCGCGCCAATCTGTTGCTCTCTGCGCGTCGTCGCGGGCATTGATTATGAAGTCCGCGGCCGGGAGAAGATTCCCAAGGGCCCGATCATCGTTGCTTCCAAGCACCAATCGGCGTGGGAAACATTCGCGCTTTTGCCGTTGATCGACAATCCCGTGTTCATTCTCAAGCGGGAGCTTCAGTGGATTCCAGTCTTCGGCTGGCTCACCATTAAGGGGCGCATGGTGCCGGTCGATCGAGGTGCCGGATCGCAGGCGCTCGCGGCCATGATCGATCGCGCGCGCATCGAGCTGGCCGACAATCGCCAGCTCATCATTTTCCCCGAGGGTACCCGTCGGCCCGCGGGGGCTGAGCCGCGCTACAAGTTTGGTGTGGCGCACCTTTATGCCGCCGGGGGCGTGCCTTGCGTGCCAGTTGCACTCAACTCGGGCTTGTTCTGGCCGCGCCGTTCGCTTC
Organism: uncultured Alphaproteobacteria bacterium; assembly: GCA_963815055.1. Classification (GTDB taxonomy): domain Bacteria; phylum Pseudomonadota; class Alphaproteobacteria; order Rhizobiales; family Xanthobacteraceae; genus Pseudolabrys. The sequence goes on along the minus strand of CAWFEU010000008.1, from coordinate 13,468 downwards.
GCCGTTTCCCTGGCACTGTGGTTGCGGAAATCCTTGATCCAATTGCACCGGGTCTCGACAAAGATACATTCTTTGCGTGTTTGCAGAATGACATAGAAACTGCGACTGCACGCCTGATTGCAGAGGGCCGGGCGAAAATGCCGCCAGACGAATCCTCGCCTGGCTGAAGCTGTCGAAGCTTTCCGGGGAATCATGTGCCGGACGATTGGTGAATGCCCTTAAGCTGTTCGGCCAGAACCTGCAGCTCGGCATCGCGAATGCCCAGTGATTGCAGTTCTTTTACCGCTGCCAGCACGTAGTCTCGACAGGCGCCCGAACGGCCGTGGCCCTGGCGGGCATAGTGCAATTGCTCGGCGATGTTCAGCCGGCCGGCGTATTGGCGATGACCCCGGTCAACGACGTAGCAAAGCGCATGCACGCCGGCTTGGGGGTCGTCGTCGAGCCACACCCTGCGCCACGCCTCCCGATAAACCCGGGTGACCTGTTCGCGGGCGCGCAGATATTCGATCGTTTCGGCGCGCCGCGCCGACGTCACCCGATAGGCAATGCCACGGCAATTGCCGCCGCGGTCGAGGCCAAACACGAGGCCGGGCTTTTCCGGGGTTCCGCGGTGCACAAACGAGTACACGCAAAGAGCGCGATGGGCACCCACCAGCCGTGCATTGCGACGCTCCAAAAAATCGAAACCGGGCCGCCACATGAGCGACCCGTAGCCGAAGACCCACAGGTCCTCATTGCTTTGATTTGGGCGTGCATTCATCGTGGTGAGGAAATTGGACCACGGCGTTGACGGGAACAGCGAATTGCGTTCGCCTAACAGGGTGGCGGCTTCCATGCAACCCGAGTGCCTGGCTCGGGCGCACAAACGCCGCATTCGGCAGGTTTTGAAATCCGATGGTGAGCAACCCAGCAAGCCTTCAGTCGCGCCGTCGGACCGGGCGCCGCTATACGATTTTGCTTTTCATCGTGCTGGCATTGGTCGCCGGGTGGACCGGGTTCTGGAAATTTGCAGCCACCAAGGCACAAGAGGCGATCGAAGGCTGGCGAACGCGCGAGGCAAAGTCCGGACGGATCTACAACTGTGGTTCCCAGGAAGTCGGCGGTTATCCATTCCGCATTGAAGTCAGTTGCGGCGGTGCCTCCGCACTGTTCCGCAGCAACCAGCCGCCGATTGAGCTGAAGGCTGACGGCCTCACGGTCGTAGCGCAGGTTTATCAGCCCGGGCTGCTCATCAGCGAAATCCATGGCCCGCTGACCATTGGTGAACCAGGAAAATCGCCGGAAATCATCGCCAACTGGACCCTGGCGCAGTCGAGTGTACGCGGTACGCCGGCGGCGCCCCAACGCGTATCACTCGTATTCGATGGGCCGACGGTCGATCGCGTGGTCGGCGCTGCACGGCAGAACATTTTGCGGGCCAAGCATATTGAGGTTCACGGTCGGATGGCCGAAGGATCTGCCGCAAACAAGCCAGTGATTGAAGTCGCGTTGCAGCTCGATCAGGCGTCGGCGCCCACCTTGCACCCGGCTGCTAGCCATCCGATCGATGCGACTGCGACGGCGGTGCTCCGTGGCTTGAACGATTTTTCGCCAAAGCCCTGGTCTGTTCGTTTCCGCGAGATGCAGGCGGAGGGCGGCCGCATCGACATTACGCAGGCGCACATCCAGCAGGGCGAAATACTCGCTGTCGGTGCCGGCACGTTGTCGATCAACAATAGTGGCCGGCTGGAGGGCCAATTGCGGGTAACGATGGCTGGGCTCGATCAGTTTCTGGCCGTAATCGGGGCACAGCAACAGGTGCAAACATCGCCGAATATGGACAAACTCGTCGGTGCTCTTGACCGGCTTGCGCCGGGTCTCGGCGACGTTGCCCGGCAGCAGGCGGGCGCCAACATATCGCTCGGCATCAATATGATTGGCGAGCAGACGACGCTTGAAGGCAAGCGCGCCGTAACGCTGCCGTTACGCTTTTCCGACGGAGCGATTTTTCTGGGTCCGGTTCCGATCGGTAGCGCACCGGCTTTGTTTTAATCCTGCGGGCCTGCCGGCATCAGTCAACTGAATTCTGGAAACCTGCGATGAGTTCGAATTGAGGTCTCCGTGACGGTCGATTGCCGCGCGGATCCGGCGATCATATTTGGCTTGCTGAAGGATGGGTCAACCTGGCCGCAGTGGGCGATGTTCGATTCATTTGAATTAGAGCGATCCGGATCTCATGAGACATACGGTGTCGGAGCCATTCGCGTCTTTTCCACCAAGGTTAGCCGTTCGTGCGAGGAAATCACCGAACTTATCCCGGACCGCAAATTGGCCTATGCGCTGCTATCCGGCTTTCCGCTGCGGGACTATCGTGCCGAAGTCGAGCTCCTTCAGACGAGTCGTGAAAAAACGACGATTGCCTGGCACGCGTCGTTCGACCCGAAATATTTTGGTACCGGCTGGTTTTGGCGGTTGTTCATCAAGGCTGTGATCGCAACAACGGCAAAACAATTGGCTGCAGCCGCGGAACGACGGCGCAGGCTGGCAAAAACAATTTGATGGATGCGCTAGTCGTCCTCGCCCGCGTAGGGCTTGGGCAATGGTTGCAGGCCCGGATGCGGCCGGCCGAAATCCGGTGCTGGCGAATCCTGACCGATCTCGACAATACCTTTCCGGATCGTGCGAGTGCGGGCAAACTGCTCGAACAGCGCGTCACCATCGCCTTTGCGAATTGCCTTTGTCAGCGCCGAAACGTCTTCGTTGAAGCGGCCGAGCATTTCCAGGACGGCGTCCTTGTTTGCAAGGAACACGTCGCGCCACATTGTCGGATCAGATGCTGCAATGCGTGTGAAATCGCGGAAACCGCCTGCGGAAAACTTCAATACCTCCGAGCGTGTCACTGCTTGAAGTTCGTCGGCAGTGCCAACGATCGTGTAGGCGATGAGGTGTGGCAATGACTGGTAATCGCGAGCACAAGGTCGTGATGATCGGGCGCCATGACTTCCACATTGGCGCCAAGAAGGCGCCAGAAGGCCGCTAGTTTTTCGACGGCCTTCGGGTCGGTGCCCTTTGGTGGTGTCAGAATGCACCAGCGATTGACGAATAATTCCGCAAATCCGGCGTCGGGACCGGAATACTCCGTCCCTGCGACCGGATGCGCCGGTACGAAACTAACGTTCCCGGGCAGGTGCGGGGTCATGTCGCGCACAACAGAACCCTTGACCGAGCCGACGTCAGAGACAATTGCGCCGGCGGAAAGATGCGGGCCTATTTCCTTCGCGACCGGACCGCATGCGCCAACGGGAATGCAGACAATGACAAGATCGGCGCCTTCGACGGCGGCGGCATTACTCTCGACCACCTGGTCGGCAAGGCCGAGCTCGGCAACGCGCCGGCGCGTTTCCGGAGAGCGTGCTGTCGCGACAATCGAACGCGCGGCGCCTTGCGCGCGCGCCGCGCGCGCAATTGAGGAGCCGATCAGCCCGACGCCGATGAGGGCCAGGCGATTGAACAGGGTGGCCGGCTTGTTCACTCTGCTTTCCCCAGGAATTCCTTGAGCGCCTGCACCACCAAACGGTTGGCCTCCTCGGTGCCGATGCTCATTCTAAGCGCATTTGGCAGCTTGTAGGCGCCGACCTGGCGCAGGATGAGCCCGCGCTTTGTCAAGAACGCGTCGGCGTCCCGGGCGGTGCGGCCCTTGACCTCGGGGAAGTGCATGAGGACGAAGTTCGCAGCGCTTGGTGTCACGGCAAGACCTAGCTTGCCAAGCTCGTTGGTGAGCCAGGCAAGCCACTGCGTATTGTGTGCGCGCGCGCGATCCACATGCGCAGTATCCTGAATCGCCGCAATTCCTGCAGCGATTGCCGGCGCATTGACGTTGAATGGTCCGCGGATGCGGTTTATCGCATCGATGATATGCGCGGGGCCATACATCCATCCCAGCCGCAGAGCTGCCAGTCCATAGATCTTCGAGAAGGTGCGCGTCATCACCACGTTATCGGTAGTGGCGACCAACTCGATGCCGGACTCGTAATCGTTTCGCTGCACGTACTCCGCATAGGCGGCGTCAAGCACGAGCAGAACATGCGCGGGAAGTCCTTTGTGCAGCCGTTTGACCTCGTCGAACGGGACGTAGGTTCCGGTGGGATTATTTGGATTGGCCAAAAACACGATTTTCGTCTTTGGCGTCACCGCTTTGAGGATCTCGTCGACGTTCGCCGTGAAATCCTTTTCGGACGCGGCAATTGCCTTCGCGCCGGTGCCCGTGATTGCGATCGGGTAAACCAGAAAACCGTGCGTCGTATAGATCCCTTCGTCGCCGTCCTTGAGATAGGCGCGCGCGATCAAATTGAGCAAATCGTCCGAACCGGCTCCGCACACAATGCGATCCGGGTCGAGGCCGAAGGCGGCGCCGATCGCTTCGCGCAAGGCTGATGCCGAACCGTCCGGATAGTCTTCCAGGTGCTCGCCGATCGCACGATAGCCCGCGAGCGCATTCGCGCTTGGCCCCAACGGCGTTTCGTTGGAGGAAAGCTTGAAAACCTTCGCGACTCCGGGTGCGGAGCTCTTGCCCGGAACATAAGGGGCAATATCGAGCACGCCGGGGCGTGGTTGCGGGCGATTTGCAGTCATGGACGTTATTCCGAACGATCAGGCCTTGTCGGCGGCAATCGTATAGCGGGTTGCGTGGCTTCCGACGAGGGCTGCCGAGCGCACAGTTGCGCCAGCCTTAATCAAGGCCGCGGTCATCGATTTAAGGTCAGCATCCTTTGGAAAGGTCACCAGTAACGCGGCTCCGTCGAAGGCGCGGTCGGGCACGGCAATGAATTCCGCCTGCTCCGACAGAGCTTCGGCGGCCTTGGCGCTCCACCCAGACACCCGCACGCTCCACACGGCGGCCTCCGTCGCCATGGCATCCGGCGCCACCCTGGAAATGACGAACACAGGCAACGCAGCAGGGTGATCGGGGCGCTCAACGAAAGGCAGGCGCGCAATGATTTTGGGCGCGGCATCGAATTCGAGCGCGCTCCACCAGGCGCCTCCTGACCCTACATCTGAAGCAGGCACGAGACCGAGATCGCCTTTGGAATCAGACACCGCAGCAACCACGCCGGCCGCGCCCATATGTGGGACGAACGGAACTGTGAAGCCAAAATGAAACCGCGCGGAATCCCGCATCAGCGCATCGCCGGCGGACAGATCCGCATGTACCGAGAACGGGGATTGCACAAAAGTAAAAGTCGAGATGATGATCCGCCATATGCTTTCGGCCGTATCGACCGGCAAAATGCCTTTGTGCCGCTTGACCAGTCGGCGCATCATCTCGACTTCGCGCGCGGGCCGGAAAGCCGAGGTGCCCGTATCCTGGCTGCGCTTGACCGCGATCAAACGATCGATGATCTCGCCGCGCTCCATCAAGAGCTGGTGCATCGCCTCGTCGATCCGGTCGATCTCCTTGCGTAAATCTGCCAGCGCGGCTGTTTGGGGTGCTTTCACCATGGCGGCATTGATAAGAGGGCTGAGCGTTGAAATCAAAGAAAACGTTGACTGAAGCCTGCTAGGTTGACAGTAAACCTCTATTAATCGGCCCGCGATGCGGGTAGTGCCGGGAGCGCACAGGCGATATGCCCGAGGCTAATTTGACGAGTGCACGTGAGGCCCGGGATGCTCCGCTGGAGGCGGATCAGCCGCACGATTTGCTTGTCGCCCATTTTGGGGCCGACAACCCGCTCAAGCTCGACGCCGGCGTTGAACTGACCCCGTTCCAGATCGCCTACAAGACCTATGGCACCATTAATGCTGCGCGCAGCAATGCGGTGCTGATCTGTCATGCTCTGACCGGCGACCAGCATGTGGCAAGCGTGCACCCGGTTACCAAGAAATCGGGCTGGTGGGAGACAATGGTCGGTCCCGGCAAGCCGGTCGACACGGAACGTTATTTCGTGATCTGCCCCAATGTGGTCGGCGCCTGTATGGGTACAACTGGACCGTCATCAACCGATCCGAAGACTGGAAAGCCATGGGGGCTCGATTTTCCCGTCATTACTATCCGCGACATGGTGCGAGCGCAGGCCATGTTGCTCGATCATCTTGGCATTGACTCTTTATTCGCGGTTGCCGGCGGTTCGATGGGCGGCATGCAGGTTCTTCAATGGGCGGCGAGCTACCCGCAGCGCGTGTTTTCGGCGCTGCCAATCGCGTGCGCCACGCGTCATTCTGCGCAGAACATCGCGTTCCATGAGGTGGGCCGGCAGGCAATCATGGCCGATCCGGAATGGCGTGGTGGCCGCTATCATCTGGAAGGCACCAATCCGCGGCGTGGGCTCGCGGTCGCGCGCATGGGCGCGCATATCACCTATCTGTCGGACGCTGCGCTTCACCGGAAATTCGGACGCAAGTTTCAGGATCGCGAGAATCCGACCTTCTCGTTTGACGCGGACTTCGAGGTGGAATCCTATTTGCGTCACCAGGGCATTTCGTTCGTCGAGCGATTTGACGCGAATTCCTATCTCTATCTGACGCGTGCGATGGATTATTTCGATCTTGCCGCCGATCATAACGGAGTGCTGGCGAACGCCTTCAAGCGCACGCCGACCCGTTTCTGCCTGATTTCATTCACCAGCGATTGGTTGTTCCCGACATCGGAATCGCGCGCCGTCGTGCATGCGCTGAACGCCGCCGGTGCGCGCGTCTCCTTTGCCGAAATCGTCACTGATAAGGGCCATGATGCCTTCCTGCTCGACGAACCGGAATTGTTCGCAATCGTGCGCGGCTTTCTCGACGGAGCTGGCAAGGCGCGCGGACTTGGGCCCAAAGTCGGTCAATGAGCATGCTCAAGCGCGATAACTCCGAACTGACCGTTGCCAACATCGCGCGCACGCCGGGTGGCGCTCGCGTTGACTTGGTACTGGTCGCCGAGATGGTCGAGCGTGGCGCCAAGGTGCTTGATGTCGGGTGCGGCGATGGCGAGCTATTGCGGATCCTCAGTGAAAGCCGTGGCGTTGATGGCCGCGGCATCGAACTTTCTCGCGAAGGCGTGAATGAATGTGTGGCGAAAGGGCTCGCGGTCATTCAGGGCGACGCCGACACCGATCTTGGCGATTATCCGGATGACGCGTTCGACTACGTTATCCTGTCACAGACCTTGCAGGCGACCCGCCATCCGCGCGCGGCGCTGGAACACATGCTCCGGATCGGGCGCCACGCGATCGTGTCATTTCCCAATTTCGGCCACTGGCAGGTCCGGCTTCAGTTGCTCTTTGCCGGCCACATGCCGCAGACCGACATCCTGCCTTACAGCTGGTACGACACGCCCAATATTCATCACTGCACCATCAAGGACTTCCGTCAGCTCTGCACGGAAATCGGGGTTCAAATGGAAAAGGCTGTGGCCCTAAACGCCTGGGGCAAACCGCTCCGCCTCAATGCCCCCTGGTGGTTCTGGAACCTTTTTGGGGAACAAGCCGTTTTTCTCCTCAGCCGGCAGGGCTGAGGCGGCGTCGCTTCACGCATATACCCCGGTCTGAAAGTGCAGCGCAGCAACTTTAACTGTGTTGCGGCGCGGGCATAACTTTGTCCTGAAGTAAAAGTGGTTACGAAAACAGTATTTGAGTATTGCAATGAGTAAATCAACTTTCCCGATAGGTATATTTTTTTTGTCGCCGGTATTCCGATGGAATAGCCGCTATGCGTTCCACGAAATGACCTTCCAATGATCACGAAAATGACATACCGGAACGGCGTTTGGACACCGCGCTTGGCAGAGATTCTATTTGTTCCAGGTGCATTGCTTGTATAGCTAAGGGGACTAATCTGATGACACTTAAAACCAGACGGGCGGCAGTTCTGTTGTGTTCAGTGGCGGTTGCGGCTCTTGCAACAACGGCCCTCGCAAGACCCCTCTACCACCATAAGCACTCTCGAGCTGCGGTCGTGCAGACCGCAGTGCAGCCCCAGATTGGTGCTGATCGAGACGTGCGTTATTCATTCACTGCAAAGCAAGCGGCCGAAATGACGGGCGGCGAAACCATCGGCCGAGGCCGCCGCCACGGCCGCCGATCCATTGCCGTCGCCGAGGCGCGTGCTCAGGCCCAGTCGCATTCAAACTCAGCCTATGGCGGAGCCACCGGCAATTCACTTGTCAGCGAAGCACGCAAGTATATCGGGACTAACCCGACTGGACGCGGAAGCCTATGGTGCGGCGCGTTCATGGACATGGTGCTCAAGCGCACCGGTCATTCTGGCGGTGGCAATCTCGCCAGGGCCTATGCGCACTACGGTCAGCGTGTGAGCGGACCGCAGGTAGGCGCCATCGCCGTGATGGGCCGCCGCGGCGGCGGCCATGTTGGTGTGGTCAGCGGCGTTGATCCGAATGGCAATCCGATCATTGTCTCCGGCAACCACAATCACACCGTTGCCGAATCCGTCTATCCGGCTGGACGCATCAGCGCCTATGTGTTGCCCGGCGGCTAACTGAGTTATGTTAGATAATAAAAACGCGCCCTGTTGTGTCGTATGCAGGGTGCGTTTTTTATTGTCATACCGCCGGAGTCAGGGCGCTACGGTATAAACTAAGTCACCAATGCTGATGTCTCCGGCGGCGATGACCTCGGCATAGACGCCGCAATCGGTGTGGTCGAAATTCTCCAGCAACGTGCGCGGAATGGTGAGGTCACGGATTCCGGTTTCGGGATCTACATCTGTGGCCGCGCAGCGCTGAATTCGTTTGACCACTTTCAGCCGCGCGGTTTGGCCAATCGCCAGTTCGAGGCCGAGCAAGTCGAATTCACGCCAGGCCGGCCAACCCGCAACGTAGAGATTGCCACGAAAACGCAATGGATTTACCGGCGCGCCGGCCGCCTCCTCCACCGCCGCCACAGAGGCGAGGTTGATTATCGACACCACCTTTCTGGCAACATCCGAGAAGCTGTGATCTCGGCCATGCAACACTTTCGGAGGACCGCGTAATTCCTCCGGCATGAAACGGCGGAAAAAGGCCTCGATCGCGAGCCTTCCATCCTTGCTGCGCAGGTCGCCGCGGGCCGCCTGGCGGCCCTCCCATTGAATAGTCAGGGTGTGGTCATCTTCGTCGTAGTCAGTCCGCAGCGCCGCCAGGCGCTCATTGCGCATCAGCATCAGGAAGCGTTGCTTGGGAAAATAGGCAGGGGCGGCAGGATCGAACCCGCAGGGGCCATTCTCGATGGCATAGAGCCGGTCGGCCGGGATCGTCTGACCAACCGCAAGGCGGGCTGCGCTCCATCGGCTGCGGCGACAGTCCTTTGACCGGGTATCGATAGATGGAGCGAAGCGAAGCGGGCTCGGATGTCATTGATTTCTCGGCCACTTTAACAGCCGCCCCGGAAAGGATTAATGCTGACCTATATCAAGCGAGCCACCTCTTCAAACTGCAATAAATGCACCCACATAATGCACGAACCGGGTCGCCTTAACGGGGCCCGGCAGAGACCGGCGCCATCATGGGCCGAGGGAGTTGAGGCATGAATTTCGAGAAATACACCGACCGCGCCCGCGGGTTCGTCCAATCGGCGCAATCGCTTGCCCTGCGCGAGGGCCACCAGCAATTCGCCCCTGAACATTTGCTCAAAGTCTTGCTCGACGACCCCGAGGGGTTGGCAGCGGGCCTAATCGATCGGTCCGGCGGCCAGTCACGACAAGCGCTGCAAGCCGTCGAAGCCTTGCTCGCCAAGCGGCCAAAGGTCAGCGGCGGTGGTGCCGGCCAGGTCTATCTCGATCCGGCGCTGGCGCGGGTTTTCGACGCAGCCGAAAAGGCTGGTGAAAAGGCCGGCGACAGTTTCGTCACCGTCGAGCGTCTGTTGCTAGCGCTTGCACTGGAGAAGGACAGCGAGGCCGGAAAAATCCTCACCAAGGCGGGGGTGACGCCGCAAAATCTGAATTCAGCCATTAATGCATTGCGCAAAGGGCGTACCGCGGATTCGGCCTCCGCCGAGAATGCCTATGACGCTTTGAAGAAGTACGCGCGCGACCTCACGCAGGCGGCGCGGGAGGGCAAGCTCGATCCGGTGATCGGGCGCGACGAGGAGATACGCCGCACCATTCAGGTGCTGTCGCGACGAACTAAAAATAACCCCGTGCTGATCGGCGAGCCCGGCGTCGGCAAGACCGCGATTGTCGAAGGTCTGGCACTGCGCATCGTCAATGGCGACGTGCCGGAAAGTCTTCAGGACAAGCAGCTGCTCGCGCTCGATCTGGGTGCCATGATCGCGGGTGCAAAATATCGTGGCGAATTTGAAGAACGGCTCAAAGGGGTGTTGCAGGAAGTCACATCGTCGGACGGTGGCATCATCCTGTTCATCGACGAGATGCACACGCTGGTGGGCGCCGGCAAGGCTGATGGCGCTATGGACGCATCCAACCTGCTCAAGCCCGCACTTGCGCGCGGTGAACTGCATTGCATCGGCGCAACCACGCTCGATGAATACAAGAAGCACGTGGAGAAAGATGCCGCGCTCGCCCGTCGCTTTCAGCCCGTCTTTGTGTCTGAGCCGAGCGTAGAAGATACAATTTCCATTCTTCGCGGCCTCAAGGACAAGTACGAGCAGCATCACGGTGTGAGGATCGCGGATTCCGCAATCGTCAGTGCTGCAACGCTGTCGAACCGCTACATCACGGACAGGTTCCTGCCGGACAAGGCGATTGATCTCATCGATGAAGCAGCTGCGCGGCTGAAGATGCAGGTTGATTCCAAACCGGAAGAGCTCGATTCCATCGACCGCGAAATCGTGCGGCTGAAGATCGAGCAGGAGGCGCTGAAGAAGGAATCCGATCCAGGCTCAAAAGATCGCCTCAAGCGCCTCGAGACAGAATTGAAGTCACTTGAGAAACAGTCGGCCGATATCACCACGCGCTGGAAAGCCGAAAAGGAAAAGCTCTCGGACGCGCAAAAGCTCAAGACCGAGCTCGACCAATTGCGCGCCGAGCTTGCCAACGCCCAACGTCGCGGTGAGTTTCAACGCGCCGGTGAATTGGCCTATGGCCGAATCCCGGAGCTGGAGAAAAAACTAAAGACCATCGAGGCCTCCGAGGCCAAGGGTGGCAAAGGCAGCATGGTCGAGGAGACTGTTACTGCCGATCACGTTGCGCAGGTCGTGTCCCGCTGGACCGGCGTGCCGGTCGACAGAATGCTCGAAGGCGAAAAGGAAAAGCTCCTTCGCATGGAAGACGAGCTTGCCAAGCGCGTGATTGGCCAGCAGGACGCAGTGCATGCGGTTTCGACCGCGGTCCGGCGCGCGCGCGCGGGCTTGCAGGACCCGCACCGGCCGATCGGTTCGTTCATGTTTTTGGGCCCAACCGGTGTTGGCAAAACCGAGCTGACCAAGGCCTTGGCTGAGTATTTATTCGATGACGACAACGCGCTGATCCGCATCGATATGTCGGAGTACATGGAGAAGCATGCGGTTGCTCGCCTGATTGGCGCTCCACCAGGGTATGTTGGCTATGAGGAGGGCGGTGCGCTCACCGAAGCCGTGCGGCGCCGGCCTTATCAGGTCGTGCTGTTCGACGAGATCGAGAAAGCGCATCCGGATGTCTTCAACGTTTTGTTGCAGGTGCTTGACGACGGCCGTTTGACTGACGGGCAGGGGCATACGGTTGATTTCCGGAACACGCTGATTGTGATGACGTCGAATCTCGGCGCGGATTTCCTGGTGAATCAGCCAGAAGGCCAGGACACCGATGCTGTCAAAGACCAGGTGATGACGGTGGTGCGTGCAGCGTTTCGTCCGGAATTCCTCAACCGTGTAGATGAAATCATTCTGTTCCACCGCCTTAAGAAGTCCGAAATGGGTCGGATCGTGGATATCCAGATGACGCGCCTGCAAAAGCTTCTGGACGATCGCAAGATCGTCATCAAGCTCGAGCCAAGCGCACGTGACTGGCTGGCTGAAAAAGGCTGGGATCCAGCCTACGGAGCACGGCCATTGAAGCGCGTGATTCAAAAATCCGTACAGGATCCGCTCGCCGAGATGATTCTCGCAGGCACGATCAAGGATGGCGAAAAGGTCACGATCTCCGGTGACAAGCTCGGCTTGACCTTCAACGGCAAGCTCGCGCAAGCGGCCTGACCCGAGTCTGTCATTGCCGGGCCGGCCCGAAGGGCCGTGTCCCGGTGATCCCGCTCAGGTCGGCAATGCTTTGCCCTATAGAATCGAGATGGCCGGGACAAGTTTACAGCCGGGCCGGCCATGACAAGCGGAAACACCATCCGAAATGAGCTAGCGGGTCGCCGGCGCGCTTGAGGCAACGCGTGCCGGCTTGCGCGCCATGATGCCGTCCAGCCGCTCGCGCTCCTGCTCGAAGCCCGCGAGCATTTGCCCTTCGAGTACGCGGCCACGCGGCAGCTTGATGCGCATCGGATCGACGAAACGGCCGTTGACCAGAATTTCGTAGTGCAGATGCGAACCGGTCGAAAGCCCGGTCGAGCCGACGAACCCGATGACTTGTCCCTGACGCACGCGCGTATTTTCATCTATACCGCGGGCAAACGCGGTCAAGTGACCATAAGCAGTCTCATAGCCGTTGGTGTGGCGAATGCGGACGTATTTGCCGTAGCCGGATTCCCAGCCGACTTTCTCGACGACGCCGTTGCCGGAGGCATAGATCGGCGTGCCGCTGGGCGCCGCCCAATCCACGCCCGTGTGCATCTTGGTATAGCCAAGGATCGGATGGCGTCGCAGGCCGAATCCGGAACGCATGATGCCGGCAAGCACCGGCTTGCGGACCAGGAATTTCTTCGCGCTCTTTCCGGTCTCGTCATAGTAGTCGACCAGGCCGTCGTCAGGCGACTGGAACCGATAGAACTTCTTCGTCTCTCCACCGACGGTGAGCGTCGCGAACAGCACTTCGTTGCGGCTGTCGGCGACCGGCGTCTCCTCTTCCCCTGCGTAGAGAACCTCAAAGGAATCGCCTGGCTGGACCTTGCGCTGGAAGTCGACGTCGTAGGAGTAGATGCGGATCAGGTCTTCAATGATGGGGCGGGGTATCCGGTTGCGCAGCGCGGTTTCATAAACGCTTTGGTAAAGCCGCACGCCTGAGCCGTCATCATCGCCGTTGTCGTCTGAATTGTCGGCAACTTCAGTGTCGACGTTCTTGACGTCAACCGAGACATATCTCCCGGTGTCCGCAAGCGCCACCACAGCGTCGATCCCGGAATCGCCAGCCACGATCACGCGGATCGGCTGCAGCCGCTGGCCGCCGAGAACCGGCGCCATCAGCACGCGCAGTTTCTGACCTTCCTTGATTCCACCGTCGAGGCCGCGCGGGCCGAGCACGCGGATGACGGCGCTGATGTCTGCCGGCGTAGCACCGAGATCGCGCAGGATGGTCGCGACGCTTTCGCCTTTCTTGGCGATGATCAGTTTTTCATTGAGCGCATTGCCGCCGGTTGTCTGGCTCGCGGTCTTCGGCAGCAGCGTAATGTTCTCGGGAATGATACGCGCTTCAAATCCCGCGT
>CAWFEU010000007.1:0-533843 GCA_963815055.1 uncultured Alphaproteobacteria bacterium | reverse complement strand
TTTTCATCTGAATCAAATTTGAATTGGCGCGCGATCATCTCGTTAACCGCGAGAGGAGCCGTCTGAGGATTGTGCGATGCAAGGGATAGACGGCGGTGTGCCGTTAAATGTTTTATGCGGCCCGGACTTGTGGCGTAACCAGACGGGGAGGGACCGCACCCATGATCCACGACCATAGTGACGAACGTCGAGGTGAAGTTGTCCAATTCGGGCGCAGGCCAATTCCACCGCGGGCCTGCATCGTCGAGAACAAGACGCATGTGCGCATGTTTCTGGCCGAGATGCTCGAAGAGCTTGGATTTATTGCATGCGAGGCCGACACGCTTGATATCCGCGGGATGCTGCGTGAATTCCGCCCCGATGTGATCGTGCTCGGGCCGCTCACTGGCGGCGGCGAGGTGTGCATGGTCCTGCGCGCGCTGCAAAGCCAGATTTACGGTGGCAGGGTCATGCTCTTTGGCGGCCGCAGTTCTGCGGCCCTGATACGGACCCACGAATTTGGCGAGCAGGCGGGGCTGACGATGCTGCCGCCGCTCGGGACCCCGTTTCGCGACCGGGACCTCGACGCAAACCTTGCGTGCTTCCTGCCGGTTCGGCCGCCACCAGCGTTGCCGGTCGATGTCGATGAGGCGCTTCGCAACGGGTGGCTTGAATTGTGGTACCAGTCCAAGATCAGCCCGCGGTCGCTGGTGCCGAAAGGCGCGGAAGCGCTCATCCGCGTTCGCCATCCGACATGGGGTATCGTATCACCGGCCTATTTCGTGCCGGCCACCAACGATCCGTATCTTCATGCTCTCTCGCAATTCGTGATCGCGCAATCGGTCGCGGATTCCATGCAATTCGCAGCGGCCAATCATCAGGTGCAGATCTCAATCCACCTGCCGCTGTTGGCGCTGGAGGACATGCATTTTATCGACAGCATGATGCGGCATCTTCCGGACAAGGTCCGGCAGAACGGCTTCTTGATTGCGGTTGATTGTGTCGATCTGGTCAATGAGCTTGAATTGGTGCGCCGCGTGGCGGCCCAGCTCGCATCGCGCAATATAGGAATTTCGATCAACGGCGTCGACGCGCAAGGTGCGACGCTCGCCGGGCGCCGCGAACTGCCGGTGGTGGAGATGAAGGTCGATCGCCAATACATTCGCGGCTGTGCCGACGATAGGGTCAAGCAGGCGCATTGCGCGGAAATCGTGGCGATCGCCCGCAATTCCGGCGCACGGTCGGTTGCCGAAGGCGTGGAAACACAGTCGGATTTCCTCGTCGTGCGCGATCTCGGCTTCGACCTCCTGCAAGGCCATATGTTCGCCAAGCCGATGGCACCCCGTAAATTCGAACGGGCGATGCTGGCGCACCGCTACGCCGCAGTGGCTTGACGGCAGGGCGCCGCCGTCATTTTGCCCAAGGAAACAAGACGGCCGGGAAATCGGCCGCGTAACGGTGCGCGTCCTGTTTCGCCGGGAATGTTGGCGATGGCGCTCCCTGCGGCTCGACGACCCTGCGGTAGAGATGCCAGGTCGCGTGGCCGAGGATCGGCACGACCACGGTCAATCCGAAGAAGAGCGGCAGTGAACCGATGACCAGCAGCGCCGCGACAATTAGGCCCCACACCATCATGGTCACCGGATTGCGCGTGACGACGCGAATCGATGTCAGCACCGCAACCGCCGCCCCGACGTCGCGGTCGAGTAGCAGCGGGAACGAAACAACGCCGATGGATAACACGACAATTGCGAAGAGAAGCCCGACGCCATTCCCGACGATGATAAGTGTCCATCCCTCCCGCGTCGTGAGCACTTCGTGGAGGAAAGCCGTGACGGATGCCGGTGGCGCATAGCCAAAATTCGCAATGTAAATGGCGTTGGCGACCGCCACCCAGATCATGAAAATGACAAACAGGAGAAATGCAAGGGCTGCGATGGCGCCGACCGAGGATGAACTCGAGCACATCGAGCGCATTTGCTGCGGAAGTCTCGAGGCCCGCTTCCTTACGCCGGCTCATCTCATAAAGTCCCAGCGCTGCAACCGGGCCGATGAGGGCAAAGCCGGTCATCAACGGATAGAGCAGCGGCAAAACGGAATAGCCAAATGTGAGGCGCGCGAGCACGAAGCCGACAATCGGATAGATAATGCAAAGAAACATTGCATGCGTTGGCATCGCGTAGAAATCATCGACGCCCTTGGCCAGGGCATCGCGCAAATCGCTCACGTGAATGGTGCGAATGAGCGGTTGCGCGGGACGTGTCCCGGCGCCGACAAGAACGTTTGAAGTTTGCATGACGCCACCTCCGAGGACTTGCGGCCCGGATGGCGTGGCGCCTGGAGTCGGAATCAAAGCTGACGGTCCGGCTCTTGAACGCGTCACGTCACGAGCCACTGACAGGCATTATAGCGCCGTCCGGCGCACATCTGATCACAAGTCCGCGCGCGGCCTTTGTCTCAAATCTGCGCGGTTGGCAACGGCACCACACAGTGCATGCGCAGGCCGTCGCGCTCGTAGACGATTTTGGTCTTTGCCTGGATTTGTCCTGGCAGCACAATTTCCAGGAGACGCGTTCCGAAGCCTTTGCGCGTTGGTTCGGTGACTGGAGGACCGCCGCTCTCGATCCAGTCGAAGACAAGTGTTTGCCGCGTGGCGTCAATGGTGACATTCCAAGTTACTTCGACTTTGCCGCCATAGACCGACAATGCGCCGTATTTCGCGGCGTTGGTCGTGAGTTCGTGGATGGCCATGCCAAGCGAGACAGCAAGCTGCGACGACAAGGTGACTGGTGGACCGTGTAGCGAGATCCGGCCATTGCTGCCGTCATCGAAAGCGTCGAGCTCGCTGCGCAGGAGGTCGACGAATTCCGGCCGCGCGCTCTTCGTCGGCGAGCAACAGGTGCGTCTTGGAAAGCGATTGAATGCGGCCGAACAGCGCCGTCTGGAAATCCTCGATGTTGTCGACCACGCGCGCCGTCGAACCCATGATCGCTTGCACGGTGGCAAGGGTATTCTTTACGCGGTGATGCAGTTCGCGTACCAGCAGCGCCTGTTGTTCCTCGGCGCGCTTGCGGTCCGTTATATCGACCAGCATGTTTACGGCGCCGATCAGCTTGCCGGCCTCGTCGTGGATCGGGGTCGGGTAGGGAATGAATGGCACGCGCGTGCCGTCCGGCCGCTCGGCGGCGGCTTCCGTGCCGCGCACCGCGCGATTTTCCTTGAGCGCGACCGCCATGGGACATTCGTCGTGACGCAGCGGAGTTCCATCCGGCCTGAACAACTTCCAGGAGCCGCACCACTCGCTCGATCCGAGCGGCGGCCGGTGACCCCAAAGCGCGGCGGCAGCGTCGTTGTAGTAGGTAATTCGACCGGCGGCGTCGGTCGTATAGACTGCTGCAGGCAACGCATCGAGCAGCCCGCGAAACCGGCGCTCGCGCTCGCGCACAACCCCATGTGAGCGGAAGGCATCGGAGATCGGAACTACGTTGTCGGCCACAGGCGCCGGATGCATCACCGCGACCGCCCACTCGAATTCGCTCTCAAAAAGTCCTATTGGTTCATCCATTGCCGGCCGCCTGCTACGCAGTTACCCAAGGCATTACTTGGCATTAACCTGGTCAGGCCGCTTCCTGGACGAAGCAAGACCCCCCGCAGCAGCAACGCGCAGTCGAACAATTGGTTGCGCGTACCGAGGCAAATTCTCAGCCGGTTGCTCGCACTATCCTTAACAGATGCTGGAAGTCTGGCGGTCTGCCGGCCCGAATATCGATGCGGATCAGAGAGTTCGCATCATCACATAGGCATCGACGAGGCCAAGCCAAGGATGCCGGAAGGCGCCCGGGAGCCGGCCGACAATGGCAAAGCCGAGGCCCTGCCACAGCCGCACAGCGCGCTCGTTGGAGGCGATGACAAAATTGAACTGCATGGCGGTAAATTCACGCGCGCGCGCCTGATCGAGCGAATGGGCACACATGGCGCGGGCAACACCGCGACCGAACGCGTCCGGCGCGACGACATAGCCGCAATTGGCCACGTGCTGACCGCCACCTCGATTGTTCGCGCGCAAATAGTACGTCCCGACGGCCGCGCCTAAATCCTCGGCAATGAACACGGCATGGCCGGGCGAATGCCAATAGGCGAGCGCATCGCTCCGCGGAATATCGCGTGGCACCGGATACGTTTCGCCCGCGCGAAAAGTAAGCTCCAGAATGCGCCAGATCGCGTCGTTGTCGCGGGCTTCGGACGGCCGGATCAGCATTGTGAACAAACGATCAACGTGTAGTTGACTGCAAATCACTTCGGACATGGCCCGTGCCGTCCGCGCCAGTCACTCCGCCGCTTCCTGGGCGGGCCCTTGCGTTAATTTAGGATTGAGCGCGCAGGCGTCCTCCCAGCTCAGCACGTTCAGCGACTTTACAAATTTTCCCACCCCATCGGTCTGGGCGCATAGCATGCCGAGTTCAATGATTTCCTCATCGCTGAAATGCTTTTGCAACTCGGTGTAGACCTCATCCTTGTCGATTGCGTGTTCGCCCTGCTTGAACAAATCGGCGTAGTGGAGTGCCGCCTTCTCGCGCGGCGTGAAGTGCGCGCTGGAATTGTAGTTGAACAGGTCGTTGATCATCGCCTCGGTCAGCCCTTCCGCCTTGGCAACGTTGGACCGCACGGTCGAGCAATAGCCGCATTGATGCGCAACCGAAATCTTGATGCGGCACATTTCCTTGAGCTTGTGCGGCAGCCGGCCCGTGTAAAGCACCTTGTTCCAGCACTCGACCCAGGCCGTGCCGACGTCGCTGCGCGTCATGATGCTTACAACGCGCGGGTCTGGCGCGCCCGTCTTTTTGGCGGATTCAACCAGCGCGCTTGTGTGCGGGGTTTTCTCGCTGTCCTCGATATAACGCAGGCGCGGCATGGCAGATCTCCCTGGCGGTTTTCGTGAGGCTAGGAGGATCGCGCTGCCGCGGCAACCCAAAGCGAGAACCCAAGACCGAATCCTGCTGGAGATTCCCGTGCTATGGGAAAACATGACCGTCCTGAAGTGGCTCCTCATTATCGCTGCGCTCGGCTACGTCGGACTGCTGGCGCTGATGTATCTCTTTCAGCGCTCGCTGATGTATTTCCCCGATACCACGCGGACGCCGCCGGCCGCAGCCGGTTTGCCACAGGCCGAAGAGGTCATCTTGACCAGCGCCGACGGGGAAAAACTGGTGGCCTGGCACGTTGCCCCGAAAGCGGCAAAGCGAATGGTCATCTATTTTCAAGGCAATGCAGGAGCGCTCAACCTGCGTGCCGATCGTTTCAAATGGTTGATTGCAGACGGAACCGGGCTCGTGGCGCTGTGCTATCGCGGCTATGGCGGGTCGACCGGCAAACCGAGCGAAGCGGGATTTATTCGCGATGCGATCGCCGCTTACGATTTCGCGGCCGTGCGGTATCCTGCGAGACGGATTGTATTGTGGGGCGAATCACTCGGCACTGCGGTTGCCACGGCGCTTGCGGCGCAGCGTGAAATCGGCGCGCTAATTCTCGACGCGCCCTTCACGTCCGCCGTCGATGTCGGCGCGGCGGCCTACCCGTTCGTGCCCGTCCGCTGGTTCATGAAGGACACGTTCCACTCCGATGAGCGAATTGCCCGCGTGGTCGCGCCGATTCTGGTGCTGCATGGGGAGCAAGACCGCGTTGTGCCGATCGCCTTCGGCGAGCGCTTGTTCAAGCTCGCGCGCGAGCCCAAGCGAATGGCCCGTTTTCCGCTCGGTGGTCATGTCGATCTCGACGATCACGGCGCGGCGAAGGAAGTGAGGGCGTTTTTGAGCGAGCTACGGCCGCCAGGCGATTGAGCGCGGGCACGGCTCCACCTAAGCTTCGTCCGGGGTGAACAAATGCCGATCACAATAACGAGGCGGCCCGCTTTGGCCGCAGCCTTGGCGATTTGGCCGGCGCTTGCCGGTGCGGCCGAACCCGTGCGGCAGATCGGGGTTTACGTGCAGCCGTTTTACCAAGCCGGTCGTACACCCGGTGAGCGGCCGCAGGTTGCTGTCGGACGGCAGTACAACGAGCTGCTCAGTTCGAACCGGCGCGAAAATATTCTCGCCGCGCGCGATTTGATTGTCGCCAAGCCGGCCGTCGTCACGCCGATGGCCATGATGGTGCTCGCCATTCGCTTCTACGATGTCGGTTTGCGTCTTACATCGTAATGTCGGAAGTGTTGGACGTTAGGGCGCCAGCCCTCGCGCAAGCCGACGATGCAGTCCGCAGTTTCGCTACGCTGGCGGGGCCGGTGATCAACGGTTATGCGTTTTGCGACCTCGCCGGACAAAAAGAACTACATGCGAAAGCGGTCGAGTGGGTCGCTGCAAACCCCTATGAGGTCATGTTCATGGCGCGCGCCCCCGCGCTTCCCGGGGATCGCGCCGAGAACGTCAGGCGCGCAATTGCGAACGCCAAGGGGCGCGCCGCCAAGGAAAGCGCCTATTTCGACGATGCAAAGACGCGGGAGGCGTACTACGCCACGCGCAAGCGAAACGAAGCTGACGTGAAATTCTGCTGGAAATAGCCCACGGCGATCTACGCCGCGCGCGTCTGATCGGATCTGGGGCGGACGCGCAAACGAAATATTGTCCGCCCATCGGCAACCAGCGGAGATATTTCTCGAACGGACGCAGCGTGGCGAGCTGCTGCGGAAAGAACAGGCAATAACTCGATTCATCGACATTGAGGTGCGCATTGCGCATGCGGTCGACCGTCTCGCGCATGCTCAGCAGCACGGCGTCGGCGTCGAACGGGCAATTCTTGACCAGATGGCGCGTCACCGGATTGATCGGGTTGTGCTCGAAGATGATGAAATGTCCGCCTTCCTTCAGCCGGCTGTAGCAGTAGCGGATCGCCATCTGCCGGTCCTGCGGCGGGATGTGGTGGAAGACGCAGGAGGCGATCACCAGGTCGAACTTGGTGTCTTCGCCGAGATCCTCCATCGACACGAAGCGGCATGACGGATTTTGCTCGCGCGCCATCGCGAGACTTTCGTTGGAGGGATCGCAGCCGACGATTTCCGCTTTCGGAAAGACCTCGCGCAAGTGCGGCATGCTGCGGCCGATGCCACAGCCGAAATCGAGAACCGTTTCCACATTGCCGACGAGCTGCTGGGCGAGCTCGATTTTGTAGCGGGCGAAATAGTTGCTGTCGCCATCAAAGAAATTCGTCTGCGCCGCGAGGATCGCCTCGTATTGTCCGGCATACTGATCGAAATCGACGCGATCCACGAGGCGGCCTCCTGCAAGGACCAAGGGGCGCCTGGCCGGCTAAAAATGTCGCCGCCTCGCCCGCCTATCCGACGCGAGGGATACGCGAACAAAAATAATAAACAGTTGCTTGGATGCTGGTGATTGCCGCTTGGTGCTGATTCTTAGGAAGAAAAAGCCTTCAAAAACAATAGCGCGGGCTGCTTGAGGCCCGCGCCACCATCAACTCGAAATCCCGAGGGCGAAACGACGATCAGCCGAAACGCGATGAGCCGCCACGGCCGCGGCCGCCGCCATTGCCACCGCCCGGTCCGCCAGCACCACCGGCGCCGGGAACGACGCGGGGCTTCATCGGCAGCAGACCTTCGCGCTGCATCTTCTTGCGCGCGAGCTTGCGGGCCCGGCGGATCGCTTCCGCCTTTTCCCGCGCCTTCTTTTCCGACGGTTTTTCGTAGTGGCCGCGAAGCTTCATCTCGCGGAAAATGCCCTCGCGCTGCATCTTCTTTTTCAGCGCCTTCAGGGCCTGGTCGACGTTGTTGTCGCGAACGAGAACTTGCACGCTTGCTCCTTCGTTGTTGGTCCGACGGGTTAAGGCAAAAGCCCCGGAAAACGGGGGCTTTGAGTTCGGGCGGCTCTAGCAGAAAAGACATTAAGAGTCCATTCGGAGGCATCCAATGTGCCTGCCGCACGGGCGTTTTCCTGATATGGGGTGAGGGGTTAGCTGCTGCCAGTAGCTAGCGCGGCCGGACCCGCGTCACGTGCCCCATTTTGCGCCGCGCACGTGCCTCGCCCTTGCCGTAGATGTGCACGGAAGCGCCCGGCACGGTCAGCCAGCGCGCTGCCTCGTTGATTTCCGTGCCGATCAGGTTGGTCATCTCGACGCGGCGCCCGAGGCGGGCGGGTTTGCCCAGCGGCCAGCCGGCGATCGCGCGGATGTGCTGCTCGAACTGCGACACGGTCGCTCCGTCGATCGTCCAGTGGCCGGAATTGTGCACGCGCGGGGCGATTTCATTCACCAGCACGACATGCCGGCGGCCTTTGCGCACGACGAACATCTCCACCGCCAGCACGCCGACATAGTCAAATGCCTTGGCGATGCGGGTCGCGATCTGACGGGCTTGCGTTGCGAGCGCCGGAGTCACTTTTGCCGGAACGCGCGATGTCTTGAGAATGTGGTCGCGGTGCTCGTTTTCGGTCACCTCGAAGCATTCGACCTTGCCGTCGCGGGTCCGCGCAGCCACGACCGAGACTTCGCGCTCAAAATCGATGAAGCCTTCCAGGATACAGGGTTCATTGTGCAGCGAGCGCCACGCCGCGACGGGGTCCCCGCCTTTGGCGATCTTGGCCTGGCCTTTGCCGTCATAGCCGAGCCTGCGGGTCTTGAGCACCGCGGGAAGACCGACCGCCGCTACCCCTTCTGCGAGTTGCATTGCGCTGTGAACCGGCGCGTAAGGGGCAGTTGCGATCTTGAGCGCGCTGATGAAGTTTTTCTCGACCAGCCGGTCTTGCGTTGTTTCCAGCACCTGCGGATCGGGTAATACCGGCTGCCGCCGCGCGAGAAATGCGGCCGTCTTGGCCGGCACATTCTCGAATTCGTAGGTAATGACATCGACCGCACCGGCGAAACGGCCGAGCGAGGCTTCGTCGTCATAGCTGGCGCAGGTACCTGCGTGCACAACATCGAAAGCGCAGGAATTCTTTTCCGGCGAATATACATGGCAGCGCAAACCGAGCGGCGCCGCGGCGAGCGCAAGCATGCGGGCGAGCTGGCCGCCGCCAAGGATACCGATGGTCGCGCCGGGTTTCAGCAAGGGTTCAATCTTTAGGCCGCTTGGTTACAGCTTTTGTCTGCCGCGCGCGCCAAACGTCCAGCCGCTTGGCGATCTTCGCATCTGACAGCGCCAGCACCGCGGTCGCGAGCAGGGCGGCATTGATCGCGCCCGCTTTGCCAATGGCAAGCGTCCCGACCGGGATGCCACCCGGCATCTGCATGATTGACAGCAATGAATCCTTGCCCTCGAGCGCGTGGGTGTTCATCGGGACGCCGAGCACCGGCAACGGTGTCAATGAGGCTGCCATGCCGGGCAGGTGGGCGGCGCCGCCGGCGCCGGCGATGATTACCTTGAAGCCGTTTTTGCGCGCGCTGCCGGCGAAGGCGTAAAGCCGCTTGGGGGTGCGATGGGCGGAAACGATGCGCGCGACATAGCCAATTCCGAGGGAATCGAGCGTCCTGGCAGCATGCTTCATCGTGGCCCAGTCCGACTGGCTGCCCATGATGATCGCGACAGGTTTTGACGCCATTCTGCCCCCGAATCCGCGTGTCCCCCGCGGAAGGAAGCGGCGGATTATAGGTTGAGGCTCCCCGCTGGCAAGGTGAAACGGGTATCCTTCGATTCTGGCAGCGGCGATTCGCGAGGGCTGAACGATGGGCCTCCCCCAAGAGCGTCTTTCCGAAGAGTTTCCTCCACTGGCTTCACTTCTGGCGGAAAATGAGCGCCTCAAACGCGAGCTTGCCGTCGCGCGTGCACGGGTCAGTGACCTTGAAGCGCGCGCCGACGTCGATCCGTTGCTGGATATCCTCAACCGGCGCGGCTTCGAACGTGAGCTCAAGCGGGCGTTGGCACATATCAAGCGCTACGGGACAGAAGCGGCGCTGATGTTCGTTGATCTCGATGGCTTCAAAGGAGTCAATGACCGATATGGCCATGGCGCCGGCGATGCGCTTCTCAAGGCGGTGGCGCGCGAGCTCGTCGGCCATGTGCGGGCATCCGACGTGGTCGGCCGCCTCGGCGGTGACGAATTCGGCGTGCTGATCTGGCATGCGGGCGAGGAACAGGCCCTCGCGAAAGCGCGCGAGCTGGAATTGCTCATTGCGCGCGTGGTGGTCATCCACGGGAAGGCGCGGATCGAGGTCGGGGCTAGCGTCGGAATGGCGCTGCTGGTTGCCGATACCACCCCTGAGGACATGATCGGCGCCGCTGATCACGCGATGTACGTGCGCAAACAGGAGCGAAGAGAGTGAGTTTTCGTCATTCGGGGGCGCGCCAAAGGCGCGAACCCGGAATCCAGAAACAACAACGGTATTCTTGTCTGGATTCCGGGTCCGGCCCCATAGCGCGTCAAAGACGCGCGCGAACGCGCTTATGGGGCCGTCCCGGAATGACAATTACCTAAGCAATAATGTCCGGCGTGAGCTGATCTTCGATACGGCGAATCTTGTCGCGAAGGACCAGCTTGCGCTTCTTCAGCCGCTGTACCTGGATGAGGTCGGAACCAGGTGAGGTCATCAGCGCCTCGATGGCTGCATCGAGGTCGCGATGTTCCTGTAGCAGGCGCGCCAGCTGCTCTCGCAACGCGCGTTCGTCCTCGTCGGTCATTGCCACCGCTGGTTTGCTTGCGACTGGCCGATCCGTCTCGGCAGAAGCACGTCGATTATCGCGTTTTCCACAAGGCGTTCAAGCGCGGCCAAAAAGGGAACTCCAATCAATGGCTTTGCGCCGGTTTGCCGCGCCTGGAAAGCGGGTGTACGGTCGCTCTTGCGGCGAGTCTGCGCTACACTAATATCGTGGAGAGCCACTGATTGAGGAGACATACTGCATGTCGATGCAATCGCACCTTGCGGAATTGGAAAAACGGCACCAGGCGCTCGAAGACGAAATTTCCGAATGCCTGACCCATCCCGCGGTCGATGACCTGAGAGTCGTGGAACTCAAGCGGCGTAAATTGCAAGTCAAGGATGAGATCGAAAAGCTGCGTCATAACGGGCACGCCAGCGTTCACTGACCGGATCGATCTGTCGCTCGTAATACTGGCTATTCATCCGCTCACGCCGAACTCGGGTGTGACCGGGTTTGGGTGTTTTTTAGGTGGGCGCAGATCAGAAGCCTTTATAAACCGCCTTGATTTGCTGACGCAGCCAGGCGTGCTTGCGGTCTCGCTCACTCCGGACGTGCCAGGCCATATTGGTTGCGATTTTTCCGACATCGAGCGGCACGCGTCGCTTGAGCAGGCCGAATGTCTTTTCGAAGACTTCCGATGCCAGCTTCGTGAAGACGCCGATCATGTCGCTACCAGCCAGCAGATGCGGCACTGCGGTGAAATTCGATACAGCCACCAAAGCATGGCGCTTAAGTCGATGGCGTGACAGCAGGTCGTCAAAAATAGCGCGCCGCCCACCTGTCGCACTTACGACCAGGTGCGGGAACGACAACACAGCTTCGATGTTGAACTTCACTTTCGGCTTCAGGATCGGGTGTCCGCGGCGGAAAACGCAATAAAGATATTCATCGAGCAGAAGCTCCGCGTTCAGATGCTGCGGCATTTCATCGAACCAGCCGAGGGCGAGATCAATCAGATCCTGATCGAGCAGATCCAGTGCCTGCTGGCGATCGGCCGTCATAACGTGCAGGTCCATAGTCGGCGCCAGCCGTCGTAGCCGGTCGAGCAGGGGCGGGACCACGGCCAATGTCAGACGGTCTGGCGTGCTGATCCGGAAGACGCCCGTGGCGCGCGCAGGGTCAAAGGACTCGTCCTGGAAGAGGAAGTCGTCCACCAGAGCGATTGCTTCGCGCAGGGGGTCACGCAACGCTTCCGCGCGGCGGGTCAATACCAGCCCGCTGCTGCCACGGACGAGCAACTCGTCACCCAATAGAGTTCTCAATCGGTGAAGCGAATTGCTGACGGCCGGCTGTGAGCGGCGAAGCCGCTTGCCGGCACGCGTGACGTTGCGCTCGGCGATCAGTGCGTCGAGGACCTTGAGTAGATTGAAATCGAAATCTTTGGCCGGCATGAAATCGACCATTCACTGTATGGATGATCAATATTTGTACTATCGATTTTGAAAATGTGAAAGGCAGCCTTATTAGCTTCGGCTGTGCCGGGTTCGCCGCGGCTAAAAAGTTCAAACATCTGTTCCGGGGAGAATGTCATGACGATCGTGTCGCGCCGTGGAATCCTAGGTGGGGCTGTCGCCGCCGCCGCGTCCGCTACGACGGCGCCGCTTCACGCGGCGGCGCCCCAGAGTTCCAACCAGGCTCCTGGTTACTATCGCTACCGCGTCGGGAGCATCGAAGTCACCGTTGTGAACGATGGCGTCAGCCGGATGCCGATCACCGACGATTTTGTCGCTAACGCCACCAAGGACCAGGTCAACGCGGCGCTCGATGCGGCCTTCCTGGAAAAGGACTTCTACGCCGGTCCTTACAATCCGATCGTCATCAACACCGGCTCCAGGCTCGCCCTCGTCGATACAGGTACCGGCGAAACCGCTTTCAAATCGAGCAATGGCCTCAACGGCCGCTTGCCGATCAGTCTCGCAGCCGCCGGTATCGATGCGAGCGCGATCGATACCGTCATTATCTCCCACTACCACGGCGACCACATCAACGGCCTGCTGAAGGCGGACGGCTCTCTGGCATTTCCGAACGCCGAAATCCTGGTGCCGGCTGTCGAGCACAAGTTCTGGATGGACGAAGGCGAGATGAGCCGCGCGACCAAGCCGCGCGTCGTCTTTGGTTTCAAAAATTCGCACCGGGTCTTCACGAACGAGGTCCTCAAGCGTGTGCGTACCTACGAGTGGGACAAGGAAGTCATTCCCGGCGTCACGGCCATCGCGACCCCGGGGCACACGCCTGGCCATACCTCCCATGTGGTCGCCTCGGGCAACAAGTCGGTTTATGTCCAGGCCGACGTTACGCACGCTCCGTTCCTGTTCGCGCGCCATCCCGATTGGCATTTCATGTTGGACGTCGAACCCGTTCAAGCCGAAGTCTACCCGGCGCAAAGTCTATGACATGCTGGTGGCTGAGCGGATGCTTGTGCAGGGATTCCATTATCCATTCCCGTCGGTTGGCCACGTCGAGAAAACCAGCACCGGCTACCGAGAAGTGTTGGTGAACTGGAGCGCGACGATCTGACCGTGCCCACTAGGCACGGCGAAATCAGTACTGGTAAGCTTCAGCAAACGCGACAAAAAGAGCGGTGGAGGAAATGCAACATTCATTGAGGCTTTTGGCCATCATTGCCGCGCTCGCTTGCGCGATGCTCGGCGGTGCTTTTGCTGCCGACTATCCGACGCGTAACGTCACGCTGATTGTGCCTTACCCCCCCGGCGGCGGCGTCGATGCTATGGCGCGCGTCGTTGCGCAAAAGCTGTCGGACGTCTTTCATCAGCAATTCATTGTCGACAACAGGCCGGGCGCGGGCGGCACCATCGGCACGCGCGTCGTCGCGCAGGCCGCACCGGATGGCTACACGCTGCTGCTCGGCCACACCGGTACTGTCTCGATCAATCCCAGTCTTTATGTCCATGCCGGCATCGATCCGCGCAAGCAATTTGCGCCGATCGGACTGGTCGCATCCATGCCGGTAGCGCTGCTTGCCAACCCAGCATTCCCGGCCAAGACGGTGGCCGACGTCATTGCGCTCGCCAAGAAGGATCCGGGCAAACTCAATCTGGGCTCTTCGGCGGTCGGTACGGGGGGCTACATGTGCGCTGAGCAGTTCAAGGCGGACGCCGGCGTCGATGTCGCTATCATTCCGTATAAAGGCACTGCGCCGGTCATGAACGACCTGCTCGGCGGCCATGTACCGATGGCTTTTGGTGTGCTGCCGCCGGCGCTTGGCAATATCCAGGCCGGCAAACTGCGTGTAATTGCCGTCACCAGCAAGAGGCGCTTTTCACTGCTGCCGGACGTTCCGACCTTCGATGAATCCGGGCTGCCCGGCTTCGAAGCCGTGCTACATTACGGGCTGCTCGCGCCCGCCGGCACGCCGAAGGAAATCGTAGACAAACTTAACGCGGAATTGCGCAAGCTGGTCGACACGGCCGAAGTCCAGAAGCAGATCCATAACGAGGGCGGCGACCCGCTCACTTCGACGCCCGCGGAATACGCTTCCGATATCGACAAGGAAGAAACAAAATGGGGCGGCCTGGTAAAAAAGCTCGGCCTTAAGGTGGAGTAGGAACATGCGCTGCCAGAAGCACCGTTCGTCCCCGCGAAAGCGGGGATCCAGGGCCATGGCTGAGGCCGTCGAGAAATTACGGGCTGGGTCCCCGCTTTCGCGGGGACGAACGGTAATCTTGGTTCTTCTCGCATTCGTTTTCTTGTCGCATGTTGGTGCTGCAAACGTTGCCCGCGCGGAGGACTATCCGACCCGGCCGATCACGTTGATCGTGCCGTTCCCGCCCGGTGGCAGCACCACGGTGATGGCCCGCAATGTCGCCGACAAGCTGACGGTCACGCTCGGCCAGCAAATCGTGGTGGAAAATCGCGGCGGCGCCGGAGGTACGATCGGAACTCGTTCGGTCGCCAGAGCTACGCCCGACGGCTACACCATCTTGCTGAGCTACACGGCCACGATGGCGATTGCTCCCGCCATGAATGCCAATGCCGGCTATGACCCGCGCAAGGATTTTGTGCCAATTGGCATGATTGGCGCGGCGCCGAGCGTGCTGGTGGTAAATCCATCGCTGCCAGTCCATACGGTCGCGGAGCTGATCGCCTACGCCAAGGCAGCCCCGGTTCCGGTGCAATACGGCTCGCCCGGCGTCGGCACCGTCAATCATCTCGCGGGTGAATATCTGTCCGCTGAAACCGGAATTAAACTCCAGCACGTGCCCTACAAAGGCAATGGTCCGGCATTGGGCGACCTGCTCGGTGGCCATATTCCGATGATGTTCGTTCCGATCCCCGTTGCGCTTGGCAACATCAAGGCTGGAACGTTACGCGGGCTGGCGATCGGAAGCGCAAAGCGGTCGAGCCTACTGCCCGATCTTCCAACACTCGCTGAAAGCGGCGTACCTGGTTTCGAAGTGGCGCTGCGCTATGGGCTGGTGGCGCCCACCGGCACACCACCGGCCGTGATTGCGCGGCTGAACAAGGAACTCAATGCGGCGCTGGCGACCGAGGAGGTCAAAAATCGTCTTGCAACGGAGGGTGCCGAATCGCTGCCGGGGACACCGGAGGCCTATGCCGCGGATATCGAGAAGGAAGAAAAGAAGTGGGGCGGGCTGGTGAAGAAGCTCGGATTAAAGGTCGAGTAGGCACTAGGACGATACCGCTTCCCATCCTCCGTTAGTCCCGCGAAAGCGGGGATCCAGTGTCACGCTTGAGAGCGTCGCAACTTACGATCTGGTCCCCGCTTTCGCGGGGGACGAACGGTTAAAGGGCGGCACCCGTGTACGTGGTCGCGCGCTCAAAGGGCTGGTGAAGAAGCTCGGATTAAAGGTAGAATAGCAACCTGCCGCCTTGCAGCCATATTGTCCTGCTGGGATGCGCAATAACGAGGCCCGCCATGACTTTCCGCGCAACATGCCGTGCGTTCATTGCCGCCGCCACGTTTGTGGCAGCGTTCTACGCGGTATCCGGCGCGCGTGCCTTTACCATCGAGGATCAGGGTGGCCCGAGCGGCGGCCGGGGCTACGTTGATCTGGACAAGCCGGCGGCTGCGCCGGACCGTCTGACTCCCGCTTCGCCTTTCAACACTGACAACGGTCAGACCACGGTCAGGCAGGGCAACAGCACGTTCCAGTTTGGCCAGCAGCGCTCATTTAACGAACGCTACAACTCGAACAACCTGTTCGACCCTTACGCCCGCGAAGGCCGCTGAGCGCTCGCGCACCTTTCACCGCTTCCGGTTCAGAAAAGCTGCAAACGCCGCCCTCGCTTCCGGCGAGGCGAGCCGTATTTTGAACTCTTCGACCTCGGCATCAATGCGCGCAACGATGCCTTCAACGGAACCACGCATCAGCCTCCGCGCGCTCGCGACGCTTTCGGGTGGCAAGGCCGCGATATCGCGCGCGGTCGCGAGCGATCGCGCATCGAGATCGGCGACGGGCACGATCATATTCACGACGCCCACTGACTTGGCGTCGGCGGCGGTGAGCGGTTTTCCCATGACCAGCAGCGAAAAAGCGCGGGCGTGACCCATCAGCCGCGGGGCGAGCAGGCTGGAACCAGCCTCCGGCAGGAGGCCGAGCGAGACGAATGGCGTCATCAGTGTTGCCGTATCGGTCGCGATCACCTGATCGCAATGCAGCAGCATCGTTGTGCCGACCCCGACCGCGGCGCCGCTCACCGCGGCGACCAACGGTTTTTCGCAGCGCGCCAATGCATGAAGGAAGCGCACAATTGGCGCGCCGAGCGCGCCGCTTCTTGCCATCGCGACGAAGTCGTTGAGATCGTTGCCGGCGCAGAAAACATCAAGCGTACCGGCAATTCTGAGGCATCGCACGTGCGCATCTGTTCCGGCATCCTCGATTGCCGCGGCCATCGCCTCGTACATGGCGAGCGTCAGCGCGTTCTTCTTTTCGGGCCGGTTCATCCGGATGGTGCGGACGGGGCCGTCATTGCTGACGATGATGTCGGGCATCGGGTGTTCCCAAGTGTTAGGAAGTGTTCCGAAGTGTCAAATAATTAAGCCAGAAATCGGGTGGCTGCGCCCAGGTTCGGTTGCCAATTGAGGCTGATCGAACACGAGGAGCATAGACATGTCGAGGAGCTATTACAGCACCATCTTCGAACAGCCCGCCGACGACGTGTGGAACGTCATCCGCGACTTTAACAACTATCCGGTTTGGGTAGACGGCGCCGGCGAGAGCGAAATCGAAGCCGGGAAGTCAGGCGATTCTGTGGGTGCCGTACGTAATGTCCTTTATAACCGCGTGCGCAGACGGCAAAAGCTGCTCGCTATGTCGGAAATTGACCGGACCCAGATTTACAAATTCGTCAGTGAGCCGCCGCTCCACACGCGCAATTTCCAGGCGACGCTGCGTGTCACGACCGTCATTGACGGCAATCGTGCGTTCGTCGAATGGTGGGCAACCTTCGACTGCGATCTGGAGCGATCGGCGGAACGGACCACGTTTTTTCGCGACGCGTTCGCAGGATGGCTGGAATCGCTGCGGCGGCACCTGGATTGCTGCAGCGCTGCTCAGCGCGCCGCTTTATAGCGGTTGGATGCTCCGGCGATCAGCCGGCTTGCCTCTTTGACCGTGCGTTCCACAATCTCAGCTGCCGGCAGGATCTCGCTGACAAGATCGACAGATTCCCCGGCGATCACGCCGGCGGTATCGAAGTCGTTGGCACTGCGCGCGGCGGAAAAACGGGCGGCCTCGCTCTCCTGGTTCTGCATGAGTTCGGCTTCGCGGCCGCGCCAACGCGCCGTAAACTCGTTTTCCAGCAGGCGGCCAGTGTAGGGCGCGGGCCATACGTTTCGACGGGCAATATCGAACAGGATGCTTCGGATGGTCCGGTCGCCGCTGGCTGCCACGATGCGGTTTTTTGCTTCAGCGGCACCGGCAGCTTCGATCGAGGCATAGAAACGCGTTCCCATCATGATGCCATCGGCCCCGAGCATCAGCGCTGCGGCCAGTCCGCGTCCGTCTGCGACACCCCCCGCAGCGATCACCGGAATGCCCTTCGCGACATCGACGACTGCCGGGACGAGCGGAAAGGTGCCGCGGCTGATGCCGTGGCCGCCGCCTTCGGCGCCTTGCGCAACGATGAGGTCGGCACCGCGTGCGGCAGTGTCTTTCGCCTGCGTGACCGTCTGGATCTGGCAAATCAAACGAGCATTGGTGCGTTTGATACGGTCGACGTGCGGTCGCACGTCGCCGAAGGAGAGCATGATCGCCACGGGTTTCCGTTCAAGTACAAGGTCGAGCAGGCGCGGGTTTCGGGCCATGCTCCAGGTGATGAAGCCGACACCGATCCGGGCGTTTCCGGCTGCGTCCAGCTCACGCTTGAGCCAGGCTTCGTCGCCGTAACCGCCGCCGATAATGCCGGAAGCGCCGGCCAGCGTAACGGTTGCGGCCAGCTTGCCGTCCGATATGAGGTCCATCGGCGCCAGCAAAATGGGATGCGTGATACCGAGAAGTTCGGTTACGCGCGTCGAGATAGGCATTCGTCGCCCCCCGGACTCATACTGCCTTAGCCATCTCGCGCAGCTTGAACTTCTGGATTTTACCGGTGCTCGTCTTCGGGATGTCCGCAAAGACGATGTAGCGCGGACATTTATAGGAGGCGAGATGTTTGCGGCACCACTGCATCAGCTCGTCATCACTGGCCTGCGTGCCCGGCTTGAGTTCGATAAAGGCGCACGGAGTTTCGCCCCATTTGTCGTCCGGTTTCGCCACCACGGCGACGGCCATCACCGCCGGATGTTTGTAGAGCGCGTCTTCGACTTCAATGGAGGAAATGTTCTCGCCGCCGGAGATGATGATGTCCTTCGAGCGGTCCTTGAGCTGGATGTAGCCGTCGGGATGCATGACGCCGAGATCGCCGGTGTGGAACCAGCCGCCGGCGAAGGCCTTTTCGGTGGACGACTTGTTCTTGAGGTAGCCCTTCATCACGACGTTGCCGCGCATCATCACTTCGCCCAGCGCCTCGCCGTCGCGTTTGACCGGCTCCATCGACTCCGGGTCGAGTACATCGAGCGCCTCCAGCGCCCCGTAGCGCACACCCTGGCGCGCTTTTTTCGCCGCCTGCGCGTCCGGGGCAAGCGCGTTCCATTCCGTGTGCCAATCATTGACGACGGCAGGGCCGTAACATTCGGTCAGTCCATAGAGGTGGGTCACGTTGAAACCCGCTTCTTTCATTGCGGCGAGCACGGCCTCCGGCGGCGGCGCCGCGGCGGTAAAGAATTCGACCACATGCGGGAGCGGTTTCTTCTCTTGCGCCGGTGCATTGAGCAACGTGGCCATCACGATCGGCGCGCCGCACAGATGCGTAACCTTGTGGCTGGCAATCGCGTCATACATGGCGGCGGCGCGCACCGCGCGCAGGCAGACATGGGTGCCGGCGGTGACCGAGATTGACCAGGGAAAGCACCAGCCATTGCAATGGAACATCGGCAGCGTCCACAGGTAGACGGGATGTTTGCCCATGGAGCAGGTGACGACGTTGCCGACCGCGAGCAGATGCGCCCCGCGGTGGTGATAGACAACGCCTTTGGGGTCGCCGGTGGTGCCTGACGTGTAATTGAGCGTGATCGCGTCCCATTCGTCGTCCGGCATTTTCCAGGCGTAGTCCGGATCGCCTTGCGCGATAAAGTCTTCGTATTCGATTGTGCCGAGCCGCTCGCCTGCGCCGGTGTATTCCGGATCGTGATAGTCGATCACCAGCGGCTTCACCTTGCAGAGGGCAAGCGCCTCTTTCATCACCTTGGAAAATTCGCGGTCGGTGATCACGACCTTGGCTTCGGCATGATCGAGCGAGAAGGCGATGATCGCCGCGTCCAGCCGCGTGTTGAGCGTGTTGAGCACGGCCTGGCACATCGGCACTCCGTAATGGCACTCCAGCATTGCCGGCGTATTGGCAAGAAATGCCGACACCGTGTCGCCCCGCTTGATTCCATGCTTTGCCAGCGCCGAACCAAGCCTCCGCGCGCGCGCATAGAACTCTGCGTAAGAACGCCGCAGCGGCCCGTGGATGATGGCGGTATGGCCGGGAAAGACGGCGGCCGCGCGTTCGAGGAAGCCGAGCGGCGTCAGCGGCTGGTAATTGGCCGGATTGCGGTCGAGATCGGTGTCGTAAGGCGATTTCGCCATGCCCGTTTCCCCTCGACCTCACGGTAGCGAAGGGAGTAGCCCATGATCAATCGTTACCTTGATCGTTGGTGCCAGAACTTTCCAGGCCGCGACAATAGAAACGTCATCCCGGCGCGGTATTTTGTCCGACAAGGTGCTTGGCGAAGTCAGGCATTGCACGGAAGGCGATGTGCAGGTTGTCATTGAATGAACCAATTGTGCAATCGTGCAAGCGCCAGGCCTTGATGAGCGCGTCGCGGCTGAACATCGAGATGTGGCCGTTGCGCGGGCCGACATACCACCAGTTCATACCAATCTTCTCGAAATCCTGTGGCTGCAGCAGCGTCGAAAACAGAATAATCCCCTGGTTGGCCAGGTTCGCCACGATTGCACCCATGCCGGCAATTGGATCTGGCACGTGCTCGAGCGTTTCGAAGCAGGTGATGAGGTCAAATTTGGCTTCGGGCGGATTCGCGTATTCAGGCACGAACGGGTCGTACGTCGTGGCGACCGGAAATCCCGATGTCCGCAATTCAGAGCAAAGCACGTCGTTGCCGCCACCATAGTCGAGCACGCGCAATTTCTGCTTATGTGCCCCAAACACGTGCTGCACGAGATTGGCATTGCTGCGCGGCCGCGCGTCCAGGTACCCGGGGTCAACCGCAAGATACCCTGCGTTATAAATGTTCGTTTTGAAGTCGCTTTGGGTCCAATTATCGAATGCGTCGGTGAAGAGGAAGCCGCAGCCACTGCAGCGGCGATAATAGACCGGCGTGCCGGTGAGCGGCAGCTTGACGCAGTCGGGGATCTGACAGTTCCTGTTGAAGTCGACGACGCCGAAAAGCGGCGCGGGATGCCGGCATATTTTGCAGGGCGTTGCCTCAGCAGAAGCCGGTTTTAGACTCAGCATCGCCGCATCTTCGGGCCGTTGGTGGGGTAGTCAAGCCAAAGGTGGAGGTTGGTCCGTTTGCACGATCACGACCGCAATATGTCCGTGATGCCGCTGCGCACCAATTCGATCGAGATCAGAAACATGATGATCAGCGTGATGCGGTAGAACAATTCGGTCGGCGTGACGCGCACCACCCAGAAGCCGAACCAGTTGGCAAGCATGGCAAGCGGCAAAAGGGCCGCCGAGGTCGCCACGCCTTTGGACGAAAACTGGCCGAGTGCGAAATAGGGGATGACCTTCATCCAGTTCATCGCGGCAAACACGATTGCATTCGTGCTGACATAGACCATCTTCGGCAGCGTCAGGCCGAGCACATACATCTGGTAGGGCGGCCCACCGGCCTGGCAGATCGTCGAGGTGAAGCCGGCGATCGAACCCCAGAACAGGCCGGGTGCGATGGGCGGCTCGCCCTCGTGCGGGATCGGCCGTGGCCCGAACCAGTTGTAGAGTACGAATGCAATCGTGGTAACGCCGATAAAGACCCGCACCGCGGCGTCGGAGATATGTGCCGCCAGAAGCCAGGCCGCGCCCACGCCCAGGACAGCGCCCGGCAGCACGATAGCAACGATCCGTCCGCTCCAGTCCTTTCGGTAGACCCACACGGCCGCGGCGTCCTGCGCGATCATGATCGGCAGGAAGATCGCCGCCGCCTCCAGTGGCGGCATCACCAGCGCCAGCACCGGCGTCGCCATTTGCCCGACGCCGACAAAGCCGCCTTTGGAAAGGCCGAGCGCGATGACCGCGGGGACAGCCAGCGCATAAAACAAAGGATCGGTGATGAGGGTCATGGATCTATCGATTGTCATTCCGGGGGGCGGGCGAAAGGCCGCAAACCCGGAATCCAGAGGCAATATCGCAGGCTGCTTCTGGATTCCGGGTCCATGCGCTGGCGCGCGTGTCCCGGAATGACGGGGAATTTGCGCAGGATCAAAGCTTAAGCGTGCGACAAGCGCCAGCCTTGTTTACGCATGGCCGCCGTTCCACAATCGCGGCCGGTGCGTCCTCATCCTGAGGCGCGCCGCGCAGCGGCGCGTCTCGAAGGGGAGGGCGCCAGCAAAGCTACCCTAATCCTTCGAGACGGCGCTTCGCGCCTCCTCAGGATGAGGACGTCTGAGGGGAAGACAATGGACGCGCGTACGAGCCGCTATCACGACGTCTACGCGCATTGGCAGCGCAGCCCGGAGGTGTTCTGGGCGGAAGCGGCGGCGGACATTCACTGGTTTGAGAAGCCGAAGAAAATCTTCGACAAGGACGCCGGCATTTACGGCCGCTGGTTCACCGGCGCGACCTGCAACACCTGCTACAACGCGCTCGACCGCCACGTGCTCGCCGGCCGCAACGACCAGCTCGCGCTGATCTACGATTCCCCTGTCACTAATACGGTGAAAACCTTCACCTACGGCAGGATGCTGTCCGAGGTGCAGTTGCTCGGCGCCATGCTGCGCGACTTCGGCGTCGAAAAGGGCGACCGCGTCATCATCTACATGCCAATGGTGCCGGAGGCGGTGTTCGCCATGCTCGCCTGCGCACGCATCGGCGCGATACATTCCGTGGTATTCGGCGGTTTCGCCGCCAAGGAGCTTGCGACCCGCATTGATGACTGCAAGCCGAAGGTGATCCTGGCCGCAAGCTGCGGCATCGAAGGCGCCCGCATTATCCCCTACAAGCCGCTGCTCGATGACGCGATCAATCTTGCGCAACACAAGCCGCAGGCCTGCATGATCCTCCAGCGCCCGCAATGCGAGGCGACGCTGTCCGCCGGCCGCGACCACGACTGGCGCAAGGTGTGGGAAAACGCCGTCAACTACGCCAAGACCAGCGAATGCGTTCCGGTCGCCTCGACCGACCCGCTTTATATTCTCTACACGTCAGGCACGACCGGCATTCCGAAAGGCGTGGTGCGCGATAACGGCGGCCACATGGTCGCGCTGAAATGGTCGATGCAGAATCTCTACGGCATTTCGCCCGGCGAAGTGTGGTGGTCGGGCTCCGACGTCGGCTGGGTGGTTGGCCACTCCTATATCGTCTACGCGCCGCTGTTCCACGGTTGCACGTCGATCCTCTACGAAGGCAAGCCCGTAGGCACCCCCGATGCCGGCGCGTTCTGGCGCGTGATCTCGCGGCACGGCGCGGTGGCGCTGTTCACGGCACCCACTGCCTTCCGCGCCATCCGCAAGGAAGACCCGAAGGGCGAGTTCATCAGGAAGTACGACCTGTCGAAATTCCGTACGCTGTTCCTCGCCGGCGAGCGCGCCGACCCGCCGACCATCCAGTGGGCGGAAGAAATGCTCAACGTGCCGGTGCTCGACCACTGGTGGCAGACCGAGACCGGCTGGTGCATCGCCGGCAATCCGGTTGGCCTTGGCGCGCTGCCGGTGCGCTATGGGTCGACCTGTGTGCCGATGCCGGGCTACGCCATCGATATCGTCGACGAGGCCTGCCACGTGCAGCCGGTCAACAAGATCGGCTCGATCGTGGTGAAGCTGCCGCTGCCGCCGGCCTGTTTCCCGACGCTCTGGCAGCAGGATGGCCGCTTCAAGGAAAGCTACCTCGCGGAATTTCCCGGCTACTACAAGACGGCGGATGCCGGCTACAAGGACGAGGACGGCTACGTCTACGTGATGAGTCGCACCGACGACATCATCAACGTCGCCGGCCACCGGCTGTCGACTGGCGGTATGGAAGAAGTGCTGGCCGCGCACCCGGATGTCGCCGAATGCGCGGTGCTCGGCATCAAGGACGATCTCAAGGGCGAGGTGCCCTGCGGCTTCATCGTGCTCAAGGCCGGCGTCAACCGTCCGCCGGCGGAGATCGAAAAGGAGATCGTCGCGTTGGTGCGCGAGAAGGTCGGCCCCGTGGCATCATTCAAGCTCGCAATCACCGTGGCGCGGCTGCCGAAAACGCGATCAGGAAAAATCCTGCGCGGCACCATCAAGAAAATGGCCGATGGCGAAAAGTGGACCATGCCGGCAACGATCGACGATCCGGCGATCCTGGATGAGATCGGGAGCGCGCTGAAGGAGAAGGGCGTAGGGGGTTAGTGGGGCCAACGCGATCTTTTTGTGCCCCGGCCGTAAAACTGCTCACGCATTCAATTCATTTCTTAGACCCACTTCCCGCGCCAGCGCCCCGAGACCCTCCCGCGTCTCCAGCGCCGGCTTCCATCCCGCATGCATAAGTTTGCCGGGATCGGCGACCAGTGCACCCCCCAGGCGTTGCCATTCTTCGGTGCGGCCGAGCGCGCTTGAGGCAAGCGCAATCAGCGCCGGAGGAACGGGCAATAAACCCGCTCTCCGCCCCTCCCCCGCACGCAAGGCCGTGACGATCTCGCTCAAGAGTCAATGGCGCAGGATCCGCCACGATGTAGGTTTCACTTTTGGCAGCGGATGACGCCAACGGTAAAGTGAATGGCGTCGATCAAATTTCGTCGCGCCAGCAGTGATCGGCGGTTGCGGCAAAGACCGAGCGGCAGCGGCCACGGTTTTCGGGCAAGCTCCATCAGGCGCGCGAAATTGCCTTTGACGCCGGCCATAGATCAGGACCGGCCGCAGGATCGTGAACGGCACGCCGGCGGCCCGCACAGCGTCCTCGGCAGCCAGTTTGGAACGTCCATAGGCGTCGGTTGGACGCGGCACGTCGGTTTCGCGCATAATGCCACGGAGGTCGGCCCGCTCTGCGCGCGGATCGACGACATGAAGACGAGGTGACTAATGCCGATGACTTTCGCAGCATCCGCCAGTTCGGCGGTCGCCAGGCGATTGACCCGGTCATAGGTTTGCTCGGCAATCTCCGGCCCGGCATGAGCGATCCCGGCAAGGTGAACCACTATCTCCATGTTTTTAAGCAGCGCGCGCCATTCGACCGGGCGCGTCAAATCCGATACCGCGATCACTTCGACCGGACCGGGGAAATATATCCGCCGGCTGCCGCATCGCCGCGCGCACGGAATGTCCCACATTGGCCAGTTCAGCGACCAAGGCCCGTCCGACAAAGCCCGATGCGCCGGTTACGAGGATGCGCGTCACGATTTGCCCCGTTGATGAGGCAATTGACTAAACACCATTGCACTGACCCGCTACGGCCGTTCTATCAGCCTTGTTTCGCCGCGCGCTTGGGCGGCGTGTCCGACGGCAAGGAAATCCAGGGGTGGCGCGATTCCTCCCACACCGCGATGTTCGGCGCGGGGAAGTGGGGGTCGGCGAAGTTGCCGACAGCAACCATCACGGTTCCGGGAAAGCCGTCGTTCTCCCAATAGACGGTAGAACCGCATATTGGGCAGAAATGGAACGTCATGGTGTGGCCGCTTTCGGCCGTCCGCATCCACGCCGTGGCCTTGCCGGTGAAGGTGACCTGCTCGCGGCGGAAGCGCGCCTGGTTGCTGATCACGGCTCCCGTGCGGCGCTGGCATTCCAGGCAATGGCACATGGAGATGCGCGACGGCTCGCCCTCAACCGTAAGGTGAAGCTGCCCGCAGCTGCAGGCCGTGCGTCGGGTGGTCATGAGGCAGCTCCGAGACTGTGGGGTAGAGTGTGGGCTAACTCTAAATTGATGCATGGTCCGCCTTCGAGCGTACAGCGGACGAATGGCCGTGAATAGCCGTGCGGCCCACGCGCGGTTTGCCGCGTCTTACTGCCGGCCCGGTTGCATTCAACGATAGCCCCAGCCGCTCGGCCGACGGGCATAGCCCTGTTGGGGACCCCAATTGCGCTGAAAAAAGAATCCGAAGCCGTCATTCCGGTAGTTGTCGCCCGCAACGAAGGTTTCGGTCGAAGGCTCGCGCGTTATGAAGCCGCCCTGGGGCTGATTGCTCAGCACGGCGACAAACTCGGTGCGATAGTTGGTCTCCGCGCTCAGCGGCTCGTCGGAGACGATAATCGAGGATCGCGGCAATGCGGTCGGCCCGACGCGATCGAGCACATCCTGCGGGATGGTGATGCGGTCGAGCGCATCCTTGGCATCGTCCGCATCGTCAATCGTGACTACAGTCCAGCGCAGGCCGGCGCCATTGCGCGCCATCGCGGTGAACACATGTGTGCCGATCGGTTTTTCGGGATTGCGGATCTTGACAGGAACCTCAATGCTCGCATCAAACACTTCGCCGCCGCCGTCCGGCGCCCGCTTATGCGTGTTGCGTCGCACGTAAAGTTTCTGCGTCGCGCGACTGATGTAGATCGAGACCGGTTCGAGCGCGAGTTTGGCCTCGTTCGCTGCCTTGGCGGTGGCGGCCTTGCTGGCCTCGGCCGACTTGGCGGCGTCCTTTGCAGCAGCAGCGGCGTCGAGCTTCGCCTTCGCGTCGGCCTTTGCGGCGTCGAGCTGTGTCGCCGCTTCCGTGGCCTTCGCCGCAGCCTTCTGCTTGCGATCCTCGGCCCGCGCCTTGGCTTGGTCCGTCTTTGCAGCGGCGAGCGCCTTGTCTGCGGACGCGAACTCGGCGTCAGCGCGCCTCTTGAGCAATTCCAGCTTGCGCAGCGACGATGCGAGCGATGTCGTCTCGCGCACCGCAGTCGCAGCGGCTTTCTTCGTCTCGACGGCCGCTCGGGCGGCCTCTGCCGCCCCGCGAGCAAGCGGCTCGGCATTCGCCTGAGCAGCCGCGATGGCTTCCGCGTTCGGCGTGAATAGGGCCGGGTGGGAAAACTCGACCGGAGCCGCGTCGTTCGGCGCGATAATCACCCGCATCCCGATCCGCGTCTTGTCGAACAGCTTCTCGGCAAAGCCGAAGGGCATGCGCACGCAGCCGTGCGAGGCCGCATATCCGGGCAACGGCCCGCCGTGCAATGCGATGCCGTTCCAGGTGATTCGCTGCATGTTCGGCATCCAGGCATCGTCATACATGCTCGAGTGGTGGTCCTTGTCCTTCTCGATAACGGCGAAGATGCCGGCTGGCGTCTCGCGTTCCTTGATGCCGGTCGATACCGGCGCCCGAAAGATCCAGCCCTCGGTGTCGTAGAAAGTGACTTGCTGGGTCTGGATCGACACGATCGCCATAATCGGCTCGCCGGCCTCGCGCGGCGCCGTCGCCTCTTTGGGCTGCGCGGGGCGTGGTTCCCTTGCCGCCGAGTTGGCGGTCAGCCCGGCCAGTGCGGCGATCGCCGCGAGCGTCGCAATGGCGGCTGGCCCCCAGCGCCGCATAGCCACGGTAGATTGCGCCGTCGTAAATCGATTTACCATGCCATGTCCGGTTGGAATGTGTGTCGGGGTTTGCCTCGATCGAGTGATAATCGCGATGTCTGGATAACCAACAACCAACACAATACGTCAACAATTCGTTCCTGGGGATTAACGCACAGCCGGTAGGTAATTCTCGTATATCCGACAGCGAGCGTACGGAGGGTGGCTCGCGGCCGAAATTGGCGCCGAACGGTCACCACTGGCACGACGTCAGATGTCCGGTTTCGGAGCGCCGGCTCAACCGGTCGACGCAACACAGGCGTTAAATCGCCTGCGGTTGCCCACGCGCGGGCGTGTTTCGTCGATCTCGTTCATCATATCCTCAGCCAGCTTTCGCTATTTCCATACGGCAAACCCCATGCCACAGCCGGTGCCGGCCGCTGAGCGATAGCACGGGATATACTCCTGCCAATCGGTTTTCAGATGCGCAGCGGCGCCCGCCACCGTAATCCAGTTGCGGATTTCCGAAGAGCCGGAATTGAGCTTCGCACCGGGGATCGAGGACAAGGCTTCGCCGTCATTGCGCTTGCACGCATCGAGGACGTCGCGGTCGAGCTCTTCATCAACTGTGAAGTGGCTTAATCCGCCGGAGGCGAGAATACCGATGCGTTCGCCGCCAGGGGCCGATCGCACGGCGGCGCGGATCGCTTTGCCCAGCTCGTAGCAGCGGCGCGGCCGC
Organism: uncultured Alphaproteobacteria bacterium; assembly: GCA_963815055.1. GTDB lineage: Bacteria > Pseudomonadota > Alphaproteobacteria > Rhizobiales > Xanthobacteraceae > Pseudolabrys. The sequence goes on along the minus strand of CAWFEU010000007.1, from coordinate 506,301 downwards.
GGCTGATTGGGCGGAAAATAGGTGTTTAGCGCAACCGGTACGATTGGAATGACGCGATCCGTCATCATCCGTTGGTGCACGAATCCAAATGCGTGCCCCTCGCCATGCTCCTTCGCGAGCCGTTTCGATTGGCTGATGTCGAAGCCGTGTTCTATCAGTTGTTCGATCAGATGCAGGCCGAGCGCGGACGCCACCGGGTAATCGCGAGATTGACCGGCTTCATGGTATTGCGAACGCGCCTTGCGCCAGAATTGTGGCGCATCCTCGTCCATGTGAAGCGGGTTGTTCTGTATCTTCTCACCCCAGTAAATCAGGATCGCCGGCATATTATCGTCGAAGAATTGTTCGTTCTGATCGTCACCGATGATGATCAGCGCGTCGAGCTTGGCCTGGCTGAGTTCGCGTGACAGCCTGACGATGTTTTCGGTGCAGCGCGCCGATCTCTGCTCAAGAACCTCCGGTTCGATTTGTTGCTTGATCGAAGGGTCGGCCTTTTCCAACAGTCCGCCGTATGTGGTCGGCCGGCCGTTCTTGTCGAGCAGCTTGCGCCCGGACGCATCGATGGCGGCGTGCTTGGGATAATCCTCGGGTGGACTGTTCAATAACGGGCTGTGTGAGGTTCCGATAGCCAGCACGATATCGGGCATACTCGCTCCACTTATCTTCCAGCGGCGCCGAGGCCGCGCGGTTCCTGCGCAATCCCCATAGCCTTTTCGAAAGCTCGGCGCACCTCAGGTGGTTGGCCATAGTGATGACGGAACCCGGCGAGCCGTTCACGCAGCAAAGGATGTTTGTCGTAATCGGCCAAGGGTACGCCATCGACATTGTATTTACGCATCACGTCGGGCAGTGCGACGCAGCGCGCCGCCGCGGCATCCCGCACGATGCCCGACGGATCCTGTCCTTTCGCGACTTTGTCGAGATCGTCGAAAAAGCGCTTTCGCATCATCGAAATGCCGATATCGCTGGAGCGCAGGTTTTCCTTGCTGCGGTCGGCGATGACGCCTTGTCCAACCCAGCCAACGATGTCCTGATTGATGACGTGGCTGACAATCCATCGGCCGCGGTCGTCGCGGATCGGGCTTACCCAGGTCGGCACGCTGTCCTGCACGTAAGGCTCATTGCCTTTGGGCACGCGCATGAAGAACCATGCCACGCTCAACGTGTTCTCGTCGTCGATAGGCACCCGCCATTCGAAGTGCATTCCGAGGTAAAAGCCGTTCGGCCATAGCGCCACGCGGCCGACCGACCAGTTCACGTCCTTTTCGTCACCGCCTTCACGAATGCGGCGGTAGATGAAGCCGTGCTCGAACTCGTCATAGGCGATCTTGAGATGGCGCGCGGCCTGTTTGTCCTCGCCGCGCAGACGCGCGCTCCAGTTCTCATGCATCCACTCGAAATGCACGGGGTCGATGGAGTTCTCCTGACACTGGAACCAATTGCAGGGAACTTCCGCGAGCACGATTTCGCGAAAGCCGTTGGCAAAGGTGAAAGGCTCCCACACCGGCAGCTCGGGCGCCGGCTGCGGGCCCATATAGGCCCATAATAGGCCGGCGAGCTCACGTACCGGATAGGCCGCAGCGGCGCAGCCCTCGCGCCCTTTCGGATTTGGATTGGCGATATCCTCGTAGGGTTGCTCCAGGCATTGCCCACGCTCATCGAATTTCCAGCCGTGGTAGAAACAGCGAATGCCGCGCTCCTCGACCGTGCCGCACGACAAATCAGCACCGCGGTGCGGGCAATGGCGGGCGATAAGCCCAAAGCGGCCGCCGAGGTCTTTGTAGAGCGTCAGGTCCTCACCGAAAAACCTCACCGGCTTGACCGGATTGTCGTCGAGCTCGCTCGCGCCAGCGATAGGCATCCAGTAGCGCCGCAGCAGAGTGCCCATCGGCGTATCCGGCCCGATGCGCGTGAGCTGGTTGTTTTTGGCGGCGGTGAGCAAGGCGATTGCCTCCCAGGCAGTCGGATAGCTGTTCTCGCTCGACATTGTGTCGCCTGGCGTGGTTGGCGGCAATGGGCGCGAGCCGAAGCCGGATGATCTCGCTCATTTTTCGGTCGACTATGAAGTGATCGTCGATACGCGCGAAGACGATCGGCACTTCAATCTTTTGCATCAGAACGTTCGTAAATACGGGACGATCTCGAACACTGTAGCGGCAACAACCGCGCTCTCGGTTAAGGCGTCGTGCCGGCTGTCCCGGCGGATACCCGCGCACGCTGGCGCAGGATTTCGTATCCGATCAGCACGACGCCGATACTCACGCCGGCGATATCGTTGTAGCCGCCAGCGGGGAGTGCGCCGGCCGGGATGAGCGCGAGGATGCCGCTTACCATGAACAAAACGCGCGCTGGCCAGCCGAGCGGACGCATGAAATAGCCAACCACGCCGATGGAAACAAGCCATACGCCGATGAAGGCGGTGACGATGGCCTGGACGATTTCGGCCGGACTGCCGATCAGGATCAGCGTGGGCGAGGCCACAAACAAGAATGGCACGATGAACGCACTCCAGCCAAAGCGCATTGCGGAATAGCCGGTACGCATCGGATTGGCCTTGGCGATCGCTGCTCCCGCGAACGCCGCTACCGCGACCGGCGGCGTGATCATCGACATCATGCCGAAATAGAGGATGAACAGATGCGCCGCCATCGGGTTGATGCCGAGCTGAACGAGCGCCGGCGCAACGAGCGCCGCCAACAGGACATAAACGCCGAGCGTCGGCAGTCCCATGCCGAGAATGATGGAGACGACGGCCGAAAGCACGAGCAACAGCGCGGCGCTCGACGCCCCCGCTTGCACAAGTAGGAAGGTCAGGTTGAAGCTCAACCCGGTAACGTTGAGCACGCCAATAACAACGCCGGCGCCAGCGCCGACCAGAATGATGTCGACGACGCCACGGCCGCTAAGGGCGAAGCTCTCGGCGAGTTCGCGCCACCTCGGCCGGCGGCCTTGATAGCCGGCAATGGACGCCAGCACCACGGCAGTCGCCGCTGCCAGCAGCGCGGCTCGCTCCGGCAGCCAATTGAAGCGGAACAGCGCGACGATCAATACCGCGAACGAGCCCACGAACGGCCAGCCCGTCAAAAGCCCCCGCGCGCGGGGGATTTCAGAGGCCGGCAGACCACGCATGCCGAGCCGTGCCGATTCGAGGTCGGCCTGGATGAACAACGCCGCGTAATAGAGCAGGCCCGGCACCAGCGCGGCGAGGGCGACCGAGGCGTATGGGACCTGCAGGAATTCCGCCATCACGAAGGCGGCCGCGCCCATAACCGGTGGCATCAGCTGCGCGCCGGTCGAGGCCACCGACTGCACGCCTGCGGCCTTGTGCGCTGGATAACCAGCGCGCTTCATCAGCGGAATTGAAACGATGCCGATCGCGACCACGTCGGCGACCGCGCTTCCCGAGATCATGCCGAATAGACACGAGGCGACCACGCAGATCTTCATTGGGCCGCCGCGCAGGCGACCCATCAGGACGAGCGACAGATCGGTGAAAAAGCGGCTGCCGCCGGTGACGTTGAGGACGTTGCCGAAGAATACGAAGGCGATGACGATGGTCGTTATCACCGCCATCGGCAGGCCGAGGATGCCGTTCGCGTCGAGCGCGAGATAGGCGGCAAGCCCGCGCCAGTCCTGCGCGCGCGCGGCGAGCCGACCGGGCGCATAATTGCCGAACAGCGCATAAAGTACAAATACGATAATGATGATGACCAGCGCCCAGCCGGTAGCGCGCCGCAACGCTTCCAGCAGCAGCAGCACAATGATCACGCCCGGCACATAGGCGATGGCCGGGCGGGCGAAGGTCGTGTTGACGAGGTCCGGAAAGCGGACGGCGATCCAGGCCGACGCGAGAAAGGCGAGAACGGCCGCCGCCAGATCGTACCAAGGCACGCGTTCGCGCGGGGCGCCCCGGCGCGCCGGCATTATCAGGAAGGCGAGCGAAAGCCCCAGCGCCAAGGCTGCGGCGAAGAACTGCTGCGGATAGAGCGACCACGCAAGATATTGCGGCAGTTCGAGCGCCCAGCCCGCCGCGCCGAGCGTCAGCGCGATGGCAATAGCTGTAGCGATGCTGTTCGCGATACCGGACGCCTGCGGGACCGATTCGTCACCGACGGGCGAGGCCATCGAAGCATCCAGTGGCTTGCAGCGTCAGCCGGGATTCTTCCACAGCCCAACTTCCTTGTAGAACTTGATTGCACCGGGGTGATACTGGCCCGGCGCACTGTTGCCGACCATATCTTTTTTCGGGTCAAAGCCTTTCATCGGCGCGAATACCTGACCCATTGCGGGCTGGTTCTCGTAGATGATCTTCGCCATCTTCGCCACGGTGGCGTCCGGGACGTTCTTGTTGGTGAAGATTAGCTGCGGATAAGCGATGAAATGGCCGGGCGCCAGCACGCCAGGCGCGGCAGGGCCCGGTGTGATGTCGACGATGAAACCGGTGGGCCAATGCTTCTTGATAGCGGCGGTGGCCTCCGGCGTGTTCGGAATCGGCAAGGCGCGCAGTCCGCCGACCGCGGCGTCGGCCTCGCGCACCTTGGCGGCGCCGTGCGCGAAGATGAAGCCGTCGCTCTTTCCGGACATGAACGCGTCAACACCGCCAATCACGCTAGGCACCTGCACTTTGATGATGTCGTCGCGGGTCATGCCGGCAGTAGCATAGATTGCTTCGAGCTGCGGGATGATCGTGTTCTGGGCAGTAAAACCATCGGTCATCCGTTTGCCCTTGAGATCGCCGACGCTCATGATATTTGAATCCTTGCGCACAAAGATCGCCTCTTTGAGCGGATAGAGCAGGGCCACCACGCGAAGGTTCGGATTGACGCTGCCTGTGAACCACGCCTTGCCCTCGAGCGCGTAGTTGAACTCCTGCAAATTGCCGACGCCGAACTCGATCTGTCCGGCGTTGACTGCCGGCAGATACTGGTTGGGGCTGGTGGCAGGCTGCAACGTGACACTAAGTCCTTGCTCATTGGCGGCTTTGGCGATCGCGGTGCCGATGCTGTGATAAAGTGAGCCGGGATTGGAGGTGGCGATGCCAAGTTGTTGCGCCGAAGCGCCGCCGGCGAGGAGCAGGCTGGCGCCTGCGATCGCGCCCAAAGTCGAAAATACCCTCATCGTCGTTATCCTCCTGCTCTTATGCGTTTTTACGTGGCCGCGACGGGGAAACCACCGCGCGGTTGCGGAGCCAGTCTAGCCAAGGTGGGGCTGCGCACAATCACCCGCTGCGCACTTCCGGCCGATTATATGCCTAATGTAACTGGTGACCTCGGGAATGGCGCTGAGATCTGATCCGAAGGTCGGGCTGGGTTTGGGCCTTCGCGTATGCGGTGCAAAAGCCCATGTCGGTTTCACTGCGGACATCGTTCGAGCGTGTCACTAAGCCCTCTTTTGATCCGGCGGACATGACCCGGTTCTTCCACTATCCTTGCTCCGACCATTACCATCCCCTGGGAGGTCAACATCGGAGCGGAGCTCGTGCGAATCCCGGATTATCCTCGCTTATTGGTGGCCATCGGGCTGTGCGGTCTCGCAACTTTTGCCGGGCTCGCGGGCAACATCGGCGACCGCGCTTTCATGTCCGCCGCGCTGGCCCAGCCCGCCGCGCTCACGCCGTCGCAGTCAGAGGCGCTCAATGCCTACAACAAATCGGTGCAGAACTTCCGGTCGATCCTGAGCGAGCGGCGCGCCCGGATCAATGCGAAACAGAAGCTGCCCGATGTGCCGGGACAGGCACTCTATCTCGCCCGCGTCGCCATGATGGGCGCGTACAAGGACCTGACCGACGTGATGCCATCGAGAATTGGCAGGCCAAACAAATACAAAATTCCGCCGGCTTACTTCGATGCCGACAATGAGCCGCTCATCGACGAGTACAAGAATCTTTCCGCGATCATGCAGGCGCCGCCGGCCAATGCACAGAAGTCCGATACGCCATTCAAGGATGTTGTCGACCTGGGCATCGTCATCGCGCGGGTCAAGGGCCTCGATGCGGCGCATGCCGAAGTCGCGGGCCGTATCAGTCTCGCCGTCTTTTATGCCGAGACCGATGGCCATCAGAACATCGGCAATTCGCGCTCGAATGCCTACAAGGGAAGTTTCCAGACAGGCATATCCGAGGACAAAATCGGCCAGAAGAAATGGGCGGCCATCAAAAAATCCGTCGCAGCCCTCGATCCCAGCCTGAACGCGCGCGACGACATGGAAGAAGCGCGGGTCGGCAATTCAGACCAACGGTACAATCACTGGACCGCCGTGAGAAACGGCCTCATGAACGCGCACGCGGAGCTTTTTCCGAAAATACCGGCCATCATGAAAGCGTTGCCGGACCCGATCGACCAGATGAGATTTTTTGAGCTGATCCAGATCATTCCCAGCCCGGCGAAGGCCGCGCTCAATTCAGGCAATTTACTCAATTACCGGATTTCCGAGCCGCGAATCATGGGCTATTTGCGCAACAACAGCATGTTTGCCTACGGAAAGGCCGACCGGGCGAGGACTTCTGCGACCATGCGCGAAATTCTGGATTCAATGTGGCTCTTCAATGATATATTCGATCGCGCGCTGGCCAGGTTCGGCGAGATCAAGGCGCAGCAAAAAGGTTGAGTGATCGGGCAACAGCTCTTCGGGGGCAGGGGAAATGTCGATCGTATCACGAAGAACATTCACCAAGGGTCTGCTGGCGAGCGCCTTGCTGCCGGGCACTTCGGCGATGGGGCAACCCAACGATCCGGCGGGCATTGCCATCATCGACACGCCGAACAATGCCGCGAAGGTCGCGGCGAAACTGTCCGCCCAGAATGTGAAGGTCGTCGTGCGGTTTTTCGCAAGAAAGCCGCAGCCGGGCCTGCGCGAGAAAGTCATGGCGTCCGACGGCAACATGATCGACGGCGTCCGCGAGCCGACGATACTGGTCAGAAACGGTCTTTCGATCGTTTCTCTCTACCAGTATCGAAATAACCTTCCCGAGAAATTTCTGAAGGGGCTGGAAGATACCGGATCGGCAAAGGCGGAAGTCGCCGCCGATGCAAAGGCCGCGCTGGAGCAGGCCAGGCTGGTCGGGCAGCCCGAAGGGTCGGCGATCTATTTCGGTGTCGACTTCAATGTGAATCGCGCCACCGTGGAGCCTGCCCTCGAGTACTTCCGTGTCATCGGTCAGACGGTCGGCAGCCATTATGCGATCGGAGTCTACGGGAACGGCTTCCTCAACCGGACGCTGCGCCAGGAAAAACTCGTGGCGTACAATTGGATCAGCGCATCGCGATCACATGAAGGGACCGTCGATTTCTACAACAGCGGACAATGGCATCTTTTTCAGAACCAGGTTGACCGCCGCTGGTTTGGGCCACGGGGCAAATGCTCAATCGGCCTCGATGTCGATACAAACCTGCAGAACCCCAGCGTAACCAGCATCGGCGCATGGGGAGCGGGAGAAGTCGACAGAAGCCGGAACCAGAAGATTTTTGACCAGCGCCGCTTCGCGATCCGCGCAACGCCGGTCGAGAGCGGCGGCGACCATCAGGGCTGCAAACCCGATAGCCGCGTGCCGCGAAATGCCAATGTCAGAATTCTCGCGCAATCCGGCGCCTGGTCCGGCGTGGACGTCGACGAAGATGGTAACGTCGACGGGCAGGTGAAAACGTCCGACTTGACGTCCGATTTCAAAGCGATGCCTCCCTGGGGCCCATCGTCATAAAACGAGCGCGCAACAGCGGAAAATTTGCTTGATCTGCCTCAATGCCGGGTGGCGGGTGCCGCAATAGACACCTCGCATGCGAAGGATCGAAGAAATTCTGAGAAAGGCGGCCTTTTGGGTCTTCCACCACTTGGGACGCCAAAGACCCTACACCGTTACGGCCAAATATCGAGCCGATGCAAGATAAGATACCTGTATCAATCACCATGCCACTCGCGCATAGTGCTCTGATGCATGGGGATGCAATCGATAAGGCGATGACCTATTCCTTCTGGGCGCTGGGATTTCTGCTCTCGGCCGGAATAGTTCTCGCGGTTCTTGTTTGGTGAGCGCGGGCGTCGACGTGGATTTTGACCGTCTCGCTCAACCTGCCATCAAGGAAGTCGCAATGGTGACGCGCGCAAAACGCGTGGCGTCGACGCTGGGGTGTTCGCCGTGAAAAGCGATCTTGAACGCGCGGACTATTCGGTGGTGGTCAAGAACCGTGCCCGTATGCCGAAGCCCTGGCGCTGGGAAATCTACCGGGCCGGACGGATCAGTCCGATCGCGCATTCGGAGACTTATTTCGAATCGCGCAGCACAGCAAATCTGGAAGGCAAGGTGGCCCTCGAGGAGATGCTGAAGAAGTTGGTTTTCAGTAGCCCATAGCGACGGCGCGGTGCGGGTGCCCTTAAATAGGGCGCGGCAATACTGAATTGCAGGAATGTTCAGCGTGCATGCGGCGCCGTCGCGCGCCGGACAACTGCAGCTGATGTACTGATTGCCAACACTTATTCGCTGTTTTCCATCCATCACTTTCCATTGAATTCTCAAGCAAATGGCGTTGTGTCTTGAGTGGGGAGACGCTTTCCGTCACAAGGCGCGCAACGTACAAGCGCGATCCCCACCCGAAGAGAATTTGTCATGAATGTTGCTTTCGAACCGCGTCGGCCGACGGTGCCGGTCGACGGAATATCCGTTGCGACAATTGCGGCCGCGGCGCCACGGACGCGTCTCACATCCATCGACCTCCTGCGGGGCCTGGTCATGGTGGTGATGGCGCTCGATCACACACGTGACTTTTTTGCCGCCGGCGGATTCAATCCGCGTGACGTGAGCGATCCGGCCTTGTTCCTGACGCGCTGGGTGACGCACTTCTGCGCGCCGACTTTCATTTTCCTCGCAGGGCTATCGGCGTTTCTATATGGGCAACGTCACAAACCCGGCGAGCTCAGCCGCTTTCTGCTTACGCGCGGTGTCTGGCTTGTGCTGATTGAATTGACGATCGTGCGTTTCGGCTGGAGCTTTAGTTTCCACTTCAATCATTTCGTCGTGCAGGTCATTTTCGTCATCGGTGCGTCGATGATTGCGCTTGCCGGACTCATCTATTTGCCGCGCTGGGCCATCGCCGCAACCGGGCTCATCATGATCGCCGGCCATAATTTGCTCGACAGCATCAAGGCGGTGCAACTCGGCGCCGCCGCGCCGGTGTGGAATTTCCTGCATCAGCCAGGTCATCTTGTTCTTGCACCGGGCGTGGATCTCGTTGTGCTGTATCCGTTGATCCCATGGATTGGTGTGATGGCCGCGGGTTACGCGCTGGGGCCGGTCTTCACGCGCGAGCGCGCCGCGCGGGTTCGAGAGTTATTCGCGCTTGGCGCCACGATGACCATTGGTTTCATCGTGCTGCGCGCCACCAATCTCTATGGTGATCCGGCTCCTTGGGTGATGCAGGACGATCTTCTGGGCACAGTTCTGTCGTTCCTCAACGTCGAAAAATATCCGCCGTCCTTGCTCTATCTTGCGATGACGCTCGGGCCGGCGCTGATGCTGCTGGCCGCTCTCGAAAAAGCGCGCGGACCCGTGGCCGCCTGGATCACGACCTTCGGGCGTGTGCCGTTTTTCTACTACGTCGCGCATATCTTTCTGCTGCACACGCTGGCCCTCATCTACGCATGGAGCCTGGTCGGCGATATCTCCGGGCTGATCGGAACGCCCCACAAGCCCGTGGGCTATGGGTTGAACTTGCCCGGCATCTATGCGGTTTGGCTGGCCGTCGTTGTGGCGCTCTATCCGCTCTGCCGCTGGTTTGCCGGCATCAAGCGGCGGCGCACCGAATGGTGGTGGAGTTATCTTTAGGGCGCTTTGCAAAAGCCGCAGGACCCCACACAATGGGCCCGCGTTCTGTCGTCCGTCATTCCGGGGCCGGCCCGAGGCCGGAACCCGGAATCCAGAAACGAATAACGGAGCGTGCGTCTGGATTCCGGGTCCACGCGCTTCGCACGTGGCCCGGAATGACGGGAAGATATTTCTATGCCTTTCTTCATTTGCACCGCCTGCGGCATGCAGCATCCGGAGAGCGCGCAGCCGCCCGGGCAATGCGTGATCTGCGAGGAAGAGCGGCAATATGTCCCCGCGCGCGGGCAAAGCTGGACCACGCTCGCGGCGCTCGCGCAAAGCCACATGAACAGCTTCCATGAATACGACACCGGTCTCGTCGGTATCGGTGCCGGCTTTGCGATCGGTCAGCGCGCGCTATTGGTGCGTACAGAGGGCGGCAATGTCCTGTGGGATTGCGTCGGCACGCTCGACGCCGCGACGGTGAGCCTGATCAAGGGTCTCGGTGGACTGAAGGCGATTGCGATCTCGCATCCCCATTTCTACACGACGATGGTGGAATGGGCGCACGCGTTCAATTGTCCGGTCCACCTCAACGCGGCCGACAAGGACTGGATCATGCGCAACGATCCGTCGGTGAAACTGTGGCAAGGCGATACGTTCACGCTGTGGGACGGCGTGACTTTGGTGCGGTGTGGGGGGCATTTTCCCGGCGGCACCGTAATGCATTGGAAGGGTGGTGCCGGTGGCCACGGCATTGTCTGCGCCGGCGACATCCTCACGGTGACGACGGACCGCAAATGGCTGTCCTTCATGCGCAGCTATCCGAACTTCATTCCGTTGTCGGCGCGTGAAGTCGAGCACATCGGCAAGGCGCTTGCGCCGTTCGAGTTTGATATGATCTACGGGCACTATTTCGACCGCGTGATTGCGAAAGATGCAAAACAGGTCCTGGATAAATCCATCGCACGCTATGTTGCCGCAATCGAAGGCAAGCGCGGATACTGAAGAACCAGATAAAACTCTCCTGAAACTATACCGGCCGCGCGCCGCCGGGTGGGAATCGGCTGCTGCGCGGCCGGGGTGAGAAGCGCCAGAGGAGCGCAACTTCACAGCCACATAGTCGAGCTAGCTCGTGGTCATAGGTTGGTCGCCGCTCGGTCTCGTCCAACGCGAGGGATCGTCTGCCCCAGCGATGAAGGCAAGCTTAATTAGAAATTTGCAATAATTCCGAAGCGCGATCGACAAGCGAATTCTGCATGTAACACGCGTTAAATTCGCTGTTCACATTCTTGCGATGAGCGCGCGAGGTGCTGTACCAGCGTACCCGCGTAGCGCGCGGACAATTTGCATACAATTCACCGCAACGGCGGTGAAAATTCTGCGTCGCGCTTACTCGTCGTCCTTGTCGGCTTTGCCGCCGAGTTGCTTGAGCTTGGCGAACACCGCGCTGACGTCGATATCGCTGCCGCCCGGCTTTTTCTGCTCGGCTTCCGCGGCCGCGGCGGCAACTTCCGCCTCCTTGCGCGCGGTCGTTTCGGCGGCGGGAAGCAAGGTCGCGCCGGTATCGATGGGCGCCGGCTTTTCCTTGTTGGCGCGCGCCACCTCCAGATCGAGGTCGATCTGCGAGGCAAGCCCGAGCGTGACCGGATCCATCGGGGTCAGGTTGGGCGAGTTCCAATGCGTGCGTTCGCGGATCGAGGCAATGGTCGACTTGGTGGTACCGACCAACCGCATGATCGCGCTATCCTTGAGTTCCGGATGATTGCGCACCAACCACAGGATGGCGTTGGGACGATCCTGGCGGCGCGATACGGGGGTGTAGCGCGGGCCCTTCTTGCCGCGCTCGGTAGGCGGAACTGCGACCTTTGGCTCGGTCAGTTTCAGCCGCGCTTCCGGGTTTTTTTCGGCGTCGGCAATCTGGTCGCGTGTCAGCTGCCCAGTCAAAATCGGGTCCAGGCCCTTGATTCCCTGCGCGGCATCGCCGTCGGCAATGGCCTTCACCTCGAGCGGGTGCAGCTTGCAGAATTCGGCGATCTGGTCGAACGACAGCGCGGTGTTGTCCAGCAGCCAGACGGCGGTCGCCTTCGGCATCAGGGGTGCTGCGGTCGCCATGGCAAAATCTCCTCTATGCTTCGCCCGCCCCCGGGCGAAGCTTCAGATCATCGGCGATGATCGGAAAGTGGCCGGAATATAGGGGCAGACCGGGGGTCATGCAACCATTCTGGCTTGACAGGGGAGGCCGGCGCACCCCATGTCGAGGCAGAAATAAGTACATAAAATGCGCGCTTCCGAGGACTTTGATGGCAGGCGATTTACCAAAACCCACACTGAAGGTCGTGCTTTGCTCGCCGCGCGGGTTCTGCGCCGGCGTCGTGCGGGCCATTGAATTGGTGGAACGGGCGCTGGCGATCTACGGCGCGCCGGTCTACGTGCGCCACGAGATCGTGCACAACCGTTATGTGGTCGACAGCCTGCGTGCCAAGGGCGCGATCTTTGTGGAAGAACTCAGCGAGGTGCCGGACAACAAGGCGCCGGTGATCTTCTCCGCGCACGGCGTGGCGCGCGCGATTCCGGAAGAAGCGGCCCAACGCAATTTGCTCACGCTCGATGCGACCTGCCCGCTGGTGACCAAGGTGCATCGCGAAGCCGAGATCCATTACCGGCGCCAGCGCGAGATCGTGTTGATCGGCCATGCCGGCCACCCGGAAGTTGTCGGGACGATGGGGCAATTGCCGTCCGGCAGCATTACTCTGGTTGAGATCGATCCGGCATGCGGAAAAATTCATTCCGCGCGATGAAAACAATCTCGCCTATGTGACGCAGACGACGCTGTCCGTCGACGACACCGCGGAAATCGTCGAGGTGCTTAAGCGGCGCTTCCCCCATATCGTCGGCCCGCACAAGGAAGACATCTGCTATGCCACGACCAACAGGCAGGAGGCGGTCAAGCGCGTGGCGCCGGTTGTCGACGCCATGATCGTTGTTGGCGCGCCGAACTCATCCAATTCGCAGCGGCTCAGGGAAGTGGCCCAGCGCGCCGGCTGTCCGCGCGCCGTGCTGATGCAGCGCGCCGCGGAGATCAACTGGAGCGATTTCGACGGCGTCAGGCGGCTTGGCATCACTGCCGGTGCGTCGGCGCCCGAGGTGCTGGTCGAGGAGATCATGGGTGCGTTCGCCGCGCGCTACGTTCTCGACATCGAGACAGTTTCGGCGATCGAGGAGGGCGTGTTCTTCCCGCTGCCCCGCCCGCTGCGGGAGCATGAGCCGGCGGAGTGACGCTTCATGGCGGTCTACACCGACGTGCCGGCGGAGGATCTCACCCGCTTTCTTTCCGGCTATGACATCGGCGAACTGCTCTCCTACAAGGGCATCGCGGAAGGCGTAGAGAATTCAAATTTCCTGGTGCATACCGGCGCCGGCAACTTCATTCTCACGCTCTATGAGAAGCGCGTTGCCGAGGGCGACTTGCCGTTTTTTCTCGGCCTCATGGAACATCTGGCGGCGCGCGGCATCACCTGTCCGCAGCCGGTCAAGAACAGGCAAGGCGGCATGCTCGGCAAAATTGCCGGCCGGCCGGCGGCGATTGTCACGTTCCTCGACGGCTTGTGGATCCGGCGGCCAAACCCCGGCCATTGCGCGGCTGTGGGCGAAGCGCTGGCGCGGCTGCACCTTGCGGGCGCGGATTTCAAGATGAAGCGCGCGAACGCGTTGTCGATCGACAGCTGGCGGCCGCTCCATGAGCATGCCGGTCCGCGCGGCGACAGCATAAGGCCCGGTTTGTGCAATGAAATCGTCAAAGAGCTGGACGCTGCTGGAAAAGAACTGGCCTCGCGAATTGCCGCAAGGCGTGATCCATGCCGACCTTTTTCCGGATAATGTCTTCTTTCTTGGCGACAAGCTCTCGGGACTGATCGATTTCTATTTTGCGTGCACAGATACGCTGGCTTATGACGTCGCCGTCTGCCTTAACGCCTGGTGTTTCGAGGCCGATCATTCCTACAACGTCACCAAGGGGCGGGCGCTGCTCAACGCGTACGGCAAGGTGCGGACGCTTTCGGCGCGCGAACGCGATGCATTTCCGATGCTGGCGCGCGGCGCCGCCACTCGTTTCCTGCTCACGCGGCTGGTTGACTGGCTGGCGGTGCCGGATGGCGCGCTGGTCAGGCCGAAAGATCCGCTGGAATATTACCGCAAGCTGCGCTTTCACCAGTCGGTCAAAAGCATCGAGGATTACGGGCTCTAGCGCATGATCCCGGAAAGCATGTCCTCGACCCCGATCGGGGACGGAAACCGGTTTTCCGCCTTCGCGAAGCCCGCTTCGGCGGGTGAAGGAAGGTCGGACGAGATCATGCGCAAAGGAAGATATCGCGTGAGCGAGCAACGCGTCACCATCCACACTGACGGCGCATGTTCGGGCAATCCGGGCCCGGGCGGCTGGGGCGCCATTCTGACATTTCGCGACCATGAAAAAGAGCTCAAGGGCGGCGAACCGCACACGACCAATAACCGCATGGAATTGATGGCGGCAATTTCAGCCCTGGAAGCGCTCAAGCGGCCTTGCGTGGTCGATCTTCATACCGACAGCGAATATCTCAAGAACGGCATTACATCGTGGATCCATGGCTGGAAGAAGAACGGATGGCGCACCGCCGACAAGAAGCCGGTAAAGAACGTCGATCTATGGAAGCGGCTGGACGAAGCGCTCGGCCATCACACGGTGCATTGGCACTGGGTGAAGGGCCATGCCGGTCATGCAATGAACGAGCGGGCCGATGAGCTCGCGCGCGAAGGCCTTGTTGCCGCGCGGGCCGGCGCCATTGGCGCGATGACAAGCAAATAGCTAAATCATGGCGCGGGCTTTAGCCCGGCCATCTCGCGTAATCCAGGCGCAATCTCAGCCTTATGTTTGGATTCGGGTTCAGCCTTCGGCCGAGCCCGGTGACGACAAATTGGATCTACAGCTGGCCCAGCAATGCCTGGCCGCCCGAAATCTCGCACTTGCCCGGCGCATCCTCGATGTTGAGTTTTTTCACGACGCCGTCGTCGACCAGCATCGAATAACGCTTCGAGCGGGTGCCAAGCCCGTTGCCAGATCCGTCAAAGGCCATGTCGATCGCCTTGGCGAATTCACCGTTGCCGTCCGCAAGGAAATCGATCTTGCCGTCGGCGCCGGTCGATTTCTTCCAGGCTTCCATGACGAAGACGTCGTTGACGCCTGTCACCGCGATCGTGTGCACGCCCTTGGCTTTGATGGCGGCGGCATTGTTCAGGAAGCTTGGAATGTGCAGGTTATTGCACGTCGGAGTAAAGGCGCCTGGCACTGCGAATAGCGCCACCTTGCGGCCTTTGAAAACTTCATCGGTCGTTTTCCAGACCGGACCCTCGGTTGTCATGATGCGGAATTTGGCCTCGGGCAATCGATCGCCGACCTTGATAGGCATGGGTGTCCTCTCGCTTTGCTTTATTAAAAATGTTTCCCGGCTGGGCTAATTACGCCCTTGCCGGAGATTAGTCGAGATGTGTCTTGATCTCCATGGGCGCGCTCGCCGGTGACGACGGTAAAGGTGAGATCGAAATTGCCTCTTGGGGTCGACGCCGGGTGGCAATCCATCGAGCTCAAAAGTGAAGCGTGCATGGCCGGTTGGCGCGCCCTGCGCGGGCGTGGGGATGGGCAGCGCCCATTCCGGTGTAGGCCCTTCGACGAACAGCTCAACCGCTTGTCCGGCCGGCGCAGCAAGATCGACCGCGACCATCGGTTTTTGCGCGCGGCATTGACGCGCTTGGCGGTAAGGCCGATTTGCGCGGCCGGCACCGCTTTGGGGACGTGCGTCTCCGCCGCGATCAGGTCTACGTTGTGCGCGCTTGTTCCTGGTCCAATCGTCAGCTCGGCGCTGCCTTCGGCGGGCACGCAGAGTTTTTCGCAAACCGCGTAGTCGATCTTCATGCGCAGGCGGACCGGCTTTCCGGGCTGCTGTGGCGCAAGCACCAGTGGAAAGATGGCGCTATTCTTGTAGCCGAGTGAATGACCGGTCTCATCGGTGAAAAGATGCGGCGCAGGGAAGAGCACTTTGGCTTCTTTGAGATTTTCCGAACCCGAAAAATCGAACCGCGGCGGCACGCCGGAATCGCCCGGATAGCGCCAGTAGGTTTTCCACCCCGGCTGCATCTTGATTTCAACACCCGGCGCGCAACGCGACATCGTCTTTGCTGTTGGCGCCGGCGATAAGCCTGACACCTGAACGGACGTCGTTGCTCCAAGGTGATTCGTCCGCCGCGAGCGCCGCAGTGCCCGAGATGGCGCAATCGCGTACACGCAGCCAGGGCGCGCGTAAAATGATCTGTGAATATCGTTCATCGTGCACGATCTAGTTGGTATCGGCATGCCGCGCCACTGAATTCATCGTGAGCGGTGATTGACCATGTTCTGGGCGGGCCGCTGCCACAATTATCGTATTGAATATGACGGTGAACGATTGAACTTTCCGCCGCAAGCTTCGTTTGCAAAGGTAGATCGATCGGGTAACCTTTTGCCATGAAGACGTCACGCAAAGCGAAGGCGCAGGCGCCCGGCTCCCGGCCGCGGTTATCTTGACGGGCAGATGCTGATTGCGATGCCGGCCATGAACGACGAGCGTTTTGCGCGTGCTGTCATCTATGTCTGCGCGCATTCGACCGAAGGCGCCATGGGCATCGTCGTCAATCATCCGGCGGCCAACATCAAATTTCCCGACTTGCTCGTGCAACTCGAGGTTATCCCCGCAGCCGAGCGGATTCAACTGCCGACACGTACTGAAGACGTCAAGGTGCTTAAGGGCGGACCGGTCGAAACCGGGCGTGGCTTTGTTTTGCACTCGGCCGATTTCTTCATCGAGAATTCGACGCTGCCGATTGATGAGGGCATCTGCCTTACTGCCACGCTCGATATTCTCAAGGCGATCGCGCGCGGCAACGGGCCGGCCAGCGCCATTCTCGCGCTCGGTTATGCCGGCTGGGCGCCCGGCCAGCTTGAACAGGAAATCCAGCAGAACGGGTGGCTGCACTGCGCGGCCGATCCGGAACTAATTTTCGGCACGGACACTGAAGTGAAATATGAGAAGGCGCTGCGCAAGATCGGCATCGATCTCGGCATGCTGTCGAGTGAAGCCGGCCACGCCTGAGTTCTACTTGTCATGCCGGGCTTGTCCCAAGGCCCATCCAGGACTTGCTTTCTTGCTAATCTGAAGGCCATGGATGCCCGGCACAAGGCCGGGCTGACGACTGATGTCCACGCAACCGAATGGATTTGAATTTATTCCGATGCAATCTTGAGGGCGCGCAGCCGGGTCGGCTTGTCGATCAAGAGATCACGGGCGGCGTCGGCCGTCATCGGCTCGCCGAAGGCAAAGCCTTGCGCATATTCGCAACCGAGCTGGTAAAGCTCAACCGCATCGGAATCGGTTTCGGCGCCTTCCGCCACCACTTCCATGCCGAGATCGTGCGCAAGCGCGATGATCGAGCGCAGGATCACGGGCCGCGTGCCGCGCGCCGTCGTACGCACGAACGACTGGTCGATCTTGATCGTGTCGAACGGGAAGCGCTGCAGATAGGCAAGCGAGGAATGGCCAGTGCCGAAATCGTCCAGTGACAGGCCGGCGCCGAGTTCCTTGATGCGCGTGAGCATCTGCGCGGCATGTTCGGGATTTTCCATCACGAGCAATTCAGTGATCTCCAGTTTGAGCGTGCCGCGCGCCAGCGCCGTCCGTGACAGCACGCCGCGCAGGTCCTGGATCAGATCGTGGCGCAGCAATTGGCGCGACGAAACGTTGACGCTGGCGAAGACCGGCTCGCGGGCGCGGGTTGCCGCCTGCCATTGAGCGAGTTGCTTGGCGGTGTGATCGAGGACAAACAGGCCGAGGTCGACGATCAGACCGATTTCCTCGGCGATCGAAATGAATTCGGCCGGCGACAGGCGGCCGAGCTTCGGGTGATCCCAGCGCGCCAGCGCCTCGAACCCGGCAATGGCGCGATCCTCCAGCCGCACGATCGGCTGGAACAGCACCTTGATTTCCTCGCGTTCGATGGCGCGGCGCAATTCCGATTCCATCGTCAGGCGATCGGTCTTGCGCGAGCGCATGGCCGGCTTGAAGATCTCGATGCGGTCGCCGCCGATGCGCTTGGCGTAGTACATCGCCAGTTCGGCGTCCTTGAGAACTTCCTCGGTGCGGTTTGACTGGTTCTCGGCGAGCGCCAGCCCGATCGAGGCGGTCAGGAAGATTTCGCGGTCGTTGAATGCAATTGGCGCGCGCAGCGTGCGCCGGATCGTCTCGGCGAAGGCCACGATGCGCGCGGCTCGCGCTCCGACAGCACGATCAGCGCGAACTGGTCACCCGACAGCCGTGCCAAAGTATCCTGCGGCTTGAGCAGGCGGGACAGCCGGCGCGCGATAGTCAGCAGAATGGAATCGCCGATCGCGATGCCGACAGAATCGTTGACCTGCTTAAAGCGATCGAGATCAACCACCACGATCGAAGGCCGGATTTGCGGGTCGGCGCGGGCAAAGCCGAAGGCCGCTTCCATGCGGTCGATAAACAGCTCGCGGTTGGGCAGGCCGGTGAGGTTGTCGTGCACGGCGTCAAACAGCAGTCGTTCTTCGGCATTCTTGAATTCGGTCACGTCCGTCATCGTGCCGACTAGGCGCACCACTTCGCCGTCGGAGCCCACCACCGGACGCACCTTGAGCGCAAACCAGAGATAGTGTCCGTCGGCGGTTCGTAGCCGAAAATCCTGGGTGAGCCGGCCGCGCCGCTGTTCGACGATGCCGTCGAGGGCGGCGCGGAAGCGGTCACGATCGAGCGGATGCAGCACTTCAAGCCAGGTCGCCGCCGGACCTTCCAGCGTGCCGCGCTTGAGGCCGAGCATGTGTTCGGTTTCGGGGCTGGTGAAAACCTTGTCGGCCGACACATCCCAGTCCCAGATCAAGTCGCCCGCGCCCGTGAGCGCGAGCGCGCGCCGCTCGACGTCAGAAACGATGCCGTGGGTGATGCCGCCGGCAAAGGCGTGCTGCATGACAGTGAAGCCGATCAGCATCACGATCAGCACCAGGCCGCCGAGCAGCGCGGGCCCGATAATGTCATTGGTGACAAGCCCCGTGACGGCAAAACCCGCGGCTATCGTCCACACGACCAAAAGCAGCCATGTAGGAATAAGCAGCACGGCGCGGTCGAAACCATGCGTCGACAGGTAGATCACGAGCGCGAGCCCGAGGATGGCAATGCCGGCCAGCGACATGCGGGCGATGCCGGCGGCGATGGATGGATCGAATACGGCGACTGCGATCAATGCGGCGAGCGCCGCAAGCCACGCCATCGTGACATGCGCATAACGCACGTGCCAGCGCGACAGATTGAGATAGGCGAAGAGAAAGACAAGCAATGTCGCCGACAGGATCGCCTCGCCGCACGCGCGCCAGACGCGCTCGGCGCCCGCCGACATGTCGAACACCTTGCCCCAAAAACCGAAGTCAATGCCGATATAGATCAGCACTGCCCAGCCAAGCGCCGCCGCGGCCGGAAACATCATTGAGCCCTTGACCACGAACAGGATAGTGAGGAACAGCGCAAGCAAGCCGGCGATACCGATGACGATGCCGTAGTACAGGGTGAACGAGTTGACCTTGTCCTTGTAGGCGTCCGGTTCCCACAAATAGATCTGCGGCAGCTTGTTGGTGCGCAGTTCGGCAACGAAGGTGATGACGGTGCCGGGATCGAGCGTGATGCGGAACACGTCGGCCGTCGTACCCTCCTGGCGAACGGGTCGGTCGCCGGTCGATGGCGTGATGCCCGCAATGCGCGACAGCCCGAGGTCAGGCCAGAACAGCCCGGAGCCAACCATGCGATAGTGCGGCACGACAATGAGGCGATCGATCTGCTCGTCGCTGTTGTTGGTGAGCGCGAAGACCGCCCAGTTATTGTTGCCCTCGCGTGCGCGCACTTCGATGCGGCGCACGATTCCGTCCGGACCCGGTGCGGTGGACACCTGGGTGCGGTCACCGTCGGTTCTTTGAAGTTCCGTAGCCGCCGTCAAATCGATCGCCGCGGCATCGAGCCGCACATTCACCGCTTCGACCGCGCGAGCGGTCGACGCCACCAGCAGCGCGGCGATGAGCGTGAATGCGAGCGCGGCGAAACGGCTATTCAAAATCAAAACAAAACCCCCGGCCGCGGCAGCGCCTCGCAGCCTGCGGCTCCGGCATCGCCAACGGTGAAAATCTGCAAGCAATCGCACCCTGTTGCGTTTTTAAGTCCGACAATGCGCCGATTTCGCGGCTTCTAGAGAAATGGACGCCGAGTCAGAATGTTAGCACGATTTTGCCGATATGGGTGCTGGTTTCCATAAGCGTGTGAGCGGCCGGCGCCTCGCCTATCGGAAAGGTCCTGTAGATGACGGGTTTGACCGTTCCGGCTGTCACCAGCGGCAGCACATTGTCCTCGACCGCCCGTGCAATGGCGCCTTTGTCGGCGACCGAACGCGCGCGCAAGGTTGAGCCTGTATGGTGCAGCCGCTTGAGCATGATCCGGCGGAAGTCCACCGTCGCCTTCGGGCTGCCCTGAAATGCAATCTGCACGATGCGCCCCTCCACCGCGGCTGCTTCGTAGTTGCGCGCGATGTAGTCCCCACCCACCATGTCCAGTATAACCTCGGCGCCCTTGTCTCCGGTCGCCGACTTGGTCGCAGCGACAAAGTCCTCGGTCTTATAGTTAACGGCGACATCGGCCCCGAGCTTGCGGCAGGCCTCGCATTTTTCCGCTGAACCGGCGGTGGTGATCACGCGCGCGCCGAATGCCTTGGCAAGCTGGATGGCCGTGGTGCCGATGCCGGATGAGCCGCCATGCACCAGCAGGGTCTCGCCTTTTTTCAAGTCCACCGCGCTCGAAAGCGTTGTGCCAGACAGTGAAGAACGTTTCCGGGATCGCGGCCGCTTCGACCATCGAAAGCCCCGAGATCGGCAGCGCGTGCGTTTCGTGCGCGAGGCAATATTGGGCGTAGCCGCCGCCGACCGCGAGCGCCATGACCTTGTCACCGATTTTCCAGCGCTTGACGCCGGCGCCCAACGCAACAATTTCGCCGGCGATTTCCAGCCCGGGAATGTCGGGTGCGCCGGGCGGTGGCGGGTAGAGGCCCATGCGCTGCATCACGTCTGGTCGGTTCACGCCGGCGGCGGCGACCTTCACCAGGATCTCGCCCGCGGCCGGCTTCGGAAGCGGGCGTTGCTCGGGCACCAGCATGTCCGGACCACCGGCAGCCTTGATGCCGATTGCAGCCATTTGGTCTGGAAGTGCAGCCATCGGTTCCTCTTGTTTTCTGCTGATTGGAGGGCTCTGTGTAGGCGTGCCTCGCCGATGTGACAACCCGGACCGCCGTGGCTAGATTTCGCCCGCAGGAGGTGGCCCATGCCGGCAATCGACGAAGACGACAAACCGAAAAAGAAGATTGCGCACGAGATCGGCCAGGACCTCACTTTGCTTTCGGTAGATGAACTTGCGGCGCGCGTGCAATTGCTGCGTGACGAGATCAGCCGGCTCGAGGCCGACATGGCGCAGAAGCGCGTTTCGCGCGCGGCCGCCGATCAGTTTTTCAAGCGATGAGGCGGGGGAAGGCCGGTGTCGCCGGAATGGTATCGGCCTGCCGGAGGGCGGGAAAAATATTTGGCATTGCGCCCATACGCTTAAGCTGTCGTTAAGCTTTCTCGACCATTACTGGCATTGTCCATCTTCATGTGGACATTGAGTGGCTCCTGTCCACTCTGTTTGACGCCTCCCTGTTATCAACTTCGAGCCGCCGGCAACGGCGGCTCTTTTTTTGTCCCAAAATGGATCAGCGGCAGCCATGTGCGGCCGCTCGAATTTGCGCGGAAACTATATCGCGATGTTAACCATATCGCTGTCTGGACACGGCTGCATCGCGCGCGTCATGCTTACCCAATCGTATACGGGGCGCGATCGGCTCCGCGGTGAAGTGAGGCGTCGCGTTATGTCCGAAAAGTCAGAAAAGCCATTCAGCGAAATGCAAATGGTGTCGTTCGGGGAACGGCTTGCGAGTTCGCAGGCATTCGCCGATTTGTTTCGTGATGGAATGGCGCTGGTCGAGGAAACCGCGACCTATCTCGATGGTCCGGGCCGGCAGGAATCGAAGAAACTCGAACGTGCGGCGGCGCTCGCCTATGCGACCGAAAGCATGCGTCTTACGACGCGGCTGATGCAGCTCGCCTCCTGGCTGCTGCTTCATCGTGCGGTGAAAGAAGGCGAGATGTCGCTGGCGCAGGCGGGCAAGGAAAAGAGCAAGGTGAAACTCGCCACTGCCGACGCGCACGATTCCGACCAATCTTGAGCTCCTGCCGGTGGCGTTGCGCGACCTGATCGAACGGTCGCGCAAGCTCTACGCCAATGTGCGCCGTCTCGACGCAACGATCTACAATCAGAATGCCGCTGAACGGCCAGTCGCAGGCAACCCGGTTGAGCGTCAGCTCGGACTGCTGAAAGCCGCGTTCGGCGCGGAAAGCGTCTGAACGAGGCCTGACCCCGAAAACAAAAACCCCCGCAGCGCGCGGGGGCTTTTCATTACAAGTGGCGACGGTACCTATTTCTTCTCGTCGGTCTTCAGGAAACCCGAGAACTTCTTCTGGAAGCGCGACACGCGTCCCCCGCGGTCGACAAGCTGCTGCTGGCCGCCGGTCCAGGCCGGGTGCGATTTGGGGTCGATATCGAGGTGCAGCACGTCACCCTCTTTGCCCCAGGTGGAGCGGGTGGTGAATTCGCTGCCATCGGTCATGACCACTTTGATAGTGTGGTAACCGGGATGGATGTCTTGTTTCATTGTTGCTGTTCCGGGGCGCGAACGCGCCGTTATTGCTGGATTTGGCGGCTCCTATACAGGACCAGGATGCAGGCGGCAAGCCGCCACGATTGACCGCGATCAAGCCCGCAAGGCATTAATGGGGCACGCGCCGGGGCGATAACAAAGGGCGTCGCATGAGTTTTCAAGCGATGGACGGGGCCTCGACGTCGTCGGCGCGCCTGCGCCCGGCGAGCGGCGCAAGGTCAAACTCAGGCCGCTGGCGCGGCTCGTTCCATACATCGTCGCGATATCAGCGGCCGCGCGTTCGCCGCGCTGGCCGCGCTGATCGTCGCCGCACTCACCACCTTGGTCGTGCCCGTGGCCGTCCGGCGGATGATCGATTTCGGATTCTCCGATAAGGCGGTGCAGCTGATCGACAGTTATTTCGCGGTGATGATCCTCATCGTGGCGGTGCTCGCGGTATCGAGCGCGATGCGTTACTATCTTGTGACGACACTTGGGCGAGCGCATCGTCGCCGATCTGCGCTCCGATGTATTCACACATCTCACGCGCCTGTCGTCGGCATTTTTCGATGCAACGCGCGCCGGCGAAATTGTTTCGCGCCTCACGGCTGATACGACCCAGATCAAGTCGGCCGTAGGCGCCTCGGTATCGATTGCTTTGCGCAATCTGGTGCTGTTTCTCGGCGGCGCCGCCATGATGGTCGTTACCAGTCCGCGGCTTTCGCTGTTCGTGCTGGGTGCAATCCCGGTCATCGTGCTTCCGCTGGTCGGTTTTGGGCGCGCCGTCCGCAAGCGCGGACGCGCGGCGCAAGATACGCTTGCCGATGCATCGGGCTATGCCAACGAATTGATCGGCGCGATGCGTACGCTGCAGGCTTTCACCAACGAAAAGCTCGCGCAGTCGCGTTTCGGTGCCGCGGTCGAGCAGGCCTATGGTGCCGCACGCGGCGCGACAAAAGTCCGGGCTATGCTCACGGCGGTCGTGATCTTTCTCGTCTTCGCGAGCATCGTTGTGGTGCTTTGGGTCGGCGCGCAGGATGTGCTCACCGGCGGCATCACGTCCGGGCCGGCTCGGACAATTCGTTCTTTACGCGGTGTTCGCGGCCGGCGGGCTCGGCGAACTGAGCCAGGTATGGGGCGAAATCGCGCAGGCGTCCGGCGCGGCCGAACGGCTGTTCGAGATTCTGGACGTCGAGCCGCAGATCAAGGCGCCGGCGCGTCCGGTGGTGCTGCCGAAGCCGGCGAGCGGCGCGGTTGAATTTCGCGACGTCGATTTCGCTTATCCCGGGCGGCCGAATGTGCCGGTTCTCGATCGGCTTTCGTTCCGCGTGGCGCCCGGCGAAAAGCTCGCATTGGTCGGTCCGTCGGGCGCCGGCAAGAGCACCATCTTTCAGCTTATCCTGCGGTTCTATGATCCGGTGTCGGGCAGTGTCAGTTTCGATGGCGTGCGCCTGACGGAAGCGGACCCGGCAGATTTGCGGGCGCGCATCGCGCTGGTGCCGCAGGATGCCGTGGTCTTCGGCACGAGCGTTCGCGAAAATATCCAGTTCGGACGCCCCGACGCCACCGATGCGGAGATCGACAAGGCGGCAGAAGCCGCGCATGCGTCGGAATTCATTCGGCGATTGCCTTCGGGGTATGAAACGCCGGTCGGCGAGCGCGGCGTTACGCTTTCCGGTGGCCAACGCCAGCGCATCGCGATCGCGCGTGCCATTTTGCGCAAGGCGCCACTGTTGCTGCTCGACGAGGCGACTTCGTCGCTCGATGCCGAAAGCGAAACGCTGGTTCAGCAGGCGCTCAAGCGGCTGATGCTCAACCGCACGAGCATCGTCATCGCGCACAGGCTTGCCACCGTGCAGTCCTGCGACCGCATCCTGGTGCTCGACCACGGCCGCATCGTGGAGGAGGGGACGCACGCGTCTCTTGCGTCGGCCGGCGGGCTCTACGCGCGCCTGGCCAAGCTGCAATTCGAGGTCGCGTAAGTTACCCGCGCCATGCCATCCTGTTGACCGCGATCCCCGAGACGGGATTCTTGTCTTCTCCAGCATCAACGAAGCCGTGCTTTTCATAAAAGCGGATGGCACGGAAATTGTCCTTGTTGACGAGAAGATAAAGGCCCTTCGGCGAAAGCCGCTTGGCCTCGTCCAGCAAGGCAAGTGCAACGTCTGAGCCCCAGTGTTCCGGCGCAACGACGATCTGGTCGAGATACGTCGTCTTCGGATCGACCGTGACGAAGCCGCCCAGCGTTCCATCGACGTCCGCCAGCACGATCCGCGCCACAGGGACAAGTTCCTTGCGCCAGCGTTCGCGCCACCAGGCTACCCGCGCGTCGAAGTCGATGTGGGCGTAATGCATCTGCCAGGTGCGGCGCCATAGTTCGATTGCTGCATCTTCGTCGGCGGCCGAATAGGGACGGAGGGTGAATTGACGCATTAACGGCCCATTATTCGTCATGGACGGGCTCGTCCCGGCCATCCACGTCTTCACTTGCTCACCGTATCAGAAGGCGTGGATGCCCGGCACAAGGCCGGGCATGACGGCGAGAGACCCGCCGTCCTTATCGCTCCGTCAGCTTGAACTCGATGCGGCGATTGCGCCTGTAGGCGTCTTCGGTCTTGCCCTGATCGATCGGCTGGAATTCGCCGAATCCGGCGGCCACAAGGCGCTGTGGCGATACGCCTTTGCCGACGAGATATTGCACGACCGAAATTGCGCGCGCGGCCGACAGGTCCCAGTTTGACTTGAACACGCCGCCGGCGGCGATCTGACGGACGTCGGTATGGCCGTCGACACGAAGAACCCAGGCGATATCGGTCGGGATCTGCTTTTCCAGCTCGAGCAGCGCGCCCGCCACCTTGTCGAGCTCGACACGGCCCTCGGGCTTGAGGTCGGCCTTGCCGGTGTCGAAGAATACTTCGGACTGGAGCACGAAACGGTCACCGACCACCCTCACGTCGCTGCGGTTGCCGAGGATTTCCCGCAGCTTGCCGAAGAAATCGGACTGATAGCGCTTGAGCTCGTTAACGCGCTCCGCCAGCGCCAGATTGAGCCGCTGTCCGAGCTCGGTAATCTGGCTCTGCGATTCCTTGTCCTTCTTCTCGGCGGCGTCGAGGGTCTGTTCGATTGCCGCCAGCTGGCGGCGCAATGCCGCGATCTGCTGGTTGAGCACCTCGACCTGCGCGAGCGCGCGCGCGGAGAGTTTCTTTTCGCCTTCGAGCTGGCCAGTGAGCTCGGAAACCTTTCCCTGCGCGGCGCTGACGCCGGCGCCGGCGTTTTCCGCGGCTCCCTTGAGGCGATCGCGCTCGCTTTCGGTCGTGGCCAGGGTCGCGCGCAGCTGCGCAAGCTGGTCCTCGAGATTGGTCTTGCCGGATTTCTCCAGAGACAGCAGCTCGGTCAGCTGCGCGATCTGCGCATTGAGACGGCTGAGCGCGGTATCCTTGCCGGCGACTTCCTGCTGCAAATAAAACTGTACCACCACAAACACGGTCAGCAGGAAAATGATGCCGAGGATCAGCGTCGACAGCGCATCGACGAAACCCGGCCAGTAATTCATGCCGCTTTCGCCGCGGCGCGTTCGTGCAAGCGCCATGGAATTCAGCTCAACGGTTCACGTTCTCGTCGCACCATGACTTCCAGAAGCTTCTTGATCTCGCGTTGCTGCTCGGCCTGCGAGTTGACCCAGTCACGGATCATCTGCTGTTCGGTGCGCATGTGATGCACAAGGCCCTGGATTGCCTCGGCGAGATTGGCCATGGCGGCGGATGCTGATTTGCCGGCGCCGGCCTGGTCCACCGCCTCTCGCAGGCGCTCGATCGCGGAGCGCACCTCGCCGGTCACGCCGGCGGCGACCGCTGGTTCTGCAGCCTGGTCGTAGACGGTGGTCGAGAGCCAGTCCTCGAGTTCCGTGTAGAAGCGGTTCTGCGCCTGGCTCGATTGCAGATCGAGGAAACCGAGCACGAGCGAGCCGGCAAGTCCGAACAGCGATGAGGAAAACGAAATCCCCATTCCGGACAGCGGCGCGGCGAGGCCTTCGCGCAATGAGTTGAACATGCTGCCGGCATCGCCGCTGGCCTTAAGACCCTGAATGACACCGCCGACCGAGCTCACGGTTTCGATGAGGCCCCAGAAGGTGCCGAGCAGGCCGAGAAACACCAGAAGGCCGGTCATGTAACGGGAAATATCGCGCGCCTCGTCGAGCCGGGTTGCGATTGAATTGAGGATGCCGCGCATCAATTGCGCCGACATCGCCATGCGGCCGACGCGGCTGCCAAGGATTGCAGCCATCGGCGCCAGCAGTACCGGCGCACGATCGACGGCAAGCCCCGGATCGGCAAGACGGAAATTATTCACCCACGCGATTTCCGGATAGAGGCGCAATACCTGCCGCACCGACAGCAGAATTCCGATTGCTTCCACGCCGATGATGAGCGCGTTCAATCCCGGATTGGACATGAAAGCGACTTCGATCTGCTTGTGCAGCACGAAGGCGACGAGCCCGACCAGGATGACGAAGACCAGCATCCTGAACAGGAAGACGCGCGGGGACGACAGCTTGAGTGGATCGAGTTCTTTGGCCATGAGACTTACATGCAACTGGAATGTTGATGTCGAACGAAGCCCTCTCGCGCACTATGGCACAGACCCGTGACAGGGAAAAAGTAATCGTGCCGGAACCGGTGGCCGGGTAAAGCGGCTGATTGAGTTGAAATTGCGGTGACTTACGCGTTGGCGGCGGTTTTCAGCACTGTCAGCAGCGCTTTTTGAATAGTCTCGTTACCGGCAGCGATATGTCCCTTGTGGAACATGTCCTCGCCGCCGTCGCAGTCGGTCACGAACCCGCCGGCTTCCCGCACGAGGATAATTCCTGCCGCCATGTCCCATGGCTTGATATCGCGCTCCCAATAGCCGTCGAGACGGCCCGCCGCGACCCAGGCGAGATCAAGCGCGGCCGCGCCAAATCGGCGAAGTCCGGCCACGTGTTCCTGCACCTTGCCGGTTTCCTTGCGCGATTGCGCGAGGTCGCCGTGGCCTTGGTGCGGCAGCCCGCAGGCGATGACCGCATCGTCCAGGCGTTTCCGGCCGGCGACCCGGATCCGCTGCTCGTTGAGGAAAGCGCCCTTGCCGCGCTCGGCAATGAACATGTCCTCATTGGCGGGATTGTAGACCAGGCCGGCCACGACCGTGCCTTCGCGTTCAAGTGCGATCGAGATGGCGAATTGCGGGATGCCGTGCAGAAAATTCGTGGTGCCATCCAGCGGATCGACGATCCAGGTATGAGTCTTGGTCGGCGCCCTCGCGGCGGCCGCCTTCTTCGCCGAGAAATCCATAGCCGGGCCGCGCCTTCATCAGCTCGGCATAAAGCGTTTCTTCGGCGCGGCGGTCGGCGGCGGTCACGAAATTGCCGGGGCCCTTCAGCGACACCTGCAGTTTTTCCAGCTCGCCAAAGTCACGCTTGAGCGCCCGCGCGGCCTTGCGCGCGGCGGCGATCATGACATTGAGGAGAGCCGAGTGATGCATGCCGCGAGCGGTCTGCCCGCGAAGCCCCGCGCCGTCAAGGGTGCCCGGCCGTCGTGGTCGACAGCCATTTCTTCGCGGCGTCCTCGGCGGCCGCGCGGACAGACGGGCTCTGTTTTGCGGCAAAGACGTCGAGGTCGGGATCGCTGCTGCCGCCGGCCTTCGCCACTAAATGCCACTTGATCGCCTCGGTCGCGTCTGCGGACATGCCGCGCCCCGACATCAGGATACGCGCCAGGCGGTTCTGCGCAATCGGACTGCCGAGGTGTGCTGCCTTCAGAAACAGTTGCGCCGCCGCAGCCTCGTCCTTGTTGACGCCTTCGCCGTTGAACTGTGCGATTGCAAATTCGACCATCGCTTGAATATTGCCTGCGACCGAGGCCTGCAGCATGAGCAACATTGCCTTGCGCATGTCCTTGGGTACGCCGCTGCCTTCCTTGTACATGGTGGCGAGCGCGTATTGGGCCTCTGAATTTCCGCCTTCGGCAGCCAGCGCGAAAAGATCACTCGCGCGCTTGAGGTCCTGCGGAAATTGCTGGCCCTGCAGATAAAGGAGGCCGAGGTCATAGGCAGCGCCCGTGTGACCGAGCTTTGCAGCAGCTTCGAGCAACCGCGCGGCCTCTTCCAGGTTCTTGGTGGTCGCGCGGCCCTGGAAATTGAACATCGCCAGCGCGAACAAGGCATCACGGTCGCCCTTGGCCGCGGCCATTTTGTACCACTGGGCTGCCTTGTAGTCGTCGCGGCCCACGCCAAGACCTTGCGCGTAGATTTCGCCGAGCAGCGTCATGGCAGCGGGATCATTCTGTTGCGCGCGCTTGGACGCCTCGTTGAAGGCGGTGAGATAGTGCCCGCGCTGGAAGGCACCGTAGGCGAGATCGATGTTGCCCTGATCCGCGCTGGCGGCCGGGTTCGGCGCCGCTGGAGGCGCAGTGTTGCGCGTGACCTGCGCCGCCGCTGACACAACAAACAGACTTGCGCCAACGGCGCCGAGAATAAGCCGGACAGCTGGATTTATGCCGCGGGCTCCGGCATCCGCAGAAGACGGGACGCCTCGATTATTGTTGCCTTAACCGCATGCGGATCGCGCCACAAAAAATCTCCGAGTGCGATGAAATCGGCGCCTGCGGCGACAAGCGGCGCAATATCGTCAAGCGAGGCGGCGTAGCCCACGCAGGGGCATTCAAACAATTCGGCCCACCAGGCGACACGCTCTTCGATTGCCTCAAATTCCGGGCGGACGCCCAAGGCGTCCGGTTCACCGAACATGACGTAGTCGGCACCTTGCTCGGCCGCGAGCATCGCATCATGTCGCGTTGCCAGCCCGCCGGCGCCGGCGATGCGTTCCGGCTTGAGGTGAGCGAGGGCCTCGGTGAACGCGGCAATGCCGGTCAGGTGGGCGCCATCGGCGCCCGCGCGTGCGACCAGCTCAACGCAATTGTCGAGCAGCAGCGCGGCATCTCGGCCGTGCACGGGCTCGGCCATTGCCTTGGCGCGGTTGATCAATGTGCGCTCGTCGGCATCAGCCAGTCGCAGGAGCACGGCAGCAACATCAGCGACGCCCATCGCAGAGCTCAGATGCAAGGAAAAAGCAGCCGCATCCGAGATCGGCGGCGCCGTCAGGTAGAGGCGGGGCACCGGGCGCGGAGCTGCCTGTTTGGGTCGCGAAGCCATGGTGTCCGCATGCTAGCTCAATCGGGCAGAAAATTGACCTGCGATATTCTGTCAGCCCTCGGCTTTTGCGAAGGCCACAAGCTCCTGCGCCACGGCGGCGATGACGCTATCCCAGTCGCCGATTTGCGATTGGCGGAACAGCCGGGCGCTTGGGTACCAAGGGCTGTCCGCGCGGCCGCGCATCCACCGCCAATCCTGGATCTGCGGCAGCAGAAGCCACAATGGCTTGCCCATGGCGCCGGCCAGATGGGCCACCGCGGTATCGACTGAAATCACCAGGTCCAGCTCGCCGATGACGGCGGCCGTGTCGGCGAAGTCCGACAACGCTGCATCGAGGCGCAGAATCGGCAATTTTTCGAGCGCGGGAAGATCGGCTTCACGGTATTCGCGCTGCAGGCTGACGAACGCTGCCCCGGTAGCGGACAGGAGCGGGGAAAGGCGCGACAATGCGACGCTGCGATTGTGGTCGTTCTTGTGGTCGGGCCTGCCGGACCAGACCAGCCCCACGCGTGGACGTTTCGTGCCCGAAAGCCGTGAGCGCCATGCCTCGATGCGCCCGGCCGGCGCGTGCAGATAAGGCACCGACGCCGGAATGCTGGCGAGGGTCGTGCCGAAGGCAAGAGGCAGGCTCATCAAAGGACAGTGCACATCGAAAGCCGGAAACGCTTCGCCGCGGGTCAGCATCGTGACGCCTCCGGCAAAATCGCCGATCAGCGGCAGAAGACTGTCCGGCACTTCCAGGATGACCTTAGCGGCCTTGGCCTTGACCATGGGAAGGTAGCGCACGAACTGGATGCTGTCGCCGAAGCCTTGCTCGGCGTGCAGCAGGATTGCCTTGCCCGCAAGATCCTCACCACGCCATTGCGGTTGCGCGAATCCGCGCGACACAAGTTCAGTCGCACCGCGCCAGCGCCATTCATAGTCATCCCAGCCGCGCTCGAAATCGCCGAGCGCGAGACACAGCAGGGCCTTGTTCCAATGTCCTTGCGGGAGTTCGGGCTCAAGCGCGATGGCGCGATCGAAGCTTTCGAGCGCTTCGTCCGGACGATTGAGGTAATTCAGCGCGAGCCCGCGATTGACAAGTGCGGACGCATAGGGCTTTTCGGCAATTGCCCGGTCGTAATCGGCGAGAGCTTCAGCGGGACAATTGAGTTCAACCAGTGCATTTGCGCGGTTGCCGTAAGCCGGGGCGAAATCTGGGCGCATCGCCAGTGCGTGATCGTATTCCTTAATCGCGTCCTTGAACGAGCGCATCTCGTGAAAGACGTTGCCGCGGGCGACGAGCGCCTCGGGGTAGTCCGGTTTAAGAACCAGCGCGCGATCGCAGGCAGCGAACGATTTGTCGAAGCGTTTGAGGTCGCGCAGGACGAGGGCGCGGCCAAGATGGACTTCCGCATCATCGGGAGCCAGCGTCAGAGAACGGTCCAGGCTCTCAAGCGCCTCGGTCGGCTGTTTGCGATCGCGCAGCAAATGGCCGCGCTCTTTTAGCGCGGCTGCGTGATGAGGTTGATGCGCGAGTGCGCGATCGAAGCTGGCCAGCGCTTCATCGCGACGCATGAGCGCGATCAGGCATTTGCCGCGGTTGACCAGCGCGTCGGCGTAGTCGGGCTGCAGCGCCAGCGCCTGATCGTAGCTGGCAAGAGCATCCTCGTTGCGACCGAGCTCGAATAATGCGTTGCCACGGTTGTTAAGAGCCTCGGCGTAGTCCGACTGGGCGGCCACGGCGCGCTCGAAGCTTTCAACTGCCTGCTGCGTGCGCTTGAGCGCGCGCAATGAATTGCCGCGATTGTTCAGGGCTCCGGCATAATCCGGTTTGAGCGCGATTGCCCGGTCGTAGCTCTTGAGCGCCTCGTCGTGCCGCTCGACCGCCGCCAGAATGGTACCGTAATTGGAATGGGCGGCCGCCGACCGCGCGTTAGTCTTGAGTGCGCGCGCAATCAGCTTAAGAGCCTCGGCGGCGTCGCCGCGCTGATGTACCAGAACGCCACACAGATGCAGGCCGTCGAAATTGTTGGGCTGAATTGCAAGGACCTGCCGGTAGAGTGCCTCGGCTTCGTGCAACTGTCCGCGCTGATGGTGCGCCGCCGCGCGCCGAAGCATTTCGACGAGGGCGGCATTTCCTGAGGGCGGCCTGATTTGCGGTTTCGGCATGGGCTCGAATGCGTTGCGAAATCGACGCCATACGCAACGTCACCGCGCCGGCGCCGCAGCCGGCGAATCATGCGCGAGATTATTCACTTGCTGTGCCTGCGTCCAAGTTAACGCGGGCCCGCCTCACGGCATCGGAATGGGGCCCATATCCTTCGGGACTTTGCAGCCCTGCTGCACAGTGAGATCCGCGATTAGGCAATTCTAAGCAATCCGGTGGCAGGCTCTCGGAAAAGCGTCTGGAAAGCCGGATGGCCCGGCTACGGATCGGACCGCAGTGTGAAATGAGTTCCACTAAATATCATAAATTTTATCGTCATCGCGGAAATCGTGCTGATTACCGCGGGGTTTTACGCATGGATTGTGGTTTTCGGCTGGAAGGCGCTGCAATCCATTTCGAAGGGTCCGCACTACCGCAAATGCGCTCTGTACGCTTTCATCGCCAGCATACCGATCATCTGGTATTGCGCCGACTATGCAGCTGCGATGATCAAACACCGGCAGCTCGACGCAGAAGTCACGGATGCGCAACGGCTGCCAAAAATTATTAACACCCCACAAACGCTAACCGTTCATGGCGGCCGTGCCCGGTGGCAGGACGCGTTGGTTGAGATGGGTGCATTCGACGAAATTTACACAGAAGCGCGTGGCCAGAAATTCCGAATTGCGAACGCAAGAAGTACGCACTGTGATCACCAGTCGCGGGGAAACGTGAGCGTACAAAATATTTATCGCGCGCGGATGGGGTTTCTGGTCTGCGCGGTCGAGACGAAGGTGGACACAGTTCCGGAATTGGGCCTTCATCTTCATCTGACACCACGGTCGCGAATTGATCGCGATTGGAGCACGTATTTTGATCTGTGGATGATCGATGGCGGCGGACGACGCTTGGTGGCGTTTTACGGCATTCCTTATCTCCACTACCCGGCATTCCCACCGTGGCTCAATGTGCTTGGTTTCTTCGGGAACGATTTCATTCAAAAAAGTCCGGTGCCTTGGTATGGCGAAATTTCGTTCGTGTTCGATCGGTTTAATCTCGATATAGATAAATTGAACCCGCGCGCTCAGCCCGCTCCTGAGGAGATCAGGGACCAGTTCCTGTTGATGAGGGATTCTCAGCGACCTGCCGATCAGCGTGTTGCCGGCTTTATCGCAACAGCGACTGGCGCTTCGGTATTGTCAGCTGATGATGTTTTGCCGCTCATGAAATCCAATGCAATCGATTACGATTTTGCCAGAGAGATCGGTTCTGGTCAGTTCTGTTATCATATCAACAGGCTTTGCGATTTCTCCGAGCAATTGGTGGCCGTCTGCAAGCAGAAGAGGGGCACGCCTGAGCAACTCCGCCGCTTTCCAGGTGCCCAACGCCTGTGCGCCCGGCTCCCGGATCAATGTAGTTTTTGCCGGAATGCAAAGCTTTGCCAGCCTTCGCTGACCGGCAGTCTTGCCGGGTGCTCAGAAGAGGAAAAAGCAGCGAACGAGGCCGTCTTGAAATCTTTTCGTTCGCATTGATGCCGCCTGATGGGGCCTCACGGCATCGGGATCGGCCCCATATCCTTCGGCACTTTATAACCCTTTTGCACCGCCGGGCGCGCGGCGATGGTTTCATACCAGCGCTTCACGTTCGGGTATTGCTTCATGTCGATGGTTTGCCATTCGAAGCGGGAGATCCACGGCCAGATCGCGATATCGGCGATGGAGTATTGATCGGCAACGAACTCGCGCCCCTCGAGGCGCGTGTTGAGCACCTTGTACAGCCGTTG
Organism: uncultured Alphaproteobacteria bacterium; assembly: GCA_963815055.1. Taxonomy (GTDB): domain Bacteria; phylum Pseudomonadota; class Alphaproteobacteria; order Rhizobiales; family Xanthobacteraceae; genus Pseudolabrys. Next base: position 472,572 of record CAWFEU010000007.1, on the reverse strand, counting down.
ACCTTCTTTCAGGTAACGCTCTTCGGCATAAGGCGCCTTGCCCTTGTTGTATTTCACGAAGTGATGCACCTGGCCGAGCATTGGCCCCGGACCGCCCATCTGCCACATCAGCCATTCAATCACGCGGTAACGGCCTTCGCCGGACTTCGGCAGCAGCTTGCCGGTCTTGTCGGCGAGATAGATAAGGATGGCGCCCGATTCCATCAGCGCGATATTGGTCTCGCGGTCGACAATGGCAGGGATGCGGTTGTTCGGCGCGATCTTGAGGAAATCCGGCGCGAACTGTTCGTCCTTGGAGATGTCGATCGGGTGCACGGTGTAGGGCAGGCCAAGCTCCTCGAGCGCGATGGAGGCTTTGCGGCCGTTGGGGGTCGTCCAGGTGTAGAGATCGATCACAGGAATATCCTTTGGATCATATGCAACAATGCGATGGCCGGGACGAGCCCGGCCATGGCGCCTCTTTATCGAATTTTCCGTCGCGCGTCACGCAGCATACGCGGATTTGATCACGCGGCTTTTTTCTCCATGTCGGCCTTCCATTGGCCGAGTGCGGCAAGGCCGTTCATTTTTGCACGATGCGAAAATGCCCGCTGGGCGGCGACGACGTTCTCGGTCTTGCCCTTCCATGTCGTCTGTGGCGCGTGCTGGAGCGCGCGACCGTAAGAGAAGGTCAGCGCCCACGGCAGATTGCCGATCTTGTTCATGGCATCGAGGTGGGCCGTTGCCTCTTCGTCGCTCTGGCCGCCGGAGAGGAACGCGATGCCTGGCACCGCGCCCGGCACGCAATTTTTGAGCACCTTGACGGTTTTTTCGGCGACTTCCTCGATCCCGGCGCGCTTGCCGTTCTTCTTGCCGGAGATCACCATGTTCGGCTTGAGCACGATGCCTTCGAGCGCAACGCGCTGGAAAAAAAGCTCCTCGAACTGAAGTTTCAGCACGAGTTCTGTCACCTGCTGACATCGGTCGATGTCGTGGTCGCCATCCATCAGCACTTCCGGTTCGACGATCGGCACAATCTGCGCGGCCTGGCACAGCGCGGCATAGCGTCCGAGTGCGTGCGCGTTGGCGCGCATGCATGCGTATGTCGGAATGCCGGCGCCGATATCGATGACCGCGCGCCACTTCGCAAAGCGCGCGCCTTGTGCGTAATATTTCGGGAGCCGGTCCGCGAGTTTGTCGAGGCCGATGGTGACAACTTCGCCCGGGCACATCGGCAGCGGCTTGGTTCCCTCATCGACCTTGATGCCGGGAATCGCGCCCGCCTTCTTGATCAGCTCGACCAGCGGCGTGCCATCGTTTGCCTTCTGCCAGATCGTTTCGTCATAGAGGATGACGCCCGAGATATGTTTCATCCCTTCAACCGAGCGGAAGAGCATCTCACGGTAATCGCGGCGGCTGTCCTCGGTGGACTCAACGCCAATCGCATCGAACCGCTTCTTGATCGTGCCGGAGGATTCATCCGCGGCCAGGATGCCCTTGCCGGGCGCAACCATGGCCTGCGCCACTTTGTTCAGCTCATCGAGTTTCATCGCCCTCTCCCTATTCTTCGTCATTCCGCGGCGCGCCGTGGGCCGTTTCGCGGCGCCCCGGAATGACCGGCAACTATCGCGCTATTTTACCCGCAACACCTCGACCCCGGGCAAGGCCTTGCCTTCCAGCCATTCCAGGAAGGCGCCGCCCGCTGCCGAAACGTAAGTAAGCCGATCGACGACGCCCGCGACATTCAGCGCAGCCACTGTGTCGCCGCCACCGGCTACCGAGACAAGCTTGCCGGCCTCGCTCAGTTCCGCGGCAGCCTCCGCAACCTCGACAGTCCCGTTGTCGAACGGCTCCATCTCGAAGGCGCCGAACGGGCCGTTCCATACGAGTGTCTTCACCCGCGCGAGCACGGAGACAACCTGCTCGACGCTGCGCGGGCCAATATCGAGGATCATGTCATTGGCGGCGACTTTGTCCACGTCGACGACGCGCGACGGCGCATGTGCCTCGAACTTTTCGGCCACCACAACATCAACCGGGAGCACGAATTCGCACTTGGCGGCCTTCGCCTTGGCCATGATTCCGCGGGCGGTGCCGACAAGATCCGCTTCGGCAAGCGACTTTCCGATCTTTTTTCCTTGCGCGAACAAAAAAGTGTTGGCCATGGCGCCGCCGATGATCAGCGCGTCGACTTTGTCCAGGAGATTGCCCAGCAGATCGAGCTTGGTCGAAATTTTCGCGCCACCCACGATCGCTGCGAGCGGGCGCTCGGGATGCTCAAGCGCCTTGGTGAGCGCCTCAAGTTCGGCCTGCATGGTGCGCCCGGCGTAAGCGGGAAGTTTGTGGCCAAGCCCTTCCGTTGATGCGTGCGCGCGATGCGCTGCAGAGAACGCGTCGTTGACCCAGATATCGCCGAGTTTCGCCAGCGCGGCCACGAAAGCTGGATCGTTCTTTTCTTCGCCTGCATGGAAGCGGGTATTTTCAAGACACAGAATGTCGCCGGGCTTCATGGCGGCGACCGCACGCTCGGCCACCTCGCCAATGCAGTCATCGGCGAATTTCACCGGCCGCTTGATGATGCGCGCCACCTCGGCGGCGACGGGCTTGAGCGATTGCTTCGGGTCGCGCCCCTTCGGGCGGCCGAAATGCGAGAGCAGGATGACCTTGCCGCCCTTATCGGCAATTTCGGTGATTGCCGGCGCCGCGCGCTCGATGCGGGTCGAGTCAGTGACGACGCCGTTCTCCACCGGCACGTTGAGGTCAACGCGCACCAGGATGCGCTTGCCCTTTACATCAACGTGATCGAGTGTGCGGAAGTTGTCCATGAGGGTTTTTAACCTGCCGCCTCATCCTTCGAGACGCCTCGCTGCGCTCGGCTCCTCAGGATGAGGGCTCACGGCTTCGATCCTCATCCTGAGGAGGCGGCGTAGCCGCCGTCTCGAAGGATGAGGGGGAGCCTCTACAATAGTTTCCCCATAGCGACGGCGGTATCCGTCATGCGGTTGGAGAAGCCCCACTCATTGTCATACCAGGACATCACCCGCACCAGCGTGCCGTCCATGACCTTCGTCTGGTCCATGTGGAAGATGGAGGAGCGCGGGTCGTGGTTGAAGTCGAGCGAGACGTTCGGTTCGTTGGTGTAGCCGAGGATACCCTTGAGTTGCTGTTCGGACGCGCGCTTGATCGCGCCGTTGACTTCATCCTTGCTGGTCGCCTTCCTGGCGACGAACTTGAAATCGATCACCGAGACGTTCGGCGTCGGCACGCGGATCGAGACACCGTCAAGCTTGCCATTGAGCTCAGGCAGAACAAGGCCGACAGCCTTGGCGGCGCCGGTCGATGTCGGGATCATGTTCAGCGCGGCGGCGCGGGCGCGGTAGAGATCCTTGTGATAGGTGTCGAGCGTGGGCTGGTCGCCGGTGTAGGAATGGATCGTCGTCATGAATCCTTTGTCGATGCCGACCGCATCGTTGAGAACCTTGGCGACCGGTGCGAGGCAGTTGGTCGTGCAGGATGCGTTGGAGACGATCTTGTGATCCTTGGTCAGTTTGTCGTGATTGACGCCATAGACGACCGTGAGGTCAGCGCCGTCAGCAGGGGCGGAGACCAGCACACGCTTGGCGCCGGCGGTCAGGTGCGCAGACGCCTTGTCCTTGGCGGTGAACAGGCCGGTGCACTCCATGGCGATGTCGATGCCAAGATCCTTCCACGGCAGCTTTGACGGATCGCGTTCGGCAGTGACCTTGATGGCGCCATTGCCGACACTGATGGTGTCACCCTTGACGGTGACCGTGCCGGGGAAGCGGCCATGCACGCTGTCATAGCGGAGCAAGTGGGCGTTGGTTTCGACCGGGCCAAGGTCGTTGAGGGCGACGACTTCGATGTCCTTGCGGTCGGCTTCTGCGATGGCGCGCAAGATGTTGCGGCCAATACGGCCGAACCCGTTGATGGCAACGCGTACTGTCATTTTAATCGCTCCCGGCTCATTCAGTCTGTCGCGGCACGATGTACCACGACACATATAGTCTTCCGTCAGAACTTCCCAAGTTTGGTTAGCGCCGCGTGGGCGATTGCTTCAGCTGTAATCCCGAACTTCTTGTAGAGTTCCTTGTACGGTGCGCTGGCGCCAAATGAAGTCATGCCGACAAAGGTGCCATCGGACCCGATGATCGCATCCCAGCCCTGACGCACAGCAGCTTCCACGCCGATCCTGACCCTGGCGCTGCCGATGATGGCGCGGCGGTAGTCGTCGCTCTGGTCCAGGAACAACTCGAAGCACGGAACTGAAATCACGCGCGCAGCGACACCGCGCTCGGCCAGAAGTTTTGCGCCGTCGACCGCGATGGTAACCTCGGATCCGGTGGCAAAAATCGAAACATCGGCATGGCCGTCCGGTCCGGCAATCTCATACGCGCCGCGCGCGCAGATGTTGTCTGCATCGAGGCGGTTGCGCAACTGCGGCAGGTTCTGCCGCGTGAGCGCGAGCACGCTCGGCCTGTCATTCGCTTCGAGCGCGAGTTGCCAGCATTCGGCTGTTTCCACGGCATCGCATGGCCGGAACACAAGCAGGTTCGGAATCGCACGAAGCGCAGCCAGGTGTTCCACCGGTTGATGCGTGGGCCCGTCTTCGCCGAGCCCAATGGAATCATGAGTCATGACATGCACGACTTGTTTGCCCATCAGCGCGGCGAGCCGGATCGCCGGCCGGCAATAATCGGAGAACACGAGGAAGGTCCCCGAATAAGGAATGATGCCGCCGTGCAAGGCCATGCCGTTCATGGCGGCGGCCATGCCGTGTTCGCGCACGCCGTAGTGGATGAAGCGACCGGAAAAATCCTCGGCCGTGATGGCCTTCATCGACTTCGTGCGTGTGTTGTTGGAGCCGGTGAGATCAGCTGATCCGCCGATCATTTCCGGCAAAGCCGGGATCAGGCTCTCGAGCGCGAACTCGCAGGCCGTGCGCGTGGCAATTTCCTTCGGCGTCGCGGCGAGGCTCTCTTTTACCGCGCGTACCGCGCCAGCGAGCGCCTGTTGCGAAATGTCTCCGCGCATTCGGCGTTCGAATTCGCTGCGCCTGCCGCCATCGAGCGCGGTCAGCCGCTCGCTCCAGTCGGCATGTGCGGCTTTAGAACGTGCGCCTGCGGCACGCCAGGCGTTCAAAATATCAGCAGGCACTTCAAACGGTGCCGGCGGCCAGCCGAGGCGTTCACGCGCGCCTTTGACTTCGTCTGCGCCCAGGGGCGAGCCATGTGACGATGCCTTCCCGGCCTTGGTGGGTGCGCCGAAACCGATCGTGGTCCTGCAGGCAATGAGGATCGGCTTTTCCGATTTTTGCGCTTTCTCCAATGCGGAACTGATTGCCGCCGGATCGTGACCGTCGACGCGCGAAGCGCTCCAGCCGGCGGATTCGAAGCGCTTGATCTGATCAACGCTGTCGGCGAGCGACAATGCACCGTCGATGGAGATGCCGTTGTCGTCAAACAGCACGATCAGCTTGTTGAGCTTCAGGTGGCCAGCGAGCGCGATCGCTTCCTGGCTGATGCCTTCCATCAAGTCGCCGTCGGACACAATCACGTAGGTCTTGTGATTGACGACGCCGTCGCCGAACTCCGCGGCAAGATGCTTTTCGGCGATCGCCATGCCGACGGCATTTGCGAGACCCTGGCCAAGCGGTCCGGTGGTCGTCTCGGCGCCCGGCACGTGCCCATATTCCGGGTGACCGGCGGTGATGGAGCCGAGTTGCCGGAACCGCTTGATCTGCTCGATCGTCATCGCTTCGTAGCCGGTCAGATAGAGCAACGCGTACAACAGCATCGAGCCATGCCCGGCCGACAACACGAAGCGGTCGCGGTCGGGCCAGGCGGGACTCGCCGGGTCGAATTTCAAAAACCACGTAAACAGGACGGTGGCCACGTCCGCCATGCCCATCGGCATTCCGGGGTGGCCGGATTTCGCCTGTTCCACCGCGTCCATCGCCAGCGCGCGGATAGCGTTGGCCATGCTTGCGTGGGCAACGGCGGGACCAGCGGCCGGTTGCTCGCGACGCTCTGAGGGCGCCGCGGCTGCCGTCGGTGAGGCTTTTGCACTCATGGAAAGGGCCTTTTGGCGGGCTGGATAGCATGTGAGGCCCTTGAGTCAATGTGACCGCCGGCGCGCCGCAGTGCCATGCACAGGACGACGAAAACAGCTGGGCAAATCCTCCGCCGAGCGTTGACGCCATGGTCGTGCAGCACGTAAGATTCTTTGCCTAAATATCTGCTGCCGCAAGAGTTTTTGTGCGGAAAAGGCGATGACAGAGCAAAGCGCAATCGATGCCGCAGTCAAGCGTCTCGCCCTCGCGCTCGACGCGCTTGATGCGGCCGTTGAACGACGTAGGCAGGCGGACCGCAACGAAGAGGGCCTCGCCGCGCAGGTGCAGGCGCTCGGCGTAGACCGCACGCGGTTGGCCGCTGCGCTCGACGGGGAGACGGCGCGCTCGCGGCGGCTGGAAACGACCAATCGTGAGATCGCCGACCGGCTGGACTCCGCGATCGCTTCAATTCAATCAGTCCTCGATTTGCACGAGTAGGATCATGGCCCAAGTCATCGCCAACATTGCCGGCCGCCAATTCCGTCTCGCCTGTGAGGATGGCCAGGAGGAGCATCTCCAGGCGCTGGCGAAGGACATCGATCAGCGCGTGATCGATTTGCGCCGCAAGTTCGGCGAAATCGGCGACACCCGGCTCACGGTGATGGCAGCGCTGATGCTCGAGGACGAACTGGTCGAAGCCACGCAGAAAATGCGCCGCCTCGAAGACGAGATCGCCGCCTTGCAGGACGCTCGTCTCGTTGCGGGCGATCGCGCCAAGGCCGCGTCAGATGCGGTGGTGGGCGCTTTCAATTCCGCCGCCGAGCGCATCGAAGGCATCACCAAGAAGCTCAATCAGACGGTTGGCAATGGCGGCGTCCCCATCGGGTAGCTGAGGTCGTCGTCCCCGCCAACGGGTCCGCGCAAAGCGCGGCCTGATGATAAACTCCGGCGGAGACCCATACGCCGTAAGCGCTCGATAGGCTGCGGAGTATGGGTCCCCGGCCTCGTTTCGCTCGCCCGGGCGACGACTACAGTGGTGGCGCCCCTCCTGCTTAACGACTACATTGCGTAAGCGGGGCTGCGAGGTGCGACGGAGATAATTCCCCGGGGCCTTACGATCCTATCGGGAGCTGTCCCTGGCCGGGACCGTGGTTTCGGTCATATGGCGCCCACCTACTTATGTAGGTTCCCGGGATCACACTCCGACGGCCATCGCGGCTCCGCACTTTGATTTCCTGCAATGCCCTTCAAATGTCATGGCCGGGCTTGTCACCGCAGGTCGGATTTATCCGACCTGCGGCACTTCATAATATTCAAGCAACTCGGGTAAACCCGAGTTGCTTATGCCATCTACGTCTTGTTTGCTGAGATGTAGAAAGGCGTGGATGCCCGGCCCAAGGCCGGGCATGACGATCGAGATGACTGACGCGATCGAGATCAAAAACGAAAAATCCAACCTCCGTGCCGAAGCGCTCACGCGGCGCGACGCCTTGCCGGCGATCGTGCGCGCCGCGGCGGCCGAGACGATTGCCGCGCGTCCGTTCCCCGTACGCGTAGAGCGCGGGATGATCGTGTCCGGCTTTTCCCCGATGAAGAGCGAGATCAATCCCGTGCCGCTGATGCGCAAGCTCGCCGATGCAGGTGCGCGTCTCGCGCTGCCGGCAATCGCCGGACGCGGCAAGCCGCTGATCATGCGCGCCTGGGGGTTCGGCGAACCGCTGGCGTCCGGGCAATGGGGCATCCGCGAGCCCACGGCCAACTCCCTGGACGTTGCTCCCGACATTCTGATCGTGCCGCTTGCTGCGTTCGACCGAGCCGGCCATCGCATCGGCTATGGCGCCGGCTATTACGACATGACGATCAACGCGCTGCGCGCCAGGAAGGCCGTTACGGCCATCGGCATTGCCTTTGCCGCGCAGGAAATTACGCACGTGCCTGCCACGGAACACGACGAGCGCCTCGATCTCGTGCTAACGGAGAACGAGACGATCGATCTCCGCGGACAATAGCTGCATGCGTATTCTCTTTATTGGTGACGTGGTTGGTCGCTCCGGGCGCACGATCGTGACGGAGCGGTTGCCGGGGCTGATCGCCGACTGGAAGCTTGACCTCGTTGTGGTCAATGGCGAGAACGCGGCCGGCGGCTTCGGGATCACCGAAGTCATCTACAACGAGCTGATCGACGCCGGCGCCGACGCCGTGACGCTCGGCAATCATGCCTGGGATCAACGCGAGGCGCTCGTGTTTATTGAGCGTGCGCCGCGCCTTGTCCGCCCGCTCAATTATCCGAAAGGCACGCCTGGCCGGGGCGCAGCGTTGGTCGAAAGCAAGAATGGCAAGCGTGCGCTGGTGATCAACGCGATGGGCCGCATTTTCATGGATCCGCTTGACGATCCCTTCGCGGCGATTGAGCGCGAACTGGCCGCGTGCGTGCTGAGGTCGGGCGCGGATGCAATTATTATTGATATGCACTGCGAGGCAACCAGCGAAAAACAGGCGATGGGTTTTTTCTGCGACGGTCGTGCGAGCCTTGTCGTCGGCACCCACACGCATACGCCCACGGCCGATGATCATATCCTTCCCGGCGGCACGGCCTTCGTGTCGGATGTCGGCATGACGGCCGATTATGATTCAATTATCGGCATGAACAAGGACGAGCCGCTCAATCGTTTCCTGCGCAAGCTGCCGGGCGCGAAATTCGAGGCATCGAGCGGCCCGGCGACGTTGTGCGGCCTCGCTGTCGAGACCGACGACGCCACCGGTCTTGCCCGCAAAGTGGGCGCAGTCCGCCTCGGCGGTATCCTGCGCGAAGCGCGGCCGGCGTTCTGGGAGTGACGGCAAAAGCAGAGAACTGTTGACCTCGAATCGCGGCGATGATTCGGTAGGTGACATTGATTCGCCGGCATGTGCGGGGTCCGGCAGCGCGACCTCGACACAGGTGCCCATGAATCTGCACGTCAACAGCAATCTCGCTCTTGAGCTGCCGGCCGATCCCGCGCACCAGGAACTTGCGCCGAAAATCAAGGTCGATCCCCGCGCCGGGCTCGCCGCCCAGTTCATCCCGTCAGGTGCGCGCGTGCTCGATCTCAGTGCAGATACGGCGTTGCAGCGACTGTTGCCGGGCGGTTGCAATTATCGTGGCATAAATCGTGCGGGCAAGAAGCGCGCAATACCAGGCTGCGACCTGAACGCGGGCGAGTTTCCGACCGAAGCCGCATCGCAATCCGACATCATTGTCATGCTCGGAGTGCTCGAGCACATTGCCGACGTAGAAAATCTTTTCACGCATTTGCGCTTCTGCAAGCGCGATATCATCCTCAGCTACTGTGCGACGGATCTTGCGAAGGACGCTGATCGTGCGGCCGGCATAGTCAATCACCTGAGTTTCTACGATCTCGCCCTGTTGTTTGATCGCTATGGCTTCCGCATTGAATGCACGACGCCGATCGATGAGACCCAGGTACTGATGCGGCTGACGCCAGCCGAATGGCTGTCGCCGGTCGTGTCGTGCAAGGTTGCGGTGATCTCCGGAGATGACGGCAGCGACTTCAGCGGCCGGCTCGGCCGCCACATGATCAACGCGCTGCTGCCGGGTGAGGCGGAAGTCGATCATCTGACGTTCCGCACTCTCGGCGTAGCACAAGACAGCTACGACCTGATTGTGCTCGGTACCGGCAATGGTCTGTTTCCGCCATTGCTTGGCGATGAAGTCTTCGACGTCCTGTCCCGCGCGAAAACGACTATTGGCATTTTCGGCACGCAATGCCGCGAACTGACCCCGCGTCCAGCGCTGGATCGGCTGATCGGACGGCTCGACACCTGGTTCGCGCGCTACGAAGACGATTTGCTGATGTACGGCCGCGGCCACAGCAATGTGGTTCATATCGGCGACTGGCTGATCGATCAGTTTCCGCTCACGCGGGCAACCAATGATGAGCCGCTGGTCGTCAGTATCGACCTCGGTCAGGAGCTGCCGTTCGAGCGCGCGATCCGCACCATCCAGCAGCACAAGCAGGTCTATTCGACGGAGCCGGCGGCGTTGCTCTGTGCGCTGACCTCGGCGGAACTTGCGGCCTATGCCGAGGTGCCTGCGCGGCAACCCGATCTTGCCGTCGGGCAGTTCCGCAGCATGTTGATCGATATCTTCGGCCGCGCATATCCCGAAAAGAAATTCTTCCTCGTCGATCGGGATGCGGTGGTCCGCTACAAGGCGCACGTCCATCGCAATGTGGCCAAAGTCGGCAACCGTATCGGCGCATTGCTCCGCAACGTTGCGGTCGCGTCGGCCTGAAACCGATCTTTGTCATTCCCGGGCAGACGCCATCGCGCGTCTTCGACGCGACGGCGCGTGAACCCGGAATCCAGGGGCACTCCGCAGCGTCTGTCGTGTTTCTGGATTCCGGGCCCGCGCCTTCGGCGCGTCCCGAAATGACAAGTGTGGAGTTTATTTTCCCGCGCCGGCGGCCTATATAGCGCCGTCATCCACTCATTTCGCGAGACGTGCGGACATGGCCGGTCACTCCCAGTTCAAGAACATCATGCACCGCAAGGGCAAGCAGGACAAAGTCCGCTCCAAGGTGTTTGGCAAGCTGGCGCGCGAAATCACGGTGGCAGCCAAATTGGGATTGCCGGACCCCGCTTTCAACCCGCGCCTGCGCGCTGCGATCCTGGCGGCGCGGGCCGAAAATATGCCGAAAGATAATATCGAACGCGCGATCAAGAAGGCATCCGGCAACGATGCCGAGAACTATGACGAAATTCGCTACGAAGGTTACGGGCCGGGCGGCGTAGCGGTGATCGTCGAGGCGCTGACCGACAATCACAACCGCACCGCCGGCGAAGTGCGCGCCACCTTTACCAAAAACGGCGGTAATCTCGCGACCACCGGCGCGGTGTCGTTCATGTTCAATCATGTCGGCGTTGTCGAATACGACGCCAAGGTTGCGAGCGCTGATGCCATGCTGGAAGCGGCAATCGACGCCGGTGCGGACGACGTAACCTCGAACGATGACGGCCATCAGGTTTTCACCACGCCGGAATCGCTGCGCGACGTCGCCAAGGCGCTGGAGGCGAAGTTTGGCGAGCCGCGCAAGTCAGCGCTGTTGTGGAAGCCGCAAAATACTGTGGCGCTTGATGACGAGGCCGGCGAAAAGATGCTCAAGCTGATCGAGTTGCTCGACGACAATGACGACGTACAGAACGTCTACGCCAATTTCGAAGTGTCCGACGCGCTCGTGCAGAAGATGAGCGCGTAGCAATTTTCTGTCATGGCCGGGTCCCGGCCATCACGCCTTGCTGCTTTTTTCAAAGACCTGGACGCCCGGCAATAGGGTGGAAGACGCCGCCTTCCGGACGGCTCTGGCCGGGCATGACGATTAGCCGTCGAATTCCAGAATATATAGCCCGGCATTGTAGTCGGTTGCGTAAACAAGCCCCTTCGTGTCGACAAACACGTCCGCGGATTGAATGACGCGCGCGCGGTTCGGCCGCGTGTCGGCAAGCGTCGCCGGTTGAGGCGGCACCAGTGCGCCGACCTCCTTTGGCATAAAAGCATTCGACATGTCGAAGACGCGCACGCCAGCGTTCTGGTACGTGGCGAAAATCAACGTTGACGACACGAAGCTGCCGGGCCGGTTTTCGTGAATGTTGTGCGGGCCGAAATGACCGTCCTTGGCCTTGTAATCGGCTTCCGCCGGCGTTGGAAAGCTCGCGATGCTCACCGGATTTGTGGCAACGCGGTTATCGAACACCCAGATCAGCTTCAGCCCGTCTTCCTGATGATCGAGCACGGCTTCGTCGAGCACGACCAGCAGGTCGCGGTCGGGCAGGGGGAGACAATTGTGCGTCCCGCCGCCGAAGGGCGGCGACCAGTTGCGGTGCACGATCAATTGCGGCTTCGCGCGGTCGGCGATGTCCAGCACCACCATCCCGGCATCGCGCCAAGCGGCGTAAGCGGTGTCCCCATGGATGATCGCGTGGTGCAGGCCGTATCGCCGCGCGGCCGCCCATGATGGCGTTTCGCCGGCCGCCAGGTTCATGCCCGGAATCCACCAGCGTCCGGCCTCGCGCGGGTGCGCCGGATCGCTCATGTCCACCGTCATGAACATGTAATCGGTAAATCCGTCGAGCAGCACGGAGGCATAGGCCCAGCGGCCGCCGGTGTACCAGACGCGATGGATGCCGCCACCGTCGACCGGCATGAAGCCAATGCGGCGCGGCGTGTCGGGTTGGGAAATATCGTAGACGGCAAGCCCCGCGCTCCAGTCGCGCTTTCGCCTTGCTTCGGCTGTGCCGACGGTCTTGCCGAGCGCGCCGCTGTAATAGGCGCGTTCGTCGGCAAATTCCGCGGCGGCGAACATGTCCTTGGCGTGGATGACGAGCAGCAAATCGTCATGCACCTGCAAGTGAATGTTCCAGGTATTCGCCGGTGCGGCAGTGTAATTTACCGCGCGCGGGTCCTTCGCGTCGCGCACATCGATAACGGAAAAGCCCTTGGAGAACATGTGCCCGACATAGGCGAAGCCGCGATGCACCATCACCTGCACGGCGTCGGGCCGTCCGCCCTGGTCGGAATGGCCGAGGATGCGCATGTTGCGTGCGTAATCGGGTTTCGGGAGTTCTGTCATCGCTACACCCGCTCATTCCCGCGGAAGCGGAAATCCAGCGCTTTGGCCCCAAGCATAGCTGCTCTGGGTCCCCGCTTTCTTTGCTCCGCTTGGGACTTGAACCCGGAAGCTCGGAAGGAGCGAGGCCGGGTCGCAGGGACTGGCGGGGGTAATGGACGGCGTATTTATACGCATCCAAAAAATGCGGCACCGCAATCCAGTCCAGCATTGCGCCGTCGTCTTGTAGCAGGTCATGCATGCGCTGGTCTTCCTTGGTTTTCAGATTGACCCCGAGGTGGGTGCCAAGCTTGCGCCCATGCATCACGATGGTGTTGCCCACCGGTTGCCGTTCCGCATTGTATGCCTCGAGCGCGTCGTCGATGTCATCGTGATCGCGCAACGCTTTTGCCAGAGCCTGTGCATCGGTGCCGGCCTTGGCCATGCCGAAGCCCATATGCGGCCGCGCATTCGCCGCCGCATCGCCGACCATGGCGACCCGGCCGTGCACGATCGCCGGTGCAGTGAAATCGTAGATCGGCGTCACGAACGGCTGCTTGATCTTCATCAACGCGTCGAGCAAGGGCGGCGGCAAAATCTCGCGCGCGTCCTTGTACATGCCGGCGATCAGATCCTTGCGAATCAGCGGCGGCGGTACCGAGTACTCATGCTGCACGCCTTTTTCGTCCACGTTCATCTCGCGCAGTTTCGCGGCGTCGGCGACGCGATACCAGATAAAGTTGAAACGGCGCTTGCCGGGACGCAGGTCGTTGTCGAACCCGGCAATCGGATAAGTGATCACTTGCTGATGCTCGGGCAGGTAAAACGTGAACAGCGGATAGATGCTGTTCAGGGTTTCGGGCGCGAGATCGGCCTCATTGGGCGCGCCACGCCAGATGTAATAGCCGGAGTAAACCGGCTGCACTTCCGGTGCCATCTGCGCGCGCACGCTTGATCGAACTCCATCGCCACCGACCAGAATGTCGGCATGCTCGACGCGTCCGCCGGAAAATTGCACATGCACGCCGCGGACGTCCTGATCGACGCGTTCGAAAGTCCAGCCGAGGTGGTAGTGCGCTTCATCGATCGTATCGCGCAGCAAGCGCTGGAGCCGGTCCCAGGAGGTGAGGATTTGCCGCAAAGGACGCTCGTCGGTGACGCGCCCGTCGCGATCGATCGCGACGCGCTTGGGCACCTCGACGCCGAGATCCCTGGTCCCGGCGCCGCTTGCTTCCAGTGCCTCGAGCAATTCCGGATGGCCGGTAATACCGGCGCCTCGGCCAACCAGTTCGACGCTGGAGCGCTCGTAGACATCAACGTCCCAGCCTATCTGCCGCAGGAACGCGGCAGTGAACAGCCCGGACATGGAGCCGCCAATGATGACGGCACGCCGCCTGGCACGGCGAGAGGAGGCGGAGGAACCCGACATGGCGCGGGCATCCTAGTGCAATAAGCCCGGCCATTCCGAGTCCGCTATGGTTGCGGGTGGTTCCTGTCTCGCCCAGGTTGGGCACTGCACGGCGGTGGGTCCTAGTCGGGGACTGGATGCAGGGCTATCAACGAAGCCGGGATGGCTCACCTGATTTCGCATTCTCGGCATTGATCCGGGGCTCCGCCGCACGGGCTGGGGTCTGATCGAGTCCGAAGGCAACCGGCTGGTCCATGTCGCCTGCGGTTCGGTGGAAACCCGCGAGCGGGATGAGCTCGGCGCGCGGCTGCTGGCGATCCACGATGGCTTGATCGCCGTGATCGAGCGTTACCGGCCGCAAGAGGCCGCGGTGGAAGCCACCTTCGTCAACACCAATGCCGCGGCCACGCTCAAGCTCGGCCAGGCGCGCGGGATCGCCATGCTGGTGCCGGCGAAGGCGGGCCTGGCGGTTGCCGAATACGCACCGAATGTCGTGAAGAAGACCGTTGTCGGCGCCGGCCACGGCGAGAAGTCCCAGATCCGCATGATGATCGGTGTGCTGCTACCGAAAGCCGATCCGCAGAGCGAGGATGCCGCCGACGCGCTGGCGATTGCGATTTGTCACGCGCATCATCGGACAAGTGTCGTGCTGAAGGTGGCAGCGTCATGATCGGAACAAGCTCAAGGGAATTGTCGATAGTTATGGCGAGGACTACATCATCCTCGACGTCGGCGGCGTCGGCTACCAGGTGCAATGTTCGGCGCGCATGTTGCAAGCGCTGCCGTCGCCGGGCGAAGCCGCGACCTTGTCGATCGAAACTTATGTGCGCGAAGACCAGATCAAGCTGTTCGGCTTCGCGAGCGATATCGAGCGTGAATGGTTCCGCCTGCTGCAGACCGTGCAGGGTGTCGGCGCCAAAGTTGCAATGTCAGTGCTCGGCACGCTCAAGGCCTCCGAGCTCGCGTCCGCCATTGCGATGCGCGACAAGGCGATGGTCGCGCGCTCGCCCGGAGTGGCCAGAAAGTGGCCGAGCGCATCGTCACCGAGCTCAAAGATAAAGTGCCGGCTTTTGCCAATATCGATCCGGCCGTTGTGCATCTTGCCGGGGCGCTGGATGAAAACCGCGCGCCCCGGCCGGTCGCCGATGCGGTCTCCGCCCTCATCAATCTTGGGTACGGTCATCCGCAGGCTGCGGCCGCGATTGCCGCCGCGGCGCGCAACGCGGGCGAAGGCGCCGACACCGCCACGCTGATCAGGCAGGGGTTGAAGGAGCTGGCGAAGTGAGCGCCGCCGCACACAGGCGCCGTCCTGATCGCGATGTTGAAGGGGGCAGAATTGTTTTGAGGGTTTGACGCAGGTGTATGCTCTCGGACCTCACGCGTTTGCGGTGGCTCTACCGAGCGGCGTAGGCGGCGCCTGTGCAGGCGGCTTCACCCTCACCACGAGGCTACGAACCCCCTAGCCCCGGAACAGTCGCCCCCATGGGGAGCGGGAGCGGGCCGTGCCTGTGGGTTTCGAAAGGCTACTCAATGACACTCACCGCGCCTCATTGGTCCCGATAAACGCGACGACGACGCGGACGCTTCATTGCGGCCGCAGCGGCTGGCGGATTTCATCGGTCAGGAAAAGGCGCGCGCCAATCTGTCGGTGTTCATCGAGGCGGCGCGCGCACGCAAGGAGGCGCTCGACCACGTGCTTTTCGTCGGTCCGCCGGGATTGGGCAAAACCACGCTGGCGCAGATCGTCGCGCGCGAACTGGGCGTGAACTTTCGTGCGACGTCCGGGCCAGTGATCGCGAAAGCCGGCGACCTTGCGGCGCTGCTCACCAATCTCGAGCCGCGCGATGTCCTGTTCATTGATGAGATCCACCGGCTCAATCCGGCGGTCGAGGAAATCCTCTATCCGGCGATGGAGGATTTTCAGCTCGATCTCATCATCGGCGAAGGCCCTGCGGCACGCTCGGTCAAGATCGACCTGTCGCCATTCACGCTGGTCGGCGCCACGACGCGCGCCGGATTGCTGACCAATCCGCTGCGCGACCGCTTCGGCATCCCGGTGCGGCTCAATTTCTATTCCGAAAAGGAACTGGAGGAGATCGTCAACCGCGGCGCGCGGGTGCTCGGCATCGGCATCGCTCCCGATGGCGCCAACGAAATCGCCCGCCGCGCCCGCGGCACGCCGCGCATCGCCGGCCGCTTGCTGCGCCGTGTGCGCGACTTTGCGCATGTTGATGGCGCGCGAACCATCGACCGCAAGACCGCCGACCGCGCGCTGCTCGCGCTGGAAGTGGATGGCGCGGGGCTCGATGCCATGGATCACCGCTATCTCAAGACGATCGCGGAAAACTATGGTGGCGGACCGGTGGGCGTCGACACTTTGGCGGCCGCGCTGTCGGAGCCGCGCGACGCCATCGAAGACATCATCGAGCCATTCCTGATCCAGAAAGGCTTCCTGCAGCGCACGCCGCGCGGGCGCCTGCTGACATCGGCAGCGTTCAGGCATTTGGGGCTTGCCGAGCCGGCGCGCGACCCGAGCCAGTTCGGGTTGTTCGGACAGGATGAGGACGAATGAATATTTCGTCATGCCCGGCCTTGTGCCGGGCATCCACGTCTTGAATCATGAACATCGCAAGACGTGGATGGCCGGGACATAGGCGCGCGAAGCGACGCCGTCCTTTGGCCGGCTATGCCCGGCCATGACGATGAAAGGCATGTCGATGAATCCACTCGACGGAGAAATCCGCGACGGCAAGCACTTTCAGGCCGTGCGCGTCTATTACGAGGACACGGATTTCTCCGGCATCGTCTATCACGCGAGCTATCTGCGTTTCATGGAGCGTGGGCGCACCAATTATCTGCGGCTGATCGGCGCCGACCACCGTGCGTTGTTCGAGCAGGCCGCGAAAGAAGCGCCCGGCTTTGCCTTCGTCGTGCGCCACATGAGCATCGATTTCAAGAAACCGGCGCACATGGATGATGTGCTTTCCATCATCACGACGCCGGAAGAGGTCAAAGGCGCCTCCGTCACGCTCAACCAGAAAGTCATGCGCGGTGAAGACCTGCTGGTGGAGGCGCATGTACAGGTCGCCTTCGTCTCCGGCGGCCGCGCCAGGCCGATCCCGAAGCCGCTGCGCATTGCCATGAAGGCGGATCAGGAATCGGGCGGCGGCGCCTGATCCTGGGTGTTATATTTGTCGGCATGACGGACGAGCGCTTCGCCTTGTTTGAAACGATGATCGGCACATGCGGGATCGTGTGGACCACACACGGCATCTGTGGCGTGCAGCTTCCGGAGAAAGATCCGGCCGCGACGCGCGCAAGAGTGCATCAGCGCCACCCGACGGCCGTTGAGGCTGAGCCAAGCGCCGACGCGCGGCGCGCCATCAACGGCATCGTGGCGCTGCTGTCCGGCGAAAAACGCGATCTGACCGGCATCGCGATCGATGACGCGAGACAGTCGGAGTTCAACAAACGCGTCTACGGTATTGCGCGCAGGATTCCGCCCGGGCAGACCATGACCTATGGCGAAATCGCTGAGCGCCTCGGCGACAAGACTTTAGCGCGTGCGGTCGGTCAAGCCATGGGCGAGAATCCGACGCCCGTCATTATGCCGTGCCATCGCGTGCTGGCCGCCAGCGGCAAGACCGGCGGCTTCTCCGCCCCCGGCGGCGTGGTCACCAAGCTGCGCCTGCTCACCATTGAAGGTGCGCAGCCGAATGGTCCCACGCTGTTCGATAGACTGCCACTCGAAACTCGGCGCCGCTAATCGCCTCAAGTTCCGCTGCGGAATCGCCAAACCAACTTGTCGCCGGGGCCGTGCGCCGCGGCGAAAAGGAGGCCGGCGGCGAATGTGAAGTGATCGACGAAGAAGCCGAACTCCGCCTCGTTGGCGCTCCAATGCGACGGCCCGTGAAAGGCGAAACCCAGAAACACCACATAAGCCGCGGCAAGATAGGCGGCACATAAGAAGTAAGCGCCGGTGAGAAACGCCAGCACCAGGGCAACTTCAAAAATCGCGGCGAGCCATGCCAGCACGAGCGGGATCGGAAAGCCCGCCGCCGCAATGAAATTGGCCGTCGCGCCTATGCTCATGAACTTGAAGCTGATGGCCATCAGAAAAACAGCGGCAAAAATCAACCGCGCGACAAGGATCGATATCGTTTTTGCCAAGGCAAACTTTCCCTCCAGAGCCAGATGAACGGGCAAGCAATTCAAACGTCCGGTTTGGTGGGCGGCAAGGTTTTCTTGAGGCTCGCTATCGGCCCCGGAACTCATGTAAAGGCCATTTACATGAGATGGGGCAAGCGCAGCACGCGCAGCTATCACCACGGCAATCTTAAAGAAGCTTTGGTGCGCGCGGCGCTTGAGCTGATCGCCGAAAAAGGTCCGGCCGGGTTTACGTTCGCCGACGCCGCGCGCTTTGCCGGGGTGAGCCCGGCTGCGCCGTATCGGCACTTCCGTGACCGCGATGCGCTGCTCGCCGACGTGGCGCAACGCGGCTTTGTCCTGTTCAGTGCCGCGCTGGCGAAAGCCTGGGACGAGGGCAGGCCGGACGTGATGACGGCGTTCGATCGCCTCGGCAAGGCCTATCTCGCCTTTGCCAAAGGCGAGCCGGCTTATTACTCGGCGATGTTCGAAGCAGGCGTGCCACTCGATTCCGACCCGCAATTGCGTGAAGCAAGCGAGAACGCCTTTGCGGTGTTGCGCGCCGCGGCCGAGAAGCTCGTGGCGTTGATGCCGCCGCAAGGGCGGCCGCCGGCGCTGATGGTCGCGCTGCACGTCTGGTCGATGACGCACGGCATTGCCTCGCTGTTCGGCCGCGGCGACGCCGCCCGCCGCGCGCTGCCGATGCCGCCGGAAGAACTGCTGGAGGCGGCTGTGCTGATTTACCTCCGCGGGCTTGGGCTTACGACTGTTTCGCCGCGGCACTGACGGCAGGGCCTTCCTCCGCTCGTTCCCACGTAAGCGGGAATCCAGATGTTACAGAAAGCTGGGTCCCCGCATTCCGCCTTCGCGCTCCGCGCTTCGGCGGACTTGAACCCGCCGAAGCTCGCGAAGCGAGCGTAGGCTGGGTCGCGGGGACGAGCGAAAATTTTGTGAATGGGCTGGCGTTCGAGAGGCTGTCCCCCAATTTAATGTTCGGGCCGCTTGACAGTGCCCTTGTACGGGCCTAGTTATGTAAATGTTATTTACATTCACACGAGGTCGACAATGCCAATCACCGCAAGGCTCGACGAATTCGGCAAACCCGCCTGGATTGCTCTGATCATCCTCGGGTTCATGGCCTGGTGGCCACTTGGTCTTTGCGTCCTCGCCTTCACCATCGGGAGCGGAAGAATGGGATGCGGCGGATATGGCGGCCACGGCCGCTGGCAGGACAAGATGGAACGCAAGATGGGCTGGATGCGCGACCGCATGGGTAGCGGGCCTTGGAGCGGCGTGCCCTCCAGCGGCAACCACGCTTTCGACGAATATCGTACCGAAACACTGCGCCGGCTGGAGGATGAGCAACGCGAATTCCGCTCCTTCCTGGACCGCCTGCGGTTTGCCAAGGACAAGACCGAGTTCGACCAGTTCATGGCCGAGCGCCGCGATCGGCCCGCGCCCAATGGAAATCAGCCCCAAGGCTGAAGCCCCTGCGACAAATTGCGAAGGCCGCCCGAGAGGGCGGCCTTTTGCGTTTGGCCCGCCCAGCCCGGGAGGTAACGACTCCTTAACCATAATCAGCGCTGTTTAGGGCTCTAATGCCCGCTTGCGCGCCCAAGTTTGGCCAAGTTTCACGGGGATTTCGTACGTCGCCGGTGGATGGGACATACGAATTTCGCGAAACAGGTCTTCGACGGAGCGCGTCGGCGGCATCACCGCGCGCGCTCGTTGATCCCGAAAATTGCGCCGCGCCGGTTCGACCGACGGAACCGGATCAAGCGGAAAGGACGGGCCTATGAATCCTGCCGACGTGGCACAGTCGGTGCTCCCGCTGACCTCATCCGATCTGTCGCTGTTCACGCTGTTCTGGAACGCTCACTGGGTCGTCAAGACGGTGATGGTGGGTCTGCTGATCTGCTCGGTCTGGGTCTGGGCAATCGCAATCGACAAGACCGTGCTCTACACGCGCACACGCCGTGCGATGGACCGCTTCGAGCAAGCTTTTTGGTCTGGTCAATCGCTGGACGAACTCTACCGCGCGTTGTCGTCGCGCCCGGCACATTCGATGGCTGCGTTGTTCGTTGCGGCCATGCGCGAATGGAAACGCAGTTTCGAAGGCAGCGGCCGTTCGTTCGCCGGTCTGCAGATGCGCATCGAGAAAGTGATGGAGGTGACGATTGCGCGCGAAGTCGAACGTCTGGAACGGCGTCTGCTTGTGCTCGCCACCGTCGGATCGGCCGGCCCCTTCGTCGGGCTGTTCGGCACCGTGTGGGGCATCATGACAAGCTTCCAGTCGATTGCCGCCTCCAAGAACACCTCGCTGGCGGTGGTTGCGCCGGGCATTGCCGAGGCGCTGTTTGCGACCGCGCTTGGCCTTGTCGCCGCCATACCGGCGACCATTTTCTATAACAAGTTCGCAGCCGAGGTTAACAAGCAGGCCCAGCGGCTCGAGGGTTTTGCCGACGAGTTCGCTGCGATCCTTTCAAGGCAGATGGACGAGCGAGGGTAGGGTCAATCCATGGCCGCCAATGCCGGTACACCGGTCATCGGGAAGCGCAAGCATCATCGCCAGCGGGTGATGAGCGAGATCAACGTTACGCCGATGGTCGACGTGATGCTGGTGCTGCTGATCATCTTCATGGTGTCCGCGCCTCTGCTGACGGTTGGCGTGCCGATCGATCTGCCGCAAAGCCAGGCCAAGAGTCTTGAGCAGGACAAGGAGCCGCTGACCATTTCGGTCACTGAAAAGGGCCAGATTTTCCTGCAAAACAGCGAAATTGCCGTGGATGACCTGATCCCGAAGATGCAGGCGGTGGCCGAAGCGCGGGGCGGGACTGATGCCCGTATTTACGTGCGTGGCGACAAGAAGGTGGACTACGGGACCATGATGAAGGTGATGGGGCGGCTGTCATCGGCGGGCTTCCATCGTGTAGCCTTGGTCACCGAGTTCGAACAGGGCGCGAAAGCGCAGTGATGAGAAAGGCGACAGCGATTTCTGCCGGCCTGCATGCGGCTGTGCTGCTGTGGGCGACGCTGTCTTTTTCCGGCAAGACATTCGATGTGACGCCGGCGGAGTTGCTTCCGGTCGATCTCGTGAGCGAGAAAGACTTCTCGCAAATGACCAAAGGTGTGAAGGACGCTCCCAAGGTCGAGACGCCCAAGCCCGTGGTCGAGAAAAAAGCAGAAGAGCCGCCGAAGCCGATCGAAGAGGCCAAGCCGAAGGTGACCGAGAAGAAGGAAATCCAGGCCGCCAAGGAAGTTGCGCCGCCGCCCGAGCCGCAGCAGGCCAAGCCCGATCCGATTGCGGAAAAGCTCAAGCAGCCGGACGAGCCGAAACCGCAGACCAAGGTTGAACCGCAGCCGCTTCCGCCGAAGAAGCCGCCGCAAAAGCCACAGCCGAAGTTCGACGCCAACAAAATCGCAGCCTTGCTCGACAAGCGCGAGTCACAGCGCGTTGCGGCGACCGGCGTTGAGCCCAATACGACCCCGTCACTGGGGACGGCCTCCGGCATGGCGGCGCAGCTGTCGCAATCCGAAATCGATGCATTGCGCGCGCGCCTGATGGCTCTGTGGAACCCGCCGGTCGGCATGCAGGACGCCAGCCAGACTCAGGTCACCATCCGGATCAGATTCCGGAAAGATGGAACGCTGGCGACCGGTCCCATGGTCATTACAAGCGGAAACGGCGCCCAGTTCAATGCGATGCGCGACAGCGCCGTCCGCGCGGTATTCGTCGGACAGCCCTATACAATGCTGCGCCCCGAACACTACGAACAGTGGAAAGAAATCGACTTCACCTTCGATACCAAGCAGATGTTTCACGATATTCCCGTAAGGTAGTGCAAACCCGTGATTGAAATTTCCCAACCGAAATTAAGCCGCCGTCATTTGCTCATCGGTGCGAGCGCGCTCGCCGCGCTCGGTCCGCGTCCGGCCAATGCGATCCTCAACATCGACATCAATCAGGGCAATGTGCAGCCGATGCCGATTGCGCTGCCGGATTTTCTGTCGGGTGCGCCGACCGAAGGCGACGTCGCGCGCAATGTTACCGGCGTCATCAGCAACAACCTGCAGCGCAGCGGATTGTTTGCGCCGATCAATCCGACCGCCTTCATCGAGCGAATTACCAACTCCGACAGTGTGCCCCGTTTCCCAGATTGGCGGACGATCAATGCGCAGGCGCTGGTCACCGGTCGCATTACACGCCAGGGCGACGGGCGTTTGAAAGCCGAATTCCGCTTGTGGGACGTGTTTGCCGGCCAGCAGCTCGACGGCAAGCAGTACTTCACGACGCCCGACAACTGGCGGCGTATCGCGCACATTATTTCCGACGCCATCTACGAACGCCTCACCGGCGAAAAAGGCTACTTCGACAGCCGCGTCGTGTTTGTGGACGAAACCGGTCCCAAGGAGCGGAGGGTGAAGCGCTTGGCGATTATGGATCAGGACGGCGCCGGCGTGCGGTATCTCACGCGCGGCGACGATCTGGTACTAACGCCGCGTTTCAATCCGTCCACGCAAGAGATCACTTATATGTCGTACGGGCAGGGAGACCCGCGCGTCTATCTGCTCAACATCGAAACCGGCCAGCGCGAGATCGTCGGGAATTTTCCCGGCATGACTTTCGCGCCGCGATTTTCGCCTGATGGCCAGCGCGTGATCATGAGCCTGCAACAGGGCGGCAACGCCAATCTGTTCGTCATGGATCTGCGCTCGAAACAAACGACGCGGCTCACCGACACGCCGGCAATTGACACCGCGCCGTGCTATTCGCCGGACGGACAGCGCATCTGCTTCGAGAGCGACCGTGGCGGCTCGCAACAGATCTATGTGATGGCCGCGAGCGGCGGCCCAGCTCAGCGCATCAGTTTCGGCGAGGGGCACCATTCGACGCCGGTCTGGTCGCCGCGCGGTGACTTCATCGCCTTCACCGGCCAGGCGCGCGGGAATTTCTCCATCGGCATCCTCAAGCCCGATGGTTCGGGCGAACGTGTGCTGACCGAGGGCTTCCACAACGAGGGGCCGACCTTCGCGCCAAACGGACGAGTCCTGATGTTCTTCCGGGACGTCGGGCCGGGCCCGTCGCTCTTTACGATCGACGTTACCGGCCGCAACGAATTGAAGGTTCCGACGCCCAGTTACGCGTCGGACCCGGCCTGGTCGCCGCTGCTGTCGTGATGTCGTAAACCGGCCTCATTTTCACCGTGTCTTAACCATCAGAAACGGTTTAAGAGACTCCGACAGTTTTAATGGGCCTGCGCAAGGTTCCATCAAGGTTGATGGAACGTTCGCTTAACGAACGGCCTGCTAGACCCACACGCATGCTCCGGTCGGTACGCGTGAATGGAGGCACCGGAATGATCAATATGAAGAAAATGCTGCATGGCGCCCGGCTTGCTGCGGTCTTGGCCGCGGCTCTGGCAATCTCGGCTTGCGCGAACAAGACGGGCGAGGACGCGCAGGCGAACGCGGCAGGGCAGGCGACGCCCGGCAGCCAGCAAGACTTCGTAGTCAATGTCGGCGACCGCGTCTTTTTTGAAACGGACTCGTCCGAGCTCACGCCGCAGTCGCGCGCGACGCTCGACAAGCAGGCCCAGTGGCTCACGACTTATAGCCAGTACGCCCAGTTCACCATCGAGGGGCACGCCGACGAACGCGGCACGCGCGAATACAATATTGCGCTGGGCGCCCGCCGCGCACAGGCGGTGCGTGACTATCTGACGTCGCGCGGGATCCAGGCGCAACGCATGCGCACGATCTCCTACGGGAAAGAGCGCCCGGTCGCGGTCTGCAACGACATCTCCTGCTGGTCGCAGAATCGCCGCGCAGTCACGGTGCTCGGGGTCAGTTCCTAAGGTCACGTGTAGCGGAACAAAGTACACCAGTGTCCGGACCGGTTCCGGACACTGTGCATTTCTGGCGATGACAGTCTCGCCAAAGAAGGGGCAATGGCAGGGCCCACAGTCACAATTTCGACGCAGCCGGCCTTATGCTACGCCTATCCGGCCAAAGGGGCCGCTGCCGGACTTCAAGTGACATGACGCGTTCATCATCGACGTTTTCTTTCGCGGCTTGCGCCGCGCTGTCGTTTCTACTGGCCGGCCCTGCGCTGGCCCAGCAAGAGCGTTCGTCCGGCAATTTCCTCGACAATATTTTCAGCCGTGGCGAACCGCAGGGACAATCGCGCGCGGCCCCGCAACCGCAGCCGCAAGGCCGAGTGGCGCAGACCGATCCGGGCGACCTGAGCGTCAGGCTCGACCGCATGGAAGGCGCACTGCGTCAGCTGACCGGCACCATCGAGCAACTTCAGTATCGCAACCAGCAGCTCGAGATGCAGCTCAAGCGCATGCAGGACGATACGGAATACCGCTTCCAGCAAATGGGCGGAAAAGGCGGCTCGGCGCCGCCGCCGTCGCAAGGCACGCCCAATTCACCTGGTATGGCGCCCGGCAACGCGCCAGGTGGTCCGCCGGCTTCGGCGCAACCGGGCCGCCGTTCCGACGTGTTCGATCCGGCGCAGCACCCGAATGCGCCGGGTGCGCCGCGCACGTTGGGAAACCAGGCGGCGATTGCGGCGCCGGAACAGGGCAATGGGCCGCCGGTCGGAGCCCCGGGTGGCCGCGCCGCCGGTGCACCGCTCGATCTATCGACCGTTGCCGGCAACGATCCCGTGCCGTCGCAAGCGGGCGCGCCGCCGCCAATGGCGCCGCCGCCGGCGACTGTTGCATCCGCAGCGCCGGTACCGCTGCCCGCGCCGCAAGGCGCGGCGACACCGCCCCGCAATGCAGCGCCGGTTGGCCCCCAGCTGGCGACGCTTCCGCCTTCGGCCACGCCGCAGGATGAGTACGACATGGCCTATGGCTACGTCCTGCATAAAGACTACGCGCTGGCCGAACAGGCCTTCCGCGATTTCCTCGGGAAATATCCGAATGAGCGTCTGGTGCCAGACGCGCAATATTGGCTGGGCGAAAGCCTTTTCCAGCAGCAGCGCTATCGTGATGCGGCGGAATCGTTCCTCGGCGTCTCGACGAAGTTCGAGCGTGCGGGCAAGGCGCCCGATGCCCTGCTACGTCTTGGCCAGTCGCTCGCCGCCATGAACCAGAAAGAGGCCGCCTGCGCCACGCTGGCCGAAATCGGCCGCAAATATCCGCGCGCTTCCGCCGGCGTGAAACGCGGCGTCACGCAGGAACAAAAGCGTGCCCACTGCTAAGGTGTGATCCGAAAACGCCCCGCGGGTTCATCGGGGGGCGGAAGTTCGTTTTCGGGTCCACGATGCCTGCACAAAAATCAACGGCGGTTTCGGCGACGGAAGCCCGAGTGCTCTTCTCTGGTTTGCGGGATGCGCCCGTGCTGGTGCTTGCCGTTTCCGGCGGGCCCGATTCGACCGCGTTGATGCTGCTTGCCGCGCGCTGGCGCGACGCGCTCAAGACGAAACCGACGCTGATCGCGGTGACCATCGATCACGGCCTGCGCAGGGAATCGAAGCACGAAGCGGCGGCGGTCGCGCGCCTCGCACGCAAGCTCAAGATCGCTCATCGCACCTTGCTCTGGCGCGGCCGCAAGCCGTCGGCCGGTTTGCAAAATGCCGCGCGCATGGCGCGCTACAAACTCCTCGGCAGCGCCGCCCGCAAGGCCGGTGCAGCACATATTCTCACGGCTCACACGCTCGATGATCAGGCGGAGACCGTGCTGATCCGTATGAGCCGCGGCAGCGGCCTTACCGGTCTTGGTGCCATGACACGAATGGCGAAGCTGCCCGTCGAGGGACACCGCTCGACGACCTTGGTGCGGCCGTTGCTCGACATCAGCAAGGCGCGGTTGATTGCAACCTTGCGTGCCGCAAAAATTACATACGTGGAGGATCCTTCGAACCGGGATCCGCGCTTCACGCGCGCGCGCCTGCGCAGTTTGATGAACGTCCTGGCGGACGAGGGCCTTAATGCCGGCCGGTTGGCGCAACTTGCGTACCGTCTCCGGCGAGCGGAGGCCGCGATCGAGTCCGCGGTCGATGGCGCTGCCTCCCTGATGATCGACATGCAGCGTGCGCACGCCGTTGCACTCGAAACCCGGCAGTTTGCCGCGTTGCCTGACGAAATCGCACTGCGCCTGCTTGGCCGTTTGGTCGCCCAGGTGGGCGACGAAGGACCCGTCGAGCTCGGAAAGCTTGAGACGCTCAAATTTGCGCTCGACGCCGCCCGAAATACCGGCAATAGGCCTTTCCGCCGCACTTTGGCGGGTGCCATTGTGACGCTCGCCGGGCGCCAAATGATCGTCGAACGGGCTCCCCCGCGCCGTCGCACCCTCTTAACCAAACGCCGACCTGAGCGAGCAAGGCGGGCTAAAAAGCGCTAGAATATTAAGATTCGAGGCCTTTTCATGGGGGCCGGTGCTGCCTACATTGGTCAACAGGTCCGACGTGAAGTCGCCACGAACCGGATGCACAAAACACATGGCCGCGGAGTGCGTGCGCGGCGGGGTCAGGACGCCTGATGAACGCTAATCTCCGGAATTTCGCCCTTTGGGTGATCATCGTCCTGCTCCTGTTGGCGCTGTTCACGCTGTTTCAGAACCCCGGCCAGCGCACGACCGCGCAAGATATTTCCTTCTCGCAGCTCCTGTCCGAGGTCGACCAGGGCCGCGTGCGCGACGTCGTAATTCAGGGGCCGGACATCCACGGCACCTTCGCCAACGGCACCAGCTTCCAGACCTATGCGCCGAACGATCCTGGCCTGGTGCAGAAACTTTACTCAAAGGGTGTTTCGATCACCGCGCGGCCGCCATCGGATAATGTCCCGTGGTTCGTCTCGCTGCTGGTGTCGTGGCTGCCTTTCATCGCGCTGATCGGCGTGTGGATCTTCCTGTCGCGCCAGATGCAAGGCGCGGGCGGCAAGGCGCTCGGGTTCGGCAAGTCACGCGCCAAGCTTCTGGCTGAAGCCCATGGTCGCGTGACATTTGAAGATGTCGCCGGTGTCGACGAGGCAAAGCAGGACCTGCAGGAGATCGTCGAATTCCTGCGTGACCCCGGAAAATTCCAGCGCCTCGGCGGACGCATTCCGCGCGGCGTATTGCTCGTCGGCCCGCCGGGCACCGGCAAGACGCTGATCGCGCGTGCGGTCGCTGGCGAAGCCAATGTGCCCTTCTTCACGATTTCGGGTTCGGACTTCGTCGAGATGTTCGTCGGCGTCGGCGCCAGCCGCGTGCGCGACATGTTCGAGCAGGCGAAGAAGAATGCACCCTGCATCATCTTCATCGACGAAATCGACGCAGTCGGGCGTCATCGCGGCGCCGGTCTCGGCGGCGGCAATGACGAACGCGAACAGACGCTCAATCAGTTGCTGGTCGAGATGGATGGCTTCGAAGCCAACGAAGGCATCATCCTGATCGCGGCGACCAACCGTCCTGACGTTCTCGATCCCGCACTGCTGCGACCCGGTCGTTTCGATCGCCAGGTGGTTGTGCCGAACCCGGACGTGGTCGGACGCGAAAGCATTTTGAAGGTGCACGTGCGCAAGGTGCCGCTGGCGCCCGACGTCAACCTGAAGACGATTGCGCGTGGTACACCCGGCTTCTCCGGTGCCGACCTGATGAACCTGGTCAACGAGGCGGCGCTGATGGCGGCCCGGCGCAACAAGCGCATGGTGACGCAGTCTGAATTCGAAGACGCCAAGGACAAAGTCATGATGGGCGCTGAGCGCAAGTCGCTCGTCATGACGGACGAGGAAAAGCTGTTGACCGCCTATCACGAAGGCGGGCACGCGATCCTCGCGCTCAACGTCAAGGCCACCGATCCCGTGCACAAGGCCACCATCATTCCGCGCGGCCGCGCCCTCGGCATGGTCATGCAGTTGCCCGAACGCGACAAGCTGTCGATGAGCCGCGAGCAGATGACGTCGCGCCTGGCTATCATGATGGGCGGCCGCGTCGCCGAGGAAATGGTGTTCGGCCGGGAAAAAGTGACGTCCGGCGCCGCCTCCGACATCGAGCAGGCAACCAAGCTTGCGCGCCTGATGGTCACGCGCTGGGGCCTGTCCGACAAGCTCGGCACCGTCGCCTATGGCGAGAACCAGGACGAAGTGTTCCTCGGCTACCAGGTTTCGCGCCAGCAGAATATTTCGGAAGCGACCGCGCAGACGATCGACGCCGAGGTCCGCAAGCTGGTTGAGGCCGGATATTCGGAAGCAACGCAGGTCCTCACCGAAAAGCGCGCCGATCTCGAAGTGCTTGCGAAGGGCCTGCTGGAATTTGAAACGCTGACCGGCGACGAGATCATCGATCTGCTAGCGGGCAAGCGCCCCGTCCGCGAATCCGTCATCGAGCCGACGACGCCGCGTTCGTCGGCGGTGCCGCCGGCCGGCAAGCCGCGTCCGCGGCCCGACGCGCCAACGGGCGAAGTTGCCCCGCAGCCGCAAGGCTAAGCCATTTGGTCGTCACCGGGCTTGTCCCGGTGACCCCGCTTAGGAGAGCAAAAGTGCCTCCCTAAACGAGATGGCCGGGACTAGCCCGGCCATGACGGAGTGCAACGCCCGCCGCATGGCGGGCGTTCTCATTTGTGGCTTCCGTGCCTCGGCACAGGGCGATAGAGAAGACTGCCAACCGGGCGGTCAATTCCGCTCATACCCGCGGAAGCGGGTATCCAGTCTTTATCCTGATCAGCTTAAGTCGCTGGATCCCCGCTTCCGCGGGGATGAGCGGGTCAAATGATATCCACCAAACACGATATGCACCGAACCCCACGCTGGACAGCTGCCGCCTTCCGCGAGGGCGTGATCGCGACTTTTCCTCTCATGCCGGGGCTTTTTGCCTTCGGGATAGCGTTCGGCACCGTCGCGGCGCGCCAGGGCTTCAGCCTGCTCGACGCGGTGGCGATGAGCGCGATCGTCTTTTCCGGCGTAGCGCAGATCATCGTGGTCGACGCCTGGCCGCGCGAGCTGACCGCCGCCAGCGTGACCGCCATCGCCGCGGTCACCGCCGTCATATGCTCGCGCTTTCTGCTGATCGGCGCCGCGATGCGGCCACTGCTGAGCCGCCTGTCACCCGCGCAGGTGTACCCGTTCCTGCATTTCCTGGTAGAGCCGCCCTGGCTGCTCTCGATCCGCTATCAGCGGGAAGGCGGCAATGACCCCGGCTTCGTTATCGGCAGCGCCGCAACTTGCTACGTGACCTGGGTCGTTTCGACTGCGCCGGGCTATTGGCTTGGCGCCGCCGCCGACCCGCATCGCTTCGGTCTCGACATGGTGATCCCTGCCTTCTTCACCGCGATGTTGGTTTCGTTGTGGCAAGGCCCGCGCAAGGCGGTCGGCTGGGCAGTGGGCGGCGCGGTGGCAGTGGCAGCCGACCTCACGCTGGGCGGCTTCTGGTATGTCGTGCTCGGCGGTCTAGCTGGCAGCATCGCGGGAGGCATCGCTGATGAATAGCCACGACCCGCTCGGCTATGCCGTCGTCATCGCGGTGATGACGGTCGTCGTCTATCTGTCGCGTGCCGGCGGCTTCTGGCTGATCGGCCGCCTCAGGATCGGCCCGCGCTTGCGCAAGATGCTCGACGCGCTGCCCGGTGCGATCATCGCGGCAACTATTGCGCCGTTGCTGGTCCATGGTGGCGTCAGCGCGTTGGCCGCGGTGACCGCTGCCATGCTCGTCATGGTCGCGCTGCGCAACGACTTCGCCGCCGTGGCAGCCGGCCTCGTTGCCGCCGCGCTGGTGCGTGCAACCGGCTTTTGAAATGCTATGCTGCGAGGATGCCGCTTCAATCGCGCGTCTCGCCATTCGGCGAATTGTTCTCAACGCCCGCGCACGGGAGGTTGATGGGTAATCGTGGGGGTCGACTGCACGACGACAAGCAAAAACTCGGTCGTCGGCGCTGGACATCGAAACAATGGATCTGTTGCAAGCTTGAATTCAACAACCGCCATCGCGCCGTGTGGGGCGATAGCTATACCGAACTATTCTTCCTCGATGAGGTGACCGCCTTTGCCGCCGGACACCGGCCCTGTTTCGAATGCCGCCGCAAGGATGCCGAACGTTTCGCTGCGCTGTTTCGTGGTGGCGGAGGCGTTGACCAATACTCCGCTCATTCCCGCGAAAGCGGGAATCCAGGGGGACGATCAAAGACGCCGGTGTATTCGGCTCTGGATCCCCGCTTTCGCGGGGACGAGCGGAGGAGAGTTCGCCGTGCCACCGCCGCTGCGATGGACGCGGTGCTTCATGTCGAGCGACTGGCTGGCACGGCCAAGCGTGCGCACTCGCGAAAGCTCGACACCCTGCCCGATGGCGCGATGATCGCGCTCGCAGATCAGGCCTATGCCGTCCGGGGCTGGCGCCTGTTGCGATGGTCGCCGGCTGGCTACAGCCAACAGATCCCCCGCCGGCCCGCCGAGGCCGACGTGCTCACGCCGCCGTCAATCCTTAATGTGCTCGCGCGCGGATACACGCCGCTCTGGCATGCCAGTGCGGACTAGGCCGGCTCGATCGGGCTTGGCGTTTCCCGGCGGGTAGTGCCGCTCCAGGCGAACATGACGATGGCTGCCATGATCACAAGCATTGCGGCGACCAGCGCGACGCAGGCCGACCAGCCCCCCAGCGTCCAGGCGAAGGCGCCGACCGCCGCGCCGAAGCTGCCGCCCGTGTAGAAGGACGTGACATAGAGGCCGACAGCGGACGAGCGGCCCGCCTTGGCAGTGGTCGTCACGTAGCCGGTCGATACCGCCTGGCAGATCAGGCCGCAGCCGGCGCCGAGCGCGAGACCGGCGATGATCAGCGGCAGAGAGGGCGCCAGCGTCAGTGCAATTCCGGCAAGCCATACCGCGATCACGCCCACCATGAAGTGCCGGCGTCCGAACCGTCCGACCGCCCAGCCGGTCCAGGGCGTGAGCACCGAGCCTACGATATAGACGACGAAAATTGCGCCGAGCCAGCTGGCCGAAAGATTGTACGGCGCGGCAGCGAGGTGAAAGCTGACGAAGGTGAAGGTGCAGATGAAATTGAACAGCACGCCGAACCCGACCGCGTAGGTCGCGAGCAGTTGCCCGTTACGGAAATGTGCCAGCATCTGCCGGCCGGAAGCGAGCAGTCCTTGCGACCGCACGAAGCGGCGTTCAGGCGGCAGCAGAAATGCGACGCCGATCGCGCCGACAAAAGCGATCGCCGCGAGTGCTGCAAAACCCGCGCGCCATCCGATCAAATCCGCGAAGAAGCCGGTGACCAGCCGCCCGCTGAAGCCGCCGAAACTCGATCCCGATGAGTAAATGCCGGCAGCGGTGGTCGCCTCTTTGGTCGACCATTCGTCGCCGATATAGGCGACTGTCACCGCGAAGATCGGCGGCAGCACCAGCCCCTGTATCGCGCGCCAGAAGATCAGCTGCGGGAGGCTTGTTGCCAGCGCCACCATCAGGGTCGGGATGACCAGCACGAACATCGCAGCCACAATCACCCGTTTGCGCCCGAGCACGTCAGCGACCGTGCCGGTGAACGGCGCGGTCAGTGCGACTGCCAGCGTGCTGACCGTGATGATGGTGGATACTTCGGCCGCGGTGGCGTGAAATTCCTGTGACAGCAGGGGCAGGATCGACTGCGGCGAATAGAGATTGATGAAGGCACAGTAGCCGGCCAGCCCGACCGCGAGGTGGCGCGCGGAGAATGTTCGGGATCTGGCGGCATTCATAGCGCTGAACCGGCTGGCGGGAGCATCTCGCAAATCAAGCTATGCATTGATTTTATGGGCGAGGCCAAGAGGGTGGGCGGCGGGCCTGCGGGTCGCGCAATGCATAGCTGCTTCAATCAAGCTTCAACTTCGCCCGGGCGCGGATGAGCGTGTCCTCGGCGGTCCCCGATGCATCGACCTTCGACCATGTGATGCGCCCGAGGTCGAGCTGATCTTGCATGCGTGCAACATTGGCATCGGCATCGGATGCATCGCCGGCGCGCGTGCCGACTCGGGCGAGGCGGGTCTCGAGGCTGGCTGTGAGGAAAAGGCCCTGAAATTCAGCACTTCCCGCTGCTTCTTCGATTGCCGCGCGCTCGGCGGGTTGCGCGAAGACGCCATCGACGATCGCAGAATGCCCGGCAGCGGTCGCCCGCCGCGCCTTTTCAACGAGGCTTGCATAGACCTTGGCGGTTACATCCGCCGTGTAGGCCGTTTGCGGCAGCCGCTCGGTTTCGGCGACGCCCGACATTGTTTTTCGTTCGACATCGCTGCGTAGCACCACCGCGCCCGGCAACGGTCGCAGCGCGGGCGCCAGCGCGCGGGCGAGCAGCGACTTGCCGGTTCCGGAGAGTCCGCCGACGGCAACCAGCCGCGGCTTTGCGGGAACCAATATTTCTTGCGCGAGCGCGGCATAAGCACGTGCGCGCTGCGTCAGTTCGATGCGTGCGTCGCCTTGCCGCCGGCGCGCAGCCGTGACCTTGGCGCGGATCGCGGCGCGCACGGACATGAACAGCGGCAGCGCGGCCAATGCATCGAAATCGTGCAGGCGCTGCGTGTCCGTCAAATAACGATTCAGCACGATATTCGCGGCTGCCGGATGTCCGCGTTCGATCAGATCCATCAGCAGAAAGGCTAGGTCGTAGAAAACGTCGCCGGTTGCGATACGGTCGTCGAATTCGATGGCATCGAACAGAACCGGCGTGCCGTCGATCAGGACGATATTGCCGAGGTGCAGATCGCCATGGCAACGCCGAACGAGTCCGGCGCGCTCGCGCGCGTCCAGCAGAAATTTCACACGTTCGAATGCAGAACGTGTTGTCGTTGCGAGCGCCCGCAGCTCCTTCAACGCGAGCAGATCAGGTTCGCCTGCAAGCTCCGTCTCGTTCTGCGCAATAATTTTAGCAAGCATGCCGGTAAAACTCGCATCGGTTACCGTCGGCGCCGTCCGGTGCGCGGCTGAGACCGCGCGCCCCAGTGCATCGGCGAGTGCATCGTCAATGCCTCCCGCTTCGGCCAGGTGATCGAGTGTCCGGCTCTCGTCGAATTGGCGCATCTCGACAGCCCACTCGACCGGTTCACCTTCGCCGCCGATTGCGAGCCCACCGTTGCGATCGCGTGTAATCGCGACGACGCCACGATAGATCGCAGGGGCAAAAGCGCGATTGACCGCGATTTCGGACTGGCAGGCGATTTTACGTTTTTCCAGCGTGGAGAAATCGAGGAACGGAAATCGCACGGCGCGCTTGATCTTGATCGCCCGATCGCCGGCCAGAAAGACCGAGGCGGCATGGGTGTCGATGCGCTTGACCGGCAGGCCGCCATGACTGGCGGAAGCGCCGAGAAAGTCGATGACTACCTGTTGCGCATCATTGGCCATGCCGCGGCTCCCTTAGCCGTCATGGCCGGGCTTGTCCCGGCCATCCACGTCTTGCGTCAACGCGAGAAGACGTGGATGCCCGGCACAAGGCCGGGCACGACGAAAAACTAGGCCGGGCGCGTTTGCTCGGGCTGATCCAGATCAAAATGCCCTTGCCGAAGTTTGGCATGATGGGTTGCAATGCAGAGACCAAGGAGACCATCCGTGACCACCCTGCCACATACGTTCAAGCGCATCCGGCTCAATCTTGCCCGCTCCAGGGAGTTCCCGCAGGGCTCGACGCGGCACGGTTACGAATTCGTTGCCCCGCTCGACGCCAAGAACCATATCGACGCCGCGCTCTGGAAGCAGCATCGCGACCATTGCCGCGTGCGGCGATTCTGGGACGGCGAGCCCGACGAGATCGGCTTTTTGGTGCATAGGCCGGGCGGCCCCGAGCACGCACGTTGGGTCTTCGATTATGATCAGTCTGCCGAGGATGACGACGAGAGCGGCTATCGCTTCGGCGCGCACGCATTCCAGCCCGGCGAATATGTCTCCGTCCGTAATGAAGATGGCGAGACGTATACCTATCAGGTTGCCTCCGTGGAACCCGCGACCTGAGCAGGGAGTTACCCCGGCACGCAGGGGGGCGGCACTCGCGACGACACCACGTATGCGTGCTCTGACCGTCAATCCCGGCCAAGCTCAATCTCTCAGCCTGGACAATGTGCCGCCGCCACCTTTGAGTGACGGTGCCGTGCTGGTGCGGTCGCTCGCGCTGGGCGTTTGCGGCACCGATCATGAAATCATCGAGGGCCTCTACGGCGCGGCGCCCGACGGCGCCGCGCGGCTAATCATCGGTCATGAATTGCTCGGGGCGGTCGAGGAGGCGCCGGCCAATTCGGGGTTTGCGCAAGGCGATCTTGTCGTCGGCATCGTCCGCCGGCCGGATCCGGTACCGTGCCAGGCTTGCGCCAGCGGCGAGTGGGACATGTGCCGCAATGGCCTCTATACGGAGCGCGGCATCAAGCAGCGCAACGGCTACGGCTCGGAACACTTTCGTGTCGAACCTGACTTCCTCATCAAACTCGATCCGGCGCTTGGCCCGCTTGGCGTTTTGCTTGAACCGGCAAGCGTCGTTGCCAAGGCCTGGGAGCACACGATGCACATCGGTGCGCGCAGCACGTCATGGCGGCCGCGCACCGCCTTGATCACGGGCGCCGGACCCATCGGGCTTCTGGCTGCGATGATGGGCGCGCAACATGGACTCGATATTCATATCTTCGACCGCGCTGAAAGCGGCCCCAAGCCCAAGCTCGTACGCGAACTCGACGCGACCTATCACACCGGCAGTCCGGGCGATGTCCGCCCCGACGTGGTGATCGAATGCACCGGGGCGGCTTCGGTCATCATCGACGTGATTGGCCGCACGGCCGCGGGCGGAATCGTTTGCCTCGCGGGCGTGTCCTCCGGCGGGCACAAGATCCACTTCGATATCGGCGACCTCAATCGCACGATGGTCCTGCAAAACGACATGGTGTTTGGCTCGGTCAACGCCAACCGGCGTCATTATCACACCGCGGCCGATGCCCTTGCGCGCGCCGACCGTCGCTGGCTCGCCGGCCTGATCAACCGGCGCGTGCCGCTAACGCGTTGGCGCGAGGCTTTTGAGCGGCGCGAGAACGATATTAAGGTTGTCGTCGATTTTGCGGTCGAGGCCTAGCGATGGCATCACGCATCGATGACTATGCAATGATCGGTGATCTCGGATCGGCCGCGCTGGTCGGCCGTGACGGCTCGATCGATTGGCTGTGCTGGCCGCGGTTTGATTCTGATGCCTGTTTTGCGGCGTTGTTGGGCAGGCCCGAACACGGCCGCTGGTCGATTGCGCCGCAAGAGGGCACGCCACGCGTGACGCGCCGATACCGTCAGAACACCCTCATTCTCGAGACGCGGTTTGAGACCGAGGCCGGTGCGGCGACGCTGATCGATTTCATGCCGCCGCGCAGCCAGCACACGAACGTCATCCGCATCGTCAAGGGCGAACGCGGAAAGATGACATTTCGCAGCGAATTGATCCTGCGATTTTCCTATGGCGCCATCGTGCCGTGGGTGACGCGGCTCGACGACGTGACCCTGCGCGGGATCGCTGGCCCCGACATGGCGATTCTGCGGACGCCCGCGCGCATGCAAGGCGAGAATTTCAAGACCGTTGGCGAATTCACCGTCGGACCCGGCGAAGAGGTGCCGTTCGTCCTTGCCTTCGCGCGCTCGCACCAGGACGTGCCCGAGCCGGTTGATGTCTGGGAACGCCTGCAAGTTACCGAGAGTTACTGGGCCAAATGGGCCGGCCGCAACAAGATCGAAGGTCCCTGGGGCGACGCGGTGACGCGTTCGCTCATTGTGCTCAAGTCGCTGACCTACGCCCCAACCGGCGGCATGGCGGCGGCCCCGACGACGTCATTGCCGGAATGCATCGGCGGTCCGCGCAATTGGGATTACCGTTACTGCTGGCTGCGCGACGCGACGCTCACGCTGCTCGCGTTGATGAACGCAGGCTATTACGACGAAGCACAGAAGTGGCGTGATTGGCTGTTGCGGGCAGCTGCGGGGAGCCCGCGCCAGATCCAGATCATGTATGGCCTGCGTGGCGAGCGGCGCTTGACGGAATGGCAGGTCCCCTGGCTTTCCGGATACGAAAATTCGCGGCCTGTGCGCATCGGCAATGCGGCCCATACCCAGCTCCAGCTCGACATCTTTGGTGAAGTCATGGACGCGCTGCATCAGGCGCGGCAGGGCGGACTCGGTGCCAATGAGGCGGGGTGGGCCATGCAGCGCGAGTTTCTGCTGCATCTTGCGCGCATCTGGCACGAGCCGGACGAAGGGCTCTGGGAGGTCCGTAGTGGGCGCGAACACTTCACACATTCAAAGGCAATGGCGTGGCTCGCGTTCGACCGCGCCATTCGTAGCGCGGAAACGTATCGACTCCCCGGTCCGATCGAGGAATGGCGCGCGCTCCGTGAGCGCATCCACGAGGATGTGTGTTCGCATGGCTTTAACGCAGAGCTCGGCCATTTCGTCCGGGCGTACGGTTCGAAGGAACTCGATGCGAGTCTCCTGCTGTTGCCGGCCATCGGGTTCCTGCCACCGAATGATCCGCGGATTGTCGCCACGGTCGCGGCCATCGAACGTCGCCTGCTCGTTGACGGCCTGGTCCTACGCTACGACAGCGCGACGGCGTGCGATGGCCTGCCGGCGGGCGAGGGCGTGTTTCTGGCCTGCAGTTTCTGGCTTGCCGATGCGTATCTGATGCTTGGCCGCCGCAAAGAAGCGTTGAAATTGTTCAATCATCTTTTGTCACTGCGCAACGATGTCGGTCTGCTGAGCGAGCAATACGATCCGCGCACGCGTCGGCTGGTCGGCAATTTTCCGCAGGCCTTCTCGCATCTGGCCCTGGTCAATACGGCGAGCAACCTCGCAAGCTATCGCAAGCCGGCGGAGCAACGGTCCGAGCACCGCGTCGTCGACAAAGCTTCCATGCGGCCGGACACCCTTTAAGTCTATTGACCGGCGCGCGCCTTGCCGGAAGAGTGCGCCTGACCGCCGTATCAGGCGGCTTTTTTCAAGGGAGGAGCGAAGTGCTCATCGATCATCGCGTGTATCGGATTCTGCCGGGCAGGGTACCGGCGCAGCTCGACCTCTACAGCAAGCTTGGCTATCCGGTGCAGCTTCGCTACATGGGTGAACCTCATTATTACATGGTCAGCGAAACCGGCCAGCTCAATACGTTGGTGCACGGCTGGGTCTACGAGAGCGCCGGCGACCGCGAGCAGAAGCGCGCGAAAATGATGCAGGATCCGGACTGGAAGCACTTCCTGTCGGAGAATGCGAAAGCCGCCAATGTGATCGAACAATCGAATTGGCTGATGACGCCGACGCCGTTCGCCCCGAAGATTCCACCGGCAAAAATCGTGAAGTAACTTCGATGCGCGGCAAGGACAATGCTCGCACAGGCGGCGAAATCCTGATCGACCAGTTGTCGATCCAGGGTGTGCGTCATGCGTTTTGCGTGCCCGGCGAAAGCTATCTTGCCGCGCTCGACGCCTTCTATGGCAGCGACATCAAGTTGACGGTTTGTCGTCACGAAAGTGCCGCCGCCATCATGGCCGAGACGGTCGGCAAGATCACCGGCCGTCCCGGCATCTGTTTCGTTACGCGCGGCCCCGGCGCCACCAATGCGTCGGCCGGGATTCACATCGCCCGCCAGGATTCTTCGCCGATGATCGTATTTGTCGGCCAGGTTGGCCGCGAGATGCGCGAGCGCGAAGCGTTCCAGGAGCTCGATTACCGTGCGGTCTTCGGCACGATGGCCAAATGGGCCACCGAGATCGATGATCCTGCGCGTATTCCGGAAATCGTTTCACGCGCATTTCACACGGCCTGCAACGGGCGACCCGGCCCGGTGGTAATTGCGTTGCCGGAGGACATGCTGCGCGAACGCGTTTCGGTGCCTGACGCGACCGCATTTGAACCGGTGGAGATCTGGCCTGGCGAATCCGACATGCGCCGGCTGGGGGATTTGTTGACCGCTGCCAAACGGCCGATTGCGCTCATCGGCGGCAGCCGGTGGACTGAACAGTCAACGCTCGCAATGATGCGCTTTGCCGAACGGTTTGCCTTGCCGGTCGCGACGACATTTCGCCGCGGTCATTTGTTCGATGCGATGCATCCTTGTTGCGCGGGCGATTTCGGCATCGGGCCAAATCCGAAATTGCTTGCGCGCGTGAAGGGTGCCGACCTCGTTCTTCTGATCGGCGGGCGCTTCGGCGAAATGCCGTCGCAAAGCTACAGCGTGTTCGACATCCCCGAACCGCAGACCAAGCTCGTGCATATTCATCCGGGTGCCGAGGAACTGGGCCGCGTCTACCACGCGCATCTCGCGATCAATGCCGCGCCGACGGCGTTTTGCGTGGCGCTCGAAAAGCTGCAGGCGCCGAACGACATTGCCTGGCGCGGCGAAAGCGATACCGCGCATGCCGACTACCTTGCCTGGGGCGAGAAGGCGACGCCGGTGCCGGGCGCGGTCAATCTCGGCGAGGTCATGGTGTGGCTACGCGACAACCTGCCGCCGGATGCGATCATCACGCAGGGCGCCGGAAATTTCTCTGGATGGGTGCACCGGTTTTATCGCGTGCGAAAATTTGGCGGGCTTGTCGGCGCGACGTCGGGCTCGATGGGTTACGGTTTGCCTGCGGCGCTGGCGATGCAGACGCTCTACCCGGAACGCCCCGTCGTGTGCGTTGCCGGCGACGGCGATTTTCTGATGACCGGGCAGGATTTCGCGACTGCCGTTCAGCACAAATTGCCGGTGACTGTGCTGGTGGCCGACAACGGCATTTATGGCACGATCCGCATGCATCAGGAGCGCGACTATCCGGGCCGCGTCATCGCGACCGAACTGCGCAATCCGGATTTTGTCGGCTATGCGCTGGCGTTCGGCGGTTACGGCGCAGTGGTGGAAAAAACCGCGGATTTCCCGGCAGCGTTCGCGGCAGCGCGCGCGTCGGGCAAGCCGTCGATCATCCATCTCAAGATTGATCCGGAGGCGATTACGCCGAGTGCGACCCTGACCGGTATCCGCGAAAAGTCGCTCTCCGGAAAAAGTTGAGGTAGGCACGATTGCCGGAGGCAAAACAGACCCGAGCGGCCTTGCCACCAGCAGGTGAATTATCGTTCACTCATTTCATGGCATACCGCCGCACGGAAAACGTGGTCCGCCGCCTGGCCGCCCGCGAGCAAACGATCGTGGATGCCGCGCGCTCGATTGCCGGCGAGAGCGGAATGGGTGCCGTGCAAATCGCCGCCGTGGCGCACAGGGCCGATATCGCGGCCGGTACCGTCTACCGCTACTTTCCGTCGAAGGCGCATCTCGTCGCCGAACTGATTTCGGCCAGTGCGGATCGTGAGGTCGCTGCGATGCGCGCCGCGGCCGATGCAGCCCCGGGTCCGTTGTCGGCGCTGGCCGCCTGTGTCGCCACCTTTGCCTCGCGCGCACTGCATGAACGTGGGCTCGCCTGGGCGGTGATAGCCGAACCGGTCGATGCCGATATTGACGCCTTGCGGCTGGAATTCCGGCGCGCGCTGGCGACTGAACTTGAAATACGAATCCGCACGGCGATCGGCGGCGGCCATTTGCCTGATCAGGACGCGCGCGTCGCTGCGCCTGCAATACTGGGTGCGGTGCTGGAAGGGTTGCTGGGACCGCTGGCGCCGCCTGCCTCAGTCGATGCTGGTGCCGCGCGTGAGGCGGTTCAGACTATCACGTTGCTCGCGTTGCGATCCTTGGGCGTCGTCGATGCACGCGCCCGCGGTCTCGTCGCGCAATGCGTGCTGCCTTAACTAAGTCATTCCGGGGCGCGAGCCACGCGCGTCTTCGACGCGCCATGGCGAGCGAACCCGGAATCCAGAAACAACTTCTGACATTGGATCTGGATTCCGGGTCCGGCGCTAACGCGCCGTCCCGGAATGACAAATGGGAGCTCAGTGCGCGGTGAGTGCCGGTAATTCGTGCAGCGACAGGGTGACCACTTTCACGCCGCGTTCGCCGGCGTCTTCGGCGACGTGGAAGCCAAGCTCGGCACACATCTGGAGCATTGTGGCGTTTTCCGTCAGCACCTGCCCGTGCACGGTTTTCAGGCCCTTCTCCTGTGCGTAGGCGATCATGTGTTTCATCATCAGCCAACCCAATCCGTGACCTTTAAGTCGCGAACGCACGAGGATTGCGAATTCGCCGCCTTCGCCGTTCCGGTCATTGTGCAGGCGCACCACGCCGAGCATCCGGCCGCTTGCCTCGGCGATGGCGATGAAAGCCATGGCATGCTCCGGGTCATAGTGGATGAGCTTGTCAATCAGGTCGTGGCTGACTTCGCGCATCGGTGCGAAGAAGCGCAGACGGAGATCGTCAGGCGTCACTTCCGCGAGAAAGTCGGGATAAAGCGCGGCATCCTCGACCTTGAGTGGCCGGATGAACACCCTTTCTCCATCGTGCAACGTGACATGGTTTTCGAGCAAGCAAAGCCTCGCCACTGTCGTTCCGGCCAACGGTCCGCGCGAAGCGCGGTCCGATGACGGGCTCCGGCTGGCACCCATGGTCCCTGCCGCATCGAGGGGCTGCGGAGTATGAGTTCCGGGTCTCGCTGACGCTCCCCCCGGGACGACAGCAATTATCAGTGCGACATCAGCACCGGTACAGTCATCGCCTCGAGCAAGCCGCGCGTTGCGCCGCCGAGCACAAATTCGCGCAGGCGTGAGTGTCCATATCCGCCCATCACAATCATATCGGCGGAGGAATCAGCCGCGTAAGACAGGATCGTGGATGTCACGTCGATCTCTGGCGAGGTGATGCGCTTGACGTCCACCTTGAGGCCGTGCCGCGCAAGATGCTGGCCGAGATCGGCGCCGGGAATTTCATCTTTCTTCCCCGGTTTGTCGGCAACGATGACGATTTCAACCTGCTTTGCCTTTTTCAGAAATGGCAAGGCGTCGGCGACGGCGCGTGCGGCGGCCCGGCTGCCATCCCAGCACACCATAATGCGGTCTAGCTTCATTCCGCCTTTCTGGATGAAGGGCACGAAGATCACCGGCCGGCCGGATTCAAACAACACGCCCTCGTCGACGACCTCGTCGGGCAACGACTTCTGCCGTTCCGGTTGACCTACGATAACGAGGTCGAAGCGACGGCCGATCCGGCCGATCTGGTCGGCGGCGCCGGAAATACTTGCGCTGATGGTGCGGGTTTCGCCGGACACGCCTGCGCGTTTGACCGCCTGCTCAAAGCGGCTGACAGCGGTGCTTGCCTTCTTGTTCGACTCCGAACGCTGGCTTTCAATGATTTCGGGCGGAATGCCGCCCATGACCGTACCAGGGATCACTGGCTCATAAGAAACGGCGACACCAAGCAGGTGGGCGCCAAAGGTCTCGGCAGCCGAAACGGCATATTCGCCGGCGGGGTCGCGCGCTCCAAGACCCAGGTTGACGACAATATCCTTTATCATGATGTGGATCTCCTAATCGAGCCATGACGCTCAACGGTGTCATGATGCCTGTCGCCCTCCGCCGGTGCCTTGACCAAGGTCAAATGCCCGACACGTTCTCAGAATGCTGTTTCGATCCTACTTCTTTTTCCCGTCGGCGCCGAACTGCTTGAGGTAGGCCCATAGGTCGCCCGCTTCCTTCTCGTTCTTGATGCCCGGGAAGATCATCTTGGTACTCGGAATTTTGGCGCGCGGATCCTTGATGTACTCCTTGAAGGTCGCTTCATTCCAGGTGATGCCGGAATTCTTGTTGGCGTCCGAGTAATTGTAGTCGGGGGCCGTTCCGGAGTGGCGGCCGTCAAGCCCGTTGAGTTCCGGGCCCACTTTGTTCTTCGCGCCTTCGCCGATCGAGTGGCAGGGAAAGCATTTCTTGAATGACTGCTCGCCAGCGGCAACGTCTTCCGCGCGTGCAGCCTGACTCAACGCGGCCAGAACCACGGCCGCCGCAA
This sequence comes from uncultured Alphaproteobacteria bacterium, assembly GCA_963815055.1. GTDB lineage: Bacteria > Pseudomonadota > Alphaproteobacteria > Rhizobiales > Xanthobacteraceae > Pseudolabrys. The sequence continues at coordinate 430,547 of CAWFEU010000007.1, read as the reverse complement.
GGATTAATTTCATTGTTCTGCTCCCTTGTAACGTTGGGGCCGCTGGGCACCAATGCCGGCCGGCCATGTCCGTTTTCCATTGGGTTTTGCCAGCCCTATGTGTAATGCGTCAAATGGCTGATATCGTGACATGAGAATGTGCCGGGAGTTTCGTCCGTGTCCGTGAAAATGCCGGAGGCAGATCAGGCCGTCCTGGACCGCCGCGCGCGGATCGTCGCGGCCCTGCGGACGATCGTTCCCGGCGAGGGCGTGATCGCGGCAGAACGCGAAATGCGGCCCTACGAGACCGACGGCCTGACGGCCTATCGCCAACTTCCCATGGTTGTTGTGCTTCCGGAGACCACCCGGCAGGTCGCGGAGGTCCTGCGGTATTGCCACGACGAGGGGATCAAGGTCGTACCACGGGGAGCCGGTACTTCGCTGTCCGGCGGCGCTCTTCCGCTTGTCGACGGCGTGTTGCTCGGAATGGCCAAGTTCAACCGCATCCGGGACATCGATTATGACAACCGGGTGGTCGTTGCCGAGCCGGGTGTGACCAACCTTGCTGTCAGCAACGCCGTTGCGCACGCGGGGTTCTATTATGCGCCAGATCCATCCTCGCAGATCGCCTGCACCATCGGCGGCAACGTGGCGGAGAATTCCGGCGGGGTGCATTGCCTGAAATACGGCATGACCACGAACAACGTGCTCGGCTGCGAAATTGTGCTGATCACCGGCGAAGTGCTCCGCCTCGGCGGCCGACATCTCGATGCCTCGGGATATGATTTGCTCGGCGTGATCACAGGCTCCGAAGGCTTGCTCGGCGTGGTCACCGAAGTGACTGTCCGTATCCTGAAGAAGCCGGAGACCGCGCGCGCTCTTTTGGTCGGCTTTCCATCGTCGGAAGATGCCGGCGAATGTGTTTCGCGCATAATCGGCGCCGGAATTATTCCGGGCGGTATGGAAATCATGGACGGTCCGGCGATCGCGGCGGTGGAGCAGTTCGTCCACGCCGGCTATCCGCTCGATGTCGAAGCCTTGCTGATCGTCGAGCTCGATGGACCAGCGGCCGAAGTCGATTATCTTATCGAACGCGTCGAAAAGATCGCGCGCGAATGCCGGGCCGTATCATGTAAGGCCTCGCGCAATGAGGACGAGCGGCTGCTGTTCTGGGCTGGCCGCAAGGCAGCGTTCCCGGCCGTCGGCCGCATCTCGCCAGACTACTACTGCATGGATGGCACCATTCCGCGCGCGCAGCTGCCGCTGGTGCTCAAGCGCATCCGGGAACTGTCGGAAAAATATGGTTTGCGCGTCGCCAACGTGTTTCACGCCGGCGACGGCAATCTGCACCCTCTCATTCTCTATGATGCCAACGTGCCGGGTGAACTGGCGAAGACCGAGGAGTTCGGCGCCGAGATTCTCAAGCTGTGTGTCGAAGTTGGCGGCGTGCTGACCGGCGAGCACGGCGTCGGTGTTGAGAAACGCGATCTGATGCCGGTCATGTTCTCCGAAATTGATCTCAACCAGCAGCAGCGCTTGAAGTGCGCTTTTGACGCCAAGGGCCTGCTCAACCCCGGCAAGGTATTCCCGCAGCTGCATCGCTGCGCCGAACTGGGAAGGCTGCATGTGCACGCCGGCAAGCTGCCGTTCCCCGACATTCCGAGGTTTTAAATGCGAAATTTTCCGTCATTCCGGGGCGCGGCGGGCCATAAGCGCGTTTACGCGCGTCTTCGACGCGCTATGGCGAGCGAACCCGGAATCCAGACACGAGCACCAAGGATGTTTCTGGATTCCGGGTCCGGCCCTGACGGGCCGTCCCGGAATGACTGAAAGGGCGATGTAGGATGCGTTTCGGACTGTTCTGTTCGCCCAAGGCCGACCTCCCAGGCTTCGGTCCCGAGACCGGCCGCGGCTTTTTCGATTATCTCGATTTCAACGTCGAAGCCGAAGCGTTGGGCTTTCATTCGAGCTTTTCGGTCGAGCATCATTTTAGCGGCTGGAACCAGGTGTCCTCCACGCTCATGTTGCTGACAGCGCTTGCAATGCGCACCACGACCTTGCGGCTTGGGACTGCAGTTATCGTGCCGCCATGGCACAATCCGGTGTTGCTTGCCGAAGAGGCGGCGACGCTTGATCTTCTCTCCAAAGGCCGCCTCGATCTCGGTATCGGGAAGGGGTACCGGCACAGTGAGTTCAAGGGTTTCCAGATTGCGCCGGAAGAAGCCGAAGCAAGGTTCGAGGAAGCGATCGAGGTAATGCGGCGTGCATGGACGACGCGCGAGCGTTTCTCGCACAAAGGCCGCTTCTGGCACTTCGCGGACATTGTGGTCGAACCGCCGCCGGCGCAAAGCCCGCATCCGCCGCTCTGGGTTGCTGCGGGCAATTCGCATTCGATCAAGCGCGCAGGCGCGCGCGGGTTCAATCTCATTCTCGATCAATATGCATCGCCCGCGATGCTGGGCGAGCGCATTGCGATTTACCGGGCCGAGCGTGAGGCGAACGGCCTTGGCTTCGATCCGATGCAGGTGACGGTCGCGCGACAACTATATGTGGCGAAAGATAAAGCCGATACCGAGGCTGCGTTGATCCGCCAGGCGGAATACACCAAGCGCACGGTCGATGTATCACGCATGCCCGGCGGCAAGCCGGGCGCGCATGTGCTGGCCTATGCCGACAAGGCGGGTGCGACGGAAGAGAATGCGCTCTACGGCACACCTGACGAAATTGCCAGCATGATTGAAGCCTTGCGCGCGGCTGGCTTCGGCTATGTGTTGCTCACGATCGCGGGGGGCGTCGATCAGTTGCGCCGGTTTGCACGCGAGATCATGCCGGCCTTCGCGCACGAGCCCACCGCGCGAGCGGCAGAGTAGAGCCCGGCAAATAATATGGAGCAGCGCCACGAGCACGGCAGGACTCCCTCTCCCGATTGGGGGAGAGGGATAGGGTGAGGGGCCAAGTTGCTCTCGATAGACTATAACCCCTCACCCGGCGCACTTCGTGCGCCGACCTCTCCCAATGGGAGAGGTGAAGAAGAAAGTTCGCTATCTGCATGACCGACACGCTCAAACCCCGCGACGCCAAAGAGGTCGAGGACGCCGTGCGCTGGGCGCTTGGCAACGACAAGGCGCTGGAACTAGCCGGGCAGGGGACCAAACGCGCGATCGGCCGGCCGAGCCAGACCGATTTGACGCTCGATCTCTCGGGGCTCACCGGCGTGACGCTCTACGAGCCCGCCGAACTGGTGCTGTCCGCGCGCGCGGGCACTCCGATTGCGGAGATCGAGGCGCTGCTGGACAAGAACAAACAAGAGCTTGCCTTCGAGCCGATGGACTATGGGCCGCTGCTTGGTCACGACGCGAACTGTGGCACACTGGGTGGCGCGATTGCCGCCAATCTGTCCGGACCGCGCCGCATCAAAGCCGGCGCCGCGCGCGACCACTTCCTCGGTGTGACGGCAATCACCGGCCGCGGTGAGACGATCAAGTCCGGCGGACGCGTGGTGAAGAATGTGACCGGCTATGACCTTTGCAAGGTGCTCGCCGGGTCCTGGGGCACGCTGGCCGCCATGACTGATGTCACTATCAAGGTCCTCCCGAAAGCCGAAACCGAGGCAACGGTGCTCGTCACGGGCCTCTATGACGCGCGCGCGTGCGCGGCCATGGCGGCCGCGATGGGCTCGTCGAGTGATGTTTCCGGCGCCGCGCATCTGCCCGATCATGTTGCGTCGTGGTTTGACGGGTTGCCGAGGACGGAGGCGTCAACCGCGCTCAGGCTGGAAGGCTTCGCGCCGTCGGTTGACCATCGCAAGGCGGCGCTCGCCAGGCTCATGAAGGAATTTGGCCCGGTTTCGCTGATTGATGAAAAGGAATCCCGCGCCTTGTGGCGGAGCATCCGGAATGTGCAACCATTTGCTGTAGAGGCAGCACGATCGCGCCCGCTCTGGCGTATTTCGGTTGCACCGAACAAAGGGTACGAAATCGCCGCAGCGATTACCCCGGCCGCGCAAATGTTTTACGACTGGGCTGGCGGGCTTATCTGGGTGGCAATGCCATTTGCCTCGGAGCCGGATGCCGCGGCGATCCGCGGCGCGACGGCCGCTCTTGGCGGACATGCCGCGCTCGTCCGCGCGCCCACGGCGGTGCGGGCCGCGACGGATGTTTTCGCGCCGGAGGAACCTGCGTTGCACGCACTGACGAAGCGCGTGAAGGAAAGTTTCGATCCTAAGGCCGTGCTCAACCCCGGCCGCATGTGGGCGGGGGTGTGAAGTGGTGAATTACCTCTCCACGTCATGCCCGCGCTTGTCGCGGGCATCCACGTCTTTCAGAGTGGCGATCCGCAAGACATGGATGGCCGGAACAAGTCCGGCCATGACGACTGGAATGTTGTGCATATCCAATGCAAACTAACTTCACTCTCGCTCAGTTGCTCGATCCGCAGGTCGCTTCGTCGGAGAAAATCCTTCGGGCCTGCGTCCACTGCGGTTTTTGCACGGCAACATGCCCGACATATGTCCTGCTCGGCGACGAACTCGATTCCCCACGCGGGCGCATCTACCTGATCAAGGAGATGCTTGAACAGGACAAGCCGGCGACGCGCGAGGTGGTCAAACACATCGATCGATGCCTGTCATGCCTTGCCTGCATGACCACCTGTCCGTCGGGCGTGAACTACATGCATCTCGTCGATCACGCCCGCGAGCATATCGAGAAGACGTACAAGCGTTCGCTCGCCGACCGCCTGGTGCGTGGGCTGCTCGCGCGCGTGCTGGTTGATCCAGCGCTTTTCCGCCTTTCCGTTGTTGCCGGTTTCGTCGCACGGCCATTCGCGCCCGTGTTGGATCTCCTGGGGCTGCACCGGATGGCGGCCATGCTTCGCCTGACGCCGCACCGCCGGCCCGCGCCGCCGGTTGACCGCATGGGCAAGGTCTATCCAGCGGAAGGAGCGTGCCGCGGCCGGGTGGCACTGTTGTCCGGCTGCATCAATCCGGTGCTGGCGCCGTCAACCAACGAAGCTGCCATCCGACTGCTCAATCGCCACGGCATCGAAGTGGTTGTCGCGGCCGGCGAAGGGTGCTGCGGGTCACTTGCTCACCACATGGGCCGCGAGGACGAAGCACTGGCGCGAGCCCGCAACAATATCGATGCGTGGATGCGCGAGTTCGACGGCGCGGGACTCGAAGCAATCCTCGTCACTGTTTCCGGATGCGGCACGACGCTCAAGGATTACGGGTTCATGCTGCGCAACGATCCGGTTTACGCCGGCAACGCCGCGCGCGTGTCCGCGCGCGCCCGCGACATCACCGAGTATCTGGCCACGCTCGATTTAGCCGAGGCGAGGATGGCGAGGCCGCTCACGGTCGCCTATCATGCCGCGTGCTCGCTGCAACACGGACAAAAAGTCGTTCGCGAGCCCAAGCTCCTTCTCTCCAGATCGGGGTTTGTTGTGAAGGATGTGCCGGAAGGCCATTTGTGCTGCGGCTCGGCGGGCACTTACAACATTCTCCAGCCGGCGCTGGCGGAGCAGCTGCGTACGCGTAAAGTGACGAACATCGAACGGCTCGCGCCGGATGTGATCGCGGCCGGCAACATCGGATGCATCACCCAGCTTGCGGCGGGCACGGGCATTCCCGTCGTGCATACGGTCGAATTGCTCGATTGGGCGACCGGCGGCCCGGTGCCGGACCCGCTTGTGGCGCTGGTGAGCAGTGAACCACCAGCCGCGTAAAAAGTTACGACCGAGGCTCTGCCACGTTGCATCATTGCCCCGATTGCATCAACAAGAGGGGCCGCATAGCATGCGCCCCACGAGGCGACCGGCTGTAAGGGCCGGAACTCTTTAGGATTTTTGCGAACAAGCCATAAGGGAGGCCGCAATGCCGGCGACTTACAAAATTCTGATCATGGGCGCGTCCTACGGGTCGCTGCTTGCCTCCAAGATCATGTTTGGCGGACATTCCGTCCATCTGATTTGCCTGCCGGCAGAAGCGGACCTGATCAACGCGGAAGGTTTCCGCGTGCGCATGCCCGTAAAAGGCCGCAAGGACCAGATCGAGATCGACTCGCGCAAGCTGCCCGGCAAGGTCACGGCTGGGGGTGCTGCCGGCGTCAACCCGAAAGATTACGACCTGGTCGGCCTCGCCATGCAGGAGCCGCAATACAGCTCACCCGGTGTGCGCGAATTGCTCGACGCAGTGGCGAAATCGAAAGTGCCATGTATGTCGATCATGAACATGCCGCCGCTGCCTTACGTAAAGCGTATCCCCGGCCTCAACTACGATTTGCTCAAGCCAGCGTACACCGATCCGACGGTATGGGACAATTTCGATCCGGGCCTTTTGACTCTATGCAGCCCCGATCCGCAAGCAATCCGCCCGCCCGAGGAAAAGGTCAATGTGCTGCAGGTCACGCTGCCGACGAATTTCAAGGTCGCAAAGTTCGACAACGATATCCATACGGCAATCTTGCGCCAGCTCGAGAAAGACATCGACGCCGTGCGCTTCGATACGCCGGAAGGCAAATTAGAACTACCGGTAAAATTGCGCGTGCACGATTCCATTTTCGTGCCGCTCGCGAAATGGTCGATGCTGCTCGCCGGCAATTATCGCTGCATTACCAAAGACGGCATGCGCACGGCGCAAGAGGCTGTGCATTCGAACATCGAGGAGTCGCGCTCGGTCTACAATTTCGTGTTCGATCTCTGCGTCAAGCTTGGCGCGTCGCCAGGCGATCTTGTCCCGTTCGAAAAATATGCGGCGGCCGCGCAGAGCCTCACGCGTCCCGCGTCGGCTGCGCGCGCGCTGCAGAACGGTGCGCCGAATATCGAGCGCGCCGACAAGCTTGTGCAGTTGATCGCCAAGCAGAAGGGCCTGAGCCATCCGGTGATCGATGCGATCGTCGCGCTGGTCGACTCGCGCCTGGAGGCCAACCGCAAGAAGGCGGCGGCGGCTTAAAAGCGTCGATTCGGCCGGTCTAAAAAGTCGTTCGTTTGCAAACACCGGGGTATGGAAAACCGGGCCTGCCAGGTGCGGGATACTGGCGTGGGCCCGGGCATTTGGGCGGTTATCGGTCGCGATTTGTGACATTCACGCAACAGCAGCGATCATTCTGTCGATAGAGGGCGAATTCGCCTAAAAAGGCGGCAATTGCCGTCGTTTTTGGCTTGCCGCGACGGGCCGTCACAGGTCTAAATTTGCGCGTTAATGCAGTCAAAACGCTTACAGACCGACTACCGCCCGGGGAAATCAGCGGTTCTGTGGGCAAGCAAAGGGGATCGGCCGGAACTCTCAGGCCGATCGAATTAAAAGGGGCAGACTCAATGAAGAAAGTTGTGTTGTCGGCTGTCGCGGCGCTTGCGGTTTCGTCCGCTGTGCCTGCATTCGCGGCTGACATGCCGGTGAAAGCCGTCAAGGCTGCGCCGGCTGCGGAACCGAGCCCGTGGGATATCGCCTTCGGCGCGGCAATCATGAATGATTACGTTTGGCGCGGCATTACCCAGTCTGGGCATAAGCCGTCGGTCGCGGCTTATTTCGAGCCGCGCTACAACATCAATTCGAATTTCCAGCTCTATGCCGGCCTGTCTGGTGAGAGCATCAAGTTCGCCAACAACGCGGCGGCCGAAATCGATTTCTACGGCGGCGTTCGCCCGACCTTCGGTCCTTTGGCCTTCGACTTCGGCTTTTGGTATTACTACTATCCGGGCGGAACGTGCTACGGCACTGGCCCCACCATGAGCGTGGATCCGGGCTGTCAGCCGGGCGGAATTTTCCCGAGTGGCAACGTCGCGAAGTCGTCCGCCAGCTTCTATGAAGTCTATGCCAAGGCTGCCTACACGTGGACCGACTGGGTTTTCGGCGCGAATTTCTATTACTCGCCGAATTTCCTGAACACCGGCGCCGATGGTGAATATCTTTCCGGCACCATCAAATTCACTGCACCAGAGAAAATGGCGCTTGGCCCGCTCGGATGGTATGTATCGGGTGAGTTCGGCCATCAATGGCTGGGCACCAGCGATCCGTTCTATGGCTGCGCGATCGGCGCCGCCGGCGCTGGTTGTCTTGCAAATAGCCCCAACGGCATCAGCTACAAAGACTACAATACCTGGAACGTCGGCTTGGGCCTGACCTGGAAGGTCTTCACCCTCGATCTGCGTTACAGTGACACCGATCTCAACAAGGGCGACTGCAACGCCTTCACCAGCGATCCGACCGCGACTGGTATTTCGAACCAAACCGCGATCAATATTGGTGCGGGCTCCAGCTGGTGCGGTGCGACCTTCATCGCCAAGCTGTCTGCCGACCTTACGCTCGGCAGCCTGAAGTAAGCTGAGCTGAAAAGTCTGCCTCTGAAAGGGCGGCGCCCGTCACCGGTCGCCGCCCTTTCTCTTTGGCCGGTACGCGGATTTGCCTTAGCTCGCCGGCGAGAGTTTTTTCTCTTGCACGGCGGAATGATCGCCGTCCCGGTTGAACGCCAGCCGCCGCTGATGGAAAGCCGCAAGCGTTGCGCGGTGTCCGATCGAGACAATTGTCGCGTTGGCGAGACGCTGCTCGAGCAGCCGATAAACGCTGGCTTCCGCCGGCTCATCAAGCGAAGCGGTCGCTTCATCCAGAAACAAATAGTCCGGCGCATAGAGCAGCGCGCGAGCGATCCCCAACCGCTGCTGCTCGCCAAGCGACAGCATCCGGTTCCAGTGGGCTTCGTCCTCGATGCGATCGGCCAGTCCCGGCAGGCCGACCGCAGCAATGAGTTCTGCGACGCGGCCCGCATCGAAACTGCCGGGCGCGGCCGGATAGGCGACGGCCGCGGCAAGCGGCGCGATGGGGAAATATGGCCGTTGCGGCAGGATCATCATCCGCGCGCCTTTCGGCACCGTGATGGTGCCTTCGCCAAACGGCCAGACGCCGGCCAGCGCCCGGAACAAAGTTGATTTGCCGGCGCCGGAGGGGCCGCTCACCAGCACACGTTCGCCGAGCTTGATCGAAATCGCGTTGGCGCTGACCAATGGTTTTCCGTTCGGTAGCCGCACGGCCAGATCGTCGAAGCTCACTGCGCTTGTATTGCCCGCGGCGACCGTGATGACGGGTGGCGTATTTGCAGCCGCTTTCGCAGCTGCAATCGATTTATCAAATCCGGCAAGCCGTTCGACGACAGCGCGCCATTCCGCCATCTGCGCATAAACATTGATGAAGAACGAGAGCGCGTTTTGTACGCTGTCAAAAGCGGAGGCTGTCTGCATCAAGCCTCCCAATTGCATTTTGCCGGCAAAATAGGCCGGGCTGACGACCACATACGGAAATACCGAAGAGATTTGCCCGTAGCCCGAAGTCAGGAACGTCAGCTTTTTCTGCCGTGACATGATGGCCATCCAGTTGGCGACGACATTCCCAAATCGGGTCAGCAGCCTGTCACGCTCGACACTTTCGCCTTCGAGCAGCGCGATCTGCTCCGAATTCTCGCGCACGCGCACGAGGTTGAAGCGAAAATCAGCCTCGTACCGCTGCTGCTGAAAATTGAGTGCAATCAGCGCGCGCCCGACCAAATGGGTCAGGGCGGTCCCGATGATGGCGTAGATTAGCGCTGCCCAAAAAAGATAACCAGGAATTGCCAATGTCATTCCGAATACGTGTAGCGGCGCTGCGTCGGACAAATTCCACAAGATGATCGCGAAAGAAACGAGCGTCACGATCGAATTTAGTAGACCAAGCCCGATCGGCAGGATACCTATGTTGGTCATCCGCCCCGCGTCGATGAACTGCTTGACGTCTTCGGCGATGCGCTGGTCCGGATTGTCGGCAGCGTCGCCGAGCAACTGCATGCGATAGTGATTGGACGCGAGCAGCCACCGATCCAGATAATGACGCGTCAACCACCGCCGCCAGCGGATCTGGAGCCATTGATTGAGATAGAGCTGATAGACTGCGAGTACGATGAAGATCGCAGCCAGCACGCAAAAGTAGCCGAGCTGATAGACGAACGCATCCCAGTTTCGGTCCTGGAGCGCATTGTAAAAAGCATTTCGCCAGGAATTGAGCAGCACGGTAATCCCGACGATTGCCAGTTCGATCGCAACGACCGCTGCCAGCAAAATGCGTCCAGGCCAGCGATCTTCCGAATAGAAATACGGGCTGGCAATTCGCCACACGATGGCGAGCGTCGAGAATATGCCTCTCACGGGAGGTCTCCTGTCGGTCCGGAAGGAAGCGCTACCATCGCCCTATCTACTAATGGCTGGTGACGCGCGGAAATCGTTCTATTTCGACGGATTCACGCATAAAAAGGGCGTATCGAGGGCGTTAAAACATAAAGCCAAGTTGGCCCACGAACTGCCCCAATATTGCTTCCGTCCGCGGCACCCCGTACGATCATTATCAAGGGTTGCCTGATCCGAACGCAAAAGTCGGGCCATGGAATAAGACCCGGCGCTAAATGTTAAAGGGATAAAACGATCCAAGGGAGGGAAAGAGAAATGGCCAAAAATAAGCAGTCTGTTGCTGCGACCCGTCGAAAGTTTCTTGGCGGCGCCGCTGTTGCCGGCGTGGCGACGATAGCCATGCCGCAGGTTTCGCGCGCGCAAACGGTGACCCTGAAAATGCAGGGCGGATGGGGAGCCACTGACATCCTCAATGAGTACGGCCAAGACTACGCCCGCACTGTCAACGAGATGGGCGGCGGCCGTCTGAAGATCGACTACCTCAACGCCGGCGCAGTGGTGAAGGCGTTCTCGGTGATGGACGCGACATCGTCGGGCGTGCTCGACGGCTGCCACAGCGTGCCGGCGTACTGGTACGGCAAGCATCGCGCCGCGTCGCTGTTCGGCACCGGCCCGGTCTACGGCACCAATGCCAGCCAGTTCATGGGCTGGTTCTATCATGGCGGCGGTCAGGATCTCTATAACGAGCTGACCCAGAAGATCCTCAATCTCAATGTCCATGGCTTCTATGTCTTCGCCATGCCGACCCAACCGCTCGGCTGGTTCAAGAAGCCGATCGGTGGTCCCGATGATTTCAAAGGCCTGAAGTATCGCACCGTCGGTCTCGCCTCCAACGTCATGCAGGCGATGGGCGCGAGTGTCGCGCAGCTTCCCGGACCGGAAATCCTGCCGGCGATGGAAAAGGGCGTGATCGAGGCGTTCGAGTTCAACAACCCGACCTCCGACATGCGCTTCGGCGGCCAGGACGTGGCCAAGTACTACTACCTTGGCTCGTACCACCAGGCCTCGGAAGCCATCGAAGTGGTCTACAACAAGACCAAGTGGGACGGTCTTTCCAAGGAGCAGCAGCAGGTTCTGCTTCTGGCCGGGCAAGCCTCCAACTCGGCGGACATCTGGAAGGCGTGGGACATCTACTCGCGCGACCTCCAGACGCTGATCACCAAGCACGGCGTGAACGTCAAGCGCACGTCCGAGGCGATCTTCAAGGCGCAATTGGCGGCTTGGGACAAGGTCATCGACGAGATCAGCGCTGACGCTAACCAGGGTCCGTTCATCAAGAAGGTGCTCGCCAGCCAGAAAGAGTGGGGCAAGCGGGTCGGCTTCTACGCGATCAACAACGAAGCGGACTACAAGTCCGCCTATGAGCACTATTTCGGACCGATGAAGGTCTGATAACGGCTCGCCGGAATTCGCCGGGGCGGCACCGCTGCCCCGGCGAGTTTGTGTGTGCAGCCAACCCGGGGGAGTTCTTCGTGGAACAATTTCTGCTGTTCATCGACCGGCTGAGCGCGGGCGTTGGCAAGGCGTTTGGCTGGTGCATCGTCATCATGACCCTCGGCACTTGTTACGACGTCTTCATGCGCTACCTGTTTCGCGCGCCGACGAATTGGGCATTCGACGTCAGCTACTTCATGTACGGCGCGCTGTTCATGATGGCCGGCGCCTATACGCTGTCGCGCAACGGACACGTGCGCGGCGACTTCGTCTACCGGATGTGGCCGTACCGGGTGCAGGCATCGATCGATCTCGTTCTCTTCATTATTTTCATGCTGCCGGGCATGGGGGCGTTGTTCTATTACGGCATCCCATACGCCAAGCAGTCGTGGTTTATCCACGAGGTCAGCATTTACAGCCCCACCGGCGCGCCAGTCTATCCGCACAAGACGCTGATTCCGATCGCCGGGGCGCTGATGTTGATGCAGTGCTTTGCTGAAATCGTCCGCTGCATCATCTGCATTCGCGACGGCGTCTGGCCGCAACGGCTGCATGACGTGGAAGAGATGGAATCCGCCATTCTCGCGGAAGCCGCCGATCGCCGGCGCATCGAAGAAGAAATGCACGTGGGGGCTGCCCGATGATGTTTACCAATCCCGAAATCGGGATGATCCAGCTGTGCAGCTTCATCGGCGTCATTTTGCTGGGCTTCCCGATCGCCTTCACGCTCGTCGCGATGGGCGTGTTTTTCGGTTACTACGCGATGGGCTCGCGCATTTTCGACCTGCTCGTCACCAATACCTATGACGTGATGTCGAATGACGTGCTGACCGCGGTGCCGTTGTTCCTGTTCATGGGCTACGTGGTCGAGCGGTCCAATATTCTCGATCGCCTGTTTTATTCGCTGCAGATGTCGATGCGCCGCATCCCGGGGGCGCTCGCGGTCGCGACGCTGATCACCTGCGCGCTGTTTGCCACGGCGACCGGCATCGTCGGCGCGGTCGTCACTTTGATGGGCCTGCTCGCCTTCCCAGCCATGCTGCGCGCCGGCTACAACACCGAGCTCTCGGCTGGCGTCGTCTGCGCCGGCGGCTGCCTCGGCATCATGATTCCACCGAGTGTGCTGCTGATCCTCTACGGCGCCACCACGTCGGTTTCCGTCGTTCAGCTTTACGCGGCCGCTTTCCTCCCCGGCTTCCTGCTGGCGGGACTCTATGTGGTCTACGTGATTGTGCGCGTGCTAATTAATCCGAGCCTGGCGCCGCAGCCGGAAGAGCTCAAGCGTGACATTCCGTTCGGCGAAGTATTCTGGGCGCTGCTGACGTCGTTCTTCCCGCTCGCGATCCTGATCCTCTCGGTGCTCGGCGCGATCCTGCTCGGACTGGCGACTCCGTCGGAAGCAGCGGCGGTCGGCGCGGCCGGATCGGTTGTTCTTGCGGCCGGCTATAGGTCGCTCACGTTTCAGCGCCTGAAGGAGGCCGTCTACCTCACCGCCCGTACCTCTGCCATGGTCTGCTACCTGTTCATCGGTTCGTGGACCTTCTCATCCGTCTTCTCCTATCTCGGCGGCCACGAGGTGATCGAGCACTGGGTGATCGCGGCGAATTTGAGCGCCACCGGGTTCCTCATCTTGGCCCAGTTCATTATCTTTTGCCTGGGCTGGCCGCTGGAGTGGACCGAGATCATCATCATCTTCGTGCCGATCTTCCTGCCGCTGGTCAAGCACTTCAACATCGATCCGACGCTGTTCGGTATTCTTGTCGCGCTAAACATCCAGACCTCGTTCAACACGCCGCCGATGGCGATGGCCGCGTACTACCTCAAGGGCGTGTCGCCGCCACATGTGCGGCTGAACCAGATCTTCGCCGGCGCATTACCCTTCGTGTTCATGGTGTTCCTGACGATGGCTGTCGTTTACATGTTCCCTGGCATCGCGCTCTGGCTGCCTCACAAAATTTACGCGAACTGACGGTGCCTGAAGACATCACATCGCTGACCGCGATTGAGGCTGCTGAGCGGATAGCAAGCGGCGACATCTCCGCCGAGGAAATGACGGCTGCTTGTCTCGAGCGCATCGCTACGGTCGACGGCGAGGTGCGCGCTTTTATCCATCTCGATCCGGATGAAGCGCTTCAGCAGGCGCGCCGGCTCGATGAGCGCCGGCGCAACGGCAACGCGATCGGACCGTTGCACGGCGTTCCGGTCGCCATCAAAGACATATTCGACACCGCCGACTACAAGACCGAGTGCGGCTCACCCATCCTCAAGGGCCGCCAGCCGATGCGCGATTGCACGGCGGTCGCCAGGCTGCGCGAAGCCGGCGCGGTCATCATCGGCAAGACGGTGACCACCGAGTTTGCGTATTTCCATCCAGGTGCCACGCGAAATCCGCACGATCTCGAGCGCACGCCGGGCGGCTCGTCCTCCGGTTCCGCGGCGGCGGTGGCCGCCGGCATGGTGCCGCTGGCGATCGGTTCGCAAACCAACGGCTCCGTGATCCGCCCGGCCGCCTTTTGCGGCGTCTACGGTTGCAAGCCGACGCACGGCACCATCTCGCGGCGCGGCGCCTTGCAGCTGTCGCAGGCGCTCGATCATGTCGGCGTGTTCGCCCGCTCGCTCCCCGATACCGCGCTGATCCTGGAAGTGCTAGCAGGCTATGACCCCAATGACGGCGACACGCGGTCAGTCGCGGCGCCGTCCTATCTGGAAATGACCGGCGCGGAGCCGCCGCTGCCGCCGCGCTTTGCCTTCGTGCAGACGCCGATCTGGGAAAAGGCCGAGCCAGAAACCCGCGCTGCATTCGAGAGCCTGGTCGGGCTGCTCGGAGAGCAGGCGCAGCCGATCAAGCTCGGTGAGTCTTTCGCCGCGGCATGGGACGACCAGCGCGCGATCATGGCCGCCGACATGGCGCATAATCTCCGCCCTATCGTCGCGCGCGGCGATGAAGCGGCGTCGAGCCGGCAGTTGCGCGATTTCCTTGCCGAAGGCGAAAAAGTAACGGCGGTGCGCTACCTCGCGGCGCGCGATGCCGCCCGGCGTTACGCCGCCGCGATCGGGGAAATATTCAAGGAATACGACGCGATTATCACTCCGGCGAGCGTAGGTGTCGCACCCAAAGGGGAAGCGACCGGCAGCCCGATATTCTGCTCGTTGTGGACCTTGACCGGATTGCCGGCGCTGTCATTGCCGCTGCTGACGGGTGAGGGCGGCATGCCGCTGGGTGTGCAATTGATCGGCGACAGCGGCGACGACGCGCGTCTGCTGCGCACGGCGAACTGGCTGATCGAGAAATTGTCCGAGGACTAGCGCTATTTTGAATCGCGCTTGACGATCGGCTGCCAGTCGTCGCCCCAGAAGCCCCAGAGCATCAGGGCAAGACCGATAAGGACACAAATCCATAGCGGCGGCGCGGCGAGCTTGGCGGCGATCAAAAACATATAGCCAATCATTATGATTGCGCCGATTAATGCCGTTACCGCATCCGCCATCTTGTCCTCCCGCCAGAAAGCTAGCGCTCAATATTCAATCTTATTGTTGTACCGGGGCACTTCTGCATGAGCAATAATAAACCGATCGGAAGTCGCGCTCCGGTTTACAAATTTTTATGTCGCATTGATCCGCTGGCATATTCTGATATTAGGCGCGGATGCGGCTGGCCCTGGGCACTGTCGTCTATTTTGCGCTGTCGGGCCTGCTTTGGTACTGGAAACCCCGTGGCGACCTTTGGCTGATCGGATCGCTCGCTCTCGGCGGCGCGTATATGCCTTACTTTCTATGGGCTATCACTCGCGAGGCTAGGCATCGGGACTGAGGAGAGCACCTATTCGCTATTTCAGATCGAAATCAGTTGAACGGTTGCAACGCACAGCGCGTGCCCTTGCGCAACAAAGTACCGAGGCGGAATGACGCGTCACGCTGTTGTGCGCGGCGCCGTCGCCGCAATTCTGATCCTATTGCCGTACTGTGTGGGCGTCGCCGCTGACACGTTTCCGTTCGATCGGGAACTTTTGCTCGACGCCGCGCCGATGCGACCGGGCAAGCGAATGCCTATCCTTGCCGTTGAGTTCGAACGGCAACGCGCGCATTGATCTGTGGTGCAGAACGGTGCTGGCGCGCGTGGAAATTTCCGACGACGCGATCAAGATTGAGGCTGGTCCGCTTTCTGAAGACCTGCCCTCCATGCAAAGCGCCGGACAATGCACGCCCGAACGCGTCCAGGCCGATGAGGAATTTCTGGCGACGCTGATGCAAATGACCGGCTGGCGGTGGGCTGGCGATGCCATCGTGCTGGAGGGGCCAAAGACATTGAAATTCCGCGCCAGCGATCATTGAGCACGGCACTGGAAACATAAAAGGGCGCGGCCGAGGCCGCGCCCTTGCTTTGCCTGTCAGGGAGTTGAGCTTCGTCAGAAGCCCATTCCGCCGCCCATGCCGCCTCCCGGCGGCATTGCCGCGGCGGGCTCCTTCGGCAGTTCGGCGACCATCGCTTCGGTGGTGACCAACAGGCCCGCGACCGAGCCTGCATCCTGAAGCGCTGTACGCACGACCTTTGCCGGGTCGATGATGCCGGCGTTGACCATGTCGACATACTTCTCGGTCTGCGCATCGAAGCCGTAGGTCTCGGACTTTTCGTCCATGATCTTGCCAACAACGATCGAGCCTTCCACGCCTGCGTTTTCCGCGATCTGGCGGATCGGCGCTTCGAGTGCCTTGAGGACGATGTTGATGCCAGCCTGGACATCCGGGTTCTCGTCGTGGATGCGGCCGACGGCCTTCTTGGCGCGCAGCAGGGCGACGCCGCCGCCCGGCACGATGCCTTCCTCGACTGCGGCGCGGGTCGCATTGAGCGCGTCCTCGACACGGTCCTTCTTCTCTTTCACCTCGACTTCGGTAGCGCCGCCAACGCGGATCACCGCAACGCCGCCCGCCAGCTTGGCGAGGCGTTCCTGCAGCTTCTCGCGGTCGTAGTCGGAGGTGGTTTCCTCGATCTGCGCCTTGATCTGCTGCACCCGTCCCTCGATGTCCGGCTTCTTGCCGGCACCGTGCACGATGGTGGTCTTTTCCTTCTCGATGATCACCTTCTTGGCGCGGCCAAGCATGGCCGTGGTGACGTTTTCGAGCTTGATGCCGAGGTCTTCGGAGATCAGCTGGCCGCCCGTGAGGATCGCAATGTCCTCGAGCATGGCCTTGCGGCGGTCGCCGAAGCCCGGTGCTTTCACGGCCGCAACCTTCAGGCCGCCGCGCAGTTTGTTGACGACGAGTGTTGCGATCGCCTCGCCCTCGACGTCCTCGGCGATAATGACGAGCGGTTTACCGGACTGTACCACCGCTTCCAGCACTGGAAGCATAGACTGGAGGCCGGAGAGCTTCTTTTCGTGCAGGAGGATGTAGGCATCCTCAAGCTCGGCCAGCATCTTCTCGGCGTTGGTGACGAAATACGGAGAGATGTAGCCGCGGTCGAACTGCATGCCCTCGACGATCTCGACTTCCGTCTCCATCGCCTTGGCCTCTTCAACTGTGATGACGCCTTCGTTGCCGACCTTCTGCATCGCTTTTGCGATCATGCTGCCGATATTGCTGTCCCCGTTGGATGAGACAGTGCCGACCTGCGCGACCTCCGCCGAGGAGGAGACTTTCTTCGCGCGCTTTTCGATGTCCTTGACCACCGCGGTCACCGCGATATCGATGCCGCGTTTGAGATCCATCGGGTTCATGCCGGCCGCGACCGACTTGGCGCCTTCCTTGACGATTGCCTGCGCGAGCACAGTCGCCGTGGTGGTGCCGTCACCGGCGAGGTCGTTGGTCTTCTGGGCAACTTCGCGCACCATCTGCGCGCCCATATTCTCGAACTTGTCTTCCAGTTCGATGTCCTTGGCGACCGTCACACCGTCCTTGGTGATGCGCGGGGCGCCGAACGACTTATCGAGCACGACGTTGCGTCCTTTCGGACCGAGCGTCACTTTCACGGCATTGGCGAGAATGTCGACACCGCGCAACATGCGGTCGCGCGCATCGCCTGAAAATTTTACGTCCTTGGCAGCCATTTTTATTTTACTCCGTTTGCTTGATCCTCATCCTGAGGAGCGGTGAAGCCGCGTCTCGAAGGATGAGGTTAATGAATTCGTTGCCCTCGTTCTTCGAGACGGCCGCTGCGCGGCCTCCTCAGGACGAGGAAGACCTCAGGCGATCACGCCCATGATGTCGGACTCTTTCATGATCAGGAGCTCCTCACCGTCGAGTTTGACTTCCGTGCCCGACCACTTGCCGAACAGAACGCGATTGCCCGCCTTCACGTCGATTGGGATGAGTTTGCCGCTCTCGTCGCGGGCGCCTGGACCCACGGCAATGACTTCGCCTTCCTGCGGCTTCTCCTGAGCGGTGTCGGGAATGATGATTCCGCCTTTGGTTTTCTCTTCAGCGGTGATGCGGCGCACGACCACGCGATCGTGCAGGGGGCGAAAGTTGGTTTTGGCCATGGGTGTCCTCGTGGCGCTAGCGCGCGTCTCGTTGAACTGATATGATCGATTTATCAAGCATTTAGCACTCACGTCGAAAGAGTGCCAATTGCTGCCCGGGAAATATTGCGTTGGCGGCGGGGTGTCAAGCGTGGGGTCGACTGAATCTCGCTTCGGAAGGTCAAACCGCGCTTGCGCTGCCCGCCGATGCCCTCCAAAGTCGCGTGCCTGCCTCAAGGAGCCGGAATGAGCCATCTCCATCGCCCCGCGCTCTCAAGCGCCGTCGCCCTAACTTTCCTGGCGCTTGGACTTGCCGGTTGCGCCACCGGGCCTCAGCTCGAGCAGCCGGCCGCGCCATCGGTTTTGCCGACGCTGCCGCCTGCCTTCCCGCCGCAAAACATTGTCGGGCGCTGGGGCCTCGCCGCCTATCACAAGGAAGAGGATCGCCAGCGCACCGAAGCCGCAGCCGTCGCCGGCTGCAAACAGCCCTACGTTATCACGCTGGGTCCAAGCGGTGGCGTGATGATGCACCTTGCCGATGAAGCAACGCCGACCGAACTGCGCCTGAAAGGCGCGCCGGGCGGCAAAACCTTTATCGGTCCGGCGGATGCCGAGCCCGGCAGTGCTCAGGACCGCGAAGTGGTCTCGTTTGATGGCCGCGTTCTGATCCTGCGCTGGATGGATTTGGAAGTGCAGGGTCGCTACGGCACCATGGTCTATGTCCGCTGCGGAACCGAAGGTGGCAAACGGCCCGCAGCCAAACCAAAGCCCAAGCCGAAAACAGCTGCACCCAGGCCCGCGCAACCGCCGGTTCAGCAGCCGCCGCCGCCGCCGCAACAGTTCCAGCCGCCACCGCCAAGGCAGTGATCACCTAGCCAGCTTCCAGGCGAGGAATTGCAGGCAAGGATATCGGCGCGAACCGATTTCATATATTGAGCCGGAATTGACTATAAAGATTTCGTTGCGGACACAGTTGTAGAGTTCAGGATTTTGCCGCGCGCTATTGCAATCACCGGTATCCTCGGATTTCTGAAAAACTGGTAGCGATCAAGTAATAGTGGACGCCGGAACCTCACGATGAAAACAAGATTTCCTGTCAACCGCAGCGATGCCGAATGGCGTAAACGTCTCGATCCCAACCAGTATATGGTTATGCGCCGATTTGGGACCGAGGCCGCGGGAAGTTGCGCTCTCAATCATGAAAAGCGCCCAGGCACCTTCATTTGCGCGGGCTGCGATCAGCCGCTGTTCGTCTCCAAAACTAAGTACGAAAGCAATACCGGCTGGCCGAGTTTCAACGATGTGATTGACGATGCGGTAGGTACCAGAAAGGATTCAGTCTACGGTGATTTGCAGGTCGAAGTTCACTGCCGCCAATGCGGTAGTCACCTTGGACACGTTTTTCCTGACGGACCCCCGCCGACTAATCTACGCTATTGTATCAATGGCGTGGCAATGAAGTTCATTGCCGACTAGTCCTGTCATATGACCCGATTTATGAAATTATGCGTGCCGTCGTTTGTCGCTGCCCTGAATAGCCCGTTTGGAGATTTTGAAGATTCCGTGCTTTCAAGAGCGCGTGGGTGCCGGCGTGATACGCAGTCTGGCCTCAGCATTCTCAGCGGCCGCTTATGAATGTTATCCATGGCTTCATAGGAGGACCCTGGCGTGCTGTTCCTGTGCTCGGCATCACGCAGATTTTGTCCTGGGGCACTATTTTCTATACACCGGTGCTGATTGTCCCGCTGATCGCTGCGGAGCGCGGCTGGTCGATCTCCTTCGCAATGGGCGGCTTTTCAGTTGGCCTTTTGGTTGCGGGTTTGATCGCGCCTTACGTCGGCCGCTCGATCGATCGGTTTGGCGGGCATGTCGTCATGACGATCGGTTCGTTGATCGGCGCGCTCGGGCTCTTCCTCATCGTGTATGCAAATCATCCGGTCGCCTACTACGCGGTCTGGATGGTCCTTGGCGTTGGCATGGCGGCGAACCTTTACGATTCCGCATTTGCGACGCTCGGACGCATATTTGGGATTGACGCGCGGCGTCCGATCACTGCGCTAACGCTCGCAGGTGGATTTGCTTCGACTGTAAGCTGGCCGACAACACATATTCTGATTGATCGCGTCGGATGGGGTGGCACCTATTTGTTGTATGCGGCGCTATTGGCGTTTGTTTCTGCGCCACTTCACGCTTTTGCCCTTCCGCGCAATCGCTTTGAGGCCGACGTGCCGAAGACATCCGAGACGGAGGCGCCGACAAAGGCGCTGCCGGCGCATGGCGTTCCGTTTATTCTGGTGGCCTCGGCCTTCGCCTCTTATGCCTTCATTCCCTCCGGCCTGTCGGCGCATTTGCTCGCAATATTCGAACGCGCTGGCATTGATGCAGGGACCGTGGTCTGGATCGGCGCGCTATTCGGACCTGCGCAAGTGGGCGCCCGGCTGATTGAATTTGCATTCGGCCGCAACGTGCATCCGCTGTGGGTCGTACGTTTCGCGCTTGGCACGCTGTTGTGCGCATTCGTGATGCTCACACTGCTCCACGTGTCGACCGCGACGGCTGCGGCGTTTGCGCTCATGTTTGGCGGTGCGAATGGTCTCGTCACCATCACGCGTGGCGCCGTTCCGCTCGCATTGTTCGGTGCCTCCGGTTATGGGCGGCTGATGGGCCGGCTCGCAGGGCCATTCCTGTTGATGCAGTCTGCGGCACCGTTGATCATGGCATTTGTGATCGAACGCGCGTCAGACGCGGCCGCGCTTTCACTGGCGGCGGCTTTTGCGGCAATTGCGCTCGTTTGTTTTATTTCGCTGCGCCGTCCGACTTAGGCGAACATCAAGTCTATATCTTGCTGGGTCACGTGGCCCGTGTCGCCGTCGAGCCGGGGCCCATTGATCAGATCGCCACCATACGTGCGACGCGCCTCCGTGCCCGGATGGCTTGCTTCACTGCTGCCATGGTAGCGTTCTATCATCGCCGCCAGGCGCTCTTCGACCATTATCAAGGTTGCGATCACCTTGCCGATGCGCTGGCCGGCCAGATCCTGAAAGTTGCAAGCTTCATACACGCGAACGACGTGGTCCTGCACATCTTGCGCCAGTCCGTGGTGGTAGTCATCCGTCAAGGCGGAGGCGAGGGCGCGTGCGCATTCATCAATTGCTTCTGCCGACGCCAGAATCTTTTGCGTGGCGGTTTCCATGCCCTCAACCGCGGCGCCGAGCTCGCCGGCTGCTCGCGACATCCGGCGTTCGTTGCCGTCGTTGATCAGCGCCGAGAGTTCACGCTTGTTGCGCGCAATGATGTCCTGGATACCGGCCAATTCGAGATCAACCGCCTGCGCCGGCGCGGCTGCATTGAGGCCGGCCTGCCGCTGCCTTGAAGCACCGCCGCCGAACAGTTCTTCGATGCGGAATACTTTGCGCTGCACGCCTGTCATCCCCGCGCGAACTCGTGGATGTATTTACCGACGCGGCATTAACGCTGGGTTGCGGGGACATGGAAACGGCTCGTTTACCATGTCTGATTGTGGTTTACGGCAATTTACCAATCGGTGTGCGTTTGGCCTTTTACTGCGTGGCGCAAGTAACAGTGCAAGGTGCGTTGATGCATGTTTCGATCGTTGTAGCAGCGGTAGCGGCGGCAGCCGTATCATTGGCCACGTCGGCCGCAGCAGAGCCTGCGTCGTTGACGTCGTCAGAGGGGACGCAGGAAACAGCGCCGATGGTGACGCCAGCATCGGCACAACAGCCACAGGCCCAGCCCGGTCTCGGTGGCGGCTTTATCGAGTTTATTTTTGGGGACGCAGGCCAACGGCCGCGCAATGGATCGCAAACCTGGTATGGCGAGCCGCCGCGACACGATTATTACGGGCACGAGCAATCGACCCAGCCGATCTATGCAAGCACGACGCCGGTTGATCCCAGGCTGGAGCAGCAAGCGCGGGACTATCAGCTCGATCCACGCTTCCAGCGCCAGGACGTTGCGTACAACGGTACTGAAAAACTGGGCACCATCGTCATCGATACGCCGAACCACTTCCTTTACCTGGTTGAGGGTGATGGCCGGGCGATGCGATACGGAATTGGCGTCGGACGTCCGGGATTTACCTGGTCCGGCGTGCACGCAATCTCCGCGAAGAAGGAATGGCCGGACTGGGTGCCGCCCGATGAAATGCTCAAGCGTCAGCCTTATCTGCCGCATTTCGTAGCCGGTGGGCCGGGCAATCCGCTTGGCGCGCGTGCGCTGTATCTCGGTTCGACGATCTACCGCATCCACGGCTCGAATGAGCCCTGGACAATCGGCAAGAACGTGTCGTCCGGATGCATCCGCATGCGCAACGCGGACGTCGAGGACCTTTACGAGCGCGTGAAGGTCGGCACTAAAGTCATCGTGCTGTAGGCCGCTCAGGCGCTGTCGCCGCCACCGAAGTCGCCACCTGCGTCATCGCCGAAATCGTCGTCAAGACTCGGCGAGTCGGCAGCGTCGCTATCGATGTATCCTGCCGGCCGCGCGTCACCACGCGGGCCGTTGCCAATGTCATTGAGACCGGCATCGCGCGCAAGATCGCTACCGGCCGCGCTGTTGTCCCATGGTGAGTTCGATGGCGACCCGGACGAAAGCGGCGCGCCGAACGCGCTGCCGCCATGATGACCGAACATCGAGCTGATGGAATTGAGCAACAGCGCGCCGCCAATGACCCCGGCGGCTGATGCAGCGGCGGTCCCGAGAAAAGAACCACTCTGCGCGGCCGTCGACGGGGGAGCGGCGGGCGCCAAAGCGCCGCCGTTATTCCAGCGCGGGTCGGGTTCGGCCGATATGGCCGGACGGACGCTTGGCACCGACGTCGCTGCGGATCGGCCTGTCAGCGCTTGCCGCATGCTGTCGAGAAAGCCGCCGCTCGCGGGCGCGGCAGCATCTTCGCCGGTAAGTTCGCGGATGCGCGCGTCGGCGCGCTTGAGCGCTTCATCCTGCACCAGCACCGTCTGCACAAGCGGGTAGACCGCGTTCGGCGCGTGACGAAGGCCGTCTGCAATAGCGCGTTCGGCTTCGGCGTCGCGTGGAGCCAATTTCAAGCTTCTTGAGCCGGTCAAACAGATTTTCGACCAGTTGGCGTTCCTGCGGGGTCATCGCGTCCTCCCGTAACCGTCAGCGCTGTTATCTAAGGGCCGCAGCCCAATTCACCAGTGGGGCGCGCAAGCGTGACGCCGTTTTCTGCAAGCACTTTCGGGAAAGCCTCGGAACTAAAAAAGGCAAATTCGTGCTCGCGCAGCGTCGTCAGTGAATCGAGTGCATTTAGCTCGTCATCGACGAAGCCCGGGTGACACATGACCAGCCCGTTATCGGGCAGTCCGGACAGGAAGCGCGGGAATATTTTGGTGAAATTGGCTTTTGCACTGAAGGAATAAGTCCCGGCGAAAGCGGGATTAAAGGCAATACCCAGGTGCCTGGCCTTGCGACGGAACGCCACGCTCAGAATGTCGAGGGTTAGCGCCTTGTGGTCGTGCAAGCGCCGGACCCGGCGCGCGCGGCCGCATTGCCGGACCCAGGCGCCAGGCGCTCCATCTGCGACGACTTTGAGAAAGGCATCTCGGATTTGCGGAAACAGGTGCACGTGCTGGTGGCCGTCGAGAAAATCGGGCGGACGACCGAACGCATCGATGAATGCCCGTAGCTGACTCGCGATTTCGATCACCAACAACTCGGTTTGCAAGCGCCGCGAAACTGCTGCCCGCAACATCTCATTGAGCTGCAAAAACCGCCCATCGCGCGACGGCGTGAAGCCTTCACTGATGGGCCTGAAAGGTCCTGTCAGCGTCACGTGCAATCCAAGTGCCGCGCGTTTCTCGCCCGAATTAAGTAAGTCGAGATCGGCGGCATCGTCGCTGCCGAAATGCGGCGCGGCCACCATGACGGATGTGGCGTTGATGCGCCCGTTTGAAATCAGCTCCCGGATCGCGGAGTTGACCCCCGCGGAAATTCCGTAGTCATCCGCGCACAGCCAGATGCGGCGGGGTGCCGTGCGCATGGCGGCTGCTTTATTCCGCCGCGCGAGAGGTCGCCGGCCGCGCCTTGGCCGATTCACCTGTGCGCTTCACGCTGTGATCGGCGACAAAATAAACCGGTCGCGCCTTTGTCTCCGACAGCATTTTGCCGATGTATTCGCCGAGGACGCCGATCAGGATCAGCTGAACGCCGCCAATCACCATGACGCTGACCACCAGCGAGGGATAGCCGGGTACATCCTTGCCGTAGAGGAGCGTTTCAAGGACGATCCAGCTGCCGAAAAACAGCGCCGTTAGTGCGAGCAGCACGCCCAGCATGCTGGCGACACGCAAAGGCGCCACGGAAAACGACGTCAGCCCTTCGATCGATAGTCCGATCAGTGTCTTGGCGCTCCACGTGGTCGCGCCGTGCTCACGGGCCGCCGGCTCATAGTCAACACGCACCTGGCGAAAGCCGATCCAGCTCGATAGTCCCTTGAAAAAGCGGTTTCGTTCCGGCATCTGGCGCAAAGCTGCGGCCGCGCGCGGCGACAACAGGCGGAAATCGCCGGCATCTTCCGGAATCTTGTGGCGGGCGCCCCAATTGAGTAGCGCGTAGAACCAATGGACGCCGATCCGTCGCAGCCATGATTCATTTTCGCGGTGTGCCTTGGCAGTGTAAACAACGTCGTACCCGTCATCGAGCCAACGTGCGACCAGTGTCTCAATCATGTTCGGTGGATGTTGGCCGTCGCCATCCATGAAAAGCACAGCACCAAGGCGCGCGTGGTCGAGACCGGCGAGAAGGGCCGCTTCCTTCCCGAAATTGCGCGACAGAGTGACGACCTGGATATCGAGCGGCAACGCCGGCAGGCTGTTGGCGACATCACTGGTGCCATCGTGGCTCCCGTCGTCGACGTAGACAACTTCGAGGCCCAATCCGCGCTTGTTCTGCAAGAAGCGCGCAGCCTCCGCAATGCGTTCATGCAGGACGGGCAGGCCCCTGGCCTCGTTAAACAACGGCACGACAATTGACATGGTCGGCGCCGATGATGTTGATCGCGGGCGGGCGCCTGTTTTGGTGGGTTTCGCCGGCATCTCTGGTTAACCTGTCGCTCCCGATATTCCGGCGATCTATACCGCACCGGGCTGGCGCTGTCGCGCCCAGCCTACCGGCTC
This sequence comes from uncultured Alphaproteobacteria bacterium, assembly GCA_963815055.1. Lineage (GTDB taxonomy): Bacteria > Pseudomonadota > Alphaproteobacteria > Rhizobiales > Xanthobacteraceae > Pseudolabrys. The sequence goes on along the minus strand of CAWFEU010000007.1, from coordinate 405,319 downwards.
CAGTTTTGCCGTGCTAAGCGAAATCCAGCAATGATCCCGGCGCCCCTCCAGAATGTCATCGATCGTCTCACCGTGGCCTGGCATGAGCGCGCCATTGCGCTCAAGGCTGCCAGTTTCGCGCTTGTTGGCGTGGTCAACACGGCGGTTGATTTCAGCGTTTTTTGGACCGCAGCAACCTATCTGCACTGGCCGTTGATCCCTGCCAACGTGCTGGCCTGGCTGGTGGCGGTGACGTTTTCCTACGTGATGAACTCCTTCATCACGTTCGGTCCGGAGTTGGGGCGCATCTTGCGCTGGCGCGACTATGGCACATTCGGGGCCTCAGGCATCGCGGGCATGATTTCGAGTACGACGACGTTGTTTGCTCTATCCTATGTTGTCCCGGTGCTGGTGGCGAAGCTGTTGTCGATTGCCGTCAGCTTTGCTGTAAACTTCTCGCTCTCACATTTTGTGGTATTCCGCGCGCGCCGGCCGCGCGGCGATGCCGACTAACGAAAGCCCGCGCGCGGAATGGTTTGATCATGCAGTACGACGACAATCTGATGGGCAAGCGCCCGAGCTTTGTCACGCATCTTGAATGCTCGATGACGGCTGAACGCCATGAGGCGGACCAGATCCACAACCTATCGCGAGCCGGTAAGCCGCTGTTGGTTCGTTACGACCTTGCGGGCGTTCGCAGTGCGCTGAATAAAGAAATGCTCGCGGCACGTCCGCCCGACCTGTGGCGATACCGTGAGCTGCTTCCGGTCCGCAAGGCCGAGGACATCGTCAGCCTTGGCGAGACGATGACGCCGATCGTACCCATGCCGCGCCTGTCAGCCAAACTCGGCGGTGGGGAAATTCTGGTTAAGGACGAGGGCCGTCTGCCAACCGGTTCATTCAAGGCGCGTGGGTTGGTGATGGCGGTGTCGATGGCCAAGGCACTCGGCATCAAGCACATGGCGATGCCGACGAACGGCAACGCAGGCGCCGCACTTGCGGCTTACGCCTCGCGCGCCGGCATCAGGACGACGATTTTCTGTCCGGAAGACACGCCGGAGGTCAATGTCAGCGAGATCGCGTTGCAGGGCGCGAAGGTCTATCGGGTCAATGGACTGATTGACGACTGCGGCAAGATCGTCGGCGAGGGCAAGGCCAAGGTCGGCTGGTTCGATACCTCGACGCTGAAGGAGCCGTATCGCATCGAGGGCAAAAAGACGATGGGCCTTGAGCTCGCCGAGCAGCTCGGCTGGCAGATGCCGGATGCGATCTTCTATCCAACAGGCGGCGGCACCGGGCTAATCGGGATGTGGAAGGCCTTTGCGGAATTGGAGGCGATCGGCTTCATCGGCAAGAAACGCCCGCGCATGATCGCGGTGCAGGCCGCTGGTTGCGCACCGATGGTGAAGGCCTTTGAAGCGGGTGAAGAGCATGCGCCGCGCTGGGAAAATGCACACACCATCGCTTCGGGCATCCGCGTGCCGCAGGCTATCGGCGACTTTCTTATTTTGCGTGCGGTGCGCGAAAGCGGTGGCTTTGCGATTGCCGTGGAAGATCCGGCGATCACAATGGCACTCGATGAAATGGCCCGCGAAGAGGGCTTTCTGCTGTGCCCGGAAGGAGCGGCAACCTACGCCGCCTACAAGCAAAGCCTGGCCGACGGCCGCGTCAAACGCACCGACCAGGTCGTTCTGTTCAACTGCGCCAGCGGCCTGAAATATCCGTTGCCGAAGATCGAACGCAAGCTCGACCGGCACAAACCGATTGATTTTGCTTCCCTTTAGGCGGATGATTTCTGCCAGGGCGTACAAAAGAAAACGCCGCGCCGGGGAGGATTCCATGAAACGGCTGATCACGGCCGCAATCGTTGCGGTATTGACGGGCAGCACGCTGGCCAGCGCGGAAATTTTTCCGTCGCGTCCCATCACGATCATTGTGCCATTTGCGGCCGGCGGCCCCACCGATGCGTTGGCGCGCATTGTCGGCGAACGCATGCGCCAGTCCCTGGGACAGCCCATTGTCGTCGAGGATGTCACCGGCGCCGGCGGGACTATCGGAGTCGGCCGCGCCGTGCATGCGCCACCGGATGGCTACACGCTGAGTATAGGTCATCTCGGCACGCATGTGATCAACGGCGCGATCTACCCATTGAACTTCGACCTGTTGAAGGATCTTGAGCCTGTTGCGACGATCGCAAGCAACCCAATGATGATCGTCTCGAAAAACGATGTTCCGGCGAAAGACCTGAAGGAACTGATCGCATGGATCAAGGCGCATGACGGCAAGGTCACGGCGGGCACCGCCGGCGTTGGCTCTGGCGCGCATTTTTCCGGCGTTTATTTCGCGCAGCTGATCGGCAGCAAATTGCAGTTTGTGCCCTATCGCGGCACCGGCCCTGCGCTGCTTGATCTTGTTGCAGGTCAGATCGACCTGATTGTCGACCAGGCGTCGAATTCCCTGGCGCAGGTCAAGGCGGGAAAAATTCGCGCCTATGCCGTCACCTCCGAAAAACGCCTTGCTGCCGCGCCAGATATTCCAACCGTGGATGAGGCCGGACTTCCCGGCTTCCATGTCGAGCTATGGTCAGGCATCTGGGTTCCGAGGGGAACGCCGAAAGACGTCGTGAAAAAACTCAATGCCGCAGTCGTCGACGCGCTTGCCGACCCCGCGGTCCGCAAGCGGATGGCAGAGGCAGGCCTGGATATCCCCTCGCGTGAGAAACAAACGCCTGAGGGGCTCGCCGCGTATCAGCAGGCCGAGGTCAAGAAATGGTGGCCGATGATCAAGGCCGCCAACATCAAGGTCGAGTAGCGCGCTACGCGTCGATACCCGCTTCGAGTTTGGCGTAAAGCGGGTTATCACGCGAAAACACGTAGTCGAGTTCGGCCACGGCCACCGCCTCCGCGCCGTTTTCGCGCAGGAAACTGGTGAGCGCGTAGACCTGATCCGGCGGGCAATGCAGCGTGAGCATGCCCGTCGCCGACGGCCCCCCGAAGGGGGCCTCGATGCCAAATTTCCGCTTCGCGTTTTCGACCAGCATGTCCGTACCAGCCGAAAAACGCGCGCGCACTTCGCGAAAAGCCCGCGCGCGCGCTTGCGCGGCCACGCGATCGAGGATCACACGCGCAAGATCACGCTCAACTTTGCCCCAGGGCGCAGCACGCGACGCCACCAGATTCGCCTGGGAACGCAGGATCGTGCCGTCCTCCACCACTTTCAGGCCATTGGCCGCAAGCGTTGTGCCGGTCGTTGTGATGTCGACAATCATTTCGGCGGTGCCGGCAGCCGGCGCGCCTTCGGTCGCGCCCGAGCTCTCGACAATGCGATAGTCGATGATGCCGTGGGCGGAGAAGAAATCACGCGTCAGGTTGATGTATTTGGTTGCGACCCGCATCTTGCGGTCGTGATGATGCCTGAAAGCGGTCGCGACATCATCAATGTCGGCCATGGTGCGCACGTCGATCCAGGCCTGCGGTACCGCCACGACGACATTGGCAAAGCCAAAACCGAGGCCTTCGATCAGAACCGCGCGCTTGTCGGCATCAACGATCATTTCGCGAACAAGATCCTCACCGGTGACGCCAAGGTGCACGGCGCCCGCGGCGAGCTGGCTGGTAATTTCGGATGCTGACAAATATGCGATTTCCACGCCATCGAGACCGGCGATCGTTCCGCGATAGTCGCGGGCGCCGCGTGGTTTGACGAGCGTGAGGCCCGCGCGTGCAAAAAACGCCTCCGCGTTTTCCTGCAAGCGGCCTTTGGCCGGGACGGCGAGCACCAGCGGCGCGGTCATGGTGCGCCCCCGTAGACGGCAAGCCGCTCGATCCAGATTGCAAAGCCGACCGCGGGAATTGGTTCGGCGGCGCCAAGCCGCGTCAGCAATTCGTCGTAGCGGCCACCCGCGACAAGCGGATCGCCGGTGCGCTCGGGATCGGTCAATTCGAAGACGAGACCCGTATAATAGTCGAATCCGCGTCCGAATGCGGTCGAAAAGCGCACGCGCTTCACGTCGATGCCGCGCGCATCGAGAAAGCCGGTAAGGCTTTCAAACTGATCGAGCGCGGGCGCGAGCGCCGTTGTTATGTTGGCCTCGCTTGCCAAAGCACGAAGCGCGGCAGCGCCTTCGTCAGGATTGCCTTGAATGGCGAGGAAGCGCTCGATCAAGCTGCGGACGTCGCGCGGTAGCTTGGCGCTGGCGCCAAGCGCGGACTGCTCGAGAAAGCGCTCCGCAATTTCCGCGACCGAACGCCCGCCGACCGCATTGATGCCGGCGATCGACAGCAAATCGGTGACGAGCGCGCGTGCGCCCTTCGGATCCGAGCCCGCGAGTGCCGCCAGAACGCCCTGATACTCCGGCCGCGTATTGTTGCCGCCGAGCACGAGACGATCCAGATCCTGCGCCAGATTTGTCTTGCGGTTGAAATCCTTGACCAGCCTGCGCTTCCAGGCCGGCGGCAGGTCGAGACCGGCAATCAAGGCCGCAAACAATGCGACGTCACCGATCTGGATATCGGGTGAAGCCACACCGTAATGCGCGGTCGCCTCGAGTCCGAGCGACAGCATTTCGGCGTCGGCCGCCGCCTTGTCCAAACGGCCGAAAGATTCGATGCCGGCTTGCAGGAATTCCGCCGGTGCATCACTGCGGTGGCGGAAGACGGGTCCCAGATAGCAAAAGCCGGCTGCCTTGCCTGCGAGCGGCGAGGCGAGATAGTCACGCGAGACCGGAATGGTGAGATCCGGACGCAGGCAGAACTCGTCGCCACCCGGCGCAGTTGTGAGGTACATCCGGCGTCGGATGTCCTCACCCGAAAGGTCTAGGAAGGGCTCCGCCGGTTGCAGCATGGCGGGCGCAACGCGGGCGTAGCCGGCGCGCTCGTAGGAGGCGACCAATGCCTCCGCCCGCGCGTCGGGTCCTTGCCTCTGTTTTGTTACGCTCGCGTTCATTTCCGCTCCAGAAACGGCTGCAAATTCGGGAGTCCGCGGCCGGGCCTTTAGCATGGCGGCCTTAAGGATTCGACGACGTTTGCCCGCTGGCCTTAACGGCCTGGGCCGTCAAATGTTTGTCGTCGTTAATGAAATTTGCGCGCTACCGGGACCGGCTATTGGCGCCGGCCCACGGTTACGGTTGCCTTACCATATCCCGCACAACGCATAAGGAAATCTCAATACAACCGGCATTGACTGGGCCTTATGAAAGCGGAAGCGATGAACAAGTCGGTGCCGCGCGCCGTTGTCGAGGCATTTTACCGCGCCCTCGCGACCCGCGACATGGATGCGCTTGCAACGTTTCTCGACGAGCAGGTGAAATGGACCATCTCCGGACCGGTCGACATTCTGCCATTCTGCGGGCAGCGCGTCGGCAAGGCCGTGGTGATGGAATTGCTGAGGCGCGATATTCCGACGCTACTGGAGGACCGGCGCTTCGTCCCGCAGGCGATGTTGGTGGATGACGACCGTGCTGCGGTGCTGGGCAAGCTCACCGCGACGAAGCGTGCGGGCGGCCGCGCCATCAGTTACCGGATTGCCCACTTCATTCAGTTCCGCAATGAAAAGGTCATCGATTACGTATCGATCATGGACAGCTACGACGCGGTCGAGCAGATGCTCGGTTACAGCCTCGACGCCTATGACGGCTATCGAGTCGACGGCGACGTCGTCACCGTGTAACGGCCGTCACTGACGTATATTTTGATTCCGGCCTAACGTATCATCACGAAACTGGATTCGCTTCGGAGCAAAACCTCATGCGCCGCCGTCCCGCCATTGTCGTTGCGTTGCTTTTCTCTGCTTCTCCAGCGCTTGCGCTCGACATGCCGACCCGTAAGGCCGGCCTCTGGGAACTCAAGATGGAATTCCAGGGCCGCAATCTCCCGGCGCAGCTCATGCAGCAGTGTACCGACGCCAACAGCGACAAGCTGATGACGTTCAATTTCGGTGGCGCGGCCGAGCGCAACTGCCAGAAGCGCGATATACAGAACACCGGCGGCACCATCACGGTGGATTCGGTCTGCCAGTTTGGCGAGGCGACCACGACCTCGCATGCGGTGGTGAGCGGCGACTTCAACAGCGCCTATACCGTGCAGATCAACTCGACGCGGCCGGGCGGTCGGCCAATTCTGGGTGCCGCGCCGGGCGGTAAATCGCACATGACTATTGCGGCGAAATATCTGGGGCCCTGCGCCAATGGCCAGAAGCCCGGCGACGTCATGATGGGCAACGGTATGAAGATGAACGTGCTCGAGCTCCAGAAGATGGGCGGAGCGCCGCCCCAACGGCCGTAAGCCCTCAGCCCCGCCCGCTCGCGGTAAAGAGCTGCGCCACTTGCTTCAGCGCGCTTCCTCTCCCCATTGGGGAGAGGGTTGGGGTGAGGGGGGTACTGACTCTCGGGGCCATAACCCCTCGCCCGGACCGCCATAGCGCGTCGCAGACGCACGTAAACGCGCTTATGGCGATCCGACCTTTCCCTATGGGAGAGGTAAAGCAGGGCGCGGCCAAACGGTTAGTTCAACCCGTGGCGGGTGAGCAGCTTGCGCACTGCGTCGACCAGCGCCTCTTCCTTGACCGCGAATTGCGCCTCGGCCTGTTTCTTCAGGTATTCGTCGCGGTCCTTTGTTCCGGCGAGCGTTGCGCCCAGGATCAGGTCTTTGATCTGGACCTCGCCGCGCGCCTTTTCGTCGCCGCCCTGGATGATGGCGCAGGGTGAACTGCGCTTGTCGGCATACTTGAGCTGCGCGCCAAGATTGTTCTTCGGATTGCCGAGATAAAGTTCGGCGCGAATGCCCGCATTGCGCAACGTGGTCGCCATCTTCTGGTAATCGGCGATGCGATCGCGATCGAATATTGTGACGACGACCGGTCCGGGCTCGGGTTTTGCGCTGATCTTGCCGAGCGCGGTGAGTGCAGCCTGGAGGCGCGAGACGCCGATGGAAAAGCCCGTGGCGGGAACCGGCTCGCCGCGGAAGCGCGATACCAGTCCGTCATAGCGCCCGCCGCCGCCGACCGAGCCGAAACGGACGGGCCGACCCTTCTCGTCTTTGATCTCGAAGGTCAATTCAACTTCGTAGACCGGGCCGGTGTAGTACTCGAGCCCGCGCACGACTGTTTTATCGATCCGCACGCGGTCGCTGTAGCCGGCGGTCGCGATGAGTGCCGCAATTTCCGACAGCTCCTGATTGCCGGCGCCGGCCGGCGTTGCTGCGCCTTTGCCGCCGATGATTGCGACGATGCCTTCAATCTGAGGGTCGGTCAGTTCGGCGCCTTTGGTGAAATCGCCGCTTTCGTCCTTGCGGCCTTTTCCGAGCAACATCCTGACGCCGTCGATCCCGAGCCGATCGAGTTTGTCAATCGCGCGCATTGTGGTGAGGTGCTTCTCCGCGGAAATTTGTAGCGCGTCCATCGCGCTGTCTAAAATTTTCCGGTTGTTCACCTTCACGACATATTGGCCGCGCGGAATTCCCAGCGCTTCCATGGTGTCGGCGGCGAGCATGCACATCTCTGCGTCGGCGGCCATGGAGGCCGCGCCAACGGTATCCGCATCAAATTGCATGAACTGGCGATAGCGGCCGGGCCCGGGCTTCTCGTTCCTGAACACCCAACCATACCGATAAGAGCGATAGGGCATTGCCAGGTTCTGGAAATTTTCCGCGACGTAGCGCGCAAGCGGCGCCGTGAAGTCATACCGCAGCGACAACCATTGCTCGTCATCGTCCTGAAACGAAAACACGCCTTCGTTCGGACGGTCCTGATCGGGCAGGAACTTGCCGAGCGCATCGGTGTATTCGATGGCCGGCGTTTCGACCGGCTCAAAACCGTAGCGCTCGAACACGAGGCGGATCGCTTCCACCATGTGGCGGGTGGCGGCGATCTCGGCCGGCCCGCGGTCGGCGAGGCCGCGGGGCAGGCGGGCTTTCAGCCTGGTCGGCTTGTTGGGTTTGTCGGCCATTTGCGGTCTACATATCAGACACGCGCGTTACAGCAACGCTGTAAACCGTCATGGCCGGGCTTGTCACCGGAAGTCGGGTTTACCCGACTTCCGGCACGAATATTGCGCAACTCGGGCAGGCCCGAGTTGCGTGTGCCACCCACGCCTATATGAGTAAGGGCTGATAGTCGTGGATGCCCGGCACAAGGCCGGACATGACGGCCTCAAACGGTGACAGGTCATGGCAAAAGCTCAGGCGCAGGCAAACATCGGTCTCCCCAACGACCTCGAACCCTACTGGATGCCGTTCACGGCCAACCGCGCCTTCAAGAAGCGGCCGCGGATCGTCGTCGGCGCCAAGGACATGCACTACATCGCTAGCGACGGCCGCAAGCTCCTCGACGGGGCAGCCGGGCTCTGGTGCACGAATGCAGGCCATAATCGCGAGCCGATCGTCGCGGCGATCCAGAAAGAAGCCGCAACGCTCGATTATGCGCCGGCCTTTCAATTCGCCCACCCGAAGGCGTTCGAATTGGCGAGCCGCGTGGCCGCGCTGGCGCCCGGCGATCTCGACCATGTGTTTTTCTGCAATTCCGGCTCGGAAGCGGTCGACACCGCGCTCAAGATCGCGCTCGCCTATCACAACGTAAAGGGCAACGCGTCGCGCGTGCGGTTGATCGGCCGCGAGCGCGGGTATCATGGCGTCGGGTTTGGCGGCATCGCGGTCGGCGGCATCGTCAACAACCGCAAGCAGTTCGGTGCGCTGTTTGCGGGCGTAGACCATTTGCAGATGACTTACAATCGCGAGAAGCAGGCCTTCACCGTCGGCGAGCCGGAGTGGGGCGCGCACCTCGCCGACGACCTCGATCGCCTTGTCGCGCTGCACGACGCTTCAACAATCGCCGCGGTGATCGTCGAGCCGGTGGCGGCATCGACCGGTGTGTTGCCGCCGCCCAAAGGCTATCTCGAGCGTCTGCGCGCGATCTGCGACAAGCACGGGATTCTCCTGATCTTCGACGAGGTGATCACCGGCTATGGCCGCATGGGTTACGCCTTTGCCGCCGAACGCTACGGCGTGGTCCCCGACATGATCACCTTCGCCAAGGGCATCACCTCAGGCAGCGTACCGATGGGCGGCGTGCTCGTGCGCAAGGGCATCTACGACGCCTTCATGAAAGGGCCCGAGCACGTCATTGAACTTTTCCACGGCTATACTTATTCGGCCCATCCGCTCGCTTGCGCGGCCGGCCTTGCAACGCTCGATCTTTACCGCGAGGAGGGTCTGTTCGAACGCGCGCGCAAGCTGGAAACGCCGTGGGCGCAGGCGGCCATGGGCCTCAAAGGCCTGCCGAACGTGCTCGATATTCGCCCCGTCGGCCTGACGGTCGGCATCGATCTCGCCAGCAAGCCTGATGGCGTCGGAAAACGCGGCATGGAAGCGCTGGAGCTCGGCTTCTTTGAGCACGATGTGATGTTCCGCGCGGTCGGCGATACACTGGCGCTCAGCCCGCCGCTCATTGTCAGTGAAGCTCAGATCGGCGAGATGTTCGACAAGCTCGGAAAGATTATTGAGGCCGTAGCTTAGCTTTCAATTGTCATTCCGGGACGGCCGAAGGGCCGGACCCGGAATCCAGAAGCAATCTCCGACTATGTTTCTGGATTCCGGGTTCGCTCGCTTTGCTCGCGCCCCGGAATGACAGCTATTTTATTGCGCGGCGTAGCTCGGCCGTGGCTGCAGGATCGCCCATCCGACGTTGAGCATCGAATCCCCGCGCCGGTCATGCAGCTCGAATGGCGGTTGCACGGCGGCCTCCACTGCGATCGTCCGCAATTCCGGCGGCACGGCGGTCGGGTCGCCGGTTGTCCACACGACCAGCGCGCCTTTCGATTTAAGATCGGCAAGATCGATCCACGGCGCCCGTTCTGGCTTGCCGTCGATCAGCACGCGCGGGTGGTCGGGTGCGTAGTGCGCGATATTGCCGCCGTCCCACATGCTGCCGATGACATAGATGATCGGCTTGCCGGTGACCGCGCGATAACGCTGCGATAGTTCGCGTGCAAGCTCATCACCCGGAAAAAACACCGCGCGATACCGGTGGTCGTAGTTTGGCAAGATCGCGTAATTGGCAATGAATGCGAGCGCCAGGCATCCGAACACGGCCGTCCACGTCATCGCCACGCGCGCGAGCCGGGTCTCGTCGAGCGCGCAACGCGCGATCAGCACAGCCCACACGCCGATGAACAACCAAAGCGGATAGCCCCACATGGCGACGGTGCCGCGGCCGCTCAGCGCGGACAGCGCCAGCACTGTCGTGATCGGTCCGAAGGCAAGCCACGTCACGATACGCATATCGAATGCGTCCGATGCGGGTGTATCGGCATCTCGTCGTGGCACAAACAGCGGCAGCGCAATCAGCGCGGACGGAATGAGGAAAAAAGCCTGGCTCACCGCAAACTGGAGCGGATGCCAGATGTGGTCGATCAGGCCGCGTGATGGCAAAGCGCGATGTTCGGCATAGGTGAAGGGCAGGAAATCGTTCTGCATCAGCCAGACGAGATGCGGCGCCATCGTTACAAGCGCGACTGCGGCCGCCACATAAGGGCCGGGCGTTGCCATCGCCTTGCGCGCGTCGCGATCGAGCAGAAGGAACAGTGCAAGCGGCGCCGCCAGCACCACCACGAAATATTTCGCCCACAGTGATATCCCGATCGCGACGCCGAGCAGCAGCCAATGCCCGAGCCATCCGCCGCGAAGGGCGCGATGAAAAGCAAACCCGGCCAGCGCCCAGAACGGCAGCTGGATGACGTCGTGATTGAATTTCGCGGCGGTGTAGTTGAGATAGTGCAAACCATCGACGATCAGCACGGCCACCAATGCGCCGATTGCGCCGGTGAGGGGCCGCGCGCTCAGCCACACAATCCAGAGCGCGGCTACGACGGCCACTTGCGCCAGCAGGTAATAGGCGAAGTCGTGACCGACCAGGCGGTACGCGATCTCAACCAGCCACCAGGGCAAAGGCGGCAGTTTGTCATAACCAAGCTGCCATTCCCGGCCGTAGGTCAGCGCCTCGATGAGGTCGAGCGGCAGATTGGGGTAAAGCAGCGTCGGCAGGACCGTCCACACCGCCGCATGCAGCAGCAGGACTGCGGCCAAAGCCCGCCCGGGAGCGGCCGCGATCCGGGCCACGAGGCGGAAACGGGACGGCGCCGCGATCGGCTGGGCGTTCGACAATGGCTAGGTCCCTGGGCCTTAAGTTCCGGCGAATAACGGGTGAATTCGCGCTACCATAGCAAGAGTTCGAGTTGCGCGCGGCCGTGGCGTCATGGACATTGGTGCCTGGCCGCGCGAATCAGCCGCTCCGGCGGCATTGCACCGGCCGCGGGGGTTGGCCCAGGATAAACCGCATGCGTCGTATCAGCGCTATCTTCATTGCGGTCTGCGTGGTCCTTATCGCCGCCTCGGTCGGCGCCGTGCTCTATCTCGGTTTCGGTACCGATGCCAGCACGTCGGCTATCGTGGCGCTCGGCGCCCTGACCGGGATGGCGCTGTTCAATACCGTCAGCAATCGCTTGCGCGACCGTGGCGATCTCGGCGATCAGATCGGCGATCTGTCGCGCGGTACCGCCGATCTGGCGCGGCAGGTGGCCGAGATTTCGCGCCGCCTCAACGCGGTGGAAATCAAGTTGGCGGCGCCGGCGCCGGCGCCGGCGCGAGCGCGCAGCGGGCCGGATCCGCTGGCGACCGAAATCGGCGAGCTCGGCGGGCTGGTAAAACAGATTGCCCAGACCGTCGCGGCCCACGCAACCGCCTTGCAGAAGCAAGGAGTTCTGACACCGCGTGTCGCCCCGAGCCCGCCGAAGCCTGAGCCGGCGCGGCCGGCTGAAGGCTCGCTCGCGCGCAGTGAGAATGACGCCGTAAACAATATCGAGCGCTTCCGTTCGCTGTCGCGCGAGAGCATTGCCGACTTGCTCTCCAAGGCTTGCGACGCAAACCGCATCGATCTTTATCTGCAGCCCATCGTCACGCTGCCGCAGCGCAAGGTCCGTTATTACGAGGCGATGTCCCGCCTGCGCAGCGAGGATGGCGACATCATCCCGGCCATCGATTTCATCGATGTTGCCGAAAGCGTCGGCTTGATGCCGAAGATCGATAATCTTGCGGTGTTTCGCTGCGTCCAGGTGACCCGCCGCCTGCTGCTGAAAAACCGCGACGTCGGCCTGTTCTGCAACATCAGCGCCGCAACCCTCACCGACGCGGTGATGTTCCAGCAATTTCTCGATTTCATGGATGCCAATCGCGCGCTGGCATCCTCGCTGGTGTTCGAGTTCACGCAGGAGGCGTATCGCTCATCCGGCCCCATCGAGCAAGAAAGCCTGGCGGCGCTCGCCGAACGCGGCTTCCGCTTCTCGATGGACCACGTCACCGATCTGCACATTGCGCCGAATGAGCTCGCGGAACGCTCGTTCCGCTTCCTCAAGGTGCCGGCCAGGTTGCTGCTCAATAAGGTCGCCGGCGTGCAAACCGATATCGATCCGGAAGATCTCGCCGATCTGCTTGCGCGCTCGGGGATCGACCTGATTGCCGAGCGGATCGAGAACGAGACCACCGTTGTCGATCTGCTCGACTACGACGTGCGGTTCGGCCAGGGCTTCCTGTTCTCGCCGCCGCGACCGGTGCGTGCCGAGGCGTTGCAGGGCTCTACCTCCGGCGCCACAAAGCCGGGCGTTGGCGAGAATGACGGCCCCGGCGCGCTTCTGGCGGCCAGCTGAATTCTTGCGTTAATGATGCCACGCCAACCTCGTCATTCCGGGACGGCCCGTCAGGGCCGGACCCGGAATCCAGACACGGGCACAGGTTGTGGTTCTGGATTCCGTTCGCTCGCGTCTCGGAATGACAGGGAATTAATATGAGCGACGCACGGCCGCCTTTGATCCCGAAATTTTCCGAGCTGGCACCCGACTATGACGCGGTGCTGTCGGACGTGTGGGGCGTGATCCACAACGGCATCGCTACGTTTCCGCACGCCTGCGATGCATTGATGCGCATGCGCGCGCGGGGCGGCGTGGTCGTCCTCATTACCAATGCGCCGCGCCCGAGCGAGCAGGTGGCGCGCCAGCTTGAGCGATTGCATGTGCCGCGCGAGGCCTATGACGCCATCGTTTCTTCGGGGGATCTCACGCGCGCGACGGTCGAGGAGCGGCATGGCCAATCGGTCTACCACCTTGGGCCCGAGCGCGACCGCTCGATCTTCACCGGGTTGGACGTGCACTTTGCGCCGCCGGAAAGCGCCGACTATGTGGTTTGCACGGGCCTTGAAGACGACGAAACCGAGATGCCGGACGATTATCACGCGCGGCTCGAGGCCATGTTGGCGCGCAAGCTGTTCATGGTCTGCGGCAATCCCGATGTCGTGGTCGAACGAGGCTCGGCGCTGGTCTATTGCGCTGGTGCGCTTGCCGATCTCTATGCGACCTTGGGCGGCGACGTGCTCTATGCGGGCAAGCCGTATCGCCCGATCTACGACATGGCGCTCGCAAAGGCGGACGCCGCGGCTGGCCGCAAGATCGCGCGCGGCCGGGTGCTTGCGGTGGGCGACTCGGTGCGCACCGATCTCAAGGGCGCCCGTGCGGTCGGCATCGATTTCCTGTTCGTGACCTCAGGCATCCATGCCGAGGAGCTGGGCGGACGCGAGCGGCCTGACGACACCGCGTTGATGACGACGTTTGCCGCTGCGGGCGGCGCGCCGAAGGCTGTGATGCGGGAGTTGCGGTGGTAGTGCTCAGGCCGCGGGAGCGGACACTTCGGCATCGCCGAAGACAGCGTCGATCTTGCTCTTGAGCGTCTGGGCGTTGAACGGCTTGACGATATAGTTGGAGACGCCGGCCTTCTTCGCCGCGATCACGTTCTCGGTCTTTGATTCCGCCGTGACCATGATGAACGGGATTTCCGAGAGCGAGGGATCGGCGCGCATTTCCTGAAGCAGGGCGAAGCCGGTCATCGGCTCCATGTTCCAGTCCGAGATGACCAGACCATACTCGCCCTTGCGCAATTTATTGAGCGCGGTCGAACCGTCATTGGCATCGTCAACGCGTTCGAAGCCAAGCTGCTTGAGCAGATTGTGCATGATGCGAATCATCGTGTTGTAGTCGTCCACGACGAGTACCGGCTTGGTCAGGTCGACAGCCATGGCGCATCTGCCCGTACGCGGGCACTCCCCGGAATGGTGGCGTTAAATAGCAGTGGGCCTTGAATAACCCGTTAATTTGAAAGTTTGTTAACGGCGCGCTAACCGTAGCGGCGGCCGGAATGTTCCGGCGATGTAAAAATGTGCAGGTTCCTGACCGCGATTTCCTGCAATTGAACGGCATTCCGATGACCAGGCCAAAAGCGCCCGCGAAACACTTCGATGTCGTACGCGGCGGCGCACAGGGGATCGCCGGCGGCCCGCTGGCCGGGGCCGTGGTGGCCATCGGCAATTTCGACGGTGTGCATCGCGGTCATCGCGCGGTGATCGGCGCTGCGCTCAAGCGCGCCCGTTCGCTCGGCCGCCAGGCGGCGGCGTTGACCTTCACGCCGCACCCGCGGCTGTTCCTGCGGCCGCAGGAAATCTTGTTTCAACTATCGAGCGAGCGCAACAAGTTGCGTCTGCTCGCCGCCACCGGCCTCGACGGCGCTATTGTCATGACATTCGACGCGGCACTGGCGGCAACTCCGGCGGAGGATTTCGTCACAAAAATTCTCGCCCAAGCGCTCGGCATCGGCGGCGCGGCGATCGGGTTTGATTTTCATTTCGGCAAGAACCGCGGCGGGTCGCCGGCTTTCCTGGCGGCGCAGGGCAAGCAGCTCGGTTTCGCGGTCGATATCGTGCCGCCGCTTGAGGACGAAGGCCGCCCGGTGTCGTCCGGCGCAGCGCGCACGGCGCTGACTGAAGGCAAAGTGGTAGAGGCGACCGAGCTTCTGGGCGCGCCGTGGTTCGTTTCGGGGCGCGTGGTCCATGGCGACAAGCGGGGACGCGAGCTTGGCTTTCCCACCGCCAATCTCAGGCTCGACCCATCCTGCGGGCTCAAGCACGGCATCTATGCGGTGCGCGTCGGCGTTGGCGACATGCGTTACGACGGCGTCGCCAGCTTCGGAGTCCGGCCAATGTTCGATGATGGCGCGCCGTTGCTGGAGGTCTTCCTGTTCGATTACGACGGCGACCTTTACGGGCGCACGATCGATGTCGCTTTCATCGGCTGGATCCGCCACGAGCAGAAATTCGAATTGGTCGTGGCACTCAAGCAGCACATGACGGCGGATGTCGCCCATGCACGCGACGCGCTCAAGCGCGCCGGCAAGGCTTTCCCGCTGCTGGGGGAGGTTTAGTCTTTCGTGTGAGGCATTCTCGCTTCCCTCCCCCCACCGAACTCGGGTTTACCCGAGTTCGGCAAATTAGATTGACCGAAGTCGGATATATCCGACTTCGGTGTGGGAGAGGGTGGATCGCGCGGAACGACAGCGAAGCGCGAGCCGGGTGAGGGGGCAGTATCTCAAATTGAGTCCGTACCCCCTCACCCGCCTCGCTCACTGACATTCGCTCGGCACCCTCTCCCACAAGGGGAGAGGGTAAGAAAGCGGCCTTTCCGCAGCCGAATCCGCCTGCTAGTAAGCGCACTATGTCGAAGCCCGAGCGTGACTATTCCGAAACGCTGTTTCTGCCGCAGACGGATTTCCCGATGCGCGCCGGCTTGCCGCAGAAGGAGCCGGAGATCCTCGCGCGCTGGGCGAAGGCCGACCTTTACCGCCAGCTTCGCGACACCGCCAAGGGCCGCGAGAAATTCATCCTGCATGACGGCCCGCCTTACGCGAACGGCAACATCCATATCGGGCACGCGCTCAACAAGATCCTCAAGGACGTGGTGACGCGCAGCCAGCAGATGCTTGGCTACGACAGCAACTACGTGCCGGGCTGGGACTGCCACGGCCTCCCGATCGAATGGAAGATCGAGGAAGAAAACTACCGTTCCAAGAACAAGAAGAAGCCGGATTTGTCCGATCCCGCCGCCATGGTCGCGTTCCGGCAGGAATGCCGGGCGTATGCCGAGCATTGGCTCAAGGTTCAGCGCGAGGAGTTCAAGCGGCTCGGCGTCGAGGGCGACTGGGCGCATCCGTATACGACGATGAGCTTTCCGGCCGAGGCGCAGATCGCGCGCGAGCTGATGAAGTTCGCCGCCAACGGCACGCTCTACCGCGGCTCGAAGCCGGTGATGTGGAGTGTCGTCGAAAAGACCGCCTTGGCAGAGGCAGAAGTCGAATACGAGGACTACGCCAGCGATACGGTGTGGGTGAAGTTTCCGGTTCAGTCCGTCACGCGTCCTGGGTCAGTTGCACAAGCCGATTTGCTGAATTCTTTCGTTGTTATTTGGACGACTACTCCTTGGACAATCCCAGGCAACCGAGCGATCACATATTCATCAAAAATTCCATATGCGCTTTATCGTGTGACTGACGCGCCGAGTGGCAATTGGGCTGAAGTCGGGCAGACTTACATACTGGCCAAGAAACTTGCTGAAGATGTTTTCAAAGCGGCGAAAGTTGCGAAGTTTGAACTCGTTCGCGATATTCCTCCTGAAATTGTCGGCGGGATCATTTGTCGTCATCCACTCGCGGGATTTGATAAAGGATACCAATTCGCGGTTCCATTACTGGACGGCGATCATGTCACGGAGGATGCGGGCACCGGCTTTGTGCACACCGCGCCCGGGCACGGGCGTGAGGACTTCGACATCTGGACTGCGCAGGCACGATTTAAAGGCGTCAATACCGCTATCCCTTACACCGTCGATGAAAACGGCGCTTTCACTGAAGCCGCGCCGGGGTTCACCGGCAAGCGTGTCATCAACGACAAGGGCGAGAAGGGCGATGCCAACGAGGCGGTGATCAAGGCGCTGGCTGAGTCCGGCAATGTCATCGCGCGCGGCCGCCTCAAGCATCAGTATCCGCACAGCTGGCGTTCGAAAAAGCCCGTCATCTTCCGCAACACCCCGCAGTGGTTCATCGCGATGGATAAACCGATCGCGAATTTTTCTCCCGTCATTCCGGGGCGCGCCGAAGGCGCGAGCCCGGAATCCAGAAGCACGGAGGACGTTTCTGGATTCCGGGTCCGCGGGCTTGCGCCCGCGTCCCGGAATGACGGAGGGAATACACTACGGAATCGCGCCTTGCACGCCATCCAGGTCACACGCTGGGTCCCGCCGCAGGGCGAAAACCGTATCACCGGTATGATCGAGTCACGCCCCGACTGGGTGATTTCGCGTCAGCGCGCATGGGGTGTGCCGATTGCCGTGTTCGTCAAGGAAAAGCCCGACGGGTCGGTCGGCATCCTGCAGGATCCGGATGTCGAACTGCGCATCATCGAGGCCTTCGAGAAAGAGGGCGCCGACGCCTGGTACAAAGACGGCGCGCGCGAGCGCTTTCTCGGCAAGCTCGCCAATGACAGCTGGAAGAAGGTCGACGACATTCTCGACGTCTGGTTCGATTCCGGCTCCACGCATGCGTTCGTGCTGGAAGACCCGAAGCATTTTCCGACGCTCGCCGGCATCAAGCGCAAGATCGATGGCGGCAATGATACCGTGATGTATCTGGAAGGCAGCGACCAGCATCGCGGCTGGTTCCATTCCTCATTGCTGGAAAGCTGCGGCACGCGCGGGCGTGCGCCCTTTGACGTGGTGCTGACCCACGGCTTCGTGCTCGACGAAGACGGTCGCAAGATGTCGAAGTCGCTCGGCAACGTCACCGCGCCGCAGGACGTGATCAAGCAGTCGGGCGCCGACATCCTGCGCATGTGGGTCTGTGCGTCGGATTATGCCGACGATCTGCGCATCGGGCCGGAGATCCTGAAAACCACGGCCGACACCTATCGCAAGCTGCGCAACACCGTGCGCTGGATGCTGGGTTCGCTCGCGCATTTCCATGAGGAAGACCGCGTCAAGCTCGACAAGATGCCGGAGCTTGAGCGGCTGATGCTGCACCGGTTGCACGAGCTCGACGGGCTGGTGCGCAAGGCCTACGCCGATTTCGACTACAAGCGCATCTTCGCGGCGCTTTCGAGCTTCATGACCTCGGACCTGTCGGCATTTTATTTTGACATCCGCAAGGACACGCTCTATTGCGACCCGATTTCGTCGGTGAAACGCAAGGCCAGCCTGACCGTCATCGACCATCTGTTCCGCTGCACGGTCATCTGGCTCGCCCCGATGCTCTGCTTCACGGCGGAAGAATCCTGGCTGTCGCGCTACGGTGCCGATGCTAAGTCGGTGCACCTGGAGACCTTTCCCGATGTGCCGGCCGTATGGCGCGACGACAAGCTTGCGGAGAAGTGGCGCAAGGTGCGCATCGTGCGCGGCGTAGTGACCGGCGCGCTCGAAATCGAGCGCGCGCAGAAGCGCATCGGTTCCTCGCTCGAAGCACATCCGATTGTGCATGTTTCGAACGCGGAGCTTTACGAGGCCGTGGTCGATTGCGATCTCGCCGAAGTGTGCATCACATCGGCGGCCACGCTGGTGCAGGACGATGGGCCCGCCAGCGCGTTCCGCCTGCCGGATGTCGCCGGCGTTGCGGTTGTGCCCAATCTCGCCGAGGGTACAAAATGCGCGCGCTCGTGGAAAATTCTCACCACCATTGGCGCCGACCCGCAATATCCGGACGTCTCGCCGCGTGACGCCCAGGCGTTGCGCGAATGGGAAACCACGCGCAAGGCGGCGGAGTAACGATTTTGTATGCCATACATTCGTTGTAATGCCCGGGCTTGACCCGGGCATCCATGATGAAGTTCAGCAGATGATGGTCTTACGTAAGTCAGTCGACAGGGCGCGGCCGCATGGATTGCCGGGTCAAGCCCGGCAATGACAGAAGAGAGACAAGTGAGAGCAACAGGCGCTGGAAGCTTGCACCGCAACTACTTCACCGGCCCCTACATCCGCTTCGGGCTTGCGGTTGCCGTCATCGCCTGCGCGCTCGATCAGGCCAGCAAAGTTTACCTCCTTGCGGTGTTTGACCTCGCAGCCAACGGCCCGGTGCGCCTTGGCCCGTTTTTCGACTTTGTTCTCACGCGAAACACGGGCATCAGCTACGGACTGTTCCAGACCCAGGGTCCGGCCGGCCAATGGGTGCTGCTGGCGTTCAAGGCGATCGCCGTGCTGCTGCTGTGGGTTTGGCTGGCGCGGGCCAACGACCGACTTACCGCGCTGTCCCTTGGCCTGATTGTGGGCGGGGCGGTCGGCAACGCCATCGACCGGTTGGCCTATGGTTGGGTCGCCGATTTCGTGTTTTTTCACATTTCCACGCCAAATTGGCGGTTCAACTGGTATGTTTTTAACCTCGCTGACGTAGCCATCGTTGCCGGGGTAATAGGGCTGCTGTATGAATCCCTTGTAATGGATCGCGCCGCAAAAGCGCCCTGATCCCCCCGCAGAGTTGCGATAATTCGTTGGTTTTGGGGTCCGGTTCCGGATGAACATGATGCGTCTGACCAATACCTTCTCCACGCGCGTCTCCGTCGGATTGGCGCTGGGCGTGGCCATGCTCCTCGCCACGGCGCCGGCCCGCGCGGCCGACGACGAGCCGGGGTTCGACGAAAAAGTCATGAACAGCATCATGACCGGCCTCGGCTTCAAGAAGGATGGCGAAGCGCAGATCAATTATCAGGAGCGTGCGCCCCTCGTTATTCCGCCGAGCCGCGAATTGCCGCCACCTGAGAATCCCGGCGCGGTGACAGCCAATAACCCGGCATGGCCCAAAGACCCCGACGTGCAACGCCGCAAGAAAGAAGCGGCGATGGAGCGCAATCGCAACGTCAGCGACGAGCGCGAGCGCGAGCAGAACCCGTTGCGTCCGGACCAGCTCACCCCGGGTGGCAATCCTTCCAGGCGCCAGCAAGCCCGCGGGGACAACGGCTATGACGCACCGGCTTCCGGCTTTGGCAATCCATTGTCGCCGACGCAACTTGGCGCCCCGAAGTACGGCATGTTCAGCGCCATGTTCGACAACAAGAAAGACGACGACGCGGCAAAATTCACCGGCGAGCCTCCGCGCGCTTCGCTGACCGATCCGCCCGCCGGTTATCAGACGCCATCGCCGGAGCAGCCCTATGGCGCCGGCAAGGCGCAAGTAGCGAAACCCTCCGATAATTACACGACGCGCGGTGAGCTTCAGCGCTAAACCGGGCGACCATCGAATTAACTGAGTGGCGTGGGCGACGTCGTCATTCGATCATGTGCAGTGGCACGATCGCAACATAGCCAGGTCAAACATCGTGCTTGCCAAAAAATACGTCGTCGTCGCCGCGCTCATTTCAGCGCTTGCAATACCAGCACTGGCCGCCGAACAGGCAGGCCCGGAAATCGCCGATTTTACATTAGCGAATGGCCTCGAGCTGGTCGTGATACCCGACCACCGCGCCCCCGTGGTCACGCACATGATCTGGTACAAGGTGGGTGCCGCCGACGAGACACCCGGAAAATCCGGCCTGGCGCACTTCCTAGAGCACCTGATGTTCAAGGGCACCGCGAAAAATCCGGCGGGAAAATTCTCGCAAGTTGTTGCCCGCATCGGCGGGCAGGAAAACGCTTTTACCTCGCAGGATTACACCGGCTATTTTCAGCGCGTGCCGAGCGACCAGCTCAAGACGGTCATGGAATTCGAAGCCGACCGCATGACGGGCTTGCAGCTCACCGATGATGTCGTGCTGCCGGAACGCAACGTCATTCTTGAGGAGCAGAACCAGCGAGTAGGAAACAATCCGCCTGCGCGGCTGACAGAGCAGGTCGACGCAGCGCTTTTCCTTAATCATCCATATGGCAAGCCGGTCATCGGCTGGCGCCACGAAATGGAAGAATTGTCGCGCGACGACGCGATCGGTTTCTATCGGCGCTTTTACGCGCCCAACAATGCGGTCGTCGTCATCGCCGGAGACATTGACCCGGCGAAAGCGCGCGCGCTTGCAGACGAAACCTACGGCAAGATTGCGCGCCACGCCACACTGGCGCCGCGCCTACGCCCACAAGAGCCTCCGCCGGTTGCGGTGCGCTCGCTCACGTTGGCCGATCCGCGGGTGGAAATTCCGTCCATGCAGCGCGAATATCTGGTGCCGTCGTTCCGGACGGCCAAGCGCGGCGAGTTGGAAGCGCTTGATGTCCTCTCGCATATCCTCGGAAGCGGCTCCAACAGCCGGCTTTATCGCGCTCTTGTTGTCGACAAGCAGATCGCAGTCATGGCCAGCGCCTGGTACGATTCCAGCGCGATCGACCAGTCCAAGTTCGGCGTTCAGGGTTCGCCGCGTCCTGGAGTTACGCTGCCGCAGCTCGAAGCGGAAGTCGACGCAGTCATCGCCCAGGTCATCGCCAAGGGCGTCACCGACGAGGAACTGGAACGAACAAAAACCCGGCTGATCGCCGACGCAGTTTATGCGCAGGACAATCAGGCCAGCATGGCCCGCTGGTACGGCGCGTCCCTCACGACCGGCGCGACCGTCAACGATGTGTTGCACTGGCCGGATCGTATCCGCGCTGTTACCGCGGATCAGGTGCGGGATGCAGCCCGGCAGTGGCTCGACAAAAGACGTTCGGTCACCGGTTACTTGATCAAGGATGTGAGCCCGCAAGCGGAGAAGCGTTCATGAGGAGGCTTCTCGGATCGATCCTTTGTATTGCGGTCGTGCTGCTTGCCGGCCCGCGCCTCGCTTTGGCAATGACCATCGAAAAGATCGTCAGCCCGGCCGGCATCGAGGCGTGGCTGGTGCGCGAAAAGGCCGTGCCGCTGATAACGCTCAACTATGCTTTCCATGGCGGCGCGACCCAGGATGAGGCGGACAAATCCGGCACCGCCCATCTCACCGCCGACATGCTTGATGAGGGCGCCGGCGATCTTGATAGCAAGGCCTTTCACGAACGCATGGAAAATCACGCAATCGAAATGGGTTTCCAGGTCGGGCGCGACTACCTGCACGGCTCGTTGCGCTCGCTGAACGAGCACCGCGACGAAGCCTTCGACCTATTGCATCTCGCGCTCACAAGTCCGCGCTTCGATGCCGACGCGCTGGAGCGTGTGCGTAGCCAGGAACTGGCGTCCCTTCGGCGCGATACGACCAATCCAAACGATCTCGCCAGCCGCCGTTGGTGGGAGACGGCTTTTCCGGGTCATCCTTACGGGCGCGAAACCAAGGGTACGCTTGAATCGATGGCGCGCATCAGTGCCGATGATTTGCGCGCCTATGTGCGGCGCGTGTTCGCGCGTAACGAGCTTAAAATTTCAATTGTCGGCGATGTCGATGCCAAGACGGCCGGTGAGCTGATTGATCGGGCGTTCGCGGGCTTGCCCGAGAAAAACGACCTCAAGCCGGTTGCCAACGTGACGCCGAGCGGGCTCGGACGGCGGATCGTCATCGACGTCGATGTGCCGCAGGCCGTCGTTACTTTCGGCGGGCAGGGAATCGCGCGCCATGATCCCGATTTCATGGCTGCCTATATCGTGAACCATATCCTGGGCGGCGGCAGCTTCTCTTCGCGGCTTTACCGGGAAGTGCGTGAAAAGCGTGGTCTGGCCTACGGCGTGTCCAATAGTCTGGTCTGGTTTCAGCGTGCGGCTGTTGTGCTGGGCGGGACCGCAACGCGCGCGGACCGCACGGCCGATGCCCTCGCTGTGATCGAGAAAGAAATCAAGCGCATGGCGCAGGATGGTCCGACGCCGGATGAGCTCGCGGCCGCAAAATCGTTTCTCAAGGGCACCTACGCGCTGACCCTCGACACGTCCGCCAAAATCGGGGCGCAGCTCACGCAAATTCAGATCGACAATCTTGGCATCGACTATATTCAGCGCCGTGGCACTCTGATTGATGCAGTTACCATCGAGGACGCCAGGCGGGTGGCCAGGCGGCTTTACGGTGGCGGCCTGCTGGTGACGGTGGCGGGCCGGCCGAAAGGGCTGACGTCGAGCGGAACTGAATAATCGATATTGGCGTTGGGTCGGTCATTGCGACTGGACAAGCATATCATGGCCGGGCATAGCCGTCCGAAGGACGGCGTGCTTTCGCACGCCTGTGTCCCGGCCATCTTGCTTAGGTAGGCACGAGCATTGCGTCCCAAATCGGGGTGCCCGGTATAAGGCTTGTGCTCGCGCGCGCCGAAGGGGCCGGACCCGGGTGCCGGGCAGGACGCCGGAGGAACCATGGCGATCAGTCAATCCATAGATGCGGCCCTCGAAAAGAACGTCGGTCAGCATGGCGTTTCTGAAAAGGCGTTGACCGCCGCGCTCGACCGCACCAATGCCGCGCTCGACTGGGTGCGCACCCGCCATGCAGACCGTAGTCTGCCGTTGCTTCGCCTGCCGGAGACACACGGCGATCTGGAATACATCAAGGATACCGCGCGCCAACTTGTGGACCGGGCGACCGACATCGTTATTCTCGGCACCGGCGGCTCAAGCCTCGGCGGACAGACGCTCGCCCAGCTTGCCGGATTTGCGGTTCCGGGCGTCGGCGCATTGCGGGCGCCGCCGCGCCTCCATTTCATCGACAATCTCGACGCGGACAGTTTTGGCGCGATGCTCGCCAGGCTGCCGCATGCGACAACTCGCTTCGTTGCGATCTCGAAATCCGGCGGGACCGCCGAAACGCTGATGCAGACCATCGCCGCACTGTCGGCCGTGAAAGGCGAGGGATTGCAAACGCGGATCCCCGACATCTTTCTGGGCATCAGTGAGCCGGCCAAATCCGGCAAGGCGAATGGTCTGCGCGATCTGCTCGGCAAATTTCGCGTGCCGCTTCTCGATCACGATCCGGGTGTTGGCGGCCGCTTTTCGGCCCTCACCAATGTCGGCCTGTTGCCGGCCGCGATGCTTGGCCTCGACATTGCCGCGGTGCGCGAGGGAGCGGGTCTTGCGCTGGCGCCGGTGCTCGCGAAGAAGCCGGCGGCAGAGGTACCCGCCGCAGTCGGTGCGGCGCTCGCGATTGCACTGGCCGAGAGCAAGGGCATGTCGATCAGCGTGCTGATGGCCTACTGCGACCGCCTTCAGCGCTTCACACATTGGTACGTGCAGCTTTGGGCCGAAAGCCTCGGCAAGAACGGCAAGGGCAGCACACCGCTGGCAGCCCTCGGGCCTGTGGACCAGCACAGCCAGCTGCAGCTGTTTATCGGCGGCCCGCGCGACAAACTGTTCACCGTCATTTCGGTGGACGGCGCCGGACTGGGTCCGCCAATGGACGGCGAACTTGCGAAACTTGCGGGCGAGCCGGGTTTTGCCGGCAAGACGATCGGCGATCTGGTTGCGGCGGAAGGCCGCGCCACAGCCGAGACGCTCGCGAAAAACGGCTGTCCGGTTCGCACAATTCATATCAAGAGGCTCGACGAAGAAAGTCTCGGCGAACTGATGATGCATTTCATGCTGGAGACGATCATCGCCGCGCGCCTGCTTGGGATCGACGCGTTCGACCAGCCCGCGGTAGAAGAAGGCAAGGTGCTTGCGAAGAAATATTTGACAGGTGGATAGCCTCTCGGTCGTCATGCCCGGCTTTATGCCGGGCATCCACGTCTCTATGTTACGAATCGAAGACGTGGATGGCCGGGACAAGCCCGGCCATGACGGGAAACATGATCCGCATCACCGATACGATCTCGATTGACGAATCCGAGCTTGCGGAATCTTTCGTGCGGGCGTCCGGTCCGGGCGGGCAGAACGTCAACAAGGTGTCGTCGGCCGTGCAACTGCGCTTCGATGCGCGCCAGTCGCCATCCCTTCCGAATGATGTGGCCCTGCGGCTGATGCGGCTGGCCGGCAAGCGCCTGACCAAGGACGGCGTCGTCGTCATCATTGCCCAGCAGCACCGTACCCAGGAGCGCAACCGCGCCGATGCGCGCGAGCGGCTGTTTGACATGATCCGGCAGGCCGCGGTCAGGCCCGTGCCGCGCCGTCCTACGAAAGTACCGAAGGCTCAGCGCCGCGAGCGGCTTGAGGGTAAAAAGCACCGTTCCACAATCAAAAAGCAGCGTAGCGGGAAGAGTTGGGATTGATCTTGCGGAAGGATAGCGGGGGCAGATTGCGGTGCTGCCTCGCCGGGTGCGGCTTGCGCCTTTAAAGTTGGGGACAACCCGAATCAGGCCGTCCATGCCCGTCCGCCAATTGTCCGAGGCTGTCGTCAATCGTATCGCCGCCGGCGAGGTGGTCGAGCGCCCCGCGAGTGTCGTGAAGGAACTGGTTGAAAACGCACTCGATGCCGGAGCGCGCCGCATCGATGTTTTGACGGATGGTGGCGGTCGCCGGCTCATCCGCGTCACCGATGACGGCGACGGAATGACCCGTGCCGATCTTGCGCTCGCGGTCGACCGCCACGCGACGTCTAAGCTTGATGGCGATGATCTGCTGTCGATCCGCACGCTTGGATTTCGTGGCGAGGCACTGCCCTCCATCGGCGCGGTTGCGCGGCTGACGATTACCACCCGGCACGCAAGTGAGCCGCATGCCTGGAGCATCACGGTCGATGCCGGAGAAAAGTCGGACGTGAAACCAGCCGCATTGTCCAAAGGCACCACCGTTGAGGTGCTCGACCTGTTTTATGCAACGCCGGCGCGGTTGAAATTTCTGAAAGCGGACCGCAGCGAAGCCGAAGCGGTGCGCGAAGTCGTCCGCCGTCTCGCCATGACGCGCCCCGATGTTGCGTTCACGCTTGCCGGCGAAGATCGTGCGTCGGTGACGTGGGTGACGGTTGCCGAAGGCACGCAGCTGCCGCGGCTGGGCGATGTGCTGGGAGCCGACTTCCATGCCAACGCCATGGCCATTAATGCCGAACGCGAAGGCGTGCGGGTGATGGGGTTTGCCGGCCTGCCAACACTGTCGCGGGCCAACTCGCTTGCACAATATTTGTTCGTCAACGGACGGCCGGTGCGCGACAAGCTTCTGTTCGGCGCTGTGCGCGCGGCCTATGCCGACTATTTGCCGCGCGACCGGTATCCACTCGTCGCCCTCTTTGTCACGCTCGATGCACGCGAGGTGGATGTCAACGTGCATCCGGCCAAGACCGAAGTCCGTTTCCGCGATGGCGCGCTCGTGCGCGGGCTGATCGTGCGGGCGCTCAAAGAAGCGCTGGAGCGGGAAGGCCAGCGCGCCGCATCGACAGCTGGCGGTGCGACGATTGCAGCGTTTCGCCCGGCTGTGGTGCCGCCGCGCGCACGCTACGACTGGCGGCGCTCTCCGGCGCGGCCGACAGGTTTTACGCCTGTGCATGGCGCGCCCGGTTTTGCGCAGGCTGCCCAGGCCGCCTTCGATGTCGGTGAGCCGGCCGCGGATGCGGCGGTTGCGACCTTCGAACCGGCCGCCGACCAGATCGACAAGCCGCTCGGTGCCGCGCGTGCCCAAGTGCATGAGACTTATATCGTGGCACAGACCGCCGACGGCCTCGTGATCGTCGATCAACATGCCGCGCATGAACGCATCGTCTACGAGCGCATGAAGGCGGCCATCGATAAATCCGGGATCGCGCGCCAGATCCTGCTGATCCCCGAAATCGTCGAACTCGATGAAGCCGATGCCGCGCGGCTCGCCGCCCGCTCCGATGATCTTGCGCGCTTCGGCCTGGTATTAGAGACGTTCGGTCCGGGCGCCGTCGCCGTGCGCGAAACTCCATCGATGCTTGGCGAAGTTAATGTAAGAGGTCTGATTGCCGATCTTGCCGAGCACATGGCCGAATGGGATGACTCGCTGCCGCTGGAGCGCCGCCTGATGCATGTATCATCGACGATGGCCTGTCACGGATCGGTGCGGGCGGGGCGCCGGCTGAAACCCGAAGAAATGAACGCGCTGCTGCGCGAAATGGAATTCGTGCCCAATTCCGGCCAGTGCAATCATGGCCGGCCCACTTATGTCGAATTAAAGCTGACGGATATCGAACGGCTGTTCGGGCGGCGGTGAGTGCCCCCCGTGTGCACTTTCGGTGCCGAGGCGGTCATCGCATGGAGTTGTCAAATATCCGCTGATGACTGCCAAGCGGGCATTTACCTGCGAAACAATGGTTCTTCGTGAATGACCACGCCGTTGGGGTCGGTAACTACCAACCGCTCATTTGTTGACACAGTTTTGTTCTGCGACAATTCGCGCGCGACGGCCTTGGCTTCCTGCCGGGCAGCCTCATCGTTCGGGAATTCCTGTCCCTCGGTGTCGATGGCACCGGAACCCTTGAGGTGGAAGAAATAGCGCGGCATCGCCTCAAACCAGGTCTATTTAGGTTCTAGATGGTGGCCTTGGCGTTGAAGGCAATAGCGGAAGGCAGCAACCCGAGCCGCCGCACTGCTGTAAGCGACCCCCGACTTCAACACGTATTCAAGATCGTTCATCACTTGCCAGTGCCATTCCGTGCCGCGTTGCCAAAGGCGATATTCAAGTGTCGGCTCTGCCATTGGAGCCCCCGTTCGAGGCGGGAGCGCACTCGGTCTCTCAGCCACCGACGCCTTAGGGACGCTCCTTTGCCGGTGATGCACTACAATGTCGTATACCCGACATTGGTTCAATAGCGGAGATTGAATTAGTCAGCCGGGCTGACCCAACGTAGATTGCGCGACACGGCTGTGTCGAAATAAGAGCCTCATTCCTTGTGTTTCGCCAAAAGGTGTTTACTTGACTGAAACCACCGGCAGAGGCGTTTACGCCCAGGCGTCGGTGGCTGAGAGACCGAGTGCGCTCCCGCCTGCGAGCAGCGAGCGCAACGGTGCAGGTTAAAGCCAATCTTCTGCTGGAGGCGCTCTCCGACACTCAGCGCCGGGCGCTGACGCCTCATTTAAATCCGGTAGAGCTTAAACAGCATCTGATCCTGTTTGATATTCGCGACACCGTGACCGACATCTATTTTGCAAGCGATGCCGTTGTTTCGCTGGTGATTCCGCTTTCGACCGGCGAAGTTATAGAGACCGCGATGGTCGGGCGCGACGGCATCATTGGCGCCGGCGCCGCACTGAATGGTAGAATTTCACTTAACCAGGCCATTGTACAAATCGGCGGACACGCCTGGCGTTGTCCAGTTGATCCGCTGAAAAACATTCTAAAGACACATCCGGATATTCAGTCGATGTTCGGCGCGCATGAGCAAGCGCTTTTCGCCCAGGCCCAGCAGTCGGCCGCCTGCAACGCCACCCATGTAATCGAAAGCAGGCTGGCGCGATGGCTTTTGCGGGCCGCGGATCTGCACGGCAGCAATGAACTCCCGCTGACCCAGGAGTACATTGCGCAAATGTTGGGGGTTCGTCGTACGAGCGTTACGCTGGTCGCACGCACGTTGCAGAAAGCGGGGATGATCCGCTACTCGCGTGGACAGATCAAACTGCTCGATGTACAGGCGCTGCAGGAAACCGCCTGCGAATGCTACCAAACAGTGAAATTGAATTACGACGCCTTGCTGCACGCATCCAACAAGTAGTGGCCGTCGCGATAAATTTTGGGGCGCGTCAACTGACGTGCGCCCTGGCTCAAAAGCGGGCTGCGCCTATCGGATTTTGACGATGTCGAGCAACTCGTTTTGGCAGACCTGACACTCAAACGTGCGTTGCTCTGAACCCGGCTCGGCCGGTTCTATTCGCGTAAGCCACATTGGTGTGCCGCACTTGGTGCATTTCGGATGAACGATATCTTGTGTGGGCGAAGTGACTTGAGACTGATGCATGACGACACCCATTGCAGGCGGGAGCTCAATCCGTCTCTCAGCCATCGACGCCTGATGACGCTGCGCCGTCGATGATGTTGATCAGCCTCTGCCCAAATTGACATTCAAACAAGCCCGCAACTGCTGTGATGGCATCGCCTACATACTTTGCTCATGTGACGCAGAAGCCTTGTGTCGGATAGCCGACACAGTCCGCAACGATTCGCTATTCGCAAGTAACAAGTAAGAAGCGCACGTTGTGGCGCATGAACGCCGCCCCCGATAGTTTGAATATCGTTCAGCCACTCGTTGCATGCCCGAAATGCAATCTTGAAATGCGGCTGTTAGGAACCGAGGCGGAAAGCGACGTGCGGGACCTTTACACATTTGAGTGCAGCACTCCTCAAAGCTGAAGTCGCGGCCCGACGCCCACTTCAAGGACTTTGACGGATATTCCACGCGCGCTGCGGATGCCCGCTCTTCAATACGAAGTGGCTATTGCTTGGGACGCGCGCAGATGTGCGCCAATAACCGTATGTCGGCTACCCGACATTTGACTCGACATACCACCAGTTTAGGCGCAGCCTGCGGTTGTATGATTGGGACGTCATGAGGGCTCCCATGGACCGCTTTGTGCACGAACAAAATTTACGACACCTTCGCGAAGTCTTGTCGCGAACGACCGACGAAGCCGAGTGTCGGCGTATTGTCAAATTGATCGAACGCGAGGAACAGGAAAACGCGGATAGGCAGGGCGGTCGTCAGCTTGGCTAGGACCGGAACGATGGCAGGTCGTACCCGCACTGTTTGGCATCATGAGCTTCGCAGAGGTGCTTGATGGATCAGGTCGATCACTTCAAAAAATCCGCCATCGTCAAGCACTCCATCTTGATCAATTCACACAAGACGAGCGTATCGCTGGAAAACGAATTCTGGCGCGGCTTACGTGAGATTGCCGGCAACGAACACATCACCATTCCTGTTCTGGTGGAACAAATCGATCGCAATCGCCACACATGCAATCTATCGTCTGCAATCCGGGTCTACGTTTTCAACTATTTTCGCCGTGAACTCGGCAGTCGTATCGCTCTGTCCGGCACCGTCGACGGCGCGGTGCCTGCTGTTGGAAATTAGCGGACATTGCGATCTTAACGACGAAAGCTCACTTTCGCGGGTAAAGCGCTTCAGGTGCTTCGCAGAATCACAAATTGCGTATCGTCGTATTGGCGTCGCTCCAGCTCGATAAATCCGTCCGGCGCCTTGAATGCGGCCTCTGCCGCCTCCTCAACAACGATCAGCGCTTCCGGTTGGAGCCAGCCTCCTTCGCGCGCCGACCGCAGCGCCTTGTCTGCCTGGCCTTTGCTGTAAGGTGGGTCGATGAACACCAGTGAGAACGGCTCGAGCGGATGCGCCGGCCCGAGTTTTGTGGCGTCGCGCCGGAAGATCCGGGTGACACCGCCGAGTCCGAGAGCCTCGACATTGTCGCGCAGCAGCGCGCGCGCTTCGACGCCCTCGTCAACGAACAACGCATAGGCCGCGCCGCGCGAGATCGCCTCGATACCGAGCGCGCCGGTGCCGGCGAACAGATCGAGGACGCGCGCGCCGGGGACGGGATCGCCGTAGGAATGCGCAAGGATGTTAAAAAGCGCTTCGCGCAAGCGGTCGGCGGTGGGACGGACCGCATCCGACTTCGGTCCGGCGAGCGACCGCGAGCGAAGCCTGCCTCCGACGACCCGCATTATTTCGGCCTCGGTCGTGACGGGCGCGGGCCGCCGGTACGGTCGCGGCGGTGGCCTCTCTTGTCATTCCGGTCGCGCGCGCCAGCGCGCGGGCCGGAATCCATAACCCCGGGCTCGCGCTTATTACGTCGACCGGGAGTATGGATTCCGGGCTCCGGCCTTCGGCCGGCCCCGGAATGACGGGATGGGCGTTGCTGCGGCTCGTGCTCCACCAGCGGCGCATCGAAATCGGCATTTGCCGCGGCTGTGATGTCCGCTCCAAGCGTCTCGCGCAGCTTTTCGGTTTCAATTTCCCGCACCGCGCCATCGTCAAGATCGCCCAGCTCGAAAGGCCCGAACGCCACGCGGATCAGCCGGTTGACCTTCAATCTGAGCGTTTCAAGAACCTTGCGGACTTCGCGGTTTTTGCCCTCACGAATGCCGACGGTAAGCCAGACATTGGCGCCCTGTTCGCGATCGAGCGTGGCTTCGATCGGACCGTAACGGATGCCGTCGATGGTAATGCCGCCGCGCAGCCGGTCGAGCGCGTCCTGCTGGACACGGCCGAGCGCGCGCACGCGGTACTGACGCAGCCAACCGGTTGCCGGCAATTCCAATACGCGTGCCAGCCCGCCATCATTGGTGAGCAGCAGCAGGCCCTCGGTATTGATGTCGAGCCTGCCGACGCTGATCAACCGCGGCAGGCCCTTCGGGAGCGCGCGGAATATGGTATCGCGCCCCTGCGGGTCGGAATGGGTGGTCACCAGGCCGCGCGGCTTGTGGTAGAGAAACAGGCGCGTGCGCTCGCGCGATCGCAGTGGCGCGCCGTCCACGACGATGTTGTCGGACGGCGTCACGTTCAGCGCGGGCGAGGAAATCACGGCGCCATTGACCGAGACGCGCCCGGCCGCGATCCAGGCTTCGGCTTCGCGCCGGGAGGCAAGCCCGGCGCGCGCCATCACCTTGGCGATGCGCTCGCCGGACGTTTCGGAATGGCTCTTGTCGGACATGTGCTCGGATTTTCGTCATGCCCGGCCTTGTGCCGGGCATCAACGTCTTTATACACCTGCGACATAGAAGACGTGGATGGCATTCGCAACTCGGGCCTGCCCGAGTTGCTCAATTAAAATACAATGCCGGAAGTCAGGTAAACCCGACTTCCGGTGACAAGCCCGGCCAAGACGATCCATGACAATCATGGCCTCATTTATGTCCATCGCCCTCGAGGATGCCCGTGCCGCGCAAGGCCGCGGTGAGGTCCCGGTCGGCTGCATCATCGTCCGCAACGGCGAACTCATTGCGCGGGCCGGCAACCGGACGATGGCTGATCGCGATCCGACCGCGCATGCCGAACTTATCGCCATTCGGGCGGCGGCAGCCGCGCTCGGTAGCGAGCGGCTCACCGATTGCGATTTGTACGTAACGCTGGAGCCGTGCGCCATGTGCGCCGCGGCGATCTCGTTCGCGCGCATCCGCAGGCTTTATTTTGGCGCTTCCGATCCCAAGGGCGGTGCGGTTGAGCACGGCGTGCGCTTCTTCTCTGCGCCGACCTGTCACCACAAGCCCGACGTCTATGGCGGGATCAATGAAAGCGAATGCGCAGCGCTGCTGAAAGACTTCTTTCAGGCGCGGCGTTGAAATTTAGAACGAATTTCGTCGAACTAGGCGGTCTTGTCGACGAATTTGCCCATGCCGGGCGGCGATGGCGCCTGCCTGGTGACGGGCGGAGTTGCGGCTTCGCGCTCGTTGGCCTGTTGAGCGGGCGTCGACTTCGGCGATGTTCCGGTCTGGGGCATGATGACCTGAATGCCAATACTGCAGTCACTCATACGTGCGACTTTCAATTGCCGCGAAAAAATAGGCCGCGGGTCTCAATTTAATGAGTCGCCGGGACCCTGAATCCGGGTGTGCGCGGAAAGGAATTGTTGACGTTAAAATTTTGCGGCCGCTGTGACCGTCCGCAAAACTCGGAGGCCGTGCGCTGCAACCGCCTCATCCTGAGGAGGCCGCGCAGCGGCCGTCTCGAAGGATGCGGCGCCCCCGCGCGGCCTCATGGTTCGAGATGCGCTGCTTCGCAGCGCTCCTCACCATGAGGCTGGCCAGGACCAGCGGCTACGCCTTCGCGGGGACGACCATCGCAATGTTACGCCTGCCGCGCGAAATCCCAGGCCTTTTCGGCGAGCGGCCGGATCATCTCGGCCTTGGCGGGAGCAAACTCGCTGGTCGCGGTGCCGTCGCGCACGCGGCCGATGATGCCCTGCAAGATGGCGGCGATGCGGAAGAAGTTATACGCAAGATAGACTGGAAGCGCCGGGCGAGGGTCGAGCCCCGTGCGCGCGACATAGGCGTCGACATAGTCGCTCATCGAGGGAATGCCGAGCGAGCGCAGTTTGTGGCCGACCAGCGTCGCAGTGCCTGCCGCGCTTTCGGAATGCGGCATGTGCCACGTCATCAGGTGATAGCTGAAGTCGGCGAGCGGGTCGCCGAGCGTGGATAATTCCCAGTCGAGCACAGCGGCAATTTTTGGCCGATCGTGTGCAACGATCAGGTTGTCAAGCCGATAGTCGCCATGCACCAGCCGTACCGGTCCGCTGGCTGGAATATTCTGTGGCAGCCAGTCGATCAGCCGCTCCATGGCGTCGATTTTTTCGGTTTCGGAGGCGCGATACTGCTTCGACCAGCGTTCCACCTGGCGCGCTACGTAGTTTTCACCTTTGCCGAAATCCGCGAGACCGATTTTTGCGGGATCAAGCGTGTGAAGCTGGGCGATCGTCGCGTTCATCGAATCATAGACCGCGGCGCGTTCGGATGGATTTCGAGCCCGGCATCTGCGGCTCCCAGAACACGCGGCCATCGACGAAATCCATCACGTAGAATGGTGTGCCGGCGATGCTCTCATCAGCGCAATAGACCCGCGGTTCGGCGACAGGAAATCGTTGCGCATATAAGGCGCGGGTCACGCGGTATTCGCGGTCGACGGCATGCGCCGACGGGAGCAGCTTGCCGGGCGGCTTGCGCCGCAGAACGTAGCGCCGCGACGGCGTCTCCAGCAGATAAGTCGGGTTGGACTGGCCGCCCTTGAATTGCTTGACAGTCAGCGGACCGGCAAAGCCCGCGACATTTACGGTGAGATAGTGATCGAGCCGCGCGGCATCGAGCCGCAATGCTGCCGCTGCCTCCTTCGTGCCCGAAAATGCCTGCTGGCGATCAATCGATGTCATCGCCGCGTCCGGCTCACTTGCGCGTTCCAAACGCGATCGGAGCATCTGCGTAGATCTTGTATTCCTGCGACTTCGGCTTCGCTTTGTCCTCCTCGTTGACGTACCCGATTGAGCTTTTGCCGGCGAGTTCGCGCGGCAAGATCATGACGCGGATGAATTGGCTGCGCTTGTCGGATGCTGCCTGCGCGAACACGGCGTCGGGGCCCGATTTCATACCAGGCGCCGCCCGGACCGTATGATGTAGAGCGGCCGTGCGTGTCGATGCGGATACCGCCCTCGATCAGGCAGCGGATGCCGGGACCCTGGTGGCGGTGCATATAGGCGCATCCGCCGGGCGGAAACGCGACGCTGTCGCCGCGCATCAGCAATTCGCCCTTCGGCAGAGTCTCGAGGAAGGCGGTCAATTTTTCATGCGTCATCATGCCGGGCGCATTGGCGGTCGTGCTGCCCTGGTCGCCGCGCGCGAGCTCCCAGCGCCAGCAGGTCACGCCACCCGCGCCGGGCTTAATCGTCATAGCCGCCTCGCCCTGCCAGGTTTCGCCTTCGTTCACGGGCTGGCCACCGATCCTGGCCGAGCCGTGTACCACAAAAACGAAACGCGGCAGCGGCGGCAGCCGGAACACGACGTTCTCGGCGCTTGAGAGGACATCTTCAAAAAGCCGAAGCACGGGATGCATTCACAACTCCTGACGATCACGCGGCCGTAAAAAATTCCAGTAGTGCCGCACCAGTGGCTTCGGGGTTTTCCTCGGTGGGGAAATGGCCTGAATCAACCGGCTTGCCTGTGGCTTTCGGCGCCCATTGCTTCCATATCTTGAGCGGTCCGCCGGTCTCGTTGGCAATGCCGACGCCGCCCCACAGCGCCAGCAAAGGACAGTCTATCGTCTTGCCGGCGGCGCGGTCGGCTTCGTCATTGGCAAGGTCGGCGTATCGGCCGGCGCGATAGTCTTCGCAATGGGCATGAATGCGTAACGGATCGGAAAACGCCGCGCGGTAGTGGTCGAGCGCACGGGAATCGAAGGCGGATAAATTCTTGGCTTTCGTCCAGCTCGCCATTTTCCATTCCAGATATTCGACGGGCGCTTTCGAGATCAGCATTTCCGGCAGCGGCTCGGG
Organism: uncultured Alphaproteobacteria bacterium; assembly: GCA_963815055.1. Lineage (GTDB taxonomy): Bacteria > Pseudomonadota > Alphaproteobacteria > Rhizobiales > Xanthobacteraceae > Pseudolabrys. Next base: position 370,707 of record CAWFEU010000007.1, on the reverse strand, counting down.
CTGCGCCAGAAACGGCCAATGCCACACTTTCATGGCCATGTTGCGGTCCATGCCGTGCCACATGTCGTAGGTCGGCACAATGTCGAGCGTTGCCATGCGCTCGACGCGTCCGATGTGGTCGAGCGCGAGCCGGTAGGCGACGCGGCCACCGCGGTCGTGCCCGGCAAGCCGGAAGCGAACGTGGCCAAGTTCCTCCATGACCTCGATCATCACATTCGCCATCGATCGCTTGTCGTATGGCGCATGGTCTTCATTGGCGCGTGGCACTGCTGACCAGCCGTAGCCGGGCAGATCGGGAATGATCAAAGAGAACTGTTGCGCAAGGCGTGGGGTCACGCGATGCCACATTACGTTGGTCTGTGTGTAGCCGTGCAGGAGCAGCAGCGGTGGACCATTGCCGCCGGCGCGCGCGAAAATCTTTCCGACGGAGGTGTCGATCCAATGCGATGCAAAACCGGGAAATAGATCGGCGAGGTCGGGCATGGGTTACTCGGTACGCTGGTATAAGGCGCGTCGATTGTTATCCGTCAAGGCCGTACTTGTCGCGACCATTCCACATCGTCGTGCCCGCTTCGAGACCCATGGCTTCCGCACCAACACGGCCTCATGGTGAGAAGCGCTGCGAAGCAGCGCGTCTCGAACCATCGCAAGTCGGCTATAGCCGCCTTGCGCAATCAAATATGCCAATCTCGGCTTAACCCGAGATCGGTGGGCCGCCCCATCCTTCGAGACGCGGCCTATGGCCGCTCCTCAGGATGAGACGGAGAGAGATTAAGGCGTGTGAGCCCTATTTCTCTCTTTCAATCGCGCGCCAGCCGATGTCGCGGCGGCAAAAGCCGTCGGACCAGCGAATGCGGTCGATCGCCGCGTAGGCCCGGCTTTGCGCTTCGCGCACGGTCTTGCCGCGCGCGCAAACATTAAGCACGCGTCCGCCGTTCGCCAGGATCCGGTTGCCGTCGGCTTTGGTGCCGGCATGGAATATTTCCACGCCCTCGACCTGGGCCGCCGCGTCGAGACCTTCGACGACAGAACCTTTGCTGTAATTTCCCGGATAGCCTTTTGCCGCCATGACCACCGTGAGTGCTACGTCTGGATACCAGCGCAGATCGAAATTCTTCAGCTGCCCGTCGCGTGCGGCGAGCAGCGCCGGAACCAGATCCGACATCAGACGCAGCATGAGCACCTGACATTCGGGATCGCCGAAACGAACATTGTATTCGATCAGTTTGGGGCCATCTTTGGTGATCATCAGCCCGGCAAACAGTACGCCCTTGAAGGGTGCGCCCGCACGCTTGAGCGCGTGCACGGTCGGAAAAATAATCTCATCCATTACGCGCCGGTTCATGGCGTCGGTCATGATCGGCGCCGGCGAATAGGCGCCCATGCCGCCGGTGTTCGGGCCCTTGTCGCCGTCGCCGACGCGCTTGTGGTCCTGCGCGGACGCAAGCTGGATTGCGGTCTCGCCGTCGCACAGCGCAAAGAACGAGGCCTCTTCGCCGATCAGGCATTCCTCGATCACGATTTCCCAGGCGGGTTCGCCAAGACCGCCGCCGAACATCATGTCGATGGCGGTTTCGGCCTCCTGAACGCTCTCCGCCACGACCACGCCCTTGCCGGCGGCGAGCCCATCGGCTTTCACGACGATCGGCGCGCCTTTCTTACGGACATAGTCCTTTGCCGCGGCCGCGCCTTTGAAGCGTTCATACGCGGCGGTCGGGATGTTGTTCGCCTTGCACAGGTCCTTGGTGAAACCCTTGGAGCCCTCCAGCCGCGCGCCCCATTTGGTCGGCCCGAAGGCCTTGATGCCGGCCGCCTCCAGATCGTCGACGATGCCGGCGCAGAGCGGCACTTCCGGCCCGACCACCACCAGGTCGATCTTCTTGTCCTTGGCGAATGCTATCACCGCCTTGTGGTCGGCGAGCTCGATCGCCGCGCATTCGGCCTCCAGCGCGATGCCGGCATTGCCGGGCGCGCAATAGAGCTTGTCGGTGAGCGGGCTCGCCGCCATTTTCCAAGCCAACGCGTGCTCGCGGCCGCCGGAGCCGAGGATGAGGATGTTCATACCGCCCGCACCTTTGTCTCTGTTACTGGCGCAAGCGCCACAAACTCCTCTCTACCTCTCCCATAGGGGAGAGGTCGGATCGCCATAAGCGCGTTTACGCGCGTCTGCGACGCGCTATGGCGATCCGGATGAGGGGTTACAGCCTACAAGAATCCAGGACCCCCTCACCCCAACCCTCTCCCCAGTGGGGAGAGGGAGCTCCGCCGTATTCGTGGCGCAGTCTGAAATTACAGGCAGGCCGTGTCGGCGGCTTTTGTGTAGCATGAAGTCTTTACGCGGCAAGAGATTCGACCCGAATGGCAGAGCCCGCCCTCGATAACGTTGTGGAATGGTCAGTCTCCGAGCTATCGGCGGCGCTCAGGCGCACGGTCGAGGACGCCTACGGCTACGTGCGCGTGCGCGGTGAAGTCTCCGGCTTCAAGGGGCCGTCGCCCTCCGGTCATGCCTATTTCCGCCTCAAGGACGACAAGGCGGTTCTGGAGGCGGTGATCTGGAAGGGCAATTTCGGGCGCATGCGCGTGCGGCCGGAGGAAGGGCTGGACGTGATTGTGTCCGGCAAGCTCACAACCTTCGCCGGCTCCTCGAAATACCAGATCGTCATCGACAATCTCGAGCCCGCCGGCATCGGCGCGCTGATGAAGCTCCTGGAGGAGCGCAAGAAGAAGCTGGCGACGGAAGGCCTGTTCGACGAAGCGCGCAAACAGCTATTGCCGTTCTTGCCGCGCGTGATCGGCGTAGTGACGTCACCGACCGGCGCGGTGATCCGCGACATCCTGCATCGGCTCGAAGATCGCTTTCCCCGCCACGTGCTGGTCTGGCCCGTACGTGTGCAAGGCGAGACATCGGCGGCGGAAGTCGCGGCCGCAATCCATGGCTTCAATGCGTTGCCCGAAAAGGGACCTTTGCCGCGGCCCGATCTGATCATTGTCGCGCGCGGCGGCGGCTCGCTGGAGGATCTCTGGTCGTTCAACGAGGAAATCGTGGTGCGTGCCGCGGCTGCGAGCATGATCCCGCTCATTTCCGCTGTCGGTCACGAGACCGATGTGACATTGATCGATTTTGCATCCGACCGGCGCGCGCCGACGCCCACCGCTGCTGCCGAAATGGCGGTGCCGGTGCGCGCGGAGTTGTTATCCACGCTCGCCAGCCTTGGAGCGCGCAAGCTTGCTTGCTGGCAACGCGGGGTCGACCAGCGACGCAAGGAGCTGCGTCTCCTGTCACGCGCGCTGCCGGCGCTCGATGAATTGCTGGCGGGTCCGCGCCAAAGGCTCGACGCTTGCGCTGGCCGGTTGCCGCGTGCGTTACGCGCCAATGCGCAGATCCACCATACGCATCTAACACGTGTCGCGTCCAAGCTGTCGCCGCGTTTGCTCCGGCAGCGGCTCACGCGCGGCAATGAAATTATCGCCTCGCTCGGCGAGCGGTCGAAGCGAGCGCGGCGCACTTATCTCGATCACCGTGCCCAACGTCTGCGCAGCGCCTGGCAGCTGCTCAATGCATATTCCTATCGTAAAGTGCTTGAACGCGGATTTGCTCTCGTCCGCGATGGGGCAGGGCACCCGTTGCGGTCAGCCGCGGCGGTGGGCGGTGGCATGCGGCTCGATATCGAATTCTCGGACGGCCGCGTGGGCGCAACGTCCGACAGTGAGCGGGTGCCGCCATCGGCCGAAAAGATTAAGTCACGAACGCGCGGCGGCGGACAGGGTTCCGGCGGGCAGGGCAGTCTTTTCGGCGCCTAATTATTCGCCGAGGGTTTCGCTTGTACCGCTAAACGACTATGTTGGACGACGACGACCAGCAATGGGAGGGCGCAATTGCTCAATCGCTATGATCGATCCACGCCGATGAGCGGGGAGGCGGAGGTGAAGTACCTCGATGGCGATTTTCGTGTGGTGCGTCCCGGCGCGTTCGTGCGCTGCGCGGTGACGGGTGTCCCGATCCCGCTTGAAGAGCTCAAATACTGGAGCGTCGATTTGCAGGAAGCCTATGCCACGCCGGAGGCGGTGTTACAGCGCGACCGCGAGCGGCACGCGTCCAGGCAATAGGCCTAGCGCCGAAGCCTCGTCATCACAAGCCGGCGCAAATCATCGGCTTCATCGATCACCATTGTTACCGGCAGGACGTGCGCGCGTGTGGCCAAGGCCTCAAGCAAGCGCTCCCCCGCCATGCGCGCGCGGTCTTTCCCGGTAGTGAGGAGCTCAAGCCCGCTGTGTTCGGCGTCCATGATGAGCTCGCCGGCGTCCTCCGCGGTGTAGCGATAATGATCCGCGAATGCCCGGCGTTCCGTCACGGCAATGCCGGCGGCTTCGGCGGTCGCGAAAAACTTGTCCGGATCGCCAATTCCGGCGAAAGCCAGCACATGACGCCCTTTCAGCTCTGCGACCGCGGCCAGATCGGGCGTCAGACGGCCGTGCAAGACCGGCAGACCGCGCGCGCGCGTTTGCGCGACCACAGCGTCGGCGCCGTCGCCTTCGCCGACAACCAGCAGCGCATCGATTCGTGCGATCTGGGCAGCCAATGGTGCGCGCAAGGGGCCGGCCGGGAATATGCAACGATTGCCGATGCCGCGATGGGCGTCGATGACCGCCAATGTGAAATCCTTCGCGAGCGATGCGTTCTGCAGCCCATCGTCCATGATGATCAGACTTGCGCCGTGCTCGCGCGCAAATGCGGCGCCGGCGACGCGGTCTCGCGCAACGACTGTCGGCGCCACATGGGCAAGCAGCAAGGCTTCATCGCCAACCTGTGCGGCCAGATCGCTGTGGGGTTCGACAAGCTTGGGGCCGGCCAGAGTGCCGCCATAGCCGCGCGTCAAGCAAAACGGGCGATCGCCCGCATCCACGAGCGTTCGTGCAAGCGCCACGACGGTCGGTGTCTTGCCGGCGCCGCCAAGCGTGAAATTGCCGACGCAGAGGACCGGCACGCCGGACGCCGTGCCTTTTCCCGCCATGCGCCGCGCCGCGATCGCGCCATAGACAAGACCGACCGGAGCCAGCAAGCTCGCGGCGAAGGCTGCCTTGCGCCACCAAAAAGCCGGTTCACGCATGACGCGCCCGCTGCCGCAATTGCAGCTGCATCAGGTAGGGATCGAGCGAGGTCAGGGTACGTTCAAGTGCGCCGCCCAGATTTTCAACAACAGTGCATCCGGCCGCGGCAACGCGGGCGCAGGCCTCCGGGTCGGTAAGCCACGCCGCAAAATGCGCGGTAAGACGCTCGGAATCACCGACCAATTCAGCGCCATGGGCGCCATCGAGTGCGCCGTAGATCTCGGAGAAATTCCACACATGCGGACCGTGCAGGATTGCGGCGCGCAATTTAGCGGCCTCAATCGGATTTTGGCCGCCGTGCTTGACCAGTGAGCCCCCAATGAACACCGCTGGCGCCAGCCGATAGATCAGGCCGAGTTCGCCAACAGTGTCAGCGACGTAAATTTCCGTCGTGCGGTCAGGCAACTCCCCACGCGAGCGCAGCGCCACCTTCAATCCGGCCGCGGCTGCGATCTCGGCCACGCCGGGCCCGCGCTCGGGGTGACGTGGCGCGATCAATGTCAGCAGGCCCGGGAAATTTGTGCGAAGACGCATATGGGCTTCGACGACCGCGCCCTCTTCGCCGACATGCGTGGAGGAGGCCGCGATTACCGGCCGTTCGCGAATTGCGTCCTGCAAGGCCGCCAGCGCTGCGGCGTCGGCGGGTGGCGCCGGGACATCCAGCTTGAGATTGCCTGTACTCACCACCTGCTCGGCACCGAGCTCGCTCAAACGCGCTGCATCGGCTGCCGTGCCTGCAAGGCAAAGGTCGAGCCGCTGCAACAAACCGGCGATCGAGTTCGGCAGCCGGCGCCACCGTCGAAATGAGTTCTCGGACAGGCGGCCGTTTATCAGGACCATCGGAATCCCGCGGGCCGATGCCTCGATCATCATGTTCGGCCACAGATCGGATTCGACGAACAAGGCGAGATCAGGCTGCCAGTGGTCGAGAAAGCGGCGCACGAAACGCGGCACGTCGAGCGGAACGAATTGATGCACCACGCCGCGCGGCAGGCGTTGCTCGGCGAGGCCGCCTGAGGTGACAGTGCCGGTGGTGACGAGCATGGCGATGCCGCGCGCGCGAATCCGTTCGATGAGTGGAAGCACACTCGCAAGCTCGCCGACGCTGGCACCGTGCAGCCAGACCAGGGGGCCGTCGAGCCGCGCAATCCTGCTCTCGCCCCGTCGTTCAGGCAACCGTTGGCGAATCTCCTTGCCGCGTCTGGCGCGCCGCGCCAGCAGGAGCGGCGCAAACGGTCCTGCCGCCGCGGACAACAGCCGGTACATCCGCAGGCCGAAGGGCAACCCGCTCACTGTTCGTTGCCTCCGGTCTTGTCGGCGAGCCGATAGGCCCTTTTCGTCAACGCGTTGAGTTCATCTTCCACGTGTTTCCGCGCGACTTCGAGCGCCGTGCTGTCGCAATCGTGCGGCACCATGATCGGCCCGCTTGCGGCGATACCCACGCGGCTGAACGGCAGGTTGATGGCAGTGCGGTCCCAATTATCGAGCTCGATGCGGCGGCTGGACGCCATCGCGACCAGGTAGATTGGTCGGCCGGAATGCTGTGCAAGCTTCACCACGCCGAAGCCGGCAACCCGTGCAACCTTTGGAATGTCGGCGGTCATCGCGACATTGTAGCCTTGCTTGAGCGCGTCGAGCATCTCGTTGAAGGCCACCGCACCGCCCTTACGATGGAATTCGCCGTTGTGCGCGCCAGAGCCGCGGATGGTCCCGATGCCGAGTTTTTCGGCCGCGCGTGCATTGATTTCTCCGTCACGGTGGCGGGATATCAAGACCTTGGCGCGGTGCCGCTTGGCATCTTTGATGAATGGCATGAGGAAATGCTGGCCGTGCCAGGCGGCAATAATGGCTGGCGATTCGAGAGACTCATAGAGTGTCATGGTGTCCGGCTCGACGACCATGCGGCTTGTGAGCCAGACAAGGCGCAGATACCACGCCCCCATTGTTCCCATGGCGCTCAGGAACATGGGCGAAGCGGTGATCCGCTTGAGTGACAGCATCGCTCCCCGCTCTAGCGCGCCGCTCGTCCTGCGCCTTCAGGATCGAGCAGCCGGTGCAGGTGGACGATGAAATAGCGCACGTGCGCGTTGTCGACGGTCTTCTGTGCCTTCGCCTTCCAGGCCGTGTAGGCGCTGGCGTAGTTCGGGTAGACGCCGACAACGTCGACCTTGTCGAGATCCTTGAATTCGGTGCCGCCGAGCTCGGTCAGTTCGCCACCGAGGACAATGTGCAGCAATTGTTTGTGCGTTCCGGGCGATTGTGCGGACATGGGTCGATCCCTGGTGAGAGCCCCGGCGGCGTGGAGACTTGCGGCCGGCCAGTCTACGCGAATTCGGTTTCGCGGTCGCGCACGAGGTTTATCAACGTGTCGTGGCGGGCCTGACCGGCCGCGACCAGTGCGCTATGTGCACCGTGCGCATTACTATAAATGAGCGGCCGGCCGACAAAATCGGTCAGCGCGCCGCCGGCTTCGTGCACCAAAAGATCGGCTGCGGCAAGGTCCCAGTCGTGGCTACCGGGTGATGCGACTGCGGCATCAAGCGCGCCATGCGCGACCCGGGCGATCCGCAGTGCGAGCGAGTGCACTTTTGGCTGCGCCAGCGTGTCGGGAGTCAGGCTGGAGAGCCGGTCTAGATAACGCTTCGGTCCCGCGAGCCTGGCGCCGCTGAGCCCGCCACCGGCGCTGGCTTTGATCGGAATGCCATTGAGCGTGGCACCACCGCCACGGGATGCGAGGAACATTTCTTCGGTTACTGGGGCATAGAGCGCTGCAAGCAGCGGGCGGCCACGATCGGCGAGGGCCACCGAAATGGTCCAGTCGGCGCGTCCGGAAATATAAGCCCGGGTGCCGTCAATCGGATCGACGACCCACGCGAGGGCCAGGGCATCATCCGGCAGGTCGTCCTGTGATTCTTCCGACAGCCAGCCCGCATCCGGCACAAGCGATCCAAGCCGTTCGCGCAATAAATCGTTGACTGCGATATCGCCTTCCGTCACGGGCGAATGGTCGGAACCCTTGGTCCACTGCCTGAACGGTCCGCGCGCGGTCTCGCGCGCAAGCTCGCCGGCATCGCGCAACACCGCTTCAAGCGGACCACGCAACGCAGTGAGATTACTGGCCGGCAACGGTCAGGCCCTCCACCCGCAGTGTCGGTGCATTGGTGCCGTAACGGAATTCCAGATCGTTGGCCGGCGTGAGCGTGCGGAACATCTCCAGCAAATGTCCGGCGATGGTCACTTCGCTGACCGGATAGGTGGACTTGCCGTTTTCGATCCAGAATCCGGAGGCGCCGCGGCTGTAGTCGCCGGTCACCATGTTGGCGCCACTGCCGATCAGATCGGTGACGTAAAAACCGTCGGCGATGTCGGCGATCAGCGCATCGGGACCAAGCTCGCCGGGCTCGAGATGCAGATTGGTTGGCCCCGGCGATGGCACCGATGAGGCGCCGCGATGCGCGTGTCCGGTGGTCACGAGGCCAAGTTCGCGCGCGGTCGCGCAATCAAGCAGCCATGAGTGAAGCACGCCATCATCGACCAGCGCGAGCTTCTTGCCGGCGACGCCTTCGCCGTCGAAGGGGTGCGAACGCAGGCCGCGCTTGCGCAATGGGTCATCGACGATACGAATGCCGTCGGCGAACAGCGTGGCGCCCATTTTATCGCGCAAAAAGCTCGTCTTGCGCGCAACCGACGCGCCGTTGATCGCACTGGCCAGATGCGAGACCAGCGAGCCGGCGGTGCGCTGATCGAACACGACCGGCACCTTGCGGGTGGTGACCTTGCGCGGATTGAGCCGCGCCACTGCCCGGGCCGCGGCGCTGAGCCCGATCTTTTCGGGGCGTTCCAGATCCGCGGCGTGCCGAACCGAGGAATAATCGTAGTCCCGCTCCATGCCGGTGCCTTCGCCCGCGATCGCGGTCATTGACACACCGTGGCTGGAGCCAAGATAGGCGCCGCGAAATCCGTGGCTGGTGACGAGGACCATCCCGCCAATTCCGGCGGAGGCCGACGCGCCGCCCGATTTGCTGACGCCTTTGACCGAAAGCGCCGCCTGCTCGGCGGCGTGCGCCTGCGCTTCGAGTTCGCCCACAGTTGGCAAATCGGGATCGATCAGGTCGAGATCGGGAAAATCGTGCGCCAGCAGATTGGTGTCGGCAAGACCGGCAAATTTATCCTCGGGCGCCGCACGCGCCATGGCCACGGCTCGCGCGGCGAGGGCGGCGGCGCCATCATCCGCAATGTCGTTAGTCGAGACCACTGCCTGACGGCGGCCCACCAGCACCCGCAGGCCAAGGTCGTCGCCTTCCGACCGCTCAGATTCCTCAATTTTTCCGTCGCGCAGTTCGATCGCGAGCGACATCCCGCGTAGCGCCACAGCGTCGGCAGTGTCCGCTCCGGCGGCGCGTGCGGCCTTGACCAGGCGGTCGGCGCGCTCGGTCAGTGCGGTCAGGTCCAGAAGAGAGGCGGCTGGGGCGAGCATCGGATAGCTTTCAAAAGAGTGCGGACCCCGGACATGGGCCCGATAACGGTGCGGTTCAACCATTGATCCACGCAAATTGCGTGGTCTCGGCAACACCTCGTCAATCATGGTTCGCAACGGAGCGTCAATCATGCATCGCAAAGCCGGGACCTCTACCACCGGTTAACCCAGAACTTTAAGCGGATTCGGACGCGTTTCTGCCATGTTTAGTGCGTGACCGGGCGAATAAGTCCGGCGCGGGAGAGTTTCGAGGCGTCAGATGTGTAGTGGCGGATACGCCGGGTCGGGCCGCGCCTTGCGGCTCGACCCGTGCGGCTTGCCTGTGCGGTTCTCCGCGAGCGATGCCGCGGCCGACGGGCGGGTGCGCGATGTCGAGCTCCACCGCGAACGCGTCGTGGTGCGACGCTCACTTCACGGCATGCGCATGGCGCTTAATATGCCGGTCGCGGCCTTTGTCGGCATTTCAATGCGGCTTGAAATCGAGCGAAGACGGCGACGTGCTTGCGGTCGTGCTCGAGCATATCGACCCGTCGCTCACGCTACCCCTGTTTCTGACCTCGAAGGCCGACGAGGCGGTGGCCGAATGGCGCGCCTGGAGCGAAGTGCTGGGTGTGCCGCTCCTGCTCGCCAAGCAAGGCGAGAGCGCAGTCGATGCGCATTTGGGACAAATTCACGTCGAGCGCCCGCGGCCGCGCCGCCGCCGCAGGAGCGCATTGAAGAATCGCCGGCCCGCCATTCTTCTACGGCGCAGGTCCGGCAGGGTCACCCGGCGCACGCCGGTTCATCGCGGCGAACGCGAAATCATCGCGCGGAACTAGCGCTGCCTTGCCGGCGGCGAGTTTCCGCGACCAAATCGATCAAAGGATGTTGGCTATTTGCAGCGTTGCAGCGTCGTCGTGCCGCCGCTCGAATTCATTTCAATGCGATCGGGGTCAACTCGGCGCAACGTATATTGGCTCTGGCCTGCGCTGATCTGCCCGGTGTTGAACTCGTCGACGACGCGATAGCTCGACGGGCCATCCGCGACCACAGACTTGTTGCGATAGGCCGGGACGCCGCCATTGCTGTCGGTGCGTTGGTCGCCGTTGAAATCGATCACGCGCTTGCTATCGGCGCAATCGATCGGGCCCTTTTCGCCGCTCGTGCTTTGGCCCCACTTGCCCTCGACCGGATAGACCTGCGCCTGCACGGGCAGGGCCAGGGTGCTGAGCAGTAACGCGGATAAAATCGTGGTGCGCATAGCCCCAAGATTTGCGCCGCGAGGACCAAAATCAAGGGCGATGCCTGCTGATGCTTAACGGTCGGCGGAAACGATGTGCATCAATTAATGCTTATTCGCGGGACCATAGCCGCCGGCCGTGGGCGATTGAATAATAATGGCCTCGTTTTCGTCGATAACGGTAGCATCGCAGCCTTGCAGGCGTTCAATGCGACCATCCTTGCGGCGCGCCGAATTCTCGCCAACCTGACCGGCTTCGCCGCCCGCCAGGCCGAACGGGCGGACCCGGCGGTGGCCCGACAAAATCGTGCATTCCATTTTTTCGAGGAACCGGATGGTCCGGCGAATGCCGCCGCCCGCGTGCCATTGTCCGCGCCCGCCCGAATCCGGCCGAATGTGAAAATCCTCGAGCACGACCGGATAGCGGAACTCCAGCACTTCCGGATCGGTCAGGCGCGTGTTCGTCATATGGGTGTGGACGGCGTCGGTGCCGTTGAAGCCGGGGCCGGCCGGTGAACCGGAACAGATCGTTTCGTAATACTGGTAGCGCGCATTGCCGAAATTGAGATTGTTCATGGTGCCCTGCGCCGCGGCGAGTGCCCCGAGCGCACCGAACAGACAATTGGTCACGGCCTGCGATGTCTCCACATTACCCGCGACCACTGCGGCGGGATATTCAGGCGACAGCATCGAGCGCTTCGGGATAACGATATTGATCGGCCGCAGGCAGCCGGCGTTCATCGGGATATCGTCGTCGACCATGACGCGGAACACGTACAGCACAGCCGCGCGCGCGACCGGCTCCGGCGCATTGAAATTGGTCGGCTGCTGTGCGCTGGTGCCGGTAAAGTCGACGGTTGCCTCGCGCCTCTTCTTGTCAACGGTGATCTTCACCTTGATCATCGTGCCTTGATCCATCTCGTAGCTGAATTCAGAGTCGTGCAGTCGGTCAAGCACGCGGCGCACGCTTTCCGCGGCGTTGTCCTGCACGTGCTGCATATAGGCCTTCACCACCGGCAATGTGAAATGAGTGACCATCTTGCGCAGCTCGGCGACACCCTTTTCGTTGGCGGCGATCTGCGCCTTGATGTCGTTGATGTTCTGCACCGGATTGCGTGCCGGATATTTTGCGCCCTTGAGCGCCGCCATCAGTTCCTTTTCGCGGAAGCGTCCGCGATCGACCAGCTTGAAATTGTCGAACAGCACGCCTTCCTGCTCGATGGTCGTGGCGTTCGGCGACATTGAGCCCGGCGAGATGCCGCCGACGTCGGCATGGTGACCGCGCGATGCCACCCAGAACAGAATTGATTTCTTCCGGTCGTCAAACACCGGCGTGCAAACGGTGATGTCGGGGAGGTGCGTGCCGCCGTTATAGGGTGCGTTAATGGCGTAGACGTCGCTAGGTCTGATTTTGCCGATATTGTCGCGAATGATCGTTTCCACTGAACGATCCATCGACCCGAGATGCACTGGCATGTGCGGCGCGTTGGCGACCAGCGTTCCGTCATGCGCAAAGACCGCGCAGGAAAAATCCAGCCGCTCCTTGATGTTCACCGAATAGGCGGTGTTCTGGAGCGAGACCCCCATCTGCTCGGCAATCGACATGAACAGATTGTTGAACACCTCGAGCATCACGGGATCGGCATGCGTGCCGATGGCGTGGACGCGTTTGAGCTTTTTGGAGCGCGTGAGCACGAGATGATTTTTCGCGGTGAGCTCGGCCTGCCAGCCGGGCTCGACCACGACCGTCTGGTGAGGTTCGATGATGATGGCGGCGCCCTTGACCCGCGAACCGGGCTTGAGCTGCTCGCGGGTGAAAACATTGGCCTTGTGCCATTCACCCGCGGAGAAAAATTGCGTGCGCAGCGCCGGCTTGGGCAATGCGGCGCGCGAGCGCTTCATGGCCTTTTCGGTGAATTTGGTGCCGCCGCCGACCGCCTCCACGGACACGGCTTCGACCACCATTTGCTTGGTCCGGTCGATGAATCCGAATCGCGCCTTGTGGGCCTTTTCGAAGGCGCGCTTGATCGCGGCGGCGCTGCCGGCTGCCACCACCAGGGCCGTGTCGGTGCCGGCGTACCGAATATGCGTCCGGACGAAGATCCTGATCTTGCCCGCAGGGACGCCCTGGCCGGCCACTTCGGCTTTGGTTGTCTTGCCGAGCGCTGCGCCCGTTTTCGCGATCACCTGCAAGGCTTTGGCGCCGAACGGCAGCTCGATCGCCTGCTCGCGCGTGGCCCTGATATCGGCGAGCCCCATGCCATATGCGGACAGTAGTGAAGAATACGGATGTATGAATACCCGCGTCATCCCCAACGCATCGGCGACCAGGCAGGCGTGCTGGCCGCCGGCGCCGCCAAAACAATTGAGCGCATAGCGTGTGACGTCATAGCCGCGCTGTACGGAAATCTTCTTGATCGCGTTCGCCATGTTCTCGACCGCGATCTTGATGAAACCGTCGGCGACGTCTTCGGCTTTGCGGCCGCCGACCTGCTGCGCCATGTCGGTGAAGGCGTTGCGCACGGCATGGGCGTCGAGCGGCAGATTCTGTTCGGCGCCGAAAATTCTCGGAAAGAAGTCGGGAATAAGCTTGCCGACCATCACATTGGCATCAGTCACCGCCAGCGGCCCATTGCGCCGGTAGCATTTCGGGCCCGGATTGGCGCCGGCGGAGTCGGGGCCGACACGGAAACGCGCGCCGTCGAAATGCAGGATCGATCCGCCACCGGCCGCAACCGTATGGATGAGCATCATCGGCGCCCGCATGCGCACGCCGGCGACTTCTGTTTCGAACGCGCGTTCGTACTCGCCGTCGAAATGGGAAACGTCGGTCGACGTGCCGCCCATATCGAAGCCGATGAGATGATCGAAGCCGGCCTGCCGTCCGGTTTCCGCCATGCCGACCACGCCGCCGGCAGGACCGGAAAGGATCGCATCCTTGCCCTGGAACAGTTCGGCGGCTGTGAGCCCGCCGGATGACATCATGAACATCAGGCGCGCGCCGCCCCGATCCTTCGAGACGGCGCTGCGCGCCTCCTCAGGATGAGGGTGAAGTGAAGCCCCATTCTCAGGATGAGGCGTGCTCTCAAGTTGGGCCGCAACCTGATCGACATAGCGCCGCAAATCGGTGATAGATAGGCGTCGACCACGGTGGTGTCGCCGCGCCCGACCAGCTTGATGAGCGGCGAGACTTCGTGGCTCACCGAGACCTGCGCGAAACCCATCTCCCGCGCCAGCGCGGCAACGCGTTTCTCATGCTCGGGAAACCGGTAGGCATGCATGAATACGATTGCGACGGCCTGGATGCCGTCGGCCCTGGCCGCTTCCAGGTCGGCGCGCACCGCTGCGAGGTCGGGCTCGTGCTCGACCGTGCCGTCGGCGCGCACGCGCTCGTCGACTTCGGCGACGCGCTCATAGAGCATGTCGGGCTTGATGATGTGACGGGCGAAAATCTTCGGCCGCGCCTGGTAGCCGATCTTGAGCGCGTCGCGGAAGCCCTTGGTGATCAGCAGGAGCGTGCGGTCGCCCTTGCGCTCGAGCAGCGCGTTGGTCGCGACCGTGGTGCCCATTTTCACCGCGCCGACCAGGCCGGGAGGAATGACTTCACCGGCTTTCAGGCCGAGCAGATTGCGAATGCCCTGCACAGCGGCGTCGGCATAGGCTTCGGGGTTTTCGGACAACAGCTTGTGGGCGACCAACGTGCCGTCGGGCCGTCTGCCGACCACATCGGTAAATGTGCCGCCGCGGTCGATCCAGAAATCCCAGGTTCGTGAGGCGGCTTTTGCGGGCATGGCTCAATTCGGGGGAACGCAAGACATACATTACGAAGTGCACGATGCCGCCCTGTCGGGCGTAAGACAAGCCTGCTAGGGTTGGGCCGGCGAAATTAAGTGGTGGTACCATGGCGAGAATATCTCTGGTGATTGCGGCGGTCCTGTTTACATATTCAGCCACGCAGGCTGCCGAACTGAAGGTCCTGAGCGGTAACGGGTCCAAGGCCGCCGTGCGCGAACTCTGCACACAATTCGAGCGGGCGACCGGGCACAAAATCGATCTGAGCTTCGGCGTGAATCCAGAGGTCAAGAGCAAGATTGAGGCTGGCGAACGCTTCGATGTTGTCGTCGGCAATCCGCCAATCATCGACGCTTTGATCAAGGATGGCGCGGTTGTTGGCCCGCGCGTCGATTTCGGCCACGCCGGCCTCGGTGTTGCGGTGAAGAGCGGCGCACCCAAGCCCGACATTTCGTCGGTCGAGGCTTTCAAGCGCGCGCTGTTGGCATCCAAGGCTGTCGCTTTCCCGGGCAAGGGCGCGAGCGGCATTTATTTTGTCAGCCTGCTCGACCGCATGGGCATTAAGGCGGAGATGCAGAGCAAGCTGAAGCCGATGGCAGCGGAAGACACCGTCGAGGTGGTTGCGCGCGGCGAAGCTGATATGGTTGTGGTTGTGTCGACGCGGATTTCGGACGTTCCCGGCGTTGATCAAGTCGGGCCGATTCCGGCTGAATTGCAAACGAAGATTGGTTTTGCCGCCGGCTTGAGCGTCACGACCAAGGAACCGGATGCCGCCAGAGCGCTGATCCGCTTTCTCAGTGCGCCAGCCGCGGCTCCGACACTCAGGGCGAAGGGCGTCGATCCGGTTTGATCGGCAATCAGTCGCACTTGCCACCGCCCGGCCATTGGCGCCATGCTTGCATCTGAGCGGACGGCCGGGGTGAGCGCGTGCCACGAGCTCCCGGCGTTCATGGAGGGACCAATGATCAAGTTCGTGCGTGTCTGCGCGGGCCTGCTGCTTGCCTGCGGTGTTGCGACGGCTGCTTCGGCCCAGACCAAATGGGACATGCCGACACCCTATCCGGACGGCAACTTCCACACGAAAAATGTGATCCAGTTCGCAGCCGACGTGGACAAGGCGACCAACGGCTCGCTCAAGATTACGGTTCACTCCGCCGGCTCGCTGATCAAGCATCCCGAAATCAAGCGCAGCGTTCGTCAGGGCACGGCGCCGATTGGCGAAATGCTCGAGTCGCTTTCATCGAACGAAGCGGCGGTCTACGGCCTCGATTCAGTTCCATTCCTCGCCACCGGCTACGATGAATCGCGCAAGCTTTACGCGGCGCAGAAGCCGTATCTGGAAAAGCAGCTGGCCTCTGAAGGCTTGATATTGTTGTTCTCGGTGCCGTGGCCCCCGCAAGGGCTCTATGCCAAGCGCGAAATCAAATCGGTTGATGAGCTCAAGGGCCTCAAATTCCGGACCTACAACGCCATGATCGGCCGCATTGCGGCGCTGGTCGGCGCCGTGCCGACGCAGATTGAGGTGCCCGATCTGCCGACCGCTTTCGCAACCGGCCGCGTCGACGTCATGATCACTTCGGCTTCGACCGGCGTCGATACAAAATCGCAGGACTATCTCACGCACTACATCGACACCCAGGCCTGGCTGCCCCGCAATATCGTGATCGTGAACAAGGATGCGTTCGACAAGCTCTCGGCCGCCGAGAAAAAAGCGCTGACCGACGCAGCCAAGGTCGCCGAAGATCGTGGTTGGAAACTGTCGGTCGAGGAAATGACGATCAAAACAAAGGCGCTCAAGGATGCCGGCATAAAGGTGCTGCCGCCAACTCCGGAGCTCAAGGCCGGTCTCGCCAAGATCGGCGCGACGATCGCCTCGGAATGGGAAAAATCCGCCGGCGCGGACGGTGCGGCAATGCTGGCGGCCTACAGGAAGTAAGTGCGCCGCTTCCTCGATACGCTATATCGCGTCGCGCTATGGGCTTCGGCCTTCTGTCTCGTCGTCATCGCGGTGATGGTCGGTGGGCAGCTCGCTGCGCGGCTGGTCGATGGCACGCTTGGGCTCTTGCATCTGCCGCGCACCGATTTCGTCATTCTGTCACTCGATGAAATAGGCGGTTACCTGCTGGCGGCGGCGAGCTTCTTCGCGCTCGGCGGAACGCTTAAGGCTGGCGCGCATATCCGGGTCACCCTGGTATTGTCTGCCCTGGGTGAACGGGTGCGCCGCTATATCGAGCTATGGGCGTTCGGCTTTGCGGCGGCCGCGTCCGCCTACATGACAGGGCACCTGGCCAATTTCGCGTGGATTTCGTTCCGTTTTCACGAGGTATCGCCCGGCGTCATCCGGGTGCCGCTGGTCTATCCGCAAGCGGCGATGGCAATCGGCGCCCTGATCCTCACCATCGCGCTGATCGACGAACTGTTTATCGTGGCATACCGCGGACGTCCCAGTTTCCGCGCCGCCGAAGATGCCATCACGCTCGGCAAAGAGGGCTGAGCCATGAATGTGCTCGAGCTCTCCCTTTTCCTGATGCTGCTCTTGTTCGCAATCTTGGGCTCCGGCGTGTGGATCGCACTGGCGCTGGCCGTCTGCGGCTTTGCTGCTGTATTGACGAAAGTGGCAACGCCGGCGGGACAGGTGCTCGCTACATCGATGTGGACGGCGTCGAACTCCTGGGACCTAACGGCGCTGCCGATGTTCATCTGGATGGGCGAGATCCTCTACCGCACCAAATTGTCCGACGACATGTTCGAGGGTTTGGCGCCGTGGCTGCAAAAGCTGCCGGGCCGTCTGCTGCACGTGAATGTCGTAGGTTGCGCGATCTTTGCCGCGGTGTCCGGCTCCTCGGCCGCCACATGCGCTACCATCGGCCGCATTGCATTGCCTGAACTTCTCAAGCGCGGCTATGACGAACGCATGGCGATCGGCACGCTCGTCGGCTCCGGCACGCTCGGGCTGCTCATCCCGCCGTCGATCATCATGATCGTCTATGCGACCGCCACCGACCAATCGATCGCGCGGCTATTCATCGCCGGCGTCATTCCCGGAATCGTGCTCGCCGGATTGTTTATGGGCTTCATCGTCGCATGGGCACTGCTGAACAAGGCGCGCATGCCGCCGCCGAGCCGCCGGTGCAGTTCCGCCAGCGCCTCTACGCTTCGCGGCGCTTGATCCCCGTCATGCTGCTGATCATGGGCGTCATCGGCTCGATCTATGGCGGGCTTGCTTCCGCAACGGAAGCTGCGGTGGTCGGCGTGTTCCTTTCGCTGGCGCTGTCGTGGTGGTCGCGCACGCTGACCTGGCAGGGGTTCATCAACTCACTGATGGGCGCAACGCGGACCAGCTGCATGATTGCCTTCATACTGGCGGGCGCCGCTTATTTGACTGCCGCGATGGGTTTTACCGGCATTCCGCGCGCGCTCGCCGAATGGATCACCGAGTTCAACATGCCGCCGTGGGCCTTGCTCACGGTGCTGACCGCCTTCTACATCTTGCTTGGTTGCTTCCTTGACGGCATCTCGATGGTGGTGCTCACCACGTCGATCATTATTCCGCTCGTGATGAAGGCCGGCTTCGACCTGATCTGGTTCGGCATTTACGTCGTGCTGGTCGTCGAGATGGCGCAGATCACGCCGCCGGTCGGATTCAATCTCTATGTTTTGCAAGGCATGACGGGCCGCAACATCTTCACCATCGGCGCCTATGCGCT
Source organism: uncultured Alphaproteobacteria bacterium (assembly GCA_963815055.1). Lineage (GTDB taxonomy): Bacteria > Pseudomonadota > Alphaproteobacteria > Rhizobiales > Xanthobacteraceae > Pseudolabrys. Next base: position 352,403 of record CAWFEU010000007.1, on the reverse strand, counting down.
GCCATTGTTTGTCCTGATGTGCATTGCCGTTGTGCTGGTCGCGGCATTTCCCGGGCTGGCGCTTTGGTTGCCGTCGACGATGCTCGACGCGCGCTAGCCATTCCACAGAATTGGCGGGGGCCCGGCGGTGTTGCCGCCGAGCCCCCTTACAACGTATCAGCGTATCAGCCGACCTGTAAGCCGGGTTCTGTATGGCCTGCGGCGCGAACCGCAAACGTGACGGCCATTCCTCTGGTACGCCGGTTGCCCGGCGCATCAAGCAACCTACCCGAATGACTGGTCCGGACAGACCTGAGGCTTTCGCCCCGACGTCACTCCTATTCGGTCTTGCTCCCGGTGGGGTTTGCCGTGCCGTTTCCGTCGCCGGAAACGCGGTGCGCTCTTACCGCACCGTTTCACCCTTGCCGCGGCCAAACGCAACGCGCCGAGGCGGTCTGTTCTCTGTGGCACTGTCCCTGGGGTTCGATCCCCGCTTGCGCGGGGACAGACCCCCGCCGGACGTTATCCGGCACCGTTTGTCCATGGAGCCCGGACTTTCCTCCCCGGCCACCTTTCGGCCTTGGCGCGGAGCGGCCGTCCGGCCGACTGACGGGATAGGAATGGGGATACCTGGCCGGCGCGTCAAGCACCACGACCCGACAGGATTAAGGAAATCTCACATTCAACCCGGCGGGCGCATCAGCCCAATGGCGCGGGCCGGGTCTCGATCAATGCCCGCAACGTCAGCAGCGTGGAGGGGTCCGCGATGCCATCGACGCGCGCCTGGCGAAAATGGCGCTGGAAGGCCGTTACGACCTCGCGCGTGGCGTCATCGTAGATGCCCGTTTCCGCCAGGCCGTAGCCGTAGGAGCGCAAAGTGCGCTGCAGCCTGATAACCGAGTCACCGCGGTCGCCCGGCCTGAGCCCCGTCCCCTCAAGATCGAGCGGTGCAGCGCGGACCCAATGACCGATGCCGGATTCGCTCAGGAGGCCCCAGGGAAATTTTTCACCGGGATCCTGCTTGCGTGACGGGGCGACATCCGAATGGGCGAGGATTCGGTCTGCGCTGAGCGGGCCACGGCGCGTTATTATCGACTTGCATAGCGAGATGACCGCCGCGATCTGCCGCAGTGGAAAATCAGTGTAGCCGAATTCGTGGCCGCCATTGACGATCTCGATAGCGATCGAGCGCGAATTGACATCAGTTTCGCCGGCCCAGGATGATTTGCCGGCGTGCCATGCGCGCTTATTCTCAGGCACGCACTCAATGATACGACCGTCTTCGAATACCACGTAATGGGAGGAGACCTTGCTTGCTGCAGTGGTCAGGCGCTGCAAAGCGGCGTCGCCGGTCTGCATGCCGGTGTAGTGCAGCAAGATCATATCGGGTGGACGGCCGTCCTTGCGCTCGTCAAAATTCGGCGAGGGGACAACGTCGGAGACAATGAAAGAATCCGGCGGAAAGGCGGGCATGGGCCGGACTCAACCTGGTCAGTGAAAGGGCGCGCATCTTTCACCGCGCCAGATAAAAAAAGCAAGCGCGTAAAGCATGCCGCTGCGGCCCGAGCATTTCCGCCCGGGCCGCAACTTGGTAAGCCGGAATCGCGATGCGTTAACGGCTTGATGGCGGCGTGTTGGTCGCCGGCTTCGTGCCACCGCCCATTGCGCCGCCCGCGCCGGTCGTGCTCGGTCGGGGAGCTTCATAGCGCGCGAAATTCTGTGCCTTCTGAAGCTCATCCTTGGTTGTGGCGAGCTTGAGCTTGTCGGCGGAGCCGTTCTGACCCGGAATCACGTCGAATGAGCTTGGCGCGAGCGCAACTTCTTTTGAGCCGACACCGAGGAAGCCGCCGACGCTGACCACGAAGGCCTCGACCTTTCCGGTCTTGTCGAAAAGAATATCGCTGACGTCGCCGATCTTCTGGTTGTCGGAACCAAGGACGTCAGTGCCTTTAAACTTGGATGCCAGCCATTGATCGGGTTTCTGCGCGGTCACGAAGTTGGCCTTGCCGGAACCTTGCGACTGTGCGGCGGGTGCGGGACTCGATGAACTCGGTGAACTTGGCGATTGCGCGACGGCGGCCGATACGACGGCGGCGCTCAGTGCGGTGGACAACATCAATTTTTTCAACATGGCATGTCTCCTCCTGAATTGTGCAGTGTTCCAGCAACGACAACGCGCGGCCATGGTTTGCTGTTCCCGCCTGCAGGACGATGACTGCAAATTGAAATACGGAACCGGGATCAGGCGCCTGGCGCGTCTGCGGATCGTTTTGGGTCGGCGTCCGCATCATCGCCCTGCGTGCGCACCACAGTCACTGTGCAAGGGGCTTCAGCAACGACGCGGGCCGAAACACTGCCGAGGTAGCGTCGAAGCGCGGAGCTTGCGCGTGCGCCAATGATGATGTGGTCGACGCGATTGTGGCGGGCGTATTCGACCAGTTGGCCAGCCGGATCCGTTGATTCCAGAACGTGACAGGTGATGCGGTCGGGCGCGATTGGAATTTCCCGCGCCCAGTGCTTGAGTTGGATCAGCCGGCTCAGATGTGGATTGCGCCCCTGCGCGTCTTCCATCGTGTCGAGTGCCAGCCGCGCGATCTTCAGGATGTTGACGCAAGCAAGCCGCGCATTGGGCTCGGTTACGAGCACGCGCCGCACGGCAAGGGTCAAGGCATGGCGAAGCGCCTCGTGGCCAGGTTCGAGGTCGATTGCCGCCACCACGATGGGTGCGCTGGCGAGATGGGATGTCAGCGCCTGACGCCGCTTAAGAATCGGGTCGCGGCGCGTTCGCAACCGGCGCCATAGAACCGTGAAAAATCCGTCGCGATGCAGGCGGGATGCGCGCTGGGTGAGCGTGACCTGATCAGGATGTTGCAGATCGAAAGCAAGCTGGGCGGCGGTTGCATAACGAGCCTGCGGGTCGACCTCGAGGCAGCGCAGGATAACCTCCTGGAGCCAGGGTGGAACCGCTGGGTTTCGGCCGCGCGGCGGCACCGGGTCCCGCCAGAGCCGCTGGCGCCAATTATCGGCGCGCTGCGGTTCCCCGAATGGGCGCTCGCCGGTTGCCAGGAAATAGAGAATGACCCCCAAGGCGAACAAATCACTGCGTGGGTCGCTGCGATCACCGAGCACCTGTTCGGGTGCAACATAAGCGCCCGTTCCAACCGGGCCGTCCGCCTCTTCCTTGATCAGATCAGGCAGCTGATCGTGACGCGACAGGCCAAAATCGATCAGCACCGCGTCGTCGTTGCGCAGGATTACGTTGCTCGGCTTCAGATCCAGATGGATCACGTGCTGGCGGTGGATGTCGTGCAGGGCGAAGGCGATCTTGGCACCGATCGCTGCGACGTCGTCAGCAGGCAGCGGTGTCTTCTCCAGCAAGGATTTCACCGACGGCCCGGGAACAAATTCCATCACAATGTAGGGACGTTCGAAATCTTCGGCGGCGACGAAACGCGGCGCGTGCGGGCCCGTGAGCCGCGGCAGGATCATCTGCTCGACCTCATAACCGATGATCGTGAGCGGATCTTCGCCAAGCCGAAGCAAGGGGATTTTCATCACCATCGGCAGGTCGTTGCCCTCGCGCGTCACGCGCCAGAAGCTCGCCATGCCGCCCGCTTCCATCGGCTCGACGAGACGAAAGCCATCGACAGTCTGGCCGGCTGCGAGTGAGCGGGGATCCACGATTCACGCTCCCTCAAGGAGACGGTGGCTCAGGATCGCCGGCAGGCCAGCGTCGCGCACCTTGCGTGCGGCGGTTTCGTTGTCATAGGGCACGCGCATGTAGATCAGCACGTTTCGTTCGGTATCGAGCGCTCCATAGCACGCGGCCGGGTTATGATCGCGCGGCTGGCCAACCGACCCGATCACCGCAAGCCAGCGCCGATGCGCGAGGAGCGGAATTTCAACGGACTGCACAGGGAGAAATCCGGCCAGTTTTCCGGTCGGCGAAAGATGATAAAGCCCCGGCACATGCACGTGGCCGCAGAACGCTGCCTGCGCGCGGGTCGCCATGAAACTGCGCGAGGCACTCTCGACGCTGGTGATGTACTCCCAACGCCCGGGTGCGTGCGCGCTTGCGTGCACGAACAGCCGGCCGCTGTCTTCGAAAGTGAGCGGCAATTGTGCGAGGAATTGGCGCTGGCTGGCATCGAGGCGGGGACGAGTCCAGTCGATGGCGTCGGCGGCAACGGCGTTCATGTTGGCAGTGCCCGCGGCGATGGCGGCGTCGTGATTGCCGGCGAGTGCGATAGCGCCGCGCTCGACCTCGCGCATGATGGCATCGACGGCAAAAGCAGGGTCCGCGCCATAACCGACATAGTCGCCCATAAAAATGAAGCGGCTCATGCCGCCACGCCGCGCATGGTCAAGGCAGGCTTCAAGAGCCTCCCGATTGGCGTGAATATCGGTGAACAGTCCGATCCACATAAAATTTCACCCGGGTCTGGCACGGCCGGAAGTCACCCGGCGTTGGCCGGAATTCACCTGAAGCCCAGCGCGACCGGAAATCGGCAACGTTTCTTTAAGTTTAACCGCCGTTAATGGCGTTGATCTGCCGCAACTACGCGCTCGGGGAGGATTGGGGCCGGTTTCTTGACGGCCATGTAATCCCATGATATCCCACAAATTCCCAGTATGGGACACCACACCGTTTTGGGTGTCTCGGCGTAATGGCAGCGCCGGCCGGGGTGCCGTTTCCCGGTGTTCCGAAACAGTCATTGGTCGCGTCCGGTTCGGGTGGAGTGCGGGGTATGGACCGCTTCGTGGGCAACGTCACGCTGCGGCTGGACTCCAAGGGTCGCGTCTCTATCCCCAGTTCATTTCGCTCGGTGCTCGGCCGCGACGGCTTCGAGGGCCTTTATTGCTACCCGGCGCTGGATCGCCCGGCGATCGACGCCGGTGGGAATGCACTGATGGCGGAGATCGACGCGTTGATTGGCCGCTTTACCCCGTTTTCGGACCAGCGCGAGCAATTCGCGGTCGCGCTCTACGGCACCAGCGAGACGCTGAAGATCGACGGCGAGGGGCGAGTGGTGCTGAGCGAGAGCCTGAAGCACCACGCGGCCATCACCGATGCGGTGGCTTTCGTTGGTTTGGGTCACAAGTTTCAGATCTGGGAACCCGGTCGTTTCCGAACCGAGCTCGCGGAGGCCACCCAAAAGGTGCGCGCGCTCAAGGGCGAGTTGAGTTCCCAGATGGCGGCGCGCAACGCGCCTGGAGCACGGGAATGATGGCAGGCCGCGGCGGCTCGGCTGTCGCTGGCGGACCGGCCTTCCACATTCCCGTGCTCGGCCAGCCGGCGGTCGAATTCCTCAACATTCATGATGGTGGAATCTATATCGACGGTACATTCGGCGCGGGCGGCTACACGCGTGCAATCCTCGCGGCCGCCGACTGCAATGTGATCGGTATCGACCGCGATCAGACGGCGATTGCCTTGAGCGCGGACCTCGTCGAAGGCGAAAAAGGCCGACTGACCCTCACCGAAGATAAATTTTCCAATCTCGACGTGATCGCGCGCGAAGCCGGTTACGAGACAGTCGACGGCGTCGTGCTCGATCTTGGTGTTTCATCCATGCAGCTCGACACGGCCGGACGCGGCTTTTCGTTCCGTCTCGACGGGCCGCTCGACATGCGCATGGGCGGCGAAGGGGCCAGCGCCGCCGACGTCGTGAACGCGGCAAACGAGCGCGATCTTGCCGATATCATTTTCATTTTCGGCGAAGAACGTCATTCGCGCAGCGTCGCACGCGCCATCGTCAAGGCGCGTTCCGACGCGCGCATCGAAACAACCCGCGCGCTCGCCGACATCGTTGCTTCAGTTGTGCGTGGCCGTCCCGGCGATATTCACCCGGCGACGCGCACGTTTCAGGCCCTGCGCATCTTCGTGAACGATGAACTCGGCGAGCTTGTCGCGGGCCTTCAGGCGGCCGAACGAATTCTCAAATCCGGGGGACGGCTGGCGGTCGTGTCGTTCCATTCGCTCGAGGATCGCATCGTCAAGTCGTTTTTCGCCGACCGCGGAGAAACGCGCGGCGGTTCACGCCACGCGCCCCAGGTCGAGCGTCCAGCGCCGACTTTCAGCATCCTGACCAAGCGGCCGGTGGTCGCCGGTGAGGAAGAGGTCGCCCGCAATCCGCGCGCGCGTTCAGCGAAATTGCGCGCCGCCGAGCGCACGAATGCGCCGGCCCATGAAAGCTTGCCGTCCGGCCTGACACCGCAGCTGCCTTCGCTCGCTGACGTGCTGAAGGTGCGGTAAATGATGCGCCTCCTCAATATTCTCGTCATTGGCGCGCTGATCCTGGCGGCGTCCTTCGTATACAAGATCAAGTTCGATTCCACATTGCAGGCGGAACGGGTGGCCAAGCAGCGCGGTGAATTGCGCCGCGAGCGCAGCGCAATTGCCGTTCTACGGGCCGAATGGGCAAAGCTTGATACGCCGGGCCGCATCCGCGGTCTCGCCGACCGCCACCTGGCGCTTCAACCGGCCAAGCCCACGCAATTCGACAGTCTTGATCGCCTTCCCGAGCGGCCGCCCGCTGTTGTGCCGGCACCGAACAGCGATCCGATCGGCGCCATGCTTGCTCCGGCGACGCCCGATACAACCGGCAGCATTCCGCCGGCGACGACGCGGTGACCGCAATGCACGCGCCAAAAAAACCGAATGAAGGCCGCTGGCAGCGCATCTTGCGCTCGGCGCTTTACGGGCTCGATGTCGATCGCAATGTGAAGGCAAAGGCGCGATTGGGCCTCGCAATTCTTGCATTCGCAGGCATATTTTCGGTCATTGCACTGCGCCTCGTGATGTTCGCGGCCAGCGGCGAAGGCCACGGCGGCCGCCGCAGCGTCACCCAGGACGCGGTTGCAACCGCCCGTCCCGACATCCTCGACCGCAATGGTGAAATCCTTGCCACCGACATCAAGACACCGTCGCTGTTTGCCGAGCCGCGCAAGCTCATCGACGTGGACGAAGCGGTTGAATTGCTCACCGCGGTTCTCCCGGACCTTGACGCGACCGAAGTGCGCGAGCGCCTGTCGTCGAAGCGCGGGTTCGTCTGGCTCAAGCGCGAAATCACGCCGAGCCAGCAACAGGAAATTCACCGGCTCGGCATTCCCGGCGTCGGATTTCTCACCGAGAACAAGCGCGTCTATCCCAACGGCTCCGTGATCTCCCATGAGATCGGCCACGTGAATATCGACAATCAAGGCATTGCCGGCATCGAGAAATGGCTGGACGGGCAAGGACTCGCTGCTTTGCACCTGGCCGGCCTCGCCACCGACCAAATGCAACGGCCGGTCAAGCTCGCGGTCGACTTGCGCGTGCAGTACGCGTTGCGCGACGAACTCGTCACCGCGCGCGAAAAGTTCAAGGCCAAGGCTTCTGCCGGCATCATCGCCGATGTCAACACCGGTGAGATTGTTGCCATGGTATCGGAGCCGGATTTCGACCCGAACAATCCGAGCGAGGCCAATGATCCCAACCGGCTCAACCGCCTGACGACCGGCGTCTACGAGATGGGGTCGACTTTCAAGGCGCTCACGCTTGCGATGGCGCTCGACAGCGGGCGCATCTCGCTGTCGTCTTCTTTCGATGCGCGTCTGCCGCTGCGCTATGGCAAATTCGAGATTCACGACTTTCACGCCCAGAAGCGCGTGCTGACGGTGCCGGAAATTTTCACATATTCGTCCAATATCGGTACGGCGCGGATGGCGCTCTCGCTGGGAGTCGAATACCACAAGGCGTTCCTGAAAAAGCTCGGCCAGCTCGACCGGCTGCGAACCGAGCTGCCGGAAAGCGCCGAGCCGCTCGTGCCGAAGCATTGGGGCGAGCTCAACACCGTCACGATCGCGTTCGGCCACGGCCTTTCGGTGGCGCCGCTGCAGGCTGTGATGGGCATTTCGGCGTTGGTCAATGGCGGCAAGATGATCCCGCCGACTTTCCTCAAGCGCAACCAGGCCGAGGCGGACCGCCTGGCCGTGCGCGTGATCAAGCCGGAAACCGCTGAAAAAATGCGCTATTTGATGCGTCTTAATGTGGAAAAGGGCACCGCGACGCGCGCCAATGTGCCGGGGTATTATGTCGGCGGCAAAACCGGCACTTCAGAGAAGGTAGTTGGCGGGCGCTATTCCAAGACCAAAGTCTTGACCAGTTTCACCGCCATATTGCCCGCCGACAATCCGCGCTATCTGTTGTTGATCATGCTCGACGAACCAGAAGGTCTGCCCGAAACGCACGGCTTCAGCACATCCGGCTGGAATGCCGTGCCGGTCGGCGCGAAGGTGATCGAACGGGTAGCGCCGCTGCTCGATATTCGGCCGCGCTTCGATCTGCCGAAAGCCGATCAGATGCTACTGGTGAGCGCGAAGGATTCGCGGTGAGGCTGCGTGATCTTCTGCCCGAGGCGGCGATCGATGCGCAAACGGCGCCCATCGAGATCACCGGGATTGCCTCCGACAGCCGCAAGATCAAACGCGGTTTTCTGTTCGTCGCCATTTCCGGCGCCAGGGCCGATGGCGCGCACTTCGCAAGGCAGGCGGCAGCCGCCGGCGCAGTCGCCGTCGCAGCCGAGCAGCGGCCGGACGGGTTGCCCGACACGGTCGGATTTGTGCCCGTGAAAAATGCGCGCCGCGCACTCGCGCTTGCCGCGGCGAAAACCTTTCCACGTCAGCCGCAAACCATCGCCGCCGTCACCGGCACCAGCGGCAAGACGTCGGTTGCCGCATTCACCCGCCAGATCTGGAGTGCGCTCGGGCAGCAAGCGGCCAGCATCGGCACGATCGGCGTCGTGTCGCCCAAAGGCGAACACTATGGCTCGTTGACTACGCCTGATCCGGTTGACCTGCATCGCACGCTCGACCAATTGGCAGGCGAGGGTGTTACGCATCTTGCGTTGGAGGCCTCCTCGCACGGACTCGATCAGCATCGGCTTGATGGCGTGCGTATCGCGGCGGGCGCATTCACCAATCTGTCGCGCGACCATCTCGATTATCACCCGACCATCGAAGCCTATCTCGCCGCCAAGCTTCGTCTGTTCGAGGAGTTGATTGTACCGGGTGGAACGGCCGTGGTCGGCGTCGACGATTGTTATGCGGGACAGGTGGTCGAAGCCGCCAAGAAGCGCGGCCTGAAAATCATGACGGTTGGCGAGCATGGCGATGACATCCAACTGGCCGGCGGGGCGATCGATAGCTTTGCCCAAGTGGTTGCCATCGCACATGGCGGCCGCACATATAAAGTCAGGTTGCCGCTGGTTGGCGCATTCCAGGTTCAGAACGCCACAATCGCGGCTGGGCTAACGATCGCAACAGGCAGCGAACCTGGGAGCGTGTTCGCAGCGCTGGAAAATCTCAGCGGCGCGAAGGGACGGCTGGAGCTTGCCGGCACACACAATGGGGCGCCGGTCTTTATTGACTATGCGCACAAGCCGGATGCGCTGAAGAAGGCGCTCGAAAGCCTTCGTCCCTATGCGCGCGGCAAGCTCACCGTCGTTTTCGGCGCCGGCGGCGACCGTGACACCGGCAAACGTCCGATCATGGGCCGAATTGCGGCAGAAAATGCCGACCGTGTCATTGTCACCGATGACAATCCGCGCAGCGAAAATCCGGCTGCGATCCGCTCCGCGATTCTTGCCGAAGCGCGGGGTGCTGTTGAAATCGGCGACCGCGCGGAAGCGATCCGTCAGGCGATTGCCGACCTCAAAGGTGGTGACGTGCTATTGATTGCGGGCAAGGGACACGAGACTGGACAAATTATCGGCGATCGTGTGGTGCCATTTTCCGATCACGAGGCTGTGGCTGCGGCGTTGACGGGGAGAGTTGCGTGATGAGGGCGATGGACGCGCGACGCGTGTTTTTCCCCTCTCCCCTTGTGGGAGAGGGTGCCCGAGCGGAGGCGATAGCCGAGCGAGGGCGGGTGAGGGGTCTGCGTTCGCAATTTGCGCCGACCCCTCACCCGGCTCGCGCTTCGCTTACGCTGTGCGCTCGCCACCCTCTCCCACAAGGGGAGAGGGAAAGCGAGATCGCCTCGCGCTTCGAGATTCACTCATGACCGCGTTATGGACAATGGACGCCGTGGCATCCGCGATGCGCGCCGACCGCGCCGGAACTCTGCCGGCGGAAGTGTCCGGCGTCTCCATCGACAGCCGAACCGTCGGCAAAGGCGACGCGTTCTTCGCCATCCATGGCGAAAATCGCGATGGACACGATTTCGTCGCCAGCGCGCTGAAGGCCGGCGCCGCTCTTGCCGTCGTCGCGAACACCCAGCGCGACCGGTTTCCGGACGCGCCGTTGCTGGTCGTGCCCGATGTGCTCGAAGCTCTGCGCGATCTCGGGCGCGCGGCGCGTGCGCGCTCGCAGGCCAGGGTCATTGCGGTCACCGGATCGGTCGGCAAGACCAGTACCAAGGAGGCGCTACGGCTGGCGCTTTCTGCTGACGGCGAAACTCATGCTTCCGCAGCGTCCTACAACAACCATTGGGGCGTTCCGCTATCGCTCGCGCGCTGGCCGGCCAGCGCGAAATACGCGGTCTTTGAAATCGGCATGAATCACGCGGGTGAAATCACGCCGCTCACGAAACTGGTCCGTCCGCACGTTGCCATAGTGACCGGTATTGAACCGGTACACCTGGAATTTTTTGGCTCGCTGGAAAAAATCGCCGACGCAAAGGCCGAAATATTTTCCGGAGTTGCGACTGGCGGCGCCGCGGTGCTCAACCGCGACAACGCGCAATACGCGCGGCTCGCGTCCGCAGCCAAGGCGGCCGGCATCCAGCGCGTTGTTTCATTCGGTGAGGACAGCGGTGCCGAAGCGAGGTTGCTGCGGGTTTCGCTGCAACCGGATTCCTCGACAGTTGAGGCCAGCATTCTTGGTCAGCCGGTCACCTACAAGCTTGGCACGCCGGGCCGACACCAGGTGCTCAATTCGCTCGCCGTTCTGACTGCCGCGTCGCTGGCCGGCGCCGATCTCGCATTGGTGGCGCTCGCCCTCAACAATCTCAAACCGGTGAGCGGCCGCGGTGCACGCACTTATCTCACCGTCCCCGGCGGCAATGTGCTGTTGATCGACGAAAGCTACAACGCCAACCCCGCGTCCATGCGCGCGGCGATCGCGCTGCTCGGCCAGGCGCCGATCGGACAACAGGGCCGCCGCATTGCCGTGCTAGGCGATATGCTGGAACTCGGAACATCCGGCGCCGAACTGCACCGCGGACTTTCGCAATCCATCGAGGCTGCCGGTATCGACCTTGTTTTCTGCTCCGGGCCACTAATGCAAACGTTGTGGGAGGCTCTTCCCTCGCGCGCCCGGGGCGGCTATGCCGAGGCGGCGGCGGGGCTGGAACCGGTCGTGCTGGAGGCCATCCGGGCTGGCGACGCGGTGATGGTAAAGGGCTCGCTCGGCGCGAAAATGGGCCCCATCGTGAAAGCGTTGGAAAAGCAATTCCCCAGGCAGGCGACGCTCGAGCAGGCCGCGGCACAGGGGTGATGACTTAGGGTTCGACCCAATGTTCTACTGGCTGACCGAGCTTTCGGACAAAGTCTCTTTCTTCAACGTCTTTCGCTACATCACCTTTCGCACGGGCGGCGCCATCGTCACCGCGCTCGTGTTCGTATTCCTGTTCGGCGGACCGATCATCGATGTGCTTCGCCTGAAGCAGGGCAAGGGGCAGCCCATTCGCACGGATGGCCCGCAATCGCACCTCGTCACCAAGAAGGGCACGCCGACCATGGGCGGCCTGATGATCCTGTCGGGACTTCTGGTGTCGACCTTGCTATGGGCGAATCCCGAAGAGTCCCTACGTCTGGATTGTGCTCGGCGTTACGCTCTCGTTCGGTCTTATCGGCTTTTATGACGACTACCTGAAGGTGACGAGACAAACGCATGCAGGGTTTGCCGGCCGGACCCGGCTCCTGGCAGAAGCGTTGATTGCGGTGCTCGCTTGCACGATGCTGGCGCATCTTGGCCGCGGGCCGACCGCGACTTCGCTCGTATTTCCGTTCTTCAAAGAGCTGGTCATCAATCTCGGCTGGGCCTTTGTGCTGCTCGGCGCATTCGTGATTGTCGGCGCCGGTAATGCAGTCAATCTAACGGATGGACTCGACGGCCTGGCGATCGTGCCGGTGATGATCGCGGCCGCGAGCTTCGGCCTGATTTCCTATCTCGCCGGCAACGCGGTCTTCGCCGAATACCTGCAAATCCATTATGTGCCCGGGACCGGAGAACTTGCGGTGCTGTGCGGTGCCGTGATCGGCGCCGGTCTCGGTTTTCTCTGGTTCAATGCGCCGCCGGCGTCGATTTTCATGGGCGACACCGGATCGCTGTCGCTTGGCGGAATGCTCGGTGCCGTTGCGGTGGCGATCAAGCATGAAATCGTGCTTGCCATTGTTGGCGGGCTGTTTGTGCTGGAAGCCGTTTCGGTGATCGTGCAGGTGGTTTCCTTCAAGCTCACGGGCAAGCGCGTATTCAAGATGGCGCCGATCCACCATCACTACGAGCAGCTCGGCTGGACCGAGCCGCAGATCGTGATCCGCTTCTGGATTGTTGCCGTCGTGCTGGCGCTCGCCGGCTTGGCGACGCTGAAGTTGCGATGATTGTTTTCCGTCATTCCGGGGCGCGCCGCAGGCGCGGACCCGGAATCCAGATATATGCGCCGAGCTTGCCTCTGGATTCCGGGTTCGCTCGCTGCGCTCGCGCCCCGGAATGACCAAGGTGTTGCATGATCCCCATCACCACATTTTCGGGCAAAACTGTCGCCATCTTTGGCCTCGGCAGTTCCGGTTTGCTCGCAGCGCGCGCGCTGAAAGAAGGCGGCGCCGATGTCATCGGCTTCGACGACAACGACACGACGATCGCCGCCGCGCAAGCGGCCGGAGTAAACATAGAGAATCTCCGCGATCTCGACTGGTCGAAGGTCGCCGCTTTAGTGTTGGCACCGGGCGTGCCGCTCACTCATCCCGAGCCGCATTGGTCGGTGAAGCTTGCGCGCAAGGGCGGCGTCGAGGTGATCGGCGACATCGAATTGTTTTGCCGCGAGCGCGCTAAATCGGACGCCGGCTGTCCGTTGATTGCGATTACCGGGACCAACGGCAAATCGACCACGACGGCGCTGATCGCGCATCTCATCAAGAGAGCAGGCGTCGACGCCCAGATGGGCGGCAATATCGGCGTGCCGGTTCTGGCGCTCGAACCGTTCAAGCCCGGACGTGCCTATGTGCTCGAAATATCGTCTTATCAGATCGATCTCGCGCCGACGCTCCAGCCGACCGTCGGCATCCTGCTCAATGTGTCGGAAGACCATCTCGACCGCCACGGCAGCATGGTCAACTACGCCGCGATCAAGGAGCGGCTTCCGGCGGGCGTGGAGGCAGGCGGCACGGCCGTCATCGGCGTCGACGACCCCTACACGCGCGCGGCCGCGGATCGAATTGAGCGCGCCGGCAAAAAGGTCGTCCGCATATCGGTGGCTGGCCGGGTTGATGACGGTTATTTTGCGGAAAGCACCCACATCCTGCGCGCCGTTGACGGCAAGGCGCACGCGGTTGCCGAGCTTGCCGGCATTGGTTCGTTGCGCGGCACGCACAATGCGCAGAACGCCGCCTGTGCGGTCGCGGCCTGCGTCGCGCTTGGCATCGATCTTGCCAGAATACAGAAAGGGCTCGTCAGTTTCCCCGGTCTTGCGCACCGCATGCAGCAGGTCGGCCGCAAGGGCAATGTGCTGTACGTCAACGACTTAAAGGCTACGAACGCGGATTCCGCGGCCAAGGCGCTGGCGAGCTTTCAGGACGTCTTCTGGATTGCCGGAGGTAAGCCGAAGACCGGCGGCATCGCCAGCCTGACGGAGTTCTTTCCGCGCATTCGCAAGGCCTATCTGATCGGCGAAGCGGCACAGGAATTTGCCGGCACACTGGGCAGTAAGGTGCCGCACGAAGCGAACGCCGTTATGGCGGCGGCGGTTGAAGCGGCTTCGCGCGATGCCGCAGCGTCGGGCCTGAAGGAAGCGGTGGTGCTGCTGTCGCCCGCATGCGCTTCATTCGACCAGTATCCGAACTTCGAAGTCCGCGGCAAAGCCTTTACCGACATCGTGTTGGCTATCCCGGGAATTGAAAGCATCCCGATTAAATAGCGGTCGTGAGGCCGACCTGACGTTCTGCCTCATATTTGTCACGCTAGTCAGAAATTATTCCGAAAGCCAAACGGGCCAGGGCCCATGGACTTATCAGGCGAAAACATTTTGATCATTCTGCTCGTGGGCCTCGTTATTGGCCTGCTGCCCAGCACGTTCGTGCAGCGAACGCGCGGCGGCTTCATCAGGGACATTGCCTGCGGCATCGGCGGCGTCGTTATCGCGGTATTGCTCACGCTTGCATGGCGCAATGACGCGCTAACGAACCTGTGGCCGAACGAGCTCGCAGAAAAGGAGAGCGTAGCTCCACCTTATGAGCCCGTCGTGCTCCCACTCGCGCCACTTCATCCTCTTCTGAAGCCGGTCATCTACCGTTCGCGCGAAGAGATTTGCGACGCGCTCGCTCGGGCAACGCGCAACAACGATTTGCCTGCACATTTCCTTATTCGTTTATTGTATCAGGAGAGCAATTTTAGACTTGCCGCCATCAGTTCGGCGGGCGCTCTGGGAATCGCGCAATTCATGCCGGAGACCGCCACCGATCGTGGTCTCGATAATCCGTTTGATGCATTGCAAGCCATACCGGCGTCCGCGCGTCTCCTGCGCGATCTTTATCTGAAGTTCGGCAATCTTGGCCTCGCCGCCGCGGCCTACAACGCGGGCCCCAAACGCATCGCGGACTGGCGCGCAAATAAGGGTCCGTTGCCGCAGGAGACGCAGGATTACGTCAAGGCCATCACAGGATGGCCGGCGGAGGCGTGGACGGATGCTCAAACGGGCAGCCCCGCTCTCAAGCTTCCGCGCGCGGCGCCCTGCCAGGAGGCCGCCGGTCTGCTTGCGTGGAACGGACCGGACGAAATCCCGTTGCCCCCGCGAAATCCCCGCGTGCCTGAAATTGCGGATCAGGCAAAGGCCGAGCCGCAGCCCGCCAAACCGAGCACCGACGCGGTGCATGAAAAGAGCGACACCGTCGGCCTGGCAAAAGACGCCGAACTGAAAGACGCCCGAGTGAAGGACGCCCAAGTGAAAGACCCCCAGGTGAAGGACGCTAAGGCAACTGGGCTTACCGGCCGACTTAAACCTGAAACAAAGATACGGTCGGGCAACGAGCGATAACTTTCTTGATCGCTTCCGATCGGCCTCGCCATAGAGATCAGCCAGCAATCGGGCACCGTTAATGTTTCCTAAACCGCGAGGCGTCAGCTTGGGCCAGACGGGGATTAGGGATGCTTTCGCGCGCGCAACGCACACCCATCGGCGAATGGTGGTGGACAGTCGACCGGCTCACGCTGGCCGCTATCGGCGCGTTGATGCTGGCTGGCGTGGTTTTATCGCTTGCCGCCAGCCCGCCGGTGGCTGGCCGTCTTGGCCTTGACCCATTCTATTTCGTCAACCGGCACATTCTATATCTGCTGCCCGCGATCGCCGTGATGTTGGGCGTGTCGTTCCTCAATCCAAAGCAGATTTGCCGCCTATCGCTCGTCGTGTTTGCAATAAGCGTGGTCATGGTTGCGGCGACACCTTATTTCGGTCCCGAGATCAAAGGTGCGCGACGCTGGCTGGTGCTGCTTGGCCTCAATATTCAGCCATCCGAATTTCTCAAGCCCGCGTTTGTCATATTGGTCGCGTGGCTGTTCGGTGAATTGGCCAAGCGTCCCGACATGCCTGCGAACGCTTTCTCGCTCGCGCTGCTTCTGGTGGTGGTCGCGCTGCTGGTGGTGCAACCCGACTTTGGCCAGACCATGCTGATCGCGCTGGTGTGGAGCGCGCTCTTCTTCATGGCCGGGATGCGCGTTGTCTGGGTAGCCGGCATTGCGGGCCTGGCCGGCGTTGGGCTCCTGAGCGCCTACTATACAGTGCCACACGTAGCGCGCCGCATTCAGCGGTTCATCGACCCGGCGTCGGGCGATACCTTCAATATCGATATCGCCACCGAAAGCTTCATGCGCGGTGGCTGGTTCGGCAAGGGGCCGGGCGAGGGAACTGTGAAGCGGCTTCTGCCGGAAAGCCACACCGACTTCGTATTTGCCGTCGCGGCCGAGGAATTCGGCGTTGTGCTCTGTCTCGCGCTGGTGGCATTGTTTGCTTTCATCGTCATCCGCATGCTGCTGCGCGCCATGCGCAATGACGACCCCTTCACCCGTTTTGCAGCCGCCGGACTGACCATCCTGTTTGCGACACAGTCGGCGATCAATATGGCGGTGAACCTGCATCTCATCCCGGCCAAGGGCATGACGCTGCCTTTCATTTCCTACGGCGGCTCGTCGATGATCTCGCTTGCTTACGCGATGGGCATGTTGCTGGCGCTGACGCGCGAACAGCCGCGCGCGGCGATTACGGCACCCGAACTCGCGGCGGCCGGGAGCAGAATTTGATGGTCGCGAGCGGCGCGCCGCTCGTTTTGCTCGCTGCCGGCGGGACGGGAGGCCATCTGTTTCCCGCCGAGGCTTTGGCGACCGCGCTCGACAAGCACGGCGTCACCGTGGATCTCGCCACCGATCATCGCGCTGCGCATTTCAAGTTTCCCGCTCGGAGTGTGCATCTTATTCCGA
The DNA here is from genome assembly GCA_963815055.1 of uncultured Alphaproteobacteria bacterium. Classification (GTDB taxonomy): domain Bacteria; phylum Pseudomonadota; class Alphaproteobacteria; order Rhizobiales; family Xanthobacteraceae; genus Pseudolabrys. The sequence continues at coordinate 335,756 of CAWFEU010000007.1, read as the reverse complement.
GTGCTACACTGCGCGCCCGCAATCCGTTCGCGCTAGCGCGCACGGCGTCGTTGCTGGCAATCGGTACGGCCAAAGCCTGGAGCCTGATTGGCAGCATCAAGCCGCGCGTGGTGGTCGGTTTTGGCGGCTATCCGACGGTGCCGCCGTTGCTGGCGGCGAGCTGGCGCGGCGTGCCGACGGTGCTGCACGAACAAAACGGAGTGATGGGGCGCGCCAATCGGCTGCTCGCGCCGCGCGTCACAAGAATCGCCACCAGCTTCCACACGCTCAAGAATCTGGACCCACGCTGGCACGACAAGATCGCCTTCACCGGCAATCCGGTGCGCGCGCAGGTTATTACGGCAGCTGCATCGCCTTTCGGGGCGTCGAATGATGGCAAAATTCGATTGCTCGTGTTTGGCGGGAGCCAAGGCGCGCGCGTCATGGCCGAGATCGTCCCGCAGGCAATTGAATGTCTGACCAGCGACCTGCTCGGACAACTGTCGATCATGCAGCAGGCTCGGCCCGAGGACATCGATAGCGTGCGAGCTATTTATGCGCGCATTGGTGTGACGGCCGAGGTTGCCCCGTTTTATCCCGACCTGCCGGCGCGCATGGCGGCGGCACATCTGGTTATTTCCCGCTCCGGCGCTTCGACCGTGGCGGAGCTATCCGCGATCGGCCGCCCAGCGATTTTGGTGCCGCTTCCCCATGCCCTCGATCAGGACCAGCTTGCCAATGCCCGCGTCCTGGAGGCCGCCGGAGGCGCGATCTGTATCGAACAGCCCGATTTCACGCCGAGGCGGCTGGCAGCGGAAATCGCAGCGCTAACCGGCGATACTGCGCGGCTTGCCGGCATGGCGAAGGCCGCCCGATCCGCGGGAACGGTTGATGCCGCCGAGCGGCTGGCCGATCTGGTGCTGAAAGTCGCCGCAATTTAGGTTTTCGTCATGGCCGGGCTTGTCACCGCAAATCGGGTTTACCCGATTTGCGGTTTCGACTAACAAGTTGACGCAATTTGAGCAGGCCGAGTTGCGTGTCCCATCCACGTCTTGCATGAAGCGCTGAAAGACGTGGATGCCCGGCAAAGGGCCGGGCATGACGGTTGAGAGGCTGAGGGCGACTTATGAAGCTGCCGCGCGACATCGGCCCGGTGCATTTCGTCGGCATTGGCGGCATCGGCATGAGCGGCATTGCCGAGGTGCTGGCCAATCTCGGTTACAGCGTCACCGGCTCCGATGTCGCCGATAGCGCCAACGTAAAGCGTCTGCGGGACAAGGGCGTCAAAGTTGCGATCGGCCACAAGGCAGACAATATCGACGGCGCCGATGTCGTCGTCGTTTCTTCAGCCATCAAGCGCGACAATCCCGAGCTCATCGCGGCGCGCGCCAAGCGCTTACCGGTTGTCCGCCGTGCGGAGATGCTGGCCGAACTGATGCGGTTGAAAAGTTGCGTCGCGATTGCGGGTACGCATGGCAAGACCACGACGACGTCGCTCGTCGCATCGTTGCTCGACGGTGGCGGTCTCGACCCCACCGTGATCAATGGCGGCATCATCAACGCCTATGGCACGAATGCGCGCCTCGGCGCCGGCGACTGGATGGTCGTTGAGGCCGATGAATTCGACGGCACGTTTCTCAAACTTCCGGCCGATATCGCGATCGTTACCAATATCGATCCGGAGCATCTCGACCATTTCCACACATTCGATGCGGTGCAGGACGCCTTCCGCGCCTTCATCGAGAACGTGCCGTTCTACGGCTTTGCGGTGATGTGCACCGACCATCCGGTTGTGCAGTCGCTGGTCGGAAAACTTGAGGACCGCCGCATTCTGACTTACGGCGAGAATCCGCAAGCCGACGTGCGCCTGGCCGATCTCGCGCACAACGGAGGCGCTTCACATTTTTCCGTGCTGTTCCGCGACCGCGAAGGCAAGACCGCGCACACTATCGACAAGCTCACGCTGCCGATGCCCGGCCGGCACAACGCGTTGAACGCGACGGCGGCGGTCGCGGTCGCGCGCGAGCTCGGCGTCAAGGACGACGTCATTCGCAAGGCGCTCGCCTCATTTGGCGGAGTCAAGCGGCGCTTCACGCGTGTAGGCGAATGGAACGGCGCGATGATCATCGACGACTATGGTCACCATCCGGTGGAGATCGCCGCCGTGCTGCGCGCGGCGCGGGAAAGCGCCAAAGGCCAGGTGATCGCGGTAATGCAGCCGCATCGCTACACGCGATTACGCGACTTGTTTGAGCAGTTCTGTACCTGCTTCAATGACGCCGATGCAGTGATCATTGCGCCGGTCTATCCCGCAGGCGAGCAGCCCATTGCGGGCGCCGACCGTGATGCATTGGTCACCGGGCTGCGCGCGCACGGCCACAAACAAGCCATTCCGCTCGAAGGGCCAGACAAGCTGGCCGGCCTGATCAAGGGACTGGCGAAACCGGGCGACTATGTCGTTTGTCTCGGCGCCGGTTCGATCACCCAATGGGCTTACGCACTGCCGGGAGAATTGAAGGGCAAATGAACTTTCCCGATATCGTCCCCGACTTGAAAGCCAGAATGCCCGAATTGCGCGGGCGGCTGCTGGCCAATCAGCCGCTCGGCGAATTCACATGGTTTCGTGTCGGCGGTCCGGCGCAAGCCTTCTTCATGCCGGAAGACGAAAATGACCTGGCATATTTTTTGCGAAATCTGCAGCTGGGAATTCCGGTCACCGTGATCGGCGCCGGCTCGAACCTGATCGTGCGCGATGGCGGAGTTGCCGGCGTGGTGATCAGACTGGGCCGCGGATTTAACGAGGTAAAAATTGAGGGCCATCGTGCCACCGCCGGCACTGCGGTTCTCGACGTGATGGTGGCGCGCGCGGCGCAAGCGGCCGGTGTCGCCGGCCTGGCGTTTCTCAGCGGCATTCCCGGTACAATCGGCGGCGCGTTGCGCATGAACGGCGGTGCCTATGGCGGCGAAACCAAAGACATTCTGATCGAGGCGCGCGGTGTTGACCGCGCAGGCAATCCACGTAATTTTGTCAACGGCGAGATGGGATTTTCCTATCGTCACTGCAGTGTTCCCGACGATGTGATTTTCACAAGTGCGGTGTTGCAGGGCCGTGCCGGAGATCCCGAGCACATCGCCATCGAAATGGCCGAGATCAAGAAAAAGCGCGAGAAAAGCCAACCGCGCAACCGCACGGGCGGCTCTACATTTAAAAATCCGCCAGGGCATAGCGCGTGGAAACTGGTCGATGAAGCGGGCTGCCGTGGGCTCACCATTGGCGGCGCGCAAGTTTCCGAACTTCACAGTAACTTCCTGATCAATCTTGGCGGCGCCAGCGCGGCCGATATCGAGACGTTGGGCGAGACCGTGCGCCAGCGGGTGAAGACGCATTCCGGCCTGGATCTGGAGTGGGAAATCAAACGCGTCGGCACGGAACGCGCATAATGCGCAGGCAAAAACATCGATGAAGCACGTCGCGGTCCTCATGGGAGGTTGGTCGGCCGAACGCGAGATTTCCCTGCGTTCTGGTAAGGCCTGCGCCGATGCGCTCGAGCGAGGTGGCGGCTATCGCGTCAGCCGCATTGATGTCGATCGGGAGATCGCGGCAACGTTGCGTAAACTCAAGCCCGATGCCGCGCTAAATGTTCTACACGGACGACCCGGCGAGGACGGCACCCTGCAGGGCATGCTCGAAATTCTCGGCATTCCTTACAGCCACTCCGGCGTACTCGCTTCTGCGCTGGCGATGCAAAAGGACACCGCCAAGACCGTGCTCAAGGCTGCCGGTGTCCCGGTGCCCGGCGGCATGGTCGTGATACGCACCGAGGCCGCCAAGCGGCATCTGCTGCCGCCACCTTATGTGATCAAGCCGGTGGCAGAGGGCTCCAGCGTCGGCGTCTTCATCGTGCGCGAGGATCACAAACATCCGCCACAGGAATTGACGCGTGCCGATTGGGCCTTCGGTGACCACATCCTGGTTGAGCCCTATATCCCCGGTAAGGAACTGACCTGCGCTGTCATAGGCGACAAGGCTCTCGGCGTTATCGAAATTGTGCCGACCGTGAAGTTTTACGACTACGAAGCCAAATACGCGCCTGGCGGTTCCAGACATTTGCTGCCGGCACCGATCAGTCCGGCGGTGTACGCGGAAGTCCAGCGCCTCTCGCTTGCCGCGCATCGCGCGCTTGGTTGTTGCGGTGTTACACGATCGGATTTTCGTTATGACGATGGCGCAAGCGGCGTGGAGGGCCTCTTCTGCCTGGAGGTAAACACCCAGCCGGGGATGACCGAGACCTCGCTGGTCCCCGAATTGGCGCAGCACGCCGGAACGACGTTCGAAGACCTGGTGCGCTGGATGGTCGAGGACGCGTCACTCGACCGTTAGGTGAATAAAAGATCGCTTTTGCGGGGTCTTTGGCGCGAATTCCTTCAAATTTTACTAATCATTTACCAAAAAGATCCAAGACTAGGGGTTGGCGGCGCGCCGCGCGCTTGGCTGCCGACTAGTTATGCGCGCGGCCCCTGCCGCTGACGGTGGCCTCCGAGGGACGGGAAAGGTCTCATCTGAAGCCGGATATGCGGGGCATGACCGACATCATGTCCGTGACGGAGCCCGCAGTTTTCGCAGGCGCAACGAGTAAAGAGCGGATTGTGATGGACGGTCGAGTAAGCCTCGCTCATTCGCTGAAGCTGAAACGACGCTCATCGTCCGGTTGGTGGCCGAGCTCGCACGACTGGCGCTGGCGGCGGACGCTGCGCCGCTGGGGCAGCTCACTCGATACCATAAAAGTGCCACGCGGCGCCGGCTCATCTGCGGCGGCCTTGTTGCTGCTTGGCAGCGTGACTTATGGCGCTGCTATCGGCGGCCATGGCCCGCAGATCACCGAAAATATTCAGAACATCTGCGACGCCGTAGCGAATAGACTTGGCTTCAGGATCGCCGAAGTTGCTCTCGCCGGTGAGCACGAAATCGGTCGCGAAGAAATTCTGGTGCTTGCCGGCATCACGGATCGCACGTCGTTATTGTTTCTCGACGCTGCACGCACGCGCGCGCGCTTGCTTGCCAATCCGTGGATTTCAGACGCTACCGTACTCAAACTATATCCCGACCGTCTGCGCATCGAGATCAAGGAGCGTCTACCTTTCGCTCTCTGGCAGAAAGATGGACATGTCGCACTGATTGCCGTCGACGGCACCGTGCTTCAGGAGACCGTCCCCGCCCGCTTTTCCGGACTCCCGCTGGTTGTCGGCAAGGGCGCCGAACATATCGCGCAGGATTTTCTCACTCTCGTTGCGCGGTATCCGTTGATTGCGCAATTGAACGAGGCGTCCGTACTGGTGGCCGAACGCCGTTGGAACCTGCACCTCAAGAGCGGCGTCGAGGTCTTGCTGCCGGAAGGAGGGGCCGAGCAGGCCCTGCGCACCTTGGTTGATCTTGACAGAAGCAGAAAGCTGCTATCCCGGGACATTACGGCAGTCGATTTGAGAATACCCGACCGGGTCATCGTGCGTCAGTCCGATAACGCAGCCGCGGCGCGCGAGCAGGTGCTCAAGGATGCCGAGAAAGCCAAGAAAGCGAAGTCAGGCAAAGGAGGCGAGGCATGACCGTGCTGCGCTTCGGCCTTACTCCGAAGATGAAGCCGGTTTCCCCCAAACGGGCCGCCGTTGTAGCGGCGCTTGATGTTGGCACCAGCAAGGTTGTCTGCCTCATTGCACGGCTTGAGCCGCAGGGGCCGCAGGATGTTTTACGCCGCCGCAGTCACGGTGTGCGCCTTTTGGCCTTTGCTCATACTGCGGCAAGCGGCATGAAGGCGGGTTCCGTGGTCGACCTGGTCGAGGCGGAGGAGATGGTTCGCCACGCCATCGATATCGCCGAAAGCAAGGCCGGCGTGCAGCTCGAATCAGTCGTGGTGTCTATGTCGGGCGGCCGCCTGGGCAGCGAGCGGTTCGTTGCGACGATCGACCTTGGCGGCGGCGCCGTGACCGAATCCGATATTGGGCGGGTGCTGGCGGCCGCAAGCCGCCATTCAGTCCGCGACGGGCGCGCCGTCCTGCATTCGTTGCCGATCGGCTATGCCGTCGACGCTGCTGCAGGCATCCGCGAGCCGCGGGGCATGCTCGGGCACCGTCTGGGCGTCGATATGCACATGGTCACCGCCGATGTGGCGACGGTTCGGAACCTGATGCTTACGATCGAACGTAGCCACCTTTCTGTGGAAGCCATGGTGGCATCCCCTTACGTGGCCGGCCTGGCGGCGCTCGCCGACGACGAGGCCGACCTCGGGGCCGCAACCGTCGACATGGGGGCTGGAACGACGACTTTGGCAGTTTTTTCCGGCGGCAAATTCGTCCACGCGGACGGTTTCGCCCTTGGCGGCCACCACGTGACCATGGACCTTGCCCGCGGTCTTAACACCCGCGTTACCGACGCTGAGCGAATCAAAGCGATTTATGGCAGTGTTTTAGCGGGCGGCTCGGATGAACGTGACATGATTACCGTACCACCGGTTGATGATGAGGAGCGCGAACCTCCGCAATTCGTCTCGCGGGCGTCCCTCGTGCGCATCGTCAGGCCGCGCGTGGAAGAGATCCTGGAAATGGTGCGCGACCGCCTGGCCGCTTCGCCCTTTGCGGCGGAGCCGCGCGGACGCGTTGTGCTGACCGGCGGCGCCAGCCAACTCACGGGTCTCGCTGACCTCGCCGCCCGAATTTTGCGGCGCCCCGTACGCATTGGCCGTCCGCTTGGCTTGGCCGGATTACCCGAGGCGGCAAAAGGGCCGGCCTTTGCGGTGGCCGCCGGCCTGCTGGTCTATCCACAAGCGGCACATCTCGAACACTTCGAACCGCGGCGAACGCGGCAATTGATGACAGGGACAGGCGGTTACATGGCACGGGTCGGACGATGGCTGCGCGAAAGCTTCTGACCCTTCATCAACGGAACCCCGCATCGGCCGGTGGCGGACCGGCCCAGTTCGGCGGCGTGCAATTGGGTTGGCGCCTATGGCGCAACGCAAAGCCTGCTGCCCGTGCACTCATGAGGCAAACATGACTATCAACCTGACGATCCCCGATATCCGGGAAATGAAACCTCGCATTACCGTATTTGGTGTCGGCGGCGCCGGCGGCAATGCTGTCAACAACATGATCACGGCGGGCTTGCAGGGCGTCGACTTTGTCGTCGCCAATACCGACGCCCAGGCGCTGACCATGTCCAAGGCCGAGCGCATCATTCAGATGGGCACACAGGTCACCGAAGGCCTTGGCGCCGGCTCGCAGCCCGAAGTCGGGCGTGCCGCAGCCGAAGAAGTGATCGACGAGATTCGCGATCATCTCACTGGCGCGCACATGGTGTTTGTCACCGCCGGCATGGGTGGTGGCACCGGCACCGGAGCCGCGCCCATCATTGCGAAAACGGCGCGCGAGCTCGGTATTCTTACGGTCGGCGTGGTCACCAAGCCGTTCCATTTCGAGGGCCAGCGCCGCATGCGTTTTGCGGAAGCCGGCATTACTGAACTCCAGAAGTTCGTGGACACGCTGTTGATCATCCCGAACCAGAATCTGTTCCGGGTGGCCAACGAGAAGACGACATTTGCCGATGCCTTCGCAATGGCCGACCAGGTGCTTTATTCCGGGGTTGCCTGCATCACCGACCTGATGGTCAAGGAAGGCCTGATCAATCTCGACTTTGCCGATGTCCGCGCCGTCATGCGCGAGATGGGCAAGGCGATGATGGGCACCGGCGAAGCTTCGGGCGAGAAACGGGCACTGACAGCGGCAGAAGCTGCGATCTCCAACCCGCTGATCGATGATGCGTCGATGAAGGGCGCGCGCGGGCTGCTGATCTCGATCACTGGCGGCAAGGACCTCACACTGTATGAGGTCGATGAAGCGGCAACCCGCATCCGCGAGGAAGTCGATCAGGACGCCAATATCATCGTCGGTGCAACTTTCGACGAAAGCCTGGAAGGCATTATCCGCGTCTCGGTGGTTGCCACCGGCATCGACAATACGGGTATCGCGCGCCAGGCGCAGCCGGCGGAAAGTGCGTTGCGCGAGCTGGCCGGCAAAATCCGCAATGATAGCCGTCGCATTGCCGACCGGATCGAACGTCATGCGCCACCAATGACGGCGCATGCCGCACCGTCGGTCGAATTGGCCGCACATGCGGCCGTAGCCGCGGCCATCTTGCCGCCGACCGCGATCGCCGATGTGTCGATCAGGCCCATGCCGATGAAGCCGTCGCTCTTCGAACCGGCGCAGAACGAGGCGCCAATGGCGGAGCCGCAAATGCCGGCGGCGTTTATTCCGCCAGCGCCTGAGCGCACTGCACGCACCCCTCGCATGCCCCGAATTGATGAATTGCCATTGCCGGCACAGAACGAAATTCGGGCGCAGCGCGGCGAACTTGACGATGATCACCCAGAAAAGCGTCGCATGTCGCTGATGCAAAGACTGGCTTCAGTCGGTCTAGGTCGCCGGGCGGACCACGAGGCGCCCGCGGCACCGCCTCCGCGCGCTGCACGGCCGATGCCGCAATTTGAACGTCCGCCGCAGCGCCCGACGGCCCGCCACCCGGAAGGCCGGCCGGGGGAGCCGGTGTCGGAATACGCACGCCGCGCCGGCCCTCAGGGCCTCGATCCGCACGGTCGCTCCGCGCCTGTGCATAATTCAGGCGAGGACGATCAGCTTGATATTCCGGCGTTCCTGCGCCGGCAGGCGAACTGAGGCTTCGATTTGACGAAATGCGGCCCCGTTCCAGCCTCAGGAGCGGGGCCGTCTGCTTGCCGACACTTGTATTTAACAAGTTGAACGGATGAAGGAATTCCCGTTGATTTACTGATGTTGTGACCTGGTCGGGTCTTGCGGAGTGCTGTCCGCCAACTCACGGCTTAAAATTGACCAGGACCAGGAGGTCCGGAACGGGCAATTGCGGCAAAAAAGAGTAACAGACGGTAAGAAAGCGTGAGTTGGAGGAGGCCTCCTACATGGCCTAAGTTTCAGCAGCGAAAGGGACTTTTGGTCTCTTGGGGACGGCCGCTCTTGATATGAGGGCGGACTGCACTGAAGGCAGAAATGTGGCCCCGCGCGGGGCCTAGGGGATGGGGCCGCACGGCACTTCGATGGGCCGGCGGAAGTTGGTAGATGAAGGGCGCTAAGCAAACAACGCTACGCCACCCGGTTGCCATCTCCGGCATCGGTGTCCATTCCGGACTTCCCGTCACCCTCACGCTTCACCCCGCTGGCGACGACAGCGGCATCATTTTCCAGCGCGTTACTGACGGTTCGATTGAGCGCGAAATCCGCGCCGACGTGCGTGCGGTGACCGCAACCGAATTTGCGACTGTGCTCGGCGACGCCGAGGGTCCACTGTGTTCGACCGCCGAACATCTCCTCGCCGCCTTGCGCGGACTGTATGTTGACAATGTCATAGTCGAGATCGACGGACCCGAAGTCCCGATCATGGACGGCAGTGCTGCTGCCTTTGTGGATGCAATCGATCAGGCTGGCCTCACAGCGCGCGCACTTCCGCGCCGCTATATCGAGGTGGTCAAGACCGTGTCAGTGGCCAAAGATGGCGCTTACGGCGAGATACGGCCGTACCAGCACGGATTCCGGGTTGATGCTGAAATCGAATTCGATCATCCGCTGATCGGCCAACAGGCCCTCGCGCTCGATATCGAGCCTGACACCTTCCGCCGCGAAATCGCGCGTGCCCGGACTTTCGGCTTCATGAAGGATGTCGCCAGGTTGTGGAGCGCAGGCTATGCGCTTGGCGCTTCGTTCGAGAACACGCTGGTCGTCAGCGAGGATCGCGTGCTCAATCCTGAGGGCCTGCGTTTTGCGGATGAATTTGTGCGCCACAAAGTTCTTGATGCAATCGGCGACCTGGCGCTTGCCGGCCAACCGCTTCTCGCGGCGTACAAGACCGTCCGGGGCGGGCACAAGCTCAATCATGCGGTGCTATCCGCGCTGATGGCCGATCCGAGCGCCTGGCGTGTCGTTGAGGCCGCGGCAGAACCGGTGCGCCGGCCGCGCGGCCGTGCGGCCGTCCTGACGGGGCTGGTCGCGCCCGCCTATGGCCCGGAAGTCTCCTGAAAACCTCAGGTTTTTGCCTTAACCTTCGCCTTAATCCGGGCCGAATGTCGGCTTAGTCGCATGGCGATAACGCATGTTTTCGGATAAAAAGAGCGTGGATAGTTCGCGCTGTGCAGGCCTTTGCAAAGCCGGCTTTCGGGGAAGCGGCACATTCGCGTGGATGAGTTCGAGTCCAAGATATTCATGACCAAGCAAACCGTCCCATCGGGCGCCAAAGATTTCGTCGTGCCGAAAAAAGCGGCAGGCTGGATACGTTTGGCTCGCTCACTTGCGATCATTCTGGTGGCCGCGAGTGTCGGTGCGTGCTCCAGCTTCGATTTGTTCGCAAAGAAGGACGATACGCCGCCCGACGAGCCCGCTGATCGGCTTTACAATGAGGGTCTTTTCCTTCTCAACGCCAAGAAGGATCCACGGGAAGCGGTCAAGAAATTCGAGGAGGTGGATCGTCAGCACCCTTACTCCGAGTGGGCGCGCAAATCGCTGATCATGACGTCGTATGCCTATTACCAGGCCGGCGAATATGATGATTGCGTCAATTCGGCCAAGCGCTACATCACCCTGCACCCGGGGAGCGCCGATGCCGCCTACGCGCAGTTCCTGATCGGGTCATCTTACTTTGATGAAATTCCTGATATCACCCGTGATCAGGCGCGCACTGAAAAGGCGCTTGCTGCCCTCGATGAAGTCATCCGGAAATATCCAACCAGTGAATATGCGACCAGCGCCAAGCAAAAGGTAGAGGTCGCGCGCGACCAGCTCGCCGGCAAGGAAATGGAAATTGGTCGCTACTATTTGAAAAAGAAGGACTACACGGGCGCCATCAACCGTTTCAAGGTGGTCGTGACCAGATATCAAACCACGCGGCATGTTGAAGAAGCGCTGATGCGGCTGACGGAAGTCGTATATGGCGCTCGGTATCGTCGACGAAGCGCAGACCGCGGCAGCTGTGCTCGGACATAATTTCCCGGACAGCATCTGGTACAAGCACGCCTACGGGCTCGTGAAGACGGGCGGCCTCGAGCCCAAGGAGAACCAGGGTTCCTGGATCAGCAAGGCTTTCAAGGGCGTCGGTCTGGGGTAGTTGCGCCGAGCTAGCGTAATTGACTTACCCACACGGTCATGGCCGGGCTTGTCCCGGCCATCCACGTCTTTGATGATGGCGAATCCGCAAAGACGTGGATGCCCGGCACATGGCCGGGCCTGACGAATGCCAGGCCACAGCAGAACAGCATGCTTTCCCGACTTTCGATCCGCGATATCGTCCTGATTGACCGTCTCGACATCGATTTTGCCGACGGCCTTGCCGTGCTCACAGGCGAAACGGGCGCCGGAAAATCCATTCTGCTCGACGCTTTTGCTCTCGCTTTGGGAGGGCGGGGCGACCAGACCCTGGTGCGCCAGGGGCTCGAGCAGGGGCAAGTGACAGCCGTTTTCGACGTCGCGCGCAATCACCCGGTCTGGGCGCAATTGGCCGCCGACGCTATTCCCGCCGAGGATGAACTCATTCTTCGCCGCGTGCAGCTTGCCGACGGCCGCACCCGGGCGTTCGTCAACGACCAGCCCGTCAGTGTACAGGTGCTTAAGCAACTCGGGAGCGCCCTTGTCGAGATCCACGGTCAGCACGACGAGCGCGCATTGGTCGACGCCGGAACGCATCGCCGATTGCTCGACGCTTTTGGCGGGCTCGAAGGACGCGCCGCGATGGTTGAATCGCTGTGGACCGCCAGGCGTGACGCGCAAGCCGCCGCCGACGCGCATCGGGCAGAAGTTGAGCGCGCCAAACGCGAGGGCGATTGGCTGCGCCACGCAGTCGCCGAGCTCAACAAGCTATCGCCGCAGGCCGGCGAGGAAACGGCACTCGCCGAACGGCGCACGACCATGATGCAGGCGGAAAAAGTGGCCGAGGATCTGCGCGACGCGCACGAGGTTATTGCCGGCGCCAGTTCCAGCGTGCCGGCGCTGTCCGGCGTGATCCGCCGGCTGGAGCGCCGAGCGACACAGGCGCCGGGTCTGGTTGAACCCACGGTGAAAGCGCTGGACGCGGCATTGACCGCGCTCGATGAAACGCGCGCTCATCTTGAGGCCGCGTTGCGCACGGCGAATTTTGATCCGGCCGAGCTCGAGCGTATCGAGGAGCGCCTGTTTGCGCTTCGTGCGGCCGGCCGAAAATACAACGTCGCGGTAGATGAACTGGCCGCGCTGGCTCACAAATACAATGCCGATATCGCGTTGATTGATGCCGGTGAGGATCAGCTCAAGTCGCTGGAGGCCGCGTCCGCGCAAGCCGAGGCTGCCTACCGTGCGGCGGCCGGAGCGCTTTCGCAGGCCCGCGGCAAGGCTGCAGGATCGCTCGACAAGGCGGTTAACGGTGAGCTCAAGCCGCTCAAGCTGGAGCGGGCAAAGTTCTCTACCCAGATTGATAGTGATCTGGCTGCCGCCGGGCCGAACGGCATCGATCGTGTGGAATTCTGGGTGCAGACCAATCCAGGCACACGACCGGGGCCGCTCATGAAAGTTGCGTCGGGAGGCGAGCTGGCGCGTTTTCTGTTGGCGCTGAAGGTGGTGCTGGCCGACCGTGGTTCGGCGCCGACGCTGGTGTTCGACGAAATCGACACGGGTGTCGGCGGTGCCGTTGCCGATGCCATCGGCATGCGGCTCGCCAAGCTCGGGCGCGGCGTACAGGTTTTGGCAGTGACACATGCGCCGCAGGTGGCCGCCCGCGCCGACTGCCACTATCTCATCAGCAAGGACGCGCTGGAAAAAGGAAAACGGGTGGCCACCCGTGTCACCGAACTGGCATCAGAACGCCGCCGCGAGGAGATAGCCCGTATGCTGGCCGGCGCCGAAATCACCAACGAGGCCCGCGCCGCCGCGGAACGGCTGATCAAGGCGGCGAGTTGACGATCATGTCGGTGTGCAGCTTTTCTCGTCATTCCGGGACGGCCCGAAGGGCCGGGCCCGGAATCCATACTCCGCAGCCTATCGGTTAATCGAACGATATAAGTCCAGCCAATCGGAGTTTTCTTTCTCGATAAGCCGGATTTTCCAATCACGGCGCCATTTCTTAAGGTCCTTTTCGCGCGTGATCGCATTCGTCGGATCGTCGTATGCTTCGTACCATACAAGTCGGACGACGTTATATTGGGATTTGAAACCTCGAGCGGCCTTGGACTTGTCTTCGTGAATGCGTCGAACCAAATTGTTTGTGACACCCATGTTTGCGACTCGCGGTGAGATAAACGTAATACATCGGCCGCCGGGGTTATGGATTCCGGGCTCGCGCCTTCGGCGCGCGCCCCGGAATGACGAAGAATATTATGGCCAAAGTAAAAACCGATAAGACGCCCGTTGAGCTTCTGACCGCCAGGCAGGCAAAGGCAGAACACGCGCGGTTGACGGTGGAAATCTCTGAGCACGACCGGCGCTACTATCAGCAGGACCGGCCCACGATCACGGATGCTGCCTACGATACGCTCCGTGCGCGTTATAACGCCATCGAGGCGCGCTTTCCCGACTTGCGGACGTTGGAATCGCTGTCGCTCAAGGTCGGCGTCGCACCGACAGGAAAATTCAAAAAGGTTCGACACGCAGTGCCAATGCTTTCGCTCGACAACGCCTTCGCCGAGCAAGACGTCGTTGATTTTACCGCCCGCATTCGCCGCTTCCTCAAGTTGGATGACGACGAGAAAATTGCATTCAACGCCGAGCCGAAGATCGACGGCCTGTCTATGTCGCTGCGTTACGAGGACGGCGAGCTGGTCACAGCCGCCACCCGCGGCGACGGCGCCGAGGGGGAGGACGTCACCGCCAATATCCGTACACTCAAGGACGTGCCGCAGCATCTCAAGGGCAAGAAAATTCCGAAAGTCTGCGAAGTGCGCGGCGAGGTCTACATGACCAAGGCGGATTTTCTCAAGCTCAACGAGCGTCAAAAAGCTGCTGGCGACACCATTTTCGCCAATCCACGCAACTCCGCCGCCGGCTCACTCCGGCAAAAGGATCCCGCCATCACCGCCTCGCGCCCGCTCGGCTTTTTTGCATACGCCTGGGGGCAGATGAGCGATATGCCGGCCGACACCCAATCGGGCATGATCAAGTGGTTCGAAGCGTGCGGCTTTACCACCAACCCGCTCACCAGGCTTTGCCGGTCGACCGAAGAACTCATCGCCTTCCATCGCAAAATCGAAGAGGGCCGCGCCAGGCTTGACTACGATATCGACGGCGTCGTCTACAAAGTTGACCGCATCGACTGGCAGGAGCGGCTGGGCTTCGTCTCGCGCAGCCCGCGCTGGGCGATCGCGCATAAATTTCCGGCCGAGCGTGCGACGACTGTTCTTAAAGACATCGAGATCCAGGTCGGTCGCACCGGAACACTCACGCCGGTGGCCAAGCTTGAGCCAGTGGGTGTAGGTGGAGTGGTCGTGCAGAATGCCACATTGCACAACGAGGATTACATCAAGGGCATCGGCGGCGGTGGCGAGCAATTGCGCGACGGCCGCGATATCCGCATCGGCGACACGGTCATCATCCAGCGTGCCGGCGACGTCATTCCGCAGGTCGTGGACGTGGTGCTGGACAAGCGGCCCAAGAACGCCAAGCCCTATCATTTTCCGAAGAAATGCCCGTGTTACCTCCATACCGACGTGGTGCGCGAGGAAACCGCGACTGGCGAGGAGGGCGCCCGCGCCCGCTGCACCGGTGAGTTCGCCTGTCCCTACCAAAAGATCGAGCATCTCAAGCTTTTCGCCTCCCGCCGTGCCTTCGACATTGAAGGGCTGGGCGAGAAGCAGATCGAATTCTTCTTTGAGAAAGAGTGGATCAAGGAGCCGGCCGATATTTTCACGCTCGAGACGCGCAACAAAAAGATCAGGCTCGAGGAGGTCGAAGGTTATGGCGAGACCTCGGTGCGCAATCTTTTCGCCGCGATCGAGCAGCGGCACGAAATTTCACTCGACCGCTTCATATTCGCGCTCGGCATCCGCCATGTCGGAGAAACAACCGCGCTTGCGCTGGCGCGCGGCTACGGCTCCTGGAAAGCATTCCACGATGCCTGTCTGAAAGTTGCAAAGGGCGACGAAGAAACGATTGCCGAAATGGATGCGCTCGACCAGATCGGCGACACGGTGATCGCGGCGATCCGAGCCTATTTCGGCGAGAACCACAACCGCGGCATTGTCGAGCGGCTGACCAAAGAGGTTAAAATTCTCGACGCCGAGAGACCGAAGACCGACAGCGCAATTGCCGGCAAGACCGTGGTGTTTACCGGAACGCTCGAAAAAATGACGCGGGAAGAAGCAAAAGCGCGGGCTGAGCGGTTGGGCGCCAAGGCCGCAGGCTCGGTCTCGAAGAAGACCGACTATGTCGTGGCGGGTCCTGGCGCCGGCTCCAAGCTTGCCGATGCGAAAAAATTTGGCGTGAAAATTCTGACCGAAGACGAGTGGCTCAAACTCATCTCCTGATTAAATCAGCGGCCTGGTTGCCGCATTGAGCCAGCTTCGCGTCGCCGCATCGACGAGAGGCCCGATCACCTCGTGGACGCGCTCGTGGTAACTGTTGAGCCACGCGCGCTCTTTCGGGCTCAACATGCCGGTCTCGATCACCCGCCTGTCGATCGGCGCCAGCGTCAGGGTTTCGAACGCATTCAGCGGCTTTTCGGCGGCAACCGGCTCCGGAGCCGCGATCACC
The DNA here is from genome assembly GCA_963815055.1 of uncultured Alphaproteobacteria bacterium. Classification (GTDB taxonomy): domain Bacteria; phylum Pseudomonadota; class Alphaproteobacteria; order Rhizobiales; family Xanthobacteraceae; genus Pseudolabrys. Next base: position 320,000 of record CAWFEU010000007.1, on the reverse strand, counting down.
AGCACCAGGTTTTCGATGCGAATGCCATAGGCGGCCGTTTTGTAATACCCCGGCTCGTTCGACAGGATCATCCCGCGGCGAAGCGCAACCGTGCCCAGCTTTGATATGCGGGCCGGGCCTTCGTGCACCGACAGATAGCTGCCGACGCCGTGTCCCGTGCCGTGGTCAAAATCGAGCCCCGCCTGCCACAGGGCCGTGCGCGCCAGTGGGTCTAGCTGCGCGCCGCTGGTGTTTTCGGGAAAGATCGCGGTGGCGATGGCGATATGCCCCTTGAGGACGCGGGTGAAACGATCACGCATTTCCTCGCTCGGCTCGCCGACGACGATGGTGCGGGTGATATCGGTGGTGCCGTCTTCATATTGGGCGCCGGAGTTGATCAGAAAGAGCTCGTTCTTCCCGACCGTCCGATTGGAGGCGCGGGTCACCCGGTAATGAACGATCGCGCCATTGGGCCCCGCGCCGGCAATGGTCGGGAATGAGATGTCCTTGAGCGCGCCGGTCTCGCGGCGGAAGCTTTCGAGGGCCGCCACCGCGCCGATTTCCGTCAGTCTGCCCGACGGCGCCTCCTTGTCGAGCCAGTGGAGAAACCGCACCATCGCCGCCCCGTCGCGCCGATGGGCCGCCCGGCTCCCGACGATCTCGGCGTGGTTCTTCGTGGCCTTCATGAGAGCAATGGGGTCAGCGCCGCACTGCGGTTTGGCGCCCTGGCCGGCCAGCAGGCCCGTGAAGGCATCAGCCGCGCTTGCCTGATCGAGGCGCACGGTTTTGCCCGCAAGCTTGCCGAGATCGCGGATCAAGTCATCCGTCGAACGGACGTCGGAAGTCTCCTCAAGCACGTGACGCACGTTGTTGTTGAGCTTGCCGACGTCCACATAGAGGGTCGGCCGGCCTTCGAGCGGAATCGATGCGTAGGCAAGCGCCAGCGGCGTGTGGGCGACATCCCCGCCGCGGATATTGAATGCCCAGGCGACGTTCTGCGGGTCGGAAACGATAAGCGTGTCGGCGCGCAGGCGGGCCATCTCCGCACGGATGCGCTTGAACTTGTCGGCCGCGCTTTCGCCCGCGAGCTTGAGATCGCGCAAAGTGACGGCCCCGGCCGGAGGCGCCGGCCGGTCGCGCCACAGCGCATCAATTGGATTGCTGTCCACCGCAACCAGCTCGGCGCCTGCGGCGGCGCAGGCTTTCTTCAGCCGTTCAGTCTGGTCACTCGTGTGCAGCCACGGGTCGTAGCCAATTTTGGCTCCCAGGGTTCAGATTTTGCTCAAGCCATTGCTCGGGCGGACGCTCGACCAGGTGCTCGATCGCGAAAACCGTCCCGTCGACCTGCGCCTCGGCTTGCACGGTGTAACGCCCGTCGACAAAAACAGCAGCACGGTCGGTCAGGACAACGGCGGCGCCGGCGGATCCGGTAAATCCGGTGAGCCAGGACAGCCGCTCTTCGCTCGCTGGCAGATACTCATTCTGTTGGCGGTCGGCGCGCGGCACCACGAAGCCATCGAGGCTTCGGCGCTTGAGTTCGGCGCGCAAGGCTGCAACGCGCGCGGCGCTCTCACCGCGCTCGCTCACGTCGTCGAATGACTGGAAGCGGGATTCGAACATGAATGGCACTCTAGCGCCCCACGCGGGTGTAGCAATGCAGGCATGCGCTAATGAGCGCGCGCTGCCTGGGTAAGGCTTGGGCAAGTGCTGCCTGAACATTGTGAAAATTTCTGCTGCGCTGACGGTTAATCCGGCAACGAATCATCTGTTTGATTTAAATTTGTGCAACGCACCAATTCGCCGCAATGATGCCATCGATCTCTACAAGTCATTAATCGCTTCATGCTGGTTTTACAGGGCAACTATGCAGGCCAACGGATGGTAACCGATGCAAAACAGGTTATGTTGCGGTGCAATAGTCAAACGTAAGTATGGGGACGTTGGCTGACACTTTGTTTCGAAAAGGAGAGTCACAATGGTCGCTGTTACTTATGGTGCTACCCGCGCTCCCGCAGCCGAAGCCAACGCACGGGCGCAAGGGGACGCATCAGACAAAAATATCTTTACGCGCGTCATCGAGGCGATGATGGAGTCGCGCCTCCAGCAGGCGCACCGCGAGATCGCCAGACACGCACACTTTTTGTCGCGCGCACCGTGAGCGCCGCAATTTGCAGACTGATTTCTATCTGGACGAAATGCTGCTGGTGTTGAGTAACGTGCGTTTTTCACGAGCGAAACCGCCCCGGCGATCCCCGCCCGGGGCGGTTTGACGCTCGCTTGAGAACCAGCGTGGTCCAGCCGTCGCGCTGGATGCGTCTTTCAAGAATGAAACCCTGAGCACGGTAACTCGCGAGGGCCGCGTTGGCGTGGCCAGGCAGCAATCCGGAGAGAACGATGCGTGCCCCGGGCGCCACCACCTTGCGCAACGGCACCGCCAGCCGCGCCAACGGTGCAAGCAGGATATTGGCAAAGACCAGATCGTAAGGCGTGGCGTCCGCGATGGCGGGCGTGCGGGTTCCAGCGGCGCGCGCAAACGTAATCAGCGGTGCCGTGCGGTTAAGCCCGGCGTTGGATTTCGCCGCGCGCACCGCGACGCCGTCGATATCGCCGGCAACAATACGAGTGCGCATCAGTCGGGCCGCTGCGATCGCCAGCACGCCGGAGCCCGTCCCGACATCGAGAACGCGTCGGAAACGCCGATGCTTCGCCAGGTCCGTGAGCGCGAGCAGACAGCCGTACGTCGTGCCGTGATGACCGGTGCCAAAAGCAAGAGCGGCTTCGATCTCGATGCCGATATCATTGGGCTTTGTTCGCGCGCGGTCGTGCGCGCCGTGGATGACAAAGCGGCCTGCGCGCACCGGCTTGAGGCCGGCAAGGCTCTGGGCGACCCAATCGGCTCCCGCGATCCGCTCGAAGCTGAGGGCGTTTGCGGCCGCTGCGCCGGCGGCAATGGCAATCAAATCGCGCAAGCCGGCTTCATCGGGGCTATACGGAAGTGCACAGCAAGTTGCCAGCACCCGTCATCACCTTCAAACGCGGCACATGCAGCGTCCTGCGAATCGAGGGTATCACTGAGATAGCCGGCGAGCCGCCGCGCCGTGGATTTGTCGCAGGCCAGCCGGGCGACAGTAGTATGTGCGTTCATGCACCGCAAAATTCGCCCTTCGCATTGGCGTGCGCAATGGCTATTTAGGCCCCTATGAAGCTCGAAAGACCCCAATCAGCAGAAGTCGAAGCGCTGGGCCTGGCCCGCCGCAACGGCTGGCCAGACGATCTGCGCGTGCTGATTGCACGTTATCCGCGAGAACAATGGGATGCCCACGCCAATCTTGGCGAAATGGCGCGATTTTTGGCTCTCACGTCACGCCATGTTTCGCGAATTATCCGTCGCGATCGAGCAGATCACGGCGCAATTTCGTGCGCAGGCGTTGCAGCCGGCTGAATTCGCTCGCCAGTTCGTGCCGCGCCTGCAATTCATGCTCGACCAGCTCAATGTCCATCACCAAATCGAGGACTTGCATTATTTCCCGATTTTTCGCGTGGCCGACGAGCGGCTAATGCGCGGATTTGACGTTCTGGAAGGCGACCACCACCACATCCACGCCGACATGGCACTCACCGCGGAAAATGCCAACGCGCTGTTGCAGGCGATGCGGGCAGACGTGGATACGCTTCGCCGATGCGGCGATGCCTATGCGGATTTGAGCGGTGCCTTGATCAAAGGGTTGATCCGCCATCTCGACGATGAAGAAGATCTGATCGTTCCGCTTATTCTAGATCGAGGCGAGGAAGCGCTCGGCGTCGCCCACCATGGCTAGCCGTGACGCCGGAGCCAGATTCTAGTGTCTTTTGAAATACTGGATCTCGCGTTCATGCTGCTGCGCGGCCTTCTTGCTGGCAAAGGTGCCGAGATTGCGACGCTTGCCGTTGCGCGGATTCCTCTTACGGGAGTAAAGCCGGTATTTGCCGCCGACGAGTTTGCGAATCATCGCTGAACCTCCGCCTGTCGTACCGTCAAACCCCGGCATGTCCTTTGGTCCCGCGGCGTTCGCGAGACCTACCAACCGGACTGGAAGAGGCCGCGACCGTAATAGCGCTGCTGATAATAAGGCTGACGGTAATAGTACGCGCGCGGGTCGGGCGAACTCCGTGGGCGGCTGCGTTGCGGCGGTGCGCTCGTGACCGCGTCGTCGCTATCGTCGGTGGCGTCGTTACGAACATAGGCGCGGCTGGTGTCGCGTGTTGCGTCCCGATTTGCATTGCGCGTCGCATCGCGCTCGTTATCGCGGCTGCGTGCCACATTGTGGTCCTTGGACGGCTCGTGACGCGCGACCGGCACATCGGACGCTTTCGGGATATCGCCGATCAGTCTCACGCGCGTGTTGAATACGCCTTCTTCCTTGACCAGCGCGAACAGCGTGGCGGAGTTCTCCCTCGAGAGGCGCACGCAGCCGTGCGACACCGGCCGGCCGAGGTTTTTTGCTTCGAAGGTGCCGTGGATGGCATGGCCGATCTTGGTGAAGAAAACAGAATTGGGCATTGGCGCATCGTCCCACTCCCGCGAGAAGTGGTCGCGTTCCATGCGGAATGGTTGGAATTCACCTGACGGCGTGTCGTAGCCGGGGCGTCCGGTCGACACCGGCCATGTATAACGGTCCTCGCCATCGACGCTCACAGTCATCTTCTGTGCCGACTTGTCGATGATGATCATGACATTGGCGCGGGCCGGTTGGGCGAACGCGAATGCGGCAAACGCAGCTGCGAAGAAAAGCGCAAGATGATGGAGACGCATGCACAAACTCCAGCCAAAAAATCCAACCAAAAAATCCAACCTTGGTTCTTGACTGACTGACCCTAGCACGCTCGCAAACGCCGAATATCGCCGATCACGCAATATTCATGAAGGTGAGGGGGCCAGCAGATACCTTTCGGGGGCCAGCGTGAATCCTAGGTAACTTCCGGCCGCTCACAAAGCCGGAAGCTAAAAATCCAACGCCAGCAAAGGATTCCGGTTGCGGGAAATCACATAAACGGTTTGCCACGGACGTCGATGGCTTTCTCGATGCGAACAAGCACGCCAATGCCTGCATCGGCGCCCACATGAGTTTGCTCGCGCGGCAACAATTTTCCGAAAATGGCCTCGCGCACCGGTCCCGTTTCGTGCAGTTCAACCGAACCGAAAAAGCGCAGGAAACCTGATTCCAATATGCCATCACGTTGTGCTTTGAAGTTGGCGTACATCACGCAAACGCGTTTGTCGTGGCCAAGATTTTCCAGCACTGCCCGCTTTGAGCGCTCCCACCAGGCCAGGTGGGCGTCATCAAAGACGACCATGCTTCCTTTCGGTGTGATATTGGGTCCCAGCGGTCCATGGGTGGCGACCAGGCAGGGATAGCCATCGTCCCAGGCGTTGCGGATCAGGTTTTTCAGGGTGTCGGGGAAGGGCATAAGCGAGGTGTCTCTCGTGTGGCGGGCAGGGCGAACAACGCGCCGCGCCGTCTGGCGCGTCTGGCGTCTGAAACCTAGCAAAGTCGGACGGTCGCGGCCGGGTCAAGCCCGCCTTGGGTAAAGTCCGGTCCTATCTCAATGTTTGCGGGCGTCGACGCGGAAGCCGACGATCGTCTGCTCGCCCAGCGCCTTGGCAGCTTCCAGCCGGTGCAGGCCTTCGACCAGAACGAAGCGCGCGCCATCGGCACGCACAAGGATGGGCGTCTTCTGGCCATCAGCGAGCATGCTTTGGGCAATTTCTGCAACGCGTTTGGGATCGAGGGTGCCCCGCCGCTTGACCGGCACGTAGATGGCGTCGACCGCGAAATTCTCACGCTTCATCATGATGCGGGGAAGCCTAGCATGGTTTGCAGGACGCATAGGCTTTGTGATCGTGGGCCCTTTTTCTGGGCCCGCGTCCTCCCCACATGATCTCGCAGCAACAAGGAGATGCCGTCGCAATGTCGGAACCGATCGTTGTCGTCATTCCCCATCGTCTCGGCAAAGACGAGGCCCTGCGCCGCATCAAGGACGGAATTGGCCGAGCCAAGACCGAGTTCGCCTGGATACTCGCGCTGGAGGAAGAGGCGTGGACCGGAGACCGCCTGACATTTCGCGCGTCGGCGCTCGGCCAACGCGCCTCGGGCTTCGTCGACGTCTATGAAACAGGCGTGCGGCTTGAGGTCACGCTGCCGTGGCTGCTTGCACGCTTTGCGCACGCGGCGCAGCGTGTGATCGGGCAGAAGGGCCAGTTGATGCTGGAAAAGAAATAGCGGCAATCTCGCCGCCTGCGCCCGGCAGCGGATTTCTGGTAGGGTCGCGCGACAACGCGATAGATGTCGGGGTACGCATGTCGTTAGATCGAATCTTTTTCGGATACATGGTGGTGGTGGGCGTCGCGATTGGCGCGACTTTGGTCGTCACTCCCTATGTGCAGGATTTCGTCGTCAAACCGTATTTTTGGGTTCTCATCGCCGTCGGCCTTTTCGACGTTGCGGTTTATGCCGTGAGAGGCACCGCACCCGCCAAGACGCTGACGATGAATGTGCGGCTGGTTGGCTTCGGAATTGGGATTGCGTTGATGGTGGCAATCCCCATGCTGGCGGGGGCGCCGGTCCGGTTCGTCTGATACCGAGGGATCTCGACGCTCAGTTTCCCAGTTCGAGTACCCAATATCGCCGGCCGTTGGCACCTTCGGCCGAGGCCAGGCCATAGCTGGTCACGTCTCGCCGCAACATATTCGCGCGGTGGCGCCCGGACCTTGCCCACATACGAATGACGCAGTCTTCCGTCGTGCAGCCATATGCAACATTTTCGGCCGCCGCTCCCGATGTCAGCGACACGCGCTGCAGGAAGCCGCGGTGGTCGAGCCGCTGTCGTGCGGCAAGATTGTGCGCATGGCTGTAGGCAGCGCCCGCGAGGGACCCGCTCGCACTCAGGGCTGGCAGACCGTGCTGTGCGCGAAAGGAATTGAGGTCTAGCGCGAGAACGGGCGCCGCGAAAAGAATGCCGGCAAGGGCCGCAAAGGCGGCCGGAAACAAACCGTCTCGTTTCATCATGGGTGCACCTGGGTGGCCGGAGTAGTATCCGTCCCGCCATCGTGGGCGGCGGAAAAAATCCATTCAGTCAATAAGTTATTTGAGCGCGTCAAAATCGATTTTTTTGTGATGGTCAGCACAGCAGGTAGACCTCGCCAAGCCTAGCGTGACATTTGTGCGGACTAATCTGCCAACCGCGGGGCGCGCGTTGCGCTCATGGGGAATGGCCAGGAGGATATGATGACCGACATCACCTATCGCACCGACACTTCCGAGATTGTCGCCCACGGCACCACATTTCTCACGCGGATTGCCGCCCGGTGCGGTCAGTTCGCCGAGGGCGCCCGCGAAGGCCAGCGAATTGCGGCCCGGTACCATGAGCTTTCCGGCCTTTCCCGCCCGGAACTTGCCAGCCGTGGCCTCACCCGCCGGGCCATCGCGCGTGCGGCTTTGACCGGCGACTGAGTATTTTCAGGCAATTTCTGCTAAAGATGCCCGGTGCATTCGTGGGTTATTGTGCGCCGGGTATCCGATGGCTTCTCCATTGCAATCCAAGGATCTGCTTTCGGACCTTCCGGAGCGGCTGTCGTCCGGTCTCCTCGCCAATGCCAAGCCGGTAAAATTGGCGGCGGATGAGGTCCTGTTTCTCGCAGGCGATCCGGGCGATGGCTGCTACCGCCTTGAGGAGGGCCTCCTGAAGGTCAGTATGCTCTCGCCGACTGGCGCCGAGCGCATCCTCGCAATTCTGGGGCCCGGCTCGATCGTCGGCGACATGGCGATGATCGACGGCCGGCCGAGGTCGGCGTCGGTTTCGGCCTTGCGTGATTGCAAGCTGAGTTTTGTCAGTCGCGCGGTATTCGAATCCGTTGCGACGAAAAATCCGGAAATCTACAAACATCTTTTGAGCCTGCTGGCAGCGCGCTTGCGTGACACTGATCAGGTGGTCGCCGCCGGTACATTCCTGCCGGTTAAGGGCCGCGTGGCGCGCGCATTGCTTGACCTGGCGAAGGCGTTCGGCAACGAGGTCGACGGGGGTCGCATCGTCATTCGCCAGAAATTGAGTCAAAGCGACGTCGCAGCCATGGCCGGTATCGCGCGTGAAAATGTCAGTCGGATTCTCAATGAGTGGATGCGCCTGAAAGTGGTCACCCGCCTGTCCGGCTATTATTGCCTCGAGAACAAGGCAAAGCTCGAAAAGGAGCTTAAACTCTAGCTTTTCGAGCGTCATTTGACGCCAAATGTGAGCTCAGGTCCATGTCAGACGACGATGTCATCGGGTTCAGTTTTCTGGCTGAGTCGAATGCCCCCGTTTGGTACCTCAAGCCGGGCGAGACCATTTTCAAGGAAGGTGAGCCGGCCAAGGAGCTGTATGTCATTCAACGCGGCCAGGTGGAAATCCAGCTTGGCAACCGGCTGCTCGATACCCTCGAGGCCAATGACATCTTCGGCGAAATGGCGTTGCTCGACCCCGGCCCGCGCAGTGCAACAGCAATTGCCAAAACCGATGTTGCCCTGGTTCCCATTTCAAAGAAGGATTTCCTCGCTCTCGTCGGCCGGGCGCCGACCTTTGCGCTTGACGTCCTGGGCATGCTGACGCGCAGGTTGCGCGCCGCAAACAGGGCATTTTGAGCCTGGAAACAGCCCAATTCCGAGCCAATAAATAATTCCGCACTTATGTGATGGGGGTCACAGCGGCGAGATCGTCATGCCCCTAGTCTGACAATTGTTGGGAGCCGGTTGCTCCCCCGTCATTCAGGGCTAACGACCATGCGTAAGACCATCATTCTCGCCATCGCCACCATGTTTCTCGCCAGCGCTTCGGTGGTGACCGGCGTCATCCGTACGGTCGATGGCTCCATCGGAAATACGACATTGGCTAGCCTGGTGGTCGGTTCCCACGCCATCGGCAGCCTGACGGCCAGAATATTCAAGTCCATCTGACCGTCCTCAGGCCTGCCCCTGCCCCGGGGGCAGGCCCCGAATTCACTGGACCTCCAAACTCTTCAGCGGCCTGAAACGGGCCGCTTTTTCTTTTCGGTGGATGCCGCGGAAATTTCAACTTCCTGTGACCCGGGTCACAGCAGAGGTTGCGGATGCAGCCTACGTTTCATACTTGCCGGAAGCGAAAACGCTACGGCGGCACCGGGAAACCCGGGCACGATAATGGGAGTCCGTCATGGTACGCACAGTCCTGATCTCGATTGCCGCGTCGTTCGTTCTCGTCAGCGCGTGGACCATTAATTTGGTCAGCTATCATCCGTCGAAAGACCTCAATCCGCTGGCGCCGCTCAAGACGACGGTGATTGTGAAGCAGTAACGCGGTGATGTGAGCGGGGTTCGCCGGCGCGCGCTTGACTTTCACGACGTCCTCTTTCTCGCTACCCTCCAGGACGAGGGAGAGGACAAATGCCAAGCGAAGCTGGGAACGCAAAGCGAGTCCTCTATCTGAAAATCAGGACGCCCTCGGCGGACGCGGCGACGCTTCTCGTGTCCATGATGAACAACGCCGCGCCCCTGTACAAAGCCTTCGGCGATGCAAAAATCCGCCTGCTGCGCAACGCAGACGACCCGTCACAATTCCTGCAAGTGATTGAATATCAAGCGGATAAGACACTCGAATTTAACCGTCAAAAGCTCGCCAGCGAACCGATGGTGCAGGCCTATCTGCACAGCTGGCGATCGCTTTTTCCTGGGGCGGTCGAGATCGACGTCTACGAGGATGTGACTGAAGGCGCCTAATACGACGTTCTAGAAGCCTAATACGACAGCATCAGCGAAATTTCGCCCCTTCGCAGCACCGGGTTACCGCTTCGGGCAGTGCATGCCGGCTGCTTAAACCGTGGGCGCATTGCGCGGAAAATCAAAACGAATTGCCACGAATTTGCGCCGGAAAAATTCACCGGAGAGGGCGGGCGACAAAAATTCGCCACACGCCAATTTCCAATCTATGCTCTAAACGTCATCGATTACGCTTTAAAAGACATCATAGGGAGAAAACGATGAAACGAATTGCTCTTGCGCTTCTCATTACGGCTTTCGCCGCCGGTTCAGCGATGGCGCAGTCCTGCGAATCTAAGGCGATGAGCAAGGACGGCAAGCCGCTTTCGGGCGCCGCCAAGACCAGCTTCGTGAAGAAGTGCAAAGAGGAAGCCTGCGCAGGCAAGGCCATGGGCAAGGACGGCAAGCCACTCTCCGGCGCGGCCAAGACCAGTTTCATGACGAAGTGCGAGAAAAATCCTGATCGTTTTAACGCCGTAGTGCCTGGAGTTTGATCATGCGTAGCATTGCAGTTGTTTGCTCGGCCGTTATTGGCGTCGCGTTTTTGATGTCGCCCGTGCTCGCTCAGGAAAAAACGGTAAAGGCCTGTCAGGCTGAGTGGCGCGCAAACAAGGCTGACAATCAGGCCAAGGGCATTACGGAAAAGGCTTACGTCGCAAAATGCCGCGCGGGCGACAGCGCAGCGAAACCTGCGCCCGCGCCTGCGGCGTCAACCGCCGCGCAGAAAAAGACCACGACGACCGCCGCCGCGCCGGCTGCCATGCAGAAGACGGTCAAGGCGTGCCAGGAAGAATGGCGCGCCAACAAGGCCGACAATCAGGCCAAGGGCATCACCGAAAAGGCCTACGTGACGCAGTGCCGTGCTGGCACGGCCGCCGCGCAGCCTGCGCCTGCTCCGGCCCCCGAAAAGAAGACGACGGCGGCTCCGGCTCAGGAAAGGAAGTCGACCGCGGCACCCGCGCCGGCTCCGGCGCCCGCGCCTGAAAAAAAGACGGCCACCACTCCCATGGCGCCGCCTCCCGCCGCATCAACGACACCGACCGGCGCCAACCAGTACGCGACCGAAGCGCAGGCCAAGGGACGATGCGGTAACGGAACGGTCGTCTGGGCCAACCTGGAGTCGAAGATCTATCACTTCGCGTCATACAAAAATTACGGCAACACGAAATCCGGCGCGTATATGTGCGAGCGGGATGCGACCAGCCAGGGAATGCGTGCTTCCAAGAACGAAAAGCATCCCTGACCGAATGCTGGTCCATCCATGGCTCTCGCTATGGAGGCTTGAATGGGACTTCTGGATCAGATTGGCGGCTCGCTGAAAAGCGCGCTCGCTTCGGCGGCCGCTGGCCAACAGTCAACATTGATTTCCGCGTTGCTGGCCAAGACGAATCTGGGTGATCTGCAAGGCCTTGTAAATCAGCTTCAGCAGGGTGGCCTGGGTGACCAGGTCAAGTCCTGGCTGGGCAATGGCGCTAACATGAAGGTGACGCCCGACCAACTGCGGGCGGCGCTCAACAGCGATCAGGTCAAACAGATTGCCCAGCACTTCGGCGTGCCGGTCGATGAGGCATTGAAGCTACTCTCACAGCATCTGCCTGACGCTGTCGATCACGCGAGCCCGAACGGCACGCTTCGGAAATCCTGAGTTGGGCGTTGCGGTAAAGTCCTAGACCGCAATCGCTCGCGCTGCCTTCTTTGCGGGTTCCCGGCCGACCAGTTCGGCATAGGTCTCGATCGGGTATGGCCGCCCGGTCAGATATCCCTGCACTTCGTCGCAACCTTCCTGCGCCAGGAATGCGAGCTGGCTTTCCGTTTCAACGCCCTCGGCGAGAATTGGGATATTCAGGTTATGACCCAGCGTGATAATCGCGCGCACGATCGCCATTGAATGATGGTTGTGCTCGAGGTCTCCGATGAATACACGATCGATCTTGATCTTTTCGAACGGGAAGGCATGCAGGTAGGACAGCGACGAATAGCCTGATCCGAAGTCGTCCAGCGCGATGTGGATGCCGAGTGACTTAAGCTTGCGCAAAATCGAGACCGCGCGTGCAAAATCGTCGATCAGCACGCCTTCGGTAATTTCCAGTTCCAGGCGTTCCGGCTTGAGCCCTGTTTCCAGCAGGACGGAATGAACAAGATTGGGCAAGTCGCCGTGGTGAAACTGGATCGGGGAAATATTGACCGCGATTTTGAGCGGCTTGTCCCAGGATGCAGCTTCCTTGCAGGCCGCACGCAAGATCCATTCGCCGAGTGTGATGATCTGGCTGCTCTGTTCCGCAATCGGAATGAATATGTCGGGTGATACCATGCCGCGCTTCGGGCAGTGCCAGCGGGCAAGCGCCTCGAAACCGATGATCTTGCCGAAAGTGATCGTTTTCTGCGGCTGGTAATGCAGCGACAGGCCGCCATTTTCGAGCGCCTTGCGCAGATCGGTTTGCAGTTCGCGCCGCTCCCGCAGCCGCGAGCCGAGCTTTTCTTCGAAAAAGCGCACCGACCCCCGAACCTCTGATTTAGCCTGATAAAGCGCGGCGTCGGCATTGGCGATCAGAGTCTTTACGTGCGTGCCGTCGGTCGGGTAGACCGCGACGCCGATACTCAATCCGACCTGGATCTGGTGGCCATCGACTTCGAAGTTGCTGTTGAATGCCTCGATCAGGCGCTCGCCAAGGATTCCGGCCGTCGTATCCGGTGCTTCATCCGAGACAACCAGCATGAACTCGTCACCACCAATGCGCGCGAGGAACGCGTCATCGGCTGCCGCCCGCAGCCGGCGCGCCGCCTCGCGGAGAAGACCATCGCCCACCAGGTGACCATAGACGTCATTTGCCTCCTTGAAGCGATCAAGGTCGAGGCACATGACGGCGAATTGCTCGCCGGTCTCTGACGCTTGCTCCAGGGTCTTGTTCAGATGGTCAAGAAACGACGCCCGGTTCGGCAGTCCGGTCAGCGAGTCATTGTGGGCGAGGTAAGAAATGTGTTCCTCGCTGCGGCGTTGCTCAGTGATGTCGTCCAGGACGGTCAACAGATATTTTGACTCGCCGCCGTCGTCCCTGATCGCAATCTTGCTTGCCTTGATCAGGCGTTCGCCGTTGCCAAGGGTGTCGATGCGGTGCTCCGGCGTGGAAACAACGCCTCCTGTCTGCAATGCCTCGATGTCCGAATTCACGATCATATCGGCACGTGGGCCCGGGAAGATCTCGTGTGCCGTTTTACCGATCAGCAGTCCGCGGTCGTCGCCCGTGAGTTGTTCGTAGGCGCGATTGAACAATGTGAATCGGCTCGCCCGCACATCGATGCCCGATCCTTCCACGTCGCGGACGACGATCGGTACGGGGACGTGTTCAATAACCGCGTCGAGAAAGATCTTTGTGCGCCGGAGCTCGGCTTCCGTGCGCTTGGTTTTCGTAATGTCGTGGATGACTGTCAGGCGCGCTTTATGGCCATTATACCTGAGCGCTCTTGAGAAAACCGCGATATCGATTTTCGAGCCATCGGCCTTGATATGCTGGCCGATGTTTTCGTTGAACTGGTTATCCTCCAGGCTGTGCAAGAAGGCTGTGAAGCGAACACGATCCTCGGCGGGCCGCAAGTCCGGAACCGTCATCGACATGAACTGGTCACGGCTGTAGCCGTAATGTGCAACAGCGGCCTCGTTAACGGCGAGGAAGCGCAGGCTGTCGCTGTCAAGCACCCACATTGGAACCGGATTGTTTTCGAATAGCAGACGGAAGGATTCTTCCCGACGCCTGGCTTCAGTGACGTCCTCATGTGTCGCCACCCAGCCGCCATTGCTCATCGGCTGGTGAACGACCGACACGTAGCGTCCGTCGCGCAAACGATCGACGGTCTGATAGGGCAGGTTGATGGCGACTTCGTTCAGCCGCTCCCTGATATAGCCCTCATGGTCTTCCGGTGCGTTTCCACTTGCAATTCGGTGCTCGAGAATTGTCTGTATCGGCGTGCCCGACTTGGTCTGCTCTTCGGTCAGCCCGTAGATGTCGGCATATTTCTTGTTGCAGATGATCAGACGCTGCGATGCATCGAACATGCAGACGCCCTGCGAAATATTGTCGAGTGCCGCGTTGAGCTGCTCTTCCTGCCGCTTGATCTCGTTTTCGGCTTCGATTTTGTCGGTAATGTCCTCGTGGGTTGCGACCCAGCCGCCGTCCGGCATTGGTTGATTCACGATCTGGATTGTTCGGCCGCCGGGCGTTGCCACGTTCTGCTTGGTGAGCTTGCGTTTTGAGATCTGGGTCAGGAGCCTGGCGCAATATTCGTCCGGATCGCCGCCGAACGAGTTGCATTCCTTCCGGTGCTTGAGCAGGTCAAGCAGCGACAATCCCGGCTTCACCACGTCGAATGAAAGGTCGTAAATCTGAAGAAATCGCGTATTGCAGACGAGCAGTTTCGATGATGCGTCGAACATCACCAGACCCTGCGACATGTTGTTGAGTGCCACGTCGAAGCGCAGGCTCTGCTGCCGGAGCTGTTCGGCCCTGTTGCGCTCGGCCCGGGCCTGTTCGAGCGCCTGGTAGTTCCGGAACAGGCGGGTGAACAGGAAAGCAAATGCCGTAATAGCGGCGATGATCAGCAATGCCGCGCCCGCGATAAGAGCCGCCAATTTGCGCCAACTGGCGAGAATGGCGGTGGCGGTCTTGGTCGCGCTCACCACCAGGGGATAGCCTGCGACACGGTGCGCGGCGACCATGCGGACCGAGCCGTCAATAACGCCTTCGGTCATATCGACCCCGTGGTCGGCGTTCGCAACCAGCCTTATCGAAATCGCATTGGCAAACTTGCGTCCGAGGTCCGATCCGTTTTCCGGGAAGCGGGCGAGCAGCACGCCGTCGTCACGAAAGAGAGCCAGGCTGCTGTCGGCATCCGGGCTGATTTCGCGGAAATAGCTCTGCAGATATCGCAGATCGAGGGTCGCGGAGATAATGCCGAGGAATTCCCCGTTCGGGCCGGAAATTTTGCGCGCAAAATGAGTGACCCAGGCACCTGTCGTGTGATCGGGGACGGCGGAGCCGAGAAACGACGTCGCGTTTGTATTCGCCTTGAGTGCCTTGAAGTAATCCTCATTGACGAGGCTGAGATTGGGTATCGGCCACTGGCGGGAGAAATTGATCAGCTGTCCGCGCGTATCGATGATTGCAAGCGACCCGACATAGGGCATGCCGCCGACTTTGTCGCGCAGTTTCAGGTGAACGTCATATCGCCCGAGTTCGGTCGCGATCGATCGTTCGCTGAGCAGGTGCAGGCGGGACAGGTCTTCGTAAAATCCCTTTTGCACGGCTTCAACGGCCGTGAATGTCTGTTCGAACTGCTTTGCAACGATGAGCGATGAATTCGAAAGCGCGCGTTCGTTTTCGAAAATAGCGCGGTTATGAAGACTGGAAACGATCAGGCCGGCGCTGCCCAGGACGATCAGCGTGAGCGTGATGGCGCATACGACGCTCAGCCGCGCTGGATCAAAATAATTCGATGCGTTTGGCGTTGCCGTGGTTTGAGCACGAACAAGCTGCGCAGACGCGAGTTTTGATAACCACCGCACTGTGATGCCATATCTCGATGAATAACTCGTCGAATATGTGTGCGCATTGGTACTGCAAAGGATTTAATCATTCACACTTCGTCGCTGGTTAATGACTGCTTCCGGAAACCGGATAATTTTACGTTTCGCGACGCGCCAAAGCGGGCGTGTCGACGATCCAAAATGGATCTCGCAAATCGGAAGCGGAAAACCTGCTCAGGACGTGTGACGGCGGATATGCGGCGGCGGGTTCCACTGGCAAGCATAACTGATGTAGTCGCCGTAGGTCCGATGAATGCTTGTGATCACCGCGAATTGGTTGAAACGGCCGCAATTGGCTTGTGCTGTGTCGAGAGCCGCCGCCTCCGCTTCCGGAGACCATGGAATGATGCCCCCGATGTCATTGCCTTTCGGGCCATAGACGCCGCATGAGGCGAGGGGCAAAGCCAGCGCCGCCAACAGGATTGCCTTCGTCTTCATTCTCATCCTCCCAGCCCGATGGGCCGCCAGCCCAAGGCCGCAACTTAATGGGAATTCGGCAGCTTCGCCAACGGTGCTTGCGGCCTCATGGGAAGGTTTTTTTGATCGCATTTTGATCCGCCACCTGATGCAGGTCGTGCATTATGGCAAGGCAGACCATGTCTAGCCCGCCCATCCACACGACTCCGACAGGGGGCATGACCGTTAGATGCCACCGGCCGGGCGCCGACAGCTCGCGATCCTCAAACGTCGTGGCCGAACCAAATGCCTGCTCGAGGGTTGTTGAAAAGAGGGAGGCTAGCGATGTCTTTGAAGATGTTCATAACGATGCTCATAATGCTGCTCGGCGCATCGACCATTTGTTTTGCGCAAAGCATGCCGAACTACGGCCCCAACGCCCCGACAAGGGGCGATAGTTTCGGCAAACCGCCGAGCGGCACGCACGCGCCCCGGAGCGGCTATCACGCCTATGCGTATCAGCGCAGGCTGCATCACTGGCATCATCGGCATTGGCAACATCAGCGGCCCACCGAATAAATCGTGAGTGAATGCCTGGCAGCGAATTCGATGTAACAGGCCTGCGACATTTCCTGTCGGCAAACGACATAAAGTAGGCTTGAAGCGATAGCTCGCATTACTGTCCCGTAAAATTTCGAGCACCACGACTGTTGTCGCAATTTGTCGGTCGTTACGGCTGGCAGATTCATTTAGGTTGCGCGCAGTCATTTTTGAATTGCGGGGTCGGCATGCGGGTCGTGGCAGGGAGGATGTTGCGCGCAGCCGTGTTGTTCGGCGTGGCCATGGCTGCGATGGCTGCTGCTCCCGTCAGCGCACAGCAAGTCAATCAATTCATCGTCTTCGGTGACAGTTCGATCGACAGCGGCTTTTATCGCGTGCTGACAAATCCGGGGGGCGCCGGAATCAACAATGCACAATGGGTGGCCGCCGCTGCGGCAGGCGCGGGTGCGCCGACCACACGGCCCGGGCTGATGAGTTCGGAGGCGCTGGCCGCGCTGTTCGGGTTGAACGCCGCGCCCTCCAATCGGGCGGCACCAATTTTGCGACAAGCGGCGCCAAAGCCGTTGATCCCAATGGCCCGAACAATGGCGGCTTCACCGCTGCTGTTTCGACGACCACTCAGATCGCAAATTATCTCGCCGGCGCCGGCGGACTGGCAAACCGCAATGCGCTCTATCTCATCAGCGTTGGTGGCAACGATGTCTCCTTCGCCACCGGGAACTCGGGGGTAGGTCCGTTCCCGGCCGACCCCGCGGCATATCTCAACGCTGCAGCAGGCGGGCTCTCTGGCGCGATCCGGCAGCTCAGCGCGGCCGGCGCGCAATACATTATTGTACGCGGACTGAACTACCAGTTCGGCGACGCCGCGACACAGGCCGACCGGTTGATCTTTACCCAGGCGCTCTGGTCCGATCTCCAGGCGGCCCGCATCAATTTTATCCCGTCCGACGCGAATGCAATGCGGCGCGCGGTTGCTGACTTCCCCGCGACCTTTGGCTTTCAGTTTGTCGACACCGGTCATCCGGCGTGCACGCAACCCGCCGGCGTAACAACCGCCTGGGCATTGCTGTGTTCGACTGCGCCAGGTGCGCCCTCCACACTGGTCGTTCCCGGCGCGGATCAAACGCGTCTGTTTGCGGATGACCAACATTTCACGACGGCGGGGCAGAAGATCCTGGCGGACTATGAATACAGTCTCATCGTCGCGCCGAGCGAGATGTCCTATCTGGCCGAGGTGCCGCTGAAAACGCGCACCGGGGTCATCAACGCCATTCGAAATCAAATTCCGCTGTCGTTCAATCAGGTCGGCCAATTTCATGGCTGGGTGACCGGCGATGTGTCCTCGCTCAGGATGTCGAACGACACTGGATTTCCGGATGATCCAGGTACGCCGGTCGCCGTTACTGCCGGGTTCGATTACCGGTTGACGCCGGAGTGGCTGGTGGGTGGCGCCATCTCGACCGGCTACACGCGGCAGACCTTCAGCCTTGGTGGAGATTTCAAGGAAGAAGAATTCGCCCTGAGCTTCTACGGCGCCTATCGTCACCAGCCATATTGGCTCAACGCCGTCGCAAGTTGGGGCCTGATGCACTATGACGTGAACCGCCAAGTTCCGATCGGCATCACGGTACAACCAAACACCGGCAAGACCTGGGGCAACAATATCTCGCTCGCGGCGGAAGCCGGCTACGACTTCAAAACTGCGATAGCGAGCAGCGTTTCCGCCGGCACGCCTGTGAAAGCGGCGCGCGCACACGCCATCGTCGCGCATGGCCCTGTGCTCGGCATCGTTCTGCAACGCGTCGGCGTCAATGGGTTTACCGAGACGGACCAGTTTGCCTCGATCGGCGGCTTCACGGCGTTGTCATTCGCCAAGCAGGTCCGTTACTCGGCGATCGCCGAGCTCGGTTATCAGGCGAGCGTCGATATCGGCCAATGGCAACCCTTCATCAAGGCCGCGTGGAATCACGAATTTGCCGATCCGGACCGGCTGGTCACCGCTTCGTTGACGACCATCGCCGCACCGAGCTTCTCGATGCCGGCCG
Source organism: uncultured Alphaproteobacteria bacterium (assembly GCA_963815055.1). Lineage (GTDB taxonomy): Bacteria > Pseudomonadota > Alphaproteobacteria > Rhizobiales > Xanthobacteraceae > Pseudolabrys. The sequence continues at coordinate 301,638 of CAWFEU010000007.1, read as the reverse complement.
TGCAGTTCGGAACGGATTGGGGCAGCGGCTTTGTCGGAACGCGGTACATTCTCGGACAACGCACCAGCGCCTATGCCGCTTTTATCAGCGACTTCGCGCAACACCACGTCACCGATTTCGGCGGGCAGATCGGTATCAACGTGGCGCTGGACCCGCATAGCTGAGGCGCCGCGACGGCGCCCCAGCCGCGTCAACGATTGTTACGCAACACAGACGTATTGCGAGGCACGCATTCCAAGGCGTTGCGCCGCGCCTTTCGCAAGGTCGAGCCGCGCGCCCATCCGGTAGGCAATGCCCCAGGGGCCGGTGTCATTGATCCTGACCGTGATCGAACGGCCATTGTGCGGATTTGTCACCGTCAGTGTCGTGCCAAGCGGCCACGTGCGTGCAGCGGCTGTATTGCCGCTCGCGTCAAATCGCTCGCCGGTGGCGGTCCGTTTTCCGGAAGAATAAGAACTCGCGAGAACTTCCTGCCCCGCGCAATTGCCGGTCGGTTTCACATATTTATGAACCGAGCCCCATCCCGCCGCGCTTGCCGACGTGATGGTCAGCAGACTGATGAACAATGCGATGCCAACATGCTTCATTGAAATGTCCCTCATTAGGCTGCGCCGCCGGTTGGATCGACTCCTGCAAAGGCAATCGAAACACGTCCCACGTCGAAGCGTTGCTCCACGTGGTAAGGTTCAACATGGCAGAAGCATGGCAGCGGCGGCGCTACCGGTATTGCGGTACGCGCATGGGTCGCATTGGTCGCTGAAATCGCGCGAAGAACGCCGTTTTCACCATTCGAATGATGCGAGCGGTATTAACATTAGGCTGTCTTTGTTGAAACGCGGATGCTTCGCATGCTCAACGCCGTATAGCGATGGCAGACTCGCAGCATCCGGTTGGACGAAAAGTTATTTGCGATCGTCGAGTGGCTTGATCGACAGGCCGATGGAGGGCGTCGTCGTTTCTCTGTTGAGCGGCGTATAGCCGTTGATCTGTTCGCCGGCGTCGGGCGCGCGACCGGGACGCAGATCGAGCTGCGAGCCTTGCGGTATGATCGGAACCGGCACCGGAATGGTCAACGCATCGAGCGGCACCTTGCGCACGTAACCATCTTCGGCATGCAGATACCCGGTGGCCGCGACACCGAGCGCGAGCCCGGCCAGCATGGACAACGTAATCGTGTGCCGCAGTTTCATAGCCGCCTCCCGGCGCCGGCGATCATGCCGGCAGGCAAGGAATCTACCACTCAATGCGTCAATCGTTAATAGGTCGGTATCGCGCAATAACTACGGTCATTCCGGGGCGCAAGTGAAACTTGCGAACCCGGAATCCAGCAGCGAGTTCTCAGCGTATTTCTCGATTCCGGATCGCCGCTTTGTGGCGTCCGGAATGACGCTGGAGGTGTCCTGCAAATAATGCCGCCAAACGCCGGGCTGCGCGGCCGCGTTAATCGGATTTGATGATGCGATACAGTTGGAATTGGTCACCGTCGGCGACCAATTTCAGCCGTTTGGCATCCGGATTAGGCGCATCGTCTTCCGTGAAGAGGATGTAGATATAGTCAAATTTCGTCCAGTTGAGCCAGAACGTCGGCGTGTTCGGCAATGGATGCTCCGCAGCGAGAATGAGTTGTGCGCTCGAGGGCGGTGTGCCGTCGCGCAGATCGGCATAGTCGCGAAAGTCGGGCCGCACGTGCACGATCTGCTTGCCCTGCACGGTGAACAACGTCGTGACCAACGAAGCACGCTCGATGGTGGCGATGCAGGCCGCATGGACGAGCCCGAGATCGCGGACGTCCTCGCCGGCGGAAGCGCTGGCATAGGCGACGAACACTTTCGAGCCGGGCGTGATCCGGCGCACCGAGGAGCGGAATTCGCTGGTCGAATCCGACAGCTGTGACCAGTTGTAATCGATTTCGAGAACACGGCCCGCTGTGAGGATCACCAGAACGGTGAGGAACCCGCGCCACACCAACCGGTGCCGCACATCCAATTCGCCGCACGCGAACACCATGAAGGCAATGCCGATCGGCACACGCTGATCGGCCATATAGGTGTCGAACATCACGCGCGGCAGTGCGAAGTACACGGCACCGCCGACGACCAGCAGTACAAAAACCAACGGGTGAAAATTCATGACGCGGTGGCGGACCGCCCAGATGGTGCTCGCGGCCATGATCGCGATCAGAGCAAAGGCGGCAATGTCGGTGTAGTTGCTGAAAATGTACATCAGGCCGTCAAGTTTGCCGCGCTGATCCCATGAAACATCGGCGACGAGGTTCATGGTCGGGCTGGCATAGAGCAACGGCACCACGGCGAGGAATGGCAGTCCGCCAGCGACAAATTCGGCAATCCGGGGCGGCCATGGTTCGGCGCGCTGCATCCACAGCCGCAATATTTCAAACGACAGGATGCCGATGCCGTAAATGCCGAGCGCCGAGAGATGGCAAAAGAACAGCAGCACGACGGACAGCGTCGACAGCAGGAAGCGGAGCGGCCAGCGGCGTTCGCGCGTTGCGACCCATCCAGCCAGCGCCCACAGCGCCACGCCGATCCCGAAAATGTAGTTCATCAGGCCGATGAGGAAGATATAATTGTAGAGCAGGGGAATGGCGAACAGCGGCAGCACCGACCAGCGGCCGATCAGCGCGCGGTTGAGCATCAGGATGCCTGAAATAATGAGCGCGAACATCGCGACAATGAAGGCCTGGCCGGCGAGGTAGACATTCATCACGCGCGCGATCGGCGGCACGATGAGGTCCATCGTCAGATTGGGAATGACCTGCCAGTTGATGTCATAGAATTGCGCGAGCTGCGGATTCTTCGCCAGCGTTGCGATCACCTGCATGCGGGCGAGGTGATTCACATAGTCAGACAGCGGCGGGACCGGATGCGTCCAGATCGGGATGGAAATCAGCAGCGTAAATGCACCGAAAAGCACGGCAATCTGCAGCCCTGAAACGCTGGCTGAGCGAAATCGAGGCGGTGCATTGACGGGGGTGGGCGATTTGGCAGGTGAAAGCATCCGACTTCTTAAATCCCCAATTCCGGATGAACAAGCGATGAATTCGTAGCGGTTACGGCGAGAATTGGCATGTAACCGGGCGGTCTCGGGAAATAATCAAGCCCATCTCAAGGTCAAATCAGGGCCGCGGCAAAGTTTTACGGGCCTCTGTCCGATATTTCACCGGCCGGTTGCAGCGCTGGGCGGCGACAATTTTCGAAACGAGGCCAAGGAGGTTATGCCATGAAACGTTATCTGATCGAACGCGACATCCCGAATATCGGCGGACTCACGCGCGCGCGGCTCAAGGATATTGCCGCGACGTCGAACAGCGTCCTGTACCGGCTGGCCGGCAAGGTGCAGTGGGTTCATTCCTTTATCGCAGCCGACAAGGCCTTCTGTATCTATCTTGCCGAAAGCGAGCTTCTCGTTCGCGAGCATTCGCGGCTCGCCGGTTTCCAGATTACGCGAATCACGGAAGTGCCGACGGTGATCGATCCGATGACCGGCTTTCCGTCCGCGCTCGATGCCGGGAAGGCTGCCTGACCGCAGGACACGCCTCCGGCAGCGGATTTGGAGTCTGCGCTGTTTCCGGGCGCTGTTGCCGCAGCTTTAGGCATGGTTAACGGTTCATCAACCATGTAAGCGCACGATTGCAACCTACACGCACTTCTGATGGGGATTTCGCCCGTGCGGACCAATCGCGACTGGCTCTGCATTTTCGGGGCTGCCTTCTTCTGTCTTGCCACCACTCCGCTACGTGCGGAGGATGGCGTTTTCACTGACAGAATCCTGTTCGGACAGGTGGCGGCCCTGAGCGGACCGGCGCAGGCGCTCGGCCAGGGCATGCATGAAGGCATTCTTGCGGCCTTCGAGGAAGCCAACCGCGCCGGCGGCATCGGCGGCCGCAAGCTCGAGCTCAAATCGATCGACGACGGCTACGAGCCTGAAAAGACCATCGAAGCCACCAACCGGGCGATCAGGGACGACAAGGTCTTCGCGCTTGTCGGCGCCGTCGGCACACCGACGTCGAAAGCCGGCCAGCCCATTGCCACCGCGGCCAAGGTGCCGTTCATCGGCCCGTTCACCGGCGCGGAGTTTCTCCGCAATCCTTTCAATCGTTACATCGTCAATATTCGCAGTTCCTATTTCCAGGAGACCGAGGCCTGGATCGAACATCTGACCAACGATCTCGGCATCACGCGCATCGCGATTCTCTATCAGGACGATGCCTTTGGTCTGGCCGGTCTTGCCGGCGTCAAGAAGGCGATGGACAAGCGCAACATGGCGCTGGTCGCCGAGGGAACGTTCAAGCGCAATACGACGGCGGTCAAGACGGCGTTGCTCGACATCATGAAAGCCCAGCCGCAGGCCGTGGTGACAGTCGGCCCCTACAAGCCGATCGCGGAATTCATCAAGCTCGCGCGGCAGCTCAAGTTCGATGCGGCCTTCGTTGCCATTTCATTTGTCGGCTCGGACTCGCTCGCGCAGGAGCTCGGCACCCAGGGCGCCGGTGTCATCATCAGCCAGGTCGTGCCATTCCCCGGCGACAAGTCGCTGCCGGTGGTGGCGGCCTATCAGGCCGCTTTGGCCGCGGTTAATCCGAAATCGAAACCCGGCTTCGTGTCGCTCGAGGGTTATATGGTCGGCCAGCTCGTAGTTCAGGCGCTGAAGCGGATGCCGGGCGAGCCGTCGCGGGAAGCTTTCCTGAACGCAATCGAGGGCGCGCCATTCGATCTGGGTGGCGTGACGCTCGCGTTTGGCTCCACGCAAAATCAGGGCTCGAACAAGGTTTACTTCACCGTGATTGGGCCCGACGGCTTGCTCAGGCCGGTCACCAAACTCGTCAAGACATCGTCGCGGTGACGCTGCATGGACATCAAAAATATGCGGGCCGTGTGGCTTAAATCATCACTAGCGCCGGCCACCAGGGCCGTTGAAAAAACCGGTTGGCTCTCGACCATTCGCGGGCGGCTCTATCTGGCGTTCGGCTTTGCGGCCGCCCTGACGATCATCGGCGCGTCGGTCGCACTGTATGAATTCACCGTTATCGGCATGACGACCGATGCGATCGTGTCACGCAGCCTGCCGACAACGGCGATATCGCTGCGCCTGGCCGAGCAGGCTGGCAGCCTCGTGTCATCCGGCCCGCGCCTGATGGCGGCCAACACCGACAAGGCCCGCGGCGAAATTATGGGCGAGATCAAAGGTCAGGAGAAAAGTCTCGAAAACGGGATCGCGCGCCTGCGGGAACTCGGCATCACCAAGGCCGACGAAATCGACGCGAACCGCAAGGTCTTGTCGGAGCGCCTGCATACGCTCGATCAGATGGTGGCGAACCGGATCACCGTGACGAATGAACGGCTGTATCTGGCCTCGTCCGTGCGCGCTGCCCACGAGGCGCTGCTCATAGGTCTTGCCCCGGCGATCGACGATGCCAATTTCGATCTCGTGATGAACGCCAGGCAGGAGGGCCCGGCCGCAATTGAAGGGCGGCTCGACCTGCTGCGCCGGCTGCGGGAGACGGAGTCGGAGACCAATCTTCTCGCCGGGCTTCTGATCGAAGCGTCGCTGGTTCGCGAGATCAGCCGGATGGAGCCGTTGCGCGACCTGATCGGCTCGGCGCAGCGAAAAATCGTCAAGAACCTGAACGGGATCGGTGACCGCGCGCAGCAAAACAAGCTGCTGGCTCTGTACAAGCAGCTCGGCGTAATTGGCTCGGACGATGGCATCATGGCCGCGCGGACCTACGAGCTCGATCAGCAGCGCGACGCCCAGTTGGCTTTCAATGCCGCGCAATCCGACGCGGCCAAGCTCAAGATCGCCGTCGACGATCTGGCCGAGCAGCAGCGCCTGATGGCGCGCAAAATCTCCACGGACGCCGGACGACAGATCCGCTCCGCGCAATTCATATTGATCGTACTGTCGATAGCGGCAGTCATCGGCGCAGTCTTGGTGGCATGGCTTTATGTCGGCCGCAGTGTGGCCCGCCGCATCGGCCTGCTCGGCCAGGCTATGCGCCGCATCGCTGATGGCGATCTGAACGTCAAAATTCAGGATGACCGCGGCGACGAAATCGCGGAGATGAGCCGGTCCTTGCAGTTCTTCCGCCAGGCAACCTCCGACGCCGCGCACGCGCGCACCAAGGAGACCGAGCAGACCCGCACGCTCGAATCCCGCCGGCAACTGGTGGAGACCGCCACGCAGGAATTCGAGCAGGCCGTGTCAAATATAGTGCAGACACTCGATCGCGCGGCGGCGGCCATGGATGGCTCGGCGCGCGACATGGCGCAGAGTGCGGCGAGCAATCAGGAGCAGGCGCTGGCGACGGCGGCGGCATCCGAGGAAGCGACGGCGAATGTCGGCATCGTCGCGACAGCGGCGGAAGAAATCGCGCAATCCATCGAACATATCGCAACGCGGGTCGCAAATTCCGCGACGGTTGCGAGCCAGGCCACCGACGAGGCCAAGGCCATCACCGAGGCGGTCGAGAGCCTGTCGGCATCGGTCGACGAGATCGGCGAGGTGAGCGATCTCATCAGCAGCATCGCGGCGCAGACCAATCTGCTGGCCCTCAACGCGACGATTGAGGCGGCGCGGGCCGGTGAGGCCGGCCGTGGTTTTGCTGTTGTTGCCCAGGAGGTCAAGGGGCTTGCCGCGCAAACCGGCAAAGCCACCGAGGAAATCACCCGCCACATCGAATCGATCGAGCAGACGACGGCGCGCTCCGTGCAGGCGATCCGCAAGATCGCGACGACAATCGCGCAGCTCAGTGAGGTCGCCAGCGATGTGTCAGTCGCAATGCGGCAGCAGGATTCCGTCACCCAGGAGATCGCGCGCAACGCCGGCGCAGCCGCCAAGGGCACGCAGGATGTGTCGGGCAATATCGCCGAGGTTTCGAACAGCGCTGTCAAGACCGGCCAGGTGGCCGCGACGGTTCTCACGGCAGCAGCCCAGCTCGCCGATCAATCCCACCTGCTGCGCAAGGAAGTCGAGCGCTATCTCGCGCAGGTGCGCGTGGCGTGACGCCACACACGGCGTCTCTTACGCCACGCCGAGCGCTTCAAACTTGACGCCGATCTTCGTATCGGTCCGCCACATCGAGCGGCAATGATACCGGTGATTGTCGACGATCAGGTCGAAGGCGGCGGGCAGACCGAACGTCGTCGAGACCTGAAGCGCGACACCTGTATCGGAAATATTCTTGACCGTGCATGCGAGCTTGGGGGCTTTCTCGCTCGTGACAATGAACGCGCCTTTGAGCACGCGCTTGCGTGGCGCGATCCGGTTTTCGGTCACAATGCATTCCCCGGGCGATTGCCGTAGGCTGATACCCGTTTGTCGGCCGCGCCGCTACCGCGAATGCAAAGTTCCAGATAACAGTTCCATTAATTCGGCAGAGGCCGCCCGCAAAAACAGGCGGCCGCCGGACTGTTACCAAATCGCTAGCTCAGGATGCCGACGGCGCGCGATGCAACCAGCGCGATGGTGACCAGCGAAATACCGGACTCCGCCATCATCAGCAGCTTGGCTCGGACGGTGAGGGGGAAAGTATCGGCGGGCGAGAATGCGGTTGCATTCGTGTAGGCAAGGAACAAGTAGTCGACAAAGCCCGGCGACCAGTTCGGATAACGGGCCCCCGGCTGTTGCTGCGTGAAGATGAAATCATGGCCGCGGCCGGCGCCGAGGATCTGCCCAGCGGGCCCGCCACGATCGAGCGCCCAGAACCACAACGCGAAGATGATCACGTTGGTCGCCCAGATGTTGACCGCATCGAGCAGCAGCGTGCGCCCGCTGCCGGCGTGGCCGGCGAGGATCGCCTCGATCAGCCGCGCGAGCGCACCGAAATTCATCGCCGTGATGACGGCGGTGAGCGTGATCGCCAGCCGGCGCGTGCGCAGGCGGCCGCGCCAGACCAGGCTGACCTGTTCCTTGGTCGAGGCCTTGTGAGCGCGCCGCTGCGTCCAGGCGGTGGCGATCGTCAGCGGCACGAGCAATGCAAGTTCCACCGCCGGCGCCAGCCAGCGCGGCCCGATCGCGAGATCGTTCACGATGGCGATCTGCAGCCCGACGATGACCATGACCGCGCCCCGCGCCAGCCAGAAATCGCGGGCGCGGCCGAACAGCGGTTTGGCGGACTGGGCCATCGGAGGGTTTATTTCGCCGCAGCGGCCTTCAGGATCGGCCCGAGCCGCGCCACTTCGCTGTGCACCAGTGCGGCCAACGCTTTCGGGCCGCGCCGGTTCGGCTCGGCGATTTCGGCGCCGAGATCCGACAACCGCTTCTGCACGGCCGGCTCGTTGAGGCCTTCATTGAGCGCGGCCGCGAGCTTGTCGACGACGGCCTGTGGCGTGCCTTTCGGCGCAAACAACGCATAGAACGGCGCGCAATCAAATTGCGGCAGGCCCTGCTCATAGGATGTCGGCACGTCGGGCAGCAGCGGGCTGCGTTTTTTAGCGGCGATGGCGAGCGCCTTCACGGTGCCGGCGCGCACATGCGACAGCGGCCCAAGAATTGGATCGCAGTCATAGTCGATCTGCCCGGCGAGGATCGCATTCATCACCGGCGCCGTGCCGGTGAAGGGCACCATCGTCGGCTTGATGCCGATCGCCGAATTGAGCAGCAGGCAGCCGACGTAAGACACCGAGCCGACGCCGGCATGCCCCATGTTCAGCTTGCTCTCATTCGCCTTGGCCCAGGCGATGAACTCCTTGAGATTGTTCGCGGGGATGTCCTTGCGCACCGCGAGCAGTTCCGGCTGCTCGGCGATTAGCCCGACCGGTTCGAAATCCTTTTCCGGGTCATAGCCGAGGTTCGGATAGAAAAACGGCGCTGCCGCATGCGTGCCCATGTGGCCGGAGATGAGAGTGTAGCCATCGGGGGCTGCTTTCGCCGCGCGCAGCGAGCCGAGCGTGCCGCCGGCGCCGCCGACATTCTCCACCACGAATTGCTGGCCGAGATGGCGCGAGAAGATGTCGGCCACGATGCGGCCGGTGATATCGGCCGGGCCGCCGGCTGCAAATGGCACGATGATCGTGACCGTGCGTGTCGGGTAAGTCTGCGCCTGCGCGCCGCTCAGGCTTGCGAACAGTGCAAGCCAGGCTATGAACCATGCTCTTTTCATTGTCCCATCCTCTCTACAACGCAGCCACAGGGCCGCCCGCCGCAAGCTCAGAAACCAAGGCTACCGGATGGAACCAATGGTTCCTATCCCGATTGTCGCAAGAGATCGCGCGCGATGGCTCGTGTGCGGTGCAACGACAAAGGTGGGCTATGCATATTTCGGATCAGGGAATCCTGGTGATCTTGCTGGTCGGCCTCGTCGCCGGCTGGCTCGCGGGGCGCATTGTCGATGGCGGTGGCTTTGGCCTCATCGGTGACATCGCCATCGGCATCGTGGGCGCGCTGATCGGCAGCTGGCTGCTGCCGCGGCTCGGTATCCACATTGCCAGCGGCATTTTGTCTTCGATAGTTGTCGCAACGATTGGCGCCGTGTTTTTGCTGGCGATCGTGCGGTTTGCGAGCGGGCCCTATTCGCGGCGCCACACGTGGCGCTGGCGCTCGTAGGCCGGGCTGATCCTTAAGCCCGCGGGGTCGAACCCGGAAAGTTCCATCCTGCAAAGATTCTTGTGAGGATTCCTCGAATCAGAATTAATGCGCTTGACGCTGAATCGGCGGCGGGCCGATTCGCGTAGCAACCATTCGAGGAGCCACATGCCATTCGACACAGCGACGCGCGCGCGCCCGGTGCAGGTCATCGTCGTCGGAAATGAAAAGGGCGGCTCCGGCAAATCCACCGTCGCCATGCATATTGCGGTGGCGCTGCTGAAGGCCGGCCGGCGTGTCGCCACCATCGACATGGATGCGCGGCAGAAGACGTTCACCACCTATATCCGGAACAGGCAGGCCTGGGCCATGCACGTTGGCCGCGTCCTTGAAATTCCCACCCATTTTTGCCTGGACGAGACCGTGAATTTTCCGAGCACGGAAGACCGTGCGGCGGCATCGAAAGCTCTCACCGAGACGCTTGATAGCCTTATGTCGTCCAACGACGTTGTCGTGATCGACACACCCGGACATGATGGCCATCTCACGCGGCTGGCACATTCCATGGCAGACGTGCTGGTGACGCCGCTCAATGACAGCTTTGTCGACTTCGATGTGCTCGGCACCGTCGATCGCGAGACCTTCGCGGTGACCGGCACCGGCCATTATTCGCAGATGGTGGACGAGGCGCGCTGCCAGCGCCAGGTGCTCGGCGATCAGCCGATCGACTGGATCGTCATGCGCAACCGGCTGTCGCCACTTGGCTCGCGCAACAAGCGTCTGGTCGGCGAAGGCCTGCGCGAGCTCGCGCGCCGGCTCGATTTCCGCTGCATCGACGGCCTGGCGGAGCGGGTCATTTTTCGCGAGTTCTTTCCGCGCGGCCTGACCGCGCTTGACGATCTTGAGGAAACCACCCTCGGCACGCGCCCGACGCTGTCGCACTTCACCGCGCGCATGGAAGTCGAGAGCATTCTCACCGCGATGGGCCTCAGCGAGGCGGCGGCGGGAGAGGACACCGGCGACCGGGCGCGCGACGCGGCCTGAGCGGTTCCACGGCCGCCAGTAATGGTGGCACGAAAGATGGCGCGGTTGTCATCGGCCGCACCGCTCCCCACATTGCGTGACGGGCCACCTGGAGGGAGCGTCCATGCCTGTCATGTCCCTGTTGCTGAACGTTCTTTGGATCGTGTGCGGCGGCCTTTATATGGCTGTCGCGTGGATCGTTGCCGCCTTCATCATGGCGATCACCATCGTCGGCCTGCCGTGGACGCGGGCGGCCTTCAACATCGCGCTCTATACGCTGTTGCCCTTCGGCCAGAAGGCGGTGTCGCGCGCCGAAGTGACCGGCGCCGAGGACCTCGGCACCGGGCCGCTCGGCATGCTCGGCAACATCATCTGGCTGGTGCTCGCCGGCTGGTGGCTGGCGCTCGGCCATCTCGTCACCGCGATCCTTCTCGGCCTCACGATCATCGGCATTCCCTTCGCCTGGGCGCATCTCAAGCTCGCAGGAGTTGCGCTCTGGCCGATCGGCAAGATGATTGTGCCAATCGATGCGCCGCTTCTTCGATCTTAGGTTGCCTCAGGCGGCTTCCTGCGCGCTCCTGAAAGCATAGACATCCATCCGCAGCACACTGTAGGTCGCGCTGGCATGCAGCCGCTCTGCGCGCGCATCGTCGCCGGACGCACCCAGCGCCGCGTAGAGCGGCAACAGGTGTTCTTCGGTCGGATGGTTCTTGGCCGCAAATGGCGCCTGCCGCCGGTAGTCGAGCAGCGCGTTCGTTTCGTTCTTTGTCAGCGCTGCATGAAACCAGTCGGCAAAACTGTTGACCCAGTCTGGCGCCGCATCGTTCGGGCCGTGGCCGCGGAATTCCGACAGGTCGTGCGTGAAGCTGCCGCTGCCGATGATCAGCACGCCTTGCTGGCGCAGCGACGCCAGCGCGCGGCCGACACGCAGATGGTGCAGCGGTCCAAGATGCGGCTGCACCGAGAGCTGCAGCACCGGAATATCGGCTTGCGGATACATCAGCAGCAACGGCACCCAGGCGCCGTGGTCGAGCCCGCGCGTCGTATCAATGGCGCAGGAGAATCCGGCGTCGCGCAAGGTCTTCTCAATCTCGGCCGCGAGCGCCGGCGCGCCGGGCGCCGGATATTTCAGGTCATAAAGCGCGCGCGGGAATCCGCCGAAGTCGTGGATCGTCTCATTGCGCGCGACCGCGTTCACTGCCGGCCTCTCCGTCTCCCAGTGCGCCGAGACCACGAGAATGGCTTTCGGCCGTTGGAGCGTGCGCCCGATCTGGCTGAGGAACGCGCGCGCCGGCGTATCGGTGAGCGGCAAGGTCGGCGCGCCGTGGGAGAGGAAGAGGCTCGGCAGTGTCATGGCATGGATCCTTGGCTCGTGTCCTTTGAGTACGGCTCGTTCGCTTAGCGCGCGTAGGCGCCGGCGATTTTTCCGACCGGGTCATTGTTGCGCGACAGCCGCAGCGCAAACGCGCCATCGCCGAGCAGGGCCTGGCCGACCAGCGCCAAGGTCCAGAACACCGGGAATTCCCAGCCGCCGCCCTGGTTGGTGAACAGCCAGCCGTTGCCAACGTGCTGTAGGGTCGCGCCGATCATGATCGGCAGCAACGCCAGCGCGATCGGTCGCGTCCACACGCCGAGGATCAGCGCGAGGCCGCCGCCGATTTCGCCGGCGATGACCAGGTAGGCGAAGAAGCCCGGGTAACCGATGCTCTCGAAGTAGCCGACGGTGCCGGGGATCGTGAATGTAAAGACCTTGAGCAGAAGGCCATGGGCCAGGAACAGAGCGCCGAGGCTGACGCGCAGCAGCAGGGCGGCATAGGGGGCGGTGCGGGTGTCGATCATGGGAGCATCTCCTGTTTGATGCCGCTGATATGGCCTATTCCCAGTAGTGTGATAATATGGCAAATAATCATCACACCTCACACTGATAGAGTGAGATATGCTGGATCGCCTGACGGGACTGGAGGTTTTCGCGAAGGTCGCGGCCACCGGCAGCTTCTCGGCGGCGGGCCGGGCGCTCGACCTGTCCCAGACCATGGTGACCAAGCACATCGCGGCGCTCGAGCAGCGCCTGGGCGCGAAACTCCTCCACCGCAGCACGCGCCGGCTCTCGCTCACTGATGCCGGCCGCAATTATCTCGAAGCCTCCGAGCGCATCCTCGTCGACATGAACGCCGCCGATGCCGCTGTTGCCGCCGAGCGGTTCGAGCCGCGCGGCATCCTGCGGCTCAACGTGCCGGTGAGCTTCGGCGAGCGGCAGGTCGCGCCGTTGCTTCCTGCGTTTGCGGCGGCGCATCCGCAGGTAAGCGTAGAGCTCGGCCTCAACGATCGTCTCGTTGACCTTGCGGAAGAGGGCTGGGATCTCGCGATCCGCATCGGCACGCTCAGCGATTCCAGCCTGATCGCGCGGCGCATCGCGCCGTGCCGCACCGTCGTCTGCGCGGCGCCATCCTATCTCAAGGCGCGCGGCGTGCCACGCACCGTCGCGATCCTCGCGCAGCACAATTGTCTCGGCTATACGCTGTCGCGCATCGCCGGCGTTGACCGCTGGACCTTTGGTGCGAAGGACGATGTCGTCGTGAAGGTGTCCGGCAATCTGAGCGCCAACAATGGCGATGCGTTGCGCGCCGCCGCGATTGCGGGGCAAGGCATCATCTACCAACCGGCCTTCGTCGTTGCCGACGAACTGCGGTCTGGTGAGCTCGTCGCGCTGACGCTCGATCAGCCGACCGTGCAGTTCGGCGGCATCTATGCCGTTTACCTGCCGGATCGCAATCCGGCGGCGAAGGTGCGCGCGTTCATTGATTTTATCGCAGGCCGCTTTGCGCCCGAGCCGCCTTGGGAGCGCGGGCTATAGTGCAACTGGGTCGCGTCCACGACCCGATGAACATGGATATCCCGCGCCCGCGCCGATAGGCTCACAATATGCGAAGCGCATCGTGCTAAGCCATAGGGTGCTGGGGCGGGGGTAGGCTCATGTCGGACATTGGCGTCGGTCAGAAAGAATCGCTCGGCGAGAAAGTCACCACGGAGCTTCGCGAGTTCGCCATTCTCGCGGGCTATCTTTACGTCTGCTTCACGGCGCTCGCGTTTTTCAAGGCGTCAATCCTGCGTGCGCACGAGATCGAGTTCGCCCCATGGGCTTTCGCGGCGATCAAGGCCCTTGTGTCCGCCAAGTTCGTGCTGATCGGCCGCGCGCTCAACGTCGGTGACGGATACAAATCATATCCTCTCGTTGTCCCGACGCTCTACAGGTCGTGCATCTTTGTCGTTCTTGTGTTGGCCCTGACCGTCATTGAGGAGGCCGTCGTTGGATACCTGCATGGCCGGAAAATTCTGGACACGGTGACCGGCCTCGGCGGCGGCACAACCGCCCAGATGATCGCGACCAGCGTCATTCTGTTGCTGATCTTTATTCCTTACTTCGCCTTTCGCTCCCTCGGCGACATCATCGGCGATGGTGTGCTTCGTCGCTTGTATTTCGAACGGCGCCGTTAAGCCCGCATCGCTCACCTTGACGCGGATTCGGAGTGGCCCGGATGCGTGCCCGCTCTTTGCGGCAATAAAACAATGCATGCAATGATGAGCGCGGCAATGACGGCCGAGGCGAGCGGGCGGCTCAGGTGCAGCCCGCCGTGGTTCACCGGCTTGTCGAGGAAATCGCCGACGGTCGCGCCGAGCGGACGCGTCAGGATGAACGCGGCCCAGAACAGCAACGACACGCGAGACCTTGGTCCAGTAGTAAACCGCCGCGAGCAGCGCCAGCGCCGGCGCCGAACACCAGCGCGCCGCCCGTAGCCGAGCCCGCCGGCGTCCGCGATCCAGTCGCCCAGCGCGGTGCCGAGGGTCTGCGAGAAGGTGATCGCCACCCAGTAGAAGGCCTCCACCTTTGGCGTGTTCACCGTGTTCGACCGAAATCGTGCCCAGCGACCGGTACCACAGGCCGAGCACGGCCATCAGGCATGCGAGAAGCAGCGTCGAGCCGCCGGCGTAGCCGATGCCGAGCGAGCGGTCGGCGAAGTCGGCCATGGTCGTGCCGGCGGTGGTGGAGGCGATGATCGTCGCCCAGTAGAGCAGCGGCTGGAATCTCTTCGCGACGATCTGCGCAATCACCAGCAGCACCAGCGCGCTCAGAGAAAATGAGCGTGCCGATCATGTAGCCCCAGTTCAGCGTCATGGTGACGGTGTCGCCGGCGGTCTCGCCGAGCGTGGTCGCGAGGATCTTGATGACCCAGAAGACCAAAGTTACTTCCGGGACCTTCGTCAGTACGTCATCTCTGGTCATACGAGCGAACTGCCTGCGTTGGGAGCGATAGGGGCCGCGGCGCGCAAGAGATAACGCCCGGCCGGCGTTTCTGTGGCCGAGTGTCGGTTCATTAATGCGACCTTTGTCGGCGTGTCGTGTGACACTCGCCCGGATTTACGGTGCGATAAGCCTTCAAATGTAAAGTGCAGGCCGAACGGAGATAACTCCATGTTCGACCTCATTTTTCAGGGTGCCCAGGCCTGGAACCAGGTCGGCTTTTTTATCGGCGCGCTGTTTTGCCTTGGCATCGGCGGCCTCATCCTCGGCAATTCATTGTACCGGCGCGTGCACGCACAGCGCGCACAGGGCATCGTCATCGGCGTGATCGCCAATGGCAACACCTACACGCCGGTCTACCGCTACACATTGGCGGACGGGCAAAGCCATGTCGCGAAGTCTGACACGAGCTCTGGCTGGGTGCGTGGCAAGGAAACCGGGCGCGTCGTTTCGCTGATGATCGCCCCGCACAATCCGGAGCAGGCGTACGACGCCGGGAGCTATTTGTTCGATTTCGTCGGCCTCGTGTTTGCCGGGATCGGCATCCTGCTTGGTTATGTCGCGCTCACCGCTTTTCCGGTCACGCGCATGACGTGGATCATCGCCGCCGCCATGCTGATCTATCTGGGCGAGCGCGCCCATCGCATTTTCATTCCGAAGGGACAGCGCGTGTCCATCGAGGAATGGCGGAAGCAGCATTTCGGGCAGACGGCGGTCGACCTCGCCAACGTCAAGCCGATCGAGACGCTCATCTCGGCGCCTGAGGTGGCGCAGGCGCGGGTGAAGCAGGCGGAGAGCTACAAGACGGTTGTCCCGATCCTCGCCGCCGTCGCCGTGCTTCTGCTCGGGATCGGCGTTTACCAGAGCATGAAGATCAGCCGGCTTGAAGCGCAGGGCCTGCGCACGCAGGGGCGAGTGGTGCGGCTGAACAGCGAGCACGGGTCCAGCAGCAGCGGATATACTTATTATCCTGTCGTGCGGTTTCGCACGGCCGGGAATTCAACCGTTGAATTCAAGGACAGCGTCGGCAGCAACCCGCCCAGCCATCGCACCGGCGACAAGGTGACCGTGCTCTATCTGCCCGGCGACCCGCAGCGGCAGGCGATTATCGACCGCGGCCTCCTGCTGAACTGGCTCATTCCGGCGGTCGTCTTTCTGTTCGCCGCGGGCCTTGCGATGCTCAGCATCGTGCTGCGAAGGCAGGTGAAGACGGCAGTGGCGTAGCTGATGGGTATCTGATCGGCGCCAGTTCAGACGTCGGCGAGATGGCTGTGAACGTGCTTTTCGACAACGCGTGCGGGCCTGTTGCCGCGGTAATTGACCCCCATCGGAATCCATGTGCACGCCTTCGACGAATTGGCCCAGATGGTCGCAACCGCGCTCGGTACGAAGAACTCCGAAAAGATCATGTCGCCGCCGATGCCGCCCTTCACCCAGTGCGGCTCAAGGTCATGATAGTAGACGACGTCGCCGGGCCGCACCGCCATCACCTGATCTTTACCTGCGTAACAGGTGCCCTCGCCGGCGAGGAAAAACATGAAATGCGCGCCGCCCTGATGATGATGCACGGGGCACTCGGTGCCAGGCGGATAGACGATGATCTCGCCGCGGATTGCGCGGGTCCCGAATAGTTTCGGGGTCACGATATAGATGCGCTTGCGCGCATCGAATTCGGATTGCAGCAGGGGCTCGTCCTGCCAGTCCATGATGCGAAAGGGCGGCGGATTGGCGCCGATGGCCGGATCGAGTCTTTTCACGTCAGGCACCGAAGCGAGCAACAACGTCGCGCCGGTATCGCTGGCGAGCGACCCTTCGAAACCGGGAGGCAGCAAGCCGATATGGGTCGCTGTGACCGGCACCTTGCGCCCCGCCGTGTGCAGTGTCGCGGACCCATTGATCATCTGAAACCAGGCAAGATCTCCCGGCGCGATCGTCAGCGACTTGCGGCTGCCCGGTGACATGGTCAGGCGGTCGAGTTCAAACAGAATCTCTGGCACGCGTTGTTTGTTCAGCAATGGCTGACGCTTGACGCCATCGGCCGCAGCGATCGGCGCAACCGTGTCCTGATTGAAATGGGTCGCCATTGTCCGCCCCCCGGCTCGCGATCAGATTTTATGCAGCGTATTCCAGATCAAGCAAACGCCGGCCGGATCGCAAATGCAATGCCGGCTCACACATTCTCAACGAACCAATCCACCACGCGCTTCTCGCCCGCCTTGTCGAGGGGGTGAGATGTTGCCGTCCACGGCCACTACGTTGCTGCCGCCACACTCAGCGGCGATGCCCCTCCGGCTTGGTCAGGGCGTCCGCCACGCTGCGCGGACGCCGCGCGCCGATCACCTGGGCGGTGCATTTCTGGTCGACCACGCAGTGCACGGTGCAATCGGTGCTGGGGCCGCCGTGGCAATCGGTGCCGCAATCATAACCCTTGGCATCCTGCGAGAATTTGCCGCCGGCCTTGTCGCAGGCGCTCTTGAGCTGCTCGGCGTTTGTCTTGGGTAAAGTGACATCTCCGGCGAGCGCCGCGCCGCTGAGCGCGAGGGCGCCGGTCAGAATGAGCAAGGATATCAGGTGTCGCACGGCTGACTCCCACAAGTCGCGCCGCCCCATTGCCGATTATGTCACAGCCTCTGCGCGGGAAGCGAGGATTTCTCGGCCTCATGCTGAGGAGCCCGCCGAAGCTTTAGCGAAGGCGGGCGTCTCGAACCACCCAAGTCGGATATATCCGACTTGGGCTGCTGAGTTACCTGATCTCGGGTAAACCCGAGATCGGGTGGCCGCCCCATCCTTCGAGACGGGCGCGGAGCCCGTCATCGGGCCGCGCTTTGCGCGGACCCGTTGGCACCCTCCTCAGGATGAGGGCGGAGGAGGACGCTCACGCGCGTTCAACAAAACTATCCACCACGCGCTTTTCGCCCGCCTTGTCAAAGGCGATGGTGAGCTTGTTGCCGTCCACGGCCACCACGTTGCCGTTGCCGAATTTCTGGTGAAACACGCGGTCGCCGGCGCTGAAGGATGATGCCGTGCCGGTGGATTTCGCGACGAGCTCGCCTTCGATCACGAGCGGTTTGTTACGCCCGCCGGCACGCTTCGCGCTATGGCGGGTAAAGCTCTCTTTAGCCGCTTTGTTCGGTCGAGCTTGCCCGCCGGAGCCGTCTTCGGCGGAGGCCGGGTCGTCGTACACGCCATCCGGCACATAACGCGGCTGGCCGTTCTCGGAGAAACCGCCTTTTCCCTTGCGCGCCTGCGCGCGTTGCCAGCCGGGCGTGGTGTAGCTGGAGCCGAAGGAATTCATCTCGTCGAAGCGCGAAGCGCCATAGCCCGACATGCCGAAGCCGCCGGCGCCGCCTGTGGCCTCCTTCACCTCGACATTCGCCTCCGGCAGCTCATCCAGGAAGCGCGAGGGAATGGTCGAGGTCCACATCCCGTGGATGCGCCGGTTGGTAGCGAAATAGATGCGCGCGCTTTTTCTCGCGCGCGTGAGCCCGACATGGGCGAGGCGGCGCTCTTCCTCCAGCCCGGCGCGGCCGGTTTCGTCGAGCGAGCGTTGATGCGGGAACAGGCCTTCCTCCCAGCCCGGCAGGAACACGGTGTCGAATTCCAGCCCCTTGGCGGAATGCAACGTCATGATGTTGACGGCCTGCTCGGCCTCGCTACCCTCGCGGTCCATCACCAGCGAGATGTGCTCGAGGAAACCTTGCAGGTTCTCGAATTCCTCCATGGAGCGCACCAGCTCCTTGAGGTTTTCCAGGCGCCCGGCGGCATCGGCCGAGCGGTCCTTCTGCCACATGTCGGTGTAGCCGCTCTCATCGAGCACGATCTCGGCCAGTTCCGTGTGCGGCATCGAGTCCTTCTTCTCGCGCCAGCGATCGAACGAGGCCATCAAATCGCGCAACGCGATGCGCGGCTTCGGCTTCATTTCGTCGGTGGCGGAGAGCGCGCTGGCGGCTTCCGAGAGCGGGATGCGCTTTTTGCGCGCATAATCATGCAGCATCTGCAGCGCGGCATCGCCGAGGCCGCGCTTGGGTACATTGACGATGCGCTCGAAGGCGAGGTCGTCTGCCGGCTGCGCGATCACGCGCAAATAGGCAAGGGCATCGCGGATTTCAGCGCGCTCGTAGAAGCGCGGCCCGCCAATGACGCGATAGGGCAGGCCGAGCTGGATGAAGCGGTCTTCGAATTCGCGCATCTGGAACGAAGCGCGCACCAGGATGGCGATCTCGTCGAGCGGGTGATCCTCGCCGCGCTCGCGCGCGTCGCGCTGCAGCTGCTCAATTTCCTCGCCGATATTGCGGGCTTCTTCTTCGCTGTCCCAGCCGCCGGTGACCTGCACCTTTTCGCCCAGCACATCTTCGGTGCGCAGCGTCTTGCCGAGCCGGCCTTCATTGTGCGCGATAAGGTGCGAGGCGGCCGCGAGGATGTGGCCGGTGCTGCGGTAGTTTCTTTCTAGTCTTATTACTTTGGCGCCTGGAAAATCATGATCAAACCGGAGGATGTTATCCACCTCCGCCCCGCGCCAGCCGTAGATCGACTGGTCGTCGTCGCCGACGCAGCAGATGTTTTTTCTCCCTGTCATTCCGGGGCGCGCTGAAAGCGCGAACCCGGAATCCAGAGGCCCTGCCGGGCGCTGGATTTCCGGGTCTCGCCACTTCGTGGCGTCCCGGAATGACGGGAGTGGATGGCTGCCCACTCGTCGTCTGCGCCAATAACTTCAGCCACAAATACTGCGCGACGTTCGTGTCCTGGTATTCGTCCACCAGGATGAATTTAAATCGCTCCTGAAAGCCGCGCAGCACATCCGGGTTCTGGCGAAACAGGCGGATGTTCTCCAGCAGCAGGTCGCCGAAGTCGGCGGCGTTGAGCGTCTTCAACCGCTCCTGATAGGCCATGTAAAGTTTCTTGCCCTTGCCGTTGGCAAAGCTCGCGGCCTCGCCGGACGGCACCTTCTCCGGCGTCAGCCCGCGGTTCTTCCAGCCGTCGATCAGCATGGCCAGCACGCGCGCCGGCCAGCGTTTCTCGTCGAGTTTCTCGGCCTCGAGGATCTGCTTCATCACGCGGATCTGGTCGTCGGCGTCGAGGATGGTGAAATTGCTTTTCAGCCCGACCAGCTCGGCGTGCCGCCGCAAAATCTTCACGCCGATCGAGTGGAAGGTGCCGAGCCACGGCATGCCCTCGACGATCTGCCCGACCATCTGGCCGACGCGGTCCTTCATCTCGCGCGCCGCCTTGTTGGTGAAGGTGACCGCGAGGATCTCGCTCGGATGCGCGCGGCCGAGATTGAGGATGTGCGCGATGCGCGTGGTGAGCACGCGCGTCTTGCCGGTTCCCGCGCCCGCCAGCACCAGCACGGGGCCGTCCAGCGTCTCCACTGCCTCGCGCTGCTCCGGGTTGAGATCGGCGAGATAGGGTGTGGGCCGCGCGCCCAGCGCGCGCGCGGCTATGCCGCCCGCCACGGGTTGCGGGCTCAACGGCGCAGGGTCGTTGCGCGGATCGTTACGTTTTATGGGCTCGGCCATATTGTCCGGTTGAGGGGCGGCAGTGAGTGACCTTGGCCGCCTGAGCGTCCAGCAAAGATGGCATTCGCAGGTGCCATTTGCGAGGAGGCTTGAGCCCTTGCATGCCGTTGTGGGCCTTACAACACGGCTTTTTCCATATTTCCGCATGATCTTCCGAAAACGGGTTCCCACTTTTCGGGGTCATGCGCTAGCGTCAATTTCCGGGCTGTATTGAACAACTTATGGGGGAATATCCGTGCGACTGAAGGACAAGGTGGCGCTGGTCACCGGCGGCGGCCGCGGCATCGGCCGCGATATCGTTCTGGCCTATGCCCGCGAGGGTGCTCACGTCGTCGTCAATGACGTCGACCCCGCCACTGCAGCGAGCACGGCCAAGGACGCAGCCGCATTCGGCAGCAAGAGCCTCGCGGTCGTCGCCGACATTGCCAAATCTGCCGACATCACCCGGCTCGTCGACACCATCATCAAGGAGCGCGGGCGCATCGACATCGTGGTCAACAACGCCATGAAGATCGTGCCGGGCAAACTCGAGGCGCTGCCGGAAGAGGCGTGGGACACCACGGTGAATATCGGCCTCAAGGGCGCGTTCCTCGTCAGCCAGGCGGCCGCGAAACACATGATCGCGCAGAAGGCCGGCGTCATCGTCAACATTGCTTCGATCGCGGGCCTGTTTCCCTACAACTGGGCCGGCGCCTACAGCGTCGTGAAGGCAGGCCTGATCATGCTGACCAAGTTGCAGGCGATGGAGTGGGCGCCCTACGGCATCCGCGCCAATGCGATCACGCCCGGCTACATCCGCACGCCCGGCACCGAGGCGATGTATGCCGATCCGGAAATCTACGAGGGCCGCCGCAAGGGCGTGCCGATGGGCCGCGTAGGCTCGGGCGAGGACATCGCAGGGCCGGCGATTTTTCTGGCGAGCGATGAATTCGCACTACACCACCGGCAGCGTGCTCGGCGCCGACGGCGGACAGGCGGTCGGTTATTTTCTCACGGTGCCGGGGCGGAGATTTTCGGGTGGAAGGATTGATTGATTTTCGTATCGCGGCGTCATCCTGACTCTCCGCCGTCATGCCCGCGCTTGTCGCGGGCATCCACGTCTCAACGGCATTTCAATAAGGAAGACGTGGATGGCCGGGACAAGCCCGGCCATGACGTTAAGACTGTGGCGACAGTTTTGGAAGCCAAGATTGATTGAATGTCGGGCGGCCGGAATCCGTAAGAGACGGCGGAGCTGTGCCATATACTCCGTTCGTCCCCGCGCCAGCGGGGATCCAGGAGCGACACATTCAGACGGAGCTAATTTGCTCTGGGTCCCCGCTGGCGCGGGGACGAGCGGGAGAGAGTGAGCGACTGGATTAATGAGGTTTGCATTTTCTCATTCTGCCGCGAAAGCCCTATCCGCGCGTGCAACACACTCCGCGTCATGCCCGGGCTTGACCCGGGCATCCACGTCTTAACGGCATTTCAATAAGGAAGACGTGGATGGCCGGGACAAGCTCGGCCATGACGGTGCAGAAATGGCGCGCGACGTACCAAAGTGAAAGTAAGCGAGCGCAGCGCCTACGTCCGCTCCGCCTCCATCTCGAGCGGGTGCGCCTTGCGGCCACCACGTTCGATCGAGGTCGGCGCCTCATCACGCTCGATCAGATGCCTGGCGAGATCCAGGCAGCGCTTGGTGAGCATAGCCGCGCCTTCGGCGAGGTCCTTGGAGTCGCGCACGATCTCGACATTGCGCTCCATGTCCTCGTGCGACCAGCCGCGCGAATGCGCGATATAGGGAAATTGCGGAAATATGAATCCGAGCTCGGCGAAGAAGCCGAGCATCTGCCCGGCGACCGACTGGATGTTGTCTTGTCCGCCGACAATGATGAAGCCGGCAACCTTGTTGCGGATGAGCACGAGGTCGCGGATCGTCACCGCGTTCTGCACGCAGTTGAGCCGTTCGGCCATCTTGAAATAAAGCGACGACGCCGCGCCCCAGCGGATCGGGGTGGCGATGATGATGGCGTCGGCCCAATGCACCAGCGCCTCGTAGACCTGGTCCATCTGGTCGGCGGAATCCATCTGCGTGATCGAGCACGGCCACGTGCACGCATGCGCTGATTTCGAATAGTAACCCTCGCAGTTGCGGAACTTGAGATCGTTGAGCCGGATCAGACGCGTCTCGGCGCCGAGCGCGGCGCCCTCTTTCAAGGCGTGATTGAGCAGATGGTCCGAGCCGGAAAAACGCGGATGCTCCGCATCCATCGCCGTTGTCGCGATGCCCGCAAGCCGCAGCGGCCCGCTGGCGCGCTCGACTTTACGCGCGAGGGGATGCGGATCGTGCGGCGCCTTGGTGCGCTTGGTGGCGGCCGCGATGTTGACGAGCACGCGGCCGTTCTCGACCTTAACCGGATAAGAGGGAACGCGATCGGCCTCGAAACCGGGCTCGCCCACTCCGCTGGAGCGATGGAATTTCCAGTTGTGCCACGGGCAGACGATGTAGTCGCCGTCGAGGCAACCCTCGCCGAGCGGGCCGCCGACATGATTGCAGACATTGGAAACCGCGCCGAATGTCCCATCCTTGTACGATATCGCCAGGTCCCGCTGCATCGCGGCAACGTGTCTGAGCGGGGTTTGCGACAATTCGTCGGTGGCGCCGACGTCGACCCAGTTTTCATCTCCAGCCATGGTCGCCTCCGAGATTACATCGCCGTTTTCAGCATGAGTATTTCACTGATCGCCTCGCGCGGAATGTCGATGGCCGCCGGCGTGCCCGGCGCTAGGGGCCGCGGATCGACTTCGACCAGGCCGCGGTTGATCCGCACCCGGCAGGTGGCGAGTTTCTCCGTAAATGGCGGCGGCGCGCAACCGTCCTGCAGGATCATAAAAATCGCCGCGCATCCGTTGCCGCTATCGGACAGCGTCGGGGAAAACGCCCGTTAAACAAGGTCGGATTCGGCGGTGGCAAAGCGGCAACGGGAGAGGCGGCCGGGCCTTAAAACCCATTCCGCCCCGCAAGCGGGATGGATTGATTAGGTTGGCGCTTACCCCACTCTCCGTTCGTCCCCGCGAAAGCGGGGATCCAGGGGACAAGCACTGACTTCAAAATCTGGTGCTCTGGGTCCCCGCTTTCGCGGGGACGAACGGAAGATGATGGCGATCCACCTCGAATACGGGCGCCCGCTACTTCGCGCCGTCCGCCTTGTACTCCTCGCGCTTGCTGTTCGCGATCTTGATCAGCGCCTCGGCCGCCTTGCGATCTTCTTTCAGGAAGGCGGCGAATTCGGCCGGTGAGTCCGGCGCCGCGACCACCGCCTGCTGATTCAGGTAGTCGACGAATTTCGGGTCGCTGAACAACTTGACGAATTCGCTATTGATCTTCGCCACGAGTGCGGGCGGCGTACCTTTCGGCGCAGCGAGGCCCCACCAGCCCTGGCCGGGATAGCCACCAAGGCCAGCCTCCGCCAGCGTCGGCACATTTGGCAGCAGGGGAGAGCGCTTGTCGGCTGACACAGCGAGCGCCTTCACATTGCCGGCCTGAATCAGTCCGAGGAAATTGCCGATGCCGAAGCGCGTCAGCTGCACCTGGTTGGCGGCGAGCGCCTGCGCGGCAGGTCCGCCGCCTTTGTAGGGCACGCCGACGATTTTGGTGCCCCACTGGTTATTGACCCATTTCAGGAACAGATCAGGGAACGAGCCTTCGCCGAGCGTTGCGTAGTTAAGACTGTCGGGCTTGGCCTGCGCCAGCTTTTTGAGCTCGGCCACGGAATTCACACCCAGCGCCGACGACACGAATAGCCCTTCATTAAGAAAAAACAGTCGTGTGACCGGCACCAGATCGCGATCGGGATCGTAGGGCAAGTTGGTGAACAGCAGCGGATTGTAGGACATGGTGCTGTGATAGATCACGCATAGCGTGTAGCCGTCGGGCGCTGCCTGTGCGCAGGCTTGCGCGGCGACGATGCCGCTCGCGCCGCCGCGGTTCTCGATAATCAATGGCTGGTTGAGACGCGGCTGCAACTCGGCGCCGGCCTTGCGCATGATGACGTCGGTGACGCTGCCCGCCGCGATTGAGACGATCAGCCGGATCGGCCGGTCCGGATAAGTTTGCGCCTGTGCCGAAACGCCATAGCAGGCGACAATGAAGCCGTAAATGATCTGGGCTAATTTTGTCATATCGTTTTCTCCCCGATGGCTAGGCTCTTATTTTTTAGCTTAAAGTTTTCCGTCGAAGGCCGCGGTCGCAAAGTCGTCGATCATGGCGTAGCACTGCCGCGCTGCGCCGGGATCGAAGCAGGCGATTCCTGGCACGTCGGATTCAGCTTCGCAGAACGAATGCAAGAGGCCGCCGAACACCAGCATCTGCCATTTGACGCGCGCAGCTTCCATTTCCGCTTCGAACACGTCGCGGTCCTTTTTCGGCACCACCGGATCTTTCGCGCCGTGCATCACGCAGATGGCGGCCTTGATATCGCCGGGCTTGGCTGGGAGCGGCGTCAACAGATCGCCATGCAGACAGATGACGGCTTGCACGTCGGCGCCGGTGCGCGCGAGTTCCAGGACATTGCCACCGCCAAAACAGAAACCGACGGCGGCCTGGCGTCTGAGGTCGCCGATCTTTCGCCTGGTGCTTTCAGTCCTGAGCGTTTCGAGCGCCGCGCCGATGCGCAGACGGCGTTCGGGCGCGTCGGTCCGCAACGCGTTGGCAAGGGGGGCGGCTTCGGGCGGGCCAGCCGGGATCTTGCCGCCGCCGTACATGTCGGCGATGAAGGCGACATATTTGCTGCCGGCCATGCTGGCCGCGCGCTTGATGGCGTCCTCGCTCACGCCAAGCCAGTTTGGCGCCATCAGCAGGAGAGGCCGCAGTCCACTGGCGTTCTCGTCATAAACCAGCGCCCCGGTGCACGCGGTCTTGCCGGCCCGGTAGTTGATCCGTTCGACTGCCACTCGTGACCCCTTCGAATAAACGCTAGTCGAGTACAATTTCCCCGATCGAACCGGCGTCGTATTGGGTGAAATAGAGACGGCCATTCGACAAAGCCGCGATGCAGCGCGCGCCGCTTGCCGGTGTCGGAATGTCGTACTCGCCGATCAACGCGCCATCGGGCGCCATTCGGCCGATCTTGTTGGCGAAGTTCTCGGTGCACCAGAGATTGCCATCCGGCCCCACCGTCACGCCCCGCAATGACGCATTCGGCGTTGGAAACTTGAAATCCTGGAATTTTCCGTCGCGGCCCAGGCGGCCGAGCGCATTCGCGCCGGTCTCGACGAACCAGATGCTACCATCGGCATGCGTAACCATGGCGCGCGGCTGGCTGTCGTGTGTGGGAATCTCGAATTCACTCACCGCGCCGTCGACGGTGATGCGGCCGACGCGGTTGCCGGCCGCTTCGCTGAACCACAGTGCATCGTCGCGCACCACGATCGACAATGGCTTGCTGCCGGGTGTAATGCCACTCTTGAATTCGGTAATGGCGCCATCCGGCGTGATGCGGCCAATCTGGCTCACTTCTGTTTCCGAAAACCAGACATTGCCGTCCGGTCCGAGCGCGATGCCATCCGGCCCGGCATTTGCGGTAGGGACCGGAAATTCGGCGAGCGCTCCCGCTGGCGTCAGGCGGCCAATCTTGTTGGCTTTTTTCTGCGCGAACCACAGGTTTCCGTCACCGCCGAGCGCGATACCGATGGGCGTTCCGCCTTCGGTCGGCAGCGGAAATTCCATGAACGCTGCATTGCGCGTATCGAAGCAACCGATTTTCGCGGCGCCGCTTTCGCAGAACCACAGATTGCGATCCGGTCCCTCGACGCAAATGTAGGGCGCGCTGCCGGCGCTGGGGATGCGATGTTCGCGGATTTCAATCGAGCGTTTCGCGTGCCGGTGCGCGGCAGCTTCTCCGGTAGTCGTTGTCATTGTTGCTCCGTACCGCGATTCAGTACACGCGCACCGCGATAAAGAATGCTATCGGCCGAATTCAAAATGAGTCAATCGCGATGCGGTGGTGGCATTTTTCGGTCACAACTTAATTCACGCCGTCATTCCGGGGCGCGCATCACAAGTCGGCTATAGCCGACTTGTGCAAATATGCGTTCGAACCCGGAATCCAGAACAATTTCGGAAGCTGTCTCTGGATTCCGGGTCCGGCGCTGACGCGCCGTCCCGGAATGACAAGAAATGGGAAGCTGCGCGCCATGCTCTTGTTCCGCATCGCGATACGCGGGCGGAAGATCGCGAGCAACGCCAATTCTGTGCAGCATATTCCGTTCATCCTCGCGCGCGCACCACACTCGGCGTCATGCCCGGGCTTGACCCGGATGAGGCGCGGTACGGGTAGTCTTACAATGAGTTTGTAGAACGGCATCATGGATTGCCGGGTCAAGCCCGGCAATGACAGGCGAAAGGCAAATCCGAATTTACTTTGCGGCACATTCGTCCAATTTTTTGCCCGCGCGTTCGGCCAGCGCGCAGCCGCTGGCCTTGTCGGCAAATTGCGTATGGTGTGACAGCTTGAGCGCGATCAGCGCGTCCATCGCGCCGGGCTCGTCCACTTCGGCGTCTTCGGTCGCCCATTGGAGAAAGCGCTCGGGATAGTCCACCTGCACGTCGGGATTGTCCGCGGCCAGCCGCACGAGTTGCAGGCGCGTGTCAAAATCCCATTGTCCCCACGGGCGTAGCAGGTTCACCGCGGCGGCGACGTCGCGGCGCAGGAGGCGCCCTTCAAGAGTCAACTGTCCAAGCATCCATTTGGCGTGTTGCGCGTCGTAAGGGCTGTGTTGCAGCAGATACAACGCACGCTTTTCATCTTCCGGCCCGCCTTCACCCTTGATCAGCATGTCGGACAAAGGCTGCAGCGCATGCCCCGGATAGCTGCGCACCGCTTTTTCAAGAAGCTGGCGCGCGCGCACGGGGTCATTGGCCCGAATGGCAACCGCCAGGTATGCCTGCGCATCGCCGCGGCCGGCCTTGGTCAGCTTTTCAAAAATGTCGATGCCGCGCTGGCGCTCGTCGGCCTTGTCGGACTGGGACAGCCATTCGCCGACCACCACCGCAACGTCATTTGGCCGCATGTCCTTCGGTGGATTAGCAAGCGCCTTTTCGCCCCAATAACGCGCGCCGGCCATGTCGTGCCTGATCGGGCCGCCGCGCGTCAGGATCGTGGCGAGCCGGAAGGTCGCATCGGCATTGCCGAGTTCGGCCGCGCGGCGCAGCGCCTTTTCGGCTTCGGCGCGCGGGATCAGGTCAGGCCGGCCCGGATGGCCGTCGAATGAATTGAAGTCGTTGAACAGTAGCAGCATTGCCTCGGTGTCGTCCTGCGCGATTGCCGCGCGCAGCAGTGGGATGAATTCCGTGCGCTCGGTCATTGCACCGGCCAGCGCGACCTTGATGTGCGGATCATCGCCGTTGGTTGCGTAGGCCTGCCGGCAGGTATCGAGCCAGAGCTTACGATGCTTTGCGGCGTTCTCCCGGTCGCCCCAGTCGATCTTGAGCGCCTTGAGACGCAGGCAATCCTGCATGATGGGCGAGGCCGGACTTTGCGCTTGAGCCTGCGCCGCGCCCAGGCACAGGAAGACGAATGCAATCAATGGTCGTGGCATGCGTGCCCCGCTTAAAGAGGCACATTATAGCGGGCGCCGCTTTGGCATGCACCGCGCGGCCCGGGACCCATACTCCGCAGTCTCTCGATGGGCTGCGGCGTATGGGTCCCCGTCGGAGTTTATCATCGGGCCGCGCTTCGCGCGGACCCGGTGGCGGGGACGACAGCGGAAGTTGTGCGCTCGTCCCAACCCCCGCCACTCTGTGCTAGACAATCGCGGGTTTTCACTCGTCGCGGAAGTGTGAGTTGGACACGCAAGTCATCATTGTCGGCGCCGGGCCGGTCGGGCTCACGCTCGCCATCGATCTTGGCCGCCGCGGGGTGCGCTGCATCCTGCTCGAGCAGAAGGATGCGCCACAATTTTTACCGAAAATGGAGCGGTGCAACGCCCGCACCATGGAGATCTATCGGCGGCTCGGCATCGCCGAAAAAATCCGTGACGCCGGTTTTCCGCGCGACGTGCCGATGGACGTGTTCATCGTCACCTCCCTGGTCGAGCCGCCGCTGCTGCACCTGCCTTTCCCGTCGGCCGCGCAGGCGCAGGCCGAGATTGCCGCCTGCGCTGACGGCTCGATGCCGCTCGAGCCATATCAACTGATCTCACAATACACGCTCGAGCCGCTATTGAAGTCGGTGGCCGAGACCTTGCCCAGGATTGACGTACGTTACGGCTGCGAATTTCTGGATTTCGAGCAAGACACAGGTTCGGTGCGTGCGCGCGTGAAGCGTCGCGACGGTTCGACGATACAATATCAGGCGCAATATCTCGTCGGCTGCGACGGCGGATCGAGTAATGTACGGAGGCAACTTGGCATCAAGCTGCAGGGCGAAGCAAACCTGCTGCAACTCCGGCAGGCGCTCTACCGCTGCGACGACCTGTTCGAACGCATTCCGATCGGCAAAGGCCGGCACTATCACGTCGCCGATGCGCACAATTCATTCCTGATCGTGCAGGATTCCACGCGTCACTTCACGTTGCATGCGGTGGTCGACAGCGACGACGACATGACGACGATGTTCGAGCAGATTGTCGCGATGCCGGTGAAATATGAAATGCTGTCTTGCCAGCCGTGGCGGCAGAACTTGCTGCTGGCGGACAGTTACGGGCAGGGACGGGTGTTCCTGGCGGGGGACGCGGTGCATCTGGTGATCCCGACCGGCGGGCTCGGCATGAACAGCGGGGTTGGCGACGCCATCGATCTGTCGTGGAAGCTCGCGGCGACACTGAAAGGGTGGGGTGGGCCGGCGCTCCTGCGCTCGTATGAAATCGAGCGCCGGCAGGTCGGCGCGCGTAACGTCGAGGCCTCGCGCCATGCCTCGCGCGGGCGGCGCGCCTGGCGCGCGGCTTATAAACCGAATATCCGCGACAAGACGCCGGACGGCGCAGAGACGCGCGCCAATCTCGCGCGCATCGCCGACGTCGAGCAGCGCAAGAGCAATGAGATGATCGGCGCCGAACTGGGCTACCGCTATGCCGGCTCGCCGATCATCTGGCCGGAAGCGGGCAAGGGCCCGGAGCCCGATTTCATGAAATATGTGCCGACGACCTGGCCGGGGGCGCGGCTCCCGCATGTGTGGCTCGCCGACGGCACGGCGCTGCACGATCGCATCGGCGACGGCTACACATTGCTGCGGCTTGCCGGCGGGCAGGGCGACGACACTGGCAACGACGACGGCACCGCGCTGGCGCGGGCCTTTGCCGCTTTATCGGCGCCGTTTTCAATGCTCGACATCGACGAGCCGCGCCCACGCGACATCTACGGCACCGACTTTCTGCTGGTGCGGCCGGATCTGCACGTGGTGTGGCGCGGCACCCGGTTGCCCGAGGATCCGGGCAAGCTCGCCGCACTGGCGACGGGGCATTGAACCGTATTTGTCATTCCGGGACGGCGCGTTAGCGCCGGACCCGGAATCCAGATACATAGACCGCCGTCTTTGCTGGATTCCGGGTTCGCGCCTTCGGCGCGCCCCGGAATGACGTAAAAGGAACGTGGGATGCCCAAAAAACTCACACTGACGCTCGCCTGCGGCGACTACGAAATCATCCGCCCCCTGCTGCGAGGCAAGGTGGAGGTCGATGGCGTCGACCTGACCATTCTCGCAGACATGGATTCGGCGACGCGCCACTGGCGCTTTCTCAACAACGGCGAATTCGATATCGCCGAACTGTCCGGCTCATCATATCTCGCGGCACGCGACAACGACCTTCCGTTCCGCGCGGTCCCGGTGTTCTTGCATCGCCGCTTCCGGCACGGCTTCATGTTCATCAACACGTCGAAAGGCATCACCAAGCCCGCCGATCTGCGCGGCCGCAAGATCGGCGTGAAGACGATGATGACGACCGCAGTGTTGTGGATGCGCGGCATCCTGCAACATGAATATGGCGTGCCGCTCAACAGCATCGAATGGGTGGCCGAAATCGAAGACGACGTCAAAGTGGCGCTACCGTCCGACATCAAATATTCCTGCCTGCCGGATAACAAATCGGTCGACAGCATGCTGGCCGAAGGCGAGCTCGACGCGGTTTTCCATTCCGATTTCGTCAAGCCGTTTGTCGCCAAGGACCCGCGCGTGGCGCGGCTGTTTCCCGATCACAAGGCGGAAGAGATGGCCTATTTCAAGCGCACCGGCATTTTCCCGATCATGCATGTGCTCGGTATCCGCCAGTCGCTGGCGGACGCGCATCCCTGGCTCGCCATCAATCTGTTCCGGGCTTTCAATGAGGCCAAGGCCGTCGCCATGAAGCGCATGGCAAACCCGCGCATCGTGCCGCTCGCCTGGTATCGCGATGCCTGGGAGGAGCAGGAGCGTGTCCTCGGCGCGGATCCATGGGAATACGGGCTCTCGGGGAAAAATCGCAAGGTGCTCGACACCCTGGTCGGCTATTCGCACGACCAGGGCCTGATTAAAAAACGCCCGACCCTCGAACACCTCTTTCTCAACGTCGATCAGGGCCGCAAGCGCGGCGGTGAGTACAGGATTTAGATAACCCGCAATTTGTCATGGCCGGGCTTGTCGCTAGTATTTAAATTGGGCAACTCGGGCAGGCCCGAGTTGCGTTTGCCATCCACGTCTTGCTTTACTGACGACAAGAAAGGCGTGGATGCCCGGCCCAAGGCCGGGCATGATGAGCCGCAATACGTGGAGGATTCATGCTCATGTCATTTAAGTCGCCGGTTCTTGCAGTTGCCTTTCTATGCAGCCTCTCCGCCGCCCACGCGCAGGAGAAGGTCTGGAAGCACGGCATCCTCGAAGCCAAGAGCGACGCCGGCTTCATCGCGATGGTCGATAAAGGCGGCTTTGCCGCCAAGCGCGGATTGAAAGTCCAAATTCTTCAGATCAAGGCCGGCGCAACGTTGATGAAGGCTTTGATTTCCGGTGAGATCGACAGCGTTGACATGGGCGCGGCGGAATCGATTGTCGCCGGCGTGCGCGGCACCGGGGTGAAGATCGTCGGCTGCACCTGGCCGGGCATGCCGCAGGTCGTGCTCGCCAAGGCGGAAATCAAGACGCTGGCCGATCTAAAGGGAAAGACCGTCGCCATTTCGTCGCCCGGTTCGCTGCCCGACCTGCTGTTCCGCGGCATGCTGGATGCCGCCAATGTTCCGTTTTCGGACGTGAAACTGGCGACGCAGGGCGCCGATCTCGACCGCTACAAATCGCTGGTCGCCGGCATCACCGACGCAGCGGTGGTGTCGAATGAATTCGAGGCGGTCATGCCGGCCAACATCAAGGTGCTGGCCAAGGGCGGCACCACGGTGCCGAAATTCATCCGGCTCTGCGTGGCCACCAGCAGCAAGGTGTTGGCCGAGCGGCGCGACGATCTCGTCAAGTTCATCGCGGCGGAAATGGACGCCTACAAATTCGCCGTAACGCATCGCGACGAGACCATCAAAGTCTCGCATGAAATGACCAACGCCAAGCCGGACGACAAACGCGCGGAATTCATCGCCGACCAGGCGATCCGCGACAAGCAGATCGACCCGACGCTGGCGATCCCGGCCGATCGCATCGAATGGATGCAGCAGCTTTTTGTCAAAGCCGGCGTCATTCCAAAGGCGGTGCCGACGGCCACGCTCATCGATACCAGCGTGCACGCCGACGCGACGAAACTGGCGGGGAAGTAGCGGGTCGAGTCGCTGCTTCACCTCTCCCATTGGGAGAGGTCGGATCGCGAAGCGATCCGGGTGAGGGGTTATAGCCTATTGAGAGATCCGCCCCCCTCACCCCAACCCTCTCCCCGTTGGGGAGAGGGAGCCCGCCGTCATTCTGGCAGCGCTACAGGCCGCTACTCAATCCTTCCGCGGCATGGCAATGCGCCGCCCGGCGGCTTCCGGCCGCGGCAATTGCCCATGCGCTGCTTTCATGCGCACGAGCGCGCTCATGATCTTTGCGGGAAACGGCGCGACTTTTTTTGCCGCCATGTCGACATGCAGCGTCATGTTTTCCGACGTGGCCGAGACCCAGCCCTCGGTCGCGTGAAACAATTGCTCGAAATAGTGGACGCGCTTTAAATCGTAGTCGAGCAGCTGGAATGTCACACGCACCGGATCGTTTTCACGCAGCTCGCGCACGTAGCGCACGTGCACCTCGGCAGTGAAGGTCGAATGATTGTGCTGCTTGAGATAATCGAGCCCGAAGCCAAGGAGGTCGTAGACCTCGTCCACCGCGCGGTCGAACAGCACGTTGTAATAGGCCATGTTGAGATGGCCGTTGTAATCGATCCACTGCGGCTCGACGCGCATCAGCGATGACACGAAGGGCGCGAAGAAGACCGGTTCGAGGTCAGTGCGATCGAGCATTTTAGAGCGAATCCAAGTTGTTGAATGTCCTGAAAAGAGCGCAGCGTGCTCCCCCTCCCCCTTGGGGAGAGGGGTGGGGTGAGGGGGTTACCGACTCGCAATAGGCCATAACCCCTCACCCGCCCGCCTACGCAAGTGCTTCGGCGGTCGACCTCTCCCTGTGGGAGAGGTGAAGAGAGCCCGCTTTACTGGCCGTGCTGAAGTCATTCATGCGCTGATCGGATAAACCGCCTTTTCGCCGCTCAAGACGCGCGCGACGTCGGTCGCGCATTTGGCCTGCAGCTCGTTGAGCGCTTCGATCGAATAGAACGCAGTGTGCGGAGAGATAATGACGTTGTCGCGGCCAATGAGCGGTGAATCCTTGGCCAGCGGTTCCGCCGCCACCACGTCGAGGCCGGCGCCACCGATCTGCCCGGAGTTGAGTGCCGCGATCAGCGCCGGCTCGTCGATCAAGGGCCCGCGCGCTGTATTCACGATGTAGGCGCCCTTCTTCATCCTGGCGAAGGCGGCGGTATTCATCATGCCACGCGTTGCGGGCAACAGCGGCGCATGCACCGAAACGTAGTCGGATGTCTTGAACAGCGTGTCGAGGTCGACGCTCTCGACATTGGCGGCCTTGAACACTTCGGGCTTTGCGAAGGGATCGTGGGCGATCACCTTGATGCCGAAGGCCTGCGCCTTGGGCGCCACCAGGCGCGGAATGTGACCGAATCCGATGAGCCCGAGCACCGTGCCTTCGATGCGGCGGATCGGCACCACCGCCGGCATTTCCCATCGGCCGCTCTGCACCAGTTTGTTCGACAGCGGAATTTTGCGGATCAGCGACAGCAGCAGCGCCATGGCGTGATCCGACACTTCACGGATGCAGTAATCCGGCACGTAGTTGACGGCGATGCCTTTTTCCTTGGCGGTGGGCAGATCGATGTTGTCGACGCCGAGCCCGAAGCGACCGATCGCCTTGCAGCGCGTGAATTGGGTGAGAACCTCGCGCGTGAGCTTGGCGTAGGTCACCAGCACCGCATCGGCGTCCTTGGCCACCGCGACGATGTCGTCGGCGTTGACGCTCTTTGACATGCGGTAGGTGGGATTGAGTCGCGCCAGCGCGGCCTTGGCCGGATCGAGCGTGGGGAAAACACTGTCAGTCACTGCAATCACGGGGCCGGCCATCACAAACTCCGAGTGGACAAGGAACGGAAAAACGAAACGGAACTTGTCAAAAACTACGACAGCGGCGTTGACGCGTCCACCTTAACACCTCGCCTGGAGGCCGGGATTTCAATGGCTTATCCGGATTAACCAAAAATTAAGGACAACCGCGCGTGGCGGGCCTATTGGACTATTCTGAAAAAAAATAAGGGAGCGTCACAATGGTCGGCAGATTGGCTCGGGGCACGTATGTGCTCGTGGTCGCGACGATGGTCACGGCGTGGGTCGTTTCGCTCACCAGGGAAGCGCCCGCCGATCCGCAGCAGCCGCCCGCGTCCGAACAGGTCTGGTACCTCTTCGCCTGATTGCGCACTGACGGCGCTTATCAATCCTCGTTGACCGAATGGCCGGCGCAGTCGCCGGCCGCGTTTCATCCTCACACATTCCTCTGCTAACGTCCGCCGGCGCATGAGCGGAGAAATGACCCATGGCCCTGGCTGACGTCGCTGCCGAGCAGGACAACCGCAATCCGGCGGCGATCAAGGCCGTAATCGCGGCGCTGACAGCAGCGTTCGGCAACCGCGTCGTGACGTCGCAGGCGGTGCGCGAGCAGCACGGCAATACCGTCACCTGGATCGTCAACCAACCCCCGGATGCCGTGGTCTATCCGCAGAGCACAGAAGATGTGCAACAGATCGTGCGCATCTGTTCGGCCAACCGCGTGCCGATAATTCCGTTCGGGGTTGGAACCTCGCTCGAGGGCCATGTCAACGCGCCGCGCGGCGGCGTGTCGATCGATTTCCGCGACATGAACAAGGTCCTCGCTGTGCACGCCGAGGATCTCGATTGCGTCGTCGAGCCGGGAATCACGCGCAAGGCGCTCAACGAGCAACTGCGCGACAGCGGTCTTTTCTTTCCGATCGACCCCGGCGCCGACGCTTCGCTTGGCGGCATGGCCGCGACCCGCTGCTCCGGCACCAATGCCGTGCGCTATGGCACAATGAAAGACAATGTGATCGCGCTCAAGGTCGTGCTGGCAAACGGAGAAGTGATCGACACCGCAAGGCGGGCCAAGAAGACGTCGGCCGGCTACGATCTCACGCGGCTAATGGTCGGTTCGGAAGGCACGCTCGGTGTCATCACGCAGTTGACGCTGCGCCTCTCCGGCATCCCGGAAGCGATTTCCGGCGGGACCTGTCCGTTTCCGTCTGTTGAGGCCTGTTGCAACACGGCAATCCACACCATTCAATCCGGCATTCCGGTTGCGCGCATCGAATTGCTTGACGCCCTGCAAGTGCGCGCCTGCAACCTGCACTCCAAGCTCGGCCTTCCCGAGACGCCGATGTTGTTCCTCGAATTTCACGGCACCGAGACCTCGGTAGCCGAGCAATCCAAGCGTTTCGGCGAAATCGCCGCGGAATTCGGCGGTGGCCCGTTCACGTGGACGACACGGCCGGAAGAACGCACGCGGCTGTGGGAGGCGCGCCACCACGCGGCGCTGTCGAACTTCACGCTGCGGCCGGGCGCTTCCATGGTCGCCACGGACGTCTGTGTCCCGATCTCACGCCTGGCGGAATGCGTGACCGAAACGCAGCGCGATATTGAGGAAAGTCGAATCCTGGCGCCCATCGTTGGCCACGTCGGCGACGGAAATTTTCATCTCACATTGCTTATCGACATGGACGATGCCGATGAGGTGAAGCGCGCAAAGGCGCTATCCGAACGGCTGGTGGAACGTGCGCTGGCCATGGACGGCACCTGCACTGGCGAGCACGGCGTGGGGCAGGGGAAGATGAAATATATGGTGGCCGAACATGGCGCGGCGGCACTCAATGTCATGGCCTCGATCAAGCGCGCGCTCGACCCGCAAAACATCATGAATCCGGGGAAGATCGTTTCGCTGGGTTGATCGGGATGCCGCCTATTCCGGCGCGTAGGCGGGATGTATGTGATTCCGGGGCGCGAGCGTCGCGAGCGCGGTCTCTCAATTGTCATGCCCGCGCTTGTCGCGGGCATCCACGTCTTGCAGGCATTAAGACGTGGATGGCCGGGACGAGCCCGGCCATGACGGCGGAGAGGCCGGGCGAGCCCACGGCCAACATACCCAGATTGGATGCCCGTTCCGGTTATGACATCGCGTAGCGACATAGATTCGCCGCCAAAAATCGCCAAAATGCATTAGATTTCGCGAAGATGAGCCACGAGGCGCGCCGGATGCGGGTTCGGTGCTGGAGCGGGCGTTGCAAACCACTTTGCTTGGATTGGCGATTGCGATCATCCTGGCGCTCGTCGCGGCGCTGGTGGGTCCGCTGCTGATCGACTGGAGCAATCACCGCGCATTGTTCGAAACCGAGGCGAGCCGCCTCACCGGCGTGCCCGTGCGCGTGACCGGTAGCATCGATGTGCGCCTGCTGCCGTCGCCGCGCCTCGTCCTGCATGACATTGTCGTCGGCGACAGCGCTGACGCCGTCCGCGCCCGTTCGCTGGGCGTCGAGTTCGCGCTCGGTCCTCTCATGCGTGGCGAATGGCGCGCGGCCGAACTGCAGCTTGCCGGGCCGCAGGTCAGCCTGGGGCTCGACAGGTCCGGCCATGTGCACGCCCCGAACCTCGCGGTCGCGTTCAAGCCAGACGAATTGTCGATCGACCGGCTGAGCATTGAGGATGGCACGATTGCACTCAACGATGCGGCGAGCGGCGCGAGTGCCACGCTTGGCGGCGTGTCGTTCATCGGAGAGGCGCGCTCGCTGGCCGGCCCGATCAAGGGAGCGGGCGTGGTCACAATCAGTGGCCGACACTACCACTATCGTCTCACGGTGGGCCGCATTGACGACGAGAGCGGCGCCCGGGTGCACCTCAATGCATCGCCCTCCGGACATCCGCTCACAATCGACATGGATGGCACGCTGGTCTTCGCCGCCGGTGACCCGCGTTTCGACGGCGCGGTAAGCATTTCACGGCCGGTCGGGATCGGATCGCGTGGCGGCGCGCCGTCCGCGCAGGATCTCACCCAGCCTCTTACCCAACCTTGGCGGCTGAGCGGGAAGATAAAAGCCAGCGCGCAATCTGCGCTCGTCCAGAATGTCGACTTTCTCTACGGCTCGGAGGATCGCGGATTCAGGCTGGGCGGCGTCGCCGATCTGACATTCGGGGCGCATCCGCGGCTTAACGGCATCTTGTCAGGGCGGCAGATCGATATCGACCGCGCCGTGTCGAGTGCGGACGGCGCGCGCCAATCGCCGGCCGCGGTGATTCGTAAACTGGCGGAGTTGGCGGGCGCCGCGTATCGCCCGGCGCTGCCGTTTCAGATCGGCATTGGCATTGATCGGGTCACGCTCGGCGGCGGCACGGTTCAGAACCTGCGCGGCGATATCAGCAGCAGCGGGAACGGATGGAGCCTCGACAAGCTCGAGTTTCGCGCGCCGGGCCTGACGCAAGCGCGCTTGAGCGGGCGTCTCGCGGTTGAGGCCGACGCCGTCGCCTTCTCGGGACCGACCGAGATCGAGACCTCTGATCCCAAAGCATTGGTTGGCTGGCTCGAGGGGCGAAGTGAAATGGCGCCGGGCGAGCTGCGGCCATTGTCGTTGCAGGGCAATGTGACGCTCGCGAGCGACAGGATTGCAGTCGATCAGCTCAAGGTCGCGCTTGATCGCAAGTCTGGCGCCGGACAGCTGGCCTACCGCTTCGCGGCAGCGGGCAAGCCGGCCCGGCTTGATGCGACGCTTACGGCGGCCCAGTTCGATGTCGATGCGGCGCTGGATTTCGGTCGCGCAATGCTGGCGGGATCCGCGTTGGCACGGCCCGGGGAGATGACGCTCGCCGCCGAGATCGGGCGTGCGACATTCGCCGGTATCGACGCACATGACGTGAGCGCCCACGTGACGATCGATGGCGCCGGCTTGCAGATCGATCGCCTGGCGGTCGCCGACTATGGCGGCGGGAGCTTTGCCGCGAGCGGGCGGGTCGACACCAGCGGGGCTTCGCCCCGTGGTTTATTGAGTGTCGATCTCGACACCAGGCAGACAGCGGCGGTCGGTACGATCGCCGAGACATTTGCTCCGAAACTGGCCGGCCCGGTCAGAAACCTCATTGATCGCATCGGACATGCAAAGCTGCACGCCACGGCGGATATCTCCGGCGATGACAAAAAATCCGTTGCGCAACTGGCGGTCACCGGCAATCTCGCCGATACGCACATCGATGTGCATTCGCGCGTCTCGGGCGACTGGCCGAAGCGCACGCTCGCAGACATTAGCCTCGATGGAACGCTTGCGGCGCCGGAGAGTGCGCCGCTGATCGCGATGCTGAGCCTCGACCGGTTCGTGGCGGCGGGCAAAGGCGCAGGTCAATTGAAGATGCAGGTCAACGGCCCCGTCGATGGCGACATCGCGATCGGTGTCCAGGTGTCCGCCGCTGGCCTGTTGGCACAGGCCAACGGCAAGGCGCGGCTATTCGCCGAAAAAGGTCCAAGCATCGAAGGGACTTTGCAGATTCAGAAGGCCGATGTTCGGCCCTTGCAATCATCGGCCGGGTCCGGCCATGCCGATCCCTTGCCCCTGACGTTGACATCGCGCGTTGCGACGGCAGACGGCGCCGTGACGCTGGATGACATCGACGCCAGGCTCGGCGGATCCGGCGTTCGCGGTCACCTTGCAATAGGCAATAAATCGCCGCGCCGGATCGACGGAATGATCGAGGCCGACGCGGCCGAAGTGCCGGCGTTCATTGCCTGGGCTGTCGGCTTGCCGGCGCAAGCTACTCGCGCCGGCGCGGCCTGGAACTGGTCGGACGAACCGTTCGGCGCCGGTTTGTTTGGCAGATTTTCTGGCCAGGTTGCACTCATGCTCAAACAGGCAAAATTGCTGCCGCAAATGACGGCCAGCGACATCAAGGCAACGTTGCGCCTCGGCAAGGATGACATCGTATTGGCCGACGTCGCCGGGCATCTCGCGGGGGGGCCAATGTCCGGCCAGATTTCGTTTCGCCGTCGTGACGACGGCCTGACGGCACAGGCAAAGATTTCGGTGACGGGCGCGGATGCCGCCGCGTGGTCGGCCGCGGCGACGCAACCGCCAGTTCGTGGAAAGGGCGCCGTGACGGCTGAGGTCGAAGGCACCGGCTTGAGTCCGGTTGCCTTGATCGGATCGCTGAAAGGCTCCGGCAAGATTGTTCTCACCGATGGTCAAATCGCCGGCTTTGATCCGCGCGCCTTCACGACCGCCATCCGCGCAGTCGATCACGGCGGCGTGCCGATCGAGAACGGCCGAATCGCAGGTTTGGTCGTCAAATCGCTGGAGAGCGGGCCGCTGTCGTTCAAGCGCGCCGAAGCCGTCATGAGCGTCGCCGCCGGCCAATTGCGGATTGCCAAAGTCACAATTAGCGGCGCAGACGCAACCCTTTCGGCAGCGAGCGTGCTCGATCTGACCGACGGCACGCTGGATGCACGACTGACACTCACGGGGCAGGGAAATGCCGCTGGCGCACGGCCGGAGATTTTCGTGTTGCTGAAAGGTCCGTCAAATGCGCCGGCGCGCAGCGTCGACGTGTCGGCGCTTACGGGTTGGCTCACATTGCGTGCCGTTGATGATCAGACGAGGCGACTGCGCACCATCGAAAACGCGCCGCCGCCGCAACGCGCGCGACCAGCGCCGAAGAACCAGAGCCAGCAGGCACCTGCCTTGCCGGCTCCGGTTGATATTCGGCCGGCGCCCGCGCCACAAAACGTGCGCCGGCCGGCGGCCTCAGTCGGCCCGCAGAACTGAATGCATCAAGCGCGACGCACTTTGAACCTCGCGCGCCTCGCTTGGCACACTGTGTTCTTCGCCATTGTGCATTCGGTAGTGGTCGAGAACGAATAGACAAATCGCGGAGGATAGATTTCCATGACGGCGATCCGTATCGATCGAAGCCACGAGATCCGACAGAGTCTTTTCCCTGCCATTCGCGATTTCCTTGAGCCCCTTCCAGAAAGCGTCCTCAAGGCTAACGCTCGTCTTGTGACCTGCGATAACGATCGAACGTTTGACTACCGGAGATTTCATTAGCGGTCCCCTATTTCAATCCGGCACTGATCGAGGTCACGTCGGGCTTTCGCCCGCTGCGCCGTTTCAAGCTTTCGGACACGTTTAAATTCGCCAAAGGCAATACGATTGGCGTTGGCACGCTGATCGTGTTGTTGCCGCTTGGCTTGCTTGCGCACGGTCCGAAGATTGATCACTTCAGCCATTCCGTGGCCCTCGAGGGGGTAGCCGGATACGTTTCAGTTCAGCGTTCAGCTAACATCCAACCTTCGCTGCCAAATGCGCCCACACGTGGGCGAAATTTCGCCTTTCGGAAATTTCTTGGCAGTTTCCACAAGATTGCATTGGATATTTTGTGGCCGTTTCCTGCTGCAATTCAATACACGGTTAGTTGACTGCAAAAGTTCCGTGTATGCGCGCGAACGAATACCACAACAAATAATGACGACGATTGGAGAGGTACTATACGACTAGCCAATGTATATTTATCCCGAGCCAGAATTTTACTGGCGAGATCACGAAAAGAGTTCAACTAAAACGCTACGGCACTTTTTCGGTATTCGAAAAAACTCCCCCTGAAACTCACTAAACCAGTAGCAGGATACTTATGTTGACTACCCGACTCGTCGGTATTTGCTCTGAATACAACTCATGACCGCGCCGCCGGTTCCGACAAAATGATAATGTGAAGTGCTAATTTATTCATCAACATCAGGAAAATGCGTCGGGCACGACGGCGCTAGCGGGGCCGTGTCATTTTTTCCGGTCGGACAAGACGATCAAATTCCGCCGCGCTTACAAATCCGAGGCGAAGGGCTTCCTCGCGCAGAGTCGTGCCGTTGGCATGGGCTGCCTTGGCAACTTGCGCGGCCTTGTCGTAGCCGATCTTCGGCGCGAGCGCGGTAACCAGCATCAGTGAGCGCTGCATGAGCTCGCGAATCCGCGGTTCGTTGGCGCGAATTCCCGTGACGCAATTGTCGGTGAATGAGTTCACCGCATCGCCCAGCAGGCGGATCGACTGCAGCATGCAGTAGGCGAGCACCGGCTTGTAGACGTTGAGTTCGAAATGTCCCTGGCTCCCGGCGATTGTCATGGTGGTGTTGTTGCCGAAGACCTGGCAGCAGACCATGGTCAGGGCCTCGCTCTGGGTCGGATTGGTTTTGCCTGGCATGATCGAAGACCCGAGCTCATTGCTCGGCAAAATCAGTTCGCCCAGGCCCGAGCGCGGACCGGAGCCGAGCAGGCGAATATCATTCGCGATCTTGAACAGCGCGGTGGCGGCGGAATTGATCGCGCCGTGCACAAAGACATAGGCGTCGTGGCCGGCCATGTGCTCGAATTTGTTGGGCGCGCTGACAAAAGGCAACCTGGTCAGCCTGGCAATGCGACGGGCGAATGCCTTTGCAAATTGCGGTTTCGAGTTGAGGCCCGTGCCAACCGCGGTGCCGCCCTGCGCAAGCGGATATAGCTCGCGTTGCGCCAGCGCGAGCCGCGCGAGCGCAGACTTCGTTTGCGCGGCGTAGCCGGAAAACTCCTGGCCGAGCGTGACAGGCGTCGCATCCATCGTATGTGTGCGCCCGATTTTGATGATGCCCGCAAACTCCTTCGCCTTGTTATTGAGCGCCTTGAGCAGGTGCGCGAGGGCCGGCTTGAGGTGTCGCTCGATCTCCAACGCAGCAGCAATGTGCATGGCGGTCGGGATTGAATCATTTGACGATTGGCTCATGTTGACGTGATCGTTCGGATGCACCGGCGATCTGGCGCCGAGAACGCCGCCCAGCCTGAGATTGGCGGCATTGGCGATCACTTCATTGACATTCATGTTGGTTTGCGTGCCCGACCCGGTCTGCCAGACCAGCAGCGGAAAATGTTTGTCCAGCTTGCCGTCAGCGATTTCTTGCGCCACGGCGGCCATGGCCGCGGCACGCCTGCGGTCGAGCGATCCCAACGCACAATTGACGTCGGCCGCGGCGCGCTTGATCAGCCCAAGCGCGCGCACGATCTCGATCGGCATCCGCTCGGTGCCGATACGAAAATTGTGCAGCGAGCGCTGGGTTTGCGCGCCCCAAAGACTGTCGGCGGGAATTTCCAACGGCCCGAAAGCGTCGCTCTCCAGACGGGTTTTGACGGATGTCTTGCGCGCCCTCGCCATGGAATTCGTCTAACGCTGCCAAAACCCGATTGGTTCAGCGCGAGGCTACGCCGACCAACGTGAGATACAAGTCCGGGCGCGCTTTGCGCGAGGGCGATAGCTATTTTTTCCGAAAGCGGTCAAGCCGGACAACTTCGCCGCCGCCACCGGCGGCGGGCTTGTCGGGCTTCTCAGGCTTCTCGCGCCTGGCGGCTGGCGCGGCCGGCCGTGCCGGCGGTGCAGTCTCGGCCTGGTCAGCCGCGGCCGGCGGACCGGCCGGCAAACGTTTCTTCCGGGTTGTCGGCGCCTCTTGCGCATTCGCCGGAGCCTGGCGTTCTTCGCCCTCGACCACTTCTTCGAATTGCAGACCGAACTGAACCGAGGGATCGAAGAATCCGTTGATCGCCTCATATGGCACCGTGAGTTTTTCGGGGATGCCTCCGAATGACAGGCCGACTTCAAATTCGTCATCCCCGACCTTCAGATCCCAGAATTGATGCTGAAGGATGATAGTCATCTCATCGGGGTATTGCGCGCGCAACCGGTCCGACAGGCGCACGCCGTCGGCGCGTGTATTAAACGAAATGTAGAAGTGATGATCGCCCGGCAATCCCTTCTTGGCGGTATCCGTCAGGACATTGCGCACGACGCCCCGAAGTGCCTGCTGGGTCAGAAGGTCGTAGCGGATCTGGTCGGCCATGGCGGACGCGCCTTTTCGTGAATCGCGTGAATGTACCGCGCCGCACGCGCCCCGCGCTATCCCCGCGCGTGCCTTTCAGGGGCCCACTGTCATAATCGCATACCATTGCAGGAGAAGATGAAGTGGAGGCTTCTGTTGCCAGGTGCCTCCGGACCCCGCCTGACGGAGCTTAACCCGTCAGGGCTTTAGTTCGGTCTTTCAAACCGCTTACGCGGCCTGAGCAACCGGAGCATAGTTGTCGTTTGCAACTATGAGACGGCCCGATAACGGCGGTACCATGCCGAGCAAAAGCACGCCCTTTACGCCCTCGTCGATCCTAGTTCGCCCCCGCCGAAGCCCGAATCCGCCGGGTCTGGTTGCGGGCTTGGGTGGAGGCGCCGGGTACTGCCCCCGGGTCCGATGGGTTTATTACGACGGCCATTTATCGCCATAGCCGGGTTGCCCCGGCACCTAGGAATATAGGCGCTGAAGGTTACCGATAAAAGAGCGAGCTGAATGGGGCAGAAAACACGGCATTATAGGGCCTAGCTGGCGGCCATGGCCGCGGCGATCAGAGGCTGGAGGCTCGGCAGGTGGCCGACATTAAGGTTCTCAGCACCCACGCCGTCGAAGCCGTATTGCGCGAGCTTGGGCCGTCGTTCGAGCGCGCGAGCGGGGCGCGGCTCATGATTGACTACGACCCCGCCAATGCACTCAAGCGTAAGATCGAGGACGGCATTCCATTCGATGTAGCGATTGTCA
Source organism: uncultured Alphaproteobacteria bacterium (assembly GCA_963815055.1). Taxonomy (GTDB): domain Bacteria; phylum Pseudomonadota; class Alphaproteobacteria; order Rhizobiales; family Xanthobacteraceae; genus Pseudolabrys. The sequence goes on along the minus strand of CAWFEU010000007.1, from coordinate 258,142 downwards.
CGCGCCCGGTGATCGATGCATTGGTAGAGCGCGGCAAAATTGCCGGCGAAAGCTGCGTTGACATTGGCCGTTCCGGTCTCGGCGTTGCGGTGCGCAAGGGTGCTGCCATCCCCGATATCGCGAGCGTCGATGCCTTCAAGAACGCACTGCTCGCCGCGCGGTCGGTCGTGCGCTCGCGAGAGGGCACGAGCGGACTGTATTTCGAAAGCATACTCGCCCGGCTCGGTATTGCCGAAGCAATGCGCGGCAAAATCGTATTGGGTGGCAGTGGCCGCATCGCGGAGCTGGTCGCGCGCGGCGAGGCGGACATGGCAGTGCAGCAGACCCCCGAGCTGCTGCCCGTCGCGGGCGTGGATGTCGTCGGGCCGTTCCCGGGCGAACTGCAGCTGTACACGGTTTTTTCCGCGGGTGTCAGTGCCGCCTGCAAGGCAAAGGACGTCGCCCGAGCCTTGATCGACGCCTTGGCCGCGCCCGCCGCAACGGCGCTGTTCAAGGCGAAAGGACTTGAGCCCGTCCCGCGTTGACCGGGTATGCTCGCCGCCCAGACGCGGGAGGACAGCATGCAGCCGTTCGAGGGCATCCGAGTGATTGACGTCACCCATGTGCTGGCGGGGCCATTCGCGGCCTATCAACTGGCGGTGCTCGGCGCTGATGTGATCAAGGTCGAACACCCGGACGATCCCGACCAAAGTCGCGGCGCAGGCACGGACAAGGAGCTCAATCGCCGAAACATGGGCACGGCTTTCCTCACGCAGGCGTCCAACAAGCGTTCAATCACGCTCGATCTAAAGCAGGAGAAGGACCGTGACATTCTCAAGAAACTGGTCGCAACCGCCGACGTGTTCATCGAGAATTATCGTCCGGGCGCTTTTGAAGCATTGGGCCTCGGCTATGACGCGCTCGCCACGATCAACCCGCGTCTGATCTACGCCTCGTTCTCGGCATTCGGCCAGCAGGGTCCGCGCAGCCGGCAGACGGCCTACGACCACGTGATCCAGGCGACGTCCGGGATCATGGCGATGACGGGAACGCCCGAGGTCAATCCCGATCAAGTTCGGATCGCCGGCGGTCGACTACGCGACCGGCATGACCGGCGCTTTCGCCCTGTCGGCGGCGCTGTTCCAGCGCGAGCGTACCGGCAAGGGCCAGCGCATCGACATGGCGATGCTCGACGTGGCGATGATCCTGATGAGTTCGCATCTCACCGGCTATTTGCGGAACGCCGTGCACGCCAAGCCGAGCGGTAACCAGCATCCGCACGCGACCAACAGCGCCTATCAGGCGAAAGACGGAATTGTGATGCTTGGCGCGAGCAATTTGCGGCAGCAACGCCGCCTTTGGACGTTGCTCGAGCGTCCGGACATGATCAAAAAAACGAACGAGGAGCGCGACGCCGACCGCGCGCGCGAAGCCGAGACGCTACGCGAGATTATGTGCACGCGCACAGCCGGCGAATGGGAAGTTTTCCTGCAAGCGAACCACGTGCCGGCTGCGCGTGTACGAACGATGGGTGAGGCGGTCGCCGACCCCCAGCTCGAGTCGCGCGGGATTATTCATCGCCACGCAGGCGGTCACGGCGTTGAGGGCGCGTTCGGGGTTCCGCTCGCCGCTTTTACGTTTGCGCACGGCGGGCCGCGCATCGATGCGCCGCCGCCCACGCTCGGGCAGCACAATGCGGAAATTTTCAAGGAGCTGGGGATTGGCTGAAGACGGTTACTTGGCCGTCTACTTGGCGGATGCGCCGGATTTCTTCACCAGCGCCGACCATTTGGTCTCCTCGCGGTCGATATCGGCGGCATATTCGTCGGGCGTCATCGGTAATGGCTCCGCGCCTTCTGTTGCGATGTGGTTGTGCATTTTGCTGTCGGCCAGCGCCTCACGCAGCGCTGCGCCGAGCTTGTCGATGATCGGCCGCGGCGTGCCTGCCGGCGCGACGATCCCGTAGTGCAGCACGGCTTCAAACCCGGGCAGGCCTTGTTCGGCCACCGTCGGCACATCGGGAAACGAGGCCGAGCGCTTGAGACCGGTCACGCCGAGCGCGCGCAGCTTGCCATCCTTCACCAGGCCAATGGCCGGCGGCAGCGACGAGAAATAGATCTGCACGTGGCCGCCAAGCAGATCGGTGAGCGCGGGCCCGGAGCCCTTGTAGGGGATATGCGTGAGCGCAATGCCCGCCGTTTCCGCGAACAGCACGGTCCCGAGATGGATGCCGCTGCCGATGCCGGCAGAGGCATAATTGAGCTTGCCCGGCTGCGCCTTGGCGAGCGCGATCAGCTCCTTGACGTTTCGGGCTAATACCGATTTGTTCACAAGAATGATGAGCGGGCTGGTGGCGATCAGACCGACCGGTGAAAAGTCCTTGCGCGGGTCGTAGCCGACATTCGGATAAAGGGTCGGATCGATGGCGAGAGTGCCAGTCCCGCCGAGGCCGAGCGTATAACCGTCTGGCGTGGCCTTGGCGACCTGGCGGGTGCCGATCGAGCCGCCGCCGCCGCCGCGATTTTCGATAACCAACGACTGGCCAAGCGACTTGCTCATGGGCTCGGCGACCGCGCGCGCCAACACATCATTGCCGCCGCCGGGCGCGTAGGGAACGATGAGGGTGATCGGACGATCCGGATAACCGGTTTGTGCCTGTGCCGTGCGTGGCCTGACGACAGGCCAGGTTACTGCGCCGCCCAATAAGGTGAAGAATTCCCGCCGCTGCATGGTGCGCCTCCCGGAAGCCGCGTGCGGAACCGATCATTGGCGGTCTGCAATCGCGGCGCAAGGGTGGATTGCATGCCGCCACCTAGCCGCGGGCTGCGGCGCAATGTAACCCTACGGCGCATGAATGATTCCAGCGATTTACATTCGGACAATTCGTCCGCAGCGACACGTCCCCCTTTGTCCGAACTGTTTGTATCTTTCGTGATCGTCTCAATTTCGGGTTTCGGCGGCGCGCTGCCCTGGGCAAGGCGCAAAATCGTTGAACAAAAACGCTGGATGACGGCGGAGGAATTCAACGAGGCCTTCGCGCTCTCCCAGTTCCTGCCCGGACCGAATGTAGTGAACTTCTCGGTGGTGTTCGGCTCGCGCTTCGGTGGCGCACCCGGCGCCGCTGTCGCGCTCGCCGGGCTGATGGGGCCGCCGCTTGTTATCGTTTTTGTGCTGGCGGTGCTCTACACACAATTTGGCGATCTCGAAGTCCTCAGCCGTATCCTCGCCGGGATCACAGCCGCAGCAGTTGGCTTGCTGATGGCCGTCGTTGCCAAGATGGCCGCGCCGTTGTTTCGCGTACGACGGGACTGGGCTCCACTGATTGCAATCGCCGCCTTCATCGGCGTCGCTATCATGCACTGGCCGTTGCCGTGGGTGTTCGTGGTGCTGGCGCCGGTCAGCGTGGCATGCGCGTGGCTAAAGCGATGAACCACAACCCGCTGCTCGCGCTCGCCGGTTATTTCGCACTGCTGTCGCTTTTTGCGGTTGGCGGGGCGAATGCCGCGATCCCCGAAATGCATCGCGTCGCGGTCGATGTGATGCACTGGATGAACGATCGGCAGTTCGCCGATATGTTCGCGATCGCGCAGGTATCGCCGGGGCCGAACATCATTATTGTGACTTTGATCGGATATCACGTGGCCGGCTTTGCCGGCGCGACGGTGGCGACGGCCGCAATGTGCGGGCCGACCTGCCTCGTTGCATTTTTTGTCGCGCGCACCTGGGATCGTTTCAAAGAGGCGCGCTGGCGCATTGCGATACAGGCTGGTCTTGTTCCGGTTTCGCTGGGGCTGATCGCCGCCAGTGCCTTTGTGCTGGCCCGCAGCGCCGACCATAATATTTATGCTGCTGCAATTACGGCGATTACAGCCCTGGTCGGCTTTGCAACCCGCATCAATCCGCTCTGGATTTTCCTGGCCGGCGGGTTGTTAGGGCTGAGCGGCTGGCTGTAGCGGGACACCACTCTGGATCGACTCTTCCGGGCCGGCGTGCTCGTGTGCTAGGGATTCAGGCGACGGGGTTCAGCCAAGAACCAAAAACCAAGAAGAACAGTAGTAGTGAGCCAGGGGGAGGAAGAGGATGTCCGAGGGGGCCAAAACCTCCGCGAACGGGGGCGGGTTTCGTTTTAAGGTGCGCGGTCCGCGGGATTTCTACGGTGGGCTGGTGCTCATCGGGCTCGCAATCATCGCCATTGTTTTGTCGGGCGATTTACCCGGTACGCATGGCTTTGCCTTCGGGCCGGGAACAGCACCGCGCTTGTTTGCCGGGTTGCTGGCCGTCGTTGGCGCGCTCGTGGCGCTTTCCGGACTGCTTGTCGATGGTCCGCCAATTGAAAAGTATGCAATCCGCGGCCCGGCCTGGGTGCTGCTCGCGATCCTCGCATTTGCCGGCATGATCCGCGGCCTGACAATGGGTCCGGTGACTATTCCGCCGCTCGGGCTGGTGCCATCGACCTTCGCTGCCTTCATGGTCTCGATCTTTGGCTCGACCGAAATGCGCTGGGTGGAAAGCCTGATCGCCGCCGTGGCCATGACCGCATTCTGCGTTTTGCTGTTCGTGTATCTGCTGCAGCTGCCGTTCCAGCTGTGGCCCTGGGTTTGAGCAGGAAGGACCGCCATGAGTGAACTTCTTGCCAATCTCGCGCTCGGCTTCTCGGTCGCCGCGAACCCGTACAACATCGGCTTCTGTCTGCTTGGCGCATTGGTCGGCACGCTTGTTGGCGTGCTGCCCGGTATCGGCACCGTTGCCACTGTCGCCATGCTGCTGCCTATCACATTCGGGTTGCCGCCGGTCGGCGCGCTGATCATGCTCGCCGGAATCTATTACGGCGCGCAATACGGCGGCTCGACCACCTCGGTGCTCGTCAATATTCCGGGCGAGGCGACCTCCGTGATCACCTGCCTCGACGGACACCAGATGGCGCGGCAAGGCCGCGCCGGCGCGGCGCTTTCGATTGCGGCCATCGGCTCCTTCTTTGCGGGCTGCATCTCAACAGTGCTGGTTGCGGCGCTGGGCGTACCGCTGACCTCGGTCGCGCTGCTCTTTGGTCCGGCGGAATATTTTTCGCTGATGTTGCTCGGCCTGATCTTCGCGGTGGTTCTGGCGAAAGGTTCGGTGCTCAAATCCGTCGCCATGGTCCTCACAGGCTTGTTGCTGTCGATGGTCGGCTCCGATCTCGAAACGGGGGCCGGCCGCATGACTTTTGATATTGCGGAACTATCCGACGGCATCGGCTTCACGAACGTGGCGATGGGCCTGTTTGGTTTTGCCGAGATCATCCGCAACCTGGAAATGTCGCAGGAGAGCCGTGACATCGTGAAAGGCAAGATTTCCGGGCTAATGCCGACGCGGCAGGATCTGATCGATTCTTCCGGCGCTATTGCGCGTGGCACCATTCTCGGTTCCATCCTGGGAATTCTGCCGGGTGGCGGCGCGGTGGTGGCCTCATTCGCGGCCTATACCTTCGAAAAGCGCATCTCGAAGCATCCGGAGCGTTTCGGACGCGGCGAGATCAGGGGCGTGGCGGCGCCGGAAAGCGCCAATAATGCCGCTGCGCAGACCTCGTTCATTCCGTTGCTTACCCTCGGCATTCCCCCCAATGCGGTGATGGCGCTGATGGTCGGAGCCATGACCATTCACGGCATCGTGCCGGGCCCGCAGGTGATGACCAAGCAGCCGGAACTCTTCTGGGGCATGATTGCCTCGATGTGGCTCGGCAACCTGATGCTGATCGTCATCAATCTTCCATTGGTCGGCGTCTGGGTCAGCCTGCTGCGGGTGCCGTACCGGCTGCTCTATCCTTCGATCATCGTGTTCTGCTGCATCGGCATCTATTCGATCAACAACTCGCCGACCGATGTTGTCATAGCCGCAATCTTCGGTCTGTTCGGCTATTGGCTCAACAAGCATGAATTCGAGCCGGCGCCGCTGGTGCTCGCCTTCGTGCTCGGTCCGTTGATGGAGGAGAACCTGCGCCGCGCCATGCTGATTGCACGTGGTGATGCGACCGTGTTCCTCACCCGGCCGATTTCAGCCGGCCTGATCGCTGTTGCAACCACATTGTTGGTGATCGCGGCGCTGCCGATGATCCGCAAACGACGCGAGGAAGTGTTCGTCGAGTAGCGGACGCTATTGCCGCAATGCTCGATACCTAATCGCAAAGCGGGCGCGTTGCCGGCTTTGCCGTTTTGCGTATCAGCGGGTCACCGCCGCAATACCCCCAGCCAGCAACAGCACCTGAATCGCGAAGATGGTGACATTGACGTCCCACATCCTGGAAATGATCGGGATCGGCGCCTTGAATGGCTTGTAACCATTCTCATCGTAGGCCGAGCCGCCGTAGATTGGCATTGCCACCAGCGCCCCGAAAAAGGCGGCGTAAACGATGATGCCCATTGCGGCGACCAGATATAGCCGTTCGAGCGCGAGCGGGCCTGGCCACCAAATCAGCACGAAGGCGAGCAGGCCGAACCCGACATAGCTGGAGATCTGCCATACGACATGGAAGCGGGCGTGCGACGTCCATTTCGGGTTCGTGGCGTGGGTCTTGTTGAAATCGGCGACGACGGTTGCCACCGCCCAGCCGGCAGTGGTCAGCGTAAACAGGACCCTGGCGACAAGAAGATGATCAAAACCCATGGCACTCCCCCCAGCGTTGACATCGCAATGGTAGCAAATTCGGGTCGCCTGCGAGGCTTGAAAGCGCCCGGTCTCGGCCGTTGATAAAGATCAGCCAGTGGTTGCCGCCTGCGATAAACTTCCCCATGTTTTGAGTTGTGGGCACTTTGAGCGACCGATGCGCCAATACCTCGATCTGATGGAACACATCCTCGCCGACGGCGAGGAAAAACGTGACCGGACCGGAACCGGGACAATTTCCGTGTTCGGGCATCAAATGCGTTTTTCCCTCAATGAGGGCTTTCCGTTGCTCACCACCAAGAAGCTGCATCTCAAGTCGATTGTCCACGAGCTGCTCTGGTTTCTGGCCGGCGACACCAACGTAAAATATTTGCAAGAACACGGTGTCCGCATCTGGGACGAGTGGGCCGATGAGCGCGGCGACCTCGGTCCGGTCTACGGCCGGCAATGGCGGTCATGGCCGGCCAAGGATGGCAAGACTATCGACCAGATCAGCCACGTAATTGAAATGATCAAGCGCAATCCCGATTCGCGACGGCTGATCGTTACTGCATGGAACCCGGCCGATGTCGACAAGATGGCACTGCCGCCGTGTCATTGTCTGTTTCAGTTCTACGTCGCCGACGGCAAGCTGTCATGCCAGCTCTACCAACGTTCGGCCGATGTGTTTCTCGGTGTGCCATTCAATATTGCGTCCTATGCGCTTCTGACATTGATGGTCGCGCAAGTGACGGGCTACGAGCCCGGGGATTTTGTCCATACGTTCGGCGATGCACACTTGTATCTCAACCACATCGAGCAAGCGCGACTGCAGTTGGGCCGGGCGCCGCGCCACTTGCCCTCGATGCGTCTCAATCCGGCGGTGCGGGATATATTCGCGTTTCGCTATGATGACTTCGCGATCGAAAACTACGATCCGCATCCGCATATCAAAGCGGAAGTTGCCGTATAGGCGTTTGCCAATAAGCGATAGTCTTGTTGTCGCGGTTTGTACGCATCGAACTAAGATGATCTTAAGGTGGGACTTCGGCCTATTTAGCCGACATTTTTAGCGAGCGCGTCCTCTGCGCCGAATGTGCGGCCGTTAGGGAAATGTCAGAACAATTGGTCTATCCAGATGAGCGTGCGGTCACAAAGCAGTCTTGTGCACTTCTGTCTGCTTCCCGTTTCTTTTCGATCAAGCGTAAGGGCGCGCAGTGATGAAAATCGTGTTGGTCGCAGCGATCGGTGAGAACCAGGTGATTGGCCGTGATGGTCAGCTGCCATGGCGGCTGAAGTCTGATTTGCAGCACTTCCGCAGGATGACGCTGAACCGCCCGGTGGTCATGGGGCGCAAGACGCACGAGTTGATCGGGAAATTGCTGCCGGGGCGAACCAATATCGTGCTCTCGCGCGACCTCACGTTGGTCGCGCCCGGCGGCGTCTTGGCGACCAGTCTCGATGCGGCGCTCAGCTTCGCGCGTGCGGACGCAGCCAAGCACGGCGTCGACGAAATCATGGTGATTGGCGGCAGCGATATTTTCGCCGCGACAATGCCCATCGCCGACCGGTTGGAAATAACGCACGTCCAAATGGCCCCGGAGGGCGATACGGTGTTTCCGTCGATCGATCCGGAGATCTGGCAGGAGGTCTCGCGTGAAGAGCACTACGCCGGCCCGGACGATGACGCTAATTTCACGTTAGCGACCTATGTAAGGCGCTGAATCGCCGAAAATATGCGGCATGGCAACGCGTTGTAACGGGGCTTGGCGTCCCCTATAACCCCTCCCAACTAGAGGCAAGCCGGGCAAGAACTCCGGCGCGGGAGACATTTTCAATGCCATGGAGCAATCAGGGCGGTGGTGGCCCTTGGGGCCCGGGCGGCAAGGGGCCGTGGGGCTCCGGGCCGCAATCGCCGGGGCCGACGCCGCCGGATCTGGAGGAAATCCTCCGACGCGGTCAGGACAAATTGCGGCGCTATCTGCCCGGCGGCAATTTCGGCGGCCGCGGGTTTGCGCTGATCGCGCTGGGCCTGCTGGTGCTCTGGGGCTTTTCCGGATTTTTCCGCGTTGAGCCGGATGAGCTCGGTGCGGTGCTGCGATTTGGCAAGGAAGTGCGGGAAGTGCAGCCTGGCCTGAACTACCATCTGCCGTATCCGATCGAGAAAGTGCTCACGCCGAAGGCGCTGCGCGTCAACAAGATCGACATCGGCATGCGTGCTGTTGACGACATAAGGCGCGGCGGCACCACGGTGCGCGACGTCCCCGAAGAAAGCCTGATGCTCACCGGCGACGAGAATATCGTTGACGTTGATTTCTCAGTGCTCTGGAAGGTCAAACCCACCGGCGTCGGCGAGTTTCTGTTCAATATCCAGAATCCGGAAGGGACTGTTAAAGCGGTGGCCGAAAGCGCGATGCGCGAGGTGATCGGCCGCTCCGACAGCCGAGAGATCCAGACCGTCGCGCGCCAGAGCATCGAGCTGTCGGTGCAGGAGCTCATGCAGAAGGTCCTCGATCACTATGGCGCCGGCGTCATTGTGCAACAGGTACAATTGCAGAAGGTTGACCCACCGGCGCAGGTGATCGACTCCTTGCGCGATGTGCAGGCTGCTCGTATCGATCAGGAACGAGCACAGAACGAGGCGCAGACCTACGCCAATCGTGTTGTTCCCGAGGCGCGCGGTCGCGTTGCGCAGATTGTGCAGGCGGCGGAAGCGTATCGTGAGCAGACCGTGGCAGAAGCGACCGGCCAGACGTCGCGCTTCCTGAAGATCTTCGAGCAATACAAGAAGGCTCCGGAGGTTACTCGCGAGCGAATGTATCTCGAAACAATGGAACGCGTACTCGGCGGCGCCGACAAGATCATTCTGGATTCCGGTCCGGGTGGCAGCGGGGTGGTGCCTTACTTGCCGCTCAATGAGCTCTCTCGTCCGCCGCAGACGCGCGGTCAGAATTCGACGGGGGGGCGACCATGAGACTCAATTTCATTGGCGGTATCATCGCGGTATTTTGTGTCGCTGCGCTCATCGTCGGCTACTCATCGTTGTTCTCGGTTTACCAGACCGAGCAGGCGCTGGTGGTCCGCCTCGGACAGCCGGTACGTGTAGTTAGCGAGCCAGGGCTGAACTTCAAGGCGCCGTTCATCGATTCGGTCGTTTATCTGGACAAGCGTATTCTTGATCTGGAGGCGCCGCCGCAGGAAGTGATCGCGTCCGACCAGAAGCGTCTTGTTGTTGATGCATTCGCACGATATCGCATCAAGGACGCGTTGCGTTTCTATCAGACGCTTGGTTCAATCTCCGGCGCAAATTCGCAGCTCTCCATCCTGCTCAATTCGGCCCTGCGTCGTGTGCTCGGCGAGGTCACGTTCATGCACGTCGTGCGTGACCAGCGCTCTGATCTCATGGCGCGCATTCGCGAATTGGTCGATCGCGAGGCGACCAGCTACGGTGTCGAGGTGGTTGATGTGCGTATCCGCCGCGCCGATCTGCCGGAGCAGAACAGCCAGGCGGTCTACCAACGGATGCAAACAGAACGCCAGCGAGAGGCGGCTGAGTTCCGCGCGCAAGGCGCGCAGCGTGCCCAGGAAATCCGATCGCGGGCTGATCGTGAGGTTACAGTCCTGGTGGCTGACGCGACCTCGAAGTCGGAGCAGATCCGCGGTGAGGGCGACGCAACCCGGAACAAGATTTTTGCCGACGCTTTCAATCAGGACCCGAACTTCTTTACGTTCTACCGCTCGATGCAAGCCTACGAGAACGGTCTCAAGCAAAATGACACCCGGCTGCTGCTGCGGCCGGATTCCAGTTTCTTCCGTTATTTCAATGATCCGCTGGGCAAGGCACGGGACAACGCGGGATCCGCCCCGGCAGCCCCGGCGCCTCCCCGGTAGTGGACGCACGCGGGCGGCATGACTGACTTTTTGGCCGCGCTGGGACTGGTTTTTGTCATTGAAGGCTTGATCTTCGCGGCGTTTCCGGAGGCGGCCAAGCGTGCAATGACCAGTGTGCTGGAGACCCCGGATTTGTCGCTGCGCCTGATCGGAATAGGCTCGGCTATCGTCGGCCTGGTCCTGGTTTGGCTGGTGCGGGGCTGACCGCAGTCAACAGTTTCCGATGGTATTGATTTGCGGCGCCCTTGAATTGCCCCGAAGTCAGGGCCACTCTCTTTAAAACCTTATTCTGAGGAGACACGACGCCCATGGGCGCACCCTTCTTCTTCCGCTCGACGACTCCTGCCGCCCGCGCTGGCTTGGCCATTTTGACTGCTGCCGCCATTGCATGGCCGGCCTTGACTGCGCCGGCTGCGGCGCGCGGGCCTGAGGGTATTGCCGACGTCGCCGAGCAGGTGATTGACGCCGTGGTCAACGTCTCAACCAAACAGTCCGTGGATCTGAGCAGTGGCGCAATGCCGCAGCTGCCGCCGGGGTCGCCGTTCGAGGAATTCTTCGAGGAATTCTTCAAGAACAGGCGCGGGCAAGGCGGTCAGAACGGGCAGAACGGCCAGGCGCCGGCACCGCGCCGCGTCAACTCGCTGGGCTCAGGTTTCATTATTGACACATCAGGCCTGGTGGTGACGAACAACCACGTCATCGCGGATGCCGACGAAGTTAACGTCATTCTCAATGACGGCACCACGCTCAAAGCTGATGTTCTCGGTCGCGATCAGAAGACCGATCTTGCATTGCTAAAGGTCACGCCGACCAAGCCGCTCAAGGCAGTAAAATTTGGCGACAGCGACAAGCTGCGGTTGGGCGAATGGGTCATCGCGATCGGAAACCCGTTCAGCCTTGGCGGCACGGTGACCGCCGGCATCGTCTCAGCGCGCAATCGTGACATTCAGTCGGGGCCCTATGACAATTACATTCAGACCGACGCTGCGATTAACCGCGGCAATTCGGGCGGACCGCTTTTCAATCTGAATGGCGAAGTGATCGGCGTGAATACCGCAATCATCTCGCCGTCGGGCGGCTCGATTGGTATCGGCTTTGCTGTCCCATCGAAGACCGTGGTGCCTGTAGTCGATCAATTGCGCGAATTCAAGGAAGTACGCCGCGGTTGGCTCGGCGTGCGGATCCAGCAGGTGAGCGATGAGATCGCCGAGAGCCTGAGCATCAAACCGGCGCGCGGCGCGCTGATTGCCGGCATCGACGACAAGGGCCCGGCCAAACCTGCCGGCATCGAACCAGGTGACGTCGTCGTCAAATTTGATGGCAAAGACATCAAGGAAATGCGCGATCTGCCCAAGATCGTCGCCGATACGCCGGTTGGCAAAGACGTGGAAGTCGTCATCATTCGCAAGGGCAAGGAAGAAAAGAAAACAGTCAAGCTCGGTCGTCTCGAGGACGAGAAAAAACAGGCGGCGCTCGATCCCAAGAAAGATACGACGCCGGACGCAAAGCCGGTCGTCAAGAAGGCGCTCGGTCTCGATCTTGCCAACCTGACCGACGACCTCCGCAAAAAGCACAACATCAAGGATAAAGTGAAAGGCGTTTTGATCACCGGCGTTGATCCGAATTCGCCAGCGTCGGAGAAACGTCTCGCGCCGGGAATGGTCATCGCCGAGATCCAGCAGCAGCCGGTAACAAGCGCAGCCGAATTGCAGCAACGCATCGAGAAACTCAAGAAGGACGGTAAGAAGGCGGCAGTTCTGCTGGTCGTAACGCCCGACGGGGATCCCAGCTTTGTGGCGCTGAGCCTGCAGTAAAATTAAGTCTTGCAAGCTGTGCGCCGGCGCCGCGAGCGCCGGCACTTTCGTCAGTCAAGCACGTGATTGACCATGCCGTCGGCGAGCTTGGGCTCGAACCACGTCGATTTCGGCGGCATGATGCCGCCGGCATCCGCCACCGCCATTAGGTCGTGCATCTGTGTGGGATAAAGCGCGAAGGCGACCGCCATCTCGCCCGACTTCACGCGTTTCTCAAGTTCTTCCAACCCGCGCGCGCCGCCGACAAAATCGATGCGCTTGTCGGTGCGCGGATCACCGATGCCCAGCAGGGGCTCGATGATGTTGCGGGTGAGTATGGTGATTGGCAGCCGTCCGATTGGGTCGCCTGGAACCAGTTCGGGCCGGATCGAAAGTCTGTACCAGCCGCCGTCGAAGTACATCCCGTATTCATGTGATGATGTCGGCCGCAGCGGCTGGTTGGACGCCGTTACAGTGAATTTCTTACGTAGTTCGGCGAGAAATTGCTCCGCACTGAAGCCGTTCAGATCTTTCACCACACGATTGTAGTCGAGGATGGTCATCTCATGTTCGGGGAAGATCACCGACAGGAAATAGCGATGAGAACCATCGCCCTTACGCGCAGCGGAGACGCGGGCAGCGGCCGCTGAACGGTGATGACCGTCAGCAATGTAGATAGCGGGCAGCGCCTCAAACGCGCGCGTGACTTTGTCGATGGCCGCGTCGTCGGAAATCGTCCAGAGCTGGTGGCGCACGCCGTCGTCGGCGGTGACATCAACTTCGGGTTTACCGGATGCCGCTTGTGCCAAGATGGCGTCGATAGCCGGTGCGTCTGGATAGCCGCTCATCACCGGCCCGGTCTGGGCATTGATAGCTTCAATCTGCCGGACGCGATCATCTTCTTTTGTCGGCGTCGTCAGCTCGTGTTTGCGGATACGATTGACCGCATAGGCTTCGAGCGAGGCGATGGCGGCGAGGCCGGTCTGGATGCGGTCGCGCCAGGTGAGCCGATAGACGTAGTAACAAGGCTTGCTGTCGCGCCGCAGAACGCCGTCTGCAACCATACGGTTGAGATTTTGAGCCGCTTTGGCGTAGACCGCCTTGTCGTAAGGGTCGGTGGCCGGGTCAAGATCAATCTCTGGCTTTGAAATATGCAAAAAGCTCCACGGCTTGCCATTGGCCCGGCTGCGCGCTTCCGCGGCGGAGAGGACGTCATAGGGTGGCGCCAGCACATCTCCCGCGCGGCCAGGCGCGGGCCGCAACGCCCGAAATGGTCTGATGAGCGTCAAGTCTGTCTCCAACGCACTGTGAGTTCTCGTGCTATCACGGCCGAAACGAAGGCGGTACTATGACAACGGCCGGAGCGGTGCTTATTGCAGGGCCCACAGCGAGCGGCAAGTCGGCGCTGGCGCTCGATCTGGCGGGACGCATCGGCGGCGTCATCGTCAACGCCGACTCCATGCAGGTGTATCGCGATCTGCGCATCATCACCACGCGCCCGACTTTGCAGGATGAAGGGCGGGTCCCGCATCGGCTGTATGGCTTTGTCGACGCCGCAGAGGATTACTCGGTCGGGCGTTGGTGTCGCGACGTTGAAAAAGCGCTCGAGGAAATTGCCGAACAGGGGCGCGTGCCGATATTGGTCGGCGGCACCGGGCTTTATTTCAAAGCCTTGACCGCAGGGCTCGCTGCCGTTCCGCCTATTCCCGCGGAAATTCGCGCTGGCGTGCGCGGCCGGTTGCAGCGCGAAGGCGCGCCGACGCTACATGCTGAGCTCACGCGTCTCGATCCCTCCAGCGCACAGCGGCTGATGATCAATGACCGCTCGCGAATCGCGCGCGCGCTGGAAGTGGTGCTGGCGACAGGACGTCCGCTATCGGATTGGCACAAGGAAGGCATGTCCGCGCTGCTTGAACCCGGCAAGACGGCGAAGATCTTTCTCACGTGTGAGCGTAGGGAACTGGTGCACCGCATCGAGAAGCGCTTTGCGGCAATGCTGAATGCGGGTGCGCTCGAGGAAGTGAAACGGCTGGCGGCCCGCAAACTCGATCCCTTGCTTCCAGCGATGAAGGCACATGGGGTGCCCTGGTTGATCCGGCACCTGAACGGCGAGATCACGATCGAGGAGGCTGCGGCGGGCGCCATCATGGATACGCGCCGCTACACGAAGCGTCAGGCCACATGGTTTCGAAATCAGATGAGGGATTGGCCATGGGAGGGCGCCGAAACTGCTGTTTCGGCTATCCAAGCCCAGCTTTCGACGCTCAAATGACGCCGAATTGTGCTTGACCGGGCTCCCGGGCGCTATTATAAAACCGCGCAATGAAAGTACGGGCGGGCACGATGTTGCGCAATATTATTACTCTCGTCGTAAGGGTTCGGGCGCTGGCGCGGTCCTAGACAGGGCCGTAGGCAAGCGTCCGGCCATGGCCCGTTACGGGCCTTTTTTATTGGCTTGTTTTTGACTTGTTTTTGGCTTGGCGGAGCGGGCGAACAGTCGACGAAAGGGAATGTCATGACACGCGAAATGACTGGCGCAGAAATGGTGATCCAGGCGCTCTCCGATCAGGGCGTGGAGCATCTGTTCGGTTATCCGGGTGGCGCGGTGCTGCCGATCTATGACGCCATTTTCGCGCAAAATCAGGTGCGCCACATTCTCGTCCGGCACGAGCAGGGCGCGGTGCACGCGGCCGAGGGCTACGCGCGCTCGACCGGCAAGGTCGGTTGCGTGCTTGTCACCTCAGGTCCCGGCGCGACCAATGCGGTCACCGGCCTGACCGACGCCTTGATGGATTCAGTCCCGGTGGTCTGCATCACAGGGCAGGTGCCGACGCATCTCATCGGCAATGATGCTTTCCAGGAAGCCGACACGGTTGGCATTACGCGCCCGTGCACCAAATACAATTATCTGGTCAAGCGCATCGAAGATCTGCCGCGCGTGCTGCATGAGGCATTTCATATCGCTTCGAGCGGCCGGCCGGGACCGGTCGTGGTCGATGTGCCGAAGGACATCCAGTTCGCCAAGGGACTCTATTCGCGCCCGAAGGATTTTCCGCACACCGGTTACAAACCAAAAGTCAAAGGCGATCTGAACAAGATCAAACAAGCGATCGACCTGATGGCGCACGCCAAGCGGCCGCTGTTCTACACCGGCGGCGGTGTGGTCAATTCCGGTAAAGCCGCATGTGATCTGCTGCGTGAGCTGGTCAAGCTGACTGGCTATCCGATCACCTCCACGTTGATGGGGCTGGGCGCTTTCCCGGCCGCCGATCCCAAATGGGTCGGAATGCTCGGCATGCACGGCACGCTCGAGGCCAATATGGCGATGCACGATTGCGACGTGATGATCTGTATCGGCGCACGCTTCGATGACCGCATCACGGGGCGGCTGGATGCCTTCTCGCCCGGTTCGAAGAAGATTCATGTCGACATTGACCCGTCCTCGATCAACAAGAACGTCAAGGCTGACGTGCCGATCATCGGCGATTGTGCGCACGTTCTCGAAGACATGGTGCGGCTGTGGCGTACAAGCGCGGTCCACCCCGACAAGAAGTCGCTGCAGATGTGGTGGACACAAATCGACAAATGGCGCGCGCGCAAATCGCTCGCGTATCGGCCGTCGAATGATGTGATCAAGCCGCAATACGCGATCCAGCGCCTTTATGAGTTGACCAAGGACAAGGATGCCTACATCACCACCGAGGTCGGTCAGCACCAGATGTGGGCGGCGCAGTTCTACGGCTTCCAGGAACCGAACCGCTGGATGACATCCGGCGGGCTGGGCACCATGGGCTATGGCCTCCCGGCTGCGGTCGGCGTGCAGCTTGCGCATCCGGGTTCGCTGGTGATCGACATCGCGGGCGAAGCCTCGGTGCAGATGACCATGCAGGAACTCTCCACAGCAGTGCAGTACCGGCTGCCGATCAAGATATTCATTCTCAACAACGGTTACATGGGCATGGTGCGGCAGTGGCAGGAATTGCTGCACGGCGGCCGCTATGCCGAGAGCTATTCGGAGGCCTTGCCGGATTTCGTCAAGCTGGCTGAAGCGATGCATGCGCACGGGATTCGCTGCCAGAAGCCTGGCGATCTCGATCGCGCCATCAAGGAGATGATCGACGTCGACAAGCCGGTGCTGTTCGACTGTGTGGTCGATCCGAAAGAAAACTGTTTCCCGATGATTCCGTCGGGGCGCGCGCACAATGAAATGTTGCTTGGTGACGCGGGCGTCAGCGTCGAAGACGCGATCACCGAAGAAGGCAAGGTGATGGTGTAGCCATGAAAATCGCCATCATCGGCGCTGGTAATGTCGGCGGCGCGCTTGGCGCCAATTGGGCGCGAAAGGGCCACGACATCATTTTCGGCGCGCGCGATCCCAAGTCGGAAAAAACGCAGGCGCTCCTGCGCACGATTGGCGAAAAAGCGCGCGCGGCGACCTCCAGCGAGGCGGCTGCGTCTGCCGATATAATTGTGCTGTCGACACCATGGCCGTCGACAGAAGCCGCAATCCGCTCCATGGGTGATCTGAAAGGCAAAATCATCCTTGACGCGACCAACCCACTCACACGCGGACCGGACGGTATCGCGCTGGAGATAGGTCATTCGATCTCGGGCGGCGAAAAAGTGCAGGGGTGGGCGGTCGGCGCTTCGGTGTTCAAGACCCTCAATACTACCGGTTTCGGTAATATGGCGGATCCGGTGTTCAAGGGCGTGAAATCGGTGATGTTCGTTGCCGGTGACGATGCGGGCAACAAGCCGAAGGTGACAAAACTGGTCAGTGATCTCGGCTTTGACGTGATCGATGCGGGTCCTTTGCGTAATGCGCGTTTGCTCGAAGCGCACGCCATGCTCTGGATTGATCTCGCGCTCGCGCGCGGTCAGGGCCGCGATTTCGCGTTTGGGTTTTTGCGACGGTAAGGATACAGCTCATGAACGCTCCCACAACTAGCCACTATCCGGCAGCGCCGACCGCGCAGAAGGCAGAGACCCACACGCTCTCGGTGCTGGTCGACAACGAGCCCGGTGTGCTGGCGCGCGTGATCGGCCTGTTTTCGGGCCGCGGTTACAACATCGAGTCGCTGACCGTGTCGGAGACCGAGCACCGGCAGCATCTTTCGCTGATTACCATTGTTACGACGGGAACACCGATGGTGATCGAGCAGATCAAGAACCAGCTCGACCGGCAGGTGCCCGTCCATCACGTGGTGGATATGACGCTCGCCGGCAATGCCATCGAGCGCGAACTTGCCATGGTGAAGGTCAAGGGCAAGGGGGAGAACCGGGTCGAGGCGCTGCGGCTGGCCGATGCCTTTCGGGCGCGCGTGATTGATGCAACGACCGAAAGCTTTGTCTTCGAGATCACCGGCGCCAGTGAAAAGATCGAGCAGTTTATTGCTATGATGCTGCCGCTTGGTCTCGTCGAGGTGGCGCGCACCGGTATCGCCGCCATCATGCGCGGGCCGGAGGGGATGTGAGATGGGGCTGACCATCCTCGCGATTCCTCTGATCATACTCGGCGTTTTCATCAAGCCTTATGCAGTGGGAAATACGCGCTGCATCGGCCTCGCGTTCATCGGCGACCGGCCCTTTTGCTTCGAACAGAGTTCTAATCTGCCGGAAGCGATCAAATATGGCAGCGCGCTGCTCGGCTTTGCGCTGCTTTATGCCGGCCGCCGGCAGATCAAGCGGCAGCGCGGGCGGGAGTAGTTTTCGTCATGCCCGGCACTCGGGCCCGGCCTTCGGCTGGCCCGAGCACAGGCCTTGTGCCGGGCATCCACGTCTTGCTATCGACGCAGCGACAAACAACAGCGTGGATCGCCGGAACAAGCCGGGACATACGCGTCAGGAAAGTGGCCGAGCAACCGGTCCAAATAGGGGTTAATTATCATGCGTGTTTACTACGATCGCGACGCCGACCTGAACCTCATCAAAGGCAAGAAGGTCGCCATCATCGGTTACGGCAGTCAGGGCCACGCCCATGCGCTCAATCTGCGCGATAGCGGGGTGAAGGAGGTCGCGGTCGCGTTGCGCAAGACCTCGGCCGGCGTGAAAAAGGCCGAGGCCGAGAAGTTCAAGGTCATGGAGGTTGCCGAAGCCGCCAAATGGGCTGACGTGATGATGATGCTTACGCCCGACGAATTGCAGGGCGACATCTATCGCGATCACCTTGCCAAGAACATGAAGGACGGCGCGGCGCTTATGTTCGCGCACGGTCTCAACGTGCATTTCAACCTGATCGAGCCACGCTCCGACCTCGATGTCCTCATGATTGCGCCGAAGGGCCCCGGCCACACGGTGCGATCGGAATATCAGCGCGGCGCCGGCGTGCCGTGCCTGGTGGCGATCCACAAGGATGCCTCCGGCAACGCGCATGATCTCGGTCTGTCTTACGCGTCGGCGATCGGTGGCGGCCGCGCCGGCATTATCGAAACGACCTTCAAGGAAGAATGCGAGACCGACCTGTTCGGCGAGCAAACGGTGCTGTGCGGTGGCCTGGTCGAATTGATGAAGGCCGGTTACGAGACGCTGGTGGAAGCCGGCTACGCGCCTGAGATGGCCTATTTCGAATGCGTGCACGAAGTGAAACTGATTGTCGACCTGATCTACGAGGGCGGCATTGCCAACATGAATTACTCGGTGTCGAACACCGCCGAATACGGCGAATATGTTTCTGGCCCGCGCGTGATCACGCCGGAGACCAAGGCCGAGATGAAGAAGGTGCTTGCTGATATCCAGTCCGGCCGCTTTACCCGTGACTGGATGCTTGAAAACAAGGTCAACCAGACGTCTTTCAAGGCAACGCGCGCCAAGCTCGCCGAGCATCCGATCGAGCAGGTTGGGGCCAAGCTGCGCGAGATGATGCCGTGGATTAAACAACGCGCATTGGTCGACAAGAGCAAAAACTGATCCTTCTCCGCCTCATCCTGAGGAGCGCTCGCAGAGCGCGTCTCGAAGGATGGGGCGGCCACATGCTTCGAGACGCCCGCTGCGCGGGCTCCTCAGCATGAGGCCGAGAGAGGCTCCGATGCATAAGGCATTGCTGCTTGTGATCGGTTTGTTGTGGGTCCCTTTTGCCAACGCTTTTGCAGGCGACCCCGGCGAACCCGACAAGTCCTGCGACGGCAGTACCTATGAAATTGTGGAATGCCTCAAGGCGAAAACGGCGCAATGGGACAAACGTATGACCATTGCCTACCAGCGCATGCTGAATGCGGGCGAAGCCAGGCAGCGGGAGCAATTGCGGGCCGCGCAGCGCCTATGGATCCAGTACCGCGACGCCAATTGTCTCTATTATGGCTTCGGCGAGGGCACGATCGCCCGTATCGACGCGGGTGAATGCATGCGCAGCATGACGAAAGCTCGCGCCAAAGAGCTAGAACGAGAAGACCGGAACTAGCGGCCCTTTTTGATCTCACCGGCCAGCCACGTCGCTGCCTCGTCGGCCGATGTGCCATCGGCGGCGCGGGCATTGGCCGCGCGCATCGCAGCAACCGGGATAGCGCCGACCAGCGGGTACAGCGCATCTATCAGTTTTCCGTCATGCGCGCGCTTGCGCGACAGCAGCAGGATCGCATCATAAGGCGGGATGGCGTGCCTCGGATCCTCCAGCACCACGAGGTCGTTTGCCGCGATCTGTCCGTCGCTGGTGTAGGCGGAGATGACGTCGACCTCGCCGGCGGCGACCGCCTTGATCATGAACTCCGGCTGCATCTGTCGCTGCGTGCGGAACTTCAGCGCGTAGGCCTTTTCGATCGCCGCCCATTCCGGGCGGGCGAAGAATTCGTAATCGCCGGCGATGGTGAATTCGCCCGCATGCGCGCCCAAATCCGCGATCGAGCGGATGCCGAGCGCCTCCGCCTTCTTGCGCGTCATGGCGAGCGCATAGGCGTTTTCGAATCCGAGCCGCCCGAGGATGCGGATGTCGTAATTCGCGCTCAGCCAATCCTCGAGTTCGACCAGCACCTGCATGCGCGGCCGCATGTCTGTCCGGTGCATCCTGTTGGTCCACAGCGTGCCGGTATAATCTACGGCGACGTCGATCTCGCCCGCGGCCAGCGCATCGAACAGCACGTTGGAGCCGAGTGCCGGCCGCAGGGCGGCGGTGAGGCCGGTCGCGGCCAGCCGCTGCTTGATCAGCGCCGCCAGGACGTATTGCTCGGTGAATGGCTTGGCGCCGATCACATAGTCGGCCGGCCGCCGCACCAGGTCCGGCGTCAGCGCGCCGGTGATGATGGCGAAGATGCCGAGCGCGCCAAGCATCACGCGCACCTCGCTGCGGCGGCTTACGCCCGACTGCACCAGAGCCAGCATCTGGTCGACCGCGAGCGCCAGCACTGCGGCGGCGACACAGCCGAAGATGACAAAGACCCAATTCTGGGTTTGCAGGCCCGTGAAGATGTAGTTGCCCAGGCTGGTTTGTCCAATCGGCGTCGCGAGCGTTGCCGTGCCGATGACCCAGACCGCGGACGTGCGGATGCCGGCCATGATGACCGGGAGGGCGAGCGGCAGCTCGATGTCGCGCAGGAGTTTCCACGGCGGAACGCCGACGACGCGCGCGGCTTCGCTCAGGCGCGGGTCGACCCCGTTAAGCCCCGTCACGGTGTTGCGCAGGACCGGGAGCATCGAATAGAGCGCCAGCGCGAGAACCGAGGGAAGAAATCCGAGCGCGGAGAAACTCTTGCCGAACAGGCGCTCGGACAGCGCAGCGAGTGCGAGGAGCAGCGGGTAGAAAAGTGCCAGCAGTGCCAGTCCAGGAATGGTCTGAACGATACTGGCAATCGCCAGCAATGTTCCGCGCAGCACTGGCCGGTGCCTCGACGCGATCGCGACCGGCAGGCTTATGCCAAGCCCGATCGCAAGTGCGGTAAGACTGACCAGCACATGGCCGCCGAGATAGTCCGGCAGCCGTGCGCACGCATCGGCGAGGCGGGCGTCAAATATCATCGCGGCGATGATGGCATGCGAGGCAACTGCGCGGAACCCGCTGGTTTCGGGCCCGCATAAGCCTCATCCCTTTGGCCCAAATCGTTAATTTGCGGCCGGCGGGTCTACACCGACTTGCAATGACAGTTTGATTACAGTCTTATGACCTTGGGCCGTGCGCTGGGAAACCGTGGGGATCGCAGCCGGGCAGGGCCGTCCGAAGGCCATGTTGTCCGTAGCGTCAGCTCTGCTCAGTCGTCTTGCGCCCACCGAGGCGATCTCGCGCCGCGATGCTTTGGCGACCGCGATTGTCGCTGCCCTGCATCTCGCTGCGCTCGTCGTGATGACGGCGACCGAGCTCGATCTCGCGACCAAGGCAACTTTTCTTCTTTTTTGGGCGCTGCTGAATTTTGTCTGGCTGGGGCTGCTGCGGCGGCCTGCGGTCGCTGCGCTGCTGTCGCTCGCGATGGTGATCACACTGATCATGCTGTCGCAGTTCAAGTACGACAAGCTGATGATGACGGTCAATTTCGTCGACCTCATGATCATCGACCCCGATACATCTGCCTTTCTGTTTACGATCATGCCGCGGTTGCGCGGGCCCATCCTGTTCGGCGTGGCGGTTGCGGCGCCGACACTGGTGCTGCTGTGGCGAATAGATCCGTTCCGCGTGCGCATGCGTACAAGCGCGCTCGGCAGTAGCCTGTGCATGGGCGGGTTGGTGGCGGTTTCAATTGTATATCCGGCCGATTTCTACGGTGAATTCTTCAGCCGCGACTATGTTTCGAAATTCGCGCGTTCGGGCGTGGAGGCGGTCTACGAATTTGCGACGCACGGCTTGCTGGAGTCGGATGCATCGGTCACCGAGCGCCTGAAGGCGCCCGCGTTTGCGTGCAGCGCCGGCGCAAAACTTCCGCACATCATCCTGTTGCACGATGAATCGAGTTTCGACATCACGGTCGCGCCGGGCATCAAAGTGCCGCCGGGCTACCAGCGGCACTTTCAATCGTTCGATGGCAAGGCGCGCAAGCTGGTCGTGGAAGGCGCCGGCGGCCCGAGCTGGTTCACGGAATACAACGTGCTGACCGGCCTTTCGGCGCGCTCCTATGGCCGCTTCGCTACATCCGTGACGCGTATTGCCGCCGGTCACGTTGCGCGTGGTCTGCCGAACGCGCTGGGCCGTTGCGGCTACAGGACATTTAGTCTTTATCCGTTCTATGGCGCATTTCTGGGGTCTCGCGGTTTTCAGACCACGGCCGGTGTCGAGCGCTACCTCGATGTGAAAGATCTTGGCGCGCGCGGGCTTGAGCCTGACAATTTCTATTTCGATCAAGCGACCAACATCATCGCGCGCGAACGTGGCCAAGGCCCGCTGTTTCTGTTCGTCTATACTGCCGCCAATCACTTCCCGTGGGATTTTCGGTATCGGCCGGAGTTGACGCCTGCCTGGCACGATCTGGGCAACGCGGCCAACATCGATGAATATATCCGCCGGCAGACACTGAGCGCGCGCGATTATTCAGCCCTGCTCGATCGGCTCAAGCGCGACTTCCCGACCGAATCTTTTCTGATCGTAAGGTTCGGTGATCATCAACCGGAATTCGGCTACCGTATTATCGATCCGTCGCTGAGCGAATCCGAGCTGGCGCATCATCTGGAGGCTTTCGATCCCCGATATTACACGAGCTACTACGCGATCGACGCGGTGAATTTTAAACCGGTCGATCTCTCGTCTGCGCTCAAGACGCTCGATGCGCCCTATATTCCGCTGTTGGTGCAGGAGGCGGCGGGGGTACCGCTCGATCCCTCATTCGCCGAGCAAAAAAAGATCCTGAAACGTTGTCACGGCCTTTTCTATCGCTGTAATGGCGGCGCAGAAGCGAGCCGTTTCAATCGAATGCTGATCGACGCCGGCTTGATCAAGGGGCTTTAGCGGCGAGCCCCGTGTCCGGCTTTGCAAGCCGGATTTGGCCGGATACGTTGCAACCAAGAAACGAAAACGGGGAGGAACGCATGGCGGGCGGCACTGCCGCCGCTTCAGACCGTGGTGGGAATGCGCGTCTCGCAGCCGCCGTCTCGCTCGACGATGTCGCGATTTCATTTCGCCTCGCGCACGGCGGTATATATACGGCGGTGGAACGTGCAACGCTGAACGTTGCAGACGGCGAATTTGTCGCCATCGTTGGCCCGACTGGTTGCGGTAAATCTACCCTCCTCAACGTCGCGGCGGGGCTGATTGCCCCTTCGTCTGGCCGGGTCGACATCTTCGGCCGTCCACTTGCGGCGCTCAATCGTCAGTCCGGCTACCTGTTCCAGGCCGACGCCTTGTTTCCATGGAAAACGGCGCTCGAAAACGTTGCCATCGGCCTTGAAATCGCAGGCGCCGCCACTGATGAAGCTCGCCAGCGCGCCCATCGGTGGCTGACGCGCGTGGGTCTCGGCTCATTCGATGATCGCTATCCGCATATGCTGTCGGGCGGCCAGCGCAAGCGCATCGGCCTGGCGCAGGTGCTGATCCGCGACCCCAAGATTCTCCTGATGGATGAGCCGTTCGGTCCACTTGATGCGCAAACCCGCCAGATCATGGGAAATCTGCTGCTTGATTTGTGGACCACTGACCGCAAGGCGGTGTTGTTCGTCACCCATGACCTGGAGGAAGCGATCGCACTGTCGGATCGCGTGGTCATCATGTCGGCTGGGCCTGCTGCGCGCATTATCGGCGACTGGCGCGTGGCGCTCGCCCGCCCGCGCGATATATCCGAGGTGAAGCTGGATCGGGCTTTTCATGACCTGCATCGCGACATCTGGCATACCCTGAAGGCCGAAGTAGTGAAGGGATACGCGCAGGTCGAAGGAACTTGATCGTTACGGAATATCGATGCTTCAGACTTGTTGGTGAGATGCCAACAATGCAATTGAGAGGAACACAATGACTGAACTACGTCAGATTCTCGCTGCGGCCACCGCGGTTCTGCTGGTCGCCGGGGCAGCGCATGCTGATCCGTTCACGCTCACATCGTCCAATTTCAAGGATGGCACGATGATGGACAGCAGGCATGCGGGCAATGTCGCGACCAATAAGAATTGCATCGGCCAGAACGTTTCGCCCGAGCTGAAATGGTCGAACACACCGGCGGCGACCAAAAGTCTCGTGTTGGTGATGTCCGATTCAGAAGGGCAGAACGGTCTCGGCTCACATCATCTGCTTGCCTACAATATTGCGCCGGCGGCGACGGGCTTCGGCGAAAACGAGTTAAGCAAGTCATCTGACAAATTCACCGGCGGCAAGGAATCCGCGGGGACGACGGTTTACCGTGGACCATGCACGCCGCCGGGCACCGGCCTGCATCACTATATTTTCATGGTGATCGCGACCGACCTCGAACCAGGCGCGCTGCCCGCCGGGCTCACGCGCGACGAGTTGTCGGAAAAGCTGAAGGGCCATGCCAAGGGTGCGGCAGGGCTCGTCGGCCTTTTCGGACGGCCTTAGCGCCGCGTCGAGGCACGTGATGGATCGGGTCAAGTTGACGTTGGTTCAGATTCTGGTTGCGGTGGTGGCAATCGTGCTTTGGTACTTCCTCACCACCGTACCGGTCTTTGGCCGCGTGATCTTGCCACCGTTCTTTTTTTCCAATCCGGTGGATGTTGCCGCGCAAATCGTCGTCTGGTTTTCTACGGGCGTAATCTGGAAACATCTATGGGTAACGTTGGTCGAGTTGGTTCTGGCATTCGTCATCGGCTCGATCGGTGGCGTTCTCGTCGGCTTCTGGTTCGCGCGCCAGCCACGCACCGCCGCGGTGTTTGATCCATACGTTAAAATGGTCAACGCGTTGCCGCGCGTGGTCCTGGCGCCGATCTTCACGCTCTGGCTCGGTCTCGGCATCTGGTCGAAAGTCGCGCTCGGCGTCACGCTGGTTTTCTTCATCGTGTTCTTCAACGTCTATCAGGGGGTCAAGGAAGTCAGCCCCACTGTGCTTGCAAACGCCCGCATGCTTGGAATGAGCGAGCGGCAATTGATGCGCCACGTTTATTGGCCGTCCGCCTTATCGTGGATGTTCTCCTCGCTGCATACTGCGGTAGGCTTTGCCGTGGTGGGTGCCGTTGTCGGCGAATATCTCGGCTCTGCCGCCGGCCTCGGTTACCTGATTCAGCAGGCGGAAGGCATATTCGACGTTGCGGGCGTTTTCGCGGGGATGTTCGTGCTGGCGGCCTTCGTGATTGTTATCGATGCGATCGTCAGCCTGGTCGAGAAGCGCCTGCTGATCTGGCGTCCGGTTGTGGCGGACAGCAGGCCCTAGTCAGCTTCGCTGCTCTGGCCTATCTTCTCGGCCAAATGGCCCGCTGAAGGCCCCGCAAAACAAGGGAGGAAGTCATGCCCGCAATGTTCCAGCGGTTAGCTGCGGTGCTGGCCGCGCTGGTGCTATCGAGCGGCCTCGCAATCGCGCAGTCCAAGGTCACGCTTGCCGTCGGAGGTGGCGGCTGCCTCTGCTATCTCCCCACGATTTTGGCCAAGCGACTCGGCGAATTTGAGAAAGCCGGGGTCAATGTTGAAATCGTTGACTTCAAGGGCGGCTCGGAGTTCGCTCAAGGCCGTCATTGGCGGCAGTGCCGATGTTGTGTCCGGCTATTTCGATCATTGCGTGAATCTTGCTGCCAAGGGCCAGCACTTGCAGGCCTTCGCGGTCTACGATCGTTACCCGGGCCTGGCCCTGGTCGTATCGCCCAAGCATGCCGGCGAGATCAAATCGGTGAAGGACCTCGCCAATAAAAAGGTTGGCGTCAGCGCTCCCGGTTCCTCGACTGACTTTTTCCTTAAATATCTCTTGAGCAAGAATGGTGTCGATCCGAACTCGGTGGGGGTCGTCGGCGTTGGTCTCGGGGCCACGGCCGTAGCAGCGATGGAGCAGGGACAGATCGATGCAGCTGTCATGCTTGACCCGTCCGTTACGATCCTTCAGGGCCGCAACAAGGATCTGAAAATATTGAGTGATACGCGGACGCAGAAAGACACGCTCGCCGTATTCGGCGGTGAGTATCCCGGTGGCGCGCTCTATACCAAGGCGGATTGGGTGGCCGGCCACCAAAATGAAGTGCAGGGAATGGCCACAGCGATCGTGTCCACACTGAAGTGGATCCACTCGCACACGCCTGAAGAGATCATGAACAAGATGCCGCCGGAAATGGTCGGCAAGGATAAGGACCTCTATCTCGCCGCACTCAAGAATACGATTCCAATGTATTCGGAGACGGGACGCATGGATCCGAAGGGCGCCGCGGCCGTGCTGGCGGTGTTTAGCCAGTCTTCGCCCGATGTGGCCAAGGCGAATATCGACCTGTCGAAGACCTACACTAATGATTTCGTCGATGCGGCGATCAAGAAGATGGGAATGAAGTAGGCGGACTTGCTCTCCCCCAATGGGAGAGGGCTGTGCTGTTCTAGGCCTCATGGTTCGAGACGCGTCGCTTGCGCGACGCTCCTCACCATGAGGCTTTCGTTTTCCCTCATCCTGAGGAGCCCGCGGAGCGGGCGTCTCGAAGGATGAGGGAAAGGTTGTGGAATTGATGAATATCCTCTCGATCCAGTCGCACGTCGCGTATGGGCACGTCGGCAATGATGCAGCCGTATTCACGCTGCAACGGATGGGCGTGGAGGTTTGGCCGATCCATACCGTGCAATTCTCCAACCACACAGGTTATGGCGATTGGAAAGGCCGCGTATTCGATGCCGGCATGATCAATGAGGTGGTGGCCGGGATCGCGCAACGCGGTGTGCTCGGGGAATGCGACGGCGTCCTGTCCGGTTACATGGGCTCGGTGGATATAGGCGCCGCCATACTGGACGCCGTCGCTGTGGTAAAACGCGCCAATCCAAATGCAAAATATTGCTGCGATCCGGTGATCGGGGATGTCGGCCGGGGCATCTTTGTACGCGATGGCATTCCGGATTTCATGAAAGACAAGGCGGTTCGCGCCGCCGATGTCATTACGCCCAAACCAGTTTGAGCTCGATTGTTTGAGTGCCCGTTCCAGCAAGACGCTCCGGCAGGCGTGCGATGCCGTGAAGGCATTGCACGATCTCGGGCCGCGCGCGGTGCTTGTGACGTCACTGTATACCGACGAGACGCCAATGGACTCAATCGACTTGCTGGCATCCGGGGCAGGCGGTTGCTTTGTCTTGCGTACGCCAAGATTGCCGCTGGCAGTGAATGGGGCGGGGGATGCCATAGCGGCTTTGTTTTTCGCGCACTATTTGCGCGGTGGAAATGTCGGCGAGGCCCTGTCGCTATCGGCGTCGAGCATCTTCGGGGTGCTGGCACGAACATCGCGGGCAAACGCGCGCGAAATCCAGCTCGTCGACGGACAGGACGAAATCGTAAGACCGACGCGTGTGTTCGAAGCGGAAATGCTCGCCCATGAGTAGCGCGCCGTCGGTCTTCCATATTGATGGGCTGGAGCTTGTTTTCGCGCCGAAGCCCTGGGCATTCGCAAATGGGCGCCGGGCTGAAATCGACGCGTTCTTCGAGGCGGCGCGCAAAAACAAGCCAACCTTGTGGAACGGCCGCGTGTTGCTTATGCACCATCAGGTATTGGAGGCCGGCGTCCTTCGCGGCGAATATCTGGAAACTGACTACGCGAGTTTTGCCGCCTGGCGCCATTGGGGCCGCCCGCCTGCCGGCGTACGCGATTGTTTTGGCGCCGGTGCAATCGTCGCAAGGGACGGCGGCGTGCTGCTGGGCGTAATGGGCGTGGAGACGATGAATGCAGGGCTGGTCTATTTCCCCTGTGGCACGCCCGATCCGGATGATGTAGTCGATGGCAAGGTCGATCTCGACCTCAGCGTGCGGCGCGAGCTGAAGGAGGAGACCGGTCTCGATATCGCGGAGTTTGAGCCCGAGCCGGGCTGGACCATGGTTGCCGATGGCGCGTTGATCGCACAGATCAAGGTCTTGCGTTCGCACGAACCATCAGCCGTCCTGCGCGAACGGGCCCTTCGTGCATCTGGCCTCCGAAGCGCATCCGGAGCTTGCCGATATTCGCATCGTTCGGGGACCCAAGGACGTTGATCGCGCGATGCCGCGCTTTGTAACCGCGTTTCTGTCGTCGCGATTTGCTGGCGATTAGAGCCGCGCTATTGTCGGCGCCGGAGAAACCACATGACGCTCCATGGCTTTGCCAAGGGCTTCAGGATCGACAACCCGGACAATTTCCGCCTGTCGGCTTGCGATCCCGCCGAATGTTATGGACTTACGGTTGACAAAAGTGAAGCCAAGGCGATGCTCGCCGAGGGCATCGAGCAGCTGACCGAGTTGCAGGAGCGTCTCTATGCCTCGGATTCCTGGTCCGTACTGATCATTCTTCAGGCTATGGACGCCGCCGGCAAGGATAGTGTGATCAAGCACGTGATGGCCGGTCTTAATCCGCAAGGTGTCGAAGTCCATCCTTTCAAGCAGCCGAGCGTTGAGGATCTCGATCACAATTTCCTGTGGCGCGCGGCGCGGCGCCTGCCCGAGCGCGGACGCATCGGTATTTTCAACCGTTCCTACTATGAAGAAGTCCTGGTCGTCCGGGTGCATCCGGAATTATTGGAACATCAGAAGCTCCCCGCGGCATTGAGGGGCAAGGACATCTGGCAAAAGCGTTTTGAGGACATCCGCGCATTCGAGCATCATCTTGCGCGCAATGGCACGCTTGTCCTGAAATTCTTTCTGCATGTGTCGAAGGACGAACAGCGCAAGCGCTTTCTAGAGCGCATCGACGAGCCGGCCAAACGCTGGAAGTTCTCGATGGCTGATGTCAAGGAACGAAAACTCTGGAATAAATACCAGGACGCCTATGAGGACATGATCCGGAACACCAGCAATCCGGACGCGCCGTGGTTTGTCGTGCCCGCCGATCACAAGTGGTTCACGCGCATGGTAATCGCGGGCGTGCTCGTGCGCGAGCTCCGTGCGCTCGGCCTGGATTTCCCCAAGATCAAAGGAAAGGCGCTCAAGGAACTGAACAAAGTGCGCAAAGTCCTGAAAGCAGAGCGCGAGTCCTGAGGCCTTCTTGCAAGCTCTTGCCTTGCAGCGCAGCAATCCGCTAAAAGGGCCTTGCTGGAGGGGTTAACGCGGACTTAAAGAGTTTCCGCCACCCTGACGATTGAAGACGAGGGTTATTCGAAAGCCATGACGACGCGCCCGAATATTTGCGCGATCGAGCGGACGGCGGGATACGCCGGCTCCGCGGCAACCCTCATTCTGGGCTCGCTCCTTCTCCTTATCCGCCCCTGAGGGCCGGCTGGGCCATTGGCGCCTGGGCACTCGGGGGATCGACGGAATGAGCAGGAACCCCATAGCGCCCCAGAGCGGCGCCTTCGACGAGAAGGAATAATCCGATGAATAAAAAGACTCAGTCCGAAAAGGACCGTGTCGTCATATTCGACACGACCTTGCGTGACGGTGAGCAGTGTCCCGGTGCAACCATGACCCACGAGGAGAAGCTCGAGGTCGCCGAGCTGCTCGACCACATGGGTGTGGACATCATTGAGGCCGGCTTCCCGATTGCTTCGGAAGGCGACTTCGCGGCGGTCAATGAAATTGCCAGGCGCGCCAAGAATTCGGTGATCTGCGGGCTCTCGCGCGCCGCACCCAAGGACATCGATCGCTGCGCTGAAGCCATCCGCCCGGCCAAGCGCAGACGCATCCATACGTTCCTGTCCACCTCGCCGGTGCACATGAAATACAAACTCCAGAAGGAGCCGCACGAGGTCTACGAGATGGTGATCGCGCAGGTCACGCGCGCGCGAGGCCATACCGACGACGTCGAGTGGTCGGCCGAAGATGCCACGCGCACCGAGGCCGATTTTCTCTGCCGCTGCGTAGAGGCCGCAATCAACGCCGGCGCCACGACGATCAACATTCCCGATACGGTGGGCTACACCGTGCCGGAAGAGCACTTCGCTTTGTTCAAGATGTTGCGCGAACGTGTGCCGAATTCCGACAAGGCGCGGTTCTCGGTGCATTGTCATAACGATCTCGGAATGGCAGTGGCCAATTCACTTGCCGGGGTAAAGGCGGGCGCACGCCAGATCGAATGCACCATCAACGGTATCGGCGAGCGTGCTGGAAATACCGCGCTCGAAGAGGTCGTGATGGCGATCCGCACGCGCAACGATGTGCTGCCGTATTGGACCGGAGTCGATGCGACGATGCTGACCCGCGCCTCCAAGCTCGTCTCGGCGGCGACCTCGTTCCCGGTACAGTACAACAAGGCGATCGTCGGACGTAACGCCTTTGCGCATGAGAGCGGCATCCATCAGGACGGGATGCTGAAGAATGCCGAGACCTACGAGATCATGACGCCGGAATTGGTTGGCGTGAAACAGACCTCGCTGGTCATGGGCAAGCATTCCGGACGCCACGCGTTCGTCCACAAGCTCGAAGAACTCGGTTACGAACTCGCGGGCAACCAGCTCGAGGATGCCTTCGTGCGGTTCAAGGCGCTGGCCGATCGCAAGAAGCAGATCTTCGATGAGGATATCGAGGCGCTGGTCGATGAAGAAATCGCGCACGCTCATGACCGCATTAAGGTGCTGTCGTTGACAGTCATCGCCGGCACGATGGGCCCGCAGACGGCAACACTCACGCTCGACATCGATGGCGAGCACGTCACGACGCAGTCGACAGGCAATGGCCCGGTGGATGCGATCTTCAGGGCCATTCGCGCGCTGGTGCCGCACGATGCCACGCTTGAGCTCTATCAGGTTCACGCCGTGACGGGCGGAACGGACGCGCAGGCGGAAGTCTCTGTGCGGTTGTCGGAGAGCGGGCGCTCTTTCACTGCCAAAGGTGCTGACCCCGACACGCTGGTCGCATCGGCCAAGGCCTATCTTGGCGCGCTCAACAAGCTCACCAGCAAACGCAACAAGACACCGTCTATTGAGCACCGCATTCACTCGACTGACGTCGGGTGAACTTCGGTGGATTAACGATAATGCCGCGCCGAATAGGCGCGGCACTTGTCGCTCTGGTCCAAAAGTCGGTAAATAGTTCCTCTGGAACCCAAAAATCACATTTTATCCGCATTTCGTTCGCTTTCGCGGCAAGATTCCCGGCTACTTGCCCCGCTATAATCCGTTTGTTTTAGGGACTTTCGAAATGAAAATGGCAGTACGCGCGGGCGCCTTCGCGCTCGCGACCATCGCGTTGTTGCTTAATGTATCGCTGGCGCAGTCCAGCGAGTTTAACGCCATGAATGGCGAGCAGGGGCAGCCGTCGGCCTCGATCAATATTGCGCGCATCAAGAGCGTGCTTAAACTTACGGCCGCGCAGGAGCCCTATTGGGCGCCGGTCGAGGCAGCCCTACGTGATCTGGCACGGCACCAGGCGCGCACGGAATCAGAGGGTCTGGTCCACCGGATCAGCCACAAGGTTGTTTCAGTTGTCCTTAGCAGCGCTGCCGTCCAGCGGCTCGCTGTCGCCGCGCGGCCGCTGATTGCCAAGCTCGATGAGGACCAGATGCGGGCGGCTCACGGGCTAGCCGCGGAAATGGGTTTGGGCCCCGTCGTCGCCGCGCTGAGATAAGCGAGTCGGCGACCCTTCGTCGCATTCAGCTCCAGTTGATGCTCCGCTTTAACCACTGCGGCGAACGTCCACTTGCCGCAAAGGTGGTTTAATGCCACCCTAAACAACAGAAAAACAAGGCATAAAGCCGGTCTCAAGCGTTCAACTGGAGGAATATGTCCATGCGCAAGTGGATTTTCGCGGCGGCTGCGGCCGCCATTTTTGCTGCTCCGGCCACGGTGAGTGCCCAGCAGCCGATGGTACTGAAATTCAGCCACGTCGTCGCCGAAAAGACGCCAAAAGGGCAGGCGGCGTTGAAATTTAAGGAAGTGGCCGAGCGCCTGCTGCCCGGTAAAGTAAAGGTCGAAGTCTATCCGAACTCGCAGCTCTACGGCGATGCCAAGGAGATGGAAGCACTCGCTCTCGGCGACGTGCAGTTCATCGCAACCTCGCTCGCCAAGTTCGACAAGTACACCAAGAAGATTTAGGTGTTCGACTTGCCGTTCATGTTCAAGGATATTGATGCCGTCGACCGTTTCGAGCGCGGTAAGGTAGGACAGAGTTTGTTGCACTCTATGGAGAGCAAGAACTATCTCGGGCTCGGCTACTGGCACAATGGTATGGCGCAGATGTCAGCCAACAAGCCGCTGCTGACACCCGCCGATGCGAAGGGCCTCAAGTTCCGCATCCAGCAGTCCGACATCATCGCCGCCAGCTATGAGATCGTTGGCGCCAATGTGCAGAAGCTTGCCTTCTCGGAAGTCTATCAGGCGCTGCAGACTGGCACAGTGAACGCTCAGGAAAACACCTGGTCGAACATCCTGTCGCAGAAGTTCTTCGAAGTGCAGAAGGACTTTGTAGAATCCAACCACCGCGTCATCGACTACATGGTGTTGGTCAATGCAAAGTGGTGGAACGGTCTGCCCGCCGATATTCGCGACGGCTTGAGCAAGGCGATGGCGGAAGCGACGGAAGCCAACAACGACATTGCCAACAAGCTCAACGCCGAAGCGAAAAAGAAGATTGCGGCCTCGGGCGTGACCACGATCCATCAGCTGACCCCCGCGCAGCACGATGCCTGGGTGAAGGCGATGCGTCCGGTCTGGACCAAGTTTGAAGGCGAGATCGGGAAGGACATCGTGGATGCCGCGGTGGCCTCGAACAATCCGAAGACCAACTGAGACGACCGGCGGCCGCGGCATCGAAACCGCGGCCGCCGTTATATAGACGAGGCGAGGGGGAATATTGGTGTCGCTGCGGGAGGCGGTGCACCGCGTCGAGGAAGGTCTGATCGCCTTTATTCTCGCCGCGATGACAATCCTGTCATTTGTGCAGGTGGTCCTGCGCTATGGATTTAACTCCGGGCTGATCTGGCAGCTCGAGGCCACGACCTATTTGTTCGCGTGGCTGGTGATGATCGGGATTTCCTACTGCGTGCGCGTGCATGCACATATCGGCGTCGATGCCGCCGTGAGGCTACTGCCCCCGAAAGCACGCCGCGTCGTCGGTATCTTGGTGCTGTTGCTTGCGCTGCTGTACGCCGGGCTGATGCTTTACGGCTCGATCGCATACATAAATCGCATGATGATTATCGATGTCGAAGCGGAAGACATCCCTGTCAAGACCTGGATTTTGAGCGTCTGCCTGCCGATCGGGTTCGGCCTCTTGGTGATCCGTCTTCTGGAGATGGGCTGGCGCATCGTCACCGGACGCTCGCAAGGCTACGAACTCGCTGACGAGGCGCTGGAGGCTCTCCACGAGATCGCCCACGAGACCGACGCCACGACGGTGCAACGATGAACACCGTCTTTCTATTCGTCTCCATGCTGGTGATGCTCGGCATCGGCATGCCGATCGCGATGGCGCTTGGCCTGTCGTCGGTGCTGACGATCCTGTTTTTTCAGCACGACAGCATGGCGTCGCTGGCGCTGAAATTTTTCCAGACGATGGACCAATTTACGCTGCTGGCCATCCCGTTCTTCATCCTGGCGGCGAACTTTCTCACCACCGGCGGCGTGGCCCGGCGCATGATCCTGTTCGCCAACGCCGCGGTCGGCCATTTGCCCGGGGGCCTCGCGATTGCCTCGGTGCTGGCCTGCATGCTGTTTGCGGCGGTCTCCGGCTCCTCGCCGGCAACGGTAGTGGCCGTCGGCTCGATCGTGATCGCCGGCATGGTCCGCGCCGGCTATAGCGAGTTGTTTGCCACCGGCGTGATCGTCAATGCCGGCACGCTCGGCATTCTCATTCCGCCTTCGATCGTCATGGTCATTTACGGCGCCGCGACCGAGACGTCGGTCGGCCGACTGTTCATGGCGGGCGTCATACCGGGAATTCTGCTCGGCAGCTGCCTGATGGTCGCGATATATATTGCCGCCCGCATCAAGAATTTGCCGCGCCAGCCGAGAGTGCCATTCCGCGAGCGTTTTGCCCTGTTCCGCGATGCCCTATGGGGTTTGCTGCTGATCTTCATCGTGATGGGCGGCATTTACGGCGGCGTGTTCACGCCGACCGAGGCGGCGGCTGTGGCGGCGGTTTATGCTTTCGTTGCGGCGGTTTTCGTCTATCGCGACCTCAAGCTGGCCGATGTCCCGAATGTGCTGCTCAACTCCGGACGCGTTTCCGTGATGCTGATGTTTATCATCGCCAATGCCTTTTTGTTCGGTCACGTGCTGACCACGGCACAGATCCCGCAAAGCATCGCGACGATGGTCACGGAGGCGAACATGGCGCCGTGGCACTTCCTGCTCATCGTCAACATCATTTTGCTGGTCGCTGGCAATTTCATGGATCCATCGGCGATCGTGCTGATCACCGCGCCGATCTTGTTTCCGACCGCGGTGAAGCTCGGCATCGATCCGATCCATCTCGGCATCGTCTACGTCGTCAACATGGAGATCGGGCTGGTCACACCGCCGGTAGGCTTGAATTTGTTCGTTGCGTCCGGCATCACCGGTATGTCGCTGATGAACGTGGTGCGCGCGTCGATGGGATGGCTGATGATCCTTCTCGGCTTTTTGATCGTCGTGACTTATATTCCCGAAATCTCGACTTACCTGCCAAATGCACTGTTCGGCAAGGCCATACAGTAACATCTGCACCGCACATCAACATTGCGCGGGTGTAATCTCTGTCCAAACTTTAACTTGATAAGGCAGCGGCGTGCTCCTCTATTTGGTGGCATCAGGAAATGCCATCGGAGGTAGCCATGTTGAAAACCTTTCTCGCCGGCACAACCGCGTTAGCGATCGCCGGTGCCACGTTTGCCTACGCGCAGCAGGGCTCGGGCGAATTCCAGCGGGTTCAGCACTGGCGTCCAAGCGCGGAAGACATCGCCGCGTTCGGTGAGGCCCGCATCGCTGCGCTGCATGCCGGACTCAAGCTGACGGCCGAACAGGAAAAGAACTGGCCGGCGGTGGAGAGCGCGCTGCGCGATCTCGCCAAGCAGCGTTCCGAACGATTTGCCGCACGAGCCAGCACCGATCGCCCGAAGGATCCGGTCGAGCGCCTGACCTTGCGCGCCGAGGTAATGGGTCAACGCGCGGCCGGGCTCAAGAAGCTCGCCGACGCAGCCGGCCCGCTCTACAAGAGCCTTGATGACGGCCAGAAGCATCGCTTTGCCATGCTGGCGCGGCTCGGCAACCGCGAGGCCGGCGGCTTCCGCGGCCATGGCGGCTTCGGCGGCTGGCACCAGCGCGGTCCACGCGGAATGATGCAGGGCGGCAGCGCGCAGCCGCAATAAGACGAACCGCGAGTAGCGGATGGCGGCCAACGCGCTCTCCCCGACGCGCGCCGCTTCCAGGAAGCCGCCGGAAATATCCGGCGGCTTTTCCTTTGTCTTTCCGAGGTTCGAATGGACGGTGCGGCTGGACACTGCCAACGGCCTTTGCTAAGCCACGCGCGCTCGGCGGGGGTCTCCGCCGCTGCAATCCGGGCGCATAGCTCAGTTGGTAGAGCAGCTGACTCTTAATCAGCGGGTCCAAGGTTCGAGTCCTTGTGCGCCCACCACTTTTTTCAGCAAATTAGCGCGAGTTGCGCTCAAGCAAATCGAGCACGGTATACAGCGGCGTCTATAGTTGCGCGCGGCGAGTATGCTCTCGCCCTGACGCCCGCTTTGGCCGATGAATTGCAATCTGGGGAACGGTGGCTTCGTTTGGTCGAGTTCGAGCCCTGGCTATACAAATATATGTTGGAACCGCCACCAGATCGGACATCCTGTCCAAGTTGTGAAGTGCCGGCGATCTCTGATAGTTCCGAGCCCCAGAACAGTTGGAGTAATGACGGCCTAGGCAACTTCAGTGAGCGCCGTAATTGACGAGCATGTCGACTTCGACAATTTGTTCAGCACAGCCGAACAGGCGCCGTCTCAACATCTCGGGGTCGATGATATTTGGCGAAGACTTCCGGGAAATCCAGCCAGTTGCTAACCTGTATCGGACCGGAAGGAGCAAGTCATGGAAACGAATCAGGGGCCCCTTGACCGGGTCGTGCGAAGCGTTGTGGGAGCGGCCCTGTTGGCGTTCGTCGCTGTTTCGCTTGAAGGTCCGATTGCGTTGGTTGAGGGCGCCATCTCGCTCGCCATCGGGGCTGTTGGAGCAGTTACACTTCTGACGGGATTGATCGGTTGGTGCCCAACTTATGCGCTGTTGGGTATCAGTACCTGTTCAGACCGAAATGCCGCGGGCAATGAGTAGGTAAAGACGTCATACGTCGCGGGCGTATCTCAGCCGTCGTGCCGAGCGGCGTGCGGAGGCGTCAGCGCATATTGAGTTCGACGCCACGACAATGATGGCATCACGCGCTATTGGAACGTGACCGTTGCTATGGCGCGGCTGACCTTGTCGGGCGGCCAGAATGTAACGGGCCCGGGCGCCGCGCCAGGTGTGGCGATATTGGTACCTTGGCCGGGCAGGTTCAGGATCTGCTCGCCCGCCGCGTTCGACACGTTCACGGCGCCTTCGATCAGGAACACGCCCAGCGGCTGACCGTCGATTGGCCCGCCCCAGAATTCCGTCCCACGAATTCCGATGTTCGCGCTCGGCGTCGTTACGGTGACATCAGAGTTCGCCAGCTTCGATACCTGACCGGAAAGAAACCGGAAGGCCCCAACTACTCCGAACTTGATCGTTCCGCGTCCCCCGGCCGGGTTGAAGATGTACTCATCGAGCGTCAACTTTGCGTTTTCGCCGAGCGTCAGTTTCGTACGGTCGGCCAAGGTAACCTCCAGCCGCGCCGCTTCACCGGTCGACACGATCTCGCTGAGGAAAACGGATGTATTCAGCCCGAGCGTTCGTGTGATGCCCCCACGCGTACCGCTCGCCACACCCTGGATGCGGCTGATCGCGCCGATTGCGTCCTGTCCCGCAGCCTGGCCACCGGCGAAGGCAGAAAGTAGCGTTGCCACTATAACGATCAGTCGATGAAACATGCGTCAGCCGCTCCGAATTCAGCGGCAATTTTGGCACAACACGGGTGGGCGGCCAATGCCGGGGTATGCCGGTTCGCCGGCGGTGCACGCGGCTTTGCTTGTTGAGTGCGACGCGCTTGGTGGCGCGCGATCAGGGCGGAAATAACGCTTCGGAGTTACCGGTTCCGACGACATTGCCCGCGACGTCGAGCGCCTGCACGGTCCAACGATAATTGTGATGTTCGCCGCTCGGTGGGCACGGGCCTGTATAGGTAACTGCGCCTCGTTCCACTACGTTTCCGGTATATGTCACGGTTGAGCCGCCGTGGTCGAACGACGGCATGTTGAGGTCGGTCATCACAAACCTTAATTGTCTCGTGTCGTCAGGTACGCTGTCGAGCTCGAACTGAGGCGAGGTTGAGCCGCACGCCGGAATGCCGGCCCATGAAAAGTGCAAGGATAGCGACGACTTCTCGCTGTTCGATGCCGAATGAAATAATTCAAAATAGAGTCCGACCACGCAAAACGCGGTCAACAGGACTACTGAAAACCAGTATGTGGCCCCTCTTTCCATGCGCGGTACTGTAGATCACGCCGGCTCGCCACAACATAGGCACCGCCAGGCCAATTTCATCCATGAATGCCTTGTTTTCAGCCAAGGCCAAACAACGGCCGCTTCAGAAATCTTGGGAATGGTCCAAAGGGTGACATTTGGCAGTCGCCCGTTCGGCTGCTCATGCCCATTTTTAACCTGGGTCACTGTGGGAATGGATGTTCGCCTCAATGCCTCAATGTGCGACGGTTCGGGGTCCAACCCAAATTAGAGTTGATACACATCAAGGCGCTAGCGGCATTCCGCTCAATACTAAATAAGTTTTGCGGCGGCACCCATCAATTCAAATAGGAGCGGCGTCATGGGAATATCCGTATTCAGGTTCCTTGCAGTTTGCGGTGTGCTCATTGCATGTAATGCATTTGCATCGGCTCAAGGGATCGATGCTGGAAAAGCGGAATATCGATCCAACTGTGCCGCTTGCCACGGCATCGATGGAAAAGGCAATGGACCGGTCAGTAAAGAGTTGAAGACGCACCCCACGGATCTGACAGTTCTCGCCAAAAAAAATAACGGCGTGTTTCCCTTAAATGCGCTGAGCAAAGTAATTGATGGTCGGGAGTTCGATTGGAAGCCACGGCACGCGTGAAATGCCGATTTGGGGATACCGATTGGTGCCGCCAGAACATTACATTTTAAAGGAGACAGACGACTATCTCTATTTGCCGCCAGCTTCGCCAGAGGCCATCGTGCAGGGTCGCATCCTGGGTATCATTGACTATCTTAATCGCATTCAAGAAAAGTGAACCGGCTGTGGAATTCGTCATCATAATTTCGACGATTGCCGGCATCATATGGATCATATGGATGGTAAGGGCGAACAACCGGGCCGCAAAAGCCGCGGCCTTGGATCGGGCATGGCGTGAAGTGCTCAGTGATCCGAATTACCCGCAAAGGCGCGACCAAGAAGAGCGCAAGCTTAAAGACCGGGCGCGCAGAATGGCGGAAGACCAATAAGGGCGATTAGCAAATCGAGCGAGGCGTCATCTGGCCAAGCTCTATACTGCCTCAATTTGCAGCCTTTTATTTAATTCCCGTTTTTTGCCCCCCATTCGTTACTCCGAATTGGCAGCGGCATCGCGATGATACGGTCCGTCCTGTCTGATCCCTGGATGCCGGAGAAAAATAAAAAAAGAAGTGTGAGCCCTTACACAAACGTTTTTGCGATTTGCGCGCATCTTCCACAGGGGAGGGGGGATGCGAACAGGAGGCTCACATGCGCAAAGTACTCAATATTGCTCTCGTTTTAAGTGGCATCTTCATCAAAGTAATGGCCTCACCGAACAAGACAGTGGCCGAAATGGACTTGCCGATTGGCAGCGTCGTAACGATTTCTGGGCTGCACGTAGCGCTGCCCGATAACATGATGCGTTTTCCATCGGACCTGGTACCGCTCCCGTGATGTACAGCGTATTGGCAACTCAAC
This sequence comes from uncultured Alphaproteobacteria bacterium, assembly GCA_963815055.1. GTDB lineage: Bacteria > Pseudomonadota > Alphaproteobacteria > Rhizobiales > Xanthobacteraceae > Pseudolabrys. The sequence continues at coordinate 218,952 of CAWFEU010000007.1, read as the reverse complement.
CGGCGTCATGGCACGGCTATGGAAATAGAGCCCGAAGGCTCGTCGGAGTCATTTCAGCTTGGCGCTATGTTATCTGCTGCTTGCCGAAGAAGCGGGCGACCCATCTCGCAATGTTTTCGGTATGGGCAGTCAATGCAGGGCGGTGAGGGTCGGTGGGGCGATGACCTTTCGTGCATCCTGTGCCGGCGCCCATAATGCAGGCGTAGAATTCGTCGAACGGTGCGACCAGCTCAACATTGCGGTTCTCGCTGGTTGGATTCCCCCCAAAGAGGCCTCCATCCAACATTTTTTTCACTTTAGTTTTGTACACTTTGCCCCGACTTCTTTAAGTGCCCACTAAAACCCATTGCACCCACAACTCACGCTAATCCACGCGGCCCCAAGCGCGCTGTGTTAGCCATCACATAAATGACGATTGCTTTGTCGGGCGGCGTTTGTTGTAAGCTATTGATTTATTTGAAAGAAAGCACTTAAAATCCGCCTGTAGCAATTCTTATTGGGCTTTTGGGAGCTCACACGATCTTATAATCAGGCCTGCACCCATCTGGCGGCGGTGCAATCTAAATCCCAACCTTGCCGCACGAAGACATTGCGACCCGACGCCAAATTATTCCTGTTCAGTCCTCTGAGTATCGACAGGCATTCCAGTAATGAGCACATCGGGCTCGGCCGCTGATTTTTATGAACGAGTGCCGACTTTTCGCGATTTTAGCCGGATCGCCGACGACGCTTGGTTTCTTGCCCTGCCGGACGATTGGGTGGTTGGCGTTGCCGATGTCGAGCAATCGACTAAGGCAATTCTTGAGAACCGATACAAAGCCGTAAACATGGCGGGCGCTGCGGTGATCGCTTCGGTCGCCAACGCGCTCAGGCCGCGCGACTTTCCGTTTGTATTCGGCGGCGACGGGGCAAGCTTTGCGGTGTCGGCTGCAGACGCGGCTCGAGCGCAACGGGCACTGTCGGAGACTGCCACTTGGGTCGCTGAAGATCGCGGTCTTAGCCTGCGAATTGGGATGATCTCTGTTGCCAAGATCCGGGCTGAAGGCAACGACGTTCGTGTCGGTCGCTATCAGGGCTCTGAAAATGTCTCCATTGCAATGTTTTCGGGCGGTGGCCTCGCTTGGGCCGATGCTGCGATGAAGCGCGGTGAGATCGCTGTTCCACGGGCTGCTTCCGGCTCACATCCCGATCTGTCGGGCCTCTCCTGCCGCTACGAACTTATTCCATCGCAACGCGGCCAAATCCTCACGTTGGTCGTCATGCCAGGGTTCGGCGCGAGGCCGCAAGATTTTCGTTCGGTAGTGAAAGAAATCGCAGACCTCGTGGAGGCGACTCCCGACGCCGCCCGCCCGGTTGCGGATCAATCATTGCGGCTAAAGTGGCCGCCGTTAGGTTGTGACCTAGAAGCGCGGGCGTCCCGGCGTGCGGGCGAATTGATCCGCGTCCGCAAAGCTAAAGTATTAATGTGGACCTTTTTTTATTTTGTTATCATGAGGCTCGATCTGCAGATCGGCCGCTTCATCCCAAAAAAATATTCCGGCGAGGTCATCGATAATTCCGATTTTAGAAAATTCGACGACTCTCTGCGTATGGTGCTCGATTGCTCGCCGGAGTTAGCTGTCAAAATTGAAAACTGCCTAAAGGCTGCGGCAGCCAGGCGAGTGGTGCGCTACGGCTCTCATTTGCAGCAGGCGGCAATGATGACGTGTTTCACGCCGTCGCCATCGCATCCCAGCCACATACATTTCATTGATGGGGCGCAGGGCGGTTACGCGCTTGCCGCCGCTGCCCTTAAACACACGGACTTAGCGTGATTTATTTTGCTCTGACCGGGGATTGGTATCTCGTGATCGGTTGGACGAAATGGGGAAAATCGGTGTATGCTGGCCGACGTAGAGCCAATCCGGGCCGCGTACGGTATTTAATGTCGCTGCTCGAGGCTTTGACTGTCGCTTGTTTGATCGGGGGGTGACTGTCGTGGGGGTTCTCGCCTGGATAGTGGTCATCGGCTTCGTGGCTGGAATTATTGCGCGTTTGCTCATGCCCGGTCGTAACACACCGAAGGGCTTTTTCGTCACTACTGGATTGGGCGTCGCTGGCGCACTTCTGGCTACCTTTGGCGGCCAATTTGTCGGTTTGTATCGTCCGGGTGAGGGCGCCGGGTTTATTGGCGCGACTGTTGGTGCATTGATTATTTTATTTGTTTGGCACCGGCTGGTCGCCTCCGGAATCATCCCGGATCACGGAATCTGACTGCCAATCGTTTCAATTTTTCAGTTCAAGCCAGCGCAAAAATCGTCCGTTTGCAACACCTCTGGTTAGTGCCAGGTTATATTCCCGAAAAACCGCGGGCGAATGCCAGCCACCATTGGGCCAGTTTTGAACTGCGGTTTCAAGGCGCGCTAAATCGATTGCTTTGCGCGCCAGCGGAGATTTTGCGAGCTCCGCGATTTGGCGGGCAATTTCGCCGCGCTGACATCCGATTTTTTCGTACCAGTCCGGTGCTTGCAGACCGTTCAGCCGATTGGTCAGCACGGATTCCGGCACTAAACCCCACATGGCGCGGCGGATCAACGAGCGATCAATTCCTTCGGCAAGATATTGCTCGGGAGGGACGCCGAGACAGAAGGAAACAACATCGATATCCGCAGTCGGATCACGAACCTCAACACCGGTAACGGCCTTTTCCGCCGCTTGCCAGTCCCCAATGTAATCAACCTGAGTAAGCGCTTTCGTGCGTTCGTCGCGTCGCATGCGATAGAGGAAATCATGTCCGACTTTTTTCGCGCGACTTTCGACCGACTTTGCCGCAGCGAAATCGACGCGAATTGGAGCATGGTCCTGCCAGGCGGAAATGCGTGTTGGGCGACGGCGGCGATCCGCCCAATCGCCTAACCACGCCGGCACCATCGGCTCAAGCAGGAGTTTTCGCAGTGCGACCCAGCGCGAATACGGAGTGCTGCGATAAAACTGCTGCCACTGCCGATATGTCAAGAAAAGCCTGCCGTGGAGCAGATGCGTGGCCGTTTGGGACCAACCGTTCCAGCTTATTGTGTGGTTCCCGTACAAGCCGCCGAGGAGCACGCGCCGCCCCTGCGAACTCGCGCGCTCGAGCAAGGCCAGCATCCAACCCAGATTGGTCGGATTTCGTACCGGTCCGTCGAGCGCGACAAAAAATCGCTCCAGTCGCGCGAAATCATCATGTCCATCGTTGTGCACATATTCGCTATCAATATTTCCCGCGGCTTTCTGAATTGCGCTGACGTACGGAGTTTCGTCTGCGTAGCAACCGCTTGGTACGGGCCCGCTAAAATTGTGGCGTGGCACTCCGGTAAACGTTGCAAGGCGCTGGTTTTTTTCATTCAATGCACGGGCGGCGAGGACGGAGACCGATGACGAATCCAGGCCGCCGGTGAGGAGACAGCCGATCGGGTGCATACTGCGCATTTGTCTGCGTACCGCCCGATTGAGACACTCGCGCAACCCTTCCGCATAGGCCGCGTCAGAAGCAAGCCTGACCGGTTTGATCTGCGCCGGCGACCAGTACCGGCGCAGTATTACCGATCCCTCCGAATCTATTTGAAGTGTATGCGCCGGGGGAACCCGAAACACGTTCCGATAGATGGTCGTTTCATGGTCGGCGTGATTGAGCACCAAGAAGTCGGCTAACTTCTCTTCACAGTATTCCCGCGGGACATTGTCCAGCGCAAAGAGGCCTTTTGGCATGCTCGCGAATGCGAAAAATCTATCGTTGCGATGCCACATCACCACGTTGAGCCCGAGGTGGTCACGCGCCAGCGTCAATGAACGTCTGCGCGGATCCCAGATCGCCGCCGCGAAGGGGCCACGTAGGATCGGCCAAATATCCTCACCCATTTTTTCCCAACCCGCGTAAAGCAAGCGCGAGTTCGGACCATTCCATGATTCCACGACGGTCAATGCCAAAGCGCGCGACCAGTTCATCACGGTTGTCGAGCCGTAGGTCGGCCGTGATGAGCACGCCGTTCGGTCCTCGGTGCGGCTGTTTGTCAAAACAGTCCTCCGGCGTCATCCGCATCAATGTGTGGACGAGGCCAGTACTGTCACAAATGGCAATGTCCGACCGATCAGGACCATATTGACGGAGTGCATTTGCGGTACGTTCGAGCTCCCGCCGCGTCACGGGCTGGCCATCGAAACGTACAATTCCGGCAATTCCACTCATGAGAACGTCCACCTACATGGGGACTTCGCCGAACTGCGCGAGCGGCGTGAAGCGCGGAAATGCAGGATCCAAGATCGCCATCGTCTCGCCGAACTCGACCCAGGCGTGGGCAATTAGTTCTTGCCCGTTACGCGCGACGCCAAGGCAAAGGCGGCTTGCAATTCCACGCCGGCGCAGCATAGCGTGAACTGCAAGCGCGCGGGGCAGACAAAGCGCCCTCATCCGGGGATTATTGCCAATCCTCTCAACCGACCATTCTACCCAACGAGCTTCGCCAATCGCGAAGCGATTGACACGACGGGGCAGCCGATCAGCCCAGATGAATATGCGAGACGCAGGCACGAAGCGCACGGCGAGCCGCGCCAAAATGAGCATAAGTGCGGCTTCGTACAGATATCCACGCTTGATCGTTTTTAATTTCATCGCGCGTCACTCGGATCAAATGACCCGTACAAGTCTATTCGTCACCAAAGTCTGCAGAAACGGCAACACATCGCTGGCCAGGGTTTCCGCATCGACGTCGTGCAGCCGCGACAATGAGTGAAAAATCTCACTCACGTGGCACGGCTGCGTGAGCATGCACCAAATTTCAGAAGCTATCCGGTTAAAATCGAAATAAAATCCGGCCCGTACACTCAAAACGACGATGCGGCCGTCAAGATCGACCGCCGTCGGCTCATTGTCCTGAACAAGTATACTATCGATTGTGACACGCAAGCTGGGGAACTCCACTGCTGCGCGATGACAACGAGACCCGATGGTCTTTACCCATCAGCTATGATTGCATTTCCCGTTGACGTATTCGTCCGGTCCGCGCGATATCCTTCCACCCGAAGCATCACGGTAATCGGTGGCCCAGAGCGGTCGACCCGTTCCGTTTCGACGCATCGGCATTATGTTTCAGAGCGTGCAGATAGCGGCAAAGCCATCTCGAAAGAAAATCCGAGCTTTGCCGAAGGGGAAGTCGGCGAGGGCGGTTCGGGTAAACTGGGGCTTTCAGCCGCCTGATGAGCCGATTTTGTTTCGGCGCCAATATCCAACCGGGTCACCGCCGGAGCCACCCAAGCGCGGCGCGGGCCAACGGCGTTCTTGTCATCCCTGCTAGGTCCCATGGCCGACCTCCAAACAATCAGGTCCCAAAACGATCTCTATGGGATCGGGTCCACCGTGGCAAGACTGCGGCCGAGGTGCGGGCGTTCGGCGCCGGTCCGCATCACCTAGATCGAAGCGATCGCCCCATTTTGCGTCAGCGCAATCATTTGGAAAAAGGCCAAACGAAATGAGAGCGTTGCCGTCGGCAGTGAGCACGCCCGCCGCTTGGCATCGGCTACCCTGCATGGTAGGCTTTTTTCATGGTTGTACGCATTAGATCGGGAAAATAAGCACAAACAGACCCGACCGATCAGCGGCCGGGGGAATACGGGAGAGGGTCCGTTATGGCGCAGAAACCGAATTCGTCCACCGAAACTGAGAAAGAAACGGCAGAAACGGCAAACTCGCCCGAGGTTCGTAACGAGATTGCATCCAGGTTGGTTGATCGATTTGCCATCTGGTCAGGGGTTGCCGGACTTATTCCGGTGCCGGTCGTTGATGTGGTCGCGGTTGGTGGACTTCAGGTCCAGCTGGTTCGTCGCATTTCGCAAATTTACGATGTGCCGTTCTCCGAAAATCGCGGCAAAGCGTTGATAGCAAGTTTGGCTGGATCGATGATTCCGACGACAAGTGGAATTGGTGCTGCGAGCGCGCTAAAGGCGGTACCGATTGTTGGCACGATAGCGGCTGGGTTTGTTATGCCCGCACTTTCTGCTGGCGCAACCTACGCAATCGGCAAAGCGTTCATTCAACATTTTGCCTCGGGCGGAACGCTTCTTGATTTCAACCCCCCGGACTATCGTGATTTTTTCCGGGCACAAAAGGAAGCGTGGGACCTGCGATCTCGTCGGGGTAGCAAGTCGTCGCAATCTGCTCCTGACGCGGCAGAGGCGGCGCCACATACTTAAGTCGCTGGGGCGAATACCCGCCAAACAAAAAGTGGCACCATCCACTGACGCGGTCGAGGTGTCGAGCGGTGAGACAAAGCCAATGCTCGAAGCCAGCATCTATATCGTTTTTTGCGCTCTCACCGGCTTTTGCGGCATGGGTCGGCGAATGGGCTTTTTTGGTACATTCGTGCTCGCGCTCGTCGCTACACCGTTAGTGGCGCTACCCGTGCTGCTGCTCACCGGGCCGTCGCGAAACGTCGAATGGCGCAGGCGTCTGTGAAGCGTGTGTTCAAGGGGGGTCGGCCGGTACATTTCTCACTCAAGCCGCGGCGCCTAGTGGAAGTGTAGTCGGAAGACGTCAAAGTATGTCGTTTCTGCAGCTCGTTCGCCGCGAAATGCACGGTTCGCTGCCGAAGCTGGTGTTCATGTCAGCCATCGGAGGCATTTCCACTGCGGCGATCCTCGCCGGTATTAACGCGGGCCTCCAGGGCAATTCTGGCTTGTGGGCTCCCACGCTTTTTCTCATTGCGCTCTTTCTGTTTATCAACGCCCAGTACTACATCACGATAACGACCACAGCCGAGATCGAAGCTATCATTCACAAAATCCGCTTGCGCCTTATGGATCAAATAAGGCATTCGGAGTTGTTGGCGATCGAAGGCATCGGCCGTTCGCGTATTTTTGCCGCTATAACGGGTGATGCAGCGATCCTCACCCAAGCAAGCAATACTCTCTGCTTTACCGTCCAGGGTGCGGTACTTGTCTGCTTCGTCGCGATCTATGTGGCATTTCTGTCAATTGCGGCGATCGTCACGACCATTGTTATCGTTTCGATCGCGGCAATAATTTTTCATCGAAAAAATCGCCGCCTGGTCGCGGAGAAGCAACGATCGGCAGAATGGGAACGTCGGCTGTTCGACCGGCTGACGGATTTTCTCGACGGATTTAAGGAAATCAGACTCAACAATGCCCGCAGCGACGATCTGTTCGGTGACGCTGTCGACGTGTCGCGAACTGCGGCCAACATCAAAATAAAAAGCCAGGCCGAAACCTTCAAGTTGATCGTTACGTCGCAAATATCCATGTACGTATTACTTGGCGCCGTCGTATTTGTGGCGCCTCAATTCAGCAATGAACTCGGCGGCGCGGCCTTGACCAAAACCACGACGGCGCTCATGTTCATTGTCGGGGCGTGTTTCGGTCTGGTTCAATCGATACCCGTCTTGCTGAATGCCAATGCTGCGGCCGATCGGATCGAGCAATTGGAAATTGCTCTCCGCGCGGCTGTTTCCTCCAAACAGCACGATAGTCCGATACCGAAGCATTTCGATAAGATCGAGATGCGCAATATTGAATTCCACTACGTCGACAAATTTTCAGATGTTTCCTTCAAGATCGGCCCGATCGATTTCGACCTGCAAAAAGGTGAACTTGTCTTCGTCACCGGCGGCAACGGCTCGGGCAAATCGACATTTTTACGGGTGTTATCGGGGCTTTATGCACCGGATTCGGGCGAGATAACGCTGGACGGGATGCGCGTCGATGAAAATACGCGCGACACCTACCGCAATTTGATGTCGGCGATTTTCTTCGACTATCATCTGTTTCAGCGACTTTATGGAATACCAGAGCCCGTCCCGGGCGAGGTCGATCGTCTTCTGGCGCAATTCCGATTGGGCGACAAGACCGGCCTGACGGACGGGCAGTTTCGTACTCTCGATCTTTCAGGCGGTCAGCGCAGGCGGCTCGCGCTGATTGTCAGTTTACTCGAAAAGCGTCCCATTCTTCTGCTTGACGAATGGACGGCCGAACAAGACCCTGAATTTCGACGAAAGTTCTATGACGAGCTGCTGCCCGACTTGATGAAAGCCGGTGCGACTATTGTGGTGATCACCCACGACGACCGATACTTGGATGAGCTAGATTTGCCGGCACGAAGAATTCGTATGGACGAAGGCCGGATAGTCGAGCAACGTTCGGTGCGGAAAGTGTAATGGAAGGGCTTATCGGGTTAGTTTGATGGCGGCGTATCCAGAGTCCCTTAGTGACTTACCAGCAGTGCCGGTGAAGCGCGGGTGGTGGCGCTTTATCGGGCGCCACCTGCCGAGTCTTTCTGTGATGTTGCTGCTCTCGTTTCTTGCGGCGACCGTACTCTTTCCCTACGTCGTCATCACTGTTCCGAGCGGGATGGTCGGCGTGCTTTGGAAGAGATTTAACGGCTATGATCTTTACTGCTTATGTTTTGTTGGCCGAGGCACAATTCTGGATCCGCGGGAACTGAGGGACGAAGGCCTTCATATCATCTGGCCATGGGATAAACTTTATCTATACAGCCTACGCCTTCAATCCACGGCACAGACGTACAATGCAATTTCCAAGGACGGTGTTAGCGTAACTGTTCAAGTCAGCATACGGTATCAGCTGGTCCACAATTATGTGCCCGTACTCCACAAGTTCATAGGTCCGGATTACTTCGCCTCTGTGATAAACCCGGAAATCGGCAGCCGTACGCGCGAAACGATTTCGCAGTATACCGCCCAGGAGGTTTACACTTCGCGCGAGGCTATTGAGCAAAAAATTCAAAGCAGCGCACAAAAGAGTCTAATTTCGCATCTCAACATTCTGGTACAGCCCGACGCTATGGAGCAGCCGGACCCCAGAAACTACAAAGATTTTTTGCAGAACTCGATCCTGATTCTCGACACGCCCGTTCTCGGTATTGAGTTGCCGCTCGAAATTGTGGCCGCAATCAATCGCCAGACGCAACAGTTTTACGAGATCCAAGAGTTCAAATACCGGGTTGAGCGCGAGGCGCAGGAATCGCGGCGCAAACAAATAGAGGCGAATGGCATTGCGGCCTTTCAGCAAACGGTCAGCAAAGGCATCTCGGATTCCTATCTGCGCTGGCGCGGCATAGAGGCAACGCTTGCACTTGCGCAGTCGAAGAATGCAAAAATTGTGGTCATCGGCGGCGGAAAAGACGGCCTCCCCATTATTCTCGGCAATGTTGATAATGCGGCTGCAGCAGGTGCAGTCCAGACCGAGAATGCGCCGGCGGGACAATCGTCGGTGCCATCGGCCGCGGCGCCTAATTCCTCCCCATCAGCCGCGCCTGGAAAGCCCCCGTTGTCCGGCGCCACACCACCGCCGCCCGTTGATAAACTGCCGACGGGACCAGCGCAGAAACAAACGACGGGCTCGTCATCCGCGCCAGCCGCGGATATCCAGGCCAGGTCCTATATTCCTCATGATCTCGCGGATTTAGAAGGTCTCCTTTCCCGGATTTACGATGCACTACGAGCGCCGAATTCACGGACGGGGCCGCAATCAAACGAGACGGCGGCAGGATCGGCCGATCGCACCGGCAAATAACCTGGAAGGCTCGCACATTGAGTGAAACCACGGGAAATACTCGCGCGACACGGAGGACATCTCGGCTGGTCAGGTGGTCGAGAGGCCGAGGACGCCGCCTCCTTTTTTTCATCGGAATTATAGTTGGCGCAGTTTCGGCCTATCTGTTGGGGTTGGAGCTGGCATACCTGGACATGGTGGTTGTCAAGCAGCGGACTCTGCAACTTCAATCCGAAGTCGAAAGGCTCAAGAGGCAGATTATACAGCAAGACGCAAACCTGGCTGCGGCGCAGGGCAAGATCAAGAATATTCAGGCGGCGCTCGACGAAATAATGCCTTCCAAGGATACCTATGTCATCAATCCAAACCAATCGATGCTCGTTGCGGGCGGCCGACTATCGATTGGGCTTATCGGTTCGCCAACCAACGCCAATGTCAACATGAACATCAATGGGAAACAGCAGTTTGTTTCCACCGGTGATATAGTGAACGTTGCCCTCGACCCGTCGACCTCCTGTCATGTACGGGTGGAGTCATTTGATATGTTTAAGGCTGTTGTCACTGCCTCATGCGAAGCGGCGCGGCCCCAATAGGGTAGGCCGGTTGCGCCAACTGCTCCCGTCGCCACGGTCCAATATTGTTACGTGGCCAGTAAATCCGTAGATTTATACATCAGTTCGCACGTGAACTGGGGACACTGGCAAGAATACGTTAGCATTGCGTCCAAGTGATTCGCCATGTGCAAACTGGATGGAAAGGCTGGTGGGCAATGAGGCAAATAATCACAGTCGCAACAATGAAAGGCGGCAGCGGTAAGAGCACGCTCGCAAGTTGCCTGGCGGTCCATTGGCATCTTTGCGGACGGCCGTCGACCATCATCGATGCGGATCCTCAACGTTCGATTGCCCGGCTGGCGGCACGCGAGCGGGCGCTCGGCGGTGTGACAATCGTGGAAGATGCGTCGGACGAGGCGTGGAAATCTGCGCAGAAGCTACCCACCGCCGGCGGCCCAATTATTATCGATACACCTGGATTTCGCTCGCCTGCGACGTTGGCGTGTATTGCTGCGGCAGACTTTCTTCTGGTTCCGGTCAAGGCGTCTCCATTGGACATTGACCGCATGCTCGATACACTCAATTCGCTCATCGACGGGGCGGGCGCTCGGCGCCCGACGTTCCGGTGTGTTCTAACCCAGACGACGCGTGACTCGGTTATCGCCAAACATATACGTGCTGAATTACTCGAGGCAGGTTTACAGGTACTGAAGAGCGAGATGACAAATCGCGTCATTTATGCGGAGGCTGCGCTTTGGGGTGCGACGCCCACCCTTATTGAGAACTCGGGGGCTGCTGCGCGGGAAATCGCCGCAATCGCAGATGAAGTCGACGGGATTGTTGGGATCAAGCAGGCTGCGTGACGATGAACAAGAAGAAGCTTCCAAAGGCGATCAGACCGGAGGGCCGGCATGTGTCGGATGCGATCGCGGCGGATACGCCTGCGCATTTGGCAAATTTGAACGAAGTGAGTAGTGAAGCCCGGGAAACGACGATAGATCCCCCGACTTCGGGCGAAACGAGTTTGCAAAGCGTGATGGACACGGCTCCAGACAGCCGTCGTGCCCGTGCAACGAAATTGGTCGAACGTTTTTCCTTATGGTCAGGCGCGGCAGGACTAATCCCTGTCCCATTCGTTGATATGGCTGCAGTTGGTGGTGTCCAGATTCAGATGCTCCGGCGCATTTCACAGCTTTACGGAATCCCGTTTTCGAAAAACCGTGGCAGAGCCCTTATAGCCGGGCTTGCAGGAACGATGATCCCGGTTACGACCGGAATAGGTATTTCAAGTTTCATCAAGGGAGTACCATTGATCGGCACGGCCGTTGGTGCGATTACGACTCCGGCATTGTCGGTCGGCGCCACATACGCAATCGGTATGGTTTTCGTCCAGCACTTTGCTACGGGTGGGACGCTCCTTGATTTTGCGCCGCCCGATTATCATGAATTCATCAAGGCGCAGGTAAAGTTACACGACCGCCAATCGAAAGCTTCGGTGTCTGGGTCCGTCTAACTGCGTGCTGGCGTCCTCACTTGGACGGCCGCTTACCTTTTTCCGCCTGTCTTTGCCGCCTTTTCAGCGTCCCACCACCACAGCGCCGGAAACGCTGCAATGCCATATTTCGGCAAGGGGTCATGACGGCTGAACCGGTTCCAGCGCGCGGTGCGCAATTTTCCGTAGCTCCATTGCGGCAATACATATTGGTTCCACAGCAATATACGGTCCATTGCCCTGGTCGCCGCCACCAGGTCTTCGCGAGTTTTGGCGAAAATGATTTTTTCAATCATCTCATCAACGGCTGGATTCTTGATGCCGCCTATGTTGTCTGATCCGACCTGATCGGCTGCCAACGAACCCCAAAATCCTCGTTGCTCATTGCCTGGCAAAAGCGACTCACCCCATGCATATGTAATGATGTCGAAATCCCAGCCTCGCAAGCGATTCTCATAGTGCAATTCATCAACCGTGCGCACATTCACTGTGATGCCCATGCGCTCAAGTGAAGGTTTGTAAAATAGATAGATTCGTTCGAAGAGCGGGGCATTCGTGAGGAGCTCTACCTCGAAAGGTTCGCCCGTCTTGACGTTGACCATCTGTTGGTTGCGCACTTCATAGCCGGCCTCTTTAAACAATCGGAAAGATTCACGCAGATTGTTGCGCACTGCATTCTGGCTGCCACTGACGGGATTTGAATAAGGCGTTGTAAAAACTTGCGGTGGGACCTTGTCACGCACACCGTCCAGTAATTCCAGTTCTTGCCCGGTCGGCAGCCCGGTGGCCGCGAGTTCGGTCCCCTCGAAATAGCTAGCGGTGCGTTTGTACTGGCCGAAAAAGATCTTTTTGTTCATCTCCTCAAAGTCGAATGCGTAATTGAATGCCAAACGAACGCGTGGATCCTTGAATTTGTTTCGGCGCAGATTAAAGACAAACGCTTGCATCAGGCCGACATTGTTGATGGGAAATTCCTCTAAAATCACCCGCTTTTCGGCAACGGCGGCGAAGTCGTAAGACGTGACCCAACTTTTGGCACTGTTCTCGGTTCGCCAGTCGACCAGGTCACTTTTGAACGCCTCGGTGGCAACTGTGGCATCGCGGAAATATTCAAATCGCAGCTCGTCAAAATTGTCGCGGCCGACACTCACATTCAAATTCTGCCCCCAATAATCCTTCACCCGCTCATAGACGATGTTGCGGCCCGGCGAGAACTCCTTGACCTGATAAGGACCGCTACCGAGTGGCATTTCCAGGGTGGTCTCGTCCGTCGAGCGTTTTTTCCCATCCTTATCGACCCCTTCCCACCAGTGCTTTGGCAGAATTGTCAGTTGCCCAATGATTTGTGGGAGGTTGCGATTTTTAGTTCCATCGGAGGTAAACGTAACTTCGTGGTCACCCGTTTTTTCCACCTTGGTAATTTGGCGATAACTGGCCGCAGCCTGCGGATTTGTTTTCTTGAATGCCTCGAAGGAAAAAATGACGTCGTCTGGTGAAACAGGCTTTCCGTCGTGCCATTTTGCTTCGGCGCGCAACCGAAAAGTGACCGAGGAAAAATCGTCAGGATAAGAGATACCTTCGGCAATGAGTCCATATACGCTGGACACTTCATCGAGTGCGGGTACCAGCAATGTGTCATAGACGAAATCGATGCCGAGGGCGAGCGTACCTTTGATCCCTGCGACCACCAGGTTGAAGTTGTCGTAAGTACCGAGTACGGCTTGCGAGGCCGCACCGCCTTTCGGAGCATTTGGATTGACGTAATCGAAATTTTTGAAGTTCACCGGATATTTAAGGTCACCAAATTTCGAAACCCCATGTCGCCAAGTCGGACTTGCACCCTGCGCCGCAGCGCGACCCACCCAGTTCGGCAAAGCAATTTGCTTCGAGGCAAATAATAGCAAGGTGGATGTGAGCAAGGATCGGCGATTCATCTAGTGCTCCGATGGACGTTACTGCGCGATGGACGACCCGTACCAATGATAAAGGTTTTTCAAACAGCGCGACAATATGTGGCGCTCACAAAGTAGAAATATTGTTCTTTCGGTTTTGCTCGAAAGCAATGATGGCCGCGAGCTCGGAGATAACTCAAGCCATAATAAATAAAACAACGAGGCGCCGCAAAATCCGCGGCGCCTCGTTTAAAATTTCCCGTCCCGCAGTAGCAAATTTCTTTAGGGCAGGGACAAGTACAAAGGTCGATCAGCCGTCGCAGACGGACAAACCGGTGCACGCGCCGAGCGTAAAGTTTGCCTTTTCTTTTGCCGAACTCGCCGCGCTCTCCAACGCTTCATCGGAGACTTCGAAGGCGAGGATTTCTTCTTCGGTCATTTCAAGTCCCACTATCGTGCTCTTCATGGCAACATCCTTTCATTCGCCAGCGGCGCCAGCAGTAAGAGAAATTTCTGAAACTACACCCCCTCCTGGCACCATGGGTATAATGATCTGATGTGGACCATCCAAAGTCAAATGGAATAAGCCCAACGTCACAGGCACTTATGACAGTTAGATGGCCGATTTAGGGGCGTAATTGGCGTCATCTATTGTCGAGTTTTGGGGCGGCCCCTGGCGACACGGGGGTGGAGCCTGGCGGCGCATTCCCAAAGGACACCACTCAACCCGTTTCGGCACCCGCGCAAGGTTGTGAGGGCCCCTGACGGCAAGCATGGGAGGTGACATTGGGCATGCCAGACCTAGAATTGGCGCGGCTGAGTACCATCGGCACGACCGAGAAGAGAGATCGATCGTATGGATGCATTCTACGAGCGGTTATTTGTTCGTGCGGCAACCTTTGACGAACTCCTGTCCGATGACTTTGAGCCTCAGCCGGGCCAGAAGGCTGAAACCGGTCTCGCCGCAGAGCGGCTTGCGGCGTGGTGCCGGTCATGTGCAAGCGGCGATTGGTCGCTGTTTGGGCAACGGCTAGCCCGAGATGGATTAACGTTTGGCGAAATACTGACGAGATTTGCCACGGTTCGTCTCAAATCGTCAGCCTCGCCACCTGAGTGGGTCGTCGATGCCGTTTGGGTCATGGAGGCATTACAAAGCTCGGCATCAATACTGCCGGAAGCCGATGCCGAGGCGCGCGCGTTCGACCAGCTATTCATTCCGTTGGTGAGACACGCCAGCGAAATCTTATGGTCGAACCTCGATGTGCGGGCGCGCAATAATTTAACCGAATCTGCCCGGGCCAGCCTCTGTCATTCGCTCCTCGAGAGTCTTTGTGATCTTGCCGCTCCGGCAGTTTATGAAGGGTTCACCGAGGCTCGAAAAAATTACGACCCAACGCGGGAATTAATACGGCGAGAGCAGGACGCCAGGACAGCGCGCTACGATCAATTTGTCGCCGAAATGAAAACGACTGGTTTCCGGCGTTTATTCGAAGACAAACCGGTGCTCTTAAGGCTCCTTGCTGTGGTTGTACGGCAGTGGATCGCCACGACGTGCAAGCTTATCTCGCGCCTTGACGCTGACTTGCCGGCAATTCGGCGTGAATTATTTTCTGCCAATGACAAAATGTTGGCTGCCAAGATAGAGGGCGGCTTCTCCGACCCTCACAACGGAGGGCATTCTGTTAAGATTGTCACATTCATGGACGGTTCGCGTGTAGTGTATAAGCCGAAAGACCTGCGGGCCGAATTTTCTTGGCATCAACTTGTCGAGCGGTTGAACCGGGCAGGGCCCCCAATAGAATTAAAAACGGCGCGTGTCATTGCACGTGACCATTACGGTTGGGCTGAATTCATTGATCACACCGGATGCGCCGATCAAGGCGGCTGCAAACGATATTTTCGACGCGCGGGTGCCTGGTTGGCACTCTTTCATTGTTTCACTGCAAATGACATGCACCAGGAAAACATCATCGCGGCGGGAGATCATCCCGTACCGATTGATCTGGAGACGATCCTTCAATCAGCATCCGCGAGCACCGCATCCGCAGAACCGGAAGCGGTAGCTTTTTACACTGCGACAGAAAAACTAGCCAACTCAGTCATGATGGTCGGCTTGCTTCCTGCATACGGACGCTCGCCCGAAAATAAGGTCTACGCGATCGGGGGACTGACGGCAGACTGGAGTTCCAGGATTAAAATTAAGTGGGAGAAAATAAATACTGACGAAATGCGGCCGACGAGATCGAAGGAAGTCGACAACGCAAATTTAAACCTGCCGCATGTCGATGGTCGTTACGCCAAGCTTGGCGAGCATGTGGACGATGTTGTATCGGGGTTTGAGGATTACGCGCGGTTCCTGTTGCGTTACCGCGAAGACGCCACGCGTACAGAGATCTTTGAGGGCTTCGAGGACGTGGCGGTCCGGAAGATCGTTCGTCCCACTCAATTCTATTCCATGTTGGTCCAGCGCCTAAAAGACCATCGATCGATGGGCGATGGCGTGGTCTGGTCCGTGCAATCTGATTTCATTTCGCGGCTCGCGGAGTGGGAGAAGGAAACTGATGTGTTTTGGCCGCTCCTGCGGAGCGAGCGGGCTGATCTTCTGACACTGAATATTCCGCACTTCATTTCGCCCTGCAATGTAAGCGAAACAGGCGATGCAACGGGCTTCACAATCCGGCTGGACGTCGAGTCTGGTCTCGATCGGGCGAGAACTCGCTTTCAGGCCCTCGACGAGGATGAAATCAACTGGCAGGTCCAGGTCATCAGGGAAAATACGCGCGCGCTATCGAAGTTTGACAGCAAGACGGCGGCGAACTTCACTGTGCCGCCGTCCCCGCGTTCGGACTTCGCCCTCACGCCGACGCAGGCAACTTTCATTGGAGTAGCTGACAAGATAGCTGAAGAACTAGCCATCCGTGCAATTCGTCGCGGGCCCGGTGCCGCCTGGATCGGCCTCGATTGGCTTGGAGACGCTGAGGTTTTCCAGCTCGTTTGCCTGGGACCCGACCTCTACAATGGCACATCAGGGATTGGGGTGTTTCTTGCCGCGCACGCGGCGGTAACCGGCCGTCAAACTTCAGGCGAACTGGCACGCGCCGGCGTATCATATTTGCGGAGAAATCTAAAAGGGCGAGGTGCGGCTCGTATGGCGCGCTCCATGGGTATTGGCGGCGCCAGCGGACTTGGGTCGATCGTTTATGCGCTCACGTTGATGGCAAGTTACCTGCGCGACGAGAGCTTGCTTGCGGATGCCCATGTCGCGGCAGAGCTATTTACCGACGACTTGATCGGGGCAGACAAGCAACTCGACATAATCGGCGGAAGCGCCGGCGCCATACTATGCCTGCTTCGGCTCTATCGCGATGGACAATCAGACGCGGTGCTGCGCCTTGCGGTCAAGTGTGGCGAGCACCTCATCGCTCAAAGTCGGCTTGGGCAATCGGGTCGCCGGAGCTGGGTAGGCCAAGGTTCAGGTCAGCGGGCACTGAACGGAATGTCCCACGGCGCGGCTGGCTTTGCGTACGCGCTTGCGTCGTTAGCGACGGTGACGGAGCGTGACGAGTTCGCCCAGGCGGCTTCCGAATGCATTGAATTTGAAAACTCCAGCTATAGTGCGGAACGTGCCAATTGGCCGGATTTGCGGAGCGACGAACCATTGTGGCCCTGTCAGTGGTGTCACGGAGCTACGGGCATTGGCCTCGCCCGAATTGCTACCGCAAGACAATCACGAATGAAGACGCCAGGCATTGCACAAGACGTACTATTGGCGGTCGAGGGCGCGCGGCTGGCGCGCCCTGCAGCGGTCGATACCCTTTGCTGTGGTACACTCGGCAGCATTGAATTTTTCTGCGAGGCCGCCAGCGTCCTTGGCAGAAGTGAACTTCACGAGCTCGCATTGCAGCGGTTCGCAGACGTATTGGCCGCTGCGGCATCCAGCGGCGACTATCGTTGGAATAATGGACGTGGGCAGTTTAATTTGGGTTTGTTTCGTGGGTGCAGTGGCGTGGGTTACACGGCCCTGCGCAGGGCCGACGAGTCGCTCGCTAACGTACTGATCTGGGAGTAGGAACTACTTTCAATCAAGGGGACTTTCCGACGGGATATCTTGGTTGCGACGGCAGGCGAGCGGAATGCCATTCACGCGCGGCCAATGTGCACAGAATATATCGTTTTGATATCCGATCCAGTCATTCAGATATCAATTGGCAGGTTCAATGGTCTGGTCCAGATCCTCGCACTCATTGGCAGCATCATTTCTATCGCCTCGCACGCCGTAGTCGTCGCGCTTGGGCCACAGGTTAGGATTCCATGGTGCGGAAAAGCGTTTTGGCTAGGTAGTGTAACTTTGCCGCCGAAGTCATGAATTTGCTGAGCCGCCGTCGTCCGGGTGTGCCTGGTGCCGGCAAGGCCGACGGTGGTTGCAAGGGCCACCAGACCGGCAGCAGCTGCAAGTAGTTTGAATTTGCGCGTTATCATTGAAGGTCTCGAATTGGTTTTCGTGGTTGCGGGGACATAACAATTTTATTGCTTTGCACAAGAATTCCTCATGCTCACGTTAATTTGTTGAGACGGTGATGTGCGTTATTGGAATATTGCAACGCATAATGCCCAAGCAATATCGACAGCCTTCTGTGATCTACGCCACAGAAAGGCGCTCGGCAGCGCTTTAAATTCCGATTGTTGGGTTGGCCAATGAATGAAAGGATTGATCCATGCAAAATACTTCTATGACCCTCGAGAAGGCCGAAGAGATAGTCCTTGCCTTCGAAGTCTCCGACGAAGCACTGGAGATGGCGGCGGGCCTTGCGCAGGAAAAGGCGAATTTTACACTCGGCGCCTGCACCGGCCTTTCCGTCTGTGACGGCTAATGTTGGCCAATATCACGACTACCTAACCGGCGCACGATCCGCCCTGTCCTTTATCCTCGCGCTTTAATAGAGGGCGGCGTAACACCAATTGCGCCGTCCCTTTCGGTCTTTTTCTCAAGCTCACCAAATCGCGCGGGTCGTGGTCATATCAAATCTGCATTTCGATGATCTAATCACCGAACATCCACGAATTCGGGTTCGCGATCGGCTCGTTGCGATTGAGAGCCAACATCCCTTTTGCGTTTCGCATCAGAGACCAGAAAAATCCTGCTAATAAAATGAAAACACCAATACCCGAGACGAAAAGGAGTCCTCCCACCACCAAAAAAATAACTCCGATCCAGAACGTCCTCACCTGAAAAATGTAGTGGCTTTTCAATTCTGTGCCAGCTGAGTATTGCTGCAAGTACGCAATCGTAACGCCAATAAGTGACGTGATTCCCGTCAAATAGCCAATAAAATACAAAATATAGACGGCGAAGGCTAATCCACGATCGTCGACGATCGGATTCCTGGCGTTCTGTGCAGGTCTCTTGCCCATAGTTACCCCCCGTTTCCCGTTCCCTTAGATCGATCTTGCGGCCGCAATGTATCATCTTCGATGAAATTCGCGAAGGCTTCACCTTGGTCTGTCGCCGCTTGAGCAGCGGGCCCAAGGCACAAGCACCTGTGCGCCCACCGCTCGTTTCAACAACTTGGCGAGTCGCGCCCCGAGCAGATTGGGCACGCTCCGCACGACCCTCCAGTCCTGTCCGTGATTTAGCTTCATAACCGTAATTTCGGCGTGCCCAAGACGGACATTCAAGACCGCCTTAGGGCTATTCGTTCGTCGAGCGCATTGACCGAGTTACTTCTGTCTGTTTGGATTTCAGGCAAGGTGTCTTGAATTCCAGACCAATCCAGGGGGAAAGTGTGTCAAACGCGACAAGAGGCAAGTTTTCCGCTCCGGGTGAAGGGAATATCTATGCCAAAGCCAACGAAGTGATTGTCAAAATTACTGGCGATGACACCAATCAGACCTTTGAAGTCGTTGAGGAGAATTGCAAGCCGGGATTTCAATCTCGCGCCCACTATCATATCAAAGCTTTCGAGACATTCTACATTTTTGACGGGAGTGCTGATTTTCAGGTTGGCGACGAACTGTTTCATGCCCAAGTGGGGTCTTGTGTCCACATTCCGCCAGGCGTTCCGCATCAGGTCACTGCCAAGGACGGCGTACGCATGTTGATGATTTATAGTCCGGCCGGCACGGAGGGAATGTTCGCTGCCATGCACGCTCTGACCAAAGAGCAAATAATGGACGCGGAGCTGACTAAAAAGATTGCACTGGAGCACGACACCGTCATGGTTGAGCAGGCCAGGGATGGTCGTGGAAAAGGAACGATATTGGGTTGACCGCACGAGCGCGGTGACAGAAGAACCGCGCCACGGCCGTGGCACAGTCATTGTTCGTGAACAGATAGTCGGCGTGCCAACCTGATGTATATCTTTGACGAGCCGAAGATTGACTGCCACGCCCACGTGATAGATCCCGCGAATTTTCCATATCACAAAGATGCCGCCTACAAGCCGACCGCACAGGAAATTGGCACCACGGCGCAATTCGTCGAGGTGATGAAGTGCCATGGGGTGAAGCATGCACTTCTGGTGCAGCCAAACTCCGGGTACGGAAGCGACAATTCGTGTATGCTCGACGCGATCGCGACCGGGGAAGGCCGCTTCAAGGGCATCGCGATCGTCGACCTTGATGTTGAGGCTGCGACACTAAAGGCACTGCGGTCGCGCGGCGTCATCGGTGCCGCGGTCAATCCAACATTTCATGGCAACAATTACTACCGGCGCGCCGATGGCCTGATGAAGCGGCTTGCCGATCTCGACATGTTTTTGAATCTCCAGGTCGAAAATGATCAGTTTCTGATGTTCGCGCCGTGGATCGAGAGCATCCCCGTGAAGGTCCTGATCGACCATACCGGCCGGCCAACGCCGCCGGCCGGCATCGATCAGCCGGCCTTTGCAGCCATCTTGCGATTGGCCACGACTGACCGGGTGAATGTGAAGATTTCCGGCTACCTGAAGTTTGCCAGACGGCCTTATCCATTTGAGGACTGCTGGCCGTTTGTCCGTGCCATCGTCGACGCTTTTACGCTTGACCGCTGCATGTGGGCGTCGGACTGGCCTTTCCTGCGCGCATCAGAACGCCAGGACTATGGGCCGCTCGTTCAATTGGTCGGTCGGTTGTTTCCGGACGCCGACGACCGGCGCAAGTTGTTCTGGGATACACCCAATCGTTTATTCAACTTCGCGCAATAGTCGCGCCTCTCGCTGATCAGGCGGGCTTGCGGCCCCAGAAGATTTCGATGCCTTTCCAGACAAAGCTGTCGGTATGCTCGAGCAGCCCCTTAAAGGCGCCTTCCAGGTCTTTCGGACTGTAGTAGGGGAACTCGTCCAATTTCCACCCGACCCGCGACAGGAGCTTGCTGAAAACATATTCAATGTGCATGTCCAGTTCGATTTTCATGCGGGTCTCAGGACTGTAGGCGATCTCGGCCAGCACTAGATTGCGACCGCCTTTCATGAGACGCAGCATTTCCGCGCCTGTTTCACGCCAATCATCGGTGTGCTGCACGCCCTGCAGGCAGACCGCGCAATCGAATGCCCCGTCCGCGATGTCCCGTGTATAGGTCCATTGCCAGGTCGCTAGCTGGCCGCCGCGGCCACGCTTTTTCGCGATGTAGTTGTCGCGGGCTTCATCGGTGATGTCGAAAACCTTGATCTCGCCCCTGGGGCCGATGCGGGCCATGATGTCCTGGACAAAACCGCATGGTTCGATGCACTCGCCGATGATCAGAACCTTGTCACCGGCGCGAAGTTCAAGCCGGTCATAGATGAGATTGCGGGCGGCCTCCGCCTTGCGCCACATGAATGGCAAGCCGCCGAGCAATACTGCGCGACACCAGCGTTCCTGCTCGGTCTTGTCGAGTATAACCTCGCCGAAACGCCGCGCGTCATACGGTTGCATCCAGGCCCAGGGGTCCTCGAAATTCATTCGGGTCTCCTTTGATATGACGGGCAGGCGATCTGCAGATTCGATCAGGCGAGGCTATCGCAGTCCGGCCAAAAAATGGCCGCCGAAACCATCTATCGTTTCTTGATCCCGGCCTTCTCGATCACCTGGGACCATTTGGCGACGTCGTTCTTTATGCGATTGCGCAAGTCGTCCGGTGACATGCTGCGCGCGTCCATGCCGGCCTCGCTCGAGAATTTCTGAACCTCGGGTGACTTCAGTGCGCTATCCACTGCGCGATTGAGCAAAGCAACGATATCGGGGGACGTTCCCGCCGGGACGGCGAGGCCATTCCAGCTAGTGACTTCGTAGCCGGCCAGCCCGCTTTCGATCACGGTGGGGACGTTCGGCAAATTACCCGCGCGTTGGGGCCCGGTGGTCGCAAGCACCGTCATCCGGTCATTGGTAATCGGCGACTGGAATCCGACGTAATATTCGAACGCGACGTCGACGTCACCGCGTAAAACGGCGTTGGCAAGATCCGGGGTGGTCTTGTACGGAACGATCGTGACGTCGAGGCCGGACATGGTCCGGAACAGCTCGGCGGAGAGGTTTTGCGCGCTGCCGGCGTTAATGGTGCCGAAGTTGAGCGTGCCGGGGCGGGCCTTGGCGGCGGCAATGACGTCTTTGATGGTTTTGAAGGGTGAGCCGGCTTTGGTTGCGATCACCAAGCCATAAGCGGCGGTGGTCGAAATCGGCGCAAAATCAGCCTCGATATTGTAGGGCAGGGACTTGAACAGTGCCTTGGCAATGGTCAGGCCGCCGCCCAGCATCACGAGCGTGTAGCCGTCGGCTGGCGCTTCCCTGGCCGACTGCATGCCGACGATGCCGCCGGCGCCCGGGCGGTTTTCGATGAAGAACTGCTGGTGGAATTGCTGACTTAGATTCTGCGCCACCATCCGCATGGTGACGTCAGCGATGCCACCCGGGCCATAGGGAACGATGATGCGCACGGGTTTCGACGGATAAGCGTCCGCGCGTGCCGGAGGTGCTGCTGTCATTAACGCCAGCAACATTCCGCAAGCGATATGAGCGGCTCGACGCAGCAGACGACGGCTCGGACACAAAATGGAGTGCAGCATATCAGTTCCTGGGTTTTCCGGCGCGGACACTAGGAAGTTGGGGCGCGCCTGACAATATGCCTCAGCTGCGCATGGCGCATTGCTGGCCAAAATAAATGCCGCTTTACGCTGAGGATGGGTTGCTCTACGGAAGACGACCCGGACCCATGCGCACAATCGACATCCACCCGCATATCATCGCCAGCGACGCCACGCACTACCCTTTGGCGCCGCTCGCCGGCCACCAGTCTGACTGGTCGCGTACGCGTCCGGTCACACTGGAGCAGTTGGTTGCTACCATGGATGTAACCGGCGTCCAAAAGGCTGCAATCGTTCAGGCTTCAACCTGCTATGGCCACGACAATTCTTATGTGGCCGATGCGGTGACTGCTTTCCCTCAACGTTTCACCGGCGTGTTCTCGGTCGACGTGCTGGCCGACGATGCGCCAGAACGCATGCGCTACTGGCGCGGCAGGCGGCTCACCGGTTTGAGACTTTTTACCTTCGGCAGCACGATGTTAGAACAGGCCAACTGGCTCGACGATCCGAAGTCCTATCCGGCCTGGGATTGTGCCGGCGAACTTAGGCTTCCGGTATGCCTGCAGATGTCGGCGACGGCAATTCCACAAGCGACCGCCATGGCAAAGCGTTTCCCGAATGTACGGATCATTCTCGATCATGGCGCGCGGCCGGTGCTGGACGACGGGCCGCCCTACAATGCTGCAGCCAGTCTGTTCGACCTGGCACATTATCCCAATATCTACATCAAGCTCACCCCGCGCATATTCGCCGAATCGCGCCGCGGCAAGGCAAAGCCTGAAACATTTTTTCCGCGCCTGGTCTCCGCGTTCGGCGCCTCGCGGCTGGCGTGGGGATCGAATTATCCGTCCAGTGAAGGCAAGCTGCCGGAGCTTTTGGCTGTTGCGCGCGAATTTGTGGCCAGTCTGGCGGAAGCCGATCAGGAATGGATCTTTGCCAGGACAGCACAAGTGCTCTATCCGGCGCTCGCGGATTGAGGAGACAGTCAATGGCCGTCGAAATAGCCAAACTCTCGACGCTGCTCGGAAGCTATCCGAATGTGATGGCGCTCAAGGATGGCGCCGTGAAGTCCGAACTCGTCACGTTCGATTTCGCCGACGTGAAAGTGTCGAATACCGCGTTCAAGCCGTTGGTGCGTGAAGCCAAATTCGATGTCGCCGAGATTGCGATCGTTACCTTTCTGCAAGCCAGGGTCTATGGCAAACCCTATGCGCTCATTCCGGCGACGGTATTGGGGCGCGGCCAGCACCACACAATCGCCTACAATCCGGAGCGCGGGCCATTAGAGGCGTCCGAACTGACGGGCAAGCGGGTCGGCGTGCGCGCCTATACGCAGACCACCGGCGCCTGGGTGCGCGGGTTCCTCGCCGACGACTACGGCGTCGACACTGCGAAAGTCCATTGGGTCACGTTCGAAGATCCGCATCTTGCCGAATACAAGGACCCCGATTTTGTCACGCGGGCTCCCGACGGGAAAAACCTGACGCAGATGCTGCTCGATGGTGAGCTTGACGCCGCCATTGTCGGTGACAAGCTGCCCAATCCACGCCTCGTGCCCCTTATTCCAGATGCCGATGCGGAGGCGCGCCGATGGGCGCAGGTGCATGGCGGCGTACCGATCAATCATATGATGGTCATACGCGAGGGAATCGCAAAATCGCGTCCTGATGTCGTGAAGGAAATTTACCGCGTGCTGCACGACAGCCGGCGCGCTGTACTGCCGCCGGCGGACAATGGTTTGCTCGATCCCTGGCGGTTCGGAGTTGAGGCCAATCGCCGGTCACTCGAGATTATCATCGATTACAGCATCCGGCAGAAACTGATCCCTCGAAAATGTTCCGTCGATGAATTGTTCGACGACAGCATGCGCGCGCTGGCCTAGGCGCCTGTCAGGCGCGACGTTGCGCAATACAAGCCCGATGACGGGACGGGAGTGCGACCGATCAACGGCCTTGGTAGGCCGGCGTATAGACGATCAGGCCATCAAGCGCGTCGGTGACCTTGATCTGGCAGGAGAGCCGTGACGTCGGTTTCACTTCAAAAGCCGAGTCGAGCATTTCTTCCTCTTCGCTCGACGGCGGACCGACAATGGCGCTCCACGCATCATCGACGTGGACAAGGCAGGTCGCGCAGGTGCACCCGCCGCCGCACTCCGCGACAATGCTGGCGACATCGTTCCGCAGCGCAGTTTCCATCACTGTCGAGCCAAGCTCGGCGTCGACAGTGTGACGCGTGCCGTCATGTTCGATGTAGGTGATTTTCGGCATGCGGTGGATCAGGCGACGCCCAGTTTTTTCTGCAGGCTGGTCGATGACGTCGTGTACTGGAAAACCAGTTTTTTCTCGGGATAGACGTAGCGGTGCGCTTTCTGCGCCATCAATGCTACTTCGTGGAAGCCCGACAAAATCAACTTGAGCTTGCCGCGGTAAGTATTGATGTCGCCGACCGCGAACAGGCCGGGAATATTGGTCTCGAACGCAGCGGTGTCGACCGGGATGAGTTCCTCATCCATCTTGATGCCCCAGTCGGCGACCGGCCCGAGCTTCATGGTGAGACCGAAGAACGGCAGCATGGCGTCGACTTCGATGCGCGCAACGGCGCCGTCGTTGCCCTTGATTGAGCAGGCGGCGAGCTGGCCATCACTGCCTTCCAGTGTTGTCACCTGGCCGATTTTCAGATCCATGGCACCGGTCGCCACGAGCGCGCGCATCTTGTTCACGCTATCGGGGGCGCCGCGGAATTCGTCGCGACGGTGCACAAGCGTCAAGCGCTTGGCGATGGGCTGTAAATTGAGTGTCCAGTCGAGTGCACTGTCGCCGCCGCCGACAATCAGCAACTGCTTGCCGCGGAAGGCATCCATTTTGCGCACGGCGTAAAAAACGGACTTGTCCTCGTACGGCTCAATGCCCTGGATAGGCGGCCGCTTGGGCTGGAAAGAGCCGCCACCGGCCGCGATCACGACGCATTTCGCCTCGAATGTCTTGCCGGCGTCCGTGCGCAAACGGAAACCAGGCTCGCCGATCTTTTCCAGCGTCGTCACCATCTCGCCGAGATGAAACGTGGGGTGAAAGGGCTTGATCTGCTGCATCAGTGCGTCAGTCAGCCCACGACCGGTAATGAGCGGAATGCCGGGAATATCGTAGATGGGTTTCTCGGGATAGAGTTCTGCACACTGGCCGCCGGCTTTGTCGAGGATATCGACGAGGTGAGCCTTGATGTCGAGCAAGCCTAGCTCGAAGACGGCGAACAGTCCGACCGGTCCCGCCCCGATGATCAGAACATCGGTTTTGATCGTGTCACTCATACTTGTCGTCCTCATCATCCGGCCAGAGCCGGCCTTTGCTTACGGTTCTCACGCCAGTTTTCGGCTCATGCGCGTAGCGGGAACTTCGATTACACGCAACAGTTCTGCCAATGTCTGCTCGGGCGTCTTTCCGCTTGTGGAAAGGGCGATTTCCGCCTTGGCATAAAGGGGTTCACGGCTGCGCAAGATGGAGATCAGGTCGTCCATGGCGCGGGCGCTGTTCGCCATCGGACGCATGTCGCCCTGCGCCATCACCCGCTTCATATGCTCGACGGGCTCGGCCCGCACCCACACTGTGAAGCAGGAGGCAAGCAGCAATTCCAGCGTGCCCGGCTCCGTGACGATGCTTCCGCTGGTAGCGACTACAAAGCTTGAATGCTCGCGCAATACATCGTCGAGCGCCTCGCGCTCGGCACGACGGAAGGTCTCCTGGCCAAACATGTCGAATATCGCGCTCAAAGTCGTGCCGCTTCGTTTTTCAATTTCGCGATCAAGCTCAATAAAGGGAACTCCAAGCCGCTCAGCCAGCAATTTGCCCAGGGTCGATTTACCGCCGCCGCGCAACCCGATGAGCGCGATACGCCGCCGGTGCGCATCGTCCGACGGCTCGCCGAAGTTCCTGAGGAGAATATTGCGCGCCTCCGATAGCGCGGCCGGCGATAGCCGCTCGAGGAACTGCGACAGCAGCACCATGTCGAGCGTAGGCTCAGCGCCTTCATGCACCAGTTGCGTGACGGGCAGGCCGATGGCGCGCGAGATCCGCCGCAGCAGGACAATTGAGCCATTGCCCAGCCCGGCTTCGAGTTGTGCCAGATAGCGCTCGGACACCTTTGCATGGCGGGCCAGCGCCTTGCGCGTCATGCCGCGCTGATTGCGCAGCATGCGGACGCGCTCACCAAGCCGGCGCAAATAGGCGTCGCTGTCGCGGACAGGTTTCGCAGCTTTGGCAGCCGGCTTGGGGGGTACGGGTTTCATTGTTCCGGAAGTAACATGCATTATAATGCCAAGCAATAGGATGCTCGCAACCGTTCTGCAGAGGACGCCCTTGTTGGTGCTGTTGTGGGCGCGTCGAGATGATGATAAAGATATGCAAAATAATGCATAGAGGGAGGTGGCGGGCATTTTGCGCCGCGGCCGCGTGATTGCCATGCAGACAATCGATTACCAGACCGAGCCCTCGCGCTATCGTCACTGGCGCATCGAGCGTGATGGCGAGGTGGCCTACCTGATCATGGATGTCGACCAGGCCGGCGGTCTTTTCGACGGGTACGAACTCAAGCTCAATTCCTATGATCTCGGCGTCGATATCGAATTGAACGACGCGGTGCAGCGGCTGCGTTTCGAGCATCCGGAGGTGCGCTGCGTCGTCATCAAATCCGGCAAGGAAAATGTATTCTGCGCCGGCGCCAATATCCGCATGCTCGGCAAATCCACGCACGGCGCCAAGGTGAACTTCTGCAAGTTCACCAACGAGACGCGGCTCGCCATCGAGGACGCCTCGACGAATTCGAAGCAGATTTATGTGTGCGCCATCAACGGCAATGCCGCCGGCGGTGGTTACGAGCTTGCGCTCGCTGCCGATCACATCATGCTGGTCGACGATCGCCGCTCGGCCGTGGCGCTGCCGGAGACGCCGCTGCTGGCAGTCCTTCCCGGCACCGGCGGTCTCACGCGTGTCACCGACAAGCGCAAAGTGCGGCGCGACCGCGCCGACGTGTTCTGCTCTATCGAGGAAGGCATCCGCGGCGCCAAGGCAGTCGAATGGCGGCTGGTGGACGAGGTGGTGCCCAATTCGAAATGGAAGGACACGGTGGCTGCGCGCGCACATGAGATTGCCGCGCGCTCGGACCGGCCGAAAAACGCCAAGGGTATCGCCCTGACGCCGATCGACCGCAGGATCGATGGCGACCGCGTGTCCTATTCGCATGTCGAGATCGAGATCAACCGCACGCGCGGGCTCGCGACCATCACCGTGCGCGGTCCGACGCAAGGCGTGCCGGCCTCTGTTGAAGCGGCGCATACGCTCGGCGCCAAATTCTGGCCGCTCGCGGTGGCTCGCGAACTTGAAGACGCCATTTTGCATTTGCGGACGAACGAGGCCGCTATCGGCGTCGTGCTGTTCCGTACCGACGGCAACGCGCAGGCGGTGATTGAATACGACGATTTTCTTGCCAAGGCCGAAAGTGACTGGCTGATGCGGGAAATTCGTCATTATCTCAAGCGCGTCTTGAAGCGCGTCGATGTCACACCGAAAAGCTTTATCGCGTTGATCGAGCCCGGCTCATGCTTCGCCGGCACACTGGCGGAGCTAGCCTTCGCCGCCGATCGCTCGCTGATGCTGATTGGCACGCGCGCGGGCGATAACCGTGAAGCGGCGGCGATCACGCTGGGGCAGGTCAATTTCGGCTTTTATCCGATGGGCAATGGCCTCACGCGGCTCGAAACGCGTTTCCTCGGCGAGCCCGGCACGATTGGCCGTGTAAAGGCGAAGATCGGGACGGCCATTGAAGGCGAGGAGGCGGCCGAATTGGGTCTCGTCACCGCCGCTTACGAGGACTTCGACTGGGACGACGAGCTGCGCGTCATGCTGGAAGAGCGCGCCAGCTTCTCGCCCGACGCCATGACCGGTATGGAAGCAAATCTCCGCTTTGCTGGGCCCGAGACCATGGAAACCAAGATCTTCGGACGGTTGACCGCCTGGCAGAACTGGATCTTCCAGCGCCCGAACGCGATCGGCGATCAAGGTGCGCTCAAGCTTTACGGCAGCGGCGTCTCGCCGACGTTCAGCAAGGACAGGGTGTGATGTGGTTTGAACGCACAGACTCCCCCGCTTTCGCGCGGACGAACGGGAAGAAAGTAGAAAGGGTAACGCCATGAACATCGCGGCAGTCGATTACGACGGCTTGATCCCCAACAACGTCGCGCTCGGTCAGGATGTGCGCGTCAAGCGCGCGCTGGAGAAATGGCACCCCGGCTACATCAACTGGTGGAATGACATGGGTCCCGAGGGCTTTCAGGAGTCCTTGGTCTATCTACGGACCGCGGTCAGCGTCGATCCCAAAGGCTGGGCCAAGTTCGATTACGTGCGC
Organism: uncultured Alphaproteobacteria bacterium; assembly: GCA_963815055.1. Lineage (GTDB taxonomy): Bacteria > Pseudomonadota > Alphaproteobacteria > Rhizobiales > Xanthobacteraceae > Pseudolabrys. Next base: position 190,049 of record CAWFEU010000007.1, on the reverse strand, counting down.
ATGCCGGAGTACCGCTGGGGCGTGCTGCTGGCTCCGCAGCAGGAGGGCCGTAAGATTCCGTTCGGCACGCACAAGGGCGAGGATGCCTGGCAGGAAGTGCCGGGCGAATACCGCGCCATGCTGCGACGGCTGGTGGTGATCCAGGGCGACACCGAGCCTGCTTCGGTTGAGCAGCAGCGCCATCTCGGCAAGACCGCGCCTTCGCTCTATGACATGCGCAACCTGTTCCAGGTCAACGTCGAGGAAGGCCGTCATCTCTGGGCGATGGTTTATCTGTTGCAGAAATATTTCGGCACTGACGGCCGCGAAGAGGCGGAAGCCCTGCTTCAGCGCCGCTCCGGTGACGCAGACACACCGCGCATGCTCGGCGCATTCAATGAGAAAACGCCGGATTGGCTGTCGTTCTTTATGTTTACATTTTTCACCGACCGCGACGGCAAGATGCAGCTTGAGGCGCTGGCGCAATCGGGCTTCGATCCGCTCTCGCGCACCTGCCGCTTCATGTTGACCGAAGAGGCCCACCACATGTTCGTGGGCGAAACCGGCGTTACCCGCGTGATCCAGCGGACATGCGAGGCGATGAAGGAAGCCGGCATCAGCGACCCGCATGACATCGAGAAAGTGCGCAAGCTCGGCGTCATCGACCTGCCGACTATCCAGAAAAAGGCCAATCTGCACTTTTCACTGACGCTCGACCTGTTCGGCAACGAAATCTCGACCAACGCGGCGAATGCTTTCCATGCCGGTCTGAAGGGCCGTTACCGCGAGCACCGGCTCGATGATGACCACCAGTTGGAGAGTAATACATATCCCGTGCTGCGCCTGGTCGACGGCAAGGTCCAGAATGAGGATTTGCCGGCACTGTCGGCACTCAATATGCGGCTGCGTGACGATTACGTGGTTGACTGCAACAACGGCGTCGCGCGCTGGAATAAAGTAATCGATCAAATCGGCATCCCGTTCCAGATCAAGCTGCCGCACGTGGCGTTTCATCGTCACATCGGGGAATTCTCCCGCACGAATGCCGATGTCGACGGCAACATCCTCTCGCCAGCCGAGTGGACCCACCGCAGGACCGATTATCTGCCGTCGGCTGCGGACAAGGATTTCATCGAGAGTTTGATGCAGCCCCAATTCGAGCCGGCCAAGTTCGCGAGCTGGATCGCGCCGCCGAAGGTCGGCATCGACAACAAACCGGGCGATTTCGAATATGTGAAGATCGCGTAAGATGAAAAACGCGGCGGACCTGCAGCCTAGCGGCCCGTCGTTTGCAGATCCTCTTCGCGGAGTTTAAACCGTTGAATTTTTCCGGTGGCTGTACGCGGCAAGTCGCTGCGCACTTCGATCCAGCGCGGAAATTTCCATGGGCCCGCTTTGCCTTTGACGTGGATTTTCAGCTTTTCCAACAGGCCGTCGTCGGCTGCAACGCCGTTTTTCAGCACAATAAAGGCCTTCGGCTTGACCAGGCCGTCGGCATCCTGCTTGCCGATGACGGCCGCCTCCAGCACGGCCTCATGTGAGGCTAACGCCGCCTCGACATCGAAAGGCGACACCCACATGCCGCTCACCTTGAACATATCGTCGGTACGTCCGCAGTAGTAATAATAACCTTCGGTATCGCGGCGGTATTTATCGCCGGTATGTGTCCATTCGCCGGCGAATGTTCGCCGGCTTTTAGCGCGCTGGTTCCAATAACCTTCTCCGGCCGACGGTCCGCGCACGATCAACTCGCCAATGTCGCCGTCGCCGAGTTCGTGTCCGCTCTCGTCGACGATGCGAGCTTCGTAGCCCGGCACTGGTTTGCCCGTCGAGCCGTAGCGGACGTCGCCGGGGCGGTTCGACAAAAACGTGTTGAGCATCTCGGTCGAGCCGAGGCCGTCAAGCACGTCGCAGCCGACAACTTCGCGCCAGCGCTCGCCGATATGCGCGGGCATGGCCTCGCCGGCCGAGACGCAGATGTGCAGGCGGTCGGAGCCCGCGCCTTTGCGGATGTCCTGGTGCGAGAGTAGCGCGGCGTAGAGCGAGGGGACGCCGTAGAAGATGCTGACGCGGTTGCGCTTAAGCATCTCGAACACGCCTTCCGGCGTCGGCCGGTGCGGCCAGAGCGCGGCGGTGGCGCCAACTGACAAGGGAAATGTCATGGCGTTGCCGAGCCCGTAGGCGAAGAACAGCTTCGAAGCGGAATGCACGACGTCGTTCTCGGTGATGCCGAGAGTGCCCTGGCCGAACAGTTTCGCGGTCACCATCAGGCTGGAGTGCACGTGCTTGACGCCCTTCGGGTCGCCGGTCGAGCCCGAGGTATAGAGCCAGAAGGCGACCTCGTCGGATAGTGTGTCGGCGGTAACGAGCCTCGAATCCGCCTTGGCGATGAGTTGTTCGAAGGAATGACTTTCCGCTGTCGTCGCCGGGCTTGTCCCGGCGATCTCGCTTAGGTGGGCACCGTGCGTGCCTAAACGGGATGGCCGGGACGAGCCCGGCCATGACGATGCTGTGTGGCCATCGCCAACAATGATCACCGTCGGCCGACGCGGCAAGGTTTCCAGCACCGGGCGGATCGCGTCCGCCAGCCCGGGGTCGGCGACGATCGCCCGCGCGCGGCAGTCGGCCAAAATGTAGGCGTATTGCGGCAGTGTCAGATAGATATTGAGCGGGATCGCAACGCAGCCGGCGCGCAGCGCGCCCCAGAACGCCACCGGATAGTCAACGGTGTCGTTGAGCAGCAGTGCGACGCGCTGCTCGGGCTCGATGCCGAGATTGCGCAGCGCATTGGCGAAGCGGATCGACCGCGCCTGCAGGTCGCCGTAAGTGAGCGAGCGGTCTGGGTCGACGAATGCGGGTTTGCCGCCTAGGCCGCGCGCGACGTTCGCGTCGACGAAATCGGTCACTGCGTTGTAGGGCCTGCGTTCGGTGATATCGTCCAGCACGCGGCCCCGCTTTCAGCTGTCAAACAATCGTGACAACAATCGTCGCGCCAGCACCCCGGCCACCCGCCGCCGGTAGTGACCGGGAGTGAAGGTAGTCTTCATTGGCATGATCTGGTCGCGGACCAGTCCATCGAGTCCTTTGAGCACGCGTTCATCGAGACCGCCCCCACAGAGATCGGTTGTGCCGGCAAGCAGTACCGGCCGCGGGTTGGTCCCGGTGAACGCGATACGCAGCTCGGCGAGCTTGTTAGCGTCACGCCTGAGGGCGACGGCGACGCCGGCGACCGGATATTCGATCGACTTGCGGATGCGGATCTTGTCGTAGGCCGAGCGAAGTCCGGGCGTGTTCTTCGCGCGCACCGCGGTAACAATTTCGCCCGGCCGCAGCGAAAGAAAAAATTTACCGTCACCCTGCGTCTCGGTTACCGGCACGTCCTGACGCGCAAAACCTATATAGAGCTGCTCAAGCGGAATGGTGCGCCGGCCTTGCGGGCCGGCAATGTCGACTTCTGAATGAAGCGCCAACAACGCGGGCGCAAGATCGCCGGAAAAAGTGGCGAAACACACCCCTCGGCTTTTCGGCGCGACATGGCAGATGCTGCCGGTTGTTTTCAGGCAGTGATTGTTCGCGCCGCGCCACCATTCGCTCTGGTTGTAGAATATGCAGCGCGTGTCGAGGCAGAGATTGCCGCCGAGCGTTCCCATATTGCGGTGAGTAGGGCCGGCAATGTGCGATGCCGCCTGCGCCACAACCGGATAGTGCTTCAGCACGGCCGGGTGTTCGGCGAGTTGCGTCAAGCTGACCGAGGCGCCGATTTCAAGCGCACTGGGATCCGCCTTGATGGCGGAAAGTTCCGCAACTCGATTCATGTCAATGAGCACCGCCGGCGCTACGATGCCCCGCCGGATATTTACAACGAGATCGGTGCCGCCCCCGAGCGGTCTGCTGCCGGGATGCGCGGCACGCGCCGCGATCGCTTCGTCGAGCGTTGTTGGGGTGATGACGCTGAATTCGGGAAGGGCGTCCATCAGGCGCCACCGTTATTCTTTGGCGATTTTTCGAGCATGCGGCGGCGCTTCTCGACTGCCTCGAACACACGGTCGGGCGTTACCGGGAGGTTGTTGAAACGAATGCCGACGGCGTCCGCTATGGCATTGGTGAGCGCCGGCAGGAATGCGGCGAGCGAGCCTTCGCCGGCCTCCTTGGCGCCGAACGGCCCGTGCGGATCGTTGCTCTCGACAATGCCGACTTCTATTGGCGGGGAATCCTGGATGGTCGGCACGCGATAGTCGAGCATATTGGCGGTAACCATCAGACCCTCGTGATAGGCCGCCTCCTCGCTCATGGCCTGGCCCATGCCCATCCAGACAGAGCCTTGGACCTGGCCTTCGACCGTCAGCCGGTTGAGCGCCTTGCCGCAGTCATGGGCGACCCAGACGTTGTCGACGGTGACGACACCGGTTTCCTCGTCGACGGTGACTTCTACAACCTGGGCCGAGTAGCTGTAGCCCATGGTGCCGCCGATGGCGGCACCGCGGTATTTCCTGCCGCCGTGCGATTCCGGAATAGTCGAGTAGTTGCCCGTTACGGTAATGGTGCCGGAATCTTTCAACGCCTCGGTCACAACCTCGTCGAAGGTTGCGCCCTTGTCCTGCGCGCCTGCGCGGTAAAGCTCGCCTAGGCACTCGATATCCTCCGGCCGTGCCTCCAGCTTGCGCGCGGCGGCGGCCGTCAGCAGACTTTTGAGGTTGCGTGCAGCATCGATCGCGGCATTGCCGACCATAAATGTCACTCGCGACGAATAGGAGCCGTTGTCCTTCGGCACGACCTCACTGTCTCCGGTGATCACGCGCACGCGCGACAGGTCGAGGCCGAGTACTTCGGCTACCGTTTGCGCGAGGATTGTCGTAGAGCCCTGTCCAATATCGGCGGCGCCCGACAACACTACGATCGAGCCGTCGAAATCGAGTTTGATCTTGACGGTGGCATGAGGCTCCCCGGTCCAGTTCACCGGCTTGGACGCGCCGGAGATGTAGTGGGAGCAGGCCATACCGAGGCCCTTGCCCCGGGGCATTTTGCCCTTGCGATCAGCCCAACCGCTTTCCTTTTCCACCCAATCTATGCATTCCGGCAGGCCGTAGGAATTGACCATCAGGTCGTTGTCGGTGAACGTAGGCGCTGAAAGCAGATTGGCGCGTCGGACTGCGAACGGATCGAGGGCAAGTTCCGCCGCCATCTCGTCAACCAGGCTTTCGAACGCAAAGCGAATGTCGACCGTGCCGTGGCCGCGGAAAGCACCGCACGGCGGTGTGTTTGTCAGTACGCGCCGGCCGACATATTTGACATTGTGCAGGTCGTAGATCGCGTACAGCATCGAGCCGGCATAGAGGATTGTCACCACGCCGTAGCCGGAATGCGCGCCGCCGCGCTGGTCACAATCACATTCGACCGCGGTTACGCGACCGTCCTTGCGCATGCCGATCTTGAGCCTGATGTCGGTTTCCGGGCGGCCACGATGGGTGATAAATGTCTCCTCGCGTGTCGTCACCAGCCGCACGGTACCGTTGCATTTGCGCGCGAGCAGCGCCGCGATCAGTTCGATATTCAGGGTCTCGGTGCGGCAGCCGAAGCCGCCGCCGACATGCGGCTTGATCACGCGGATGCGTGACATTTCCATGCCGAGGATTTGCGATAGCATCAGGTGGACGTAGTAGGGCACCTGCGTTGAGGCGTGGACCGTCATGCGGTCGCGTATTGCGTCGTATTCCGCGACTGCGGCATGCATCTCCATCTGGTTCTGGCAGACTTCGGCGCAATTATAGGTACGCTCGCGCACCAGTTCGGCTTCGGCAAAGCCTTTCTCGGTGCTGCCCAGCTCAAACAGCACGTCGCGTTCAAGATTGCCGGGCTTTTTCTCATGCAGCAGTACGGCGCCGGGCGCCAACGCATCCCTGGCGGTGTAATAGGCGGGTAATTCGCGCACCTTGAGCCTGATGCGGCGCAACGCCTCGCGTGCGATCGAGTCATTGTCGGCGGCGACGGCCGCCACGGGCTCACCACGATAGCGCACGCGGTCGCGCGCCAACGGATGCTCGCTGCGGGCGATCGGCAGCACGCCGAAGGTCTTGTCGCAGTCGGCGCCAGTGATCACGGCCCGCACGCCCGGAAGTTTCACAGCCTCCGAGATATCGACCTCGACGATCTCGCCATGCGAATAAGGACTGCGGTAGATCCGCGCTGCCAGCTGGCTGGTGCCGAGAATGTCGGCGGTGTATTTGGCGCGGCCGGAGACCTTTTCGGGCCCATCGATCATCGGCACATAGCCGCCGATGTTGTGCGACGGTGCGATTTCGTTCATGGCGCCACCCCTTGTGCGCCCAGCGTGGCGGCGTACCGCACCGCCTCGATAATTTTCACATAGCCGGTACAGCGACAGATATTGCTGCCGAGCGCGTCGATAATTTCGGCGTCGGTTGGTTTCGGATTCCTTCGCAATAACCCGGCCGACGCCATGATGAATCCCGGCGTGCAATATCCACATTGCGAGCCGAGCTTTTCGTGGAAGCCGCGCTGCACGGCGGACAGCCGTCCGTCGGTTCCTAGCGATTCGATAGTGTCGACGCGCTTGCCTCGTATGGTTACGGCCAGCGTGAGACAGGAGAGTACGGGCTTGTCGTCGATAAGGACGGTGCAGGCGCCGCATTCGCCGCCGTCGCAGCCGGTCTTGGTCCCGGTGAGGCCGACTTTCTCGCGCAGATAATCGAGCAACAGAACGTTGTCTGCGACCGCATCGGCACGGTCACGGCCGTTGAGCCTGCATTCAAGCAGCCTGGCCAAACGTTTCTTCCCCTGGAGGCGGCGCGTTTTTTTGCGCGCCTTTTTTCATTTTTCTTTGTATTACGAGACACCAGGCCCAAGGGCCCCTCAAGACCAATTTCCGGGAATGGCTGGAACGATTATGCCGGCCCGAACCTGGCGGTCACGTCGTCCGGTATGGCAGTAGCGCCGATCTTTTCGGGATTATCTTTATTGCGCGCCGCCCAAACCCGGGTTTCACCGCCCTCGACAGCCAATACGCCATCGACCGAAAAATGGTGCTCGACATCGAAGCTGGAGCGGCGGAACTCGGTAACCCGCGAAGCAATATCGACAACATCGCCGAATTTTATTGGTTTAAGGAAACTGGCACGGACATCTACCAGCGGAATCCCCATGATGCCGAAGGTCACTGCAAGTTCATGCGGTCTTACGCCGAGTGCCGCCTGAAACAGGAGCCACGTACTGGAATCGAACAGCTCGAAAAAACGGCTGTTGAATACAATCCCGGCCGGGTCGCACTGGCTCCATTCAATGATGATTTGCCTGCGGCTTGTGAATGATGCCACGCATTCGCCTCTGATCTTCTTGCAGGTTATTCTAGACCGCGGTCCACCCTTCGGTAAACTGTCACGAGCGGCCCGTCTTCTTTTTGCGCTTGCGCTTCTGCTTGCGTGGATCGGGCCATTCCACCACGTTCTGCGACAGCAACTCGACCCGCGAGGAACGGCGGCGCTTGCGCAGCGCGTGCCTCGGCGCCACCGGCACATGCGGCGACGTATCGAGATCGACCAGCAGCCAGTCGAGATCGTCCGGTGCGATGACCCAGCTCTTTGGCGCGAAGCGTGCAAGTGAGTATGGCCTGGAAAAAGACAGCATGGATTTCTTTCCCCCAGGCAAGCAATATTCATGCGCGTAGGTCATCGCCAGTTCGCGCGCGCTCGCGTAGATCGGATCGCGCCAGCGCAGGATGGCGTGATTGGTCTTGCTGATGGCGCCCCACAGGCCGCGCTCCCGGAAGAGCGTAATGATGTGATCCTGGTCCGCTGGCAGCGCGCGGATGTCCATCAGAAGCGGTGGCCTGCCGTGGTAAGCGAGCGCGGCGGCGGCGAATATTGCGCCCTCGGCACAATGCGCCATGCGCGCTTTAAGGACGCTGCGTGGCGACATCGCGGTGTCGCCGTGCAGGCTGAAGTTGACCGGCAGCCTGTCGAGGAAATCCTGAACCTTTTGCGCGGTGTCGAGGCGCGCGAACAGGCGATGCTCGGCAGGGGTCAGCAACGAATGCAGCCTGCGTTGGTACGTAGCCATGAGCGGCGGTGCGGTCCCGGAGTGAGCGACACTTTCCGTGTTTTGCATACGTAATTGCAGGATTTGAGCAATACCGGTATTCTCCACAAGGGTCCGGCGAAAGGAAATTGTTGCGCACTAAAGCGCCCATTGAAGCAAATTTCTTCTTATTTTCGGGCACTTATTGCTGTTTGGTAGAATAATCTCCTACTTAAGCACTCCTGTTGATCCCACGGAGCGCCCGATGCCCGATTTCCCGCATAAGCCCAATCGCGTTTCGCGCCTGGAGGCTTGGGCATTCGCGCTTGCGACCGCGCTGGTGGCGAGCCATCGGCGTGCTGCCGGGCGTGCACGGGTAGACGGTCCGCGCCGCCGAGAAATGAGAACGTAATGTCGCCAATTCCGAAAACCGCGCCGTTCGCCGAAGAGGAGATCGATATCCTCAACCGCGTGGTCGGCACTGCGAGCCCGATCCAGCGCGCCTGGTTGGCCGGATTCCTCGCGGGCGTTGATGCGTCCGGCGGCCTGCTTGCACCGCAGCCATTGGCGCCCGCGCGGCAGGCCGAGCCGTTGACGATTGTCTATGCCAGCGAGTTCGGGCAATTCGGAGAAGCTTGCCGGCGATGTCGCCAAGGCGGCGCGCAAGAATGGGCTGAAGCCGACCATCATCGATATGGCGGATCTCGAACTGTCCGCGCTGTCGTCCGCCAAGCGGTTGGTGGTGATTGCCGCCACATGGGGCGAGGGCGAGCCACCGGCGCGTGCCGTGCGCACCTATAACGAGCTGATGGGCGAGGGCGCGCCGCGGCTCGACGGCGTCGAGTTCGGAGTGCTGGCGCTGGGCGATACCGCCTACGTTGAGTTCTGCGCGATCGGCAAGAAGATCGACGAGCGCCTTGCTGCCCTTGGCGGCAAGCGCGTGGTCAATCGCGTCGATTGCGATCTCGATTTTGCTGAACCGGCCGTGCGCTGGATTGGCGATGCGGTGAAAGTGCTGACGCCGCCAAACGCTGGCGGCCGGGTAATCGAAGTCGATTTTGGCGCCAAGCCAGTGTCGGCGCCGAGCACCGATATTGTCGAAGCCGAGATCATCGAGCATGTCGATCTCAATTCCTCGCGCTCCGATAAGGAGACGATCCATCTTGCACTGGGGTTCGAGGGCGGCGCACCGGCTTACGAGCCAGGTTATTCCCTCGATCTCTACGCCGAAAACGATCCGGCCTATGTCGACGACCTGCTGAAATCTGCCGGCCTTAGCGGTGACGACAAGCTGCGTGGCGAATTCATCAAGACGCGTGACGTGACGACACTGTCGGCGAAAACGGTCGAAACCTATGCCGAAAAGACCGGTCATCAATACGTCAAGGCGTTGATCGCCGACGGACAGGTCAAGGAGTGGATCGCGGGACGCCAGCTCATCGATCTGGTCGCGACGTTCCCAATCGCGCTCGACGCCGACACGCTCCGCGCGCTGACCCGTCCGTTGGCGCCGCGCGCCTATTCGATCGCGTCGTCCCGCCGCGAGGTAGGGGACGAGGCACATCTGCTGATTTCGGCTGTGCGCTATGAAAGTCATGGCCGCGCCCGCAAGGGTGTTGCATCGAATTATGTGGCCGAACGTCTCAAGCGTGGCGGCCGCGTGCGGGTGAAGGTCAAGCCGAACCGGCATTTCAGCCTGCCGGCGCCCGACAAGGATATCATCATGGTCGGCCCCGGCACCGGTGTCGCGCCGTTCCGCGCCTTCGTGCAGGAGCGCCACGCTACCGAAGCGACCGGCAAAAGCTGGCTGTTCTTCGGCGACCGCACCTTTACGCATGATTTCCTCTACCAGCTCGACTGGCAGGAGGCGCTGAAGGGCGGCGCGCTCACGCGGATGGACGTTGCGTTCTCGCGCGACACGCCGGAGAAGATCTACGTCCAGCACAAGATCTGGGATCGCCGCGCCGAACTGGTCGAGTGGCTCGATAAAGGCGCATATTTCTGTGTCTGTGGCGATGCCAAGGCGATGGCCAAGGACGTACGCGCGGCACTGGTGCGCGCCTATGCCGATGTAAAATCATTGTCGCCCGAGGCCGCCGAACAGGCGGTGGCAACACTCGAGCGCGAGAAGCGCTATCTGCAGGATACTTATTGAACGTCATGGGAGTGTCATTCCGGGGCGCGCCAATAGGGGCGAACCCGCCTGCGGGCCCGAAGCATCAAGCATTTGAACTTTGCCTTTCACCCTTCGGCGGGCGTAGGCCCGGAATCCAGGTAGACTGAAATGCAGATCGTGGATCTGGATTCCGGCTCTCGGCCGCCAGGCGGCCTCGGCCGGAATGACGAGAAAAAAGAATGACTGACGACCGTTCGCGCAACGAGCGCATCAAAGAGGCGAGCGATTACTTGCGCGGTACGCTGGCCGAAGGCCTGCGTGAAGAAATCACCGGCGCCATCGTCGAGGACGACCAGCAGCTGGTGAAGTTCCACGGTATGTACCTCCAGGATGGCCGTGACCTGCGCCCCGAACGTACGCGCAAGAAGATGGAGAAGGCCTTCGCGTTCATGATCCGCGTGCGCATTCCGGGCGGAGTGCTGACGCCGCAGCAATGGCTCATTCTCGATCGGGTGGCGCGCGATTACGCCAACGGCACCATGCGCATGACCACGCGGCAGACGGTGCAGCTGCACGGCATCATCAAATCGAACCTCAAGGCGACGCTGAAGCAGATCGACGCGGCACTGCTCAACTCCATCGCGGCCTGCGGCGACCTCAACCGTAACGTGATGTGCAATCCGAATCCGCACCAATCGCATGCACATGCGGCAGCGATCGCGCTTACACGCGTGATCTCGGATCACCTGTTGCCGCGCACGCCGGCCTATCGCGAGATCTGGCTGGATGGCGAGCGCATTGCCGGCGGCGAAGAGGAGGTGGTCGAGCCGATCTACGGCAAGACCTATATGCCGCGGAAGTTCAAGATTGTAGTGGCGGTGCCGCCGTCGAACGATGTCGATATTTTTGCACACGATCTCGGATACATCGCCATCCTCGACGATGCCGGTATGATCGCCGGCTGGAATGTGACGGTTGGCGGCGGTATGGGCATGACCCATGGCGAGCCGGACACCTATCCGCGTACCGCCGACGTCATGGGTTTCTGCACGACCGCCGATGCCGTGAAGATCGCCGAAGCCGTCGTCACCGTGCAGCGTGACTGGGGCGACCGCAAGAACCGCAAGCACGCGCGGCTCAAGTACACCATCGAGGACCGCGGGCTGGACGCTTTCTGCGCCGAAGTCGAGCGCCGCGCCGGCTTGAAGCTTGCGCCGGCCAGACCCTACACATTTACGTCGACCGGCGACCAATATGGTTGGTCGCAGGGCGACGACGGGCGCGGGCATCTGACGCTGTTCGTGCAAAACGGACGCGTGCAGGATGTCCCCGGCGCCGCGCAGCAAACGGCGTTGCGCGAAATTGCGCATATCCATCAGGGCGACTTCCGCATCACGCCCAATCAGAATCTGATTATTGCCAATGTTCCGACGCAACAGCAGGCCGAGATCGAGCGCATTGCGCGCGAGGCCGGATTGCTCGCCCCGTGGTCCGGGCTGCGCCGCAATTCAATGGCTTGCGTGGCGCTGCCGACCTGCGGTCTCGCTTTGGCGGAAAGTGAACGATATCTGCCGGAGCTGATAACCGCGCTCGACGAGAAACTGGCCGCGCATGGGCTGTCGGCCGATGACATAGTCATCCGCATGACCGGCTGCCCTAACGGCTGCGCGCGGCCTTATCTCGCTGAGATCGGTTTGGTCGGCAAGGGACCCGGCCGCTACAATCTTTATCTCGGCGCGGCCTTCGATGGCTCGCGGCTGTCCAAACTGTACGCCGAGGATCTCGATCACAACGGCATCGTGGCGGCGCTCGATCCGGTGTTTGCGGCCTATGCATCCGGGCGTCAGCAGGGTGAGCGCCTCGGCGATTTCAGCATTCGCGCCGGCTTTGTCGCCAAGACCGGCAATGGCGCCGATTTCCACGCCAATGTGGGTGCCAAAGCGCCAAAGTGAAAGCAGCCGAGGCGATAGCCCGCTTTCCTAGTGCTTGCCGGCCTGGATCGACAACAAGGCCACGCAGATCAAGAGAAAAAAGAAGAGCACCCCCGAAAGAACTTTCCAGAACAGAAGCGGGTCGCGTTCGATAAGCGGGACAGGCGAGTTTCGGAGGAAATTCTTATTGGGGTGGCGTAGATCGAAAACAAATTCGGATAATTCCTCGTAGCGCTGGTTCGGGTCCGGGTGCACCGCTTTCTTGAGCGCTCCGTCAATCCATGCCGGGATCTCGCGATTGTCGTCGAGCACGGATCTGTACCGCAGCCTTTTCTGTTGCGACTTCGTCCTGATTTTCGGCACCTGGGCGCCGTACGGAAGCCGGCCGGTCAGCATCTGATACGCAATGACCCCGAGGGAAAATATATCGGAGCGCGCGGACCCACCTTCGCCGAGGAAATATTCCGGCGCAGTGTATTGCACCGTTCCGAGAATATCGCCGTTGAGGCCGGACGGTGAGTTTCGGCAATACCCGCAATTCGCGTCGAGCCGAAATCAATGATCTTCGCAGTGCCCGTTCCATCGATCATGATGTTCTCCGGGCGAAGGTCCTGATGCAGCATCTCCATCCGGTGAAATGCCTGCAGCCCTGCGGCAATTTGCTCGATCAATCCGCGGACGGCTTCCAGGCCCGGTTTTGGATTGTCGATCATCCACTGGGTCAAGGTCTGTCCTTCGAGAAACTCCGTTACGACGTAGAGGTAATTTCGGGTTCGCGATTGGGCGCGCGGTTTGAGAACGTGCGCGCTGTTGATCCGGCGAGCGACCCATTCTTCCATCATGAATCGCTGCAGGTAGGCGGGATCGGCGCGGAGGTCGATCGACGGCGTCTTGATGGCGACCAGCGCCCCGTCAGCTGAATTGACCGCCAGATAGATATGGCTCCGGCTGCCGCCGTGGACTTCCCTGACGATCTGGTATCCGTCCAGGACCATTCTGGCTTCCAGAAGTGGCGGGCACGGCAACTCGAGCGCTTGCTTGACGATTTCGCTGCCTTCGCCGTCGGGCAAATCGTCGATCCGGACAATTTGAATTGTCAAATTGTCCGGACTGCCTTGTTGCTGTGCCTCTTCGATGATGGTTCTGGCGGCGCGGTCCAGTTCGCCTGCGCAGCGTCGGATCGTTTCCGCGATATACCGGCCGCTGACATGTTCATAGACGCCATCGGTCGCTAGCAGAAAGATGTCGCCTTTGGCAACCGTGAGCGTTCGATAATCGATCTCGATCTGCGGATTAACGCCCAAAGCCCGGCCCAGATAGCTTTGGGCGGATGAAATGACGATGCGGTGATCTTCGGTCAGCTGTTCAAAGGCGTGGCCTGCGAGGCGGTAGATGCGGGCATCGCCGATGTGAAATATGTGCGCGGTCGTGGACCTGATAATTATGGCGCTGAGCGTGCACACATAGCCTCTGTCCTTGTCGTGCAGGAATTGGCTTTGCCGGGTTTGTGAATGCAGCCAGGAGTTTGTCGCGGCGATCACGCGTTGTGCCGACGTTTTGACCGACCATGTTTCCGATGTGCAATAATAGTCGGTCAGAAAGCTTTTGACGGCCGACTTGCTTGCAATTGCGCTGACATCGCTGGTGCTGATTCCGTCCGCCAGGACGACGGCAATGCCTTTCAAGCCAAGCAGCGGCTCATCCGGAATCAAGGCACCGTGAAAATCCTGATTGGTTTCCTTTCGGCCCTTGTCCGAATATTGCCCGATCGATATTGCGAGCTGGCCTGACATGCTTTGGACCAATAGAAAGGAGCCTCAACCCGGGTGGGTTGAGGCTCCACGATAGCAAATCTTCTCAGGCAACGCGCTTGAGCTGCGTGCGCTTGGGAGCCGTCTTCATATGGGTGGCGTAGAGCGTCAAGCCGGTGAAGGTCAGGCCGCCAACCAAATTTCCGAGCACGGTCGGGATCTCGTTCCAGATGAAATAGTCCAGGATAGAGAAGGGAGCATGGAGCATCAGGCCCGCCGGAAACAGGAACATGTTTACGACGGAGTGCTCGAACACCATATAGAAGAAGACCAGGATCGGCATCCACATTGCAATGACCTTGCCGGGGACGGTCGTTGATATCATGGCGCCGACAACGCCGGCCGAAACCATCCAGTTGCACAAGGCGCCGCGCAAGAACAACGTGGCCATCCCGGCCGCGCCATGTGCCGCGTAGCCCAATGTCCTGGCTTCGCCGATATTGCCGATCACGGTGCCGACCTTGTCGGGCGCCTGTGTGAAACCAAACGTCGTCACAAACGCCATCAGAAACGCCGTCGTCAGCGCACCAGCAAAGTTGCCGACAAAGACCAGGCCCCAGTTTCTCAAAACGCCATTGAACGTTACGCCCGGCCGCTTGTCGATCAAAGCCAGGGGAGTGAGCACAAATACGCCGGTCAACAGATCAAAGCCGAACAGGTTCAGCATCACGAACCCGACGGGGAAGAGGAGCGCGCCGATGATTGGCTGGCCGGTTGCCACATTGATGGTGATCGCGAACCAGGCCGCCAAGGCCAGAATGGCGCCGGCCATATACGCGCGTATGACGGTGTCACGGGTCGACATGAAGATTTTCGATTCGCCAGCATCCACCATTTTGGCGACGAATTCAGAAGGAACGAGATAAGCCACGTGGGTTCTCCTTTGGTCGCTTGCAATCCCAAGGAGGCCTGAGCAATTGACATGCCAACTGCGAATTCCGTGAGGTTGTTTGGTCCACGCCGCATTTGCAGTGAAGAAAAATGCTCGTGTGACGCGCTTATCTTGCGACCGCGCGTTCGCGCCGAGACGGCGGCACACTCCGGCGCGCATTTTTGCGTTGCACAAAATTTTGCCTCCACCGGCTAATTTCGAGGCAGCGGCATTCTTAAAACACGGAAATATGAGAAATATCAACTAGTTGTCGTTTGGCATAGTCGTTGCTGACAATCAGGTCACCATGCAGGTGCCGAACGGATGACGACAGAAGCCGGACAGACATCAGCCGGAAACACAACGACTGGCGACTTTGAATCCGAACAGAAGCGTTACCTCGAAGGGTTCGTTGCTGGCGTTCAGATCGCGAGAACCGCGAAGAGCGTGACTGGCGCCGGCGCGCCGGCGGTTGCGGCCGAACCAATCGGCCCGGACGCGGCTGCGCGCAAGGCGCAGGATCGCGTGCTCGCCGCGGGCGGCAAGTTGTCCGATCCGGAAAAATTCAAGCGCGACGAGCATCCGTTCGACACTTACGAGCGGCTGAAGGCGCATGCTGCGAAAGGTGAATACCCCAAGCCGCCGGACAATTTCCGCTGGCGTTACTTCGGTCTGTTCTACGTCGCGCCAAACCAGAATTCCTACATGTGCCGGCTGCGATTGCCGAACGGCATCTTGAAAGCGGCGCAGCTCACAGGACTTGCCGACCTCGCTGAGCGTTACGGCGGCGGTTATTCGCATGTCACAACACGCGCCAATATTCAGATCCGCGAAATCCGGGCGGCCGATGCCGTCACCATGATCGAGGCCGTTCAGGACCTCGGTCTCTGTTCGCGCGGTTCGGGCGCCGACAACATTCGCAACGTCACTGGTACGCCGACCGCAGGCATCGACCCGCAGGAATTGATCGACACCCGGCCTTATGCACGCGAGTGGCATTTCCACATTCTCAACGATCGCTCGCTTTACGGATTGCCGCGTAAGTTCAATGTCGCCTTCGACGGCGCCGGTGTTATCCCCGTGCTGGAGGACACCAACGACATTGGCTTCCAGGCGGTGCAAGTTAATGATGGCTTCGGGCCGACGCCCGGCGTCTGGTTCAAGCTCTGCCTTGGTGGTCTCACAGGCCACAAGAGTTTCGCAGGTGATACAGGTGTTCTGGTAAAGCCCGGCGATGCGACAACGGTTGCTGATGCGGTCGTGCGCGTGTTCATCGAGACTGGCGACCGTACCGATCGCACCAAGGCACGGCTCAAGTATGTGCTCGACAGGATCGGCGTCGAAAAATTCCTCGGGCTGATGGAAGAAAAGCTCGGCCGCAAGCTCGATCGCGCGGCGCCTGGTGCGGTCGCACCGCGTCCCGGCTTTGATCGGACCGCTCATATCGGGGTGCACGCGCAAAAACAGGATGGCCTGCACTGGGTTGGCATTGTAGTGCCGGTTGGCCGCCTGACCGTCGCGCAGATGAATGGTATTGCCGCGATTTCGCAGGAATTCGGCGATTGCGATATCCGGCTCACGGTCTGGCAGAATTTGCTGATTTCCGGCGTTCCAACGGAAAAACTTGAAGCCGCGCGGGCGAAGATCAAGGCGCTTGGCCTCGCGACTGAAGCCAACGCAATCCGGACGGGTCTGATCGCCTGCACCGGCAATACCGGGTGCAAATTCGCGGCTTCGGACACCAAGCGTCACGCCGAGGAAATCGCGCGCTGGTGCGAGACGCGCGTGGCGCTCGACAAGCCCGTCAACATACATCTCACCGGCTGCCATCACTCCTGCGCGCAGCATTTCGTGTCCGAAATCGGGCTACTGG
Source organism: uncultured Alphaproteobacteria bacterium (assembly GCA_963815055.1). Lineage (GTDB taxonomy): Bacteria > Pseudomonadota > Alphaproteobacteria > Rhizobiales > Xanthobacteraceae > Pseudolabrys. The sequence continues at coordinate 173,437 of CAWFEU010000007.1, read as the reverse complement.
CCTGCAAGGTTCAGCCGACCGAAGAAGCCGATCCGGTCGAGGGCTACCACATATCGATTGGGGGCGGATTTGGACCGGATGCGGCCCTCGGGCGGGAGCTCTATCGCGACGTCATTGCGGAAGATGCCCCGCGCACAGTTGAACGCATACTCAAGGCCTATATGGCGCATCGCGCCTCCAGCGAAGAAACGTTCATCGCTTTTGCACGGCGGCAAGAGCTCGATGCGCTCAGGGCCATGACTGAATTGGAGGCCGCGGAATGAGCGTCACCCAACGGCCGCCGATCCCATCCTTCCTGCCGGAAAACGCCCCTTTCACACCGGAACAGCGCACTTGGCTGAACGGACTTTTCGCCGGCTTGTTCGGCTTGCAGGAAGGCATCACACCGCTATCAGGCGAGGAGGCTGCGAAACTCCTGCCCGGGTTGATGGGAGGCGCGTCCGCACCGCCCGCCGAAGCCGACGACGGTGCGCCTTGGCACGATCCAGCAATGCCGATGCCCGATCGCATGAAGCTCGCCGAAGGCAAGCCGCTTCCGCGCCGGCTGATGGCAGCCATGGCTCAACAAGACTGCGGCCAGTGCGGTTATAATTGCAAGGACTACGCTGAAGCCTTGTTCGTCAAAAAGGAAGAACGGCTAAATCTCTGTGTGCCGGGCGGCAAAGAGACCGCGCGCATGCTCAAGAATCTTTTCGCGGAACTTGGCGAGGTTCAGCCCGTTGCTACGCCTGGGACCGGGCCGGCCGTTACGCCATCTAAGCCCGGCCGCTCGCGCGACAATCCGGTTTACGCAACATTTCTCTCGCGCCGGCGTCTCAATAAACCAGGTTCCGAGAAGGAAACCTGGCACGTCGAATTCGATCTCGCCGAATGCGGGCTCGATTATGTGGTAGGCGACAGCTTCGGCATTTTCCCCGCCAACGATCCCGCACTGGTCGATGCTGTTATCCGTGCGCTCGAGGCGCCGCCCAATTTTCCGATCGGCGGGCGAACGCTGCACGAAGTCCTCACTGACGGCGTGTCGCTGTCACCTGCGCCGGACATGCTATTCCAGTTCATTTCCTATCTCACCGGTGGTGACCGGAAGAAAAAGGCCAAGGCGCTTGCCGACGGACAGGATCCGGACGGCGACGCGGCCACACTCGATGTGCTGGCGGCACTGCAAAAGTTTTCCGGAGTCCGGCCGGACCCGGAAGCTTTCATCGAGTCACTCGATGTGCTGCAGCCGCGTGTCTATTCGATTTCATCGTCGCTCAAGTGCAATCCAGGCCGCGTTTCGCTGACTGTCGATGCGGTGCGCTACGAGGTCGAAAAACGTACGCGCCTCGGGGTGGCCTCGACTTTCCTTGCGGGCCGTGTTTCGCCTGGCGACAAGATCAGAGTGTACGTGCAAAAAGCACAGCACTTCTCGCTGCCGGCCGATCCGAATGTGCCGATCATCATGATCGGCCCCGGCACCGGCGTTGCGCCGTTCCGCGCTTTTCTGCAGGAGCGTATCGCAACCAGGGCCCCCGGCCGCAACTGGCTCTACTTCGGTCATCAACGCAGCGACTACGATTTCTTCTACCAGGATGAATTCGTCGCGATGCGATCGGCCCGCCACCTCAATCGGCTGACTCTTGCCTGGTCGCGCGACGGCAATGAGAAAATCTACGTCCAGCACCGCATGCGCGATGATGGTCGTGATCTATGGGACTGGTTGAGCCACGGCGCGCACATATATGTTTGCGGAGATGCATTGCGCATGGCAAAAGACGTCGAACGCGCGCTGATCGATGTGATCGCGGAGCATGGCAAGCGCAGCCCTGAAGATGCCGCGCGCTACGTTGCCGAACTTAAGAAGAATGACCGCTATCAAGCCGATGTTTACTGAGAGGTCATGATAATGACTGAGCGACGGTCCCCATCCGAATCCACCCCCGCGCGCATGACGGCGCTGGCGCGGCTGCCGGTGTTTCTGGCGCTGGAGGGCAAGCGCGCCGTACTGGCAGGTGGCAGTGCCGCGGCGGCTTGGAAGGCGGAGCTGCTGGCGGCGGCCGGCGCGCAGGTTGATGTTTATGCAACAGAGATGAGCGACGAATTGCTTCAGGTTGCGGCGGATCCACCGCGCGGCATGGTGAGGATCAATCGCCGCGGCTGGACAGCTGATGATCTTAAAGGCGCGGCGGTCGCAATCGGCGCGTTTGAAAATGATGCGGATGCCGGTGAATTCGCCGCGGCTGCGCGTGCCACTGGTGTTCCGGTCAACGTGATCGACAAGCCGGCGTTCTGCGATTTTGCCTTCGGCGCCATCGTCAACCGCTCACCGCTGGTCATCGGGATATCGACCGACGGTGCGGCGCCGGTGTTTGCGCAAGCGATTCGCGCCAAGCTTGAGGCGCTGTTGCCGAAAGGCTTTGCGGGCTGGGCTGCGGCGGCGGCCCGCTGGCGTTCGGCGGTGAAGGCGTCCGGCCTTTCGTTCTCGGGTCGGCGCAAGTTCTGGCAGTTATTCACCGCGCATGCGGTCGCCAATCCGGACAGCGAGCCGAGTGCAACGCGACTTCGACCGCTTTGTTGCGGACGTCCAAGAGCTTGGCGCGACCGTGGAGAACGGCTCGGTGACGTTGGTCGGGGCAGGGCCGGGCGATCCGGAGCTGCTGACATTGCGTGCCTTGCGTGCGCTGCAATCGGCCGACGTGATCTTGTTCGACGATCTGGTCTCGCACGATGTGCTCGACTTTGCCCGCCGCGAAGCGAGAAAAATGCTGGTCGGCAAGACCGGGTTTGGCCCCTCCTGCAAACAGGAAGACATTAACGCGCTCATGCTAGGTCTCGCCAGACAAGGCAAGCGCGTCGTTCGTCTCAAGGGCGGTGACCCGCTGATCTTCGGCCGTGCCGCGGAAGAGATTGAAGCCTGCGAGGCCGCAGGTATCGCGTTCGAAGTGGTTCCTGGTATCACAGCGGCGCAGGGTGCCGCCGCCAGGCTTGGCATTCCACTGACCGACCGCAAGCGCGCCCGCCGGCTGCAATATGTCACCGGCCACGCGCGGAGCGGGCAGCTACCCGCTGATCTCGACTGGCACAGCCTCGCCGATCCGGCAACCACGACGGCGATCTACATGCCGGTGCGCACGCTTGCTGCATTGGTCGAAAAAGCGACTGCTGAAGGTCTCGATCCGCGCACACCCGCGCTCGCCATTGCGCGCGCCACCCGTCCTGACCAGGCCGTCGTCTCCGCGCCCGTCGCCGAGCTGGCCGGCCGCCTCGCGCAAGCAGGTTTGCCCGGACCGGTGCTGGTGATGATCGGGCACGTCATGGGCGAGAAAAAAGCTGCGCCGGACGCGCAGTCGAAATATGGCTGAGGCCTAATTATCGCGCGTTGTAGCGGATCGGCACTTCAATCGGAATCTGCGCGCCAACGACATCAGGCGGCGGTGGCGGGAGCGGCGCCGCCCGGTCCGGCAGAGTCAGTGCTTCGTGGTCGAGCAGGCTTGAACCGGAGCTGCGTACGATGCGCGCATTATGTACGCCGCCGCTGCGGTCCACACTGAAGGCAAGCCGCGCCACACCGGTTTCACCACGCGATTGTGCTTCCGGCGGATAACGCTTGTAGCGCTCGAGCCGGGCGGCCAGCGCCGACTTCCAGTTCGGCAACGCGTCGGGGTTGTGGGAAGCAGCACCCGGCGCCGGCGCCGCGGCGTGGTCGGCGCGCTGCTCGGCCGTGCTGGGCGCGCTGGCGAGGCTTGCGTGCTTCTGTTTTGGTTTTTTCTCTTTCGGCTTTTCGACCGGCTTCGGTGGCGTTGCCACAAGCTCGGCATCCTTTACGGGGTCTGGCTTGATTTCGATTTTTTCGACCGGCTTAGGCAGTTCGGGCTCCGGTTGGGCGTCGGCCTGCTGCGGACCGGGCGGTAATTCGTTCGGCGTGATGTCCGGCGCTACGGCTTCCGGTGCGAGATCGATCATGATCACCGGCGCGTTCGCCACCAGATCCGATGAATCGGTCCAGCGCGCCAGCAGCGCCATGGCGCCCGCGGCGTGAAAACACAGAGCGAGTGTAAAGCACGCGGCCCAGCGCGCCGCATCGGGCCAGCGTCGGGTGCGGACGATTTGGCGGATAGCGACCATTACCGAGCCTTCTCACCTTCCAGGCCGACCAGCGCCACATGCAGATAACCGGCGCTGCGCAATTCGTTCATGAGATTCATTAGTTCGCCGTAAGGCACCGTCTTGTCGGCGCGCAGGAAGACCCGCTGCTGCTTGTCGTTCGCGGTGGCCTGGTCGAGCGCGCTTGCTAGAGCGGCGCGGTTCACCGGGTCGTTGTCGACAGACACACTCAAGTCTGACTTCAGTGTCAGAAATAACGGCTTGTCGGGCCGCGGCGTGCGGTCGACATTGGCCGCTGGCAGGTCGACGGAGATATCCACGGTCGCGAGAGGCGCCGCAATCATGAAGATGATCAGCAGGACCAGGATGACGTCGATGAACGGTGTGACGTTGATCTCGTGGATCTCGTCGAGGGACTCGTCGCCGTGGTCCAGCCGCACGCTCATTGTGATCTCACTCCGCGGCGGATATCGAACGTCGGCGATCCGCCGGACGCTGCCCGAATGTGCCGCGGTCGAGATCGCGGCTGACGATGCGCAGGATTTCGGCCGACGCATCGGCATTCAGGGCGCGATAGCCTGCGACCCAGCGGGAAAACATATTGTACATCACCACCGCGGGGATAGCGGCCACCAGCCCGAGCGCGGTTGCCAGCAGCGCTTCGGCAATGCCCGGCGCCACCACAGCGAGATTGGTGGTGTGCGACTTCGAAATGCCGATGAAGCTGTTCATGATACCCCACACCGTGCCGAACAGTCCGACAAACGGCGCGGTGGCTCCGATCGTGGCAAGAATGCCGGTGCCGCGGATCATCTGACGGCCGGCAGCGGCTTCGATGCGCTCGAGCCGCGACGCAATGCGCTCCTTCACACCGGTGGCGGAAAGACTATCGGCGGACAGCCGTAGCTCGCTGTCCGCGGCCTGGATTAAATTCGCGATGCTGCTGTCGCGGCCGCTGATGTCGTTGACGATGTCATTCCAGGACCGCGCGGCAGCGAGCTTATCGATGCCGGAACGCATGCGCGCGCGTGCGCGCGCGAGCTCGATCGCCTTTGCGAACCAGATCGTCCACGTCAGCACGGAGGCAAAGGCAAGGCCGACCATCACCGCCTTGACGATGATGTCCGCCGCCATGAACATGCCCCAGGGCGACAGGTCGCGCGGCAGCTTGAGCAGCGCGTTGGAAGCGGGTGGGGCGGCGTCTTGCGCAAGCGCATAGGCCGGCAGCAACAGCCCGACGGCCAGCAGAACCGTCAAAAACGACCGCCAACCGGGAATGACTTTTGCTGCGCGCACGCGAACCATGAATACCTCTTGTGGGTGGACGCTATAGCAATAACGCGCGGCGCGACGAATTGAAAAGACCAATAATTCCGCAGATTTGATCCATTCCAAACGGCGGCATCCGTCCAGTCGAGCTCAAAGCGTACTCCGATCAGAAGTCGGCGGTCGCCGACAGCCGGAAGGTGCGGGGCTGGCCCGGCGAGATGTTGTTGTTGCCGTCCGCCGACGCCCAGTAACCTCTGTTGAAGATGTTCTCGACGTTGAGCTGTGCCCTCCACGTCTTATTGATCGTCGCGTAGATGGCGCCGTCGACGCGGGCGAAGCCCGGCAGACGCACGGTATCATCCGAGTTGGCAAAGGAATCAGAGAAGTAGATGACGCCGAGGGCGGCGGCCCACATCGGCGTGAACTGATACTTGTTCCACAGCGAGAACTGATTGAGCGGAACCAGCTGGACGCGGTTTCCCGGAACAATGGTTGACGAGGTCGCGCTGACAATTCGCGCATCCGTATAGGCATAGCCGAACGAGGCCTGCCAGTCGTTGGTGACGTAGCCGTTCGCCGCCGCTTCAAATCCTTTGATCCTCGTGGCGCCGGACGGGAAGAAGAATCCAGGGTGGGCTCCGTCCGCCAGCGGCTGGTTGGTGCGGTTGAGTTCATAGATCGCCGTAGTGAATTGCAGGCGCGGCGTGATATTCCACTTCGCGCCGACTTCGTTGTTGACGAATTTTTGCGGCTGGAGAATCACGGTGCCGTCGGTACGAGCTGAATTGATCGCCGGAGGCCGGCAGATAGGAAACGGTGTAGGCATAGTAGAGCGCCAGATTCTCGATCGGCTTCACGATGACAGCGGCTTGCGGCGACAGCTTGTCGTCGACGCGTCCCCGTGTCGTATTCGTGTTCATGTCCGTTGCAGAATTGTCGAACCGATCGAACCGGACACCGCCAATCAGTTGCAACCAGCGGGTGATTTCGATTGTATCCCGCACGTAGGCCGACTCGGTGTTGAGGCGATATCTGCTGTTGGAATCTGGCGAAGTGACGCCGGTTGAAAAAGCGCCGGGATATTGATGGATGAAGGCGACAGTGCCGAAATAGGTCGGATCAAACGGATTGCCGGTTATCGTATTGGTTCCGTTCGGAAAAATCCCGGTATTGCGAACATCGATGCCGCTTTGCCGGGCGAACTCCGTTCCGAACCCGACCGTATGAAGAACCGGTCCAGTGGAGGTCTTCCAGACGAAGTCTGTCTGGTTGATGAGATTCTGGCGGTCGGTTTCGTGGTTATAGGCCGCGTAGTTGAATGCCGTATCGGCGGGGTTCACCGCGCCTCCCAGCGGCCCGTTACCAGGATAGACGTTCTGGTAGAATTTCTTGTAGTCGGCAAAGAGCGTCCCGTTCTTCACGGTCGAGCCTCCGCCGAAGTCGTGCTCGATAAAGGCCATCACGGTCTGCACGTTGGCCCGCGCAACGTTTAGATCCGGGCTGCCGAAGAACGCGGTCAAATCGCCATTCGGAGCGAATGGCGCAGCCGGATTGAAGCGGGTCGACGCCGGCGCTACGGTATTGCGCGCCTGGGAAGGATTGCCGCGGTCGGCCGTACGCTGGTCGTGATAATATTCGTAGCTGAGCTTGATCTTGGTGTTGTCGTTTGGCGTGAACGCCACCGTTGGATTGAAACCGTAGCGTTCGAGCTTGCCGTAGTTACGGAACGTGTCGCTGCCTTCGTAGAAAGCATTGAGGCGGGCGGCGAAATTCTCGTTCACGGCCTGGCCTGCATCGATCGATATGCGACGGTCGTCGTAGGATCCGGTCTGCGCGGTTGCTTCGTAGGTTCTTATCCCGTCGGCCTCCTTGAGCGTGCGGTTGACGATGCCGCCGCCGGCGCCACGGCCGAAGGTCAGCGCGCTCGGTCCCTTCAGGATTTCGATGCTCTGGACATTGTAGAGGTCACGGAAATACTGAACGTCGTCGCGAAATCCGTTGACAAAAAAGTTCGCGCTTGAATCCACCCCGCGGATGACGAGTTCGTCGCGATTGCCTTCGCCCTGATGCACGGCGACACCGGGAACGTAGCGCGTGAAGTCGGTGAGGCTTTGGAAACTCTGGTCCTTGATGAAGTCCTTGGTCACAACCGAGATCGACTGCGGGATATTGATCAGCGGCGTGTTCGACTTTGTCGCGACCGATGTATTGTTGATGATGTAACCGTCCGGCCGGCCTGAATCGCCCTGGATGTTGATGGTATCGAGCGTGATCGCTTGCGCATTGGCATCGCGCGCTGCTTGCGGTGGGGTCTGTTCTTGCGCGGCCGCCGGAAAAATTCCGGCATCCGGGCCCACCACAAAAAATGTCGTCACCAGCAAAAAAACAATGTGCCGGCTTGCCCCGGTTCGACGCATCGTGTCCTCCACCCCTCGGCCTTTTTGTGCACGCACGCAATGTGCGATGGCCGCTGCCTTGATGCGTCCTAGATGGTCGAAAAAAACCTTTCAATATCAATAGTTTAAAGGCATTCCAATGTGAAATTGGAATATTTCGAGAAGTGCCTTTAGTGCGAGCCAATCATTCGTCTTTTGTGGCTGTGTCCGCGAAGACAGCCATACAAAAAAGTTTTCGCGTCTGCGTGTATGGCGCTGTTAAATTGCGCGCTCCTTGTGTGCGACGAACGCACGCGAAATTCTATTTGAAAGGACTTGCCTCTCATGCCCTTCACGATGTCCCAAGCGTCTCTGCCGGTCTTCGAGATCGGTCTCAATGCTCTGTCAGGCGTGCTCGACAAGGCCGCGGCCCATGCGACGGCAAAGAAGATTGATCCATCCGTGCTTCTTGGCTGGCGACTTGCGCCTGATATGTTTGCGTTCGGTCGCCAGGTCCAGGTCGCTTGCGACCAGGCCAAGAACGGCGCGGCGCGACTTGCCGGTGTTGAGCCACCGAAATTCGAAGATAACGAGACCACCCTCGATCAATTCAAGGAACGTATCAACAAGACCGTATCTTTTCTCAAGACGCTCGACGCCAAGGCTATCGATGCCTCATCTGATCGCGACATCACGTTTCCGCTCGGACCGAACAAGGGGCAGATGAAGGGGGGCGATTATCTCGATCATTTCGTTCTGCCGAATTTTTACTTCCATCTGACGGCAGCTTACGCAGCAGTGCGGAATTTCGGTGTGGATGTTGGCAAACGTGACTTTTTGGGCGCTATACCGGTCAAGCGAATCTGATCGGCAACTATTCGGTGAAAGGGCCCCGGGAGAAATCCCGGGGCCCTTCAACTTAATCAAAAGCGTGTAACGGCTATTTCAGGCGCTTGGCCGCTTCCTGCGCCAGGCTCACATCGACATATTTCTTGATGTCGATCTTCTTTTTCACAAAGCCGAGGTCCTGCGTCATGTCGACATTGCGCTGCAACGCCTCGACATTCGGCAGCAGGTTCGGATCGCGATAAGTATCAGCCTTGGTGAAGAGCCAGCCGAAGCGTTCGGGCGGCACCTTCGTAATGTTCGACGCGATCTTGGCGGCTTCGTCGTGGTTCTTGGGGTCAAGATACCAGCGCGTGATTCGCAGCATATCTTCCATGAAGTCGACCATAGCCGCGCGGTTCTTGTCGATGAAGGGCTTGCGTGCGGTCCACACGATCATCTGCGTGATGCCGATGGCGTCCCTTTGCTCGAAAAGGACTTTGCCTTCTTCCTTGAGTTTGGGATTGAGCGCGAAGGGCAGCACGGCCGGGATGAGGTCGGCTTTTTTATCGAAAAGCACGGCCGGCATTGTCGGCAGCGGCGCCTCGATCATTGTGTAATCACGTTTTTCCTCAAGGCCGTGCTTCTTCAGCATGGCGCGCATGGCAACGTCGACGGCGCTGCCGCCGCCATTGGACGCTACCACCTTGCCCTTGAGATCTTCGACCTTGTTGATGCCGCTGTCCTTGCGGACATAGAACCGCTCGCTGAAGTAGCCGGGAACGCCGTCCTGGAATTCATCGGCGATGACGCGGATATCGTCGAGACCGGCGTTTTCGATCGCGATGGCAAGCGAGGAATAAGCGAGGTTGGAGACTTCCAGTTCGTTATTGGCGATCGCCGTGATCATTTGCGGCGTGCCTTGGTAGCGAACGGACTCGAGCGTGTAGGATTTGCCCAAATGCTTGGCCAGATCTTTTTTCTCGAGAATGATCGAGGCCCAGTTTGCGACCGGTGCCACCCATGACATACGGATTTTTACAGGCTCGGCGCTATTGGCCGGGCTGAGGCCGACGATGCCGAGCGCACAGGCGCCCGCTAGCGCGAAGTTCACAAAGCGCATGATATTCCTCCCACTGTCGCCGGGCTTGCTTGGTTTATCCGCAAGCTTCTCCTCGCGAACTGGCAAGATTGTCGGAGGTCCAACAGATTTTGGCAAGCCTTGATGGTGCGGCTGAACGCCCACCATCCGGTACAGGCTAGGCCGCTACGTCTCGTGCAAGGCGCCCTGAATCGCGATAGGCCCACAGCGCTTCGCGCGGGAATGAGATTGGTGCATCGGTCCCGATATCGTGACGTGCCGCAGTCGAGCAGCAGCAGTTGCGGCTGGTAAACGATTTAAAACTACGCCGTGGTCGGCTCGTTGGCTTCCTGGTGCCAGATCAGCAACCGGCGGCGGGTCAGCGCCATAATCTTCACCAAAGCGTAGCCAACGACGGCAATTTCTACGATGCCGGCAAAAACGCCTACCGAATTGGCAAAACGCGAGGCAGTCATCATGGCACCGCCGAGGCCATAACCGCCCATCAGCATTTCAGTCACGACCGCAACGATCAGCGACAACGGGAGTGCCACCTGCAAGCCTGTCATGATTGTCGGCAGCGCCGCCGGCAGAACCACCTGCCACAGCAGTTCGCGCTCACCGGCCCCCATATTGCGCGCCGACCAGATCAGCTCTCGTTCGACACCCTGAATGGCGATGACTGTTGCCGCAATAACGGGAAAAATGGCGTCGAACACGATCATGGTAATCTTGGAAATGTCGAATACGCCAAGCCACAGCATGACCACCGGCAGAAACGCGATCTTCGGCATCGGAAATCCGATAGAAACGATCGGATCGAAGAACCACCGCGTCAGCGCATTTCGCGACATTGCCAAGCCCAAAGCGACGCCGCCGACAGCCGCGATGATGAAGCCAACCATGGCGCGATAGAGCGTAACGGCCGTGTTGAGGGCGAGGTCGCCGGAGAGGGCGTCGCTCCAGATGCGCTCCAGGACCTTGCTCAGTGCCGGCAACTGGAATGGCGTCACAACGCCGCTGCGCGCCACCAGCTCCCACGCCGCGAGCAACGCAACGACAGACGCTACGCGTGCGCCCATCCAGGAAATCGAGATGGCGAGCCGCGCCGCTTTCTCGGGCAAGCCGTTCGGCACTTCACCTGCGGCTATTCGCGCCATGCGAGCGCCCGTTTTGTAACGAAGAGATAAATCCGGTCGGCTGCGAAACCGAGAAAGGCAACGCTGAATACCACCGCGTACATTGCGTCATAGGTACCGTTGGCTCCGAGAAAGCCGATCAGGTATCCAAAGCCCTTCTGCGCCACGATCAATTCCGACGACACCAGCAGGATGAAAGACAGTGCGAGGGCAGTTCGGATACCATTGAGCAGTTCCGGCATGGCGCTCGGCAGCACTACATCCCACAACATGCGCAGACGGCTCGCACCCATGCTGCGGGCCGACCATACCAGCACCTGTTCGCTCGAGCGCGCACCGTTGAAGGCGCCGATCGTGACCGGCAGCATGCAGCCGAGAAAGATGAGCAAAATTTTCGATCCATCGCCAAAGCCGAGCCAGATCACGGTCACCGGTATGAGCGCGGATTTCGGCAGCGGATAGAATATTTCAACGATCGGCGCGACGATGACGTTTACCGGTTTCCACCAGGCCATGCCGATGCCAAGCAATGTGCCGACAATGACTGACAGCGCAAGGCCGGCGCTCGCGCGGTAAAGCGACGACGCGCCATTGCTGATGAGTTCGCCGTCCTTGATCATGTCGAACCAGGAGCGGATCACGTCGGACAAAGGAGGGAGCGCCGTGCTCGAGACCAGCTCAAGCCGCGCCGTAACCTCCCAGGCCACGGCCAGGAGCAGAAGCGGCAGATAGCGGATCAACGATTGCTTCATCGCTTCGTATCCACTCGGTTCACGTCCGCTTGCCTTGCGCCTTGATGGCCTCGTCTTTCACCAGGTTCCAGATTTCGTCGACCTTCTCGACGAAGAACTTGTTCTTGAAGATGTCGGGATCGTTCTTGTCGAACTTGGTGTCGACGATAGTCTTGATCCGGCCCGGCCGCGCCGACATCACCGCCACCCGGTCAGCGAGGTAGACCGCTTCCTGCACATCGTGCGTGACGAATATGACTGTCTTCGGCGTGCGCTGCCAGATGCGCAATAGCTCGATCTGCATGAGGCCGCGCGTCTGCGCGTCGAGCGCCCCAAACGGCTCGTCCATCAGCAAGATCTTCGGGTCGAAAGCGAGGGTGCGCGCGATCGCGGTCCGCTGTTTCATGCCCCCGGACAATTGCGAGGGGTAGCTGTCCTCGAAACCGTGCAACCCGACGAGCTCAATGAAATCCATGGCTCGCTTCTCGCGCTCGTTTTTCGGCATGCCTTGCCGTTCGAGACCGTAGAGGATGTTGCCGCGAACGGTCTTCCAGGGAAAAAGCGCAAAATGCTGAAACACGATGCCGCGGTCGGGGCCGGGACCAGCCACCGTCTTGCCGTCGACGAGAATTGAGCCGGTTTCGACCGGCAGAAAGCCGCCGATCAGATAAAGCAGAGTGGATTTGCCGCATCCGGAAGGCCCGAGCAGCGCGACAAACTCGCGGTTGGCGACCGCGAGCGAAACCTGGTCGAGCGCCAGCACCTCGCGGCCGCGCGGCGGGCGGTAGAGGTGATTGACGCGGTCGACGACGATTTGCGCGCTTGCAGTCATTGCAGCATGCGTGCCCAATGGCTGCCCTCTGTCAAGTTCCGCCATGCACTGGCTTGGCGCAGGTCTTGTCCTATAATGCGGGACATTAATCCATCAGCGTTTTCAGGGGAAATCTCAGTGGCCAATACGCTTGTCGAAGCCCGCCGCGAGCTTGCACTCGCCAACCGCATCGTCGCGAACGAGGGCATCATCGATCCCTTCGGGCATGTCAGCATGCGACACCCGGACCATCCAAACCGCTATCTGCTGTCACGTTCGCGCGCGCCCGAACTCGTGACGGCAGAAGACTTAATCGAATACGACATCGAATCGCAGCCGCTACGCGATCCGGGTGTCGGGCAATATTCCGAACGCGTCATCCATGGTGAAATCTACAAGGCGCGGCCCGAGGTGAATTCGGTCTGCCATCACCATTGCCCGGCCTTCATGCCGCTGCTTGCGACCGGCACCGACTACGTGCCGGTCTTTCATCTCGGCGCTGTCGGCGGTATTCGTCCGCCATTCTGGGATCAACGCGACGAATTTGGCGACACCAACATGCTGGTGATCAAGCCGGAGGAGGGCGCTTCGCTCGCACGCGCGCTCGGCAAGCACTGGATGGTGCTGATGATGCGCCATGGCGTCACTGTGGCCGGCACCAGCGTGCGCGATTGCGTGTTCCGGTCGGTATTTTCGGCGCGTAATGCTGAGTATCAGGTGCGCTCTATGTCGATTGGTTCCAACATCGCATCACTATCGCCCGGCGAAACGCGCCTGGCCGGCCAGATCAGCAGCAAGACCACAGGGCTCACGCGCTCGTGGGAGTATTGGTCGGTGCGGGCGGCCAACAAGGCCGGCACCGGCGGGACCGCCAAAGCGGCCGTCAAGTCGAGCGTCAAGTCTGCCGCCAAGAAGGCCAAACCCTCGCGGGGCAAGGCCAAGGTCAAGCCAGCCACCCGAAAACGACGGCGCTGATAAAATGGGCTTCCGCGCACGTCAGTCCCGGTGTTGAATGGCGTCCGGAAAGGGCGACAATTAACTAACAAAGTCATATGGGGAGGAACCGCATGAAATCATTCAAGAGCATTGTCGGCGCGATCGGCCTTGTCATGCCGCTGGCGCTGAGCGCCGGTGCTGCATCTGCCGAGGACACGCTCAAGGTTGTGATCGGGCAGATCAACAATTGGGAGAACCAGGCGCCGACGCTCGGGCAAGACGCCGGCATCTTCAAGAAGCACGGTCTCGTACTGGAGAATACCGGCACCGCGGGTGCCGGCGAGACCATGCAGCCGATCATTTCCGGCAGTGCCGATATCGGTGCCGGCGTCGGCGTTGCGGGCGTGATGCGCGCGTTCTCCAAGGGTGCGCCGGTGCGAATCCTTGCGCCGGCCTTCACCGGCACCGGCGATCTTTACTGGTACGTCAAGGCGGATTCGAAAATCAAAAGCCTGAAGGACGCCACGGCCGAGAACACCATCGCCTATTCAACCAACGGATCGAGCTCGAACAACATCGTTGTTGCCTTCGTCAATGAGCTCGGCGCCAAGGCCAAGCCCACCGCGACCGGCGGCCCTCCCGCTACATTGACCGCGGTGATGTCGGGCCAGGTCGATATCGGCTGGGCGGCGCCGCCGTTCGGCTTGCAGGAAATCAAGGATGGCAAGATCCGCATTATCGCGCATGGTAGCGACGTGCCGTCGCTGCGTGGTCAGACCGTGCGTGTGTTGATCGTCAATGCCAATTCTCTCAAGACAAAGCACGACGCGATCATGCGTTTCATGGATGCCTATCGCGAGTCGGTTGACTGGATGTATTCCGATCCGAAGGCGGTCGAGATGTACTCGGCCAAGATCAAACGGCCGGTCGAGATGCTCAAGGAGTCGATGGCCAAGTTTCAGCCGAAGGAAGCGCTGCAGACCGACAAGATGGCTGATCTCGATGGTGCCATCCGCGATGCAGTGAAGCTGAAATTTCTCGACCAGCCGTTGACCAAGGAGCAGCTCGCGGAGTTCATCCAGATCCCGCCGCGCAAGAAATAACGCCGGCGCATCCTGCAATCTAATGAAAACGGGCCGCTGCTTGGCAGCGGCCCGTTTGGTTATCGTTTGCTGTCCGCGAATGGCTTACATTTTCTTTTTCGATGCTTTTTTCTTGCCGCCGCCCTTGGCCTTCGCCGCCTTGCACTCGCCCGGCTTTGCTGCAGTCGCACCATCTTTCGCCGCATAGCACGAATTGATGTAGGTGAACTTCAGGCCGCCCTTGGTCGCGCAAACCGGGCCCGGAGCATTTGCCCAGCATGTTGGCGGTTGCGGCGGGGGTGCAGCTGCCGCCTTCTTCTTCTTGGCCGCTTCGCTGGGTACCGCCGAGCCGATAATGAATGCGACGGCGGCAGCCCCAACAAGCGCGGTGTAAGCAAGTGTTTCTGATTGTCATGTCATTCCTCCCGACAATTTGACGAAACATAGTAGGAGGTGACACGCGCCAATTACAAGAATTTTACGGCTTGTAGCGTCGCAAATCTGAACGCGTGTTCATACGACTGCGCGCTTAGGTTCGGTTTTTGGCCGCCGTACTGATTGCACTGAGCATGGCCGCTCGCCCGGAAGTCAGGGTTTTACGCACCTCTTCCTGCTTGCCGATCGTGCCCATCTCGCGCTGGCGTTTGACGGTCGATTCCACCATCAGGGGTTCAAGACCCAGTTCGCGCAACGTAGCCGCGGATTCCTCCATTTCAGCGGCGCGGCGCTCGCCGTGGCTGGCCATGCGCTCGAGGTTGTAGTCGGCGATTTTCGTCCAATCGAGGGTCGGATAGTTGTTTTTCAATGATGCCGTGACTTCCTCCAGCACGCCGGCCCGCTCGGCGGCGAGGAAGCATTCGAGCGTCAGGGCCTCGATACCCTTGATCATCACGCTGCGGATCATCTTGATGGCCGCCGCGGCCCCGGTTTCTTCGCTGACAATCGTCAGTTGCATGCCAAGTTCGCGCAAAAGAGGCGAGATTTCCTCGGCTTGCCCACCCGCAATCAGCAAAGGCGTTCGATGACGGGCCGGATGGATCGGCGCGATCACGGCCACATCGACATAGCGCGCCCGGTCGCCGAGCAATTTTGCAGTTTCCTGCTTGCGGCCAGGGGATACCGAATTGATGTCCAGATAATAGGGATTGCCGTTCAGATACGGCGCCACCGAACGAGCCGCCTCCAGACTGGATGCCGCCGTCACGGCCGAAATGATCATGTCGGTCTCGCGTACCGCATCGGCGGCCGATGCGGCAGTCCGCGCGCCGATGGCTTCGCCGGCGGCTTTGAGGCGGGCGCCCGTGGATTCGGGAAACAGGATATCCCAGGCAGCAATGCGTTCGATGCCTTCGTCGCGCAGGCCGGAGGCAATCGCCTGGCCGGCTTCGCCGAAACCGATGAAGGAAATGCGCGGTGTGTTGCGGCGGTTCATGAGGAGTTCTGCCATCAAGACTCGGGAACGCCGGGGACCGGTGGCGTTCCTTTGGTGTGAAACGATCTGATGGTTTGCAGGCCCCAGGCTTGGCCCTTCTTGCGTTCGGCCTCGGTCCAGACAATCGGCTTCCAGTCCGGTGCCAGGACGAGGCGCGCGCCCGCGCACGCCACTTCAACGCGATTTCCGCCCGGCTCGAAGACGTAGAGAAAGAAAGTCTGCTGGATGGCGTGCTTGTGCGGACCGGTCTCGATATAGATGCCATTCTCCAGGAAAATATCGGCGGCGCGTAGAATGTCC
Source organism: uncultured Alphaproteobacteria bacterium (assembly GCA_963815055.1). Taxonomy (GTDB): domain Bacteria; phylum Pseudomonadota; class Alphaproteobacteria; order Rhizobiales; family Xanthobacteraceae; genus Pseudolabrys. Next base: position 157,373 of record CAWFEU010000007.1, on the reverse strand, counting down.
TCGCGCGCATCGAGCGCGTAGGTCACGTGGTGGAAGCGGCCCTTGGTGCCGGTGTGGTCACGCGTATAGGCAAAATCGTAGCTCTTATTGGTGGCCGTCATCCACATTCCCGCTTCGGTGCCGTCATCAAGCACGATCAACTCGGTGAGCCGGAAGCCGAGATAGTTCTCAAAAAACTCGCGGTTGGCCTTGATGTCGTAGCGAGGCCGTTGAAATGGTCGATGCGCCGGACATTGCAGCCGCGGGCCGGATAGCGCTGGGCCTGGTTCTTCAGTGCCGGCTTCTTGTCCGGCGGCGGGTCGTACCATTCGGTCTCGTAATAAAGCTCGATGGTGTGCCCATCCGGGTCCTTGCAGACGAAGGTCTTGCCATGGCCAAGGTCGCCGTCGCTCCAGCCGACATCGAAACCCGAGCCCTTCAGCGCGGCCGCGCGCCGCTCCAGCGCCTGTGGTGTGCGGGTCCGGAACGCGACGTGCGCCATGCCTGACGTTTTTGAAGCCGTCAGCTTGAGCGAGTAGCGCTCATAGTCGTCCCAGCCGCGCAAATAGATGCTGTCGCCCTTCTCACCGCTCTGGGTCATGCCCATGACGTCGATGAAGAATTTGCGGCTTTCCTCGAATTTTGGCGTCAGCATCTCGAGATGACCGAAATGGGCAATGTCGTAGACAGGTTCGGCGGGCATGGGCACCATTGCTTGTGTTTCGTTGTTTCAATTGTGTCGAACCGCACGGGCGAAGACCAGCACCAGATTGTTCGCCGGCATCGGCGCGATTTCGGCAAGCGAAAGACCGGCTTTTTCTGCGAGGGCAGAAAGATCACGGATATCACGGACGCCCCATTCCGGGTTCTCAGCCCGCAAAGTGGCATCAAAGACTGCATTGCCTGGCGCCGTGTGTTCGCCATTTCGCATGAATGGTCCATACACGAACAGCTGGCCGTCTGCACGCAACAGCCGTTCGGCGCCCGAAAACAAATTCTGCGCCACCCGCCAGGGCGAAATGTGCAGGACATTGATGCACAGCATGGCCGCGAGCGGCGGGCCAGGCTTTTCGCCGGCATGCCAATTCCAGGCCGCTTCAGTGAGGTCGACGCGCTGCGGCGCGCGCATATTGGCGAGCCCTTCGTACTGCCGCCAGGCCTCGATGCTGGCGAGATGGGAGGGAAAAATGTCGCTCGGCCACCATGTCAGTTGTGGGGTGCGGCGTGCGAATGCGACAGCGTGCTGTCCGGTGCCACTGCCGATTTCGAGGATGTCGCCGGTCGGCACCTGCAGATATTTGGCTATGGCCGACCAGATCGCCTCGTGATTGCGGTGGTAGGCCGGCGCATCAAGGCGCCCGTCGGGAGCGGGTTAAGTCCCGGTCTTGGCGAAATCGACGACGAATTTAACCATGGATGCAATCCGGCCGCTTTATCGGGGGCAACTAGACATGGGCATTTGCCGGGGTCAAAGACACCTATGGTGGGGGTAGGCGGGTAAATGCGGAATTATGCCGCCGGTTTCGTTGTTTTTACGGGTACGATCGGGCAAAATTGCCGTTCTGCAATCAAGCCGCGCTCGGTTCGGCGCCATGCGCAATGAACCGGCAGAATAATAAATCTGGGAGGATCATATGCGGAAACTTAATCCGGCACTGGCAGCGCTTGCGATCATGGCGATGGCGTTGCCTGGAGCGGCCAGCGCACAACAGAAAATCGTCATCGGAATTCCGACATCGCCGCCCAATATCGTTCACATGCCGGTCATTGTCGCGAAAGAACTCGGCCTCTACAAGAAGGCCGGTCTCGACGTGGACATCGTGTCACTCGGGGACGGCGTGAAAGTTTATCGGGCACTGCTCGCTGGCAACATTGACTTCGGCCTGACGCCGGGCGCTCCCACCATCATCGGTCGCTCCAACGGCGCCGAGGTGAAGGCGCTGTCGGCCAACCTGCCGAAATTCGAAGCCTCGATGATCGTGCGTGCCAACATCAAGACCATGGAAGACTTGAAGGGCAAGCGCATCGGCATTCAGGAGCCGGGCGGCTTTGCCGATATTCTCAGTCGCAGCGTTCTGCGCGCAGCGAAGATCGATCCCAAAGAGGTCAACTTTGTCAGCATCGCGAGCGAAGACGTGCCGGCGTTGGTGGCCGACCAGGTCGATACCGCGATCCTTCATGTCGAGCAGGAAATGCTGGCGAAAAGCAAAGTGCCGGACCTTCACGCCATCGGGCGCATGTGGGAACTGCAGCCGAAGACGCTTTACACTTTCCTGTCCGCAACGGAAAAGACCATCAAGGCGAAGCCCGACGTCGTGCAGGCAGTTGTCACCGCCAACATCGAAGCGACCCGCATCATGTACACCGACAAGGCCAAGATCATGCCGATCCTGGTCAAGCAGACGGGTTATCCGGAAAAGATCCTGTCCGAGAGCTTCGACTTTCTCGTGCAGCAATGCATCTGGGATGCCAACAGCGGGTTAAGCCCGGAACGCGTCAACTTCACCGCGAATTTGATGACCAAAGTCGGAAATATCAAAGAGGGCAAGACGCCCAAATACGAGGACATCGTCGACACGACGTTCGCGAAAAAGGCGATCGAGCAGGTCGGCGAATGGAAGGGTCCGGTTTGCCCCACGGCAGCCTTTTAGCCCTGTTTGAACGATGAGGCGGGCGCCGCCTTGTACGGCGGTGCCCGCCACACGAAAGAGCCGGCAAAGCCGCGAAGGATAAACCACGATGAGTGTTGCCCATCAGGTTCATACCGGCGTCGTCGCAGAAAGCGCGCGTCCGGCTCCGGCCGTGGTCAAGACACCCTGGTGGGATCGGCCCGCGCTGTTCCGCTACGGTTTCGTCGCGGCGCTCCTGATCGTTTGGGAAATCGTCGGCCCCTTCATCAACCCGATCTTCTTCACTTATCCGACCAAGATCGCCGCAGCGTTTTATACGACGACCATGTCCGGCGAGTTGCCCTATTTCCTCGGGCAAAGCCTTGAGGTCATGGTCTACGGCCTGAGCATCGCAATCCTGGTCGGAATTCCGCTCGGTATCGGGATGGCGCGCATACGCTGGCTCGATTGGGCGCTCGACCTGCCGATCAACGCGCTTTACGCAACGCCGCTGGTAGCGGTCGTTCCGCTGCTGGTGCTCTGGTTCGGAATCTACCTCAAAGCCAAGATTATCGTCGTGTTCTTGTTCGCCGTGTTCCCGGTCCTGATCAACACCTATCAGGGCGTGCGCGAGTGCGACAAGAACATGCTCGAGGTGGCGCGCTCATTCCGCTCGAGTGAGTGGCGGGTGTGGCGCGACGTGCTGCTGCCGTTTGCGGTGCCCTACATCATCGCCGGCGTGCGCCTCGCCATCGGCCGCGGCCTCATCGGCATGATTATTGCCGAGTTCTACACCACCATCTCCGGCCTGGGCTTCATGATCACGCGCTACGCCAACGTGTTCGAAATGGACAAGACCTTCGTGCCGGTAATCGTGCTGATGGTACTCGGCGTCTCGCTCACCTCAGCGCTGAAATGGGTTGGACGCCGCGTCGCGCCCTGGAGCGCTGCCAACCGCTAAGCGGTTACAGGCTGCCGTATTGTTTTTGTCATTTTGCTGCGTAACACTGCTCGCGCCGGTTCTTTCGGGCATCGCGGCGGAGGCGCGTCATGATTGTCGGCTTATCAATTCACAATTTCACGCTGCTGCATGTAGCGATCACACTGGTCGCGATCGCGAGTGGCGTGATTGTTCTTTTCGGGATGCTCGGCGCGCATCGGCTTCCAGGTTGGACGGCGCTATTTCTCGTGACCACCATTCTCACGAGCGTGACCGGCTTCATGTTTCCGATTCACGGCTTCACGCCGGCTCTGGGTGTCGGGATCATTTCACTGATCATTCTGGCGATCGCTCTGGTGGCGCTCTATAGCAAGCACCTTGCGGGACCCTGGCGCTGGATCTACTCGCTGCCGCCGTTACCGCGCTCTGGTTCAACGTGTTTGTGCTGATCGCGCAGTCGTTCCAGAAGATCGCAGCATTGACTGCGTTGGCACCGACCCAGTCAGAGCCACCCTTCCTGATCGCCCAAGGCGTCGCGCTGGCCGTCTTCCTCGCACTTGGCATCATGGCGGCGTTGAAATTCCGTCCGGCCGCGATCTAGGCACTGATCTTACGTATATTGTGCAATGCGGCCTCGCCGCAATGTGCCCCCAAAAAAGGAAGAAGCCACCGTCGCCGGCGGCTTCCACCAATTTGACCGATTTAAGCGACGGTTATTTCAGCTGGTTCGAGATGTAGTCGAACTTGGCGTTCAGGCTCGAGCCGATCGCATTCACAGCCGCGATGATCACGACCGAAATGCCAGCAGCGATGAGACCATATTCGATCGCGGTCGCGCCGGACTCGTCCTTCAGGAACGCAAAAACCTTAGACATCACGCATCCTCCATGTGGCTAAACTAAATCTGCAGACGCCATCCAGATGGATGACGGCAGCAACGTACCGTCGGCTCGTTAAAAAGAAGCTTCGGCGGTTGGTGCAAAGTGTCGGTGTATTTGATTCAATTTTTATGAATCTTGTCGCCTATGGCATCCCCGCGATTTTGGCTGCGCGCGGATCAGACCTGCAAATTATGAGACTTTCTGTCGGGTTTGACGCGTCTAGCGAGCGGCGGTCGGCGACCAGGCCACTCCGGGCTGTCGAGTTATTAACGCACTGTTATCCAATCCAGTAAGAGTTCTCGAAGGCCCTTGGAACGTCGCGGCGCCATGTCGCACCGGGGGAGCTCCAGCACTCTGCGGCATTCTTGCCATATGCCGGGCACTGGATCGGACGGAATACCGCGCTGGCCCGACGACAAATCTCCGGCGGATGACGAACGATCGCAACGTTCGCCCCGCCGCAATCTTTAAAGAGCTGAAGCCGCCGTTGGCGGCGGCTTCACGATTCATTCTATCCGGATCAATTGCCAAACCTGGCAGAGATAAGTGTCATCTTTTCATTGATCGTGCCGCCGATCGAATTGACAACCGCGAGGACGGCAGCGGAGATTCCAGCAGCAACCAGTCCGTACTCGACCGCAGTGCCGCCCAACTCATCTCTGAGAAACGCAAACACGTTATGCATTCTTCTTGCTCCATGTGGCTGAGAACCGCGCCACGATAGAGTCAGCGCATTAAATTGATCTTCGATCGCGCGCACGAAATATCAGAAAATCCGGACCGCTTTACGACAAGAGCTATCGCCGCAAGCACAGTCGGTCACACGGCGGTAGGGTCGAAAAAGTTTCGCTGGGACTTTTGCGATTTTAATTGGGGAAATGCGACAGCGAAATGAGTGTCTGGTCATCGCCGCGCCCGCGAGTTTTGTCGACGATTAGACATCCTCCGGACGGTCTACGTAGGTCAATCCCGCTTTTGCAAGAGGTTCGCGCATTTTGTACATGTCGAGACTTAGAGTGCCGGCCTCCAGTTGCTTGCGCTTGCCATCTTCGTCGTCTTTTCGTTTTTGTGCTTTTTGCGCCGTTTCAACCGCAAGCTTTTTCGGGATGACCACGACGCCATCGTCGTCGGCGACGATAACGTCGCCAGGCTCGACGTTCACGCCGGCGCAAACAACCGGCACGTTGACTGAACCGAGCGTAGCCTTCACGGTGCCTTTGGCCGAGATCGCCTTCGACCAGACCGGGAACTTCATTTCCGAAATCGGGCGCACGTCACGACAACCGGCGTCAATGATGAGGCCAATCACACCCCGGGCGTGCAATGCGGTCGCCAGCAATTCGCCGAACATGCCGTCGGTATTGTCGGCCGTGCAACCGACTACCAGCACGTCGCCTTTCTGGCATTGCTCGACGGCGACGTGAATCATCCAGTTGTCGCCCGGCTGCGCGAGCACGGTGACGGCAGGCCCTGCGATCTGTGCGCCGGCCCAGACCGGGCGCATATAAGGCTTCATCAGGCCGGACCGCCCGAGCGCCTCATGCGCAGTGGAGACACCGGTGGCGCCGAGTGTGCCGATGGCATTGCTGTCGGCGCGTTTGATGTTGCGGACGACGACGGGCTTCATTTCAGGATCTCCTCGACGGTCGGAAAGAGGCGCTGGTAGGCCTCGCCATAGGTCATCGGCACGCCGGTGTTGCGGCTGCCTTGAATGCCGCGGTTGAGCGCGACCCGGTCATAGTAAGCCCAAAGATGCTTTTGCGCGGCGAGAATCTGGAAAGCCTTGTATTTTGTCTCCCACACGTCATCGATTTTCAAAATGAGATTGGGTTTGTAGTTGCACATTTCCGGCTGGTGCGGCTCGAACAGGAATACCGGCGGCGCCGAATATTTGTACTTGGCGTCGGGTTTGTGGCCCATCGCCTGCGCGACCACGCGGGTTTCCTGCGCGAAATGCGCGGCATTCGGGTGATCGAAATTGTATGGATCCTCGAGCGCGTGCGTGAGCACAAAAGCCGGGTTGAGCTCGCGGTAGATGTCGACCATGCGATCGAAATGCTGTTCGTTGAGTTTGAGGGGATAGTCGCCGCAATCGAAGAATTCGATCTCGGCGCCGAGGAGCGCGGCAGCGCGTTCTGCCTCGTCCTTGCGGCCGGCCTTTACTTTTGCAAGCGTCGCACCGGCTTCCTTCCAGGCAAACTGGCTTTCGCCGCGCTCGCCATACGATATGCAGACGATTTTCATCCTGTAGCCGCGCTTGGCATGCAGCGCGATGGCGCCGCCCGCGCGCCAGACGAAATCGCCCGGATGGGCGGTGACGACGAGCCCGGTCTTCTGATCAGCCATAAGAACTCCCTTTTCCCGTGCTGGCTGTTTAAACTAGGTACAGTACCCGGAGGTCAAGTCGTCGGCTTTTGAGGCATCTCACAATGGCAAATCCCTGAGTGATGCCAAACGGTGACATATTGATCTGCCGATTTCCTATTGTGTTGGCGGAGTGTCAACGAAGCCGGGCCGTGATCTTGCACAACGATTGCGCATACAGGAGCGAACAATGAAAAAAAGCTACACCGGCGGCTGCCAATGCGGCGCTGTACGCTACGAAGTTTCCGCCGACATCGGCGAGGTTATCTCGTGCAATTGTTCGCGCTGCCGCAGACTGGGATCGTTACTTGCCGCGGCTTCCGCGTCGGACTTCAAGCTGATCGCGGGCGATGGTGCGATGACGGACTTTCAATTCAACAAACATGTTATTCATCATCCATTCTGCGCGACCTGCGGCATCCAATCTTACGCCTACGGCAAGGGCCCCGGCGGCAAGGACATGGTCATGATCAACGTGCGTTGCCTCGATGGCGTCGACGCGGATCAGTTCAAGGTGAAGAAATTCGATGGCGCCAGCCTGTAGGGAGAAGAGGCCCCAACAAAGCCATAACGGGCGGACCGTCGTCCACCCGTTACAAGCTCTCGGATCCATTTCCAGTGCGAGCGTGAGCTCAGCGCTGGTACCAGTTACTGAGAGCCAGGACCGGCAACCATGGACCACAAGCACTGCAAGCAGCACCCACGTCCCACGCCCGTTCGGCCATGGCGGTCATCCGTGTCCGGCAGAGCCGAAGATGGATGACCTGCGTGGAAGCCTACGCCCGTCGTTTGGCGAGGCAAGCCCGGCAAAAACGCTGTTGATAAATGCGGGGATGAAATACGGCGGTCATTATTTGAAAAAATTCCCAACCGGGCCGTTGCACCATACGGAAGCGAGCTGGTGGCCGTGCAAAACGTGACGACACGGGTTATGCATATATGTCGTTTCGCCCGGATGCTCAGGATTGCAAATGAAAACAGTTTCTGCCCGCGAGCGGCTCGCCGCCGCGCTCGCCCGCATCGATGACCCGAAAGGCGAGGGGGTGCGTGCCTGCCTGACGATCTATCGCGACCAGGCGGCGGCCGCTGCCGATGCAGCCGATGCGCGCGCCAGGGCCGGTATTTCGCTCGGAGTGCTCGACGGCACGATCATGACGATCAAGGATCTGTTCGATGTCGCGGGTGAAGTCACGCGCGCGGGCTCCAAAGCGCTGGCCGACGAGGCAAAACCCGCCGCGGTTGACGCGCCGGTGGTACGGCGGCTGCGCGCGGCTGGTGCGGTGATTGTCGCCAAAACCAATATGAGCGAATTTGCTTATTCCGGAGTGGGGGCCAATCCGCATTTCGGCACACCTGGTAACCCGGCGGATCGCAAGCGCGTGCCTGGTGGCTCTTCGTCGGGCGCGGCGGTGGCTGCGGCGGACGGCATGTGCGAGATCGCGATCGGCACCGATACCGGGGGATCATGCCGCATCCCCGGCGCGCTCTGTGGCATCGTCGGCTACAAACCAAGCCGGCAGCGCATTCCCACCGACGGCGCTTTTCCATTGTCCTACAGTATCGACTCGATCGGGCCGATCGCGCGTTCGGTCGACGCCTGCGCCAAGGCCAACTCTGTGATGGCGGGCGAAAAATTTGTGCCGCTCGAGCCGGTGCCGCTCGCGGGCCTGCGCGTCGGCGTCGTACAAGGTCCGCCGCTAGAGAATCTCGACGAGACGGTCGCGAGACGTTTCCCCGATGCGATCATTCGCCTGAAACAGGCCGGTGCCCGAATATCGGAGGAGACGCTTTCACTCCTCGGCGATATGACGCAGGTCAACAGCAAAGGGGGCGTGCAGCCCGCCGAAGCCTTCACCGTGCATCGTGATCTTCTGTCGCGGCGCGCCGACGCCATCGATCCGAACGTGCGTGCGCGCCTCGAACGGGCCCGCAATATCGGTGCCGCGGACTACATCGACATGGTGCGGCAACGCGCGCGGCTGATCCGCGCCATGGACGCGCGGCTGTCCGACCTTGACGTGCTGGCAATGCCGACTACGCCGATCGTCGCGCCGACCTTGCAAGAGGTGGCGCCGGCGGATGATTTCGCTCGTAAGAACGCCATGCTGCTGCGCAATACGGTCATCGCAAATTTCTTCGACCTTTGTGCCATTTCGATCCCGATGCCACGCGACGGCGCCCTGCCCACCGGTCTCATGCTGATCGCGCCTAATGGCCAGGACCATCGCTTGTTTCGCATTGCAGCAGCAGTCGAGCGGCTATTTACGGCCTAGCGACGGCTTGTACAGCGAAGCGAAAATCCGGCATCATGACGGTAACGGCCGTAGTGCCGACAGGGAGAAAACCATGAGCCGCAAATCACATTCCGACCGTGGGCGCGTCACGCGCCGTGCTGTGACCGCCGGGCTGGGCGCAAGCGTCGCCGCCGGAATGACCCCGTTCAATATCGTGCGTGCGCAAGGCGCGGCTCTGAAAGTAGGCGTGCTATTGCCGAAGTCCGGCTATCAAGCCGGGATCGGCCAGGATTGCCAGCGCGGCGTCGATATCGCGGCGGGGATTCTCAAGGACCTCGGGCTGCCGCCGCTGCAGATTATGAACGCCGATACCGAAACCAATGTTGAAGTCGCCCGGGCACGGGCCGAGAAACTAATCGGTGAGGGCGCGCAGCTTCTGATCGGCGCCTTCGACTCCGGTCAGTCCTCGGCCATCGCCCAGGTCGCCGAGCAGAAGGGCATCCCCTACATCATCAACATTGCCGCCGCTCCGCCGATCACCGAGCAGGGCTACAAATTTGTTTTCCGTAATTTCCCGACGGCGGGGATGATCTTGCGCGACGCCTTTGTCGATCAGAAGGAAGTGTTCGCGGCAACGAGCGCGGCGCCGAAGACGGCTGTGTTCATGCACGTCAATGACACCTTTGGCACTGCGATGAAGGGCGGAATCGGCGCGGTGATGCCGAAGTTCGACATGCCGTACAAAATTGTCGACACTATCGCCTATGATCCGGCGGCGCGCGACCTGTCGGTGGAAGTTTCAAAAGCCAAGGCGACCGGCGCCGATGCATTGCTGATGGTTAGCCGGCTTAACGATGCCATTCTGCTTACCCGTGAATTGGTGAAACAGCGCTGGACGCCGATGGCGATCCTGAGCATGGGCCCGGGCTGGTACGAGGATCAGTATCTCAAGACGCTCGGCAAACTGGCCGACGGGCCGCTGAGCTTTGTGCCCTGGTACGACCCGAACAAAAAGATGTCGAAACAGCTCGAGGCCGCACTCGCCAAGGCGAGCCCTGGCGTCAATCTCAATACTAACCACGTCTATACTTTCGAGGCACTGCTGATCGCCGCCGATGCCTACAAGCGGGCGGGCTCAACGGACCCGAAGGCGCTTGCCGATTCGGTGCGCACGACCAATATCAAGGACAATGTCAGCATCGGGCCGGGCATCCAGTTCGATGCCAAAGGTCAGAACGACAAGATCGTAGGCGGCGCCATTCAAAACCGTGGCGGCAAGCTGCTGACAGTCGCGCCGAAAGAAGCGGCAAACGCCAAGCCGGAATGGCCGCTCAAGCCTTACGACAAACGAACCTGACACGATAAACTTGTGCCGGCAGATATCTTCTTCAACGTCGCCATCGGCGGGATATTGACCGGTCTCGTCTACGGTTTGATGGCCCTTGGCCTGTCCGTGATCTTCGGTGTGGTGCGTGTTGTCAATTTCGCGCACGGCGAAATGATGACGGTCGCCATGTACATCGCCGTGACGCTTTTTTCTGCATTTCACCTCGATCCGCTTGTCATGATGGTGCCGATTGCCGCAGTCATGTTCGCCTTCGGCTATATGCTGCAGGCGCGATTGATCAATCCGTTCGTTACGCGGCCAGACTACATGCAGTTCCTGCTGCTGGTTGCTGTCGCAATCATTATCGTCAACGGCCTGCTCATCATTTACGGCCCTGACGCACGGAACGTGCAGGTCTCTTATGGCTATGATAGCTTCCAGTTCGGTCGGCTGATCATCGACGCGACCAAGCTCTACGCGGCGTTTGCCGCAATAGCGGTCGCGGGTTCTTTGTTCAGCTTTTTCCAATATACGCGGCTTGGCACCGCGATCCGCGCCTGCGCCGACAATTACACGGGCGCGCGGGTGGTCGGCCTCGACGTCGAGCATCTTTATGCTTTTACCTTCGGTCTTGGTGCCGCATGCGTCGGCGCTGCCGGGTGCATGCTGCTGCTGATTTTCGATGTCACGCCGACGGCCGGTCCGGCCTATACGTTGCTCGCCTTCGTCATCGTCATCACCGGCGGACTTGGCTCAATGCCCGGGGCATTGTTGGGAGGCGTACTAATCGGCGTCACCGAAGCGATGGCGGGACTACTGTTCTCACCATCGGCGAAAAGCATGTTCGCCTTCGCGATCCTGGTACTGGTCTTGTTGTTCCGGCCGCACGGCATCATGGGCAAGAGGGCTGCATGATCGAGCGTCTGATCGATGGCCCTCCACGCCGGGCATTGGCTTTGCTGGGGATTCTGCTGACAGTCCTGATTTTGGCGCCATTGTTTGCCGGCGACTACCTGCTCACCGTGCTGATCCTGATCCTGTACTTCGCCTATCTCGGCCAGGCCTGGAACATCATGATGGGGTTTGCCGGACAATTATCGCTCGGCCACGCGCTCTATATTGGGCTCGGTGCCTACACGACGGCGGCGCTCTTCGTGCATTTCGGTATCGGCCCGTGGCTGGGCCTTGCGGCAGCATTGCCGCTCGCAGCGCTGATCGGTGCCGCCATCGGATTCCTGGCCTTCCGATTTCGCGTTGCCGGTGTCTATTTCGCAATTCTCACGATCGCATTTGCCGAATTTGCGCGTGTCGGCCTGGATCATTTGCCTTGGACTGGAGGCTCCGCCGGCCTATTCCTGCCGGTCGAGCAATATACGCATAACGATGTCTGGCGGCTGCGCGGCAATCCGGTAATGTTCTACTATGTCCTGCTGGCAGCGACCTTGCTTGCCTTGCTTCTTTGCCGCGCATTGTTGCAAAGCCGTATTGGTTATTTCTGGCGGGCGATCCGCGAGGACGAGGTAGCCGCGCGTTCGGTCGGTATCGACACCTTCCACTACAAGATGCTGGCTGTAGTGATCTCCGCCGCAATGACATCATTCGCCGGCGTGATCCATGCTTTCTACTACAACAATTTATTTCCCGAGCAGGTGTTTCACATCTCACGCTCGATTGAAATCATCCTCGGGCCGATCGTCGGCGGCGTCGGCACTTTGTTCGGGCCGATTCTCGGCGCGTTTTTGCTGACGGGCCTGGCGGAAACGCTTACCACGGCGCTCGCCGCGCTCGGCATCGATCTGCCGGGCGCCAAGCAGGTGTTTTACGGCGTTTGCCTGCTCCTGGTAGTCACGACGTTGCCCGAGGGCGTGTGGCCCTGGCTGAGCCAACGCATCGGCCTGACGGAGCGCAGAAAATGACCGCGCTCCTTTCACTCGACGACATCAGCAAGCGCTTCCGTGGTCTGATCGCGGTCGATCGTCTCGGCTTTGAAATCGAGGAGGGCGGCATTTTTGCGGTGATTGGACCAAATGGCGCCGGCAAGACAACGCTGTTCAACATGATTGCGGGAGTTTTACCTCCGGACAGCGGAACAATAACTTTTGCGAACGAGCGGATTGACGGCCTTACTCCAGACCGAATCTGCACGCGCGGCATCGGTCGTACCTTCCAGATTGTACGGCCATTCCCGGCACTTTCTGTCGAGGACAACGTTATCGTGGGCGCCCTGTTGCACCGTCGTGATGTTATCGCGGCGCGCGCGCATGCGCACGAAGTGCTCCGTCGGCTCGATCTCTTTGACAAACGCGCTCAGCGCGCATCAACGCTCACGCTGCCCGATCGCAAACGTCTGGAAATGGCGCGCGCGCTCGCCACCGATCCGAAATTGTTGCTGCTCGACGAAGTGATGGCAGGTCTGCGCCCCACCGAGACCGATCGCATCGTGGCAATCCTGAAGGAGCTCAACCGCGACACGGGAATCACTATCCTGCTGATCGAACACGTGATGCGCGCCGTGATGGCGCTGGCCGGGCGCGTTCTGGTGATGCATCATGGCGCGGCCATTGCACAAGGTGCGCCGGATGAGGTGGTTCGCGACCGCACCGTGATTGACAGCTACCTCGGCGCAGAGGCCATCGCCTCATGATTCCGAAAAGCATGTCCTTGACTCCGATCGGGGATGGACACCGGTTTTCGGGAAAGATCATGCCCGCAGAGAAAAGCGCATGTTGCTAAAGGTCGACAGCCTCGACGTGTTTTACGGCGATGCGCGCGCGCTTGACGGCGTTTCGCTCGATATCGAGGAGGGTTCAATTGTCGCTATTGTCGGTGCCAATGGGGCCGGCAAGACATCGTTGATCCGTACGATTGCCGGGATGCACAAGCCCGCGCGCGGTCACGTCTTTTTCCGCGGCCTGGATATCGCGGGTTGGCCGAGCCACAAGGTTTGCGACCTCGGAATTGGTCAGGTCGCCGAAGGCCGCCAGATATTTCCTTCATTGTCGGTCGTAGAAAATCTGGCGATGGGCGCCATGTTGCCGCGCGCGCGAGGCACGCGCGCACAAAACATGCAAAAGGTCTACGCACTTTTTCCGGTTCTGGCGGAGCGCCGGCAGCAGGCTGCGGGGACGCTGTCAGGCGGCGAACAGCAAATGCTCGCCATTGGCCGCTGCCTCATGGGCGACCCGGAATTGGTACTCTTCGATGAGCCCTCGCTTGGGCTTGCCCCGGCCATCGTGCAAAGCGTGCTTCGATGCGTGCGCGATCTCAACCGCGATGGGCTTACGTGCGTTCTGGTCGAGCAGAACGTCGCCGTGTCGCTCAAGCTTGCGAGCCACGCCTATGTGCTCGAAAATGGCCGCATTACGCTTTCAGGTTCAGGCGACATGCTGCTCGGCGATGATCGCGTGCGGCAGGCTTATCTCGGGCTTTAGATCTATTTCAGCGGTTGGCCGATCGTGACGGTCAGCTTGCCGACGCCTTCGACCTCGCATTCGAGGTTGTCGCCAGCGACCGTTGCCGCAACCCCCGAGGGGGTGCCGGTCATGATGATGTCGCCCGGCTCCAGCGCAACCATTTCCGAAAGATTGGAGATGATTTCGGGCACGTTCCAGATCAGCTGATTGAGATCGCCGTCCTGGCGGATCTTGCCATTGCACTTCAGCGTAATCTTGCCTTTGGCCGGGTGGCCGATCTTGCTCGCCGGAACCAGCGCGCCGCACGGCGCCGAATGGTCGAAGGCCTTGCCGATTTCCCATGGCCGCTTCAGATCACGCGAGGCAATCTGCAAATCGCGACGGGTGAGGTCGATGCCGACGGCGTAGCCGTAAATACAATCATTGGCCTTGGCGACCGGAATGTTGCGGCCGCCGCTCTTCAGCGCGACCACCAGCTCGACCTCGTGGTGCATATCCTTGGTCAGCGACGGATAGGGCACAGTGCCGCCGTCCGCAACGATCGCATCTGCCGGCTTGGCGAAATAGAAGGGCGGCAATCGTTCGTCCTGCCCCATCTCGCGAATGTGCTCTATGTAATTGCGGCCGACGCACCAGATTCGGCGGACCGGAAATACTTTGTCGGAGCCGGCAACCGCGATGGCAGGTTGTGGTGCAGGCGGGATGACGTAGCGGCTGTCGGTCATGATGTATTGGCCGTTCGATATCGTTTCTGATGGAGGATGGTCCGGCTGTGGATAAGGCGACCGGACGAAAGTTGGCTGTGCGTATCAGGTGTAACGCGCCGCCGTCAACCGCGTAACCCTTATGAATTGGCGACTGCCGCGACGGGGCTGCGGGTTTCCTGTTCCTTGAGCTGAAGGCGATAGAACGACGAATAACGGCCGCCCTTTCGCAGCAACTCGTCGTGTCGACCGGATTCGACCGCGTGGCCATCTTCAACCACATAGATGCGGTCGGCATGAGAGACGGTATGCAGCCGGTGTGCGATCGCAAGAGTGGTGCGTCCCCGGCAAAGATGCTCCATGGCCTCGCGCACCTGTAACTCAGATTCAGAATCCAGCGCGGCGGTGGCTTCATCGAGCAAAATGATTGGCGCATTCTTTATGAGTGCGCGGGCAATCGCCACCCGTTGGCGCTGGCCGCCTGACAGTTGCAAGCCGTGCTCGCCAACCGGCGTTTCATATCCGCGCGGAAACGACATGATGAAGTCATGAGCGTATGCAGCTTTGGCGGCCGCGATGATTTCATCCTCGCTGGCGCCCGGTTTTCCGAACTCAATGTTCTCGCGAATAGTGCCCCGGAACAGGAATACATCCTGTCCGACATAAGCGATATGCTGGCGCAGCGATCGGCGCGACGTTTGCGCGATATCCTGTTCATCAATGATGATATTGCCGTGCTCGGCTTCGTAGAAGCGCAGCAACACGTTGAATACGGTTGACTTGCCGCCGCCGGAAGGCCCGACCAGCGCAGTCATCTTGCCCGGCTCGGCTACGAACGACATGCCATGCAACACCGACTCCTCGCTGCGATATGCGAAGTGCACGTCTTTGAATTCAAGACGGGCCAATTTGATCTGTAGAGCGGGCTTGCTGTCATCCGAGGGCTCACTTGGTGGACTGTCGATGATCTCAAACAGGATGCGGACGCCGACCAGAGCGCTGTTAAGTTCGATATTGAGACGCGCGAGCCGCTTGGCAGGCTCGTAAGCCAGCAAAAAGGCGGTGATAAAGGAGAAGAACTGACCGGGCGTCGCGCCCGTTTCGATGACGCGATATCCACCATAGGTGATGGCGATCGCGATGGCGCAGCCACCAAGCGTTTCCATCAATGGGCTCGCACGATTGGATACACGCGCCATCTTGTTGGCTTCATGTTCGACTGCGGCGACGTTCCGGTCAAAGCGTTCCCGCATGATGTCTTCGAGCGTAAAGGCCTTCACGATGCGGATGCCCTGCAGCGTTTCTTGCAGCGTCTCGATGATACGGGTGCTGCCATGAAATTGTGTGCGGGCGATCGTGTAGATACGGCGTATCAGCTTGCGCAAGATGAAAAAGGCCGGCGGTGCGACCACGAAGCTGAAAAATGCCATCAGCGGGTCCTGCACCACCATCACGATGACCAGACCGATCAACGACAGTAAATCGCGACCGACCGATGTGATGAGCAGATTGATGACCTGCGTTGCTGACGCGGCGCCGGTCGAAAGGCGCGCGATGAATTCAGTCGAATGCCGATCGGAGAAGAAGCTGAGGCCTTCGTTGAGCAGCTTCGCAAAAACCGCGCGCTGATTGTCGGCGACAATCCGATTGCCGATGCGAGAAAGCATGACGCTATGGCCGTAGGTTGCAATGCCTTTTGCTGCAAACAACGCTGCGGTGACGAAACCGAGGGTAATGATGCCCGGTAGATTGCGGTTCACGTAAGCCTGGTTGATGACGTCGCCAATCAAGTAGGCGCTGAAAGCCGTGCAACCGGCGGCCACGGCCATCATGATGAATGCAAGAACATATTTGCGCCAATGCGTCAGACCCTGTTCGGTGAGCAATCGCCGGACCAGGGCAAAGGCGCTGTAACGCTCGTCATCAGCCGTTTGTGAACCGTGGTCGTTCATTTGCCCTCTGTCGGGCTAAAAAGGAATGTCGGGCAGGGGTGGCCGTTTCCTTGCCCGCGCCGAAGGAAATATTCAAGCCAAAAACCGTCTACGCGGCAAAAAGGCGTCGATTTCACGCTTTGTCAGGCCACCGCACTCTTGCGCCGACTGGCCAATTGCTTTTCCCACGCGAGCGCGTGCGAGACGATGGTGTCGAGATTTTGGAATCGCGGACGCCAGGGTAGCGTCGCATGAATTCGATCAACATTGGCGACCAGCGCGGGTGCGTCGCCGGGCCGTCGGCCGGAAATCTCGACCGGAAAATCGTGGCCGCTGGCGCGACGCACTGCATTGATGACTTCAAGCACCGATGAGCCGCGTCCGTAACCACAATTGAAAGTCGCGTTTGCGCCGCCGCTGCGGAGATGGGCGAGCGCCACCGAATGCGCCTGCACGAGATCACTGACATGAATGTAGTCGCGGACACAGGTGCCGTCCGGTGTCGGATAGTCGGTGCCGAACACATTCATCTTCTGGCGCTTGCCGACCGCTGTCTCGCAAGCGACTTTGATCAGATGAGTTGCCGCCGGGGTTGCCTGCCCGGTACGCAATTTGGGATCTGCGCCGGCGACATTGAAATAGCGCAGGATCACGAAGCGCAGGCCGTGTGCCTTGGCGGCATCGTGGATCATGATTTCCGACATCAGCTTCGATGTGCCGTAGGGCGAAATCGGCGCAGTCGGCGCATTCTCGCGTACTGGAGCATCGCTCGTCTCGCCGTAAACCGCGGCGGTCGACGAGAAGATGAAATGTTGCACGCCTGCTTTTATGGCAACGTCCAAAAGCGCGCAGGTGTTCATGGTATTGTTGCCGTAATAGGCAAGCGGGTCGGCGACCGATTCCGGAACCACGATCGAGGCCGCGAAGTGAATTATGGAACTGATATTGTGACGGGCGATGATCTCGCCAACCAGTGTTCGATCGCCGGTGCTGCCCGCGAAGAACGGAACGGCCGACGGTATCAAGTAGCGAAACCCGGTCGATAGGTTGTCGAGGACGACGACGGGTTCGCCCGCGTCGGTCAATTCGTGCACCATGTGGCTGCCGATGTAGCCGGCGCCGCCCGTGACCAGGATCGTCATTCCCAAAGTCCCTCGTGGCTCGGCAAATCTGCCGAATGTTCGTAAAAAAACCACACCCTGATCGCGTGGCGCGGTGGCATGCTTATGGCGGGCATGCTTAATGACCGGTATATGGGTGCCGCAAGCAAGCCACAATCGAACGATGGCCAACATCCTTTTTATCAAAACCTCGTCGCTTGGCGATGTAATTCATCACATGCCGGCTCTGGTCGACGCCCGAAAGGCGCGACCCGACGCGACATTCGCTTGGCTCGTGGAGGAGGCATTTGCGCCGCTGGTGCGCCTGCACCCGGCAATCGGCGAGGTTATTCCGGTGGCGTGGCGACGGTGGCGAAAATCGCTATATGCGCCTGCAACAGTATCGGAAATAAGGGAGAGCCTGAGGGCAATCCGTGCACAAAATTATGATGCTGTTGTCGACAGCCAGGGCCTGCTGCGTTCTGCTGTCATTGCACGCGTGGCGAACGGCAGGCGCCACGGTTATGACGTGTCAAGCATCCGCGAGCCGCTGGCTTCTTTCTTTTACGATGTTCGCCATCGCGTCAGCCGCGAACTTCACGCGGTCGAGCGCAATCGGATATTGAGCGGACTCTCGCTTGGTTATACGCCGGAGGGACCCCCGGAATTTGGCCTGGACCGCACGCGATTTGCGCGCAGCGCTCCGCCCTATGCAGTGCTCTTGCACGCAACCGCGCGACCGGAAAAACAATGGCCAGAAACGCATTGGATCGCGCTCGGCAAGGCACTTGGTGCAGCACTTGGTCAGGATACAAAGCTGCTGCTGCCGTGGGGCACCGAGGTTGAGCGAGCGCGCAGCGAGCGCATCGCCGCTGCGGTCTCGGGTGCAGACGTTCCGGAACGGGTGCCGTTCGATCAGGTCGCAAAGTTGATTGCAGGCGCACATTATGTAGTCGGCGTCGATACCGGGCTCATGCATCTAGCCGCTGCGTTCGGAGTTCCGCTTGTCGCGATCTTTACCGGCAGCAATCCCGGCCTGACCGGGCCGGTCGGCAATGGCCGGATTGCCGTGCTCGGCGCTGATAGAGCGCCGCCGTCGGTCGACGCCGTAGTCGGCGCAGTGGTGAAAGTCGCCCCGCCAATTTGATAATTAGGCCGCGCCCGCACGTAGCAGGTCGTGGACATGCACAATGCCGACCGGTTTCCCGGCTTCGACGGCAAACAACGCAGTGACCTTCATCGAGTTAAGAATGTCGAGCGTCTCGCTGAGCAACTGATCCGGCCGTACCGTCTTTGGCCCGCGGGTCATGACATCGTCAACCGGGGCATCAAGCAAGTTATTGCGCATATGACGCCGCAGGTCCCCGTCAGTGATGATCCCAACGAGCAGTCCACGTGTATCGGTAATGCCGACGCACCCGAAACCTCTGGCCGTCATTTCGAGAATTGCGTCGGACATAAGGGTACCAAGCGGCGCGAGCGGCATCATCTGGCCGGTATGCATCACGTCGCGAACGGTTTTCAGCAACGTTCCGAGCTTGCCGCCAGGGTGCAGAAGGCCGAAATCAACCGCTGTGAACCCGTGACTTTCCAGAAGGGCGATGGCCAACGCATCGCCGAGGGCAAGCTGCATCAACGATGAGGTCGTCGGTGCAAGATTGTGCGGGCAGGCTTCGCGTGCCTGAGGTAAAGTCAGCACGATGTCAGATAGCTTGGCGAGCGCGCTGTCCGGAATGGCCGTCATCGCGATCAACTTGATGCCGTAGCGGCGCGAATAATCAGTGATATTTTTCAGTTCGGCCGTTTCCCCCGACCACGACAACGCGAGGATGACGTCATCGTTAGCGATCATGCCCAGATCGCCGTGGCTGGCCTCGCTTGGATGCACGAAAAACGCCGGTGTACCGGTCGACGCGAAAGTTGATGCAATCTTGCGCGCGACGTGGCCCGATTTGCCCATGCCGGTCACGATGACGCGGCCTTTTGCGGCGCGGATCAGCTCGATTGCTGCGGAAAAAGCGCTGCCCAGACCATCTTTCAGCGCGGCGGCCAGTGCGTCTACACCGCTGCCTTCTGCTTCCAGCGTACGCAAGGCCGATGCGATCGCGGCTTGCGCGCGATCGCTGGTCATCGGAGCTGGTTTGGGTTGGGCCATGGCCGCTCTGATAGCATGGAAAGGGCTTTACGTCAGGCATGCCACGTCAAATTCGTCAATGGGCCTGGGCCAATGGGCCGCCCAGACCGGCTAGTGCTGGCGTTTTTTTGGTTCCGCCAGCACCCGCCGCACGGCCGCAAGCACCGTTGCAACGGTGACGTCATCGGTGCGGTGATGGCGAACGGCGTCGTTGCCTTCATCGCGCGCGCGTGTGCGCGCGTCATCGTCGCCGGGCGGCTCGAGGATCGCGGCCACGGGATTGAGTGGCTTCCAATGCCACGGGCTGGTCGGGCCAAAAATTGCCACCGTCGGTGTAGCGAGCGCGGCGGATACATGCATCAAACCGGAGTTGTTGGTGACCGAGACGTCGGCCGCTGCGAGCGCACAAATTGCGTTACGCAGATCGTTGCTTGTGAGATCGCGGACATGGTTGTCCCCTGCGATCGCGATCTGCGCTGCCGCCGGCGTTTCATTCGGACCGCCGACGACCCAGACTGATGCGCCATCTTTTGCGAGGGCACTCGCCAGTTTCGCATAGTGAGCGGCCGGCCATGCCTTGCCAGCGCCAACCGCGCCAGGCGCAAGCGTGATGATGGGGCGAGCTTCGTTTGCGAGGCCTCGTTGATTGCGCCAGGACTCCAATTCCTGAATCGAAACTTTCAATTCAGGCAGCGGCCACTCGCTAGGAAGCGGCGCGTCTTTCGGAAGCGCCAATGCGCCCATCCGGTCAATCATGCGCGGCAAACGGCGCTCGCCGAAACGCACATCGTTCAGGAGACCAAAACGAAACTCACCGGCGAAACCGGTGCGCACCGGGATGCCCGCAAGCCAAGGTGCCAACGCAGCCTTCCATTTGCGCGACATCACCAACGCCTGGCCATATCCGGCCCGATGCAAGATGCTCGCAAGCTTTCGCTGGAGAGGGAGGCCCAATCGCCCGCGCGGCAGATCCATGGTGATCGCGCGCCGGACGCCAGGCATGTAGTCGGCGAGTGGAGCGCAAAGCGCGCTGCAGAGGATATCAACCGGCCGCTCGGGCGCCTCGGCGCGCAGAAGCTTCACGACGGAATGGCAGCGGACGAAATCCCCGATCCAGACATAGGGGACGATCAGAACCGGTCTACCCGCGTAGGTTGAATTGGTGTTCATTATTTTGCGGCCGCCCCGTCGGCCTGCGACCTGCTTCGGCCCTGTCAGACAGCGGTTAGCCTGCGTTACGGCGGACTGTCCAGCCGCAATTTTTACCGTGTCCTGCGCCAAATGCGGGCGAATAGTGGCCTATCGTTGCGCCGTTGACCGGTCTGGGGCAAAGGTTGCCTCAAGCCAGAGGCTCGAGGGGTAGGGATGTTTTTGGTCACCGGCGGGGCCGGTTTTATTGGGTCGAATGTTGTCGCCAGCCTCAATGAGGCGGGGACGAGCGATATTGCGGTCAGTGACCTGCTTGGCCACGGCGACGCCAAATGGCGCAACCTTGCCAAGCATCAGATTGCCGACCTGCTGCCGCCGGCGGAGCTGATGCAGTGGCTCGAGGGCCGCAAGCTCGATGCCGTCATCCACATGGGGGCGATCTCCGATACCACCGCCACCGATGGCGATCTTGTGATGGAAAACAATTTTCGGCTGTCGATGCGTCTGCTCGAATGGTGCAGCACGACGCGCACTCCATTCATCTATGCCTCGTCGGCCGCGACCTACGGCGATGGCAGCCAGGGATTCGACGACGACTGGTCCATCGATGCTCTGCGCAAACTGAAGCCAATGAATCTTTACGGCTGGAGCAAGCAATTGTTCGATCTAGCGCTGGTCGAGCGTTACATTAAAAAAGAAAAAATGCCGCCGCATTGGGCTGGTCTGAAATTCTTTAACGTCTACGGACCGAACGAGTACCACAAAGGACATATGGCGAGCGTCCTGGCCAAGGTGTTCGATAAAGCAAAAGCCGGCGAGCCAGTAAAGTTGTTCAAGTCTCATCGTGAGGGCGTTGCCGATGGAGACCAGCGTCGCGATTTCATCTATGTCGACGACGCTGTGTCCGTGCTGCGCTGGCTTCTGCATGCAACCGGCGTAAATGGCATCTTCAATGTGGGGACCGGCAAGGCGGAAAGTTTTCGTGATATGATCGGCGCAATGTTCAAGGCGTTTCGCCGGCCCGCCAATATCGAATACATCGACATGCCCGATGCGATCCGCGGCCAGTATCAGTATTTCACGCAGGCGCAGATCGGGAATTTGCGCCGCGCCGGTTATAACGGCGGATTTACGCCGCTCGAGGTTGCCGTCGGTCAATATGTGACCGGTTATCTCGACCGCGAAGATCGCTACCGGTAGCGCCAAGGTAACGTCATGTACGATTTCGACAAGCATCTGGCCGCCCTTTCCGAGCAGACCGTGCTCTGCATTGGCGACCTGATGCTGGATGAATTCGTCTACGGCGATGTCTCGCGCATCTCTCCGGAAGCGCCGACGCCGGTCATTGCCGTCAAGCGGACAGAACTGATGATCGGCGGCGCAGGGAATGTCGCGCGTAATCTGGTTGCGCTTGGCGCTCGCTGCATCTTTATCGGCGTGGTCGGTGATGATGAGGCCGGCGGTTCGTTGACCAAAGCGCTCAGCACTCACCCATCGATAGAATTTCATCTGGTCGTGGACGGAAGCCGGCAAACCACGCGCAAGGTTCGCTTCGTATCGGAGCATCACTCGACGCATCTGTTGCGCGCCGACTGGGAAATGGCGTCAGCCATCGATGGGGGCAGCGAGGACGCGCTGATCGGGCACGTCGTTAAGGCAATGCCGCGTGTCGGCGCGGTTGTTCTATCTGACTATGCCAAGGGCGCCCTGACGCCGCGTGTGACGCGCGCCGTCATTGCCGCTGCTAACGAGCGTGGCAAGCCGGTTGTCGTCGACCCAAAAGGCCGCGACTACAGCATTTATCGTGGGGCAACGCTCGTGACCCCCAATCGGCAGGAGCTTGCAGATGCCACGCATAGCGTGGCGCAAACCGACACGGAAATCGCCGAGGCGGCGGCGCGGCTTCGCGATGATCTGGGCGCAAAGGCGGTCCTGGTGACCCGGAGCGAAGCGGGCATGACGCTGGCGGCCGAGGGCGCGCCAGTTCATGTCCCGGCCTATCCCGTGCGCGTGCGCGATGTATCCGGCGCTGGCGATACCGTTGTGGCCGTGCTGTCCGCGATGCTGGCGATGGGTGCGGATTTTGAATTTGCTACGCGTGCCGCAAATGCCGCGGCAGCCGTCGTGGTCGGAAAACGCGGGACCGCGACAGCCTCCGTTGCCGAGCTGCGCGCGCGCATCCTGCCGTCGTCGACCCTGGCGCCGCAGGAAAAGATTGTTTTTGACTGGGCCTTGCTTGACGATCAACTTGCGGAATGGCGCAAGCAAGGTCTTCGGGTTGGCTTTACCAACGGCTGTTTCGATCTGTTGCACCCGGGCCACGTCAGACTGCTGGCTGGCGCGCGTGCAGCTTGCGACCGATTGGTGGTCGGCCTGAATGGCGATGCGTCGGTTACGCGCCTGAAAGGGACCGGCCGGCCGGTGCAGCCGGTGCAAGCGCGTGCGGAGGTGCTGGCCGCGCTCGAAGCAGTCGACCTCGTTGCGGTGTTCGATGATGACACACCCGAGAAGTTGATCACCCGCGTGAAGCCGACGGTGCTGGTCAAAGGCGCCGACTATACGCACGATCAAGTGGTCGGCCGCGAAATCGTAGAGGCGCTTGGTGGCGAGGTTGTCTTGATCGATCTTGTCCCCGGCCACTCGACCACTGCCATGGTCGAGCGGACGCGCGAGCCGAAGGCGCGTAAGCCGGTTACCGGTTAGGATTGCGTTTGATCGGCTTGCTCGCGGGTGGCTGCCAGCCTTTCGTCTCTTCGTATCGCTTCGCGTAGCGATAGAACGTGCCTTCGAAATTTCCGAACGCGATAACGAAGCCCGCCCATCCGTCAATAAAACCAAATTTGAAGATGTAGTGCTTGAGGAAAGACCACGCTCCGTGGCCGAATGCGGTGGCCATTGTGACGCGCTTGCCTACTAGCTTCGGTGCCCCCAGCGTCGAGTAGCGATTCATCTTGGTGATGACTTCTTCCAGATTGCGGAAGGGATATTGCCAGACTGCATTCTGCAAAGTGCCGACCGACCGTTCGCCAATGACTTCAAATCCCTCGTGGACCGGCTCAAGCGTGTAGCGGATGCTGCCCTTGCGGAAGAGCTGCGGCTGACGGAAATTTGGATACCATCCCGACCCCCGGATCCAGCGACCCATCATATAGCTGCGGCGCGGCACCATGTAGATTTCATGGGGAGGGGCGCCAGCGAGCAACGCGAGGATTTCGTCGCGTACCGCTTCGGTACAGCGTTCATCGGCATCGAGGCTGAATATCCAGTCGAAGTTGCACGCTTCGATCGCGCGGTTACGCAAGTCTCCGAAGCCCTTGAATGACACGTCGACAACGCGCGCGCCGAGCGCGCGCGCGATCTGTGCCGTTCTATCGACACTAAAGGAATCGACCACGACGACTTCATCGGCCCACAAAACGCTGGATACGGCTGCCTCGATCTTTTCTGCCTCATTATATGTGAGAATATAGGCTGATATTTTCTGCATGCAGGTGGACGCCCGTTGAGACTCTAATTGTCTCGGACATTTTATCATTATGGTGTGTATTGACCCTAGGGGTTTGTCGACAGGTGCGCCATCGGCTAAAGCCTTTGCGAGAGGGCACCCGTGGCTGAGCTGATTTCCGTTATCGTTACGACTTACAAGCGTGAAGACGCGCTTGATGCGGTATTGCGGTCGCTTGCGGCGCAGATCGATGGTGATTTTGAAGTTATCGTCGCCGACGATGGATCGGGTCCCAACACAGCCGAATTGGTCAGTCGCTGGAAAGCAAAAATCGGGCGGCGACTTGAACACGTCTGGCAGGCCGACCGCGGTTTCCGCGCCGCGGAAATTCGCAACCGCGCGATCTTGGCGGCGCGCGGCTCCTATTGCGTATTTCTGGATGGCGATTGCATCGTGCGTCCTGACTTTGTCGGAGCTCATCGTCAATTGGCCGAGCCCGGCTGGTTTGTCACCGGCAATCGCGTGCTCCTCTCGGCGGATCTGACAATGAGAGTGCTGAGCGAGCAGCAGACACCGGAAACCTGGAGCGCGTCGCGCTGGCTTTGCGAACGTCGTCGTGGCGGCGTCAATCGCTTGTCGGCGTTAATACGCTTGCCCCTCGGTTTTTTGCGCCGGTTCCGCCGACGCGCCTGGCGGAGCGCACGGTCATGCAACCTCGCCATCTGGCGGCTCGACCTCGATCGTGTTGACGGGTTTGATGCCGACTACCGGGGCTGGGGCAAGGAAGATTCCGACATTATTGTGCGCCTGCTGCGTGCGGGTGTCCGTCGCAAGGAGGGAACATTCGCGACCGGCGTGATCCATCTATGGCATGCCGAGGCCGACCGTTCTCAGTTGGGCGAGAATGAACTCAAACTTGGCACAGTGGTTGCGGGTGCTCGCGTTCGCGCGCAGCGAGGCCTGTCCGCGCTTCAAGACGTGTCCCCAACCAATATGACCGTAAGTTAGCAATGGCCGGGCCTGTGACCGCAAACAGCTTCATCCATGCAAAACTTGAGCCCCTCGCTGACGGTTTTGTCGTGGCCGCGGCCGTGTCGCTTCCCTGGTCGACCTCGGCGACTGGAATCTTCGTGGTGCTTTGGCTGCTCACGCTGATTCCGACGCTTCAGTGGGCTGAAATCCGGCGTGAACTTGCAACGCTGTCGGGCGGCCTGCCGGTCCTGCTCTTCATACTCGGCCTGATTGGAACGCTGTGGGCCGATGTGACGCTGCTTGAGCGCTGGAAAGGCCTCGATTTATTTTTCAAGTTGCTGGCCATACCACTATTGTTCGTGCAGTTCCGACGGTCCGTCCGTGCGCACTGGGTATTTGCGGGCTATCTATTCTCATGCACCGTACTGCTAGCCGCGACGACCGTTGTCATGGCGATCCCGTCAATGGCACATGCGCTGCTGCATTTCGACAATGTGTTCGTGAAGAATGCTGCGACCCAAAGCGGCGAGTTTGTCACCTGTATTTTTGGTCTGATGTTCCTGGCGAGCGATGGAATTGAGAGGCAGCGCTGGCTGCGGGTTATCGGCTCTGCGGCGATTATTTTCGCCATGCTTGCCGATATTTTCTATTCATCAACCGGCCGGACAGCCTTGGCTGTCGCCGTTGTGCTTCTACTGCTATTTGCCATCAGGAGGTTGAGCTTTAACGGCATCGTGCTTGTAATCTCAGCGTCAATTTTGATTGGCGTCGCTGCTTGGTACACATCGCCTTACCTGCAGCACCGAGTAGACGACATTTTGGTAGAAATACAGATGTATGAGGCGGCCAATACAAGAACATCGTCGGGTGAGCGCATCGAGTTCTGGAAGAAGTCGATTGAGTTCGTTCGGCAATCGCCGATAGTCGGGCATGGCACTGGCTCAATCCATTCGCTGTTTGAAAAGTCAGCCGTGGGGCAAACCGGAACTGCAGGCGTCGCGGCCGCAAATCCGCACAATCAAACTTTGGCAGTGGCGATTTAGCTAGGGCTTGTCGGCGTTTTAGTATTGTGGGCGATGTGGGTCGCTCATTTATTTTTATTCCGCGGCAACGATCTGGCCGCGTGGATAGGCCTTGTCATTGTCACGCAGAATATCATCGGGTCACTTTTTAATTCGCACTTGTTCGATTTCGTGCAGGGGTGGGTTTACGTCATCGGGGTTGGGGTTGCGGGGGGAATGGCGCTGAAGCGCCACCGATTGGCAAAGGATGCGCCGTAACTTTCCCCAAAAGCGCTTGTTTCGCAATTTTTCGAGAATTGCTAAGCAATACCGGCGCGCCCTTCGCCCTCTGTGTTTCGCTCGTTTTCGTGCGGGGAATTGGTTGATCGAAGCTATCGAAAAGGGGCTCGGCCAAGGCCGGGATAACGGAATTTTTCGAACAGTGTAACTTCGCCGCGAACCATAGGTTTAGGCACAACTGCTAGCGTGCATGGTTTCACAGTTTCTTTACCATTGAATAAGACTCGACGCTTATTTGTGTGGCATGAGACAATGTAACACATGTCAGCATCTCAAGCGCCCTGAGATCGACCGTCGGCTGGCCGCCGGCGAACCGTCGACGTTGGTCGCGCATGACTATGGCCTGACCGGGTCGAGTGTGCATCGACACCGGAAGAATTGCCTTAAACTTGCTTCATCCAACGCAATCAAGAAGGAGCTGGCCCAGGGCAGTGCCGCGATCGCCCTATTGCCATCCAAAGAGGACCTCGGCAGCAGACATTTCGATGTGATCGCACGCATCGATGAAATCTGCGCACAAGCTCGCGCGGAAGGATCACTGCAAATTGCCTTAAGCGGACTGAACTCCATTCGTCAAACACTAGACAGTCTTGCCCGACTGGCGGGGCACCTCCAACCCGCCGGGACGCAGGTGAATGTCGCCGTTCAAACCAACGTCAATGTTGGGGCGATGCAAATCGCTGAGCGGCTCATTCAAAAGTTCGATCATCAACCGCAACTCAAAGCGCAAATCGCGCAGGCACTATTGGAGGTAGACAATGAACACGATAGCACGTGAAGCCGCTTACCGGGTCGATCCGGTCCTGTGGGTCCGAGAAATCTTGGGAATGACACCGACGGCGTGGCAGGAACAATTCCTGCGCGCGTCGCGCGGGGCTTCCATTCTAGTGTTGACCGCCCGACAAGTTGGGAAGACGACGGCCGGGGCGTGGGGCATGGCCAATACGGCCATCTTTAAACCTAATTCTCTGTCCGTGGTGGCTTGCCCATCGCAGCGGCAAAGTGCGGAAGCGGTGCGCAAAGTGCGTGACATGCTTCTCAAAGCAGGCGCGAAACTTGTCGGTGACAATGTCTACGCCATCGAACTCGACAATGGATCGCGCGTGCTGGCGCTGCCCGGCAGTGATAATTCAGTGCGTGGGCTGACGGTTGATGGATGGATAATCGCGGACGAAGCGGCGCGTCTGACGCCGGAACTCATTTCGGCTTTGCGTCCGATGCGGGCGCGCCAACAGGATGCCCGGCTCGCCATGTTATCGACGGCCTGGAGTCGCACCGATCCGTTCTGGTCAGCGTGGGAGAACGAGGGCGACTGGCTAAGATTGAAAGCCACCGTTGATGACGATCCAAGCCTGTTCTCACCCGAGTTTTTGGCGCAAGAAAAGGCCAACCTTGGCGAGGAGGGCTTTAAACGCGAGTACCTCGGTATCCCATCGGGGTCGCAGGTTAGCCCGTTCACGCATGAGCTCTACCAAACTGCTACGCAGCCTACTCCGCGTCCGATTCTTGATTTTCCCAAACCAGTCCTCATCGCCCATGATGTGGGATGCACCAAGGACCGATCGACCGCCGTCGTCGGTGGTCCCTTGGTCCGGATACCGGAGCTGGTCAGTGTACGGGAATTCAAAGAATTGCCACAAAATCTCTATGGCAGCGCGCGGGCGAGTGCTCTTTCACTGGTGGATCAGCACTATGGCTCCAAGACACTTATCATCGCTGACTTAAGCAACGATCTGACTTACGCCGAAACGCTGTTCGAACGATTTGGCAAACGCGTAATCGGCCTGCAGATTGGTCGTCACGGTGATGGCCTGACCAATGAACCCCTGATCGTCAACGGCAAGGGCGGAATCCCTCGTTACAGAATTGGCCGCACGCACCTGTTCGACCTTTTGCTGCGTGAATTGCAAAACGAGAAGGTGCGCATTGTCCACGGCGAAGAAAGTCTCAAGGCTTACGCACAACTGATGGCGCTTGAAGTCGAGATCAAGCAGAGCGGGATAATCTACAACTGCCTGTCAGGCCGTCACGACGATCTCGCAATATCGTTGGCGATACTGGTATGGGCAGCAAATCATCCACATCTCCCGGCCTGGTGTCGCGTTTTGGAGCCGCGGTCTATCCGACACAACCGAGAATCTCCGAGTGCGAAGGGTTGGACCTGATCGATGTGCCCACTTGTGGGCTAGCAGACTCTCGCTCGCATCACTCTAGCTGGGTGGAAAAAGGTTAGCTCAACAGCAATTTGCCGCCTGTCACGTTGGCCGACGTGACAGGGGTGTTCACCGGCGCGCGCGCCGAAAACACCAACGCTGGAGCTTTATCATGAGTTCTCGAGTTCTCTGTTATCGCCTACCGCACAATCCGCGATCGGATTGGAGCAGAAGATCCGAATATCGACGAGCAAACGCTCGCCGATACGGTCGAGGGCCTGACCGATCTGCATGAGATTGTTACAGCCATTATCCGCTCAGCCATTACCGATGAAGCACTGGCCAATGGGCTCAAAGGCCGCATCGAAGAAATGCAGGCACGACTGGATGGCCTGCGCGATCGGGCCGCCAAACGTCGGCAGATCGCCAAAGATGTCATGGTGGAACTCGATCTCAAAAAGATCACCGCGCCCGATTTCACCGCCTCGATCCGTCCAGGAACACCCGCCCTGATGGTGATCGACGAGGCGGCAGTGCCCAGCATTTATTGGGAGCCGCGCGAGCCGCGCCTGAACAAGCAGGGGCTGCTCAACGAACTCAAGCAGGGCACCGAGATTACGGGCGTTGCCCTGTCCAGTCCTGCACCGGTTTTGAGCGTGAGGACACGATAATGGGCTTCTCAACAAAACAGGTGCGGGCGCTGCGACGCAGCCCCGATCACCGTCGTATCCGCACCCGTGAGGCCAACGGGCGCCAGCTGTCCTATCTCGAAGGCTGGCACGCAATCTCAGAGGCCAACCGGATCTTCGGGTTCGATGGCTGGAGCCGGGAGACGGTCGAGACCCGCTGCGTCCTTGCGCGCGAAAACCGAGGCACTTTCACTGCCGTCTACATCGCCAAAGTCCGGATCTCGGTTCATGCAGCAGGAATCACCATTATTCGCGAAGGCCACGGGACCGGCGAAGGCCGCGGCACCTCCCCGGGTGAAGTTCACGATATCGCACTCAAGGCCGCCGAAACCGACGCCACCAAACGGGCGCTGGCGACGTTTGGCAAACCATTCGGACTTGAACTTTATCGCAAGGACAAAATCTCTTCGTTGGCCAATTCGACAGCTGCCGCGCCAGTGGCTGCAAGCCCGCCCATCCAGCCTCGCGTCGGTTTTCACCCCGATGATACGACCCCGATACCCCGGCCTTCGCATTATTACGGGCGGCGACACCAGAACTCCATGGCGGCGCTTCTCCACACTAATCGAGAACCAGACAATGCTACGGCTACGGCCGCGCCACCTATGGCGCCGGCTTCGCCCATCCCGACCGTCAACAAAATCGACAAGAGCCAACTCGCCATCCCCGAACCAAAGCGGTTGCGCGACAAGGCGCATCTGAAATTTGTCGCATCACAACCGTGTCTGGTCTGTGGGCGCAGTCCGTCAGATCCTCATCATTTGCGCTTTGCGCAACCGCGGGCGATTGGGCTCAAAGTCAGTGACGAATTTACAGTGCCGTTATGCCGTGGGCACCATCGAGAACTGCATCAAGCCGGCAATGAAGAGATTTGGTGGCAGCGCCGGCAGATCGATGCACTCAAAATCGCAAGTGCTTTTTGGGAGGAGACGCACCATTCGTAAAATAAAATTCAACGGTATTCGGGAACCCTTTTATTCATATTGAGATTAATTATTCGGTCTCGATTTTGGCGTGTTCTGCAAGCTGCCTAGCCGCTCGCGGCGTTTTATGGGCAGGTTGTCGTGATTCCAATATGGCGAAATGGCATGAGCAGACAATAACTTACCTCCTGGTGCACTCGCGAACACGTTAAGTGCTGGCGGGCGGGGAATCATAGGGGAGCGTTAAAAACAACGCAAGGTCGCAACGACTCGCGTAAAAGTATTCCCGGTGCTGCGTTGAAACCAAAGCCTTCGAGGAATCGAGATCAAGAATCACATGCCGCTGGCAGCATTTGGCAAACTTACGCTCGACAACACCATCATTTCCTTCAAAATCAGCAGGCGCCTCAGGGCAGTGGCGTATGGCATATGCTCGTGAATTCGTTTGGGTGGTCCTCGCGCAAGCCGCGGCATTTGTCGGTGGTCTTGTTACCGTAAAAACCGCCGCCGTCGTGCTTGGCCCCGCGGAGTATGGCAAGCTTTCCGTCGCTCTCGCGATCGTTGGAATTTTCCAGGTCTGTCTTTACGGCGCGATTTCGCAGACGGCGACCCGTTTCTTTGTGTTTGCCAGCGCGCACGATCTCCTAAGCGACTACAAGCTCTCGCTGCTGAAGCTCATCGGAATCGGGGCTGTGACGGTTGTCTCGCTATGGATTCTGGGCGGCACGCTCGGTGTTCAGAGTCTGCTGCCGGTTCCCGCTGCTATCTTGTGTGCCTGTGCGATCGCCAGCGGCGCGCAAATGGTCGCGACCGCCGTTTTCAACGCTGCCAGAAAACGTGAGTTTGTTGGAATCGTGCAATCTGCGGAAGCACTTATGCGGCCGGTTCTCATAATTGTAATTACGTATCTCGCGGCTTCGACCGCCGTATTACGCATTGTTTGCGTATCTAATTTCCAGTTGTCTCATTTTGTTCATGATCGTCGCGCTCTGGTCTACTAATGGCTGGCAGCGCCGCAGAGCCTGAGCGCACGACACCTCAGTTTGATGGAACCACATCCGCAAAGCACCTAACGTGGAGCATGACATCATTTGCTGCTCCTTTTGTCGTCTTTGGCATTCTTGGAGCTATCGGAAGTCATGGCGAGCGTTTGCTGTTGGCGAAGTGGGCAAACTGGTCCGATGTCGGGACCTATGCCTTGATGGCGCAACTGGCCATGGCTCCGAATGTCTTGTTTACGACGGTCATCAATCAATTTTATTTTCCACTCGTTTTTCAATTTGATCCCGGTGGAACGCGCGATCTCACCCACAGTTTTCGTCGATATCTCCTCATCAGCATTATCGGAGCCAGCGCGATAACGACTCTGATTGCGCTCCTGGGACCGCTGCTGATCCCGGTCTTTTCGAGCCGGGCCTTTCTCGGCCATCAACACCTGCTGTGGTTTCTTGGCGGGTCCGCCGGACTTTTCTGCGTTGCGCAACAACTTGTGTTGCCAGGCCTGCGCTTGAATAGACCAGCGGTCTATATGCCGGCAAAGCTGATTCACTCCGTCCTACTATTAGGGCTGTCCTTTGTGCTCGTCCCGAGGTGGGGCGTCGATGGCATGGGCATAGCATCATTTGTATCGTCGGCGGGTTATCTGTCAGCGATGATGCTCGCGAATGTCTGGCTCAGGCAAAGCTCGAACTCGGCGGGTGTGGGCGAGGTTCAAGCGTGAGGCCCGCAATATATTGGCTTGTACGCTTGACCTACCTTCTGGCGCTCGTTGCATGCATCTTTAGTGTCGTTCAATATCCAGGCAACAAATTCGTTTTTTCTTTTTTCTGCCTGACGATCTTTGCGACCGCCACGTTCGCCGTTCGATATCCGAAACAATACGCTCATTTCTTCTTGAGCATCGCGTGGTTCGTTGGGTTCTGGGTGAAATATGTATTTCACCTGACGGTCGGCTCAGCGTACTACGAACCACATGGTCTGTTTGACGGATCGGATCCGAGCTGGGACGCCGTTTTTCTCGTCATTGGCGTTGGTCTTGCAGGATATCTTGCCGGCAGGCTGATAGCGCTTCCGATCATTGCCCCCGCCACAGACTCCCTGACGCAAGCGCACAATCAACGTTCCTTTATGGTGGCCTTTGTACCGCAACCTCTTTTGGGTCGCGGCAGGGATCCTCATTCTTGCGATCCTGGTGGCTAACCAGGAATTCGGCCTTTTGGTCAGAGGATATGTCGCCAAATACATTCTGCCGTGGCCTCTGGGCGGGCTATTTGCGTGGGTGACCGATATCGGTCTCGCGCTTCTGCTTGCGCTCTTTCTGGCATGGGACCGGCAGGCGGGTTTTGGCATCATCCTGGGATTTGTCGCGCTGTGTGTTGAAGGTGCGCTTTTCTCGGTGTCGACGCTCAGCCGCGGGGTCTATTTCTTTCATACCGTGCCACCCCTTGTGACTGAGGGCGTGGAGGGCTCAAACAACAAGAGACGATGGTCATTGCTACTGCGGGTTTCGGTTTGGATCGCGATAGGTGTTGCGGTTCCCTCGACAACAACCGCTCTGCGCCTGTTTGGTCACGACGCGCTTCCCAACACTCAATCACAACTGGCGGAGAGCAAGTCCGCTCACTTCAGCCGCCATATTGATGGAGACAAGTTTGAAGTTTTGTGGGGCCAATTCGTTACAATGGGTCAGTTATTGGTGATTGACCGTTGGACCGGCCTTGAAGGCGTAATGGCCACGGTTTCCTATCCTGAGAAGAACTGGTCTCTTTTATCTGAAGCCGCTGCCCAGCGGCGCAGTTACGGAACGGTTGACATCTATACCCGGAAAATCAGCGGGTCCACGTTCAACGAGGAGAACGCAAAAACATATCACTTTGCGAGCTTGGCCGGGCCCATCGCATTTTTCTATTTTTCAGGCTCGCTTGGTGTCGTGTTTGCCGGGATGACATTCATCTCCGTTTTGATATCCGCAACCGAACTGTTCTGGCGATGGCTGGTGCGCGATCGCGTGCTTGTCGCCATGAGCGGCCTGTATCTCGCGCTCATAGTAATGCAATTTGGCGGAGGGATTGTTCAGTCAGCGACCAGCCTGGCAGCCGTTACACTGGTTTTTGTTGCGGTTTGGGCCTTTTGCTCGATTCAGAGTTGGTATTTGAAGTTCTCGTCTCGGATGCCGCGCCAAAGATCCTCGAGTGCCGTCCTTCACAAACACGGCGATTAGATCGCCTGCCTAGGGCCGCGCCTGAAATGCCAAAGCAGGATCCCGACCAGGACAATGCCCGCAACAAGGCCTGTCATCTCCATTTTCAATGAGCGTTCTGCAACCGAGAGAAATGCCAAGGCCGCAAGCAGGACATTTAACAAGAAAACGCGGCCGACGATCTCATAAACGCTGAAGCCGTTGTCCAACGCCTGCTGATAGAAATGGCTGCGATGCGCTTGCGTGATCTGCTCGCCCTTGGCGAGACGGTGCAGCAACGTTGTCGTCGTGTCGGCAAGATAATAGAGGGGCAACAGGATCGCGGCCGCAAGGTGACCGCGGCCCGCGAGCAGGACGAGCATCCAGGCCAGCACCAATCCGATCGGAAGACTGCCGACATCACCAAGAAACAATCGGGCGATTGGTCTGTTTAACGGCGCAAAGCCAACGACGGCGCCGCAAAGCGCGACTGCCATAATCGTTGCTGATAGGGGAAGTGCGCCGATCAGGCCGAACACGGCGAGAGCGGCCGTTACCGGGACAATCTCCGCCACCGTCATCCAGTCAATACCATCCATAAAGTTCACGACGTTGACGAGCCAGACACCGCCGACGACCATGATGGTGCGATCGAGCCACCAGGGCACAATGGGCACAACCGACATTTCGGGCGGAAGTGTCGCAACGACGGCAATGCTGGCAGCGGTCTGCAACAGCAGGCGCGGAACCGCCTCCATGGGCCGCAGGTCGTCGATAGCCCCGACCGCGGCAAGTCCGGCAGCTGCCAACATGACAACCGACAGGTTGAGCGGATTTTCGAGCTGCGTCCCCAAAAAAACCGCCGTCGCGGCGACGACCACGATCACCGCTGCAATCACCGCGATTCCGCCACCTTGCGGCGTCGGGACCTTGTGGGAAGAGCGCGCGTTCGGTTTGGCCAGCGCATAGCGCGCCAGCAAAGGCATCAGCGCCAGCAATAGGCCGAAGCACATCACCGCGGCCGCGACAAAGATGAGCGTGCTCGTTGCAATGGTCACGACATCACCGATGGGTCCCTAGTCTCGGCCCAGTCTTGACGATGGTGCGTGCGCCAGCAAGCGCGAATAGAGGTCGGTGATCTCGGTTGCCACCCGTTCGTTCGAAAAATCGCTCACCGCGATTTTCCGGCCAGCGCCAGCAAATCGGGCGCGCATGGCGCTGTCATTCATCAGCGATTCGATTGCATTCGCCAGAGCGCCGGCATCATCAGGTGGAACGAGCAGGCCATTGATGCCGTTGCGGACGATCTCGCGGCAGCCTGGCACGTCCGTCGCGATCAGCGCACGGCCGCAGGCCGCCGCTTCCAGCAGGCTTTTCGGCAATCCCTCCCGCCGCGACGGTAAAACGGCAACGTGCGCCTGTGCCCAGACGCTGCGTATGTCATCAACGTGACCAAGGAGCTCAAGCCCGGGCACGTAGCGCCAGCCCGCAAGCACCTGCTCGGGGATCGATGCCGGGTTGGACGGATCGGGTTCGCCCGCGAGCAACGTACGAATGGCGATGCCCCGCTGTGCGAGCATTTCGTGCGCGCGAACAAGCGTTCGTACGCCTTTGTCGTCGAGCAGACGGCCGACAAACGCAACCGTAAAGGTGCCCGCAGGCTCGGGCATCGGCGTCAACAGCTCGACGTCGACGCCGGAGCCCGGAATAAGCGCAATGTTCCTTTTCGGCACGGCGAGTTTGGCGACAACGGCGTAGTCGTCCGGATTTTGCACGAGGACGGTGGTGTTGGGCCGCCGCAGCAGCCATCCGAGGAGGAGGTTGGCCAGCGGCCGCACGGCGCGGGCCTTCGCAGTATTGGAGGTGAACGCAAAGCCCAATCCGGCCAGCGCGTTTATCCGGGGAGCGGGCAGCCCCAGCGCGGCCAGCGAACCGATCAGTGACGGGACAAGGGCAACATGATGGATGAGATCTGGATTGACCTCTCGATAGATGCGTCTCGTTTCCAGCGCGCCCGCCAGAAGGCGTACCGGGTTCATGTTGCCGCGCCGCCAATGGATGGGATGTAGGAGAAATCCTTGGCGCGATATCTGTTCGGCGCAATCGTCGATATGCGTTGCAACATGCACCTCATAACCGGCAGCTTGTGCCGCGCGTGCCATGGGCAGCCGGTGCGAAACGAAATACCAGTCTTCGGAGACCAGATAGAGGATTTTACGCGCCATCAGACCGGGAGCCCGTGTGGCGATATGAGTTCACCGGTGCCGTGCTGGCGAAATAACGGCCGCGTGTCACAACCCGCCGGTTTGGGCGTAGGCTTTTTCCAGGGCGTGCCGCGCATATCGTACCTTGTCGCGGCTCGCAGCGCCGCTCGAAATACATAAGCCATGTTATCCGCGGCCGGCAAAATGCTCGCGCCGTACTGTCTGGGCGGGACCTGGCTGACAGCGCCAAAAGAGGGCCAAATTAGGCTTTCCCCGGCACCTCCTCAATGCCCATGCACATATAACATGTTGAAATAATTAGTTATTTTTACC
Source organism: uncultured Alphaproteobacteria bacterium (assembly GCA_963815055.1). GTDB lineage: Bacteria > Pseudomonadota > Alphaproteobacteria > Rhizobiales > Xanthobacteraceae > Pseudolabrys. Next base: position 121,410 of record CAWFEU010000007.1, on the reverse strand, counting down.
AGAAATCGATAACGACGGCGTTCACGATTTGAACGCGAAGTCTTGACGTTCACGCGATGAACGGCGTACCAGAGGCCTCGCGGGGAGCCTCTCATATGCGTCGCGTGGGCGAAGAAACTCCGGAAAGCTCGCGGATCATGCTCGGACTGCTCGACGCGGTGGAGCAGGATCGCGCGCAATCGCAACGGCTGCTTGCCTCCGAACTCGGCATCGCGCTCGGTCTGGTCAACGCCTACCTTAAGCGCTGCATCAAGAAGGGGCTGGTCAAGGTCCGCAGTGCGCCGGCGCGGCGCTATGCCTACTATCTCACGCCGCAGGGTTTTGCCGAAAAGTCGCGGCTGACCGTCGACTATCTTTCCTATTCCTTCGGATTTTTTCGTCAGGCCAAGACCGATTGTCTGGACTTGTTCAAAGCAGCATCCGAAGCGCGGCATAAACAACGTATTGCTCGTCGGCCAGACCGATCTGGCGGAGATCGCGGCGCTCTGCGCCATGGAGCGTGGCATCAAGATCGTCGGGCGTCGTGCAGAAGAAAGCAGCGAAACCGGAATTCATCGGGTTTCCCGTCTTTGAAGACTTTGACGCGGTATCGATTCCATTTGATGCGATATTGATTACTGACGTGCTGAGGCCGCGCGAAACCTGCGAGGCTGCGATCGCGCGCTTCGGCGCCGAACGCGTGCTCGTGCCCGATCTGCTGCGGGTACGCATGCGGCAGAAGAACGAGACCGCAAAATGACGACTGTTCACCGGCGCTGGTATGTCGTGCAGTCGCAGCCGAACGCCGAGCTGAAGGCGATGGCTCATCTCAACCGTCAAGGCTTCGATACCTATCTGCCCCGTTACCTCAAGCGCATACGGCATGCGCGGCGCGTTGAAGTCGTCGCGAGGCCGCTGTTCCCGCGCTACTTCTTTGTCTCGATCGACGTGACGGTCCAGCGGTGGCGCTCGGTTTACTCGACTGTCGGTGTTTCGAATTTGCTCGGCACCGACAATGCGCCCTTGCCGGTTGCGGAGCAGGTCGTGGCGGCGTTGAGGCAGCGCGAGGACGGCGGGGGGTTCGTCAAGCTGGAGCACCGGCCGGATTTCCGGGCCGGACAAAAGATCCGTGTGCTTGAAGGCGTCTTTGCCGATTGCCTTGGACTTTACGATGGAATGCCGGATCGCGATCGCGTCGCGGTCCTGCTCGATCTGCTCGGCCGCAAGGTGCGCGTGCTGGTGGACGTGGAGACCGTTGCCGCGGCTTGAGCGGCGCGCGGCCTTCAACACTGTCTGTTTCGGTCTGGGCCGATTTACCCGGACTGCGGTAGCGCGCCTGGATGCCGCAACTCGAATACCCGAAAAAATCCAGGGGGCCTGATAACTTGAATTCACCTCACACAGTTATGACAAAAACGGCCGCGGCAAAGCGCACTCTTCCCTTCGGCAAGCCGATTATCGAGGAGGAGGAGCGCGCGGCCGTCATGGACGTGCTCGCCGGCCCCATCCTGGTTCATGGACCGCGTGCGACCGCATTTGAGAACGAATTTGCGGCGTTTACCGGCGCCCCGCAGGCGGTCACGGTTTCATCATGCACAGCCGGGATGCATCTCGTCTGGTTCACGCTCGGGCTGGGGCCCGGTGATGAAGTGATCGTGCCGGCGCAGACCCACGTCGCGACGGCCCATGCGGTCGAATTGGCCGGAGCGAAGGCGGTATTCGTCGATGCCGAACCGGTTGCCGGCAATATCGACATAGCGGCGATTGCAGGCGCCATCACGGCAAAGACCAGGGCCATCGTCGTCGTGCATTATCTCGGCATGCCGGTGGACATGACGCCCGTGGTTGCGTTGGCCCGGAAGCACAAGCTCTTTGTCATGGAAGATTGCGCGCTTGCGATCGGGACGCGCATCGACGGCATCCATGCCGGCCTGCATGGCGACGCGGGCGTATTCTCCTTTTACCCGGTCAAGCATATGACCACGGCCGAAGGCGGCATGATCATCACCCGCGACGCGGATCTTGCCGCGCGTCTGCGGCTGCGCAAGGCCTTTGGCGTCGACCGGGTGCACGGCGAACGCAAGATCCCGGGCGCCTATGATGTCGTAGCGCTCGGCTTTAACTACCGCATGAATGAAATTCAGGCCGCCATCGGCAGTGCGCAGGTCAAAAAGATGGATCGCTTTCTCGCTGCGCGCGAACGCAACTACCAGGCGTTGTCGAAGGCGATCGCCGGCGCGCCAGGCATCGGACAGCTGCAATCGACGCAGGGGCGCTTCCTGAGCAGCTATTACTGTCACTCGATCATTCTCGACCCACGGCTGGCGCCGAAGCGGGCCGATTTCATCGCGCGCCTGAATGCCGAGGGCATCGGGACGAGCGTTTATTATCCGCAGCCGGTGCCGCGGATGACTTATTACCGCGACAAGTATGGCTGGCGGGACGGCGCGTTCCCCGTCGCCACGCGGTTGAGCGATTGTTCAATTGCCCTGCCGGTGGCACCGCATCTTGATGTTGAAGACATGAACTATATCGGCGTCCGTGTTCAGCGCGTCGCCAAAGAGATGGCCGGCTGATAGCTGGATTTGATCGGCGTGCTCGTCCTCATTCAGGCCCGGTTTTCGTCCGCCCGGCTTCCCGGCAAGGTCCTGCGTCCGCTTGCCGGCCGGCCGATGCTCGCGCTGCTGTTGGACCGGTTGAGGCTGGCGAAACGCGCCGGCGAGATCATCGTTGCGACGTCGACCGCCGCCGATGACGACGCAATCGCGCGATTTTGCGACGGCATTGGCGTGAAATGCTTTCGTGGTCCGCTTGACGATACGGCGGAACGTCTTGTGCAGGCGGCTGAAGGTGCCGGGGCCGAAGCATTTGTGCGGGTCAACGGCGACAGTCCGCTGATATCTCCGGCCGTGGTCGATGCGGTGATTGAGCTCTATGAAACGCAGGACGTCGATCTCGCGACCAACGTCCAGACACGCTCTTTCCCGAAGGGCCAGTCGGTCGAGGTGATCCGGGTTGAGGCGTTGCGGCGCGCGCAAACGATGATGCAAGCGGGGGAGGCCGAGCACGTGACGCCGGCCTTTTACCGGCGTGCCGCGGATTTCCGTATCGTCAATCTGCCGAGTGGGCATGACTGGGCAACGATCCAGATGTCGGTCGACACGCCAGAGGATTTCGCGCTGGCGGACAAGATGGTCCGCGAGATGGGTTCTCCCATCGCGGTACTTGCGCTCGAAGACCTGGTCGCGCTGCGTGAGCGCTGCATGTCCGGCGTGTCCGCATGACGGCCTCGCTGCGCGTAGGAATTATCGGGCTTGGCGTGGGCGAAAAGCACATCGCCGGCTATGAGGGTGATCCGCGCTGCCGTGTGGTCGCATTGTGCGATATCGATGCGGACAAGTTAAGCAATGTCGGCGCGCGCTATCCCGGCCGGCGGCTTGCCGGTGATCCGGCCGAGGTGCTGTCGGACCCCGCGATTGATGCGGTGTCCATCGCGTCCTATGACGGCGCCCACTACACGCAGGTCATGGCCGCGCTGTCTGCCGGCAAGCATGTCTTCGTCGAGAAGCCAATTTGCCTGTTCGAGCATGAACTGGCCGATATCCGGCGTGCTTTGGCCGCCAGGCCGGAACTGAAACTGTCTTCCAATCTCATCCTCCGCAAAAGCCCGCGTTTTGCCGGTCTTCGCCAGCGGGTGCGGGCGGGCAATCTCGGCACACCCTATTATGCCGAAGCCGATTACAACTACGGCCGGCTGAGCAAGATCATCGACGGCTGGCGGGGTCAGGCCGACTACTATTCGGTCGTGCACGGCGGCGCGATCCACATGCTGGACTTGCTGTTCTGGATATTCGGGGAACGGCCGCTCGCCGTCACGGCGTTTGGCAATAGTGTTGCGACACGTGGCACGGCCTTCCGCTTCAAGGACTGCGTGACGGCGCTGCTGAAGTTCCCAAGCGGCCTGATGGCCAAGGTCACGGCAAATTTCGGCTGCGTCATGCCGCACCACCACAATCTCACGGTCTACGGAACGTCGGCGACGTTTGTGCACGACCAGTTGGGCGCGCGTCTTTACACGTCGCGCGATCCGGCGAGCGTCGCGCAGGCGGTTGACGACGCCTATCTCGGCCCCGCCAAGGGCGACATGCTGCCATCCTTCGTGTCCGCCATTCTCGACGGCGGCGAGCCCGAAGTATCGGCCGATGACGTGCTGGAAACGATGGCGGTTTCGCTCGCCATCGAGAAAGCAGCTGACCTTGAACAGACCGTCACCATTCAGTGAACTATTGATCAGGTTTAAAAGATGACATCTGTGATGAACGTAGATTTGACAGGAAAACGCATCGCTTTGATCGGCGGCGCCGGCTTCATCGGACATAACCTCGCGCTGACGCTGCATTCGCTAGGCGCCGACGTGCACGTATTCGATGGCCTTCAGGTCAACAATCTCGGCGCTTTTTCAAACGTCGTGAACGATCCGCTGAAATCGCTCTACCTCCATCTGATCAATGAACGTATCGATCTGATGCGCAATAATAACATTCCGCTTCATGTTCTGGACGCACGCGACTATCAAACTCTGTCGCGCTCGTTGTCTGATTTGAAGCCGCAGGTCATCGTCCAGCTGGCGGCGATCGCGCATGCCAATCGCGCCAACAAGGATCCGTTCAGCACATTCGACCATAGCTTCCGGACGCTCGAAAATGCTCTGGACTGTGCCCGGAACGCGGCCGAGCATTTCATCTATTTCTCATCGTCCATGGTGTACGGAAACTTCGAGGGCGACGTGGTGACCGAGGATCGCCACTGTGAACCGATGGGGATTTACGGCGCGCTGAAATATGGCGGCGAAAAACTGGTGATCGCTTACGGCCAGGTTTTCAATCTGCCGTATACGATTGTGCGGCCGTCGGCGCTTTACGGCGAGCGTTGCGTCAGCCGTCGCGTCGGTCAGGCCTTCATTGAGAATGCGTTGCAGGGCAAGCCGTTGACCATCAATGGCGATGGTACCGACGCGCTCGATTTCACCTATATCGGCGATCTCGTTCAGGGCATCGTCCGCTGTATTTCCAATCCGGCGGCCAGAAACCAGACATTCAATCTGACCTACGGCGGCGCGCGATCGCTCAATCAGATGGCCGAGATCATGCGCAGCGAATTCCCCGGCATCGAGATCAAGTACAATCCGCGTGATGCGCTGATGCCGGAACGCGGGACTTTGTCGGTCGAGAAGGCCAGGACGCTGATCGGCTACGAACCGGCCTATGCGCTCGAGCGCGGCTTTGTCGAGTATGTGCGCTGGTACAAGGATCTCGCCAAAAGGCATCCGGCATTCTTTGCCAATCAGCAAACTGCGACAGCGTGAGTGAACCGTCTTTGACATTGGATCCATGGCTTACGCGCCAGCTCGGCAAGCCCAGCTTTCATCTGTCGGGCGAAATCGGCAGCCAGTCTTTGCAGGGGTCGCCCGTAGCTGTGCAGCTGGCCACCCAGCCGCTCTTCGCCGACGTGAAGGTTCCTGTCGCGGATATTGCCTCGGCCGATACTGCGCAGGACATGGGATTTTCGCTCATCGACACCAACCTGCAATTTGCCATGCCGCTGTCAGACGTGCCGGAGCTCGCTATGCCGGGCCTCATGTTCGCGACCCCGGACATGGCCGACGCCGTCGGCGAAATCGCTGCGACGTCCTTCTCGGAAGACCGGTTTCATCGTGATCCTGCAATACCCAACCCCGTTGCCGACGCGCTCAAGCGCAGCTGGGCCACCAATTTCTTTGCCGGCAAGCGCGGCGACTGGATGGTTGTTGCCCGTGTTGGCGGGCGGCCGGTCGGCTTTCTGCAATTGCTGCGGATGCCTGGTGGCGGACTTCTCATTGACCTCATCGGGGTTTCGGCCAATGAACGCGGCCGCGGTTTCGCGCGCGCCATGATCGCATTTGCCCGTCAAAACTGCGGTTGCAGCGGCGAGGTTGTGGTCGGCACTGCGATCGCCAATGCGCGATCGATCCGCCTCTACGAGAAAATGGGATTCCGGCTCCGCAGTGCGCAGTATGTGTTTCACCATCACGGCACGGCATGCTGATCGGTCCCGTCGACCTCGAACGTGAGGTTCTTGTCGTTGCCGAAATCGGCAACAACCACGAAGGCAGCTTTGCGCGCGCCGAGGAAATGATTGGCCGCGCTGCCGAGGCAGGCGCTCAGGCGGTCAAGTTTCAGACGATCGTGCCCGACCAGCTGGTGACCGCGGATCAAAGCGCCCGCCTGGCCACCCTGCGCGGGTTCCAGTTTTCCCAAACGCAATTTGAAGCACTGGCAAAAACCGCTCGCGCCGCCGGCGTCATGTTTCTGTCGACGCCGTTCGATGTCGAGGTGGTCAATTGGCTTGCGCCGCTTGTTCCCGCGTTCAAAATTGCGTCTGGCGACAACGACTTTACGCCCATGCTGCGCGCGGTCGCCGCGACCGGCAAGCCCGTTATCATGTCGACCGGCATGGCTGAGCTCACTGAAGTCGCCGCCGCGGCGCGATTTACTGCGCTCGGAATGGAAACGCCGTGGTTTACCCGACGCCGGTATTGCGCTTCTTCACTGTGTCGTCAGCTACCCGACGCCGCCGGCGGATGCGAATCTTGCGGCCCTTTCCGCCCTTGCAAGCCTCGGCGAGACGATCGGTTATTCCGACCATACGCTTGGCATCGAAGCTGCGACCCTCGCCGTCGCGGCCGGCGCGCGCATCATCGAGAAGCATTTTACGCTGGATAAAAAGCAGTCCGATTTCCGGGATCATCAGTTGTCGGCGGATCCGGCTGAGCTGGCGAGCCTCGTACGCAGTGTCAGGCACGTGCAGGAACTGATGGGCGCGCAGGGTAAACACGTCGCGGCAGCAGAACGGGATGCGTTGCCGGCCGTGCGTCGGGGGGCTTACGCCGCGCGCAACCTTGCGGCCGGCAGCCGGCTGACCGCTGCCGACGTATCCTATCTGCGCCCGCGCGCCGGGCTGTCGCCGGCCGAGATCGACCGTCGCTTTGGGACGCCGCTCGCCAAGCCGGCGAAAGCGGGCGAAGCGCTGACGGCAGAGCATTTTTCCTAGAGCCATGTGCGGTATCGCCGGATTTTACGGTACGCGCGACATACCGGACGCGGCCGTCAGCGCCTGCCTCGGCCTGATGAAGCGGCGTGGCCCGGATGCGAGCGGCGTAAAGCGCATTGCTTCGGCGGCCGGGCGGCGCGGTGTGTTGCTGCATACGCGCCTGTCGATCATCGATCTCGACTCGCGTGCCAACCAGCCGTTCAACATCGGCAAGAAATGGCTCTCCTACAACGGCGAGGTCTACAACTACATTGAGGTGCGTGAGGAGCTTGAGAAGCGCGGTGCCGCATTTGTGACGGCATCCGATACCGAAGTGCTGCTGGCCGCGCTCGATCGTGGCGGCATGGATGCGCTGGACCGGTGCGAGGGCATGTGGTCCTTCGCGCTGTTCGACGAGGCGGATGGATCCCTCATATTGTGCCGCGATCGCTTCGGCGAGAAGCCGCTTTACATTCATCGGGCGCCGGAAGGAATCTACTTCGGCTCCGAGGTGAAGTTCCTATTCGCATTGATGGGGCGTTCGCTGCCGGTCAACCGGCGGCATCTGATGCGATATCTCGTCAACGGCTACAAGGCGCTTTACGCCTCCGACGATTGTTTCTTCGAGGAATTGGACGAATGTGCCCCGGGAACGTGGCTCCGCATCGACAGTAGCGGCCAGGAAACAGAGACCCGTTACTGGACGCCGGCCTTCAGCCCGGACGATCACTTATGCCGAGAACGTGCCGTCAAGGACGTGCGCGAACGCCTGATCGAGGCTGTTCGCATGCGCTTGCGCAGCGACGTTCCGCTTGCATTTCTGATGAGTGGCGGCGTCGATTCAAACGCGCTGATCAGCATTGCAAAACGAGTGCTGAAATACGACGTGCACGGCTTCACGATCATGAGTGACGACCCGCGCTACGACGAGGGCGAGATCGTCAGGGATGCCGTGCAGACGCTCGGGGTGCGCCACACGCCGGTGCACGTCACGGCAGAGAGCTTTCTCGCCCGGCTGCGGGATCTGGTGAGCTATCACGACGCCCCGGTCTTCACGATCACCTATTATGTCCAGTGGCTGCTGATGGAGCATGTGAAGCAGGCTGGCTACAAGATCTCGATCAGCGGCACCGCGGCGGATGAGCTTTTTTCCGGATATTACGATCACTACTTGATGTATCTCGCGGAGATGCATGGTTCGAAGACCTACGAGGCGTCCCTGGCGGCCTGGCAGCGGCACGTTCAGCCGGCTGTCCGCAATCCGCACCTTTCAAATCCCGAGCTCTTCCGCGAGGACCCCGATTTCCGGGACCATATCTATCTCAACAATGATGCCTTCGCGCAGTATCTCGTCCCATCGTTCTTCGAGGAGTTCCGCGAGCAGGCTTACACGTCGCGCTCGTTGCTGCGAAACCGGATGATGAACGAGATGTTTCATGAGGCCGTTCCCGTGATCCTGCACGAGGACGATCTCAACGCGATGTATTTCTCGATCGAAAACCGTTCGCCGTTCCTCGATCGGGAATTGTTTGAGCTCTGTTACCGTATTCCGACCGCGCATTTGATGAACGATGGATTTAACAAGGCTATCTTGCGCGACGCCGTGCGTGGCATCGCCCCCGACAGCGTCGTAAATCAACGCCGCAAGACCGGATTTAATGCGCCGGTTGAATCCTTCCTCGATCTCGCCAATTCAACCGTGAAGCAGGATCTGCTGGCCGACGGGCCGGTGTTCGATCTCATCAAGCGCGACAAGATCGCCGCGCTGCTCGAGAAGCGCGACTTGCCCAACAGCGAAAGCAAGTTCCTGTTCAATTTCGTGAACACCAAGCTGTTCCTCGAACGCTTCGCTCATTGAGTCATGAGACAAACGACACATAGAGCGTCTGACAGCGGTGAAAAGCCGTCATTGCGCTATTGCAAACAATGCGTGTTGCCCAACACCAGGCCGAACCTCGCATTCGACGCAGCCGGGGTGTGCCAGGCCTGCCGGACGCATGCGCAAAGGCCGCAGGTCGATTGGGCCGCCCGCGAAAGCGATTTCCGCAGGCTGGCCGATGGCGTGAAACGGCGCACCGGCGGCTACGATTGCGTGGTCCCTGTGAGCGGCGGCAAGGACAGCACCTGGCAGGTCCTCAAATGCCTGGAGCACGGCCTCAAGCCGCTTGCCGTCACATGGAAGACCCCGGCCCGAACAGCCGTCGGGCAGCAGAATCTCGATAACCTGGTTGCGCTCGGCGTCGATCACATTGACTGGCAGGTCAGCCCCGGGGTCGAAGCGCGGTTCATGCTCAAGGCCTTCGAGCGCTTTGGCAGCACGGCCATTCCGATGCATCTGGCGATTTTCTCCATGCCGCTGCGGATCGCGGCGGACTTCGGAATTCCGCTCGTGGTGTGGGGAGAAAATTCCGCGATCGAATATGGCAATGCGGAGGTCGCGCAGGCGGGCCATAAACTCGATCGCACATGGCTCAACACCTATGGTGTCACACATGGCACAAGCGCCGCCGACTGGATTGATTCGGATTTGAGCAGCAAGGACCTTGCGGCCTATTTCGGACCGGATCCCGATGCGCTCGAGGCGCGCGGCACGCGCGCGGTGTTCCTCGGCCACTATTTCGCGTGGGATCCCGAGACGACGCACGCCGCGGCGCGCGCGCATGGCTTTCGCGCGAACGCAGAGGGCTCGCGGACCGGCTACTATGATTTCGCGGATATCGACGACGATTTCATTTCCATCCATCATTGGATGAAATGGTACAAATTCGGATTCACCCGGCTGTTCGACAATCTCGCGCTCGAGATCCGTAACGGCCGCATGACGCGCGAGCGGGCGGTCGAGGTGATCCGCGAGGCCGGCGATCAGACGCCGGTAAAGGACATCGAGAAATTCTGCTCGTTTGCCGGAATCTCGACGGCGCGTTTTTTCGAGATCGCCGAGCGTTTTCGCAATCGCGATATCTGGCTCCAGAAGGATGGCACCTGGACCATCCCCGGCTTTCTCATTCCGGATTGGAATTGGCGTGAAATTCATCCCCGTTGATCCGCCGCGGAAGTTCGAAGTATCGGGCGCCGGCGTCCGGTTGCACCTGTCCGACTGCGGGCGCGTGGCGCTTGCGGCCGATGAGCAGGTCACGTTCACGACCGAAGCGGGCGGAGAATTCGACGTCACGCGGAAGAGCTGGGGCTTCTATGCGACGCCCTCGACTAACGGACGGCTGAAAACGTTTGGCTTGCGGGCGGCGCTGGTGCGTAACGTTGCCGGCCGCCTGTTTGTCGTGCTCGTGGAGCAGGGCAAGGAGAGCGAATTCCTTGCCTATGTGGAAGCCGACAAGCAGACGCTGCTGACCTGGCTGGACGACGATGCGTCGGTTGAGCGGCTTGCAGCGCTCCTTGGAAAACCGGATTCCCCTGGCAAATGAACGCGAACGTGGGCCGGCAACCAGAGGCACACAATGTCTGCCCGATGTGCGGCGAAAACAGCATGGCAGCGCACTTCACATATTCCGAGCCGCCGCCGCTGGAGACGCGCTTTCCGCTTGCGAAGGGCGAGCGTTATTGGCGGGAGCTGTATCGGTGCGGGCATTGCCGGCACTACGTGGAATCCTTCGCGCCCGACCAAAGCAGGCTCTATGCGGGTGAATACGTCAGCTCGCTCTATCAGGATCGCGACGGCATCAAGCGTGCTTTCGACAGGATCAATGCGCTGCCGGCCGAGAAGTCAGACAATGTCGGGCGCGTGCGGTTTGTTGATGCCTATTGCCGCAGCCGGTGGGGAGAACAAGCCCGGGCGCCACGCCTGCTCGATGTCGGCGCCGGGCTCGGCGTGTTTCCATTCAGCATGAAGCAGGCGGGTTGGGATTGTGTCGCGCTCGACATGGACGAACGGCTGGCCGCGCACCATCGCGACGTCGTCGGCGTGGAGGCCATGACCGGCGACGTGCGCAGCATTGCCGGGATCGGCGCCTTCGACCTGGTGACCTTCAACAAGGTGCTCGAGCATGTTGACGATCCCGTCGCGATGCTTGCAAGCGTCGCCCGCCTACTGACGCCAAATGGGCTTGTCTATGTGGAACTGCCGGACGGCGAGGCGGCAGAAGCAGAAGGCAAGGAGCGCGAGGAATTCCTGCTCGGCCACAAGCATGTGTTCAGCCTTGCATCCTATGCGCTGCTGATCGCAAAGGCCGGGTTCGAGCTTTTGACCTGCGAGCGTCTGCGCGAGCCGAGCACGAAGTTCACGTTACGCGGGTTTGCGTGCAAACCGACGGCAGGTGTGCGGTGACGGAAGAACCGCGGTCTAAAACCGGCGTTCAGGCGACGGAAAGCGCTGTCGCGCGCTGCTACTCAACGTGGGGCGATTCATACTACCGCGACTACTATGGCCCGGATGCGGCGTATCCGCCGGTCCATCGTGACATTGCGGTAGCGCAGCTCAAGGCACATGGCGGAACGAGAATTCTTGATGCGGGGTGCGGGCCGGCGTCGATTTTGCGGCATCTCGCGACTCCTGACCGGGACTTGTGCGGATTCGACCTGACGCCTGAAATGATAACTGAAGCGCGCCGCGTGATGGCGCCGCTCGGAGTCCCCGGACAAAGGTTCTGGACCGGCAGCGTACTCAACCGCAACGATTACTGGCCGGACGCAGAAAAAGACCGTGTGCCATACGACAGCGCCTTGTGCATCGGCGTGCTGCCCCATGTGATGGAAGGGCAGGACGAAAAACTGATCGAAAATCTCCACGCGGCGGTGCGTCCGGGCGGGCTGGTTCTGGTCGAAGCACGGAATGAGCTGTTTTCGTTATTCACGATAAATCGTTACTCGCATGAATTCGTTTTGGAAAAGCTGATCCCGCTGGACGATATGGCGCGTAATGCAGGCGAGGAAAAATCCTTGCTCGACAAGGCGCTGACAGGCCTCAAGGCCATGTTCCGTACCGATCTGCCGCCAGTTCGAAAGGGCAAGGAGGACGAACCGGGTTACGATGAAATTTTGTCTCGCCTCCACAATCCAATTGTTTTGGCGAAACAATTTGAATCCCGGGGGTTTCGCGGCGTCCGTCCGCTCTTTTATCACTTCCACTGTCTGCCGCCGATGATCGGCGCGCAGGTGCCGCACCTGTTTCGCGAGCACAGCCTGGCAATGGAACGAAATCCGGAGGACTGGCGCGGCTACTTCATGGCGTCCGCATTTATCATCTCGGCGGTACGATCATGATTCGTGATGACGGTTGGCGCGCGCACTGCATATGGGAGCACAGCGCGTCAGTGCAGGAGCTCTATCGCCGTCGCTGCCGCCAGGAAGAAGATGAGATGACGGCGCATGCGCAGGCGGCCGAACTTCTCGTGCCTTTTGTGAGCGCCGGCGATGTCCTCCTGGATGCCGGATGCGGTAGCGGCTATTTCTTCCACTCTGTTGCCAGCCGAGACATGGGGCTGACGTATTTTGGGATCGATGCCGCGCCATCTTTGATCGAGATTGGCCGCGAGGAAATGCCGGCCTTCGGCCTGCCCGCCGAACGATTGAAGGCCATTCGCATCGAGGACCTCGATGGCTCCGTCGATCACGTCGTCTGCCTCAATGTCCTGAGTAATATCGACAATTATCACCGGCCGCTGGAGCGCTTGCTGGCGATGGCGCGCAAGAGCGTCATTCTGCGCGAATCGTTCAAACACGGCGCCGAATACCATTATGTGCGCGACAAATTTCTCGATCCCGATGTGGTGCTGAACGTTCACGTGAATCACTACGACATTGATGATGTTGTGGGCTTCATAGCTGCGCGCGGATTTAAGGCGGAAGCCGTTGTTGATCGTCGCAGCGGTGGGCGCCCGGAATCGGTGATCGGTTATCCGCATTATTGGACGTTCATCGTGGCGGATCGCATCGCCGGAGCGAAAAACTGATGGCGCGTCTCGCGGGTCTCCTGGGCGATGGCGGCGGCGCCGAACGTTCCGTCATGGCAATGCTCGGCGTAATGACGACGGTTGCGGCGCAAATGCGCTCTCTGCCGGAGGGCGCTGTAGCCGGCGCGGGCCGCGACCTGTCGATTGCCTCCGAGTCTGACTGCGTCGCCGTCATCGACGGCGTTTTCTACAACGCCGATGAACTCGATGACGACCGTCACAATGCCGGGCGCCAATTGATTGCCGGGTACCGCAGTCGAGGTTTCGCTGACGCGCTGCGAGGCATCAATGGCGATTTTGCTGTGGCGCTGTACGACGTGCGAGCGCGGACCCTGTGGCTTGGCCGCGACCGCGTCGGGGTCAAGCCGCTTTACTATTCCGAGCGCAATGGCGCCTTTGCCTTCAGTTCGCGGCCACAGCCGCTGCGCGCGCTATCGTGGGTGCCGAAGGAGATCAACCGCCGCTACCTGGCGATTTTTGCTGGCAGCCACTATCGCTACATCGACAACGCGCCGAACGAATTGCCTTTCGAGGGCATTGCACAATTACCGGCGGGCATGTGCCTCGAGTGGAATGGCGGAGCGAGTCGACTGCATCGCTACTGGGATCTTCCCGACGCTGCCGATTGGACCGATGGTGAAGCGGTGCTGGCCGAGCGCTATCGGGCGTTGTTGCTCGATGCAGTCGGGCGTCGGCTGCGCGGAGCGCAACGGCCCGTGTTTACGTTGTCGGGTGGAATGGACTCTTCTTCGGTGCTCGCTTGCGCGGCGCAACTCACCGGCGGGAAGCAGAACGCGGTGTCGTCGGTCTATTCCGACAAGACCTATGATGAAAGTGATGATATCCGCGGTTTCGTCGACGAGAAGGTCGAGCGCTGGCAGGCGATCCCGATCGAGGGCTTCGACCTGTTCGACACTGTTGCACAGATGGTGCGCGCGCATGACGAGCCGGTTGCGACGGCGACGTGGTTGTCCCACTTCTTGCTCACGCGCAAGGTGGCGGAACAAGGATATGATGTGCTGTTTGGCGGACTCGGCGGCGACGAGCTCAATGCCGGCGAATATGAGTATTTTGTCTTCAACTTCGCCGATCTCCGCCACGGTGGGCTGCAGGCGGACCTCGCTCATGAAATCGACTGCTGGGCGCAGCACCACGACCATCCGATCTATCGCAAGAGCCGCGAAGCCGCCGAGAGCCATCTGGCGCGGCTCGCAGGCCGCGCGCCCGGCGAAGTCCTGGTCGACCGCGAGCGGTTGACGCATTACTATCCGGCGGTCGGCGAACCTTTTTATTCGCTGCGCAATTTCAAGCCGGTGCTCGACCACCCGTTCCAGAGCTGGCTCAAGAACCGCACCTATCAGGACATCTTCCGTGAGACGGCGCCGTGTTGTCTGCGCGCCGAAGATCGCAATTGCGAAACGGCCGGCATGGCCCACGCCGATCCCTTCTTCGATCATCGGCTTATCGAGTTCATGTTCCGCGTGCCGGGTTCAATGAAAATTCGCGACGGCATCACCAAGCGGCTGCTGCGTGAGGCGATGCGCGGAATTCTTCCTGAGGAGACCCGCACCCGCATCAAGAAGACCGGCTGGAATGCGCCCGCGCATCTGTGGTTCAGCGGCAAGACGCTGGATCAGCTGGAAGATCTCGTGCATTCGCGCGCCTTCCGCCAGCGCGGCATTTACAATGTCGACGAGGTGACGCGCATCATGGCCGAGCATCGCGCTATCGTTGCCTCCGGCGCGACGCGCGAGAACCACATGATGTTTTTGTGGCAATTACTGAACGTAGAAATGTGGGCGCGAGAGGTGGTGGATCGCGTGCCGGAGCTGGTGACGCAGTGAACCTGCGATCGTCACAGGGCGGTGCGGTACGGCCTGCCGAGGCTGCGGCGTTTTCGCTGCTTCCGCTGCCGGCACCCGATGCCCAGCAGCATGCGCAGATGTACCGCTGGGCGAGCGATCTGTTTCCGATCTGCCGCAGCCTGACCGGCGAGGGCGTGCGCGAGACGCTGCGCTACCTGCAGAAGCTGGCGCCTGGTTTGCAGATCCACGAGGTGCCGACCGGCACGAAATGCTTCGATTGGGAAATTCCAAACGAATGGAACATCCGTGACGCCTATCTGGTTGGACCCGACGGCGAGCGGGTTGTCGACTTCCGCAACAATAATCTCCATGTGCTCGGTTATTCGGTGCCGATAGACGTTACGCTGCCGCTCGACCAGCTGCAGGCTCATCTTTATTCGTCGGAGGAACTGCCCGACGCTATTCCCTACGTCGTCTCCTATTACAAAGCGCGCTGGGGTTTCTGTTTGCCGCATCGGCAACGGCAGCTGCTGAAGCCGGGCAACTATCGCGCTGTCATCGATTCGACTTTGGCGCCAGGGTCGCTGACTTATGGCGATTGGGTCCTACCAGGTGAAACCGACGAAGAAGTGCTGCTCAGCAGCTACATCTGCCATCCATCGATGGCCAACAACGAAATTTCCGGGCCGGTTGTTTTGACCGCGCTTGCGCGCTGGCTCGGGGCTTTGCCCAAAAGACGATACACCTATCGTCTTGTGCTCGCGCCGGAAACGCTGGGCGCAATCGTCTATCTCAGCCGGCATCTGGACGCCATGAAAAAGCGCGTTCAAGCCGGATATATTGTCACCTGCGTGGGCGACGACCGCGCCTATTCATTCCTGCCGTCTCGGACCGGCGACAGGCTGGCTGATCGTGTGGCGCGGCACGTGTTGCGCCACCACGCACCAGGGTTCAAGGAATACAGCTTTCTCGATCGTGGAAGCGATGAACGTCAGTACTGCTTTCCCTCGGTCGACCTGCCGGTCGCTTCGGTCATGCGCTCCAAATACAACACCTATCCTGAGTACCATACGTCATTCGACAACCTGGACTTGATCTCCGCGGAGGGTCTGGGTGGTGGATTTGAAATTTATCGTAAGGTCATCGCGGCGCTGGAGGCCAACCGAACGTACAAGGTCGCGACCATCGGCGAGCCTCGGTTGGGAGTCCACAATCTCTATTCCGACTTGCAGCGCAAGGAAGTCTCCTCCAACGCAGAGCCAATACTGAATTTTCTTGGATATTGCGACGGCGAACACGACCTGATCGCACTTGCCGACCGCATCAGCATTCCGGTCGAGCAGTGCTTCGATATCGGACGGCGGTTGTTTGATGCCGGGCTGATTACGTTGGAAGACCAAGGGTAGATATGGCGTATCGGACACTGCTGCGAGGCAGACGGGGTGGGTTACCAAACCCCGCAACTTGCAAGGTCCAGTCGTGACCGAACCGGCGATCGAAGCGACAGGGCTGACCAAGGTCTACGAGCTCGGGCAAACACGTGAGCTTGCGGGCGGTTGGCTTCGTCGTGTCGTTGGCGGGCGCGGAAACGGCACACCGACGGTGACGGCGCTCAAGGATGTGTCGTTCTCGGTCGCACCGGGAGAGGCGATCGGAATCATTGGAGCCAACGGCGCCGGTAAAAGTACTCTGCTCAAGGTTTTAACGCGGGTGACGGCGCCGACATCCGGCAGTGGTTCCGTACGCGGGCGCGTCGGTACGATTCTTGAGGTTGGCACCGGGTTTCACCCGGAGCTGACCGGGCGTGAGAATATATTTTTGAGCGGCGCGATCCTCGGGCTGCGTCACCACGAGGTGCGCGAGCGCATGGATGCAATCGTGGATTTTGCCGGTGTCGATAAATTCGTCGACACACCCGTCAAGCGATACTCGTCCGGCATGTATGTGCGGCTTGCATTTGCCGTCGCGGCGCATCTGGATCCGGACATCCTGGTCATCGATGAAGTGCTGGCTGTCGGCGATATCGGGTTTCAGAAGAAATGTCTTGCACGCATGGAAGACGAATCACGGCGGCAGGGACGCACAATTCTGTTCGTCAGCCACAATCTTGAGGCAATCCGTGCGCTCTGCGGACGGGCGCTGCTGCTCGACAAAGGAATGCTGGTGTGTGACGGCCCGACCTCGACTGTGGTGCAAGCCTATTTAGGCAATCAGAGAACCCGCATGGAACTGCGGGAACTCCTCGCTCGGCAATCGCCAGAATCGGGCCACCGGGCGCGTCCGGTTTACCGCAATCGCGATTTCCGACTCGAAGGGCTCCGAAAAATGGAGTTTTCACCGCGGTGAACCTATTCAGATCTCGCTGCAGTACGAGGTGTTTGAAGAGATCGATAGTCTTGGTTTGATGGTTTCGTTTAGTTCGCCGGCCGACCAAACGATCGTCTCGAATATAAAGGAGACGCTGAAAGCGTCGCCGCTTCGGCCCGGCGCACGGGGCGAATGTCGCGTTACCATCGATACCGCCGCGCTGCGGCCCGGCAGCCTGGCGATGACGATCTGTCTGGGAGATCTCAGTTTCTCCGTTCTCGATGACATCATCGACTCCAACGTCAATCTGCCGTTCATAGAGATCGAATCCGACGAAGCGGATTTGCATCGCCGGTACGGGTATTTCGACTTGCCATATCGAATCGAAGTGCAGTGAGAAGCTTGCCGGAACCGAGCTATCTCAATGGGTGATCGCAACTCCAGCGTGGCAAAAGACGGTCTGACGGCTGTTCACGTCACCGACCGCTCCGTGCACAAGATCGGCGCGCACCGCTTGTGGACAATGGACCTTGCGGAGATTTGGGACTACCGCGCGTTGATGCTGTTGTTGGCGTGGCGCAGCATTCGCGTGCGCTACAAACAAACGATTCTGGGTTTGCTCTGGGCGCTGATCGCGCCAGTGGCGTTCACCGCAATGTTCGTGTTGTTCTTCAGCCTGCTGCCGGTGCGGCCGTCGGGAGATTTGCCATATGTGCCCGTGGCGTTTGCGGGGATGATCTTGTGGCAATTTTTCAGCCGCGGTGTGACCGAAGCCGGCGTGAGTCTCACTGCAAACGCAAATCTGATCACAAAAATCTATTTTCCGCGCGTGATTTTGCCTTTGGCAGCGGCCGTATCGTCGCTTGCTGAACTGTTGATAACGCTGACTTTGTTGGTCACGCTGCTTTTATTTTACGGGGTGCCGATCGGCGTACAAATCCTGTGGGCGCCGCTGTTCATTCTGCACGTGTTCGTTTTAGTGGTGGGCTTTGGCCTATGGTTGTCAGCCATCGACGGGCTTTTCCGTGACTTGCGCCACGCCATGCCCTTGCTTCTCCAGCTGGGCATGTTTGTCAGCCCGGTCGCTTATACGACGAGTGCACTCGTCCCGGCCAAATGGCATTGGCTCTACAATATCAACCCTATGGTCATGCCCCTTGAGGGTTTCCGCTGGGCCGCGTTGCCCGGCGCGCCGCTCCCCGCCGGCGGCGATATTGCAATCTCAATTGTCGTGACCGCTGTCATATTTTTCTCGGGGGCTGTGTTCTTTGCCCGCGTGGAGCGGAAGGTTGTCGATCTTGTTTAGTCGGACTTCTCAGTGGAGAAATTCATGTTGAAGCCGCGAATTCTCGATACGACGTTGCGAGATGGAAGTTACGTCATCAACTTTCAGTTCACGGCGCGGGATACCGCAATCATTGCCGGTAAGCTGGACGAGGCCGGATTTGAGTTGATCGAAATAGGCCATGGAGTTGGGCTTGGTGCATCCGAGGCAGGCTATGGGCAAGCAGCAGAGACCGATGAAGGGTATATGGAGGCTGCGGCGAGCGCGGTGAAGCGTGCAAAATGGGGTATGTTCTGTATTCCCGGCGTTGCAACACTCGACCATATCGATCGTGCCGCCGGATATGGAATGAAGTTCATTCGAATAGGTACGAATGTAACCGACGTGCCACAATCTCAGCGCTTCATCGAGCGCGCAAGGCATCACGGTATGTTCGTCTGTGCCAACTATATGAAATCTTATGCTTCTGACCCGCAAGAGTTCGCACGAAACGCGGTGCTATCCGAAAAATATGGGGCGGAGGTTGTGTACTTCGTGGACTCGGCAGGTGGATTTCTCACGCGCGATATCGAGCCATATTTCCGTGCAGTGCGTGACGCTTCTAAAATCGCAATTGGTTTTCACGGTCACGATAATCTCGGGCTTGGGGTCGCCAATGCGGTGCGCGCGGCCGAGCTCGGTGCTGACATCATTGATACCTCACTGCAAGGAATGGGCCGCAGTGCCGGCAATACAGCAACCGAGTTGTTTATTGCCGTTATGGAACGAATGGGGGCTCCACTCGGCTATGATTTGCTGCAGGTAATGGACATTGGCGAGCGATACATAAAACCGCTCATTCGTCGGGACGGTTTCAACTCTATCGACATCATCTCCGGATACGCCCAGTTCCACTCCAGCTACATGGGCGTGATACGCGAGTTCTCGAGCAAATATGGCGTTGATCCTCGCAAGCTCATTGTAACACTATGCGAGCATGATCGCGTAAATGCGCCTCGCGATCTGGTGGAGTCTCTTGCGCGCTCGCTGCAACGCGATGGCGATGAAGCGTTTTCCGGCCGCTTCCATCTGGATCGTTACTATGGCGCTGAGCAGCTCAGCGATCCGCCAAAATCACGATAATGCTGAAGGTGTGGTCACAGAGGTTGCAACTCATCTTTCATGATCGCGCGGAGTGCGTGTTCATGATCGATACAATTGGCGGCCGCACAATCACCTATGGGGAGCTTTTGGCACGTGCGGCTTCCGGCGCGCTGGCGCTGCGCCGGCAGGGGCTGCAAGCGGGGGATCGCGTCGGAATATTGCTCCCAAACAGCGTCGAATTTGCAACTTTATATTTTTCATGCCTGGTTGGTGGTTTTACAGCAGTGCCGATCAACAATGCCTTGTCGGAAAAGGATAGGGAATTTGTGCTCTCGCGCTCGCGTTTGGCTTTACTGATCGTGATGCCGCGCCATGGGCCCACTTCAGATAGCCAGCCTGATACGTCACTCGTCGGCATCGACAGCACGAAAGTGTTGACCATGCGGGGGTACGCGGAGGTCGAGTTAGACGCGGATGACCTTACATTTGCACGAGCGAACAGCGCCCACAGTGCGGAACTGCTCAACGAAATTGATGACGATCGCCTGTTCTCGATTTACTTCACGTCCGGCACCACTAGCCTTCCCAAAGGTGTGCCGCACAGGGTTGCCGGACTGCTCGGCAATGCGGATGCTTTTGATAGTGCGTTTGGTATTGGCGCCGATGCGAGATTTCTTCACATGATGCCGATGGCGTACATGGCGGGCTTCCTCAATACGCTGTTGTGCCCGTTCGTTGCAGGCGGCAGCGTAGTTATTGCGCCACAGTTTGCCGCACAGAGCGCGCTGCGCTTTTGGGAGATAGTCGGGGCGAATAGGCCCAATACTTTCTGGGTGTCGCCGACAATGCTTGCGACTTTGTTGCGGGTTGATCGCGGTTTACTCGGGGTTGACTACTGCAAGGGCGGATCACTGAAGTTTTTCAGCGCGACGGCGCCATTGCCGATGAAGGTGCGGAAGGAGTTTTTTGCCAAGTACGGCACGGATGTGATCGAAAGCTATGGGCTCTCGGAGCTTTTACTGATTACAGCCAACCTAGGCCCTGGGGGGGCGAAAGACGGTTCAGTCGGCACTTCAATCCCGGAAGCTGAAATTGAAATTCGCGACATCGATGGCACAAAAGTTCGGCCGGGCGAGGATGGTGAGATTTTTGTACGCACTCCGCACGTCTCACTCGGATATCTGAACTACGAAACAGGTGAGGCCGAGCCGTTTGCCGAGCAGTGGTTTGATACCGGCGATGTTGGCCATGTCGACGATGACGGATACATGTTCGTTACCGGACGTAAAAAGGATCTTATTATTCGGGGCGGCTTCAATATCAGTCCGCGTCAGGTGGAGGAGACTTTACTGCGGCATCCCGCGGTAGAGGATGTTGCGGTCGTGGGCGCGCCGCACGATTTTTATGGTGAGGAAGTGGTCGCAGCGATTATTGTCAAGCCTGGATACACACTCGCCGCGGTGGAGCAGGACCTCCACGCGATCTGCCGCACCGATCTCGCGCAATATGCGGTCCCGGACCGGCTAGTAAGCTTTGCTGCCTTTCCCGTTAGTACGACGGGAAAAGTTCAAAAGAACAAAGTACGCGAGCAGATCCTGGCCGGAACGGGTCGATGATCTTAGGCCCCAGCCATATCACTCTGGGCTGTCCGGATATTGATGCAGGCGTTGTGAGTTTGGAAAAACTCGGCTATCGCGCTCAATTCATCGATCGGAATCTGCCAAACGATGGATCAAAACTAAAATTTCTAAGTGCGCCGTGGGCGCGGCACGCCATTGCATACACCAAGGCAAATTCGGGCTTGCCGATTGAACTTGTGTCCTACGATGCGCGACAAGCTGAGCCGCTAGGGCGCTATGTTGGCGTCTTCAATGGCGCAGTTGGATGTCATGACCTGGCGGCTGATAGTGAACTCGCCGTTGTGCCGGCAATTGCCGCGGCATGTGGTCCTGCGGAAGCGGGATTATTGCCGGGCTTTGGCGTCCCGGCCTGTTTCATGCACGACGCGAACCGTACGATGGGCCTGACCGCCGCGGCCCTTTCCACCGCGGATTTGCCGGCAACGCAACGCTTTTGGTGCTCTGCACTGGGGTTTTGCGTTGCTGCGGAGGATGCAGTGGCGGGAGAATGGCGAAGACTTGATTTCACTTCCCCGGTCGCAAGTTGGCGCTTCACGCTGGTGCTCGTAGCCTCGCCCCGGCCGGCACCGCCCGCACTTCTCGATTCGCGCGGGATGGCGTGCCTGGCGTTCGTGTGCACCGACATGACACGGGATCGCAGTGCGCTGCTGGCGCATGGCGCAGAAGGCGCGGGGAGTTTCAACACGCGCGTGAATGGAAGAAACATCATCGTTGAGATGATGCGCGGCCCGGACAATGCATATATTGAGCTGCTACAATTGACGAAGTAGCGTTGGCGCAAATGATTGGTCAAAATACTCCCACTTCGAATCACGTTCGTGTGCTTGGGCGGGAACCACGAGATTGCGAGAACTGCTTCAGCAAAGATCTCGAGCCGCTTTCGGCGGTGCATTATGATGCGCGTACCAGGGTTGGTATCTACCGGTTTGACAGTAAAAATGTAATCTGCCGGTCTTGCGGTTTCGTTTTTGTGTCGCCGATCTATCGAGACGCCGATTTATCAGAGTACTACCAGAACTCCTTTGCGGCATTTGACGGGCAGCAGCCGGACTATGACAGCGCAAAGCGGATCTCCTTTCTCGCGGACGTGGCCCCGCATTGCGACGTGCTTGTTGAGATCGGATCAAACCGCAGGACGACGTTCCACGACCGCCTAAGTGAGCGCTGCAGGGAGATTTGATTAGTTGAGCTTAATAAAAGCGTTGAAGGTGCGGAGCGGTCTCTCGCGAATGTCAGCGCAAGCGATGCGGACGTGGTGGCGCACTATTTTGTCCTGGAACATGTCGCGCGCGTACGGGAATTTCTGCAAAACTGTCACCGGATTTTGCGCGCGGATGGCGTAATGGTCTGTGAAGTCCCAGATCTCGCGATCTATCCGGGGGATCCGAGCGGGCTTCTTTATGAACACACCAATCATTTTTCGGTCGGGATCCTGCGCCAGATCGCTAGGAGAACTGGTTTCGAACTTATCCAGGTTGATCCGACAAAGTGCAGCCGTCCGTTTGGATTTGTCGCTGCGTTCCGAAAAGTCGATCCGATGAATGTCATAGTACCGACGCACTCGGAATATGAAAATAACCGGGCGTGTTTTCTAGGCGGCCTCGACAAACTAGCGGAGCAGCGGAAATGCCTGCGGCAGCTCGCAGAGATTGTCGCGGCGTACGCACAGCAGCGCAAGAACATCATCTTCTGGGCCGCGAACGAACTAATGGCGACATATTTCGATCTGTATCCGCCTCCGGACAACATCACTATCTTCGATTCAAATCCAGAGAAGCGTCAATTCTTCGGAAAATCTCAGGTCAGCACGCCTGACCAAGAGCCGAATAAGATTGGTGATGCGGACGCGATCGTTTTGTTTACTCGATTACACGCATCGGAAATTCTTAAGAGCATCAAAGCGCAGTTCGGAAAAGTATTCGATCCAGCTCGCATCCATATTGTCGGTTGATGTGACAGACGGGGACGCCATGAAACGTATTGTTGATCTTTCAATCCTCCTCCATGAAGGCATGGCAACCTATCCGGTGCACTGGTCGCCGCCGTTTGAGGCCACGCGCGTCGGGCGCCACGGTATCGAAGGGAGGGAATCACGCAAGATTACGTTGGGCACACATACCGGCACGCATGTCGACGCACCGCGCCATTTTATCCCCGGTGGAAAGGCGATCGATGAGTTGCCACTCGACATCTTCATTGGACCGGCGACCGTAGTCGATTTCACCAGCGCAAAGCCCCTGCAGGAGATGCAGGTTGGCGATTTCGAACAGCAACTCGGCGGTCGGCGGGTCGACCGCCTGATTATGCGCTTTGACTGGTCGGACCATTGGGGCAGTTTGAAGTACTACGCAGAACAGCCATACATCTCCGATGCCGCTGCGAGCTGGCTGGTCGAGCGCGGCGTACGGTTGCTGGGGATGGATACACCTCAAGCTGATAGCCCGAAGAACGGACGCGGATCTGAACGGGACTCGCCAGTGCACAAGATTCTGCTCGGGGCCGGAGTCGTCAAGCTCGAATACATGACCAACCTTCGGCAACTTCGGTCGAATGAGATCGAGCTGATCGCCTTGCCGTTGCTGATCAAAGATGCTGATGGTGCACCGGTACGGTGCGTAGCAATCGAGAATGACTGATGACAAACAAAGAACTGGTTCTTGAGTTTTTCTTGCGCAACGGACGCACGCCATTGCCAGTGAACGAGGCCGACGCATTGGCCTGCAACTATCTCGATTTGGGAATCATCAATTCCCTGGGGATCGTCACGATGATTTCGGAATTCGAGTCCGATCTGGCGATCCATTTTTCTGCCGAAGATTTGCAGAGCTATGAATTTCAGACGGTCGGGGGTCTCATTGCGCTGATCGACCGGATGCGTGCGAAATCGTGACTTTCGTTCCAAAAGACGTCGTGTTGTTGCCGGAATCGACACCGACGCATCCGAACCGGTGGGTGGCAATGAACGTGTTTGCACGCACCGCTTTGGGCGTCGATGACAAGATTGTGCGTTTTCTGGGCGAATTGTCCGAGGATTCGCATGAGACGGGTCCGTTCCGATGCTGGGAAATACAGCGCTACTCGAATGAAGACGGGTTGCTTGCCGATCCCAGCAGATTTCAACGGAATGTCGCAAATTGGAGCGAGCTGACCCTGGATCGAGCCGCGCTTCTGGCGAAGCTCAAGGCGCATTTTATTGTGGTCGATGACGAGATCACATACCGCAGCCGATTTCGTGAGAAGCGAAATATGCTCGACAAGGACCATTTCGGAAATTTTCATCAGCAGCACGGGCAACATATGATGCTGATGAGAAGAACGAACCCGGCGCAATGGTGGATGGATCAAAAGCTGTCGCCGGATCGATTGACTGTTCGCAGGGACACGCTTTACGGCGCCGTGCAGGCATGTTTCCTCGAACGATATTTTGCCGCCCGGATCAAGCCTGGAATGGCGGTGATCGATCTTGGCTGCGGCACCGGGATCTATTCGAATGTGATGGCGCGGCAAGGTGCAAAGGTTCTGGGGATCGATCCGAGCGAGAACTATCTAGCGGTCGCCAGATCAAACGCCGCGGAGGGAACGACCTTCGCAAGGTTGGCGATCGGCGAGCCGGGCGGGCTTGATAGTGTGGCGACGGCTTCGGCCGATATGATTTTCATGAGCGACGCGTTGCTGTTTTATTTCGTTCCGCTCTTTCCCGGTCAGAAAGCCGATATCAAGCTCTTGCTTGCCGATATCCGGCGAATTTTGAAGCCCGGTGGGACATTCGTCAGCATGGAGCCGCATGCGATGTTTTATCTTGCGCCTTGGCTTGGCGACGTCGACCGGCCATTCACTGTCATTACCGAATATATGCATAAATGGTTCGGGACTGTTCCATCGCTTTCATGGTGGTTTCGGCAGTTTTCGGATGGCGGGTTTGCAGTTGCGGACCTCCAGGAAATCACGCCGGACGGATATTTTGCGGATGTCGATCCGCGCGGGTATCACTTCGCCAGGGAATTCCCGCTCTGGCACGTGATGGAGCTCATCGCTCGCAGCTGACCGATGCCGGAAGCAAACTACACACGCGATGATCTTATTGAGGCGATTCGCGACGTCGGCATTGCTGCTGACGATGTCGTTTCGCTGCAGGTGAGTCTCGGGCGGCTCGGGCTGCCGCAGGACGTGGCGCCAAACTATGCCGAAATTTCAAATTTCGTGATCGACTGTTTCCTGCATGTGCTTGGACCGGGCGGCACTTTGATCGTGCCGACCTATACCTATTCGATCGGCCGCGGCGAGGTATTTGAGGTCGAAACGACACCTTCGGCAATCGGGGAATTTCCGGATATTTTCCGGATGAGGCCGGGCGCAATCCGGTCGCGCGATCCGATGCTTTCAAATGCCGCGATCGGCCCGGCGAGTAAAGCGATCCTCCGCGACATCTCTCAGAGCTGCTACGGTGAGGGAAGCGTATTTCATAATCTTCGTCGAGCCCGGGCGAAGATATGTTGTCTCGGAATCAGCCTTTATTGGTCGACCTTCCGACACCATATCGAGGAGCAGGCTGCCGTTCCGTTCCGCTTTGTGAAAAGCTTCACAGGTATTGTCAGAGAGAACAACTCGGACAGCCTGGAGCGTTGGTTGTATTTTGCCGCTCCCAGAATCGCGAACTGTGAACCTTATGGGTTGCCGCTCGAACGCAAGGCACGGGAAGCGGGGCTCGTCGGCGTGGCGAGAGTTGGCCGCGGTGAAATCATGGCGATCGACGCGCAGGCCTTTTTTGATTTTAGTTGCAAAGCTTTCGCGGGAGACCCCTGGCTCGCCGCGAAGGGACCACCGGCGCCGCCCGAAATCATCTTTCGCGACGAGCCGCAATATTGGCAGCGATGCGCCTAAGCCCGAGCCAGGCGTAGAAACTTCCGGCACGATGAAAATTCTTTGCTTCTCGCCGAACGATGCAGTCTGGCGCTGGACGTTACCGCAAGCTCAATTTCTCGAAGCCTTGAAGCAGCGCGGTGACAGCATCGAATATCTTTATTGTGACCGGACGTTTTCGTCCTATTGCATGTCGATGGCGTCATCCGGTGTCGGAGTGGACGCTCCTGAAGAGGCGAAAAAGGCCGTCTGCGACAGATGCACCGGCGTTTCTATGCTCGTACGCGAACAATTCGGATTCGCAGGGCATCCTGTTCACAGATTTCCTGACTGACGAAGAGAGGCGTCAGGCCAGCGATATCGCGAGCCGCGCGAGCATCGGCGAAATGACCGCCTACAAGTTTGAAGAAATACCAATCGGTAAGTTTGCGCTGTACGAGGCGATTATCCAGACAAAGTCCATCAGCATGGACCTCTCGCCGGTTGCCGAGCGACTCTATCGTCTATTGCTCGAGAACTGCATTCTGACCGCATTCGCAACGCGGCGGGCGATCGATCGGCTCGAGCCGGACGCGGGAATAAGTTACCACACGGCATATTCGTACAACAGAACGTTCCAGCACCTGGCAGAATCAAGGGGCCGCCCGGTGTGGTTTCTCAACGCGAGTTTCAGCGCGGCCGAGCTTGATACACACCTGGTGGCGGCTCGCTCCGATCCTGAGTTGCTTTTCCGAAGGATGCTCGCCGATTGGGACAGATTTAAAGATACGCCTTCGTCACGGCCCCAACTCCGGGCCGCCACCGATCATCTGCTGAGCCTTATGCGAGGTGGGGGCTTTCGCCTATTCGACGGCGATGAAGCAACGCCGGAATACGGCCCTTGAACAACTAGGATGTCCGCCCGGGAAAAAAGTGCTGCTGGCAGCGCTGAGCAGCTACGACGAACTGTTTGCAGCAGATGCCAGCGGTTTCGGTTGGTCCATTCAAAGCCCGGTTTTCGACGACCAAATCGACTGGGTCCAGTGGCTTTTCGATTTCGCAAAAAGGCGGCCGGATGTACATGTTATCGTTCGTGTGCATCCGCGGGAATTTCCAATTGGTAATATCGGGCCGCGCTCCGAGCACGCGCTGATGCTCGAAAAAGCTTTCGTCAATCATCCGGACAACGTATCCATCAACCTGCCGACCGACGGCATTGCTCTTTATGAACTTCTCGTGGGCACGGATGCCGTTCTGATCGCGTGGTCATCGGCTGGTATGGAAGCCGGCATGCTTGGTATCCCGGTCGTGACGTGGTTCGGAGAGGCGATGCTTTTTCCAGGCTCTTTGACCTTCGAGGCAAAAAGTCGCGGCGAATATGGTGCGATGGTCGACGCTGCATTGGCCTCACCGTGGTCGCTCGAGCGCGCCCGGCTATTTTACCGTTGGGCGGTCATGATGCTTGTGCGGACTCGCGTCGATATGACAAATGGTCGGGCGCCGTCAGTCAGATCGCGAGGCGCATCTCGATTTATTCGACGTGGCTTTAACTATATGCGTCGGCGCGTCACCCCTTGGACAGACGAAAAATGGACGATCATGCGGCGGCCGAAACGTCTCCATGATGCGCCGACAATTCAAGCGCTGTTGGATCAGCAATTGCCTGTATTCTATGATTACGACGGGGCCGGACCAGCGCTTGTAATAGATGACGAGACGGCGGGATTGAAACGTGAACTGAGCACTATCGCCGATGTCCTGTGTGAAAGTACGGGACACCGTGCTGAACTTCTGGAAGCTATGCTCTCTGCGGCCGAGAGCATGTGACGTCATTGGCACGGCCGCAATTGTCCTCTGGCAAGTTCATTGTCTTGAAGTTGCACAGCAACTGGCCTGTTTA
Organism: uncultured Alphaproteobacteria bacterium; assembly: GCA_963815055.1. Lineage (GTDB taxonomy): Bacteria > Pseudomonadota > Alphaproteobacteria > Rhizobiales > Xanthobacteraceae > Pseudolabrys. Next base: position 93,598 of record CAWFEU010000007.1, on the reverse strand, counting down.
AATTGCCCCAACCGTCCGCAAAGCAGCGCGTTCGTAAATTAATTCCGCCGTGGGTCGCGGGCTTCTCGCGATTTCTGCTTCGGGCGGCCGATCCGCACGCGACCATTTCCTACGCGCAGGAAGGTGAGGACATCATCCTGCTGCGGCTATTCGGGAATTCACACCGTGGCTTCTACGTCGACGTCGGCGCACATCATCCGCAGCGGTTTTCGAACACGTGCGCGCTCTATCAGCGCGGCTGGCGCGGGATCAATATCGACGCAGATCCTGCTGCGATCGACGCATTCCGTCGCGAGCGGCCGCGTGACATCAACCTTTCGCTTGGCGTGCTGCAAGTCTCGGGAAATTCTACGCTGCATGTATTTTCAGATCCGGCCTTGAATACGTTCGATGAGGCGCTGGCGCGCGAGCGCGAAAAGATCCCTGGCTATCGTCTCGTGGCAAAGCGCGATGTTGCGACAGAGCGACTGGACTCGGTGCTTGCCCGGCACATGCCGGAAGGTTTGGCGATCGATGTCCTCAATGTCGATGCCGAAGGCCGGGATCTCGAGGTCTTGCGCTCGAATGACTGGCGGCGATTTCGGCCGCGCTGCGTCCTGGTCGAAGCCCGGATCGCCGGGCTCGATGAGCTCGGTTCGGATCCGGCGAATAATTTTCTCGGCGAACAGGGCTATCGGCTGTACGCCAAGACCGTGAATACACTGATCTATGTTCGCCGCGACGAGGCACCGGCGTGAGCCTCGCGCCGATTGCAGCGTTCGTGCATGCGCGGCCGGCACACACCAGGCGCATGATCGAATCCCTGCAGCTAATCCGGCCGCGCGAGCCTCCGATCTCTTTGTCTTTGCGGATGCGCCAAAGAAGCCGGAGCAGGCGCAGGCCGTCCGCGACGTCCGCGCGTTCGTGCGCGGAATCGAAGGCTTTGCCTCGGTCACGCTCGTCGAGCGGGAGCGCAATCTTGGCCTGTCCGGCTCGATAACGGAGGGCATCACGAGGCTGTGCGCCGAGCGCGGACGCGTGATTGCGGTCGAGGACGATCTCGTGGTGGCTCCCGGGTTTCTCGACTTTCTGAACCGGGGCCTCGATCGCTACGCCAACGCGGAACAGGTGTTTCAGATCTCGGGCTATATGTATCCCGGCCAGTATGGCGACTGCGAAGCCTTCTTTCTCCCGATGATTTCCTGCTGGGGTTGGGCGACGTGGAAGCGGGCATGGGCACAGTATGACGGCAAAATGTCCGGGTTTGAAAAGCTTACTGCTGACGCGAACCTTCGGCATCGATTCAACCTCAATGGTGCCTATGATTATTTTTCCATGGCGTCACAACAGCGCAACCAGTCTCTGGATTCGTGGGGAATCCGTTGGCATTTAAGTGTCTTTTTGAAAGATGGTCTCGTGCTCTACCCGCCGACATCATTAGTGCAGAACGCGGGTACGGACGGCAGCGGCACGCACGGGGCAGGCCACGCCCAACTGCAGCGAGCCCTCGAAAACGGATCGACGGACATACGGCTTCCAGACCGCATCGTCGCAGATGAAAAAAAGCTCGGGCAGGTCGAGGCCTTGTTACGATCAATGAAGCCAAGCGTGGCGAGGAGAGTTGTGTCATGGCTTCTGCACTGAAGGCGCTCGCACGCGATCTCTGCCCGCCGCTCTTGTGGCGCGGCCTGACCGAACTTCGCGCGCGGGTCCGTCCCCATCAGCAGGCTGGCGTCGAAGGGAAACAGGACCTCGCACTTTATTGGGACCCGGAAATGGCCGCGGTGCTCGAGACCTGGGGTCAAGGCAATGCGTGGAGCGAGATCCAGTTTCTGATGTCGCAGGTCTCCGGCAAGGTGCTCGATATCGCGTGTGGCACCGGAACGGTGATTGAGCTGCTTGCGGACGTGCCCGGGCTGGAGGTGCACGGCTGCGATATCTCCGATCTTCTGATCGGCAAGGCGATCGAGCGCGGCATACCCGCGGACCGCCTTAAGGTTTGCGATGCGACGCAATTGCCTTACGCGGACGGCAGTTTCGACTATTCTTATTCAATCGGATCGCTTGAACATTTTACCGAGGAAGGCATCGGGAAGTTCGTTGCGGAATCGGCCCGCGTCACGCGCGCTGGATCGTTTCACATGATGCCGACATCGCGATCAGGCCGCGACGAGGGCTGGATGAAGACCTATCAGAGCTTTCACAATTGCTCGCCGGCGTGGTGGGTCAGTCATTTCAAAAGGGGCTTCGGCCGTGTCCGCGTGCTGGATTCAAGCTGGAACGACCGGATTTCAGTCGGAAAATGGTTCATCTGCTCGCACTAGAGGTACGACCATGTTGATGCGACTGGCCTATGGGGCGGTCTCTGTGCCCGTGAGACTCTACAATTATCTCTACACGCGCCGCCTGCTTGACTATTGCACGGCGGCAGAAGGGGTCACTTTTTATCCGCAGGCGAAAATTTACAATTCGGCAGGGCCAGAGGCGATCCGGATCGGGCGGCAATGTCTGTGCATGGGTGAGATCCTGATTGCCGGCAAGAGCGGCAAGGTCGTCATCGGGGATTGGTGTTCACTGAGCCCGGGCACGAAGATATGGGCGATGGAAAAAATCGAACTCGGCGCGCGGGTCATCATCAGCCATGGTGCACAGATCTTCGATAACAATTCGCATAGCCTCTCCGCGCAAGACCGGCATGACCGGTTTCGTGAGTTGCGCACGGCGGGCCGGCATCTCCAGCCGGAAGAGGTGTCGCACAAGCCGGTCCGGATAGAAGACGATGTGTGGATCGGGTTCAATTCGGCGGTTCTCAAAGGCGTGACGATCGGCCGTGGCGCGGTGATCGGGGCCTCGTCGGTGATTACCAGCGACGTGCCGCCCTTCGCCATCATGGTCGGCAACCCGGCTCGCAAAGTGGGTGACAGCCGCGCATGATCGGTGTTCTGCGAAAGCTCCGCGACGCGAGGCGGATGCGTATCAACCGGTCGCAGGCGGTCAGCGTGGGCGAGGGTACACGCATGCCGGGGCAGGTCGAGCGCCGCGCGCCGGGCGGAGAAATCCGCATTGGCCGCAACTGCTTCATCCAAGGCCAGGTTGTAGCCGAACGTGACCAGAGCCGGATCGACCTTGGCGACAATGTTTTGGTCGGAGGCGGCACGGTGATCGATTGTGCCCTGTCCGTCACGGTCGAGCGCGATGTGCTCATCAGTTATGAATGCGTGATTTCGGACAGCGACAATCACAGCATCTACCCCGAGCTACGCACCAAAGACCTTGCCAACTGGATGAATGGCCGCCGTCATGACTGGACCCACAGCGCAATGGCGCCGGTGCGGATTTGCGAGGGCGCGTGGATCGGCGCGCGCAGCATCATCCTCAAGGGTGTGACAATCGGCGCAGGGGCGGTCGTCGGCATGGGGAGCGTCGTGACCCATGACGTTCCGCCACGGTCGATCGTGGCCGGGAATCCGGCGCGCCTGGTCCGTGAGATCGGACCGGTGCCGAATCTCTGACATCGGACAATTCGCAAGGACGAAATTTCCATGGCCTATGAAGTGATTGAGGATGATGGCGTGCTTTACGCCGAAATCATCTGGGCAGACTCGACGGTCGAGAAAACGCGGTTTTTTTCCGACGCAAAATCCTCATTTCAATTCGGACTGCTCGCCCACAAAGCCGGCTTTGTCGAGACGCCCCACTATCATAATCCGGTCAAGCGCAATGTCCCGGACGTGCAACAGATGTTCGTCGTCCAGCGGGGCGTCGTGGCGATGAGCTTTTACCGGCCTGACGGCAGCCTGCTGCGCGACGTGACGTTGCGGGCAGGCGATGCGATCAATCTGGTTCACGGCGCTCATTCGCTGCGCGTCATTGAGGATATGCAGTGCATTTCCGTGAAGCAGGGGCCGTTCCTTGGCGATGAGATGGACCGCGTCAATGTCAAAATACGATAAAATTCCCGTTCACGAACCGGATATCGGGGAAGACGAGATTGCGTCCGTAGTCGCCGCGCTGCGGCGCGGTGAAATCTCCGGGTCATTCGGCAAGGCGATTCCTGAATTCGAGGAAAAGTTCGCGGCCTATTGCGGCTGTAAATACGGCGTGTCTGTCACGAGCGGCACAACGGCGCTGCAGCTGGCGGTGAGTGCCGCGGAAATCGGCCAAGGCGACGAAGTGCTGATGAGCGCGTCGACCAATATCGCGACCGCGCTGGCGGCCTATCACAACAATGCCGTGTCGGTCGGTGTCGATTCGGAACCCGATACCTGGAACATCGATCCCGAGCAGATTGAGCCGCTTATCACGCCGCGTTCGCGCGCGATTATTCCGGTCCATCTGTTCGGTCATCCTGCCCGGATGGACAGGATCATGGACATCGCCCGTCGGCACAACCTGCTTGTCATCGAGGATTGCGCGGAGTTGCATGGCGCGACGTGGAAGGGAAAAATAACCGGCGGCTTCGGCGACATGGGTTGTTTCAGCTTTTACGTCAACAAGGTGATCACGACCGGCGAGGGCGGGATGGTCGTGACGAATGACGCAAAGCTTGCCGAACGATTGCGCCTGCTGCGCAATCTGGCGTTCACCAAGCCGAGATTCCTGCATGAGTTGCCAGGATACAACTTTCGCATGACCGGCTATCAGGCCGCGATGGGCCTCGCCCAGTTTGCCCGGATCGATCACATCATCGCGCAGAAGCGACGAGTGGCGCATACCTACAACCGCCTCCTCAAGGATGTGCCGGGCTTGCAGCTGCCGATCGAGCTTCCAGAAGCACGAAACGTCTATTGGATGTATGCGATTTCGGTTGGCTCCGAATTCGGCATCACGCGGGACCAGCTTGCGCAGGCACTTGCGTCGCAGGGGATCGAGACGCGCACGTTCTTTTGCCCGATGAACCGGCAGCCATTTCTGAAGCGGCAAGCGGGATTTCGCGAGATTCCGTGTCCGGTCGCCGACCGGATTTGGGAGAGCGGACTCTATCTGCCATCGGCGAATCGGCTCGATGAGGATGCCATCGCTCACATCGCCGGCGCCGTTCGAGCGGCGGCACGGCCCAGGTAACATCGACAATGCGGATCGCAGCATATTGTGCTGGCTATGAGCCGACGGCGGGCGGCGGTTACACCTTTGAAACGGAGGTGCTTGAGGCGCTGCTCAAAGTCGGGGGCGGCAAGTCCGGCATTGAATTCGTCCTGCTTTGCCCGGAAGCGAATGCCCAGGCCCTCAGCACCCACGTGGCCGGATCGGGGCCGAGGGTGCAGCCCGTGCGGACCGGCTTCGCCGAGCGGCGTCTGCAGCCGTTCCTGCGCGAATCCGCCATCGTGCGCGCCCATTGGCGTCGACCGAGCGCGATCGATCGCGCCGCGGCAGTAGCCGGCGCCGACCTGGTGTGGTTCCTTGGGGCCGGAGTTCACTATACCAATCTCCCGTACGTCACGGTTGTCTGGGATCTCCAGCACCGCGCGACGCCGTGGTTTCCGGAGTTGAGTGCGAACGGTGTGTGGGACGGGCGGGAGCTCGCGCACGACTGGTTCCTCAAGCGCGCAAGTGCAGTGATCGTCGGGACGGAGGTGGGCCGCAAGGAGGTCGAAGACTTCTACGCGGTTCCGCCGAACCGCATTCCGCTACTTCCGCACCCGACGCCGCAATTCGCGCTCGACGCGGGTCCGGGCGCGCCCGCATTGCAGGATATCGCGCATCTGAAGATCAAGCGGGCCGTATTTTCTATATCCGGCGCAGTTTTGGGCGCACAAGAACCACGTCAATCTCGTTCTGGCGCTCGCCGAGCTCGTCTCGCGGCACAAGCTCGATGCCGACCTTGTCTTTGTCGGGTCGGACAAGGGCAATCGCGAACACGTTTGGTCCGTCGCCGAAAAAGCCGGCGTTGCGGACCGGCTGAACTATCTCGGCTTCGTGTCGCGCGCCGACTTGATCCACCTTTATCGAAATGCAATCGCGCTGGCCTATGCATCCTGGTGCGGCCCGGAAAACCTTCCACCGCTTGAGGCCTTCGCGCTGGGTTGTCCGGTCGTGGCCACGCGCATTCCAGGCGCCGAAGAGCAGCTTGGCGCAGCGGCGCTTTATGCCGACCCCGCCAAGCCGGCTGACATTGCGGACGCTCTCGCGCGCGTTCACTCCGACGCGGCGCTGCGTGCCGAGCTTGTCTCGAAAGGCCTTGCGCGGGCGCGGCAATGGACCGCGCGCGAATACGTCTCGGGGGCCATCGACATCTTCACCGGCCTGGAGCCGGTATTGCGGTGCTGGCGGCCCGCGCGGGTTTAGGATCGCGGCAAGCTCAACTCTATGCGGATCTCCGTCGTCACCATCAATTTCAACATGGCCGCCTATCTCGGCGAGACAATTCAGTCCGTGCGCGACAACCTCGCCCCCGGCGATGAATACATCGTGGTCGATGGCGCGTCGACCGACGGCAGCGTTGCGCTGATCCGCGAGCATGAAACGGCCATCACCCATTGGATCAGCGAGCCGGATGAGGGATATGCGGATGCTCTCGCCAAGGGGTTCGCCCGCGCCACCGGTGACGTGTTGTGCTGGATCAACGCCGGCGACCTGCTGCTTGATGGAACACTTGCGAAAGTGCGCGAGCTTTTCGCAGCGGGCGACGCCGATCTGATCTTCGGGGACGATTTTTATATCGACGAGCAAAGCCGCGTGATCCGTTTCAGCCGCGGTTTTGTCAATAACCTGGCGGCCTCGATGTTGTACGGCGGATGGACGCCCTTGCAGGATGCATGTTTCTGGACGCGAGAAATCTACGGCCGCGTTGGCGGGATCGATCCGAAGGTCCGCCTTGCTACAGACTATGATCTGTTCCTCCGCATGGCGCGAGCAGGCCGTGTACGGCATGTGCCGCTCGCATTCAGCGCTTTCCGCCGGCACTGCCGGGCAAAAATCGATATCGAGCGCAAATGCCTACGCCTCCGAGCGCGAATTGGTGCGCCGGCGCGAAATAGATGGGGCGGGGGTGGGGACGATGGCCGCCTGGGCCAAGAGGCAGTTTCATCTCAACGCCGGCCGATTGCGAGCGCATCTGGCAATGCACATTCGCCCGCGCAAGGACCTGGATGGACGCCCCATCAAAGAGCTGAGCTGCGGGGCTTACTGGCCAATGCCGAACGCCTGGAATTCTTCAAACTGATGCTCAAAGAATTCGCGCGCAGCTGGGTTCTTCCGTTTGTCGACCCGCGTCAGCTCGCCTCGATTGTCCGGCTTCCGCGGTTTTTCGCGGAATGGATGCGCTTTCGCGGGCTGGCCGGTAAAAACACGGCGCAGTTCATCGATTTACGCCCATGCCTGACCGATCGCGCCAGCCATACGCCGTTCGATCCGCACTATTTTTACCAGGCCGCCTGGCTCGCGCGGGCGCTCAACGCCAGCAAGCCGTCCTTCCACGTCGACGTCGGGTCGAGTGTCGTTGCAACCGGCGTCCTTTCAGCGTTCGTTCCGTTGCTGTTTGTCGATTTCAGGCCGCTGCGCACGCGGCTGCCGAACCTCGAGTCAATTGCCGCGGACATCACGCGCTTGCCTTTCGCCGACGCCTCTGTGCGTTCGCTGTCGTCGCTGCACGTCATCGAGCATATCGGGCTGGGCCGCTATGGCGATCGTCTTGATCCGGACGGCTGGCGCACCGCCCTCCGCGAACTCGCGCGGGTGATTGCGCCCGGCGGGCGGCTCTATCTGTCGACGCCGGTCGGGCGCGAGCGGGTCTGCTTCAATGCCCATCGTGTCTTCTCGCCAATGGCGATCGCCGGCGCACTGCCGGGATTGAGGCTCGAACGCTTCGCCATGGTCGACGACGATGGCAACTACATGGACAACGCCGAACTCACCGGAGCCGGCAATATGAACTACGGCTGCGGCATGTTCTGCTTTTCGAAATGACGACGTTTCGCGCTGTGCTGAGCCGGCTCGGCTACAACGACCTCTTCGCATTCAATCTGCGCAACCGCGATCGCTGGATCGCGGCGCAGGCCGCGCAAATTCCCGCCGGTGCGCGCGTCATCGACATCGGCGCGGGGTCGGCACCGTACCGTCAGGCGTTTTCGCACTGCCAGTACAAGACGCAGGACTTCAAGAGCCTCGCGGATACCCAGCTGCGGCATGGCGAATACGCATCGATTGATTTCGTGTGCGATGCCAGATCGATCCCGGTCGCGGCCGGCAGCTTCGATGTCGTTCTCTGCACCGAGGTGCTGGAGCATCACCCGGAGCCGATCGCCGTGGTGCAGGAGATTTCGCGGATCCTCGCGCCAGGTGGGCGCCTCATCCTGACGGCGCCGCTCGGTTCAGGAATTCATCAGGAGCCGTATCACTTCTACGGCGGATACACGCCGTATTGGTACCAGCACTTTCTGCAGACGGCGGGGTTCGAGAGTATCCAGGTCGTCGCCAATGAAGGCTCGTTCCGGCATTTTGCACAGGAAGCAATCCGCTTCTGCCGAATGACGAAGCCTTTCGCGCTCGGCATGCCGGTCTTGGCGGAATTGGCATGGCTGCCGATCTGGTGCCTGCTCGTTCCTGTGCTCGCCTTTGTTGTTCCTGTCGCGGCGAAGGTTCTCGATCGCTTCGACCGGGAGCAGAGGTTTACGGTTGGATACCACGTCAGCGCTGTAAAGCGTGCTGCCGCCGGAGTGCCAGGTTGAAGATCCTGTGCGTCTTCGGCCGATATGCTTACGGCGATCCGCTCCGCGGCGACGGCTACGAGTATGCGAATTTTCTGCCGGCGTTCTCTGCGCTCGGACACGATACCGAACTGTTCGATTCCTTTGACCGCAGCGGCTATCCGGATTTTGCCGATCTCAACCGGCGCTTGTTAGATCGGGTCATCGCATTCAAGCCAGACTTCGTTTTCTGTGTCCTGATGAACTATGAGATCTGGTCCGAAACGCTCGATATCATCCGTGAAAAATCTCCCGCTATTGTCGTGAATTGGGGAACGGACGATTCGTGGAAATACAATCAGGTCTCGCGGTTTTTAATTCCGCATCTCGACTTCCATATAACAACCGACAAGAACGCGGCTGTGCGGGCTGCCGATGCCGGTTTCGGGAATGTGGTGCTTTCGCAATGGGCTGCATCGCGCGAGCAACTGCGGGAGCCGCTGCCGAGCAGCCAATGCGTTCATGACGTGAGCTTTGTCGGAAATCTGTACGGCGACCGTCGCGCATGGATCGAGGGTCTGCGCGCGCGTGGCATCAAGGTCGCAACCTTCGGCCATGGCAGCGATGGCGGTGTCGTTGCGGCCTCGGACATTCCCGAAATTTACCGTAAGTCACGGATATCGTTGAATTTCTCCGACTCGGGCTTGCACCTGACCGGGGTACTTCTGAGGCGATCCCGCCAGATCAAGGCGCGGGTATTCGAAGTGCCGGGAGCAGGAGGCGCCCTGCTCACCCAGACAGTCGATGGCCTCTCCGATTACTTTCGTCCCGGTGACGAGATCGACACCTTCGACCGGCTCGACGACCTCGCAGCCAAAATCACGGCTTATCTCTCGGACCCGGCTGCGCGAGATCGAATGGCAACAGCGGGCCACCGGCGTGTCGTTGCCGAGCACACATATGATCGCCGCTTTCGCAATCTTCTGGACCATGTCCAGACGCACGTAGCTCAAGAACGCCGGCAAGCGCGCTGGAAGGTCGAGCCAGGTCAATTGCAGGGTCTGATCGATCTGCATCGCAATATAAAAACCATCAAGCCGATTCGAGCCGCGGTTGAGGCCGTGACGCGCACTTTGCTTGGCCCGGAAAGGAGCGCCCGTGGCGCGCGGCGGATTGTATTCGAGGCTTCCTGGCGATTGACCGGCGAGCGGACGTTCGGAGCGGCAGGTCTGCCGGGCCGACTGTTCTTTCGTGAAAGCTGACCGTTGCCGTGACAAGCAGACAACCGCTGGTTTCCATCATCATGTCGATGCGGAATGCATCCGCTACCGTGCGCGACACGATCCGTTCGCTGCAGTGGCAGACGCTGAGCGACTGGGAGCTCATTCTGTTCGACGACGGCTCTACGGATGACGGCATCGCCATTGTCGAGTCGATCACGGACGGTCGCATCCGGCTGCAAAGCGACGGCCAGCGCAAAGGGCTGGCGGCGCGTCTCAATCAGGCGGTGGAACTGGCGCGTGGACGTTTCATTGCGCGCATGGATGCCGATGACATCTGCTTTCCGGATCGTCTGGAGAAGCAGGTGGCGTATCTTGAGAGCCATCCAGACGTCGATCTGGCGGCGTCGGGCGCGGTGGTGTTTTCCGGCCGCGATCTGATCGGCGTCATGCCGATCGGATCCGATCACAAGGATATTGTTCGCCAGCCCTTTCGTGGTTTTCCGCTTCCCCATCCGACCTGGTGCGGTCAAGCGGAATGGTTCCGCGCAAATCCGTATGACGAGTTGTTCAGAAAGACGCAGGACCAGGATTTGCTTCTGCGCAGCTTCCGACACAGCACATTTGGCGGCGTGTCCGATGTGCTGGTCGGATACCGTCAGCAAAGTCTGGAGATCGGAAAGCTCCTGCGCGGACGTTTTAATTTCAGCCATTCAATATGGCGATACGGACGTACGCACGCCCCGCTTTCGTCCGTCGTCGGCGGAATAGCTTTGCAAATCGGCAAGGCCACTGCGGACACCGTGACGCTCGGTCTGGGGCTCAATCGCTGGGGTCAGCGTCGCCGGCTCTATCCAATTCCCCGCAATGTCCAGGTCCAATGGCCTTTGCTCTGCGACCGGCTGCAATCAACTGACAGAACCTGATTCAAGTGTATGTGTGGAATTGCCGGTCTGATTGATACCCGATTGATCGGGCAAGCCGAAAGGCTGAATACGCTGGGGCAGGGCATGGCGCAGGCGCTGATCCATCGCGGCCCCGATGGCCAAGGCGTATGGACGGATGCCACGGCCGGATTGGTGCTCTCGCATCGCCGCCTGTCGATTGTCGACCTGTCTGCGGCAGGCGCGCAGCCGATGGTGTCCGCGGACGAACGCTGGGTCATCAGCTTCAATGGCGAGATTTACAACGCGCCCAGGATAGCGAACGTCCCGGAACTGGCGCGCTGCAACTGGCGCGGCCATTCGGATACGGAAATCATTCTTGAATCGTTCGCGCGGCGCGGGGTCAACGCGACCCTGGCCGACATGAACGGGATGTTCGTCATTGCGTTGTGGGACCGCCATGAGCGCGTGCTCTATCTCATGCGCGATCATCTCGGGATCAAGCCGCTCTACGTCCTGGAGGATGAAAGGCGCCTGGCGTTTGCGTCGGAACTCAAGGGCTTGGCTGCGCTCGACCAGTGGTCACCCCAGATCGATATGGCCTCGGCGACGAGCTTCTTCAGGTTTGGCTGCGTTCCCGCTCCATACAGCATTTACAAAGGCGTTCGTAAATTGTTGCCGGGCGAGATCATGACGATCTCGCCCGGCAAACGATCAGATAGGCGGCGGTACTGGTCGATCGCGGCCGCAGCCGAAGCGGGCGTGCGCGACCCGCTCGATGTCGGCGACAGGGAGGCCGTCGAGCTGTTCGACGAACTGCTTTCAGATGCCGTATCACAGCAGATGATCAGCGACGTGCCGATTGGCGCATTTCTTTCGGGCGGTATCGATTCATCAACCGTCGCCGCCTACATGGTGCGTGCGCGCCGGGGAAACGTCCGTACATTTTCGGTCGGGTCACCTGACCTGAATTTTGATGAGTCGGCGCAAGCTGCCGTCATTGCAAAGCATCTCGGAACGACACACACCGAGCTTACGGTGACGGCAAAGGATGCTTTGGATACGATTAAATCCCTGCCGGAGATTTATGACGAACCGTTTGCAGATTCCTCGCAGATCCCGACTTACCTGATTTCAAAACTGACCCGCCGACATGTCACGGTTGCATTGTCCGGCGATGGTGGCGACGAAATTCTCGGTGGCTACAATCGCCACGTTTTTTCGGACGGGCCCTGGCGACGATTGTCCCCGGTGCCTCTGCAATTTCGGGCTCTTCTGGCATTTCTGATGCGCATCGTCCCCGACCAAGCATACTTGATCCTGCAAAATCTGCTTCCGATCCGGCAGCGGCCGGCGCACCTCCTGGAGAAATTGCACAAGCTTGTTTTTGTGATGCCGGCCGAATCCCGTGAGTTTTACATGCGGCTGATCAGCTTGTGTTTTGAGCCTTCGAAGATCTCCGGAGTCGCGGAGCAAAACGTCGAGCTTGCCGCCGGTGCTGAAGAAAGGCTCGGCAGCTTGCTGGGGGCAACTCAATTACGGGATACGATGTTGTATCTTCCGGACGATATCCTTCAAAAAGTGGACCGGGCCTCCATGGCGGTATCGCTTGAGGTCCGTCCACCACTTCTGGACTATCGCATCGTCGAATTGTGCTGGCGCTTGCCGAACAGATTCAAGGTCCGCAACGGGGAATCGAAATGGCTTCTGCGGCAGGTGCTGGAAAAATACGTGCCGCGAACGATGTTTGAGCGGCCGAAAATGGGATTTTCGGTGCCGATCGCGGATTGGCTGCGTGGGCCCCTGCGCGAGTGGTCGGCCGATCTTTTGGCGCCCGGAAAATTTGGGGGCGGCCTCCTGAATTCGGCGGAAGCGACGCGCCTGCATCAGGATTTTCTCGGCGGGCGCGGGGTATCAGGACATGCCATCTGGACGCTGCTGATGTTCGAATCGTGGCGCCGCAGATGGGCCTGATCGTCCGAAAGCGAGGGGTAGCTTTTAAATTTACGATTGTATATTGGAAACAACGCGTTCCGCGGGCCGGAACGCTCGCTTCGTGATCGGGTTTTGCCGATCCAGATGGCTGCACGCTCCATATCGATAAAGACCTCCTCACACAAACAGCATTAATGTCATCGCACAATCGAAGAATTGCCGTTATCGGCCTCGGCTATGTCGGCCTGCCGGTCGCGACTGCCTTCGCGCGCTCGGGCGTGCCGGTCATTGGCTTCGATGTCGATCGCACGCGCATCGACGAACTTCGCGCGGGCCGCGACCGAACGCTCGAGGTTGCACCTGCCGATCTCAGCCAGGCAACACTGAAATTCGAACATGAGGCGGCGAAGCTTGCCGAAGCGGATTTTTACATCGTTACGGTGCCGACGCCGATCGATGGCGCGCGGCGGCCGGACCTCGGCGCCGTGCTGGCAGCCTCTGACACGGTTGGCCAGGTGCTGAAGCGCGGCGACATCGTCGTCTACGAATCAACTGTATATCCCGGCACGATCGAGGAAGAATGCCTGCCGGTGCTGCAAAGCAAATCTGGCCTTTCAGGCGGACGCGACTTCACCGTTGGCTATTCGCCGGAGCGGATCAATCCGGGCGACAAGGAGCATCGCTTCGAAACAATCATCAAAGTTGTTTCGGCGCAGGACGCACGCACGCTCGATATTGTCGCGAATGTCTACGGTTCGGTCGTGAGAGCCGGCATACATCGGGCGCCGTCAATCAAGGTCGCCGAGGCTGCGAAGGTCATCGAAAATACACAGCGTGACCTCAATATCGCGTTCATGAACGAGCTGTCAGCCATTTTTCACCAACTCGGTATCGACACGGGCGATGTTCTGGCTGCCGCAGTCGACCAAATGGAACTTCCTGAATTTCCAGCCAGGGCTGGTTGGAGGGCACTGTATCGGAGTTGACCCTTATTACCTGACGTTTCGTGCCGAAAGGGCCGGTTACCATCCGGAGATCATTCTGGCCGGGCGCCGCATCAATGATGGCATGGGCGAGCGGGTGGCGCGGGAATGCATGCGGGCGTTATTGCAGCGCGGTCGCGCCAATCCGACGGTGTCGATTCTCGGCATGACATTCAAGGAAAACGTCCCCGACATCCGCAATTCCAAGGTGATCGACATTGCGCGCGAACTTGAGCGTGTAGGCGTCGACGTGCAGGTTGCTGATCCGCTCGCATCACCCGACGAAACCATCCACGAGTACGGAATAAAATTGACCCCGCTCGAATTATTGCGGCCCGCGGATGCAGTTGTTTTCGCTGTTGCGCATCAGAGACTACGTTTCGGGCAGTTGGCCGCTTGTCGCCAAATTGCTCAAAGACGGCAAGGGCATTGTGCTAGACATCAAGGCAAGACTTGACCGGACGATCAAGCCGGAAGGAATCGACCTGTGGCGTCTTTAAGCCTTGCCCGACAGACGCGGAATAATGCCGATGACTGACGGACCCATCCTTGTCACTGGCGCGGCCGGATTTATCGGCTTTCACGTTGCGCAACGTCTTCTGCAAGAGGGCCGCGACGTCGTTGGCCTCGACAATATGAATGCGTACTACGATCCGGCGCTGAAGGAAGCCCGCCGCGCGGAGCTCGTCAAATCCGGTCGCATGCGCTTCGTCAAACTTGATCTGGCCGACCGCAAGGGCATGGCCGCGCTGTTCAAGGAACACCGCTTTCCATACGTGGTGCATCTCGCGGCACAGGCCGGCGTTCGATACTCATTGGTCGATCCGTTCGCCTATGTCGACGCCAATCTCACCGGTTTTGCCAGCATCCTCGAGGGCTGTCGCCACAATGGGTGCCGGCACCTCCTCTATGCATCGTCATCGTCGGTCTACGGATCGAATACGAAAATGCCGTTTTCGGTTCACGACAATGTCGACCACCCCTTGAGCCTCTATGGCGCAACAAAGAAGGCCAACGAGTTGATGTCGCATGCCTACGCGCATCTGTTCGGTCTTCCGATGACCGGCTTACGGTTTTTCACTGTGTATGGGCCGTGGGGTCGACCCGACATGGCCATGTGGATTTTCACGCGGTCGATCATTGCCGGCGAACCCATCAAATTGTTCAACAATGGCGATATGAGCCGCGACTTCACCTATATTGACGACGTGGTGGAGCCGATCGTGCGCTTGATGGATCGCCCGGCCGTCGGCAATTCAAAATTTTCGACTTGCGTCGCCTGATCCCGCCTCCAGCGCTGCGCCGTGGCGCGTCTACAACATCGGCAACAACAAGCCGGTTGGACTTCTTGAGGTTGTGCGGCTTCTTGAAGAAGCCATCGGGAAAAAGGCCAAGCGCGAACTGCTGCCCATGCAGCCGGGTGATGTGACAGCGACGTATGCGGATATTGATGATTTGACGCGCGATGTTGGTTTCCGCCCGGTTACGCCAATCGCTGATGGAGTTTCGCGGTTCATCCATTGGTATCGCACTTACCATCGTCTTTGAGATAAACTGGCGCGCAGGAAACGAGGCGTTTTCCATGGGAGACAAGGTCGCACTGATTACCGGCACCACTGGCCAGGATGGTGCTTATCTTGCCGAGCTGTTGCTCGCAAAAGGCTACATCGTGCACGGCGTCAAGCGGCGTTCGTCGTCGCTCAATACCCAGCGCGTCGATCATCTATATGTCGATCCCCACGTTAAGGACGCCAGGTTCTTTTTACATTATGGGGATATGACGGATGCAACCAATCTGATCCGGCTCATTCAGGAATCACAACCGACGGAAATCTATAATCTGGCTGCACAAAGCCACGTTCAGGTTAGCTTCGAGACGCCGGAATATACCGCCAACGCCGACGCCTTGGGCACGCTGCGGCTCCTGGAGGCGATCCGAATTCTGAAACTTGAAATCCCGGGTCCGTTTCTACCAGGCGTCGACGTCCGAGCTTTACGGCAACACGTCGAGTGGCCCGTTGAATGAATCAACACCATTTGCGCCGCGCAGCCCATACGGTGCCGCCAAGCTTTATGCCTATTGGATTACCGTGAACTATCGCGAGGCCTATGGCATCCACGCCTCAAATGGAATCTTGTTCAATCATGAAAGCCCGATCCGCGGCGAAACCTTTGTCACGCGCAAGATTTCGCGCGCGGTTGCGGCAATCGAGGCGGGGCTGCAAGAGCAGCTCTATATCGGCAACCTGAATGCGCGCCGCGATTGGGGCCACGCTCGCGACTATGTCGAAGGCATGTGGATGATGTTGCAGCAACCGCGACCCGACGACTATGTGCTGGCCACGGGCGATAGCCACACTGTGCGCGAGTTTATCGAGCGCGCCTTTGCAGCGACCGGCCGCACCATCAGCTGGCGAGGCAAGGGCGAGGATGAAATCGGAATTGACAGATCCAGCGGCAAGGAACTGGTCAAAGTCGACCCACGCTATTTCCGCCCGACCGAAGTGGATGTTCTGATCGGCGATGCGTCAAAAGCACATGCTACGCTCGGCTGGAGACATCGCGTCACTTTCGATGCGCTCGTGACCGAGATGGTCGAAGAAGATCGCAAGGCGCTGCGCAGTGAAGCCGGGCGCGGCGGTCAGCGTGAGTAAATCGATGGCGCCGCCGTTGCTTTTCGATCTGCGAGGAAAGCGTGTTTACGTGGCCGGCCATACCGGATTGGCGGGCTCCGCTATCTTGCGCCGGCTGGCGTCGGAAGGCTGCGAAGTGCTGACCGCAGGCCATGAGACGCTTGATCTGACAAAGCAGGAGGCAACCGAGAACTGGATAATGCACGCACGGCCGGATGCGATTTTCTTGGCCGCCGCCCGGGTTGGCGGCATCTACGCCAATAATACGGTTCCGGCCGAATTTCTAGCCGACAATCTTGCCATCGCTCTCAACGTGATGCGTGCCGCCGTTGCAGCAAAAGTGAAAAAGTTGATGTTTCTCGGGTCGTCTTGTGTGTTTCCGCGCAATGCGCCGCAGCCGATGACCGAGGATCTGCTGTTAACGGGTTCGCTTGAGCCGACCAACGAATGGTATGCTGTGGCCAAGATCGCGGGGATCAAGCTTGCGCAGGCTTATCGCCGGCAATATGGCGCTGACTTCATCTCCGTGATGCCGACAAATCTCTACGGGCCGGGCGACAACTATCATCGGGACAACAGCCATGTTCCCGCTGCGCTCATCCGCCGGTTTCATGAAGCGAAAGTGGGACACGCCGAGAAAGTTGTCGTATGGGGCACCGGCAAGGCCAGGCGCGAGTTCATGGCGGCGGACGATCTCGGTGATGCCTGCGTCTTCGTGATGAAACATTATTCGAATGAGGGTTTCCTCAATATCGGAACCGGGGAAGAAGTCAGCATCAAAGAATTCGCGCAAGTTGTCGCCGAAATCGTCGGCTATCATGGCGAATTGGTTTTCGATACCAACCGTCCGGACGGTCCGCCCCGCAAACGCCTCGATATATCAAAGCTAACGGCGCTGGGGTGGGCGGCGAAGACTCCACTGCGCGATGGAATGAAAGCGGCATATGCCGATTTTCTTGCCCACGGTGCGCGTGTGCGCGAGCGTTAGGCGGCGGTTTCTAGTGACGTCGACCAGCGATGCACTGGTGCGTTTGACTGGCCACTAGACATCCATCGCGTGGGACTTGGCCTCACGCAATGAGCGAAGCCGGATGCGGTTGGCGCTAAGGCTCCATGCAATCCCGCCGGCGACGCCGATAACGAAGCTGCTGGCTCCGAACAAGATAGAGACCAGCAGGCCGTCGCTTTCCGGCAGCCCAGCATAGGTAAACGCCGCGATCATCGCGCTCTCGCGTACGCCCCATCCGGCAATTGATACCGGGACGGCGGAGATCAGGATCACCGGTGGAATGAGCAATAGCGAATTCACAAAAGTAAAAGATGAGCCGATGGCCTGCGCGCAGAACCACAAGACCATAACGGTCATGAGATGGACGGTCATCGATATGACCGCTACCGCCGCTCCCGTTCGCGCGGAGGTGAGCACGGTCCAGACGGTTTTTGCGATGTCCGATAGGTGACGAATGGCTTTCCAGCGTGCCATTGACGTGCCGCCAAGCAGCGACAGCATAAGCAGGCCCAAAGGCGCCGCAGCACCAGCCACTCCGATTAAAATGAGTGCCGTACGGCCGACCGGATTTGCGATCAGCGCGAGCGACCACGGCAGGCAAACCAGGACAAGAATGGCAAGCCAGATCAACCCGGCAATTCGATCGATCAAGACCGAGAAGATTGCGTTCTTCCATGCGCCGGCGTCCCTCGCCAGAAGCCAGATGCGCGCGGCATCGCCGCCGACAGTCGATGGCAAGACCTGGCTGAAGAACGAGCCGATCAGCGTATAGAGCACAGCGCGGGCGGCGCTCAGACATGCGCCGCCGAATTCGGCAATACGTTGCCAGCGCAATGAAGCCAGCGTGAGCTGCAGTCCCAGCGTGATCAGCGCGGCTGCGATCCAGGAATAGTTGAGCCGGTAAAGGCGCTCACGCAACACGCCAAAATTGACGAAATGAACGGCGGTATATAACAGCGCCAGCGAGATCGCTACTTTGACCAAGAAGAGTAACAGGCCGCGGGTCCGTCCCATAAATCCTGGTCTCGCGTCTTTCGGGAATCTTCAGAGTAATCGAACGAATATGGCGGGCAGATCGTTTAAAATTGGACAAGAGAGCCAATTTCATACCTCGATTGTTTTGTAATGAGAATGGGATAAATTCGGCTACAGACGCGAGCCTCGAAAAGGTGATCGGAATGACAAAATTGTCGGATCTCAAAGTTAAGTTGTTCACCGATGGCGCTGACAAGGCGCAGATCGTCGAGATGGCCAAACAGCCGTGGATCGCCGGATTTACCACCAATCCCTCATTGCTCAAGAAAGCCGGCGTCAGCGACTATGCCGCGCTACGCGCGCGAGCTCGTGACGGCGGTGCCGGATCGGCATATTTCGTTCGAGGTTTTTTCCGATGACGTTACGGAAATGGTCGCGCAGGCCCGCATTATTGCGTCGTGGGGCAAGAACGTCTACGTGAAATTGCCGGTGACGAACACGCGCGGTGAGCCGCTGTTTGAAGCAGTGCGGATACTTTCGCACGACGGTGTCAAAATCAATATGACAGCCATCTTCACCGGTGAGCAGGTCGCACGGGGCTGTCGAGGCTCTCGATGGTGGTGCGCCTGCCTGCGTGTCGGTGTTTGCAGGCCGCCTGGCCGATTTCGGCATTGACTACCGGCCGATCATGCAGGACGCATCACGCGCGCCCGCAAAACCCGCAATGTTGAAATTATTTGGGCATCCACGCGCGAAGTTTTCAACGTGGTGGAGGCAGACGACATGGGATGCCACATCATCACCGCGCCTGCCGATGTGCTCAAGAAACTTCCCGCGCTTGCCACCATGACGGCGGCGGAACTCTCGCTCGCGGCGGTAAAATCATTCCGGGACGATGCCGTTGCAGCGGGATTGCGACTCGCTGTTCCTGCTTCGCACGCCGCTGAATAGCTGTGGATATTGAGATACCGGAAGCGCGGAATTGCGCGCCTGTAACGCTTTGAATCAAAACGTGTTCACCTCGGTTTCCGGTGGGTAGTCGCCAGCCGCGTATGGCCATGCTAGTGGATCGGAAGCGGACTTAGTGGGCGTGGGGATACCGTCGAGACATGGTGCAGGCTGCAGCAGCAAGCGCGGAGCGTCCGTTGCGTGTGGGCGTCGTCGGCGTCGGCGTCATGGGCAGCAACCATGCCCGTGTATTCGCCGGCTTGCCTGGCACCGAGCTCGTCGGCGTAGCCGATCCTGATCGCAAGCAGGCTGAATTTGTCGCCCGTACTTTGGGTTGTGTCGCTGTTGCCGATGTCGGCGAGCTGATTGATCGCGATGTCGATGCGATCACCATCGCGGCGCCTACCCACCTTCATCGCGATATTGCGCTGGCCTGTATTGGGCGTGGCGTCCACGTCATGGTGGAAAAGCCGATTGCCTCATCGGTAGAAGAGGGGCGCGAGATCATCAATGCGGCGCGCCGCGCGGGCCTGACTTTGATGGTCGGGCACGTCGAGCGCTTTAATCCTGCCGTCGAGGCGATCAAGGAAGCGATCCGCGGCGAGGACATTCTCTCGATTGCCATCACCCGGGTTGGACCATTCCCGCCGCGCATGTCGAATGTCGGCGTGGTGATCGATCTGGCCGTGCACGATATCGACCTGATCCGCTGGTTCACCGATTCCGACATTATCGAGGTGCAGCCGCAGCTTTCCAGTGCGGTCGCCGAACGCGAGGACATCGCGTTGCTCCAGTTCCGGACGGCGTCCGGCGTGCTTGCGCACATCAACACAAACTGGCTGACGCCGTTCAAGGCGCGCAACGTCACGGTGGCCACGCGCGGTAAATATGTCACCGGCGATCTGCTGACCCGGCAGGTGACCGAATGCTTCGGTTTCCAGCCCGACGGCAGCTACTCGATGCGCCATCTGTCGGTCGGCCATGCCGAGCCGCTGCGTTCCGAACTGCTCGCCTTCCTGCGTGCGGTCCGTTCAGGCGCCGCGCCGGCCGTGACCGGCGAGGAAGCCGTGGCCAGCCTCGAGATTGCGACGCGCTGCCTTGCCGCGCGCCCGACCGCGGTTGCGCCCGCGCAACGGAAAGGCCCGCGCGCTGTCGTCGGCTGACCGGCGTCATATTCGTGCGGACGTTTAAATGAATTTGCGTTCCAGCCCCCCATCCATTCCGTTCATTGACGTTGCCGCTCAACGTCGGCGGCTTGGGTCGGCCATCGACACGGCGGTGACGCGGGTCTTGAATCATTGCCAGTTCATTCTGGGCCCGGAGGTAAAGGCGTTCGAGGCGGAACTCGCTGCGTTCTGCGGGGCCCGCCATGTGGTCACCTGCGCAAGCGGGACCGATGCTCTTGTGCTTGCCTTGCGCGCGATGGGTGTCGGACCCGGCGACGCCGTTTTGTGTCCGTCGTTCACTTTTTGCGCGACCGCGGAAGTGGCCGTCCTGGTCGGCGCAACACCGGTCTTTGTCGATGTTGATGCAACAACATTCAATATTGACGCAAAGGGTATTGCGGGGGCGGTCGCAACTGCAAAAGAAGCAGGACTGAAGCCGAAAGCGATCATTCCGGTCGATCTGTTCGGCTTGCCGGCGGATCACTCCGCTATTGCAGCGGCGGCGAAGGCCGAAAACCTGCTGATCCTTGACGATGCCGCGCAGGGCTTTGGCGGCGTCTACGATAACCGCAGGCTTGGCACCTTCGGCCATACCACGGCCACCAGTTTCTTTCCCGCCAAACCGCTCGGGTGCTACGGCGATGGCGGCGCTGTGATGACCGATGATGATGGGCTTGCCGAAGCGCTGAGGAGCCTGCGCGTCCACGGGCAGGGCAGTGACAAATACGACAATGTGCGGATCGGTCTCGCCTCACGCTTCGACACCATCCAGGCGGCAATCCTCAGCGAGAAGCTCAAGATATTCCCGGACGAAATTGACGCCCGCAACAAAGCCGCACGCCGCTACAGCGAAGGGCTTGGCGATGTCGTGACCGTGCCGGTGGTACCGGCCGGTTCCACCTCGGTATGGGCGCAGTACACGATCCGCGTTGCCGGCGGTGGTCGTGATGAACTTGCCGCTGCCCTCAAGGCTGAAGGAATTCCGACCGCAATTTACTATCCAATCCCGCTGCACCGGCAGCAGGCCTACAAGCATTTTCCGGTCGGTAAGGGCGGTGTCGCCGTGAGCGATCGTCTGGCGGCAGAGGTCATCAGCCTGCCAATGCATGCTTATCTTGATATTGCCACCCAGGATCGCATTATTGACGCGACGTGGCGTGCTCTGAAGAAGTAATCGTCCGGTAAATTAGCGCCTGATCAGCTGCGCTTGTAGATATCCTCGAGCCGCTCGATATCGTCCTCGCCGAGATAGCTACCGGTCTGCACCTCGATCAGTTCGAGCGGGATTTTCCCCTTGTTTGCCATCCGGTGGACGCTGCCGATCGGGATATAAACGGACTCGTTTTCGTGGACCGCGCGGACCTGCTCGCCAATGGTGACTTCGGCGGTACCGCGCACCACGATCCAATGCTCGGAGCGGTGCCGGTGCTTCTGCAAAGACAGAATCCCGCCCGGAATGACGACGATGCGCTTGACCTGGAAGCGCTCGCCCATATCGATGAACTCATAGTAGCCCCAGGGCCGGTGCACGCGCTTATGGTCGGTTGCTTCCGCGCGCTTTGCGGCTTTGAGTTTGGTGACCAGTTCGCGCACCTCTTGGGCGCGCGACGCGTGGAACCACCATCACGGCATCGGAGGTGCTGACCACCACCAGGTCCTTGACGCCGACCAGAGTGGTCAAACGCCCATCGGAATGAACCACGCAGCCGGTCGTGTCCATCGTCACGGCCTGACCTTGCACCACGTTGCCCTGCTTGTCGGGCTCTGTGATGTCGAACAGCGCGTCCCAGCTGCCGATGTCCGACCAGCGGAAGTCGCCGGCAATGACCGCGGCGCGGTCGGTCTTTTCCATCACGGCATAGTCGATCGATTTCTGCGGCGCGCGCGCGAAGGCTTCCGGTTGCAGGCGCACGAAACCGAGGTCGTCGCTGGCATTCGCCACGGCGGCTTTGATCGCCGCCGCCATATCGGGCTCCAGCCGCTCGAGTTCAGACAACAAGACGTCGGCGCGGAAAAGGAAGTTGCCGGAATTCCAGAGATAGCCTTCGCGCAGGTAGCGCTCGGCGGTGGCTAAATCCGGCTTCTCGACGAAACTCTTGACGGCGCGGACCTTGCCGTCGCCGATTGCTTCACCGGGAAGAATGTAACCGTAGCTCGTCTTTGGCTCGGTCGGCTTGATCCCGAATGTCACGATGCGGCCGGCCTCCGCGCCCGCACGGCCGGCAAGGCAGGTGGCACGAAATGCGTCGACGTCCAGGATAATGTGATCGGCGGCAAGCGCGAGCACGACCGCCTGCGGGTCGCGGTTCGCGGCAATCGCGGTCGCGGCTGCGATGGCGGGTCCGGAATCGCGACGCATCGGTTCGATCACGACGGTGGCGTCGACTCCGACTTCCTCAGCCTGGCGCCGTGCGAAAAAATGGAAATTGGGGCCGGTAATGACGATCGGCGGTGCAAACATCGGATCCTGCACACGCAGGAGGGTTTCCTGGTAGGTCGACCGGTCGCCGACCAGATGGCAGGAACTGCTTGGGCAGGGCGTCCCGCGAGACCGGCCAAAGCCTGGTCCCGGCGCCGCCGGCCAGCAGGATGGGGATGATCGGTGAAGCCATGGATCGTCGTTGGTCGAGGGTCTTTGTTCCGGCGCAGAATTGTCTTAAGGCAGTTCCACGTTTCTGACTATTGCTATTCGTCGAGTAGACCTTAATCCGCAGTGTTTTCGCCACGCAGCAGGCACGTCCCCGATGATTGACCGCATTCTGACCGTCGGTGGGTTCACGCTGCTCTCGCGTATCAGTGGCTTCATTCGCGACATAATTTTGGCCGCGGTTCTGGGCGCCGGCCCTGTCGCCGATGCCTTTTTCGTCGCCCTCCGGCTCCCGAACCATTTTCGCGCTATCTTTGCCGAGGGTGCATTCAACGCTGCCTTTGTACCGGCCTATGCCCGCATCAGGGAGGAGGGCGGCGCCGCCCGCGCCGGACAATTCGCGGACCGCATCTTTACGCTGCTGCTCGCCAGCCAGATCGTATTGCTATTGGTGGCGTTGGTGTTCACACCAGCTGTCATTGACGTTCTGGCGCCCGGGTTTGCACGCGATCCCGGGCGGTTTGAGCTGGCAGTCGAGCTCACCCGCATCACTTTTCCTTATTTGCTGTTGATCACGCTCGTAACGCTCTACGGCGGAATCCTCAATGGGCTGCAACGGTTCGCGGCGGCCGCCGCCGCTCCAATTCTGCTCAACCTGTCGCTCATGCTTGCGCTCGCACTTGCGGCCTTCTTTCCAACGGCAGGACATGCAGCAGCCTGGGGCGTGCTAGTTGCCGGGGTCCTCGAATTGCTTCTGGTTGCCGGCGATGCAAGTCTTGCAGGAGTGCTGGCACGATTGCGCTGGCCAGAACTCGATGCCGACGTTCGAAAATTTTTTCGCGCGCTTGGACCGGCGACGCTCGGCTCTGCCGGCGTGCAATTGGCGCTGTTTGCCGACACCATCATTGCGAGTTTCCTGCCGGCTGGTGCGTTGTCCGCGCTCTACTATGCGGATCGTCTCAATCAACTGCCAATCGGCGTCATAGGCATTGCGGCCGGCACCGTCATTCTTCCGGAAATGTCCCGTCGCATTGCTGGTGGAGATCACAGCGGCGCGGCACATGCGCAAAGCCGCGCAATCGAGTTCACGTTGCTACTTTCAATTCCGTGCGTCGCGGCATTTTTCGTCATACCGGATCTCATCATGCGCGCATTGTTCATGCGTGGCGCCTTTACGGCCGCCGATGCCGATGCGGCTGGACGCACGCTGATGGCCTACGCCTTTGGCCTGTTGCCATTCGTCTTGATCCGCAGCGCGGTTGCGACCTTCTTTTCGCGCGGTGATACGAGCACGCCGGTGAAGGCCGCGCTGCTCGCGGCGGCGGTCAATATTGCTTTCAAGGTTTTGCTCATGGGACCGCTCGCGCAGGTCGGCCTGGCGTTAGCAACATCGATCGGCGCGTGGATTAATCTGGGTCTGGTCATCTGGTTTGCGGCGCGCGCTGGTCACATCAAACGTGACGAACGCCTTCGGCAGTCGACTCTCAGGCTCGCCTTTGCCGGCGTTGTGCTCGCCGGGGTGTTGTGGTTGTGCGCTGCGCCGGTCAGCCGATGGTTATCAGGCTGGAATAACCTGCATAATCTTGTGACGCTGGGTGTCCTCGCGGTGATTGGCGCCGTGGTTTACGGCGGAACTGTATTGCTTCTGTTTGGTCCGAGCTGGCTTGCGGCATTTCGTGCCAGGCAGCGCGGTAAACCCATAATTCCATTGCGGCTATTGCCGAACTGGTGAATGGACATACATGCCCGCCGAGGCTATTGGGACGGGCCGACTGACGACGCCGCGGCATTGCAGGAATTCATGAATCCGACGAAACGAGTTTCATCATTTTTTTTGATGCATCGCGCGTGAGCGCTTTCGCCTTGCCTCTGGTGTTTGCGACTTTGGTCGCAGGCTGTGGTCAAAGCCAGCAGCAAGGTGGTGGACCACCGCCGCCGGCGGTGACGGTGGCCAAGCCGATAAAGCGCACAGTTTTTGACTATGATGAGTATGTCGGCCGCTTCACGGCGATCAATTCAGTCGAGGTGCGCGCGCGTGTTTCGGGCTATCTCGAAGGCTTGCATTTCAAGGACGGGCAGCTCGTCAAGCAAGGCGACTTGTTGTTTACCATCGACAAACGCCCGTTCCAGAACACGCTCGATCAGGCACGCGCCAATCTGGTGCAGGCGCAATCCAATGTGGCCTTCACCGAATCCGACTATACGCGCGGCCAGCAACTCGTGCGCGACAAGACCATCACCGACCAGACCTTCGAGCAACGCGCGCAAGCCTTTCGCAACGCCAAGGCCTCGGTGAGCAATAACGAGGCGGCCGTGCGTCAGGCCGAACTCGATCTGGAGTTCACCGAACTGCGCGCGCCGGTGAATGGCCGCATCGGCGACCGGCGCGTTTCGCCCGGAAACCTTGTGACCGGCGGCACCGGCGGCAACACAACGCTGCTTGCCACGATTGTCTCGACCGATCCGATCTATTTCGAGTTCACCTTCGATGAAGCGTCTTATTTGCGATACGAGCGGCTCGCCAGGAACGGCGGACAGGATGTCGCCAGCCGCAATGCCAGCGTGCCGGTTGCCCTTAAGCTCATCGACGAGAATGACTTTGATCACAAGGGCCGCATGGATTTCGTCGACAACGTGATCGACCGCGCAACCGGCACCATTCGCGGCCGTGCCGTATTCGAGAACCCGAACGGGGTGCTCACGCCGGGCATGTTCGCGCGCGTGCGCGTGCCGGGCTCGTCGCCTTATGAAGGTCTGCTTGTACCTGACGCGGCCATCGGCACCGAGCAGGCGCGCAGGTTCGTGATCGTCATCGACGCGCAGGACACGGCGCGGATAAAATATGTGACGCTCGGCCAACTGACGTCCGACAATCTGCGCGTCATCAAGAATGGTATCGGGCCCGACGACCGGATTGTGGTCAGTGGCCTGATGCAGGCGCGGCCCGGGCGCGAAGGTGCGGCCCGAGGAGCAGGGCGCGAAGCCCGACCCGGGCGGAGCGGCCGGCGCGCCGCAACAGGCCAAGTAGCGGGCCGGAAAAAGCCCATGCGCATTTCGCATTTTTTCATCGACCGGCCGATTTTCGCGTCCGTGGTCTCGATTGTTTTCGTGATCCTCGGCGGCGTGGCGTTCTTTCGTTTGCCGATCGCGCAATATCCCGGAAATCGCTCCGCCGACCATTACCGTGTCCGGACAATATCCGGGCGCCAGCGCCGACGTCGTTGCGGCCACGGTGGTGACGCCGATCGAGCAGCAGATCAACGGCGTCGAAAACATGATCTACCTGTCGTCGAATTCGACCGGCGACGGCAGGTTCACGATTTCGGTGAGCTTTGATATCGGCACCAACCTCGATATCGCGCAGGTGCAGGTGCAGAACCGTGTGGCGATCGCCCAGCCGCGCCTGCCGGCGGACGTGCGCAATATCGGCGTCACGGTCAACAAGAGTTCGCCCGACCTCATGATGGTCGTGCATCTCTACTCGCCGGACAAATCGCGCGACACGCTGTTTATTTCCAACTACGCCACCATTGAAATTACCGATGCGCTCACGCGCGTCGATGGCGTCGGATCCATCACCGTGTTCGGCAGCCGCGACTACGCAATGCGGGCCTGGCTCGATCCGGACCGGCTGCAATCGCTCGGGCTCACCGCAAACGACGTTGTGCTCGCGCTGCAGGGGCAAAACGTACAGGTTGCCTCCGGCGTGCTCAATCAGCCGCCGGTCGACAAGCCTGGCGCATTCCAGATTTCGGTGCAGACGCTCGGCCGTCTCACCAGCACGGAAGAATTCTCGAATATTGTCATCAAGCAGACACCTAATGCCGTGGTGCGCGTCAAGGATATTGCGACGGTCGAACTCGCCGCTCAGGATTATTCGACGAACTCGTATCTGGATCTCAACCCGGCCATTGCGCTCGGGGTATTCCAAAGGCCTGGCTCGAACGCGCTGGCGACCGCAAAAGCGATCCAGGACGCAATGGATGAGATGGCCAAGCGATTTCCACCCGGCCTGAAATACGACATCGTCTACAATCCGACGCAATTCATTCAGCAATCGGTGGATGCGGTCGAATCGACGATCGGCGAGGCGATCATCCTCGTCGTCCTGGTCGTCATTCTTTTCCTGCAGACGTGGCGTGCCGCCATCATTCCGATCGTTGCCATTCCGGTCTCATTGATCGGCACATTCTTTTTCATGGCGGCGTTCGGCTTTACGCTCAACAATCTGTCGTTGTTTGGACTTGTACTGGCGATCGGCATTGTCGTCGATGACGCCATCGTCGTGGTCGAGAATGTCGAGCGCAACATCGAGGCGGGGCTTTCGCCGCACGACGCCGCGGTCAAAAGCATGGACGAGGTCGGCGGCGCGCTGATTGCGATCGCCTTGGTGCTGTCGTCGGTGTTCATCCCGTCAGCCTTCATCACCGGCATTTCCGGTCAGTTCTATCGCCAATTCGCATTGACCATTGCCGGCGCCACCATCATCTCGCTTGATCGTCTCGCTGACATTGTCGCCGGCGCTGTGCGCCATGCTGCTCAAGCCGCATCGCGAGATCGAAGACGGGCATTGGTGGAGCAAGCCGATCCACGGCTTCTTCGGCGTCTTCAACCGGTATTTCGACAAGCTCACGCATGCTTATGGCAAGCTTTCCGCCAAACTGGTGCGCATCGCGGTGCTGATGCTGGTGGTCTATGTCGGCGTCATTGCCTTCGGCCTGAATGAATTCCGCAAGACGCCGGTCGGCTTCATTCCCCAGCTCGATCGCGGCTATCTCATCATCGTCACGCAATTGCCGCCGGCGGCATCCCTTGCGCGCACCGATGAGGTCAACCGCAAGGCGGTCGAGATTGCGCTGAAAATCCCCGGGATTGCGCATGCGGTAAATATCGTGGGTTTCTCCGGCGCCACCTTCACCAATGCTCCGAATGCCGGCGCCGTCTTCGTGACGCTCGACGACTTCGAGAAGCGTGCGAAGGATCCGCAGCAATCGGCGGCTGCGATCCAGGGGCAGCTGTTCCAGCGCCTGTCGGCTATCCATGACGGCCTGATTTTCGTCGCCGCGCCACCGCCCGTATCCGGTATCGGCAATGCCGGCGGTTTCCGCATGATGGTGGAGGATCGCGCCGGCCGCGGCTCGCAGGCCTTGCAGGGCGCGGTCTACGCGATGATGGGACGAGCGGCGCAGACCCCCGGCTTGCTGCAGGTGTACTCGCTGTTCGAAAACACGACGCCGCAGCTTTATCTCGACATCGATCGCACCAAGGCGCAGCTGCTCGGCATCAATGTGCCGGATGTATTTGCGGCGTTGCAGATTTATCTTGGCTCGGCCTATGTCAATGACTTCAATTTGTTCGGCCGCACCTATCGCGTGGTGGCGCAGGCGCAAAGCGGAAGCCGCAGCGATCCCAGCGACGTGCTGAAAATTCGTGTCCGCAACAACGCTGGGTGAAACGGTGCCGCTCGGCGCCTTCACCACCGTACGCACGATCACGGCCCCTTACCGTGTGCCGCGCTACAATCTTTATCCGGCGGCTGAACTGGATGGCGCGGCAGCACCCGGCTACAGCCAGGGACAGGCGATCAAGATCATGGAGAAGCTCGCGGCCGAGACATTGCCGCAAGGGTTTTCCTATGAGTGGACGACGCTCGCCTTCCAGCAAATCCGCGCCGGCAGTACCGCAACCTTCGCCTTCGTGCTGGCCGTGGTCTTCGTATTTCTGGTGCTGGCGGCGCAATTCGAAAGCCTGACACTGCCATTGGCGGTGATCATGATCGTGCCGATGTGCCTCATCGCCTCGATCGTCGGCGTGGTGCTGCGGGGCCAGGACAACAACATTCTCACCCAGGTCGGCTTCGTCGTGCTGATCGGTCTTGCGGCCAAAAACGCCATTCTGATCGTCGAGTTTGCCAAGCAACTCGAGGACAGCGGTCGTGACCGGTTCGACGCCGCGGTCGAGGCGGCGCACTTGCGGCTGCGGCCGATCCTGATGACGTCTTTTGCCTTCATTCTCGGCGTGACGCCGCTGGTCTGGGCGGTCGGCGCCGGCGCAGAACTCCGGCAGACACTGGGCACT
Organism: uncultured Alphaproteobacteria bacterium; assembly: GCA_963815055.1. Taxonomy (GTDB): domain Bacteria; phylum Pseudomonadota; class Alphaproteobacteria; order Rhizobiales; family Xanthobacteraceae; genus Pseudolabrys. The sequence continues at coordinate 64,577 of CAWFEU010000007.1, read as the reverse complement.
GCGGTGTTTTCCGGTATGATCGGAGTCACCGCATTCGGCCTGATCTTCACGCCGGTCTTTTACGTGGTCTCGCGCTGGGTGGCGCTGCGTCTTTCTGCGCGCGCGCAAAGAACCCCGGAAAAAGACCAGTTAATCACCCTCGATTAGCGCAAGGCGGCTGCCAATGACGATGAAATTTGGATTTGGCCAGCCGCTCACCCGCAAGGAAGACGATCCGCTGTTGCGCGGGGCAGGGCGCTATATTGCTGACGTCGCGCCTGGCAAGCCGCTTCACGCTGTCATGGTGCGCTCACCGCACGCCCATGCGCGATTCCGGATTCACGGCCTTGAAAAAGTAAGGGCGATGCCGGGCGTCCGGTTGGTGCTGACGTCGACCGATATTTCCGCGCTGGGCCCGTTGCCGACGCCTGGTGTCCTGGCTGACGTGGATATCAAGGTCCCGGAGTATCCGATCCTTGCGAAGGATGTGGTGCGGCACGTGGGCGACGCCATTGCCTTTGTGGTCGCCGACAGCCTCGAGCAGGCGAAAGATGCAGCGGAGGCTTTGGCCGTTGACTGGCAGGAGCTGCCGCACGTGGTTGGCGCCGTGGCGGCGCTCAAGCCCGGCGCGCCGAAGGTCTGGGCGGACCGGCCCAACAACCTCGCTTTTGAAACGGAAGCCGGCGAGGCTCGCGCGACCAAGGAGGCCTTCGCCAAAGCCGCGCGGATCGTTGAACTGACGATCGTCAATCAGCGGCTGGTGACCAACTATCTCGATACCCGCGGCGTGGTCGCCGAATATGACGGTGATCGCTACACGCTCACCCTCGGCAGCCAGGGCAGCCACATCATCCGCGATATCATTGGCGGCGCGGTGATGAAGCTGCCGCCCGAAAAGATGCGGGTGGTGACGCCCGATGTCGGCGGCGGCTTCGGCACGAAACTATTTCCCTACCGCGAATACGCATTGGCGGCGGTTGCGGCGGAACGAGCGCGCCGGCCGGTCAAATGGATCTGCGATCGCAGCGAGCATTTTCTCGGCGACAGCCACGGCCGCGACAATATTTCCACGGCGCGGCTGGCGGTCGACGAGAAGGGGCGTTTTCTGGCGCTCGAGCTCGACATCATCGCCGACATGGGCGCGTATCTGTCCTGCTATGCGCCCTATATCCCCTGGCTCGGTGTCGGCATGGCGACGGGCGCCTACGATATTCCCGTCGCGCACATTCGGCTGCGTGCCGCCTATACGAATACCGTTCCGGTCGATGCCTATCGTGGCGCCGGACGGCCCGAGGCGTCCTATCTGATCGAACGAGTGGTTGATGCGGCCGCGCACGATCTCGACATGGCGCCCGATGTGCTGCGTCGGAAGAACCTGATCAAGCCGAAGGCGCTGCCCTACACAACGCCGACCGGCAAGGTTTACGACTCCGGTGATTTCGCGGGCACGCTCGCGCGCGCCCAGGAGATCGGGGATTGGGACGGTTTCAACAAGCGCGCCGCGCAGTCGCGGCGAGCCGGGCGGCTGCGCGGCATCGGCATTGCCACCTATATCGAGGCTTGCGGCAATAATGGTCCGGAAACCGCGACGCTTACGCTGGATCGCGATGGAGGCGTGACCTTGCTGATCGGTTCGCAATCGACCGGCCAGGGCCACGCCACGTCCTATGCGCAACTGATTGCCGAACGGCTCGATTTGCCGCCCGAGCGCGTGCGCGTCGTTCAAGGTGACACCGATCGCATCAAGAGCGGTGCCGGCACCGGGGGATCGAGCTCCATTCCCGTCGGTGGCGTTTCTGTCGATCGGGCGGCGACGACACTCGCCGGGCAAATCAAGGAGATCGCGGCGGACGCGCTGGAAGCATCCGCGGGCGACCTGGAGATTGCGGACGGAGCGGTGCGCGTTGCCGGTACGGATCGCGTCATTTCATTTGCCGATTTAGCCGCGCATCCAGGCGCGACGCCCGAGAAATTGCGTGCGACGAAAGAGTTCAGTGTCGAGCCGCCGACTTACCCCAATGGCACACATATTGCCGAAATCGAAATCGATCCTGAGACAGGGGCAACGACGATCGTCAACTACGTCGTTGTCGATGACTTCGGCGCAACGCTCAATCCGTTGTTGCTTGCGGGCCAGGTGCATGGCGGTGCGGTGCAAGGCATTGGGCAGGCCTTGATGGAAGACACCGTCTACGATTTAACGACTGGCCAGTTGCTCAGCGCGAGCTTCATGGATTACGCGATGCCGCGCGCGGAACACGCACCCGACTTCGTGTTCGAGACCCGTAACACGCCGTGCAAGACCAATCCCCTTGGCGTCAAAGGTGCCGGCGAAGCAGGCGCTATCGGCTCGTGTCCTGCGGTCATGAATGCCATTGTCGATGCCCTGTGGCGTGCGTATCGCATTCGGCACATCGACATGCCGGCAACTCCGTTGCGCATCTGGGAAACTATCGCTGCTGCACGGAAAATAGCCGCGCAGTGATTATTATGTGCCAATTTCGTTGAAGGATCTCGGATTTGGCCGGATAAAACGAGCTATTTTCAATGGGAAGAGTGACGGGAGCGGCAATTGCCGCAATTTTTGTTTTGACCGGAGCAGTCACGGTGATCGCTCAATCTGATCCGATTGCGACACGGAAAGCTTTGATGAAAGAGAATGACCAGAATGCCGTCATCGTCGTAAAGATGATGCGCGGCATGGCGCCGTTTGATGCAGCCAAGGTCGATGCCGCCTTCGCGCAATGGGGTGACACTGCGAAAAAACTGCCGGCCCTTTTCCCCGACACGTCGAAAACCGGTCAGAGAACCCGCGCATCGTCGAAAATCTGGGTGACGAAAACCGATTTCGACGCCAAGGCCGCGGCCTTCGGCAAGGTGGTCGCCGAGAACCGCGAAAAGGCCAAAGGCTCGCTGGATGGTTTGCGAGCGGCGATTCCGGCCGTGGGTAACACCTGCGATGCCTGCCACAAGGACTATCGACTCTCCCGGCAATAGGGCAAAAGGCGCCTCAACCACTGCTGGTGTGAGCCAACCACCGACTGCGGGACCTGCCGGATGCGCCGCAAGCTTGTCACCGTCGCGATCGTCGCCACAGCACTCGGTGTGGCAGTGCTCTGGTTTTTTACCGCCCCACAGTCGATGTCGCCAAGCGCCGTGTTCACGCCACACACGCTGGATCTCGCGAATGGCCGTACGATGTTTCTGATCGGCGGTTGCTCCTCGTGTCACGCCGTGCCGAAACAGAAGGACGCGACGCGCCTTGGCGGAGGCCTCGCGCTCAATTCGCCTTTCGGCATGTTCTACGTGCCTAACATTTCGTCCGACAAAAAGGATGGCATCGGCAGCTGGAGCGAAGCATCAATTTGTCACCGCCATGGCCCGAAAGGCACGTCTCCCGCCGGCGAACACCTCTATCCGGCGCTGCCCTACACTTCGTATCAGCGCATGCGGTCGACGACCTGCGCGATTTGTTTGCCTATCTGAAAACATTGCCAGCGATTTCAGGAAAGGTGCGCGACCACGCGCTGTCATTTCCCTTCAACATCCGGCGGGCGCTCGGATTTTGGAAGTTGCTGTTTCTCGATGGCAAAACTTCACGCCTGATCCCTCGCAGTCCGCCCAATGGAATCGCGGCGCCTATCTCGTGAACGGCCCCGGCCATTGCGCCGAATGTCATTCGCCACGGAATTTCCTGGGTGCGATCGTCGTCAAGCCGGCGCTTTACCGGAGGCCCGAGTCCGACCGGCCAGGGTGGCGTCCCCGACATCACGCAGGCCAAGCTGCACGATTGGAAAGTCGAGGAATTGGCCGAGACGCTCGACACCGGCATGACAGCCGATGCCGACCTGGTCGGTGGCCTGATGATGGAGGTTGTGTCCAACACCCGGCAGTTGAGTGCCGCTGACCGCGACGCCATCGCGATCTATCTCAAATCTCTGCCCGCACCGAAGTAGTGCGCATGAGCGATATTTGACGTATGCAGGGGCAAATCGCCGGCTCGCCCATGCATCCGTTCAAAGCCATCGGACTGAAGCTGATTTCCGCGCTGCTGTTTGCCGGCATGTCGGCCTTGGTACGCCAACTGGGCGACGTCGCGCCCATCGGCCAGATGGTGTTCTTCCGCAGCGCCTTCGCGATTCTGCCGGTCCTGGTGATCTACGCGTTGCGCGGCGAGCTCGCTTCCGCCGTGCGCACCGGCCGTCCGTTCGGGCAACTCGGCCGCGGCATGCTCAGTGTTTGCGGCATGTTCACGAATTTTTCGGCGCTCACCCGGCTGCCGCTCGCCGATGCGACCGCGATCTCGTTTGCGTCGCCGCTCATTACCGTTGCGCTTGCGGCCGTTATCCTGAAGGAGCGCGTGCGCATCTACCGGTGGTCCGCGGTGGTCATCGGCTTTGTCGGCGTGATCGTGATGCTCATTCCACATTTTGATATGGGGTCCTATGCCGGGGCGGCCGGCGCTGCGGCGGCAGTGGGCTCGCTGTTTGCGATCACCTCGGCGTTCTGCAACGCCGGCACCGTGATCCAGACCCGCCGCCTTACCCAGACTGAAACGACCTCGTCGATCGTGTTCTATTTCTCGCTGGTCTGCGCCATTGCCGGCGCGCTTGACGCTGCCGTTCGCCTGGCATTCGCCGACCGGCGCGCGAACTCACCGCGCTGATTGCGCTCGGCATTCTTGGCGGCCTGGCGCATATTTTTCTGACCGAAAGCTATCGTTTTGCCGCCGCCTCCGTGGTGGCGCCGTTCGACTACAGCGCGATGCTATGGGCCCTTCTGCTTGGCTACTGGCTGTTCGGCGAACTGCCCGGCACATTGGTTTATGTTGGCGCTTCGATCGTCGCCGGCGCCGGCCTGTACGTCATCTGGCGCGAACGCCAGCTCGGTCTCCAGCGCGCGCGCGAAGCGGAAGGGCCGCCAACCGCGGCGTGAGCGCGCACCGGTCCGTTTACGCTGTTCCGCCTGGCTGGGTAGGCAATGCCCCTAAGGACTTGTCCTGAGGTGGTATTTGACATGTCGCAAGCGGGAATCGCGGGCGGCGCCTACAAGTACGCCATGACAACCGTCGACGAGCTTTGGCAGATAGCGCACGATCTTTATGCGCGCGCTCGCTCGTCCGTCGATCCGGCCACGAAGCGAATGCTGATGCAAGCGGCGGACGACTATCTTAGGCAGGCCAATGACATCCGCCGCAGCCAGATCGTCAAGGCCGAGTTTCCCAAGGCCGGGTTCCCCAAGCCCGACAGGAAGATCGGTTAAGACGCACGAGCGCTCAGGTACCAGGCTCAGGACTTTTGCGGGGCGTGATGTTCGCACCAGAAGTCGAGCAGCTTCCGGGCCGTCGATTGCGACAATTTCGTATAATCGCTTTTCAGCTTCTTGAGGTCATCGTCGGACGCCACGCGGCCAAGCAAATCGTCCTGCAACAGCGAGCGTAATGTCGGCCACGAAAAGCCTGCCGTCTTGCAAGGGACCAGCAGCGCTTCGTTGCGGCCCTCGCTCAGCATCTGCTTGATCATTTCGATCGGCGCTGAGCACAAGGCCGCGAGGGCGGTGACGGTCGCTGCATATTGGCGCTTCTTCGCAAATTCGAGAAGAGTCAATTCATCGAGTTCGCCGCGTTGCTGTGCCCGCTCGACGATCGCCTGCGCGGCGACAAAGTCGACATCCACGTCAACATCCGTTCGCTCGATCACGTCATTTGAAATGGTGGCCAGCAGGTCCTTAACGTCGGGACGTTGTTCTGAAACCAGCGCCACAAGCCGCGTTCGCACCGCCTCGCTCACCCGTTCGAGCAGACGAAGGAAAATGCCGAACGGAATATCAAGGCGCAGACCGAGCTTTTCCAGAAGCGATTCGCTCGCGCCAGGCCGTTCGACGATGCGGGCATACGCGCTTTCGGAAAGTCGCGCGCCTGAATTCTCGACCAGTTTGCTGATAACATCCTCGTCGCCGCGTGCGATCAGGACGTCGGTCAGCGACTCGCTGAGGCTGCTTCGTTTTGAGATGGCCAGCAGGTGGGGTTGACCCTTGACCTCGGCAATTTCGATGAGGTCGGGCGTGCTCAGGCGGTCCGACAGCGACAGAACCGGACCGGCGATGGCGATCTCGTCGTCGCGCGCAAGAGTATGAACGACCTTGATGGGGGCGTTGTTGATCGGCGCAAGACGTTCGCTGAGTTCGATCAGCGCGTTCGATTCCATTCGCGTCAGCAGATGACCCAGCACCTGATCGAATACCTGGATCTGCTCTTCGTTGAGCCTGTCATTCTGGACCAGGAATAAATCGGTGATGCGCCTGAGGGTATCGATCCTCTTTTCCTGAGAGCCGCGCCGGACCGCATCCTCCAGCTCGGTGATCAATGATCTTTGTTGATACATAGCGCGCGTTCTGCTGGACTCGATTGGGGCGCTTCTGCGCCGCCTTATTAATAGAGTGTAAACGCGATCTTATACGAAAAGCGTTTAAGAAATTCTCTCGCACGCTTACGGCGCATCGGGCGTCGGCAAGTTTGCCCGATGGGATTTGTCACAATGCGTGCTTTTTGGCGGCCGGCAACGGCCATCGCCTTCATGATGTTGGCGATTTCGTCTCCATGGACAAGCGGCATGCGGTCCCGGAAATGGCGGTTGCGAACCGTCGGCCGAATGAAACGCATGCGAAAATTGCGCGATTGCTCGATTCTGCTTTGCTGACGCCGCATGCGATCGTTGCGGTGGAAAAACGCGATGGCCGTGAAATTGAAACGCAGGGCCGCAAAAAGTACGAGATGCGATTTTCAGTTGTATTGAGCTATTCCGGCGACAGGCTGCGCTGCCGGGTAAATCTTTGTCCCGAGTTGCATAATTATCTTGCTCGAGATCGACGAGGCGGCGAAGAAAGCAACAATTTCAGGTTGGCTGTTTTTTGAGCAGGAAGGCGATGGATGGCGCTAGGTGGCAGAGTGTGAAACAGAGCTTCAGGTCTGAAACGCCTTGAAGGTGATGATGGTGTGCGTATCCTTGATGCCGGGAATGCACTGCACCTTTTCATTCACGAAATGGCCAATATCGGTGCCGGCCTCGACATAGAACTTCACCAGCAGGTCGTAGTCGCCCGCGGTCGAATAGATTTCGGAGGCGATCTCGGATTCGGCCAGCGCGTTGGCGACCTGGTAGGCTTTGCCGAGCTGGCATTTGATCTGGACGAAGAAGGGGGTCATCGGAGAGCCTCCAATTTCCGCTCATTCCCGCCCCCGCAGGATAAGCTCCACCGGGAGTCAAGAGCCCAGGTCCCAAGTCTCAGTGCATTTGATCGTGGGTCCCCGCGTTCGCGGGGATGAGCGGACTAACCAATCCAGAAAATCGGCTGGTTGCTGGCAAGGCGGCTTGCGCTTGCGGGCAGGCGCGGAATAGGTATGAGCCAGCAATCTCGTGGGGTGTCCGGCGGTGCCGGACTGAGAGGCCAATCCAGGCCAACCCAACGAACCTGATCCGGGTCATGCCGGCGGAGGGACCAGAGATGCATCACCCGCAAGCAACATCGCGCAATAGCGTGGCGCAAGAGGCGTCTAAAGCAGCCTCCGGCATCCTTGCGCGTTTGCGCGCGCGCGGCCCGCGCGTCCACTGTATCACCAATGCGGTTGCGCAGAATTTCACCGCCAATATTTTGCTCGCGGCCGGCTGCGTTCCCTCGATGACGCTGTCGGCCGAGGAGATCGGTCCGTTCGTGGCCGGCGCGCAGGGGCTACTCGTCAATCTCGGCACTTTCGATGGCGAGCGGCGGCAGGCGACGGCGATTGCTCGTCGAAACGGCTGCCAAGCACACGTTACCGTGGGTGCTCGATCCGGTATTCGTCGATCGCGCTCCGCCGCGCGCCGCTTTCGCACGCGAGCTGATTGGCCGCCGGCCGTCGGTCGCTGCGCCTCAACCATGCCGAATTTCATGCACTGGCGGGCCATGCACCGTCGCGCGATGCAGTTGCGGCCTATGCGGGCGCCAACAAGATTGTCGTCGGACTTTCGGGCGAGACCGATCTCGTCACTGACGGTGAGCGCATTGTCGCGCTCGCCAATGGGCACCCACTGATGGCGAAAGTGACGGCCATGGGCTGCGCCGGTTCGGCGCTGGTTGCCGCGTGTCTCGCCGTCGAGCCCGATGCATTTCATGCGACGGTCGCCGCGTTGCTGATGATCGGTATTGCCGGCGAAAGGGCTGCCGAAAAAGCCGAAGGGCCCGGCAGCTTTGCGGTTGCGATCATTGACGCTCTTTACAATCTCGATGGGCCCGCGCTTGTCGCGCGCGCAAAGGTGACTTGATGGACGTCGATCTCAGGCTTTATGCCCTTGTCGATCCTGCGGTCGCCGGCGGACGCACGCTTTCCGTTCTGGCGGCGCAAATCGCCGGCAGCGCCACGCTGGTGCAATTGCGCGACAAGCACGGATCGACGCGCGCCATGGTCGAGGAGGCGCGCGGCTTGCGCGCGGTGCTTGAGCCGAAGGGCATTCCATTGCTCGTCAACGACCGGGTCGATGTCGCGCTCGCCGCCGAAGCGGACGGCGTCCATATCGGCCAGGACGATATGGCGGTACCCGATGCGCGCCTTCTGTTGGGACGCAGCGCGATCATCGGGCTCAGCATCAAGACGGTCCAGCAGGCGGAAGCGGCGCCACTTCCTTTGCTTGACTATGTTGCAATCGGAGGCGTTTACGGCACGACGTCGAAGGACAATACGTCAACGCCGATTGGCCTTACCGGCCTTCGTCGCATCGTCGAGGTGATCCATGCGCGCAAGGCGGGCTTCCCGATCTGCGCCATCGCCGGCATCAATGCCGGCAACGCCGCTGACGTGATTTCCGCCGGCGCCGATGGCGTGGCGGTGATTTCGGCATTGTCGCTGGCGCCCGATCCGGGCCGCGCCGCGCAAGAGCTACGCGCGGTTGTCGATGGCGCACTGGCGCGGCGAGGGGCGCCATGAACCGCGATTGCCGTCACCGTCGCGGGTTCGGATTCAAGCGGTGGCGCGGGCATCCAGGCGGATCTCAAGACATTCGCGGCGTTGGGGGTCTATGGCGCATCGGTGATCACGGCGTTGACCGCGCAGAATACGCAAGGCGTGCGCGCGATCCACGATGTGCCGGTCGATTTTGTCGCGGCCCAGATCGACGCCGTGTTCGACGATCTCGATGTTGCGGCCGTGAAGATCGGCATGCTGTCGCAAGCGGCGATTATCGAAGCGGTCGCAACAGGCCTCGGCGCGTCACCGTGCAGAAAACATCGTGCTCGATCCGGTGATGGTGGCAACGTCCGGTGACCGGCTGCTGGCCGCTGATGCGGTCGAGGCCCTTCGTAAAGTGCTCATTCCGCGCGCGCTGGTGGTGACGCCCAATCTCCCGGAGGCCGCGGCCCTCACTGGCGCGACAGCCGCGCGTAACGAGCAGGAAATGGAAATCCAGGCGCGTGAATTGCTGGCGCTCGGCGCACGCAACGTCCTGATCAAAGGCGGCCACGGCAGCGGCGACGAAAGCGTCGATCTGCTGGTCGGGGAGGGCGACGTGCTGCGGCTGTCGGCCAGGCGCGTCGATACGAAAAACACCCATGGGACCGGGTGCACGCTGTCATCGGCGATCGCAGCCGGGCTCGCCAAGGGTCTCGATCTCAAGGCCGCGGCACGCGAGGCAAAGGCCTATGTCACCGCCGCTATCGCGGCCGCCAGTACGTTGCACGTCGGCCACGGCCACGGACCGCTGCATCATTTTCACGCGGATATGGAGAACGACATGACCACGCGACGCACATTCGTGACCGCAGCGGGTGCAACGCTTGCCGGAGCTGTGGCCGCGCCTTCCGTCGCGCGGGCGCAAACACTAAAGTGGCGCATGGTCACCTCATGGCCGAAGCGTTTGCCGGGCCCGGCATGTCGGCCGAGCGCATCGCCGATCGCGTGCGCGCGTTGTCGGGCGGCAAGCTCGATATTTCCGTGTCGGCGGCTGGCGAAGTTGTTCCCGCTTTCGAGGTGCTGGATGCCGTCGGCAACGGCGTCGCCGAGATCGGACACACCGCGTCGTTCTATTGGCAGGGCAAGATGCCGGCGGCGGCCTTTTTCACCACGGTGCCGTTCGGACTGACGCCCGGCGAGCATGTCGCCTGGATCGATGCCGGCGGCGGGCAGGCTGCTGTGGGACGAGCTCTACGCGCCATTCGGCGTGAAGCCGTTCATGGGCGGCAATACCGGTGTCTGCATGGGCGGCTGGTTTCGTCGCGAAGTGAAAAGCCTTGCCGATGTGCGCGGCCTCAAGTTGCGCTCGCTCGGGCTCGGCGGCGAGGTTTATCGCCGGCTCGGCGTCACGCCGCAGACCACCCCGCCCGCGGAAATTCTCGTGAGCCTGCAATCCGGCGTGATCGACGGCGCCGAATTCGTCGGGCCGGGCACCGACATCGCGCTCGGGCTCTACCGCGTGGCGCCGTTCTACTACTATCCCGGCTTCAATAAGCCGAATGGAACTGGCGAATGTATCGTGTCGTTGAAGGCATGGAATGCGCTGACGAACGAGCTCAAGGCGATCATCGCGCATGCCTGCGCGACCGAAGCGAACTACGCGCTCGCCGAGATGGAACGGCTCAACGCCCAGGCGCTCGCGGCGCTGGTGGACGAGCACAAGGTGAAGCTCGCTGCATTTCCCGAGGATCTCATCGCTGCCGCGCGCAAGCAGGCAGGTGATGTCCTCGGCGAACTCGCCGGAAAGAACGCCATCACCGGCAAGGTGCATGCCTCCTACGCGGCATTCCGTGATCGGACCGCGCCCTGGTCGCGGATCTCTATCGAGTTGGTTTTGCGCGCACGGGGGGCGTGAGGCGAGTTTCTCGTTCGGGTGTTATGATTTGTTTTCGTTTTGCTGAAGTTCATACAAGGCCAGCCCGGCGACCAACACTCCGACGACCGTGAAGTTGATTGTCGCAGCCGCGCTCGACACTCCCAGAATCCATGGTGCAGCGATCAACCAGGCGCCGAGCAAGACGTTGGCCCATTCCTCCCATGAGCGGAATGTCGACAAGGTGACTACCTCGGTGCAGATGAGCAGGAAGCCCGTGAAAACCGCGGCCGACGTTGCTACCCCTTCTCCGCCGAAACCCAGCACCCCTGGCGAGATACAGAGCCAGAGGGCGAGCAGCCAGCTGCACCAATCCTCCCAATGGATTGGCGGTTCGAATCTTATTTGCGCCATTGGCGGCTCCTTTGCTTCGCGTTCATGGCCAGCCTCACAATCTTTGAAAAAGTCTCATTGAGGCGGTCGCTCACGTCATTGCGAGAGATCAACCTGTCCGGACGGCCGCGATATCGTTCGTGTGCCGGCTTTGATGAGTGGTTGGACTTCTGGTCCTTTAAGGCGCAACATGATTATTGGCCCGGCATCGCCCGGATTGATGGCTTGTTTCGCTGCCAAACAATATCCCACGCACCGAAAATCGAGAAAGTGATCAGATCATAATGTGCTTTTCGGCCCCGGCGAGCTTTGTAACGGCCGGGATCACGGGTGCAATCGGCGTTGTTGCTCTGAGCCGCGTCAGTGAGCCGCGAGAGCTGTCGTTAGCAGCTACGCCGCTGCTCTTTGCCCTCCAGCAGGGCGTTGAAGGGCTGTTATGGCTCAAGCTACCGTTTGAGTCCGATGGATCGTTCTCGGCAACACTGACATTCATCTATCTATTTTTCGCGGAAGCATTTTGGCCATTATTTGCGCCAATTGCGGTATGGCTGATCGAGCCAAATCGTCATCGCCGGCTTTTCATGGTGGTTTGCATGGGTATCGGCACCGGTGTGGGCACATATTTGCTTTGGTGGATACTTGGCCACCCGCATCTTGCGACGATTCTCGATGGCCACATCGTTTACCTGACGGAATATCGACACTCGGATGCAGTTGAACTCGCTTATCTCGCTGCGACCGGCCTGCCGCTCTTATTGTCATCGCAGCGCACGCTTGTCGTCGTGGGTGCAATTGTGTTCGTGGGTTTGATCGCGGCCTATACCTTTTACTGGGAAGCCTTCACTTCAGTCTGGTGCTTCTTCGCAGCAGCGGCGAGCGTCACGATCCTGTGCCATTTCGAATGGTCACGCCTGCGTCGTGTACGAAGCGTCGGTATTTAGCGCTTCGACTGGCCGGCACCCGCTTGGCTACCAGCCCGCTCCCCCTTCGGTCCGGAATTAGTTTTGCCAAAAAACAATCACTCGAAAACATATCGGTAGTGAAAAACCCCGGGACAGTGTCCCGGGGTTGGATATCGACGCGTATCAACATCAGCGTCGATTACTAAGTGGTAGATTTTATCTCGATCTTCTTCGATTGCGCGGGCGCTGGCTTTGGAATGACTACAGTGAGTACTCCCTTTGAAATACTTGCCTTGACAGCACCCGCATCGACGCCCGCTGGCAGTTCGATTAACCGGGAGAACGAGCCAAAACTGCGTTCGACAAGACGAAAATTGCTATTCTTCTCTTCCTTTTCCGCTCTTTTCTCGCCTTTGATCGTCAGCACGCTGTCAGCGAGGTTGATCTGAACGTCTTTCTCTTCAAGGCCGGGGAGTTCGGCAGTAATCTGAATTTCCTTGTCATTTTCTACTACGTCGGTGCTTGGAACGAGATCAGCTGCTAGTCCAGCAGACCTAAAAGTTGGCCAATCACGCGTAAAACTATCGAACACGTCCTCAACCTCACGCTGCAACGACAGAAACGGATTAAACGAGCGAACACCATTTGGTTCGCGACGAACTGGGATGAGAGATTTGAGATTCATTTGCGCCTCCATAGAAACGAACACGAAATTGCAATGAACATAGGCCAACTATTTTTTTAAGGGTGCATTGATCTGAGTCAAACAATTGCGACCATGCGCAATATATGGTATTTAAAAATAAGTTCGGTAATCGACCGATGACGGTTCCCTTAAATCCGGATTACAAAAAACTTCGCGACGAAATGGTCGAGCACGCCATCATTGCGCGCGGCGTTCGCTCCGAGCTTGTTCTAGATGCGATGCGGAGGGTGCCCCGGGAATTGTTTTTGCCACCAAAGCTTCGTGAGTTTGCTTATGAAGACGCCCCGTTGCCGATCGAGGAAGGGCAGACAATTTCGCAGCCTTATATCGTCGCCTTCATGACTGAGGCGCTGGCGTTGCGCGGAGGTGAGAAGGTGCTCGAAATCGGTGCCGGTTCCGGCTATGCGGCTGCGGTCCTCTCCGAAATTGCTGCCGATGTCTACACGGTTGAACGTCACGGCCCATTGGCCGAAAAGGCGGCCGCAACTCTGGCTGATCTCGGCTATGATAATGTCCACGTTTTGCATGGCGATGGGACGCGCGGCTGGCCCGTGCACGCTCCTTTTGACGCGATCGTGGTCGCTGCTGGCGGCCCAACGGTTCCCGAATTGTTGAAGGATCAACTGAAAGTTGGCGGCCGGTTGGTGATCCCGGTCGGCGCGGACCAGCGCGCACAGGAACTGGTCCGGGTGACACGGATTTCGCAAAGCGAGTTTCACCGCGAAGATCTCGCCGATGTACGATTCGTTCCATTGCTCGGTGAGGAGGGATGGGCACCGGAGGGAGCGGAGCGGCCCCGCTTGCGCCAAGTCCCGCCGGCAGTCGCGCGTGGCGATGAAAAACTGATCAAAAGCATAGCTGACGCGGCCGAGCCGTTCCATTCGGTCGACAAGATCGATCTTCGCCCGCTGCTCGAACGAGTGGGCGGCGCGCGCATCGTGTTGCTCGGCGAGGCGACGCATGGCACCTCGGAATTCTACCGGATGCGCGCACGCATCACGCGAGAACTGATCGTCCAGAAGGGATTCCGCTTTGTCGCCATCGAAGGTGATTGGCCTGATGCCGCGCGCGTCGACAATTATGTCAGGCATCTCGAATATTCTCCGTCCGAATGGACGGCGTTTGCGCGTTTCCCGACCTGGATGTGGCGAAATGACGAGGTGCGCGATTTCGTGGACTGGCTGCGTGAGCATAATGCTGCAGTCAAATCGGCGGCGCGGGTAGCGTTTCACGGCCTCGACCTCTACAGCCTGTATGCGTCAATTCGCTCGGTTCTGGATTATCTCGATCAGGTTGAGCCAGAAGCCGCCAAGGTTGCGCGCCAGCGCTATGGTTGCCTGACGCCATGGCAGGGTGATCCGGCTGCGTATGGCCACGCCGCGCTCAGCGGATCCTATCATACCTGCGAGCAGCACGTCGTGCGCGCGCTCAAGGATCTGCTGGAAAACCGTGTTGCTTATGCCGAGCGTGACGGCGAACGATTTTTCGACGCGGTGCAGAATGCTCGTCTTATCGCTAACGCCGAACGCTATTATCGGATCATGTATTACGGCTCGCGCGCTTCCTGGAACCTGCGCGACGAGCACATGTTCACGACGCTGAAGAACCTGCTGGCGTTTTACGGCGCTGACAGCAAGGCGATCGTGTGGGCGCACAATTCTCACGTCGGCGACTCTGCGGCAACCGAAATGGCCTCGCGCGGCGAGCACAATATCGGTCACTTGTGCCGCCAGGAATTCGGCGACAATGCCTATCTGGTCGGCTTCGGCACCAATAGCGGAACCGTTGCGGCAGCATCCGACTGGGACGGGCCGATGGAGATCAAGAAGGTTCAGCCGGCATTGCCGAAGAGCTACGAGCGCCTATGCCATGCCACCGGACACGCCCGCTTTACCCTGGGCCTGCGAAATCGCTCCGCCCTGACCGGCGCGGCCGGCTTGGGCAAGCCGCAGCTTGAGCGGGCGATCGGCGTGATTTACCGGCCGGAGACCGAGCGGGCCAGTCACTATTTCGAGGCCGTCCTGCCGCGTCAATTTGACGAATACATCTGGTTCGATGATACGCACGCGGTCACACCGATCGATACCGCCGTGTTGGCCGGACTGCCTGATACCTATCCCTTTGGGGTGTGAGCGTGTCATGCCGGCTTGCAGGGACATTCCTTATGTTCTCGAAAAGCTGAACTGGATGCGCGCGGAGCGCATATGGCCGAATGGGCTACGGTACACCTGGACCGACGCGTTCGGCGTCGTATTGCTGGTTTCGCTCTATGCCGAACTCGGTGAGCAGCGCTTCCTCGACGAGGCGGAGTGGCTTGTGTCCGAGGTCGAACGGGTCCTCGCGCGCCCGCGCGGCGTCCGGATCGGGGAGGCACCGGACCGGGACGGACAATATTTTCACTATCTCGCGATGTGGCTCTACGCGCTCGCCGTGCTGGCGCGCCACCGACCGGCCTATCGAACCAAGGGCATCAATCTTGTGCGCCAGATTCATAGCGCTTTCGTGGTGCCGGGGCGAGGGGTGGTCTGGAAGATGAAAGAAGATTTGAGCGCGCCTTATCCTGGTTATGGTTTCGGCGCGCTCGATGCATTCGACGGGTATGTCTCTTATCGGTGCCTCGATGAGCAGGCTCTGGCCCACGAAATCGCTGATATGCGGGCGTTGATCGATGCGAGCGCCGCACGCCTGACCATAACCCAGGATCTGGGTCTCGGCATGATGCTGTGGCTCAGCCATTTTTTCCCGGCAGAGGATTGGGCCGTGACACAGCGGCGTCGTAGCGTCGCCATGCTCGATCGGATGTGGCACGATGATGGCTATTTTAGCCGTGAGCCCGAGCTCCCTTATATGAAATTTGCTTTCACCAATTACGGCGTTTCAGTTGGACTGCAGGCTGTGCAAGCGATGCCCGAGCAGGTGCAGCGGCTGAACAGCTTTTTCGATCATTACCGGTCACGCGACGAATATGACCGCGAGGCAATCACCCACGTGATGGCTTGCAGCTCGCATTTCCCCGGCTATTTAATCCGTGGCTTTCGCAACTAAAGACGCGACCGAAGCGCTGGAGGTCGGTTTTGATCAGATCGAATTCCGGCGCCTGAGCTGTTCGCCAATGTTCCGGGCGGGCGTCATGGCCTATCTGGAAAAGGAGCGCGCCGAATTCGTCGCTATCCTGCGCGAATTGGGGCTGCTCAAGGCTCAGCAACCGATATAGACTTGACCTCCGACCCGCCCACCAGAGGCGGGCGTACCCGGGAGGATTGGTATGAATCACAAGCACGTCTCACGCCGCACCGTACTCAAGGCCAGCGTTGCTATCGGCGCGACGCACCATTTTTGCGCAACCCTTGAAAGCCGCGGCGCCTGCGCCGGAAGCAATAACGCCGGCCCTGATCGAGGCGGCAAAAAAAGAAGGCAAGGTTGTCTTCTACACGGCGATGGATTTGCAGTTCGCAGAACGGCTCGGCAAGGCGTTCGAGGCGAAGTTCCCCGGCATTTCTGCGCGCGTTGAGCGGTCCGGCGCCGAGCGCATCTTCACCCGCATCGGGCAGGAATATTCCTCCAATATCCATGCCGTCGACGTCGTCAATACGTCCGACCAGGCGCACTGCATCATCTGGAAACGCAGCGGCTGGATCGCGCCGTATCTGCCGGAAGAGGTCGTGAAGTATTACGACAAGCGCTACTACGATCCGGAGGGGCTCAACGTAACGACGCGCATCCTGATCTCTCCGATTGCCTACAACACCAACCTGGTGAAAAAAGAAGACGCGCCGAAGAGCTTCAAGGACCTGCTCGACCCGAAATGGAAAGGCAAGCTGGTCAAGGCGCATCCGGCCTATAGCGGCACGATCATGAATTCGACGTTCGAGACTGCGCGCGATCTGGGCTGGGACTATTTCGTGAAGCTTGCGACGCAAGATGTCATGCAGGTCCAGTCAGCCACAGACACGCCAAAGCGAATTGCGCTCGGCGAACGCGCAGTCATGGTGGATGGCGCGGGTTACCTGGTCATCCGCAATAAGGAGGCAGGCCAACCGGTCGAAATTGTTTATCCGGACGAAGGCACCCCGCTTGCCGGCGGCCCGAGCGTTGTCTTCAAGGCCGCTCCTAATCCGAACGCGGCGCGCCTGTTCCAGAACTGGATGCACTCGCGTGAGGGTCAGCAACTCATTGTCAGCGGCGCCCGCCAGTATTCGGCGCATAGCCAGACGGAGGAAAAGGCGGGGATCCGCAAGCTCGCCGACATCAAGCTGATGAAGGAAGACCCCGAGGCCATCCTAGCGCAGGGGGATGCGGTCAAGAAGCGCTACGCTGAAATCTTCAAGGTGTAATGACGCGCAACGCTCGATTTGTCGACACGGGTTTCCGTGGGTTGATAATGTTTGCGTGCTCACAGTTGCTGGGGAGGAGTTTGTGAATAGAACAAAAATCATGGTGCCGTGCGCCGCCGGTTTTCGCGTGGTTGCGCTATCCATTGCAGTTATTTCGTCCGTTGCAGGGGCTTGCCTCTCCGGCAAGAGCGCAGGCGGACTATCCCAGCCGTCCCGTGCAAATGATCATCGCCTATGGTGCCGGCACCATAGGCGATGTGAGCATGCGGATCTTGGCCGAAAAGCTGAGCAACAAGCTCGGCAAGAATTTCGTGGTCGAGAACCGCCCGGGCGCGGCCGGTGTCGTAGCCGCCAAGGCTGCCGCGACGCGCGATTCCCGGACGGCTACACGCTCTTTCTGGTCGGCAACAGTTACGCCATCAGCACCGCACTGTTTAAATCCTTGCCATATGACGTGCTCAAGGACTTCGTGCCGATATCGGCGGTCGCTACCTTCGATTTTCTCGTCGCGACGAAGAAAGATTCAAAATTCAAGTCGATGCAGGATGTCATTGCCTACGCAAAGGCCAATCCTGGAAAGCTCAACATCGCGACATTGAGCCCGGGGACCACGCAATATCTCGCGGTCGAACTGCTCAAGGTTGCCGCCGGTGTCGATGTCACGGCCGTGACGTTCCGCAGCTCACCCGACGCGGCGAGCGCGCTGCTGCGGGGCGATGTTGATCTCGACATGGATTCCTACGCGCCGCTGAAACCGCTGCTGGAGGGCGGCAAGATCGATGTCATTGCGACGACTGGCCGCGACAGGGTTCCCTTCCTGAGCGGGGTGCCGACCGTGATCGAGAGCGGCCTGCCGAATTTTGACGTCACGAGTTGGAATGGTCTTGCCGCTCCGGCAGGCGTGCCGGCGCCGATTATCGCGAAACTCAACAAGGCCGTGAATCGAGGCCCTTCAGACGCCCGAAGCGCAGGAGACCGGTCGAAAGCTGGGCATGCAGATGCGCGGCAGCACGCCGGAAGAACTGCAGGCGCGATTAAAGGGCGACATTGCCAAATGGTCCGACCTCATCGAGAAAGCGCACATCCCGAAGCACGAATAAGGCGTCATACGGACAATCGGGAAGCCTTTTGTGTTTAGGCCGGATTGTGCCTTCAATGATTTCCCCAGCGAACAGCGCCCGTTTTCCGATTCCTCTCCGAACGGAGGATTTTCTGGATCCGCACCGCACGGCGCTCGTGATGTGGGATATGCAGAAGGGGCTTGCAGGACGCTCGCCCGCGATTTCCACGATCCGGGAGAATGCGCTCAAGCTGCTCGCCGCGGCAGAAAAGCATAAGCTTCCAGTGATCTGGAGCCGCCATATTCTGCCGCCGATCGCACTGACCACCGGCCCCTTCCTTCTGTTTCTGATGAAGAAGCAAAAGGTCGATCATCCCGACAAGCTTGCTCCGACAATGCAGCGTGGCATGGACGACACTGAATTTGTCGACGGGCTTGCGCCGAAGCCCCATCATATTGTGCTGGAGAAAAGCCAGCCGTCGCTGTTTGTCGACACGCCGCTCGATCTGCGTCTCAAGGCGCTGGGCCACGACACTTTGATCATGGCGGGCGTCGCGACCGATATCGGGATCGAGTTAACGTGCCGGCACGCCGCCACATTGGGCTACTATTCCGTCGTGGTCGAGGATGCCTGCGGATCCTACACGCGCGAAGCCCATGAGCGCAGCCTCGCATTTCTACGGGGCTGGACGACCCCTGTCGTCGATACGCGCAGGGTTTGCGATACACTGGATGCGATGCAACGCTAGCCGGGTAACAGTTCGACGCAGACTTGCAAAATAAGGGGGAGGGGCTGGTGCGCGGTCGACTTGGTTTCGGTATTCGTCATTGCGCTTGTCGCGGGGCTGATTTCCAGTGCGCTGTCGGCGCAGGAATTTCCCACGCGTCCGATCACCATTATCGTGCCGCAACCGCCTGGCGGGGGCACCGACATTATTTCCCGCGTCGTCGGGCAGCAGCTCTCCATTCAATTGGGCCAGCCGGTTGTCATCGAAAATCGCGCCGGGGCAGGCACGGTGGTCGGCACTGCGGCTGGCGCCCATTCGGCTCCCGATGGTTACACGCTGCTTGCGGGTCTCACGGCGAACATGGCGGTCAACCCGAGCCTGTTCGCAAAATTGCCCTATGACTCGGTTCGGGATTTCACCGCGGTCGGCATGATGGCGGAATTTCCCTTCGTGCTTGTTGTCAGCAAGGATTTTGCCGCCAAGTCGGTCAAGGACCTCATTGCGTTGGCGAAGTCGAAACCGGGCGAGCTCAATTTTGCGTCAGCGGGCAACGGCAGCGGCCAACATTTGTCGGGCGAGTTGTTCAAGCTGATGAGCGGCACCAGTCTTACGCATGTACCCTATCGTGGTGCGGCCGCTGCCTATGCCGACGTGATGACCGGACGAACGGCGGTGTTTTTTGACAATCTCGCAAGTGCCCTGGGCCAGATCAAAGGCGGCAACGTGCGTGCCGTGGCGGTCACCGGCAAGGAACGCGCTCCGCTGCTGCCCGATGTTCCGACGATCGCCGAGTCCGGCATCCCCGGATATGAAAACTACGTCTGGTTTGGCCTGTGGGCGCCGAAGGAGACTCCACGCCCGATCGTCGAAAAACTATATCGCGAGATCAAAAAAGCAGTCGCCAGCCCGGCCGTGAAAGAACGGATCCTCGCCGATGCCGGGGTGCCGATCGACATGCCGCTCGCCGATATCGAGCCATTTCTCAAAAGCGAGATTGCGAAGTGGGCGGATGTCGTCAAGCGGGCCAATGTGTCTGTGCAGTAGGCGCCGTTCTGGCCTTTGCCGGGCTCATTCACCCTTGCGCAGGAATACGTAGTCGGCGGAGTAGGGCACGCCACGAAATTCGCCTGCGGCCTCGCATGGTCCCTTTGTCGCGCCATTTCTGGTGTTGATGCGCTGGACTGTCGTGACCTGTGACAGCGTCCCGTTGCCGCGCCGTTCGGTTACCTCAAGTTTGAGCCATGGAATGTCGTTCGCCGATGCGCCTGGAGCAGAGCCTGCCGCCTTGGCGCGTACGCTGCTTCCGTCGACGTGCTGCCAGCTCGGTCCGGCATAGTGCGTTCCGACGGTCTTGCCGTCGAGCATCAACGCGGCGATGGGCTCGCGGAATTGCCAGACGAGCTTGTTGTTGGCATCGGGTTTGCACTCGTACAGTTGCGCGCCTTCGGCATGAAACGTCGCGGCGATTACCTCGTCCGGCGCGGCGATCGTTGCCGGCATTCGCGGCGGCGCTTCGGCGAATATTTCTGCCTGCATCAACAACACGCCGGCGAGCGAGCCAATTTCCACGCGCATTCTCGAACGCACTTTCATGGGTGATCCTTCAGGTACGGACGGATTTCGGGAGAATTTAAGTGTGCGGTTCTTGTGCCTTTATATGACGCGCCGCAGCGCTGGACGCTCGCCCTCGAGGTAGGTCTTGATCTGCGCGCGAGCACGCGCCAGGCGTGACGTGACGGTTCCCATGGGTACGTCTTGCACCTCGGCGACCTCGCGATAGGTTAGGCCTTCGAGGACGACCAGCAGCAACGTGCTGCGCTGGTCTTCCGGAAGCGTTGCCAAGGCGCGCTCGATATCGCGGCTGCCGAGCTCGGGCCCGGTAAAGTCGCAGGCGTCATGTTCCTGGATCTGCGACATCGCCGGCCGGCGCGACAGGGCACGCAAACGATTGCGGTTCAAATTCGTGAGGATCGTGTAAAGCCAGGCGCGGATCTCGGTGCCCTGAAACAGGTGCTCGGAGCGGAGTGCGCGCAGGAGCGTCTCCTGCACGATGTCATCGGCAACGTCGCGGTCGCGCGTCAACGCGCGCGCGTAGCGGCGCAATGCCGGGACCGCCGCTTCGACCATTTGCGCGAATGTCATCGCGTCCCGATAGCGGGGAAACAAATGCTCCGCATGAAGAGGAGCGTTGGCGAGGCCTTAGATTCCCTTGATTTTCTCTCAAGAAACGTGGGGGATTATTCCAATCCGGCCCGGCGGAAGGCCTCCAGATAGTGCTCGCGCTCGGTCTCCAGCTGCATTGGCATCTGGTTTTCGATCCAGGCGAGCGAAATATTGGGTTGCGCCCGCCGCAGCTCCTGCAACGCGGATGCGGCGACATCGGTTTGCCCGGCCATGGCCGCTGACAGCAGCCAGCAGCCGAAGTCCTCCGACATAGTCTCTTCGAAGGCGAACGGCTGCCTGCGCGAGCTGCATGGCCTCTTCATAGTTGCGTCCAATGAACTGCGCGTAGGACGCCACACCATAATAAAGCGCGGACAGCGGATCGCGCGGGCTGAGCCGAAGCGCACGGCGCGCGGCCTCGTCGGCTTTCTGCCATTGGCCGCAAAAGGCCAAAGTGAGCCCATAGATCGCCTGGGCCAGCGGAAAGTTCGGGTTTAGGCGCAGCGCCAGCGCCGAATTCGGCCAGCGACTCGTCAAAACGCCGCGTCAGCAAATACAGCGCAACCCAGCGCGTGATGGGCCCACGGGTCTTCGTTGTCGGCCTGGATGGCCGCCAGCGCCGCGCGCTCGGCTGCCGGGACGGCGGTGAGCATGTCCGCCCAGCCCATGTAGGCACCGAGCGTCTGGCTCGCGGCCAACACGCCCAGCGCCTGGCCGTAGTGCGGATCGATCGCGATCGCTTTCTCCAGCAATGATTGCGCGAGCACATTGTCCTCCTGCGTCACCCGCCAGAAGTGCGACAGCGCTCGCATGACCAGCTCCCACGCGCCCATATTGTCCGGCGGCTTGCGCTTGGCGTGGAAATTCTCCGCGGCGTAGAGCTGCGGTTCGATCGAGGCAACGATGGCCTCGGTGATTTCGTCCTGCACCGCGAATACGTCGCTCGACGTTGCGATCGTAGCGCTCGGCCCAGATGTGGCTGCCGGTCGACGACATCGTTTAGCTGTGCGGTGATGCGCACGCGATCGCCGGCCTTGCGCACGCTGCCCTCGAGCACATAGCCGACGCCGAGTTCGGCGGCGATCTGCTTCAGGTGGACGGCTTTGCCCTTGTAAATGAATGATGAATTGCGTGCGATCACCTGGAACCAGCGCAGCTCGGGACAGCGCCGTGATGATGTCTTCGCTGATGCCGTCGGAAAAATATCCTTGTTCCGGATCGCCGCTCATATTGGTGAAAGGCAGCACGGCGATGCGCCGGTCGATCCGGGCACCGATGATAGTCGCCATATTTCTCCGCGCGCGGACTCCGGCCAGCAGTATCTTGAGCGCCGTCGGCCCGTATTCGCACGTCGCCGACAAAGCGCAATCCCTTGCGGGGGATCGTGCGGATCAGCCGTTGATCCTGGCCGGTATCGCCGATCGCTTTGCGCGCGGCGTAAGTGCGGCTGGTCAAGGTTCCGTCCGAGACAATCCGGCCGCCCCAAACCGACGCGATCAGGTCGTCCTTGCTGACGACGCGGTTGCGATTTTGCAGCAGATAAATGCAGCAGATCGAGGACTTGCGGCTCGACGACGACGCGGTCAGCGCCGCGATACAGCTCTCGCCGGTCGGTATCGAGCACATAGTTCGCAAACAGGAACTGCACGGTGATGCACCAAATCTACAAAGTTGCCGCTCACACGAAATTGATCGCGAAATCGCCGGCGTAATATTTCAATTGTTTCCAATTGCGGAGCGCACGGTCGGTATTTCCGGCGTAATGCCCCGCCAAATGCGTGCATTTGCGGACCCGTCGGTTACCGAGCCAGCGGCAGTATAGCAATCTTCGCAAATATTGCAGGTGTCTCAAGAGAAACTCTAGGTCGTCTGGACGCCCTCTCAAAGTTTGTCATGCGGATTGCCGCTAACGATCCATCAGGCAACGCCCTGCAATCAATCTTAACTTTCGAGAGGACTAAGATCATGGCGATTACAGCCAGCTTTTTACCCGGCGCTCGTGTGTTGTCGGTGTTTGGCGATAGTATCGGCAATAACGTCAGGGCCAGCCGCGACGCGGCCGGAAGAATCCTGATCAACGGCGGCGCCGTCACAGTGCTCGGGTGGCGACCCGACCGTCGCCAACACCGACCTGATCCAGCTGTTCGGCCAGGCCGGCAATGACACGATCACGCTCGACGAAACCAACGGCCCAATGCCGGCCGCGCAACTTTTCGGCGGCAACGGCAACGACATCCTGACCGGCGGCTCGGCAAACGACCTGCTCTTCGGGCAAAGCGGCAACGACACGCTGCTCGGCAAAGGCGGCAACGACCAGCTGTTCGGCGGCGATGGCAACGACACGCTCACGGGTGGCGCAGGCGACGACCAGGTTTTCGGCCAGGCCGGCAATGACCGCATGATCTGGAACCCGGGCGATGGCACCGACCTCTTCGAGGGCGGCGACGGCACCGACACGGCCGAAGTCAACGGCGGAAACGGCGCGGAAAACTTCACGCTCACGCCGAACGGCTCCCGCGTCCGCTTCGATCGCACCAACCCGGCGCCGTTCTTCCTCGATATCGGCACGACCGAAAACTTCGTTCTCAATATGAATGGCGGCGACGACATCTTCACCGCCGCCAATGGTCTCGCGAGCCTCATCAATGCTCACGGTCGACGGCGGCACCGGCAATGACACTATCACCGGCGGCGACGGCAACGACACGCTCCTCGGTGGCGACGGCAACGACCTCGTCATCGGTGGCCGCGGCAGCGACACGGCGAGACTCGGCACCGGCGACGACACGTTCGTCTGGAATCCGGGTGATGGCAGCGACACCGTCGACGGCCAGGACGGCGTCGACACGCTTCAGTTCAACGGCGCAAACGTCAACGAGACCTTCAACATCTCGGCGAATGGCAGCCGCACCCGCATGACCCGTGACGTCGGCAACGTGACGATGGATCTCGGCACCATGGAGCGGATCCAGATTGCGGCGCTGGGTGGCGCTGACAATTTCGTCGTCAACGACCTGAGCAAGACCGGCGTGCAGCAAGTCGCCATCGATCTGTCGGCCCCGGCCGGCAGCGGCACTGGCGACGGCGCGGCGGACAGCGTCACCGTCAACGGCACGTCGGCCAGCAACCAGATCACGGTCGCGGGAGCCGGCGGCTCGGTCAGCGTGACGGGATTGTCCGCGCAAGTCACGCTTGCCGGCACCGAAGGCGCCAACGACTCGCTTGTCGTCAACGCGCTCGCCGGCAACGACACCATCAATGCGGCAGCGCTCGCTGCAGGGCAGATCAAGCTCACGATCGATGGCGGCAGCGGCAACGACACGATCCTCGGCAGTGCCGGCGATGACATCCTGATCGGCGGCGACGGAAACGATTTCGTCGACGGCAATCAGGGCAGCGACACTGCGCTCCTCGGCGCCGGAAACGATACGTTTGAGTGGGATCCGGGCGATGGCAGCGACACCGTCGAAGGCGAGGGCGGCACCGATACGCTGCTGTTCAACGGCGCCAACATCGCCGAGAAGATCGACATCTCCGCGAATGGCAACCGCGCACGTCTGACCCGCGATGTCGGCAACGTGACGATGGACCTCGACGGTATTGAGCATATCCAGCTCAATACGCTGGGCGGCGCGGACACCATCACGGTCAACGACCTCGCGGGAACCGACGTGAACCAGGTCGCCATCGACCTGTCGGCACCGAGCTGGCAGCGGAACGGGCGATGGCGCAGCCGACACCGTGATCACCAACGGCACGGCGAACGACGATCTGATCAACGTCGTCACCAGTGGCAATCGATCGTCGTCAAGGGTCTCGCGGCGCAGGTCACCGTCAACGGAGCCGAGCCGCTCAACGACTCGCTTGTTGTCAACGGGCTGTGCCGGCAACGACACCATCGATGCCTCGACAGCTCCACGCCGGTCAGGTCAACCTCACGCTCAACGGCGGCGATGGCGATGACAGGATCATCGGCAGCGCCGGCAATGATGTCGTCAACGGCGGCAAAGGGAGTGACGTGGCGTTGCTTGGCGCGGGTAATGACGTGTTTGTCTGGAACCCGGGCGATGGCAGCGACGTCGTCGAGGGCCAGGCTGGCGTCGACACCCTTCAGTTCAACGGCGCCAACGTCGACGAGAAGATCGACATCGCGGCCAATGGCGGCCGCGTCCGCATGACCCGCGATGTCGGCGTTGTGACCATGGATCTCAACGGCATTGAAACGATCAATGTCGCCGCTCTGGGCGGTGCCGACACCATCACGGTCAACGATCTCACCGGGACCGATACCAGCCAGGTCAACATTGACCTCGCAGGAATCGACGGTGCGCCCGATGCCACCGCGGATACGGTCGTGATCAATGCCACCGAAGGCAATGACGCCATCAGCATCTCCACCAACAACGGCGTGGTGACTGTGACGGGCCTGGCGGAGACGGTGACGATCTCGAACTTCGACAGCAATGACCACCTCGTCATCAACGGTCTCGGCGGCGATGACGCGATCGTGGCAACCGGTCTGACCGGCATGCAGCTCATCGTCAATGGCGGCAACGGGAACGACATCGTGGTCGGCAGCGCCGGCGACGACATCCTGCATGGCGATGCCGGAGACGATGTCCTGATCGGCGGTCCGGGTGTGGACGTCCTTGACCAGGGAACCGGCAGCGGCGTCGTCATCCAGTCCCCAGTCGGCGCTCCGCCGGCTGCCGGCGCACAAGCTGCCGCTTTGCTCGGCCAGTCCATGGCATCGACCTTCGTCACGGCCGGCGTCGGCCAGGGCGCGGCGCCGATTGCCGAGGCGGCGGCAAACCAGCAGCCGGTCCTGGCACAGCCGCACGTTTGAGGCGACATCGAGCCCTGGAGAACGTAAGTGAGCACTGATTCAACCAGCGCGACACCGGCGGATCCGGGGCTCGAGTCCCTTGTGACGGTCCTGCATTTCCAGGGCGTTGCGGCTGACCGCGAGCAGATCAGGCATCGGCTCGGAACAACCAAGATTGGCGCACCGGAAATGCTCCGGTGCGCCAAAGATCTCGGCCTCAAGGCACGGGCCTGCCGCAGTGACTGGTCGCGGCTGGCGAAGACGCCGCTAGCCGGCGATCGCCGCGCTGCGCGATGGCGGATTCATGGTCATCGCCAAAGCGGGTGAGGGCAAGGTCCTGGTGCAATACCCGCACACGGCACGACCCGTCCTGATGACGCAGGCCGAGCTCCTTGCGCTCTGGGACGGCGAATTGATTCTGATGACCCGGCGGGCCGGACTGTCGGAGATCACCCGCCGCTTCGACATCAGCTGGTTCATGGGCGCGATCCACAAATATCGGCACCTGCTGGGCGAAGTGCTGGTCGCCTCGTTCTTCCTGCAGATGTTCGCGTTGGTCTCGCCACTGTTCTTCCAGGTGGTGATCGACAAGGTTCTGGTCCACCGCGGCCTGAGCACGCTGGACGTGCTGATCATTGGCCTGCTCGCGATCGCCGTCTTTGAAACCGTTCTGGGGATCCTGCGCACCTATCTCTTCGCGCATACGACCAACCGCATCGACGTCGAACTTGGCGCGCGCCTGTTTCATCATCTGCTGGCTTTGCCGATGGCCTATTTCCAGGCGCGGCGCGTCGGCGATTCCGTGGCGCGGGTGCGCGAGCTGGAGAACATCCGCAATTTTCTCACCAGTTCGGCACTGACTCTCGTCATCGATCTGTTTTTCACCTTCGTATTCCTGGCGGTGATGTTTTTGTACTCGCCGCTGCTCTCCTTCCTCGTGCTTGGCACCTTCCCGTTCTATATCGCGATTTCGATGGGGGTGACGCCGGCGTTCCGGCAACGGCTGGCCGAGAAATTCCAGCGCGGCGCGGAGAACCAGGCTTTCCTGGTCGAAAGCGTCACCGGCATTGAGACACTCAAGGCCATGGCGGTCGAGCCGCAGATGCAGCGCCGCTGGGAAGAACAGCTCGCCGGTTACGTGGCGTCCAGTTTCCGGGTCTTGAGCCTCGGCAATACTGCAAGCCAGATGGTGCAGCTCATCAGCAAGATCGTAACCGCGGGCATCCTTTATTTCGGCGCCAAGCTGGTGATCGAAGGTGGCCTCTCGGTCGGTGAACTGGTCGCTTTTAATATTCTGGCCGGCCGGGTGAACACGCCCGTGTTGCGCCTCGCACAGATCTGGCAGGACTTTCACCAGGCGCGCCTGTCAGTGTCGCGGCTGGGCGACATCCTCAACACCACGGCCGAGCCGACTTATACTGCCGGGCGGGCGCGGCTGCCGGCGATCCGCGGCCATATCACGTTCGACCACGTGTCGTTTCGCTATCGCATCGATGGGCAGCAAATCCTGCACGACGTGAGTTTCGATGTGCCGGCCGGGCAGATGGTCGGCATTGTCGGGCCTTCCGGCTCGGGCAAAAGCACGTTCGCCAAGCTGGTGCAGCGCCTTTACGTTCCGGAGAGCGGGCGCGTGCTGGTCGACGGCATGGACCTCGCGATGGCCGACCCGGCCTGGCTGCGCCGACAGATCGGCGTCGTCCTGCAGGAAAACGTGCTGTTCAACCGTTCGGTGCGCGAGAATATCGCACTTGCCGATCCCGCTATGCCGATGGAGCGTGTCGTCGCGGCGGCAAGGCTTGCGGGGGCGCACGAATTCATCCTCGAGTTGAGCGAAGGTTACGACACGGTTGTCGGTGAACGCGGATCGACCCTTTCCGGCGGTCAGCGCCAGCGTATCGCCATTGCGCGCGCGCTCATTGCCGATCCGCGCATCCTGATTTTCGATGAAGCGACCAGCGCGCTCGACTACGAGAGCGAGCGCATCATCCAGCAAAATATGAAGGAAATTGCCAATGGGCGCACGGTTCTTATCATTGCGCACCGGCTCTCCACGGTACGCGCGACCGACCGCATCGTCACGCTCGAGCGCGGCCGGCTGATCGAAGACGGCACCCATGACGCGCTGATCAAGACCGGCGGCCGTTACGCATCGTTGCATCGCTTGCAGGCGGGGATTCATGAAGCCTGTTAACGCCACGACAATCGCCCGTTCGGCCCGCCGGTTGAGTAGCTCAGCTGCCAGGATGGCTATGTCGATGCGGCGCGCCATCCCGATGCAACGCGCGCGCGGACGGCATGCCGACGAGCTCGCATTCCTGCCGGCGGCGCTTGAAATCGTTGAAACGCCGCCGTCGCCCATCGGACGTGCCGTGGGCGCGACGATCATCGGCTTGTTCTGCGTGGCGCTGATCTGGGCCTGGGCCGGCACAATCGATATTGTAGCGTCGGCGACCGGGAAAATCGTCCCGAGCGGCCGCACCAAGGTGATCCAGCCGTTCGAGACCGCCGTGGTGCGTTCCATTCGCGTGCAGGACGGGCAGGCGGTCAAGGCCGGCGATGTGTTGATCGAGCTCGATCCGACGGTCAATGCGGCGGAACGCGATCATTTGCACAATGATCTTGTCGCCGAGCAACTCAACATCGCGCGGTTGCGTACGGCGCTGGCCGGCGGGGATAACCCGTCGGCCGGCTTCACGCCGCCGGCGGATGCGGACCCGGCGCTGGTCAGCGCGCAGCGCCAGCTTTTGCTCAATGAAGTGGCCGAGCACCGCGCCAAGATCGCGGCCCTCACGAGCCAGCAGGCGCAAAAGGAGGCCGAGCAGGGCACAATTGCCGCAACGATCCACAAGCTGGAGGCGACGATTCCCGTCGTTCAGCAACGCGTCGATATCCGCAAGACGCTGATGGAGAAAGAACTGGGCTCCAAGCTGACCTACTACGAGATCCTCCAGGCGCTGGTCGAGCAACAGGAAGATCTCGGCGTCCAGAAGAGCCACCTGCGCGAGGCGGAATCGGCGGCCGCCGCAATTCTTCAAACGCGCGGCCAGACCGAAGCCGAATACCGGCATGCGCTCTCCGATGATCTCACCAAGGCCGAACAGAAAGCGAGCGGCCTTGCCCAGGACCTGATCAAGGCGGAGCAGAGAACGAATCTTCAGCGGCTGACCGCGCCCGTCGATGGCGTCGTCCAGCAACTGGCGATCCATACGGTCGGCGGCGTCGTCACCCCGGCGCAGTCATTGCTGATGGTGGTGCCGAGCGATAGCCGGCTCGAAATCGAGGCGATGGTGTCGAACCGCGATATCGGCTTTGTCCATGCCGGCCAGGAGGCCGAGATCAAGATCGATACCTTCAATTTCACCCGCTACGGCCTCTTGCACGGCGAAGTGCTGAGCGTTTCGCAGGATGCCGTCATCCGTGACCGCAAGCAGGACCGCCCCGACAATCGCGGAGCAGGATCGCCAGAACGAATCGAGCGAGCCGCAAGGCCAGGAGCTCAACTACACCGCGCGCATTTCGCTCGACCGCACGCAGATGCAGATCGATGACCGCATCGTCAATCTGTCGCCCGGCATGGCGACGACGGTGGAAATCAAGACCGGGTCGCGCTCGATCCTGAGCTATCTGCTGTCGCCGCTGCTGCGCTACCGGCAGGAGACATTGCACGAGCGCTGAGGCCCGCGCCGGATATCTGAGACATCGGAATCGGAAAGGAGCGGCAGCGCGGCTCATGCCACAAAGTTGCGCTTGTTGCTCCCGAAAGGCCGCCTCATGGCGGCCTTTCTCTTTTGGCGAGGTCTGGCCGCGGATGTTCTCGGCACGAAGCGGTGTCGGAATGTGGCGTATTTCCGCCGGGGCGGCGCGCCTGACCGGTCAAAATGCAGACAGCTGCTTTGTGCGCCATTAACCGTGGGCACCAGGAAAAGCACCCGCTCCGTATTAAAAGTTCGGCTCTGTATCGTGCTTCACACAGCTGGATCGCGTTCCCGGTGCATGGTCCGCGTCAGATGGTGACGGCGGTCGTCATCAAGAACACCGATGGAGTGTCGTCATGAAAAAGTTCTTTGGAATTGTCATTATCGCGACCGGCATCAGCTTTCCGGCTCATGCCCAGTCGTTTGACGCGGATAATGGAACTGGAAATCTCTTCGCAACACTGCTATCGCGGCGCCGGCGCCTGAGGTGACCGGAAGCGTCACCCGCAAGTCCGGCACCGATGCCTATGCGATGTCAGCGCGTCGCAAAGTCAACGCCGGAAGCTTCCTATGCGGCCGAGCCAGCCCATCAGGACAGCGGCAGCACCGGTGGCGGCAGCGCCGGCTACAACGAGATGCTGCGCAACTGGTGAGCTTGATCTCGCCGGTTTGACAGGGGGGCGGGCCAAGGCCCGCCTCCTTTTTTGCCAATCCCTCCAGGATCCTCCTGCATGGAGTGATCCGATGACGACACGCAGCTAGCGTCTTTTGCGACGGTGCGATTTCGGATTTCTGTACGCCTTGAAAAATTTGAACACGAACATCCGGATTGCGGAGGAAAGATTGACGGTCTTGCGGTTGCCGTCGATGCGCCCCACCAATGCAGGCACGGTTGTTTTTTTGGCGGCAGCAATTTTCAGCAAGCCAAACCAGAAATCATCTTCCATCGAGATGCTGGTCTTCCGTCTTCTGATGTAGATGGAGTGTTTGCGGACTGCGGTCTTCATGCTGGAATGTTATGCGGCAGCTCAGGAACCGTCTGATATTTTTCAGACGCTGCCGTTTTGCGCAAGCACAACAGTCTGGAATCGTTTGAATCTGTAACCGTTCTAATTTTCAGATGAGTCGGATGTGCGACTTTTCCGTTCGACCATCAGTTCATAGTCGCTAGCGATTTCGAGCATGGCGGCGCGGGCACCTTCGTCCCTGGCACGGTCAGCCAATGCGCGAGAGTCAGCGGCTTTTGCCCGCAAACTCGCACTGTCGGCTATCGGCGCGGTTTCGAGCGATCGATAATGACTGAAAACAAAAATGCGGATTGCCGACGACAGGTTGGCGGTCGTTCTATGCCGCGCAATCTCTTCCGTTAATTTCGACGCGTTGTGTCTTTCTCTTTCGCAATCGCCTGTAGGCCCTCCCAGAATTCTTTTTCCAGCGAGACGCTGGTTTTTTGTCCGTTGATGAATATCGAGCGCTTGCCGTTTGCAGTTTTTGTTTTCATGGCATCGATCCGTGCCGAGACTGCTCGCTCAATTGTGCAGCCAGTCTGACGCTGCCGGCATGGGCAACCTTGAGTTACATCAATTGGCCGGTTTAGACTTTCGGGTGTGGCAGCTGGCATGCGCCCAGGAGCCGCATGGCTCAGCGTAAATTGTGCCATGCGCTATGGCCGTGGCTGCTCTGCCACGCGGACTACGAAATTACCGCGAAACCTCAGTGACCTCGGCCGATGAACAATTTAGTGAACCTGCTGGCCACCTGACGCGACCAATGCGATAGCATCGGCCAGGGGGGCTCCCTGCAATGATTGCAATTGTATTGCTGCGGGCTTTGCTCGCGGCACCTGCGTGCGTCCGGATAGAACCAGAAATAAAAGCGAGATCGATCATGCAAGGGACGAAATTTGGGACAAGCAGGCGGTTCGGACGGCCACCCGACCGGGCCTCTTTCGTTATTGGTTTCATGTCTTTGCGTCCTGCTGCTTGCAGCCGGATGTTCCAAGTCCGAAAAATCCGACGGAACGCTCGATACCAGCCGGCTGCCGCGCGTTGCCGGCGCCAAGGAAGTCTTCGCCAGCCCCGCCAGCACGATCTTCACGACAACCAGTCCGCTGCCGCAGACCGCCGACACCGTGGACAAGGCGCTCGCCACCGAAGGCTGGCAGAAATACGTCGCGCCGCACACCTCGCTGCTCGCGAGTGACAGCCAGCGCAGCCTCTCGCTCAAGAAAGGGCCATGGGCGCTCGGCGTATTCATCACGGTTGCACCGGCGCAAGGCAATGCGACCAGCGTGCAATACAACGCGGTTTCGCTCAAAAATGACGTGCCGTTTCCGAAGGACGCCAGCAACATCGAGTTCGATCCGAACAAGCCGCTGCTGACGTTGTTGTCCGCTGAACCGATCGACAAGACCCTGGAATTTCTATCGCAAGGAACTGGCGCCGCTGGGCTGGTCGCTGTGGTCGCAAAAACTCAACGGCGTGCAGCCGGCGGGCGGAGCATCGGGCGAGCTGACCCGGAGTGGCGCCTACGCCTACTACCTGCAAGGCGACCGGCGGCTGGCCGCGCTTGTGCTTGGAAAGCGCCGAGGCGGGGCGCACCAAGGTCAAATTCGAGGAATTGCCGTCGGGATATCTGGAGACCCTGCAGAAGCAATTTTTCAACAGCGACAATATCGGCGCCGCGCTGGTCGAGGTCAGCCGTCTGCCGCGCCTCGATGGCGCCAGGGAAGACGCCACGCCGCTCGTCAAAAGAGTCCGAGGTCTATTCCGTCGCCGGCTCGCTCGCGAACACGGTTGCTGCGACGCGGCAATTGCTGGCGCGCGACGGCTGGAAGGAATACGTGGCGCCGCTCGATGCTCACGACACCTTGCTTGCGTTCAAAAAGGGCCCGCAAGGGTTGTCGGTGTCCTTCACGATCCAGGTGGGCAAGAACGAACAGACCAGCGAGGTCACCACCGTTTATTACTCGCCGACCCGGCTCAATTTCGCGCTCGCGATTCCCGCCGATGCGACCGACGTCGTGTTCGACGAGAACCGTCCTTACCTGAGCGGCATCACCGCCGGATCGACCGACGCGACGCTGGATTTCTACCGCAAGGAGCTCACCGCGCTGGGCTGGCTCGCCGTTGACGGCGGCCGATGCCGTCAAGCAATGGCCGAACGCGAAACTGCTGGACGAGAAGACCGCGAACGGCGCCGTCGCCTATTATATTCGCGGAACGCAACGGCCGATCGTGTTGTCGCTGCAACGCCGCGATGACAACAAGACCGCGTTCGAAATCAAGGTCCCGCCGTTCGCAGAGCCGCAGACGCTCGAGGCCTCGCAGCCGGTTTATGGTCTGCCGATTCCGAAATCGAGCAAGACCTCCGGCGGTTCCGGCGGCGATACCGAACATTCGGCGCATGCCCATGTGGCCGCTGAAGTCGGAACCGTGCTGGAGTTCTATCGCCGTGAACTGACGGCGCGGAACTGGAAGGAAGAAACACAGGGCGCGGT
This sequence comes from uncultured Alphaproteobacteria bacterium, assembly GCA_963815055.1. GTDB lineage: Bacteria > Pseudomonadota > Alphaproteobacteria > Rhizobiales > Xanthobacteraceae > Pseudolabrys. The sequence continues at coordinate 31,500 of CAWFEU010000007.1, read as the reverse complement.
CGTCAAGCCTGACGAGGTCGTGCTCAATTTCACGGCGCCGGAAGGGCCGGCCGTGCTCAAGCTCTCCCACAAATACGATCTGACGATTGCGAACCTCGTGCTGCATTTGCAGAAGCCGGCCGCCGCCAAGGCCGAAGCCGCAGCCGCAGCGCAGGGTGACTCGGTCGACGCGCTTCTCAAGCAGGCGCAGCAGATGATGCGCGAGGCCACCACCGACCTCGCCGCCGGCACGAAATCGCCGGCCGCGCCGCCGCCGCCGCCGAAAGCCGCCGGGCCGGCGTTGCGCGTGCTCGCCGACAACAAGGCGCCGGTTCCGGTGCCGGATTCGGCGGAGGACATCGAGTTCGATGGCGCCGACGGCACGCTTGAGTACACCAGCGCATCGCCGCTCCAGAACGTGGCGGATTTCTACCGCACGGCCATGAAAGAGCAGGGCTGGGCTCCGCAATCGTCGGTGATCAACAACGCCAACATGGTCGTGCTCAACTTTGCCAAGGCCGGAAAGGCCGTGTCGTTCACGCTCATGCGCATGGGCAACACGACCAAAGTGTCGGGCGAAGGCTCCGCGTTGAAAGCGGCGGCCGCCAAAGCAGCGGCAGCGCCGGCAGCGCCGGTGCAGGCGAGCGCCGAGGATCTCGAAGCGGAGGAGAGCGGCGGTCTGCCGGTCCCCAAGCGCCACACCATGAGCGAGGGCACCAAGACCCCGTTCCGCCGCGAGCTGCAGGCGAGCGTGCCGCTCGAACTCACCGACGTGCTCGGCTTCTATCGCCGCGAACTCGGCAAGCTCAGCTGGAAGGAAGAGTCCAAAGGCACGACAATCGCCGCCGACAGCGCGGCCGTCGCGTTCACGGCGCCCGAGGGTCCGGCGGTGCTCAAGCTCGGCCGCAAGGATGGCGCGACCAGCGTGCGCCTGATGGTGAAAGATCCCGCCGCCGTCGCCAAAGCCGGCATCATGCCGAAACCGGGCCAGGCCAAGGTCCTGTTCGGCAACATCAACCCCGCGGCGGAGACCATCACCTTCAACAACAAGCCGGTCAGCGTCGCGGCCGGCGTCGGCGTCAAGAATCCGGATGGCCCGATGCTCGATCTGGCGCCCGGCAAGTACAAGTACACGATCAAACTGGCGGGCAAGCCGGCGCAGACCGATGAAATCGAACTGGGGGCCGATGAAGTCTGGGGCGTGATGATCGGCCCCGGCGGCGTGCTGGCGTTGCAGGCGTACTGACACGGCGCCGCTGCGCGGCGGTTCAATCCTTTGACGTCAGGCTCCAGCGCCGCTGGAGCCCGGCGTAGGCGCTGGCGGCCATCAGGCCGTACAGCACCCAGTCGAGCGTATCGCTGACGGAATCGGGCAGCACCAGCGACGCAATGCCAAAACTCACCGATGCCATCAGCGCCAGCTGGCGCCATGGCAGGCCGGAGTGCCGCTTGCGCGCCTTTTTCCATTCCCGGAATTCGTCATCGATCGGCGGGGACGCGATATGCATCAGCAGCTCCGACTGGATCGTTCGGCAGCCTGTTCGCTGCGCGCACGATTGCCTGCAGGCGTGGCCGGGTCAGACGTCTCCGTCGCGCGCGCCAACGGGCGTGACGGCGTGGTCCGGCGGCCGAATGTTGTCTGATTTACCATCGACGGGTTCCGCGGTTGCATCATGGTCGGCCATGCGGGTTAGCGGCGGCTTAACGAAGCAACCGTGCGGGGCAGCGGTGGTAAAAGCCATTGCAACGCAGCGGCTTTCCTCGCGCGCGATTACGAACGCCCAATTTTTCGGCCTTGCGCCGTAATGAGAAAAGAACTCCCAAAGCGCAGGTCACGTCAGCTAAAATTGTAATGTTCGGTCGGGAACCAGGGAAGCAGATATGGACAAAAAGGCGTTCAAGCTTGCGGCTCGTCTGAGTGCCATCGAGTACATGATTGCGGACTTGTTCAAGAAATTTTACGCGATGAGCGGAACCCCCTACAAGGAAGTCGCGAAAGAACACGAGTTGCTCCGCAAGCATCTTCGGAAAATGAGCCTGCCAATTCCCGACCCGGCCATGTCCGATCTCACGGCCGGCGAAATGATGGATGCCTTCGAAAAGCTTCTGGAAAAGATCGAAATCGCGGTCCAGCGCCGTTGAAGCCCGGCACGATTGGCCCTGGTACCGCGATCATTCATCTCCATCGGGCGGCGTCATTGCGACATCGGCATCTGCAGCCCAGAGAGGCAGAAATACTCGCTCAGGTTGCGCCGAACTGCTTGGGCACCTAAAGTGTCGCAATAGGGGCTCAAATAACCACTTTCCGTTGCGTGGATTCCCAATGTGGGAACAAACCGCTTGCTCCCAAATTGGGAACAATATAGGGTACCATGCAAGTCTTGGCGATGAAGGCTCTACGGGAATTCTGGACAAAATATCCTGATGCCGAAAAACCACTCCGCGCTTGGTACAAAGTGGTTTCTACAGCGAGATGGAAAAAGCCAAATGAGATCAAGACGACATTTGGCGCCAATGTCGATTTTGTCGGAGACAATCGGGTTATCTTCGACATTGGAGGCAACAAATACAGATTAATAGTTCGGATCGTCTATGACCCGTTCTACCGAGTGATGATTAAATTTGTCGGCACTCATGCAGAGTACGACAAGATTGATCCGGAGGCAGTGTGATGATGGATATTCGAGCTATTCACACCGATGCGGACTACGAATGGGCGCTGAAGGAAGTCGAGCAGTATTTCGACAAGGTCCCAACCCCGAAAACCCCCGGCGCCGACCGCTTCGACGTACTCTCAACTCTTATCGCGGATTACGAAGCGCGTCAGTTTGAAATTCCAGATGCTGACCCCATTGAAGTATTAGAATTTGCAATGGAAAGCATGGGAAAAACTCAAGCTGATCTTGGCCATATCATTACTCGCTCGCGAGCAACCGAGATCTTGAAACGCAAGCGACCGCTAACGCTCCGAATGATAAGGATTATTAGCGAAGCTTGGCATATTCCGGTCGCCGCATTGATCGCACCATACAAGCTTCAGAATGAAAATAATCCGCCTGGTACGCGTCGTCGGCAGCTCCCGCGCCAGGTAGCATAAAATTAGCCCCGCTTCGGCGCGCAAAGTATGATTCAGGAAAATAATCCTTGACAGCGTGACGCTGCTTCGCTAGCGATGTGGCAGGTTCGGCGCCGTCCGCGTTTTCGCGCGCGCAGCCGGCCGTTATTCCAAAACTAAAATCCGGAGCTTCGCCATGGCGAGACGAACGCGCGCGCCCGCGCGGCGCAGGCGCGCAACGCAATCAGCGCAACCTCCACGCAAAAGCGCAAAAAAAGCTGCAGTCAAAACGGCAAGCAAATCGAAGGGCAAATCCAAAAGCAAAGGGCGAGCAAAAATGCCATTGCACAAACAAGGCAAGCAAGCTTGTCGCGCCGTTGGACCTATATCCCCGAATTGCTGCGCTATGTGCGCCGATGCTTCGAGCAGACCGACGATTTGCTCGCCGATATCGGACTGGCTGCCGGCATTTCCAAGGAAACCGTCAGAACCCTTGCCATTGAGAGGCGTTGGAAACGCTACGTGCGGCCGCCGCACGGCTTGCCATCTGCCGTGAAATTATCCGTGCAGGCTGGTGCGCCGGGCCATCAGGCGCAAGAGCAGTCCGCCGCGCAAGACGACGGCGCGGTGGTCTTGCCGCAAGGCGAAGGCGAGTGGAACATTCCGCCGCTTGCCGATACCGTCGCGCGATTGCACCGCGCCGTCCTCGACGAGCTTGCCGCAATCGACGCGCTGACCGCGCACGCGCGCAACGCAGGCAGCTCCGCGCGTACCGCGCGGACGCTCGCGACCCTCACCGAAACCTTGCATAAGCTGCAACACTTGCAATCAACTCCCGCCAACACTGGACCTGACAATGCCGACATGCCTGCCGATATCGATGAATTCCGTAACGAACTTGCGCGCCGCATTGACGAATTTGTCGCGCGCCGCGCTGACCCGGGAGCTGCTGGCGGATCCCCAATTGCAACGGTGGATGCTGCGGTTTGATCAGGATTTCATCACGCTCGCGCATCGTCACCAGGAGCCGCCATTGCGCGCCAATGGCGGCGGGCCGTGGACGACCTGGCTGATGCTGGGCGGTCGTGGCGCAGGCAAGACCAGGCTCGGCGCCGAGTGGGTGCGCGCGCAGGTCACCGGCACCGCGCCATATACCGAGCAGCGCGCGATGCATATCGCGCTGATTGGCGAAACCGAGCACGACGTGCGCGAAGTGATGATAGACGGTCCGGCCGGGCTCCTGCGCATGTCGCCGCGCAGCGAGCGGCCACTATGGGTGCCCTCGCGCCGGCGCCTGGAATGGCCAAATGGCGCGATCGGCCACGCGTTCTCCGCGGAAGACCCCGAGCAGTTGCGCGGTCCGCAATTCGATGCCGCCTGGTGCGACGAGCTCGCCAAATGGCGTCACGTCGATGCGACCTTCGACATGCTGCAATTCGGCCTGCGGCTGGGCCAGCGTCCGCGCCAGCTCATCACCACCACCCCGCGGCCGATCCCCCTGATCAAGCGGCTGCTCGCCGACCCGCGCACGGCGGTGACGCGCGCGGCCACGCACGCCAACGCGGCGCATTTGTCGCCGGCTTTTCTCGACGAGGTGCTGGCGCGCTATGCCGGCACGCGCCTCGGCCGCCAGGAAATCGACGGTGAAGTGATCGAGGAACGCGCCGACGGCCTCTGGACGCGCGCCATGATCGAAGCCGCGCGTGTTCGCGTCGCGCCGCCGCTGCGGCGCATCGTCGTCGGGGTCGATCCGCCGGCCTCGGATCGCCCGGGCGCGACGCCTGCGGAATCGTCGCGGCGGGGCTCGCCGAGGATGGCTGCGTCTACGTGCTGGAAGATGCGAGCGTACAGGGCCTGAGCCCCGCGGGCTGGGCCAACAAGGCCGTGGCGCTTTTCCACCGGCTCAAGGCCGACGCGATGGTCGCCGAGGTCAACCAGGGCGGCGATATGGTGGCAGCCGTATTGGCGCAAGTGGAGCGGCGGCTGCCGTTGCGCACCGTGCACGCGACGCGCGGGAAATGGCTACGCGCCGAGCCGGTCGCCATGATGTATCAGCAGGGCAAGATCAAACATGTCGATCCGCCGATGACCGCGCCGGAAGATGAGATGTGTGACTTCGGCATGGGCGGGCTTTCGTCAGGCGCCTCGCCCGATCGCCTCGATGCGCTGGTCTGGGCGGTGACCGAGCTCACAATGCGACGGCGGGCCGGACCGAGGGTCTACAGTCTTTAAATTCGGGCCCGCTGGTGGCCCGGACACTGCCAGGTACAATCCCGATACGACATCAGCGAGCGCAAATAGCCCCTCCACATTGATCTGGATCAACACCGGTCAGCGGGTAAAGCTCACGCGAGCTCTATCAGACCGGGACTGCTTGATGCCGTAAGCGGATATTGATCGACGCAAATTGAAAGACCGCCTCGAAGCCGTCTTTCCGAACGTCAACTTGACGTTCTGCTCGCACAGCGAGAGCTGCCGCATTGTCAGCAATTTGGCAACAATTTCCCTCCCTCTGTGCATACTTCAACAATGAACGCACGCGATTTCGTCGCTTTCATACGCATCGCGGTAATCTCTTTTGAATTGTCATAAAACGCTTTCGCTTTAGCTTCATTATCGAAAGCAACGACAACAATTTCCTTCGGAGCAGTTCCATCGAGTGCGGTCACATTTTCAGTGCGTGCGAGGTAGCGACCATCCTCGAATTCCGCCTCAACACTTGCTCGTGCGCCCATTTTCCTCAGGGCCTCGTAATGGTCCGCATCCGTTACCTCATCAAGCTCAATTACAATATAAACCTTTCGTGTGGGAGCGGGCGAACCGTATGTTGCGATGGCTGTCAGTCCTAATCCAATGGCAACCGCCAACGCTATTGCGTACTGAATTCTCATAGTCGTTATCCCTCTCTTCCTCCACTGTCAGACTGGCTACAGATATTACCATAGAATGATGTTGACCTAAATCAACGCGCACAGTTCGGGTACAAAAGTACACATGTGTCGGTGCAACTAAGAATTTCCGCTAAGTGCCAATAGCGGCCATGAATGGTCTCGGTGGAAGTTATTCTGGTAGTCCGGCAGCGAGCAGCGGCTCTCGCAGGGCCGCTGCAAGGGCTGGATCACAATCGACGCCAGCAAATTGCTGACTGAAACGCAATGTTGGCTGTGGCTCCAATGCTCGTGCTGCTGCGTTTTTTGCCTCTTGCATTCGGCCCAGCTTGGCCAAAGGCGCAGTGAGCACCAGGTAACCGATGCTAAAGCCGGGCCTCGATTGCACCGACTTCCTCGCGGCGCCAACAGATTGCTCAAATTCACCTCGTTGAAAATGGCCAAGTGCAACTGCGATGTGTCCTGATGCGCGCCATGGATCGAATGGGCTGAGGCGGATGCCGCGCTCTCCCCAATCGATCCCACGACTCGCGTCTCCTCCCCATGCAAACATGACGCTGCCAAGGAAGTATGTCAGAGCCGATGAAGGGCTGATTGCCAGCGCCGCCTCGAACATGGGGAAGGCGGTACCTCGGTCATGGCCATCCATTCCAATGCAGAATGCGGCGCACGTAAGTGCAAGGGCATCATCCTGTCCATGCAACAGAGCCGTCTGCGCGTGATGAACTGAACCCTGCCGGTTTTCCTCGAGCAAGCCCCCGCGCAAATAAAGCGTGTGGTAGCACATCGCGGTATAGGCGTGCGCAAGCGCGTAATTCGGATCGAGCGCCGTAGCTTGTTTCAGAAATGCGAGTGCTCGGCTAACGTTTGCATGCATCTGTGCATACACATCTGGCTGGGCGCGTAAGACGAGATCATATGCATCGAGGCTATCCGACCGTTTGCGTTTCACACGCTCAGCCTCAGCCGAACGCAGACTTGGTTCGATGGCAGCGACCACAGACAGTGTAAGTTCGTCCTGAAGCGGGAAGATGTCGTCAAATTTCCGCTCGTAACGTTCCGCCCAAATATGCACGCCCGTGTTGGCTTCGATGAGCTGCGCAGTCATGCGAATACGGTCTGCTATCTTGCGTACTGTACCCTCGAGGACGTACCGCACGCCGAGGTCGCAACCGACTTGTTTTACGTCAGCGGCGCGCTCCTTATAGGTAAAGCTCGAATTGCGTGCGATTACAAAAAGGCCCTTTATGCGGGAGAGTCCTGTAATGATGTCTTCGACCATGCCATCCGCAAAGTACTCCTGTTGCGGATCGCCGCTTAAGTTCTGGAAAGCCAACACTGCAATTGAGGGCTTATCGGGCAGTGCAAGCGTCGGTACCCTTGTCGCAGGCCCGCTCGTTTGAAACTGGTAGACGCGGATTGGCCGCGCGATATTTTTCAGCTCGTGTTCGCCCCCGTCCTGGAAGATGACATCAAGCTTGTCGCGCACCTGCCGGTAAGCATCGTCAGAGATGCAGATGCCTCCTGGCTTTGCGATCCCTTCAAGCCTGGCAGCTATATTTACACCATCCCCAAACATATCGCCGTCCTCAAAAATAACGTCCCCGACGTAGATTCCAATGCGGAATTCAATACGCTTGTCTTCGGGCGATGACGCGTTGCGCTCGACCATGCCCTGCTGAATTTCAACAGCGCAGCGCGCAGCATCGACGACGCTTGCAAACTCAACAAGGACACCGTCACCGGTACGCTTAACGATGCGCCCGCGATGCTCTGCCAGCTTAGGTTCCAGAAGTTCGCGCCGATGGGAATTGAACCGCGAGAGCGTTCCTTCTTCGTCGGCCCCCATCAGCCGGCTATAACCGGCAACGTCCGCCGCGAAGATAGCTGCCAGCCGTCGTTCGGCGCGCGCTCCAGCCATAAAATCGCCCAAACGGTCACGATTGGCGCCTAGTTTAGTGGGGCTGACCATCGCGTGTCTATCGAAGTGGCAATGTCCGCTTCGGGTCATTCGCTTCGTAGCTTTTGAGCCTCCGGGCCGACCTTTGTCAGCTGTTACTCCAATAGCGACCAAAATGGCATCGCAGCGAATGACGCGAAGTGCCAAAAGCGGACATGTGAGTCCTGCGATTGGGGGCGCCGCTTCGCGGCGCGGGCCCACTGAGCGAAGCAGGATCCGGTCGCAGTGAGCGCAAATTGACGGGTGAAATAGAATTCTTAGTTCTGTAGCGCCGCGTCTTTTTGCTTCCCTAGCCCGCCCTAATTTGGCGAGCGTTGAGACAAAAAAGTCAACGCGTGCCCGAGGGGGGCTGGGCTGCAGCGCGTCCGTTGGCCATTATTTTCTTTGGCGATGATGGCAGCGGAGAGTCCTTTTCGGCCCCCTTGTTCGCGTGCTGCCCATTCGTTCCAACGTTGACCACCCGCTCTCCCGCGGCATCCCGCAGCGGCATCTGTTCTTGCGCCAGCCCGTTGGCTTCCCGCAGCGAGTCGACCACGTCCTTCGGATACATCACCACACTGGGCGCAACGGCGAGGAGCGGCGGCATTTTGACTTTGAGAAACGATGCCACATCGCGGCCGAAGGTGACACAATTTGCCAAGAAGGCATTCCAAAAGCCTTTGTTGGCCTTGCGCTCATTGATGTACGCGATCAGGCTTTGATACTGCTGGGCGTCGACCCAAACACGGAAGCGGGCTAGCACGTACTGCTCTTCAAGATCACCGTCGCTTGCGCCGATTTCCGAGGGGACCGGCAAGACGTGACCGATGGTCCAATTATAGACGCTGCAGTTGACGCAGTTGCGGTCGTCTCCGGCCGGAAAGAAACCAGCGACTTCGCTTTTGATTATTTCGTGGCGATCGTTCACTTTGCCGAACATGACGTACAAGTGGCCGTAGCTGGCCGCGTTGCGCGCCCTAAACTCGACGAAATAGCGCCATTGCGGTGCGCCGCGGCCGATGTAGGGCTCGTCGTTTACTGACCAGGCTTGGCGCTCCCCCGCACGGGATTTGGCGTGTCTGGACGTTGCCGTGGGTGCCGACGCAGAAGCAGCAGCGGGTGCGGACAAAGAAGCGGAAGCCTCGGAAGACGCGGCCTGCGCCCGGGCCGACGAAGCCGCCAAGCTCAGAGTAACCGCCAAGCCCACGCAAAACAGCAGGCTGCAGGCATTGGGTAAACCGAACCGCATGCATGCCTCCTTCGCACTGATCTCAGCCGCAAATCAAGCGACGCCCGAGGGCACAATCAGTGCCCCCTCGGCGACTCGTTAAAGTGCCGGACTAGGCCGAAAGAGCTAGCCCCTGGTCACGACCGGAGCTTTCCCCTTGCCCTTGCCGATGATCGGGGCCTTTCCCTTGCCGACCGGCGCGGGCGGCGGCGGAGGCGGCGCTTTCATATCGGCCGCGAAAGCTTGTCCCGACTTCACGGTCAAACCTGTCGGTCCCTTCACGATCTGAATGCCGTTCAGAACAACGAAGCCCAGAGCCAACGCACTTGCCACCACAAGGAACTTTTTCATCGCACCCCACTCCTCAGTTAATCGTATTTAGAGTTAACGAGAACGCCTTTCCTGACTAGTGCAAAAAAGTCACAACTCCCTTAAATCTCGAGGGCAGTCATTCCGTCCACTGATTTTACTGGCAAAAATGCCAACCAGGGGCCCGGTGCGGATCCCTTCGGAGGGCGGATCAACGGTATTCTTCACAGCTGCCGACCAGCGGATAGAGCTCCGGATACTTTTTCGCCAACTGCGATTCGGTGACTTTGAGTGCGGTCTCACATTCTTTCTGCGTCGAATAGCGGGCAGAGACGTGCCGCTGCCCGCTCGGGCTGTTGGCCACGAACTGCCACCATGCCGAGGCCGGCGACGCCGTGGCGGCAATTACAGCGCCAGCAACCAGCATTGAAAGGGCGACTTGAAGGTTCATGTCCACGCTCTCTCCATCTCCCTGCTCACCGCAACACGACAACCGGCGTGCCCAAACTGACGCGGTCATATAGATCCATGACGTCGCTGTTGTACATGCGAAAGCATCCATGAGAGACGAACCGACCGATCGAGCCTGGATTGTTTGTGCCATGGATGGCGTATTGGCCGCCCCCGCTCAGAGTTAAGGCCGCCGCACCCATCGGATTTGCAGGGCTGCCGCTCGGTATCACCGCCGGCAGCCGGGAGTAGTCACTTCTGATCGAGGCCGGTGCAGACCATGCCGGCTTTATGTATTTGCCGTCGATCGAAGTCGTTCCCGACCAAGCCATGCCCGCCCGCCCAACTCCTACCGGATAGCGGATAGCCTCACCCTCGCCAACGACATAGTATAGACGCCGCTCGTTCGTCTTCACAACGATCGTGCCGACTGAATAACCGCTGAAATGAATAATATCGCGGGCCTCTGATGGCGAGGCAGACAGCATAGCAAGAGCAAATAACAACAGCCGGCTTGGACAAAGGGTACGCATGCTGGATCCTGGGTCTGACGGCATTTCAAATAAGTGATTTTTCTATTCGATCGTAGTTCCGTCAAGTTCACTCGCGTGCAAATGCGACAGTATAGGGAAAAGAAACTCTCGTGATGGTCGAAATGGTTGCACAATGACTCCGTCGGCCGCAACGCTCATCTGGTTCGCTGGAGTGATCGGTTGGTATATCATCCGACATCCCTTTGCACGGAAGGCTAATAAGATTGGCGTGAGCAAGTCGTTAATCGACTGGCGGGAGTTGACCCTTCTCGCCATAGCATCGTTCGGCTTGTTCGTGGTTCCAGCGCTATACGGCTTGACCGGAATTCCCGCATCGCTCGATCGCGCGTTTATCGCCCCAATCGCTTGGCTCGGGTTAGTACCGCTTTGCGGTTCATTGTGGCTGTTTCGACGTAGCCATGTCGATCTAGGCCGCAATTGGTCGATCTCGCTGGAAGTCCGCAAGCACCATACCCTGGTAAAAACCGGCGTCTATCGGCTGATCCGGCACCCGATGTATTCCTCGTTTTTACTCTTAGGGCTATCTCAGATGTTGCTTTTGCCAAATTGGCTTGCCGGTGCATCCGGTTTGATCGGGGCAACCCTTCTCATTGTTTTTCGCGTGGGCCGGGAAGAGCATATGATGCTTCAAACCATCGGCGACGAATATCGCGCTTATATGGCCACTACGAAGCGCCTAATCCCGTGGGTCTTATAACTTCCCGGAGAGAACCGATGCGGGGGCGAGCCGTTCGATTGTCACTACCGCGACGCATCGTTGTGGACTTACTGCATTTCGCCGCTGCTGTACCTAGCGTCCCAGTGCAAAGGCGCATGCGACTGAAAGCGATAGTCGATGCGAGAGCAGCTTGCCGCGATCGGCCGCGATGGACGGCCATATTTATAAAGGCCTATGCGCTGGTAGCGCGTGAGTTTCCCGTATTGCGGCGTGCTTATGTCAAGTTTCCGTGGCCAATGCTGTACGAATATCCGGTGAGCATTGCCAACGTTGTCATCGAACGGGACTACGAGGATGAGCCCGCTGTCTTTTCAATCTTAATGAAAGACCCGGCAGCGCTATCGTTACCCGCACTCTTTCGCGTCCTTGAGCGCGCTTCGATCCGTCCTATTAATGATATTAAGGAGTTTCGGCGAGCGCTACGGATCTCTGCCCTTCCGCTTCCGCTGCGTCGACTTTTGTGGTGGATTGGGCTCAACATTGGCAGTCTGCGACCAAGATACTTTGGCACATTCGCATTTTCAGTTTATTCCGCGCTCGAAGCGGAGTTGCTGCACCCTCTGGCACCCTTGACCACATTATTGAATTACGGAGTCATAGACAGCAATGGCGACGTGAATGTTCGGATTATCTATGATCACCGGGTGATGGATGGCGCGACTGTGGCCCGGGCTCTTAAGCGTCTGGAGGAAATCCTCAACACATCCATTTTAGATGAAATAAGATCGCTACCAAAAAATGAACCATCAGCAAGTGATCTCCCCACTTTAGGCGAGATGCTTAGATAACAAGACGATGATCTTTTACCGCCTTTGCATGTTATTTTTGCTTGGGTCGGTTTTATTTGTCTACAGCAGCGCGGGTTATGCGCAAGATCCGACGGATGCCTGCCTTGCGTTCAGAAGCGGACTGTCGCTTGGCGCACCGCTTCCGTACACCAAAGCTAAATTCGATACGGGCGGAACCCTGACCATTGTCGCGCTCGGCTCCTCGTCGACAACGGGTTTCGGACTGTTCAGATCGGGCGGTGCTTTCCCAGACGTAATGAAACGGGAGCTGCTGCGGTTACGACCCTCCGCACGGATCAAGCTCATTAATAGCGGACACATTATGGACGATCTGCCGGGAAACGTCGCGCGCCTCGATAACGATGTACTGCGCCACAAACCCGATCTGGTGGTGTGGCAGATCGGAACCAACGACGTGGTGTGGCGCGGAATCGCAAACAATGCGAAAGAAATGCTTAGTGATGCCGTGAGACGGCTCACAACCGCGAATACCGATGTCGTGCTGCTGGATTTACAATATGCGCCGCTGGTGCTCGCCACGGGGCGACACACCCGGATGGAAAAAATTATCATCGAGGTCGCGCGCGAACAGAAGGTCGGCCACTTTCCGCGATTTCTTCTGATGAAGCGCGCGATCGAAGCAAATGTCAGAGGCTTGGTCTTGTGGGACGGCCTCCATAATTCCGCCGAAGGCCACGAGTGTGTCGGAATTGCGCTGGCAAAAATGATCGATGCCGCAACACGGTAAGGCTGGGACAGACTAATGAATGCGCAGCAATTCGGGCGGCAACGCACTACCGACCGCCCAACGCCAACGACCATAGGACCTAGGCCAGCGATGTCCGCTTTGGGTCATTCGCTTCGTAGCTTTTGAGCCTCCCGGCCGACCTTTGTCAGCTGTTACTCCAATAGCAACCAAAATGGTACGTCGCGGCGAATGACGCTAAGTGCCAGTAACAGACGCTGAGAAGTTGGGAAACCGACGCGCGATCGTATCCATTAGTTTGCTATGACAACGCGACTCTCCAGGGGAGTGTGGTCGTAAAGGTAGATCACGTCGTCATTGACGAGCTGGATACAGCCTTCGGAGAGACGTTGGCCGGTCGCGGTAGCCGCGTTGAATCCGTGAATACGATAGTCTTTGTCAAGATAGAGCACGCGGGCACCGAATAAGTTTTTAATCTGGTCGGCAGCGTTATCGCTCAACCTGTCCTGCAATTCTTCCTTTCGCACAACGTGATAAAGGCCGGCCATTGCCGTACATTGCGTGCCAACCCCTATACTATAGCGCAACGCGGACACATTCGGCCGGACGACGTAGAGGAAAGTCTGCGTTTTATCGACGATGATCGTTCCTGCCGGCTGGTTCGTCCGATAGTAAACCAGCTGCCGCAGGCGAACATAATTTGTCTTCGTATCCGGAGGTTCTGCAGCAACGGCGGTGAGGTTTCGTTGGCTCTGAATGTGGCGCGCACCAGACACGATGCTGGGCCAGTAAGAGTAGATTGCCGCACTGGCGACAAGAATAAGTATAAAGCCGGCCGCGCCGGCAATAATCGGCAACCGCCTCGCATCCCTCAATGGCGGCCTGTCCCGATATCCTTTGCTAGGCGCCTCATAGACCTGACGCGCCGGATCTGGCCGAGGCGGCGCAACGCGGCGTGCTGCCTCTGTTTCGACGCGTTGAATTGCGGATTCCAGTTCCGCCCTTTCCGCCTTCAGATCTGTGTGCACCAATGTTGGGTCGGTTGTGCGAAGCTTTTCGACCAGGGTCATGCGGGCGCGATCATAGAGAGCTTGGCGCTGGTCCTTGGTATTTGGACGAAGCGTCGAGACTGCGCGAACTAACAACGAGTAGTAATCGACCATCACGCTACCCCTGATCACCGAATTGGCGGCGCATAAAGAATGCCGCCTTTGCTCCACAGCTGGTTGATCCCGCGTGGGATACCCAGCGCAGACCCGACACCGACAGTGCGCTCGTAAACTTCGCCATAGTTGCCGACGAGCCTGATTACGCGGGCCGCCCAATCCGCTGTAAGTCCCATCCTCTCGCCGTAGTTACCTTCGATACCAAGCAAACGTTTGACGTCGGGTTTTGCCGACATTAACGCCTCGTCGATATTTTGCGACGTCACGCCGAGCTCTTCAGCATTCACCATCGCGAATTGCACCCATTTTACAATGTTAAACCATTGCAAATCGCCCTGCCGCACCACGGGGCCAAGCGGTTCTTTTGAGATGACATCCGGCAGAATGACGTGCTCGTCCGGTTTCGAGAGCAAAAGTCTGATCGCAAAGAGCTGCGAGATATCCGCGCTAAAAACATTGCATGTTCCGGAATTGTAATCCTTGATTGCAGCCTCGGCAGAAGGCTTAGCAAGCACTTCGTAGTTCATTTTGTTGGCGCGGAAATAATCAACGAGATTGAGTTGGGTCGTCGTTCCGGTCTGCACGCATACTTTCGCGCCGTCGAGGTCGAGTGCGGTTTCCTTGTTCATGGCCCTGCGAACGAGAAATCCCTGGCCGTCGTAATAATTCGTTGCGGTGAAGCTCAGGCCAAGCTCAATTTCGCGCGACATCGTCCATGTGGTATTGCGCGAAAGGACATCAATGCTGCCAGATTGAAGCCCTTCGAATTGATGACTGCTTTCGAGCGGCGTGTAGTTGACCTTGCTTGCGTCATTAAAGATCGCCGCCGCGATCGCGCGACACAGGTCGACGTCAAACCCGCTCCAGTTGCCGTCTTTGTCACGCGCGGAGAAGCCATAGAGGCCTTCGCTAACGCCGCAGTTGATCGCTCCACGATTTTTGACAGCCTTGAGGACCTCTGAATCCGCCGCAGTGGCAAGACGAACGGCTTCGAGCGGCAGCAGAACCACCAGAAATGCAGTGATCACGCCCCATTTGCTCGTGTTCATTTTACTTCTCATTCTTTGCAATCAAGGTCGCGCTGCTGAGCGCCAACAGTCGATAAAATGACATCAGCAGTTGCGGCCCGTCCCGCTTGTGCACTTTTGTGTGCATACCTCGACTCGACTTGGTGACCAACCCATCCTGGTTTGCCAGCGTCTACAGCACTTGTAGCAGGCGTTCTCCGGCTTCGCGGACCAAGTTGTTTCCCACCAGTTTTGACCATCTTGCCCGATGCTTCGGTCACAAATAGGGCGACCAACGTAGTAACGGCGCAAGACAGCATTTTCATTGGGGCATCTCTATTTGGTGCCGGACGACGGACGGTCGGATTGCATTTTCAACCTCTTACGATACGGCTGGCAGTCACAAATTCTAAGGACCGGTGCCGAAAGGCACTATTTCCCCTAGGGGCATATTATTCGCCTACCCATCGACCACCTAAGAACGCCATGTCCGCTTCGGGTCATTCGCGACCTGGCCATTCAGCGCCAGTTCTGGTCAATGTCCGCTCTTGTCCAATAGTGACCAAAATGGTGCGTCGCGGCGAATGACGCTTAGCGCCAAGAGCGGAGATCGCATGGTGTTTCAATGATGCAACTGGCGAGCGCAAAAAGTTGACCCCGGAGCTTTGTCCGGCTGTTGGTGTCAGTTACCAGTCGGCAATCCGATTTTGAAACCCTGTTTCCCAAGCTGATCCCTGATGAACTGGAATCTCTCATACTGAGTGAGGGTAACTGGACCCGAATAGCTCTCGCTCTGCAATTTGCGGGGCGGATATTTTACGTATGTCGCCATCAGTTTCTTGATCGCATCGCTGATCGTTACCATGACCCAGGTGCGCTCGGTGTAGTTGTTCATGAAGATGTCGTAGCGCTCCTGCGGGTCCTGCCATAGATCGAAGACCTGAGGAACGGTAGCGACATACGATTCCGCACCTTTCCAGCCGAGGTTCGAATCAACGGCGAGGCCACCGGTTTTCACCCCGTCATCGCCGCGCAGGTTGAAAACGGCCTTGTAGTTGCCGGAGCGGGCGGCACCCGGCGTCAGTTCGTTCTCCGTGAAATAGAACCACTCCTTGCGTGGCGACTTCCCGGTGCCAAACAACACCGGCGATATGTCGTAGCTGTCGAAGATGATCGGTTGTCCTGCACGATCATTCTCCGGAAGCTTCACGCCGGCGAGCGAGGCGAAGGTCGCCATGTAATCCAGTCCGCCGACGATCTCGGAGTTTTTCGAGCCGGCCTTAACCCTCGGACCCCACGCGATGGAGGGGACGCGATTACCTCCTTCACGCACGGTGCCCTTGGTCCCGCGGAAGGGCGTGTAGCCGGCGTCAGGATAGACGTCCTGCCAAGCGCCGTTATCGGTAGTCCAGAACACGTAAGTGTTTTTGTCGAGGCCAAGTGAACGCACCTTGTCCATGATCCGGCCGATGCGCGTGTCGTTCTCAACGACCGAATCCGCATATTTGCTTTTTGACAGCGATTTATGCTCGAACTCGGGTGCCGGCATGTTCGGCTGATGCACCTTCATGAAGTTGATGCTCATGAAGAACGGCTGTGTCGAGCGCGCATTACGATCGAGGTAATCCAGCGAGGCTTTTTCGACGTACTCATCAAAGAACGGAATGCCGACCACGCCTTCCTTACCGTTGATGGTCGGCGTGTTGACGTATTGACCGTTGATCTTGAATTCCTCTTTCGCGGGCTGTCCTGCATTTCCCGACATGGCACCCTTGGTGACGCGGTCGAACATGGCGCGCAGTTCGGGATCCATATCGGGGAACCAAGTCGGATCGCCGTATGTGTAGGCGTTGAGGTGGTAGAGGCCGGCGTACTTCATCTCGTCGTAGCCCTGCGCATTGGGAAGCGCATAGTTGTCTTCGCCGAGATGCCACTTGCCGGTGAAGAATGTCTTGTAACCTCCCGTCTTGAGAACGGACGCAAGCGTCCATTCCGCGGCTGGCAATCCGCCGCCCTGGCCCTGGAAAGCCACAGTGGTCATGCCGCTGCGATTGGGTATGCGGCCGGTCTGCACTGCGGCCCGCCCGGGCGTGCAGCTTGGTTGCGCATAGAAGGACATGAACTGCATGCCTTCTGCCGCCAAGCGATCAAGGTTCGGAGTCGGCATACCACGGTTTTCGCCGCCACCGTACGCCCCAGCATCGCCATAACCGAAGTCGTCGGACAAAATGAGGATGATGTTAGGCTTTTTGAGCAGGTGCTTGCGCCGGAGCGACAGCTACGCCAACCCATAGCGAACTCACTGCAAGTATAGCCGCACAACTATATCGCATTGCGCTTCCGAGCATTTTCTGACCCTCCAATGGCAGTTTTTCGCCGAAGCAGTTGGCCGCACGGCGAAAAACTTGCGAAAGGATAGTTCGATAAGGGCGGACTTCGATCTAGTTGGACTGAGGTCCAATGCTATCGATGGAACTATTTCCAATGTCCGCTCTGGGTCAGAAGCAGACATGTGCAGTGCAATAGTCCATGTCCGCTTGGTGCCAATAGCGGACACCATCACGCGTTCAGGTACACTGGGTTGTAGAGCTACCGGCTTTTTCCGCTCAATTCGAGGGTTACAAGCCTTGCCAAAAGCGTCGCCGGAAAAAGTTGGCCAATGACGCTTTCGATGTTGCAGAGGCTTCGCGCAAGCGGATGAAGGGGAACGATATCGCCATAGCCGGTCGATGTCAGCGTGACAAAGCTCATATAAATAACCGTGCTGGCGAGTGACCGATCATCTTCAAATGTAATCCCCTTGAACGCATCTTGAATTGATAGGCCGACAAAAATAAACAGCGATGCAAAGGCCACAGCGATCAAAAGGTACACAAGGATCGCTCCAATAATTCGATGGTATGTGACACGGCCTCGCTTGAACACGGCCTGAGCGACCACAAATCCCAAAGTGACAGCGACGATAAGCCACGCGCCCGCCAATATGTCGAGGTGGAAGGCTAAGGGGTAATATAGTCGCAGGAGAAATACGACAAGGTTGCCAACAAGCGCGATCGACATCAAAACGAGTGCCATCGGGTTGTCGGAAATGAACACCATGCCACCGATGATCGCCAGCAAACCGCCAATGGTAAATCCGTGAAATGCGAAAATACCGCCTGCCTGAAGTGGGGCGAAGACAAAAATCACGAGTGCCATCACGGAGGTCAGCGCCGTGAGCAGCCAGTCATTACGTTTACGGAAACGACGTAAGTCGCCAATGGCGTCTAGTATCATCGCAGGTGCTCCAAAATGCAAAGAGTCAATCAATTGTCGCTGATGCGACTTAATATTTCACTGCTTTTCCAGAAAAAGGAATCAAGCCGCGCGGAGGTGGCGACATCGCCCGCTGTCCGCGCTACACAAGCACCCGCACTCGCCCAGTTGCGATCTCATAAACGGCCCCGACAACCTTTATGCGCCCCTCTGCTATTCGCGCCTGCCCTTCGGGCGTCTCGCGGAACTGTCGTATAGACCAACGAACATTGGCCTCTACGGCGCGCTCAAGCTTTTGCTGTGGCGGAAGGCGCGGGTCGATCTCATCGAGGCCCGGAAGTATATTCTGAAGCAAGACTTGGATACGTGAGCGCTCTTGCGCGCCCTCAAATTTTGCCGCGAGCGCCGCCTGTACCGCGCCACAACCTTCGTGTCCGACCACCATGAACAGTTGTGTTTTAAGGTGTGCGCCCGCGTACTGGAGGCTGCCCCAGATCTCAGGCGAGACTACGTTACCCGCCACACGGATGACGAACAGGTCACCGAATTTTGCATCGAAAATCAATTCCGGCGGCACACGGGAGTCGCTGCAACACAAAATAGCTGCAAACGGCCGTTGGCCCTCGACGAGATCGGGCAGCATTTCGATAGGAGTGTGCGTAAAGCGCGGCTCGCCCCGCAAAAAGCGCGCGTTGCCCTCCATCAAGCGCGAGAACGCCTCGTCTGCGCCGACCGGGCCATCATCGTCTTTGGGGACAATCATCGTTCCCAAAAGCATACTCCCTTTTCAGCCGATGTCCGCTTCTCTAATCGGCCGGTTTGGGTCAAGCGCTTTCAGACTATCCACGAGTACGGTGTCGATGTCGCTCGCGGGCTCGTGCTTCTCTTCGGAATCGGCACCAAGGCCCTTCCATCATGGGATTCGAAGACGAGGTGGAACAATCTTTGGGGCGGCCTTGCCGTCTGAGTGACGGTAGGTCCAAGCGGACATACGAACTCACCTCATCCATCGTCCCGCAAGGGACATCATTCCACCGTGCGGTGGAGCTCGAGTGTTCTCCTATTGTAATTGATCCTGAACGGTTCTCATGCTGCTGCGGCTTCCCGAGTCCAGCAGAACTCAGTGCCGTCCACCCATATGCGGTGCATGATCACGGCCAAGCGACGCGCCAGCGCTACGATCGCCTTCTTCATGCCGCGGTGCCTGGCGATCTTCATCGCCCAGGCCTTGAGCCATGACCATTTGTTGGTTCGGGTCAGCATGATCTGGGCCGCTTCGTAGAGCATCACGCGCATCATCTCGTCGCCGCAGCGTGATATCCCGCCGGGTCGGTCGCTTTCGCCCGATTGATGCCGGGCGGGCGTCAGTCCGAATACCGCCCCGACCGCCTTGGACCTTCGAAAGCGCGACGGCACGTCGACAGTGGCGCGATAGGTCAGCGCCACCACCGGGCCGACCCCGGGGACCGTCATCAGGCGCCGGCATACCTCATCGTCCCGCACGATGACCAACAAGCGGCGGTGCAGGATGCCGAGTTGCTCGCGCAGCACCCGCCGGACGACGAGTAACGGTCCGACCAGCACGGCCAGGTCGGGAAGGTTTTCGATCAGTTCCTTGATGCGTGCCTCGAACCTTACCTTGCCCACCACGCCTACTTTGAGACCAAAGTTACGCAAGGTGCCGCGCAGATCATTTTCGATGGCGATCGCCTTCGACTGCAGCAGCTTGCGATGGGTCAGCAGCATGCGCAGTTTCTGACTGCGCAACGTCTTCACATGGACCGGACGGTAAAGCCCCGCCCGCATCATCTGCGCCATGCCGCGCGCATCGTTGCGATCGGTCTTGTTGATCTGCGCCTTCAACACTGCCCGCATGTGCCGTGTCTCGACACAGATCACCGGCAAGCCCGCTTCGGCCAGAGCACCAAACAGCCACTGCGACAGCGGCCCGGCTTCCAGTCCGATCCGCTTGAAGCGGTAGGTGGGGTTCGTCAGAACCGGCAGCAGAGCGTCCGGTTCGCTCGCTACCTTCACTTCCCGCACGATCCTGCCCGTGTCATCCACAATGCAGACGCTCGTCTCCTTGACCGAAACGTCTAGTCCTGCAAAATGGTCCATGCTGCGCTTCTCCTTCTGATGCTTGGGGCCCGTAACAACGGTGACCCCGTTTCACCATCAGCCTGAAGCGCAGCACCCAAAATCTTCAGCTATCCACAAAGATCGCCCGGCCGATTACCCCATCTTTGGGTCAGAAGCGGACATGTGCAGCGCAACAGCGCATGTCTGCTTCGTGCCAAAAGCAGACTTGTGCTCACTTCGCGGGCGCGATGTTCTGATTCACGCGGAATAAGTTAGTGGGGTCGTAGCGCTTCTTAATCTTGGCCAGACGATTGTAGTTCTTTCCGTATGTCGCGCGGACCCTGTCCTCACCTTCGTCCATCATGAAATTGACGTAAGCGCCTCCTGCTGAAAAGGGATGCAACGCGTCCCAATAGTCCCTTGCCCATTGGGAAATTTTTTCCTTATTCGCGGGATTTGGATCGACACCAACTATAACGCCTGCCCATGTAGCATCACGGTATGACCATGGTGTTGCGTTGTTCTTGACAGAGGCGCGCTTTGCCGTTGATCGGATAAAGGTGCATCGTAGATTGCATGGTCGGTAGCATTGCCCCGTGTTTTACATGCAGCGCAATTGCTTCATCACTTAGCTGGCGTACAAAATCAGCCTTCCAGTACCATTGATGCCCCGGCGGATAGAGCGCATCAAACATGCTTTGCAGCGCTGGGTGCGGAATGGGGCCAACCAAATCGAGCGCTGGTGTCTTAAATTTTCGGATTGTCTTGAAAACCCGCTCCGCCTGCTTGCGCGGCCCAGTATAACACCACACGATGCCACACATTTTTTTGTTGTGCAGGTGTTCGGGGAACGGTGGACCCGGCGGCACAGTAAGGAACGCAAAAAATCCGTTCAAGGCATTCGGTGCCTTAGCTATAACGCCGCGATACCAACGCAAGATTTCCTTCGCGTCCTCCATCGGCCACAGCATTGGCCCCGCATAGTTTGTGTGAATGGGATGGGCCTTGAAGAGAAAAGACGTAACAATACCAAAATTGCCTCCGCCGCCGCGCACCGCCCAAAAGAGATCGGAGTTCTCCTTGGCATTTGCTGTGACAAAGCGGCCGTCGGCGAGAACCATGTCCACAGCCAAAAGATTGTCAATGGTGAGGCCGCATTGCCGCGTGAGATGGCCGATCCCGCCGCCGAGCGTGAGGCCGCCAACGCCGGTCGTCGAGATTATGCCTGCTGGAACCGCAAGACCGAATGCGTGTGTCGCATGATCTACATCTCCCCACAACGCTCCACCTCCTGCCAGCACGGTGCGCTTCTTCGGATCTATGCGCACATATTTTATCAGTGAGAGGTCGATAACGAGACCGTCATCGCAAATCCCCGAGCCAGCCGCATTGTGACCACCGCCGCGAACGGATACAGGTAGCTTATGCTCACGGCTAAATTTTACGGCGCCAATGACATCTGCAACATCATCGCAGCGCGCAATCAGCCGCGGCTTTCGGTCGATCATGGCGTTGTAGACTTTTCTTGCCGCGTCGTATCCCGCGTCGCCTGGCTCGATGAGTTCTCCGCGCAATTCGGATTTGAGGGCAGCAATTGCCGTTTCACTCAGCATGACGTCCTCCCAATGGAGATTCCATCAGCGACCGAACACTTGTCGCTTTGTGAAGATGCTGACGTTAAGGATTACCTACCCACGGAAATAGCAGTGCTGTTTACCTAATCATTGACGCGATGTCGGGGCCAATTGGTAGATCAGATTGCTCTGCGGTTAAAAGGCGGATGTCCGCTCTGGATCATTCGCGACCTGGCCATTCAGCGCCAGTTCTGGTCAATGTCCGCTCTTGTCCAATAGTGAACAAAATGGTGCGTCGCGGCGAATGACGCCAAGTGCCAACAGAGGACATCGCGCGGCCGCTACTCGAGAGCAATGTCAGCGCGATCAAGGTCGGACTGAATTTCCATTTTTCAACGCTGACTGTGTTTTCGAGAGCCAATAATCGCGTTGCAAGCTCGAAGCCAATGCCGGAGGTTCCGCCGGTTATTAGTACCGTATTGCCAGACAGAGTCATTGTTGCGGCCTATCCGGGCTGGAACTGATTACGCGCTGGGCGAGGTAAGGCACCAGCGTGATCCGGCGGAAGGCCACGCCGAGTACTTTAGGGTGTCGATGCCAAACCAGTCGCAGTGGTCGGGCACCTACCTCAAAGAGGAATTCAGCCGTCGCCGAACCGGCGTCGAACACGTCAGAGACCCAAGGTATCTCGAACTGCGCGACTTCGATCCTGCCGCCGGGAGCGGTACGCTCGGCGTAATAGATCGAATGCCCACTCAACGTCCGCAACACCTTGTTGCCGATGCGCGCTGATGCGATGATTTTGACTCGTCCGTCGACGACGAGCCGTGCGACGAATTTTTGGTCGTCGATCCGAACCGTGGTTTCGCCCGGGCAAATTTGTAGGCCGCATGCGCTGGCATAATCCCGTGCGCAGTCAAAGCTGCTCCAGTGATGCAGCCAGAACCGGCCTGGAAAATGGGTTGAACCGTCAGAACTAGCGCCCTCGGCACCCGCGACCTCCGCCGCTAGATAACTGACGCTCATCGGCCCGAAACCGCCGAACCCCCGTGATTTCATTTGGGTCTTCATGAGACCACATGTTGAGGACGATTCGTCCGTCCGGTCTCGCCTTCAAGCCGGTGGGAAGGCGTGCTTCAACAACGGCCGGATTACCCTCCAAGAAGAGCGTCAGCAGGTTCGCGTTGCGGACCAGTTCTGGACGGGTCCGACAATCCGCATAGAGGCCGGGTGGTAGGGTCATATCGGCCTTCTGACACACACTATTGCGCCGCTCATTCGGCTGGTTATCAGCGACGGAGTTCATTGAGATACCGCACGCGCAAGCCTACCGAGAGTTGAGTTCTGCCAAGGTCCTTGCCAAGGCCGCGCGGACCGGCGGTAGATGACCGGCGAACGCAACCGCAATATTTCTTAGCGCCTGACCGGTTGGTGACGTCATGGTCGCAACCCTGGTCATTCTGTCGGTGAGCGCGACGACGTCGGTAGCAATTTTATGGCGTTCGATAGCCCAAGTATTCAGCCGAGTATCATCGCCGTCCTGGAGGGTCCTCGTCAGCATCTCGGCGAGCGATACGCTATCCTGAATGCCCGTGTTCATGCCCTGCCCGCCAGCAGGGCTATGTACGTGCGCAGAGTCGCCGCATAGAAGGATTTGGCCCTTCCGAGGATTTTCGGCAACCCGGTGGTGAATATGGAATTTGGAACCCCAAACGATGTCTTTGATGTGTCCCGGCTTCACTGTGGGGCCGCGGGTGTCAATCAGATGCTGTATATAGTCCGTGGACGGAGATTCCGGCGCAACATCCACCGTCGCAACGATACGAAAGTGATCATTGGGAAGCGGGGCGACCACCATTAGCCCCGCACGCGAATAAAACAGCGTGACCTCCTCGCGGCTCAGCGGCCAATCCATATGGACGTCGGCGAGGACGAAACTCTGTTCGTATTCGCCGCCGGAAAAAGCGACACCGGACTGTTCGCGCACAGCGCTGTGCATGCCGTCGCAGCCTATCAGCCAGCGCGCCTTAATCGTCTGCGTCCCTGCGTCGGTCTTAACCTGTGCTTCAACCTGCGGAGCCGCTGATGCGCAGCTGATTAATTCGCAAGGCCGGATGACGTCACTGCCGAGCGTCTGCAGATGACTAAGGAGGCAGCGCTCGACTTTGTCCTGCGGGCACATCAACGTGAAACGATAGGGGCTCTCAATTTCCGAGAAGTCTATAGTGATAAGTGAGCGATCCCGATCACGGATACGAAAGATCGGAACTTTCACTCCCTGCGCCAACAGGTCGCGAGTAACGCCCAGCGGTTCCAGTACCTCCAGTGTTCGTGCGTGCACTACACATGCGCGGGACGTATTCGCGCCCGTCGGCTGTTTATCGATGATCAGCGAATTGGTGCCGCGCCGCAGCAGTTCTGCCGCGAGAGATAGGCCGGAGGGCCCGGCTCCAACGATAAGTATGTCGGTGTCGGTTTTTAGGGCTTGCACGTCAACCTCCCGCAAACTGGTTTCGCCCTCCCGGTGCCCCACGGTAATCGTCCGTAAAAAGTATCCGGTGGCAGGATATATTGTCTGACACACGACTTACGATGCATCGACATCGGGCGATTTCGAGACGGTGAGCCAACAAAATAATCCGTGGAATGTTCCTAAAAGTTCCTGCGTCGTGTCGGAAACGTTCCCATTGTCACGCGGAATTTTCCTGATCTTATGGTTTCGTGTTTCGATGGATCGCCGCGTGTGACGGAAAACACGACGCGTTTTTGTGTCCGTGCACTGTTTGCGCACACTCGTCTCATCGCTAACAGACCAACAATGTCTGCTACGAATTCTCCGTCTCAAATCGCATAGACCGATTTCGCTTCGATCGTTACGCAGCGCGACCTGGTGTCGCAGTCACCCCTCTCGGTCGCATGTATGGAAAACCGAATGCGGAAACCCCAATTCCAACGTGTGAGCGCTCTTTGCATGTAAAGATATGGAGGACAAAATGCAGCCACGAGCCAGCTATCAAAAAGCCGCCCCCGACGTCCTACAAGGGATGCTCGCTCTGTCGACGGTGGTTCAAAAGTCGGGCCTGCCCCCCGGACTTATCGATCTCGTCAACTATCGTGTGTCGCAAATTAATGGATGTGCCTTTTGCCTCGATATGCATTCAAAGGATTTGCGCGCGCGCGGCGAGACGGAACAGCGCATTTACATGCTCTCAGCGTGGCGTGAGGTCAAAAATCTTTATAATGCTCGCGAGCGAGCGGCCCTTGCCTGGGCTGAAGCTGTAACCCGTCTTACAGACCAAGAAGTTCCCGATGAACTGTATAACCAAGCTCGTGAAGAATTTGGCGAAACGGAGCTCGCTCATCTAACGCTGAGCGTCGTTGTTATTAACGGATGGAATTGGCTCAATGTCGCGTTCCGGACGCCCGCTGGCCACTACAAGTCCGCGATCAAGCAGTCGGCGGCCTAGGGCTCCGCATGAACAGCGAACATAATCGATCCCACTTGCGACGTGCGCTTTGCCGCCGAAAGCGCCGACTGCCGCCGCTCCAGTCACCGGGACATGCTTGCTGCTCGCCGAAAGCATCGGATGTTTAGCCTTTGGAACACTGCCGTCATTTATCCATGCCCTGCGCGTTGGGACTGTCTTTCGGCGGCGTGATCCAGCGTCCGCTGCGCATGGCCTCGACGTTGTAGGCCAGTTCTTTGCGGGTCGACCACTGATAGTTGTCGGCCTTGCTGTCGGACCCGGTGTGGATATCGTCGATCTTCCAGACGCTACCCTCGCGGACCATGTCGTAGCGCACGGTGCGGGTCTCGTTGTCCCAACTGCGGAACGAGGCGGCGACCACCGCTGTCCCGGCGTCGCGCTTCTCAATGACGACCTGGGGATCGCGCACCTTGGGGTCCTGTGAATTGGTGATGGGATCCGCGCCGGGCAAGTTCTCATCGCCCTTCGGCGTCAGCGCGTCGGACTTGTCCCACAGCGCGGCGAACGAGCGCGAGAGCCAGCGATGCCGACTCTTCTTGCGCGTGATGACGTAGCCGCCGACGGTGCCGTCGCCAGCGGAGACGATGCGATAGATTGCAACAATCGGCGCGGCGGGATCGTCGGCGGCGAGGACGGGAGACGCAAGAAGCAGGACGATAGCGAGAAAAGCCATGCGGCGGTCGATCATGAGCCGATACTACCACACCGTGTCATGGCCGGGCTTGTCCCGGCCGTCTCGATCAGGACAGGAGCGTGGTGCTTTGTTAACCGGGATCATCGGGACAACCCCGGGATGACAGAAGTGCTATTGTCGGGCCATGAGGAACACGTCGATTGCTGCGGCGCGTCCGGGACGGGGTTTTTGCGAGATAATGCTTAGCGCCAGTCTTTGATTTTGGGGCATACCGCCGTGAAAGAATACCGCCTGCCGATCGTGCCGACGCTTATGGCGGCATACCGCGACGGGTGGCGGCTGTTGTTTCCCTTGCGCACGATCATCATCAGCGGCCTCCTCATCCTACTCGCGATCTCAGTTGCCGCAGAGCTTGTCCCGCATCGCTTGTGGGATCAGCAGCTTTCCGGTGAAGCCCTGGGTCTTTTACAAGACGCGGTTTGGGCATTCCTGCTTACACCAATTGTCATCGCGATTTATCGCTTCGTCATACTCGGCGAGGTTACCCCAAACTACGGCCTCGATATCGGGGAGCCGGCCTTTCGCCTCATGTTCATCTGGTTGTTCGGACTGAGGGTCTTTTCCGAACTACCTTACACCTTGCTAGGCGCATTGCAGGCGCTCGGCTTCTCCCCGCAGGCCACCGCCATCCCTTTCGCGATCGCGCTGATCGTTGCGACCGCCGTGCTGCTGCGGCTGACAATTCTCTATCCCGCCCTTGCTGTGGAAGCACCCGGCGCCACCGCCCCGCATGCGTTCGCCGACAGCAAAGGTCAGGGGCTGCGCATCTTCGCGATCTTACTCCTCGCGCTCGTGCCTTGGATTGTCGCCGTTATCACCATCGTCATCCTGCTCGGGCCTGGCGTACGTGTCGTCGGCTCGGCGCCGGCGATGATCAGTTTGATCATCGGCGGCATCGCACAAATGGCTGTCGTTTGCTTGTCAGCGGCGGTCGCTTCACATGCGTTCATGGACCTTGCCGCGCAGGTCAAGAGCGCCCCCGCGCGTTAACACCCGAAGTGTTCGGAGCGTGGGCTCAATGTATTCATGTCCGCTTCTCTAGTCGGCCGGTTTGGGTCAAAAGTGGAAATGTGCAGCGCACAAGCCGATGTCCGCCGAGTGCCAGAAGCGGGCTTTCGTTCTCCGCGAACAGAAGAATTTCCGATGACAAAAATGTAAACGGATCACGAACCTGGCTTGCCAGTCTGCCGCGCCAAGGTCGTGATCCGCAATCAAGTGCTTTATCGACCCGCACCAACGCGATTGACGCCGCCGTTTGCATTGCCACCGGCGTTATGACGGACCGCAGCGCGCGCCACCGGACGAGGCCTGAGCACGACGCCGGCCTTCGCCACGCAGCCGGTCGGATAATCAACGTACTGGCAGTAAACTACTGCGCTAGCCGGTGCTGGACTGAGAGTGACACCTGCAAACGCCATCATGAGGCTGACCGCAATCCCCGAAACGGTCACTGACCTAGTCGAGAGGTTCTTCGTCCGATGCATGGTGATATCCTCCTTATCGCCCGCGACCCGAAAAGGTGATGGAGCCGCTTCAGGCTCGGCCAAACATACATCCTGTGAGTGGCAAAGGACAGGTGATGTTGACGTCGATCAACTCTGGGCGTGACGTCGGGATTGGGTCACAAGCAGACATTTGCAGCGCAATAGGGCATGTCCGCTTTGGCGGATATTTCACATTTCAGTCTCAGTTTACCGAATGCGGAGCGCCGCTGTTTATTGTGCGGGCAAGTGAAGCACGGTTTCGTAGGACCAGTGTTCGGTAAGATGCGCGTACAATTGCTCCCGATTGTTCCAGTGCAGCGATTGTCCGGCTAACCGTCTCTATTTTAAGTCCGAGATGATCGCCAATATCGGACAGCGGCATTGGCAGTTTGATATTTTTCGGTTTCCCCATCCTTGCTGACAAATCAATCAGGAATGTTGCCACACGCGATTTGGCTAGCCTGCCCAACATCAGTGAATGCTCCTGGACGCGTCGAAGCTCATTTGTTGTTGCGGCCAACAAATAACTTGCAATTTTGCAGTCCCGAGCGGCCGCGGAAAGTAAATCCTTGCGTTTGAAAAACAATATCAGCGAATCTGTTACTGCCTCCGCGGAGAGCGAATGTATCGGATCGCCGCTCCAGCCAAAAATCTCTCCGGGAAAATGAAATGCAACAATACCGCGGCTACCGTCCTGATAGGATCTACAACTTCTGACAGCACCTTTCACGACAAGGAAGATGTAATCGGAGGGGTCTCCCTCACAAACGATCATTGCATTGCGGCGGTACCGGATAGGACCTCGCCGATACGCGAGAATGCTGTTCCTTAAGGTTTGTTGATCGCAATTGCGTAAAAGTCTTTGTGAGAATTTGAGTGGTCGAAGCACAAACATGCTGCGAGAACTCTTACCGTCGGCACAACGCGCCAACACCCTAATCATCGACTTTTCCTCCGAAACCAGTCTATCGATGGTAATAAATTGGCAGTTCATCGATTGTCTGGCAATTTCCCTAAAGGGCATCAATGTCTGCTCTAGGTGATTGGCGGGCATTTGCAGCGCAATTCCGCTTCTCCGCTGCGTGCTGTCGGCTGACGACGCAACATCAACCGGATGGCGCGGTATGTTGCTCGGATGCTCGTCGAAAGTAGCTGAGAACATAGATGCGGATTGCGGACGACAGATTGTAGCTACCGCGACTGCCGTCGATGCGTGCCACCAGAGTATTGATGGCAACATATTCCTTTTTGGCAATCTCACGTAAGGCCAGCCAAAATTCGTTTTCCAGCGAGACGCTCGTTTTGTGTGAATTGATCACTATGGAGCGCTTGACGACAGCGGATTGTTTTGCGTGGTTGAGTTCATCCATCTGGCGCGGCATTTTTTCGGCCGGTGCTCAGCTAAAACTTGTTTCCCCCCAATCCTACGACGCGTCTTCGCGAGGAAGTATTGCCCAAAGGGGCATAAACAATGTCCGCTTCTTGCCAGCTCAACCGATCGACGCAACACAGGCGTCAAATCTCTGCCGATGCGGGGCTATTTGGCAACAGATGGAAGTTGACGGCCTTCTAAGTGCTCGCCCGATCGCTTTCAGCGATCCCCCTCTCTCCCAGCGATTCCACAGCATTATCTTCTCTGCTTCAGTGAAACCGCGACGAAATCGCTGATCCCTGGCTACACACTCGGTCTTTTCCCTCCAGGATTTAGTCTTGCGTCGACCGATTGAGACTACCCCCTGAGAGCGGACATGTGCAGCGCAAACGGCGATGTCCGCTATGTTCCATAGGCTGGGATTACTCGAATTTGGCCGGCACCGAGAACGGCTTGGTCGCATCGACGACGAACATTATGAGCGCATCTAGTTCTGTCGTCCCACTGTTGAAAACCTCCATTGCCATTCCCGCCGGATGTCCGTTCATTGAGTGGCCAGAATCGACATTCATCACACCCTGCGGCGTCCGCTGGCCCAATCTACCAGCGACGACATAGAATGTTTCAGAGCCAGGATGCGTATGCACCGGTGTTGTCGCACCCGGCGGCCCGTGGCCGTAGTTCACACGCAACAGATATTCGGGCGCGCTGAGCGGAGGAACGGGTCCGATCTCCGCGACCTTCGTTCCGCCCGCCGTTGACCCACCCTTCGGACCGAGAGTGAAGAGCCATGCTTTGCCGGCGGCCTCAGCTGCCAATGAAGGCAATCCGTCGTAGCTGACGGTGTCCGGGTTCCAGCGATACGGCGGTGCAGCACCCTTCGCCGCATCCAGGGTCGGGAAACTCTCGACGCGCCAAAACAGCTCGCCTTTGGGCAGCTGCTTGACCTTCATCTCGGCAATCGGCTTGACGACGTATTTCTGTTGCGCTGCCACCATCGATGGCATCAGCCACAGCCCGGCGACAAACATTACCAGTGCGGCCACAGGCCGGTCTCCGGATAAGAACAGTTTCACTTTCTTGCTCCTAACGCTCTCTCGGTCTAAGTCTGCCATGCCAGAGATTGCCGCGGCTGTCCTTCAGGCCGGATTAGGGTCCGCTTAGGATTCCCTCCATTTTTCCTTTGGAGACTCGTGTTACATTCCACCCAGGGGGTGACGAGCGGAATTGTGCCTTGCGCTATTATTTTGAGGATTGCGTACTCGACCCGGATCGGCGGGAATTGCGCCGGAGAAGTTCGCTTGTCGCTGTCGAGCCCCAGGTTTTCGATCTTCTTGTTCATTTGATGCGACACCGCGACCGGGTCGTCACCAAGGACGATCTGTTGGCCGCCGTATGGCACGGGCGCATCGTTTCCGAGTCTGCCCTGGCCAACCGCATCAACGCGGCCCGGGGCGCAATCGGCGATGCAGGCGACGAACAGCGACTGATAAAAACCTTTCCGCGCAGGGGCGTGCGTTTTGTGGGAGCCGTTCGCGAGGATAGCGGTGATGCGACGGCCCATCCAATGGACTCGCCGGGTAGCACCTCCGAAAAGCCGTCGATCGCCGTGTTGCCGTTTCTCAATCTGAGTGCAGACGCCGATACGGACTATCTCGTCGACGGGATTGTTGAAGACATCATCACCGCATTGTCGCGCAATCGCGGCTTCTTTGTAATCGCGCGCAATTCTTCTTTTACCTTCAGGGGCGGATCGGTTGACGTGAAGCAGGTCTCGCGCGAGCTCGGCGTCCGTTACGTCCTGGAAGGAAGCATCAGGGTCTCGGGTGACCGCATGCGGGTAACCGGACAGCTCATAGAGGGCGCATCGGGCCGGCATTTATGGGCTGACAAGTTCGATTGCACCAGCGGCGATCCTTTCGAACTTCAAGACCGGCTTGTTGAGCGAGTGGTTGGAGCGATAGCGCCGCAACTTGAAAAGGCCGAGATGGATCGCGTAAAGCGCGAACCGACCGGCAATCCTGCGGCTTACGATCTCTATTTGCGCGGGCTCGCAAGCTGGAACCGCTGGTCCAAGGACGACAATGCGAATGCATTGACGTTCTTCTATGCGGCCATCGAAAAAGATCCTGAGTTTGCCACGCCCTATGGACTAGCTGCCTCGTGCTACCAGTTCGCAAAGGCCAATGGTTGGCAGTCGGACTTTGACCGGGAGGAAATCTCGCGTCTTACGGAACGCGCAATTGGATTGGGGAGCGACGACGCAATGGCCTTGTGTTGGGGAGGGCATGTTCGCGCCTTCTTTTTCGGGGAAGTGGAACGTGCACTCCTCCTAATCAATCGCGCGCTTGAGTTGGACGTCAATCTCGCGGCCGCGTGGCAGCGAAGCGGTTGGGTGCGCGGATATGCGGGCGACCACGAGGGCGCAATCCGGAGCCTGGAGAGGGCCATGCGGCTCAATCCACTCGATCCGCGCGTCTTTCTTACCCAAAGTGCAATGGCTTTTGCGCATTTCATCGCAGGGCGAGACCAGGAAGCGTCCGATTGGGCGGCGATGGCGGCGAGGATAAAACCGAACTGGATGCCTGCGCTTCGGATGGCCATCGCCGCCAACGCGATGCTCGGACGCATTGCTGAGGCGAGGGACGGCCTGCAGGCCTATGAGCGAGTCGATTCAGACGTGAGCATTCTCAAAATATGTGAGCACTATCCTTTTCAGCGACAACAGGACAAGCAGAGGCTTATAGAAGCGTTACGCAGGGCTGGA
>CAWFEU010000006.1:0-361642 GCA_963815055.1 uncultured Alphaproteobacteria bacterium | reverse complement strand
AGCTTCCCGACGATGCCGACCTTGAGCCCGAAGTTTCGCAACGTGCCGCGCAGGTCGTTCTCGATGGCGATCGCTTTCGACTGCAGCAGCTTGCGATGCGTCAGCAGCGTGCGCAGCTTCTGGCTGCGTAACGTCTTCCCATGCACCGGGCGATAAAGGCCCGCCCGCATCATCTGCGCGATACCGCGGGCGTCATTGCGGTCGGTCTTGTTGATCTGCGCCTTGAGAACCGCCCGCATGTGCCGGGTCTCGACAGACCGGCAAGTTCGCTTCGCCGAGAGCGCTGTAAAGCCACTGCGACAGCGGCCCGGCTTCCAGTCCAATGCGCTTGAAAGAATAGCGGCAATTCCTCAATACCTGCAGCAGAGCTTCCGGTGCACTTGCAACCTTGACTTCGCGAACGATCTTGCCTGTCTCATCCACAATGCAGACGCTGGTATCCTTTGACCGAGACGTCCAATCCAGCAAAATGCTCCATGCTGCGCTTCTCCTTCTGATGCTTGGGGCCCGTTACCACGGTGACCTCGTTTCACCATCAGCCTGAAGCGCAGCACCCAAAATCTTCTAGCTATCCACAAAAACGCCGGCCGATTACCCCATCTTTGGGTCAAAAGCAGACATGTGCAGCGCACAAGCCCATGTCCGCTTTACCCCCAATAGCGGACATTTGCGGTGCACTACTCAGATGTCTGCTTTGTGCCAAAAGCGGACATCAGCAACTTTTATTCGATCACCTCGTCGGCTTGCGCGAGCAGCGCGGGCGGAACCGCTATGCCGAGCGCCTTAGCCGTCTTGAGATTAATCACCAGTTCGTACTTGGTCGGTGCTTGCACCGGAAGGTCGGCTGGCTTCTCGCCCTTGAGAATACGATCAACGTAGCCGGCCGCGCTACGGTACTGCTCGACCCGATGAGGTCCGTATGAGATCAGTCCGCCACCGGCGACAAAAAGGCGAGCCGGATAAAGGGTCGGCAGCCGATGTTTCGCTGCAAGCGCAATGATCAGCTTGCGATGAACCACCGGGGCACCTTGTGCGATGATTAAGCCACTCGCGGGGCGCGCGAAGGCTGCAACGGCCTTTTCGAGTTCGCCGGGGCTGCGAAAGTTAATCACAGTCAGCTCCACGTGAAGTGAAGCTGCAGCCATTTGCACAGCACTGACCTGGCCGACACCGGCCGGCGTCGTGTTATCGCGAATGACCGCTACGCGCGTTACACCGGGCGCGATCTCTTTGAGTAGTTCAAGCCACTTCCCCCCGATGGAATATTCGAAACTGGCAAATCCCGTCGCGTTGCCGCCCGGCCGCGACAAACTTCTCGACATAACCGGCCGCGACTGGGTCGGGGATAGTTGCGAATACGATTGGTATCGTGCTGGTCGCTTGCAGCAGAGGGCCCGTTGATGAACTTCCCGGGGCCAGAATAACGTCTGGCGCAAGTGCTACCAATTCGGCTGCAAATTTGCGCGTCCGCTCGGGATCTCCAGCTCCCCAACGCTTCTCGATCTGGATATTCCGCCCTTCCACCCATCCCAGTTGGGCAAGCCGCTCCGAGAACGCCTTCATGCGGGCTTCATACTCTGGATCGTCAGCTGCGCTCGGCAACAATACGCCAATGCGCCGCACGCGCTCGCCTTGCGCATGAGCACGCAGCGGTTTCGCAATGAGCGCCCCGCCAATGAAAGTTAGGAATTCGCGTCGCCGCACGGCCAGCTCCCAAGCCGAGCATCGTACCTATACATACAGGCACAATGAAGTGCCTAAATTTCGCGATGTCCGCTTTGGGTCAAAAGCGGACACGTGCAGTGCAAAACGGCATGTCCGCTCTTACTCCAAAAGCAAGACATGTGCATGCATCGCAAAGTATGTCGGCTTTGTGCCAATAGCGGACACGGCAAAGCACCGACTGTCCAAGGAGCAGAAGCCCCAGCCTTTCGGCCAGGGCTTCGCGTGCGATTGCGCTGTAAAGGGGCAAACCAAAACAGCGCACCCGGCACAACAATTTGATAACATCCAATCATGTCCGCTAAGTGCCAATAGCGGACATTGGCGCAACCTATTCGATCACCTCGTCGGCAGCATTCAGTAGCCAAATGGCACGACGAGACCAAGCGTTTTGGCGGTCTTCAGGTTGATGACGAAATCGAATTTTGTTGGCTGCAAAACTGGAAGATCGGCTGGTTTCTCACCTTTGAGAATTCGGGCGACGTAGGTGCCGACCTGTCGATACGCTTCGGTGATACTCGGTCCGTAGCTGATCAGACCGCCTTCGACGGCATATTCCCGAAACTGATAGATGGCGGGCAGCCGATTTTGCGCTGCGAACGCGATGATACGGCTGCGGCGCGTATCGAAATATGGGTCGGACGCGACCAGCAACGCGCCGACCCGCGCTCCTGAAAATGTCGCAAAGGCTGTGTCTAATTCGCTATCGTTGCTGGCCTTGGCAACCAAAAGCTGCCGACCAAGTTTTGGCGCAGCCAATTCCAGATCACGTATTTGATTTGCCGAAGGCGGATAATTCGGGTTGACCCTCACGATAAACCGCTCCGACCTGGAGCACACGATGATGGGTACGAAAACGCTCGAGGCTCAGATTGCCGACGGCACCGCGAAGGTGCAGGGCGACGCAAGCATCTTGAAACAACTTGCCTCGACCATGGTCGATTTCGACCCGCGCTTTGAGATCATGCCGGGTACTAAAGCCAAGGGCGCGAAGGTGGCACATGCCAATTCCTACGAGGCGGTTCCAGGCAAGCCGATTGCAGAATAGATGAGGTGATTGAATAAGAGAGCGTTATGTCCGCTCTTGGCACTTAGCGGATATCCAAGACCTCCCGGCGAATGTCCGCTTTCGGGGTAATAGCGGACATCACGGATGCTGTCATGTCTCCTTTTTACCCAAAGCGCCGTAAGATCGCGCTGGCATGCCGCGAGAGCGGAAGCAACTCGCGATAGTGTTTCCTAATCAATGGTCATTGGGAAAAAATCTGGTAGCTTTCAAAGCCCGTCACGTTGGGGTGGTAAGGAATGAGCAAAACGGCAAATCGAGCCGCGATTGCCGCACTCGGGCTATGGCTTGGTTCGTGCGCAGCCACCTTCAATGAACCGATTAATTTGCCGGTCGCATCCAATACGGCAATCGTTCCGCCCGGGACTCCGCCAAATGTAGCCGGCAATACGGTCGTGGCGCTTGCATTTTCCGGCGGCGGTACACGAGCGGCCGCATTTGCCTATGGCGCTGCGCGCGGTCTCGATCGTCTGCCTGCCGGGGCTCGCGGTACGTACTTCGACCGCGTTATTTTCATTTCAGGTGTGTCCGGTGGATCGGTCGCCGCAGCCTATTTCGGTCTGAAAGGCCGCGCCGCGCTCACCGACTTTCGCGAGCGATTTCTCTTGAGGAACGCCGAAGAAGACCTCAGTACCAGAGTCGGTCTCGTGAACTTGGCTCGCGGCTTCGGAGGCGGGGTAAACGATTCCTCGCGGCTGGCGGGCTGGCTCGATCAAAACCTGTATGAGGGAGCTACGCTGGCCGATCTTTATCAACCGAATAAACCTATCGTTTGGCTCAACGCTTCGGACCTTTTCAATCGCACACCGTTTGTTTTCTCTCCCGTGA
The DNA here is from genome assembly GCA_963815055.1 of uncultured Alphaproteobacteria bacterium. Classification (GTDB taxonomy): domain Bacteria; phylum Pseudomonadota; class Alphaproteobacteria; order Rhizobiales; family Xanthobacteraceae; genus Pseudolabrys. The sequence goes on along the minus strand of CAWFEU010000006.1, from coordinate 358,026 downwards.
CGTTCGAAGCATTGTGTAGCGATCCACGCAAGTATCCGATCTCGCAGGCGGTTGCGGCCTCGGCTGCCGTGCCCGTGGCCTTTGTTCCGATTGTGCTCGCCAGTTTCTCCGACGCATGTAGTGTGCCGTTGCCACCGTGGGTCGATCGTGTTCTCGCAGACCGGAACGCTGGGGCTCAGGTCCGGGCCTTTGCGCAGGCACTCAAGCGCTATCGGGATCCGGCACAAATTCGTTTCGTGAAGTTGGCCGATGGCGGCATCACCGATAATTTCGGACTCTCCGGCGTCGTCATCGCCCGCGCAGCCGTCGGGCAACCTTATGCGCCCCTTACGCGGGACAGAGCCGTACAATTGCGTCACGTGGTTTTCATCGTGGTCAATTCCGGATTGCCTCCGCAGGGAGAATGGGCACAGACCGTCCAAGGTCCGTCCGGAAAAGAAATGATTGGTGCAATCACTGACACTGCCATCAATTCCGCGGTGCGCAGCGGATTCGATGCATTCCGGCTAACCGTCAAGAGCTGGGAAGACGCAACCCGTAAATGGCGATGCGCCTTATCTCGGGGCGAAGCGGCGAAGCTTGGTGCCACGAGCGATTGGCGTTGCAGCAACATCAGCTTTGAAGTTGTGGAAATCGATTTTTCTCAGTTGGATCCGGCGCGCGCCGCAAGGCTCGACCGTGTGCCGACCAGTTTTCATTTACCGGAGGAAGACGTCGATCTGGTGGCTCAGGCTGGCACCGACGCGCTGCTGGCGCATCCGACCGTGCGCGCGGTACTTGGCAGGGCAAATTGATGACAGCGGCATGTTGTATCGAAGCCGCGATGATGAGCTAAAACAACGTGCTTTAGGAGATAAGCGGACGCGGGGTCATGTCCGCTATTGGCATAAAGCAGACACCCGTAATTGCACCGCACATGTCCGCTTTTGGGGGTAAAGCGGACATTGCATCGCACGCCGCGAGGCGGTCTTTGTGTGCGCCGTGCCCGCTCGTTTGCAAGGAAGCGGCCCCAATCGAGTTGCCACAACGAATTGTGCTCGACGAGACCGCCCCAAGCGGAGACGAGCCCCGCTCAAGTCGGTAATTGCGCAATCTCCAGTCGGCGTCTTATCATTATTGGACAAAATTTTGCTCGCGCTTGCTCACAAAGACAGCCGGTTTGGAACTATGCAAGTCAGCGAAGGACAACTCGCTCCGACAATTGCAGCGCCGCACTGAACTGATCGGGAAAGACGACGAATATAAAATGATCGCCAACGGCAACAGCACCATCAACCATTCGGCATGGGATGCCCCGGAGCCTCCGCCGCTAAGCAAGATATCACGTCAAAGGGGCAGCGGGGGACTGTCAAAACGCAGGAGCCAAAGGCCCGCGACTGTGCGATTTCATTGCTCCTTGCTAGTCGGGGCCGCGGATAGGTTTCGGCGTTACACGCAGCGGTCCGCGCCACACCTCGAGGTGCTACGCAAAAATGCGTCGTTGCAGTAACGGCGCGTAAGTCTCGGGTCCGCGACGACGCTGACGTTGGCCTCACGGCAGGCATAACGCACCGCTTTTCGGTTGCTCAAGTTTATCTTGCGACCGCTCGGGAAAACGACATACCTCCGAATTACTGCTCCGTGGGTTTCGACAACGTATCGCGTGCCGTCCGGAAAGTTTTTTGGCAGACGCATGTGAGAGGCCCTTTATTCCTCACCACCGAATGTTACCTGCAAGGCAGCCTCTTGGCCGGATTTTGGCGAAATTGCAGTTATCCCCGTTCTGCACTTTTAGGATCACGCAACGCGAGGGGGCGTTGGTATTCAAATCCGGATCATGGAACATTTTGCGAGCCCTAAAGCTGGGAACGATATGTCGAATGACACGTTTGTCGCGGGGGACAGTGCGCAATGGACCGCCGCGACGAGTACCTTTTAAGAGCCGCCGAGTTAAATGAACTCGCGGCGCATTCGCATTTCCTCAAAATTCATTTTGAGAGCTTGGCGCTCGCCTATTTGCGCTTAGCCGATCAGGCGAAACATAACGACGATCTTGATCTCGCGTGCGAAACACCGCCACCCATGGACGATCCCACTGTTAGTCGCTGATCTGAATTGGTCGCGGAAGGCGGTCCATTCTCCCGGATTGCCACAATCACATGACATCAACTCGATGACATCAACAAGGTAGGGCGCCGAGGTTCACATGCCGGAGAACCTGTTCAGCTACTTTGAAAGTGCTCGGTCGGTCGCGCTGGCAATAGTGACCAATCACGATTGGATGTTGGTAATCCTTACGGGACTGCTGGCGATCTTTATCGCCGTCTTTTGGTATTCAACAAGAAAACAGGCCAAAATTCTACAGCGCGCGTACATCGCTGTCGAACCACTCGGTGTTCGTTTGATGCAAAACGGCACCGATCTAAGCGGCCATGCCGGAATGAAAAATGCCGGACGCTTACCGGCGCGAAAGGTGAGTTGGTACATCAGGATCGACGTCAGCGAAAGTGGGACGGAGCGTGAAAGCCTTTTTCCCCTGAAACGTGGAAGTGGAAATATCGTCATCGCGCCGGGAGCTATAGCAATGCTCGGTTCCGCAAACAGCGTTCCGGCTCAAACACTGGGTGAATACGCCGGATCGGAGGTCGCATCCGGTGGAGATGAAAAGCCGATATATTTGTACGTGTGGGGCGTTGTTCGATACGACGATGGGTTCAAGCGAATGCGGATGACCAAATTCTGCCATCGGTACATTTGGGTCAATCGGGACCAATACAGTCGCTCGTACGAAATTGATGCCTCGGACGCGCGCTATCACGAGTATGCCAATGGTGCCGATTAGGCTGGCTCGATCACATGTTCCGTCCCCCCAAACCGCCGGCAGTACTTGCTCGCGCGGACGAAGTTATCGAATGAATGGCGGAATGTTCGCTTTTGGCACTAAGCGGACATATCGAGTTGCACCGCACATGTCTGCTTTTGACCCAAAGCGGACATCCGCATTAGGGGCGGCCACCGATTTGGTGTTCCCTCGTCTGACCACCCTCTTGCGAGCATCCCAATAGTGGACGAACATGCCTTGGGGCGCGACCTCTTTGCACGTTGCACTGAACGTGACAGCAAGCCCGTCATGAAGACCAAATCGCAAAATTTGAAGCTCACTATTCACGCTCGAAGGAGTATCCAATGAGCTTGAGGCTGTTTGCCGGCTTGCTGACCATGACGCTAAGCGCCGGCTTTGTGATACCGGCCGCCGCCCAAGAAATTTTACCCTTTCCCCCCAAGCCGTCCGGCAGCACAGCCGAGCGGACCATGCAGGGATCAATTTACAGTCCTGTCCTTTCCGAAAATCATATCCGGACGTATTGGTGATGCAGCCCTGCCAAGATGGGAATAGCGACAATGGCACCAGACCGTTGGACTGCTCGACGCAAGGGTGCATCTTTCTGTAATGCCAAGTGCGTGCGCGTCTGATTGTAATACGCCGCATACGAAGCAAGCACTTGCCGCAGCTGCAACTCACCAAAGATTAGTATGCGGTCCAGGCACTCGCGCCGTACGGTGCCGATCAATCGTTCCGCAATGCCATTTTGCCACGGCGATCCAGGCGAGATCGGGCGGTCGCGAATACCCATCGCCCTCACCCGGGACGTAAAGATATGCCCGTAAGCACGGTCATTGTCGCGGACCAGATAAGCCGGCGCGGATGCCCAAGGGAAAGCCTCGGTGATCTGCCGGGCCAGCCACTCGGCGGTCGGATGCCGCGTTACCTCGAACCACAATAGCTGTCGCCGCCCGTGGCCCAGGACCAGAAACGCAAACAAGAGATCAAAGGTCAGCGTTGGCACGATGCACATATCGATAGCGGCGATCGCCTCAGTGTGATTTTTCAGAAAAGTCTTCCAAGTTTGCGACGGCGGATTCTGACAACGCACCATGTATTTCGAGACCGTCGACTGGGCGACCTGGAAGCCAAGCATGAGAAGCTCGCCATGGATCCGGGATGCGCCCCACAGCGCGTTTTCCCTGCTCATCCGCCGGATCAGATCACGCAGGCCACGATCGATGTGCGGCCGCCCTGCCCTATTTCGGGATTTCCAACGCCAGAAGACTTTGAAGCCAGCGCGATGCCAACGCAGAATGGTCTCCGGTTGCACCATCTGGACCGCACCAATAAGGCTCGGCCAGAGCCGGGTCATCCATATGAGCAACGCGCGATCGCCGCCGCGCAGTCGAAAACGAGTTGGTGCCCGCCGCAAAGCGATGGCAAGCTGATGGCGGAGAAACAAATTCTCAGCTTCAAGCCGGCCACGCGACTTGAACAGGTCGGCTACCAACATTCCGAGCGCGTGCAGGATTGCAAACATCGCTCTCAATGGTGCGATGATTCTGTCTTACAATGCGAATCTGGACCGGATGGAATTTTCGGAAAGGACAATGGGTGGTTTGGGCAATCTTGCGTCACCCGGCTGAGACGGAACAGGAGTTCACGTTAGCTCGCAGGGTAGGAATAATGATCGTGCACTCGTTTTCTAATTGGTGGGAAAAGGCTGGCGATCAAAAGTCAGTACAAACGTGAAGTTCGTTATTTGTATCGGGACAGAGGTCCGGTGGTGGCGAAGAGTGGGAGTGCGGCGGTCTGATGTCCGCTTTGGGTCAAAAGCAGACATTTGCAGGGCAATACGTCATGTCCGCTTTACGCCCGAAAGCGAACATGTGCGATGCAACTCGGCATGTCCACTTTGTGCCAGGAGCGGGCCTTGGCTCAAGCATTCTGGGTCAGCAACCAGGCTCCGGCCGCTATAAAGGCGATCCCTGCAAGTCGCGGCACAAGGCGACCAGACGGCACCACCTTTTCGACCAACACCAATGCCGAAAGGGCAGCGATCCAAAAGAGATTCATGACGCCGGCGACAAACAAGAGCGCCATCACCGCCCAACAGCAGCCGACGCAATAAAGACCATGGCGAAAGCCGAGCGCCAAAGCGCCGGTCGCCTCGCGGCGAAACCCATAACGAAGGAGAAACCCGAGCGGCGTTTGGCAGTAGGACAGACATGCGTCCTTCAACGGTGTCCACTGGTAGAGGCCGGCGATGATCAGGACTGAGGCGCCAAGGATGTTACTCGCGCTCTCCATCATTGGGGTCAGCAGCGCCGCACGCTCCAGCGCCCATTGAGCGGATGTCGCTGCAAGCGAGAATGCGGTCCACGACAGCAGATAGCCGAGGGCGAACCATGCGCTCGCGGCAAAGGGCCGGCCTTCGCCGGCTGTCTGGCGCCCAATGCGCGCATAGACGAGGATCATCGGCGCCACGGAGGGCGTCATCATGCCTATCATCATGACGACCCACATCACGAAGACAGCGCCGAACTCGATGGGTTGCCAGGGCGCGCTCACAGGCATCATCCACCCTAGGCCGGCCGGAATCATGCGGAAGCCGGTCATGTCCATGCCGCCCATCCACATATCGTTGGCAAGCCAAACGAGATCAGCCCAAGCCAGCGCGGTGACGATCGCGAGCGCAGCAACGACGACGGCGCGGTCGCGCCGCAGCACGGCTTCGAGCGCACTCATCGGTGTTCTGCGCGCATGCTCGCGCCGCCATCTTTCTGGAAGGTGGGAGCGGGTTCGGGCGACCTAATCAACAACGCGCCATAAACGTAAGAAGCGCGGCCCTAGTTCGACCAGCTGATCGGAGCGTAATGGCCGTTGCGGCCGGAATTGTCCCACCGCATGCCATGGTCGGCGAAGGTGCTGCCCTTGACGCCCACGGCGAGCGCGAGCTTGTCCGCGACTGGATGACCAATCGTCGCCCAAATCTCGCCGCTGCTATGCATGGTCGGCAGCGGCTCGACCGCCATATGCATGATGCCGGGGATTTCCGCCGAGCGGCCCTTGCCGGTGATGGCGTATTTGATCGCCACTTTCTTCGCGCCGAGATGCTTGCCGACCAAAGGCGCAAAGGCCGCGATAGGGCCGCCTTCGGCACCACTGAAGATAGCGCCGAGCGCCGCGGTCTGTTGTTCATCGGCGCGCTCATCGATGTAGGCTGCAAGCGTCCAGTTACCGTCTGCCATGGCGCCTGGCGTGTGGGCAACCACGACGACGTTGAGCCCGTCCAGCGCTACCTTGCCGTAGCTGCCCTTATCGATATGGAAGGCGAGCGCAACGTCGCATACGCCCTGGCTTGGCAGCGTCGTCAAAGGCGGGCTGGGCGAGACCAGGCATGGGCACACCACGTCGCAATTGCAGTTCTCGAAATAATCGCCAGACAGATGCCACTTCTGTTGCGCCGCCATTTGTCCCTCCTAATAGACCAAGAGAAGGAATAATGACCAAGGTTACGCAGGTTTTGGCTCAGCTACCATCCCCTCGAACTTCCGTTAATATCGCGCCCGAATGTCGCTGTTGGGTCAAAAGCAGACATGTGCAGTGCACCAGGCGATGTCCGCTTTGTGCCATTACCGAACTCATGCACTGCAGCAAACAGAGCCCTTAATCTGCCACCTCTTCAGCGAGCGCGAAGGCGATGTCGCGGTGAATGCTCGTTGCCATCGAGCAGCGGTCCCTCACGACGAAGCTAATCAAGATCGGAGCATAGATCGCTCGCCACGGCCGCTACGTCGTCTTCCAGATGGCTGAGGTGGCCATCCCACATGAGTTGTTCGCCGACTTCCTGCGTCGTATCGATCGGCTCAGACCGAAGCCAGCCCTGGCATGATCGGCGGAACATCACTCTACAGACCCGCCGACAGGACCGGTGCGCCCAGATCAGAGGCAAGGGGATCCTCTCGTGCCCCGAATTGGTCGCTCACCGATCAAAGCCGCTCGCAGCCGGTCAGGAGACACCAACGGGTTGCACGCCCAGCCATTCCGAGTCAGCATCAACCCGTCCGGAGAGCTTCACATGGGAAATCCCGGTTAAATTGTATACTCACGCCGCGCAGGAAATCCGCAGATGCCGACCTACATCGACATTCACGATGTGCCCGGCGATGTTACTGCCGAGGATCTCGCCAAAGCTCATCTCGCCGATCAGCAGGTTCAGGGCAAGCACGGGGTCGAATACCACAAGTATTGGCTGAACCGGAAGAAGGGCAAAGTCTTTTGCATGTGCACCGCGCCCAGCGCAGAGGCAGCGGCCGCTGTGCATCGGGAGGCGCATGGCATGACTGCGCTCAAGATTATGGAGGTGCCGCCCGATATGGCCGATGCGTTCATGGGCGGCTCGGAAGTCGATGAGGGTGGCGCGGCGCTACTGCCCCGAAGCCGCGAGCACGATACGGGCACGCGCACTGTGCTCTTTACCGATATCGTCGGATCGACGAGCCTGACGCAACGGCTGGGTGACGACGCAGCGATGACGATGGTCGGCATCCACAACTCCATCGTCCGCGCAGCGTTGGCTGGGGAGAACGGGCGCGAAGTGAAACATACTGGGGACGGCATCATGGCGGCCTTCTTTTCGGCCGCCTCGGCCGTTCGTTGCGGTATCAAGGTGCAGCAGGATCTCTGGCAGCACCGCGCTGGGCGTCCCGATTTGCCGCTTCAAATTCGCGTCGGCATCGCCGCCGGCGAACCGATCGAGCGTCGCAACGATCTCTTCGGTTCGACCGTCCAACTGGCGGCGCGGCTCTGCGCCCACGCCGATCCCGATAGCATCTTAATCTCCAACGCGGTTGCGGAGTTGTGCGCAGGCAAAGCGCTGCGCCTGCAGAGCGTTGGGCGCGTCGCACTGAAAGGGTTCGACGAGCCGCTCCACGTGCACCGCGTGGAAATTTCGTTGGCGTAGCCCGAACCGACACGTCATTTTCCGATGTGCCGGCTGATATCGCTCCTCTCGCGATGATCCCCCTTTGGAATGGTCCAACACTTGGGTGCTTTTAATCACCTTCGACTGCAGGAGACTGATTGCATATTGGCTATACGAAGCAGGCGGGCGGTCTGACTTTTCCGTATAAGTTCCAACCCATGCGTCGCTCAGCGCGAGACGCCGGTTCTTCGGAGCCACCGTTTGCGTTTATGCGGCGCCCACTCGTGTCTCACTTGGGTCATTTGCGGACATTTGCAGTGCACAAGCGCATGTCCGCTTTGTGCCAATAGCGGGCATGAGCTCGCTTCACGCTCGGTACCTTCGCCGACGCTTCCAAAGTCACTTTGCGGGGACAATATTTTGATTGACGCGGAGCAAGTTAGCTGGGTCGTACCGCTTCTTGATTTTGGCCAGACGATTGTAGTTCTTTCCGTATGTCGCGCGGACCCTATCCTGGCCTTCGTCCATCATGAAGTTGATGTAAGCACCTCCTGCCGAATGGGGATGCAGCGCGTCCCAATAGTCCTTTGCCCAGCGGGAAATTTTTTCTTTATTCGCAGGATTGGGGTCGACACCAACTATAACTCCCGCCCATGTAGCGTCACGGTAAGACCATGGCGTCGCACTGTTCTTGACGGAGCGTGCTTTGCCATTGATCGGATACATGTGCATCGTCGATTGCATGGTCGGCAGCATCGCGCCGTGTTTAACATGCAGCGCAATTGCTTCATCACTTAGCTGGCGTATGAAATCTGCCTTCCAGTACCATTGATGCCCCGGCGGATAGAGCGCATCAAACATGCTCTGTAACGCCGGGTGTGGAATGGGACCGACAAAATCGAGCGCTGGTGTCTTAAACTTACGGATTGGTTCGAACACCCGCTCAGCCTGCTTGAGTGGTCCGGTATAACACCACACGATGCCACACATTTTTTTGTTGTGCAGGTGTTCAGGAAACGGTGGACCTGGTGGCACAGTAAGAAACGCAAAAAATCCGTTCAGAGCATTAGGTGCCTTGGCAATAACGCCGCGATACCAACGCAAGATTTCCGCCGCGTCTTCCATCGGCCACAGCATTGGGCCTGCGTAATCTGTGTGAACGGGGTGGGCCTTGAAGAGAAAGGACGTAACGATGCCGAAGTTGCCACCGCCCCCACGCACTGCCCAGAAGAGATCGGAGTTCTCCTTGGCATTTGCGGTGACAAAGCGCCCGTCGGCGAGAACCATGTCCACAGCCAGTAGATTGTCAATGGTAAGGCCGCATTGCCGCGTCAAATGGCCGATCCCACCGCCAAGCGTTAGGCCGCCAACGCCGGTCGTCGAGATAATGCCTGCTGGAACCGCAAGACCGAATGCGTGCGTTGCATGATCGACATCTGCCCACAGCGCTCCACCTCCTACCAGCACCGTGCGCTTCTTCGGATCCACCCGGACATATTTTATCGGTGAGAGGTCGATGACGAGACCGTCATCGCAAACCCCCGAGCCAGCCGCATTGTGACCACCACCGCGAACGGATACGGCGAGCTTATGTTCACGGCTAAATTTTACTGCGGCAATGACATCTGCAACATCAGCGCAGCGCACAATCAGCCGCGGCTTCCGGTCGATCATTGCGTTGTAGACTTTTCTTGCCGCGTCGTACCCCGCGTCGCCGGGCTCGATGAGCTCTCCGCGCAGTCCGGATTTGAGAGCAGCAATTGTCGCTTCGCTCAGCATAACGGCCTCCCAATGGAGACACCGTAAGCGGCAGCACACTTGTTGCCGGGCCGCCAACGGATGGGGACTTCACGGCTCATTTGTCCAGCAATTTTTTTGACTGGCCACCTCGGGACAAATGGGCGCTGGCGGAGAAATACTATTTCGCTCCTTAGTGCGTGGCAACGCGTATGTCCGCTTTGGGTCAGAAGCAGACATTTGCAGCGCAACAGCCCATGTCCGCTTTACCCCCGATAGCGGACATTGAGGATCACGGCTGGAATGTCCGCTAAGTGCCAATAGCGGGCATGGTCCCGTGCTCACTCACTCAATCACTTCGTCGGCACGCGCAAGCAGTTGTGGCGGTACGATGAGCCCGAGCACCTTCGCGACCTTGAGATTGATCACCAAGTCGTACTTGGTAGGCGCCTGCACTGGCAGGTCCGCCGGCTTCTCCCCCTTGAGAATGCGATCAACATAGGTGGCCGCGCGCCGGTACTGGTCGATCAGGTCAGGCCCATAGGAAATCAAGCCACCGGCGGCGGCGTAGAAGCGTTCGTAGTAGACCGCGGGCAGCTTGTGCCGGGCCGCAAGCCTAACGATTAGATCGCGATGAACCACGGCCAATGGGCTCGCCGTTACAATCAGACCGCCATTTGAGGCGCGCGCGAAGGCCGCGACTGCGCGCTCGATCTCACCGGCGTCGCGCACGCTGACCGGGTTCACCTCTATCCCGGACGACGACGCCACGGACTGGATGGCGCTAAATTGGCCTATCCCGATGGACAAGGCGGGATCCCTAAGGACTGCCACTCGCGTCACGTTGGGCGCGATCTGCTTGAGTAGCTCAAGCCATTTTCCGCTCACGCTGAATTCAAACATGAGGAAACCGGTGGCATTGCCGCCGGGCCGCGCCAGACTGTCGACAAGGCCGGTGCCGACCGGATCGAGAACGATCGCGAACACGATTGGCACCGTGCGGGTCGCCTGCAGCAACGGCTCTACGGCCGAAGCGCCATTCGCGACGATGATGTCCGGCGCAAGCGCAGTCAGTTCCGCCGCTTGTTTACGAATGTCGGCAGCAGTGACCCACCGGATGTCAATCTGCACGTTGCGACCGATGGTCCAGCCCAATTCCTGCAATGACTTCTGGAACACCGCGATGCGAGCCTGTGCTTCCGGATCGTCGCGCGCCAACGGCATGAGCACGCCGATGCGCCGCACGCGTTCGCCCTGCTGCGCGCGCGCGGCAAGCGGCCATGCCACTACCGTGCTGCCGAGAAGCGTGATGAACTCGCGCCGTTGCATTTGCCCCCGTAAAGGCCACACCTTATGCAAGATTTTAAAGGCTAGCACCTTGCGACCCCAATGTCCGCTTTGGGTCAAAAGCGGACATGTGCAGTGCAAAACGCCATGTCCGTTTTCCTCCCGAAAGCAGACATGAGGTGAACGCCGCCAACGTCAAATCGAAGGCTGTCGAGCCAAGGCAATGATGCGCGGCCGTCCGGAACCATTGCAGCGCGGACACAATACGTCCCACAGCGCGACCCGCACAGAAGCTTCTGGGTCGCGGGGCTTCACCCGCAAGTCTAAATCAACGACGGTCCCACAACTGTCGCACGCGATTATTAGCCAGGGATGTTTTGAAGTTAGCGCAGCGCAAATCTTGGGCCAGGACCATGAGTAACCTTTGGCAGAAAGCGACGCATTAAAGTGACGAACTGCGGTCAGCGCGTCTCGCTCTGCGGCCCAAGCGCGCCGCATCTTTTCGACAGCTTGCACCCGCTCATGGCTGTGCGGACGTCGGTGCTTCTCTGGCATTGCTTAGACTCTCCCTTGAGTGCATCGTAGCTTAAGCCAGCAGGATCAGATTAAAACTTCCAACGCATGATAGATAAACGACCAAATCCACAAGGCGAACAGCCGCGTTCGGAGCCAGAGATCATTCCTCCGAGTTCGCGCCGAGCACGGCTCCCCGCGAATGCGTTTCTACATCGATGAACGCATCGGGCGCGTTTATACCGCGAAGCCTGGCCCGGTCGGTATTATTCTGACGGTTTTGATTGTGGGTCTGTTTTTGACAGTGATGCTTATTATGATGCTGGGCGCGTTTCTAGTCTTTCTGCCTGTGATCGTGCTGTTCGTTACCGCAGCAATCGTTATCGGGCTATTGCGTGTTTATTTTCAGCAGCCGCCTTGAGGCCCTGCCGCTTTAGCCCCGCAAGCGGGCACATCCGATAAACACGGTTATCGGAGCTAATCGATAACCGCTCACGCCCTAAGGGAGCTCCGCTGTTACTTTTCGTGGCGCTCGTGATGTCCGCTTTTCCGTCGAAAATGTCCGCTTTACACCCGAAAGCGGACATGTGCAGTGCACCAGGCGATGTCCGCTTTGTGCCAATAGCGGACATTCTCTCTCCCTTGAGTTAAATCAATAACTCTCGACGGCAGGCGTGTAAGATTAATCTCTTTAAAGAAAAAGTGAGATCGGGTCATGTCAAATTCGCACGTCGTTATCTGCTCGCCAGTTCGCACCGCCATTGGCACGTATGGAGGAACGCTAAAAGACATGCCAGCAGCCGATCTTGGCGCTGTAGCCATACGGGCGACGCTGGAGCGCTCAAAATTGACGAATGGCGACATTGATACTGTCGTAATGGGGAATGTGATCCAAGCCGGAAACAAAATGAACCCGGCTCGGCAAGCTGCCATTCAAGGCGGATTGCCCGTCAATGTCCCCGCAATGACCGTAAATCGCGTCTGTGGTTCAGGAGCGCAAGCGATTGCCAGCGCGGCCCAGGAGGTCATGCTCGGCTTCGTTAAGAGCGCGATTGCCGGGGGCATGGAAAACATGGACCGGGCTCCGTATCTCATGACGTCCGGACGCTGGGGTTATCGGATGGGGGACGCGCAGATTTTTGATGCGATGTTGATGGACGGCCTCAACGATGCATTCTCTGGTAAGCATTCGGGGTGGCACACTGAGGACCTTGCGAGCTCCCATCAAATCACCCGGGAAGATCAGGATCGGTGGGCAGAGCGTTCTCAGAAGCGGTTCTCGATGGCGCAAGCCGCTGGAAAATTTGAAGCGGAAATTGCAGCGATTGAGATCGCCTCCCGAAAGGGACCAATAAAATTCGAGAAGGACGAACACAATCGTCCCGATACGACCATGCAAACTCTTTCCAAGTTAAAGCCCGCATTCCGCAAGGACGGCACGATCACCGCCGGTAACGCGCCGGGCCTCAACACAGCGGCATCCGCAATGATCGTTGCTGACCGTGCTTGGTCGGAAAAGAAGGGCGTAAAACCCATCGCTAAGTTTGTTGCCTATGGCGTGGGAGCCGTCGAGCCAGGGATGTTCGGACTGGGTCCGGTCCCTGCAGTCAAGCAGGCACTCGAACGTGCTGGCTGGAAGACCGCAGATATCCAGCGCATCGAAATCAACGAGGCATTCGCAGCCATTGCCATCGCGGTAGCCAAGGACCTTGGTCTGCCCGAGGATGTTGTCAACGTTGAGGGTGGTGCCATTGCACACGGTCATCCGATTGGTGCGTCCGGGGCAGTGCTCACAACGCGCCTTCTGCATTCGATGCAGCGCGATGGCATCAAGCGTGGAATTGTCACGTTGTGCATCGGTGGCGGACAGGGGATAGCGCTCGCGCTCGAAACGGTCCAGTGATCCATCTTTGCATCTTTCAAGGAGCAAATTACATGAGCGAGAAAGTTAAGGCGGCGCTTCAAGGTCATCGCCCGTCGCAATCACCCCGCGTTGCGGCGCGGACCGGATCTCAAGCGCTATCTTGCACTTGATCATCTGCTTGTGTCCTTCGAAGCAGGGTACCTCGGTCGCATCGACCACGCTCTACGACAGCGCGGATTGTCACGTAACGTTGTCGCAAGCGTTCCCCTGTTCCTTGAGGCGTTCGCAGCCGTCAGCCATACAGATCTGATTGCAACCGTGCCTGAGTGTTTGGCTCGTGCACATGCGACTGACTTCGGGCTCTTGGTCCGCAACTGTCCGGTCGAAGTCGAGTCGTTCGATGTATTGGCCGTGCACAATTCCGCTGCGGCAGATGATGGTGGGGTCGTCTGGTTGCGCGGCCTCGTACGTGGTCTTTTCGATTGATGGTCGTGTAATGAGTTCGCAGCTACGGGCGCGCCGGCACACGCTGTGATGAACTCGCGCCGCCTCACGTCTGCCCCCGAGGTCAACTACAGCATCGTAGCGTGTCAAAACGTGCCCGTTAGGGGACGATCAGATATCCGCTTTGGCCGTCAAAAGCGGACATGTGCAGTGCACTAGCCCATGTCTGCTTTGTGCCAATAGCGGACATTCGCTTTGCAATGGCTTCTAACGGGATGACCTTCGTTTCGCGCCTGCAAGGGCCGTCACCGGTCAGGTGAAAGCACACCTGTAGTTCGGCGTTCAACTGAATGAATGTGGCCGCAGTCTTCGCACCGAAAAAAATGGACGGGTGATCCGGTTTGGCTTTCGACTGTGTGCCTAAACTCAAGTTCGCCGCCACAACGCGGACAAGACTGACCGATGCCGATAGGCTCCGTGGCGTCCTCCATGGTTGGGTGCAGTACGCCGCCGCGACTAAATAGCTCCAATTGAAAATGCGGTTTGCAGCGGCATTGTCTGCGAAATACCAAATTTGGCGATTATGCGAAGGTATACTGCGACCTTCCACCGCTGCCGCGCATGTGTGACAATTGCTCCCTCAAAAACGCATATCGTCCCGCCCAAGGGTTGAAAAAAAGTAATTCGGCACCGTTATAGTGACGCGATAGGATCGATAGTCTTTCGGGTGGTGAAATCCATGACAGTGCAGCGTGACCACGACCACCAATCTGACTATGGCCTGCGTCACCTAGTGCTATTAGGCGCGGCGGCAATTGTGCTCTTGGTCTTCGTGTGGACCTTCGTCTCCTAACGTGGCTTTCAACTCTTTACGAAGTGCCACAGCCTGCGGCCAGGACAGACGTCAGTGGGTCAGGATGATCGGCGTTCAACTGTATGAACGTGTCCACAGTCTTTGCACCGAAAAAAGTGGACGGGTGGTCCGCTTGTGGGGTTTTCAACGGTCGTCTTAAATTCCAGTTTGCCGCCACAGCGCGGACAAGGGCCAGGATTGCTACCCGTCCTCAAAATAAAACCTGCCAAACGATAGTTAGAAGGACGATAGTCGGAAGCGCTACGCCGATCAGAAAAATTAATGCTGTGGGAATGCGATCCATGCCGCTTACATAGTGCGGCGGGCTTAGCTTGCCTTGTGAATTGACGCCAAGTTTTTGGCAATTGCTGCCGGGTTCATCCTATCCCTAAGTGCAGTATTGCTTCCTCTAAGTATAATATTGCTGACGCCGCCGACGATCCAGCATTGCGTCAATTATCGTCCTTCCAGTTCGGGTGGGGACCGCCCATGACAGTACGAAGCGAGCACGACCAACATTCTGACTATGAACTGGGTCAACTAGCGCTATTCGGCGCGGCGGCATTTGTGCTTTTGGTCTGCGCGTGGACCTTCATCCACTAAAGTGCCTTTCAATTCTTTGCGCAGCGATTGCGATGTCCGCCTTGGGTCATTCGCGACCGAACCATTCAGCGCTAGTTCCGATCAATGTCCGCTTTTGTCCAATAGCGACCAAAATGGTGCGGCGCGGCGAATGACGCTAAGTGCCAATAGCGGACAGCCGCAAACGTGGGCCCATGGTCCAACTTGACCAATCGCGACAGCCCAGCTTAAGTATTGCCCAGAGTGCTGAGGGTGCTGCAGTCGGAACGCGGCAATGCCAGCCCTCGCCTTTCTTGCAGTAGTAGGTTTGGTACTCGTTGCGCTACTGTTCGTGGCGGATGCAACGCTGGAGCACGGTTCGCCCCCGATAGTCACCAGTGATCGCGTCGGTCTGCCAGAGCCCTGGCATCCCGATGCGATACAAACTCTCACCACCACGCCAGCACCCGCTCCCGACATGACATCGCAACCTGTACTTAGCGCTCAGCCCAAGCCGGGGCCTGATCTGGCTAAGATCGATTCCGCGGCGCGCGCTGCGCGGGCCGAAGCGCCACCCAAAAGGCAGCAGCCGATCGACAACCAACAGAACCACTTCCAACACGACAACTTGGTCGACAGATTTTCTATCAAGGGTCAATAGGGCCAAACCCTGCCTTTGCCGCACGCGGCGCTACCTCAACCCTGTTGCCCGAACCCTATGTCCGCTTTGGGTCAAAAGCGGACGTTCGCACCGCAAAAAGTCATGTCCGCTTTACCCCCGAAAGCAGACATATCGAGCACTGAACGTAATGTCCGCTTTGTGCCAATAGCGGACATCAACTAGCTGGCCTCCTCGATCACCTCGTCGGCGATTGAGAGAACGCCCGACGGAATTGTGAGCCCCAGCGTTTTGGCAGTTTTGCGATTGATGACCATCTCGAATTTTGTCGCCTGCACAACTGGCAGGTCCGCGAGTTTCTCGCCCTTGAGAATCCTGCTGGTGTAAATACCGGCTTGGCGATAGGCGTCGGTAATATGCGGCCCATAACTGATCAGACCGCCAACTTCCGCAAACCGGCGGTACTGATACATCGCAGGTATGTGCTGTCGATCGGCCAGCCCTACAATTTTTTCGGGGCGGCTATTGAAGAATTCGCCAGTGCCAACCACGAGAGCACCTACTCGTAGTTGGCCCAATTCGGCGAATGCGCTCTCAAGCTCAGCATCGGTGCTGGCGTTGACCACCTGAATTTGCACCCCAAATCTTTTGGCAGCCTCTTGGATGTCTTTCGTTTGGGACACGAAATCTTGGATCAGTTGGATTTACAAGGAAGCCAACGGTCGTGGCATGAGGCATTAGGTCGTGCAGGAGGCTCAAGCGCTTCGCCACCAATTCCGAACTTAACTGGGTAATCCCCGTGACGTTGCGACTTGGCCTGTTCAGGCTGCCAACGAGGCCAAGGGCAATCGGGTCACCGGCAGTTTCAAAGACAATGGGAATCGTAGTCGTAGCCGCTTTCGCTGCGAGGGCCGCCTGCGTGCCGGTCGCGGCGATAACGCTGACGTGTCGCCTCACCAGATCAGCTGCCATCGCAGGAAGTTGTTCGACGTGCCCTTCGGCCCAGCGATATTCGATGGTGATGTTTTGATTTTCGACGAAACCAGATTCACTCAAGCCTTGGCGAAATGCGACCGCGAGCCGCCCCAATCCTTTGGACGAACCGGCATTCATGAACCCGATAACGGGTCCCGCTGGCTGCTGCGCACGCACCGCCACCGGCCATGCCGCCACGGCGCCTCCGAGCAATCCTAAGAATTGACGTCGCCTCATCGTCGCCCCCCGAGAAAGAGAACTCCCATCGTATCGGATTAAGGAACAGCGATGGAGGGGCCATGTCCGCTTTGGGTCAAAAGCAGACATGTGCAGCGCACAAGCCGATGTCCGCTTTGTGCCAATAGCGGACATTCAGTCGGTGGCAGGCGTTAATTGATCTAAGTCAATGCTAGTGCTGTGGCGGCCGCCTAGCATTACAAAAAATAGGAGGGATCCATGAGATCGCTCCCTGAGGCGTTAAGAGAAGAACCGTTGTCAGCGACGGAAGTTGTCAAGGCAGGCATTACCGTAACTGGCTTTGTTGTCTGCTCGGTGATCTTTGCCAAAGTGGCATACGCAGCAGTGGCTTTATTTCTCCATGGCACGACGTACGCTGCCGCCATCTTGTTCTAGCGTCATCTGTGCAAGTGAAGGCGGGGTTTGCTTGCCTGCCAATGTAACGCAGAGGCATTAGAAACTACGGAACATGTGAGGCACGGGGAGACGTTGCAGCGGACATTCCACAGCGACCAATCAATGTCCGCTTTGTGCCAAAAGCGGGCATTGGGCCGTTCATTCGATTATTTCGTCGGCGCGGGCGACTAGCTGTTGAGGAACAGTTAGCCTCATCGCCTTCGCTGTCTTGAGGTTGACTACCAGCTCGAATTTAGTCGGCTGGATGACGGGAAGATCCGATGGCTTCTCACCCTTGAGGATGCGGCCGACGTACTGGCCGGCTTGGCGATATGCATCAGCGAAGCTTGACGAATAACTGATCAAGCCGCCAGCCGTAACATATTCGCGGACGTCATAGATCGTCGGAATTGTGTGGCGCGCCGACAACGCAACCAACTCTTTGGCTTTGCTGGTGAAGAATGGACTCCCAACGATCACAAGCGCACCAGCGCCATCCTGAACCATGCTTTTGAAGGCAGCATCAAATTCTTGTTCATTAGCGGCCTTCACGGACATAATTTTTTGCCCGATATTTCGGCCCACTTCTTCGACTGCGCGCAACTCGTCGGCCGCTTCCGGAAAATTTGGATCGAACAATGCGGCAATGACACTGGCCGTGGGGACTATCTCACGCAGTATCCCCAGACGCTTAGAGCCGAGGCTGTTTGCGAAGAACGTCACGCCTGTTAGGTTGCCACCGGGCCGGTTAAGGCTAGCGACAAGGCCGAGCGCCACCGGATCGCCGCCGATCACAAACACGAAGGGCAAGGCTAAGCCAGCTTTGCGGACCGCATCCACCGCCGGTCCGTTGCCCACGATCACAACCGCTTGGTGACCAACCAGGTCGGCCGCTAAGGCAGGCAACTGAGCGATCTGATTGTTCGCCCAGCGCTGCTCGATCGCCACGTTTTTTCCTTCAACGTAACCGAGTTCACCTAGACCTTGGCGGAACGCGTCTACAAGATGCACGAACGGCGCGGCCGGCGTGCTTCGTAGAAATCCAATGACGGGCATCGTTTGCTGCGCGCGTGCCCCGAGTGGCCAGACCGCCGTACTGCCGATGAGTGTGATGAAATCGCGCCGCCGCATGGCCACCCCTATAGGCTCATCACGATCGTACCAACCACTTCGGGTAGTCTGGAAGGGGTCGATGTCCGCTTTGGGTCATAAGCAGACATCCGCATTGCAACAGGCAATGCCCGCTAAGGGCCAATAGCGGACATTCTGTAATCATTCGAATCGCGGCGAAAAAGGTCGCGTGTGCCGACGCCGTGAACGTTCCAAACCGCGGAGCGACTGGTTGTCGCCGCCGCTCAAGTCATCATAGCCGTGTCGACTGCTATAAAAGACGAGTGCCATCAGGCCCCCGCCGACCACAAGCGAGATCACCACGCCGCCTGCGATGGCTACATAGCCGTACGCCGGAACTGGATCGCCGCCGAGATGAGTCCAGGCGTACGCCGCAAACCACATCGACAGTGCCAAAAGTGCGAACAGCACTGTGACAAGGATCGCGACAGGAATGAAATCGCGTCCGCGCTTCAGCAAACTATCGGCGTGAAGCTCACCGGAGATGCGGTTCATGGTAGGCCTCCTGTTGTTCGAGCAACGAAGTGTTGCTTTCGTATTGAGTATGCGCTCACCAGGCCTCCGCGATAATCCACAAAGATTTGAAAGCACCTTTCAATCATTCAGAACAATGCGGAAATCTGCGAAAGAGGTAAGTCCGCTTTGGGTCATAAGCGGACATGTGCAGTGCAACTCGGCATGTCCGCTTTACCCCCGAAAGCGGACATGGTCAGTGCCATCCGTGGCAGATCCTTGGATGCTCTCGATCGCCCTCAAACAGCAATAAAATTATCCAGAAAGGACTGGCTTCTTCGCGCAGACAGAGCGGTACTGTGTCCAGTTCGGGGCGCTGGCTGCGCTTCGGGATCCTGCCCCGCCGGCGTCTTCGCCGAGGTGGGGCTTCGGTGGTGGCGGCGATGGTCGCCGCGCAACTGAGGGAGATCCCGATGACCAAGGCAAAGTCGAAGCGCAAGCCCGCATCACGCGCAAACGACAGCAAGACTAAGGCCCATAACAGCGCGAGGCCAACGGCCGCGCGCAAGGTCGGACAACCCAAGTCCGTTACAGAGCCAGTGGCTCATCAGCGGCCGCGCTCCGCGTCGCAGCCGACTGCGCGCCGCGAAAGCAAAAAGGCTCGCATCATTGCAATGTTGCGAGCGCCTGATGGCGTGACCATTGAGGCGATGGCACGTGTAACGAAGTGGCAACCCCATTCGGTTCGCGGCTTCCTCGCCGGTGTCGTGCGCAAGAAGCTCGGCCTTACTCTGGTCTCGGCAGACGGTCAGAACGGGCGCATCTACCGGATTACGGATCGCACGGCGTCAGTGGCGGCATAGAGCGATGCGGCCAACACGACCGGTTGCAACGAAGGCAACCAAAATGTCGTTAGACGACGAGATCGCGCATCTGCGCGATCTCGATCTTCATGGCTTGCGGGCGCGCTGGAAGAGCCTGTTCCGGCAACAGCCGCCTTCTCATCTCCCCCGCCATCTGCTGTTTGCCGTTCTCGCCTATCGGCTGCAGTCCGATGAACTGGGCGATCTCGATCCCGCCACCGCTCGGCTGCTGAAGCAAATCGCAACCGGTGGTGGGACCGTAGAGACCTCGCGACTGACGAAAGAGTTCGGCCGCAGAAGGACTGAGCTCAAGCCCGGCACGATCCTGATGCGCGAGTGGAACGCTCAGGCCTATCGCGTGATGGTGGTGGACGAGGGTTTTGCCTGGAACGGCAAGACCTATGACAGCCTGTCCAAAGTGGCGTTCGCCATCACCGGTACCAATTGGAACGGTCCACGGTTCTTTGGCCTGCGGGACAAGACCTCTCCTGAGGCGAAGTCATGACGGCGGCCGCCAGACGATCAGTCCGCTGCGCCATCTATACCCGGGTCTCGACCGAGTTCTGGCCTCGATCAGGACTTCAACTCGCTTGATGCCCAATATGATGCAGCGCAGGCCTATATCCGCAGCCAGGCTCATGCCGGCTGGACACTGGTTCGCACCCGATATGACGATGGCGGTTTCTCGGGCGGATCCACCGACCGCCCTGCCCTGCAGCGGCTCCTCGCTGACATTCGAGCCCACCGGATCAATGTCATTGTTGTCTACAAGGTCGATCGCCTGACACGCTCCTTGGCCGATTTCGCCAAGCTGGTTGAACTGTTCGATGCCCATGGGGTGTCGTTCGTCTCGGTCACTCAGCAGTTCAACACCACGACCTCGATGGGCAGGCTCACTCTCAATGTCTTGCTGTCCTTTGCCCAGTTCGAGCGGGAGGTCACCTCCGAGCGCATCCGCGACAAGATCGGGGCCTCCAAACGCAAGGGCCTCTGGGTCGGTGGTGTGGTGCCGCTGGGCTACCAAGCCAAGGATAGAAAGATCACAGTCGTTGCAGACGAGGTTAAAACCGTCCGCCATATTTTCCGCCGCTACCTCGACCTCGGCAGCCTGAACCTTCTTCTCGCTGACCTCCGGCGGACCGGCGTCAAGACCAAGCTCCGCCCGCTATCGAATGGGCGGACCATTGGGGGCATTGCATTCACCCGTGGGTCGCTTGCCGCTTTCCTGCGCAATCGATTCTATATCGGGGAGGTCCGATACAAGGGCGAAGTGTTCCCGGGTGAGCAAACAGCCATTCTCGATCGGGCGCTGTTCGATGCGGTTCAAACTAAACTTGACCGGCAGCGGACCAATCACGCCCAGACCCGGCAGCAGTCTCAGTCACTGCTGATGGGTCGCATCTTCGACGAGCGTGGCAACCGGATGACGCCGTCTTATGCCGTCAAGAACACCGTCCGCTATCGCTACTATATCTCGTCCGTACTCATGCAGGGGCAGCCGGACAAGGCCGCCAAGCTCAACCGCGTGCCCGCCCCCGAAATCGAAAAACTGATCCTCAGCGCGGTGCGCAACCATCTCGCGGCGAACCCACACAACAAAGTGGAAGCAGAGGGCCCTCACTCACTCAACGACAAGGAGTTGATCTCTGCCTATGTCGCCCGTGTTGACGTGAAGCGGGATCACCTTGCCATTCAGCTCTCAGCCCAGTCCGAACGAGACAGCCAGGCGCAGGATGGTCGACAAAAACAAGAAGGCGAGCGCGTTCATCACGACCCACATGTCCTGGTCGTCCCCTGGACAAAGTCTCCGTCAAAACGACCGCGAGAGACCATTCTCCCCGCGTCGACATCCTCACATCCCGACCCGCGTCCCATCCGCGCCGAGACCCGCGCCAAGCTCGTCACCGCGATCGCGAAGGGGCGGCATTGGCTCGATGAATTGATTACGGGAACGGTCACGAATGTCGAGCAGATCGCAGTGCGCGAGAAATGCAGTATCAGGCAGGTCAACCGAACGATAACCCTTGCCTTTATCGCACCCACGCTCGTTCAGGCCGCAGTCGATGGACGACTACCTCGTGGCATTGGAGTCGCCGCCCTGCGCGATCTCCCCGCTCAATGGTCCAGCCAATACGAGAGACTTGGCCTGGCGCCATAAGATTTTCCGGTTTCAAGACAGGTCGCGCCGGGACCAGAATTTTTCCAGCCAGAGACCAAGCCCAAATTTCACCGGGTCTCGCCAGCAAGAGACCAAACATCGAAAATCGAGCGTCGAACAGGCCGCGCTAACGCGGCCTGTTCTCGCAAAGTCTCGGTAAGCAGAGATTCGGCAAACTGCGTGGTGGCGGACGCAGTCCTGGTCGAACCCGTCTCCAACGAGAATTCCCTGCTAACAGGGAAATTAACAGGGAATTTCGTCAAATTCCTGCGCGCGGCGCGATCTTGATCGCCGACATTGAAACGAATTCAGAGGCTTGAGCAAAATTCCCTACTTAGCAGAACAGGGAATTTTTGCGAAGGAACAGGGAATTTGTACGCAGCGAACAGGGAATTTGAGCCAGCCATTCAGCGATTCCGAATGACGTTTTCCGGAAATTCGGCGGCGTGAGCTTGGAAGTATCTTGGTTCGATTCGGCGAAATTGATGCTGAGCGTCGGATCCGGCAATCGTGACGAGCCGTCAGGGGTTCGCGTCAAAAGTTGGCATGTCATCGTCACAAGAGCCAAGCAAATTCCCTGTCACCGAAAAAGATTTCAGCCGTGCCGGTTAATTTTGGTGCCGCAACGCTGGCGTGATTGCGCCGGACCGTAGTTCAGCCGGCGCAAGCGCACTCAACCGCGCCTCCGCCACAACAATTTTTAGTTTCGTCTTGACAATTCACGTTTCTGGTACTAGATCACGAACGCGCGAACCGCGCGATGCTCCTTTTCGGAAGTAGCTCAGAGACGGCTACTTCGCGGAACGCCTTCTCAGGGCGGCATCTAAGTCTCTCTTTCCCCAGCCACGGAGGGCAACGGGTGACAATTGGAGGTCGGTGCAAACCGGCCGTCGTTGTCGCGCCTTCGCGTTGCAACGACGGCCACGTCGAAACTCGTCCGCATGGACGAACAGTGGGGGGATGCCGTCATGGCAAATATCGTCGCTCGCAGAAATCCATCCGTGACAAAACTGTCGGATGTAGAGTCACGTAAGCTACTCGAACAAATGACGGCTACAGCGCTCGAGCTTGTGGCTATCGATGCGGTGAAACGAAACCCGAGAAACGCCAAGCAGCATCCGGAACAGCAGGTACTCTTGATCGCCGAGAACATACGAAAGTTCGGCGTCAATCACCCGCTGCTAATTGATGAAAATAATGTACTAATCGGCGGTCATGCGCGTCTTGCCGCAGCTGAACTCCTCAAATTACCGACAGTGCCGGCGATCCGCCTTAGCAATTTGAACGCGCAGGAAAAGCGAGCCATCGCGCTGGCAGACAACAAACTGAGCGAACTCGGTACCTGGGATACCGAAATGTTGAGCTTGGAACTCAAGGAACTGACCGCCGATACCGGCGAATTGACCTTCGATTACACAATTACCGGCTTCGACACGGCTGAGATTGATCGGCTCCTGGGCGGCGATCCGTCGCTCGGCAAACCTGATCCAGCCGATGAGATTCCCGCACCTGCGGACACGAGACCCCCAGTGACCAAGCCTGGCGATCTTTGGGTCTGCGGCCAGCACCGGCTCTACTGCGGCGACGCGCTGGATCCGGCCTCGTACCGGGTGCTGCTGCGCGGCGACCCTGCCGATATCGTCTTCACTGACCCGCCTTATAACGTGCGCGTAGCTGGACACGTTTCGCAACGCACCGATGCCCGTGAGTTTGCAATGGCGTCGGGCGAACTCAGCTCAGAGGAGTTCGTGGACTTTCTGCACACAATATCCGGCCACATCGCCGCAAACGTGGAGAATGGCGCCGTCGTCTACATCTGCATGGATTGGCGCCATCTTGACGAGTTGTCAGCGGCAACTCGACGCCATTTCGGCAAGCCAAAGAACATGATCGTGTGGGTTAAGACAAACGGCGGCCAAGGAAGCTTCTATCGCTCCCAACACGAACATATCGCGGTGTATGTGGCCGGCAGGGCGGCACCGACCAACAATTTTCGGCTTGGCGAACGGGGCCGTTACCGAACGAACGTCTGGAGTTACGCTGGCTTTAATTCGTTTGGACGGGACCGCGCCAGCGCCTTAAGCGTGCACCCGACGATGAAACCCGTGGCTCTGGTTGCCGACGCCCTGCGCGATTGCTCGAAGCGTGGCGAGATCGTTCTCGACCCGTTCGGCGGCTCCGGGACGACGATGATCGCGGCGGAGCGCTGCGGCAGGGCCGCTCGCTTGATAGAGATCGACCCGATTTACTGCGACGTCATCATACGTCGATGGCAGACGCTATCGGGCAAGACTGCCGTCCTATCCGAATCCGACGAACCCTGGGCTGAGGGAGAGGCTCGATGTCGCCCGGCGGATGGCGTCAGGGAGTAGCACATGGGTAACGATTATAAAGTCGGGTACGGCAAGCCTCCGGCGAAAACCAAATTTCAGAAGGGAAAGTCGGGCAACCCGAGCGGCCGGCCAAAGCGGAGGAATCTGCCCAACAAACCGCTGGATCTTTGGAGTGTGCTGATCGCTGAATTAAAATCGCTGATGGCGATCAATGAAGCCGGAAAGAAAAAAAGGTATCGAAATTCGAAGCCCTTGTGAAGGCTGTCCTCGCCGCCGCGTTCCACGACAGAAGCATGATGAAGTTTGTGGCGCTCAATTGGATGGCAAACCTTCCTAAGGAGGCCTTTGTTGACGATAACGTCTACACGTACAAGGTTACGCAGTCCACGTTAGACCTATTTGAGAAAATCGAACAGGACGTCGCCACGTGGCCAGCGGATTCGAGCGAAGCAACAAACAATGAAGAGGACTGAGCTAATTTTGCGAATGGCGGCATCTTGAGCTGCTGGCGATCGCTGTTCGAGGACAGCATCCTTCCTAATGGACCCACGCGGTCACATCGGAGACGTCCTGCATCCCGCAAAGGAGAGCAAAGCAGCCCTTAACGGCATCAGGGTCGAGATCGGCAGCCCGGCCGATACGATGCCCTGTATATCATTTGAAACGAATAGAGCCACGCGATGGTGTGGCCCGAGGCAGCGGCGGAGGAAAAGAAAGCCAGGCAGACTACTGAGGCCGATGAGATAGCCAAGCAACACGACAATACCCCGCGCGCTGTAAGGGATGCGCTTCCGCTGGTGTTGCCGAGCTGGTCGCTTCCATTCTATTTCGGCATGCATCTAGACGAAACGAAGGACCAAAAGACAAAGAAGTAAACGTGTCCCGCTACAAAGGCAGACAAAACGCCAAAGCCGTCGAACGAGATTTCCCGCATTTCGTAGACATCATTGTGCCGCTTGGTGGTCTCGGCGTCAGGCTCGATGCGATGTATGATTTTCACGCTCAACACGGCATCAAGCCACAGCGCGGTCATGGCCGACATGATGCGAACGACAGCGTTATTCGGTGGTGTTTTGCTGATGAGGAGATAGCTAAATTATTCGCGGCTGTGTTTGGCGCGAGCGAGTGACTATCAAAAAAAATGTTTCATTGAGAGAAGAACGGCACCCAATGTAAAAGATGCCACGCCCACAATGACGAATAGAACGAATTCGGTGTCGAGAGATGGCGCCCACATCAGCTCGAAACTCATCAGACAAAAACCGCCGATAATCAACGCGATCGATATGGCAATCAGTATTGCTCTTCTCATGACACGAAAATGCCTCCCTCGGGGAGGAGGAACCGCCGCCAGCGGTTTGGAGTGGTGACGACGGTTCTCCTCAGCGGCGGCGCCAAATGTTACCGCCCTAAATCGTCCTCGAAGCAGTGTTTCAAAAGACCCCCGCTCTCGTCACGTCAATAACCACAAGTAGTTAGAAATGAAATGCAAAAACGTGTCGGGGAAATCCTGGCCTTTCGCTTCCTTCTCCACCCGAGCAGACCCACGCGTCGATGTCCGCTCTTGTCCAGAAGCGGACAACCGTCGCGGATGCCGCCCGTCGCAGAGGCGACAAGCACTTGTCGTTTTGGTAGCTTGCATTACACGGCGCATACCAATCGCAGAGTTGATCTACATATGCAACGCGCGGGCGCAGCCTCATTCACTATTGCAAACTTGTCTCAGATGATACGTGCGTGGCAGAGCAAGCACCGCGGGCGCCGGCATTGGCGGCCGTGGCAAGCGGAACTTTATCCTGGTGCCCGTGTCGGATTGGTGCAGGCCGGCAATCTGGGCGACGTCGTGCACACGCTGCCGATGGCCGGCGCAATCAAGGCCGCCTGCCCGACCGCGACGATCGTGTTCATTGCCCGGCGCTATACCGAATCCCTGGTGCGGGCGAGCAGGTACGTCGATGAATTTTTCGACGCCGAGTTGGCGAAGCGCGATGCCGACGCCGTTGCCGCGCAAAAGCTCGATATCCTGCTCAACCCCTATCGCTGGTCGGAAATCGCGCGCACCGCGGCGCGCGCGCGTGTGCCGGTGCGGATCGGCAACCTTCGCCGTCGCAATACCCTCCTCCTCCGGTGCAATCGTTTCGTCTTTTATGGCCGCGCCCGAACCGGACTGAATGAGGGTGCACTCAACCTGCGCGATTTGCGGGCGCTCGGATTGCACTTTGAACCTTCGAATGCGGAAATGGCGACGTTTGCGGGCCTCTCTCGTCTCGAGCCGTTAACGGCTGAGCACCGCGCGCTTTTCGCGCCGGGCCGTTTTCATCTCTTGCTGCAGGCAAAGACGGACGGCCATGGGCGTGAATGGCCGCTCGAGAATTTCTTCACGCTCGTTCGCTTGCTTGCGGCCGAACGCGTTCAGGTCATCCTCAGCGGAACGGCGGCCGAGGGGGACATTGTGCGCACCGCCTGCCCGGCGCTGCTGGCCGAGCCCAACGTGACCGACGCGTTCGGACGTTTTACCATGCCGCAATTGTTGGCATTCATCGCGGCGGCCGACGGCATGGTCAGCGCAAGTACCGGCCCAGTGCATCTCGCCGCGGTGCTTGGCATTCATGCACTCGGCATCTTCCCCGGGCGGCGCTGCTTAAACGGAAAACGCTGGTTCCCGCTCGGCCCGAAGGGCGAGGCCTTGCAAGTCGTCGAGTTTTGCCCGCGCAATGCGCAATGCGACCTGAGCCTCGGCGGACCGTGCCGGTGCACGATCTCGATCACGCCGCAAATGGTCTATGCGCGCGTGATGGCCTGGTCTAATGACCGCAAGCCGCTGGCCGTGCAGCTGCCAAGTCGCGCGAGGACAGCAATTAGCAACCGTTGAGCGAGCATTTAATGTCCGCTTTGGGTCACGTGTGGACGGCGCCTTGGCAAGAACTTTCTGACGTTGCGCAGCATTGGTCGGGTGCGGTCATGTGTCCGGCCTGTTTGTGCGGCGGGTTAGGCCGCTGGCCCTAATGCTCTGCGCGGATCGGGTCCCAATCAAAAACACGCACTTTAAAGTGCGCTGACCCAAACGGGTTCTCCCGATCCCCGGAACGACCGTGTCTGCATTACGTCGTCATGTCCTCGCCAATTCCTTCAAAACTTCAAACGCCGTCGTCGTTGCCTGGCCTCACCTCCTTGTCGCTCTCGCTTCACGCAACCACCCTATGGCACTCTTGATGCCGCAGAGGGGGCGCCGTCCACAGCATCAAAAGCAGACATTGCGACAAGCTCGCGCGATGTCCGCTTTGCCCCCAACAGCGGACATTGGGTGGCGCATCTGCGTCAGCGCCTCTGACACTTCTTTTGAGGCGGCGACAGCCACTAGGCCATTGATCGGGCCCGTAATCAATCAAACGAATTTTGCGGTACCCACAAATCTACCCACGAAGCGTGAGCGGACAGGGTTGCGACAGAAGGTGGCCAGCTTACAGACCGTTGCCCGATTTTCAGTGGCTCCCTTCCGCCTCGAGCCAACTTTCCCATTAGATCCATGCCGAAATATTACGTCTTAAACGTTCGTCTGGGCTTGCCATTTGGTGAAGTTTCGGCATAGGCCGCGGCATGTGACGCGTTGCCAGAGAGACGAGAGCGAAATAGTATGGAAATTGGAATTGTGGGGGCGTCGAGGACTATGCAAAAGAACATAAAAGTAGCGATTGCCGGCGTTGGCAATTGCGCCAGTGCGCTTGTGCAGGGCGTGGAATACTACCGCGAGCGCCAAGGCGTTGCGCTTGAAGGCATCATGCGTCAATCCATCGGCGGCTATAAATGTGGCGACGTCGAGTTTGTCGCGGCGTTTGACATAGACCGGCGCAAGGTTGGTCATCCGCTGGAGGAGGCGATTTTTGCAAAGCCAAATTGCACCCGCATCTTCCAAAGCGCCTTGCCGGTATCCAACGTCATCGTTCAAGCCAGTCCGGTGCTCGACGGGGTTGCAGAGCACATGGCCGATTATCCCGACGATGCCGCGTTCCGTTCCGCTGATCTCGAGCCGACCGATGTTACCGCGGCACTGCGCGCGTCAGGTGCCGAGATTTTGGTGTGCTACCTGCCGGTTGGTTCAGAGTTGGCCGTGAAGCATTACGCCCAGGCTTGTCTGGACGCCCGCGTTGCCATGATCAATTGCGTTCCCGTGTTTCTTGCCTCGGATTCCGGTTGGGCGCAAAAATTTCGGGACGCTGGCATCCCGATCGTCGGCGACGATATAAAAAGCCAGGTTGGGGCGACCATCGTACACCGGGCACTTGCGCGGTTGTTCGCCGACCGGGGGGTCGGACTCGATCGGACCTATCAACTCAATACTGGAGGAAATACCGACTTCCTCAACATGTTAGAGCGCAATCGTTTGAAGTCGAAAAAGATCTCCAAGACCGAATCCGTCCAATCGCAACTGGACGAACGGCTTGACACACAGAACATCCATATTGGACCAGCAGACTACGTGCCGTGGCAAAAGGACAACAAGGTCTGCTTCATCCGCATGGAGGGTCGCGGGTTCGGGGATGCGCCGATCGAATTGGAAATGCGACTGTCGGTTGAGGATTCGCCAAACAGCGCCGGCGTTGTTATCGATGCGATCCGCTGCGTGAAACTGGCGTTGGAACGTGGCGAAGCCGGTCCGTTGGAGGCACCATCGGCCTATTATATGAAAAGCCCGCCGCGGCAATTCCGCGACAGCGTCGCGCGCGAAGCCTGCAATGCCTTCATCGATGGCCGTGACTTCGATCTTCCTGCGGAGGCGGCGCCTGATGCGAAGGTTGCAGTCCATCCGGGCCGTTCATAGTAGGTTCGCAAATCGTGCTCGTCGGATCGCGGCGAGAGGTTTCTGAGCCGGCTCGGTGCACGGGCGTGTAGCGGATGACGGAGCCAATCGAAACGGTGCTCTTCGACTTTGGCGGTACGCTCGATGCCGACGGCGTGGCGTGGAAGGAGCGTTTCTACTCGCTTTACCGGTCCGAAGGACTGGATATTACTGCCGACGCGTTCGCCCCGATCTTCTTCGCCGCCGATGATCCGCTTGTGGGGGGGGTGCCGCTGTCAAGCGGTCTGTCGGAAACGGTCAATGCGTTGGCCACCAACATTGAGGAAGAGCTGGTGCATCGCGGCGCCGGAACCGGCGAGGCCGGTACCATTAATGAGAGGACTAATGGTAATCGCGCCCGTCGCGTAGCATCGCGTTTTCTATTTGAAGCATCGGCCGCTTTTGAACGTAATCGTCCGGTCCTGGGAGCTTTGAATGAACGCTATCGGCTTGGCATCGTGTCGAATTTCTACGGCAATCTTGAAGCAGTGTGTCACAGCGCCGGTCTGGCCCCGCTGTTCGCAGCCATGGTAGACAGCCATCGCGTCGGGGTCGAGAAACCCGATCCGGCGATTTTCCATGCGGCTCTTGAATTGCTTCATGCGAAGCCCGAGACAACCGTGTTCGTAGGGGATTCACTACGGCGCGACCGCGAGGGCGCTCGACGAACGGGCATGCGCTTCATCTGGATCGCCCCTGAAGATGTTCAGGCCGCCGAAGCCGAAAGTTCGGCGCATGCGATCGATCATGCGACGGTGACAGAGTTGCGTGATCTCATGAAGATCTTGAGATGACGAATCCAATCGTGCAAGGAGGCATCATCGCCGCCGGCATTGGGAGCCGGTTGCGGGCCGACGGGTATCGCGTTAGCAAACCGATGGTGCCGGTTGGCGGCCGTCCTCTTATAGATCTGGCCCTTGATCGCTTCCGCGCCGTCGGGATTCGCCAATTGACCATCATCATCAACGACGCGAGCGAGGATTGCCGGCAATGGTTGGGTGACCATGGCGGAGATTTTGATCTCCACATAATTGTGCGCTCGACCCCGTCGTCCTATGCCAGCTTTCAGCTCGTGGCCGACCGACTGGCCGGCGCGCCAGCGGTCATCACGACTATCGACGCAATCATGCCGGCCAAAGATTTTCTCACCTTCGTGAAATCGGCCACCAATATAGCGACGAACGCAATGGTGCTTGGCCTGACCGACTATGTCGATGACGAAAATCCGCTGTGGGCCACATTAAATACCGCAGACGGCCGCATTCTACAGCTCGGCGGCAGCGAAGGCAGCCATGTGACGGCCGGCCTCTATTGGCTGCCGGCGCAGCGGTCGGCAGAGCCGGTGACCGGCTTCAACCGGCTTCGTGACTATCTCGGGTGGCTGGTGGCTGAGCACCAACCGGTTTACGGCGTCGTTTTGCCTCGCGTGTTCGACATTGACCGCGCACGAGACATTGTGGCGGCAGAATCAGCGTGGCTCGAGCTTAGGAACTCTGACGCATGACCGCGGCAAGGACCTGCTGGGGCATCTATCGCGAATTCGCGCATTCGCCTGGGCGTATCGATGACGACGGCGCAATCATGAAAAGTGTCGGCGAGGCTTTGGCGGCGCGCGGTTTTAGTGTCGAGCTTGTCCCCCCCGACGCCGAGTTCGAGACCCGTGGCGCCAATATATTCGTGATGTGCGAACGCGGTGAAGTCCTTGATCGTCTCAAGAACGCAGAGGAGACGGGCTCGATTGTTATCAATTCCCCGGGTGCAATTCGTAACACCTATCGCCATCGCATGGTCGAACTCTTTGCACAACATCATGTTCCCGCGCCTGACAGCCAGATCGTTGCCAGCAACGCGAGGAAACCGCGACCAGCGGGCGGGGTATGGGTCAAGCGCTACGATTTCCACGCGACGGAATCATGCGATGTCATGTACGCTGCGTCAGAAGATGGGTGGCACGAGGCACTGGACCGGTTTGCCAAGCGTGGCATCCCATTTGTGGTTGCCCAAGAGCACTTGGCAGGCGATCTCGTCAAATTCTATGGCGTGAGAAGCAGCGCGACGACGGTGGATGCCAATTGGTTCGAATGGTTCTACCATCGCGATAAAGGAATGCTGGGTCATTCCTTCGAGGTCTCCAGCCTGCGTCAGGTTGCATTTAACGCTGCGACTGCGGTGGGCCTCGAGATTTTTGGCGGCGATGCCATTATCGAGGCCAATGGCCAGCCGATGATCATCGACATCAATGCCTGGCCAAGCTATGCGCTGTATCGTGACCAGGCGGCACAGGCAATTGCGGACCACTTGACCGAGCGCTTCCAGCGGCGACCGCGCATTGTAACCTCGACGAGGAGTTGACCCATGAACGGCGCACCTCCCCGCAACGATGCTCAGCGCCGCATCGTGCCCGGTCCAAAATCCAAAGCGATTTTCGATCACGAGGCTGAGGCAATGGCGCCGGGCCTGCAATCGATCGCTCTCTATTCACAGATCGCGGTCGACCGCGCCAAGGGCTGCACGGTTATCGATGTCGATGGGAACGAGTATCTCGATTTCATAGCGGGCATTGCGATCGGCAGTCTCGGACACTGTCACCCCCACTACGTTAAACGTCTTAAGGAACAACTCGAGCGCGTCACCCTCGGCAGCTTCACGACCGAAACCCGTGCGCGCTTTCTCAATCTGGTTAGTGGTTTGTTGCCAGAAGGTATCACCCACATCCAACTGTTCTCAGGCGGCGCAGAAGCAGTTGAAGCCGCCTTCCGCCTTGCCAAATCGGTCACCAAAAAATTCGAATTTGTCGGATTCTGGGGCGGCTACCACGGCAAGACCGCAGGTGTTATCGGTCTTCTCGGCGGCAGCTATCGCAACCACCAAGGACCCTTTCCGCCCGGAATGCACCTGTCGCCTTATGCCAGCTGCTATCGCTGCCCCTGGAAGCTCGAATATCCGTCTTGCGGCCTTGCTTGTGCGGAACATCTCCGCAATGTCATTAAGAACGATACGCAGGCCGAGGTTGCGGCGATCATCCTGGAGCCAATGCAAGGTACGGCGGGCAACGTGATCCCGCCCGACGACTTCATTCACGCTGTACGGGAAATCGCAGATGAATTTGACGCGCTGCTCATCGCAGATGAAATCCTGACCGGCTTCGGTCGAACAGGAACGATGTGGGCGTCCGAACAGTTCGACCTCAAGCCCGACGTGATGACAATCGGCAAAGGCATAGGCGGTGGCTTTCCCCTGAGTGCTGTCGCTTCGTCGTATGAACGCATGTCGGCCAAGCCATTCGGAGAGCCGAGCGGGAGTTCGTCCAGCTATGGTGGGAATCCACTTGCCGCTGCCGCCGGCCTAGGCGCCGTCGAGGCCATCCTTGATGAAAAGCTGGTCGAGAATTCGGCCCGGGTCGGCGCCCTAATGCTCGACGCTCTCAGGGGGCTCCAGAACAAATACCGTTTCATCGGCGACGTGCGTGGACGGGGCCTGATGATCGGTGTTGAAATGGTTGCCGATCGCAAGACCAAGGAGCCACTGGATAAAGCGATTACGCGCGCGCTTTTCCACGAGGCGCTGGAGCGCGGCCTCATCACGATGTCGTATTCGCACGTCATCCGCATCAATCCGCCGCTGGTGATCAGCGAGGACGAAGCGATGCGCGGCGTCGATATTCTTGATCAGTCGTTTGCCGCCATCGCGCGCAAATTCGGGCTCAACTGAGGTGGCGGCGTGCTGCGAGGCGCACTGATCGGTTTCGGGAACGTCGCGGCGTTGGGGCATTTGCCGGGCTGGCGGTCGCGAGGTGATATGAAGATTGTCGCCGCGACGGATCCCGTCGGAGCGCGCCGCGCAACCTTTTTGCAGGCTTGTCCGGACGGTCGGTGGTACGGAAGCGTGGACGATCTGCTGTCCGGCGAAACGCTCGATTTCGTGGACATCTGTACGCCACCGAGCAGTCACACAAGGCTCATCGAGCAGGCCCTGGAATCGCATCTGCACGTTCTCTGTGAGAAACCCCTTGTTACACGGGTCGACGATGTGCAGATCGTGGCTGAAGCTGCGAAGCGCTGCGGACGCGTTGTGCACACGGTTCACAACTGGCTCAAAGCGCCGATCTGCCGCAAGCTCTCGGCGCTCGTAGACGAAGGCGCGATTGGTGCCGTGCAAACCGTTCAGTGGCGGACTTTGCGCACTCAGCCTGCGGCCGCCGTTATGCCTGACGGCGGCAAGAACTGGCGAGTTGATTCGGCGATAGCGGGGGGTGGCATTCTGTTCGATCACGGCTGGCACGCGCTCTATTGCGTCTTGCGCTGGGCCGGAATTCCCCGCGGCGTCACTGCATTGCTGGAAAAGCGCCGCTTCCGTGATTGGCCAATCGAAGACACGGCAACTCTCACTTTGGACAGGGAGTCAGGCAGCGCCGGCATCTATCTGACCTGGGCGGCCGATGAGCGTGCCAACCATATCGAGATCGAGGGCGAGCGCGGCCGCATCCACGTCGATGATGACCGTGTTATCGTCAGGTCGCACTCAGGCGAGCAGCGGTGGTCCTGTCCGCCGGCATTGTCCGAAGGATCGCATCATCGTGATTGGTTCACCGGGGTGGTGGAAGATTTTCGGATGGCCGCAACGGGCGGCGGCAAATGCAACCTGGACCAGGCGATATTGTGCGCGCGCCTGATCGATCTCGCCCAGCGGTCAAGTGCGGGAGCCGGCGTACGTATTCCGTTAGCGGACTAGGCCTGGCGGATTGCCGGCTTTTTTGAAAACCGCTCGCGTGCCGCAAGAAACATCAGGAGGAAGAAAAATATTGGCGCGCCTACCGCGGCCAGAACCAGAAACCAGTTCGACTTCCCGAACAGGGCAAGGATTACCACGAGGTAGATAAAATCGCGGCGAGACGCGGCATCGAGCAGCCGCGCGAGACCATGATCGGGCGCCGTGGAAACGGACGTAAAGAGCGGCCCGGAGTCGTCCTTGGGGCGCATCGTCCGCCAATAGACGAACCCCGCTGATCCCAGGTTGCCAAGGGCCGCGGCGGCCCCCAGCAATAACGGCCACGCAGCGGCGATGGAGAGGCTCCAGCCAATGGCCATGCAGACAAAGGTGACAATGTGAACGACATTGTCTCCCCAATAGTCGATGATGCCCCCCAGTCGTGTTTGCTGAAATCGCAGCCTGGCCAACTCGCCGTCGCACCCGTCCAGAATCGAATGCGCCAGAAAGAGAAGGGCCCCAACTGTCTGTAACTGCCAAAGTGTGGACAGAAAAAAGGGGGCGCCGGCCAGGCCGACGGCAACCGAGAAAAGAGTGATCTGATTTGGCGCTATCGTCGTGTGCGCCAGCCGGCGCACGATCCGCAAAGAGATCGGGCGCTCGACGTGGCGCGCCATGAAGCCATCGGTGTCCTTGACCAGGCCACGCAACAAACGCCATACCGCGACGTCGACATCGGTCGGAGACGTCACGACCATCGGATCGGCCGGAACCGCAATCTGGACCGGCGCCCCAAGCCGACGCGTGAGCCGATCCTCGACGGTTGCCAGATCGTATGCGTTTCCTTCGGCGTCGAGGACCGCAAGAGCCTGCGGCACCGCCGCCGCCGCCAGCATGACGACCCGGTGCGAGATCGTCGCCCAGGTCGCCGGCTCAATCTGCGCTTCGTTCAGTCGCTCGAGCCATTCGCTTTCAGCGAGCACCGTCGCGGGAGCGATAATGAGCGCCGCCGGTTGATGTGGCGCAAAGGCAGTAGCAAGTGCACGCCAGCTGATGACGGAAGCAACGCCTGGTGGCGCGGACTGTTCGCTCGCCAGAAAATAAAACTGGCGGTAGCCGGCGCGGCCTGCAACCATAATCGTGCGTTGCATCAGCCCGAGCCCGAGCACCTTTGGGTCACCACCATGTAAGGGCGCGGCCGCCTGGGGCGACGCATCTGAATGCGGCAAGAAGACAAGGATCGGTGCGGTCGGTACGGCGGTAGGCAAATCTGCAGGCGGCATTGGATCCGACAATCTTGGCGCAACTGGAGTGGACACAAGGCGACGTTTAAAGCAACTGGCGCAATCGTATTCGCGCGGCGTCTTTGACGCCAGTCATGAAAAAACACGGAGAAAACTCATTCCTGCTTCTTTCATCATTTCCGGGTTTTTTGGATTCATGCTTGTCGTCTACCTGATTGTTCACAGCGGCGCGGGTGAAGTGGCGAGCGCCATGTTGGTCATCGGTTGGTGGTTGCTGCCAATAACCCTGTATCACCTCGTTCCACTTTTTCTCTCTGCTCTTTCCTGGCGCGATCTGTTGCCTCTTTCAAGCCGTCCGGATGTCTTCAGTGTCACCTGGATGCGCTGGATCCGCGAATCTATCAACGCGCTATTGCCGGTCGCCAGCGTCGGCGGCGACATCGCCAGCGCGCGGCTGGCGCATCTGCGCGGCGTACCCAGCACGCAAGCGGCAGCCAGCATGGTCGTCGACACCACGGTCGGTGTCATCACACAAATGGTTTTTGTCATCTTCGGGGTCATTTTGCTCGTAGCGCGGCCGACCCAGCACGCTGCGTCCAATGTGGTGGTGTGGATCGTGTTGATCGGTATCGCGGTGTTTTTCGTGGCTGTCGCGGCTTTCGTTTTTTTTCAGCACAAAAATATGTTTGCCAGATTTGCCGGGTTGGCTCGTTTCATATTGCCGGAAAAATGGCTTTCCCATTTCCTGGGCAGCGCGTCAGCAATGGACGATGCTGTGGTGCGCGCATATCGCAGCGGTGATGCCTTCTGGCGCGCAAACTTCTGGCGCGTTGCTGGGTGGGCCGCCGGCACGGGTGAGGTCTGGTTGGTGACCCAATGTGTTGGCCATCCCATCAGCATGATCGATGCGTTTATCCTCGAAAGCCTTTCCTCGGGCGCCCGCGCTGCAGGTTTCGTGGTGCCGGGAGCGCTGGGCGTTCTGGAAGGCGGCATGGTCTTGTTCGGCGCGATGCTCGGACTACCGGCGGAGATAGCTTTGACTATCTCGCTGACAAAGCGAGTACGCGAGTTGGCTCTGGGACTGCCCGGCCTGTTTGCTTGGTATTGGGTCGAAGGGCACTATTTGCTTCGCCCGAAAGAGGATGAGGAGCGCTAGCCGATGCGCTTTTCGCTTGGGCGGAATTTCCGGTCTCTTCCAGGGCGGTGGCTGGCGACTCGATCTCGTTTGGCAAGCCGACCGCCTCGCGCAACTCTGCCCGACGCGTCTGGTAATAGCTCGAACGCAGGAAGCTGTAAAAATCGATGGAGGCATCTTCAGCTTGCTTAAACTGGCCAAGGCGCACAAGCGTGTCTAGGCTTGCGGTGGTGATGGCAACGCCGAGCTGCGTCCCAAACATCAGGCCAACTGGATCGGCAAAAAGATCGACGGTCGCGCCCACCGCGTCACGCGTCGTGGTCGGACCCCAATAGGGTCGCATCATGTAAGGGCCCTCGGCGACTCCCCAGACGAACAACGTCTGGCCGAAATCGCCGCTCTGCTGCGGCAGACCCTCGCGGGTCGCAAGATCGACGAGGCCGCCGAGGCCGAATGTCGTATTCATTGCAAACCGCGCCGCTGTATAAGCGGCTGCGTTGAAGCGGAGCTGCAGGACGTTATTTACGAAGATCCGCGGCTCCTTCAGATTCGAGTTTATGTCATGCAAGCGGTCGTGCACGGGTCCCGGCGTCACTGCTTTGACAACTTCGGCAGCGGGGACCAGCATTTTTTGATTCATCGCCAGGACCTGGCGGTTCGCGTCCTCGTTAGGATCATTGACCGGTAACGAGGCGTCCCTGGGCATCGCGGCGCACGCCCCCACGACGACAGGTAATAGACACGCGATCACGCATCTGACCCAGGCTCGACCGCGACGCATCTACCTTTCCGTTCCTTTTCGGTCCCCGCGCAGGCGCGGGGCGTCTTCGGAAAATCCAAAACGAGCCGCCGACGCAACGCGCCGGAGGTCCGGTCTCGAAGGCAAACTATCAGAGCTGCGCCAATATAACTGTTGCGCTTTTGCCACATCTTCAGTTTTAGGCTGTTATTTGACAGCGTTGGCCTTGTTTTGTGTAGCCAACAGAGCGGGTTGGAAGAGAATGGCCGCAGAAAGCGTCGTCAGCAGCGACAGAGCCATCAGCTTGCCCATGCTTGAGGTACCCGGGTGATGCGAAAACCATAGGCTGCCGAATGCTGTCGCCGTGGTGCATGCGCTGAACAGGACCGCGCGGGTCAGACTCGATTGCAGGAATTTGGTTTCGCCAGAGCGCCACGCCATGATGTAGTAGATCTTGAAGGCGACTCCGACGCCCAGGAGGAGCGGCAGCGCGATTATGTTTGCAAAATTCAACTGCAGTCCGACTATCACACAAATTTCCAGTGTGGCGACGATAGCGACCAGCAAGGGCACCAACGTCAGCGCAACATCGGTCCAGCGCCGCAGCGCGACGAACAGGATCAGCGTGATCGACGCCACGGACCAAACGGCGGCCTGAAGAAACGCCTTCACGATAGTTGCCGCCGCCTCGATAACGAACACCGGCTTTCCTGCGGCATCGGGTGCAACACTACGCACGGCCGTGACAAAACGCTCCAAAGTCTGATTGTCGTTGCCATCTCCGCTTGGCGCCACTTCGATGCGGCTTAGTCCGCTGGCCGAGACCCAGCGTCCGGTCAACGAGGCGGGAAGCGTCTCGATGCTCACAGGTTCGGCGCCCAGAAGGTCTCTTACCTGGCGCAGTGTTGTCATCAGAGGCACAACGAGAACCTGCTCAGCTTCATTCCGGGGCGCGGATGTTCCCGCGGCTAATGTGGCCAGCACTTTCGCAAGACGGCGTGCCTGGATCGCAGCAGGACTGTCGAGATCGCCTGCGGCGCCACGCAGGTCGTTGGCCGTTTCTTCAAGCGCAACCACAGTCTCGGCCGGCGTCGGCTTGGCCTCGATCCGATCAGGATTGAGAGTGTTTAGCAGGAAAAAACTTGCGTCATCGATGACGGCGAGTTTCGCGTCCTGCTCCTTCGGGACGAAGCTTTGCAGAGTTACCACACGGGTGACCTCTGGTAGCTGACGCAAACGTTCCGCGACGGCGGCTGCGCGCTCCGTATTGCTTTCAAGAATGTCGATCGTGTTCGGACTCGTGCTCGGGATCGCTCATCAGATCGAGCAGCGTCGCGACTGACTCAGTGTTCTGGGCGCGCAAATCGAGCGGATTGAAGTCAAAACGCAGATAAGCGAGCAGGGGCAGGCCCACGATCGTCGCTGCCAGCGTCGCGCCAATAACCCACTTGCGCCTCTGCTCGAGAAAGCGATCGGCCGGCGCAAGCGCGGCATAACCGATTGCAGCCGGCTCACCGGCGGGTTTAAGCACGGCGAGCAACGCCGGTAACAACGTTACCGTCGTCGCGAGGGCGATAATCATACCCGTCCCCGCGATCAGCCCGAGTTCGGACAGGCCAACATATGCAGTCGGCAGGAATGAGTAGAACGCTGCAGCGATTGACGCAGCCGCCAGCAACAGCGGCCCCGCCACGCCGCGCGCTGTCGCAACAAGAGCCTCCCGAAGGTCGGACGATGCGTGCCGTTCAGTCCGGTAACGGACGCTGAATTGGATGCCAAAATCGACACCGAGGCCGACAAAGAGTACGGCAAAGGCGACCGAGATCAGGTTCAGGGCCCCCACCATCCACAGGCCGATGGCGGCCGTGAATATGAGTCCGATTATGAGACTGAGTAAGACGGCCAGGATGATGCGGAACTTCTTCAGCGCGAGCCACAGCACAAGCACAACAAG
The DNA here is from genome assembly GCA_963815055.1 of uncultured Alphaproteobacteria bacterium. Classification (GTDB taxonomy): domain Bacteria; phylum Pseudomonadota; class Alphaproteobacteria; order Rhizobiales; family Xanthobacteraceae; genus Pseudolabrys. The sequence goes on along the minus strand of CAWFEU010000006.1, from coordinate 319,253 downwards.
AAGAAATGTCACGATTCCGTTCAAGGTCGCGCCGTCCGCGATTGTTGCGAATTCCTCATCAGCAAGGGCCACTGATCCGGTGAGGCGCACCTTCACTCCTCGTTCCGGCGTGAGCCCAAGCCTGGAGATCGTCTCGCGAATGGCCGCAGTCGCCTTCTGTCCGGGCTGCAGATCGCCGAAATCCAGGACAGGTTGAAAATTTACAAAGCGCCGAAGGTCGGATGCCTCGGGCGGCCGTCCGGTTATCAACTTCCGCCAGGAAAACGCCAGGTGCTGTCCGCTTGCGAGAAGTTCCAGCGCATCGGCGATGGCGACGAGCGCCGGCCACAGATCCTCGAGCTTCGACTTACCTATGCGCACCCCCTCAATCGATTGCGACAACGTACGGAGAATGCCGCGCAGGGTTGGATCGGCGGCAAGTGTCCCGAGAAATGGCTGAGCCGCGATCAAATCGGCCGCATCGCGGCGCACCTCGTCGAGCTTAAGAAAAAGGATGCCGTTCCGGGCAAAGAACTCGCCGCCGTCCGGCCGGGTCACGGAGTGGATCACGTCCGAACGAGGCGAAAGGTTATTCGCAAGCGCGTCAGCAGCCTCCTCGGCGGCCTCGGGTGTCGTCGCGTCGATAACGGCAATGATCTGGTCGACCCTCCAGGGAAATGCCCGGTCCAGCGCCAACTCCTGTTGGCGCCAGGGGAGGGAACTCGACAGGAGCTTGTTGCTGTCGGTCGTGATGGCGAAGTGGCGCGCGAAATAGGCGGCGGAAGCGAGCGCCACCAGAAAAAAGGCGATAATGACGACCCACGGATAGCGGGCCGACAGGCGCACGACCTGCGTAGTTGCGACGACCGACAGCTGATTGAAATTTTTGCTCATGGAATTTGCGAAAAGAGCACATTCATTTCATGCTGTCGCGTTATGTTTTCGCCACTTGACGCCGCCGCAATCCAATTCCAAAAGGGTCCAGGATACTGACTGGGGTGGCCCGCAGCACATTGACAGCGTCATTTGCCCATCTCACCCATCCCTCATCGGAGCGAGCGAAACAACTTCAATGAAAAACTTCAAACTCCGCTTGAATTCATCTATCCCGGGTGTGGTTGTTCTCGCGGTAGCTTTGTTCAGTTTGGCGCCGGCGCAAGCTCAATCATCGAGCCCGGCCGTCGCGCACATCCAATCTTACTATCAGCAGCTGATGCCGACGATCCAGCAAGCCGGACGCCTGACCGTGCGCGAGCGCGACAAGCGATTTACGCCGGCCATTAGTTCCGCCTTCGATCTTGCGACGATGACGAGGCTGGCGGTGGGACCGGCCTGGACGACCTTCTCGGCCGGCCAGCAGACGGCCGTGCGGGACGCTTTCGCCCAATTCATCATCGCGGATTATGCAAGCCAGGTCTCCGACTATTCGGGGGAAAGTTTTGTTGTCGAGCCGAAGTCTGTGCCGGAACCGCGTGGCGGCGGCGAAATTGTCAAGACAAAGCTGTTGCAGCCTGGCGGCCGGACCGTATCCATCAATTATCTGGTTCGTGGGGGACGTGTGATCGACGTCTATCTCAACGGAACCATAAGTGACCTTGCAACGCGCCGCGACGAATTTGCTTCGATCGTCGCTTCAGGCGGCGCCGATGCTTTGATCAAGAGATTGCGCGATCGAACCCAGAAGCTGCTTGGGGGTTGAGCTTAGGCCGCTTCGGTGTCGATTCGCTGACGGGTCAGCGTGGTTCGAGACCTTGTTCGACATATCGGACGCGCGAAACATGAGCAATAAGGAAAAGGTTCTCGTCACGGGAGCAAGCGGATTTGTTGGATCGGCTGTCGCACACAGACTGGTCGTGTCCGGCTATTCGGTACGGGCACTGGTTCGCGGTACAAGTCCGCGCGCGCACCTCGCTGGGTTGGGCCTGGAATTTGTCGAGGGCGACATCCGCGATCGAAAGTCCGTTGAGCGCGCGATAGCTGGCATCCGCTACACATTTCACGTGGCGGCCGATTATCGTCTGTGGGCGCCCGATCCGAACGAGATTTTTGCCTCAAACGTCGAAGGTACCCGCAATCTCATGGAAGAGGCGATGCGTGCTGGCGTCGAGCGCGTCATCTATACGAGCAGCGTGGCGACCATTGCCTTGCGATCCGATGGAATGGCAGCGGACGAGACCACACCGCTGCGCGAGAATCAGGGCATCGGTGCCTACAAGCGTAGCAAGATCGCTGCCGAACGAATGGTCGAGGCCATGGTGGTGGAACGGGGTCTGCCCGCTGTCATCGTAAATCCCTCGACGCCAATTGGCCCACGCGATGTGCGACCCACGCCGACAGGAAGGATCGTCGTCGAAGCCGCCAGGGGGCGTATTCCGGCATTCATCAACACCGGACTCAATCTCGTGCATGTCGACGATGTGGCAAGTGGTCATCTCGCTGCACTGCATCATGGGAGGATTGGAGAGCGGTACATTCTCGGGGGGCAGAATGTCCTGTTCTCGCAGATGCTGAGTGACATCGCTGGCCTGGTCGGTCGCCGCGCGCCGCGGGTACGGCTTCCGTGGCGAGCCCTTATCCCGGTCGCATTTTTCGCTGAAACCGTGGCCAACATTACGGGACGCGAACCTTTTGCGACCCTCACCGGAGTTTACATGGCGAAACAACGCATGTTCTTCGAATTCGACCAAAGCCGAGCAGGAGCTTTCATACCATTCGCGGCCTTATGTCGAGGGAATCGAAGACGCTCTGCGCTGGTTTCGCGACGGAGGATATCTGGACTCCTAGGGCGCCAATCTCTTGATACAGAATTCCCGGACATCGAACGGGAGATTGCAATGAGAATTTTCAACTTACAAAACCGGGATGCATGGTGGATTCTCCTTCGGTCATAGAGCGCGTATGGAGGGCGATCCTTGGCGCAGCACCGCTGGCAAGGCATGTCCGCTTTCGGGGGTAAGAGCGGACATCAGGGGATGTCATTTCCGACGCGGTACAACTAGATTCGCGATGAGTATCTGCACGGCCCTGCCATCTTGGTTGAGGGTAGTGGTCCGAACCTTGATCAGCCCCTGTTCCGGTCGCGACTTGGAAGGCCGCACCTCGAGGATTTCGCTCTCGATGCGCAACTCATCACCGGGCCTTACTGGATAAGGCCACCGGAATTCTTCAAAGCCGGCACCGACTATGCCGCCAGCAGGCTTGATCTCGCTGTCAACCAGCAGGCGCATTGTCACGGCGGCGGTGTGCCAGCCGCTCGCGGCCAGCCCACGAAAGATCGAGCTGCGCGCCGCCTCCTCATCGAGGTGGAAAGGCTGCGGATCGAACTCGGCGGCGAACGCCCTAACCCGTTCTTTGTCGATGCGGATCTTCCCGGAGCCAAAAGCTTGTCCGATGGCAAAGTCCTCGAGATAGCGCTCGGTCATCTTGGCCAACTCCCTTTAGTTCTTGGTCCCTAGCGGACGCAGCTCGGACACAGCACAATGTCCGCTAATGACCAACGTCTAATGACCAACGTCGGAAGCGACCGAGCACAGCTCGCCCATATGGCCAAAGAGACTCAGGCAACATTGGAAGCAACGGACCTCGATGTCATCGCCGACCGCGGCTACTTTAGCAGCGAGAAGATTCTGGCGTGCGACAAAGCCGGCATCACGGTCACGCTGCCAAAGCCGATGACCTCCAACGCAAAGGCGGAAGAGCGCTTTGGCAAGCAGGACTTACGTTTGTCCCGCCGGAGAGAAGCTCGCCTGTCACTACACCACCGAGGAGAATGGATTGGCACTACGCCGATACTGGACCAACGTCTGTCAGAACTGCACCATCAAAAATCGCTGCACCACCGCCAAAGAGCGACGGATCACGGCCGCGTCCGTCTCTTGTTTCACCTATACGCGCGCGCGAGGCGCGCGCCGCCGGCGCCGCGCTCTGGCTGATGGCCGAACGATGGTCGCGTCAGTGTGCTCTCGACCGTGTCTGGAGGTAGCGTCATCGGCGCCTATTACATGGCTCACCGAGGGGATTTTTCGTCGTTCGAAAGTAATATCCGCGAAGTGCTGTCTCGTGGGCTGGCCAAGCCTATGGTCAGCAGGCTGCTTGGGCTGCTTGGGATCAAAATTATTGCGGCCTTTATCATAATTGGGCTGGTTGCAATGTGCACCGCGCTTTTAAGATCGCTGGTGACCATTGCGGGCTTCATTGCGCCCTCATGGCTCGCAAACAAGTTCGAGCACCTAGCGATCAGGTCTCCGTTACATCGATTTGCAAGCCGTACGACGCTGCTAGAGGCGACTCTTGACGACCTCTTATTCGAAGGCGCCTCCCTGAGTATGCTGCCGGCACAGCCTCATCTGGTCATCAATGCAACGGAATTGAGGACAGGCTCAGCCTTTCGCTTTGGCACACTTAAATTAGGCTCCTGGCGCTGGGGAAGGCTCTATCGCAATGACATCTCTATCGCGCACGCAGTAGCGGCGTCGGCGGCATATCCACTCTTTCTTCCGGCCTTCGACGAGACGCTCACCTTTGAAAAAGGCGGGGAGCTCAAAGACGGCCGCGTGATTTTGACCGACGGTGGTATTTATGACAATCTCGGCTTGGGCTGCCTGTGGCCGGATCGTTCGCCGGACGTCAGCCTGAACATTATTCCGATCGATACGATCATTTGCTGTTCTGCTGGCTATGGCCTGCGCCAGGACCCCCCCTCTCAATTCATTTTTGCCCGGATGCTCAGCGTCTTTAGCACGACATTCGATCGCGCTCAGAACGCCTCGATAAACCGACTACATGACATGAAGCGATTCGGAAAAATAAGGGCCTTTGTATTACCATACCTTGGACAACTTGATCGCGAGTTGCCTAATCCTCCTGCCAACTTAGTGCGAAGGGAGGAGGCACATACATACCCGACTGATTTCAATGCCATGCCCATCGAGTGGATCGATCGGCTGAGCTTGCGAGGCGAGCAGCTGACCTTATGCCTTGCCCGCGCATATATCGCCGATGTGATTCGAGAACAAACGCCTGCCCAATAATCTCGCGATCAAACATGAGCGGTAACAATTTTGAATGCTGTTGTCTTCAAATCCATCATAAGAACGAGTTGTCACGTCGCAAGCAAAACTAAAAGGCGCGAGTTGGACGTCCTCTAATTGTCATTAGAGAACGTGGCGGCATGTTTAGGAAAGTATAAGTCGTGGTAGCTGCAACCGAACGGATCGTAGGAGTGAAATGGCGCGATCGAGGCGCTGAAATACTACCGGCCTGTTAGGGCAACAGTTAGGGCACGAAGTAACCGTTTGTGAAAAACGGCAGTTTGTCCGGCTAATTTTTCTCTTGCTGGCGGAGAGGGAGGAATTCGAACCCCAATTGCGGTGTACGTACCGTATGCGAAGTGCTGCAGCGAGTCGACCGGTTCCTTGCAAAAACCGTAAAAATCAGTAATTTTTTGCACGGAAGCCGGGTGCTAAGTGCTGGCGCGCCCGAAGAGATTCGAACTCCTGACCCCCAGAATTCGTAGTTTGGTACTCTGTTTAGCTGAGCGACCGGTGCCCTGGGAAGTCCGCTGAAGCCGTTCAAACCGGGTGGAACTGGTCCGACGACAGTGCGACTTCGGTACGATTGATCAAATCTGCTCGTTAGGACGAGCCGATAAATCAAATGTCCCGAAATGCGTCCGTCCCATCATCAAGCGTGACCGTCAGCGGCTGTAGCGCCGAGGGGTTCCACTGTGGTCTGGGAACCAACCGCAATAAGCGGACAATTTCATTAGTGGGCGGTCTGGCCCCGTAGATCTGCTACGTCCTTTGCCGTGAGCTTGGACGCGGCACTGCCAAACCGACCGGTAACGTAGTTGGCGACCGCCGCGATCTCCGTATCCGTATAAGTGCTGCCAAATGCCGGCATCGACATCGCGCCGGGCGTGAAGCGTCGCGTGCCGGAAATGACGATCTGCGCGACATTGGTCGCGCTCGGATCATTGACCGCGCGGCTGCCCGAAATCGTGGCGAAGGGCGAGAGCGCGCTTACGCCAGTCCAGCTATGGCAACTGACGCAGGCCTGCGCGAACACCTTGCGGCCGAGCGCATCGGCGACTGCGCCGCCCTCTTTCGGCGATGCGGGCGCCGGCGGCGCGATCGTTGCCGGCTCGGATGAGGCAACGGCGGGAATGCTGCGCAGATAAGTCACGAGCGCCCGGATATCCGCCGGATCCATCTGACTGAAGCTGTGGTCGACCGCCTCGCCCATAGGCCCTGATGCCGTGCCGCGCCCAGTGGCGTGACCTTTGGCGAGATAGGCGAAGACCTCCTCGTCACTCCATGAGCCGATGCCCGTGCCTTTGTCGGATGTAATGTCATAGGCACGCCAACCGGCGGCGACGGCGCCGGCGAATTTCCGATGGTTGTCCAGCGCAAAGGCGAGATTGCGCGGGGTGTGGCATTCGCCGCAATGCGCCAGCGCTTCGGCGATATAGGCGCCCCGGTTCCACTCGGCGCTCTTCGCGGTATTCGGCGCAAAGCGCGTGTTGGGGATTGAACGCCAATGACCAGAAGATCATCGACCAACGCTGGTTAAAGGGAAATATGCAGCGTGTCGCGCCGGTTCTGCCTACGCACGGCGGGCAGGCTGAGAAGGTAGGCCTTGATCGCCAGCACGTCTGCGTCGGTCATGAAGGTGTATGACGTGTAGGGCATGGCCGGATAAAGCCGCGCGCCGTCCTTGCGAATGCCGCGCTGCACGGCGTCGAGGAAATCCTGATCGCTGTAATTGCCGATGCCGGTGTCCTTGTCGGCGGTAATGTTGGTCGAATAGAGCGTGCCGAACGGCAGCGGGAAAGCGAGGCCTCCGGCATACTCCGCGTCGCCTGGCGCGGTGTGACAGACCATGCAGTCAGCAGCCTTGGCGAGGTATTCGCCGCGTTTGACGATGTCGGCTTTGGCGAGTTCGGCCGGAACGCCGGTCGGATTGGCCTCGTGATAGTCGGCAAGCGCAACCGTCGAGCCGCCAGCAAACGCGAGCGGGCCGCGGGTGAGCCATACGAAGGCGCCGACGGCAATTACAACGATAACGGCGATGACGATAATGACGATGCGGCGCATGGCGGTCACGCCTTTCTTCAAGGCAATGGCGGCGCGGTCGATCGGCAGACGGCGCAGGGGCACGCCGGTTGCCGCATAGATCGCGTTGCGCAAGGCGGGCGGGCCGGCGGTGGCGCCTGTCTCGCCGATGCCGCCGGGATGTTCGCGCTCTTGATCACGTGGACGTCGATCGGCGGCGTCTCGTCGATGCGCAGCATGCGGTAATTGTTGAAATTCGACTGCTGCACGCGGCCTTTCTCGATCGTGACCTCGCCCCATAGCGCCGCGGTCAGGCCGAAGATCAGCCCGCCCTGGAGCTGCGCCATGATGGTGTCGGGATTGACGGCGATGCCGGTATCGACCGCGCAGGTGACGCGCCGCAGATGCACGCCACCGACATCATCGACTTCGGCTTCGACTACGGTGGCAATGAAGCTGCCGAAGGACGGCTGCGCGCACACGCCGCGTCCGACGCGCGCCGGCAGCGGCGAGCCCCAGCCGGATTTCTCGGCGACCAGCTTGAGCGCCGCTTTCAGCCGCGGCGTGCCGTCGAGCATGCCGAGGCGGAAGGCGACCGGGTCCATGTTCGCCTTGCGCGCGAGCTCGTCCATGAAGCTTTCGATGGCGAACACATTGTTGTTCGGTCCGACGCCGCGCCAGAAGCCGGTCGTCACCGCCGGCGGCTCGGCGCGCACATATTCGACGCGCTTGTTCGGGATGTCGTAGGGCATGTCCACCGCGCTATCGACGGCGTCGCCGTCAATGCCGTTCTGGAATGCGGGCGGTAACCAACGCGCGAGCACCGATGAGCCGGTTACCTTGTATTTCCAGGCGACGATTTTGCCGTTCGACAGGGAAGCCGAAATCGTGTCGCGATAGGCCGGCCGGTAGACGTCGTGCTGCATGTCCTCTTCGCGCGTCCACACGACCTTGATCGGAGTCGAAACTTCTTTGGCGATGCGCACTGCGCTCGCGACCATGTCCGGCTCGAGCCGGCGGCCGAAGCCGCCGCCGAGATAGTGGTTGTTGACCGTCACCTTGTCGATCGGCAGACCCGCGGCCTTGGCCGCATATTCCTGGCACCTGGTCTGCACTTGCGTGCCGGTCCAGATCTCGCAGGCGCCCGGCGTCAGACGCACGGTACAGTTCATCGGTTCCATCGTGGCATGGGCGAGAAACGGCAGCTCGTAGTCGGCATCGAAGCGTTCGCCCTGCGTCAGGCCCTTGTCGATGTCGCCTTCGGATTTGGCGACGACGCCATCCTTCTTGCTCGCCGCGCGCAGTTCGTTCCAGATGTCGGCGGAATTGATCTTGGCGTTCGGCCCTTCGTCCCAAGTCACTTTCAGCGCGTCGAGCCCCTGCCAGGCGGCCCACATATGGTCGCCGACGACGGCGACGAGATCGTCGAGCACGACGACCTGCCGCACGCCGGGCACTTTTTTCGCGGCGCTGTCGTCGACATGCTTCACCTTGCCGCCGAGCACCGGGCACTGGGCAAGGGTCGCGAACTTCATGTCCGGCACCATGGCGTCGATGCCGTAGATGGTCTTGCCGTCGGATTTGTCAGGCGTGTCGTGACGTTTCAGCGGCTTGCCGATCAGCGTGAAATCCTTCGGATCCTTGAGCTTCGGCTTGTCCGGCACCGGCAGCTTGCCGGCGGCATCGGCGAGCTCGCCGTAAGTGAGCGTGCGATTGCTCGCGGCATGGGTGACCTTACCATTTGAAGCGCTGCAGCTTGCCGCATCGACCTGCCACTGCGCGGCTGCGGCTGCAATCAGCATGGCGCGCGCGGCGGCGCCTGCCTCGCGCAGCTTGTCCCAGAACGAGCGGATCGAGTTGGAATTGCCGGTGACCTGAATGCCGAAAAGCGGATTGGCGTAGAGCTTGTCGCTCGCCGGCGCATGCTTGATCACGACCTGCGCGAAGTCGGCGTCCAGTTCCTCGGCGAGGATCATGGCGATCGCGGTGTAGACGCCCTGCCCCATCTCGGCCTGCGGTATCACCAGCGTGGTCTTGCCGGCATTGTCGATGCGGATGAAGGCATTCGGCGCGAACTGACCGTCGGGATGGTCGGGAGGCTGTTCCGGCTCGTTGACGGGCGCTGCGCGCAGCGGCCACTGAAAGGCCAGCACCAAGCCGCCGGCAAGGCCGCTTTGCAGGACAACCCGACGCGAAAGGGCGGCGCGCGTTGACGTCATGACGGCCTCCTCGACGCCTCGCCCGCGGCGCTCTTGATGGCTTCGCGGATGCGCACATAGGTGCCGCAGCGGCAGATATTGCCCGCCATCGCCGCGTTGATGTCGGCGTCGTCGGGATGCGGATTCTTCGCGAGCAGCGCCGCCGCCGACATGATCTGCCCTGACTGGCAGTAACCGCACTGAATCACTTCGAGATCAAGCCAGGCCTTTTGCACCTTGGCGCCCGCTTCGGTCGTGCCGATGCCCTCAATTGTGGTGACGGCGCGACTGCCTAACCGCTCCGACCGGCAGAAGACACGAGCGCACCGGATTGCCATCGATATGCACGGTGCAGGCGCCACACTGGGCGATGCCGCAGCCGTATTTGGTGCCGGTCATGCCAAGCACATCGCGCAACACCCACAGCAGTGGGGTGTCACCGTCGACATCGACGTCGTGTGACGCACCGTTGACTTTGATGGTAAAGGCCATGGTGAGCTCCTTTCTGCCGCACTTTCTGGGCTCAGGTCGTAGTACCGGGCCCGGAAGCCAGTTTGCTTCTTTGACACCTTTCGCCAGCTCAGTAATCGATGTGCCGACGACCGTTTTCCCTCTTAAAGGCAATGGCCAGCGTTCTGTATTCATACGCTCAACACTGCGCTCGTGTTGGCGCCAAATAGCTCTTCCAAAATCCGCGAATTGCTCCGGATTGGAACCAAAGGCCAAGCATGCAAGGTTATAGAAGCTCTCTTGGGGCAGACCGTGATTGTCCGCAAAGCCCGCCAAACGGACCCGAACCACGGGATTCCTTTTGTAATCCCGCATATACTCGCTCCAGGCCCAAGCAGCACCTCTAATCAGGCGGCGCGCCTCCGCAAATTGCAACATAACGTATGTTGCAAAATTATCTGCGGCGTCTTCTTCTTTGCCGAATATAGGCACGTCGAAAATATCGAATGCCGCGTGTCCTGCTTCGTGCAAGGTGAACCACAGCACCTGCCCCACTTTCGCGTCATCTGCCGCGACCCCCTCGAGGGCCGCATCCTTCGGCAAAGAATCCAAAACGTGTTTCAAAAGCTCGTAACAGATGGTCACCGTCGGCACGAAGTCTTCACGTCGGTACCAAGCATCGACCTTGCCGCACTCCATTGTTTTGACTGTCAGCGCTCCGGCAGCCGCATCGGACTTAATATTTTTTCGATTTCTCAAGAGCACCATAGGCTTTTAAAGCTTCATAGAGGTCCCGAAGCTCGGCATTTTGCGGCCTGACATATTCGATCACAATTCGATCTGGTTGGTCGCCTTGCGTAACAGATGGTTGCGATTGTGCGTGTGCAAAACTAGCCGCGATCACACCAACCGCTGCAATAATTTGGATAAAGCGGATCATTGCGCAGTCTCCGCTTAAGGATCGAGCCAGACCGACATGCCCGGCTCGAAGCCGGTCGGATCACCTCTGCAGATCGAGGCGCAGGCGCAACGTATTGCGGTCGTGATCGCCAGCCGCACGCTCGGCCTGCCAGGTCGCAAACGTGCCCAGCGGGCGCAGCTCGGTGACCAGAGCGGGCGTCTTCTCCGCCGAGCCTGATCGCCGCACATTGACACTTGCGCCGACCGTGAGGCCGTGCAGCAGATCTTCGCGCGCATTGAACGACAAAAACTGCTTGCCGGTTTCCGCGATCACCAGCACCGGTTGGCCGGTGCGAATGTTCTCGCCGATTTCGGCGACGATGACGCTGACCACGCCATTAGCCGGGGCGCGCAGGGTTGTCTTGTTGAGGTGGCGCTCGAGGACTGCCAGCGCGGAGGCAGCAGCTTCGACCTCAGCGTCGGCGATGGCTCGCTCCTCGCGCGTTGGTCCAGCGACTGCGGCTTGATGGTTTGCTTCCGCTTCGGCGACGCCGGCGCGCGCGTTCGCCACGTCGTTCTCGGCCTGGTCGAGTGCCTGCTGCGCGGCGTCATCGGTCTTCGCGAGCGTGCTCGTGCGGGTCAATTGCGCTTGGGTAAAGTCAAGCCGCGCTTTCGCTTTCGCGATCTCGGCCTCGAGTGAGGCCACCTCCTCGGCGCGAACGCCGGCATAGACGTGGTCGCGCGAGGCTTTCGCGGCGGCGAGCTGTGCGCGCGCCTGCCCAACCGACGCGGTCAGCTCGACCGCGGACAGCTCGGCGACAACGTCGCCCGCATGCACTTGCGCACCTGGCTCGACCTTGATGGCGGCGAGCTGACCGCCGACTTCAGGCGCGATGCGGATTTCGGTCGTGCGTACGACGCCCACGATCGGCTTTGCCGCCTCGGCGCGCCACAGGAAATACAGGCCCGGCACCGCGACAAGAACGAGCGCAGCAATGGCGATGGACTTGCCCCTAGCCATACCGCCGCCTCCGTCTCTGCTTGACGACATACGCGGATACCACTGCCAGCGCGAAATAGACGACGGCCGAGAACCAGAGCCCGCGCCAATCCTGTGCTACCTCGGCGATACTCGCCCCGAGCTGGCCGATGCGGACGATACCGTCGATCGCGAAATCGACCGGGAAGACTCGGCCGGCGACGAGCGCCGCCTGGGGCATCGCTTCGCGCGGCCAGGCGAACCCCGTGAGGAAGAACTGCGGCAAGCTGGTAGCGAGGAAGATGAGCGTTGGCGTCTCCGGCCGCTTGAACCAGGCGCCTGCCGCCTGACCCATGAAGCTGGTCGCCAGCAGGAACACCGAGCCGAGCGCCAACAATTGCAGCGGATCGCCAAGCGTCGAGAAGCCATAGATGTGGGGCAACACAATGACATAGAGCGCGAAGGCCGGCAGATAGATGGTCAGGTGCGCGATACCTCGACCCAGCACGCTCGCAAACGCCCCGCCGCGGCCTTGTGCCAGCGCGACACTGGTGAGGAGCGCCGCGCCGATCAGCAGGGTCTGCTGGAGGATCAACAGGAAAGCTGCTGGCACTATGTAGCTCGCGTAGCCGCCGACCGGGTTGAAGATCGGCTGCAGCAGTACGTCAGCCGGGCTCGCGCCCGCCAGCGCCGCCTTGACGAGGCTGCCCTCGGTGCGCGCGCCGCCGGCAGCGAGTTCCAACGACAATGTGTTGATCGCGACCGCAATGCCGCTCGACAGCGAACGGAAAACAAACAGGTAGGTGGCGTCGGCGTAGATCGGAATATGAGCCGTGATGCCCTTGAGCACGTCGCGCTCGGTGCCGGGAGGGATGCCGACTACGGCGAAGGCATCGCCGCGATCCATTACCGCCCGCGCGTCCGCGAGCGTGCGGGCGCGGGCCACGACGCTGACCGCGCCGCTCGCGTCAAGCGTCTCGACGATCCGCCGCCCAAGCTCGCTCTTATCGGCGTCAACGACCACGATCGGCAGTTTGCGGAGAATCTGATTGAGATAGGGTTGCGGATAATAGATGCCGTAGACCAGCGGCGCGCCGATCAGCAGGATGAACGCGCCGCGGATCGCGAGCACGCGTTGCCATTCGCCGGCGAAGGCGCCGGCGAGGCCGGGCCGGTCGGCGGGCAGCTCGACCTCGCCCTCCGCCGTCCGGCGGCTCAAGCGTCCGGCGACGGCGCGCAGCCGTAGGAGCGCCAACAGCACGTAAAGTGCGGTGAGTGCCGCAAGCACGGCAAACGGCCAGGCAAACTCGGACACCGGCAGTCCGCGCGCGCCCTGGCCGAATAACACCGCCATATACCATCGCAATGGCAGGATGGCGGCCAAGGCATAAGAAAATCCGTTCATGCCGAGCGTCGGAAATGCGACGCCGGCGTAGCCAAAGGCCGGCGACACGACGAGGCCGGTGAGGCCAAGTCCGGTCGAAAGGTCGCCGACGAGGAGCTGCAGTAACGCGGCGAGCGCCAGGTAAGCGACAATGAAGAGCGATGCCGCCGCAATGATCATCGGCACATCGCCCTTGAATGGGATTTCCAGCAGTCCCTCGAGAACCAATGGCACCGCCAGCATGATCAGGAAAAAAATCGCAAACAGCGGCGCGAGCTTGCCGGCGAGCGCAATGATCGGATTCCCGCCCGCGCACGCAAGCCATGTGCGCATGCTGCGCCGCCGGAACTCGGAGCCGACGGCGTAGCCGGCGGCGAGCGCGATAACCGCGTGAATGATCGTCGGCAACAGCGAGCGCAGCAGGAATTGGGCGTAGTTTGTCTGCGGATTGGCCAGCACAATCGTCTCTGCAACGAGAGATCCGATACGCGCCGGCTTCGGTGCCGCCTGGGCAGCCGGCGCCGCGCTCGCGGCAGCCGCCGAGAGGCTGGCGCTCAATCCCGACGAGGCAATGCCGGCTGCCGTCAGATACTGCTGATTATAAAAGCCAACGACCTGCGGGCGGCGCTCGGCCTTCACGTCGCGTTCGAAATTGGCGGGGATATAAACAGCAGCGATGGCTTCGCCCGACCGAATTGCGCGAGCGGCCGATGCGAGATCGTTAGCGCGCGCGGCGATGCTCAGATTGGGCGACGCGGCGACCTGCTCGACAAGCGCACGTGACGTGTCCGATCGGTCCGCATCGACCACGACGACGCCAAGTCCGCGGATCACCGGGTGGCTGAATACTGCCGCCAGCACAACGAAAGCTGAAAAACGGCACCGCGAATATCAGGAAAAGTGCAACGCGGTCGTGCCACAGCCAGCGCCATTCGCGCGCCGCGACCAGCAGAAATCCGGGCTTCGCCCTTCGTTTCATTCGCGCATCCGCCAGTCGAGATAGGCACTCATGCCGGGCCGCAACTCCGGCACCTTCTCAACCGGGTAGGCGCGGATCGAGAAGGTACGCAGGTCGAAATCGCCGGTCGCCCGAGTGGCACGCCAGCTCGCATATTCGCCTTTGGTGGCGATCAGCTTGACCTCGACAGTGACGCGGCGGTCGGCGAGCGCCGGTATACGCACATCGAAGCGGTCGCCGACCTTCAGAGCTCTTGACCAGGTCCTCGCGCAAGTCGAAGTGGATCCACAGGTCGCTGAGATCGATCAACGTGACCAGCGGCACGCCGGGCGACACGTATTCACCCGGCTCGACGTTGCGCTGGTAGACCTGCGAGGCAACCGGCGCGTAGACCGTCATCTGATCGATGATGGCCTTGACGGCCTCAATGTCGGCAACTGCCTTGCCGACGTTTGCTTCGGCGATCTGATGTTCCTCGCGCGTGTAACCGTTAACCGCCTGCTCGTAAGCCGACTTCGCCTGATCGAGCGCGCGCTGGCTTTCGTGCAGGGAATCTGTTGCCTGGTCGAGCCGCGCGATCGGTGCATTGCCGTGCTCCGCCAGCGGGCGGACACGGTCGAATGTCTTTTGCGCCAGGACCACGTTCGCCTCCGCCCTCTCTACGGCGGCCTTGCGCGCGGCAATGACCTCCGCGCGCGTGCCGACGCGGATGTTCGCGAGCTGCGCCTCGGCTACTGCCCTGGCGGCGATCGACTGCGCTTGCTTGGCGATGGTCTCTGGATTGTCGATCTTGACAAGCACGGCGCCCGCGGCGACGTTCTGGCCCCGCACAACTGGGATCTCGCCCACACGCCCGTCGACCCGCGCGGCGATGTCGAGCCGCGTCGCGTCGACCTCGCCCTGCACCAGCAGCGGCACCGGCCGCACCAGATACCAGATCGACAGGCCCGCGGTGATGGCGATGACCACGCCGACAATAATCGCGGGAATCGCGTCAGACGCGTCGGTTTCGACGCCTCGCGCGGTTGCGTGAGCTTCGAGGCTTCCGCGGGAGTTGTCTGCGTTTTCGCCTTAGATGTTTGCGCGTCCATCGTGTCCCTCCGCGCTATCCTCTCTGGCTGTTGCCGGAGGACCCTTGATTCACTCCTGCTGCCTATGTCCATTCATGCAGGCGCGATAGATGAACATCTCCGTGTTACCCCAACTGTAGTCGGGAAATTTCGCTGCTGCCATGCTGCACGAGCGGATCGCCCCGGCGCGCGGCGTATTGATTTTAACCCCGCCGTCCTGCGCAAAGCTTACTGACGCGAGCATTGGCATACTTAAAACAGCAAGCGGCAAACAAATTTTCGCGATACTCATGGCAGTTCTCCTTGTTTTAAAAAAAGTCACAAAGAAAGCTGGTCATCATTCGATGGACACAAAAACGGGCGAGCTGCGACACTTCCACCGGCCGTATCACGCGCCGAGTTCTCGTATCCTGATACCTCGACTGAAGCGACGAAGCTGTAGCCCCGCCCGGGAATATTGATAATGAACCGATTACCGTCTCGTCCGTCGCGCAGCACGCGGCGCAGTGCAGACATATGGACAGTAAGATTGGCAGGCTCGACAAAAACATTGGGCCACACGCGAGCCATCAATTCTTGCTTACTGACCAACTCACCTCGGCGCTCAAGCAAAACAATCAGTATTTCCAGAGCACGACTTCCTAGGGGCACTGCCTTGTCGCCTTCCACCAGAAGAAACTGCGCCGGGAGCAGGCGAAACGGCCCGAACGAAATTTCGGCTGGCGCGGCGGACTGCTCGGCTCGGCTCGCGAATGGCCCGTCCGTATCCGGACCTTGAACAGCGCGTCTCGCGCCAAGTTTCGGTTTGGGACGGAATTGCGCGAGCGTTGGTGCCCAAGACAAGTGTTCGAAAGCGGCAGTCAATACTGATGTGCGCATGATAACCCCGCGTGCGTTGGGAGGCCTCGTGAGAATTTGGACCGTTCTGAATACTGCCGATCTATTGCATGCGCGCAATGACCGGTGTGTTTGAGTTCCTAAACCTAAGTTTACAGCGCACCGTCGCTTCGCCGGGCCGTCGATGGCGGGCACAACCATGCCCGACCGCCGATACGCCAGCGTGAACAGTGCGTCCCGTGTACGCCTCAAGAGAGTTGCGGCTTGTCGGTGACCAGCTTGAGCTTGTCGGCCATTCGGCCAAGCTCGGGAAGCGAACCAGCCTTCATCTTATGCATCGCCCTGCTGCGATGTACTTTGACGGTGGCTTCGGCGATCCCGATGTCGTGGGCAATTTGTTTGCTCAGTCGCCCTCGCGCAACTTGAATTACGATCTCGCGCTCCCTCGAACTTAGCGAAGCGAAGCGCTTCCTGAGATCCGCCAAAGCCTCTTCATTTTCCCGGCGTGCACGATCGCGAGCCAAGCCAAGCTGAATCGCATCAAGAAGATCCTGATCGCGGAAAGGCTTGGTCAGAAACTCGATGGCCCCACGCTTCATGGCGTCCACCGACATCCGAACGTCCCCGTGTCCTGTCATGAAAATGATTGGGATTTCCCGGTTCGCCGAGGTGAGCTCGCGCTGTAGGTCGAGGCCGCTTTGCCCTGGCAATCTGACATCGAGCACCAGGCAGGTGGGACCATCGGGTGGATCCGATTTGAGGAAATCGGAAATGGACGAAAATAGCTCAACATGGATGCCGAGCGATCGCAGCAGTCGCCCGACCGAGGCGCGGAGGTCTGGATCGTCGTCGATGATCAGGACGGTAGAATTTGCGTCAGACATCGCTGCTGCTCGGATTAAAGGATCATGGAAATGAGCCTTTGTCGCGGTTCGCAGAATTAATTCGGCTGCTCCCAGATTTAATTCGGCTGTTCAATTCTAGTCCCAATCCTTGTTTCTGAACAGTCCGATTGTTCTCCGAGAGAGCATAGGTCTCGTGCTCAATGCGGCGTAGATCAAAGTTTACAACAGCTGACACAGCTCGAAGATTTGATTTCATTCAGAATGCGCGATTCCCGTCTCAAGATAAGCCAAAGTTTATGGGGCTGCGGCATCGCCTTGGTGGCATCGTTGACACAGATCAAGCAGTTCCATGCGGACCGACGGCATTGTAGGGGTGCCCGCACGGCGGGTTAGAGCGAACTGCCAGAGGCGGCATGATGAAAAAACTATTGGTTTCCGTCGTAGAGGATGATCAGTTCTTTCGCGACTTCATGGGAAGGCTCATGAGGTCTATGGGCTACTCTGTTGAATTATTTCCCTCGGCCGCCGAATTCCTCGCCTCCCCTCGTCTCACCGAAACGGACTGCTTGATCGCCGACGTCCACATGCCTGTGATGACTGGCATCGAACTCTACCGACGGCTCGTCGATGCGAAGCGCGCGATTCCGACAATCCTCGTGACGGCCTATCCCAATGATGCTGATCGGGCCCGAGCCATGAACGACGGAGTTATCTGTTACCTTCGCAAGCCCGTCGATGAGGCGCATCTAAAACGATGTCTTCACGCGGCTGTCGGCTCCGGCAAAGTCGCCTGAAGAAAATCATGATCTCTCTTGGGCGCTCGGCAACGTAAACTGAAATATTGCCCCACGAGGTTCATTCGCCTCCGCCCACAGCCGGCCTCCATGCGCGTCGATGATCGACCGGCAGATCGACAGCCCCATTCCCGTTCCGCTGGACTTCGTGGTGTAGAACGCCTCGAAGACGCGCTCCAGATGAGCCCCATCGATGCCCGGCCCGGAATCGCGCACTACCACGAGGACGCCCGTGCGATCTTGTTCGGTGCTGATCGACAACTCTCGCGCCCCTGTCGCAACCGACCCCATTGCTTCAACCGCATTCAGGATGAGGTTCAAGAGTACCTGTTGCAATTGAACACGGTCACCATGAACGGAAGTCAATTGGTCAGCGAGTCGAGTTTGAACCGAGACGCCATTCCTAATGATTGCGCTTCGTGCCAATGCGACCACCTCGCTTATCGCCGCATTAAGATCAAAGTGGTCCTTCCGAGGAGGTGCTTTTCTTATCTGATCACGCATTCGACTAATGATTTCTCCGGCTCGATCGGCATCGCCCACGACGCACCCGAGCGCCTCCATGACCTCGTCAAAATCCGGCGATTGCTTGTCCAGAAAATTCAGGGCTGCACGGGCATTGTTGCGCGCGCTCGCGATCGGTTGCGTGATTTCATGGGACAGCGAAGCAGCCAATTCTCCCATCATGCTCACGCGGTTCATGCGGGCGAAATCCGATTGCATCTGCTGCAATCGCGTCAGCGCCTGCGTGCGATCCTCGATGTCTGTCAGCAGAACGTACCAGCGGGTCACACGGCCGGAGTTATCTCGAATTGGGATGCCGCGGTCGTCAAACCAGCGGTATTCGCCGTCAAAGCGCCGCAGTCGATGTTCGAACTGATACGGAGTTCCGGCGGCGATCGATTTCCCAAAAATCTCGGCGACATGGGGGAGGTCTTCGGGATGGATTGTTCCGTTTGTGCCCCAGTTCCTCAGCTCTTCCAATGTCTGTCCACAATATTCATAAATTTGGCGATTGACCGCTTCGACGTCGCCGTTCGGGGCCAATATCCCAACAAGACCTGGTATCCCGTCAATGGCTGCCCGGAACTTCGCTTCGCTCTCCTGCAGCGCCTCTTCGGCTCGCTTTCGCTCCTCGATGTCCGTCACCAGAGCAAACCAGCGGCCAATGCGCCCAGAGCTATCGCGGAATGGGACGCCGCGGGCAAATAACCACCGATATTCCCCATCAAAACGACGAGCGCGATGTTCGAATTCGAAAGGCGCCCCTGACGCGATCGATCTCGCGATAACTTCCCTGACGTACGGGAGATCCTCAGGATGTATGACTCCGTTTGTGCCCCAGTTCCTCAGCTCTTCGAGTGGTTGGCCGTAGTACTCAAGGATTTGGCGATTGACTCCTTCCACCTCGCCACTCGGAGCCAATGTCGCTACCAAACCCGGTATCCCGTCAATTACAGAGCGCAAGCTTCGCTCGCTTTCACGCAGCGCCTCCTGTGCGCGAATGATCGCCGTCGCATCTGTGCCCGTGCCGCGATAACCGAGAAATTCGCCGTTTTTATCGAACACTGGCTTGCCACTCGCCTTCACGTACATCGGGGATCCGTCTCCGCCAGCGGCGAGATATACGAAGTCACGGAACGGCTCGCGTGAATCCATAGTGGCCCGGATAGCCCGCCACTTTTCCGGTTCGGTTTCGAGGTCGAGGGCACGCTCCCATGCTGCTGTGCCAAGTCGAACTCGACGGGCTGGACCCGAACGCATTCCCGGTCAGCATCGTCAATTTGTGGTCCGGCCCCATCTCCCAAAGCCAATCGGATGCCGTTTCGGCGTAGTCGCGGAATCTCTCTTCGCTCTCACGCAATGCGTTCTCGGCGCGCTTGCGCTCGCTCTGATCGATCACGAAAGCGACACCCTGGTTGCTTTCTCCTTCGAATAGTGTGCCGCCGATCAGCACAGGCACACGGCTGCCGTCTTTACGCAGATACTCCTTCTCGAACGGCTGAAACGACCCCGTTGCGCGCAGTGCGGCCACCGCGCGGTCGGCCCCCTCGCGCCACTCGGCCGGCATCAACTCAGCCCAGTTCAGCCGGCCCGCGGCGACATCGGCGCGATCGTATTGCAACATGCGTAGAAATTCGTCGTTGGCGGAGACCACGGCGCCGTCGATGTTCCAAACGCAGATTCCCAAGATATTGGAATCCCACAAACGCCGGATCCTCGCTTCTCGATCTGCCAGAGCCCGATAAAGTCCTATATTCTCGAGCGAGATCGCCCCTTGCGTAGCAAGCACCTTCAGCACAGTGAGGCGATCACGCGTGAAAACCTTCGGTGCCAGTTTGTTTTCAAAGTAGAGAATGCCGACGAATCTTCCTTGGTTGATCATTGGGAGACATAGAATGGAACGGGCGCGATGCTGAACGATGTAGGGATCGGCAGAAAACGAATTCTGAGACGATGCATCATCGAGAATCACGGTCTCACCGGTGCGCAGAATATACTGAACAAGTGACTCCGGCAGCGTGCCCGCACCCGATGCATCACGTTCCCGTACGTGAACGGCTACATCCTCTCCGTGCGCAGTTGCTTCCGCGTAGATCAACAGCTTGTCACTTCGCGGGCAGATCAGGAGGCCTCGGTCAGCGCCAGCGTGTTTGATCGCCGCACGCATGACCCTGTCGACGAGCTTTTCGAGTACTACCTCGCCGGAGAGTGCTTGCGAGATTTGGATGATGGTAGCGATATCGAGCCATTCGGCCCTCGGCGCGATTGTGCCGGCCGGACTGACCGCTTCTTCCATCCTCAACCGCGGCTCGCGCTGATCGGCTATCTGCTTCAGTAACGTATCCGCGTCAAAGTAGATGCGCGCCGCGGTAATCTGCCGCTCCTGTAAATCGAACTCGTAAACTCCACAACCGGGAAGTTCAATGCGACCATTGGTTGCTACATGCCCCGCGAATGGACCTTTGTGTTCGGCCTCAAACGTAAATTCAACGATGGTGGCGTTTCGATCACAAATGATGTTCTTCACGCAGTGGCGATTTCCAGGAAAGCCGGCAATGAAGGGCCGAACGAACTGCTCGCGTACTGCGGATTTGCCGTGCATCAGACAGCCCGGAATCTGAACCGTCACATTATCCGCATAGTAGGACATGATGCGGTCCTCATCCGTACCGCCCCAGGCTTCGTAGTACTCGACGAGGAACAACTCGATATCGAAATCGGGCCGGAGGGCAGCAGGGGCTACCGTGGCAATCTCGTTTCGCTCTGCAATTATTACAGAGCCGCCGTCCGAGTGTGCGCCCTTCAGCGAATGCGGCTCCATCTGTCAAACTCCCGGCGTCGGGCTTGCGGGTTGAGCCTGGCTTGACCAAGCTTTTGCCGGCGCCACGTGCCCGCGGCCTCTCTCCGCACTGCCGAAATCGTACCGCATCGTCTGAGAAATGCCAGCCATCCGGCCGTCGTGCCCACCGGTACGCGGTTCCGCCGTTTCCTTAGCAACAATTTGGCGCGATTTGCGGGGCTTCAGTGGCGCCGACGGCACTTGCGGGGCCAACTAGGCCAACGGAGCGAGAGAACGCAGGAGGCCTCAAATGGCTGCCACCACCGCGATCAAAACCTCGGCACCGAGTGGAGCCGAGCACGACGTCGAGAAAAAGATCCAGCAGTTCCGCGATTTGTTCGCGGACGCGCCGGAAATCGGCAAAAAGGCGCTCGAGAACGCAATTCGCGAACTCAGATCGCAGACTTCGGATTTGCCACCGGCAATCGAAAGCGCCGGCCGCGTCGGCGCGCGCCTCGGCAAGGTGTCGGAGCTGACGATCGTCGTCCCGCTGGCACCCGGTGGGGCCAAGCGGCTGCGCGCGTTCCTGCGGTTGTTGAGGGGCAACCTCTCGCAAGGCGCGGACAAGGTCGGCACCCTGCACACCATGCGCTTCGTGTTCTTCGATAACGACACGCGCCTGATCTTCGCCACGGCCTATGACGGCGATTGGGACACCTATATCGACGACTTCGTGGCGAAGATTCCCGACTATCTGGACGTCATCAACTCCGCCTGGGACGGCTGGCCCGGCATTCGCAGTCCGGGAGCGAAGGATTATCTCGTCAAACACCAGATCACCGCGGAAGGCTGGTACGTCGCCTATCCGGATCTGACGGTGGCAGAGATTCTCCGGCTCAGGCGCATCGGCAAGGCGGTCGACGAGTTCCTGGACAAGGTCGCTTGAGGCGGCTGCCAACTCGAAAATGCATCCTCGAACGGAAGGAGAAGTACAATGGCAACACAAGCGCAGGCACGCACGGCACCGGACAGCGACGCGGTCGTGGAGCAGAAGCTTCAAAAGCTGAAAGAGCTTTACGCCGACGCGCCTGAAATAGGCAAAGCCGCGCTGAAGAACGGGCTCACCATGCTCACGCAAGAGCTGGCAGCGCCGGGGCGGGCGCAAACCGCCGGCCGTATCGGCGCCCGTCAGGGCAAGGTCTCGGAGCTCACCGTGTTCCTTCCGTTCGTAAAAGGGGGCGCGAAGCGGCTTCGCGCCTTCCTGCAATTGCTGGAAGGGAACTTCCGGGCGGCAGACGCGGTGGGCACGGTCCACGACATGCGCTTCGTGTTCGTGGACAATGACACGAAGTTGCTCTTCGCGACGGCTTATGACGGCGACTTTGACCCCTACATCGAGGACTTCGCGGCGAAGATCCCGAATGCCATGGATCTGTGGCTGTGCAATTTTGAGAGTTACCCAGGAATGCGTAACCCGAAGGCGGCGGCGGACTGGATCGCCAAGCACCAGATCGCGGCCGAGGCCTGGTACGTCAACAGTCCGAACCTGACCGCGGCGGAGACGCGAAAGCTCGAAAAGGTCGGCGGCGCCGTCGAGGAACTGCTCGACAAGGTCGGATAGTTCACGAGCGGCTTCCTGACGTGGCCGTTCGTTCACATCCTCTCCCTGCCGCAGCTGCAAAGCCGTCTGCGCGTGCAGCGTCAGTGGCTCTGGACTTATTTCACCGGCCAACGCAGCTCGCGCTTGATCCCCGAGCCGCCGCTGGATGATCGGTAAATCAATGCGGGCAGAGCGGAAGAATGGAGATACAAATGGCTACCGCGCGCACCACCGGGGATGTCGTCACGGAAAAGATCAAAAAGGTGCAGGAACTTTATGCGGACGCACCTGAGATTGGCCGAGTCGCGCTAAAGAATGGGCTCGAGGCGCTCAAGCAGGAACTGGCGGCAGCGCCAGGGCGCCAGAACGCCGGCCGTATCGGCGCACGCCAGGGCCGGGTCTCGGAATTGACGGCGATCATTGCGCTCGAACCTGGTGGTGGGAAACGCATCCGCGGCCTGCTTGACCTGCTGGAAGGCAATTTCAGGGGTGCAGACATCGTCGGCACGTTGCACGACATGCGCTTTGTGTTGCTGGACAACGACACGAAGCTCCTCTTTTGCACGACCTATGACGGCGAGTGGGATGCCTACATCGACGACTTCGTAACGAAGATTCCCAACTCGATGGACATCCTGTTCTGCAATTGCAAAGGGTGGCCGGGGATCCGCAGCCCCGTGATCAAAGACTGGCTCGTCAAGAACCAGATCACGGCTGACGCCTGGTACGTCTCCAACCCAAACTTGTCCGTAGCGGAAGCGCACAGGCTCGAAAAGGTCGGCAAGGCCGTCGAGGAATTTCTCGACAAGGTTAGTTGAGCAAGATTTGACGTTCACATCGGAGAAAATCGAAAGGAGATGCAGCTATGACAACGCAAACACTGAATAGACCGGAACAGGAGCAGAGCATCGAGCAAAAGGTGCAGCAGGTGCGGAAGCTTTATGCCGGTGCGCCTGAGATGGCGAAAAAGGCACTGGAGAAGGCGCTCCCGGCGGTGATGTCGCAGTTAGGGCAGGCGCAGGCATCACGCAGCGAAAGCGCTGGCCGGATCGGAATCCGCCTGGGCAAGGTTTCCGAGTTGACCGTCATCGCTCCATTCGCACCCGGCGGAGCCCAGCGGCTGCGCGCGGTGCTCCGGTTGTTGAATGGCAACTTCAGCGCGGGAACGAAGGTTGGCACTGTCCATGACATGCGCTTCGTCTTCCTGGACAACGACACCAAGTTTCTTTTCGCGACTGCGTATGACGGCGAGTGGGATCCCTATATCGAGGACTTCGCGACGAAGATACCCGATGAAATGGACTTCATCTTCTCCGCGTTTGAGGGCTGGCCAGGGATTCACAGCCCGAAGGTCAAGGATTGGATCGCCGAGCACCAGATCCCCGCAGAAGGCTGGTTCGTCGCCAGCCCGAACCTGACTGTCGCGGAAGCGTGGCGGCTCGAAAAGGTCGGCAAGGCGGTCGAAGAATTTCTCGACAAGGTCGGATAGCCTCAGCGCCAATCGTAGCCCGGGTCCGGGCCGGGAATTGACCCGGACCCAATGAAGGAAATACGCCGATGTTGTCCACTACGGAATCCTCCACGCCCAACCTTTCGCTGCACGCGCCGACGCTCGACTTGCATGAGATCCAGGCGACAGTGCTGCGACCGAGGCCCGCGCCGTACTTCGGCACGCACGTGCTCTTGCGCGTCGACGATGCGCTGGCTGGCCGCAAATTCCTCCTTCGGCTCACGCCTCATATCGCTTCCGCCACGAATTGGTGGAATGCAGCCAATACCTGGCTGGAGATCGGAATCAGCTATGCGGGCCTCGAAGCGCTCGGGGTCCCGCAGGATTCACTGCAAAGCTTCCCCGAGGCGTTCCGCGTCGGGATGGCAGCGCGCGCCCGGCAGCTCGGGGACGACGGCGTCAACGATCCGAAGAATTGGGACAAGTCTTATGGTACGGGGCAAATCCATATCGGCGTGAGCGCATTCAGCGATTCCGAGGAAAAGCATCAGCGAGCTCTCGCCATCGCCCGTGAGCAGTATGAGGGTTTCTCGGGCGTCAGCGTTTTGTCCATGCAGGACTTCGGGGCGCAGCCGGGCGACCGTAATTCGCTGGGTTACAAGGACGGCATCGACCAGCCGCCGGTCGAGGGCAGCGGCGTCGATCCACTGCCCGGCCAAGGACGACCGATCAAGGCCGGCGAATTTATTCTTGGGTATCCCGGTGAGGCGGGAGTGCCATTGCCGATGCCGCAGCCGGACATCCTCGGCCGCAACGGGACCTACGTGGGCTTTCGCAAATATCAGTCGCGCGTCGGCGCGTTCAATCGATTCCTCCAGGCCAATGGAAGCACCGAGGAAGAACGCGAATTGGTTGCTGCGAAGCTGGTCGGTCGCTGGCGCAGCGGCGCTCCACTGACGCTCGCGCCGGAGAAGGATAACCCGGCGCTGGGCGCAGACCCGCAACGGAACAACAACTTCGACTACGCCAACGACGAGCA
The DNA here is from genome assembly GCA_963815055.1 of uncultured Alphaproteobacteria bacterium. Lineage (GTDB taxonomy): Bacteria > Pseudomonadota > Alphaproteobacteria > Rhizobiales > Xanthobacteraceae > Pseudolabrys. The sequence continues at coordinate 294,435 of CAWFEU010000006.1, read as the reverse complement.
TGGCCGGCAGGTGCCGTTTGGATCCCATATCCGGCGCATGAATCCGCGGGACACCAAGCTCACCCGGCTGACCGACGTGAATATACATCGCCTGATAAGGCGCGGCACGACGTATGGACCCGCATACGATCCGAACGCACTGTCCGAAGCAGACGATGAAGTGCCGCGTGGCGCCATCTTTCTGTTCATCAGCGCCAAGGCGATGGCCACGTTGGAATTCTTGCAACAAGAGTGGATCAACGACGGTGATTTCATCGGTGCCAACGGCGAGCGTGACCCGATCATCGGACGGCAGGAGGAAAGTGCAACTTTCACCATTCCGAAGCAGCCTGTCAGGCGCCGCATCCGCGGCATCCAGACGTTCAACGTGCTCAAGGGCGGCGAATACTTCTTCCTGCCGAGTATCAGCGCCTTGAACTGGCTCGCGAACCCAGCCGGAGGCTGACGATGTCCGATCACGTTGACGGTCCACGGCAGATTGGTGACCCTCCGGCCGACATCACCGACCTCTTCGCCTTCACGAGTCCGGAGAACCCGGCGCGCACTGTCCTCGCCCTATGCGTTTTCCCCTCAGCCGGCGAAAGTGCGGTCTTCTCGAACGTCATCGACTACAAGATCGCCGTTCGGCGCGTCACGGTCGGCGGCATCGGCAATGCGGCGAAATTCGTGCCCGCGAACGAACTGCTCCGCTTCAGCTTCCGGTTCAAGCTGCTGGACCGCGATACCACGGGAAATGTGATCCAGCGCGGCGTCTGCATTCTGCCGGACGGCCGCGAGCTGCCAGTCACGGTGAACGATGAGAAGGGTTCATCGACACCGGCGGGTGACGTCCGCGTATTCTCCGGGCTGCGCTCCGACCCGTTCTATCTCGCCTGGATCGCCGCGACGCTCGAGAAGGTCCCCAATTTGCTGCAGCACGACAACGTGCTCTGCATTGTCGTCGAATTCGATACACGCCGCGCGCTCGATCCGGAGAAAGGCTCGTTGTTCGGCGTGATCGCGGAGACAGTCCCCACGGAACCGCCCGGCCGCATCGGACATCCCCCCGCACGCATCGACTGGATCGGGCGCCCCGAGCAGACGAACGTACGGCTCAACAACCCCGCGCTGTTCGGCGTAGACGACATACGCGATCTGTGGAATCAACAGACGCCGTTCGCGATCTCCAAGGAGCTGCAGCCGCTGTTCCTGCAGCGCCTGAAAGACAGCTTCGCCGACTGGGACATGCGCGACGGCAAGGCGGATTGGACGCCGGAAGCGCTCGCCGTCAACGCGAATGTCTTCCTCGACGACTTTCTGCTGTTCGATGCAACCAAGCCGATCACCGACGAAAGTCACCTCGAGATCGAGAAGAGCACGATCGACGGCCGGCCCTATCAGACGGGAGGAGGCCGCACGGTCGACGCAAACTCGATCGACATCCTGCTCACCTGGCTCGTCAACCACGATCGCGAGTTTCTCCAGGGCGGAGCGACCGGGGCGACGAAACCCGGCATGAAAGTATTTCCGTATTTCGCGACGCCGAACACGGAAATACAGACCGTCTCGGACTCGGTTGAGCTCGCGGCATCGCCCGATGGCGTTTGGTCCGTGATCGGCCAGTTCAATCTTCAATGGCATCCGGCCGTGGCACGATCCCGCTTGATTGGCGAAGGCTTGGGTCAACTGCGCAGGCTCGAAACGCGCGACGGCAGGGAAATCGTCGAACGACTCGAGGCGGTCGACAACGCGAAGCGATCCTATCGCTATGCGCTGGTCGCCGGCGTTCCTGCTTCCCATTACATCGGTACGATCGAAGTTGAGCCAAAGGGCAAAGGCTGCGTCGCTCATTGGCGCGTGGATTTCCTGGCCAACAATCAACCGGACATTGTCGTGAGGACCATGGTCTCGACCTTGATCAGGACCGGTCTTGGAAGCCTAAAGCCCCGCTTTGCGGCCGCAGCATGAGCGCAATTATCGAACTTGACCGCCCTCGTCCACCCGCAACCGACGGGGAGATCGCCGCGATCAATCTGGAGAGCGCGCGCCGTCGCGCCTGGGCACGGTTCGCGCAAGGCCCGCGCCGCTCGGGCGTTGCCGAGGAGATTGTCGACAAAGAAAGGCTGACTGCGCAATTTCTTGGCGACCTGAACGCACTCGACCGCCTCCAGGAACTCGCCTCGCAATTCGCATGCGTGGACAACTCGTTTCGTTCGGCGCTTGTTCAGGCCGAGGTTGCTTCAACCGTGCACCGCTTTGCCGAGGCACGAGATCAGCTCGCGCGTGCCGCGTCATTGGGCGCGCGGCGTGAAGACATAGAGCACCACTCATTGAGCATCGATCAGGCCTGCGGCCGGGACCTCGATGCGGTGCTCGCTGCGCGACGCCGAATCGCGGAGGTGAGCGACCGGCTTAAAGATCTTGTACCGCTTGGCGCGCTGCTTGCCGATCTCGAGCGCTTCGCCGAGGCGGACGCTGCCTATCGGCAAGCGCTTTCCTCGTATGATGACGTTTCGCCGTTTCCGCTGGCGTGGGTTTGCTTTCAGCTGGGAATGCTGTGGGGAGAGCTCGTGCCCGAGCCGGACCCGGATCGCGCTTCGCTCTGGTATCGACGCGCGATTACCTACTTGCCGGGCTATGTGAAGGCGCGTGTGCACCTGGCCGAGATCTGCGCAAGCCAGGAGCAAGCCAGGGAGGCGGAGGCGCTCCTCGTGCCAGTGCTTTCGGGCCGCGATCCCGAGGTTCGATGGCGTCTTGCCGACGTGCTGGCCGCGCTGGGAAAGTTCGAAGAGGCCGAGACGCAGCTTGCTGCTGCACGGTCCGGCTTCGAAGAGTTGCTTGGGAAACATCTGCTCGCCTTCGCGGACCATGCTGCGGAGTTCTACGCCGGCAGCGGCGACAATCACCCGCGTGCACTCGAACTTGCGCGCGCGAATGTCGCGAATCGTCCGACACGCCGTGCGGTCGCGCAGATGGATGCGATCGCGCTCAAGATCGCCGAGGCCGCAGCCGCTCGCGACCGAGGGCAAACGCAGTTTACGGCTCCGCCACGCAAGAGTGCACGGGGGGCAGTGCCATGAATGACCTTTTGAGGAATGTCTTGGAGGCGCACGGCGGGCTCGCTCGCTGGAACAAGTTCGACACTCTCCGCGTGCAGATAGTGACGGGCGGCGGTCTTTGGGCGCTCAAAGGCCTCGTCCAAGACCCGCGATCCGAGACAGATGACCGTGTCGCTGCGGGAAGAGTTCGCCTCCGTGACACCCTTCGGTCAGGCCAACTGGCGCACCAACTTCCGGCCCGAGCGCCTGGCGATCGAGACGCTCGATGGTGAGGTGGTGCGCGAGCGTAAAGATCCGCGGGCATCGTTCTACGGCCACACGATGAACACGCCCTGGGATCCGCTTCACCGCGCTTATTTCAATGGCTACGCACTGTGGACGTACTTGACGAGCCCTTTCTTCATGGCACTGCCGGGTTTCGAGGTCCGCGAGATCGATCCAATCACCGAAGGCGAGGAAGTATGGCGCGGACTAAGAGCGCGCTTTCCAAGGCAGTATGCTAGCCACTCGGAGGAACAGGATTTCTACTTCGGTAGCGACTTCCTGTTGCGCCGCCACGATTACCAGGTGGACATCGCCGGTTCCTTCCCGGCGGCGCAATACGTCGACCAGATCATCGAGGCGCAGGGCTTGAAGATGCCTACCAGGCGGCGCGCCTACGTTCGCGGCCCGGATCAGAAGCTGGTGCGCGACCTGCTGATGGTCGCCATCGACCTGAGCGACTTCGCCTTCACCTAGTCGCCCGCCGTCCAGCTGCCGCGTCTCGGCGGCGTTTACTTGGAGAGAAGAACGACCATGAAAACAATCCTTGCCAGTTTGATCGCTTTCGGCGCAACCGTGGCGCAGGCGCACGAATCGATCGTGCCGCACTCCCATCCGCACGGTGTCAGCATGCTGCCCGACCTCGGCACCTTCATTGTCGGCGGCATTTGCACGGTCGCGGTCGCGTTCTTGGCCTACGCTAAATTCGGCCAGCGGTGACGTCGCGGTCGGCGGGGAATATTCACCACCCTGATCGTCGTGCACACAATGTTTGTTGTTCGTTTTGTCCCTTATGAAAAATTTGCTGGGATTTGCCAGCATTCACTCCCGTTTTCAGGTCCGGCTGTGTAGCGATCGAGAAACAGCAAAACTCATTACGGATGAAAGATAGCGAAATTCGTAAAGGCAAATCTCTGGTTGAGGAATCGCCTATGAAGACCACCGCGATTGCCTTGTCGCGCCTCCGGTTGGCTTCTCGGCCTGCTTTGGCGACGCGACTGCCTAAACTTCATCACGTTGATGAAGCCGCGTGTGATGGTGCTCGCGGTGTTCACCGCGCTTGTCGGACTAATGATCGCGCCGGTCCGTCCCGATCCGATCCTTGGATTCGTTGCGATCCTTGCAATCGCCGCAGGTGGCGGTGCCGCCGGCGTGCTCAACATGTGGTACGAGGCCGATATCGACGCCTTGATGTCCCGCACCGCCCGGCGTCCGATTCCTCGCGGAGCAGTCTCGCGCCGCAGAAGCGCTGGCATTCGGACTGATCCTTGCCGTCGGCGCCGTCGCGGTCCTTGCCCTCGCGGCAAATCTCATGGCTGCGGCCCTGCTCGCCTTCACTATTTTCTTCTACGTCGTCGTTTACACGATGTGGCTCAAGCGAAGCACGCCGCAGAACATCGTGATCGGTGGCGCTGCCGGCGCGCTGCCGCCGGTGATCGGCTGGGCGGCGGCCACCGGAGGTATCGGAATAGAACCGGCCATTCTATTTCTCATCATCTTCCTGTGGACACCGCCGCATTTCTGGGCGCTGTCGCTCAACCGCACTGACGAATACGCCCGAGCCGGGATCCCCATGCTGCCGGTCGTGGCTGGCAGAGCCAAGACCACCCGACATATCCTGATCTACAGCACGTTGCTGTTCCCGATTTCGCTGCTGCCGTTGGCGCTCGGATTTGCCGGTGCAATCTATGGCGCAACCGCCGTGATCTGCGGCGCGGCGTTCATTGCGCTCGTCGCTGAGACTTGACCAGGAGCAGCGAGGCCGATCGAAGGCCTGCACATCGCCTGTTCGCGTTTTCCATCCTCTACCTCTTTGTGCTGTTTGCGACTCTCCTGGCCGGCAAGGGCGTCTGATATGCGGCATGGTGCAATAGCCGTTTTGTTGATCAGCGCGGCTGTGCTCGGCGGCTGCTCCGGAGGCGTGCTTGATCCGAAGGGACCAGTCGCCGCTGCCGAGCGGCTCATCATGCTCAATTCGACTGGTATCATGCTGGCGATCGTGATCCCCACGATCCTCGCCACGCTCGGCACGGCTTATTGGTTTCGTGCGTCCAACACGCGCGCAAGCTACATGCCGGATTTCGCCTATTCCGGCCGCCTTGAGCTGCTCGTCTGGTCGATCCCCATCATGACCGTGATTTTGGTGGGCGGCGTCACCTGGATCGGTTCATACGATCTTGATCCGCCCAAGCCGATCGCCTCTACGGAAAAGCCCGTCAAGGTTCAGGTCGTAGCGCTCGATTGGAAGTGGCTGTTCATCTACCCCGATCAGGAGATTGCGGCCGTCAATCAACTGACCATACCCGTGGGCACGCCGATCAGATTCGAACTGACCTCTTCGGGGGTGATGAACAGTTTCTTTGTGCCGCAGCTCGGCGGTCAGATCTACACGATGGCCGGGATGGTGACGCGCATTTATCTCAAGGCTGACCATGCCGGGACCTACCGAGGGATGTCGTCAAATTATAGCGGCGCGGGATTTTCTGACATGGTCTTCAAGGTCGATGCGGTTCCGGCCGAGAAATTTGCGCAGTGGGTGGCTGCAACGCGCACCAGCGGCCCGACGCTTGATGCACAAAGCTATGCCGAGTTGGCGAAGCCCAGCCAGGCGGTTGCGCCTTTCACCTATCGTGCCGTGGCTCCTGACCTGTTTAACGGCATCTTGAGCAAGGTCGGCAACTTAACGCAGTCCGGTGATCCCTTGTGCCTCGCGCACTGCCTTACAGGGGGCAGAAAAATGAATCTCCTTGGCAATCTGAGCTGGAGCGTCGTTCCACTTGACCAGCCGATCGTCATGGCCGCCTCGGGCGTCGTGATCCTGGGCATTGTGTTCGTCCTCGGGTGGATCACGTTGAAAGGTTACGTGCCTTATCTGTGGAACGAGTGGCTCACGTCCGTCGATCATAAGCGCATTGGCGTCATGTATATCGTGCTCGGGTTGATCATGCTGCTGCGCGGCTTCTCCGATGCGATCATGATGCGCGCGCAGCAGGCAGTCGCGGCCGGCGGCGCCCAGGGCTATCTGCCGCCGGAGCACTACGACCAGATTTTCTCGGCGCACGGCACCATCATGATCTTTTTTGTGGCGATGCCGCTTGTGATCGGATTGATGAACTTTGCGGTCCCGCTGCAGCTGGGCATCCGCGACGTGGCCTTCCCGACATTGAACTCCGTCAGCCTGTGGCTCACCGCCTCAGGCATCCTCCTGACGAACGTCTCGCTGGTGGTCGGCGAGTTCGCGAAGACGGGCTGGATGGCCTATCCGCCGCTCAGTGAACTTCGGTTCTCTCCTGGCGTCGGCGTCGACTATTATCTCTGGTCGCTGCAGATCTCTGGCGTTGGCACGCTGCTGACCGGAATCAATTTCGTCACCACGATTCTGAAAATGCGGGCCCCGGGAATGGGCTACATGCGCATGCCGGTCTTCTGCTGGACTGCGCTCGCCTCGAACCTGATGATTGTCGCGGTCTTTCCGATCCTGACCGCGACGTTCGCGATGCTGTTGCTCGACCGTTACCTCGGCTTCCACTTCTTTTCGATCGATGCCGGCGGCAATGCGATGATGTACGTGAACCTGTTCTGGATGTGGGGCCATCCCGAAGTCTACATCCTCGTCCTGCCGGCATTCGGCGTCTACTCGGAGGTGAGCCGCGACCTTCTCCGGCAAGCCGCTGTTCGGTTACCGCTCGATGGTCGCCGCGACCATGGCGATCTGCATCCTCTCCATGATGGTGTGGTTACACCACTTCTTCACCATGGGCGCCAGCGCGAGTGTCAATGCTGTCTTCGGGGTGGCCAGCATGATCATCGGGGTGCCGACCGGCGTCAAAGTCTTCAACTGGCTGTTCACCATGTACGGCGGGCGACTCCGGTTCTCGGTGCCGGTTCTATGGACCATCGGCTTCATGGTGACGTTCGTGCTCGGCGGCCTGACCGGCGTGCTGCTAGCCGTACCTCCGGTTGATTGGCAGGTGCATAACAGTCTGTTCCTGGTCGCCCATTTCCATCACGTCATCATACCTGGCGTCGTGTTCGGCGCTTTCGCCGGCTACGTCTATTGGTTCCCCAAGGCATTCGGATTCACGCTCGATGAACGCTGGGGCCGACGTGCGTTCTGGTGCTGGTTCATCGGATTCCACGTCGCCTTCATGCCCCTCTATGTAGTCGGCCTAATGGGCATGACGCGGCGCCTGCAACATTACGACGTCGTCTCTTGGCAACCGTGGCTGGTGGTAGCCGCAGCCGGTGCCGTCATTATTTTCGCGGGTGTCGTCTGCCAGATCATGCAGTTCGTCGTGTCAATCCGCGACCGGCAAGCGCTCCGCGACGCGACCGGAGATCCGTGGAATGGCCGCACCCTCGAGTGGTCCACGGCGTCGCCACCGCCGGCCTGGAACTTTGCCTTCCTGCCCCAAGTCACCGGCAGAGACGCCTACTGGGTCCAGAAGACGCTCGTGCACGCAAAGCAAGGACAACCAACGCAAGCGCGCGAGTATCAGCCGATCGAAATGCCGAAGAACACTCCGACCGGTTTCGTCAACGCATTCTTTGCCGTGGTCACCGGCTTTGCGTTGATCTGGCACATCTGGTGGATGGCCGCTCTCGGTGCCTTCGGCGGGTTCGTGACATTCCTCGTCTTCGCTTTTCGCGAAGAGGAGGAGGTTGAGATACCGGCCGAGACGATCGCCCGGTTCGATCGCGCTCACCCCGCGGAGATCGCGCTATGAGCGTCGCTGTCGCCGTCTATGACGTGGAACAGGAAACGTTTGCTCCCGCCAGCGAGGCCGGACCGGCGCCAAAGCGGATCGTGGTCGCCTTCGGCTTCTGGGTCTTCCTGCTGAGCGACATCGTGATGTTCTCGGCGCTGTTTGCGGCTTATGCGGCGCTGGTGCGCGCAACTGCGGGCGGCCCAACCGGCGATCAACTCTTCAATCAGGTCAGCGTTGCAATTGAAACCGCTTGTCTTCTCATCTCGAGCTACACGTGCGGTTTGATGTCGCTGGCAGTCAGCGCGCGGCAGCGATTCAACACCTACATCTTTGCTTTGGTCACTTTCGTGCTCGGTGCCGCGTTCCTTTATCTCGAGGTCCACGAGTTTGCCGACATGATCGCCCGCGGCGCGGGCCCCCAGCGCAGCGCCTTCCTCTCCGCTTTCTTCACCCTTGTCGGCTGCCACGGCTTGCACGTCACCGCCGGGCTGATCTGGCTAGCCGTGATGATGGCGCAGGTCGCATTCAAGGGATTTCGCCCCTCTGTCGACCGCCGCCTGCTCTGCTTTGCTCTGTTCTGGCACGCGCTCGACATCATCTGGGTCTGGCTGTTCACGGCCGTCTATCTGATGGGAATTCGTCCATGACCGACACACCTTACGATCGCGCGCCCGGAGAGATCTCGACAACGCCGGAGGCGCAAAGGCTGACGTTGTCCGACTTCGGCATCTACACGGTCGGGCTCGTCCTCGCCGTGATGCTCACGGCCGTCTCGTTCTGGGTGGCCAACACCTCATTGCTTTGGGCACCCGGCGTCGCCATGGGTCTTGTCGTCCTCGCCATCGCTCAGATGGGTGTTCACCTGGTTTTCTTCCTGCACATCACCACCGGGCCGGACAACACCAATAACGTGCTGGCGCTCGCATTTGGCATGCTCATCGTGTTCCTGGTCGTCGTCGGGTCGCTCTGGATCATGACAAATCTGAACGACAACCTGATGCCGTCGTCAGAGCTGATGAAATTGCATATGCAGCACTGACTGGGGGGACATCTCTTATGTAAATTCGTTTTGGAACCGAAATGCACATCGATCCTGCCCTCTTGAGTGCGCTATCGGCGCTCGTCGGAGCACTCATGGGGGGAACCACGTCGCTCGTCGCCGCTATCTACACTCAACGCCCAAAAAAGAGGAGATCCTCATGAGCGCGTCCCCCGCAACCTTCTACCAGCGGCTACAACAACCCTGCGTTTTGGGAGCGTTGTGGCGCTCGAGCGGCGTCCAATCCGTGGGTCTTTTCATCATCGCATACGTCGTCTACGGCTTTCAGCCACGTGTCGGCGCGTCGACCGAAGCACTGGTCTCATTCTACGATGGCGATCGCACGCGGATTCTTATCGCTGCAGTTTTTTCCGGCTTCGCGGTTCTTAACCTCATGTGGTTTGCGGCAGCGCTCCGGTCCGCGTTGGCAAATGCGGGGCAAGATGGATGGGGCGCGGCTGCGACCGCCTCGAGTGCCGCCCTTGGAGGGCTGTTACTTCTGCTCATTGCGGTCGGCGCCGCGCTATCATACTCATCGCTGGCTCCGGAAATTCCATGCTAACATCCGGGCTCAACGATTTTGCATGGGCCAGCGTTGTATTGAGTTCGTTCCCGCGCGCGATGCTGATCATGTCGAGCGCGTTCGGGCTCTGGCGGGCCGGGCTGATCTCGAACGCGCTCTTCGCAGCAGGGGTTGCAGCCGTCGTGCTCGTTTTGCTCGGCGGTACCACCTGGCTGAGCGGCGGATTTTGGGCACCGGACGGTGCCTATTCGCGGTTCATCTCGCCCGCTATTGGCATCGTTTGGATTTTAGTCGTGAGCCGTGTTCTCCTCACCAATAGCCCTACTTCGCGCGGCGCATGGTGATGCGATCTGTTTGTTCTGAGCTGTCGCAGGTTAGTACGAACGCGCGGTACGACAGCCAAGATAGGCTTGTGTGCTAAGCGATTGGCTCATAAGAGATTTTGCCGACGGCTTTTACTCCCCATCACCGGACCGACATGAGAGCGTTACCGGCTGACTTTTGCGCTTACGCGTGGACCAAAAAGGAAACCAGTCACTGCGATTTACTGCCGGCGCCTCGATGGAAATAAAACTGACAAGGAAATTCCCAATCCCTCATCAGTCACGGTGTCCGCGCTTTCACAGGTAGATTTTTTACCACCATTTCGCTCAGATGTTCTTGGACCCGATCAATGACTTGGTTTCATAATTCGAAGGAGGCTGCGTCCGCTCTTCTCCAAAAGCAGACATGTGCAGTGCAATAGTCCACGTCCGCTTAGTGCCAATAGCGGACACCGCGCGGCACAACCTGGAAACAGCCCGCCAACAGGGGCGGCCTATTCATCTTTCTTTTCGACGGTTCGAACGTCGCCACACTCAGTGCAAAGGAAGGTCAGCAATTCTGGAAATGGTCCGACCTTTGGAGTGCTCGCGATAAACGTCATCGTTGCCCCGCAAAGTTCACACGACGGATCGGAAGCTTGGCTTTGGTCGCTCGCCATGACCGCCCCACAGGTCATTCGCCACAATCAAAAGCTTAGGGTAAGGCCCAATCGAAGGGTTGATACAGATCAAACCGAAATCAGGAGACCAGAGTCCAGTCTGGCCAAAGGCGGATGCTGCGCGGCGTTTACGCCATTTCAAACTCACCAACTAAAAACCCCGGGGACATTGCCCGGGGTTTTATTTGGTTCAGAAACGGATTGGTCAGCCAGGACAGACAGACAGTCCACTGCAAGCACCGAGGGTAAAGTTTGCTTTCTCTTTAGCAGTACCGGCGGCGGTCTCCAGCGCCTCATCGGAGACCTCGAAGGCGAAAATGTCTTGCTCAGTCTCGTTAATTTCCATCGTGGTATTGTTCATTGCATAATCCTCTCACTCGTTTTGGCAGTTCATGTGGGCAACTTAGGATAGCGTCAAATATACTACTGTGATCAGGTCACAGAATAACTGCGATCTGTCACTGTGGTTAAGCGGATGATCCCATGCCGACCCATGTTCGCTTTAGGTCAAAAGCAGACATGTGCAGTGCAACTCCGCATGTTCGCTAAGTGCCAATAGGCGACATGCGCACAAGAGCGGACATTGACAAGCGGGCCCCCGGGGGGGGGCATGCGAAAAAACAGAAGCCGCCCTGTTTGCGGAGCGCCCCGAAATCGAATTGATACTTACTTAAGGCCAACCCCATGGGAATGCGCGGAATCGGAGCCACACCAAAGCGGTCAAAAAAGAAACGCCCCGCGATTTCACGAGACGTTCATCCGTGGTCGCTGCCGGGCCTCAGTCGCGCCGAGCGTGTCATTCGTTTTGTGGAAACATTGCCGGTAACGGCGGGGCCACTTGCAGGTACGGCGCTAAAGCTGCGGCCGTGGCAGAAAAAGTTTATTCGCGCCGTTTACAGGACCGACAAGGCTGGCAATCGTGCCGTGCGCACCGCTGTGTTGAGCCTGGGGCGCAAAAACGGCAAAACGCAATTGGCCGCCGCCTTGTGCCTGTGCGCACTATCGGGGCCGGAAGCCGAGCCAAGGGGCGAATGCTATTCGGTGGCCTCCACAAGATTTCAAGCCAGCCGCGTCTTTTCCGAGATGGTCGCCATCATCACACGGGTGCCGTGGCTCAACGACCAGATCAACATCATTCGCTTCACCAAACATCTGGAGGACACTATCAACGGCAGTACGTTTGACGTGCTGAGCGCTGATGTTGCGCCGGTCCATGGTCTGTCGCCATCATTCGTTTGTTATGATGAGTTGGCGCAAGTGCCAAGCCGTGCGCTTTACGACGCTCTTGGCACCGCGTTGGGGGGTCGCGCGCAGCCGTTGATGGTTGTGATATCGACGCAAGCGGCGATCGATACGGCGCCCATGTCGGAATTGATTGATTACGGCCTGCGCATCGAACGCGGCGAGATTGTCAATTCGGGATTTCACCTCACGCTCTACACGGCACCGATCGATTCCGACCCGTGGAAGCTGGCAACCTGGCGCAAGGCTAACCCGGCTCTCGGTGATTTTCGTTCGCTTGAAGACGTGAAGCGGTTGTCGCGGCAGGCGCAACGGATGCCAAGCGCCGAAATGAGTTTCCGCAATTTGATCTTAAATCAGCGCGTTGACACCACCGCGCAATTTATCGACATGGCCGCTTGGAAGGCGTGCGGCGAACATCTCGAACACCCGAAATCATTCCAAGGCCGCGCCTGTTTTGCCGGCTTGGACCTTGGCGCAACGCGCGACATGACCGCATTGACGTTGGTGTTCGCCGGCAAGGAAGGCGAATTCGACGTTCTGCCGTTTTGTTGGTTGCCTGGCGAGCAGCTACAGGAACTTGAGGATACCGACCGCACAGCGCCGTACCGCCTATGGGCACAGCAAGGCCACTTACTCACATTCCCTGGCCGCTCGACCGATCCTAAAGTCGTCGCACTTAAGATCGCTGAGCTGCACGGACGCTATAACATTCGGGCGCTTGCGTACGACCGTTGGAGAATTGCTGACCTCGAACGCGAAATGTCGGCGATCGGCTGTGGCGTGCCGCTTGTGGAATTTGGGCAAGGTTTTCGCGACATGGCGCCGGCCGTCGATGTGCTCGAACGTCTGATCGATGAAGGCAAATTGTGCCACGGAGGCCACCCGGTTTTGACCATGGCCGCTGCCAACGCCAAGGCCGAGCTCGACAGCGCGGGTAATCGAAAACTTTCAAAACGTAAATCGACGGGGCGCATCGATCCGTTGGTTGCGTTGTGCATGGCGCTCGGTGTCGCGGCGCGGCGAACTCCGGCCTTCGATGTGAACGCATTGATCGGGTGACGCGATGGCGCATTGGCCGTACACGACCCAACGGTGGTTGCGGCTACGTCGAGCCAAGTTGCACCAGCACCCGCTCTGCCAGTCGTGTTTGGAAGTAGGTAGGATCGAGCCCGCCACCGCCGTGGACCACACCATCCCCATCAATGCCGGCGGTTCGCCCTATCCTGCACTTGATGGGCTGGCCTCGTTTTGCGTTGGGTGCCACAACCGAAAGAGCCGTGGCGAACAGCTCGGCAGGGAACTCCCGAAAGTCTGGGGGCACGACGAGCGCGGTTTTCCGCTCGATCCGGGCCATCCTTGGAATTTGGAGCGCGGTGGTAAGGCATGATAGAGTCTCAGCGATCGCAAGCTTCGAGACCGTTTGCCTGTCGAAAAGCGATTAGCGGCAGGGCACAATCCTGTCACAGGCTGATTGCGCACTGAACATGCAGGCCCTCATCTCCAAAGTGTTCATATCTGGAACGGGCTGATTGCTGGCAGTGATACACTTTTTAGTCGTTTCCCAACAAAGTTGGGCGTCACTAGAGCCGGTAAAATTCAGTTGCTGTACAGTTTCCATTTCCGCTCCGACCGCGCCACCACCTTCCTTCTTTTGTGCCGAGCGGATGCCAGAGAGAATTTCTGAAAGAGTTTCGTCGATAAATTCGGCAAGGTTCACCGTGTCATCCCCCTCCAAATGGAGTCGCCCGCAGCCAGCTTGCCACCGCGCCTTAAATTCCGCCATCGCCTGGTGCCGGCTACCGAAGTTTTGCGGCGCCATCGGCAAGGTGCGTGACCCCGACAACGACGCTGTAGGCCGCATGATGGCCAGAAGCGCACGCACGCCCACGGGCGCGGTCACTGATGCTGAAATATGGCCGGTGGGTAGGGTGAACCCCGTTTAACGCACCAGTGGCCAGGGCTGCGAGGGCGCGGGTCGCGATGGCCGATCGGCATCTGTTTTGGACCCATTTTGGACCCGGCTGGACCCCAATGCGATAAAGTGCCGATTTTATTGGCGCTCCCTAGGGGACTCGAACCCCTGTTTTCGCCGTGAGAGGGCGACGTCCTGGGCCGCTAGACGAAGGGAGCTGAAGGCACGTGAGCCTTCGAAATAGCCTCGATCCGCCCGGTCCGCAAGCTGGGCGCGCGGATACGCCGGTGCCGGAGAAGATGAAGCAGGCCTGACTCTCGATCGTCATGCCCGGCCTTGTGCCGGGCATCCACGTCTTATTCCTTCAATCAGCAAGACAGACGTGGATGGCCGGGACATAGGCGAGCAAAGCGACGCCGTCCTTCGGACGGCTATGCCCGGCCATGACAAACACTAAGGCTTCTGCTCCAACCGCAGGCGGCCGAGCGGCTTCAGCGTATCGGGATCGAAGGTGAGCACCTGGATCGCGCCGCCGACCTCGATGGTCACCACGATGTGGTCGTTGCTGACCGCAGTCGAGAGCACCTTGGCGCCCGGCGGCAGCGCATGAGTGACGTCAACGAATGATGGGGCGCTTTCCTTCACCTGCGAAAGGCGGTAGCCGATGACGGCAAGGATGACGCCGATGGCGACGAAGGTGGTCGTCAAGATGACGATCATCAAGCGGCGGACTTTACCGATCGCCGCGGCGGCTTCCGGATCGAGGGGCTTGTGATCGTCGGGCATCGGTTGAACCATGTCGGCCAGTGAGACAGTAACAATCTCCGCCGAGGAGATCGGCGGCCGGCTCGACCGCGTGCTGGCCGCCCGTATCCCGGCGCTGTCGCGCTCGCGGCTAAAGGCGCTGATCATCGACGGTCAGGTGACGATCGGCGCGCGCACGATCCGCGATCCGGCGGCCAGCGTCAATTCCGGCGATGTCATCACGGTCAATCTGCCGCCGCCCGAACCGGCGACGCCGCAGGGCGAGGACGATCCCGCTCAATATTGTCTACGAGGATGCCGCGATCATTGTCATCGACAAGCCGAAGGGCCTGGTTGTTCATCCAGCCACGGCGCACACGTCGGGGACGCTGGTCAACGCATTGATCGCCCATTGCGGCGCGAGCCTGTCCGGCATCGGCGGGGTGAAGCGGCCGGGCATCGTGCACCGGCTCGACAAGGACACCACCGGGCTGATGATCGTCGCCAAGACCGACAAGGCCCATCGCGCGCTCAGCAAACAGTTCGCCGACAAAACCCATGGGCCACTTCAGAGAGGATATCTGGCACTTGTGTGGGGTGTCCCGAACCGCCCGAAGGGCACGATCGACGCCCCGCTCGGCCGCCATCCGCACGCGCGCGACAAGCAGGCGGTGCGCGCCAATGGAAGGACCGCGACAACGCACTGGCAACTGCTGGAGCAATTCGCCGCACCGGACGGCAAGCCGGTCGCCAGCCTTCTGGCTTGCACCCTGGAAACCGGCCGCACCCACCAGATCCGCGTGCATCTCGCCCATATCGGGCACCCGATCCTGGGCGATGCAACCTACGGCACGGGCTTTAAGACCAAGGTCAGCCGGCTCGGACCCAGGGCGGCTGCCGCCCTGGGGGCCCTTGGCAGACAGGCTTTGCATGCCTATCTACTGGCCATCGAACACCCCGAAACCGGCGACGCCCTGGAGTTCCAATCGGAACTGCCGGGCGATTTGCGTCGTTTACGTGATGCCTTGCACACGGAGAGCCGTGAAGCCGGGCCGGATCGACGCAAATAAGAACAGCGAAATCAATGGCTTGATGACGTGCCGGGGCGCACGTCCCCGTCACGGTGACGTGACGGGCGGAATGCTTCCTTTCGCTCGCCCAAGCCGTTATGCTGCACCTGCGATCGAGGGATTTCGCGGTCGCAACATTGAATGCGCGCCGTCGGCTCGGGGAGCGGCGGCGACAACCGCCCGCCGATCATCCGGGGGCACAGTAAGGAGGGCGCTATCATGGCCCGTACAGCCGCATTGCCGGCACTCAAGGCCGAATCCGGTCTTTCACACTACCTCGACGAGATTCGGCGGTTCCCGATGCTGGAACCGCACGAAGAATACATGCTGGCGCGCAGCTGGCGTGAGCACGGCGATCGTGACGCCGCGCATAAGCTCGTCACCAGTCATCTGCGCCTGGTCGCCAAGCTCGCGATGGGTTATCGCGGCTACGGCTTGCCTATTTCCGAGGTGATCTCGGAAGGCAATGTCGGCCTGATGCAGGCGGTCAAGCGTTTCGAGCCCGAAAAGGGATTCCGTCTCGCCACCTACGCAATGTGGTGGATCAAGGCGGCGATCCAGGAATACATCCTGCGCTCGTGGTCGCTCGTAAAGATGGGCACCACCGCCAACCAGAAGAAGCTGTTCTTCAACCTGCGCAAGGCGAAGAGCAAGATTTCCGCGCTCGAGGAAGGCGACCTGCGGCCCGATCAGGTTCAGGTCATTGCCAAGCGTCTTGGCGTGACCGAGCAGGACGTGGTCGACATGAACCGCCGTCTCGGCGGCGACGCCTCGCTCAACGCGCCGATCCGCGACGATGGCGAGAGCGGCGAATGGCAGGATTGGCTTGTCGACGACGCGCCCAGCCAGGAACGCATTCTGGCCGAGAGCGAAGAGAGCGACAATCGTCACAAGGCGCTGATCTCGGCGCTCGACGTGCTCAACGATCGCGAACGCCGCATCTTCGAGGCGCGGCGGCTCGCCGACGATCCGATCACGCTTGAAGATCTCGCGGCGGAGTTCGGCGTGTCGCGCGAGCGCGTGCGCCAGATTGAAGTGCGCGCGTTCGAGAAAGTGCAGAAGGCGGTCAAGACCCGCATCTCGGCGCTCGAGCAGCCCGCCGAAACGGGCGCGATCGCCGCGCACTGAACATCGCGTTAACGCGTGAAAAGATTTTGGCCGGGCTCACGCCCGGCCATTTTGCTTTCGCGAACAACATCCGCTCATCCCCGCGGAAGCGGGGATCCAGTTCTTATGCGGTTCTTATGAATAAGCTGGATCCCCGCTTACGCGGGTACGAACGGAGGTGGTGCATGCGCGGGGATGAACGGGAGATGGAGGGATACGAGGAAAATTGTTGCCCTCACATCGACGGGCGGCGAACAGCTACTGCCCCCAGGCCCGGAAGGCTTCCTCGAAGGCGCGCGCGCCGGGGGTGCCCTTCTCCATCGCCAGAATCGCACGCTTGCCGCTCGTATAGACGACCGGAATGTCGAACCAGTCGCGCTCCTTGAGCAGCTGCACGTTGCGTTGCAGGTCGACGTCAACCGACGAAAGCCCGATCAGGAAATAACCGTTGGTCACTTTCACGGCGAGACCGGCGAGCGGAACGCCGCGCGCCTGTTCATTCTGCTTCATCAGGACGCCGGGCACGTTGCCGATGCCGCCCTCCGGAAAATCAGCCGGCAGCGTGAACAGGATCTCGATGGTATGGCTCGCCGGCAATGCCTTGTCGGTATTGCGGCGGAGCGACCACGTCATCCGCAATTTGCGCTCGGGTATCTCGATATCGGCACGGACCGCGAGTTCAGGTGCAAGGCCCGGCCCGGGCGACACCGTCTCGGTGCGCCAGATCGCAGACCCGACATAACGCTTTCCTTGAGGATCGTTCGGGTCTTCATCATAGAGAACGACCTTCTGCGCCACTGCCGCGGCGGGCGCATTGGCAGAATTCGGCGCCGCCTGGCCGGATTGCCCGATCCGGTCGGCGATCTTCGGGCGGGCTGCCGGCTGGCTCGCATCCTTGGGCTTTGCCGTTGGTTGCGAACGCAAGCTCGCCACCATCGATGTGATCGCCTGACGCTGCCAGTAGGCCGCGCCGGCGATCCCCGCCAGCACCAGCAGAAGCACAACCAGCCTGATGATGCCCCTGTAAGATCGCTGCGGACGCCGCGTATATAAGTCCTCATCATCGTAAGCCCCGGGCGCGGGAGTTGGCGGCGCATAGCCGCCGGAATGAGGCGGGGTGTCCTCGATGTGCGGCGGCTCCGTGAACTGCGGCGGCTCGGTGAACTGTGGAGGTTCATGCGCCTGGGCAGGCTCGAAATAATGCGGTTCAGGCTCGGGCGGCATCGCCTCATAAGTTACCTGCGCGGCGCGTTTGGCTTCGGCGGTCGCCTGACCAAGACCCTCGACTTCGGCCACCGTCTCCCGGAAATCGCGCAGGCCGCGATCGCGCAGCGAAGGTTCGGCCGGCTCGGTCTCCTGGGTTTCCGCGCGCGGCCGCTTGGCGGCTTCCGCCTCGACCTTGCGGATTGCTTCCTCAAGGGCCAATCTCTCGCGGGTGATATCGGTCTCGTCGAGCGCGGGTTGAACGCCGCGCAACTGGCTGACCAGCGCGGCGCGCGCGCGGTCGTAGAGCGCGCGACGGTTCTCGCCCGTGTTCTTGTCGAGTCCGCTGACGGCGCGGGCGATTAGAGGATGATAGTCGGCCATTGCACGCTGTTTTGCTGGAGCATGATCCCCGTCCGAAACCGCATTCCCATGTTCGGGCTCATGCTTGACCCCGGTTCATGTCTTTTTTCGGCAATCATAGCTCAAATGGATTTTTCATCAGGATCGTGTCTTCGCGCTCCGGACTGGTCGACAGCAGGGCCACCGGGCAGCCGACCAGCTCTTCGATACGACGGACGTATTTTATCGCCTGCGCCGGCAACTGGGCCCAGGAGCGCGCCCGCGCGGTCGGCTCTTTCCAGCCGGCGATGGTCTCGTAGACCGGCTCCGACCCGGGCCTGTGCCTGCTCTCCCGCCGGAAGGTAGTCGATTTCGCGGCCGTCCAGACGATATCGCATGCAGACCTTGATTTCATCAAAGCCGTCGAGAATGTCGAGTTTGGTGAGCGCCAACCCATCAATCCCGCAGGTTTGCACGGTCTGGCGCACCAGCACCGCATCGAACCAGCCGCAGCGGCGCGCCCGGCCCGTGACGACGCCGAATTCGCGTCCGCGCTCGCCCAGCATTTTTCCGATGACATTATCCATCTGATCAGTCGGGAACGGTCCGAGGCCAACCCGCGTCGTATAGGCCTTGCAGATTCCGAGCACGTAATCGATCGCATTCGGGCCAAGTCCCGAACCGGTCGCCGCCTGCGCGGCCACCGTGTTGGACGAGGTGACATAGGGATAAGTGCCGTGGTCGATGTCGAGCAACGCCCCTTGCGCGCCTTCGAACAGGATGCGCTTGCCCTCGCGCCGCCTGGCATCGAGCAGCGACCAGACCGAATCCATGAACGGCAAGTACCTTGGGCGCGATGGCGGCAAGATGGTCATAAACCTCCTTCGGCTTGATCTCGGCCAGACCATGTCCTCGGCGGAGCGCGTTGTGGTGCGCCAGCAGGCGCTCGATCTTTGTTCCCTAACGATGGCAGATCGGCGAGATCCATGAACCGGATGGCGCGGCGGCCCACTTTATCTTCGTAAGCCGGGCCAATGCCCCGCTTCGTTGTTCCGATGCGGGTGGCCGCGTTCTCCGCCTCGCGAATGGCTTCGAGCTCGCGGTGGAGCGGAAGAATCAGGATCGCATTCTCGGCAATGCGCAGGCTTTCGGGCGTCACCGTGATGCCCTGTTTCTTCAGTTGGGCAATCTCGTCAACGAGCGCCTGCGGGTCGACCACGACACCATTGCCGATGACTGACAGCTTGCCGCCGCGGACAACGCCCGACGGCAACAGCGACAGCTTGTAGGTTACGCCGTCGATGACCAGGGTATGACCGGCATTGTGGCCGCCCTGGAAACGCACGACGATGTCGGCCTGCTCCGACAGCCAATCGACGATCTTGCCTTTGCCTTCGTCGCCCCACTGGGATCCGACAACCACGACATTCGCCATCGGGATCCCTTCACTGAGCCAGCGCCCGGACACTTTGAGCCGGGAGCCACCGGCCAGGTCCACCTTCGGATAAAGGATGCTCCCTTTGGAGGCAAGCCAAAGTCCACCGCATTTTGCAGCCCCGCGTCGACAACAACGAGCTGATCTTGCGGGTTAATTTTCGATACGCGGTTCTGGCTGGCGGCGCCTGCCGCAGCGCACGCGCGGGGCCGTTTTCGCTAGGACTGAAGCACGTAAGTGCCGGGGGCCGCGGCAAGCCGGACATCCGGGGCCGGGGAAGCGGGCGGAGCGACCGGGGCACCGGAGCGCGCCTTGAGCCACTCGCTCCATTCCGGCCACCAGGATCCATCCTTCCGCTGCGCCGATGTCACCCAGGTATCGGGATCGATGTGATTTGCATCGGCGGCCGCAGTCGCAACCTGGAAGCTGCGCCCGCTATGATCCGGCTCCGAGACGATGCCGGCATTGTGCCCGCCGGTCGTCAGCAGATACGTGACCTCGGTCTCGGTCAAACGGTGAATCTTGTAGGTCGAACGCCACGGCGAGACGTGGTCGGTGACCGTGCCTACCGCAAAAACCGGCGCCCTGATATCGGCCAGCGACACGGGCCGGGACCCGGCGACATAGCGGCCTTCGGCGAGATCATTGTTGAGGAACAGGCGGCGCAGATATTCCGAATGCATGCGGTAGGGCAAACGCGTCGCATCGGCATTCCAGGCCATCAGATCGCTCATGGGCTCGCGTTCACCCATGAGATAGTTGCGGCTCATGTACGACCAGATGAGATCGTTCGACCGCAGCATCTGGAAGGCACCGGCCATCTGCGAGGTGTCGAGAAATCCCTGCTCCCACATCAGGTCCTCGAGGAAGCTCAGCCTGGCTTTCGTTGATGAAGAGCATCAATTCGCCGGGCTCGGTAAAATCGATCTGTGCCGCAAGCAATGTGAGCGACTGCAAGGCGACCGTCACCGTCCCGTGCCATCGCGGCGGCGGCGATCGACAAGCAGCGTGCCGCCGAGACAATAACCGACCGCGTGGACTTTCCGGTCCGGAACGATTGCATTGACCGTCTCGAGCGCATCCATGATCCCGAGCGTGCGATAGTCCTCCATGCCAAGGTCACGATCCTGGTCGGTCGGATTAATCCACGACACCATGAAAACCGTGAAGCCCTGCCCGGTGAGATACTTCACGAGTGAATTGTGCGGCGACAAATCGAGAATGTAGTATTTCATGATCCATGCCGGAACGATCAGCACCGGCTCCGGCCGCACCTTGTCGGTCGCGGGCGAATACTGGATCAGCTCGATCAGCCGGTTGCGATAGACCACTTTGCCTGGCGTGACGGCGACGTCGCGCCCGACCACGAATTTTTCCGTGCCGACCGGTTTCTTGCCGCTGACCTTGCGCTCCCAGTCCTCCACCATGTTTCTGAAGCCGGTGGTCAGGTTGGCGCCGCCCTTCTCCAGCGTCCGGCGCAGCACCTCGGGATTGGTCAATAGAAAATTCGAGGGAGAAAACATGTCGAGGATCTGGCGCGACATGAACTCGACCATCATTTCGTGCTGCTTGCTGACACCGCGCACACCTGTAGTCGCGTTGTACCACCACTGCTGATTGAGCAGAAAAGCCTGGTAGATGAAATTGTACGGCCACTTCTGCCAGTCCTCGCCCGTAAAACGGCGGTCCTGCGGCAGCGGTTCGATGCATGGCTCGGCGGCCCCACCGCCTCTCATCGCACAACCGGCGACGTGATTTGCGAAACGCGTCGCTTTACGAAAAGCTTTATCGACCAGCTGCATGCGCTTGCCGGGAGAGCCGGCGAGATGCGTTGCCCAATCCAGATAGGCATGCACGATCGCAGACGGCGACAATCCCATGGTCACACGCGCGATCGCGGCATGCAGCGAGCGGTCGGTGACATCGGCAAGAGCGGTGACCGCGTAAGAGTCACGCTGATCGGGAACGTGGCGCGGGCCTGGTTCGTCCACATGCGGCGGCGCGGAACGCCCGGTCGGCAGTTGCGTGACCACCGAGAGTTTGCTGGACGACGGCCGCGCACGGGCGCTGTTGGGCAATTGTTCCATGACGCTTTGCCTATCATTGGCGCCAAGAGGCGCAATGATATACGTCAAACCCAGCCCGAAATGTGTCAAATGCCCGCTTCCACCGGGCGTCGACACATGGCTCTTAAAATCAGAAATGCAGCGGCTTGGCCTGTTGCACCTGCGGCAGCGCCCGCACTTTGGCGAGCACGGCCTCCGACAATTCGCCGTCGATTTCGATCAATGCGACTGCATTGCCGCCGGGCGCGTCGCGGCCGACATGGAAGGTCGCGATATTGATGCCGGCCTCGCCGAGCGTCGAGGAGAACTTCCCGATGAATCCCGGCTTGTCGAGATTGGTGATGTAGATCATCGAGGGCCCGAATTCGGCATCCATGCGGATGCCCTTGATGTTGACGATGCGCGGCCGCCCATCGGCAAACACGGTGCCGGACACATGCCGGGATTGCCGTTCGGTCGTCACGGTCACCGTGATCAGGCTTTCATAGTCCTCCGGCATTTCGCGCGTGACCTCTTCGACCACGATGCCGCGTTCCTTGGCTACTACCGGCGCCGAAACGACATTCACGTCGCCCAGCATCGGCCGCAGCAAACCAGCGAGCGCCGCGGACGTGAGCGCCTTGGTGTTCATTTGCGCGACCGCGCCTTCGTAGGCGAGTTGGACCTTGCTGACGCCGGTTTCGGTCAATTGCCCGGCGAAGGAGCCGAGTTTTTCGGCCAGCGCGATGAAAGGCTTGAGCCTGGGTGCCTCCTCCGCACTGATCGAGGGGAAGTTGATCGCATTGGTGATGGCGCCGCGCAAAAGATAGTCCGACATCTGCTCGGCGATCTGCAGGGCGACATTTTCCTGCGCCTCTGACGTGGACGCACCGAGGTGCGGCGTGCACACGACATTCGGCAGGCTGAACAGTGGGTTTTCGGTGGCCGGCTCGGTGACGAACACATCGAAGGCGGCGCCCGCGACATGGCCGCTTTTGAGCGCGTCATAAAGTGCAGCCTCGTCCACCAGCCCGCCGCGCGCACAATTGATGATGCGCACGCCCTTCTTCATCGTCTTGATGGCTGCCGCATTGATGACGTTGCGGGTCTTGTCGGTCAGCGGCGTGTGCAAGGTAATGAAATCTGCCCGCTTGAAAAGTTCATCGAGCTCGACTTTCTCGACACCGAGATCGTCCGCGCGCTGCTGCGAGAGGAAGGGATCGAAGGCGACGACCTTCATCTTAAGCCCGAGCGCGCGATCGGCGACGATCGAGCCGATATTGCCGCAGCCGATGACGCCAAGCGTCTTGCCGAAGATTTCCACGCCCATGAACTTGTTCTTTTCCCACTTGCCGGCGCGCGTCGAAGCGTCGGCTTCCGGGATTTGTCGCGCCAATGCCAGCATCAGCGAAACCGCGTGTTCCGCGGTCGTGATGGAATTGCCGAAGGGTGTATTCATGACGATGATGCCGCGCGCGGTCGCCGCCGGAATATCGACGTTGTCGACACCGATCCCTGCGCGCCCGATCACCTTCAGGCCTTTGGCGGCTTCGAGGATCTTGGCGGTCACTTTGGTCGCGGAGCGGATGGCAAGACCGTCGTAATTGCCGATGATCGCGGCAAGCTTATCCTTGTCCTTGCCGAGCGCCGGCTGAAAATCCACGTCGATGCCGCGATCCTTGAAGATCTGCACGGAGGCGGCAGACAAAGCGTCTGAAATGAGAACTTTGGGCATGGAACCTCTCAATTGTCATTCCGGCCGAGCGCGCAGCGCGAGAGCCGGAATGCAGAAAAACGGGTTTGTCTTTCGAACATTTTGCATCGGAGCTGGATTCCGGGTTCGCGGGCCACGCCCGCGCCCCGGAATGACGGTCATGCGGCTTTGGGCAATGCGGCTTTCGCTTCGGCGAAAGCCCAGTCGAGCCACGGCGTCGAGTGCTTCGATGTCGCGCTTCCTCGACGGTCGCCCCGCACCAGATGCGCAGAGCCGGGCGGCGCATCGCGGTAATACGCGATGTCGTAGGCGACGCCTTCCTTTTCGAGCAGCCCGGCCAGCGTCTTGGCAAAGGCTGCCTGGTCGTCACCGGAGAGCCGCGTCACCGCCGGGTCGACAACTTTCAGGCAAACGGACGTGTTGGAGCGCTCGCCCGCATTTTTCGCGAGATGATCGATCCAGGGCGGTCGCAGCAACCCAGTCCGACAATGCCTTGGCATTGGCGTCCGAGCGCGCAACGGTTGCCGGCAGGCCCGCCAACCGATTTTGCCCATTGCAATGCATCGAGATAATCCTCCACGCAGAGCATCGATGGCGTATTGATCGTCTCGCCGGCAAAAATGCCTTCGTTGAGCTTGCCGCCTTTGGTCAGACGGAAAATTTTCGGCAGCGGCCAGGCCGGCTTGTAGGTTTCGAGCCGTTCGACCGCACGCGGCGAGAGAATGAGCATGCCGTGCGCGCCCTCCCCGCCCAGCGCTTTCTGCCAGGAGAACGTCACGACATCGAGCTTCGGCCAGTCGAGTTTCTGGGCGAAGGCGGCCGAGGTCGCATCGCAGATCGTGAGGCCGTTGCGGCCGGCGGCAATCCAGTCGCCGTTGGGGACGCGAACGCCCGAGGTTGTGCCGTTCCAGGTGAACACCACATCGCTCGCGAAATCGATTTTTGCTCAGATCCGGGCAGCTCGCCATACGGCGCCTTGATGACGCTGAAGTCTTTCAGCTTGAGCTGCTTTTCGACGTCGGTGACCCAACCTTCGCCGAACGATTCCCAGGCCACCATCGTCACCGGGCGCGCGCCCAGAAGGGACCAGAGCGCCATCTCAACCGCGCCGGTATCGGAGGCCGGCACGATGCCGATGCGATAGTCGGCCGGGACTTCCAGCACCTCGCGCGTGAGATCGATGGCGCGTTTGAGTTTCGCCTTGCCGATTTTTGATCGGTGCGATCGTCCGAGAACCGCGTCGGTGAGATTTTGCAGGCTCCAGCCGGGGCGCTTGGCGCAGGGGCCGGACGAAAAGTGCGGGGTTGCCGGCCGCACGCCGGGCTTCGTCGCCGTCATTGAGTCTATCCTTCCAGATAGGCGCCCTTCGTTGGGGAGGGGTGTCCCACTGGCGGAGATAGGCGATTGACCCGCCGCGGTCAACTGTCGTGAGTTGGCTATGTAAAACCACGCAGATTAAGTGCGTGTCTTGCGGTGGCCTAGAATCGCAGGCCGATGCCGACGTTGGCAGTATTGATGTTGTTGCGAGCGCCGTTGACTGATGCAAATGCGACAAATTCCCATTCGGCGCGCAAAAATAAACCTGGCGTAATGGCCCAATCGGCGCCAAGGCCCGCGACAACGCCGCCGACGATGGAATTGTCTTTACCGGCCGTGACGGTGGACGGCGTCAGGAGGGCAAAACCGATCGGTCCGCCCGGCGGGGAAGGCGCCAGCGGAAGCTGCGTCATGAAATCGCTAACGGTTACAGTGGTCGAATAATTGAAACGTCCAACGGCGGCGCCGACCACTGCATAGGGCAGAAATTGGCCGATGGCATAACCGGCACGCCCACGTAACGTCGCATAATCGACAAGTTTGATCGTCGCATGCGCATCAATCAGCACGTCGTGTTGTACGTTGTCCGACGTGACAACGGCCGGGCGATTGTATCGGTCGCGCCGGCATCCAGGTTCTGCGGATGCTTGTAGCCGATGTCAAAACCGACGACGAGATTGTCCCACTGCATGTTGTAACCGACGAACGCACCATATAACCGCGCTGTTGGTTGTCCATTTTGCGAGCGTCGTCCATTCCGAGGGGAAAACTCGTTTTCCAGTGTTGTATTGCGCAAAATGAAAGCAATGGGCTGGCTGGTGCTGTTGCCGGGATCGGTATTCATGTTGGCGTAGCCCGCTTGCAAGCCGGCGTGCCAACCATCCCAGCGCGCGAAGCCAGGCTCCAGCGAACCACGCAGCGGCCAGTCCGCTGCGCGCGCGCTGCCGGCCGATGCCGCCGCAAGGACCGAGCAAAATGCAACCCGAAGACCCAACCGACTCATGACGCAGCCCCGTTCGTTTCCACTACTGTCATCCGCCTATCCACTCGCCTCTAACCTTTGCTGCGCAGCGGCGGTGGCGGCGGCGCATAGTCGTAGCCGCCAAGATTGAAACGCACGCCGAGTTTGACGTCCTGCGACGTCAGGTGATGGAATTCCATCGGATTGTTGATGTTGTTAATGCCGTCGAATGCGGCGAGGTCGCCGCTTTGCGCATTGCCCAGGTCGATATAGCGGTAGGCAAGCTCGAGCGTGACATTGCGCCAAACCTGGTAGGCGAGACCGGCATGCAGCGCCCAGGCGAAATTCCATTTGCTGGCGGTGTTGGCCGAAGGCGTCGCTGCCTCCGTTGCCCGCGCATGACGCACTGTTCACGCAGACCGAGATGTCGCCGAAATTGCTGATCGTGTTGCGGCTGAAGCCGACGCCGGCGCCGACAAACGGCGTGATGTTCCACCACGTGCCGAGATCGACATACCCGTTGAACAGGAAAGTCCATTCGGACTTGCTGGCGGTGTAACGATCGTCTGCGAAGGCGCCGCCGCCGATGTTGCCGACATCGAGCCCGTGGAAATTCGCCGCGCCCCGGTATTCACCGGTCACGTCGAAGCGCAGCCAGTTGTTGACGGTGTAGCCGACGCCGAGGCCGAAAAGCGGCGCCGCGTCGAAACCCTTGTCGATATTGCTGCACCGAAATAAAATCGGCGTAGTTCACATTGAACAGGTTGCCGACATGCTGGTTGCTGAAGCCGATGTCGCCGCGCAGATACCAGCCTGAAAAATCCACTGCCGGAGCCAGTACGGGCGCGGGCATATCGGCCGCATGCGCACTGTTGATGATCGCAAATGAAGCAACCGCAGCGAACGCTGACAGCTTGAGACGCCGAGTAAACATCGCAACCCCCACAAACAGATGCCCGTCCAAACAGGACGGCGACTGCGGGCAACGATGGCAGAAAATCCTTAATCGGCACTTAACCTTAATTCTTAACCACGCCAATTAACGAACCGATCGCGCGCACGCAAACTTGCGCGCACGCACGCAAAACGCGGCGCGCGAAAATCCGCAAATTAAGAATTTAGTTACCGGAGAAAGACCGCAGCGGTATCAGGCGGCCACTTCGCTCAGCGCTTCGACCACATCGTCGACAACTGATTCGACGAGGGTGCGGTCGTCGCCCTCGCCCATCACGCGGATGACCGGCTCGGTGCCCGAAGGCCGCACGATCAAACGGCCGCCACGGCCGAGTTTTTGCTCGGCGCTGGCGATGGCCGAGCGCACGGCCGCGCTTCTCCATCGGCTTGCCGGTCTGGTAGCGGACATTTTTGAGGATCTGCGGCAGCGGCTCGAAGCGGTGGCAGAGTTCGGACACCGGCCTGTCGCCGCGTTTGACCACCGCGAGCACCTGCAATGCCGCGATAAAGCCATCCCCCGTCGTCGTATAGTCCGACAGGATAATATGGCCCGAAGGTTCGCCGCCGATGTTGTAGCCGTGCGCGCGCATTTGCTCGAGCACGTAGCGGTCGCCGACCGGCGTCCGCACCAGCTCGATCCCCAGCCCGCCGAGATAGCGTTCGAGGCCAAGGTTGGACATCACCGTCGACACCACGCCGGGACGCTGCAGCCTGCCGTCCTGTTTCCAGCTCTCCGCGATCACGGCGAGCAGCTGGTCGCCGTCCACGACATGGCCACGCTCGTCCACGATCATTACGCGGTCGGCGTCGCCATCGAGCGCGATGCCGATATCGGCGCGCATCTCGCGCACCTTGCGGGACAGCGCCGCCAGGTCGGTGGAACCGCACTCCTTATTGATATTGAACCCGTCCGGTTCGGCCCCGATGGAAATCACGTCGGCGCCCAGTTCCCACAGCGTGCCAGGCGCAACTTTGTAGGCCGCGCCGTTGGCGCAATCGATGACGATGCGCAGGCCTTCGAGCGACACGGCCTTGGGCAGTGTCAGCTTGGCGAATTCGATGTAGCGATCCTGCACGCCGTCGATGCGCTTGGCGCGGCCGAGGTCGGCGCTTTTGGCAAGCTGCTTGGAGAGATCGGAATCGATCAGCTCCTCGATCTTGGATTCTACGTCGTCGCTGAGCTTGTAGCCGTCGGGTCCGAACAGCTTGATGCCGTTGTCGTCGAACGGATTGTGCGACGCCGAGATCATGACGCCAAGATCGGCGCGCATCGAGCGCGCCAGCACGCCCACCGCCGGAGTAGGGATCGGGCCGGTCAACAGCACATCCATGCCGACAGAGGTAAAACCTGCGACCAGCGCGTTCTCGATCATGTAGCCGGACAAACGCGTGTCCTTGCCGATCAGGACGCGGTGTCGGTGCTCACCGCTCCGGAAAATCAGCCCTGCTGCCTGGCCGACCTTGAGCGCCAGCTCCGGGGTGATGACCCGGTTGGCAAGGCCACGAATGCCGTCAGTCCCGAAATAACGACGAACCATCAAACTACCCCCGACGCCGACGCAACGGCGCGATGCACTTGAAGAGCCGCCCGTTAACAGGTTTCGGCTGCCCAACACCACATATTAGTGCCAACGTCGTGGATTTACTTCAAATTCTGTGAGGAATCCTTACCGGGCGCGGTTAACCGTTTCGCCGGTAACGGCAGTTATTGAACTTGCGTCAAAAGCGGCCATTTCACGCCCCGCCGGCACTGTGCTACCCGAATTCCGGACCATCCAACGCCAGAAATGCCGTCATGAAAACCGTCACCTGCATCGAGGACCTGCGAACGCTGGCCCGCCGCCGTGTTCCGCGCGCCTTTTTCGAATATGCCGATAGCGGCTCCTACAGCGAGGAAACGTTGCGGGCCAACCGCGGCGACCTCGAACACATCAAGTTGCGCCAGCGCGTGCTGGTCGACGTCTCCGACCGCAGCCTTGCGACGACCATTCTTGGACAGAAGGTCGCGGCGCCATTTGCGCTCGCGCCCATCGGGCTCGCCGGCATGCAACACGGCGACGGCGAAATTCTCGCTGCGCAGGCCGCGAACGACGCCGGCATCCCTTACACGCTGTCCACGATGTCGATCTGCTCGATTGAAGATGTCGCGGAGGCCACGCGCCGGCCATTCTGGTTTCAGCTCTACGTCATCAAGGACCGCGGTTTCTCCAGGGACATCCTGTCGCGGGCGGCGGAAGCCAAATGCAGCGCGCTCGTGCTCACGGTCGATTTGCAGGTGCTCGGCCAGCGCCACAGCGACATCAAGAACGGCATGACGGTGCCGCCGGAAATCCGGCTCGCCAATATCATCGACATTGCCACCAAGCCGGCCTGGGCGCTGGAGCATCCTGAAAGGCAAACGCAAGACGTTCGGAAATCTCGCCGGCCACGTGAAAGGCATGGAGAACGTCAACTCGCTCGCCACCTGGATTCAAGACCAGTTCGATCCCGCGCTCTCCTGGAAAGATGTCGAGTGGATCAAGAAGGTCTGGCCCGGCAAGCTGATCATCAAGGGCATTCTCGATCCGGAAGACGCAAAGACCGCGGTGAAGCTCGGCGCTGACGCCATCGTGGTCTCGAACCATGGCGGCCGTCAGCTCGATGGCGCGCCGTCATCGATCTCGGCGCTGCCGGCGGTCGCGCAGGCGGTCGGTTCGGATACTGAAGTGTTGTTCGACGGCGGTATCCGCACCGGCGCGGACCTGATGCGCGCGCTGGCGCTGGGCGCGCGCGCGTGCCTGATCGGCCGCGCCCACGTCTACGGGCTTGGCGCTGCCGGCCAGGCAGGCGTGAGCAAGGCGATCGACATTCTCAAGAACGAACTCAGCGTCACCATGGCGCTGACCGGCACCAACCGCATCGCGGAGATCGGACCGCAGGTGATCGTGGGTGGTGAGGGGAAGAAGCCCGTGCGCAAGCGCAGGAAGGCGGCGGACTAACAACTAAACGTTCGTCCCCGCGAAGCGGGGATCCAGAACAAAAAACTGAATTCCCACTTACGCGGGAATGAACGGAGTGGGGTGCACGCGCGTCGCTCACCAGAAATCTTGTCATGAAGAGCTGGGTCCCCGCTTTCGCGGGGACGAACGGGCGCAGAGGTCACCGCCACCCCAATCCCGGCGCGACGTGTGACTCAATCCGCCTCATGCTGAGGAGCTGCGCGTAGCGCGGCGTCTCGAAGCGCGAGGCGGCTCGGATTACGGCCTCATCCTTCGAGACGCGCGCAAGTGCGCGCTCCTCAGGATGAGGCAAGCATCACCGCCACCCCAGTCCCGGTGCCCGGGCGTGACCAGCAACAGGATTCGGGTGGCTCGCGTTGCCGCCTTACTGTCAGGTCCTCGGCATTGTAAAAGCTCAAGCGAACCGGGGGTGGACCATGACCACCAAGACCTACGGCACCATCAGTCCCGAGCGGCTGAAGGCGATGAGCGGGCTGGAATTTGCGAAGGGTCTTGCCAGCGGAGCAGTGCCGCTCAACACGTTCGCACGGACCCTGGGCTACGACATTGTGGAGGTCGAAAGCGGCCGCGCCGTCCTCACGCTTGACCCGACAGACGCTCATCTCAATCCATGGGGCACGGTGCACGGCGGCCTCACGGCGACGCTTCTCGACAGCTGCATGGGCCTGGCCATCCACTCGACGCTCGAAAAAGGCACCGGCAGCACAACGCTCGAGTTCAAGATTTCGCTCGTCCGGCCCATCACGCCGGAGACAGGCCAGATCAGGGCGGAGGGCAAAGTGATCCACTGCGGCCGTCGTGTCGGTACGGCAGAAGGCCGCCTCACCGACGCCAAGGGCCGATTGCTCGCGCACGGCACGACGACGTGCCTCATTGTTCAGAGCTGAGGCGGACAAGAAGCTGGCGGCGTCATCTTCCTTACCCTCCCCCTTGTGGGGAGGGTCGGCGAACGAAGTGAGCCGGGGTGGGGGTGGTTGCCACATTGAGGACCCCCACCCCGCTCGCTTCGCAAGCTCAGCGAGCGACCCTCCCCACAAGGGGGAGGGTAAACATCACCGCCACCCCAATCCCGGCGCGACGTGCCTGAGGATCGATTCAATGACGTGGACGTTGTAGCCGACGCCGAGCTGATTTGGCACCGTGAGCAGCAACGTGTCGGCTTCCGCGATCGCCTCATCCTGCTTGAGCTGCTCGATCAGAACGTCCGGCTCCGCCGCATAGCTGCGGCCGAAGATGGCGCGCTCGGTGCCGCCGAGAAACCCGATCTGGTCCTTCTCGTCGCCGCGGCCGAAATACATGCGGTCGCGATCGTCCGTGAGCGCGAAGATGCTGCGGCTGACCGACACCCGCGGTGTGCGCTTGTGTCCAGCCTCTTTCCAGGCCGCCTTGTACAGCCGGAGCTGCTCCGCCTGCTGCACATGGAACGGCTTGCCGCTCTCGTCGATCTTGAGCGTCGAGCTTTGCAGGTTCATGCCGAGCTTGGCCGCCCATTGAGCCGTCGCATTGGTGCCGGCGCCCCACCAGATGCGCTCGCGCAGGCCATCCGAGTAAGGCTCGAGACGCAGCAAACCGGCCGGGTTCGGAAACATCGGGCTCGGATTGGGCTTGGCGAAGCCCTTGCCGAGCAGCACTTCGAGAAAGACCTCGGTGTGGCGCCGCGCCATGTCGGCATCGCTCATGCCCTCAGGCGGCACGTAACCAAAGTAGTGAAAGCCGTCGATCACCTGCTCGGGCGACCCACGAGAGATGCCGAGCTGGAGGCGGCCGCCGGCGATGAGGTCGGCTGCGCCTGCGTCCTCCGCCATGTAGAGCGGGTTCTCGTAGCGCATGTCGATGACCGCGGTGCCGATCTCGATGCGCTTCGTTCGCGCGCCGCAGGCCGCGAGCAGCGGAAACGGCGAGCCGAGCTGGCGGGCGAAATGATGGACGCGGAAATAGGCGCCGTCCGCACCAAGCTCCTCGGCCGCGACCGCGAGTTCGATCGATTGCAGCAACGCGTCGGAAGCCGACCGCGTCTGCGACTGCGGCGACGGGGTCCAGTGGCCGAAGGAGAGGAAACCGATGTGTTTCATGGGCATAGTGGCTAGGGAAAGAGGTCGGACACACTAGCAAGCGTTACGCCGAGCTCGACGGCTTTCCTCACTTTTCGACGCAGCACCTCAGGCAACGGGAGTTGCCGTTGAAATATCCCGCTCAAATCACGTCCGTCCAGGCAACCCTTTTCGGTGAAACCACTTTAGCTGACAAATAATCCGCGGCTCCACGCAGCACGTTGGTCCAGCTTTCCACGAAAGGCGCGCAGATCACCAGCGCCCGTTTGTTCGTTCTGCCACTTTGCCTCTTCTAGGTAAGTGCCCCATCGGAACAAAACTGCCGTCCACAAAGTTTGACAGCCTTTCCAGTATTGTTCATGATATGTTCTCAGTTGTTTTGTGCCCCGGTACCCAATGTTCTTGATCCATAATGAGCGCACCAAACTCACCGCGTCTTGGCTGAATACGCTCGCTACCGCCTTGATTGCAGCCGGTGCATTTGCCCCCACTGCAGCGTGGCTCTATGGCCTGTCCGCGTTACCAATCGGGACGCTCTATTTGTCTGCGCTTGCGTTTGCTTGTGTCGTCGCAGGCGCCGGCCTACATGTTTTTGCGTTGGCCATGCTCGGGAGATTGCACGAATGACTAGTTTCGGAATCGTCGCCGTGGCGTGGCCATTCCTGATGATCGGCTTGGCGGTCGCCTGCGTGCTGGCATTCCATCGGATGTTGGACCGACGCGAACAGCGTCATCATGCGGCCGAATAAGGGTGCCTGGTTGCAAGGCGTGGATGTCTGGTCACGCCCGCGCATGACGCCGAGAGGGGCGACAACCTCTCAGCGCCTTTTGGCCGGGCCCGACCGCCGCCACCTCACGGCACAATCCGCTCCGCGCGGAACTGCCGCATGAGCGCTACGAACATCTCCTCGCTGTCGACCACGTCGTGAAAGCCGAAGCGGCGCGATTTGGTGACGTCCGACATCACGTCCCAGTCGCAGCCGAAGACGTAATCGGCAAAGGGCCAGGCCACCAGCTGATCCCAGGCGTAGGGCTTGAGCCCGTGCTTCTCCGTCATGGCGCGCCAGAGCGGCGCCTTGTCCGCCATGTCCGCCGTCAGGCTGGTGGTGCGGACGTCGCCGGCCGGCATGTCGAAAGCGGCGGCGAGCTTCGGCCACAGATTTTTCCAGCGGAAATAATCGCCATTGGTGATGTTGAACGCCTCGAGCCCGCAGCGCGGCTCGTTCGCCGCCCACAGCGCGGCTTTAGCGAAGTGCTCCGACGCGGTGACCTGATAGATCGCGGCAAAGGCGCCGGGCTTTCCCGGAAAATGCAGCGGCTGGCCGAGCTCCTTGCTGATCGCGGCATAGACCGCGATGGCCGGCGCCAGACTCATCGGCGTGCCCGGCGCAAAGCCGCACAGAGTCTGCGGCCGCAGCTCCACCCAGTCCCAGTGCTTGCCGCGCTGGAAGTCCGTGAGCCAGTCGATCTGGTCGAAATAGTAATTGGCACCCGCGTGACGCGGATCGCTCTCGCGCGCCGGTGTTTTGTAAGGCCCGAGATGCGAACCGTAGTATTTCGTGCCGGTGACCAGCACCACGCGGCGCAACGCCGATGACGCCCGCTCGATCGCCGTGACGGCGTTGACCAGCATGTCGCGGTTCGGCGCGATGTTCGATGCATAGCCCGCGGCAGCGCCGGGCGCGGGCTGAAACGCCGCGTAGAAAACGTGCGTGGCGTCGTTCAGTCCGGCGAGCTTTTGCGCCGTATCCGTCAGCGTCGAGGAGATCGACCGCGATGTGGCGGTAGCGCGGCGCGGCCTCGGCGCTCCGGCGCGACAGGCCGACGACGGACCAGTCGCCCTGCTCGAGCAGCCGCGCGACGATGTAGCGCCCGATCACGCCGAGCGCGCCGACGACGACGGCTTGCTTGTGCTCTGCCATGGGCGAGAGGGTATGCGAGCGCGCGGCGCGGCGCGAGGTTATTCCGTCTTCACCCTCCCCCTTGTGGGGAGGGTCGCTCGCTGAACGTTTGCGAAGCGAGCGGGGTGGGGGTCAGTCGAAATTTACAACGACCCCCACCCCGGCTCGCTTCGCTTCGCCGACCCTCCCCACAAGGGGGAGGGTAAAAAAGTTCACTCCTCCTTCAACCCCTACGCCAGCTCGTTGCCCTTGGCGCCGTAATATTTGAACGGCAGGAATTTTCCGGTCATGCCGATCTGCACGCGGTCGCCTTTCGGGTCGCTCTTACGCGTGATGTCCATGTCGAAGTCGATCGCCGACATGATGCCGTCGCCGAATTCCTCCTCGATCAGCACCTTGACCGCCGGGCCGTTGACCAGGATCAGCTCGTAGAAGCCGGTAGATCAGCGGATCGGTCGGCGGCATCGGCGTCGCGGTGCCGCGCATCGGCACTTCGTTGATCAGCGCCTGCTCGCTTTCGTGAGACCGAACAATTTGGCGGCGGCCGCGGCCTGCGGCTTGGTCAGCTTGTGCTGGCCGAGAATGGCGCCCGTCATCAGGATCGGCGACATGCCGCCGATCTGCTCGCAGATGTATTTCCAGGTCCAGCCTTTCTCGCGCTTGATGTCGAGAAGCTTTTCGGTGAGTTCGGCGCGGTTCATTTGTTTTCTCCTCCGGTTCAACGGTGCTCTCGTCATGGCCGGCTTTATGCCGGCCATCCACGTCTCCAATCAAATGAAGGAAGACGTGGATGCCCGGCACAAGCCCGCCAGAGGCTCACCCCGGGCATGACGGACGAGTGCGTTCCAACGCTATTCAAGCAAATTCTGCGCCAGTCCTGCCCATTTTAGGCGCATCCTGGGTCGATCTTGCCAAATTTGCCCTCGCATGCGACCCGATAGAGCATGACGGCGGACGTCACCATCAAGGATGGCGGCAAGCTCACCCCGCATCCCTTGCGCGCGGCCATCCTCGGCGAAGTCCATGCGCGCCCGTTTACCCCGATCCCGACACCGCGCCGCGTCCTGCACTTTGCCTTCGATACCGCCGGCGATGCCGCCAAGCGCGATCGCGCGGCGCTCGCGCGACCTGTGCGCCCGCCGCCAGCTTGAGCCGCTGAAAGCATCCGCCAAGCAGCACCGTGTCGTCTTCGGCGGAGCGGCGCTGCGCTGGGAACAGCATTCGGAATTCACCACCTACACCTGGGAGCTGCCCTCGCCCGGCGTCGTCCCATTCGTCCCCGATGCCGCCTCGCTGGCCGCACCCATGATGAGCCTGCCGCAGCCAGGGCCGCTGCTGGTGGCGCTCGACCTGCACCTGCTGGCGGAAAAGAAGAAAAAATTCGCGGTTGAAAAGCTGTTCGATCGCGCCAGCCTCGCGGTGGCGGAAAATTCCGATGGCGAGGCGCTGTTTGCCACCGACTTCCAGGCCGACCCCGCCGGCTTCGTGCGCATCCTGGTGCTCGACCGCGGCCTTGGCGACGAGCGCGCCGGCGCGGTGGTCCAGCGCGTCATCGAGCTCGAGACCTATCGCACGCTCGCCTTGCTCGGCCTGCCGGAAGCGCAGCGGCTGATGCCGTCGATCAACCGGATCGAGAAGCGGCTGGCCGAAGTCACCGACGAAATGCGGCGTACTTCGACAAGCTCGTCGACAATCATCGCTTGCTCGATGAATTGACTGAACTTGGCCGCCGAACTCGAAGCCGGCGCCGCCGCCAGCCTTTTCCGTTTCGGCGCCAGCCGCGCCTACTAATGAAATCGTGCAGCTGCGCCTGCAGACCATCGGCGAGCGCAAGGTCGAAGGTTTCCCGACCTGGTCTTCGTTCCTCGCGCGGCGCATGGCGCCCGCGATGCGGACCTGCGCGACCACCGAGGACGCGACAGGAGAACCTTTCGGAAAAACTCGCGCGCGCGGCGAACCTGCTGCGCACCCGCGTCGACGTGGAGCTCGAGCAGCAGAACCGCGATTTGCTCAAGTCGATGAACGAGCGCACGCGCATGCAGTTGCGCTTGCAGACGACGGTCGAAGGCCTGTCGGTTGCCGCCGTCAGCTATTACGTGGTCGGGCTGTTCGGCTACCTGGTGAAGGGCGCTGCACGACGAAGGCGTGCCGGTCGATATCTCGCTGGCGACCGCGCTGTTCGTGCCGGTCGCGGTCGCCGCGATCTGGTGGCTGGTGCGCCGGATCAGGCGCCGGCATATCGCGGGCGACAAGTGAGGCGCGATCGATTTTAGTTCATCGGCAGCGAGGTACGGGCGATGAGCATCATGTATCACGACGGCAACCGGCAGCTGCAGGACCGTTTCGACAGCCGCCGCATCTCCGACAAACTGGAAGAAAAGCTGACGCGCACGGCGTTCACCGCCGACGACAAGGCCTTCATCGAGGGCGCGCCCTACTTCTTCCTCGCCACCGCGGACGCGCAAGGCCAGCCGGATTGCTCGTTCAAGGGCGGCATGCCGGGCTTCGTGCGCGTGACAGGCCCTTCCGAGCTGGCCTTTCCCGACTACGACGGCAACGGCATGTTCAAGAGCCTCGGCAATGTGGTGGTGAACCCGAATGTCGGCCTGCTGTTCATCGCGATGCACGGCAAGCCGAAACGGTTGCGGGTCAACGGCCGGGCGCGCGTGAGCGATAGCGATCCACTCCTGGGCGAGACCGTCGGCGCGCAGCTGATCGTGCGGGTCGAGGCGCGCGCCATCTTCCCCAATTGCCCGCGCTATATCCCGGACATGCAGATGACCGGCCCGTCGATCTACACGCCGCAGCCGAAATGCGATCCGCCGGAGCCGGCCTGGAAGGGCTTCGACGACTTCAAGCCCCACGTCCACCCGCGTCAGCCGACCTGGAAGGGCTAGCCATGCGCACCGAGCGGCTCGAATTTCCCAATGCCAAAGGCGAAAAGCTCGCGGCGCTGCTCGATCTGCCGCTGGGCAAGCCGGCGGCCTTTGCGCTGTTCGCGCATTGCTTCACCTGCGGCAAGGATAACCTCGCGGCCAGGCGCATTGCCGAGCGGCTGGCGATGTGCGGCATCGGCGTGCTGCGCTTCGATTTCACCGGGCTCGGCACCAGCGAAGGCGAATTTCGCCGATACGCATTTTTCGTCGAACATCGATGACCTGGTCGCCGCCGCGGATTACTTGCGCACAAACACACGGCGCACCGGCAATCCTGATCGGTCATAGCCTCGGCGGGGCGGCGGTGCTGGCCGCCGCGCATCGCATCGCCGACGCACGCGCGGTGGTCACCATCGCCGCGCCCTGCGATCCGGCGCACGTGACCGGCCTGTTCAAGGAGCAGGTCGACAAGATCCGCGAACAGGGCGAAGTCGAGGTGTCGCTGGCCGGGCGGCCGTTCCGGATCAAGCGCGAATTCCTCGATGACATCTCGGAACAACGGATCAACGATCGCGTGGCCAATCTGCGCAAGGCGCTGTTGATATTCCATTCGCCGACCGATGACACCGTGAGCATCGACAATGCGTCGCGGATATTCCTCGCCGCCAAGCATCCCAAGAGTTTCGTTTCGCTCGCCGGCGCCGATCATCTGCTGAGCAAGAAGAGCGATGCGGTCTATGTGGCGAACGTGATCGCCGCCTGGGCCGAGCGATATCTTGAGACGCCAGTCGGAGCAAAGCAAAGAACAGATCGAGGTCGGCACAGTTCTTGTGCGCGAAACCGGCAATGGAAAATTCCAGCAGGAAATTTTGAGCGGGCCGCACCGGTTTCTGGCCGACGAGCCGGTCAAAGTCGGCGGGCAGGACTCCGGGCCCGGGTCCTTACGATCTCCTGCTCGCCGGGCTCGGCGCCTGCACGTCGATGACGCTGCGGCTTTATGCTGATGGCAAGAAGTTGCCGCTCAAGCGCGTCATCGTGCGGCTGACGCACAACAAGATCCACGCCGAGGATTGTCTGACCTGCGAGACCAAGGAAGGCATGGTCGACCGGATCGATCGCAACATCACGTTCGAAGGCCCGCTCGACGCCGAGCAACGCAAGCGGCTCATGGAGATTGCCGACAAGTGCCCGGTGCACCGGACGCTGAAATCGGAAATCGAGATCAGGACGTTCGAACGGCAAAGCTGAACGACTTGGCTGAACGTGTCCGGCTCAACAGGATGTGATCGCGCCGGGGCTGCCGCCGCGGAAATTTAAGATGAGTGGCGGGGTTTAAATTTAAGGGGGTGGTGAGGGTTCTGGCACATGATTTGTATGTGTAAGGGACACCTGATTTGCATGTGCATGGATCGTCATGAACAAACACGCGGATCCCCGACTCGTCTGGCTCGCCAGCGTGCTGGCTGCAGCGGTTTTCATCGTCTACGTCACGCACATCTAGGCATTGGGTTCTAGATTTGGGGTCCGTCAGGCCTGCGTCACCCCATTCCCTTGCGGCTTGACGCTCTCCCCATCCTTCGATCACATTAGAACAAACCAAGAACATAAAGACCCTGCGGTCCAGCCCGGCTGGACCGAATGAACACGCATCTTCAATGGCTTAGAGATGGGCTTAGTGATGATCGCGCAGCTTCGCCAACGTCTTCTGGCCCTGCAAAGGCCGCTCAAGGATCGAGAACGGCTCGCCCGCCGTCCTGCCTTTCGGCATTGCCGCGATCGACACGATGCTTGGCGGCGGGCTCATGCGCGGGGCCCTGCACGAAATTGCGGCACCGGCGGAGACCCATTCCGCTGCGGCCACCGGATTTGTCCTGGGAATCTCTTCGTCATGGCCGGGCATAGCCGTCCGAAGGACGGCGTCGCTTTGCTCGCCTATGTCCCGGCCATCCACGTCTTGCTTGCTGACGTTGCCGGCAGACGTGGATGCCCGGCACAAGGCCGGGCATGACGGAAAAGGAAGCATTCTCTGGATTGCCGAGGAGATGGCGCGCGTCGAAAGCGGCGCACCGCATGGCGCCGGCCTCGATGCCTTCGGCCTTGCCCCCGAACGGCTGGTGACGGTGAGCGTCACGCATCGCCGCGACCTGCTGTGGGGAATGGAAGAGGCCCTGCGCTGCCGCGCCGTGGGCGTCGTGATCGGCGAAATGCGCGCCGGCAAAATCGACGAGATCGCGGTGCGGCGGCTTTCGCTCGCCGCCGGAGAGAGCGGCGCGCTGGCGCTGTTGTTGCGCGCGGCACCTCCGGCGACAGCTCCACCGCCGCCACCCGCTGGATCGTCGGCGCCGCGCCTTCGTTACCCTCCCTGGAGGGGAAGGTGAAAGAAACGCACGCTTTGCCGCGCACCTTGTCCGCAACCGCCGCGGCCCGGTCGGATCATGGATTCTCGAATGGAGTGACAGCGATGAGCGTTTCATCCTCGCAACGCATGCTCAGCCTGTGGCTGCGCCGGCTTTCGACCGACCGCATCGTCAGGTCGCGTGAAAATCGCAAAAAATCACCTGAACGATCTTCGCCGCTTGTCGTCACCGGCAAGCGCGGCAATGTCGAAGTCCTCACGGCTGTCGATGAGGCCGCCGAGCGGCTTGGTCTCAAGCCAGGCCTGACGCTGGCGCAAGCCCGCGCCATGCATCCCGGCATCGAGGCGGTTGCCGAAGATACCGAATCCGATTCCGCTCTGCTCGAATCCATTGCCGACTGGTGCCTGCGTTACACGCCGCTGGTCGCCTGCGATGCGCCCGATGGTTTGCTGCTCGACATCAGCGGCTGCACACATCTTTATGGCGGCGAGCGCGAGCTGGTCGCCGACCTGAGCAACCGGCTGGACAATGCCGGCTTCGCCTATTCGCTTGCCATTGCCGGAACCATCGGCGCCGCCTGGGCCAGCTGCGCATTACGGCAAACCGGCAAGACCAATTTCAAGCTTTGCCGGCGGTGAGGAACGCGCGTTGCTCGCGCCATTACCGCTGTCTGCGCTGCGGATTCCCTCGGTAACGGCCGCAAGCCTCGCCCGTGTCGGGTTAAAGCGTATTGGCGATATCCTTGATTTGCCGCGCGCGCCGCTGACCGCGCGCTTCGGATCCGACGTGCTGCGCCAGCTCGACCGCGCTTTGGGTCACGAGCACGAACCGCTGACGCCACGATTGCCGGTCGCGCCTTACGTAGCCGAGCAGCGCTTTGCCGAACCGATCGCACGCGAGGAAGACGTTCTGGCGGTGACCGGACGGCTGGCGCGGCGGCTGCAATTCGCGCTGGAGCGGCGCGGCGACGGCGCCCGCCGCGTCGAGCTCACATTATTCCGCACCGACGGCATGGTCCGCCGCATTGCGGCCGGCACCTCGCGGCCGCTGCGCGATCCGGACGAAATCCGCGGGCTGTTTGTCGAACGCCTCGCCGCGCTCGCCGATGCATTCGACCCTGGCTTCGGCTTCGACATGGCGCGGCTGTCCGTCATTGTTGCCGAGCCCTCCCCGCCCCAACAGATCGGCATTGGCGGCGGAGAAGATGAGGCCGAACTCTGCCGCCTGATCGATCGCCTGAGCGCGCGGCTGGGCGCGCGCCGCGTGCACCGGTTGGCCGCGCAGGACAGCCACATCCCTGAAGTGGCCGAAGCCGCACTCCCCGCGCAGGCCGTCAATGGCGATGCCGGCTGGACTGCGTTTCGCCGCTACCGGGAAGAGGCCGCACTTTCGCCGCGTCCGCTGCGGCTGCTGACGCGGCCGGAACCGATCGAGGCTGTCGCAGAGGTGCCGGATGGCCCGCCGTTGCGCTTTCGCTGGCGCCGCGCACTGCATGAAGTGGTCGCCGCCGAAGGTCCCGAGCGCATCGAAGGCGCCTGGTGGAGCGAGCATGGCGGCTCCGCTCGCGACTACTTCCGCGTCGAAGACAAAAGCGGCCTGCGCTTCTGGCTGTTCCGCGCCGGCCTCTACCGCGATCTTGTGCCAGGCGGCCCTGCCCCAACCTGGTTCCTGCACGGGACCTTTGCGTGAACAACCTCATGGTGAGGAGCGCGGCGAAGCCGCGCGTCTCGAACCATGAAGCCCGTGCTGCCTTCATCCTTCGAGACGCCGGCCTTCGGCCGGCTCCTCAGGATGAGGCGGAGAGAGTTAAGCGTGAATAGTATGCCTTACCTCGAATTTGCCGTTGCCTCGAATTTCTCCTTCCTGCGCGGGGCCTCGCATCCGGAAGAGCTGATGGTGCAGGCCGCCAGTATCGGGCTTGCCGGCATCGGCCTGTGCGACCGCAATTCGGTTGCCGGCGTGGTGCGCGCCCATCTGGCCCGGCGCGAACAAAATCTGCCGCTGCGTTATCACCCGGGCGCGCGACTCGTCTTCGCCGACGGCACGCCCGACATCCTCGCTTATCCGCGCGACCGCGCCGGCTGGGGAAGGCTCACCCGTCTGCTCACCGTGGGAAATCTTCGCGCCGAAAAGGGCGATTGCATTTTACATCTCGACGATCTGCTGGCGCATGCTTTCGGGCTTGAGCTGGTGGTGATGGATGCCTCTTCTTCACCTCCCCCGCTTGCGGGGGAGGTCGCCCGCCGAAGCCCGCAGGGCGAAGGCGCGGCGGGAGGGGGCCTTTCTGCAAGCGCCCGCAGCGCCCCCTCCCTGACCCTCCCCCGCACGCGGGGGAGGGCAAAAGGCCGCGCCCCGGAATGACATCGAAAAATTGCGCGAAGCCGTCCCTCACCGCGTCCGTCTTGCCGCGAGCATGCTCTATCGCGGACGCGATCGCGCAGGATTGGTGCGCAACAAGGAGCTTGCGCGCGCGGCGCGGGTGCCGCTGATCGCAATCAACGACGTGCTCTTTCATCATCCCGACCGGCGGCCGCTCGCCGACGTGCTCGCCTGTATCCGCGAGAAGACCACGATCGACCGCGCCGGACGCAAGCTCGCCGCCAATGCCGAGCGCTATCTGAAACCGCCGCAGGAAATGATGCGGCTGTTCCGCGACGCACCGGAAGCGATCGAGGAAACGATGGCGCTCAGCGACGCGCTCACGTTTTCACTCGACGAGCTGCGCTACGAATATCCCGACGAATTGGTGGCGGGCTTCGACAACGCGCAGGATGCGCTCGCCCACCTGACTTATGACGGCGCCACCAAACGCTACCCGCACGGCATTCCGGACAAAGTGCGCGCCAATCTCGCGCACGAGCTCACATTGATCGCGCAGCTGCAATACGCGCCCTACTTCCTCACCGTCTACGACATCGTGCGCTTCGCGCGCTCGCAGGGCATCCTCTGCCAGGGCCGCGGCTCGGCCGCCAATTCCGCGGTCTGTTTCTGCCTCGGCGTGACCGAGGTCGATCCCGACCGCGCCGACCTGCTGTTCGAGCGTTTCATTTCTCCCGAGCGGCGCGAGCCGCCCGACATCGACGTCGATTTCGAGCACGAGCGGCGCGAAGAGGTCATTCAATATATCTACGGCAAATACGGGCGCGAACGCGCAGGCATCGCCGCCACCGTGATTTCCTACCGCGGCCGTTCGGCCATCCGCGAGGTCGGCAAGGCCTTTGGCCTTTCCGAAGACACCATCGGTGCGCTGTCGTCCTCGATCTGGGGTGGTGGCGGCGGCGCGGTGTCGAAGGATGCCGTCACCCGCACCGGCCTCGACCCGCAAAGCCGGCGCATGCGCCAGATCGCGGCGCTGGCGGCACGAGATCAACGGCTTCCCGCGTCATCTGTCCCAGCATGTCGGCGGCTTCGTCATCACCCGCAGCCGGCTCGACGAAGTGATGCCGATCGGCAATGCGGCGATGGACGACCGCACTTACGTCGAATGGGACAAGGATGATCTCGACGCGCTCGGCATCCTGAAAATCGACGTGCTCGGGCTCGGCATGCTGTCCTGCCTGCGCAAGGCGCTCGATCTGGTGCAGCGGCATTACTCTTCTTCACCTCCCCCGCTTGCGGGGGAGGTCGACCGCCAAGCCCCCCGAAGGGCGAAGGCGTGGCGGGAGGGGGCTCTTCTGCAATGCGTCGAGCAAGCCTCTGCCCCCTCCCTGACCCTCCCCCGCACGCGGGGGAGGGAACAGGAAGGGCAAGGCCCCCTCACCCTCGCCACCATCCCGGCCGAAGATCCCGCCGTTTACCGCATGCTGTGCCGCGCGGATTCGCTCGGCGTGTTCCAGGTGGAAAGCCGCGCGCAGATGACCATGCTGCCGCGGCTGAAGCCTGTGAACTTCTACGACCTGGTGATCGAAGTCGCGATCGTGCGGCCGGGGCCCATCCAGGGCGACATGGTGCATCCTTATTTGCGCCGCCGGCGCGGACAGGAAGCCGTCACCTATCCGTCGAAAGCGCTGGAAGCGGTGCTGTCGAAAACCCTCGGCGTGCCGCTGTTCCAGGAACAGGCGATGAAGATCGCCATCGTCGCCGCCGGCTTTACGCCTTCGGAGGCCGACAGGCTGCGCCGCGCCATGGCGACCTTCAAGCGCGTCGGCACCATCGGCACCTTCCAGCGCAAGATGATCGACGGCATGCTGGCCAATGGCTACGAGCGCGAATTTGCCGAGCGTTGCTTCCAGCAGATCGAAGGCTTCGGCGAATACGGCTTTCCGGAAAGCCATGCGGCGAGCTTCGCGCTGCTGGTCTATGCCTCGGCCTGGCTGAAATGCCGCTATCCGGACGCTTTTGCAGCCGCGCTCCTGAACGCGCAGCCGATGGGCTTCTACGCGCCGGCACAGATCGTGCGCGATGCGCGCGAGCACGGCGTCGAGGTGCGGCCGCCCGACGTCAATCATTCGCAGTGGGATTCAACGCTCGAACCGGGCCCGCGCGCAGCCGAACGCCTGCACGATCTGCACCGCGAGATGCGGGACGACGTGCACACCACCTGCGCAGTTCGCCTCGGCCTGCGCGAGATCAAGGGACTGAAGGAAGAGGATGCGAAGTTGATCGTGGAGAGGCGCTCTCTTTCTTCACCCTCCTCCGTTCTTAGTGTCCGCTTGCGGGGAGGTCGTCAGTCTGAGTCCCGAAGAGCGAAGACGCGGCGTGAGGGGGCTCTTCGGAACATAGCCGATGCAAGTCCCAGCGAGCCTCGCCCCCTCCCCTAACCGCTCCGCCCGCATGACGGGTGAGGGAACAGCTCGTGCTCGGAGAGAGGGAGATGCCTTACAACTCCGTGCGCGACGTCTGGCTGCGCACGGAGCTTTCCCCACGCGTGCTCGAACGGCTGGCCGATGCGGATGCTTTCGGCTCGCT
This sequence comes from uncultured Alphaproteobacteria bacterium, assembly GCA_963815055.1. GTDB lineage: Bacteria > Pseudomonadota > Alphaproteobacteria > Rhizobiales > Xanthobacteraceae > Pseudolabrys. The sequence continues at coordinate 250,742 of CAWFEU010000006.1, read as the reverse complement.
TGGCCTCACCCGCCGCGAGGCGTTATGGGCCGCCAAAGCGCTTGGCCGGGTCGGCGACCGTGATGACGACCTGCCGCTGTTTGCCGTGGCTTCCTTTCTTCACCTCCCCCGCTTGCGGGGGAGGTCGCCCGCGTAAGCCCGACGGGCGAAGGCGCGGCGGGAGGGGGCTCTTCTCCAAATACCGATGCAAGTCCCGAGCAAGCCTCTGCCCCCTCCCTAACCCTCCCCCGCAAGCGAGGGAGGGAACAGACTGTCCATGTGGCGTGAGAACCGACGTCCGTCTTCCGCCCATGCCGATCGGCGAAGAGGTCATCAACGACTACCGGTTCCTGCACCTGTCGCTGCGCGCGCATCCGGCGCAATTCCTGCGCCCGGATCTCAACGCGCGCGGCATCGGGCAAAACGAGACGCTCCGCCGCGTGGTCTCCGGCACGCGCGTGCGCATTTCCGGCCTGGTCACCTGCCGGCAAAGGCCGGGTTCGGCCAATGGCGTCGTCTTCATGACCATCGAAGACGAAAGCGCGGTCGCCAATGTGATTGTCTGGCCGAAAGTCTTCGAGCGCTTTCGCCCGGTGGTCCTGGGCGCGCGCTATGTCGCGATCACCGGCCGCGTGCAGGAGGAATCGGGCGTCATCCACGTGGTCGCCGACCGGCTGGAGGACCTCACGCATTTCCTGGCGCGGCTGGCCGAGCATGGCGCAGATATCGACGGCAAAGATATCCAAGTTTTGGCGCGCTGCGACGAGGTGCGCCGGCCGATCGAAGACCAGCGCGAGGCGCGCGCGCTCGGCGGCCGCCACAACAGGCTGGTTGCGCTGATGCGCGAAATGCCGGAGCTTGCCGGCGATCTCGATGTCTCCGCGCGTGGTTCAGCGCATGCGCCCACGCGTCACGCTATTGTGGCACCACCTCGCCGCGCCCGACATTGACGCGGTCGGCTTCCAGCGAGCCGTCCGGCTTCTTGACCGCGCGCACGATCGCGATATGTGCGCCCGGTTTTAACTCGCTCTTATCGCCGATCACGTAAGCCTGGATGACAGCATCGGGCGGAACGATGATCTTCTTTTCACCACCCTGATACTTCACCATCATCACCTGCCCGTCGATGCCGGCCACCGTCTGATCGACGGTACCGTTTGTCATCGTGCTGTTGGGTTTTGCATCCCACGGCCGATGGCCCTCGCTCAGCCCGCGCTGGGATTCCGCCAAAACCGTCACCTGCATGGCGCGCTGGCTCCCATCCGGCTGCGGCATCGCGCCGACACCGATATAGGAGCCTGGCTTGACGTCAGCGAGCGTTGCCTTGGCCACGCCGAAGACCGTGGCGTTCGCGGTGAGATTGACTTTCACCTCACCGAGCTTCGGAGATTTGACCGCCAGCACCTGGCCGTCAAAACTTTCGACCGTGCCGGCGACCCGCACGGGCTTATCTTTGGCCGAATGCGCCGAAGCGAAATGATACCAAACGCCAAACCGCACAAGATGCCGAACGCAATTCGCTGGATCATGGCTATTCCCCGAAAATAACGGCGTCGCCCTCGCGGGCAACGCCGTTTTAAAAAAAGCGTTCCCCGTCTCACATCGCCGGCGGGCCGGCGCGACCGACATACAATGTCTTCGCCAGCACCGAACCGTCGGCCTGCTTGTCCCAGCCGAAAATAATGATCTGCGCACCCGGCTTGAGCTCTTCCTTCTTCCCGGGCGCGGCGGCGGCGATGACCGTCTGCGGCGTGACAGTGATTTTCTTCTCACCGTCCTTGTATTTCACCATCAGTGTCTGCCCGTCTTTCGACGCGACCATGTTCTCGACGTAGGCATTCGTCATGGTGCTGTTGGGCCGCGCATCCCACGGGCCGTGCCGGTCAGGCACAACGCCGCGCTGGGCGGGAAGGAAAATATGAATCGAGAATGCCTCGATGCTGCCGTCCGGCTGCGGAATGCCGGCGATGCCGATGAAGCTGTCGTTCTTGATATCGGCGAGCGAGGCTTTCTCCAGCGCTGACACGCGCGCGTCATCGGCCAGCTTCACGTTGAGCATGGCGCCGTCGCGCGTCTTCAGCGACAGCATCGGGCCATCAACCTTTTCGATCTGGCCGCGAATACGGCCTGGCTGCTGCGCGAAGGCGGCGGTCGCGAAAATCAAAGCAATGGCGGCAGCGCCGAACGCCCGCACCGTCATATTCGGCTTGTACATTATGAACTTCCTCCCGATCTGGAACAGGCAAAAAGCCGGTCGCAGTCAGGCAGAAAACCCCAGATCTGGCGACTTATTCCTTCGCCGGCAACCGTCACGTTTTCTTGAGCAAATCGGCTTCGATCAGCGCACGCAGTTCCGGCGTCACTTCGGGACGGATGCCGAACCAGAGCTCGAAGCCCCGCACCGCCTGATGCAGGAGCATGCCGAGCCCATCGGCGGTGCGCAGGCCGCGCGCGCGCGCGGACGCCAGCAGCCCGGTCACCAGCGGCGCATAAACTAGGTCTGCAACGACAAGCGATGGCGGGCAGCGCAAATTGAACTCAAGCGGCGGCTGACCCACCATTCCGAGCGTTGTTGTGTTGACCAGTAGCCCGGCACCACCGAGCAAGCCGGTCGTCTCTTCCCAACCGGCGACTTGGATGCGCGCACCGAATTTCTTCCGCAGCGCCTTTGCGCGATCCTCGGTGCGATTGATCACATAAATGCGGCCGACCTCGCGCGCGAGCAGCGCAAACACCGCCGCGCGCGCGCCGCCGCCTGCGCCCAGCACCACCGCGGTCGAGAGGCCGCGGTCCCAGCCCGGCGTCGCGGCATCGAGATTGGCGAGAAACCCTTCGACGTCGGTATTGGTCGAGCGCAACCGGTCGTCATCGAACCAGAGCGCATTGGCCGCGCCAACGGCGCGCGCGCGTTCATCCGGTTCCGACAATTTGAGTACTGTCTCCTTGTGCGGCACCGTGACATTGGCGCCGACATAGCCATTGGCGCGCATGCTCTTGATGAAGTCGGCGAACGCCTCCGGCGGCACGGCCTCGCGCAGATATTCGGCGTCGAGCTTGTGCTGCTTGATCCAGTAATTGTGGATCAGCGGCGAGCGCGAATGGCCCGCCGGCCAGGCAATAACGCAAACTTTCTTGTGCCCGTCGCTCATTGTTCGTCTTTTACCGTGTTACGCAGCACGCCGATTTGAGGTACCGCAATCTCGATGACATCGCCGGATTTCAGCCAAACCGGCGCTTCATTGCGCTTGAGCTTGATCGGCGTCCCGGTAACGAGAATGTCGCCGGGCTTGAGAGTCATGAAAGTGCTGACATAAGCAATCAGTTCCGCGAACGACTTGATCATGCTGGCAGTGGTGTCGTCCTGCGTCACCTCTCCGTTGACTTTTACCGTCAAATGCAAGGGCTTGCTCAGATCGACTTCATCGGCGGTCGCAATCCACGGGCCGATGCTTCCGGTCGCATCCCAATTCTTGCCCTGCGTCACATTGAATTTGCCGTGGCGCAGCCAGTCGCGGATCGTGCCTTCATTGCACAAAGTTGCGCCAGCCACAAAATCAAGCGCTTCATCTTGCGGAATCCGTCGACCGCTGCGGCCGATCACAAGCGCGATCTCGCCTTCATAGTCGAGCTGCTCCGATTCGGGCGGCCGCACGATCGGCTGTCCATGCGCTACCAGCGATCCAGGCGTGCGAAAAAACATGCTCGGGTATTTCGGTACATCCTGATCGCCATAGTCGGTGTTGCGGTTCGCGTAATTGATGCCGATGCAAAGAATCTTCTCGGGATCCGCGATCGGCGGCATCAGTTCGATTTCAGCGAGCGGGAAATCCGGACGCACGCCCTGGACCGCCGCACGCGCCTCCTCGAGGCCATCGCGGCGAAGCAGTTCGAGCACGCTGGAGTATTTCGGCGCCAGCCGGGTTTTCAGATCGACAACGCCCTCACCCACGACCGCGCCAAAACTGTCGCGCCCGCGCACCTTGAAGCTTGCAAGTTTCATTGGAAATCCCGGATGGTCCACCCATACCGGCGGCATGGAATAGGCGGCGATTCAGCGTTATGCTGTGTGCGGCGCCCGGTGCATGTATTCCGCGCATCGCGCGCCGTCAATGTTTGCATCGGCCTTATTCCCGCCCAAGCCCGCTCAAGTCGACTCCATGAAATCCATCTTTATCGACTGCAACGACCAGTTGGCGCCGGTGTGGGACAAAGTTGTTCGCCCCGACGATCCAGGATCGATGTCAACCGCAAGGCCTTCGCCCGCGATGAATTGCCGCGCGTCCTCAACGGCTACGAGATCGCGCTCGACGACCATTCGTATATGCCGACCGAGCTGGTCGCTCAGTGCCCGCAACTCAAACACATTGTTTTCCTCGGCACCGGCGCCGCCAGCTACATGAATATCGACGAGTTGAAATCGCGCGGCGTGAACGTCCACACCATCAAGGGCTACGGCGATACAGCCGTCGCCGAGCACACCATCGCCTTGATGTTCGCCGCCGCGCGCGATGTCGCGCGCATGGACCGGGACGTGCGTGGCGGCATCTGGACGCCGCAGGAAGGCGTGCAACTGTTCGGCAAGACACTCGGCGTGATCGGGCTCGGCGGCATCGGCAACGAAGTCGCACGCATGGGCAAAGGCCTCGGCATGGACGTGATTGGCTGGAACCGGACACGCCGCGCCGGCGTGCCGCTGGTCGATATCGATACCCTGCTGACAAAATCGGACGTGGTTTCGCTCAATCTTGTTCTCAACGACGAAACCCGTGGCTTCCTGAGCAAGGAGCGTATCGCGCGAATGAAACCGGGCGTCATTCTGGTCAACACCGCGCGCGGCGCACTGGTGGACGAAGGCGCGCTGCTCGACGCGCTCAAGAGCGGCCATATCCGTCACGCCGGCCTTGACGTATTTCACGCCGAGCCGCTGAAGTCCGATCATCCGCTGACGAAATTGCCCAACGTCACGCTGACATCGCATGCGGCCTTTCGCACGCTGGAAGCATCGATGACGCTTGTTGCGCCGCGCGATCGATATCGTGAAAGCAATTTCCTAGTCATTCCGGGACGGCGCAACGCGCCGGACCCGGAATCCAGATGCACACTCTGCCCTTGTTTTTGGATTCCGGGTTCGCGCCTTCAGCGCGCCCCGGAATGACACCCAGTTCAATAATACCCCGGCGTGCCGCCACCATCGACCGCGATGGCCGTGCCGTGAATATGGCGCGCATGCGCACCGCAGAGAAACAACGTCAATGCAGCAATGTCTTCCGGCTGGCCGATGCGGCGCAGGCCGCTTTTGGTCAGCGCCTCTGCCCTCACCTGCTCCACCGACTTGTTCTGCGCCTTGGCGAACTGCGCGAACAGCTGCTCGACCCGATCGGTCTGCGTCTGTCCGGGATGAATGACGTTGATATTGATGTCGTCGCGGTTGCCAAGCGCGGTCAATCCCTTTGCAAAATTGCCCATCGCCGCATTGACCGCGCCGCCGATCAGGAACTCCGGGCCCGGCGTGCGTGCAGCGCCGCCGATGATATTGACGACGTTGCCATGGGCTACCTTCAGCAGCGGCCAGAACAATTTGGTCAGCCGCACGGTGGCAAAAAACTTCAACGCGAAACCGTCGGTCCAGGCAGTGTCGGGCAACTCGAAGTAGTTGCCGGCCACGCGTCGCGCCGGCATTGTTGACCAACACGTCGCAGCGCTTGAACCGCTCACTGACCTTGGCGAAAACCCGCTCGCAGGCCTCCAGCGTGCGCAGGTCACCGGCCACCGTCATTGCCGGCGGGCCACCGCTTGCGGCAACCGCCTTGGCGCCCTCCGCGAGATTGGCTTCATTGGCCGCCGCCAGCACGGTCTGCGCGCCTTCGCGCGCGAATGCGACCGCGATCGCGCGGCCGATGCCACGGCTGCCGCCGCTGACGACGACGACCTTTGCCCTCGAATTCCTTCGGCATTGGTTTCTCCCCTCATTTTGTCGCGGTCTTTATACGCGGCATGCGGCCGCATCGCGAGCGCCTTGCCTGCATTGACCTGCCGCCGTTCCCGGTCACAATAAGAATAATAAAGACGGGGAGGACGCGTGAAACCGGCGCCATTCGCCTACAAAAAAACGCGCACGCTCAAGGAGGCGATTGCGCTGTTGGGCAAGCATAAGGATGCGCGCCTGCTGGCGGGCGGGCAGAGCCTGATTGCCACGCTTAACATGCGGCTCTCCGCGCCGGACCTGCTGATCGACATCAATGGCATCAAAGGCCTCGACGGCATCGCCAGGAAAGGCTCCTCGATCGAGATCGGCGCGCTGGCGCGGCACACGCAGGTCGAGCGTTCCGAATTGATCGCCCGGCACGCGCCATTGATCGCGCTGGCGATGCCGCATATCGGCCACGCCGCCATCCGCAACCGCGGCACCTTCGGCGGCTCGATCGCCTTCGCCGACCCGGCGGCGGAATTGCCGGCCTGCCTGCTCGCGCTCGACGGCGAAATCGAAATCACCGGGCCGAAAGGAAAACGCAAGGTCAAGGCGGAGAAATTCTTCAAGGGCCTGTTCGAGACCGCGCTCGGGCCGCGCGACGTGCTCACCGCCGTCCGCCTGCCGGCCGCGACCAAGGATACACGCGTTGGCTTTGCCGAGCTCGCGCGCCGCCATGGCGACTACGCAATTGTCGGGCTTGCCGCCAGCGCGCGCGCCACCGGAAAAGGCCTGAACGATGTGCGGCTGGCCTATTTCGGGGTCGGCAATACGCCCCAGCGCGTGAAAAAAGCCGAAACGGCGCTGGCGAGCGGCGATATCGATGGCGCGGTCAAGGCGCTCGATCTTGATCCGAATGACGACGTCCAGGCGACCGCCAAGGTCAAGAAACACCTGGCCGGCGTTCTGCTTCGCCGTGTCGCCGCGCAGTTGATGGAGGCGCGATCATGACCGACCGCGCGCTTGATATCTCCCTCACCGTCAACGGCGAACGCGTCCAGGAACGCGTGGACCCGCGCAAGACGCTGGTCGATTTCCTGCGCGAGGACCTGTCGCTGACCGGCAGCCATGTCGGCTGCGAGCATGGCGTGTGCGGCGCCTGCACCGTCAGGGTGCGATGGCGAGATCGTCCGGGGCTGCCTGATGCTTGCCGTGCAGTGTGATGGCGCCACAGTGGAAACCATCGAGGGCCTGTCCGATTCCGGCGAAGTCGCCGACTTGCAGGCCGCGTTCGAGCAGCGCAACGCGCTGCAATGCGGCTTCTGCACGCCGGGCATGATCGCCGCGGCGCAGGATTTGCTCAAACGCGCAAAAGACAAAAAAAGCGTGCCGAGCCGCGAGGAAATCCGCGAGCACATCTCCGGCAACTACTGCCGTTGCACCGGCTATCACGCCATCGTCGATGCGGTCGAAGCGGTGGCGCAGCAAAGAGCGGGAGGCGGCAAATGACCCTTCCCGTTCGTCCCCGCGAAAGCGGGGACCCAGTTCTTCAGGGCGCTAGCCCCTTGCCAAGATCATTCCATGCCGGGTTCTGTCGCTCAATCAACTCGAGTTTCCAGGCCCGATTCCATTTCTTGAGCTGCCGCTCGCGAAGTATCGCAGCTTCTCGTGTTTCGTGGACCTCGAACCAGACCAGGGTTTTGACTCCATATGTTTTGGTGAACCCGGGAACTAATCCTTCTTGGTGCTGCCAAACGCGGCCAACAAGATTGTCAGTCATCCCGGTGTACAGCGTGCCATTCCGCCGGCTCGCCAGAATGCATACGAAAAAACTCATTGCCCGTTGCCCTGGGTCCCCGCTTTCGCGGGGACGAACGGATAGTAGCGCAGCAAACAGCGAGAGGTCGCAAGAGATCTTTCCCGTTCGTCCCCGCGAAAGCGGGGACCCAGTCCTTCCGAATAATGGCGTGACACGATGAAAATCACCGAAGACGCCCCGTCCGCGCTGACCGCACTCGACCGGCCGAATTCCTATATCGGCCGTTCGGTGCCGCGGCCGAATTTGCATCGGCTCACGCAAGGGCGCGGACAATATGTCAGCGACGTTTCGCTGCCGCGCATGACGCATGTTGCCTATGTGCGCTCGCCGCATGCGCATGCCCGCATCAAGTCCAGATCAAGGCCGACGCGGCGAAGAAATCGCCGGGCGTCATTGCGGTGGTCACGGGCGCCGAATTGGCGAAAGTAATGACCCCCTGGGTCGGCGTGCTGACGCATTTAAAGGGCCTGAAATCGGCGCCGCAGGCCCCGATCGCCGTCGAAGTCGCCTGCTGGCAGGGCGAAGCCGTATGCGCGGTGGTCGCGCGCACGCGCGCCGAAGCCGAGGACGCCTGCGAACTGGTCGATGTGAGCTACGAAGAGTTGCCGATCGTCGCCGATCCGGAAACCGCGCTCGACCGCAAGACGCCGGTGATCCACGCGTCGCTCGGCGACAATCTGTGCTTTGAAAGAAAACTCGACGTCGGCGCGGTCGACAAGGCCTTCGCGGAATCCGACGCCGTCATCGAAACGACCTTCCGCTTTCGGCCGCCACACCGGCGTCACCAACGAGCCGCGCGCGATCGTCGCCGACTGGAACGAAGGCGAGAAGCGCATGACGGTCTACCAGGGCACGCAGGCGCCGCACATGATGCAGGACCTGTTCGCCAGGCATCTCGGCATCGCCACCGACCAGGTGCGCGTGCTGACGAAAGACGTCGGCGGCTCCTTCGGCATCAAGGTGCATACGTATGCCGACGAAATGGCGACCGTCGCATTGTCGAAGCTGCTCAAGCGCCCGGTCAAATTCGTCGCCGACCGGATCGAGAGCTTCGTCACCGACATTCATGCGCGCGACCACCGCATCAAGGCCAAGATCGGCGTCAACAAGGACGGCACCATCACGGCCTTCGAGATCGATGATCTGACGGGCATCGGCCCCTACTCGGTCTATCCGCGCACCAGCGGCATCGAGGCCAACCAGGTCGTGAACCTCACGGGCGGCCCCTATAAATGTCCCGAACTACCGCGCGCAGGCGCGCGTGGTGTTCCAGAATAAAAATGTGATGTGCCAGTACCGCGCGGTCGGCCACCCGATCGCGGTGGCGGTGACGGAAGGGCTGGTCGAGCTCGCCGCCGCCAAAATCGGCATGGACCCGCTGGAGATTGCGCCGCCGCAATCTGATTGCCGACGAAGCCTATCCGACGCAATCGGCCGCCGGCCTCAAGTTCGAGCTGCTCTCACATCACGAGGCGCTCGCGCATCTCGACGCGATGATGAATTATGCCGGCCTGCGCGCCGAGCAGAAAAAGCTGCGCGACAAGGGCATCTACCGCGGCATCGGTTTTGCGAGCTTCATCGAGGTCACCAATCCGTCCGCCGCCTTTTACGGCGTCGGCGGTGCGCGGATCACCTCGATGGATGGCGCCACCGTCAAGCTCGACTCGCAAGGCGCCATCATCGTGGCAACCGGCGTGACCGAACAGGGCCAAGGCGCTGAAGCGGTGGTGGCGCAATGCGTCGCGTCGTCATTCGGCGTCTCGATGGACAAAGTGCGGGTCATCACCGGCGACACCGACAACACACCTTATGGCGGCGGCACCTGGGCTTCGCGCGCGGCCGGCATTGGCGGCGAAGCGGCCTGGCAAGCGGGCAAGGCGCTGCGGGCCAACGTGCTGGCGGTCGCGGGCGCGATGCTGCAGGCCAAGCCCGAAGAGCTCGATATCCGCAACGGCATTGTCGTGGACAAAGATAAAGGCACGGAGCGGCTGCCGCTCGATGAACTGGCGCGCGTCGCGTACTTCCGCCCCGACACGCTGCCACCCGGCTTCCAGGCCGAACTGATGGCGACGCGTCATTATGTCCCGCGCGCCTGGCCGTTCGCCTTCACCAACGGCATCCAGGCGAGTTATCTCGAGGTCGATACCGACACCGGCTTCGTCAAGTTGCTCAAGCACTGGTGCGTGGAGGATTGCGGCACCATCATCAATCCGCAGCTGGTCGATGAACAGATCCGCGGCGGCGTGGTGCAGGGCATCGGCGCCGCGCTGTTCGAGCAATGCCTCTATGACGAGCGCGGACAAATGCTCAACGGCAACATGGCCGACTACCTGGTGCCGATGGCGGTGGAGATGCCCGACATCGAATGCGGGCATTGTCGTTTCGCCGACCGCCGACAGCGAGCTCGGCGCCAAGGGCGCCGGCGAAGCCGGCACCGCCGGCGCACCAGCCTGCGTGATGAACGCGATCAATGACGCGCTGCGCCCGCTTGGGGCGCAGCCGGTCACCGACATGCCGTTCACACCGGACAAGATTCTTCGGGCGCTCGGGAAGGTGTGACCCCGCCCCTCATCAGAACTTGATCATGTCGCTCCTGGTCAGCGTGGTTTGCGGTCCGATCCCTCCGGTACCTTTCGCAAGCAGCCACGCAGTGGCCTGCTCGAAATACAAATCTTCCGATGCCATTCCATCCACCGGGACAATCACTTTGAACTTCTTCACAGCCGCGGCGCTCGCGGTATAAAGCACCGCACCGTGAGCACCCGTTCCTGTGACAATCACACTCTGATACCTTTGTCTCTCAGCGTCTTTTCCAAATCTGTTCCTGCAAACTTGTCGACGCTGCCATTCACCACCGGGTCGCCGGCCGCCGGTGCAATATCGGCAAGAATTTTGTCGGGCTTCGCGTTGTTGGCAACGCTGTAGACAACCATCATGCCTTTGGCGCCGCGCCTCGCACGAGCAGCTTTTTCATCGCCGGAATCGACGCCATGCAACGCGGACGGTTGGTGCAATTGGGGTTGATGAAATCGAGCAGCAGCAGGGCGGTTGTCTTCGGATCAATTGTCACGGATTTGAGTTCGGGTGCTGCCGGGGGTTTCACGGTTGCCCACTCATCCATGATGTTGGCTCCATGGGCGGGCAGAGCAAGCACGGCCAGAATGGCGGCAGCGACAAACAGATTGCGTTTCATGAATATCCTCCCTGAGTGACGGTTTCTTGTCGCGCGCTTGTGGGCCGGGATCATGCGCAAGCGTCGCGTGCCCTGTCAAAGCACCGGTGACGCACCCCGCTTGATGAAACACCGGTGACCGGCGATTATTGCCGGGATAGCGGGCGGCACAATTTGACGCCGCGAAATAACGAAAAGTCCGGAAGGAACGTCATGAACATCAAGGTCGGCAAGCAAGCAATCGCCGAAGCCAGCAAGAAGCTCAGCAACTGGGGCCGCTGGGGCAAGGAAGACCAGATCGGCACCCTCAACCATGTCACGCCCGAGGATATCGTGAAGGCGGCAAGCCTGATCCGCTCCGGCAAGGTGTTTGCGCTCGGCATCCCGCTCGACCGCGAAGGCCCGCAGACCGGACTGTTCGGCGGGCGCTTCAATCCGATCCACCAGATGCTCGCCACCGGCACCGACGCCATTGCCGGGCGGCAGGACTGGAACAAGATCCGCTATGCCGACGACACGCTGATGCTGTGCGTGCAGGGCGCCACCCACTGGGATGCGCTTGGCCACATCTTCTACGAGGACAAAGGCTACAACGGCCACGAGGCCAAGATGGTCGACGCCCGCGGGCTCAACGTGCTCGGCATCGAGCATTCGAAGAACAAGATGGTCGGCCGTGGCGTGCTGCTCGACATCGCGCGCTATCGCGGCGTGAAATGGATGCAGGACGGCGAAAGCATCTCCAATGACGAACTCGACCAGTGCGCGAAGCAGCAGAACGTGTCGATCGGGCGCGGCGACTTCGTCATCGTGCGCACCGGCCAAATGGAACGTTGCCTCGCCGAGAAGGAATGGGGCGGCTATGCCGGCGGTGATGCACCGGGCGTGAAGTTCGAGAATTGCTACTGGTGTCAGGACAATCAGATCGCAGCGATTTGCACCGACACCTGGGGCGTCGAGGTGCGGCCGAACGAGACCACTGAGGCCAATCAGCCCTGGCATTGGGTCGTGATCCCCGCCATGGGCCTATGCATGGGCGAGATTTTCTATCTCAAGGAGCTGGCCGAGGACTGCGATCAGGACGGCATTTACGAATTCTTCTTCTGCGGACCGCCGCTGATCATCACCGGCGGAACGGGATCGCCGATCAATCCGCAGGCGATTAAGTGACGCCGCAGGCGTCATCACCGGGCCGGCGCGAAGCGCCGTGATCTGGTGATCTCGACCGGCAAATTTCAGCCGTCACCCCCGGGCTTGACCCGGGGGTCCATGACGCGGTTCAACTTGCCGAAAGACTTCATGGATTGCCGGGTCAAGCCCGGCAATGACATCGTTTATAGTCGGGAGACATCTCATGCCCCGTTGGCTCAAGCGCGGAATGGACGCGGGCGCGATCAAGGCCGCCGACGCCAAGGTGCGCGAGACCGTCGAAGGCATCCTGGCGCAAGTCGACGAGCGCAAGGATGCGGCGATCCGCGAATTGTCGGAGAAATTCGACAAATGGTCGCCGAAGGATTTCAGGCTTTCGCCTGCCGAGGTCGAACGCGCCATCGCGCAGGTTCCCAAGCGGGACCTCGAGGACATCAAGTTCGCCCAGGCGCAGGTCCGCAACTTCGCGCAGAAACAGCGCGAGACCATGCACGACCTCGAGAGTCGAAACGCTGCCCGGCGTCGTGCTCGGCCACCGCCATATCCCGGTCAATTCGATCGGCTGCTATGTGCCGGGCGGCCGCTATCCGATGGTCGCTTCGGCGCATATGTCGATCGTCACCGCCAAGGTCGCCGGCGTGAAACGCATCATCGCCTGTGCGCCGCCCTTCAAGGGCGGGCCGCACCCGGCCATCGTCGCCGCCATGCATTTCGGCGGCGCGGATGACATTTATGTCCTTGGCGGCGTGCAGGCCGTCGCCGCCATGGCGCTCGGCACCGAATCGATCGCAGCCCGTCGACATGATCGTCGGCCCCGGCAACGCCTATGTGGCCGAGGCCAAGCGCCAACTGTTCGGCCGCGTCGGGATCGATCTTCTGGCCGGCCCAACCGAAACGCTGATCATCGCCGACGATAGCGTCGACGGCGAAATCTGCGCCACCGACCTGCTCGGCCAGGCCGAGCACGGGCCCACCTCCCCCGCCGTCATGATCACCAATTCGGAAAAGCTCGCGAAAGCGACGATGACGGAGGTCGAACGGCTGCTCACGATCCTGCCGACCGCCGACGCCGCCGGACAGGCCTGGAAAGACTATGGCGAGGTGATCGTCTGCGACAGCGAAGCCGAAATGATTGCCGAGGCCGATCGCGTCGCATCCGAGCACGTGCAGGTCATGACGCGCGATCCGGACGTTTTCCTCAACGGCATGAGGAATTACGGCTCGCTGTTCCTCGGGCCGCGCACCAACGTCGCCTATGGCGACAAGGTGATCGGCACCAACCACACGCTGCCGACCAAGAAAAACGCGCGTTTCACGGGCGGCCTCTGGGTCGGCAAGTTCATCAAGACCTGCACTTATCAAAAGGTGCTGACCGACGAGGCCAGCGCCAGGATCGGCGAAGTGTGCTCGCGGCTTTGCATTCTCGAAGGATTCTCCGGTCACGCCGAACAGGCCAATATCCGGGTGCGCCGCTATGGCGGCCGCGACGTGCCTTACGCCCAGGCAGCGGAATGATGATCGCGCAACGAATTCGGAACAACTCCCCTCCCCCTTGTGGGGAGGGGCCGGGGGTGGGGGTTGAACTTTGTCGCGCTCTCGTCGGCAAACGCGTCACCCTCCTCCCTAACCCTCCCCCACAAGGGGGGAGGGAATGGACCTGGGTTTGCAGCTTGTCATGAGTCAGATCACCCTCCCCAAGACACCATCCTTCCGCCTCGACGGCAAACGCGCGCTGGTGACCGGCGGCGGCCGCGGCATCGGGCTCGCAGCCGCCGCGGCGCTGGCCGATGCCGGCGCGCACGTCACGCTGGCTGCACGCACGACAAGCGAGATCGAAGAGGCCGCGTCAGCGATCCGCGCGCGCGGCCAAAAGGCTGACACGCTGACGCTCGACGTCACCGACGACGACGCGGTCGACAAGGCACTCAGGGGCAAAGTCTTCGATATCCTGGTCAACAGCGCCGGCGGCAACAACCCCGGCCCGTTCGTCGACACCAAGCACGAAGTCTACGACTGGCTGTTCGACCTCGACACGCGCGCGACATATTTCGTGACGCAAGCGGTGGTGCGCGAACTCACCGCGGCCGGGAAGCCGGGCTCGATCATCAACGTGTCGTCGCAAATGGGTCACGTCGGCTGGGCCGGGCGCACGATCTACTGCTCGGCCAAGCACGCGGTCGAAGGTTTCACCAAGGCGCTGGCGGTGGAGCTGGCGCCGATCGGCATTCGCGTCAATTCACTGGCGCCGACCTTCATCGAAACGCCGATGACGGCGCCGTCGTTCAAGAACCCGGCTTTCAAAAAAGCGGTGCTCGACAAGATCAAGCTTGGCCGGCTGGGCCAGGTCGAGGACCTGATGGGCGCCATCGTGTTTCTGGCCAGCGACGCTTCGGCGCTGATGACGGGCAGTTCGCTGGTCATCGACGGCGGCTGGACGGCGGAATAGGAGAACCCGATGCGCGCAATCGTATTTGCTGCTCTGCCTGCCCGCCCATGCCGCCGACCGGGACAAAATTGTCGGTACCTGGAAGCTGGTCTCCGTGATGTACGAAGACGCGCAAACCAAAGAGAAAGCCCCGGTGCTGGGTGAACACCCGCGCGGCTACCAGATTGCGACGCCGGAAGGGCGCTGGCTCGCGCTGGTCACCGCCGACGGGCGGCCGGTGCCGAAAACTGACGAGGACCGCGCCAAGGCGCTGCGCAGCATGATCGCCTATAGCGGGCGCTATCGCGTCGAAGGCGACAAGGTGATCACGAAGGTCGAAGTCGCCTGGAACGAAGCCTGGGTAGGGGGCGAGCAGGTCCGCTTCCTTCGCTTCGAAGGCGACGACGTGCTGCACATTGAGAGCCCGCCGATGCCGCACCCCAATGTCAACGACAAGGTCGTACGCGTCATCGTGACGTGGGCAGCGGGACAAGTCGTAGGTGTCACCGGTGCCGTTGCCACCGTGGCATCGCAAGCGGCACCCGTGCTAGAGCCACTGCCCTCGGCAGCCATTATTGAAGGACGTCCCATGGCCAACGAAGAACAGAACGAACAGCACATTTTCCATGCCGTATCGGGATTTCGCACATCCGTCCCTCCGGATCGTCCGGACCTTTTGTTGCTTGAACTCAGGACATTGGACGCAGACATCATCCGTTTATCGATGACAAAAGAGTCGGCGCTGTTGCTCAGCGAAGAAGTGAGGAGGGCGGCGGCCGGATCACCCGGAATTGGGCGTCTCTCGTGATGGCCGCATGATTCAGAAAGCGGAACTTCGCCAGTTTCGAGATCTTGGCGTGTTTTTGACCTCGGATTCCGCGTTAGCGTAGCGTTCACCGTTAAGTTGCTACGATCGCCAAACTCCAGGCGGTCGCATGACTGACGTTCCGGCAAAATATGTCATTCCGATCATGATGCTCGCATCGGTGCCGCTCGGCATCGCGGCGTATCATCTCCTGCCGCTGTCAGGCACCGTTAACGCCGAACCTCCAAAAGCGGTGGAAATCACACTGCCCGATGGCGACGTCAGGAATGCCTGCAAGTCGGCCTACTCTGAACTGCTGGTTTTGGGGAACAGTTTACAGACGAGCGACTGCGTCGAGCACAAATTTGTCGACCGCAACACCGGCATGGTCGCGTTCGACGTCATAAGCCCCGAGGGGCCAAAAAGAATGCAATTTGCGATACGCCGCCGCCCGGATGGCAGCAATTGGGACCTGTTCGATCCGAAGACGGGCAAGCTCTGGTCCGAGATTCTCGGAAATTGACCTGAGCCACGCGGCGTCGTGACACAAATGACCTGCGCTCGAACTGCGCATCGGTATCCCGCGTCGCGATGCTATTTTGAACAAGGCCAGGCAGCGACCAAAGCGTTCACCGCGGTCTGATGGAAATTGTTCGAGACGTTGCTCGGGATGGCTTTTCAGAAAAGCCGTGATGGAAAGCACCATTTGAGCAAGCTGCGCCTTTGTTGTCTTGCGAAATATCGGACGGGGGACACATGGAAAATTCCGGCTTGAACAATGGCGCGAGCTTCATGATTGCCATTACCGCCCCAAAGCATGCCGATGCTTGCCGAAGTTGCCTGGCGGCATCTTCTGAGTCAGTCGCCGGACGCTTGCCTTGAACAATATCAGCGGCTGCCAGGCAACTTGGGTAAAACGCGGTCCCGCTGGTTGGGTCGCCCTGCGCGTGCGCCGGCGTTCCAATGAGGATTGCGCCGACAACGCCGATCCAATGTTTCATCCCACATCCCCTGCATTATCCTAGCCGATATCCACCTGGGATCATGAGCGGATATTGACGGATATCCAAGCGACGCCTGGGCGGCGATTACAGACCATGCGGACGCGGCTACTCGCCCGGGCCTGCCGGCGAGACAATGAAGGAAAGCGGGGCGGGCCTGGACCCACCCCGTTTGTTTCGTCTGCTCAGAAACTACGGAGCATTTCATTGTAGCCGAGGCTGCCACCGCCGGCGGCTGCCGGACTGTCTGAATTGGAGGCCGAGCTGGGCGCCGAAACCATGGCGAAAGCGTTTTGCCCGCTCTGCGGGGCTGCAATGGCTGCGTTCTGGGGAAGAGTGATCGGTCCGGTGCCGTCACAAGTGCAGAACGATTGCGCAATTGCCGGCGTTGCGACGACGGTCAGCACAGCCAGGGTGGCCAGAAACTTCTTCATATCAGTACTCCTGCGTTTGAGTAAAAGTCCGCCGGGGATTTCGCGGCGACTTCGTCGCCGAGTTGCGGCAAACAGAGCGGCCGTTTGCGGCCGCACACAGGAGGAGACTGAAAAGCGAACGCGAAATTCCCGGCGATTGATGGTTGCCGGCCCGCTCTAGGTAACGTTTTTGCGAAGCAGGATTGAGCAGGTTGTCGGGGAATAAATATTGACCCTGCGTTTTATGTTTGCGCCGAACGCGGCAGACCCAACGCCCTAGTCGACGATGAACAATTGCGCACCGAATTCAGTGTGCGAACGGTGATGCCCGTCATTATCTGCGACTTGATAGCTCTGGCCCGCCTTGAGCTGAAAGGAGCGGCCATCCATCAAATCCGTTGTCATCTCCCCTTTGATGCAAAATATGATATGACCCTTAGCGCACCAATGATTTGCGACATACCCGGGAGAATAATCGACGAGCCGGATGCGAATGTCACCGAAATGCTGTGTTCGCCATGTCGCTTGACCGACATCACCCGCGTGGGTTTCTGCCGGAAGGGTCTGCCAGTCAGTTATGCCGAATGGAATATTTTTGAGGTGCATGGCGCGATCGCTCAGACATAGGTAAATCACAGGGTCACGTGCGGGGTCGACGCTACGATACCGGGAAGCCCACCGATATTATACATGCAGTCGGCGGTCGACCTCGCGTGAGGCCATCCTGAAATTCATTTGTCAAACACCCACAAAGTGGGAAGCTAAATGAGCGAAAGAACTGGCGCCCGATCTGATTGGCGAATGGTTCGTGACATCGGTAAACCCCGATTGAGCGAAGCGCGCCTGCAAGCGCACCACGCGGCTCAATGGCTGGCGCGGGCTGCGCGCGCCTATATTCCACCTCAACCGGACGACGGCCATACGAGTCTCCTTTGGGATCGCGCTATCGAGGGGTTCAAGACGCAACCTTTGAAGAATGGCATGCAGTTATGCCTGCAGATCAGCCATCTCACGCTTGCGTTGAGCGACGGCCATGGTCCAGCAGGCGTCCCATCCATTTTTCTCAGTGGCCGTACCGACCCCGAAGTACGCCAATGGCTTGGTGACCAGCTTGGCAAGGTCGGCATTGATGCAGGCGACCTGGACACGCCCTCGCCCTACAGGATCCCTGACCATGCCGTTGCCAAAGGCGCCCCCTACGACGCGGTGGCTTCGGCTATTGCCTTGGCCGAACTCGCCGCATGGTTTTCCAATTCAGAACTCTTGCTGAACAACATTCAAGGGCAACTGACGGAGCGCAAGTTGGCGGCGTCATCGGTCTGCTGCTGGCCTCACCATTTCGATCTTGCGACTTTGACCACCCTCCCCCGACATACCGCGGGCGAGACCGGATATGTCGGCATCGGGCTTTCGCCGGGCGATGAATACTACGATGAACCATATTTCTACGTTTCGGTATTTCCGAAGCCTGACCCTGCAACGCTGCCGACCTTGCCGATGTTTGGTCACTGGCACACCCACGAGTTCATGGCCGCCATTGTGCCTGCTCACAAAATCGTCGCGGCAAGGGATCAGGAAACAGAAACCGCTGACTTCCTGCGATGTGCGGTTGATGCCGCGCTCAGGATCCTGAAGTGATCAACCGAATAAGCATCGAGGCCTGCGAATGATGAGAATCCCGAAGCGGTACGGTCATTTTCTATTCGGACTAATTCAGTCCGGGTTTACCTGCGCGATTGCGGCGGGAATCGCCAGTGGCCCATTTATGTATACGGGAATATTCATCGGCCACTGGCTCAAGTCCTGGATTTTCTCGTGGGCCATTATGATTCCGTTTGTACTGTTGATTACGCCGTTCATCCGCAGAACCGTTGATGCGCTAACCAGAGAGGACAGCGCGCCCGCGTCCAACAATTGAAGTCGACCTGGATATCACGCCTGGATCGCGGCAGGGCACCGGTAGATCGCAAGTCGAAAGTCAGGGGGGCCGCGGCACCATCAATTATCCGTCAGATGCGGCGATGTGGCTTAAGCCCGCAGAGATCGCCGCGCGCCAATGGCCACGGGAGGCCTTGACGCGCTAGTATTCCGCTGAGCGGCCAGGGTGTATCGGAGTGTTGGCGTGTTAGACGAATTTTCGGCAATCACCCGGGAACTTGGCAAATTTGATGCCGACGACAATCTCGCGCGTATGCTTGCGTCGCTCGTAAACGCATCCCGTGAATTTATCGGCGTAGCTGATCTCGACGGCAACGCACTCTTCGTTAACGAAGCCGGCCGCAAGCTGGTGGGACTGCAAGATTTGAAAGCGGTCCGTTCAACCCGGATCATCGAGTATTTCTCACCGGACGACCACGGTCGGATTCTCGACGAAGTACTACCCGCCGTTCAGGCGGCCGGCTTTTGGGAAGGCGAATTGAGATTTCGGCACTTTCAGACCGGGCAACTCATTCCGGTGCTTTACAACATTTTTCCGGTTCGTGATTCAACAGGCGCCATGACCGCGTATGGAACTGTGACGCGCAATCTGGCTGAAAATAAATCCGCCGAGCAGCGGTTGCACTCGCTGGCATCAATCGTCGAATCGAGTGACGATGCGATCGTCAGCAAGAACCTCGACGGAATTATTGCCAGCTGGAACAGAGGGGCCGAGCGGATGTTCGGCTACACATCCGAGGAAGCGATCGGTCAACCCATTACACTTGTGATCCCCGCAGATCGGCAGAGCGAAGAGCGTGAAATTCTGACCCGCATAAGGCGCGGGGAACGCATCGACCATTTCGAGACGATAAGGCAGCGCAAGAACGGCGGCTTGATCGTCGTTTCGTTGTCCGTTTCTCCGGTCAAAGACGACGATGGCAAGATCGTCGGGGCATCGAAGATTGCGAGGGATATTACGGAGCAAAAGCGAAATCAGGAATTGATCTCGACCCTGGCCCAGGAAGCGGAGCACAGAAGCAAGAACCTGCTCGCGGTCGTACAGGCAGCTGTCCATCTTTCCCAGGCCGATACCGCCGAAGGGGTGAAAAAGGCAATTGAAGGACGCATACAGGCGCTCGCGAATATCCACTCGATATTCGCCAAAACGCGCTGGATTGGTGCCGACCTGTCGACAATCGCGGCACAGGAGCTTGCTCCCTATACCGAGGCAAAACAAAAGCGCGTTCGCCTGGAGGGGCCGCCGATATTCCTGGAACCCAACTCCGCCCAAGCCATTGCCGTGACACTGCACGAGCTATCGACGAATGCGGCCAAATACGGCGCGTTGTCCACGGCGAATGGCCAGGTCGACCTGAAATGGCTGCAGCAGGCCGACGGCCGCTTGCACCTGAGCTGGACCGAAACGGGAGGCCCGGCAGTGCAGGTACCAACGCGCAAGGGATTTGGCAGGCGGATTATCGAACAACTGGTTGCTCAGCAGGCGGGAAAAGCGAATTTTGACTGGCGTGCAGACGGTCTGGTCTGCGAAATCACCTTGCAGCCGTAACTCGCCGACCGCGTTACCGGCTCGGTCGCCTTCGACGTCATGAGTCCCGATGGGCCTAAGAGAATGTCCCAGTTGCTAGGCAATTAACGCAAGCGTCACCCGCGTCAATATTGCCCTCTCGGTTCAAGCCCAAACACATGCTGCCCGTACATGGCCGAAACCGAATCCCAATTCAGGCTGATATGCGCGCTCGCGGCGTGGATGTCGCGCCAGAAACGCTGCACCGGATGCTGCAGGCCGAGCGCGGCGCCGCCGGCCGCGACAAAGACCGCATCAACCGCCTGAACCAGAAGCCTTGTGGCGAACGAATGCGTGAGACGATTGCGCATCCGCAATTCGACACCCGCCTGCTTGCCCGCGGTAACAGTCGCGAGCGTGTCGCTGATATCGCGATGGATCATGAGCTGCGCGGCATCAATTGACGCGGTCGCTTCGGCGACACGCATCTGGATGGTGGCGAACTCGCTCATTTTGTTGTTTCCACCAGCGACCGCGCCGCGCGTTGTACGGCCGCTCGCCTGTTCCTTGAAAGCTTCGAGCGCGCCGCGGGCCATGCCGAGGGCCGGTGCAACGAGACAATGCGGCACGACGGCCAGCATGGGCTGGCGGTAAAGGGGATTGCTATTGGTTTGCGTGCCCGGCCCGTTGTCCGGTCAACATCTCCGCGAAAGTGACCGTGCGAAAGGCCGGAACGAACTGATCCTCGACCACGATGGTCTTGCTGCCGGTGCCGGCCAGTCCCATCGTGAACCAGTCGTCGTGGATAGTGAATTGCGATCGCGGAACGAGGAAGAACCCGGGTCGCGGCCCGCCTTCGAGCGGCAGCATCCCGCCAAGGATTCCCCAGGTCGCATTGTCACAACCGCTGGCAAAGCTGAAACGGCCACTGAGCCGGTAACCGCCTTTTTCCGCCAACGGCTTTGCCGGTCGGCGCGTATGACACGGCAGCGATTGCGTCGCGATCCTCGCTCCAGACCTCTTGCTGCGCCTCTTCCGGATAACAGGCAATCAGCCAGGGATGCACGGCGCCGAGGCTGTAAACCCAGCCGGTCGAGCCGTCGCCGGCTCGCAACGGCTGCCACCAGCTCGACGAACGCGTCATAACCGTACTCGAAGCCGTCAAAGCGGGCCGGCTGCATGACACGGAACAGTCCCGCCTCACGCATTTTGGCAATCAGCGCAGCGGATACCTGGCGGTTCTGTTCGGTTTCGAGCGCGTGTTCGCGCGCCAACGTGGCTATCGCGCGCGCGCGAGTCCAACAACTCGTCGACGCCGGGTTTCTTCACGCGCGCGGATTGAATTTGTTCGACCGTCACGCCGATGCTCCCATTATTGCCGGCGCGGAAGGCCCGGCAACAACGTCAACTTCTTACAGCTTCATCATTTCGTCCGGCGGCATCGGACCCCACAGGTTCGCGGCGTTGGGATCCTTCGCCCAGACTTTCGGACGCTGCGGATTGTCGCGGTGCCATGGTCTCGGTTCGAAATAACCCAGGGCCTCGTCTTTCATCTCGTCCAGCTCGGCGAACAGCTCGGTGATCAGGCCTGCCGGACTTTGATGATAGGCGAACAGGTTGTGGCCGATGCCGTGGCGCCCCGGGCCCCAAAGCATCTTGTATCCATTGAGGCTCAGGTAATCGCAGGCAGTCTGCAGGTGCCCCCAGTCGCGCAGCTCGAATGCGGTATGGAAATGACGGTTCGAGCCCGTGCTGATCAGATTGATGGTGTGATGATCGACGCCGCAGCGCAGGAATGAGAAGAAGTCGCCCATCCAGTCTGACACGCGGAAACCCAGCACGTCACAATAGAACTTGGTCACGGCCTTTGCGTCCTCGCAGTGGAACGCGACGTGCCCGAGCTTGTGCGGGACAACGCCCTTGCTCTGGAATTTCTGGTGCTGGAAATCGGCCCGCTTGAACACTTCCATGATGGTGCCTTTCGGATCTTCGAAACACACCATGTCCGCGATCGTCGGCTCCGGATCCTTCTTGCGCGTTGTCTTGACATTCAATGCCGTGGTTTGTTTTTCAAACGCGTTGAGATCGTCGTCCGGCCCCATCTGGAATCCGATCCGGATACACTTGGCCTGAGCCCCCTTTTTCAGAACGACCGAGTGATGGTCGATCGTGCTTGAAAGATAAGCCGCATCCTTTTCCTTGGCCGAGAGCGTGAGCCCAAGAATATCCGTGTAGTACTCAAGTTGCCGGTCGAGATCGGGGACTTCATAGGTCGCATGAGCGATTTTGCGTACACCAATCATTGCATCACCTCGTGTTACTGCCTGAGCTCTTGGCCTTTGCTTCGGGTTCGAAAATCTCGATGATGGACGCGACATCGCGCTCGCCAATCTGCGGCAGCGCGCGATGGAAAATGTCCATCAGACAATCGACCAGTGGCGCGTCGACGCCGACCTCGTCGGCCAATTCCTTGCCGCGCTCGAGATAGTGCGCAAGACCCTGGGCCGAGCCTTGCTGCGGCATGAACTTGCGCTGCACCATCCAGGGCGCACGAATTCCGAACTGCGTCGAGCCACCGCTGCCGTTGGCGATCGCCTTGATCATCAGGTCCACATCGACGCCGGCGCGAAGCCCGATCGCCATCGCCTGCGCGGTGCCGGCGATGTGCAGGCCAACCATGATGTTGTTGATGGTCTTGACCGTAGTCGAGGCACCGAACGGACCAAGAAAAATCGAGATCTCGGCAAAGGTCTTCACGATCGGCGCGAGGCGCTCGCAGGCCTGCGCGTCGCCGCTGAGATAAATTACTCCTTTGCGGGCTTCGACCATGCCGGGCGTGCCACCGACCTCGCCATCGAGAAAAATGGCGCCCTTCTCAGCCAGGGGAGCGATGTACTTTTTTTTCAGCTCCACCGGATGCGAGCCGAACTCGACGACGATCTGGCTCGGCTTCGCCGCACTGGCGATCCCGTGAGAGCCGTTCACGACCTCCTCAAGCGCTTCGTCGGAAGGCAGGCAGGTGAATACAATGTCGGCTTTCTCCGTCGCCTCGGCCGACGATTTCGCCGCAATGCCCCCGGCTTTTTCGAATTCCGCCAGGGAACCGCGTCGATAGCCGAGCACGCGATGCCCGGCCTTGATGAGGTGACGGCACATCGGAAAGCCAATTTTGCCGACGCCTATAAATCCGATCGTTTCCATCACGCCCTCTCGCGCTGCCGCGCCGCCAGCCTATGCAATTTCGATAGACCGATCGGAGAACTTTACCGCCACGCTGAAAGAACCCTCCATCACGGTCCATTCGCGGATGCTGAAGTCACGCACACCATTGACAACAAGGGGATCCCGTTCGGCGATCGTGCGAGCATCCGCCTCGCTGTCGACGCGAAGAATTGTCATGCCGTCGCTGCTTTTCCCGAAGTCGAGCGGCCCGGACGCGAACAGCTTACCGTCGCGTTCGACATCGATCATGTATTGCAAATGCTCGGCAAGATACGGGGCAAGATCGGCATCCTTGCCTTGCCAGAACACGGCGTAGAATTGCTTCTTCCACATGTTCTGGGTGAGTTGGCGAATGCGTTCGGGGGGCTGCGTCATGGCCGCTTCCTCAGGAATCGTCCTGGACCATGCGGTTGACCAAGGTGCCGCAGCCGTCGATCTCGATTTTGACTTCGTCGCCGACCTTGAGAAATTCGCCGCGCGGCATGCCGACGCCGGCAGGCGTTCCCGTCGCAATCACATCGCCGGGCTGCAAGGTGAAGTGGCGCGACAGGTAGGCGATCTGTTCCGCGATATTGTGCACAAGCTTTGCGGTGTTGGAGTTTTGCTTCAGGACGCCATTGACCCAGAGCTTGATGGCCATGTCATTGGGTTCGCGGATATAGGCAGCGGGCGTGAACCACGGTCCCATCGGCGCGGCATCCTCGAAGCATTTCTGGCCGACCCAGTCCATGCCGAAGGGAGACCCCTCGCGCTTCATCAGGTCACGGGCGGAAAGATCGTTGACGATCAGATAGCCGGCAATCGCATCCAGCGCCTGCTCTTCGGAGATGTTGCGGGTGGGTCGGGCGATAACGACGCCCAGCTCCGCCTCCCAATCAACCTGCTTTGAGAACTTCGGAAGCCGCGTCGGCGTATTGTGGCCGATGATCGAACCGGCCGTCGTTTTCATGAAAAAGTACGGATCCTTGGCTTTGGTCATCGCCGGTGCCTTGCCGGTCACGCGTTTGGCGATCTCGGCCATCTCCTCGAGATGATCCCAGTAGTTCGCGCCGGCGCAGTAAAGCGCGCCCGGATATAAAATGGGCGCCAGCAACGACACGTCGGACATTGCGGCGCCGGCCTTTGGATCTACTTTCTTTGCGGCGGCGTCGAGCAATGGATGCGCCGTGTCCCACTTCCGCAGCAGACCGAGGACAGAGCCGGCATCCTTCAACCCGCGAACCAGCGACGCCGCGGGATAGACTCGATCCCCGACTTTCACCCCGGCTTGTGGTTCACCGGAAGCAGATCGAAAGGTGATCAGCCGATAGCCGTCCTCAGCCATTGGTGTCCTTCCTGCGCGCGACGCGCTCGCGCGCTCGCGTACCGCTGGCCGCGAAACGCCGGCATCCTCGATCGATGCTGAGAAGAAAACGGTCGCGCGCCAGGCGCGGCGCGTCAGCCGTTGCTGACGAATTCAATTTTTCCTCCCACACCGTCTTTTTTGCGCGGACGTTTTGTGTAATGTACGTTACCGTATACATGGTCATATGCAAGGACAAGATTTGAGCGACGCAGTACCAATTGATGATTGCGTGCCGGATGCGTTGCCCTTCATGTTATCGGGCAGATTCTGAATGTCGGAATTATTCATCGGCGGAAGCAAAGGCGTCCAGCGACGCACCATTCGAAACGTCGCAAAAAGATCGCAGCCCCGTCGCGGCGGCCGGCTGACCGAAGAACGCCAACGCGAGATCGTTGCGCTCGTTGCACCGCTGTTCCTTGAGCGCGGCTACGAGCAGGTCACCATTGACGATATCGTCGAGCGAATTGGCGGATCCAAGCGTACCCTTTACGAGCGTTTCGGAGGCAAGGCTGGTCTTTTCGAGATCGTGATCACCGAATATTGCGCCAGCGTTCAACGCGATATGTTCGCGTTGGTCGACAAGAATGCCAGTCTCGAAAAACAGCTGACGGCGATCGGCACGCACTTTCTCAACATGATCTTGCATCGCCGTATTCTCGAGCAGCATCGGCTGATGGTTTCAATGGGCCGCAGCTTTCCGTCGGTCGCCAGGCTCTTTTACCAGCTTGGTCCCGATATCGGCTTACGGCCTGGTCGCCGGCTGGATCGAACGCCAGCAAAAAGCGGGAAAGCTCGGCCCAGGTGACCCCACAATGCTGGCTGAACTTTTTCTGGACATGCTGACCGGCAAGCACCAGCTGGCGCTGCTGACATCCTCGCACGAAGCGACCTCACCCGAAGGGATTGCACGCACCATCAAGGCCGCGGCGAAATTGTTTCTCAATGGCGCGCGGCGCGCCGGATAGGCATTGGCGGATAACTACAGAGCGTGTGCTTGCCGCCCTACAGCACGCGCCAAAAACAAGAGGGGGCAAAAAAATGTGGGAGGCAAAACATGCGCGCATTACTTCGTCTGCGTGTGACAATCTGGACGCTTGCTTGGATTCTTCTGGCTTCGGCATCGTCGGCGTTTTTACGCGAGGCCGTGGCGGCCGATCCGGTCAAGGTCGGCTTCAGCCTGGGGCTGACTGGCGCGAATGCACCGAATGGCAAACAGCTGCTGATCGCGCTCGAAATCTGGCGCGATGACGTGAATGCAAAAGGCGGGTTGCAGGGCCGGCCAGTCGAATTGGTCTACTATGACGATCAGACCAACCCTGCCAACGAAAATAACATCTACACAAAACTGCTCGACGTCGATAAGGTCGAGCTGATCCTCGGGCCGTATGGCACCAACCAGATCAGCGCGGCACTGCCAATTATCGCACCGCGGAATCTGACCACGATCGGAATTCTCGGCACGGCCGCCAACAGCGAAGTGCACTACAAAAACTACTTCTCCATGATTCCCCTCGGGCCCGATCCGAAACGCGAGTTCTCGCGGGGGTTCTTTGAACTGGCGGCCGCGCAAAACCCCAAGCCAAAAACAGTTGCCCTTGTCGGCGCCGATGCCGAATTCGGGAAAAATGCAACTAGATGGCGCGCGCGACAATGCGAAGGCCGCCGGCCTGACGATCGTTTACGATCAGCGCTATCCGCCAGCGATCACCGACCTGTCGCCGATCGTACGCGCCATCAAGGCGACCAATCCGGACATCGTCTTCGTGGGCGCCTACCCGCCCGACTTCGGTTGGTTTCGTGCGCGCTGCCAACGAGGCCGGCCTGACACCCAAGATGATGGGCGGCACGATGATTGGTCTTCTTGCCACGCCGCTCAAGATTCAGATGGGGCCGCTGATGAACGGCTATCTGAACAATGCCGAGGTCTTTGTGCCGATTCCGACATTTAATTTCTCCGGAGTTCGGCAGTTGCTCGACAAATATCGCGAACGGGCCAAGGGACAAGGTGTGGATCCATATGGATATAACTTTGCTCCGTACGGATATGCGGCGGGCCAGGTCCTGGCCGCAGCGGTCGAAGGCACCAAAAGCTTCAACCATGCCAAGATCGCGGAATACATCCGCACCCACACGTTCGAAACTGTGGCTGGCCAGATCAAGTTCGGCAAGGATGGCGAATGGGCCAAGCCGCGCATGGTTGTTACGCAATGGCAAAACGTAACCGGCAATGACCTCGGTCAGGTCACCGACCTTAAAAAATGGGTCGTCGTCTGGCCGCCCGAACACAAGACCGGAAACATGATCTATCCGTTCGAAGCCGCGAGAAAGTGAAACACGGCTTGCCGGCTCCCTGCTCCGGAGCCGGCAAGTTTTTATTTGAGGATTTTAACGGTTGGCGCGCGCCGCCTGGTAATAAGCCGGGTCGTCGTATTTTCGCGGATCGCCCAGGTTTTTTACCGGGCGGCCGTACTCGCTGCGCAAACTCAATACGGTTTCAATCCCTTTGATATCCAGAGCGGCTTTGGGGTCGAACCCGGCATTGCGGTCCAGCAGAATGTCGTAAGTCGACGAGGCCAACTTCGGAGACATCCCCGGGACCCTAGCCGCAAGCAGCTCGCACGCCGTCTGTTTGTTGCCACTCGCATAGAGCCAGTCCAGGGCATCGAGATAACCGCGGATAAATGCGGTCAACGTATCTGGATTTTCCTTTGCCCAGCTTCGCCGCGCCGCGCCTGATATGCCCTGATAGTGCGGCAGGACTTCCGATGCACTCTGCAAGACGCGAAGGCCTGCCTCCATCCCGATCAGATCGAACGGAGTGACCAGAAGCGTGCCCGCATGCTTTCCCGCCTTGAGCGCTTCGAAGCGCTGCAAGGCGCCCCCGGCCCGTTCGAACGAAACGTCATCCTCGCTCAAACCGTTATGAGCGAGCATCTTCCGGAGGACGAACGCAAAACCGGTCGTGAGCGCATCAACCGAAAGCGTCTTGCCCTTGAGATGGGCGTAGGACGAAATGTCGGGTTGAACCACCAGCCGCAAGAACGCGGAGTCACCGCCCATAAATGCGAAGAGATCCGGCGCCACATCGATCTTTGCTTCACCCTGCCCTTCCTGGTAGGCGACGACATTGTCAAAGCCGGTGAGCGCAATCTCCCAGCGTCCGGCGATCATTCCTGTGAGCTGCTCGACGGAATTGACGGTGTACTGAGGCTCTACATCGAGGCCATACGATTTAAAAAACTGTTTTTCGATGCCGGCCCACAACGGCAAATTGAACCCGCCGGGAAAAACGATGACTTTGATTTTACGAGCCGCCATGGGTTTCCGAAACGGCTCCCTCAACAGTGCAGGATTTTAGCTCAGTTGCAGTGCCCGTTGCTCTTCACGCCGCCGACCGCAGGTATTTGTCGAACCAGTCCAGCGTGCGCTGCCAGGCCAGCTTGGCCGCGGCCTCGTCGTAACGCGGCGTCGTATCGTTATGGAAGCCATGATTGGCTGCTTTATACACATGACCCTCATGCGCTACGTGTGCGGCCGTCAGCGCGGCATCATAGTCCGGCCACCCTGACGTGATGCGCGTGTCCAGTTCGCCGTATTGCGCAAGGACCGGCGCCTTGATCTTGGCCGCATCGGCGGCGCCCGGCTGACTTCCGTAGAACGGAACCGCGGCGCCAAGGTCAGAACCCATCCGCACGGCCAGAAAATTGACAACGCCACCGCCGAAGCAAAAACCGACCGCGCCGAGCTTGCCGGTGCAATCCGGACGCGATTTCAGCCATGTTGCGGCGGCGAGGAAATCTTCCCGCATTTTCGCGGCATCGACCTGCCTGAAAAGCTCCAGGCCTTTTTCGTCATCGCCGGGATAGCCGCCGGCCGACGTGAGCCCGTCGGGAGCAAACGCAATGAATTTGGCCACCGCCAGCCGCCGCGCCACATCTTTTATGTACGGGTTGAGGCCACGGTTCTCGTGCACAACCAGGACCGCGGGCAGTTTTCCCGCGACATCCGCCGGGCGGACCATGTAGCCGCTGATGCTTCCGTTACCTTGCGGCGATGGCACGGTCGCGGATTCAGCCTTGATCCGGCTGTCGTTTTCCTGCACTTGTGTCGCCCACGCATAATTTGGCCGGAGCATCTCGAAGAGCGCGGCCGCCGTCATCCCGCCGACCGCAAATTTTTGCGCGCTGTCGAGAAACTGGCGGCGATCGATGCCGCCATGCACGTAGCGGTCAAACAGATTCAGGAGTTCCTGCGGGAAATCGGACGCTTTCTTTCGCTCCATCGGAATACTCCTTACTGCGGATTTCCGTAGCCTGGCGCGCTCCAACGTTTGACCATTTCCCGCGAAAATCGGTGAACCCACCGGACTCGCTCAACAAGATTGTGCGTGGTTCGAACCAGCCGAACGCCGCGCGGCATGACGCGCGAATCTAGGACTTTACGACGCGCAAAATGAGAAACATGGTCACGACGGCGATCGCCACCATGCCGACTTTATGCGGTTCCGCACAAAAGCTTGCCATGCTTTCGCAGGTCTGGTCCGCCCATGCATAACCGTGGTTCTGATATGTCGCCGCAGCATAAAACCATCCCGTAACTGCGAACGTCACAAAAACCACGAACGGCATGTCGAAGCCTCGCCCTTGTGATTCGTCGTATCAAAACCGTAGGCAGGCAAGACCGGAAAGCAAGAAAATTTGCCGTATATCCGCGAAACGAGCGGCGTCGGAACTTTTTGCCGCAGGCATCGCACCATCGCGCACCACGCCGGCGGCCTCGCCTAGCGCGGTCGCCAACGCGACCGCCAGTATTCAACCAGCGATTGCCAATAAACAACCGCAGACACGATGGCTGCCAGCACCAGAGTTGCGACCATCATCTGGATGACCACGAAACTGGCCGCTTCTCTACTGACAAACAGACTCGCAACAGCACCGCCCGCATTCAGAAGCAAATCAGCGGGCCAACTCAACTAATCGAGCATGACGGCCTCTCGGGCAACATGTAATTGTCGCTATAACTACCGCCAATTGCGCATTGATCTTCGTCAAATGCGGCCCTGCGATATCCCCAAAAAAGGGAAAGACCGCGCGGCGGGCTCTCCAAAATCAGGTCACCTGGGAGGCGCAGGGAAACGCATGAAATGAGCAGCCACGCAAAGCCAACGGCCATTCCGCCGCTCATAAATATCGGTGTACCGTCCGTACCCGGTTTCGCCGCTCAGCTTCTTGTCCCTGTAACCGGAATGGATGATCGCGACATCGCCCAGGATCCGGATGATCACGTCCACGGCCTCAGCTTCAGTCCCCGGATATGGACTGGCGATCCGCTTGAGAAACGCTTCGCGATTTAGCAAAGCTCCATCCGGAGCGGTGATGTAGAAATCATCGGAAAGATTTTCCGAATACCAGCGGACATCGGACTCCAGGGCCGACCGTACGTAGTTTCGATTTAGCTCGAGAAGCACCGCGCGATCGGCGCTGCCGGCCTCGCTTTCCTTGACGGCCTTTTGCATTTGCTGTCCCCCGAGCGGCGGTTACCCGGCCTTACCCGTTTGCGAAGTCCGGGGCATCAAAACCCCAAGAACGATCGCAACGATGAAGAGCGCCGGCACATCTGCAATCAAATGGCCGCGTTCGCCTGCATCATTGAACGACTGAACGCCCATGATCGCGCCGTGAACCACGCTCGACCATACGGTAAACCAGATGAGGCTCCTGTTCGCGTAAGGGTCTCGCGATGCGATCAGCAGAAATACGCCGAGCGTCGCATACACCCCGATAATCATCAGGAGATAGTGCGAGTGTCCGTGGCCCCAGGTCCAGCCTGAGGGCCACACAATGCCCAGGATATAGATGCCAAATATAAAGGTCAGGCCGACGGCAATAAGGGCGATACGGAGAAAAAGCAGGCGGTTTGCGTCCGACATAGTTGCATCTCCTCTGCAATACCCGGGTCAGATCTTTCATTCGACTGGATGTCAAAAGACACCGCGAAAGACTTTGCCAGAAGCTTGATTTGCTCTTGAGATGTCCTTGATTATTTCATGAGATTGGCCCGGGGCAAAAAGCACGCCTTTGGCTCAATCATCTCGCGCCTTGCACAAAAAAATAGGGCCGCCCGCGAGGACGGCCCCAGGACCACAGGAGTTGCAGTTTTAGAATTTGTAGTTCACGCCAACCAGGGCATTCTGAAGATCCGATTTCGCGCTGATGAGCGCGCACCGGCTTCCGACGCAGGCCGTGGTTGCCGCGCTTCGCGTGCCGAAGCCCATGAAGTTGTATTCAACGAACACCGACCAGTGCGGCGCGAACATCCACTCAACACCGGCGCCGGCTGTCCAACCGGTCCGGTTGCCGCCTGAGATCTGACCGACTTGCGCGCCCGTCGTATTGAATGCAGTCACATCCCAAGAGGTCCACGCAGCGCCACCTTGTCCATACAGCAGGATATTCGGCTGCACGAGATAACCGGCGCGCGCTGTCAGGGCATCAAACCAGTGCAGGTGACCGTTGACAGTGCCCGAGATCACTC
Source organism: uncultured Alphaproteobacteria bacterium (assembly GCA_963815055.1). GTDB lineage: Bacteria > Pseudomonadota > Alphaproteobacteria > Rhizobiales > Xanthobacteraceae > Pseudolabrys. The sequence continues at coordinate 219,528 of CAWFEU010000006.1, read as the reverse complement.
CGTCTGAAACGGTCGCGCCGTTGCTGATGCTTGTCCCATCGAAGATATTGCGAATCCCAACAACCCACTGGTTCATCTGGTAGTCGCAGCCGATCTGGCCACCGCCGGCAAAGCCGCTGTTCCTTGGCGAAACGCTCGCGCCAGTGGTGACGTCGGTCGCGTTGATGTTGCCCCACGCGCCGCCGATGTTTGCGCCGATGTAGCAGCCGGTCCAGTTGTAAACTGGCGCCGGCATGGCCATTGGAGCCTTGTAGACCGGTTTTTTCGGCATGTCGGCTGCCGAAGCAACCTGGCCAAATCCGATTGCCAAGCTGGCGGCGGCGATGAGTGCGAACGAAATTCGATTCATATTTCAGTGTTCCTGACTAACTCGATTGCGAAAGATCGAATGCTTGTTAGTGCGCAAACAAATATTGCGCAAACGACGCGGCTTATCATCCTACCGTGATGTCATTCTTATTCACGATTGCACACAGCATGTTGCCGCCCGGCAACAAACGTCAGTAGATATTTACCGACTGTCATGTCCGCGCCCGCGCATGCGGACACGAGTGCAATCCAGACGATCAAATGACTGTTCGTGCTTGGCCGCTACGTCAGCTTCGGAAGGTCCGCGAAATATTCCGGGTGCTCTTTCTCGACCTGCTGCATGAACTCCGGCCGGAAAAGCTTCGGCACGTCGAGCCGCGGCGCGCCCTTCAGCGTATTGGTGAGCACCTCGTCCTCGGCATTCTCGAAGGCCTGCAGTACGTTCTTTGACATGCGCGGGTCGAAATGGATGTGCTTGATTGACTTTTTGCCAATTGCCACGTCGGTGCCCGGCACCCACTTTGGCGAAAATCTCGACCGCTTCGTCGGGGTTTTTGCGCGTGAAGTACGACGACTGGGCGAGGCCCGCAGCGATGCTCTTGATCACCGCCGGCTTTGACTCGACCGTCGGCCCGTGCGCGACCGCGACCATCACATAGGACATGTGCTGACCGCCGCGGATCACTTCATAAGTATCCGGCACCTGTGTGAGCGTCTGCGTCACAAAAGGCTCCCAGGTAACGATGGCGTCGACCTTGCCCTCCTTCAGCGCGGGCGCAAGGCCGAACTGCGACCAGATATTCTCGATGGTGATGTCGTCGTATTTCACGCCGGCGCGGCGCAGCACCATCTTGAAATATTCGTCGGAAGTCTGGCCTTTGGCGAGGCCGACCTTCTTGCCCCGAAGATCGCCGATCTTGCCGACATTGATGCCCGTGCCCTTCCGGGTAACGATGGCGAGCGGCGTATCGCAACGGTCGTTGGTGGCGTCATTCATGATCAGGCCGATGACCTGGAACGGGTTGCCGGCATGCACCGCCTTCAGATAGGTGGTCGTACTCATATCGCCGACCTGCGCCTCGCCATTATGAAGGGCATTGACCATGTCGGTGCCGGTATCCACGACCCTGAAGCTCGCGTCGACACCGTGCGCCTTGAAGAAACCCTTCTCCGCGCCGATGAACATCGGCAGATGGCCGAAATTGTTTGCAATCACCACATCGAGTTTGGGCAAGTCCGCCATGGATTTTCTCCTACTCACCTACGGTCGTCCCCGCGAAAGCGGGGACCCAGTACTCCCTGCGTATCGATCCTATCTCAAACGCCGGGGTTACTGGATCGTCCGCTTTCGCGGACGATGACACCTCACCGAAGCACCTGCGGATTGACGCAATTCGGCGGCGTATGGCCGTCGATCAGCGCCTGGATATTGTCGACAACAATATTCGCCATCTGGTCGCGGATTTCCATCACCGCGCTGCCCAGATGGGGCGTCAACACGACATTTTTCATGGTGCGCAACACCGGCGGTAATTTCGGCTCGTGCTCGAACACGTCGAGCCCGGCGCCGGCGATCAGCTTTTTCTTGAGCGCGCGCATCATCGCCTTTTCGTCGATTACGGCGCCACGCGCGGTATTGATGATGAAAGCCGTCGGCTTCATCAGCGCGAATTGCTTGTCGGAGATCATGTGCCGCGTCTCGGCATTGAGCGGCGGATGCATCGACACGAAATCGGATTCCTGCAGCAGCTGTTCGAGCGAGACATGTTGCATGCCGAGCTCGCGCTCGGCGTCGGACTTGCGACGCGGACCCCAGTATAGAAGGTCGCATGCCGAACCCGCGCGCCCGCCTCGCGGTCGCCATGCCGATACGGCCGCCGCCGCCGACCAGCCCGATGGTCTTGCCATAGACAAAGGTGCCGGCGAGATGGTTCGACTGCGAGCCGGGGAACCGGCCGGCGCGCACCATTTTCTCGCCTTCCATCATGCGACGCGCCACCGCGATGATCAGCCCGAAATGAATATCGGCGGTCGCTTCCGCCACGATCGGCGGCACAACGGTGACAGGAATACCGCGTTTGGTCGCTTCCGCCACATCGATATTGTCGGGCGTGATCGACATCGAACACACGGCGCGCAATTTCGGGTTGGCCGCGAGCACCGCCCGGTCGATGCGGTCATGCAGCAGCCCGAACAGGATGTCGCATTTCTTGACCGCCGCGATCAGCTTCGGTTTGGCGATGATCTTGCTCGAGTTGGGGTTGCTCTTGACGTTCGCAATCGTGCGCAACCGCTCAAGCGCGCTCGGTGCGATCGGCTGGCTGACAAAGACGCGCGTTTTGGCGCTCACCGTTGCCACCGCACGATACCCGCCACGCCATCGACGGCGCATTGTACGCCATCGGGAATCTTGCGGGTGGCGTCGAGCACGCCGAGCACCATCGGAATGCCGCGCTCGCGCGCGAGCGAAGCAAGATGTGAGGTCGAGCCGCCAAGCTCCGCGACCACGCCGGAGACCCGTTGCAGAATGTGGCTGAGCGCCGGTCCCGCGACTTTCGTGATCAGGATGTCCCCGGGCGCGACGCGCGACAATTCGCATTCGCAGTTCACGACCACAGCCCTCCCCGATCCCCAGCCGATGCCGGCGGGATGACCGTTGAGGGCCGGGTGCCGCAGCCAGATTTCGTCCGGCACGATTGCTGGCTCCATATGGAGCGGCCGCGACTGCAGAAGCTTGAAGCCGCTACCATCCATGGCCCATTCGATCTCGACCGGCCCGCCGGCGAGCTGCTCGCATTTGCGCAGGAGACGCCCGAGCGTCACCGCCTGCCCGGCTGTGAGACAAGGCTCGCTGACCATATCCTTGGGCACGAGTTCGGGCGCCGAGACGCCGTGCGCGCAGGTGTCGCGATGCGCCTTGCGACCCGCATCGATGGTACGCAGGAAGCCCCGATCTGCTCAGCACGATGCGATCGGGAACCACCTCACCCTGCGCGATCGCAGAGCCAAGACCCCAGGTGGCCGAGATCAACATGTGGCCTTCGGCCGTTTCGCTCAGGCCACCACCGGAGGCGCTCGCCGAAACAAGCGGCTGAATGAGCACGCCCATCGCGGTGTCGGCCGGCGAGAGCCCGTGATTGTCCATGTAGCGGCGCGCATGCGACGTCCACAAAGCTGCCCAGCAGGCGCGAACGGCGGTGAGAAATTCGGTTTCGTCGGACAGGCCGAGGAAGCTTTCGAACTGCCCGGCGAAGTTGGCGCCCTTGCGATCCTCGATCAGCGCGGAGGAACGCACCACGCCGAGCGGCGTGGTCTCGCGCTGCTTGCGCCAGGCCGCGAGCAAGGGCTCGAGAATTTCCGGAGCGATCGGCTTTTCGTAGAGCGCGAGCCTGACCTGGATCGAGATGCGGCGCGTCGTCGGTACATCGCCTTCATTATATTGGCGCAGCAGGTCCTCGATGCCGAGGTGGCGCAACTGCTGGCGATAAGCATCCGCCGTCAGCGCAAAGCCGCCGGGCGTTGGCAGGCCGGCTTGCGTCAACCCCGCAAGATTCGCCGCTTTCGGGCCGACCCGTTCCGGATCGGCGGCAAAAGGATCGTCGAGTTGCAGAATGAAAGCGGTCATTCGATCGCCTCCTGGCACATCGCCTCGCGCTCCTCTCACTGTCATGGCGCGGGTTTGTCCCGGGTCCATCCTTCGCTTCAGGAACGCACACCCGGAGGCTCCGCGATCCCGGGCTCTCGCCTTCGGCTCGCCCGGGCGCTCGACGCCGGCCCAAATCGGGCGAAATCATTTTACATGATCCCCATAGCCCGGCAGCGGATCGACGACTGTGATCTGCTTCACAGGGAAGTTCGAGACGATCTCGATCTCGTTCTTCTTCACGATCAGCATTTCCTCGATGCGAACGCCGTAGCGGAAACGCTTGCCGTGCTGGGTTTCGAGGGCGAAGGTCATGCCCTCCTGGATGTCGATCGGATGGTCGAGCGACCAGATGCGCGAGATCACCGGCGGGTCGTATTGCGCAAGACCCAGGCCATGGCCCCACAGATTGGCGGCGGCCTGGTCCTCGTCCTCGTAGCCCCAGGTCTCCATCGCCGACGGCCACTTCATGGCGATGTCGCGCGTGGTGGCGCCGACTTTCACCGCGCCGATCGAATTGTAGAGCCACTCGAGCGCAGTCGCGTATGTATCCTTCTGCTCTTTCGAAGGCTCCTTGCCGACGCAGTAGGTCCGGTAATAGCAGGACTTGTAGCCGTTCCACGTCAGCGCGGCCAAATCCATGAACACGATATCGCCGGGCTGGATGATGCGGTCGGAGAAGTTGCGCCAGTTCGGCCAGGTGTTCGGGCCGGACGAAACGATGACGTCCTCGACGTCTTCCATGCCGGGGATGTTGTAGAGATATTGCATCAGGTGCGCGGTCACCTGGTTCTCGGTGATGCCGGGGCGCAGGAACTTCATGCACTCCCAATGCGTGGCGTCGCCGATGGCGCCGACGATGCGGAAGCATTCCTGCTCGTCGGGGCTCTTGACGGCGCGCGCTTCCATCATCGGGGTCATGCCGTCGACCCAGTTGATGTTGTTCTCCTTGAAGACGTTGATCATGTTGATGTCGATGAAGTCGACGCCGAGCTTCTGGCCGGCGACGCCGTTGTCCTTCATCGCCTGCAATCACCGCCTTGACGAATTTGTTGACCTGCTGCGTGGAGGCCGGACCCGCCGCGCCTTTGATCCAGGCGAACGAGTGGCGCACGTTCTCCTTCGGAATCCACGGACTGTGGCGCTCGATCTGGAAGCCGATGTCGCCTTGCTCGAACAGAACCGGCCGGCCGTCGCCGCACAGCATCGCGTAGCGCAGCCCCGGCTTGAGCCGGTTCCAGCCCGGCGTCAGCGTGCCGGTGATGTAGCGCACGTTCTCGTCGTACATGCAGAGCACGGCGCCGAGGCCGTGCTTCTTCATCATCGTGCGCGCGCGCTCGATACGGTATTCGCGCAGCCGGTCCCAGTTGACCCGCTGCTGCCAATCCATGCCGGCAATGCCGAAATTCGCACCCATAGCGATCCCTCCCGACCGGCGCCTGCACGCGCCCGTTGCTGATTTACGGAAACTCTATGCCTGTTGGCAGCGAAAGAAGAAATAATATATTCTGCGCTGAAGCATTAGATTTTCTAATGCGGCGGTTTTCGGGGGGTTCATGGCCACTATCCCGCTGCGGCAAATCCGCGCCGTCATTGCGGTCTGCGAAGAGGGCTCATTTACCCGCGCGGCGCAGCGGGAAAACGCCACGCAATCCGGCATTTCCCAGCACGTGGCGGCGGTCGAACGCACGCTCAAGGTCAAGCTGTTCGAACGGACCACCGGCGGGGTGACGCCGACGCCCGCGGGCCTGCGCTACTACAAGCGCTGCGTGGAGGCCGTCGGGACACTTGAGCACGCCGCCGAGGAAGCGCGCTCGCTTGCCGGCGAAGTGACCGGCGAACTACGCATCGGCCTGATGCCGACCTTTACCCGCGCCGTGCTCGCGCCGGTGCTGGACGATTTCGTGCCGCGTTGCCCGGAAGTGCGCCTGCACATCGTCGAAGGCTACAGCGGCATGCTCACCGAGATGGTGCTCGACGACGAACTCGATTTCGCGGTGGTGCCGGCCTACGAAGGCACTGTCGGCTTGCGGTCGCGGCTGCTGGTGCGCGACCGCGAAATGCTGATCTCCGGCCCGCGTCGCGGACTTGTGCCACTGTCGCCGATCCGGCTCGCTGACTGCACGCCGCTGAAATTCGTGTTGCCGGGGCCGGACAATACGCGGCGGCGCAATCTCGAAACATATTTCCAGACGCATGGGGTCGAAGTCGCGGCGCTGCTGGAGATGGACGCGATGATCGCCACGCTCGAATTCGTCGCGCGATCGGACTACGTGACCATTTTGCCGAGCGTGATATCGGTCAACGACATCGGCCGCGGCGAACTGATCGTCAATCCGATCGTGAGCCCCGAGCTGCACGCGGAATTCGTGGTGATTCAGCCGACGCGGCGCACGCTATCGACACAAGCACGCATGTTCCTGCAACGCTTCGAAGGAAGTCGCACATATTCACGACGTTTGGGACGAAGCGATCGCCGGGCCTGCCAAGCGCAAGGCGTCGGCCTGACGTCCTGGCGTTTACACCGTCATCCAGGCGCCGTTGGCGTCGACTGATTTGAACACCGCTTCCAGCGCCGAGGCCGTTTGCAGGATGCCGGCGGGCGAAATCGGGAATGTCCCCTGCCCCATCGCAGCCTTGGCGAAATAATCGAGGTTGCGGCCGAGATGATTGTCGGCAGGCCGATCGATCACTTCCGGTTCTTTCCCGGCGCGACGAACGATGGCGCGCGTCTCGCTGACGCTTTCGGCCCAGCAATTCTCGCCGAAAATCGCGATACGCCAGGCAAAGGGCGTCTTCATGGTGGTGACGAGCGTGCCGGTGGCGCCGTTCTCGAACTCGATCAGCGCCGACGTCGTATCGCCGGTCGGCAGCTTGAGCGCGCGCGCCTTCGACAGCGCGCTGATGCGCTTCATCGGGCCAACCATGTCGCGGAAACAATCGAGCACGTGGATGCCCATGCCGGTCATGCCGCCGGCGCGGCTTTCTTCCGCCCGCATGCGCCAGCTGTCAGCCGGATAACTCGCCAGCCAATCGTGACTGTAATTGCCTTCGGCATGCATGATCGTGCCGAAGGCACCGGCCTCCTTCAGCTCGGCCAGAACGCGCATCGACGGCATCAACCGGAAATGGTGGCCGACAGCGATCACGATGCCGGCACGTTTGCAGGCATCGAGCGCGGCCTGCGCATCGGCTTTGCTGAGCGCAAACGGCTTTTCGCAATAAAGATGCTTGCCCGCAGCAGCGATCGCTTCCACCTGCGCACGATGCTTGGTATGCGGGGTTGCCAGCACGACGGCCTGGATCGATTTGTCGGCCAGCACGTCCTCGAACGACGTGCCGATAGCGATGTTCCGCTCGGCGGCAAAATCGCGCACGGTGTCGGGCTCGAGCGTGACCCCGCGCACGAAACGCAGCGGCGCGCCGAAGTCATGCGCCGCCTTCACCAGTGTTTTGCCCCACCAGCCGAGGCCGACGATTGCGGTGTTCAACATTGTCTCCGATGCCTCTCACGCCGTCATGGCCGGGCTCGTGCCGGGCATCCACGCTCTTGATTTCACTGCCCCATATCGTGGATGGCCGGCACAAGGCCGGCCATGACGACGACGGTTCGTGTGTGATTACGCCGCCGGCGCGCCCGGCTGCTTGAGCGGATGGGCGCGCGCGAAGGCATCGTTCTTGGCGCAGGTCGCGGCGATGCGCGCAACCGTCGGATAAGGCGCGAGATCGACCTTGAAGAAATTCGCGCCGGCCACCTGGCTGGCAAGGCAGATGTCGGCAATGGTGATCTGTTCACCCTGACAATAAGTGCCGGTGTCCTTTTCGGTCGCCAGATGCTGCTCCAGCGCGGTCAACGCCGCGTTGTGCCAGTGCTGCGCCCATTTCATCACGCCCGCTTCATCGACCTTGAATTCGTGAGCGAGATATTCGCGCACGCGCGGCACGATCAACGGATGCGAGTCGGCGGCCACGATCTGCGCCAGGCCGCGCACGCGCGCGCGCGCTTTCGGATCGGTCGGCAATCAGCGGCGGCTTCGGATGCGTCTCATCAATATACTCGATGATCGCCAGCGACTCGAAGAGCGCCGGGCCATCACCGTCGACCAGCGCCGGGATCGCCATCATCGGATTGACCGCGCGGAATTTGGCGTCGCGCTGATCGCCCTTCATGAGGTTGACCTCGACGATCTCGGGCGTGAGCCCCTTGAGATTGAGTGCGATGCGCACCCGGTACGTTGCCAGCGAACGCCAGAACGAAAACAGTTTCACGATGACCTCCCAAAATTCCTGCAACTATCCCGCATGCGGCGCGACTTACTTCTTCGCTCCACCCGGATCGGCCTTCAGCCCTGCCGCTTCGATGCCGGCGACCGCGATGATCTCGTCATTGTCGGCGGTGTCGCCGGAAATGCCGAGCGCGCCGATGATCTGGTTGCCGGCATCGCGGATCAGGACGCCGCCGGGATTAGGCACCAGGCGGCCGCCGCTCGCCGCCGCGATGGCGGTGAGAAAATTCGGATTCTGCGCGGCGCGCTCCATCATGGTGCGCGAGCCCCAGCCCATGCCGAGCGCGCCATAGGCTTTGCCGACGGCAACCTCGAAACGAATAATTCCCGAGCCGTCTTCGCGCTTGGCGCAAACGACATGACCGCCGGTGTCGAGCACCACCAGGGTCTGCGGCATTTGCTTAAGTTCCCGCGCCTTCTTCAGCGCCACGTCAACAATGGTGGATGCTTGCGCAAGCGTTACCGACATACGTGTACTCCTTTTAATGTCTATTTCTTCCGGCTCGCCCAATAGACCGACATGCGCGAGCCGTCGCCGCCGCCGAAACCGTGCTTGGTCGCGTCCTCGAAACCGGCAAGCGCCGCTTTCGTGACGAGCATCTCGGCGCCATTCGATTCGCCGGTTTCGACCATTGTGCGCAGATCCTTCACGCCGTTCGCGATGCTGAACGTGGTCGGACCGGGATCGCGGCCTTCGAACATGGTGACGATCATATCGGCGCGGTTTTTCAGCGCCGGATTGGCGCCATTGGTATCGACGAACAGATCGAGCAGGCGCTTGGGCTCCCAGCCGACGTTGCGCGCGATCGCAAAGGCCTCGCCATAGGCCTGCCAGGCCACCATCAGCGGCAAATTGATTGCGAGCTTCATCGACGCGCCGGTGCCGACCGGCCCGCAATGTTCGAGCCGCCGGCAGAGTTGATTGAGGATCGGCTTGGCGCGCTCGGCATCCGCAGGCTCCGCGCCCATCAGGCCGAGCAGCTTGCCCTGGCGCGCCGGTGCGGTCGAACCACCGACCGGACACTCGACCATGGCCGCGCCCTTGGCGCGCACCTTGGGCGCAAGCGCAAGCGGCACTTTCGGCGGCACAGTGCTCATTTCAATGAGCAGCTTGCCTTTCACATCGCCGGACAAAAGACCGTTCGGCCCGTTGTAGACCGCATCGATCGCGGCAGCGTCGGTGAGCATGGTGATCGTGGCTTCGACCGCGCTGGCAAGCTCGGCCGGGGTCGACGCCACCTTGGCGCCGGCGTCCGCCAGCGCCTTGGTCTTTCCGGGCGTTCGGTTCCACACTGTCACTTCATGGCCGACTTCCATCAGCCGCGCCGCAACCGCCGCGCCCATGACGCCGAGACCTGCAATACCAATCCGCATACGTCCTCCCTGAAATGCTTTTGCGGCCGACGATAGGCGATCATGGCGGCTCTTGAAAGCCGCCTTGCCCGCGCGCGCCCACTCGACAGTCCAGCACTCAACGCATAAGACGGGGCGGGACAAGATTGATGCGATTCCGCATCAGGGAGACGGTGAATGGCAGTGAGACGAAGCAAGGGCACGGTCGGCGTGATCGGCCTCGGCATCATGGGCGGCGCGTTCGCAAAAACCTGGCAGCTGCCGGCTGGCGCGTGATCGGTTTCGACACGAACCCCGCGCGGCGACGCGAAGCCAAGCGCGCCGGCGTCGAGATCGCAAATAACGCCGCCGAAGTTGCGGCCGCTGCGCCAACCATCCTGACCAGCCTGCCCAAGCCGCAAGCGCTCGCCGACACCGTCCGCAAGATCGCTGCCGCCAAGCTCAAGCGCAAAGTGCTGGTGGAAATGAGCACCTTTGCAATTTCAGATAAGGAAAAGTCCGCCAAGGTCCTGCAAAAAGCCGGACATGTGATGATCGATTGCCCGGTCAGCGGCACCGGCGCGCAGGCCAAGAACCGCGACCTGGTGTTCTATGCCAGCGGCGACAAGAAAGTCATTTCACGGCTGGGCAAGATCCTGACGTCCTTCGGCCGCCACGTCTTTAATGTCGGGCCATTCGGCAATGGCAGCCGGATGAAATATGTCGCCAACCTTCTGGTCGCGATCAACAACGTCGCTTCCGCCGAAGCCATGGTGCTCGGCATGAAGGCCGGTCTCGATCCGCGCATGATCGTCGATCTCATCACCGCTGGCGCCGGCAATTCGCGCGTGTTCGAATTGCGCGCGCCGATGATGGCGAAGGGCCGCTACGACGACGTCACCATGAAGATCTCGGTGTGGGACAAGGACATGCAGGTGATCGGCGATTATGCGCGCAAGATCCGCGTGCCGACGCCGATCTTCAACGCCACCAAGGGCGTCTACATCAAGGCGATGAATACCGGGTATGGCGCCAAGGATACCGCCGCCGTCTGCGCGGTGCTGGAAAAGATGGCGAAGGTGAAGCGGCGGGAAGCGCGTAAGCTAACTTTCAGGCCGTCGTCACCGCGCTTGTACCCGGTTACCTCGCTTCATGGCGGGTTAGTCCCGGCCAGCCCAAGCGGAGATGGCCAGGACAATGCCCGCGCCAGACAGCTTGGGTCCCCGCCATGCGCGGGGACGACAATGCTTGCGTCATCGCGTCCGCGCTTCTGTAGCCTCCGCCGCGATCAGAAAGTGATGCGGGAGAGCGTGATGGCGTCATTGCAGCAGCGGACGGAGATCCGCGACGGCATGCGGATCGATTGGGACGTGCCGATCACAATGGACGACGGGCTGGTGCTGCGCGCCGACGTCTTTCGCCCGGTGAAAGACGGGCAATATCCCGTCATCCTCAGCTACGGCCCTTACGCCAAGAGCCTCGCCTTCCAGGACGGCTATCCGAGCGCGTGGCAGCGCATGATCGAGAAGCATCCCGACGTCACCGCCGGATCCAGCAACCTCTACCAGAGCTGGGAAGTGGTCGACCCGGAAAAATGGGTGCCGCACGATTACGTCTGCGTGCGCGTCGACTCACGCGGCGCCGGATGCTCACCCGGCTTCATCGATCATTTCTCGCCGCGCGAAACCAAGGATTTCTACAACAGCATCGAATGGGCGGGCGTGCAGCCCTGGTCGAACGGCAAAGTCGGCCTCAACGGAATTTCCTATTACGGCATCAACCAGTGGCATGTCGCCTCGATGCAACCGCCGCACCTCGCCGCGATGTGCATCTGGGAAGGCGCCGCCGACTGGTACCGCGACATGACGCATCATGGCGGCATTCTCTCGACGTTCTGGGAGAACTGGTACGACATGCAGGTCAAGACCGTGCAATACGGCGCCGGCGAAAAAGGCAAGCGCAGCCGCGTGCACGGCGACCTCGTGTGCGGACCGGAAACTTTGTCGGACGCCGAACTCGCGCGAAACCGCGCCGACTTCGGCGCCGAGATCGCCGCGCATCCGATGGACGACGACTACCACAGAGCGCGTTCGCCGAAATGGGACAAGGTCGTCACGCCGCTGTTCTCGGCCGCCAATTGGGGCGGACAGGGCCTGCACCCGCGCGGGAATTTCGAAGGCTTCGGACGCGCCGCCTCCAAGCATAAATGGCTGGAAGCGCACGGGATCGAGCACTGGACGCACTTCTATACCGATTACGGCCGCGAGCAGCAGCTGCGCTTCTTCGATCATTTCCTGCACGGCAAGAAAGCGGAGTGGGCCAAGCAGCCGAAAGTGCTGTTGCAGGTGCGGCACATCGACAAGTTCGTGCCGCGCGCCGAGAACGAATGGCCGCTCAAGCGCACGCGCTGGACCAAGTTCTATCTCGACCCCGCCGCCATGACGCTGACGACCAAAAACCGTCCGGCGTGGCGCAACTCAAGTTCGCATCGATGGGCGACGGGCTCACGTTCCTCACGCCGCCGCTCGCGCAGGAAACCGAAATCACCGGACCATCGGCGCTCAAACTGTTCGCATCATCATCGACCGCCGATGCCGACTTCTTCATCGTGTTGCGGGTCTTCACCGGCGATCTCAAGGAGATCGTATTCCAGGGCGCGATCGATCCGCACACGCCGATCGCGCAAGGCTGGCTGCGCGCATCGCACCGCAAGCTCGACAAGAAGTTGTCGAAGCCCTACCGCCCCTATCACACCCATGACCAGAAGCAGCCGCTCAAGAAGGGCGAGACGGTGGAACTCGACATTGAGATCTGGCCGAGCTCGATCGTGGTGCCGGCCGGCTATCGCGTCGGGCTCTCGATCCGCGGCAAGGATTATGAATATGGCGGGGCCAGCGGCGGCAAGCTGTCGAACTTCAAGAATGAGCTGAAGGGATGCGGCCCATTCCTGCACGACGACCCGCGCGATCGCCCACCCGCCATTTTTAACGGCACGACGAGCCTGCATTTTGGACGCGGCAAGGCGCCCTATCTGCTGTTACCGATCATTCCGCCGAAAAAGCGAGCAGGCAAACGCTAGTCGCGCAGAGACTGCGGATGCCAGCCAGCGCAACCTTACAAATGACCGGCTGCGGCCATTTGGGGTGTTCATTCCCATCGAACCTAAGGTAAGCTTCACGCAACCTTCGACGTAACAGAAGGATCAGGGGGGAAATGGGTACGCAATTCTGGCTGGTCCAGGCGTTTAACGGCGTGTCGTATGGCGCGCTGTTGTTTCTTGTGGGCAGTGGGCTGTCGCTGATTTTCGGCGTCATGCGCATCGTCAACCTGTCGCATGGGTCCTATTTTCTGCTGGGCGGCTACGTCGCGCTGTCGGTCATTCATGTGACCGGATCGTGGGCGTTGTCGCTGCCGGTCGCCGCGCTGCGGTCGCGCCCTCGGCCTGTGATGGAGCGTTTGTTCCTGCGTCGCAGAGGTTCGCCATTTTGCGCGCGTACGCCGTGCATCGGATCGCCTTCTGGGTCGCGCTCGCCGCATTCGGCCGCGGCTGCGCGGCCAATGCATCAGATAGTCCCCGGATCTCTGGCAGCCTTATTCAGTTATCGCTGGTCGCCGCGATCGATTGCCGTTCCATTCTTCGTCCTGCTGAATCGCGTTTCGATCATACCCGATCGAAACCGATGTGCTGCGCCAGGTGCTGCTCACTGTCGGCTTTGCGTTCCTGTTCCAGCAGGCCGCGCTCGACATCTGGGGCGGCAACAACATGGACATCAATCCGCCGGCCGCGCTGACGCAAAGTATCGTCGTGGGCGGGATCTATCTGCCGCTCTATCGTGTGTTCATGATCGGCATGGCGCTCGCCTTCGGCATCCTGCTGTGGCTGGTGATGGAAAAGACCCGCATGGGCGCGGCCGTGCGCGCGACCGTCGACGATGCCCAGATGGCGCGCGGCGTCGGCATCGATACCAACCGCATTTCGATGTTCATCTTCGCGCTCGGCGCCTTTCTTGCCGCCCTCGGCGGCGTCATCGGCGGCGCCTTCCTCGGCATCTATCCGGGCCTCGATTTCGAAATGCTGCCGCTCGCCTTTGCAGTCGTGATCATCGGCGGCATGGGCTCACTTGGCGGCGCGGCGATCGGCGCGCTCGCGGTCGGTCTCGCCGATAATTTCGGCAAGGCGCTGTTCCCGGAAGTTTCCTACTTCACCCTTTACGCGCCGATGGTTCTGATCCTCGCGATCAAGCCGACCGGCCTGTTCGGACGGGACTGAGCGCGACCGATGGCAAACCAGACACTCAAGATCCTGATTGTCGTCGCCTGCCTGGCTGCGCTGGCCTTGATCGTTCCGCACTCCGGCTCGTTCGTCGTCCTGCTGGCGACGCGCGCGATGGCATTCGCGATCCTGGCCATGAGCGTCGACCTGCTGCTCGGCTACACTGGCCTCTCGTCGATGGGACAGGCGGCCTATTTCGGCGTCGGCGCCTATCTCACCGCGGTGCTGGCGACCAAGGTCCACTTCGGTCTCGGTTGGGATTTCTGGATCGTTGTCATCCTCGGCATGCTGCTCGGCGCGGCGCTCGCGGCGCTGTTCGGGCTGTTCGCCATCCGCGCCGGCGGCGTCTACTTCCTGATGATCACGCTCGCGCTTGGCCAATGCGTCTGGGGGCTTGCCTATCGCTGGAATTCGCTCACCGGCGGCGACAACGGCATCAACCTCAACGGCCGGCCGAATTTCGGGCTCGATCTCGGCAATGAAGTGACGTTCTTCTATCTCGTATTTGCGTTCTTCGCGGTATCGATGGCGCTGATGTACATATTGGTGCGTTCGCCCTTCGGGCAGAGCCTTGCCGGCATCCGCGAGCGCGAATTGCGCATGCAGATCCTCGGCTACAACACGTGGCTGCACAAATATATCGCCTTCGTCATCGCGGGCGCTTTCGGCGGGCTGGCCGGCGTGCTGTGGGCCCACACCAACGGGCACGTCAGCCCGGAGACGGTCGTGCTCACCACCTCGGTGGATTCGCTGCTGATGGTCGTGCTCGGCGGCTCGGGCACGCTGGTCGGCGCGGCAATCGGTACGGCGATCGTGTTCGGCTTGCGCGAATATCTCTCAACGCTGGTGCCGTGGTGGCAGTACGTGCTCGGCGGCGTTTACGTTCTCACGATCCTGTATTTGCCGATGGGCCTGATGGGGATTCTCTCCCGCTTCGGGCAGCGGCTCAAATCTCCAGACAAGGATGAAGAGCTCAAGAAACTCGCGACCAAGCCTTCCTGAGCGGTAACGGGAAGGCCATGACAACAAAGGGAAGGAGACATCGAATGACAAACAGACTGCAAAAAATATTGCTGGGCAGTTGCCTCGCCCTCGGTCTCGGGGCGAGCGCCCCGGCCGGCGCCGAAGATCTGAGCATAGGCTACATCGCGCCGACCACGGGTATCTTTGCCCAGGTCGGCAAGGACATGGTCGACGGATTTCAAATGTATCTCGACGAGCACGGCGGAAAGCTTGGCGGGATGAACGTGAAGTTCATCGTCGAGGACAATCAGGGCAAGCCTGACGCCGCCGTGACCAAAGCCAAGAAGCTGATCCTGCAAGACCACGTGCAAATGTTTATCGGCGGCTTGCTGGCTTCCACCGGCTACGCGCTGGCACCCGTCAGCACTGCCGAGAAGACTCTCTACATTTCTTCGATTTCGTCGGCAGACGACCTCACGCAGCGGCAACTCAGCAAGTATCCGTATTTCATCCGCACGAGCTGGACGAGTTCGCTGCCGCATCAGCCGCTGGGCCAATGGGCCTGCGATCAAGGCTACAAGAAAGCGATCACCATCTCGGCCGATTATGCCTTCGGCTACGAGACGGCCGGTGGCTTCCAGAAGGTGTTCGAGGACTGCGGCGGCAAAGGTCATCCAGAAAATCTGGCCACCACTCGGCACCAAGGATTTCGGACCCTACATCCCAACGATGAAAAGCGACGCCGACGTTATCTTCACCACGATGGTCGGACCGATGGCATTGCAGTTTCCTAAACAACTGCGCGCCGCCGGAAACAAGACGCCGATCGTGGCAAGCGGCGTCAGCTATGACGAGTTCGTGCTGCCCTTCATGGGCGACGAAGTGATCGGCGATGTTTCCGCGCTGCACTACAGCGCGGCGATCGATACGCCGAGGAACCAGGCGTTCGTCAAGGCTTACCGCGCCAAGTACGGCAAGGTGCCCTCGCTACTACTCGGAGAATAACTATACGACCGCGATGTGGATCGACGAGGCGATTAAAAAGGCGGGCGGCAAATGGCCCGGGCCGGAGGCGTTCATCAAGCTCATGCAGAGCATCAAGCTCGACGCGCCGCGCGGACCGGTCGAGCTCGATGACATGCGTAACCCGATCGAGAACGTCTACATCAAGAAAGTGCAGAAGACGAAGATGTTCGGTTACGACAAGGACGAGCTCTGGAACACCGTGATCAAAACCTATCCGAAAGGTCAGCCAGTTCTGGACCTATGGCAAGGAGAAGTTCCTTGCACAACCTGTCTATAGCCGCGACTTCCCGCCCTGCAAGATTCTGCGAATAAGCGACGGTCGCCGGAGCCCAGCAACGGGCCCCGGCACTTTACTGAATCCCGAGGATGTGCGCGTGAGCACCGACACTCAAACGAACGGCGGCCAAAGAACCTGCGAAGTCCCTGCACTTGAGCTCAAGGGACTTTGCAAGAGCTTCGGCGGCTTGCAGGCCACGCGCGAAGTCACGCTGCGCATCATGCCGGGCGATCGCCAGGCCATCATCGGACCGAACGGCGCCGGCAAGACCACATTGTTCAATCTGATCACCGGCATCTATCCGGTGACTTCCGGGCAAGTCCTGCTCTTCGGTCAGGATGTCACCGGTTGGCCAAGCCACCGGCGCACCGCGCTCGGCATGGCGCGCACGTTCCAGGTCACCAGCCTGTTTCCGAAACTCACTGTTCTCGACAACGTTTTGCTTGCGATCAAAGGGCTGCGGCCGTCGAAATTCGTGATGTGGCGCTTCCTATCGTCGTACAAGGACGTCTACGACAAGGCCCACCATCTGCTCGAGCAGGTGAACTTCCTCGATCGCAAGGACACCGAGGTCCGCAACCTGTCGCACGGCGAGCAGCGGCAGCTCGAGATTGTGCTGGGGCTCGCCAGCGATCCGAAAATACTTCTTCTTGATGAACCCGCCGCCGGCCTGTCATCGGGCGAATCCACCGAAATGGCCGAGTTCCTGATGAAGCTCGATCCGAAACTCGCAATTCTTCTGATCGAGCACGACATGGACGTAGTGTTCGACGTCGCCTCGAAGATTTCCGTTCTGCATTTCGGTGAGATCCTGGAATCCGGCACGCCGCAGCAAATTCATTCGAGCGCCCGGGTGCAGGAAATCTATCTGGGGACTGACTAGCGCCTCTACTCCATGGCCATTCTCGAAGTCCAGGACATTCATACTTACTACGGCGACGCCTACGTCCTGCAGGGCCTGTCGCTGCAGCTCGAGCAAGGCCAGATCCTCGGGCTGCTCGGCCGCAACGGCGTCGGCAAGACGACGCTGGTCAATTCGATCGTTGGCTTCAACCCGCCGCGCCGCGGCAAGGTCGTCTTCAAGGGCGGCGACATCACCCACCAGGCGTCGTTCGAAACCGTGCGCGGCGGCATGGGGCTGGTGCCGCAAGGCCGGCGCGTTTTTCCGACGCTCGGCGTGGAAGAGAACCTGCTGGTAGCCGAGCGCAGCCCTGACCGGCACGGCTGGAATTTGCAGCGCGTCTACAAGCTGTTTCCGCGCCTGCAGGAGCGCCGCTCCCAGCGCGCCAAGACATTGTCCGGCGGCGAGCAGCAGATGCTGGCCATCGGCCGTGCGCTGATGACGAACCCCGACTGCCTGATCATGGACGAGCCATCCGAGGGCCTGGCGCCGATCATCATCCAGGGCCTCTGGGAGGCGATCGGCACGCTGAAGAAAGAAGGCCTGTCCATCCTGCTGGTCGAGCAGAACGCGCATCTCGCACTCAAGCTCGTCGACTACGTGCACGTCATGAGCAAGGGTCAGGTGGTCTATTCCGCCAAGCCCGAGGAATTGCGGGCCAATGACGAGATCAAGTCCAGCTATCTCGGCATTTAGTTCCCGAAGCTCACCTGCTGGTTGTGTAATTCGCTTGCCCATTGTCGCAGGTGGGCGCGCCGGGTGGCCGCACCCTGACCGGGCTTTACATCGAGGAATGGCTTGGCCGATGATGGGCGCGGTCGGGTCCGCCGGTGGGGCGTGGCGGCCCGGAATTCAGTCATTCGCGTCGCATCAAACTAACGGCCCGCGTAAAATGCGACAAGGCCTGTCAAAATATGAGCCCCGGCAGGGGCGCAAAGGGAGGAACGCAATGTCTCGCAAAGTCACCCGTCGTAAATTTATGGCCGGTACGGCCGCCGGCGTCGCAGCCGCGGCCTTCAATTTCCCGGCACCGGCGATCGCGCAAGCCGCGCCATTCAAGCTCGGCCTGCTCACCGTCAAGACCGGCCCGCTCGCGCAAGGCGGCATCCAGATGGAACAGGGCGTCGTCACCTGGCTGAAGGAGCACAACAACAAGATCGCCGGCCGCGATATCGAGTTCTTCTCCGCCGACACCGGCGGCAGTCCCGCCGGCACCAAGACCAAGGCGCAGGAACTGGTCGAGCGCGACAAGGTCGACACCATCCTCGGACCGCTCGCGGCCTTCGAGCTGCTGGCGATTACCGACTACATCGCGCAGAGCAAGGTTCCTCTGCTGAGCCTCGCCGCCGCCGAGGACATGACGCAGCGCCGCCCCAATCCGTATTTCATCCGCGCTTCCGCGACCTCCGCTCAGGCAATGCATCCGATGGCGGACTACGCCGCCAAGGAGTTGAAGCTGAAGCGCGTCATCTGCATCTCCGAGGACTTTGCCTTCGGCTACGAGCAGATGGGCGGTTTCCAGCAGACCTTCGAGGACAACGGCGGCAAGATTCTCAAGAAGCTGTGGCCGCCTTTGGTCACGCCGGACTATACGCCCTATGTCGCGCAAATTGCCGATTGCGACGGCGTCTGCCAGGGCTTCGCCGGTTCGAATCCGTTGCGCTTCATGAAGGCCTATGCCAGCGCCGGCCTGAAATTCCCAGTGGTCACGGGCGAAACCGGCGGCGACGACGCCTTGCTCAAGAGCTATGGCGATGAAGCGATCGGCCTCACCAGCTGCATTCCATATACGCTTGACCTGCCAAACGACGGCAACCAGCGCTTCGTCAACGGCATGTTGAAGAACTTCAATACCGTTCCGGGCCAGTATGCCGGTCTGCTCTACGTCAATTGCGATGTGGTGGAAGCGGGCCTCAAGGCGCTCAACGGCGATTCCAGCGACAAGACCAAGCTGGTGCAAGCGATGCGGTCGGTCAATCTAACCGACACGCCGCGCGGGCCGGTCAAGTTCGACCACTTCGGCAACGTGATTGGCGACTTCTACATCCGCAAGCTTGGCAAAGAAGGCGCCAAATACGGTCTCAAGCTCTGGAACAAGACGATCAAGACTTACCACAACGTCAGCCAGTTCTGGACCTATGACGAGAAGAAGTTCCTGCAACAGCCGGTCTATTCGCGCGACTACCCGCCGCTGAAGTCGTAACGAAACTGAATCGGCGGGCGCCGCGCGGAAGGCGGCGCCCGCTGCTTCCGGCCTTCAAGGCGGCGAGGGACACTTCGGTCATGACGTTATGGCTCGTGTTGGCCGTCAACAGCATTACGTTCGGCGGGTTGCTTTTCCTGTTGTCGGCGGGCTTCTCGCTGATCTTCGGGCTGATGCGCATTCCTAACTTGACGCACGGCTCGCTGTTCATGCTCGGCGCCTATTTCGGCGCGACCTTCATCGGCGGTTTTCTCGCCCTCCAATTCGATTTCTGGACCGCGGCGCTCCTGGCGGCGCTGCTGGTGGCTGCGTTCGGCGCCGTCGTCGAGCGCCTGCTGCTACGCCAATTGCCGGGGCAGCCGCTGGCGCAGGTGCTGGTGACGCTCGGCATCTCCTTCATGGCCGCCGATTTTTGCCTGTACGTTTGGGGCGGCGACCCGATTAATGTCTCGACGCCGGACCTCCTCGCCGGATCGGTGCGCGCGGGGCCTGTCGTCTTTCCCCTCTATCGTCTCGCCGTCATCGGCATCGCCATGGTGTTCGCCTTGGGGCTTTGGCTTCTGCTCGACCGCACGCGGCTCGGCGCCATGATCCGCGCCGGGGTCGACGATCCGGATATGGCGCGGGTGGTCGGCATTCGCGTGTCGCAGCTCTTCACCGTTGTTTTCGCGCTCGGCGCCGGCCTTGCGGCCTTTGCCGGCATCATCGGCGCGCCGATCCTGTCGGTCTACCCAGGCCTCGACCAGGACATGCTGCCGCTGGCGCTGGTGGTGGTCATCCTCGGCGGCTCGGGCAGCCTGCTCGGCTCGTTCGTCGGCAGCATCATCGTCGGCTTCATCTACAATTTCGGGCAGGCAATGTTTCCCGAGCTCGCCTATTTCGTGCTGTTCTTGCCGATGCTGCTGGTGCTGCTGCTGCGTCCGCAGGGGCTGTTCGGCAGGTTCGTGCCATGAGCCGGCGCCTTATCGCGCTCGCAGTCACGGCGCTGGTGCTCGTCACCCTGCCCTATTGGATGGGCGGCATCTATTACATCAACGTGGCCAGCCAAATCCTTTTCTACGCCGTGTTCGCGCTCGGTCTGAACGTGCTCGCGGGCTACGGCGGCCTGGTGTCGCTCGGCCACGCCGCGCTCTTTGGTGTTTCGGCTTATGCCGCTGGCTATATCTTGCAGGCCGGCTATGGGCACCCTGTCGCGATCATCGGCGCGCTTCTTGCCGGCGTGGCGTCGATGGCGACGTTTGCCGTGCTGTCGCTACGCTCGACCGGAATCGGTTTCATCATGATCACGCTGGCACTCGGGCAGATCGTGTGGGGCCTGGCCTATCGCTGGATCAGCGTTACTGGCGGCGACAATGGCATTAGCGTGCACGGCCGGCCGACGCCGTTCGGCATCCCGCTCACATCGGCTGCCGCCTTCTACTACACGTCGCTGATCGTTTTCGTGATCGCGGTAATCGCAGTGGCGATCTTCGTGCGCTCCCCGCTAGGCGCGGCGCTGAAAGGCACGCGCGACCAGCCGCGCCGCATGAACGCGCTCGGCTATCATGTCTGGGCCATTCGTTTCTGGGCCTGTTTATTCTCCGGCTTGCTCACCAGCCTGTCGGGAATCCTGTTCGTTTACTACACGCAATTCATCAGCCCGCAGACACTGGCGCTGACCTCGTCGGCAGAAGTGCTGTTGATGGTGATATCCGGCGGCGCCGGCACCTTGCTTGGGCCGATCGTCGGCGCCGGCCTGGTGGTGGTGGTCAAAAGCGTCGTCAGCGGCTTCATCGAGCGCTGGAATTTCCTGCTCGGCGCCATATTCGTCGCCATTGTCATCCTGATGCCGGAGGGCCTGGTGCCGGGCAGCGCGCGGCTGTGGCGGCTTGCCTGGCGCAAGTTCGGCGCGGCCCGCAAGCAGACGGCGGCGGAGGGCAAACCATGAGCGCGCTCACCGTCTCCGGCCTGTGCAAGGCATTCGGCGGCCTGCACGTCACCAACGAGGTCGATTTAGACGTCGAGCCGGGCGAGCGCCGCCTGATCATCGGCCCTAACGGCGCCGGCAAGACCACGCTGTTCAACCTGATCACCGGCGAGCTCAGCCCGGACAAAGGTTCGATCCACCTGTTCGGCAAAGACATTACCAAAGTGCCAAGCCGGCGCCGGCCGCATATGGGCATGGCGCGCACCTACCAGATCATCACCCTCTTCGCGCAAGACACCATCATCCACAATGTGTCGCTGGCGCTGCTCGGCCTGTCGCCGGCGCGCTGGAATCCGCTGACCGACATCAAGCACCAGGGCCATCTGATCGAGCACGGACTTGCGGCGCTGCAACGCGTCGGCCTCGCTCATATCGCCGAGCGGCCGCTGACGCAGACCTCCTACGGCGAGCGCCGCCGCGTCGAGATCGCCATGGCGCTGGCGCAGAATCCGAAGGTGCTACTGCTCGACGAGCCCTTTGCCGGCCTGTCGATCGACGAGCGGCGCGACGTGCATCAATGCCTGATGGCGATCCCGCGCGACGTGACCATTGTCATGATCGAGCACAACATGGACGTGGCGCTGGAATTCGCCGAGCAAATCACGCTGTTGCATTTCGGCGAGGTGATCGTCGAAGGCACCCGCGCCGAAGTGGTGGCCGACCCGCGCACCCGGGAGGTCTATCTTGGCCACTAGCGCGCTCAGCCTCAGCAACATCGATGCCTATTACGGCGATAGCCACGTGCTGGCGAATGTCTCGTTCGAGCTTGGCGAGGCGCGCATGCTCGGCCTGCTCGGCCGCAACGGCGCCGGCAAGTCGACCTGCATGAATGTCACCATGGGCCTGCTGCCGCCGCGCCGTGGCGAGGTTGTGGTGTTCGGCGACAAGGTCACCGGCCTGTCGCCCGAGATGGTCGCGGCGCGCGGCGTGGCGCTGGTGCCGCAAGGCCGCCGTATCTTCAAGAGCCTGACCGTGCGCGAGAACCTGGTGGTCGCCGCGCGCAAGCCGGATGCCGGCAGCAAGCACGCACCGTGGACTGCCGAGACCGTGTTCGCGATGTTTCCGCGTCTGCATGAGCGGCACAAGCAGATCGCCGCGCATCTGTCCGGCGGCGAGCAGCAGATGCTGGCCATCGGCCGCGCGCTGATGGGTAACCCGCGCGTCCTGCTGATGGATGAACCGTCGGAAGGGTTGGCGCCGCAGATCGTCGCCGAGGTGATGGCGACCATCCGCAAGCTGAAGGAAAGCGGACTGTCGATCGTGCTGGTCGAGCAGAATCCGAAGCTGGTGTTCGACGTCGCCGACGACATCGTCATCCTCAATACCGGACGCGTGGCGGTGGTCTCTACCCCCGCCAAGCTCGAAAAAGACGGCGTCGATTTGCGCCAGCACCTCGGGGTGTTCTAGGACGTTTTCCCATATGAAGCGGCAATGCCCGGCATGCGGCCGCGCGGCGCGCAACAACAGAGGCAATGCGAAATGGCTGAGATCTGGAACAAATACGCCAACACCGCCGCACGCAAGCATGGCAAGCCCGGGCGCGAGGCGCGGCCGAAAAGCCTCACCGTCGATATGCACGCGCATGTCGCGGTGCCGCGCGTCGCCGAGATCGTGACGCCGCATCTCAAGCAGTCCACCGATCCGCTGGTCGCGGATTCGACGCCGGAGACGCAGGCCCTGATGGCCAAGCAGGCCGCCGACATCCGCACGCGCATCAGCACGACGGACGAGCGCTTTGGCGTGATGGACGAGATGGGCGTCGATATGCAGCTCATCTGCCCGGCGCCGCCGCAGATCTATTACTACCTGCCCGTCGATGTCGGCGTGCAGGCCGCCTGTGCCCTCAATGACGGCATTGCCGAATATGTCGGCAAGCATAGCGACCGGCTGGTTGCGCTCGGCGGCGTGCCGATGCAGGACGGCAATGAGGCGGCGAAAGAACTTGAGCGTTGCATGAAGCAGCTCAAGTTCAAGGGCGTCGAAATTCTCACCAACGTCAACGGCAAGGAGCTCTCCGATCCTGCTTTTGCACCGTTCTGGAAAAAAGCCGAAGAACTCGACGCACTGGTGCTGATCCACCCAACCGGTTTCACCCAACCGCAGCGTTTCGCGCGGTTTTACTTCAACAACGTCATCGGCAATCCGCTCGATACGACCGTCGCATTGCACTACCTGCTCTTCGACGGCGTCTTCGAACGGCATCCGAAGCTTCGCGTTCTGGCAGTGCATGGCGGCGGCTTCCTCGGTGCCTATTCCGGCCGCATCGATCATGCCTGGGGCGCCCGGTCGGATGCGCACGGCAATCTGCCGCAACCCGCCGACAACCTATCTGCGGCGGAACGTCTACCTCGACACGGTCGTCTTTACGCCGCATCAGCTCGAGGCGCTGGTGAACACCTTCGGCGCCGACCGCATCGTCATGGGCACCGACTATCCGTTCGACATGCTGGAATATGACCCGATCGGCCACATCAATTCGGTCGACGGCTTCGACGACAGCACCCGCGCCGCGCTGGCCGGCGGCAACGCCAAGAAGTTGCTGGGGATCTGAGCGCTAAATCTTTGGCAGGCTCGGTAAAGGCCCTTTTTATGCTAATATTCACCTGCCGCATTCAACAGGCGCGAAAATAAAACGGCGGAGGCGGTAGTGACCGGGATTCAAACCCACATTCCGACGGAAGTACATTTTGATTTTCTGGGAATGACCATCCCGGTTCATTGGGATTACCACGCCATCCTCATGGTCACGGTCTGGTTCGTGCTGGTTCCGATCTGCATCATCACCATCCGTTTCGGCAAACCGAAGCCGACGCTGACCGGTCTCCACCGCAAAGTCAGCATCAAGAATATCGAGTGGTGGTGGTTCAGCGTACACAAGTACGGGCTGATATTTTCGATCAGCCTGGCGCTCGCAGGAGCCATTGTCGCCGTGACGGTCAGCGGCGGCTTTAGCGGGTCGTTGCATTCGATGTTCGGCCTGACAACCGTCACGCTCGGATGTTTGCAGATCATGGGCGGCTGGCTCAGAGGCAAGCACGGCGGGAAAAATTATTACTCCGCCGATCCGAAAGATCCGAAGACCTGGTTCGGCGACCATTACAACATGACAACGCGCCGTCGTACGTTCGAGGCCTATCACAAAACGGCAGGCTATTTCGTCTATTTCTTTGCCGCCGGCGCCGTTGCCAGCGGCCTGATGCAATATCCTATTCCGGGTCTGGCGGAGTTCATCGTCGCCATGGTGCTCATCGCGTTCGTGGTATCCATTGTGCTGGAATACAAGGGGTACCGTTATGACGGCTACCGCGCCGCGCACGGCTACACCATGGACGCGCCCTTCAACAAAGAACGCGAATTTCTGTAACCTGACAATTACAACTCACGCGTACAGGAAATCCAGCACCGCCGTCTCGGCGATCACCGCCGCGTCGTCGCTGTGCCGGCCGGCGCGCGCCTGCTCTTCCTGCGTGCGGCTTGCCTGCAAATAAGCGCCGAGGTGGCGCGCGCGCTCGATGATCCGGTAGTTTTCCGGAAGCCGCGCCGCTTCAAAACGCTTGAGCGCGCTCTCGACATCAGGCTCGCGCTGCAATGCCTCCGCAAGCGCCGCTGCGTCATCCGCCGCCTTGGAAACGCCTGCCGCAACATGCGGGCGGGCAACGAAGGCCGCATCGCCCGCCACCGCCACCCGGCCGAAGGCCATGCGCGGCGATTCCAGATCGTAGATCGGTTGCAGGATCGGCTCCTCGATCAGCCGCACGACCTGGCGAAATTGCGGAGCAACCAGCCGCTCGGCATCGGCGCGCATTTCCGCAATCGCCTCGCGGCGGATCAAGCGGCGGTGGAATTGAAATCGCGTGCGTCACGCCGCGCTCGTCGGTCAGCAACCATTTCAGCTTGGTTGCCTCGTCGGCCGGCCGGTACCAGACGACGTTGTAACGGCGATGGCCCGGACGCAAATCGTTGTCAGGGCCCGCGACCGGATAGCCGAGGAATTGTTCGCCCGGCGGCAAACCGAACGTCATGAATTCGAACAGCTCGCGATGAACGTCGGGCGGAAAATCGGATTCCGCGATCAACGCGCGCCATGCCGAATAGCCGGCATAGCGCGGCATGACTTCCGGCAGACATTGCTGGCGAACGGTGGAGCGGATGCCGTCGGCACCCACCAGCAGGTCGGCTTCGATGATTTCGCCATCGGAAAAATGCGCCCGCACAATATCCGCATCCTGGGTAAATTCGGCGAGACCACGCCCGCGGTGATAGCGCTCCGGCGGAAAGGCATCGCGCAGCAAGCGATAAACCCGTTCCCACGCGGTCAGCACCTGCGGACATTCGATTTGCTGTGTCAGGCGACCCTGCGCATCGAGAATCTTGCGGGTTGTGATGTGGACCCCGAGCGCGTCAGTGGCGAGCCCAATTCCGCGCAGCCGCTCGATCAATTCAGCCTGCGCCACGATCCCGGCGCCGCGGCCCGACAATTCGCTGTCCACCCTTTCGTAAATATCTACCGCCCACCCGGCCCGCCGCAGCAAAAGGCCGCTGAGCAGGCCGCTCATCGAGCCACCCACAATAATTGCGCGCTTCGAACGAGCCCCGGTCAATTGCTCAGCCCCGATCTTTCCGTTTACCCGTTTATCCTATATATGACCGCCAACCGCTTTGGAGGAATTCACATGGCCCTGACCATGCGCGAGAAGCAGGCCGAGAAAAAGGGAATGTCGCAGTGGCCGGCCGATATTGCCGCCGAGTTCGAGCGCGAGAGCCAGAATCCGAACCCGTGCGTCGGCTCCACGTTGTTGTCGGAGAATGAACGCACTCGCGTGTGGATCATCCGCCTCGCCCCGGGCGAGCGCATCGGTTTCCACCGCCACGTGCTCGATTATTTCTGGACCTCCGTCTCGGGCGGCCGGGCCCGCCAGCATGTGCATGACGGCACCACCGTTGAATACACCTATCAGCCCGGCGAAACGCGGCACGAAGGCTATGGCAAAGACGAGTTCAAGGTGCACGACCTGGAAAATCTCGGCGACCGCGAAATGGTCTTCATGACCGTCGAGTTCAAGGACAGCGCCAACAAGCCGATGACGCTGCCCGCCGGCGTCCGGCCGCAATCTGCCGCCGCATAATCGACCGATCGATCGAAGCGCCCGCCGCGCGGCAACAGCCCACGGCGGGCGTTTCATTTTGTCGCGCACGGCTAAGCTTCGCTTGGCCGATCGACGGACTAGCCAAGCCTGCGGCCTTCCTGCAAACTGCGACGCAACGGCCGGACCTCGTCAACGAGCATCGGGACCAAGAAGAAACGGGACTTAAGAGGGGAAACTAGACCGGCACATTGGGCGCATGCGCCGGTTGAGAGCGGCATGGATATTTCCTGGGATTTGTTACTGAACGCGATCGCCGCTGGGCTTCTGCTCGGTGGTTTCTACGCTGCCGTCACCGCCGGCGTTTCGATTTCGTTCGGCATGCTCGACATCGTCAACATCGCGCACCCCGCCTTCGTCATTCTCGGCTCGTATCTCGCTTATTTCATCAATATCAATTTCGGCGTCGACCCGATCATCGTCAGCATACTGATGCTGCCGTTCTTCTACGCACTCGGCGCATCGGTCTATCAGGTCTACTACCTCTCCTTCGAGAAACGCGGGCAGGAATCGCTGCGTGGCCTTGCGTTCTTCTTTGGCCTGCTGTTCGTCACTGAAGTATCGCTGATCCTGGTGTTCGGCGTCGACTATCGCTACGTCGAAGCCGCCTATATCGGGCCCAGCATCCACATCGGAATTGTCGATCTGCCGCTGCGCATGCTGGTGCCGTGCCTGGTCGCGCTGGCGTTGTTCGGCGCGATCCAGCTCGTCATCACCCGCACCTTTACCGGCCGCGCCATCATGGCGGTGTCGCAGGATCAACTGGCGTTACAGTTGATGGCCGCCGATCCGATCCGCATCAAACGCATCGCGTTCGGCATTTCGATCGCAACCGCCGCAGTCGCTGGTGCGCTTCTGATCATCATTCAGCCGGTCGAACCGTCGGTGGGGCGCGAATATATCGGACGCGTCTTCGCGATTTGCGTGCTCGGCGGACTTGGTAGCATGCCGGGGACGCTTATTGCCGCAATTCTGCTTGGCGTCGTCGAAAGCATCACGGCGACGTTCTACGGTCCGTCGTGGGCGCCTGCCGTGGCCTTTGGTTTCCTCCTGCTCACGCTGGCCTTCCGGCCAGCGGGCCTCCTGGGACGGTGAAGGCGATGAGCACAACGAAATTCTCCCTGACTGCGATTGTAATCGGCGCGCTCGTCATGGCCTTCGCGCACTGGTTCCATGTCGATTACCTGTTCTTCGCCTGCTACACGATTCTGCAATTCATCGTGCTAGCCACCGCTTGGAACATCCTCGGCGGCTACTGCGGCTATGTGAATTTCGGTTCAGCTGCATTTTTTGCACTCGGCGCGTATAGTTCGGTTGCGTTGATCAAGTTCGATGGTGAAATTGACGCGTGGTTTCCGGAGGGCGTCGCCAACGTCCTCCACCTGATCTTTCCGCTGCCAGTTCCGGTTCTTATCGTCATTGGTGCGCTCGTCTCCGGAATTGTCGGATTTGGAATGGGCTATCTCACGCTGCGTTTGCGCGGCTCATTTTTTGCCATCGCGACGCTGGCGTTGGCGGTGGTGCTGCAAACGCTGATCGTCAATTGGGACTTCGTCGGCGGCTCGCGCGGCGCCTATATCATTCGGCCGGAAAACCTCGAATTCGCCGGTTTTCAGATCAACTATATCGAATATCTTTTTGCGCTGATGCTTCTGCTGACGGTGATCGCTCTAAATACCGCACGCATCATCGAACGCTCGCAGCTCGGCCTCGGATTCGCGACGATCCGAGACGATGAATTGGCCGCGGAAGCGTGCGGCGTGCCCACGCTCCGTCTCAAGCTAATCGCGACGACGCTGTCCGGCGCCTTCATGGGCATGGCCGGCGCGCCGTTTCCCTATTACATCGGCTATTTGCAACCGGCCTCGGCCTTCGGACTTGAATACGCGGTCAACTCGATTGCCATGCCGATGATTGGCGGCACCACCACCTGGATCGGACCGCTGGTCGGCTCCATCCTGCTGGGTTCAGCGCAGCAGTATGCCACTGTCACCATATCGTCGGCGGTAAACCTCCTGATTGTCGGCCTCATGCTGGTGGCCTTCGTCATTATCGCACCCAACGGGCTGGTCGGGCTCGTGCAGGAACGCTTGCGCACATGGAGAAAATCATGAGCGCGCTGCTGCATGTCGACAATATCAGCAAGCGGTTCGGCGGCTTTGTCGCGCTCGACGGCATCGCGCTCGAAGTCGAGCCCGGCGAGCGGCTCGGTCTGATTGGCCCCAACGGTTCCGGCAAGAGCACTTTGGTCAATTGCATCTGCGGGACGTTGCAGAACGAGACCGGCAGCGTCATTTTCGACGGTCAGGCGATGGATGGACTTGCCGCGCACGAACGCACCCATCGCGGGGTCGCGCGCAGCTTCCAACTGCCACGCCCGTTCCACAGCATGACGCTTGCCGACAACCTGCGTGTTCCGCTGCTCTACACCGTGCGCGCACGCGAAGGCATGCTGCACGCGCACAGCGACCTTGAAGGGCGCTGTCATGAACTTCTCGACATGGTCGGGCTGGCGAAAAAAGCCAGGCAGATGCCGCGCGACCTCACTCAGGTCGAGATGCGCAAGCTCGAACTGGCCCGCGCCATGGCGGCCGAGCCGAAGTTATTGATCGCCGACGAGTCAATGGCGGGCCTGTCTCACTCCGAGATCGAGGACATCCTGGCGCTGCTGGTGCGGCTGAACGAACGCGGCATCACCATCATCCTGATCGAGCACATCATGAGTGCGGTCATGAGCTTCTCGCAGCGCCTGGCGGTGCTGGTATCGGGCAAAAAGATCGCCGACGGCAAGCCGCAGGACGTTGTGCGTAATCCCGAAGTCGTGAGGGCATACCTTGGCCAGTAGCAGCCTCACCATCGAGAACGTACACGCCGCCTATGCCGCGGTGCGGGTGATCGAGGATGTCTCGATCAACGTGAAAGCCGGCGAGACCGTTGCGTTGCTTGGCACCAACGGCAACGGCAAAAGCACGTTGATGAAATGTATCCTGGGCATCGTGCAGGCCCGTTGCCGGTCGTATCATTGCCGAAATCGACGGGGTCAAGCACGACCTGGTCGGCATGCCGACCGAAGCGATCGTCGATCTCGGCATTGCGCTGGTGCCGGAAGGCCGCCGGCTGTTCCCGAAACTGACAGTCGAGGAAAACCTGCTGCTCGGCGCGTTCAGGCCTAAGGCACGCGCGCTGATCAAGACCAACCTCGATTTCGCTTTTGAAGCCTTTCCGCGCCTGGCCGAAAGACGCCGTCAACTCGCCGGCAGCATGAGCGGTGGCGAGCAGCAGATGCTGGCACTGGCGCGCGCGCTGATGCTTGCGCCGCGCATCCTTCTGGTCGACGAGCCGTCGGTCGGCCTCGCGCCCCTTCTGGTTGCCCGCACCATCGACGCCATCAAACAGCTGAAAGATCACTATCAGCTCACGGTCCTGATGGCCGAACAGAATTTCACGCAGGCCATTCGCATTGCCGACCGCGGCTACGTGATCGTGCATGGCAAAATCGCTTTTGAAGGGCGTTCGGCCGATGAGCTCAACAACAACGACCTGATCCGTCAGTTCTATCTGGGGATGTGATTTATTCTGTCATTCCGGGGCGCGCCCAACGGGTCCGGCCCTTTTGGGCCGGCCCGACGACAGGCTCCGGCGCGAACCCGGAATCCAGAGTTTAAATCGCTGCCTCTGCGGTGTGGCTCTGGATTCCGGGTCCGCTCGCTACGCTCGCGTCCCGGAATGACGGGAACAAAAACGGCGCGGGATTTCTCCCGCGCCGCTTTTTTTTGCTTATGCCGTTTAGTTCACTTCACCTTATCGAACGGATAGACGACCTTGCCGGTTGCCAATTCTTTCGGGGTAAGCACCGTCTGGTAGCTCATGCCCCTCCAGGTCTCGAGCCCAGCGCCTTCCTTGATGTCGTGGTACTGCACCTGCATCATGCCGGACTTGGTCCACTCACCACCGGGGCCGTAGCTCCAGTCGCCCATGATGGTCTTGTGGGGGGTCTTGCGCAGCCACTCGGCGATCTTGTCGTCGTTGACGCTCTTGGTCGCAGCAATCGCTTCGCCCAGCATGTTGATGTAGGCGTAGCCCCAGCCGCCGAGATAATAGCCGAGCGGATCCACTTTTGCAGCGGGAGCCTGCTCCTGGTACTTCTTGAAGAAGGCCGCGGCCGGCGCCATCGATTTTCTCGGTCGGTACCCAGGTCTCGTAATTCACGAAACCGTTGAGCTTCGGCCCGAGCTTGTTCTTGAACACGGTGGCCTGCAGGCCGACCATCGCGCCGCCGATCATCTTCGGCTTGTAGTTTGCTTCTTTTATGGCCTGGACCATGTTGACCGAACTGAGGGGATAGGAGCACACGATGACAAGATCGGCGTTCGAGGCCTGCAGCGCGCGCACGATCGGCGAGAGATCGGGCGAGTTAAACGGGAAGCTCTTGTCGTAAACGATCTTGACGCCGAAGGTCTTGGCGTTCTCGCGCGCGCCCTCGCAGGCGTTTTGCGAAAATTCCGCGTCCTCGTAAGTCAATGCGACTGTCGTGGGCTTCGGATTCTGCTGCATCGCGACCTGGTAGAAGCCTTCGGTGAACGAAGGCTTGGTCTTCGGTCCGGTCGGCAGAACCGAGAAATATTTCGGATATTTGAACGAGGCATTCACGTCGAGCGCGAACAGGCTGATGAACGTCTTCTTCTTCTGGATGACGACTGGCATCGCAGGCGCGACCATGTTGGTCGCATAGCCGCCAACCACCAGGTCGACTTTGTCGACGTCGAGCAGCTTGGTGTAGATGCCCGGCACGGTCGACGGATTGGACTGGTCATCGTAGTAGACCAGCTTGACCGGACGCCCGAGCAGGCCGCCCTTGGCGTTGGTTTCTTCTTCCCAGATCTTCATGCCGAGCAGCGCTTGCTGCCCGTTCGGTCCAAGCGGACCGGTCTGCGCCATGCTGAAGCCGATCTTGATCGGCTCCTTGTTCTGGGCAGTGGCGGTCGCGACGAACATCGCGCAGGCCGCCACGGCGACAGCCGTCCCCGCAATGCCCGCGAAGGTCCGAGATTTGAATCGATGCAACATAAGGTCTCCTCCCGATAAATTCATTTTTCTTTTGGTGCCTAATAATGACAGCGTGCGGTGCAATGGTCCACTCGCCAATGGGCTTATAATAGGGGCCGGGACGGGTCAGGACCAAGACCAGGATTTTCGCACCGCAAAAAAAGAGCGGCGCGGCCGCCGGGCCGCGCCGCTTTTTTGACCCAACCGTGGGCAAAGCAGTGGGACGGGCCTACTGGCGGGCCTTTTCGAACGGGTAGATCACATTGCCCGACTTGTATTCGGCCGGCGTAATGATGGCCAAGGTGTCGGTGGTCTTGAACTGATCGACGCCGTTGCCCTTGATGCCGCGGAATTGGGCCTGGAAAACCCGCGACTTTGCCCATTCGCCGCCCTTGCCGAACGAGACATCGCCGACGATGGTCTTGAAGCTCGTCTTGCGCAGGTAGTCGGCAAGCTTTGCGTCATCGAGGCTCTTGGTAGCGGTGATCGCCTTGCCCAGGACATCGAGATAGGCATAGCTGAACGGCGCCATGTAGAAGCCGAGCGGATCGACGCCGGCCTTGGCCGCGCGCTCCTGATACTTCTTCATGAACGCTTCGGTACCGTCGAACATCAGCGATTTCGCCGGCAGCCAGAAGTCGTAGTTCATGTAGCCGTTGAGTGCGGGCCCGAGCTTGGTCTTGAACACGGTCGATTGCAGGCCAACCATGGCGCCGCCGATCATCTTCGGATTGAGCTTGGCCTCGTTCGCCGCCAGCACCATGCCGACCAAGTCGAGCGGATAGGAGCAGATCACCACCAGATCCGCGTTCGTCGCCTGGATCGCGCGCACGATCGGCGAGAAGTCGGTGGTCGATGGCGGATAGCTCTTGTCGTAGACGATCTTCAGACCGGCTTTCTTGGCGTTTTCGCGCGCGCCGTCCGATGCATTCTTGGAAAATTCCGCGTCGGCCGCCACGATCGCGACCGTGGTCGGCTTCGGGTTCTGCGCCATCGCGGTGTCGAAGAAGCCCTTGGTGAACGAAGTTTTCGGCTCCGGCCCCGACGGGATCATGGCGAAGTAACGGTCGTATTTGAATTCGCTGTTCACGCCCAGGCCGTAGAGGCCGAGGAAACGCTTTCTTGCGCTGCATGACGACCGGCATCGCCGGCGCCAGCATGTTGGTGCCGTAGCCGCCGACGATCAGATCGACTTTGTCGACATCGAGCAGCTTGGTGTAGATGCCCGGCACCGTCGACGGATTGCTCTGATCATCATAGTGGACGAGCTGCACAGGCCGGCCAAGCAGACCGCCTTTGGCGTTGGTCTCCTCCACCCAGATTTCCATCGCGAGCAGCGCGGACTTGCCGTTCGGCCCAAGCGGCCCGGTCTCGGCAATGCCGAAACCGATCTTGATCGGCTGCTTGTCTTGCGCCGTGGCCGGCATCGGCCACCACGGCGGCGAGCGCAGCGCAGCCCGCAAAGCCGGCGAACGCTGGATTTCAGGTATCGCAACATGTTTTCCCTCCCAAATTATTGTGGTTTTGCGGGATTTTTAGCCGCAACCGGCCTGCCCACGCCAGTGGCACACCTACCAGAGGTGGGCGCTAGACGCCTTCAACCATGATGGTCTCGACCTCGCCCGCGCCGCTGCGCCGGAAGGCCGCGGCCTTGTCGTATTCCGGCGATGTGAAACAGGCGACGCCCTGCTCCAAGGTCGGGAATTCGATCACGATGAAACGATGAAATTTGTCGGGCCCTTCCATAATCTGGAAACGTCCGCCACGGGCGAGCACCTTGCCGCCGAACTTGGCAATAATGCCGGGCACCAGGTCCGTGTACTTTTTGTATTCGACCGGATCGTTGATCTTGGAACGCGCAACCCAATAAGCAGGCATAGATTTCATCTCCGGTCTCGGCGTCATGGCCGGCGCCTTGTGCCGGGCATCCACGTCTTGAATGATGCTGTATCACAGTAAAGTCATGGATGGCCGGCACAAGGTTTATGCTCGGGGCCGGACACGACAGGAAAAAAATATGCCGCGCCAAGTCATCGACATTTCAGTGCCACTCGAGAACGACGTCGCGGCCGATCCTCCCGGCTACGGCCCGAAGATCGAATATCTCGATCACGAGGCGACGGCGCCCGACATCCTCAAATTCTTTCCCGGACTGAAAAAAGAGGATTTGCCGGACGGCGAAGGCTGGGGCTTCGAATGGGTTCGCCTGTCGACGCATTGCACGACGCATCTCGACGCGCCGTACCATTTCGCCTCGACGATGGATGGCGGCAAGCGCGCGATGACCATCGACGAGGTGCCGCTGGATTGGTGTTTCAGCCCCGGGCGTGAAACTCGATTTCCGTCATTTCGCGGACGGCTATGTGGCGACCGCAAAAGACGTCGAAGCCGAACTCAAGCGGATCGGCCACACGCTGTCCCCGCTCGAGATCGTCGTGGTGAATACCAGCGCCGGTGCCGCCTATGGCCGCCCCGACTATGTCGCCAAAGGCTGCGGCATGGGACGCGAGGCCACGCTCTATCTGCTGGAACGGGGCGTGCGCGTGACCGGCACCGATGGCTGGAGCTGGGACGCGCCCTTCATTCACACGATGAAAAAATATGCCGAAACACGCGACGCATCGCTGATCTGGGAGGGCCACCGCGCCGGCCGCGAGATCGGCTACTGCCACATTGAAAAGCTGCACAATCTGGAGGCGCTGCCGTCCAAAGGCTTCACGGTCAGCTGTTTTCCGGTGAAAGTACGTGGCGGGTCGGCCGGCTGGACGCGCGCCGTGGCAATCATTGATGCTTGATTGCCCACCATGCCGGGCGATAGCATCCCATCCAACAACAAGGCCGGCACCAAATCCCGGCGATAACAAGCATTTCCAGGGAGGATCACGTGGATAGACGCACTTTCGTCGCTGGCACCGCTGCCACCGCCGCCGCTCTCGGCATTCGTCCGGCTTTCGCCGAGGACGCTTATCCGTCCCACGCCATCACATTCATCAATCCGTTTCCGCCGGGCGGCGCCGCTGACGTCGTCGGCCGTCCACTCGCCGCTCTTCTTGAAGCCCATCCTCAAGCAGCCTTGCATCATCGAAACCAAGGCCGGCGCGGCCGGCGCATTGGGCGGACAGGTTGCCGCCAACGCCAAGCCCGATGGCTACACGATGCTCATCCACATCGTGTCGATCTCGGGCTTTGCCGAAGTCGACAAGCTTTTCGACCGCCAGCCCAAGTTCACGCGCGCGGACTTCATCCCGATCGCGCGGCTGACGTCAGGCCCGATGGTTCTGCTGGTCAACGATCAGCAACCGTACAAGAACGTGAAAGAGCTTGTCGCCGATGCCAAAGCCAATCCCGACAAGCTGACCTTCAGCTCATCCGGTCTCTACGGCGCATTGCATCTGCCGACCGCACTGTTCATGCAGGCGGCCGGTATCAAGATGAAGCATCTGCCGACCAATGGCGGCGGTCCGGCCCTGACCGCGATCCTCGGCAATAATTCGCAAGTGCTGGTGTCCTCGATCGCCGCGGCGAGCGGTCAGATCAAGGCCGGCAAGTTGCGTGCCCTCGCCTGCTTCAGCCCGAAACGTGCGGCATCGCTTCCGGACGTGCCGACGCTGAAGGAGCAAGGTTACGACGTCGAGTTTTCGCTGTGGGTCGGCGTGTTTGCGCCGAAGAACACGCCGGCGCCGATCGTCAAGACACTCGGCGACGCCATCAAGCAGGCGGCGACCGGCGATCAATTCAAGACGGCCATCAACAATATCGGTGACGAGGTGGCCTATCTCGACTCTGCCGCGTTCGCGAAATTCTGGGACGAAGATGCCAAGCGAGTCGAGGCGGCCGTGCATGCCATCGGCCGCGTTCAAGGCTGACGCAGAGATCGCTTGCGCACGAAAAATTCCGGAGGAACATGATGGATCGCCGTAGCTTTATCATCGGCACGACTGC
This sequence comes from uncultured Alphaproteobacteria bacterium, assembly GCA_963815055.1. Classification (GTDB taxonomy): domain Bacteria; phylum Pseudomonadota; class Alphaproteobacteria; order Rhizobiales; family Xanthobacteraceae; genus Pseudolabrys. The sequence goes on along the minus strand of CAWFEU010000006.1, from coordinate 184,217 downwards.
ACTTGCCGCAGCCGGCCCCGTACTTGCGCAAGATGCCATTTCCCTCGCACGCGATCACGATTATCAATGCGTTCCCACCGGGCGGCGTCAACGATATCGTGACACGGCCTTTTGCATCAGCGCTCGAGCCGATCGTCAAACAGCCGGTCGTCGTCGAGACCAAGGCAGGCGCCGGCGGCCAGGTTGGCGCGCAAGTCGGCGCCAGCGCCAAACCGGACGGCTACACGCTGCTGTCGCACAACAACGGGATTTCCGGCTACGAGGAAGTCGACAAGCTGTTCGGACGACAACCCAAGACGACGCGTGCAGATTTCATTCCGCTCGCGCGCCTGGCCGCCGACCCCGTCGTCGTGGTCTGTCAATGAACAGCAGCCATACAAGACCCTCAAGGATTTGATTGAAGACGCCAAAAAGCGACCCGAAGCGATCATTTACAGTTCGGGCGGGCTTTATGGCGCGACCCATCTGCCGGTTGTACTTCTCGAAAAGGCTACTGGCATGCCCAAGCTCCGCCATTTGCCGACGAACGGCGGCGGTCCGGCCGTAACAGCACTCCTCGGAAACAACGCGCAGATCAGCACGCAGACGGTTTCCGCGACGCTGCAACATATCAAGGCCGGCAAGTTGCGGGCGCTGGCGTCGTTCGGCGGAAAACGCTCAAAGGCTCTGCCCGACGTGCCGACATTGAAGGAACTCGGGTACGGCGTCGAATACTATCTATGGGTCGGCCTCTTCGCGCCGAAGGCTACACCGGCCAACATCGTGGCAACGCTGCACGGCGTGATCGACAAGGCCGCGAACTCCGACCTGTTCAAGACCGCCATCACCAATGCCGGACTTGAGCCGGATTATCTCAACGCAGCCGCTTTCGCCAGGTTCTGGGCGGAAGATGCCAAGCGGTCGGATGAAGCGGTGAAACTGATCGGTCGCGTCCAGGGCTGATCGACTACGCATTCAATATAAAGCCGGATTAAACGGCATCAGTAACGGAGGGGAAGGACAATGGATCGCCGCAGTTTCGTCGTCGGCACCGCCGCATCGGCCGCCACGCTGGCCGCCGGCCAGGCCATCGCACAGGACGCATATCCGTCGCACAGCATCACGGTCGTCAGCCCGTTCCCGCCGGGCGGCGTCAGCGACACCATCACGCGCCCGCTCGATGCCGCGCTTGAAGCTGTCTTCAAGCAGCCGGTGGTGCTGGAAAACAAGGCGGGCGCCGCAGGCGCCGTGGGCGCGCAATTTGTCGCGACCGCCAAGCCTGACGGCTACACGCTGCTCACCCATATCGTGTCGATTTCCGGCTTTGCTGCGGTCGACAAATTGTTCGGCCGCGCAGCCGAAATTCACCAATGCCGATTTCATCCCGCTGGCGCGCATCGTTGCCGATCCGATCGTGCTCATCTGCAACAAGGACCTGCCGTACAAGTCGGTGAAGGATCTCGTCGCCGACGCCAAGGCCAATCCCGACAAGCTGATCTACAGCTCATCCGGCCTGTACGGCGCCTCGCACATTCCAACCGTGCTTTTTGCCAAAACGGCCGGCGACCTGAAGATGCGGCACCTGCCGACCAATGGCGGCGGCCCCGCCGTCACCGCCGTGCTCGGCGGCAACGTCAACTTCTTCATGTCGCCAACGTCAATTGCGTTGCCGCATATCCGCGCCGGCAAGGTCAATGCGCTTGCGGTGTCGAGCGCCAAGCGCACCAAGTCGCTTCCCGACGTGCCGACATTCAAGGAGCAAGGATACGATCTCGAATATTATTTCTGGGTCGGCATTTTTGCCCCGAAGGGCACGCCGGCGCCGATCATTGCCACGCTGCGTGAGGGGCTGAACAAAGCCGCGCACAGCAAGCAATTCCTCGACACGCTCGACAATCTCGGCCAGGAATTGGCATATATGGACCAGCCGGAATTCACGACGTTCTGGGCCTCCGACGCCAAGCGCCAGGAAGACGCGATCAACGCGATCGGCCGCGTACAGGGATGATACTCGCCGTCACGGGAGCCCCGCTTTGCGGGGCTTCATACTTTTGCTGACCAATTCTCGACAGCAATGGACCGTTCAATGACTTTGCGCGCGGACCATGTCGCAGGCGCTTTTTCGTCGGCTTCGGACTGCTGGTGATCGCGCTTAGCGGCGACCTGCCGACGGGCAACCTGTCGCTGCCCGGATCCGGATTCATGCCGAAGATCGTCGCGGCCTGACGATCTTTTTCGGACTGGTGCTGATGCTGCGCGCGAAAGAGAGCAAGGTGTTCGCCACGCTGACCTGGAGCGACGCCAAGCATGCCGGCCTTGTCGTGGCGCTGACCGCGGCCGCGATCGCCGCGATTCGAATGGCTCGGCTTCCTCACCACCAACGTGCTGCTGATCTTTGCCTTGCTTGTGGTCATCGAGCGGCGCCGGCTGCTGCCGGCCACGTCTACAGTCTGGGTGTGGTAGTGACCACCTATGTTCTGTTTGTCTATGTGCTGAAAACACCGATCAACACCGGGCCCATTCGGCTTCTAGGCAGAATTCGTGGAACAAACCCTTCACAGCCTTTATCTCGGCTTTTCCGTCGCGCTGCTGCCTGCCAACGCGTGGTACGCATTCCTCGGTTGCCTGGTGGGCACGCTGGTCGGCGTGCTGCCGGGCATCGGCCCGCTCGCCGGCATTTCAATTCTGCTGCCGGTGACGTTCGGCCTGAACGCCACGCAGGCCATCATCATGCTGGCCGGCATCTATTACGGCTCGCAATATGGCGGCTCGACCACGTCGATCCTGATGCGCATTCCCGGCGAAGCATCCTCGGTGATGACCTGCATCGACGGCTACGCCATGGCAAAGAAAGGCCGCGCCGGCGCCGCACTCTGTATTGCGGCGGTCGGTTCCTGGATCGGCGGCACATTCGGCGTGCTGGTGCTCACCGCTGGTGGCGCCGCCGCTGGCGACGATCGCCATCCGCTTCGGGCCACCCGAATACACAGCCCTGCTCGTGCTCGGCCTGATTTTCCTCGCCTATATGTCGTCATCATCACTGATCCGGACCCTGCTGATGGCCTGCCTTGGCCTGCTGCTCGGCATGATCGGCATCGACAATATGACCGGGCATTTCCGTTACAGCTTCGACCTCGCCGAACTTGGCGACGGCATCGGCATCGTCCCGGTCGCGGTCGGTCTGTTCGGACTGGGCGAAATCCTCTCGACGCCCAGTGCGGACGCCGTCAAAGACATCATTACGCCGAAGCTGCGTGACCTGTTGCCGACGCGCAAGGAATGGGGCGAGGCTTCAATGCCCATCGCGCGCGGCACCCTGCTCGGCTTTATCATCGGCATCATTCCGGGCTCGGCGCACATCATTTCCAGCTTCCTGTCCTACGCGCTGGAAAAGCGCGTCTCCAAGCATCCCGAAGAATTCGGCAAGGGCGCCGTCGCCGGCGTCGCCGGGCCCGAAACCGCCAACAACGCCGCTTCAACTGGCGCCTTCGTGCCCCTGCTCGCGCTCGGCATCCCGACCAGCCCGATTACCGCGGTGCTGATCGGCGCCCTGATGATTTACGGCGTGTCGGTCGGCCCGACGCTGGTCAACGAGCATCCCGATGTGTTCTGGGGCTTCGTTGCATCGATGTATGTCGGCAACATCATGTTGCTGCTGCTGAACCTGCCGCTGGTCAGCGTCTTCGTGACCGTGCTGCGGATCCCCTACGCCTACCTTTATCCGCTGATCATCATGTTCTGCATCATCGGCGTCTACGAGGTGAACAACTCGGTGGTCGACGTCTGGATCATGCTCATCATGGGCGTGCTCGGCTACGCGCTACGCAAGTTCGACTTCGACCCGGCGCCGCTGGTGCTCGGCTTGGTCATTTCGCCGATCCTCGAGCAGAGCCTGCGCCAGTCGCTGATCATGTCGAACGGGAACTACCTGATATTCTTCAGCCGCCCGATTTCAGCCGGCCTGATGGCCGTCAGCATCGGCCTGCTCTTGCTCTCGGCCTACGCATTCATGCTCAAGCGCGCCGACTGGCGCGCCAAGCTGGCGGAAGCGGAAGCCGGCGAAGTCGAGCCTTAGATGTCAGGCCATTTTGCGCGCGTGCAGCGCCATCGCGATCAGCGCCGTGCCGCCGAACATCATGTTGATGCCGACCAGCAATCCGACCGCCCATGCCGCGGTGCTCGGCAGGCCGGCAAAAATCATCACGGCGAGCGCCAAGATCGATAATCCCGCTCATCAGCATCCAGCCCCATTGGCCGGATAGTTCGCGCTTATGATCGAGCGCGAACATGATCGATACCGCGCCCTCGATCAGGAAAAACGCAATCAACACGAGCGTCAGCGAGAATGCCCCGGTCAGCGGCGAGCCGAGCAACATCGCACCAACGACAATGCCAAGCACCGCTGACAGCAGCGACCACCAGAAGCCAGGCGCGTGGCGCATCCAGAAACTTGTGACCAGCCCGACGATGCCGCTCACCAGAAACAGCCAGCCGAACAGGATGGTCACCGCAAGGTCGCGATCGGCGGCAAGACGACGGCGGTTGCGCCCAACACAAGGAGCACGACGCCTTCGACAAGAAAGAGCACCCAGTGCTCATGGAGCGCGGCGGTTGCCGCACGCTGAATATTTTGAATGCCGGATTGCTGGGTGGACATGAAAGCCTCCAGAGGTTGCTCCTGCGCCAACATCATACGCTCGCGCGCGCGCCGGTATAGCGAGGCGCAGCTCAAGCCCAGAGACGTTCGCTTTCCATTCCCTTGTAAAGGCCGGCGACATAGTCGCCGTAGCCGTTGAATATCAGTGTCGGCCGTCGTTCGCCGGTGCCGATCACCTCTTCGCTCGCCTGGCTCCAGCGCGGGTGCGGCACCGCCGGATTGACGTTGGCCCAGAAGCCGTATTCCGACGATTGCAAGGCCTCCCACATGCCCTTCGGGCGCGTGTCGGTAAAGCTGAAGCGCACAATCGATTTGATCGACTTGAAGCCGTATTTCCACGGCACCGCCAAACGCAAGGGCGCGCCGTGCTGCTTGGCCATCGGATGGCCATAAGCGCCGGTCGCGAGGAACGCGAGCTCGTTGGTCGCCTCCGCCATTGTGAGCCCCTCGATATAGGGCCACGGATACCAGCTCTGCCGCAGCCCGGGCGCGACCTTGGGGTCGTTGAATGTCTCCATCCGCACGAATTTTGCCGACCCGAGCGGACGTCGCAAATTCGACGAGCCGGGCGAAGGGAAAACCTGTCCACGCGATCGCCATGCTCCAGGCTTCCACGCAGCGGTGGCGATAGGTCCGTTCCTCGAGCGTCATCTTGCGGATCAACTCGTCGATGCCGATCTCCATCGGCTTTTCGACCATGCCATCGATCTTCACCATCCATGGACGGATCGGCAGCGCCTGTGCCTGCGCGGCCACTGACTTCGAAGAGTTGAACTCGTAGAAATTGTTGTAGTTGCCGTTGATCTTTTCCTCGGTGACCGGCCGATCAAGCGCGTATTTCTCGTTGCGTTTGGCGGGATAAAGATCGGCGGTGGGGTCCGGCAGCTTGTCGAGATCCGATACCCGTTGCGCCTTTGCCGCGTAAGGCGCCAATGCGAGCGCGCTGGCGCCGCCGGCGAGCAGGCTTCGGCGGCTGAAGGCGAGATGCTCGGGCGTGGCAAGGCGTTCGGGAATGTCCCAGCCGCGGCGGCGAATGACGTTCATGGCGCAGATCCCGTTGAATCGCTGCCCAGAATTACGGAATGCCGCCTTCACTGGCAAGTCACGGTTCTGCGAGAGGAGCCACGCCGTCGCTAGATCGTGACGAGACGCCCGTTGACGGCGTGCGTTGCCGGCCGCCCTTTCATCCGAGCGCGCAGATGGCCGATGAGCTGGGCTTGCGGCATCGGCTTTGCAAACAGATAGCCCTGCCCGACGTCGCACCCGATCGATTGGAGCTTGTGGCTCTCATGCGTCGTTTCGACGCCCTCCGCGACGGTCCGCAGACCGAAACGGCGGCCGAGTTCGACAATTGTTTCGCAAAGACCGGCGTTGAAATGGTCGACGTTGCAATTGGCGACGTAACTGCGATCGATCTTGAGCTCGCTGAACGGCAATTGCTTCAAACGTACAAGCGAGGAATAGCCCGCGCCGAAATCATCGACCGACAGATCGCATTTGAGTTCGCGCAACGCATCGGCAACGTCCTTGGCGAGATCGAGATCGTCGATGATCTGGTCCTCGGTGACTTCCAATGTCAGCCCCGGCCAGTTGGCCGCGCGCGGACGCATCTCGCGCAACATGCGCGGAATTGGAAGGTCGATCGAGCGCGGACACCGGCACGTTGACCGCGAGCTTGATCGGCACGCCGTAGTGCGCGAAATTTTCCCAATCGCGCGAGCGCCGTCAGGATCACGCGCTCGGTCAGCGCATGCATGTCCTCGACGCTGGCATCGGGCAGAAAGAAGATCGGCGGGACAATGCCGCGGCTCGGATGGCGCGCCCGCACCAGCGCCTCGGCGCCGACGAGATGCATGGTGCGAAGTTCGATCTTCGGCTGGTACCACAGCTCGAACCAGTTACGCCGGAGTACTTCGCCGAGCGGAATCGACGCTTTCGGATCGGCATAAGGAGCCGGACCCGATGAAAACAGATTGCGCAATCCTGCCAGCATGCCGCATCGCCCGTTCCGCGCGCCCATGCGCGCATGAGCAATTTGCGGGGTAGCGGCGGCTGCACCGTTAACAGTCCGCAACTGCCGCTGAAGCTGCTTTGTAATTGCTTACCAAAATGTAGAAAATTGTCGCAACTGGGCGCGAACACTCCATATACGCGACCCAAAATTTGGCGTCATGCCCGGGCTTGACACTGCAAGTCGGGTTTACCCGGCTTGCAGCACCTAACTAGTGCAGAACTCGGGCAAGCCCGAGTTCTGGTGCATCCATGATGACGCTCCAAAAATGAGCGCCTTACGTAAGGCTGCGCTTGCCGATCGACCTCATGGATTGCCGCGTCGAGCCCGGCATGACCCGCGGAGAGGCTCTAGCTCTATTCCGCCGCCCGCCTCGCCGCGATGATCTGGTCCGCCGTCCGGCCGGTCAGTTCGGCCATGTGGTCGAACTTGAAGACGAACGAACCAACGCCTGCGGTCGCCGAGCGCACCTCGATGATCAGGTCGCCGATTTCCGCCTCCGGCATCTGGGCGCGTACCGTGTCCCAGCCTTCCCAGCCTTCGCGCGTATCGAAGCCGAGGATCTGTCCGCGCCGCCCCGACAGGATGGCATTCATCTTCGCGGTCGCCTCGGTCGGGCACACGATCTCGACCAGATGGATCGGCTCCAGCAGCACCGGCTGGCACTGCGGGAGGCCCTCGACGATGCCGATGCGCCCGGCCGTGCGGAAAGCCTGATCGGAGGAATCCACCGTGTGGTAGGAGCCGTCGACCAGGGCAACCGACAGATCGACAACCGGGAAACCAAGCGGTCCGTGCTTGAGCGCGTCGACGACACCCTCTTCCACGGCCGGGATGTAGTTGCGCGGCACAACGCCGCCGGTGATGCGGTCTTCAAACTTGAAGCCCGACCCGCGCGGCAAAGGCTTGATCTCCAGCACGGTGTCGCCGAATTGGCCATGGCCACCGGACTGCTTTTTGTGCCGGCCGCGCTGCGTAATCGGCTTGCGGATGGTTTCGCGGTAGCCGACCGAGGGTGGCCGCGTCGAGACCGGCACCGCGAAACGGTCGGCGAGGTGTTCGGCCGCAACGCGCAGATGCATTTCGCCCTGGCCCCAGATCACCACCTCGTGGCTTTCGGCATTGTGCACGACAGTCAGCGAGGGATCTTCTTCCGTCAGCTTGGTGAAGGCTGGGCCAAGCTTGACGTCGTCCTTGCGCTCCTTGGCCTGCACCGCGATGGCGAGCACCGGCGCATAAGGTTTTACTTGCGTGAGCGCCGCGTGCGGCTGCTTGCCCGACGACAGCGTGTCGCCGGTCTTGGCGCTGTCGAGCTTGCCGAAGGCAATCGTCTCGCCGCTCGCCGCCTGTCCGCGTTTCTCGAAGTGTTGCCCCATGAGCTTGAACACGCCCGACACGCGCCCGGCATCGCCCGCCGAGGTCGTGAGCGTCGTGCCATCGCCGGCCTGGCCGGCGAGCAGACGGGCAATCGACATCTTCCCGCCGTGCGTGGTGTGGAAAGTCTTGAGCACCAGCGCGACCGCGTCGCTGCCGGCCTTGACGCCGAGCCGAGCCGCCGTTTCATCGGCGCCCGGCGTTTCATGCCGCAACGCCTTGAGAAGCCGCAGCACGCCATTGCTGCGGGTGGCGACGCCAAGCAACACCGGACACACAATACGGTCGCGCAATTCCTTGGCGAGATCGTCGAACACTTTGTCGCGCGGCGGCTGGATATCCTCGAGCAATTGCTCCATCAGCTCGTCGTCGTGATCGGCCAGCGTCTCCAGCATTGTGAAGCGCGCTTCTTTTTCGCGATTGAGATCGTCGCCCTTCAGGTCGACGATCTCCGACGGCGCGTGTTCCTTGTAGACAAAGGCGCGCTCGAGCGCGAGATCGACGAAGCCGGAGATAATGTCGCCGTTCCAGATCGGAATTTGTCGCAGCAGCAAAGGCACGCGCGACGCCGGCTGCAGCAGCTTGACCGTCTCGCGCACGCGCTTGTCGGCCTTGTCGATCTTGTTGAGAAACAGGAAGTGCGGAATGTTCTGGTCTTCCAGCTCGCGCAGGATCAGCTGGAGTTGCGGAACCTTCTTTTCGTCCGCTTCGCAGACGACCACCGCGGCATCGACCGCCGGCAGTACGCTGCGCATGTCCTGGATGAATTCGATCGAGCCGGGGCAATCAATGAAGGTATAGCTGTCGCCCATGAAATTGGCGGTGGCGAAGGTGGCCTCCACGCTCATCTTGTGATGGCGGGCCTCCTTGCTGGCATCGCCGACGGTGGTACCTGCATCCACCGTGCCCTGGCGCTGGATCGCGCCGGTGCGGGCCAAAATTGCTTCCAGCAATGTGGTTTTGCCGCTTTGGAAAGGGCCCACCAGCGCAATGCACCGTGGACCCGAGTTCCTTGTGCCGTTGGGACCAGTGCCGTTTTGTCCCATAAACGCCTCCCTTGCCGGCCGGGAGGTCGGACCTGGTTTCCCGGCCCTGTCGCATCATCGTCTCAGGTAAGCAGAGTGCTGGCAAGGTAGAAATTTGTGCGGAAATCTGCCGTTCCGCGCGGCAAAGTTGTTACTTGACGAAACTCGGGTCGAGGACGTCGCGCGCATTGACGTTTTTGTCGACCAGCCCGCGCGCCTTTGTACCAGGCAACCTGCCGCTCGATGTCGGCCGGATCGAGCTGCGCCTGCGGCTCGATGAAGTTGGCGTTCGCCTCGACCGTTGCCGCGCCGCCATTGCCGCGGTCCGGATAAACATAGCGCGCGATCTTTGTGGCAGCTTCGTGCGACTGGAGGTCGGAGGCGCGCTTGGAATGAATATCCTTGCGCAACAGCGCGGCGGCATAATCGGCGACGCCGCGGCGATAGGCCTTCACGAATTTTTCGACCACCGCCCGCTTTGTCGCAATCATTTTTGTTGAAACGAACAGCGCGCCGAATTGCAGGTCATCGAGCTCCGAGTACCAGCCGACAAGCTTGGCGCGGTTGGCTGAAAGGAGTTCACGCACATAGGCTGCCGGCATGATGGCGGCATCGACTTCGTTGGTGCCGACCGCGCGCGCGAGAGCGTCAAGCGACGGCATCGGCTTCACGGTGACACTTTTGACGTCGAATTTTTTGATGCTCGCGATCCGATCGAGCTGATAGAGGGATGTCAGGCTCCTGCTGTCGACGGCAACCGTCTTGTTGGCGAGGTCTTCGAACTTCTGCAGGCCTTTCGCAAAGCCGACATTGGAGGCGACGATCTCGGTGCCCTCGTAAAAACGTTTCTCGCGCGTCTGCGCCGCGATCGCCTTGATCACGCCTTTGCCGGCGAAATTGAATGCAGCCGGCGTGAAGCCCGCGAGGGCGAAATCGGTGGTGCCGGCGGCAAGCAATTCAACGACGGCCTGGTCGAAGTCGTAGGCCGTCATTCCGAGCTCGATGCCTTCGGCCCGGAAATAGCCTTCCGCGGCGGCAAGAAACAACGCGCCATTGTCCGTCAGCCGTTGCGTGCCGATCGCGACGCGATCCTGCGCAGTGGCCGGAACCACACAGCCCGACGACGAGAATGCAGGCCGCAACCTTGAGGCGAATCATGCCCGCAGATTAGCGAAGGCGGCCATAAGAGATAGTGAATCCGGGATTTCCGCTGTATGCGCGGGCATAGCCGTCCGAAGGACGGCGTGCTTTCGCACGCCTATGACCCGCGCATCTATGAAGAGGTGCCGTTCGGTAAACCCTAAAGTGGCTATTCACTGGTGAGTCATCATGGATTGCCGGGTCAAGCCCGGCAATGACAGCGTGTGTGGTGCGCGCACCTGCACACCCTTCGGGCCGCCCCGGAATGACGCTAGCGCGTCACTTCAAATTGCCGCAGAAACGCTGGATACGGCGGCAGGCCTCTTCCAGGTCCTCGGTCTTGGTCGCATAGGAAATGCGAAACGCCGGACCCAGCCCGAAAGCGGTGCCCTGCACAACGGCAACGCCTTCGGCTTCCAGCAGTTCGGTGACGAAATCCTCGTCGGTCGCGAGCTTTTTGCCGCTCGGCGTTGTTCGGCCCATCGTGGCGGCGCAGGACGGGTAAACATAAAACGCGCCCTCCGGCGTCGGGCACTTGAGGCCGTTCGCCTGGTTGAGCATCGACACGACGAGGTCGCGGCGCTCCTTGAAAATCTTGTTGTGCTTGGCGATGAAGTCCTGCGGCCCGTTCAAGCGCTTCCACCGCCGCCCATTGCGAAACCGCCGCCGGGTTCGACGTCGACTGCGACTGGACCATCGCCATCGCCTTGATCAGCGGCTCCGGCCCGCCAGCATAGCCGATGCGCCAGCCGGTCATGCAATAGGCCTTCGAGCAGCCGTTGATCGTGAGCGTGCGCGGATAAAGTGACGGCTCGACCTGCGCCGGCGTGGTGAACACGAAGTCGTCGTAGACCAGGTGCTCATACATGTCGTCGGTCATCACGTGCACATGCGGATGCTTCACCAGCACATCGGTGAGCGCCTTCAATTCGGCGCGTGTATAGGCAGCGCCGGTCGGGTTCGAGGGCGAGTTCAGCAATACCCATTTCGTCTTCGGCGTGATCGCGCGCTCGAGCTGTTGCGCGGTCATCTTGAAACCGCTCGCCATCGTGGTCGCGACCTCGACCGGCTCGCCACCGGCGAGCAGCACCATGTCGGGATAGCTCACCCAGTATGGCGCCGGGATGATCACCTCGTCGCCGGGATTGAGCGTCGAGATAAATGCATTGTACAGCACCTGCTTGCCGCCGGTGCCGACGGTGACCTGGCTTGCCTTGTACTCGAGGCCGTTCTCGCGCTTGAACTTCTTGACGATCGCGTCCTTGAGCTCGGCGATGCCATCCACGTTGGTGTACTTGGACGCCTTGCCGCTCTCGATCGCCTTGATCGCCGCCTGCTTGATGTTGTCTGGCGTGTCGAAATCCGGCTCGCCGGCGCCCAGTCCGATGACGTTGCGGCCGGCCAATTTGAGTGCGCGCGCTTTGTCCGTGACGGCGATAGTCGCCGACGGTTTGATGCGCTTGAGCTGGTCCGCAAGAAAGGCCATCGAAACACTCCGGTCCAATCCTATCCTCGCCGCAGTTTGTGCGGTGCCCCTGTCGTAATGCCCGCTCCCGAGTCCATCAAGTGGCGATTTGGTGAAGATAATCGATGGGTTCAATCGCCCGCCGCGATCAATCCCGAACCGGCCGGAAACCCCTGCCGAGCGCGCATTCCTAGGCTTGAATCGACGCGATTAACCGGCAGGCAACCGCACCATGGTTAGTTGCCGGCACGAACGCCTGGGCGCGCAGGAAACATCCATGATCGGACATGCGGTGGGTTTACGCCGGCTGGACGGCATCATCTGGGCGATCATCATCGCCCTGGCCGTCATTATGCTGGTCGCCCCGCTGGCGTCGAACTTCCAGCTGATGGGCCGCTCGTTCGCAACCGCCGGGGGCGCCACCGCGCTCTCGCTCGCCGGCTACTGGCTCTATCAGACGCGCCGGCCGGATCCGCGGCTCGCCAGCGCGCTCGGTGGAACCGCGCAGATCGTGGCCTTCGCCGCGGTCGGCGCGCCGTTCTCTTACATTGCCGCAAGTCTCGACCTGCCGTTGCGCGACAGCTGGTTCGATGCTGCCGACCGTGCGCTCGGGCTCGACTGGACGTCATTGCTCAACTGGATGGATGCGCATGCCAGCCTGCATCCGCTGTTCAGCATCATCTATCTCAGCCTGTTGCCGCAGACCGTCATCGTTGTGCTGGCGCTCGCGCTTGCGGGACGGCTCGCCTGGATGCGGGTCTTCGTGCTCGCCTTCATGATCTCCGCAATCGTCACCATCGTGATCGCGGCGCTGGTTCCCGCACAGGGCGTGTGGGGCTTCTACAAACTCTCGCCCGCCGCCTATCCCGACATCGTGCCGGCGACACAGAAATACCATTTGCCGATCTTCCTCGGATTGCGCGATGGATCGTTCCGGCAACTGATGGCGATGGGCTCGCAAGGCATCGTGACATTCCCCAGTCTGCACGCGGCGCTGGCGTCTGATCATCACGGTGGGCATGTGGCCAATCCCGGTGCTTCGCTGGATCGGACTGGCAATCAACACGCTGATGCTGGTGTCCATCCCGGTCGATGGCGGACACTACTTCATCGACGTACCGGCGGGGCTCGCCATCGCGGTGCTCGCGATTGTGGCCGCCCGCCGCATTGCAGCGTATGCCCATCAGCCACGCGCACAAAGCGCCGCAGGCCAAATCGGCCTGGTTCCCGGCAACTAGGAGTCCGACCTTTCTGACGGTAGACTGCTTCCAAAAGGCCCCGCAGATGGGCCGGACTTTTCCGGGAGAACGCCATGAAACTTTCCGCCGAGCAGCTCAAGGCTTTCGACGAACAAGGCTATGTCTTCTTCCCCAATTGTTTCTCGGAAGAAGAGATCGCGCTTTTACGCTCGGAGGCGGAAAACATCCTCAAGCTCGATCGCCAGGAAGTGTGGCGCGAAAAATCCGGCGCGCCGCGCACCGCCTTTGCCGCGCACAAGTTCAACAAGGTCTTCGAGGTCATGTCGCGCCATCCGCGGCTGGTCGAACCGCTGATGCAGCTGTTCGGCGAGAGCGTTTACGTGCACCAGTTCAAGCTCAACGCCAAGGCGGCCTTCGAAGGCGACGTCTGGCAATGGCACCAGGATTACGGCACCTGGGCGCGTGACGACGGCATGCCCGAACCGCGCGCGATGAACATCGCGATTTTCCTGGACGAAGTGCTGCCGATAAACGGCGCGCTGATGATCATTCCGAAGAGCCACAAACAGGGCGTGCTCGCCGCCGGCCACGACAAGACCACCACCTCATATCCGCTCTGGACCTTGGACAAGGAAACGGTGACGCGGCTCGCGCATGATGCCGCCGGTCCCGGACGGCGTTGGCATCGTGGCGCCAACCGGCAAGCCGGGCTCGGTGTTAATGTTCCACGGCAATCTCGTGCACGCTTCGCCGCCGAACATCACGCCCTACCCGCGCAAGATCGTCTATCTGACGCTGTGCGCCTGCTCCAACCACATTACCAAGTTCACGCGGCCGGAATGGATCGCGCATCGCGATTTCACGCCCATCGAACCGGTCGATGACGATGCGCTGATCGAGTATGCCCGGGCACACCGGGTCGCGGCGGAATAGAATTCTTCTTTTGACGCCGCCGGAGACGATGCATTCGCTCGCTGCACTGCAGCGAATGCATTTTAATATTTTCGTTACATCAGCGTTACTTGATGGCCTTGTTATTGCCGGACTTTGTCCGTCCTATCCGACATGCGCACGCGGGGGGCGCGCATCGGTTCCGGACAGGGTTCGGCGTTTTCGGAAGCAACCCAATCACACGCGGACGTCTGAACGCATCTAACTCTTATTCGGACCTGGAATCTGAGATGTACACGCTCTATTCGATGCAGCGATCCGGCAACAGCTACAAGGTCCGCCTTGCGCTGGCCCGGCTCGGCATTCCGTACAAGCTCGTCGAGGTCGATATCCTCAAAGGCGAAAGCCGCACGCCGGAATTTCTGAGAAAGAATCCCAACGGCCAGGTGCCGTTGCTGGAAGTCGCTCCTGATCGGCATCTCGCGGAATCCAATGCGATCCTCTGGTATGTCGCCGGCGGCACGACGCTCGCGCCGGAAGACCGCATCGGGCGCGCCGAAGCTCTGCAATGGATGTTCTTCGAACAGCACAGTCTCGAGCCGAATATCGGCGCCGCCTATTTCTGGCTGGCATTGATCAAAGGCGGACGCGACTTGCAGAGCCACGCGCTCGAGGACTGGATGGAAAATGGCTATCGCGCGCTTGGCGTGATGGAAACGCACCTCGCCCGCTACCCGTTTTTCGTCGACAACCACTTCACGATCGCCGACATCGCGCTCTACGCCTACACCCACGTCGCCGACCAGTGCGACTTTGATCTCGGCCGCTATCCGGCGATTCGCGGCTGGCTCAAGCGAGTCGCCGAGGAGCCCGGCTACATCCCTATGAGCTGGCAGCCTGAACTGGCCCCCGCCGAGTAGCTCTGGAATTCCTCGGTTTTTCCGGCCGCCGCCACGAAAACGCCCAGCTTCATCACCGGCTCCGCCCCAATCGGGTCGAACCGTTGCCGGGTTCAGGAGTTATTCCGATACCATTGTCCAAAGCAGCCTGTTTCAGGTTCGCCACCATGTTTATGCGAAGGCACGTTCAGTCAGCCGGTTTCATGCCCCCCGCCGAGCGCGTCCTTGGCCGCGAGCGACGCAATGCGGCCATTGCCGAGCTGGTCACCACCATCGCCCTCGCGCTCTGCACGCTCGTTGCCGTAACCGTGGTTTCGGTGGGCATTGCGCACGCCGACGTGGTCGATAACGTCATCGACAATGAGAGCGGCCTGTTCGCCATCGCGCTTTTGCTCGGCCTGCTGTTTATCGGCATGGGCGGGATGACCATCCTGTCGCTGCCGCACCCGCACCGGCACAAAAAGACCCACGGCTGACGCCACCCCTATCGGAACTTCCAGCGATGTCGCACAGTTGAGGCGGCATTGATGGAGACCGCATGCGATCGATCCTCGCGCTGACCGCCGTGCTGGCCGCCGGCGCGGCGGGTGCTGCCGAACCGACATTTCCCGGTTCCGCCGGCAACATCGCGGTCGAGACGATCGCGGGTGGCCTGGTGCATCCCTGGTCACTCGCTTTCCTGCCCGACGGGCGCATGCTGGTGACCGAGCGCCCCGGCCGCATGCGCATTGTCACCCGCAACGGCCAATTGTCGCCGCCGCTCGGCGGCATCCCGAAGGTGTTTGCCCAAAGCCAGGCCGGCCTGATGGATGTCGTGCTGGCGCGCGATTTCAACCGCAGCCATACGATCTTCGTCTGCTATGCGGAGCCAGTTCGATGGCGGCGGCCGCATCGCGGTGTTGCGGGCGCGGCTGATCGATGACGAGACGCCGCGACTCGATTCACCGGTGACGATATTCCGCCAGAAGGGTCCGGTGTCGCGGGGTCTCAACATCGGCTGCCGCATGGTGCACGCGCCGGACGGCAACCTGTTCGTCACCCTCGGCGATCATTTCGGCCCAAGCGCGCTGGCGCAGAACCTCGACAACCATATCGGCAAGATCATCCGCATCACGCCCGACGGCACAGCGCCACCCGACAACCCCTTTGTCGGACAGGATAATGCGCTGCCGGAAATCTGGGCCTATGGCCTGCGCAACGCCGAAGGCCTTGCCTTCAATCCCGCCGACGGAAAACTGTGGGAGCAAGAGCACGGCCCGATGGGCGGCGACGAGATCAATATCATCGAGAAAGGCAAAAACTACGGATGGCCGCTGGTCAGCTATGGCCGCAACTACAGTGGTTCGCCGGTCGGCGACGGCAAGGCCACAATGGACGGTGTCGTCGATCCGCTCTGGCACTGGACACCATCGATCGCGCCGTCCGGCATGGCCTTTTACACCGGCGATTTGTACCCCGGGTGGAAAGGCAGCCTGCTCAACGGCGCGCTGAAATTCGAATTGCTCTCGCGGCTTGAGCTCAAGGGCGACAAGGCCGTGAAGGAAGAGCGCCTGCTGCAAGACCTGCACGAGCGCATCCGCGACGTGCGGCAAGGGCCCGACGGCGCGCTTTATCTGCTCACCGATAACGCGTCCGGCCGCATCCTGCGACTGATGCCGGCGAAGTGACGATGCCCCTTGGCATCGTCATGGCCGGGCATAGCCGTTCGACGAACGGCGTCGCTTCGCTCGCCTTTGTCCCGGCCATCCACGTCTCGCGGAATGAATGAAAGACGTGGATGCCCGCGACAAGCGCGGGCATGACGGAGGACATTTCGCAACCACCTCACCACTTGTGAAACACGAAGAAGGCGCCGGCCGCGATCAGCGCAAAGCCGAAGCCCTGGCTCAAAGTGATTGGCTCGCGCAAATAGACAAACGAGAAAACGGCGAATACCGCGAAGGTGATCACCTCCTGCATCGTCTTGAGCTGGGCGGCGTTGTAAACGGCGCTGCCGTAACGATTGGCCGGCACCGCCAGGCAATATTCGATGAATGCCAGCCCCCAGCTGATGAGGATGACCTGGAACAGCGGCACCTCCTTGTAGCGCAGGTGCCAGTACCAGGCGGTGGTCATGAACACGTTGGACCCGATCAACAAAAGAACGGGCGTGAGATAGGGCGATAAAATCGGCATCGGGCGGGAATCTCCGGGCGGGCGCGAATCGGGCTCGGTTTAAAGGCCTGGCAACGCCAGCGTCCACAGGCAAAGCGGTCAAAGCAGTGATGTCACCGTGACGTCATGATCGCGCGCTAATAACACCTTGGCGCCTGTCTTTGTTGCGTCCGGCGTATAGCCCCCCTTCTGCAGTCCCGTCGGCTGACCCTGCTCTCCGGGACCGCAAATTTTTTCCCCCGACTGTGCTAGGTTTCGCGCGTAGCCCAGGGCTGCGGCCGTGCACGGCTTAGCGCTCGCACCGAACCGGGAGCGATACGATGCGCACCAGTCATTTCACAACAGTCTTCGCGGCTCTCCTGATCGCCGGCACGATGCCGGCGCTGGCGCAAAACCAGCCGCGCGGTCAGCAACCTCCGCCGCCGCCCAAGGCCGGACCCTACAAGCCGGTGACGGTGACCGCGCCGCAGCCGATCTCCGATCCGAGCTTCGAGGGCTTCCGCAAGCAGATGGGCGAGGCGGCGCAGCGCAAGGACCGCGCCGCGCTGGCCAGGCTGGTCGTTGGCCAGGGCTTCTTCTGGCTGCGCGAGCAAGGCGACCGCGCCGACAAGAAAAAAACCGGCGTCGACAATCTGGCGGCGGCGCTTGGCCTCAACAACAAGGACGGCGCTGGCTGGGACATGCTGGCAAGTTTTGCCGATGATCCGACCGGCGCAGCCTCGCCCGAGCGAAAGGGCGCGATCTGCGCGCCGGCCGATCCGGGTTTCGATCGCAAGGCCTTCGAAGCATTGCTGCAGAGCACGCAAACCGATGTGGGCGACTGGGGCTATCCGGTCTCCGCCGACCTCGAGGTCCGTGCCGCGCCGCAGGCCAACGCGCCGGTTGTCGAGAAACTTGGCAATGCTTTCGTACGCATCATGCCGGAAAACGGACCGAGCGCTCCCAGCTACCTGCGCGTGGTCACGCCTTCGGGCAAGACCGGCTTCGTGTCGGTGGATTTAGTTGCGCCGATCGGCAACGACCAGATCTGCTACGTCAAGGATGCGGGCGGCTGGAAAATCGGCGGCTATATCGGCGGCGGCGACGCGCCGTAGCGGCCCGTTCGCGCGCCTTGCACAGTGAGCGAAGACGTTCCGGTCGACTAACGTTCAGGACCGGTTTGACGCAAGGGTAGCGGTTGCCCACACCGCGGCCGGCGTCGACGGCCGGTTCTCGGCAATCCGCGCCCAGCCGGGCCGCTCAAACAGGAAGGTGCCGAAGCCCACGCGCTTGACGATGAGATAGAGCACCACCGGGCTCGCGGCCGCGACGATCAGAACGGCGAGGCTCAGCGGGCCGGTCTGCGTCAATATCCCGCTCCACATCGCAACCGCGCGGAAGATCGACATCGGGATGGTGAAGGCGACATAGACGACGAGGGAATGCTCGCCGAGCCAGCGCAGCCAATCCATGAACGAGAGCTTTGACAGCAGCGCGCCGCCGACGCACAGCGCCAGCGCGCCGATGATCGCCAGCGCGAGATGCAGCGGCGGCAGCGCGGCAAGGCCCATCTTCGTTTCCGCGGGCAGAAGGACATAGCCGGGCGAAAATACGAGAAGTCCGTTGACGATCGCCCAGATCAGCAGGCCGGCAACCGACAAGGCAATGTGGCGCTCCGCCCAGCCGACGAAACGAAAGATTACTGGTGCTGCGGCATAGCCGACATAGAAAAACACGAAATAGCTGGCGAACTGCGTCACCACGTAGCTCGCAACGTCGATGTGCGCCATCTGCAAGCCGGCGGCGACTGTAATGACCAGCCAGTGTGGCGCGCGCAGCTGCCAGAGCAGTTTGACGGCGATGCTGAGGATGCCGAGCATGTAGATGAACCACAGGACGCCGTAGGGCTCGACCACCGCGAGCGCGAGTGCCTGGAGCATATCGACGGGCGCGCGCGCAAAGAGGCCGACCTTCAGCGCGATCATGATGACGGCCCACAGCGCATAGAAGTAAAAATAATGAAGGACGCGCCGGTCGCTGTAACGCGGCCACGGCCGTGCAATCACCTGCGACAGAAACAAACCAGAGATCAGGAAAAATTCCGGCATGCGAAACGGCGCCGCAAAGCCGATGAGATAATGCAGGAAGCCGACCTGCCCCGTGTATTCTCCGGTGTTGTAGGCCGAATACATGGCGACGACCAAAATGATCGACAGCCCCTTGGCCGTATCCACCCAACTCATCCGCATCGAATGACCCATTGTGCTACTCGACGTCACGCCGCGTGTTGAAACTGCACCGGACACCGCAGTCATGTAGCATTCTTGCGATAGTTAATGGTCGTTCGCCGGCGTGTGACGCAGGTTTTTCCGGTGGCGCGGTAAACGCGTTAAGCAAAGTACACGCGTCAACTTTTGGCGTGGAACATTCTGGTTTGAATCTTCACAAAGATGAATCTCGCCGTGGAGCGCGCGCGTTACGGAACGCGATTGTCGGGCGCCAGCTTGAATTCGCGAATTTCGCCGGGAGTGCCCGCGTTGTTTACCTGGAACTCCGCAATTTACTATGCCGAGCCATTAACGTTGTAATGCGCCCTCCCCACAATACGATTGCGACGGCCCGGTGGCGGAGTGGCGACGCAGAAGCCATGCAAGGTTTTCCAGCCTGGTTCGATTCCAGGCCGGGCCTCCAGCCTCCGCTCCTTCGGAGCTTCGGCTGGCGAGCCACGACAGAGCGAAGGCTGCCCGCCGAAGCTTTAGCGAAGGCGGGCTAATTTGCGCCCGGTCACGCCACACAGCGACGAAGCGCCGTCAGCCGTAACGCAACTTCATGGCGAGGATCGGCGCCATCAGAGTCGAGCGTCACGGCGTTGGAGCCGATCAGCGGCCAGTCGCCGATCGCAAGGCCGTAGATCAACCACAGCACGACGCCGGCGGTGAAAGCGCCGGTCGCCGGCAGCGACAGCGCGCGCGTTTCCTTTTCGCGGATGACCTTGAGCGCCTGCGGCAGCCAGCACAGCGTGGTGAGCATCGCGCCAGCCGCGCCAATGACGTCGATGAGAGGGACAGTTGCCATAAGATCGGGTTACGGCTGATTCGACTCTGGAATATGACAGTCGCACGCTGGCCCAACCCGAAAGCCGATGCCATGCAACCGCAAGTGCCCAACCCGCCCCGAAAGCTTGCCTGTGCCGGTTGCGGCATGGCATTCGAATGCGGATTGAGCGGCGACTGCTGGTGCGCGGCCGAGCCCTATGCCCTGCCGATGCCGGCCTCCCCGGCCGAGGATTGCCTCTGTCCCGGCTGCCTGCGCAAAGTTGCGGAAGCGCTGGCCGGAAAGGCCGCTCCTCGTCTATAGAGAGGGCCGCCGCAGTCCGCGGTCGTTCCAGGCGAGACCAGTCCTCATGATCGATTTTTATGCGCTGACCAGCCCGAACGTGCAGAAGATTTTCATCATGCTCGAGGAATGCGGGCTGCCTTACAACATCAAGCCGGTGGACGTGTGGGCGGGCGACCAGTTCACGCCGGAATTCGCCAAGGTCAATCCACTGCTCAAGGTGCCGGCGATCGTCGACAGCGAAGGGCCGGGCGGGAAGCCCTACGCCGTGATCGAGTTCTGGCGCGATCCTCATTTATCTCGCCGAGAAAACCGGCAAGTTCATCCCGCACGAGCCGGTGGCCCGCTATGACACGCTGCAATGGCTGATCGTGCAGGTCGCCAATGTCGGGTCCGATGAGCGGCCAGCATGTGCATTTCAGCAAGTTCGCCGGCCCCGGCCACGACTACAGCGCGGTGCGCTACCGCACGCAGGTGATCAAGCTGTTCGATCTCTACGAGCAGCGGCTGTCGGCACACCCTTATGTGGCCGGAAATGACTACACCATCGCCGATATCGCGGCATGGCCCTGGCTGCGCAATTTCGAACTGCTTGCAATCGATCCCGGCAAAATATCCAATCATTAAGACATGGGCTGACGAGATTGCCGCCCGCGATGCCGTCAAGCGCGCGCTTGCCCAGGTGGGTACGCTCAAGTCGGTTCGCGACAAGGCCAGCGATGACCAGAAGGACCGCTTTTTCGGGCGAGGCAAATACGCCCGGGCGTGAGGCCACGAAACGGCATCGTGCCATTCTATCGACACGATGCGGCTCTAGCTTTACGGGCGAATTGTAAATTCCTGAGCGGGTTGCGCGCGGCGCCATTGCGTCGCGCGCGCCCGCGTTGAGACCCCGATGTTTCGTATTTTTGAGAAATCGCTGGCGCCAACCGCCATTCCCGAAGGCGCCGAGCCGCCACCCGGCCTGGTCGCCTTCTATTGGCATTTCGCCCGCCAGGCGAAGGGCCCGTTCACCGCGCTGTTTGCGGCCGGCTTCGCGGTAGCGCTGATCGACGTGATGATACCGGTCTTCATCGGGAAAGTCGTTACGCTGGTGAGCAACAGCAAGCCGGAGGAATTACTGGCGTCCGTCATGGCCGGTCCTGCTGGCCATGGCCCTGGTGCTGCTCGTGCTGCGGCCGGCGGCCTACACGATCCAGCAGCTGGTGATGAACCAGGCCATTGCCGCCAATGTCGCCAACCGGATCCGCTGGCAAAACCACTGGCACGTCGCGCGCCAGTCATGGGCCTTCTTCCAGAACGACTTCGCGGGCCGCATCGCCACGCGCGTGATGCAGACCGGACCGGCGATGCGCGAGAGTCTCGTCTCGCTGCTCACCGCCGTCTGGTTCATCCTTATCTACGGTACGTCGTCGCTGATCCTGCTCGCCACAGCGGACCGCTGGCTGGCGGTGCCGGTGCTGCTCTGGTTCGCCGGCTATCTTGTGATGCTGCGCATCTTCGTGCCGCGCATGCGCGACAAGTCGAAGGTGATGTCGGAAGCGCGCTCGCTGCTGACCGGGCGCATCGTCGACACCTACACCAACATCGTGACGGTGAAGCTGTTCGCGCGCGCCAAGGACGAAGACGCCTATGTGCGCGAGGCGGTCGACCATCACACCGACCGTTTCCATGAATTGCTGCGCCTCAACACGCTGTTCGGACTGACGCTGGCCGTGCTCAATGCCTGGCTGATCGCCGGCACCGGCGCCTTCGCGATCATGCTGTGGCGCTACGGCCATGTCAGCGTCGGCACGGTCGCCATGGCGCTGCCGATGACGATGCAGATCGTCAGCGCGTCTGGCTGGGTGGCCTGGCAGGTGACCAGCATTTTCGAAAATATCGGCGTGGTGCAGGAAGGCATGATGACGATCGCGCAGCCGCACACGCTCACCGACCGTCCGGACGCGCGCACGCTCGAGCGTCGCGCGCGGCGAAATCCGCTTCGAGGACATTCGCTTCGGCTATGGCCGAGAAAGCGGGCTGATCGACGGCCTCACGCTCGATGTGCGGCCAGGCGAGAAGATCGGCCTGGTCGGCCGCTCCGGCGCCGGCAAGTCGACGCTGGTCAATCTGCTGCTGCGCTTCTTCGATCTCGAAGGCGGACGCATCCTCATCGACGGCCAGGACATTTCCGCGGTTTCGCAGGAAAGCCTGCGCTCGCAGATTTCGATGGTGACGCAGGATACGTCCCTGCTGCACCGCTCGATCCGCGATAACATCCGTTACGGCCGTCCGGGCGCGAGCGAAGCCGATATCATTGCGGCGGCCGAAATGGCGCAAGCGGACGAGTTCATCGCCGAGCTTGAGGATTGGCGCGGCCGCTTTGGCTACGACGCCCATGTCGGCGAGCGCGGCGTGAAACTGTCCGGCGGCCAGCGCCAGCGCATTGCCATCGCCCGCGTGATCCTGAAGAACGCGCCGATCCTCGTGCTCGACGAAGCGACCTCGGCGCTCGACAGCGAAGTCGAGGCCGCGATCCAGTCGAGCCTCGGCACGCTGATGCAGGGCCGCACGGTGATCGCCATTGCGCACCGGCTCTCGACCATCGCGCAGATGGACCGGCTGGTGGTGCTCGACCGCGGGCGCATCGTCGAGCAGGGCTCGCATGACGAGCTGCTGCGACGAAACGGCCATTATGCATCGCTCTGGCGCCGCCAGTCGGGCGGCTTCATCGACGTCGCCGACCAGCTGGCGGCGGAGTAAGCCGAAAGTTCGCGGTGAAGTAGCCCAAACGGACGATGTATGGTGCGACCTCGCCGCGTGGTCATTGCCGGGCTTGACACTGCAAGTCGGGTTTACCCGACTTGCAGTGCTTATTTTATGTAGAACTCGGGCAAGCCCGAGTTCTAGTGCAACCCATGATGCCGCTCCGCCATGTCAGGCTGTTGGGTTTACATCCTCACAAATCGTCCACGGAGCACGCTCTACGTCGGCGTCACTAATGATCTTGTCCGGCGCACCTACGAACATCGCGAAGGATTGGTGAAAGGATTTACTCAACGATACGGTCTCAAGATGCTTGTCTATTTCGAGAGATTTGATTCCCCCGAAGCCGCAATTCCAACGCGAGAAAAATATCAAGCACTGGTCACGGATCTGGAAGCTGCAGCTTGTGGAGTCGGCCAATCCACAATGGCGTGACCATTATAACGACATTACGCGCTGAACCTCATCATGGATTGCCGGGTCAAGCCCGGCAATGACCGGGTGGATGGTTTTTTTGCCCATTACAACCGGCCCGGCAGACTTGCCCTTTTCACCCCGGACTCTGCGGACCATAATGGCGGTCCCGCCCGCTCTGCCCTCACACGGACAAACCACATGATCCTCGAAATCGCGCAGATCGACGTGAAGCCCGGAATGGAAGCCGAATTTGAAACTGGCGTGAAAAAGGCCGCGCCGATTTTCAAGCGCGCCAAGGGCTGCAAGTTCATGACGCTCCAGCGCTCGCACGAAATGCCGCAGCGCTATCGGCTGTTCGTGCAATGGGAAACGCTCGAAAACCACACCAAGGACTTCCGCGAAGTCCGCCGATTTCCAGGAGTGGCGCAAGCTCGTCGGCCATTGTTTCTCGACGCCGCCGAACGTCGAGCACGTGACCGAAGTCATGCGCGGGTTTTGAGTGGGACAGGTGCGCTTAGAGGTGCAACAGGCTCTCTTCACCTCTCCCATAGGGAGAGGTCGGCGAGCCAACGGGTCCGCGCGAAGCGCGGCCCGATGGCAGGCTCCGCGAGCCGGGTGAGGGGTTTTGACCTATCAATCGTCAGCAAACCCCTCACCCCAGCCCTCTCCCCAACGGGGAGAGGGTGTCGGACCGAGTTTGCCGCTCGACCGCAAAATAACTTTGACCGAGCAATGAAGCACATGGCCAACCGCATTCTCACGACCCATACCGGCAGCCTGCCGCGCACCGCCAAGGTGGTCGAATTGCTGCTCGCCGAAGAGCAAAAGCCGGGCGCGCGCCGCGCCGAATTGCAGGCGGCGGTGCGCGAGGCCGTCGCGCATGTCGTGCAAAAGCAAGTCGAATGCGGCATCGACATCATCAATGACGGCGAACAGGGCCGCACCGACTACACCGTGCATGTGCTCAAGCGGCTGACCGGCTACGAAGGCGAAAGCGCGCCGCCGATGGGCACCGGCGAGCCGGAATTTCCCGAGCTGGCGGAAATCCTCAAGCATTTCGCCTCGCCGTTCCAGCACCGTCCGGCCTGCAACGGCCCGGTGGACTGGAAGGATTGGCCCGCCGCGCAGGCGGATATCGATATTGCAAAAGCGGCGATCCAAGGCGCCAAGGCCGAAGACATCTTCATGACCTCGCCCTCGCCCGGGCAGATCGCGCGATATCTCAAGAACAATTATTACAAGAACGACGAGGACTACATTTTCGCGCTCGCCGACGTCATGCGGAAAGAATACCAGGCGATCGTCGCGGCCGGCTTTATCCTTCAGCTCGACTGCCCCGATCTCGCGATGCTGCGCCACATGGTCTATCTCGACCTGCCGCTCGCCGACTATCGCAAGATCATCGCGACCAATGTCGCCGCGCTCAATCACGCGGTGCGCGACCTGCCGCCCGAACGCATGCGCATGCATGTGTGCTGGGGCTCGACCATGGCGCCGCACCATACGGACGTCGAGTTCAAGGATATCGTCGATATCGTGCTGTCGGGCCGCCCACACGCGGTGTCATTCCCCGCCGCCAATGCGCGGCACGAGCATGAATGGAAGATCTGGCGCGATGTGAAATTGCCGGCCGGCAAGAAAATCATCCCGGGCGTAATCGATTCCACCTCCAACATCGTCGAGCATCCGGAGGTGGTCGCCGACCGCATCCTGAATTTCGCTTCGGTCGTCGGGCGCGACAAAGTTATTGCCGGCGTTGATTGCGGTTTCGGCACGTTTGCCGGGCGCGTTCAGGTCGACACCAAGATCGTCTGGCTGAAGCTGCAATCGCTGGCCGAAGGCGCCCGCCGCGCCTCGAAGCAGTTGTGGGCGAAGGCGGCGTAGCGTCCGCGCTTGAAATTGTGTGTACCTTCAGGAGATATGCGAAAAAGCCCTTGGCCTCGCTAACACGCCGGTCGTGCAGCTGGACGGTTCCCGACGAGCATCGGTCCAAACGACAAGGCAAAGCCAAAAAAGGCGGAGCACCAGGCGAAGGCTGTCACGTGCAGCAGCGCATCACTCCATCCCGGGTCCAATGCCGCACAGATCCGCGCAAGGGACGCAATAACAACAGTCGCATAGATCGCTTGTGTTACCGGCGAAGCGATCAGCGCGTTGCCGGTATGCCCGAGACTGGCGCGGGTCATCACGGCGAGCGTCATGGTCCCCGCCGCGCCAACTGTCCACGCATGGATTCCCGCATTCGGCACAACCATGTCGAGTGCTGCCGCGCTTGCGAGCAGAAAACCGAGCGGCACGAAGGCGTAGCCGACATGCAGGATAAGCACCAAGCGGTCGCGGCAGGTCCGGTCCCCGGCCCATCGCGCCAGCCGCACGATATTCAGCATGCCTGCCGTGACGAGGGCCGCGGCAACGAGCCGGCCGTCCGGCTGCACGATCCACAGCACCAGGGCCGCGGCGGAGAAGACCATCGCCACAACATCGAAACGCGCGAATGGGGACGGCAGCCGCCCCGGGTTCTCGCGCGCCAGTCAGTTGCGGGTGAAGCTCGGAACAATACGGCCGCCGATCAACACGATCAGCAATACAATGGCAGCAATGCCGACGCGGGTGGCGTATTCGGCCCTGCCCCGGATGTGCGCCTCGACGTGGAACGCGATGTTGCCGGCGAGCAGCAACGTAACCAGGCCGACAACCCTTAGATTTCGCCAATTCTTGCCGGCGACAATCTCGCGCGCGGCAGCAGCGACGACCAGCGCCAGAAAACTGTCGTCAACGATCGCCGCCAGCGGCCAGCCGGTCTGCGCGGAGAAAGTGACAAAGACGCGGCCCGCCAGCCAAATCATGACCAGCGTGAGCAATGGCGTTCCCTGGATCGGCAGCCGCCCGGTCCAATTGGGGATTGCCGTCAGCAGAAAGCCAGTCACGACCGCCGGCAGATAGCCATAAAGCATTTCATTCGCGTGCCAGTCGGTGGCGGAGAACGCGCTCCACACGTTCAGCTCGCCATTGAAGATCGGCAGCCAGGCGAGCACGGCAAGCCCTGCGTAAATAGCGCCGAACAGGAAGAACGGCCGGAACCCATAGGACAGCAGAACCGGTCCGCGATAGTCGCGCAGGCGAGGGATGGCGTTCATGGCCTGAAATTATCCGCGCTGCGCGTGTTCGAAGGCGCGCTTGAGGCAGATTGCGCCCGGATCATTCGCGCGGTTCATCAGACCGATCAGCGTCACCCATTCTTCGTCTGACGCTTCATGTGTGTAGCGCTGCACTGTCTGGGTCACGCAGGCCGCAAGATCGAGCCCCTCGGCTGCGGCCCGCTCCTTGACCACCGTGAGCAGCGTCAGGTCGCCCGCCCCGAGAATTGTTTCCACCGCCGTCGTCTCGTCGGTCAACCGGGCCAGGATATCTCCGAGCATCAGCGTTGCTCCTTTTTCTATAGCCGCTAGTGCACGCGCAGCGCGTCTGCGCCGGCAACGTCAATGCCTTCGATCGTGGCCGCCGTCACCAGCCGCGCGATGTACTGGGCATCCGCGCGCCTGCGCACGCTTTCACGGAGATAGTCGGCGATGCGGGCGACGACCAGCTCATAGGGCAGAACCTGTCCCTCATGTTTGCGGTCGAGCCGGATGATATGGAAGCCGTAACGGGTGGCGACCGGGGCTTCGCACAGTTGACCTGGCTTGAGCGCCATCAGGGCCTGCTCGAACTCAAGTGTCGTCTGACCGGCCGTGATCTGCCCGAGATTTCCGTCCTGCGCCGCCGACGGACAACGCGAATGGGCTTGCGCCATGCTCGCGAAAGAGTCCGGCCGCTCGCGCAACGCCGCCAGCACGCCGGCGGCATCGGCCTGCGCACGCGCGTAGGCATCCGCGTCCGACGGCAATGCCGCAAACAGGATATGCGCCGCCTCATAGATCTCGGGTGAGCGGAAACGCGCAATGTTGCGCTCGTAGTAGCGCCGGCAGGTTTCATCGTCGGGCTCCG
This sequence comes from uncultured Alphaproteobacteria bacterium, assembly GCA_963815055.1. Lineage (GTDB taxonomy): Bacteria > Pseudomonadota > Alphaproteobacteria > Rhizobiales > Xanthobacteraceae > Pseudolabrys. The sequence goes on along the minus strand of CAWFEU010000006.1, from coordinate 156,956 downwards.
GAACCGTCACCTCGCGCTCGACGACCATTCGCATCAGCGCTTCATCATCGGTTTCGCGCCGCCCGGCCTCATCGCTGATGGGCTCCGGCCCGAGTCCGAGATGCTTCGCGCGCTGGAGCAGCAGTTCCCTGACCACCAGCGCCCTCGCTGCCTGCTGCCAGGCCGCGATCGGCTTCGATGCCGGATGATGCTGCATTTCGCGTTGGATGTCGTCACGCGCAATGGCGACGCCATTGACGCTGACGGTGACGGGCTTTCCGGCCGGAAATTGGTGGTGGACCGAGCAGGACATTGCATTTACTCCGCAGGAACCGCGCGCGCGCGCGATGCGGCGGGCCGCCGTCCATCGCTGCGTACCACCTGGTATCCGCGCCGGCCGAGATACCAGATCGGCGCGCTCCAGACGTGAACAAGGCGGGTGAACGGGAACACCAGGAAGATCGTCATGCCCAGGACCAGATGCGCCTTGAAGATCGGATTCGCGTCGGCAACGAGATCGGCGACGCCCGGTTGCAGGGTCAGGATACCCTGCGCCCAGGCCATGAACTTCACCATCTCGTGGCCATCGAGATGTTGGAGCGAGACAGTAATGGTGAGAAGCCCGAGGATGAGCTGCGCATACAACATCAGCAGGATCGCGATATCGCCGAATGACGAGGTCGAACGGATGCGTGCGTCGAACAGACGGCGATGCACTAGAAGCGTGATCCCGACGAAGCAGAACACACCGGCGACGCCGCCGACGTCGATAGCCAGCCACTGCTTGAAAGTGTGCGAGATGCCGAGGAAATCGAAAATCCAGATCGGGGTCAGCAGGCCGACCAGGTGGCCCAGGAAGATGACCAGAATGCCGACATGGAACAGGTTCGAGCCCCACGCCAGCTGCCGCCGCCGCAGCAGCTGGCTTGAGCCACTTCGCCACGTGTACTGCTCGCGGTCGAAGCGGACCCAGCTGCCGAGCAGAAACACCGTCAGGCAGAGGTAGGGATACCAGCCGAACACAGCGTAGGTGATCAATTCGCGCATGACTGTTGTCCTTACGGTCGCGGCGGAATGTTACGGGTTGCGGGCGGCATATCGGGCGCCGGACGCAAGGCTCCGCGGACGCGGGCCATCAGACCGTCCTTGCAGCCATCGCCGGAACCGGGACCGAAATTCACCGGCTCGTCTTCCCAGGCCGCATCGAGCGCTGCGAGGTCGGTCGCCTCCGGATCCGGCAGCTGAAGCAGCGCCGCCACTTCATCATCCTTCGGTTTCGCGGCCGACAGCGCGACCAGCGCGCGAAAGACGGACGCATAAGCCGACTGGCGCTTGCGCAGGCGCTCGGCAATTGCGGCCAGGATATGGGCCGGCTGCCCGAGCGTCTCGCACGCTTCCTTGAGCGGCCGCGTGGAGAGAAATTCCAGGAACATCGGCAGGAAATCAGGGAGTTCGGCCGCACTCATGTAGAGATTGGCCTGCTCATATTGCGACTTGAGATCTATCATGGCCTGGCCGCGGTCGCGGCTCTCGCCATGCACGTGCTCGAACAGATGCAGCGACAGTGAGCGCGTGCGGTCGAACAGCAGCACGTAGCGCTCCTGCAGATCATAGAGATCGCCAGTCGCCAGCTCCGTGGTGAGGACGGAGAGCTGCTGCCAGACGTTTTTCGGAATGAGCCGGTCTTCCGCCAATGCAATCCCGATCTCGGCCATGGCCTCCTGCAGCTCGTCGGTTGGATAAGTGAGCAGTGCGGAGAGCGCTTTCAGGGTCCTGCTCATCACATGACCTCCATCGGCGTCTTGGCGCGTTTCGGCGTGCCGAACAGATTGGTTTCGCTGACGCCGCCGGAGCAGCCATTGCCGAACGAGAAGCCGCAGGAGCCGCGCAGGTCGTAGGCGTCCTCGTTGACTTCGCGGTGGGCGGTCGGGATGACGAAGCGATCCTCGTAATTGGCGATCGCCATGATGTGATACATGTCTTCGATGGCAAGCGAGGTCAGGCCGACGCGTTTGGCGATAGCCTCATCGATCACGCCGTCGATCGTTTTTGCACGCATGTAAGCCCGCATCGCCAGCATGCGCTCGAGCCCGAGCGCTACCGGCTCCTCCTTGCCTGCCGTCAGCAGGTTGGCGAGATACTTGAGCGGAATGCGCAGCGAGCGGACGTCCGGCATTTCACCGTCGTGGCCAATCTTGCCAGCCTGCGCCGCCGACTGGATCGGCGAGAGCGGCGGCACGTACCAGACCATCGGCAGCGTGCGGTATTCGGGATGCAGCGGGAACGCGACCTTCCACTCCATCGCCATCTTGTAGACCGGCGAACGCCGCGCGCCCTTCAGCCAGTTTTCGGCGATACCGTCGCGGCGCGCCTGCTCGATCACCGCCGGGTCGTGCGGATTGAGGAAAATGTCGAGCTGCGCCTGGTAGAGATCCTGCTCGTCCGGCACGCTCGCCGCCTGCTCGATGCGGTCGGCGTCGTAGAGCACGACGCCAAGATAGCGGATGCGGCCGACGCAGGTTTCCGAGCACACCGTGGGCTGGCCGGCTTCGATGCGCGGATAGCAGAAGATGCACTTCTCGGATTTTCCGCTCGACCAGTTGTAATAGATCTTCTTGTACGGGCAGCCGGACACGCACATGCGCCAGCCGCGGCACTTGTCCTGATCGATGAGGACGATGCCATCTTCCTCGCGCTTGTAAATCGCGCCGGAGGGACACGCCGCGACGCAGGCCGGATTGAGGCAGTGCTCGCACAGCCGCGGCAGATACATCATGAAGGTGTTTTCGAACTGGCCGTAAATGTCCTTCTGGATACCTTCGAAATTCACATCCTTGGAGCGCTTGGCGAACTCGGTGCCAAGGATTTCCTCCCAGTTCGGGCCCCACTCGATCTTCTCCATCCGCTCGCCGGTGATCAGCGACCGTGGCCGCGCCGTTGGCGATGCCTTGAGTTCGGGGGCGTTTTGCAGATGCTCGTAGTCGAAGGTGAAAGGCTCGTAGTAGTCGTCGATTTCCGGCAGGTCCGGATTGGCAAAAATATTCGCCAGAATGCGCCATTTCGAGCCGATGCGCGGCTCGATCTTGCCGTTTTTCTTGCGGCGCCAGCCGCCGTTCCAGCGGTCCTGGTTCTCCCATTCCTTGGGATAGCCGATGCCGGGCTTGGTCTCGACGTTATTGAACCAGGCGTATTCCATGCCTTCGCGGTTGGTCCAGACGTTCTTGCAGGTGACCGAGCAGGTGTGACACCCGATGCACTTGTCGAGGTTGAGCACCATCGCAATTTGCGCGCGGATTTTCATTCTGCGGCCTCCAGCTTGGTCGCGGGCGCGACGGTGAGAGGTTCGGGTTGATCGGCCGTCGGCTTGTCGAGCCAGTCGACCTTCGCCATTTTGCGAATGATGACGAACTCGTCGCGGTTGGTGCCGATGGTGCCGTAATAATTGAACCCGTACGATTGCTGGGCGTAGCCGCCAATCATATGGGTCGGCTTGACGACGATGCGGGTGACCGAATTGTGGATCCCGCCGCGCTGCCCGGTCACTTCCGAGCCAGGCACGTTCACGATCTTCTCCTGCGCGTGATACATCAGGCACATGCCGTCCTTCACGCGCTGCGAGACCACGGCGCGCGCAACCAGCGCGCCGTTCGAATTGTAGGCCTCGATCCAGTCGTTATCGACAATGCCGACCTTCTTGGCGTCGTTCTCGCTGATCCATACGATCGGACCGCCGCGCGAGAGCGTGAGCATCAGGAGATTGTCGGTGTAGGTCGAATGGATGCCCCACTTCTGATGCGGTGTGATGAAATTCAGGACGATCTGCTTCTCGCCGTTTGGCTTGGAGTCGATCACCGGCTTGACGGCCTTGAGATCGACCGGCGGACGATAGACGCAAAGCGCCTCGCCGAAAGCCCGCATCCAGAGATGATCCTGATAGAGCTGCTGGCGGCCCGAAAGAGTGCGCCAGGGGATCATCTCATGCACGTTGGTGTAGCCGGCGTTGTAGCAGACCTTCTCTAACTCCAGGCCGGACCAGGTCGGCGCGGAGATGATCTTGCGCGGCTGCGCCACCACATCGCGGAAACGGATCTTCTCGTCTTCTTTCGGGATGGCGAGATGCTTGTGGTCGAGGCCGGTCGTCTTCGACAGTGCCTCCCACGCCTTCACGGCGACTTCGCCATTGGTTTCGGGCGCAAGCGACAGGATGACCTCAGTGGCGTCGATGTCGGTATCGATGCGGGCAAGACCCTTGCTCGCACCCTCCTCCGTCACCTCGCCGTTGAGGCGCTTGAGGAGTTCGACCTCGTGTTCGGTATTCCAGGCAATGCCCTTCACCGCGTTGCCGAGCTTCTGCATCAGCGGGCCAAGCGACGTGAAACGCTTGTAGACATTAGGATAGTCACGTTCGACCACGGTCACTGCCGGCATGGTCTTGCCGGGGATCGGTTCGACCTCGCCCTTCTTCCATTCCTTCACATCGAGTGCCTGCGCGATCTCGCCCGGCGAGTCGTGCTGGATCGGCGTCATCACCACATCCTTCTCGACCCCAAGCACTTCCGGCGACACTTCGGAGAATTTCTTGGCGATCGCCTTGTAGATTTCCCAGTCGCTCTTGCATTCCCACACCGGATCGACCGCCGCGGTGAGCGGGTGGATGAACGGATGCATATCCGAGGTGTTGAGATCGTTTTTTTCGTACCAGGTGGCGGTCGGCAGCACGATGTCCGAGTAAACGCAAGTCGTCGACATGCGGAAATCGAGCGTCACCAGCAGATCGAGTTTTCCTTTTGGCGCATCATTGTGCCAGGCCACTTCCTTCGGCTTTTTCCTGCCGGTTTCGCCCAGGTCCTTGCCCTGCACGCCGTGTGTCGTGCCGAGAAGATGCTTGAGGAAATATTCATGGCCCTTGCCCGACGACCCGAGCAAATTGGAACGCCAGACGAACATGTTGCGCGGCCAGTTGTCCGGATGGTCCGGATCCTCGCAGGCCATTTGCAATTCGCCGGATTTGAGCGCCTTGGCGACATAGTCCTTCGGCTCGAGGCCGGCGGCCTGCGCCTTTTTGGCAATATCAAGCGGGTTTTGCCTGAGCTGCGGCGCCGATGGCAGCCAGCCCATGCGCTCGGCGCGCACGTTGTAGTCAATCAGTGCGCCGTCCCAAGGACCAGCCGGCGCGGTCGGCGAAATGATCTCCTCGACGCCCACCGTTTCGTAGCGCCACTGATCGGTGTGCGCATAGAAGAATGACGTCGAGTTCTGCTGGCGCGGCGGACGGCCCCAATCGAGCCCAAAAGCCAAAGGCAGCCAGCCCGATTGCGGCCGCAGCTTTTCCTGTCCGACATAATGCGACCAGCCACCGCCCGATTGACCGACGCAACCGCACATCACCAGCATATTTATGACGCCGCGATAGTTCATATCGCAGTGGAACCAGTGATTCATGGCGGCGCCGATGATGACCATCGAGCGGCCCTTGGTCTTTTCGGCGTTGAGTGCGAACTCGCGGGCCACCGTGATGATCTGATCGCGCGGCACACCGCTGATCTTCTCAGCCCAGGCCGGCGTATACGGGACGTTGTCGTCATACGACCTGGCGACGTGTTCGCCGCCGAAGCCGCGGTCGAGCCCGTAGTTCGCGACGAACAGATCGAACACCGAGGCAACCAGCACCTCGCCATCCTTCAGCGCCACGCGCTTGGCCGGAACCTTGCGCACCAGCACGCTCGGATGGCTGGTGCCGGCAAAATGGTCGTGCTCGCGGTTGCCGAAATAGGGAAAACCGACGTCGGCAAACTCGTCCTTGTCGTTGGCAAACGTCAGTTGCAGGTTTGTCTCACCGCCGTCTGATTTCTTCTCCTCGAGGTTCCACTTGCCCTTCTCGCCCCAGCGGAAGCCCACGGACCCGCGCGGCACAACGATGCTTTCGGACGTCTCGTCGTAAGCAACCGTCTTCCACTCCGGATTGTTGGTCTCGCCAAGATTGCCGGCGAAGTCGGAGGCGCGCAGCAGCCGGTCCGGTATGAACTTATCGCCCTGCTTCACGAGTTTCACCAGCATCGGCATGTCGGTGTATTGACGGACGTAATCCTCGAAATATTCGGCCTGCCGGTCGAGGTAGAATTCGCGCAGGATGACGTGGCCCATGGCCATGGCGAGCGCCGCGTCGGTGCCCTGCTTCACCGAAATCCAAAGATCGGCGAATTTCGACGCTTCCGAATAGTCCGGGCAAATGACGACGCTCTTGGCACCGCGATAGCGCGCCTCGGTATAGAAATGGGCATCAGGCGTGCGGGTCTGCGGGACATTGGAACCCCACAGAATGAGGAACCCCGAATTGTACCAATCGGCGCTTTCGGGGACGTCGGTTTGTTCGCCCCATGTCTGCGGCGATGACGGCGGCAGGTCGCAATACCAGTCGTAGAACGACATGCAGACGCCACCGAGCAGCGACAGGTAACGCGAGCCCGCGGCATAGGACACCATCGACATCGCCGGAATCGGCGAGAAGCCGATGACGCGGTCGGGGCCGTGCTTTTTCACCGTATAGGCATTGGCCGCCGCGATGACTTCAGTGACTTCGTCCCAGGTCGCGCGCACAAAACCGCCAAGGCCACGCTTTGAAGTATAGGCTTCGCGTTTCTTGGGATCTTCAACGATAGAGGCCCATGCGGCGACCGGCGTGCGCAGCGTGCGCGCCTCGCGCCACAGCTTCAGAAGCCGCGAGCGCACCAGCGGATATTTCACGCGGTTGCCGGAATAGAGGTACCAGGAATAGCTCGCCCCGCGCGAGCAGCCGCGCGGCTCGTGATTGGGCAATTCGGGCCGCGTGCGAGGATAGTCGGTCTGCTGCGTTTCCCAGGTGACAATGCCGCCCTTGACGTAGATTTTCCACGAGCAGGAGCCGGTGCAGTTGGCGCCGTGGGTCGAGCGCACGATCTTGTCATGCTGCCAGCGCTTGCGATAGCCGTCCTCCCAGCGCCGGTCTTCCTGTGTGGTGATGCCATGGCCGTCGGAAAAGTCGCCGACGGTCCGGTTGAAGAATGTCAGGCGATCAAGAAAGTGACTCATGGTTGCGCCTCACTCAGCTGGTGCAGCGGCGGAAATCACCTTCTGCGACTTCGATGATCGGTGTTCAACGTCATAGAGAAGGCCGCCGCGGCGCGTGTAGAACGCCCAGGTGATCAGCACGCAGCTGATATAGAAGACAAAGAAACCCCACAGCGCGAATTCGACGCCGCCGGTCAGCGCGATCGACGATCCGTACGACTTCGGGATAAAGAATGCGCCGAACGCAGCGATCGCCGAGGTAAAGCCGGTGATCGCGGCGGATTCCTTTTCCGCCTGCCGCAACTGCTCGTCTTTCTCGAGCTTCGGCATCAATCGCGGGATTTCCTTGCGCATGATGTTGGGGATCATCTGGAACGTCGACGCATTCCCCACGCCGGTGGCAAAGAACAGCAGCAGGAACATCGCGAAGAAGCCCCAGAAGGCGTTGGGCTGATCCTTGATGCCAAGGAAATAGAGAACGCCGGCGACAACGGTCATCATCAACAAGAAGACCCAGAAGGTGACGCGGCCGCCGCCCCAGCGATCCGAGATCCAGCCGGTCGCCGAGCGCGATAGCGCTCCGACAAGGGGACCGACGAAGACGAACGGCAGAGCGTCCACTGCCGGGAATTGGGTTTTTGCCAGCAGCGGGAATCCCGCTGAATAGCCGATGAACGAGCCGAAGGTGCCGGTGTAGAGCCAGCACATCAGCCAGTTATGCTTGCGCTGGAATATGACGGCCTGCTCGCTGAACGATGCCCTGGCCGATGCGATATCGTTCATGCCGAACCACGCGGCGAATGCGCTGGCTACAATAAATGGCACCCAGACAAAGCCGGCGTTTTGCAGCCAGAGCGGTGTCTGGCCGGCCGGACCCTTCACCATCGCGGGATCGCCGCCGAACCAGCCGAAGACGCCGGCGGTGATGACGATCGGCACGAGGAACTGCACGACGCTGACACCCAGATTGCCGAGGCCGGCATTGAGCGCAAGCGCATTGCCCTTTTCAGAGCGCGGGAAGAAGAACGAAATGTTGGCCATCGACGACGCAAAGTTGCCGCCGCCCAGACCGCACAATAGTGCCAGCGTGAGGAAGACGAAATACGGCGTATTCGGATTTTGCACCGCGTAGCCGATTCCGACCGCGGGGATCATCAGCGACCACGTTGCAATCGTGGTCCAGAGCCGCCCGCCGAAAATTGGAACCATGAACGAATAGAAGATGCGCAGGATAGCGCCCGATATGCCCGGCAGCGCCGCGAGCCAGAACAGTTCATCCGTCGTGAAGCGGAACCCGACCGAGGGCAGCTTGGCGACAACGACCGACCAGACTTGCCAGACCGCGAAAGACAGCAGCAATGCGGGGATCGAAACCCAGAGATTGCGGCGGGCAATGGCCCGGCCCGTCGTATCCCAGAATTTCTCGTCCTCCGGCCGCCAGTCGGTCAGCACGGCGCCCGACAGTGCGCCGACATGCGCAGGCCGGTGAATTTCCGCGAATTCAGGAAGCTGCGGCAGCTTCGCCAGGGCGGTGCCGGCCGCGGTGCTCTCCATATGACGGATTGAGAGATGCATCCAGAGCAAGGCGCCGCTCACCAGCACGAAGAGCAGCATGAAGCAGCTGGTCCACAGGCCGGTCAGATCGTTCAGCGCGCCGAATGCGATGGGAAGTACGAAGCCGCCGAGCCCGCCGATCATTCCGACTAGCCCGCCGACGGCCCCGACATTCTTCGGGTAATAGACAGGGATGTGCTTGTAGACCGCAGCCTTGCCCAGCGCCATGAAGAAACCGAGCACGAATACAATGACCGTGAACGGAACGACCGCCATTTCGAGGTGGAACGTGCGCAGCCCGGTCGTTGTGCGGACGATGTAATCGCTCGGCGGATACGAGAGCACGAATGTGCAGGCGATGGCGACGAGGAACGTCCAGTACATGACGGTTCGCGCGCCATAGCGATCGGACAGGTGGCCGCCATAGGCGCGAAACACGCTCGCGGGGAACGAAAATGCCGCCGCGATCATGCCGGCGGTCTTGATGTCGACGCCGTACACATTGATCAGGTATTGCGGCAGCCATAACGACAGCGCGACGAAAGCGCCGAAGACGAAAAAATAATACAGCGCAAAGCGCCAGACCTGGACATTTTTGAGAGGCTCCAGCTCGAGCCATGCGCTACGCGGTTTTTCGCCGCGCGCGCGGCGCGCGACCAGCACCGGGTCGTCGTCCGTGAAAAACCAGAACAGCACCCCCATGATTGCGATGCCGGCGGCCCACACCATCGCGACGGTCTGCCAGCCGTAGGCGACCAGGACGAAGGGCGCGAGGAATTTCGTGACCGCCGCACCGACATTGCCTGCGCCGAAGATGCCGAGGGCTGTCCCCTGCTTTTCGGTCGGATACCAGCGCGAAACGTAGGCGATGCCGACTGCAAACGAGCCGCCGGCAATGCCGACGAAAAGCGCTGCGATAAGAAACTGCGGATAGGTCGAGGCCCAGGTCAGGAAAAAAGTGGCAACTGCCGCCGCCAGCATCACCGCCGTGTAGACGATCCGGCCACCATATTGGTCGGTCCATATGCCAAGCGCGATCCGGATCAATGACCCGCTCAGGATCGGCGTGCCGACCAGCAAGCCAAACTGGGTCTCGTTGAGACCGAGGTTCTTCTTAATCTGGATGCCGATGATGGCGAAGATCGTCCACACCGCAAAACACACGGTGAATGCGATGGTGGACATCCAAAGCGCACGGCTTTGGCCGGCGACTGCGGCACCTGATTTTGCTGACATGGCGGATGGTCGTCCCTGATGACGTTTTTAGAATTCCGCTCATGACAAAAGCGTGGAATCAGGATGAATGTTTTGAGATCGATCAAATTGCGCGGGTAATCTATCGCGGCAATTCCGATTACTTGGCTCTCTACTGATTTGACTTTAGTAATACTATGGATTGATAATTATCAAGCTGCCTGCTCGTATACGATGTAGAGATCAAATGCCCCATTTTGGGGTTGGAGGCCCGCATGCGCGACACCGACCGGACATTGATCCGCGCATTGCCCCTGTTTCACGACACGAGTGCGGCGAATTTCGACGAGCTGATGCGAGCGGCATTCCTCCAACGCTTTCCTCAGGCCGTGGCGCTGCTCCAGGAAGGCGAGCTACCGGATTTTCTCCACATCGTTGTGGAGGGGTCCGTAGAACTGTTCGGCACCCACGACGGCCACGAGACGACGATCGATATCATCCGCCCGGTCACGACATTCATTTTGGCGGCCGTTATTCGCGACGCGGTTTATTTGAAGTCCGCACGCACGCTTGCTCCCGCCCAGATCCTGATGATCCCGGCGCAGACCGTGCGCGATGTGTTCGGCCGCGATGCCGCCTTCGCACGTGCCGTTGTGGGCGAGCTTGCCGAGCGCTACCGCAGCGTCGTCCGGTCCCTCAAGAATGAAAAATTGCGCAACAGCGCGGAGCGTCTCGCGAACTGGATTCTTCAAACAGGCTCGCAACAGGGAAACCAGTGCAATGTCGAGCTGCCTTTCGACAAGCGTACGCTTGCGTCACGGCTGGGAATGACTCCCGAAAACCTTTCGCGAAATCTGGCCCTGCTGTCGAAATTTGGCGTGCGCAGTTCCGGACGCGATATTGTGATCGACGATCCGTCGGCACTCAAGAAATTCGCCAAGCCAAATGCATTGATCGACAATTGATGCCTAGATTGCTTACTTCCCCAGGTTCGGGAAGGGGAAAAATTCCGAAAGCTGCTCCTTGGTCATTGGTTTTTCCAGGAACTTGTTTGCAACGGCATCAGCCATGATGCCGTCGATGTTGGAAAGATGATCCAGCTGCATGGATGACCGCGGATGTGACTGCGGAAGCGCCTTGGCGATCAACTCCCTCGGTATTTTCATCTTGGCGGCGTACATATCGATTGCTTGCGGGTTGGAATACATCCATTCGACAGCCTCACGGTATCCCTTCATGAACCGCGCGATCACGTCTTTCCGATTCTTCAAAGCATCCGCATTGACGATTTGTACCCGCACTGTCTGATTTCGGGTGGACGGGACGTCGCTGCCGCGCGCGACGACGCGGATTTTGCCTTCATTAATTTCTTTCAACCCGAACGGCGGCGACGCCCAGCCGATATCGATTTGGCCCGACATTACGGCAGTCAGCGTCGCCGGTGGTCCCCCTGTCGCCGTCGGCTTCGCCTTCATGCCAAGCTCGTGGCCAAACCCGATAACGAGGCTGTTGGTGGAGGAACCGTTCGTCGAATAGGAGATGGTGTTGCCGGGGGTCGAATCCTTCAGTGACTTGATCGGCGAGTCCGCGCGGACATACCAGTAGAGATCGCCCGTGCCCGTGAAAGCCGGCGTGAGGACACGAACTGGAGCGCCGCGGACGAAGGCCCGCATTGCTCCGGGCGTACCCATACCGATTCCGATATCAGCGCTGCCGGAAATGACCGCCTGCAATGTCTCGCCGGCACCGTTCGTGCCAAAGTTTTCGAGCACGATTCCGTATTTCTTGAAGATGCCGGCGTCCTGACCGAGCAGTGTTGCCTGGTTTTCCCAGGTCGTCAGCTGTCCGACCGCGACCTTCAACGTATCTTCTGCGCGCGCGCCGGAAGCCGCGACAGAGCAAAGCGCGGCGACTACCAACGAGCAGATATTCCGTTTGAAATTTTTCATTCGATTGGCCCTTCCCACATCACGACAAGGTCATTCTTCAACGAAAGACATAATTCGTTCCAAAGAACAGATCGCCCGGCCTATTCCATCGTGATCCCGACCTGACGCACAAGTGCACCGAGGCGTTCACTTTCTGAATTGATGAACGACTTGAATTCGGCGGCGTCATTGCCGACGGGCGTGACATAAATCTTCGCGAAATTGGCGCGGTAGGCCGGATCTTGCGAGATTGCCTTGGCCTCAGCATTCAGCTTGTCGAGGATGGCCTTCGGAGTGCCGGTCGGCGCCAGCAGACCAAACCAGCCAACGAAGGTGAGATCCTTGTAGCCGAGTTCCTGCGTCGTCGGCACATTCGGCAGCGCTGGCGAGCGCTGCGGGCTCGTCACCGCGAGCGCCCTCAACTTGCCGGTCTCGAGCATGCCGGTAATCGGCGGCACGCCGGCTACCACCATGTCGACGCGCCCGCCGATCACATCCTGGAAAGCCGTGGGGAATGCCCGGTAGGGCACGTGCGTCATGTTGAGCTTTTCTTCGACGCGCAACAGTTCGCCGAGAAGATGAAGGTTGGTGCCAACTCCGGGCGAGGCGAAAGTAAAGATGCGTCCCTTCTTCGAGGCCTCGATGAATTCCTTCAGTGTGCTAATGCCGAGCGAAGGCGAAACAATGAAGGCATTGTCGATGGTGCCGAGCAGTGAAATTGGCACCAGCACCTTGTTGGGATCGAAGCCTCGCTTTGGATAGAGATGACCGAGCACGCCATTGGTATCCTTGGAGCCGAGAAACAGCGTGTAGCCATCGGGCTTCTGCGCGGCGGCGTATTCCGTGCCGAGGAGTCCGCCGGCGCCGAGCTTGCTTTCGACCACCACCGGCTGGCCGACGCGCTTGGACAGTGCATCGGCGAACTGGCGCGCGATGATGTCGGGCGTTGTGCCGGGCGCGTAAGGGCAAACGATCGTAATCGTGCGCGACGGATAGGCATCTTGCGCCTGCGCCGGCACCGCGAGTGCGGCCAGCGCGGCGAAAATCAAGCGGATCATCGAACCCTCCCCTTACGTCTCTTTTTTTGCAGCGCATCGAGGCATTTTTGCCGCCATGCCACCGTACAAAATTTCCATAGCTTGGATTGAAAGTCCATACTTATGTCTTTTGAACGCCATTCTGTCGCAATGGGGCCCTGGCAAGGCCGGTCGCGCCACCTGCAAGCACTGCACAGGTTGCAGAAGTGGCGCTATTTCGAGGTCTTTGCTGCGGCGAGCGCGGTCCAGACGCGCGCCGGCGTCGCCGGCATGTCGAAATGTGTCACGCCAGCAGGTCGCAGCGCATTGATTACCGCATTCATGCAGGCCGGTAACGCACCGGTCGTGCCCGCTTCTCCGATTCCCTTGGCGCCGAGTGGATTGTTCGGGCTCGGCGTCGTGTGATTGGCTGCACGCAATGGCGGAAGTAAATGCGCGCGCGGCATGACGTAGTCCATGAAGCTGCCCGTCATCAATTGACCGTCAGCTTCATCGTACCGGCAATATTCGCCGAATACCTGGCCGGCGCCCTGCATGATTCCACCTGCGAGTTGGCCGTCGGCCAATGTCGGATTGAGTACATTGCCCATATCGTCGACCGCAGTATATCGCAGCACCTCGACTGCGCCGGTGTCCGGATCGATATCAACCTCGGCAATGTGCACACCACTGGGAAAGGCCTGCGAAATTCCACGCTCGGCAATGGTATCCAGCGGATGCGGAGCTTTTGGCGCGTTGCGTTCGATCAGCTGCGTCATGGCAACGGATCGGTCGGTGCCGGCGATGGTGAATACGCCGCCGGCAAACTCGATATCCTCGGCATTCGCTTCGAGAGCATCGGCCGCAAGCCGCCTCGCTTTCTCGATCACGACATCGGCGGCGACCTTGAAGGCACTGCCCTGCAACATGCCGGACCGCGAACCGATCGAGGGATTTCCCGAGAGCTTCGGCCCGTCAGGATCGCCCGATTTACTGACCACAAGATCCACCGGCACGCCCAGCCAGCGCGCAACCAGTTCTGGAAAAACCGTTTCGTGCCCCTGCCCGCTCGGCCCGGCGACGTTATGAATGACAATATTGCCCCGCTCGAACAGGATCGCGACTTCGTCTTTCTTGACGCCACCGCCGCCCGACGGCTCAATGAACATGCCGCAGCCGATGCCGCGCAACTTGCCCTGCTTGCGTGACGAACGCTGGCGCGACCGGAAGCCGTCCCAGTCCGAAAGCTCCTTCGCCTTGGCCAACGCGCCGCTGAAGTCCCCGCTGTCGAAATTCGCGCCGGTCGGCGTCTTGTATGGCATCTGCTCCTTGGTGATGAGATTGCGCTGGCGCAGTTTGAGAGGATCTATGCCAAGCTTGGCGGCGGCCTCGTCGACCAGGCGTTCGACAATGTAATTTGCCTCTGGGCGGCCGGCCCCGCGATACGCGTTGGTCGGCGCGGTATTTGTGATCACCTGCTTGTGGCGGCCATACACCGCCCCAATGTCGTAGACGCCGGCACCGATGAACTTGCCGTTGATCGAATTGGTGAGGATGCCCGCGGGGGCGAGATAGGCGCCGGAGTCGCACAGCCAGCCGGTGCGCAGCGCAAGGAACTTGCCGCGCTTACTATAGGCAAGCTCGCCGCGCAGGGAAACGGCGCGACCATGATTGTCGGTAGCGAAATCTTCCGAGCGCGTTGACAACCATTTCACTGGCCGGTTGAGCGTCTTCGCCAGGTGCAACATCACTGCATATTCAGGAAATGGCGCTGTCCGCGCCCCGAAGGCACCACCGACGTCGAGCATGCGCACGCGCATCCGGTCCGGCGAAATACTCCCCATGATTGCGAGGTCATCGCGGAAGGAGCGCGCGCCCTGGTTGGCGCACCAGATGTCATAGGCGTCGGTGGCGGCATCGTAAGACACGAGCGCCCCGCGCACCTCCAGCGGAGTCGGGGCCACACGAGGACTCTCCGCACCAAGTGTGACGACGCCGTCGGCCCGCGCAAAGGCTTCCGCGGTTTTCAGTTCGTCGCCATATTCGAAATCGAAGCAAATATTGCCAGGAATGTTGTCGTGGATGACGTAGGCGCCGCCGGCAAGCGCGTTCTCGACGCCGATGACGACTGGCAGCTCTTCATATTCAATATTGACGAGGTCGGCGGCATCACGTGCGGCCGCGGCGGTTTCCGCCGCAACGACCACAACCTCCTCGCCAACAAAGCGGACGCGTTCGCGCGCCAACACCGGACGCGGGGGGACGAGAATGCCTTGCCCGCCACGACCTGGCGGCGGTGAAATCGGCGGCACCGTGGCGAAGTTGACGCCCGCTATATCCGGCCCGGTCAGAACGGCGACTACCCCCGGGGTGGCCGCGGCTGCGCGCACATCGATTGACTTGATAACCGCATGTGCACGATTGGACCGGCAAAATGCGGCATGAACCTGGCCCGGGAGATTCCAGTCATTGCTGAAATGCCCCTGCCCGGTCACCAGCCGCGCGTCCTCGCGCCGGCCCCTAAAGTTTGATTGTGTGTGGGACAATTCTGTCTCGCGCTATTCTGTCAGGTCACACTTAGCGCAGTTCGATTTCCATTGAGATGGCATCGCCGCGATAAACACCGTGGCCGGCATAAAGAATGATGCCGTCCTTGTCGACGGCGATCCGGTCGACCTTGGCCACCGGAGCGTTCAGTGGAATCTTCAGCAGCGACGAGATTTCGACGTCGGCCAAGCCAATGGTCAACGTCTGCCAGGCTTTGGCGATGCGCGCGCCGGCAATTCGGTGCAAGATCGGCAACGTCGGCAGCCGGCGGAACTGCAGCGACGGGCCCTGCTTGAACAATTCGTACTCGAGATAGAAGCGCGCCACCAGGTAAGGCCGACCCTCCCGCATGTGCAGCCTTCGCATCATCTGATATTTCGGCGCAGGCTTGCCCTTCATCAGGTCGAGAGACGGTAATTGGCTCACAACGCGCCGCTCGATCACCTCGATCTTTGCACCTTCATGTGCTGAGATGAGCGACTGCCAATCGATCGCGAGTTTGTGGGCATAACCCTCGGTCGGCGAACGGCGCACGAAAGTGCCCTTGGCGCGCAGTCGCTCAAGTAACCCCTCCTGCTCAAGGAGTCCAAGCGCCTCGCGCATTGTACCGCGCGCCACGCCAAATTCGGCCGCCAGCTCGTCCACATTGGGAATGCGACTGCCCACCGGCCATTCGCCGGACACGATGCGATTCCGGAAATAGAGTGGCAAGCTGGATGTAGCGCGCAACCGGGCTAAGGCTGAGGTCAGTCGGCGTTACCCGCAAGGCACTTTTGGTCATGGTCATTCACGCCCTAACATTAAATCGCGTCGCATTAGCGAGAACCCGTCGGTAGCGCAGGATCGATCGGACGGCCGACATCATCCCGCACTCGCCTTATTCAGTCAATAGTATGGACTTTCGAAGCTTCTGGCGATAAGCCTTTTTTGAAGTTCGGGAAAGCCTATGAGCCGGTTGCCGATCACGATTGCCAGTTGGGATTACGACCGGGTCCGCGCCCTGACCGATGGGCGCGTGCGCGTTGAAGGTTGCGACGTCAATTACATTACCATGCCGGTCGAGGAATGCTTCGAGCGCGCCTATTTCCATGGCGAATTCGAGGTGGCCGAAATCGGCTTCAGCCCCTTTCTGATCGCACTGTCGCGCGGGCCGACACCTTATGTTGCATTGCCCGTATTCCTCTCACGCACATTTCGCCACTCGGCGGTTTATGTCCGGAGTGATCGCGGCATCGAAGGCCCAGCCGATCTGCGGGGCAAGCGCATCGGTGTGCCGGAATATCAGATGTCCGCTGTGATGTGGTTCCGCGGCTATCTTCAAGACGAGTTCGGCATCAAAGCCGCGGACATCGAATGGGTACAAGCGGGGCTGGAAAATCCCGGCCGGCGCGACAAGTTCCCACTCAACCTGCCAACGGGATTTCCTCTCACCTCGCGCAGACGACAAATCGCTGTCCGCAATGCTCGCCGAAGGGGAAATCGATGGCGTTATGTCGGCGCGCGCGCCATCCTGCTTTGCCAACCGGCATCCAAAAGTCCGACGCCTGTTCCCCGACTACCGCACCGCCGAGCAAGACTATTTTCGCAAGACCGGCATATTTCCGATCATGCACGCGCTCGGCATCCGCCGTGACGTTTACGAGAAAAATCGCTGGCTCGCGGCAAGTCTCTATAAGGCGTTCCTACAGGCCAAACGCATTGCCGACGCCGATCTTGCCGAAGTGACGGCACTGAAGATAGGGCTACCTTGGGTCGCCGCGGAATATGAGGCCACCGTGGCTATTATGGGCGAGGACTTCTGGTCCTATGGACTTAACGCAGCCAACCGAAAGACATTGGGCACGATGGCGCGCTATTCTTATGAGCAGGGCCTTGCAGTGCGGCTTGTCGACGTCGATGAAATGTTCGCGGAAGGAAACTCTGAGCGAAACCCGCGTTTAGTGGAGAAGAGATCATGAGCATTCAATTGATTTGTGCCTCGCACAGCCCACTGATGCTGACCGACGTGGAAGAGAGCGAGGCCGGCGTCCACGCCCAGTTCTTCCGCGAACTCGACCAGTGCGCCGCCGCCCTGCACAAGTTCAATCCCGATCTGGTGGTGGTGTTTGCCCCGGATCATTTCAATGGCTTCTTCTACGAGTTAATGCCGATGTTCTGCGTCGGCACGGCCGCGCAGGGCACAAAAGATTGGCATCTGGAAGGCGGCCCGCTGCGCGTGCCGCGCGAACTTGCAATCAATTGCGTGCGCTATCTGCATTCAAAGGACATCGATGTCGCCATTTCGCACGAGATGAAGGTCGACCACGGCACCACCATTCCGCTTTTCAAGCTGACGGGCGCGCTGGCGCGCTACAATGTGCTGCCAATCTTCGTGAATTGCGCGGCCGACCCACGCCCGTCGTTCAAGCGCGTGCGTGCCTTCGGCACTGCCATTGGCGAATTTCTCGCCGACAAGAATATGCGCATCACCTTTATCGGTTCGGGCGGATTGTCGCATGACCCGCCCACTCCGCGACTGGAGATGAGCCCGCCGGACGTAGCCAAGCGGCTGATCCAGCGGGCCACGCCGACCCCGGAGGAATACGACACGCGCGAGAACCGGGTGATACGTGCGGCGCGCGATCTCGTCGTCGGTAAAGGACCCTGCCTGCCCCCGGACGAACAATGGGATCACAATTTTTTAAAGAGCTTCGTTGAGGCCAGGCTCGAAGATTTCGACTCACTGACCGATAAGGAAATCGATCGTGTCGCCGGTTTCGGCGCGCACGAAGTGCGCACATGGGTCGCGGCGGCCGCTGCCGCCAAGGCGATAGGCAAGCTCGAGAACGAGCTGAAGTACTACCATCTGGTGCCGGAATGGATCACCGGCATGGGCATCGTGGTCGGCCACACCTAGAGCGTTGGAGCCATGACCTCGCACCAAGGCGCGTCGGGACACGTGCGCTCCGGCGACGTCGATATCTTTTATCGCAAATTCGGCAAGCCCGGCGACACGCCGGTGCTCATCGTGCATGGTCTGTCTTACTTTTCCTACGACTGGATCGAGGCCGGCACCCTGATCGCAAAAGACCGCGAAGTGGTCGCCATCGACATGCGCGGTTTCGGTGAATCCGGCTGGAGCGCAGCGCGCGACTACAAGCTTGAGACACTGAGCAACGATGTCATCGCGGTGCTTGACGCCCTCGGCTGGAGCAAAGCCGTGTTGATGGGCCATTCCTTCGGTGGCCGCGTCTGCCTGGCCACGGCCGGCTGGAAACCGGAACGCGCCGCCGCTCTCCTGCTCGTTGATTTCGCACCGGACATTGCAGCGTCAGGCCGCCGCTATACCGCACAACGGATCGGCGGCCAGCCGGATGTCTTTGCCTCCGTCGAGGAAGCGATGGCCTATGAGCACGAAAATCCGGCCGATGCCAGGCGGCGCGCACGCTGGGAAGCCTTCCTCAGGAAAACCGACAAAGGCTACGCGCTCAAGCGCGACCTGCATTATCGCGAAAATTTCAAGAAGGCACTGGAGTCGGGACAATCGACGCCGGTGCCCGCCTTTCTGTGGCCAATGCTAACGGAAATAAAAATTCCGACGATGGTCATCCGCGGCAGTGAATCAAACATGTTAGAGGCCGCGACGCTCGACAAGATAAAGCAACTCAATCCGCGCGCAGCCACTGTCGAGCTTGCCGGCAGCCACGACCTCGCCGGCGACAACCCGGAAGGCCTGGCCAAACTTGTAAACGAATTCTTCGCCGCCAACGGGCTTTAGCACCAATGCAGTGTCGAAAATTTGTGAAAAATCCTGCAAAAATCCGCTGCTTGTACTGCGCACGGTCGCCGCAAATGGCTTCGTCGTAGCAAGCGATGTCGAGGCACGAAGCGTCCACAATTGCAATTGTTCGCCGGCGAAAAATGTCACAGAATGCAACATGATCCGCTCTTGGCGCACCGTTGCGGTATCGCTCGCGGCCATCCTGTCCGTGCTGTCGGCCGGCGCAATCCGTGCCGAACCACCTGCCAGCCCTGTGAAAACAGACGCGGCGCGTTGCGTCCGTCCGGACTTCCGCGTCGTGCTCGACGTCGGCCATACCGCGAAATCGCCCGGCGCCAAGAGCGCGCGCGGAATCGACGAATTTGATTTCAATCTGCGACTTGCCAGACAGATCGATCAGGCTCTCCGCGAAGCCGGATTTACGAAAGCAGTCCTCATGGTGACCGACGGGCGGGCGAACCAGAGTCTTTATGCGCGCGTAGCCCGCGCCAATGATCTATCCGCCAATCTGCTGCTGTCCATCCACCATGACGCAGTGCCCGATCGTTTTCTGGAAAAATGGGAATACAACGGCAAGAAGGAAACATTCAGCGACCGCTTCAAAGGCCATTCGATTTTCGTCTCCGACGACAATCCCGATCTCAAAGACAGCCTTTTGTTCGGCAGCATGCTCGGCCAGCAGTTGAAGGCACGCGGCCTGCAATACACGCCGCATTACACCGAGAGCATCATGGGCCGATGGCGGCACACGCTCCTGGACGTCGATGCCGGCGTCTACCGCTATGACACGCTGTTCGTGCTGAAGAAGACGCAAATGCCCGCTGTCCTGCTGGAAGCGGGATCAATCGTGAACCGCGACGAGGAGCTGGCGTTGGCCTCGCCCGAACGGCAGCAATTGATCAGCGCGGCGGTGGTCGATGCAATCGACAGCTTCTGCGCGATGCAATCGTACAAGCCCGCGCTGCAAATCGCACAACGCGCGAAGGCCCGGCACGCACTGTCGGCACATTCGCACCAGCGTGCGCGCAAGCGGGCCGCCGACGCCAAGCCGGCAACGCTGGTCTCGCAGTCAAACTTCGACGTGCACTAACGCGTCGCAGCGCGGGAGGAAGCGGTAGAATATTTGAACGGCTCAGTGCCGCTCCTTGAAAATTATAAGGCTGCCGTTTGGTGGTCGAAAATGAGGGGCATAAACAGGACAAGCAGAAAATAGCAGAATAGCCCAATCAGCAGAGTGGCAGCGACAGTGGCCGCAGGCCTGCCGATCCGCTCGGCCCATTCTTGCTCACTCTCGTCCCAGATCATTGCAACCGCCGTAGCCGCGACCGTTTGCGCCTTACGGCCGAATCGGCCAACTCCATACGAGGCCACGCGCCGTTTTGGGCAACCGCCGCCCGTTCAACGGGAAAAAATCAGCGGCGCAACAATGCCGCGCTTTCGTGGAGGCGCGCTTTGCTTGCAATTATTGCTACAGATTAATGACCGACGTTGACCAAAATGCTGCAGTTCCTGGGGGGGACTTGGCTTCCAGGAGATCCGTTACAGCGTTCATTTGTCGATCAAGTCCATCCCCAAAGCGATTCAAAGAACTGCGTGGCGCAGTGAAAAATGACGCCCATAGGGAGGGAAAGCAAATGAGCGAACAAGTCATGACGTCCGGCGGGATGCGATCTGCGACCGCTCCTACGGCTCCAGCAGCACACGCCCACGCCCACCTCGACATCCCGATTAAAGAAGCACTTCTCGTCGCATTGGCCGCCGGGCTTGGCTATGGATTCGATGCCTATGCGGTCAATATTTTCGGAATGTTGGGCCCCACTCTTGCTCACGATCTCGACGTCTCGATCAAGACGATCGGATTAATCGGATCGATTTTTCTTGTGGGATATACGATCGGCACAATCGGATTTGGCTACCTCGCCGATCGCATCGGCCGGCGTGATACTTTGGGTTATTCGATAATCCTCTATGGGATCACCACGGCGTTAGGTGGCATCTCCCTGAACCTGTACATCTTCACGTTCCTTCGCTTTCTGACCGGGATCGGCGGCGCGGGTGAACTGGCAGTGGGCGCTCCCTACACTGCAGAGATGTTTCCAAAGAAATACCGCGCGCTCGGCACCGGCGGCATAATGTTTTCGCTGTATTCCGCCGGCTACATCTTTGCCGCGATATGTACGATGTTCATCGTCCCGCGCTTCGGCTGGCAATGGGCGTTCGGTTTCGCGATCGTCCCTGCTATTCTGGTTTTCGCGCTCCGCCGGATCGTCCAGGAATCATTCCGCTTCAAGCACGCGCAGGCCGAAATCGAGCGACTGGTTAAGACTGAGGGCAAGCAGCGTCCGCGCACGAGCATCTGGTCAATCCCGGGCGCCAAGAAGCGGATCTTCATCGGTTGGCTGCTCTATGTCCCCAATGCCTGTGGCTATTGGGGTATTACGGTATTTCTCACCACCTTCATGGTGCAGAAATTCCACGTGACACCCGTCGATGCAATCTTTTACGCGATGACGTTCTACATCGTTCAATTCTTTCTTTCCTATGTCGGCACCGGGCTATCCGATCTTATCGGCCGGCGACCGACAGGTATCCTTGGCGCACTGATCATGATGGCATGCACCGTGGTCGCGTCCAGAACCGAGGACTTCAACACCTTTCTCATATTCGGCGCGATCATGATCGGCATGCTGGGCTGGTTGTGGGGTGTTGGTGATACCTACCTCAGCGAATTCTTCCGTACGACGCTGCGGTCGACTGGGTTCGGTATCATGGTCGGCGGAGGTCGTGTCGCCTCGATTTTCGCGCCGTATCTTGTTGGCCTGGGCATCGCCGAGTTCGGACCGAGCATTCCATTCCTGGCAACCGCGGGTCTCTGGGTCGGCACCATCGTCGGATACTGGATTGGACCCGAAACATCGGGGCGCGAGCTCGAAGAAGTTCAGCTCTAATGTGCTGACAATGTCCGCTTTCCGGTCGATGCGATGTCCGCTTCCCTGGAAGGCGGACATTCGCTTAATTACAATTTGTGGGCACCCTATCGCGTATGCGGCGGGGTCATAGCTCGCTGCTCTGGTCGGCCACCTTCCCTCGCGCGCGGACTCGCCCCATATTCGGGGTGTAATGGCCAAATCCCCTCCGAAAAAGCCGAAAGATCCGGCCAAACCGACGCGCGCCAAAGCCGCGCGGCCGGATGACAAACCAACTCCGGACGCGCTTGCGGATCTGCTCAACCCCGGCATTGGCCGGGGAACGGCGGGGTTGGGTTCCGGTACGGGACTACAACCGCCGCCGGACAATTCCTGGGACCGCCGGCGCGACTTCTCGGAAGCGCACAAGGCGCGCAAGTCGACGCCGAAAGAATTCAACGAGGCGCCGCAACGCGACTATTCGGCCTCGCCGATCACGGGCCTCGATCCGCAATTGGAAAAAGAACTTGGACTCGATGCGGATGATGCGGAATTCCCCTCCCCCTTGTGGGCAGGGGCCAGGGGTGGGGGTGATGCGAATGCGCAGCACCTATCAACGACCCCCCACCCCAACCCTCCCCCAACAAAAGGGCGTTCACGCCCGTCTTCGACGGGCGATGGGGGGAGGGAGCACGCTGAACCGGTCGCAAGGAACGAGACACGCGTCGATTCCAAATACCGGCTGCCGCGCGCCGATCTGCCGACCCAGCCGGGCGGCTTTGCCGGCATCGCCAGCCAGCAATCGCTCGACCGGCTGCTGCGTGAAGGCCGACCGGAATTTTCCGCGGTGCCATGGACACCGCACCGGCCGCCGCGGCCGGAGAAATCCGAAGGCGGCAAGAAGCTCGTCATCGCGTCGGACTTCGAACCAAAGGGCGACCAGCCGGAGGCGATCAAGGAGCTAGTCGAAGGCGTCAAGCGCAGCGACCGCACGCAGGTGCTCCTTGGCGTGACCGGTTCGGGAAAAACCTTCACGATGGCGAAGGTGATCGAGGCGACGCAGCGCCCTGCCCTGATCCTCGCACCAAACAAGACACTGGCGGCGCAGCTCTATGGCGAGTTCAAGTCATTCTTCCCCGACAACGCGGTGGAATATTTCGTAAGCTATTACGATTACTACCAGCCGGAAGCGTACGTTCCGCGCACCGACACGTATATCGAGAAGGAATCCTCGATCAACGAGCAGATCGACCGCATGCGCCATTCGGCCACGCGTGCGCTGCTCGAACGCGACGACGTGATCATCGTCGCCTCCGTGTCCTGCATCTACGGCATTGGGTCGGTGGAAACCTATTCGGCGATGACCTTCACGCTGAAACAGGGCGGCAAGATCGACCAGCGGCAGCTGCTCGCCGACCTGGTGGCGCTGCAATACAAGCGCACGCAAGGCGATTTCTTCCGCGGCTCTTTCCGTGTGCGTGGCGACACTGTCGACATCTTCCCGGCGCATTACGAAGACCGTGCCTGGCGCGTGCATCTGTTCGGCGATGAAATCGAGAAGATCGAGGAGATGGACCCGCTCACCGGCGCAAAGACCGACGAGCTGGAATTCGTGAAGATCTACGCCAACTCGCACTATGTGACGCCGCGGCCGACGTTGATTCAGGCAATGGCGGGCATCAAGCAGGAATTACGCGCGCGCCTCGACCAGCTCAACTCCGCAGGCCGGCTGCTGGAGGCGCAGCGGCTCGAGCAGCGCACGACCTTCGACCTCGAAATGATGGAAGCGACCGGCTCCTGCGCGGGCATCGAGAACTATTCGCGCTATCTCACCGGCCGCAAGCCGGGCGAGCCGCCGCCGACGCTGTTCGAATATGTCCCCGATAATGCGCTGGTTTTCGCCGACGAAAGCCACGTCACTATCCCTCAGCTCGGCGGCATGTTCCGAGGCGACTTCCGCCGCAAGGCGACGCTCGCCGAATACGGCTTCCGCCTGCCCTCCTGCATGGACAACCGGCCGCTACGCTTTGAGGAATGGGACGCCATGCGGCCGCAGACGGTCGCCGTCTCGGCCACGCCCAGCCATTGGGAAATGAACGAGGCGCGCGGCGTTTTCGTCGAACAGGTCATTCGGCCGACCGGCTTGATCGATCCGCCGGTGGAGGTGCGGCCCGCTCGGACCCAGGTCGACGATCTCGTCGGCGAGGTGCGGCAGATGGCAGCCAAGGGCTTCCGCGCGCTCGTCACCGTGCTGACCAAGCGCACGGCGGAGGACCTCACCGAATACCTGCACGAACAGGGCATTCGCGTGCGCTACATGCACTCCGACATCGACACGCTGGAGCGCATCGAGATCATCCGTGACCTGCGCCTCGGCGCCTTCGACGCACTGGTCGGCATCAATCTGCTGCGCGAAGGCCTCGACATTCCGGAATGTGCGCTGGTCGCCATTCTCGACGCCGACAAAGAAGGCTTCCTCCGGAGTGAAACCTCATTGATTCAAACCATCGGCCGCGCCGCCCGTAATATTGACGGCAAGGTGATCCTGTATGCCGATGCGGTCACCGGCTCGATGCAGCGCGCGATCGAGGAGACCAACCGGCGGCGCGAAAAGCAGGTCGAATACAACACCGCCAACGGCATCACGCCGGAAAGCGTGCGCAAGGGCATCTCCGATATTCTCAACAGCGTCTACGAGCGCGATCACGTGTTGATCGCGACCGGCACCGCCGGTGCCGGCGAATTCGCCGATGCGGCAACGATCGGGCACAATCTCGAGGCGGTCATCGTCGATCTGGAAACGCGCATGCGCGAGGCCGCCGCCGATCTCGACTTCGAGGAAGCGGCGCGCCTGCGCGACGAAATCAAGCGGTTGCGCGCCACCGAGATGGCGGTGCTCGACAATCCGACCGCGCGCGACGTCATGGTAGCGCAGACCAAGGGCCTGCGCGGTTCACCGCGCCGAAGCGCGCAGCGCGAAGGCGGGCCGCACAAGCCGGGCCTGGATGAAATGGGCATCGCGTTGTCACACGAGGTGAAGCCGGCACGCGCCGACAGCCCGCGCAGCAAGCTCGGCCGGCCGGGCATGCGGGGTGGGTTCAGGTCCCGCAAGCACTAGACGGCGCTAACGGGCATTGATTCAGCGACCAACCGTTCGTCCGCGCGAAAGCGGGACCCAGTCCTGGATTCCCGCCTTCGCAGGAATGAGCGGAGTGTAGGCGTTACTTCTCCTGGGTCGTCGCCTCATTGCCATTATTCTTGTCGCCGGCGTCGCCCGCGGGCTCATGCTGCGGTTCGGTGCCGGTCGTCTCCGGCGCCTGGCCGGTGAGTTCGCGGCCACGCGATTTCGCCCAGTCGATGGGAGTTTGCGCCTTGGCGGCTGTCGGCGACTTGAGCGGGATGACGGCAACGATCGTTTTTTTCATCGGATCGATCACCAGCAAATTCTTGGACAGCTTGGCGTAGCCATATTGCTTGAGCGACGGCTCGCGCTGGAGCAAACGCTCCGGCATAGCGTCCACCGTCATCTTGCCCGGCAGCGCCTCACCAACCTGGGGCTCGAAATTTGGCGGCGTTTTCTGCTGGGTGTTCTCGGTCTCAAGCGCATCCTGGATGGCCGTGCGCTGCTGATCGGTGAGTTGCAATGCCGGCCGCTTGGCGTCGATCGTGATACCGTTCGGGTCGAGTGTCTTGTCCTGCGCCAGCGCGTGGGACGACAGCAGCACCAGCGCGGTGGCCGCGCTGTACATCAAGGCTTTCATGACCGTTCTCCGGGTTTACGGAGATAACGGCGCAGCGGCGCGGGTGTTCCGGCCTGCAAAAATTGGTTGATAGTATTCCTATAGGATCACGGCGGTCCCCACTTTCGCGGGACGAGCGGTGATTTATGGCTGTTTGAAAAGTGAATATGAATTGTCGTGCGAGCCGGGCGCGGCCGCTTGCGCAAGCGCACGATACCCGCGCAATATGATGTTGGCCGAGCGGTGGGGACGCTGGATGCTGGACAAAACGCTGCGCACACGGCTTTACGACCTCTACGCCGCCTATGCCGAAGGACGGATTGACGACGCGCTCATCTCCTTCGATGACGAGGTCACGATGACCAGCCACGCGCCGGTCGACGTGTTTCCGTATCTCGGGCGCAAGCACGGCAAGGCGGCCATTGCGGCCACGATGCGCTCGGCTCATTCCGCGTTCGAATATCTGAGCTATACGCCGGTTTTCATGGTGACCGAGAACGAGACCGCCGCCGCCATCGTGCTGGCGCGGCTCCGCCAACGAACAACCAATCGCATCATCCAATTGTTCGTCGCTGACTTCTTCCGGCTCGAAAACGACCGTATCGTCGAATTGCGGGAGTTCATGGACTCCTTCGATGCCGTCCAGCAGGTGCTGGGACGCGAGATCGAGCTGGCTAAAAATCCGCGCTAGCCCGCCGGACAGGTCGAACTAGTATCGGTGCCGATGGCGGCGCGCGGAATAGGCGTAAGCGGACGGACGATCGTCGAAGGGATAGTGATAGACGTAGCCGTCCCAGGCATAGAGACAGTAGTAGCCGGCATAAGCGCAGCGATCGCGCCAGTTCGAATAATACCAGGCCGTCGTGACATGCCTGCGCACGCCAGGCCCGAGGTCTGCCGCATCCGACGAAACACAGGTGCCGGCGAAAGCAGCCGCCGCAACGGCCGCCGCGAAAATCAGTCGTCCAGAAACACGCATCTTGAATGGCCCATGCATGAACTTGAGCATGGAGTGTCGCCACAAACAACCGTCCGATGGCAAATCAAAATAGCTGGATTGGTTAAGCAAGGGCGATGGAGATTGCTTAATGATTTTCTCCGCGCCGGACCGCTTCAGACTGATTTACCTTCGCTTTCCAGCACGGCGTATTGCACCGTGTCGGACACGCGCTGCCAGGCGGAGCCGTTGTAGCCGGCCACGATATTGATGCGCACGATCTGCACGAGCCTGTCCTGCATGGCCATCGTATCCACGGTCGTGTCGCGGATATAGGCAACCGCCGCAACACCGCACGCGCGTTGATCGCGCGCCATCTCGTTGACGGCGCGCATCGCCTGTTCCGGCGCGTCGCCCTTTTTTCGGAAGCCGACGAATTGCTCCGCCTGCTGCGGCGTGTTGCAGATGATACCGACGCCGACAGCGGCATCGCCTTTTTCGGCGGCTGCGCCGGACCGTCGGCCCGCGCAGTGCCGCAGACAAGCATTGCGGCCGCGCGCCGCCCAGAAAAATGCGCATTCCTGCCTCCTGAAATTCGCCCCGCGTTGGTTCGCAGGATCAACGTCCCCTGCACGGCTGCGGTTCGTCGGCGCGCACGGGATTGTGAAAGGCTGAAACTTGGCGTTGCACAGGCGGGGTCATTTCGGGCAAATAGCCAAGCCGCTTCGCCGGTCGCGGGTCCGCGCGGCCACAGATCCGACAACACAGTCTGGAACGCCTTGCATGAACGCTTTTTTGACCCCCAAGACCCGTACGACCGTTACCGCCGCGCGCTTTCGTGGTGTTTGCTCGCCGCCGCGCTGGCGCTCGCCGCCTGCGAAACCGACGGAACCGGCCCGACGGCAGCCAATGCGCCGAAGGCGGAAGTGGCGTCCACCAAGCCCGACGCGGCCGCCTCCAGAACGGAGTCCAAAACAGAATCCAAGTCAGAATCGTCGAAGACCGAAGCATCCAGGCCAAACAAGCCGGAAGCAAAGCCGCAGGCGGCCAAGCCCGCGGAGCCGGTCGCCGACAGCGAGCCGATGACGCATGCGCGCGCGGCACGGGAATGCTGGATGAAGACGGAAAAGGCCAACGCGCATGCCGATCTCGACAAGCGCGCCGACCTCGTCAACAAATGCATCGACGAGAAATTGAAGGCGGCCGGCGCACCGGCGCCCAAGGGCTGACGCGCCAGCCTCGTCATTTGACCTGACCCTCTGTACCCGAACGTGCACCCTCCCCTTGCGCCGGCGCGCGCGCCGGCTAGCATTCGGCGATTCGAGAGCTTCAGGAGGACGTCATGGCTAAAGGTCAGATGCGGGTCCCCAAGGAAAAGAAGAAACCCAAGGCCGACAAGGACAAGCCCAAGCAGCTGTCAGCCTACAAGCTGGCGCAGATGCAGGGCTCGTCCGGCAGCCCCTACAGCATACGCCGCCCGGCAAGAAGCCCTGACCTCAGCGCTCGCCGGTTCCCTTCTTCGAATCTTCCGGTAACTCCTGCACCTGCTTGGCCATTTCCAGGCAGGTCAGCAGCTCGACATAGCTTGGCGCCCTGTCGAGCGACGCAAAGCCTGCGCACTGCGCGCGCTGCGTCGAGCTGTAATGCGCCCATTCCTGCTCAAGCTTACTGCGCGCATCGTTCTCGTCATGCTGACAGGACGCGGCGTCGCGACCAGGCAACGTGCCGGCGGCTGCGGCAGGCCGGCAGGTACGCTCGACGTTGAATTTCGGCACAGCGTCGGCCGCCATGGCGACATGCGACGCTATCAACATGATCGGCAAAAGTGCGGGCATGGCCGTTGCTCCGGTTGCCCCGCCTCCCCCTCATTGAACTCAGAATACCGCGAAATCGTTCGATTTCAGCCGGTAAACGGGTAGCGCAGCACATGAACCTTTTCCCTCCCCGGGCCGACCAATGGGGGATCACAGGGGGATCATGTCGTGCTCAAACGCTTCGTCCTGGCCTTTTTCGCATTTGCGGGCCTGGTCATTCCGGCCGCATTTGTCCTGGCGCTGCTGGCGGCGCCCGCTGCGCGTCCCGAACCGACCCAACCACGCTGCGATCGCAACCTCGCCAATGCGACAGCAGGGCTTGCGACATTGCAGGCGCGGCTCAAAGGCCTCGGCGCCTCCTCCAACGGGGCCGAAATATGCAACGTTACGCGGCTTTATTTCCTCGAGCTGGTCAAGGCGCGCGCTGTCGTCGCGCTGTGCAAGAACGGACCCGAACGCGACCGCGATCTGGGCCGATTTGACGCCGATGTGGAACACACCAACGAGGCCATTGCCGCGCGCTGCAGCTGACATCATTAGGGCAAGATTTAGTCCATCGCGCTCCATGGCGCTCATGGCGCTCCACAGCTTTGCCAAAGTTCCGTGCCATAGAACAACCAATGCTTAACCGGTTCGCGCTGAGATCGCGCGGCAGCAAATACAACCGGAACGCAACATCTCGGGGGAGATTTTCGGGAATGCGAGCAAGCGCACCCTGCGCATTGTGGATGATCGGCATGCTTGTGCTCGCCGCGCCGCCGGCGTTTGCGCAAGATGCCCCAACAACCGGCGGAAACGACCGGCGCGGAGCTTGTCCCGGAAGCGCCGCTCACTCCGGAAGAAAGCGCGTTGCTCGGCAATGCGCTGGTTTTCGATCCGGCCGCGCTCGCAACGCCGCCGAAGAAGCCGTTGCGTTTGCCCGGCACGTCCGACAAAGGTCTACGACCTCAAGCGCACCGAGAAACCGGATGGCTCAGCCACCGTGGTAGTGAAGCAACCGTTGCCGACCGGATGGGACAACTCGGTCGGCGCCGATCTCACTCCCTCGAACACGGGCGCAAGCGCCGCCTATGACCGTCCATTGCCGACGACACGCGATGGCTTCGGCGCCGGCGCGGCCTGGGCTTCGGTCGGCGTGACAAACATCGGCAGCGTGGATGCGCGCGTCGACCCCACAAGTGAGCAGGGCAAACTGGGCGGCACGCTCAAACACTCGATTCCGTTCGGCGGGCGATTTGCGGTGACCGTGCAGGACACCTATTCGGTCACCGAGACGATGGCCCAGCCGACGGGCCCCACCGACATGCCGTTGATGGCGCTGCCGGCCAATCCCGCGCCGCTCACGCCACAGGTCTTCGGCAACGAAAAGGCGGTCAAGTTCAACATCCTTCCAACTGGCACCACGCTGGGAGCCGGGGTAACGACGGCCAGCAATGACCCGGTGACCCACAACACCCTGAGCGCCAAGCAGAAGCTTTATGGCCCGCTCCAGGTGACCACCGCCGTCACCGACTTCGGCCAGGCCACCAGCAACAAGAGCATCACCGCCGGCTTCAAGTTCCATTGGTAGCCGCCGCCGGCAGGCCACGCGTTACCTATGCAAATGGCGGTGCATAACCGGGGACCCGCCCCGCCCGGGCGCAAAGTTCCATCACCCTTGCCCCGTCCCCGCCCCACGGCCGCCCAAGTCGCATGCGGCAATCAGTCCGCGAGTGGGAGCTTATGCGCAAAACGCATTGCGCTTTGGAGGAGTTGAACATGACGGCCATCAGACCCGATCGGCTTGGTGCAGACAGGATTCCGGAAAAGACCGGCCCGGAGGCGTTTGCTCCGAACCGGAAGTCACCGGACAGGCTGAGCGAAGTCGACCAGGCGGCGGCGACGGCGTTCGAGGGAGAGATTCGTGAATTCGTGCGCCGCGACGTCGCGTTTCTGCGGCGGCATCAACGCAATAGCGAAACAGAGCCGGCGCCCGAACCGATTGTCGACAATCTAAATGCGCTGATCCGGCGCGTGTCGGGCGCGTCGATGGAAGAGATCGACCGTGTCATTCTCGAACTTCAGGGCGTGCGAGAAATGCTTCGCAGCGAGGGCGAGCGCGTCGGCCGGGAAATCGCCGGCTATGCGAGCCTCAGCCACGCGGCAATGACGGCGATGAAAGTCATCGGCGACAGTCTCATGCAATGGAAGAACGCGCCGAACAGTTCGGGCGACCGCCCCGCCGGCTGATCTTGTCCATGCAAAACGCCATCGCCGGATTGTCCGGCGATGGTTCTATTTCTACGATGTGATTTGTCCAACGACAGTGCGTGTTGCCGGTTCAACCAACAGAACCTTGTCTTTCGCCTTCACGAAGTAAAGTCGCGTGACGCCGTCGATGCCGCGCACACTTTCGGGCAACGGATGCATCCCGTTCTGCGCCTGGTCGGGCGACAATTCGCTCGCCGGCTTGAGAGTGCCGGCGCCAGCGATTGGCTGCGCCTTATCGGCCATCACTGCATCATAAATCTTCTTGCGCTGCTGATCGCTGAGCGGCAACGGAATGGCCATTGTCGGCACGTGGTCGAGTGTGTCGTTTCGCCTGGAAAATTTCGCTGGAATTGTCTGGCCGAACGAACCGATCGGCCCGGACGGCGGCGGCTCCGCAGTTGCGTTGCCGCCAGGCGAGGGTTGTTCTCCGGCGGCATCATGGCCGCCCGTTCCAGTCGTCGCTGCTGATGCATCACCGGTCGACGGCTGCCGGGAGATCGGGGCCATCAAGGCCGCGCGGGCTTCCTCCGGCGTAGGGATATTGTTGACATCGGCCGATTGGGAGGACGGTTGCGCCGTCTCGCCGTTATTGATCTGTCCGGTATTGGGGACGAGACCAGGTTTGCTGGCGTCCTCGGCGTGGCCCGACACGCTCATGGACGGATGAGCGAAGGCTGCCGCGACGGCAGTCCCCAGAACGAGCAAATACCTGTTTTTCATAGGGTGGCCTCCATCGGCTGTGTGGGAACAACAACCGAGAGGCGGCACAGGTTGCATGACGTCGGCAGTCAGAAATACGGAGCGTCAGCCTGTGGATCGCCTATCCTTTTGCGCGCAGGCGCACAATCACACTGTCCGCAATGGCGGGCAGCAAGCAAATCTACGGCAGATTAAGTTCAGCTGGCGGCGGCGACTTTGGCCTTGGGAGCGGCCTTGCGCGGCAACGGATAATCCGCGCTGTCATAAAGCTGCCGAATGCCGTTGCCGTCGAAACGCTTCTCTTCCACTTCGAGATAGGCGCCTAGCAGCAATTCCGGCGGCAATTCCTCAATGGCAAAACGGATAGCTTCCGCGGCCGTCGGAAAGCGTTTGTAGCCGATAGGCCGGCGCGACTTGCGGCTGCGGCTGGGAAATAATTCAGAAGGCGCACGGTAGTTGATCATCGACATAATCGGAAGCTCCTGGAGCACTAATATGGCCCTTGGGAGCGAGAAAATCCAGCACCTACGAACACGCGCATAAAGGCCGGCAGCCTCAAGGTAAACGCGTGGTAGCAAAAAGTATGACCCGGCGCGCTTTACGCCGGGCCAGTGTCAGCCGGGGTGGGCGGTGTTATTCGGCCAAATCTTCGACCACTTCGCTCGTAGCCGGGTCAACCAGCACAACGCGGTCGTTTACCACCATATATTTATATGACCTGATCGAAGGCACTTCGACTGCGACGTCTTGCGGCACCGAGTAGAGGTGGACGCTTTCCGGCACGCGGGTGCCGACACGGTACTCGACGGTTGGCCGCGCCGGGCGCACGCGTTCGCGCACGATGGTGCGGTAGATCGTCCGCCGTTGCACCGGCGTCAATTGCAGAGGTTCGGTGGTCACCACAGTCCGCGTTTCCACCGGCTCACGGGTGATGACCGTGGTTTGCGCGCTCGCAGCGCCCGCGCCCGCAAGCAGCGCGGCCGCGATCGCGGCATGGCGAAAATATGTCATAAGTTCCTCCTCCTGATTTCAGTCCAGAACAGCAAACGCGAGGTCGCGCGCAACGGTTCCGCGTGCGGAGGAGATAAAGCGTCTCACAAATTCAATCATTGTGTGTGCGGCGGCTCGCTCATTAACTTCATTTTCGCCTGCAACACATCGATGCGACGTTCCGCCTCGAGTTTGGTCAAATTCGGTTTGAATGCCTCGGGTTCATAAGCATCGAATGCGAGCCGGCGAAGCAGCGCGGCTTGTTCGGCGCTCATCGGGGTGACCGTTTTCGATGCTCTCGGCATGTCATCATAATGGCGCGCATGCCGCTCTGGTTCCGCACTCACGCTGACGCCATCGCGGATTGCCCATTTTTGTGGCATCCGGCACGCCGTCGGTAAGATGGTGCAGATTTTACGTGCGCGGTGACTTCGTCTGCGATACTTGGATTGCAGAAGTTTGATTCGATCGATGCGGCCCAAGAATTTATGAGGCCCAAGAGATGATTCTCGAACCACTGTTCGGGTTGTCGCTTGTGTTGAGTGTCTCTCTCGATTTGCAACCGCCTCCCGGCGAAACTGGCGCGTGGGTGACACTGTCGACCCGTCAGCGGGACGCCAAATTATTACCTTTGGTGCGTGAGGCAACCGATTGCATTGTGCGCAAGGTCTTCGCCGATCCGCGCTACAGCGCAGACCTGCGGCCGGGCGACATCAACGACCTGATTGTGGATTCGATGGCCGGATGTGTAAAACCGGTGCGGGCCATGATCGACGCGCACGATCGCATGTATGGCAGTGGTTCAGGCGAAGCTTTCCTGCTGGGACCTTATCTCGACGTATTGCCGGCAGCGGTGGTGGGTCAGGTCAAGATCAAAGCGCACGATCGTTGACCGTTACGGTGCCTGCATTGCCAATGCCGGGCGCAAGACGAGGGTAATTGGCAACGTCACGAGCACAAAGGCTGCAACAACGATCAGTGCTGTCGGGACGCCGACGGCGTCACCGAGCAAACCATAGATGGCGGGCGACACTGCGCCCGCGCCGATCGTGCCCGTATAGAATATGCTGAACGCACGCTGGCGCCTGGCCGGTTCCACCAGATCGGGGACTGAACCGTACAACACTGACGACGTTCCGTTGAGCGCAACGCCAACGATCGGAAGCAATATGAGAGCCGCCTCAAGCGGCAGCGGGAGCAGCGCCACAATGCCCAGCGCGGTCACCGCCTCTGTCACCCACACCGTCGCGACGACGCCGATGCGGGCGCCGATGAATGCGCAGACCAGTTTGCCGGCTGCCCCACTGGCAAACACCAAAGTGAGCGCGAGGCCGACGGTCTGCAGACTTGCGCCCTTTGCGGTGAGCACGAAAGGCAGAAATGTCAGAAATGCCATGCGCGTTGCGCTGTCGATGACACCTATCGAGAGTAGCAGCGGAAAGCCGTAAGCGCCGGACAACACCGCGCCGATGCGCCTTACCGTCACTCTTGCGCTGGTGAATCGACTGACGATCCGTGAAGCGCGGTATCGCGACGAAAATCACGAACGCCACAACCGCTCCGAGGCTCCCGAGCAGCATCAGTGCGTGGCGCCAAGGCAGCACGATTAACAACAACGCTGCCGCAGCCGGCATAGTCATTTTCCCGATGTCGCCGGCAAAATTATAAGTACCGAGGGCCTTCAGCGAGCGCGAGCCGGCGAAAGCGTGGGCGATCAGCGACGATGCCAGCGGATGCTGCGTGCTGGCGCCCAGGCCGCCAATAAATAATGCCGCGACCAGAGTGATCACGCCGGTGCTGAAGCCCGCGAAAACGTAACCCAAACCCGCAAGCGCGGTGCCGAGCGCGAGCACTGCCGCTGTCCCGAAGCGCTCCGCCAGGAATCCCGCAGGAATCTGGAAGCCTGCCAGCGTGCCGGAAAACACCGTCTTCATCAGGCCCAGTACGGCAAAGCCGAGCCCGAATTCGTTCTGCCAGATCGGCAACATCACGTAAATAAGATCGGTGTAACCGTCGTGCAGCGCATGCGCTCCGCATGCCACGCCGAGCGCCCGGTGTCTCATCTTTCTTTGTGCCGATAGCGGTCGCGGTCATGGTGTCACCGGACGACGTTCGACGAATGTTGTGCTGATGAACGATATCACGGGCTCGCCATGCTGGTTGGTGCCGGTCGAGCGGATGCTGACGAGGCCAACGCCAGGGCGGCTTTCCGAGACCCTCGCCGCTATGATTTCGCTCGTATAGTCGATGGTGTCATCGACATAAGACCGGCTTCATCCATTTCAACTCGCGGAAGCCCAGCGCTGGTCCCATGGCGGCAACCGGCTCGCCGCGGGCGCGCGCTGCCTCCATCGTGCGGCGACGGGAATTCGACCATCAGCCGCATCCAGACCACAGCGGTGTGCCAACCGGACGCGCAAAGCGCGCCGAAATGCGAGCGTCCGGCTGCGCTCTCGTCCAGATGGAAGGGTTGCGGATCAAATCGCGCGGCGAAGGCCTTGATCTCGTCCGCCTTGAAGGTGTGGCTGCCGACGGGAATACGCTCGCCTAACGCAATGTCCTCGAAATATTTCACGTGCGCGCGCCCCCTTCGCGCCGCGCGATCATCAACGGGCTCGTGAGGGTGGTCAGCACCGTGTCCCGCTCGTCAAGCATTTCAAACAGGCATTTCACGAAGCCGAAATCCGGGCGGCTTTTGGGGGCGCGCGTCTCCAGCACGGTCGCGCGCACGCGCACCTGTGTATTCGGCCGCAAAGGCTTGAGCCAGCGCACTTCGTCGACGCCGGGCGCGCCCATGGAATGCGCGTGATTGACGAAGCCGTCGGCAATGACACGCATCAACAGGCAGCAGCTGTGCCAGCCGGACGCGCCCAGTCCACCCAGCAAGGTTGCGCCAGCCGCCACCTCGTCGAGATGCATCGGCTGCGGGTCGAACTCGGCGGCAAAGGCGACAATTTCCTCGCGCGTCACCAGTCGCGGGCCCATAACGGCGACCTCGCCCGGCTGGAAATCTTCCCAGTAACGCTTCGCGTTCATGCGGTGCGCATCATCCGCGAAAGCGGTCGGGCACTCAATACTTGCGAAGGATGGCGAGGTATGCAGGTTCCGCGGACTTCAACGCGTCACGCGAATTGGCCGACAGCGTAATTGTGACGATAAAATCATTGCCATCCTTGTCACTGTCTGTCGTGACCGCCTGCAGCTCGTAGCCCTGCTCCTTCAGGCTGCGCGCCTCAAACTGATGGCGCACGAAAGCTGCCTTGCCGTCCCCTCGCGGCAAGTCCTCAAGCCTTGTGACCTTGGCGTCCTTGGCACGCTCACGCCAATCCTTGATGCTGTCCGGCAGAAAAGCCGAAATTGGCTGTTTATTGCGATTGTATCGGGCCATCGCATAGATCTTGGCCGGCGCCTTGTCGAATTCGAGATTCTTCGGCAGCAGCATCTGCACCTTGAAATAGTCGGTCGCTTCCTTGTCCTCGACCCAACCATCCGGGACCGTAATCGAAACGCGAAAGAAAGCGCACAGCTTGCCGTCGCATTGGTTCATGAATTTTTCGATCTCGGCCCTGGCCGGCGTTGCAGCCGCCAGGATGATCACCGCAGCCGCCATAAGGCGGCGAACCGATGCGCGCGGCATGATGCCTCCTGAACATGGGCAGTTCATATTGAATAGTCGCGCTGAACCGTGGGCCGGTTCAATGGCTCAGGTCGCAAACCTGAAATGCATCACATCGCCATCGGCGACCACGTAGTCCTTGCCTTCGAGCCGCATTTTGCCGGCCTCTTTCGCGCCGGTTTCGCCGCCATTCGCGATGAAGTCATTGTAGCCGATGGTTTCTGAACGGATAAAGCCGCGCTCAAAATCCGAGTGGATCACGCCGGCCGCCTGCGGCGCCTTGGTGCCTTGGGTAATCGTCCAGGCCCGCGCTTCCTTCGGGCCAACGGTGAAATATGTCACCAGATGCAGCAACTCATATCCGGCGCGCACCAGACGATCGAGTCCGGTTTCCTTGAGGCCGACCGCCTCAAGATAGTCCGTGCGTTCTTCCGGCGGCAACGTCGCGATCTCGGATTCGATCTTGGCCGAAATCACGACCGCAACCGCGCCCTCGACCTTGGCTCGCTCTTCAACCTTGCGGGAGAAAGCGTTGCCCGTTGCGGCGGAGGCTTCCTCGACGTTGCACGCATAAAGCACCGGCGCCGAGGTCAGCAGACCCAGCGAGTGGAACAGCCTTTCTTCCTCTGGCTTGCGCTCGACCATGCGCGCGGGCTTGCCCTCGCGCAGCAAGACAAGCGAGCGCTTGACCAGATCGAGCATTTCCTTGGCCTGTTTGGCGTCTTCGCCGGTGCCCTTGGCCTTTTTCTCGAGGTTGTCGACGCGCTTTTCCAGGCTGTCGAGATCGGCCAGCATCAGCTCGGTTTCGATCGTTTCGATGTCCGCGATCGGATCGATCTTGCCTTCCACGTGGGTGACGTCGCTGTCCTCGAAACAACGCACCACATGCACGATCGCATCAACCTCGCGGATCGTGGCCAGAAACTGGTTGCCAAGCCCCTCGCCTTTGGAGGCGCCGCGCACCAGACCCGCAATATCGACGAATGTGATCCGCGTCGGAATGATCTGCTCCGACTTTCCCAGCACCGCCAGTTTGTCCAGACGCGGATCGGGCACGGCGATCTCGCCGACATTCGGCTCGATGGTGCAGAAAGGATAATTGGCCGCCTGCGCCGCGGCTGTCTGCGTCAGCGCATTGAAGAGCGTCGACTTGCCGACATTCGGCAAGCCAACGATGCCGCATTTGAATCCCATGGCTGTGTCGTCTCGTTGCTTACATCGCTATTCGGAGCCAGGCGGCTCGTCTTCCTCGCCGAACCCCTTGGCGGCCATGGCGAGATGGACCTTGTTCTGAAACGTTGAATCCTTGCCTTCAATCAACAGTGCAGCGTTTTCAGCGACGATCTCGCAAAGCGCTTCCACCCAGGGCCATTCGCTTTTGGCGAAATCCTGCAACACGTACTGTTCCATCAGGTTCTTGTCGCCAGGATGACCGACGCCGAACCGTACGCGGCGGTAGTCGTTCCCGATGTGATCGGAGATCGAGCGCAGGCCGTTATGGCCTGCATTGCCGCCGCCAAGCTTCAGCCGGACTTTGCCGGGCGGCAGTTCGACCTCGTCATGAAACACGACGACGTTGGCGGGCTCCAGCTTGTAGAAATTCGTCAGCCTCCGCCACCGCCCGTCCTGACTCGTTCATGAAAGTGCCGGGCAACAGCAGCAGCACACGCTCTCCAGCAATATTGCCTTCGACGGCAACGCCTTGAAAGCGTCGCCGCCACGGAGAGATATCGAAGCGGCGCGCGATCGCCTGGACCGCCATGAAACCGATATTGTGGCGGTTGCCGATATAGCGCGAGCCGGGATTACCGAGACCGACGAAAAGCAGCATGGCGTCAACGGCGCTGTCTTAGAGTTTGCGCATGATCTTTTCCGAAAGCCGTCAGGCGATTTTCGGAATCATGCGCTTTGCCGATTTCGCAAACACTGGCGAGGAGGCTTACGCGCCTCCTCACTTCTTGTCGGACTTCGCCGGCGCGGCGGCAGCAGCCGGTGCGGCACCGCCCGCAGCCGGAGCAGCACCTGGCGCGGCGCCCGGAGCAGCCCCTGGTGCAGCACCTTCAGCGCGGAGCAGCAGCGGCGGCAGCAGCAGCGGCAGCGGCTGCAGCAGCGGCTTCGGCAGCAGCCTTCATTTCTTCCGCGTAGCCGGACGGCGGCACGACGGTGACCAGCGTCATGTCCGGACGCCCGATCACGCGAACATTGGCCGGCAGCGTTACGTCGGTGAGATGCTTCGAGTGATTGATGTCGAGGCTGGAAATATCGACATCGATTGATTCCGGAATCGACTCCGCCGGGCACATCACGTCCACGGTATGCGTGACGATGTTGACCGCACCACCGCGTTTGACGCCGGGCGACTGGTCGGCATTGAGCACATGCACCGCCACTTTCACGCGGATGGTGGCGCCTTCGGCCACGCGAAGGAAATCCACGTGCATCGGCAGATCCTTGATCGCGTCGAGCTGGAAGTCGCGCGGGATCACCCGGTGCTTGGTGCCGTCCACATCGAGATTGTAAAGCGTGGTGAGGAAGCGCCCGGCATAGATGCGCTGGCGCAATTCGTCATGGTCGAGCGTGACCATCAGCGGGGGTTTGTTCTCTCCGTAGATCACGCCCGGCACTCGGCCGGATCGACGTGCAGCCCGGGCGGCCCCCTTGCCGCCTTTCGGACGTGCCGTCGCTTTCAATTCCTGGACGGTCGCCATCTTGAATTCCTCATCTAAACCAATGGAAAAGGCGGCATTTTCGGCCGCCTGCGTGC
Source organism: uncultured Alphaproteobacteria bacterium (assembly GCA_963815055.1). Taxonomy (GTDB): domain Bacteria; phylum Pseudomonadota; class Alphaproteobacteria; order Rhizobiales; family Xanthobacteraceae; genus Pseudolabrys. The sequence continues at coordinate 118,215 of CAWFEU010000006.1, read as the reverse complement.
GCGGCATGCCTCCAGGGGTGCCGGGGGCCGCGAACGGGGCGGGTTATAGCGGCGGGGGCCGGAAAGGGCAAGAAAGCCCATACCGGCGTTTCGGGGCGCCGTCGCACATGGCTTAATCGGTTCGAAGCACGAACCATCGCTTTTCTTGGCTCGGCTTTTCGCCTTTTGCCTCGAGGGCGGCGATGCGCGCCTTCAGTGCCTCGTTTTCTTCACGCGCCAGCCGGGCCATCTCCTTGACCGCCTCGAACTCTTCACGCTGGACCACATCGAGGTCGCGCAGGATGCGCTCAGCCTGGCTACGGAAAAGGGTGTCAAATTCGCGCCGCACGCCTTGTGCCACGCCGGCGGCATCGTTCATCAAACGCGCCATCTCATCGAAAATGCGATTGCTGGTCTGGGTCATGCTTCGTCTCCGGCGCCGTCAACATTCCTCATATATAAACCCGCCTCAAAACCGGTTCCGACAATTCTGGACCGTCCACTAACAATGGCGGCTGGGGTCATCCCGCCGCAAGGCCCGGCATGCTACCACACTCCGGCGCCGCGTTTCGCGAATCGGACACGACTAATGCCTGTGCTCGTCATCCCCTACCCGGCTTTTGATCCGGTGCTGGTGCACCTCGGCCCGTTCGCGATCCGCTGGTATGCGCTCGCATATATCTTCGGCATCCTGATCGGCTGGGGTTACGCCCGCTATCTTGTTCAATCGAAAAATCTATGGGGCGGAAAAGCTCCAATGACCGTCACCGACTTCGACGATTTCGTGTTGTGGGTTACGGTTGGCATTATCCTCGGCGGCCGCACAGGATATGTGCTGTTTTACGATCTGCCGCATTTTGCCGCGCATCCCGGCGGAGATCTTGCAGCTATGGAATGGCGGCATGTCATTTCATGGCGGCTTCACGGGCTGCGTCGTTGCGGTCGTGTTGTTCGCCTAAAACGCGGCATTCCGATTCTGTCGCTCGGTGACATCACGTGCGCGGTTGGACCGATCGGTCTGTTCCTCGGCCGCATTGCGAATTTCATCAATGGTGAGCTTTGGGGCCGCCCAGCCGACGTGCCCTGGGCAATGATATTTCCAGGCGGCGGACCGCTGCCGCGACACCCGAGCCAACTTTACGAGGCGGCGTTGGAAGGACTGGTGCTGCTGGTGGTGCTCGCACTGTTGATGCGGGCCGGCGCGCTCAAGCGGCCCGGCCTGATCATTGGCAGCTTTGCCGTCTGCTATGCAGCAGCACGCACATTTTGTGAATTTTTTCGCGAACCGGACGCCCAACTCGGCTTTCTGTGGGGCGGTGCCACGATGGGCCAACTACTGTCGGTGCCACTGTTTCTCGCCGGCGTCGGATTCATCGTCTACGCGCTGAAGCATCGGCCGCTTCGGAGCCGCTAGTGGACGGGCGTTCATCCGCTGGAAAGCGAAATTCGGCGCCGCATTGCTGTGGCGGGACCGATGCCGGTTGCCGAGTACATGGCGCTGTGTCTGTTTGATCGCGAGCACGGATACTACACCACGCGCGACCCGCTCGGTGCCCGTGGCGACTTCATTACCGCGCCGGAAGTCAGCCAGATGTTCGGCGAACTGATCGGTCTCTGGATGTCGGCGATCTGGAAGCAAATGGGCGCGCCCGAGAACGTGCGACTGATCGAGCTCGGCCCCGGCCGCGGCACCTTGATGAAGGATGCGCTGCGCGCGCTTCAAATCGTGCCGGATTTCCGGGCCGCGATTGTCGTCCATCTCGTCGAAATCAGCCCGCCCCTGCAAGCACAACAGAAAGCTGCGCTGGAAGACGCCGGCGTACCGATTTTCTGGCATCCAGGCGCTTCGCCGAAGTGCCCAAAGGGCCCGGCGATCTTGATTGCCAATGAATTTTTCGATGCACTGCCAGTCAATCAGGCGATCAAGACTGATCGCGGCTGGCACGAGCGCCGCATCGAGATTGATGACTTTTGATCAACTTGCCTTCACCGTCGCGCCGGAACCGATTCCCGTTTTTCCAGTCATTGCTGCCGCCCGGGTTGCGCGCGGCGCGCGCTGGCGCAATTTTCGAATGGCGGAGCGACAATGAGGCGGTAGAGATGGGCCGGCGCGTCGCCGACGGTCGAGGCGCCGCGCTCGTGGTCGACTATGGCCATATCGAAAGCGGCCTCGGCGAGACTTTGCAGGCCGTCGGCCAACATGCCTTCGCCGATCCGCTGACAAATCCAGGCAATCTCGACCTCACCGCCCACGTGGATTTCCAGGCGTTGATACGGGGCGTCGAGGCCATGGGGGTTGCCAGCTTCGGTCCCATCGACCAATCGCAATTTCTGCGGCGGCTCGGCATCGAACAACGCGCGGCCTCCCTCAGGCCAAAGCCGCGCATGCTGCTGATATTGATCAGGCGCTCGCGCGCCTGATCGGCAGCGATCGCACCGCAATGGGCGAATTGTTCAAGGTTGTTGCCTTCGCGCATCCTTCCGTCGGCGTGCCGCCCGGTTTCGAAGCCGGATGAGCTAGCCGCGGGCCTTTGCGCGCATTATCTATTGACCGACCGAGGTCATTTAACGTCCCCACGGTGACCGATGCTGCAGGCTGCTTCACTCGCCACTGTTCCGCGAATACGGCATGCGTTTTTCACGCGGTCCGGTGGCGTATCAGGAGGGCGTCTACGCCTCGCTGAACGGTGGTGTCGGTTCCAGCGACGCCCCCGACAAGGTCGCCGAAAACCGTGCCCGCATGGCGGCCGCACTCGGGGTCAGCGCAGATCGCCTGCTCACGCCTTATCAGATTCATTCGCCCGACGTTGTGGTCGCAGATGTGCCGTGGACGCACGGACGACCGCCCGCGCGCCGATGCCGTTGTCACGTGCCAGCCCGCCTTGCGATCGGGGTGTCGACGGCAGACTGTGGCCCGTTGCTGTTCGCCGACAGCGAGGCTGGCGTGATCGGCGCGGCTCATGCCGGCTGGCGCGGTGCCTTGACCGGCGTGATCGAAGCGACCGTAGCGGCCATGGAGCGTCTCGGGGCCGACCGCGCCAATATCGCGGCCGCACTTGGTCCCACTATTCGGCAACCGAACTATGAAGTCGGCCCCGAATTCGTTGAACGTTTCCTTTCCGCCGATCGATCCAATTCGCGCTACTTCAGACCGTCCGAGCGAGCCGCCCATGCCATGTTCGACCTGACAGGTTACATCGCAGAGCGCGTTCAGCGCGCCGGCATCGAGCAGTTCGAGGATCTTGGCTTGTGTACCTATGCGGAGCCCGATCAATTCTTCAGCTATCGACGCACCACCCGCAGCGGCGAACCCGACTATGGGCGGCACATAAACGCCATTGCACTTGTCGATTGACACGACGCCACAATCGCCATGCCGCTACGGGCGGCTGAACTCACGGTCATCAATGCCGCTAACCTTCAGGCTGGCCCAAGGGACTCGAATACCAAAAACAAAAGGCCACAGGGGTGTCTATGGAGCGGAGTGGGCGCCGTCGAGCGACGGGCGCGGCGTGCTTTGTCAAAAACCCAGGCAGCCTCTTGGCGGCAACCTGCGCGCTGGTGCTCGCCGGCTGCAATCCGGACAAACAGGCCGTATCTGCGGCGCAACCACGCGGTGCGACCGTTGCCTTTGAATCCGTCGATGGGCTGCCTCCCGGACAATTCCGGAAGGTCGTGCAAGATCTCAACGATGAGGCGCAATCCCGCCGTCTTGCGGTGATCTCGCGCGAGCAGTCTTCAGCCTACCGAGTGCGCGGCTATTTCGCTGTCAAAGTGATGAAACATCAAACCACAGTCACATGGGTGTGGGACGTTTTCGATCAGGATGAACACCGCGCCCTGCGCATCAGCGGCGAGGAAATGAAGAAGGTCCGGCATCGTGACGCATGGGCTGCAGCCGACGACGCCATGCTGAGCCGGATCGCCCGGGAGAGCATGGAACAGCTCGCACTCTTTCTGACATCGCCCGAGGTTGCGCCCGGCACGGCGCCATCTTCAACAGAGCCTCAGGTGGCGATGACCAACCGCGAGCGAGTCCTCACCCGAGGCCGCCGGGATATTCCGCATTTCCCATGTCCAGGCCGACCCGGCTTCAACGGATGCGGCCGATGCTGCTGCCGACAACATGCAAGACGGGCTGGTGCCGCTTCCACGCCTCCGCCCGGCCGCGACGCTGTCGATGCGGGATACCCTGACGATGGCGGACACAAGCCACTAATGGGCGATTCATCGTATTGGTGAAAGCTTCGGACAAACTTTTGCAGCCGTATTGCCGGCCATTGCCTGCCTTGTTATGACCACGCCGCCGTGGCGCGAGTGAGGGCGAGGATTACTGAATGGCGGGCAAGAATGGAGCAATCAAGCTCGTTGCCGGCAATTCCAATCCTGCGCTGGCCCAGCAGATCGCTGAATACCTCAAAACCCCATTGACCAAGGCGGTGGTGCGGCGCTTCGCCGACATGGAGGTCTTCGTCGAAATCCAGGAAAACGTGCGCGGAGCGGATTGTTTCGTCATCCAGTCCACGTCGTTTCCGGCCAACGACCATCTGATGGAATTGCTGATTATCATGGATGCGTTGCGCCGCTCGTCCGCGCGCCGTATCACCGCAGTCATCCCTTACTATGGCTATGCGCGGCAGGATCGTAAGCCCGGCCCGCGAACGCCAATCTCGGCGAAGCTGGTCGCTAACCTGATTACGCGCGCCGGCGCCGACCGGGTCATGACGCTCGACCTGCACGCCGGCCAGATTCAGGGCTTTTTCGATATCCCGACCGACAATCTATATGCGTCGCCGGTGATGGTGCGAGACATCAAGGAGCACTTCCAGCTCGACAACGTCATGGTGGTGTCGCCTGACGTCGGGGGTGTGGTGCGCGCACGCGGACTGGCCAAGCGCATTAATGCGCCACTCGCCATTATCGACAAGCGGCGTGAACGCGCGGGTGAATCCGAAGTAATGAACGTGATTGGCGACGTCGCCGGCTACACCTGCGTGCTGGTGGACGACATCATCGACTCGGGCGGCACGCTGGTGAATGCCGCTGATGCTTTGCTCGAAAACAAGGCCAAGGCGGTCTACGCCTATATCAGCCATGGCGTGCTCTCGGGCGGCGCGGTCGCCCGCATTGCCAAGTCGCGGTTGAAAGAGCTTGTAATCACCGACTCGATCCAGCCGACCAAGGAAGTCCTCGGCGCGGGCAATATCCGCATCCTGCCGATCGCGTCGCTGATCGGCGAAGCGATCGGACGCACTGCCACCGAAGAGTCAGTGTCGAGCCTGTTCGACTGATTCCCGGATCAACGTTATCCACCACTGATTCAAATTGTCACAGCATTGGCTGTGGAGAGTTGAATCGGCGCCGTTGCCTATGCGGGGCAAATCACGGCTCATTAGCCCTTGACGATGCCTTTGGCGGAAGGAATCGGGCGGGATATAGTCGAATCGCTTTGTGATTCGGTCTCCCAGTCAAGGCATCCCGTAACCCCTGCGTCGACTTGCGGTTCTGACTCGTCCTGGGTCTAGCCCGCGCGCGTGCGGTGGCGTGCGTTTCCCTCGCTCCAATCGGCAAAGCGGAGACGTCATGTCCCTGGCCAGCTACACGGAAGAATCTCGAATCAACCCTCTCGATGTCGTGGAACGTCTGGCGACCGGCAATGACTGGTCGTTCGAACGCGCGAGCGATGACGAGATCACGATCCTGGTCACCGGTCGCTGGACCGACTACCAGCTCTCCTACACATGGATGGGCGACATAGAAGCGCTCCACCTGGCCTGCGCCTTCGACCTGAGAGTGCCCGAACGCCGGCGCGCAGAGGTCCAGTCGCTGATTTCCCTGATCAACGAACGGCTATGGGTCGGCCATTTCGATCACTGGGTGACCGAGGGCATCGTGATGTTCCGTCACGCCTTGGTGCTGGCAGGCGGCACCGAGGCTTCCGGTAAGCAATGCGAAGCTTTGCTTGGCACCGCGCTTGAGGCCTGCGAGCGTTACTTCTCCTCTTTCCAGTTCGTGGTTTGGGCCGGCAAAGGCGCGCGCGAGGCACTCGACGCCGCCATGTTCGAAACTTCGGGCGAGGCATAAGGCCACAATTGGCGATATGATGTCGCCATGACGAAAGCGAACAACAAGTCACTACGCAAGTTTTCCGGCCGTCTGGTCTTGCTAGGCGCCGGTAAGATGGGCTCGGCCATGCTCGAAGGCTGGCTGGCGCGCGGGCTTGATCCACGTAAACTGACCGTGCTCGAACCGCAACCGCCGAGGGCCGTGAAAGCCTTGGTGCGGCGCGGTGCTGCGCTCAATCCCATTGGCAGGCTTTTGAACGCAAACGCAATCGTTATTGCGGTCAAACCGCAAAGCGCGCCGGAAGCGGTTTGGAAACTAAAGCCTTTTGTCAGCAGTTCGACACTTGTGCTTTCAATCATGGCCGGGCGTACGCTTGGTTTTCTCGCAGACGCGTTACCGCCCGGCACAGCAATTGTGCGGGCTATGCCAAACACTCCTGCCGCAATCGGGCGCGGCATCACCGTCGCCTGTCCAAATGTGAAAGTCAGCGCGAGCCAACGCAAGCTCGCCAGCGAATTGCTCGCGGCCATCGGAAAAGTTGAGTGGGCTCGCGAGGAGTCATTGATGGACGCGGTGACCGCGCTATCAGGGTCCGGCCCGGCTTACGTGTTCCTGTTGGCCGAAGCCATGGCGAACGCCGGCATCGCAGCCGGACTGCCGCCGGCGCTTGCGACGCGGCTGGCTCAGGAGACTGTCGCCGGTTCAGGCGAACTCCTGCATCAATCGACCGTTGGCGCCGCGACTTTGCGGGAAAACGTGACGTCGCCTGGCGGCACGACCGCCGCCGCCCTCGAGGTTCTGATGGGGCCGGGCGGCTTTGACGAGTTGCTTACTCGGGCGATTGCAGCCGCCACCCGGCGGTCGCGCGAGCTCGCAGGCTGAGGCGTGAGCCCATAAAGCATTGCATTTCACGCTCAGGGCCCGGAGTTCCCAGCCCTAGAACAACCACCATTGCGGGCCTACATTTAAGGGCAGTCGATTTTCCAAGGGAGGCTCTCATGGCACGCAAGGCTAAACGTCAACGCAAGGCGTCGGCCGCCGCATCGCCGCGGGGGACGACTGACCGCGATAAGGCGATTGATGCACTGACCTCGTTGCTCGCAGATCACTCCTTCGAGCAAATCGGCCTCGCTGAGGTTGCTGGTCAGGCCGGCATCAAACTCTCGCAGCTGCGCGCGGAATTCGGATCGACGCTTGCCATTCTGGCCGCCCATATCAAGGACATTGACCATGCGGTGCTTGCGGGCGGCGGCGACGACATGGCCGAGGAGCCCGCGCGTGAGCGGCTGTTCGACGTGCTGATGCGGCGCCTGGAGGCCCTTGCCCCTTACAAGGAGGCGGTCCGCTCCATCATGCGTTCGGCGCGGCGCAATCCAGGCCTTGCCTTCGCACTCAACGCCATGGCCGTACGCTCACAACATTGGATGCTGGAAGCCGCCGGCATCGGTGCATCGGGCCCACGCGGCGCGTTGCGCGCGCAAGGAGCGGCACTGATGTTTGCGCGCGTACTTTCAGTTTGGGTCGATGACGAAGAAGAAGGTCTCGACCGCACGATGGCGACACTCGACCGCGGTCTTGCCAGTGCCGAACGCTGGGCCGGCTTCATCGACGATCTCTGCGCACTTCCAAAATGCGTGTTGCGTGGACCACGTCGGCGTCGCCGTGCGCGCGGCGAGGAAGAAGCGGAGGCGGCCTAACTTTTCTCCGTTCGTTCCCGCGCAAGCGGGAACCAAGTGCCACGGATTGGTACTTGCAAATTCTGGGTCCCCGCTTGCGCGGGGACGAACGGTTTGATTGTCACACCGGTACCCGCACCGTCGCGCGCAAGCCGCCAAGCGGGCAATCGCCAAGTGTGATGTCGCCACCGTGCGAGCGCGCAATGTCGCGTGCGATCGCGAGCCCTAATCCAGTTCCGCCCTCATCTTGATTACGCGCATCATCAAGCCGCAGGAAGGGCTTGAAGACTTCCTCGCGTGATGCTGCGGGAATCCCCGGCCCGTCGTCGTCGATGGTGACGGTAAGGTAGCGATGATCGCGATGGCCGGTAATGGCAATCGACGGCGCGTGCCGTGCCGCGTTCGACACGAGATTGGCCAGGCATCGCTTGAACGCGGCCGGGCGCACGGTGACAATCGGTGGGCCGTGAAAGACCACAGTTGCCTTGTGGCCTTGACGTTCTGCGTCGGACCGTAGTTCTTCCAGAAAGGCGGCCATGTCCGTCGGCGCAGCGATTTCACCGCTGTCGCCGCGCGCAAACGCCAGATAAGCCTCCAGCATACGCGCCATTTCATCGACGTCCTTCTTCATCGCATCGACTTCCGGCGTTCCCTCGATCAATGCGAGTTCAAGCTTGAAACGTGTGAGGATCGTGCGGAGGTCGTGCGAAACGCCGGCGAGCATCGCGGTGCGCTGCTCCATCGCACGTTCAATGCGGGTCTTCATTTCGATAAAGGCGGCCGCCGCACGCCGCACCTCGCGCGCGCCGCGCGGACGAAAATTCGGGACTTCGCGGCCTTTTCCGAAGCTTTCAGCTGCGTCGGCCAGACGAAGAATGGGCTTGATCTGATTGCGCAAAAAAATAATCGCAACGATCAGCAACACGGTCGAAGTTCCGACCATCCAGAGCAGAAAGATTTCCGAGTTTGAAACATAGGCTGCGCTTCGACGTGCGAAAACGCGCATGACCGTGTTGTCGAGCTGCACGCGGATCTCAAGCAAAGCCGATTTGCCGACGGTATCGATCCAATAGGGACGCCCGATTTGTTTACGTAATTCTTCCGAAAGCGCCTGATCCAGCAGTGAAAAGAACGGCTTGGGACCTGGGGGCGGCATATCGCTCAAAGGCAAAAAATCAACCACGAGGCCGAGCCGCTCTTGCGCAATGCGCCGGATCAAGGCCCGGTCGGCGTCCTGCGGATAGCCGCGATATATATCGATCAGCGCAGCGATATCCTGCACCACGCTTGCCGACAGCCGCTGAGTCACGACATTCCAATGCCGCTCCATGAAGACAAAGGCGATGACGGACTGGAGGATTACCATCGGAGCGATAATGATGAGCAGCGCGCGCGCGTACAGGCCCTTCGGCATCACGCCGTTGAGCCAGCGGGCGATTCTCCGCCAGCCATCGGCAACCTGACCCAGTGCGCTGTGAATTCGGCGCACGGGCGGCAACGCGTCATACCATTCCCATGCTTCGCGCAGCCGTGTCAGCGCTGTGCGAACGCCATTGCCGATGTCGAGACTGGTCATGATGTGATCACCAGCCGATATCCGACGCCACGCACGGTCTGCACGAATAAGGGATTGGCGGGATTGCGCTCGATCTTGCGGCGCAAACGGTTGACCTGCACGTCCACTGCCCGCTCGCTCACGGTACCGCCATTGCCGGCCAGCGACATGCGGGGAACGGTTTCTCCGGGCGTTCCGGCAAGAATGCGAAGCATCTCACGTTCGCGGTCCGTCAACCGGACAATCTCGTCACCTTTGCGCAATTCGCCACGCGCCAGATGATAAACGAACGGCCCGAAGCGTACCGACTCAACGGGCGGCGGCGGCGGTGCCGGCTGCGCGCGCTTGAGAATATTCGCGATGCGAAGCGATAGCTCGCGTGGTTCGAATGGCTTTGACAAATAATCGTCTGCGCCCATTTCCAGGCCTCTGATGCGGCTCTCGGCGGCATCGCGCGCGGTCAGCATCAGAATCGGAATGTTGGAATCGCCGCGGATCGCTTTAGCGAAATCGAAACCGGATTCGCCGGGCATCATGACATCGAGGATAAGCAGATCGAAACTGAGACCTTTGAGCTTGGCGCGCGCATCCATTGCCGTCTCCGCCGTCGTCACGCGGTAGCCCTCGCCGGCCAGAAAACGAGAAAGCAAATCGCGAATACGACGGTCGTCGTCGACCACCAGAAGATGTGGCGCATCATCGGGAAGCATCGCGGGCAGCATCATCGCCGAGGCTCTCCTCCCGTCAAAATCAGCCTCGCGTCGTGGACGCGCGGTCGGCGCGCGCGATCAGGCGCAATACGTCTTCACGATTGTCCGTATCGATCATCGAGGTCAGGAACCGCCGCGCCGCTTCGTGCGCGTTGGGCCGAGCTCCCCGAAGGCGCGGTTTATCCGCTGGGTCTGCAAACTGGCAAGCTTAAGGGCCAGGGCTTCGCCTTTTGAAGTCACGAACAGCAATCGCTGACGACGGTCCTGCGCGCCCTCCTTCTGAAGGACATAGCCTTCGTCCACCAATTGCTTGAGGACACGGCCGAGCGATTGCTTGGTAATGTTCAGGATCTCAAGCAAGTCCGCGACTTTCATGCCGGGATTGCGATTGACGAAATGGAGCACCCGGTGATGGGCGCGACCGAACCCCAGTTTGAGAAGCACCTCGTCCGGATCGCCGACGAAATCGCGATAGGCAAAGAACAATAACTCGATGATGTCCCAGACCGGCTCCGCAGAGGCGGCCAGGGACCGGCCGGTACGCGATCGGCCATACTCGACCCGGCCGCAGCGACCTTATTCACATTTATGTCAGCCATGTTGACATATTTTGTTTTTATGTTACAAAAATCCACGCGATAGACGAAACGATCGTACCAAAGCATCGTGTCCGAGGCTGCAAATTCTCGCTGCCGATGTCGTCCTTGCCGGTCGATCAAGTCATACCGGGTGTTACAGGCCGACGCAAAGTGTTGGAATAGGCGCGGAAAATGCGCCATCACGGCGGCGAATGCCCCTCGCGTGAGGTGAAGGAGTAGACCAATGGCTGCGCAATCCTATGACCGGCTCGAAGGGGTCATCTGGTACGACGGCAAGCTCGTGCCCTGGAACGAAGCCAATCTCCATGTGCTCAGCCACGGCCTGCACTACGCAAGTTGCGTATTCGAGGGCGAGCGCGCCTATGGCGGCAAAGTCTTCAAGAGCACCGAGCACGCCGAACGTCTCAAGCGCTCCGCCAACATTCTTGATTTTGAAATCCCCTATTCGGTTGCCGAGATTGTCGCCGCGAAAAAGCAGGTCGTCGACAAAAACGGTCGGAAGGAAGCCTATGTCCGTCCGGTGGCCTGGCGTGGGTCGGAAATGATGGGTGTCTCGGCGCAGAGCAACACCATCCACCTCGCCATCGCCAGTTGGGAATGGCCGAGCTATTTCGATCCCGAACAGCGGCTCAAGGGAATCCGGCTCGACCTTGCCGACTATCGCCGGCCGGATCCGAAGACTGCGCCTTGCCTTGCAAAGGCCGCCGGCCTCTACATGATCTGCACGATCTCCAAGCACCGGGCCGAGCGCAAAGGCTACGCCGATGCCATGATGCTCGACTGGGAGGGCCGCATCGCAGAATGCACCGGCGCGAACATCTTCTTCGTCAAAGACGGCAAGATCCACACGCCAATCGCCGACTGCTTTCTCGACGGCATCACGCGGCAGACCGTGATCGGTCTCGCACGCAAGCGCGGTATGGAAGTCATCGAGCGACGCATCCTGCCGGATGAGCTCACCAGTTTCTCGGAGTGCTTCATCACCGGATCAGCCGCGGAAGTCACAGCAGTCGCGGAAATCGCCCAGTGGAATTTCAATCCCGGCGGCATCACGAAGACGCTGATGGATGACTACTCCGACGAAGTTAAGCCCAAGGCTGCGGCAGCCTAGGATTTATTCACGCGACCGCCCGCGGCTCCTGCGGCCGCAACAGCGTGACATAACGCACGCGGTTCACCGCGACGAAGTGATCCATTCGCTCATCGAGCACGCGGCGCCGGCTGAGCGACGCATGGCGCAGCAGCAATTCACCTGGCCGCCAAACGCGACAAAGCCAATATGGAAGTAGTCCAGGTTGGGCCGCCGCGTCACAAAGCCGACGATATCGCCGTTCGCCAGCTTGCTCTTATTCGCGAGAAAATTAGCGCTTGGGATGACGCGCATTGAAAATCTGCGCTTCTCGAGCCCCTTTTGCGTATCGACTGTCTTTTCAATCCGAAGTGAACCGTCCATGATGACGTCACGGCAGATCCCGTTCTCGACGTTATGCCGCCCCCACTCGAAGAAATAATGGTTGCGCTCACGCCATGTCGACCACACCGTTGTGATAACGGATGGTCCGCAGCACGGAATCGAACTCGCCACGATTTCCGGCGATCGCCGCAGCGAACACCGTTTCGCAAAACGTGACACAATCGAATGCATCATCGCGCATCACGAACACTTCTGGCCGCCGCGGACCGCCAATGAATGTGTAGCCTTGATATCGCGTGCCTCGCAGCGCGCCAGAAATGAAATCGATCCTTTGTGAGATTTTGCCATTGCCGTGGGCCTGCTCGATCAGCTCACCAATTCTCGTTTCAGCGGCCGAAACTGGCCGCGCGCCAGCCATATAGGCCACACCGCCGCCAAGCAGACCCAGAATAAAACGCCGGCTAAAGGGACAAATCGGACGACCTTTGTTGTCCTGCGGACTTCATCCCTGACGACCACCAATCGGTCGGCCCCCGACTCCGCACCCCATATTTCGCCCGGGCGGCCGAGCAATTGCCGCACCGAAGCGCCGCGTTTGTCGCTCGGAAAACTCTCGAACGTTTCGTTTACCGGATCGAAACGCAAGTATGGCGTTGGCAAGAAAATCGGTAACCCAGACTTTGTCCTTGTTATCGACGTAGACGGCGTAACAGCCGCCCTTGCTTTTCGGCAGGCTCCAGACTTTCCACGCCTTATTCATCGGATCGTAACGGCCGAGTTCTCCTGAATTCCAGAGGCTCACCCACAACAGTCCTTTGGAATCCGACCAGATCCGTCGCGGGCCGACGCCGGATTTCGGCGGCGGCACCATCAATGCGTCCCCACTGACGGTATCGATTTTCGCAATGTGATCGCCGGCAAGCGAGGCGTACCAGACTTCGCCGTTTGGCGTCGTCGTGATGCCATAGGGTCCCAGATCCCTTCGGCGCCTTCCAGGCCTCGACCTTGCCGCTCGACGGATCGACACGGCCATAAACGCCGTTTTGTCCGGTAAACCAGAGAATTCCTTTGCGGTCGAAAGTCGCCGTGTTGAGGTTGGCGTCGGGAAATTCCTTCGGCAACGGAAAGAGCTTCACGGCCTTGGTTGCCGGCTCAAAACGCGCGATTGCGTTTTGTCCCCCATCGGTGATCCACGCCGCGCGGTCCGGTCCCACGATCACACCGTGCGGAGCCGAACCCTTGCCAAGCGAAATCTGTATCGCTTGTCCGGTTTTTGGATTGAGTATTCCCAGCGCGCCTTGCGATTGTGCCGTGTACCAGATGCTGCCATCCGGCGCGGGCGCAACATCATGCGGATGCGCACCGCGCGGCACTTCAAAATAGGAGACGTCTGCAGCGGGAGCTGGCGCCGACCCAAAGCGCAATGACAGCCAACCGCAACGATCGCGATTGGAACCATTGTCGTCTCCAGTCGGCGCCCTGCTCGCATTCATTCCGCCGTTTCACGTTGGCGGCGTTGCATTGCCCAACGTTCGGCAGCGGCATCGTCGCTCGCTTTGGCATCGACCCACGTTGTCCCGTCCGCCTTCTCAACCTGTTTCCAGAATGGCGCGCGGGTTTTCAGATAATCCATCAGGAATTCAGCAGCCGCGAATGCCGCCTCGCGATGGGACGATGTGGTCACCACCAGCACAATATCTTCGCCCGGCAAAATTCGGCCGTATCGGTGAATAATCGTGGCACCCAATAACGGCCAACGTTCCGCGGCCTCCGCGGCGTGACGCTCGATCTCGGATTCTGCCATCCCCGGATAGTGTTCGAGCGTGAGTGCCGCGATCGGCTCACCATTCTCGTTCCCGCGGCAAACGCCAGTAAATGTCACGAGCGCACCAACATCTGTACGGCCGCGTGCGAGTTTTGCCAGCCTCGGCGGCGGCGTCAAACGGCTCGCGCTGCAAGCGTACGGTCGGTTTCATTTTATCAATCTAGCGCGCCAGTCCTGATGAGGCTATCCGCCTGTCATGGGCGGGAAAAACGCGATTTCGCCAGCACCTTTGATAGCCGCATCAGGCCGCACATGCTGTCTGATCAATTGCAGCCCTGATGACATTTAAGTTTTTGAAGGCATGGGCATATTCTTCGCCGCGTGAGGCAAGCCAGGCCATCAATTCGCCGACCGTCGCGATGTTGGACGGCACCTCGATCACTTCCTCAGGTTTGCCGATCCGTTCGCGCACCCAGGCGAAATAACGCAATTTCAGCATCATTCATCGATCATATAACGCAGTCCGGCGCGCATATAGTCCCAGCCGGTATAAAGCGTAAGGAGCGCCGATAACCACAGCAGTACAATACCGGTCTGCGTCACCGCCGGAATGATGCGGTCACCGGCTGGGCCCGCGATCAGGAAACCGACGGCGACCATCTGTCCGAGTGTCTTCCACTTTGCGAGGCGCGTCACCGGCACGCCAACTTGCAGTTCGGCGAGATATTCCCGCAGGCCCGACACCAGAATTTCCCGGCAGAGAATGACGACAGCTGCGAGCAGGGTCCAGCCGCGGATGGTGTCCTCTGCCGCCAACATCAGGAGACAGGACGCAACCAACAATTTATCGGCAATCGGATCAAGCATGCGGCCAAGCGACGACTGTTGGCCCCAGGTGCGGGCTAAATAACCGTCGAGAATGTCCGTCACGCCCGGCCGAAATAAAAATCGCCAGTGCCACCCAGCGCAGCCACAAGGGACCGGCGAAAATGCTTTGCCAGTACATTAAGCCCGACGACGACCGGCACGGCGGCAATGCGCGCGTAGGTAAGCAGATTCGGCAGCGCGAGCGGGCGCGCTGGCAAGGAACGGGAACTGACGGTATTCATGCCCGAAAGGAACACCCGCGCCGCGGCAACGTCAACCGGCCGCAACGAGCGAATCCCCACTGATTACAATGTGTTTATTGAATGGGCGGCTTCGGCAGGCGGGCTTTACCCGGCTCCATCACGAAAGTCTGATCGAGCGAGTACCATTCGCCCTTCACGTCGCTCGCGGGCGCGGGCCCGTCGTGACGAACATAGTTGCCGATAAGCGCCTTGGTGACGCCGAACTGCACGTCGGTCTCCAGCTTGTCGTCATCATTGACGTAAATCTGGGAGATCAATGTCTTGAAGCCCTCCTTGAAGATCAAGAAATGCAGATGGGCGGGCCGGTAATGGTGCCGTTTCCCGGCACGGACCAAATCTCCTACGGGACCGTCAATCGGAATTGGATAACCTGCGGGTTTCACGCTGCGGAAGCCAAATTTGCCCTTGGCGTCGGTCGTGAATTGGCCGCGCAGATTCATCGGCGCCTGCTTCGGGTCCTGTTGTTCATAGAATCCTTCCGGTGACGAGTGCCAAACGTCGACTTCAGCGTCGGCGATGGGCTTACCGCTCTGATCCTTGAGCCAGCAATTGACAAATAACACCGGACCCGGCGTCGGTGAGCGCACGATCGATCGCGCCGTTTTCCGTTCGCGGCGAATTCATTCGCCAGAACGGACCGAGAAGATTGGCCGTCGTTTCGGTCTGGCCATTGTTGCCATTATTCAGCAGACAAATAAGCGAAGAGAACCCGAGCGAGCCCGACATCAGAACGACTTCATTGTGATTGTCATTGGTGAACTGGCCGAGTTTGGCCAGGATTTCCGTGCCCTTATGAAACTCTTCTTCAGTGAGATGCACTTCGCGTGCGAAAGCATGCAGATGCTTGATCAGGGATACTACGATTTCGCGCAGGCGCGGATCTTCGATGTTCTTGTACGCGTCAAGTACAACAGGGGTGACATCCTCTTGGCGTGCGATGATCATATATTTCCTCGGGTTAGCGGCCGGCTTGTTCGTGGAAGAACTCATATATCTTTCTTGCAGTCTCCGCATTAATTCCAGGCACCTGGGCAAGATCAGGAAGGCTTGCCCGCTCGATCGCTTTCACAGTGCCAAAATGGCGAAGCAGCGCCCGTTTGCGAGTGGGCCCGATCCCCGGAATTTCCTGCAAGCCAGCCTCGCGGATATCTTTTTTCCTGCGCGCTCGATGTGAACCGACGGCGAAGCGGTGCGCTTCATCGCGCATCCGTTCGATGAAATAAAGCAAGGGATCGCGAGGCGGCAGCTTGAAAGGATCTCGTCCTGCCATGAAGAACGTTTCCCGGCCGGCGTCCCGGTCCGGCCCCTTCGCAATTGCGACAATTGGCACGTTGGTGATGCCAAGCGTGTTGAGCGTGTGCTGCGCGGCGTTGAGCTGACCCTGGCCGCCATCGATCAAAACCAGATCTGGCCAGGGCTGATCTTCGTCATCGCCCTTGAACACGCCAGACAGCACCCCATCAATCATCGTGCGCGGATTTTCCTCAAGCAGCCGTTTGAAACGGCGTTGCAGCACTTCCCGCATCATCCCGTAGTCGTCGCCCGGCGACAATTCGGCTGAACGTATATTGAATTTACGGTACTGGTTTTTACGAAAGCCCTCCGGGCTCGCAACGATCATGGCGCCGACAGCGTTGGTCCCGCTGATGTGGCTGTTGTCATAGACTTCAATGCGGCGTGGTGCGCCTGGCAAGGCAAAAGTCTCGGTGAGTTCGCGCAGCAGCTTTTGCTGTGATGACGTCTCGGCGAGCTTGCGTGCGAGCGCTTCGCGCGCATTTGCCATCGCGTGCTGCACCAACTCCTTACGCTCACCGCGTTTTGGCACCCCGACTTCAATTTTGCGCGTGCTTTTGGTGCTCAGCGCTTCGGCGAGCAAGCTACGCTCCTCGAACTCGTGCGAAACGAGAATGAGCCGTGGTGGGGGCTTATCATCATAAAACTGTGCCAGGAAAGCACTCAGAACTTCGTCGGGGCCGATTGCGCGGTCGGCTTTTGGAAAATAGGCGCGATTGCCCCAGTTCTGCCCGGTACGGAAGAAAAATACCTCAACGCAGGAATAGCCGCCGGCCTGGTGCACGGCGAAGACGTCGGCCTCCTCTATGCTCCGCGGGTTGATGCCCTGGTGCGACTGGATTGCAGAGAGCGCCGACAGACGATCGCGATAAATCGCGGCACGTTCGAAATCGAGTGCAGTGGAGGCCTTGTCCATTTCGCGCGCCAGCTGTTTTTGCACGGACTGGCTGCGGCCAGAGAGAAACTCATTCGCTTCCCGGACCAACTCGCTGTAGCCGGAAAAATCGATCTCGCGCGTGCAAGGCGCCGAGCAACGCTTGATTTGATAGAGCAAGCATGGCCGTGTCCGCGCTTCAAAATAGGAATCCGAACAGGAGCGCACCAGAAATGCGCGTTCCAATGCATTGATCGTTCGATTGACAGCCCCTGCGGAGGCAAACGGTCCGTAGTAGCGGCCCGGCCTGGTACGCGCGCCGCGATGTTTCAGGATTTGTGGCGCCCAATGGTCTGTCGTGATCAAGATGTACGGGAACGACTTGTCATCGCGTAACAGCACGTTAAAGCGCGGCCGCAATCGCTTGATCAGGTTGGCTTCGAGCAAAAGCGCTTCAGTTTCAGTTGTGGTGCTTACGAATTCCAGCGTTGCGGTCGCCGCGATCATCCGCGAAATACGGCTGTCGTGACCTGTAGGCCGCGCATAAGCCGCTACTCGTTTTCTGATGTTTTTGGCCTTGCCGACATAGAGCACATCGCCTCGCACATCGATCATGCGATAAACGCCTGGAGCGGATGGCGCCAATTTTGCAAAGCGCACAATGGCCGCACGGCCAGCGGCAAGAGTGCCGGCCAGCGCGTTTTCAGGCTCAATTTCCGGAAGGGATGACTCTTCGTCCTCCTCGCGCAATTCGCTTTCCGGGTCGATGTCCTTGTTGGTGCCATTCATGAGAGACAAGATAGTGCGCTTGATGCGATTGCGCATGGTCTTATTCGAAAGCCAGACCTGCTTTTCCGGACCACGCGCGGATATCTTATTCTACGACCTCAGTATCCGCGGTGCGCCAGGACAAATGCTGACCACCATCAACCGGAATTGTCACTCCGGTTACACTTTGTGCCTGGGCGAGGTAAAGTACTGCGGCGGCGATGTCGTCGGGACGCGGGCCGCGTTGAAGTGGCAAGCTCTCTGCTTGGGCGGAAAATTGTGCATCGGTCTGACGTGGGCTGGGCAGCGTTGGACCAGGTGCCACTGCATTCACCCGAATTTTTGGAGCCAATGCCTGCGCAAGGGTTTTGGTGGCCGTGTGCAACGCGCTTTTGCTTAGCGTGTACGAGAAGAAATGCGGCGTTGGCTTCAGCACGCGCTGATCGATGATATTGACGATCGATGCGTCAAACCCAACCGGGGCCTGCGCAGCGAAGGCTTGTGAGAGAAAAAGTGGCGCTGCGAGATTGATGGCGACGGCACGGTGGAAGCGCGCGGGCGACAGAGTTTCGATGTCGTCGGGCTCGAACTCGCCAGCGTTGTTGACCAAAAGAGTGAGTTGCCCAAACGCCGCGGCCGCGGGAAGAAGGCCGCGCACAGCCTCTTGCTCGGCCAGATCGGCCAGCACGACACTCGCATGGCCGCCGGCCCTCATGATTGCCTGTGCAAGCCGTTCGGCGTCCTCGCGTGAATTGTTCGCGTGCAGAACCACGGCATAACCCGCCCGCGCAAGCGCCAGTGCGATTGTCGCCCCGATCCGTCGGCCAGCGCCTGTAATCAGAGCCGCGCGCGGCGCATGCTTTGTTACTTCGTCCGCCATCGCTGAATAATTCCGTGTGATCTCGCCTTTTGGCATTTCACATCGCCAACCGGCGGATGGCACAATGCCAAGTTGGCATCATAAATGCCGATCGAGGCAACATGGTAAACAGAGTTCGAAAGAAAGCATTTAAAAATAAGGGTTCTTTAGGGATAACGGCCGCTGATCGTTAGCGATTCATAACCGTTTAACTTAAAAGGCCCGATAAATCCTCCCTGAAAATGTCGAGCTTTCGCCGACGCTCGGGCGCACGTCAGCCATCAATTGCGCATCGGTGTCGCACAGAGAGCGGGGGTTGAGTGGAGGGTAATATGAAAAAGACGATCCTGGCGATGACAGCGGCAATGTGTGCCACGGGAACAGCTGCAGCCGCCGACCTTCCGCGCGGCCCAGCGCCTTACTATCCGCCGCCAGCCGCCGTCTACAACTGGACTGGCTTCTATGCCGGCCTCAACCTCGGCTACGAGTGGGGCAAGGTCACCAATAGCAACATTGATCCAAGCGGCGTCGCAGGCGGTGGCCAGATCGGTTACAATTGGCAGATGGGGCAATTCGTGCTCGGCGCCGAGACCGACATCCAGGCCAGCGCAGCGGACGACACTTTCGCACCATACAAGTTTTCAAATCCGTGGTTTGGAACGCTGCGCGGCCGCGCCGGCTTCGCGATCAACAATGTCCTCCTGTACGGAACCTTTGGTCTCGCCTACGGCGACCTGAAGGCGGAGTTCGGAGGTCTTGATGAAAGCAAGACGCTGGTAGGATGGACGGGTGGTCTAGGCATGGAATTCGGCTTTGCTCCCAGCTGGTCTGCGAAAGTCGAGTATCTTTATATGGATCTCGGCAGCCGTGCCTATACGCTCACCGGCGCCGACAACGGTCTGCAAGCGAGCTATTTGCGTCTCGGTGTGAACTACCATTTCTAAGCGTGTAAAAATTCGCTCAGCGAAAAACCCGGACTTCATCGTCCGGGTTTTTGTTTGCGAGCTTACTCGCAGCATTCGATGCGAAGGTTCCACACGGCACACAAAGACGGAAGATCCAGCGGACGTCGTATTATAAAATATTATTTCACTATCCTGAATCACCAGCGCGGCAAATCGTGGCGATAGCGTGTCATTTCGCTGTCGGTGGTTGGACGAGTGATCGTCAACAAGTTCTCGAGTGTGACTATCATGCACTAGACGCGAAAGTATTTCTGAATAGTTTGCCGGCCTCGATGAACTGGTGGGTGAGTAGTGTAGACGGAGGTTTTTGAGATGAAGCGTTTGATTTCGGCGGGCGTAGTAGCGCTTGCCACTGTATCGATGCTGGGAGCAGCCAACGCGGCCGACATCGCGCGGCGCCAGGCGATGCCGACCAAGGCACCCGCCTATTACGCTCCTTATAATTGGACCGGCTTCTACGTCGGTATCAACGGTGGCGGTGCGTGGGGCAATTCCGATTGGGACGCAGCAACTGGCAGCAGTAACCATGACACATCGGGCGGTCTCGTCGGCGGCACCGTCGGCTACAACTACCAAGTCGGACAAGCGGTGTTCGGTATCGAAGGCGATATCGACTGGGCGAGAATCCGCGGCAGTTCGTCGGCCGTGCCATGCACGACAAGTTGCGAAACGCGCAATTCGTGGCTCGGCACGGTCCGTGGTCGTGTCGGTTACGCGTTCGATCGCTTTATGCCTTACATCACGGGCGGCGTTGCGTTCGGCGACGTCCAGGCAAACCCGGCCGGTTTCCCCGGTAGCAGCGACACCAACGCCGGGTGGACGCTTGGCGGCGGCCTGGAAGCGGCAATTGCCGGTCCGTGGACCGCGAAGGTCGAATATCTGTACGTCGACTTCAGGGATGTGAACTGTTCAGTGGGCAACTGTGCGCTGGCAACCAACGTCGACTTCCGCGCCAACGTCGTACGGGCCGGTCTGAACTATCGCTTCTGATCGACCGGCACAATGAACGAAGAGCCCCGGACTCGATCCGGGGCTTTTTCTTTCTGGAACTTTCGTGTCCGCCAAAGTCCGGACGCGCGGGGAACCACAGACGCGACACGAACGTTGAATGCGCGATCGGGGGACGGCGCAGCCGCGTTCGTCCGCTAATTTGCAGTGAGGTGCGTTATGAAAAAGCTTCTGCTCGCGGGCGTGGCATTGATCACGCTTGGCGTCGTATCGGCTTCGGCAGCGGACATTCAACGCCGGCAGTCGATGCCGGCCAAAGCGCCCCTCTATGTGCCGCCGCCACCCTATAACTGGACCGGCTTTTATGTCGGCATCAATGGCGGCGGCGGCTGGGGCCGCTCCGATTTCTCCGATCCGTTTGCGACAGGATCGTTCAAGACGTCGGGCGGATTGGTTGGCGGCACGCTCGGCTACAATTGGCAAGTGGGCCAGGCAGTGTTCGGTCTCGAAGGCGATATCGACTGGAGCAACATTCGCGGTAGCGCATTTTGCGGTGGCGTGACCAGTTGCGAGACCAAGAACGATTGGCTCGGTACCGTGCGCGGCCGCCTCGGTTATGCCTTTGATCGCTTCATGCCTTACGTGACCGGCGGTCTCGCAGTCGGCGATATCGGGACCTCGATCGACGGTCTCGGCAGCGCGCACGACACCAAGGCCGGTTGGACACTCGGCGGCGGCATAGAAGCAGCGATCGCCGGGCCATGGACGGCGAAGGTTGAATATCTTTACGTCGATCTCGGACGCGGCGGATCGGTTCTTGGCTCAGACGCAAAATTCAATACCAGCATTGTACGCGCCGGTCTGAACTATCGCTTCTGACAGTTGGTTCAACGCAAGCGAAAAGCCCCGGAGCATCGTCCGGGGCTTTTTTGCTAGGTGTCGCAAGACGATTGAAAACCGGCGCATGCGCTAAAGCGAACGCACGTCGTCAACAGAAGCGCATTCGGTCCTGCCGGTGGTGGAGCTGGCCCTTTGCAGCCCCCACGTGCGCGCGAATGACGTCAATCAGCCGGTCACGACCAGGTTTACGGCCTTCGGGCCCTTGCCTTTCTTGTCCGGCTCAACATCGAAACTGATCCGCTGACCTTCGTTCAGTCCCTTCAGTCCGGCCTGCTCGACCGCCGTGATGTGTACAAACACGTCACGCCCGCCGTCGTCAGGCTTGATGAATCCATAGCCCCGCTCGCCATTGAAGAATTTCACGACACCAGTTTGTGCCATCGGGAAAACTCCTCTCCCCCACTGCTCCGCCGCCGGCCCCACGCACGGCGGCTCGGCTGGACATTCACAATCGGGGAAAGCGTCGGCCCAAGACGGCCTCAGTCAACTCCGCCGGCCCCCACAGGAGGCGGAACGTCACTGCCAATAGGGAACTACACACCAACTGCGCCCCTGTGGAAAGGGGCCACACGCTCAATGCGCGTTGGCCGGCCCGGCGGCGCCGAGCCAATCGAGCCGGAAACCGCCCTTCCCCTGGCGTCCCAAGGCACCCGCAAGAGCGGGCAGCATGGCCGAAAGCTCGCTTTCCAGGGTCCAAGGCGGGTTGACCAAGATCATCCCGGCACCATTCAGTCGTGTCGGGTCGCTCAGTGGCGCCACCAGGATCTCTGCCCGCAAGACCTTCGTCAAAGCCAAGCGGCGCAGCCTTTTGGCGAGGGCGTCGGGCTCGCGGCGTCCTTTGATCGGGTACCAGAGGGCATAGATGCCGGTCGGCCATTTGCGATGTGCTTCTGCCAGCCCCGCCGAGAGCCGCGCGAAGTCGTTGTCGGCCTCGAATGGTGGATCGACCAGTACAAGACCGCGCCGTTCTTTCGGGGGTACGTAGGCTTTCAAGGCCGTCCAGCCATCGAGTGTCAGCGTCTTGATGCGACTGTCCCCCTGCAAATTGCGGGTCAGCGCCGCCCCAGTCTTCGGCTCAAGCTCACAAGCGGTCATTCGATCCTGCGGGCGCAGCCACGCTCGCGCCAGCGCCGGCGAACCTGGATAGACCCGAAGCCGGCCACGCTCATTGAGGGCGCCGACGACTTCAAGATAGGGGGACAGCAAGTCCGCAATGGCTTCCGGAAGCTGAGCGGCCATGAGTTTCTCGATGCCCTCGCGCCATTCGCCGCTGCGACTGGCTTCAGAACTCGCGAGGTCGAAGAGCCCGGCACCGGCGTGGGTGTCTATTACGCGGAATGCTGCCGGCTTCGCACGTAGATGGTGCAGGATTCGGCAGACGATGGCGTGTTTGAATACGTCAGCAAAATTGCCGGCATGATATTCGTGGTGGTAGTTCAAAGTTGACCCTGCCGCTCCGCGCGGAGCTTCATGGATTGGCCAGCCTGACAGCCGATTCCAGACGCGGGTCAGCTGGCGTGCGAGCTTTTCGCCACTCTATCCGCCACGAACCGCCGGGATTGCGATTTTATCGAGGCGGCAAGTGCGGCGCGCGATTTCAGCGCAATCGTGGAATGAAAAGTCCCTGCCGAGGCACACGCGCACTTCCGACAGCCTTTTACTGTCGCAGGAAACGGCCATCGCCCTCGGCGAAAGACCGGGGTTGGCTTTGACAAAAGCCTCAGTCACCTGCCCGGGCGTCACGGTGACCGGCCTGCTGAGCTCGAGATAGTCCGGCGGGATTTTCACCACCGCCCGGGCTTTCCGCACAGTGTCGAAATAAGCATGTGCCGAAAGGCCGGAACAGGTCCCGTGTTGATCCCATTCATGAAAGATCAGGCGCGGGCTCGGCATCAGGTCGAGCATGCTGCCGACAATTGCGTGATTGAGGCGTGGCGCCGGCACCTGGCAATAAGATGGAAATCCCCGTTCATATTGTGGCCATAGCCCGTGCACCACAAACGCAAATGGACGGCCACCGCATTGCTGGTCCGATGCCCGATTTGGTGCCCTGGCCTGCGCGGCCTCACAATAAGACGGTGACCAGGAAAGCGCCAGCACGTAAAAATCGAATTGGCCGGGCTTGCCCTGGCGGCGGTCCTGGGCAAGTGCGACGACAGCAAAAATGAAAGTGAAGCTGAAGGCGACAGCAGCAATGTGCGCCAACTCGCGCATGCGATGTCTACTCGTGAACGTCCGCGCACGCATTGAGAACAAACCGGAAATTGATGTTTCGCAACGGTTCCCCGATACGGGTACCGCAAAAACGAGAACAATTCAAGAACAATTTAGAACAAATAGTGATATATTCGAAGAGTACGCTTAGGGCCGCGCCATTTTGCAGGCGGGATTGTAGGCCCAGTTTCGGTCGAGCCCGACCACGCACCATTCCACGCCCCAGGTTATTCCAATCATACCGGTGTCTTCGCCAATCGAGTAATTGACAGTATGCCGGCGGCCGTCACTGACCATGGCAACAGCCGTACAAAACCGGCGTGGGATGGTCTGGGATGCCCAAGGGCGAAAGGCCGTTTCCCGCACAGCATCAAAGCCTACGATTTGCAGGTCGGAATTCCAGAATCGACCCTCTTTCTCCGAGAAGCGCCAGGCGATTGTATCAAGAGCCGCTTCGCATGGTGGCAAGACGCCGTCATAGCGGGGACCGATCAGGTAGAGGCCCTTTTCCAGCAATCCCGCCGCCGCGGCTGGCGCCAATGTGCCGACAACAAGCAAAGATGCGACCAAAAGAGATTGAAGACCACGAATCCCAGCCATCATGAGCAAGCTCCCCGAGCTGTTCGCAATTGTAGCATAGCTTCTGCGCGTTGTGCCCCGTTAAATTCACAGGTTTGCGCGCCTTGGCAATAGGCCTGAAGTGCGTGGCTCGCTCAATTGGGACTGCCAATCACCCAATACAGCTTGAACCAGCGCAAGTGCTGCAATCGCCGCAGTATCCGCGCGGAGAATGCGAGGTCCCAAGGCAATCCGCACCACCATTGGCCTTCTCAGAAGGGCCGCGCGTTCCTCCTCGGCAAACCCGCCTTCCGGGCCGATCAAGACCGCAAGCGGCTGGGGTGGGCCTCGACGGGCCGCGACAAGCGCCGCCACCGGGTCACTCATCTCGGCATCCTCATCGCAGAACACCAGCAAGCGATCAGCCTCGGCCGCAACCTGATCGAATACGACCGGTCCGGCAATCTCCGGCAGGCAAAGTATCCCACATTGCTCGGCCGCCTCGATCGCATTGGCGCGCATGCGATCGAGATTGACGCGTGCCACTTGTGTATGACGGGTCATGACCGGCTGCAGCCGCGAGGCGCCCATTTCCACCGCCTTTTGGACAAGATAGTCGAGCCGCGCGTGCTTGAGCGGAGCGAACAGGAAATGCAGATCGCCGGCGCGGGTCTGCGCGCGCTGCTGTGCCCCGACAACCAAGGTCACGGAGCGCTTGCCGCTTCCGGTCAAGTTCGCCTGCCACTCACCATCGATGCCGTTAAACAGCAGCACCGCGTCTCCATGTTTCAGCCGAAGCACATTGAGCAGGTAGTTTGCCTGGTCCCGATTGAGCGTCACCTCGCCGGCTTCTGTGAGTGGCGCTTCGACATAAAGTCGGGTTGTGTGAAAATCGTAGCGCGGCATGGAATTAACCGTTTTGAGGGGCGGCAGGGGCACCCGTTTACGCCGACTGGCGGGCCTTCGCGAGGCCTATCGGTCCGGTTGCCTGTTGCCGCCTTCCCGACGCATTCCGGTTGCTATAAGCCATCCGGAAGCTCCAAGCTGGTATAGTAAAGTAGGGAGCAGCAGAGGGTTCTGATTCATGGGTTTGCGCCGGGCACTCCTCGCCGCGTGCATGACCGCGCTTTATGCCGGCGCGGCGAACGCGCAGTTCCAACCGCCCCCGGCCCAGCAGCAGCAGGAACCGCCTTGCGTTCAGGAATTCTTCAAATTGCGGGGAGATGCTGAAAAAAAAGGGCTCGCCATAAAAGCCGCGAACGAGCGCAAAGCCTCGCCGCAGGAGGTTTGCCAATTGTTTGGGGCATTGATTACTGCCCAGACAAAAATGCTCAAATACGCCAATGACAATACGGTTTGGTGCGGCATCCCGCCGCAAGTGGCCGAAAATCTCAAGCAGGCCGTTACCAAGGTTTCCGAAGTGCGCACCAAAGTGTGTCAGGCCGCCGCGAACCCTCGGCCATCCGGGCCCAGCCTGAGCGATGCGCTTAGCAATCCGGTTCCCGATTCCAAGAACATCAAGACCGGCCGCGGCACTTTTGACACCCTGACCGGCAGCCCACTCGGAAAATGAGCGAGACGACCGGACGCGTCGCTGATGCGACCGGAAACTGGGTCGACAGTCTCGCACCTGCTTATAGCCGCCCATACTTGCGATTGGCGCGTCTCGACCGGCCGATCGGATCATGGTTGCTGCTGATGCCGTGCTGGTGGTCTGTCGGGCTGGCCGGCATGCATCAAGACCGCTTCCCGAGTGTAGCGCACATTGTGCTGTTCTTCATCGGCGCGTTTGCGATGCGCGGTGCCGGTTGTACCTGGAACGATCTTGTCGATCGCGATATTGACGAAAAGGTCGAACGCACGCGTTCGCGACCGATCCCGTCGAAACAGGTCACCGTTGCGCAGGCTACCTTATTCATGCTTGCGCAAGCGTCGGTGGGGCTGCTGGTTTTGATTCAGTTCAACCGGTTTACGGTCAGCACGGGCGTCGCTTCGCTTCTGGTAGTTGTCATCTATCCTTTCATGAAACGCATTACCTATTGGCCGCAAATATTCCTTGGTCTCGCATTTTCGTGGGGAGCCTTGATGGGCTGGCCGGCCGCATTCGGGCGGCTCGATTGGCCTGCACTTGTGCTCTATGCGGGATCGATCTGCTGGGTGATCGGCTACGACACGATCTATGCGCATCAGGATCGCGAGGACGATCTGTTGGTCGGGATCAAATCGACTGCGTTGCTGTTCGGCGAGCGGACCCCGACAATGCTGGCGTGCTTCTACATCGCGGCGATCGTGTTGATCTCAGCGGCAGGCTTGATGGCAGGCGGCGGATTGATTTTTACTCTTGGCCTGATTGCCTTCGCCGCTCATCTTGCCTGGCAAGTGACGCGGCTTGATATCGACGACCCCGCACATTGTCTTGTTCTGTTCAAATCAAACCGCGACGCCGGACTGATCCTGTTCGGCGCGATGCTGCTCGACGCGGCGTTCTGACCGCTCGGCAAAGCGGCGGCAAAGCAGCGGCTTGGGGCCAAACGCAATCGGCGCATCGCCCCGCCAATGATCAAATGCCGCGATGGATATAGTCGTGGTAGCGCTCGATGTTCAGTGGCAAGAATGGCCCGTATCCGCCCCACTGCTCGTATTTTGGCAGCTTGATCTCTTTTTCGGCGTCGGCGTAGCTCTTGCCTTCGCTGATTGCCTTCTTCACCGCTGTCGAAAGGTCCTGCAAGTAGGAAACCTGGCACTGACTTAGTGCAGCGTCATCCGGTCCTGAGGCAGGACATGGCCGTGATGCGCAGACTGCCGAGACTTGGCAGCCGATTCATCGACTTCGCCGGACGCGCTCGCTGTTGCAGGCTGGGAAACCGGCCCAGCAATCGAGCCGGTCACCAATTCATCTCCGTATTCGAAGTCTATATCTCCATCCTCCCCGGGTACCGCAACCGGCGGCTTGCCGCGCCTGCCTGCGGCAGGCCTAGCCACAGATCCGGTATAGGCAGGCCCACGCTGGCGTGCATACACGGCACGCGCCTTCGCCGCGGCAACCTCACCAGGAATCGCTTCCGGCCGGCACGGACGGTCGCCGCTTGAGCGGCGCATCAAATCGACATGGATGTGGTTGTAGTGCGCGGCGTTGTAGCCAGGCGCGAGCACGGTCGTGAAATTGTCGCACGCCGCGAGGTGCACGTCGTGCAGAAAGCCCTGCTCTTCCGGTGTACCGTGCCATCCTTCCTGCACAGTTATCCGGCGCCCGTCAGCCAGCGTGAAGGCCGCGATGTCGATGGCATTTCCGAATGCGTGTTCCGAAATGCCCGATCCGCCAGACCCGACCATTCCGCGGCACGAATAGGCCGAGATCTGCTTGATGTCGACAACTTGCGTTCCGAACCAGCGCATCGCTGCCGGTTGCACGCCCTCGCTGACCCAATGGTCAAGCGCAGACACGATCGGACAGGCGAGCGTGGCCGCTGGCGTCAGTGTGGCCGGACCGGCAGCGGCCACCAGTTGCGGCGTTCGGGACGATCCGAGCGATGGCAGCGCACGTTGTTGCGGCGGCGGCGCGCCATACGCGCGCTGCGGCGAATACGTCGCGGGAACACGACCGCGTGGAAGCACTGCGTCGTCAGGAATATCACTGGGCAGCGGTGCAGCGCTGGGTGTCACGCCCGCCTCGCCGCCCGGCGGGCTGAGCGACATCGGTTGCTCCGGCGTCGCGTAGCGCGGCTGCTGAGCGGGCGGTGGTCCGGCCACCCAACGCATGTTCGGGGTCTGCGCCGATTGTGTGGGCGACGGACCAACCGGCGCCGGCGGGGCGTATCGTGATTCGTTGATCGGCCAGCGTGGCAGCTGCGCGAAGTTCGCGGGAATGGATCCGGGCGGCCGCAAATCATCCGAATAGCTGATGGCCGCACTGCCTTCACCCAATGCGGCAACCTTCAACGGAAAATCGGCGCCGCACATGCCGGGCCCCTCGATGGGCTGGATTTGCACGACCCCTGCGCCAACTTTGACCGCGCCTGACTTCAGGCATGCGACTTCTGCGTCGTGCCGCCACGGTGCGCGCTCACCGAACATGAAGCCACGCCCGCAACCTGCGAGCGCCAGCAACACGCCTGCACCGGCGAAATACAAACCCACGCCACCCTTCATGCCCCAGAAAATGCGAGCAGTTTCTTTAACGAGGCTTCAACGGTCGGCGGCGCTGATTCCGTTAAGGATAAGGATTCCTTGCCAAAATCGGCCCCGGTCTTGAACCGGCCGCTTGTTTCGGCTCAGATCGCGCGGGGCGCACGCAAGATTTAGCGGCGCGGGTTCTTACCGAACCCGGTTTCCATGCTTGGGATCGTGCGTTTGAGGGGAAGCGATGGAAGGCAAAGCCAGGTTCATATTTCCGGTCATCATCAGCGCGCTCATCGTGTTCGTGGTGAGCGGAGTTGTCACCTTCACCAATATCGGCCTGCGCGCGGATTTCGTGCCGCGATGGCTCAAAGCCTTCATCACCGGCTGGCCGGTGGCCGCGGTTCTCGCGTTTATTGCGGTTCCGCATGTGCGCCGCGCGACCGAAGCGATCGTGCGGCTGATCGAAGACTAGATGTCGTTACCGCGCGGGCTTGATACCGAGCGTATCGCCGATTTTTGCCACGGTCGCACGCTGATCATCGAGCACGGCCGTCAATTCGGCGGGCGTGCCTGGATTGACGACTTGCCCGGTGGCACTGAGCTTTGAGTTGATCTCAGGATCGCTCACAACGTCACGGATATCGGCGGCGATGCGATCGCGAACGGCCGTAGGAAAATCGCGCGGGCTGTGCGTGCGCAAGCGGTGCTGCCGCGAGCGTAGCCACAGTGCCAATGACCAACCCGACCAGCATTTGGCGCAGACGTTGCATGACATCTCCCAGGACTTGAAATTCGGCAATTCGCAGAAACGGTGTTGCGCGGCTGCCGGGATCACGGCACAGCCGAATGATTTACGAAATCAAAAATCCCGTCGGCCTTCGGCGGTCAATCGAAACTCACATACGGATTCGCGAATGCGAAACTGATTTGGTTTCTCATATCAACCGACGGTATTCGCCGCAAATTTGCCATGAAGACCGCCCCAATCGGCAGGTTTTGCACCGCGAAATTTTCTGGCCAGAATTTTTTTTGCGCCGTGCGATCAATCGGTTGTCGTTGCCGCTTACGGTATGCGCGCTTTCAAGGGAGCCATGCGGGACCCATCTTAAGCGCCTACGACTTTTGTGTTAGGCTGCACAAAGTCAACAAGGGAGGCACCTGCCGTGGACCTTACCTTGAAGCTCAACGTGCTGGCAGTATGCGCTGTGTTTGCTTTCGTAGGCGCGATTTTGCTAGGTGCATTCTGAGTTCAAGAGGCCAACGACGACGCCAAACTAACAAATTGCCGGTGTAAAACCGGCCAAAGATTTCAGACACCGGAGAACGCACTCTCCGGTGTCTTTCATTTTAGGCCGCAACGATGCTGGGCGATGCATGGACATCATAGTTGAGAATCGGCGCCAGCCAACGCTCGCACTCGCCAACCGTCCAACCCTTGCGCTTCGCATAGTCCTCGACCTGATCGCGTTCGATCTTGCCGACGCCAAAGTAGGCGCTCTGCGGGTGGCTGAAATAGAGGCCACACACTGCAGCGCCCGGCCACATGGCGAAACTTTCCGTTAGCTTGACACCAATGCGCTCAGCTTCGAGCAGGCGAAATAGCGTGCCTTTCTCGGTATGATCGGGTTGTGCGGGATAACCCGGTGCCGGGCGAACGCCGCGATATTTTTCGGCAATGAGATCTTCCGCGCTCAATTTTTCCTCCGGCGCGTACCCCCAGAAATCCCGGCGCACGAGGCTGTGCAGCCGCTCGGCAAAGGCTTCCGCGAGACGGTCGGCCAGGGCCTTGACCAGGATTGCCGAGTAGTCGTCATTGGCGCGCTTGAAACGTTCGGCGATGACGTCTTCTCCGATGCCGGCAGTCACGGCAAAGGCGCCGACGTAATCCTTCACGCCGCTGTCGCATGGGGCGACGAAATCCGATAACGCGATATTGTTGCGGCCTTCACGCTTTGACAGCTGCTGACGCAGCGCATGCAGCGTTGCAACCGGTATCCCGCGCTTCTCATCGTCATACAGTAGGATGTCATCGCCCTGCGCTTGCGCCGGCCAGAAGCCCAGCACCGCATTGGCTTTGAACCAATGCTCGGCCACGACCTTGTCAAGCATTGCGCGCGCGTCCTCGTAAAGCGGGCGCGCCGCGGCGCCAAACTTAGGGTCGTCAAGAATGGCGGGAAATTTTCCGGACAACTCCCATGTCTGGAAGAATGGTGTCCAGTCAATGAAGTCGATCAATTCCGCAATCGGGTAATCGTTCAGGATTTTCGTCCCGATGAACTTTGGTTTGGGCGGCCGATAAGCACCCGACCAATCGAGCTTGAGCGCATTTGCACGCGCGGCCGTCAACGGTAACCGCGCCTTGTCTTCCTGCGCGCGCGCATGGGCAGCGGCAATACGCGCGTATTCTCCCCGCAACTCGGCGACGTAGCCGGATCGTGCATCGACCGACATCAGCGTTTGCGCCACGCCAACCGCCCGGCTCGCATCGTTCACATACACGGTCTGCCCGCGCTGATAATTCGGGTGAATTTTCACCGCTGTATGCACGCGGCTGGTGGTGGCTCCGCCGATCATCAAAGGCAGCTCGAATCCCTGCCGTTCCATCTCGGCCGCCACATGACACATCTCGTCGAGCGAAGGCGTAATGAGGCCGGATAGCCCAATAATGTCAGCACCTTCCGCGCGCGCGGTGTCGAGGATCTTTGCCGCCGGCACCATGACGCCGAGATCAATGACTTCGTAATTATTGCACTGAAGGACGACGCCGACGATGTTCTTGCCGATATCGTGGACATCGCCCTTGACCGTCGCCATCACGATCTTGCCGCTCGAGCCGCCATGCTGACGGCCGTCTTTTTCCTGTTCCATGAACGGCATCAGATACGCGACCGCTTGCTTCATCACGCGCGCGGATTTCACCACTTGCGGCAGGAACATTTTTCCGGAGCCGAACAGATCGCCGACAATATTCATGCCGCCCATCAGCGGGCCTTCAATCACGTCCAGCGGACGCTTGGCGCGTGTGCGCGCCTCCTCGACGTCCACGTTGATGAAATCGGTAATTCCGTGCACCATCGCGTGTGACAACCGCTTCTCGACCGGCTGGTCGCGCCAGGCGAGGTCGGCCTCTTTGACCCCCTGTCCGGCCCCGTGGAATTTCTTGGCCAGATCCAGCAGCCGCTCGGCAGCATCGGGCCGGCGGTTGAGCACGACGTCCTCGCAGGCCCCGCGCAATTCCGGATCGAGGTCGTCGTAGACCGCCATTTGGCCGGCGTTGACGATGCCCATGTCCATGCCGGCCTTGATGGCGTGGAATAAAAACACCGAGTGCATGGCCTGCCGGACCTGCTCATTGCCGCGGAAGGAGAATGACAGGTTCGACACGCCGCCCGAGACATGCGTGTGCGGGAGATTCTTGCGAATCCAGCGCGCGGCCTCGATAAAAGCAACGCCATAGCCGTTGTGCTCGTCCATGCCGGTCGCGATGGCAAAAATGTTCGGGTCGAAAATAATGTCTTCGGGCGGGAAGCCGACCTGTTTCACCAGAATGTCGTAGGCGCGCTGGCAGATCGCCGTCTTGCGTTCAAGCGTGTCGGCTTGACCCTTCTCGTCGAAGGCCATCACAACCACGGCGGCACCGTAGCGGCGCACGGTGCGCGCGTGCTCTATGAATGCCGTCTCGCCTTCCTTCATCGATATCGAATTCACCACGGGCTTGCCTTGCAGGCATTTCAATCCGGCCTCGATCACAGAAAATTTCGATGAAGTCGACCATCACCGGCACACGCGCAATGTCCGGTTCGGCCGCGATCAGGTTGAGAAAGGTCGTCATCGCCTGCTCGGAGTCGAGCAAGCCCTCATCCATGTTGACGTCGATCACCAGCGCGCCATTTTCAACCTGCTCGCGCGCGATCGAGAGTGCGGCGGCGTAGTCGCCGGCGGTCACCAGCTTGCGGAACTTGGCCGAGCCGGTGACGTTGGTGCGTTCGCCGACATTAACGAACGGGATTTCCGGCGTGAGCGCGAATGCCTCGAGGCCCGACAGACGCAACTGCGGCGCTATCTCCGGAATGGCGCGCGGGCGCTTTCCCGCAACTGCCTTGGCGATGGCAGCGATATGCTCGGGCGTCGTGCCGCAGCAACCGCCAACCACATTGACGAGACCTGCTTCGGCGAATTCGCCGAGAAGTTCTGCCATGTATTCGGGGCTCTCATCGTAATAGCCAAATTCGTTGGGAAGGCCCGCATTCGGGTAAGCGCACACGAAAGTGTCGGCCAGCCGCCCGAGCTCGGCGATGTGCGCACGCATCTCCTCGGCGCCCAACGCGCAGTTGAGCCCGATGGTCACCGGATTGGAATGCTTGACCGAATTCCAGAATCGACCCGGCGTCTGCCCCGACAGCAGGCGGCCGGAACGATCGGTGATGGTACCCGAGATCATCACCGGCACGTCGCTGCCGCGTTCTTCGCAGATTTCGGCGATTGCGTAGATCGCCGCCTTTGCGTTGAGCGTGTCGAAGATCGTTTCGATCAGCAGCAAATCGGCGCCGCCATCGATCAATCCGCGCACTTGTTCGGCATAGGCCTCGCGCAACTGGTCGAAGGTGATGGCGCGGAAGCCAGGATTTGCGACGTCGGGCGAAATCGATGCGGTCCGGTTGGTCGGGCCAAGCGCACCGGCGACGAAGCGGCGCTTGCCGTCTTCTTTTTCTGCGAGCACCGCCGCTTCGCGCGCAAGCTTGCTACCGGCGTGATTGAGCTCGTAGGCGATATCCTCCATCCCATAGTCGGCCTGCGCAATCTTGGTGGAGGAGAAGGTATTGGTCGATACGATGTCCGCGCCAGCCCGGAAATAAGCTAGGTGAATGTCGCGCACCGCTTCGGGCCGGCTGAGATTGAGCAGGTCGTTATTGCCGCGCACCTCGCGGTTCCAGGCGTCGAAGCGCGCGCCGCGGTAGCCTTCCTCGTCGAGCTTGAGGCCCTGAATCATGGTGCCCATCGCCCCGTCGAGCACCAGGATGCGTTCCTTTAGTCGTGCAAGGAAAGCAGATCGGGCGCTGGGTTGGGATGAATTGGACAAAGGGGCGCGGCTCGCTCAGGCGTGTTCCCTCTCCCCGTTGGGGAGAGGGCTAGGGTGAGGGGGTTCCTGACTTGCAGTAGCGACGATCGTCTCTAGGACGCCATCGAGGTTGCTGAGCACGTCATTGTTCCAGAAGCGCAGTACAAGAAAGCCATAGGCATCAAGATCGGCAGTTCGCTTGGCATCTTCTGCGCTACGCTCAGCATGCTGTCCGCCATCTAGCTCGACAATCAACCGAGCTGAACTCGCAGCAAAAATCGACCACATACCGACCTACCAGCCTCCGATCTCGCAGGCGAAACCAAAGCGTGCGCTCGGCATCGGTCTGTTCGCGCCGCAATTTCCTTGCTGTGCCGACTCGCAACGCCATAACCCCTCACCCGCCCGCGCTTTGCGCGGGCACCCTCTCCCTACGGGAGAGGGAAAGTAGAAGAATTGCACCATTCGCCATCACATCACCTCCTGCGTCACGGGCCTCAAGCCCAGCAAATGGCAAATGGCAAAAACGAGGTCGGCGCGATTTATGGTGTAGAAATGAAAAGTCGTGACGCCACGATCGACGAGGTCGATGACCTGCTCCGCGGCAACGGCGGCCGCAATGAGTTTGCGTGTGGCCGCATCCTGGTCGAGACCATGGAACCGCTCCGCAAGCCACGCCGGCACGGAAGCGCCGCAACGTTTCGCGAAGCCGGTCGTGGCCTTGAAGTTCTGCACCGGCAGAATGCCCGGCACGATGGGGATTTCGATGCCGCGCGCGCGCACGCGGTCGAGATAGCGGAAATAGAGGTCGTTCTCGAAGAAAAACTGGGTGATGGCGCGCGTGGCGCCAGCATCGACCTTGGCCTTGAGCATGTCGATATCGGCCTCCACAGTCGGGCTATCCGGATGTTTCTCCGGATAGGCCGAGACCGATATTTCAAAGTCTGCCGCAATACGCTTGATGCCGGCGGTGAGATCGGCGGCATTCTTATAGCCGCCTGGATGGGGCGCATATTTGGCGCCCGCCCCGTCCGCCGGATCGCCGCGCAGCGCCACGATATGACGCACACCCGCATCATGGTAGCCGCGCACAATCGTATTGATCTCTTCCTGTGTCGCAGAGACGCAAGTGAGGTGCGCGGCCGGCGTCAGCGATGTCTCGGCCAGAATGCGCTTGACGGTGGCGTGTGTCCGTTCGCGCGTGGTGCCGCCAGCGCCGTAGGTGACCGACACAAAATTGGGCGCCAGCGGCGCCAGCCGTTCGATCGACTCCCAGAGTATCCTGTCCATCTCCTCGCTGTTAGGCGGGAAGAATTCGAAAGAAACAGCGATACGGCGGTTGTCGCCGCGCGCAAAACGGCTCAGGCGGACGGGGCTGTTCATCAGGCCACCTCCCGCCGTAGCGGAGTCGCCATCAGCGCGCGCGTATCGCGCGCAAGCCACAGCGAGACTGCGATCTTGCCGTCGGATCCGGGCTCGGGTGCAAGCGATTTGTGCAGCACCGCTTCGAGGCCGGACGCGGTCATCCATTGCGTCACTGTCTCGGATGCAAAGCCGAGCCGGCGGTGCGCGAATTGCTCGCGCAGGAATTCCTGTTCGTGCGGCGCGAAATCAATCACCAGGAGCCGCCCGCCCGGACGCAATACCCGCGCCGCTTCGCGGATCGCACGCGCGCCATCATCCAGGAAGTGCAGAACCTGATGAAGGATAACGACGTCGAAGGAATTGTTCGTCAGCGGCAGATCGTAGATATCGCCCTGCCGAACGCTGCAATTCCGCAGGCCTGCGCGCTCGAGCCGGTCGCGCGCGAGCAAAAGCATGTCGAGCGAGAGATCGAGACCAAGTCCACGCTCGATATGAGGTCCGAACATTTCGAGCATTCGCCCGGTGCCGGTGCCGAGATCAAGCAATGACCGGAACGGCTTGTCGGCAAGCGCCGCGCGGATCGCCGCCTCCACCGCGTCGTCGGCGACGTGCAGCTTGCGGATGCGATCCCATTCGGCGGCGTGCGCGCGGAAGTAAGCTTGTGCGGCGGCGGCACGCGCCTGCCGCACTGATGCGAGCCGGTCACGATCGCGCGCGATCGTCTGATCGGCCGGATTGAGGCGCTCGATGAGCGCGCGCGCAACTTCGGCGCCCCCGCCATGTTCGGCGAGCCGGAAGAAAGCCCAGGTGCCCTCGCGAAACCGCTCGACAAGACCGGCTTCAGCCAGCAGTTTGAGGTGGCGCGAGATGCGCGGCTGCGACTGGCGCAGGATATCGGTGAGGTCGGAGACGGTCAGTTCAGCCTCGGATAGGAGCGCCAATACGCGCAGACGCGTCTCCTCGCCCGCTGCCTTGAGCGCGGAATTGAGGGCGTCGAAGCCGAGCTTACCGCTATTGTTCATCAGACCCTGGACATAGACCGCTAAATGGGCCATTTCCCACTATATAAGGATATGTTTATACGTTGAAACATCATTCGGCAAGCCCATTTGGCCAGCATCGCGTGGGGTGGTTAGCGATCGGTTTGTGTCGGAGGGGGTCTATGTTCCAGGATCCGTATTGCCCATGTTCCAGGCTGAAAGCGCGCGTTAGTCGCCCTAAAGAACCGATATGAGCCCCACCAAGGATTTCGGCATCCGCGACGGCGAAAAGGCGGTCGAGCTCCCCGGCCAACCGGATGCGGGCCTGTACTTCATCGGCCGCATCCACACGCCCTGGAAGGAACGCAAGGACTGCCCGAAGAATGCCAGGGAATCAGAGGCGGTCTGTATCGTCGACGTCGATGCACGCTGGCGCGACGGCCTCAAGGATGTCGAGACTTGCAGCCATCTCATACTGCTCTACTGGATGGACAAATCCCCGCGCGATCTGGTGCTACAGGTGCCGGGCCATTATGGCGTCCAGCACGGCACATTTGCCTTACGCTCCCCGGCCCGGCCCAACCCGGTCGCCGTGAGCGTGGTCAGACTGCTGCGTGTGGAAGGCAACAAGATGTCGGTTGTCGGACTCGACTGCCTGGATGGCACGCCGCTCATCGATATCAAGCCTTACTTTGCTTCGACCGACAGCGTGCCGGATGCTGTCGTTGGCTGGCATCAACACAAAGATGCAAATTCACGACCTGAGTGAATCACACGAACGAGCGCTATCGCTCTCGCGCCGCCCCCAAACGCAATTTTCGCTAATTCGTTCCTGCCTTTTAAGGACATTTGCCCATCGCGCTACAGGGAACCTTTGAACCCTCTCGGCTATTTTCCCGACCAAAGGACGGGGAGGAAATGACGAGGGTGTCATGTTCAAATCTTGGTCCGAGTTTTCATCCAGATCCGCCGCTTGCGCAGCCTTGATCGGCGCTGCCCTATGGTCGTGCGGAGCCGCCAAAGCCGAGCCGCTGTTTGCTTTCCTCACCGCGCCGGCCCAGATGCAGGCCGCGCCGCAGACATTTGAACCAGGGCCGGCCGAAGAAAACGATGACACTCCGGCCGTGCAACCTACGCCGCGCTTGCAGCGCCAAATCGTGAACTATGCCAGCAAAGAAGCACCCGGCACGATCATCATCGATACACCGCACACGTTCCTCTATTACGTGCTCGGCAACGGCAAGGCGATCCGCTACGGCATCGGCGTCGGCCGCGAAGGTTTTACCTGGTCAGGCGTCAAATCGATCGAGCGCAAAACCGAATGGCCGGACTGGTATCCGCCTGCGCAGATGGTCGCGCGCCAGCCTTATCTGCCGCGCATGGTTGCGGGCGGCCCCGGCAATCCGCTCGGCGCACGCGCCATGTATATCGGTGGCACCGAATATCGCATTCACGGCACCAACGATCCGACATCAATCGGCAAGCACGTGTCGAGCGGCTGCATCCGCCTGACCAACGAAGACGTCAAGGATCTCTACAGCCGGGTGCGGATTGGCG
Organism: uncultured Alphaproteobacteria bacterium; assembly: GCA_963815055.1. Classification (GTDB taxonomy): domain Bacteria; phylum Pseudomonadota; class Alphaproteobacteria; order Rhizobiales; family Xanthobacteraceae; genus Pseudolabrys. Next base: position 80,862 of record CAWFEU010000006.1, on the reverse strand, counting down.
CGAAAGTGATTGTGCTGCCACAAACTTCGGTTGCGCAGAGAAGGGCGCCGGAGCCGGAGCACGTCTCCATGACCCAGTCGTATGCACCGCAGCGACAGAGTCCCGCGCAGCGGGCCTGGAGCAGGATCAGCCCCTCCGGCCTCTACTAGTTTAGCTCGAACCTCCCCGAACTTGCCCGGCTTTGCGCCGGGCAATTTTTTTCTGCGCTTGTGCCTTTGCGGCGAGTGAACCACTATCCGCTCGTCCCCGCGCAAGCGGGGACCCAGGCCGGATTCCCGCTTGCGCGGGGATGAGCGGAGGTGTGTTGGGATGCGCATAGCGGCTATGGCAGCAGGAGCGGTCGGCGGATATTTCGGCGCCCGCATGGCGGCCGCAGGCCACGATGTGTTCTTCATTGCGCGCGGCGCCCATCGCGACGCCATCGCCAAACATGGCCTCAAGATCGAAAGCGTGCACGGCGATCTGCATCTGCCGAAACCCAATGTCACGGACGATCCGGCAAAAGTCGGTCCGGTCGACATCGTGCTGTTCGCGGTCAAGCTGTGGGACACCGAAACAGCCGCAAGCACTGCGCGCCCGCTTCTGGGTCCCGACAGCCGGTTGATTACCTTCCAGAACGGTGTCGACAGCGTTGATCGCATTTCCGCTGTGTTGGGAGCCGACCGCGTTGTCGGCGGCGCTGCCTACATTGCGACCACCATCGCTGCGCCTGGCGTGATCAAGCACACCAGCAACTTTGCGATGATGCGATTTGGCCGCGCCGACAAGAAACCCGACGACAGGCTCAACGCTTTCGTGGACGCAGGTAAAGCCGCCAAGCTCGATATTGCGCTTTCCGACGACATCAGCCGGGAGCTCTGGCAAAAATTCATTTTTCTCACGGCGATGGCAGGCTCAACTGCCAGCCTGCGGTCTCCAATCGGTCCTATCGTCGCGGATCCGGAGTTGCGCGGCTTTTTCCGGGCGTTGATGGATGAGGCCTTTGCAGTCGGCAAGGCCAAAGGCGTTGCTCTGGATCCCGCCTACCTGGATGACCGCATGAATTTCCTGGTCAACAAAGTCGAGCCTGGAATGAAGGCTTCCATGGCGCACGATCTAGAGCGCGGCAACCGGCTTGAGCTTGATTGGCTTGCCGGCAAGGTCCGCGCCCTTGGCCGTGAATTCGGCATCCTAACGCCGGCAAGCGATACGGTCTACACCGTGCTGAAGCCGCACCGCATGGGCAAAGGGCAGCAATAGGTCCCGCGAGATCTTTTCGTGGACGTCGGGCCTTGCGTCACGCCGGGAAGACGCGCGATCATCGGTGCGCGATTGGGGGCCGCCATGCGGCACGCATTTATGGCGATCATTGGCCTGGTCCTTTGCATGCTTTGGCTTTCTCTGCCGTCGCATGCGACGAGCATGAAATCGACCGCGCCCGAAAAGATGTTACCGCGAACCAGCGCCAAGAAAATGCGCGTGTGCGACGATCGTGCCGTGCGCGAAAATGTGCCGACGGAACAACGCACCGCCTTCGTCAAGAAATGCATGGCGGAAATGAAGTAGCTCGCTTGGGTCTGGCGCAGAAGAAGCCCCGGCGCGCGGCCGGGGCTCCCTGCGCGTAACGGCTGGAAAGGAGCAACCGAACCAGCCGTCCCGGCACTTCATTACCGGTGGTCCAGGCCACCGGCGCTACGCGATGCCTTTCGCGGCTGTGTCGCCCTGCATTTCGCTTTGTTGGTTTTTATCTGCGATCACGACCATTCACCTAAAAAATGGCCGCACATACGCAGCGCGGCCATTGAATGAGCTAGTAGTTGGTCCACTCAATTCAGAGGGGAAGAGAGTGGCGCTGTATTCGATAGGTTTCTGCGGGGGCCCGCCTTCGCCAGGATCATTGATTCAGATTAACGAACCGGATTAGCCTACCACCCATGGGCCTTTCATCCTCAGCCGACGACCTCGATCAACACCCGTTCGTCGTCAGGCTTTTGCAGCATGTCGAGCTTGACGCGGACGATCTCAAAAGCCTCGACGAGATCATCGATGGCGAATTGGCCATCCGGCGGCGGCGCGATCTCATCGTCGACGGCTACGAGTATCGCAAGCTTTGCTTCGTGAAGGACGGCTACGCCGTGCGTTACAAGCTGCTCCGTAATGGCAAGCGGCAGATTTTGAACGTGGTACTGCCCGGCGACATCGTGGGACTGCCAGGGAGCTTCTACGAACGTGCGGTCTATTCGGTGAGCGCCATTACCGATCTCTCGATGAATGTCTGCGTGCTGGATGCCTACGTACAGCTCTGTTACCGGCGGCCGCAATTCGGCCTCGCGCTGAGCTGGATCGCCGTGCAAGAAGCCACGACCTATGCCGAACATATCATCGATGTCGGGCGGCGCACGCCGATCGAGCGCCTGTCGCATTTTCTCCTCGAGTTGCATGCGCGGCTTCGCGCGGTCCGGCGTGCCGACCAGACGAGCTTCGCCTTGCCGTTTTCGCAGGAAGTCATGGCCGACGTGCTTGGACTGAGCGTTCCGCACTTAAACCGGATGATGCAACAATTGCGCTCTGAGAAACTGATTGCCGACAGCGAGAGGCAGATTGAATTCATCAACATCAGCGCGATCCAGGCGCTCGCGCATTATCAGCCGCAGGAACTGGCGCCGATACCGCTGCCGAAAACTGCCTAGTTTTTTCAGACAAAACGCGGGATGGGACCGCGCTGCGGCGTCGTGCGGCCGCCAAGATCGACGAACGTTTCGTCGAGGTAACACCATCCCCAGCCTTCCGGCGGATCGTAACCCTCGATAACAGGATGGCCGGTGGCGCGGAAATGTTTGGTCGCGTGCTTGTTCGGAGAGGAATTGCAGCAGCCGACATGGCCGCAGGTCCGGCATAACCGCAAATGCACCCAGGGCGAACCAATTTTCAGGCACTCCTCGCAGCCGAGCGCGCTCGGCGTCACATCGCGGATACCCGATCCATGCGAGCATTTCTGGGTCATGAATGTCTCCGAAGTTTTTGCACGGTCGGCGGCATCAGTGCGGCGATGACGACAGCGCCGATGACGGAGAGAATGCCGGCAGCGATCAATCCGGCACGATAACCCGAAGAATATGACGCGACGCCTGCAGACAGTGCAACGCCGGTCAATTGTGCAACACGGCTGACCGCATTGTTGATGCCCGATGCGAGACCTTCATCGGCCGGCGCGACCGCCGACATCACCGATGCGGTCAGCGGTGTTATCAGCACCGCGAAGGCGATGCCAAGCAGCGTCATCGGCGCAATCACACCCACGGCAAGCGAAGCGTTCGACGCGAGCGCCAGCAGGAAAAACGCGACCGCCGCCGCGAGCGGCCCCGCGATCAGCATTGTGCGGGCGCCGATCTTGTCTGCCAGCATACCGAACGGCTGCGACAGCAGGCCGACGCCGAGCGTGAAGGGCAGAAATACCAGTCCCGCGTCGATCGGCGTCAGCCGACGCCGGTCGATGAGATCGAATGACACCAGGAAAAACATTACGGACAGGCCCGCGTAGATGAACAGGGTGGCGACGTTGAGGCCGACGAACGCACGGTTGCCCATCAGGCGCGGCGGGGTCATCGGGTGATCGCTGGTGCGTTCCCAGATCGCGTAACCGGCGAGCCCTGCAAAGCCCAGGATCGCCACCACGGCAATCATGATGTCGCTGACAACGCCGGCCTTCCCCGGGCCGATTTGACTCAGCGCCCAGGCCAATGCGCCGAGCGCAGCCGCCAGGATGGCCGCCCCTGCAATGTCGAACCGGCGCGGTTCATGCTGGTCGGCAGGCGCGTAGACCATCAGCAGTGCGATCGTTGCCAGCGCGAGCGGCGGGTTGATCGCAAAGACCCATTGCCATCCGAAATTCTCTGTCAGCCAGCCTCCCAGCACCGGCCCGCCGGCCGTGGTAAGCGCAGACGCGGCCGCCCACACGCCAATGGCGCGGTTGCGTTCCGCCTTCGGATAAATTGCGCCGATCAGCGCCAGGCTCGATGGCGTGACGATTGCAGCGGCAACGCCCTGCACGACACGAAATCCGATCAGCCACTCCACCGATGGCCCTATCACGCAGGCCGCCGACGCAAGTCCGAATCCCAGGCACCCAAACCCCAGCATGCGCGCCTTGCCATAGTGGTCGGCGAGCGCGCCACCGATCAGCGTCAGCGCGGCCAGCGCCAGCACGTAACCGTTGAGGACCCATTGGACCGCGGCGAGGTCCGCGCCAAAAAACGCGCGCAATTTTGGCAGCGCGACGGTGAGCGCTGATCCGTCGATGAAAGCCATTGACGAAGCAAGCACGCAGGCGGCGAGCACCATGCGGCGTTGTTGCGGCGAGGGCTCGCGCCCGAGCGCGCGCGGGCACGGCTGGGCGTCGATGACGCCGCGGTCGCATGGCTCGACGAAAGGCTGTGCCATGGCCGCAAGCATGCCACGGCCGGTCGTTACACGGAATTGGTGGTGCAACGCTCTATCTCTCCGCTGTCATGCCCCGCGCAGGCGGGGCATCCAGTAACCACTGCACACGCTGCGGGGTACAGGGCTCCCAGGCGACGTCTGGGCACCACCTTGCTTGTCATCAAATCAGTGGAATGGAATACTCAGTACAGTTCGCGCATGCACCACAAACAAAAACGCGAGATGCAGGGGGATCAATCATGCCACGTCGTCTTCGGCACATATTTGCGGTGATCATCATTGCCGCCCTGGCACTGACCGGGCGCGCCACCGCCGATACCTACCCGTCGAACAAGATTACGCTCATTGTGGCCTTCGCCGCAGGCGGTGTTGCCGACACGCTGGCGCGCATGGTCGGGCAAGGCCTGAGCGAGCGCCTGCATCAACCGGTCGTGGTCGAGAACCGCGGCGGCGCCGGCGGCAATATCGCGGCCGGCGTAGTCGCGCACGCTGCGCCCGATGGCTATACCCTGCTGGTGACAACCACGGCGCTCGCCATCAATGAAACACTGCGCGAGACCAAGCCGTTCACGGCGACCGATTTCAAGACTGTGGCAATTGTCGCCTCGAGTCCCGAAGCGCTGGTGACGAGCCCGAGCAACCCGGCGAACAATCTCGCCGATTTCGTCAAGGCGGCGAAGGGCAAGACCATCAATTTCGGTTCGGCAGGCGTCGGCAGTGGTTCGCACATCGAGGCCGAATATTTCTTCAAGAAGATCGCCAACATCGAGGCAACGCATGTGCCCTTCCAGGGCGGCGCGCCGGCCATCAATGCAACGCTCGGCAACCAGATCGATTTGCTCGCAACGACATTGGGCGGCGGCGCGGCCGCGCAGGTTGCGGCGGGAAAACTCAAGGGCCTCGGCATTGCGGCTGAAAAGCGGGCGCCCGTGACGCCGAACGTGCCGACTTATGCGGAGGCGGGCTTCCCCGGATTTTTTGCCGCGTCATGGGTTGGCTACTTCGCGCCGGCCAAGACCGATCCGCAGATCATCGCCACCTTGAATACGGCGATCAACGACACAATCAAGAATCCCGATGTGCAAAAAGCTCAGCACCATCGGCTTCGATCCGATCCAGGGGTCGCCAGCGCAGGCCGAGGCCCTGTTCAAGACCGAAGTGACCAAGTGGGGCGAGATGGTCAAGGCCCTGAATTTGTCGATCAAGTGACGCTCGCGCCAATCGCGCGCACGGACAACCAGTATGTTCCGGTGAAGTCTCTCAATTGTCATTGCCGGGCTTGACGCCGAGTTTGTGGCGCGTCCTTACCTCACCCGCGATGCTCCGGCGCGCTGGCGCAAGCGCGAGCAGCCGCCTAAAATTCATAGTCCGGCGAATCGAACGGACCGTGCATGAGAGGCGTCGACACATTCATCTACTACGTCGACGGCGCCGATCCGCCTGTTCGGCCGGTCGCGCTCTTTCGGCTGGCGCTCGGCGCCGTTGCATCGTCGCCATTTTCTTCGGCGTCACGCTGTGGGCGCTCGACCGCTTCTTTCCGAGCGGCGGCGGCATTCCCGGCATCGCTGGCGAAATTGCCGCAATTGCCGCCGCTGCAGCCATTGACCCGCGCCTCTTACGTGATCGCGCCGGTTGCGGTCTCGCTCGCGGCGATCGGCCGCAGCCTCGACGCCTCGGCGCCGCGCGATCTCACCGGCAAGAACGCAATCCGGTGTCGAGCCTGCTGTCGAAGGCCGACATCGGCATCACCGTGTCGCGCGGCACCATGGCGGTGAGCGGCAAACCCAACACGCTCACCATCACCACTCCGCTCAGCGGCAATCCGCATCACCGGCCAAATCGGCATTGCCGGCGGCGTCGTCGGCGGCATCGCCGGCCCGATCGACCTGCTCGGCGGCGGCAGAGGTCGGCAAGCATCACCAACCCAAGTGCTCGACCAGAAGGCCGAATTGCGCGGCCAGGTCATCGTCCACGCCAAGCCCGCGGATCACCGCCAACTGGCGGCTGCAGCCAAACCTGTCGTCCAGCTCGCTCTCAACGACAGCGCCACCAGCCTCGCCGGCATCAAGATCAATCTGGCGAGCGAGGTCAAAGCCGCTGATCGACCAGACCGTGAACCAGCAGGTGGCGAGCCTGGAGAACGCGCTTGCGCAACGATCCTTTCCTCGAGCGCACCGCCCGCGATGAGTGGGCGAAAATGTGCCGCTCGCTGCCGCTCGGCGGCGGCAAGACCGGGCTGCCGGAATTGTGGCTGGAGATGCGCCCGATCCGCGCCGCCGCGGCGCAGCCGCAGATCGACGCCAAGGACGTGACGCTCACCATCGGCGTGCAGGCGGAAACCCGCATCGTGCCGGCGGCGACCAAGCCGTCCTGCCCGTTCCCGGCGCAGCTCGAGCTGGTGCCGCCGATGGACAACGGCCGCCTTGCCGTCGGCGTGCCCATCGACATGCCGTTCACCGAGCTCAACAAGCTTCTCGACGCGCAGTTCAAGGGCAAGCATTTCCCCGATGACGGCAGCGGGCCGGTCGATGTCGAGGTGCTGAGCGGCGCTCTCGGCGCCGCCGGCGACCGGCTGCTGATCTCGCTGCTGGTGAAGGCGCACGAGAAGAAAAGCTGGTTCGGCTTCGGCGCGCAGGCGACCATCCAGATCTGGGGCAAGCCGGTGCTCGATGCGCAGAACCAGATTTTGCGCCTGACCGACCTGTCGCTGGCGGTGGAATCGGAAGCGGCCTTCGGCCTGCTCGGCGCCGCCGCGCGCGCCGCCGTGCCCTATCTGCAGAAGGCGCTGGCCGAAAAGGCCGTGCTCGATCTCAAGCCGTTTGCCGCCGACGCCAAGAGCAAGATCGGCTCAGCGCTCGCCGATTTCCAGAAGAGTTCCCACGGCGTCACCGTCAACGCCAGGATCGACGACGCTGCGGCTCACCGGCATCGAGTTCGATTCGAAGACCCTGCGCGTGATCGCCGAAGCCGACGGCAGCGCCAAGGTGGCGGTCAGCGAACTGCCGAAGATGTGATAGCCATGCTCTCAGTCGTCATTGCCGGGCTTGACCCGGCAATCCATGATGGATCGGAACAGCCAAATTAGTACTGCTCGCGTCCTCTCATCTCGATCATGCATGCGTGCGACATAGGCGTGCGATAGCACGCTTTCTTCGAACGGCTATGCCCGCGTATGACGCCGAGATTGTGGCAAACCCGGCGAATTCCATTGCCGCAAGCCCGGCCATGACAGTTAGAGAGGCTACAAGAGCTGCTACCGGCTTTCAACAGTCCCACGCCCGCGCATTGACACCCCTGACGCCGCGCCTACATTAGCCCCATTCCGAGGGGTGCCCGGGAACGGGCTGAGAAAAACCCTTTGAACCTGATCCGGGTCATGCCGGCGAAGGGACAGGACACTTCGATGCAACCATCGCTCGTCATCGCGCGGCTGGTCGGCCCGGTGCTTTGCGCGATCGGCATCGGCATGCTGGCGAACCAGGCCGTCTACCGCGAGATGGCCGCCGCAGTTCCTCGCCGGCTACCCGTTCATCTACCTGTCCGGGAATTCTGGCGCTGGTCGCCGGCCTCGCCATCCTCAATGCGCACCCCGGCTGGACGCGCGACTGGCGCAGCCTGATCACGGCGCTCGGCTGGGTCATGACCTGCGCCGGCACCTTCCGCATCTTCGCGCCGCAGTTTGTCACTTTCGTCGGCGACCTCGGTGCTCGCGCACGGCGGATTCTTCACCGGCGCCGGCATCGTGCTGCTGGCGCTCGGCGGCTTTCATCACCTTCAAAGGCTACGTGGCGTGAAGCCCCGTCGGACTCGACAGCGGAGAGACACCATGAACAAGCCCGTCACCACCGCCGATCTGGTCACCCCGAAAGTCACGACGGGTCCGCTGCCCGCCTCGCGCAAAGTCTATGTCGCGCCGGAGGCCGCGCCCGATCTGCGCGTGCCGGTGCGCGAGATCATTTCACTCGAAGGTCGTCGGGCGAAGCGCCGCTGCCGGTCTACGACACCACGGGGCCTTACACCGACCCGGATGTGGCGATCGACGTCGAGAAGGGCTTGCCGCGCGCGCGCATCGAATGGGTGAAGGAGCGCGGCGGCGTCGAGGAATACGAAGGCCGGCCGATCAAGCCGGTCGACAACGGCAATGTCAGCGGCAAGCACCTGGCGCGCAATTTCCCCAACACGCCGAAGCCGTGGCGGGCTACTTCATCCACTCCCCCTTGGGGGGAGGTCGCCGCGAGCGAAGCGAGCCGGGAGGGGGGTAGTCCGAGCGCGGCGTTCGTACTTCCGACCCCCCACCCCGACCCCTCCCCACAAGGGGGAAGGGAGCAGGCGAGCCCAGCATCCCCCTCACCCAATACGAATGGGCGCGCGCGGGCGTCATCACCAAGGAAATGATCTACGTCGCCGAGCGCGAGAACCTCGGCCGCAAGAAGCAGCTGGAGCGCGCGCGAAGCCGCGCTCGCCGACGGCGAGAGTTCGGCGGCGCGGTGCCGGCCTTCATCACGCCGGAATTCGTGCGCAGCGAAATCGCGCGCGGCCGCGCCATCATCCCGTCCAACATCAACCACGCCGAACTGGAGCCGATGATCATCGGCCGCAACTTCCTGGTGAAGATCAACGCCAATATCGGCAACTCCGCCGTCACCTCCTCGGTCGAGGAGGAAGTCGAGAAGATGGTGTGGGCGATCCGCTGGGGCGCCGACACGGTGATGGACCTCTCCACCGGCCGCAACATCCACAACACCCGCGAATGGATCCTGCGCAATTCGCCGGTGCCCATCGGCACCGTGCCGATCTACCAGGCGCTGGAGAAGGTCGACGGCGATCCGGTCAAGCTCGACTGGGAGGTGCTACAAGGACACGCTGATCGAGCAGTGCGAGCAGGGCGTCGACTATTTCACCATCCACGCCGGCGTGCGGCTGGCCTACGTGCCGCTCACCGCCGAACCGCGTCACCGGCATCGTCTCGCGCGGCGGCTCGATCATGGCCAAGTGGTGCCTGTCGCGGCACAAGGAGAGCTTCCTCTACGAGCGCTTCGACGAGATCTGCGACATCATGCGCAAATACGACGTGTCGTTCTCGCTCGGCGACGGCTTGCGCCCCGGCTCGATCGCCGACGCCAACGACCGCGCGCAATTCGCCGAGCTGGAGACGCTCGGCGAGCTCACGCAGATCGCCTGGGAGAAAGGCTGCCAGGTGATGATCGAAGGCCCCGGCCACGTGCCGATGCACAAGATCAAGATCAACATGGACAAGCAGCTCAAGGAATGCGGCGAGGCGCCGTTCTACACGCTCGGCCCGCTCACCACCGACATCGCGCCGGGCTACGACCACATCACCTCCGGCATCGGCGCCGCCATGATCGGCTGGTTCGGCTGCGCCATGCTCTGCTACGTGACGCCGAAGGAGCATCTCGGCCTGCCCGACCGCGACGACGTCAAGGACGGCGTCATCACCTACAAGATCGCCGCGCACGCGGCCGACCTCGCCAAGGGCCACCCGGCGGCGCAACTGCGCGACGATGCGCTGTCGCGCGCGCGCTTCGACTTCCGCTGGCAGGACCAGTTCAACCTCGGGCTCGATCCCGACACCGCGCGCGAATACCACGACGAGACGCTGCCCAAGGAGGCGCACAAGGTGGCGCATTTCTGCTCGATGTGCGGGCCGAAGTTCTGCTCGATGAAGATCACGCAGGATGTGCGGGATTATGCGGCGACGTTGAACGACCCGACGTTAGCGGGCTTGCCGCCAAGCCGTGGCGAAGGCGGGAATGGCGGAGATGTCCGAGAAGTTCAAAGCGCTCGGCGAGCAGGTCTATGTCGATGCGGAGAAGGTGAAGGAGAGCAATAAGGCGTTCTGAGCCCCCGCACGCGAGCCAAACACAGTTCGTGCCCGCGAAAGCGGGGATCCAGTTCTATCGTCATATGCCAAAGTGCTGGGTCCCCGCTTGCGCGGGGACGAGCGGAATTAATTAGCGCCCCTCACAGCCCGCCTTGCTCCCACCCTCGCCCCTTCCTTAATCGTCCTCTCCGCTTTATTGAGACTCTCGATGGCAAAGCCCGCGGCGGCCTTGTATCCGGCCATAAATTCCGCGCGCTCCTTCGGCGGGATCACGTCGTCGATGTTGTCGAAGGTGCCGCCACAACGCTCGTCGACGAGATTCAGCAAGCCCGAACGGGCCGGCGCCGCGATTGCGCAGGATGAGCTGCGAGATCGGGCCGCACAGCTTCTCGTCATAGGCGGCTAGCGCTTCCGGCGTCGACGCCGTGCTCGATCATGCAGCGCGCCGAGAATGCGCGCGTCGACGATCGCCTGGCTGCCGCCGTTGGAGCCGGTCGGATACATCGGGTGCGCAGCGTCGCCGAGCAGCGCCACCGGCCCGTCACGCCACGTCGGCACCGGGTCGCGGTCGATCATCGGATTCTCGAACACGGTGTCGGCACCGCGAATAAGCGCCGGCACGTCGAGCCAGTCCCAGACCCAACCGTCGAAATGGTGCACGAAGTCCGCGACCGGCACCTGGCGGAACCAGCCGCTCTGCTTCCAGCCCTCGGTGTTGTCCATGGTGACCTCGGCGATCCAGTTGATGATCGAGAGGCCCGTCTTCGGGTCGGGCTGCGAGATCGGATAGAACACCATGCGCTGACGGTGCGTGCCGAGCCCGACGAACGAGGCGCCGGTGCGGATCGGCTTGCCCCAGGTCGTGCCGCGCCACATCACCGCGCCGCCCCAGTGAATTGGCGGCTGGTCGGGATGCATCTGCGCGCGAATGGCGGAGTGGATGCCGTCGGCGCCGATCAGCAGCGCGCCCTGCACTTCGGCGGTCGCGCCGTTGCGTTCGACGAAGCGCGGTGACGCCGCCGCCGGCGTTCTTACGGTAGCCCGAGACGCGGCTGGCAAGCTGCACCGCCTCCTTGCCGATCCGCTCGACCACTTTGTCGTAGAGCAGCATGTGAAACCGGCCGCGATGCACCGCATATTGCGGCCAGTTGTAGCCGGCAAGCTTGCCGCGCGGCTCGGAATAGATGTCGTTGCCGTTCAAGCCCGACCAGCGCCCATTCTTTGGCCGGCAGGCCGACGCGGTCGAGGTCGGCCTCGGTGATGCCAAGGTCGTAGAGCTCGCGCACGGCATTGGGCTGCAGATTGATGCCGACGCCGAGCGGGCGCATCTCGCGCACCGCCTCGATAGACGATGCAGGGCACGCCGATCTGGTGGAGCGTGAGCGCCATCGCCAGGCCGCCAATGCCGCCGCCGGCGATGATGACACGATCACGCATACAAAAGGTCCCCCGGTTTCCGGGCATTATCCGCGCCCGGTGGGCCGAGGCAAGCTTGCGGCAATGAACATTCTGCCGGCCTCGCGCGACTAACTGTCGACTGGGAAGTGGCCAGGACGTGGATGGCCTGGACATAGGGGTGCGAAAGCACGCCGTCCTTCGGCCGGCTGTGCCCGGCATGACGAATAATATTTTGCGAGCTTCGCGGGGGCTCTGAAATGAAATCAACCTGGTCGACGCCTATAATCGCGGCGCGCGGATCTAGCGCGTCGCGAGCGTGCGATTTCCAGCCGCGATGGCGAGCGCGCCGACAATCAGAACGCCAGCGACTGCGAACGTGAACCGCATACCGGTGGCGACGGCCTCGGGACGCGCCGTTGTGATATCGACCGTTGCCGATGCAATCGCGAACACGGCACCCATAACGGACGCGCCGGTAATGAGCCCGAGATTGCGCGACAGATTGAGCATGCCTGAAATGACGCCCCGTCGGTCCGCGGGGATATCTGTCATGACAGCGGTGTTATTCGCTGTCTGGAACAGCGCATAGCCGACAGTGATGACGACGATGGAGGCAATGTAGCCGGGGATGCCCAGCGTCGCTGGCATCATTGCCAGAATGAACGAACCGGCCGCTATTCCGATGAGCCCGACAAAAGTCACGCGCTGTGCGCCAAACCGGTCTGTCATGCGCCCGGCCGGCACACCGGTGAGCGCTACGACAAGTGGGCCAACCGACAAGACAATTCCAACAACAACTGCGTCGAGCGCAAGCGCACCGGAGAGATAGAATGGCCCGACCACCAGGGTCGCCATCAGCACCGTCGAGACCAGCGCGCTCATGGCGAGGCTCGCATTCAGCTCACGATCGCGGAACATCGTCAATCGGATCAGAGGTGATACTGCCCGCGCCTCAACTCGTCTGAAGAGCTCCGCTCCGACGGCAGCAGCCAGCAGCAGCGCGATATTGAGTGGACCGAAACTGCCGCGCCCGATCGTCATGGCGAGTGCATAAGCCGCGAGCGTCAGAGCAAGCAACAGCGTGCCCAAAGTGTCGAACCCGGCCCGATCGATCTTCGGCGCAGTCTTCGAGTTCTGACGATCGACGGGCAGATAACGGTACGTGAGAAGGAAAGTCAGGACACCCAACGGTGCATTGACGAGGAAGATGGCCCGCCAACTGACTCCGGCGATCAGAGCGCCGCCGAGCGATGGACCGAGGGCGGTGCCAATCGCGGACATCGTTCCGAGCAACCCCATGGCGCTGCCGGTTCTTTCCTTTGGAACCGTCTCACCGACAAAAGCCATGGTAAGGGCCATCATAATCGCCGCTCCGACGCCTTGCACCGCTCGCGCGGCGATCAGCAGCCAGAGCGTTGGGGCGACACCGCACAGGATTGAGGCCAACGTGAACAGAACAATTCCGATCAATAGCAACCGCCGGCGGCCGGTGACGTCACCGAACCGTCCGACGCCGACAATCAGGGCAGTGATGGCGAGGAGGTAGGCGATGACGATCCACTGCACTTCCTGGAAGGAAGCGCTGAATGCCTGGGCCAATGTCGGCAAGCCAACATTGGCAATGCTGGTGCCGAGCGAGGACAGCAACATCGAAAGCGAAAGGCTCGCGAGCGCCCACCGAACCGAAGATATCCATCCCGCGGATCCATCGGCCGCCTCCTCTCGTTCCGCAATAATTGGCTTCAAAATGAACTCCGTTTTTCCGGCACCTTTCACGAAGATGCCTTTAAAACGTATGCCTTTGACTGATATGTCGGTAGGCGCACTATTTGCACTTTATTGGTGCGTTTGACGCCACATCACGATCGGGCCGTGCTATGGTCAGTTAATGTTGACACCCGATCTCAACTTGCTTGTCACCCTCGATGTGCTGCTTGCGGAAGGCAGCGTGGCTCGCGCAGCTCAACGATTGCGGCTTAGCCCATCGGCGATGAGCCGCGCCCTGGCGCGATTGCGTGCGACGACCGGCGACCCGCTGCTGGTCCGGGCCGGGCGTGGTCTCGTTCCCACGCCCCGGGCACTCGAACTCCGCAAGCGTGTCAGTCAGCTCGTGCAGGACGGAAAAACGGTTCTGCGCCCTGCCGAGAATCTCAACCTCGAACAGCTCGTCCACACGTTCACGCTGCGGACCAGCGAAGGCTTCTTGGAAAACTTCGGGCCGGCTTTGATTACTCGCGTCAGCAAGGAAGCTCCGGGCGTGCGGCTACGCTTCGTGCAGAAGACGGACAGAGACAGCGCGTCCCTACGCGATGGGACCGTCGATCTGGAAACAGGCGTGGTGGGGGAGAAAACGGGTCCGGAGGTTCGCACGCAGGCGTTGTTTCGTGACCGGTTCATTGGCGCGGTGCGAAGGGGGCACGCGCTGAGCCGCGGCAAGATCACCCCCTCCCGTTATGCGGGCGGCCGACACATCCTGGTCTCGCGGCGAGGTCTCGACGAGGGACCGATTGACGAAGCCTTGAAGCCGTTGGGGCTGAAACGACAGATCGTCACAATCGTCGGCGGGTTTTCGGGCGCGCTGGCTCTGGCACGGGCCTCGGACTTGATCGCGAGCATTCCCGAGCTGCATACCGGAAACCTGCGCGCGGGAATGCACAGTTTTCCCATTCCGGTCTCCATGCCCGAGGTCACGGTTTCATTGCTCTGGCACCCGCGGCTGGATGCCGATCCGGCGCATCGCTGGTTACGCGGGTGCGTCCGGGACGCTTGCGTGGAGTGCGCGAGGCCGCGCATGTCTGCGCGCCCTGCAGGCCGAAATTCTGCTCGATGACAAGCGGCCGCCATGGCGCAGGTGCCGGAGAAATTCCGGCAGCACGGCGAGCAGGATTATTTCGATGCTGATAAAGTGAAAGAGAGCACCAAGGTACTGTGAGCGAGGCAGGGCCTGACCTAATAGGGAGAGTTTCGATGGTTCAGATGCGCGCTCAACGATTGGCAGCCGTCCTGCTCCCGGCCCTGGGGCTCTTGCTGGCTGGGCTCGCCACCGCGCGGGCCGACAATTATCCGTCGCGGCCGATCAAGCTGCTGGTCGGTGCATCGGCCGGCGGCACCACCGACACGATGGCGCGCGCCATCGCGCAGCCGCTCTCGAAATCGCTCGGCCAGCCGGTGCTGGTTGAAAACCGCCCCGGCGCCGGCGGCAACCTCGCGGCGGAGGCCGTCGCGAAAGCCGCGCCGGACGGCTACACGCTGCTGGTCAGCTTCACCAGCCACACCATCAACGCGACGCTCTATCCCAAGCTGCCGTTCGATCCCGTCACCGATTTCACGCCAATCAGCAAGATCGCGACCGTCCCGAGCCTGCTGGTCGGCAATCCAAAGCTCCCCGCGCAAAATCTTCAGGAGCTGATCGCGCTCGCCAAGGCGAGGCCGGACAAGTTGAGCATCGCGATCGGCGGCATCGGCTCGTCGCTGCACCTTGCCGGCGACCAGTTCAAGATGATGGCGGGTCTGCACATTCTCAACGTGCCTTACAAGGGCACGGCGCCGGCGCTGACCGATGTACTCGGCGGCCAGGTGGACATGATGTTCATCAGCTTGGTCACCGGAACGGCGCAGGTGCGGGCAGGCAAGTTGCGGGCGTTCGGCGTGACCAGCGCGCGGCGGCAACCGTCATTCCCCGATTTGCCGGCGATCGGCGAAATCGTGAAAGGTTTTGAATCGACGGCCTGGTTCGGCGTTTTCGGCCCGGCAAAACTGCCGCCGGACATCACAGCTAAGCTCAACGGCGCGATTGTCGCCGCGCTCAGCGATCCGAAGATGCACGAACAGCTCGAGAAGGAAGGCGCAACGCCCGCCGCCGGCAGCGCGGCCGAATTTGCCGCCTTCGTGCGCGACGACGTCAAGCACTGGGCGCCTATTGTCAAACAGTCGGGCGCAAGGCCAGACTGAGGCGATAAACCGGTTTGAGGTAAATCCGCTCATTCCCGCGTAAGCGGGAATCCAGTTTACAAGAAAGCACTGGGTCCCCGCTTTCCGCCTTCGCGCTCCGCGCTTCGGCGGACTTGAACCCGCCGAAGCTCGCGAAGCGAGCGTAGGCTGGGTCGCGGGGACGAGCGGAGTAGAGAGCTATCACGATATAAAAAAATTTGGGGGATCCATGAACAAATCTTCGCTCACCGCCGCCGCAATTTTTGGAGTGCTCATGCTGTCACCCGTGAACGCCGCCGAATTGAAAGTACTCGCCGGCGGCTCGATGACCGCGAGCCTGAAAGAGCTGGGGCCGCGCTTCGAAAAGGCCACCGGCCACAAACTCGACATCACCTTCGCGGCGACACCGGAGCTGATCAAGATGTCGACCTCAGCTCCGTTCGACCTCGGCGTGGTGCCCATCGACGTCATGAAAAATGACGCGGCCAAGGCCAAATTCGCGGGCACGGCGGACAATATCGCGCGTGTCGGCTATGGCGTTGCGGTAAAGGCTGGCACGCCAAAACCGGACGTCAGCACGCCCGATGCACTGAAGGCGGCACTGCTGAAGGCGCAATCGATTGCCGTGTTTCCGGGAAGCGCGGCCGGTGCTTTCGTGCAGAAGACATTCGAGCGGCTCGGCATTTCAGAGCAGATCAAGGACAAGTTGAAGGCCCAGGCCGCGCCTGGCGGCATCCCGCAGGCCGTCGCCAAAGGAGCCGCCGAGCTTGGTGTGTTTCTCACCAACGTGCTGATCGCCCCCGGCGTCGAGCTCGCGGGCCCCTTCCCCGGCGACTTGCAGCAAGACCTGGTGTTCGTCGGTGCCGTGGCCGCCGAGAGCAAGGACGCGGCCGCCGCCAAGGCCTTCCTCGACTATCTCAAGACACCCGAGGCTGTGAGCGTGTTCAAGGCGAAGGGCGTGACGGCGGGGTGACGTGCTGCGACTAAGCATAGGTAGGGCGTGCCAAAGCGCGACAGCGCCGAGCCCACCGGGATAAATTGAAAGTCTGCCGGTGGGCTCGCTACGCTTAGCCCACCCTACGCACTGCACGGCGCAAATAATCTCGGGGGACGCCCATGCCGAATCTTCTGCAAAATCACATTGCCGCCGTGACCGGCGCTGGCTCCGGCATCGGTGCCGCGATCGCCAAGGGCTATGCGCGCGAGGGCGCCACTGTCGCCGTGCTCGACATCAATGCTGAGGGAGCCGCGAAGACCGCCGCCGACATCAAAGGCGAAGGCCACACGGCGATAAGTCTTACACTCGACGTCACCGACGCCAAAGCCTGCCGCGCTGTCGCCGCGGAGGTCGCGGCTAAACTCGGGCCTATCTCGATCCTGGTCAACAATGCCGGCATCACCCGCCGCAACGCCTTCACCGCCGATGCCGACACCGTCGCCAAGGACTGGCAGGACATCATGGCGATCAACCTCCATGGCGCGTTCAACGCGACACAGGCGTTTCTCGAACAACTCCGCAAAACCAAGGGGCGGATCGTCAACCTCGCCTCGATCCAGTCCTTTGTGCACATCCGCACACCGAGCTCGACCGCCTACACGGCCTCCAAGCACGGCGTGCTCGGTTTCACAAAGGCACTCGCCGCCGAGCTCGGCAAGGATGGCGTGCGCGTCAACGCCATTGGCCCAGGTTTCATCGAAACGCCGCTCAACGCCAATACCCGCGCCAATCATCCGGAATTCGTGAAGATCTTCATGGATCACACGCCGCTCGGCCGCGCCGGCAAGCCGGAAGACATCGTCGGGCCAGCGGTTTTTCTCGCTTCTGACCTCTCGGTTTACGTGACAGGCACGATTGTCATGGCGGATGGCGGATACAGGACGGTGTGAGCCAACGGAGTAACACATGCCAAAACGCGTAGCGGTCATCGGCGCAGGCACCATCGGCGCAAGCTGGGCGGCGTACTTTCTCGCGCGCGGCTTCGAAGTCTCGGCCTACGACCCCTCGCCCAACGGCGAAGCCTTCGCGCGCCGCTTCATCGATAATGCCTGGCCGACGCTCGAAAAACTGGGAACCGTACAGCCCGGCGCCGACCGCACGCGCTTCGCATTTTTCAAAGACCCGGCGGATGCGGCCAAGGGCGCGGACTTCGTGCAGGAAAGCGGGCCGGAACGCGAGGACATCAAGATCGATCTGTTCGCCACGATCGATGCCGGCGCGCCTCCGGAAACAGTCATTGCCACCAGCTCGTCGGGGTTGCTCGTCAGCCGCGTGAGCACGAAATGCAAGCACCCCGACCGCTGCGTGATCGGCCACCCGTTCAATCCACCGCATCTCATTCCGCTGGTCGAAGTGGTGGGCGGCCCGAAGACCTCGGCGGAGGCGATCGTCAAGGCGATGGACTTCTATCTCACGGCCGGCAAGAAGCCGATCCACATCAAAAAAGAAGTGGCGGGGCATGTCGCCAACCGCTTGCAGGCCGCGCTCTGGCGCGAGGCCATTCACCTTGTGGCCGAAGGCGTGGTGTCGGTTTCGGATGCCGATGCCGCGATAGCCTATGGCCCGGGCCTGCGCTGGGCGCTGATGGGGCCGTCGTTGATATTTCATCTGGCCGGCGGCGAAGGCGGCATGCCGCATTTCATGTCGCACATCGGCCCGGCTATGCAGAGCTGGATGGACGACCTCGGTGAGACGCGGCTGACGCCGCAGGTCCAGAAACTGATCATCGACGGCGTCGCCGATGAAGCGGGCCAGCGTACCATCGCCGACCTGCAACGCTGGCGCGACCGCAAGCTCATCGACATCTTGAAGGTAGCGGGAGACGCGTGAATTGCCGGCAGTCATTCCGGGACGGAGCGCGAGCGCCGGACCCGGAATCCATGTTCATGCGTTGATCTGATTTTGGATTCCGAGCCTCCGCCCGCCGGAGGGTGAAAGGGCAGACCACTGCTCCTTGAGGCTTCGGCCCGCAGGCGGGTTCGCGGTCTTGCGACCGCGCCCCGGAATGACGAAGCGAGACAACGGAGCCCGCATGACGAACATGCCTCCCGACGAACGCGCTATCCGCGAGCTGGTTGAAAACTGGATGACGGCAAGCCGCGCCGGCGACACCGCGACCGTGCTCGGCCTGATGGCCGATGACGTCATCTTCATGGTTCCCGGCCGC
Source organism: uncultured Alphaproteobacteria bacterium (assembly GCA_963815055.1). GTDB lineage: Bacteria > Pseudomonadota > Alphaproteobacteria > Rhizobiales > Xanthobacteraceae > Pseudolabrys. Next base: position 62,109 of record CAWFEU010000006.1, on the reverse strand, counting down.
GAGCCATTCGGCAAGCAGACCTTCGCCGCCAATTCGCGCAGCATGGATGGCGTGCGCCTGGAGGGCAAAGCCGACATTCGCGAGCTCAAAGTGCTCGGTGATTGGGCCTACTTGCGCAATTTCATCGACATCACGATCACACCGCCCGGCGGGCAGCCGGCGCATCGCTCTGGCTACACCCTCACGGTCTTGCGCAAGGAGCCGGACGGGCGATGGGTGCTGGTGCGGGACGCGAATTTGGTGGGTTGAAGGGCGGGATCAGCAGCAAAATCCGCTCATCCCCGCGACCCAGCCTACGCTCGCTTCGCGAGCTTCGGCCGGTTCAAGTCTGCCGAAGCGCGGAGCGCGAAGGCGGAAAGCGGGGACCCAGCATTTTTCCATAAGAACTGGATTCCCGCTTACGCGGGGACGAGCGGAGAAAGGTGAGAGCGCGCAGATTTCCTCTATCGCTCATTCGAGCGCACTTAAACGGACGGAATGAGCGGAAGAATTCGCAGCTACCTCAGTCCGAGCGCCAGACCGCTGAGATCGGCGCTCACGATGAGGCCGGTCTGACCACCCGTCAGCGCGAGCACCGCGCCGTTCTGATTGGTCAGCACGACCGCCTGTGCGCCGCGCACGAGGGCGGCACCGGCGCCGGCCTGGCCATAGACACCCGCGACATCGGACGGACGGCGGATATTGCTGACGGTGCCGTGGAAACGCGTTTCCGATGCGCCGAAGGTGAAGCCGTAGCTCAGGCCCCCGACCGACAACGGATAGTTGCGGCCATGGAAATGCAGCACGCCGCTGCCGGCCGAACCACCGATCACGAAGCCCGCCTTGAAAATTCGGATACTGATGGTGCCGCTATCGGCATACGCGGCCGGTGAAAGGCCGACGACGCCAAGAATAGCAACCGCCGCAATCAATGCGGCGCGGCATCCCGAAAAAAATCGCATCATTAGTTCTCCCTTTTGGTTCTGCTGCATGGTGTTTACGCGTTCTCTACTTCCCTGCCGCCTTCCGCAACGCGTCGTTGATACGGTCCTGCCAGCCGGGGCCGTCTTCCTGGAAAAAGTCGAGCACGTCGCGGTCAATGCGCAGCGACACCGTTTCCTTGACGCCGGGTAGCGAAGCCGGCTTTGCCGCCGGTAGCTCCACCGGTTTTGTGGTGGCCGCCTTGAAGGCCTTCTCGGCCTCGCTGCGGCTGTCGCGGATCGGTCCCCGTGCCATGAATCTTCTTTATCACGCCTTAGCGACAACCGTCATGCCCGGGCTTGACCCGGGCATCCCATGATGAGTTGGAACCCAGAAGGGCCTTATGTACGATTGTGCCGCGCGAAGTGCCTCATGGATTGCCGGGTCAATCCCGGCAATGACAAATGAGGGTCCGGACCGGACTTAATCAAATGGCAAGCCGGCGGTATTGGTGTGTCCGACTGTGCCACTACCCGCCAACACTCGAAACGTCCAGAGGCAGTTACCAGGCTAGCGCAAGCGCAATACGCGCATATCTCATTACGACGCTGCCCGCCCGGATCCAGCCATGCACCGTTACCTCACCCTGGCATTGTTCATCGTGCTCGTGCTCGGTGGCGGAACGCTTATCGGATCTATGACCCTGCCGGGCGCCTGGTATGCCGGGCTCGCCAAGCCGCCGTTCAATCCACCGAACTGGATCTTTGCACCGGTGTGGACGCTGCTCTACATCATGGTCGCCGTTGCAGGCTGGCGCACCTGGCAAAGTGAACCACGCGCGTCCGGCATGACGGGCTGGTTTCTCCAGCTCGCTCTCAACTTCATATGGTCGCCAGCGTTTTTCGGCGCGCACCAGATTGGCGCCGCGCTGATTATCGTTACGATGCTGCTGGCGGCAATCCTCGCCTTCATCGTGATGCGCTGGCCGCGCGACCGCACGGCGGCCTTGTTGTTTGTGCCTTACGCAACCTGGGTGGCCTTTGCCACGCTGCTCAACGGGTCGATCTGGATTCTTAACCAGGCCGGCGCCTAATTCACCTTGCACCCATTATAGAATTTCACCGTCACACCGTGGCCTCTGTGGGTCAGCGTGATGAACGTCTTCAGCGAATAAAATTCGTAGTCCTTGTTGCGGTAGCTGTCCGCATCGGGCGCATCGGGATCAGCAGTGAGCGTTTGCGGCGGTTCATCGCCGATTTGCAAGATGACGGGTTCTGTCTTGCTCCAACGGACCTCGCCGTCGAGTGACGCGGTGACGGTGAAATTTCCGTTCTTGCAGGCGTAGTTGAATGTTTTCGTGCCGGCGGCGACGGCACTGCCGGCCAGCATCACCATCGAAAGTGCGAACACGCGTTTCATCCCGTCACCCGGCTTGTTCGCCCCAGTGTAGCGGGGGTGTCATCCAAGGCCTAGGGATTGCGTCCCACACCAAGATTCATGCGGAACGTCCGGTTATTAATTTTACGACATCCCCGCTCATCTCTGCGGAAGCAAGGATCTTGGCAAACTTAACTAGACGCTGGGCGAAAGTCCTGGATTCCCGCGTAGGCGCGCGAAGCACGCCGTCCTTCGGACGGCTATGCGCGGGAATGAGCGGAGCTAGTTGACCGCACCTACCTATCCTCAACCGCTCATCCCCGCGAAAGCGGGGATCCAGGGCCACAATGCATGGCATTCTTTATTTACATTCTTGCGAGTGCGCGGAACGGTACACTCTATGTTGGAATGACTGACGATCTTGTGAAGCGAATCTCACAGCATCGCGATGATCTCATCCCCGGATTTACCCGACGTTATAGCGTAAAGACACTCGTTTGGTACGAGTTGCGGCATTTGTGCGAGAGCGCCAGCTTAAAAAGTGGAACAGGGCCTGGAAGCTTGAATTGATCGAGAGGAATAATCCGCACTGGCGAGATCTCTGGGCCGAGGTCGCGACCCCCTAGTAGCAGTAGGAAAAAACTGGATTCCCGCTTACGCGGGAGTGAACGGAGAAAATTGATCTTCCCTACCATTCGGCATCAATGCAGTCGGCCGACCACGGAATCGAACGGCACCGTCAGAACTTCGTCGCCGAGATCATCACTGACGTGCAGAATCCAGTTGCGCCAGTCCTCAGGCCCGGGCGCGGCGATCAACGCGCGAACCACCATGGCGGCTCTATCGCGGGCGTCGGTCAGCCCTTCGACCTCGGCTCCGCAGCAATCCACCAGCAGCAGTTCGTCATGCGAGCAGTGGAAATAGACCTGTGCCATAGCGGCCTCCTCTGCAAATTCCACGGCACCAATAAGCCGATGAGCGACCGTCAGAAATTCCGATTTTGTCCCTAAGGAGAGTCACGGAGAATGCCGCACCGGACTACCTGCGAGCCAGCGACAGCGACCAATCAGCGCTTGAACAGGCCCATGACCTCCGTCTTCGCCAGCGTATTGAAATGCAGGTTGAAGCCGACGACGGCGGCGGACGTATCGGCTTTCACGTCGAGCCTGTCCGTCTTCACTGCGAACACCGTGAACACATAACGGTGCGGATGATCGCCCTCAGGCGGACAAGGACCGCCATAGCCGGGCGCGCCGAAATCCGTGCGCGTCTGCAATGCGCCCGCCGGCAATTTGCCGCCGGCAGCGAGCTCCGTGACGTCGGCGGGAATGTTCGCCACCAGCCAGTGCCAGAAGCCGGAGCCGGTCGGCGCGTCGGGATCATAGCAGGTGATGGCGAAGCTTTTCGTGTCCGCGGGCGCACCCGACCACTTGAGATGCGGCGACCTGTTGCCGCCGGCACAACCGAAACCGAAATCGGACGACAGGATAAAATCCTTCAGCAGATAATCCCCGTCCTTGAAGCTGTTGCTTGTGACTGCGAACGCCATGTACCGTCTCCTTCGAGTCTTAAAAACGCACAAAGCGTAGTCCGGTTCGGATAAATCGCAATGGACTTCATTTCGACCAATCCCTTCGATCTCGCCATTTATATCTGTCTATTCCTCGCGGTCGTGATGGGCTTCATGACTGGCCTGCTGCGCAGCCTGGCGACTATTTTTGGATATATCGGAGCGATGGGCGTCGCCGTCTTCGCGGCGCCGCGCGTAACGCCCTTTTTCAGCAGCACGTTCAAGGCGCCCGCCATCCAGAACTGGCTGGTGCTGGTGGCGATCTTCATCGTGGCCGGTATCGTGCTCAGCGCGCTGTTGCGGCTTGCCGTGAGCGAAATGGTCGGCCCCAACATCAGCGTTCCTGACCGCGCCGCCGGCGCCGTGCTGGGCGCGCTGCGTGTCGCCCTGCTCGCGGTGCTGCTGGTGATTATTTTCGACCGCATCATCCCGCCGGGGCGCGAACCGAATTTCCTGAAGGGATCGCAGTGGCGGCCGGTGCTGTCGACGGCGGGCCAGCATGGCTTGCGCACGCTGCCGCCGGAAGTCGAACAATATCTCGACAGGCTCAAGCGCCAGCGCGGAATCTAAAGCCTCCCGATCGGCGCATGCCGCCGGCCGGGATAAAATTGCCCGCGACTGGTCTATTACGGCCGCTGATGATCCGGAGCCTGGCCGCCGTTGGCCGCCTTGTTTGCGGTGCGCTCAAGCATGCGATCGGCAATGGCGATCTTGCAGGCATTTGAAAGCTGCGCGCGGTGTTCCCGCATGCAGTCACGAATGCGGCCACCGCCCGGCTGAACAGATCCGCAAAGCGCTTTCATGTCATCCCCGCAGGCTACTTTCAGAAGACCTGGCCCGGCCACGGCGAAATTGGGAAGAAGTAAAACGACGGCAACCGTAAAACCGTGTCTAAAGATCATCGTCGCGTTTCCAAATGGCTCAGGAATCACTCTGGCACTCGCCACTTGAGCAACGGTTTGCCGAATATCTAAAATTGCACCATTCCGAAGACGCCTTGCACAGGGCGCCTCGCATTTTCCCTGCTAAAGTACCCGCGCGGAATTTCAGGAGCTCGCATGCAGCGGCCGGCGCCTTGATGATGGCGACGGTGATCGCGGAATTGCGGCGGCGGCTCGTCTTTGCAGGGCAACTAGGGCCACCCCACCGCCGTTCATCAACAAATCCCTAAGCGGGGCGCTCGAATTGCGCGGAAAATTTCGAACCCCTTAACTACCAGAATCCAAACCTGACAATCGTCAGGATCAATCAATGCATCAGTGCGATGCTTGATCCATCTCGAAATTCGCACATTCGGCCCGCAACGGGACCGCGACAGCCAGTCGGAATGGGTTAGCTCGATGTCTGTCATTCCTTTCATCAGCGCCGCAAAGATCGCCGGCCTTTCGACGACAACCTTCGGCAGCCTGAAGACCACCAGCATTGCGGCCCTGGCCACGACCCAGATGGCCGTCTTGACTGCGGATCAAATCAACGCGCTGACCTCGACCGACCTGCAATATTTGGTAGTGACGCAGGTCCAGGCGCTCTCCTCGACGACCATGGGTGGCCTGATCGAGGCGCAAATCCAGGCCTTCACGGACACCCAGATCAGCGAGCTGACATCGGCGCAAGTCAGCGCGCTCAACGCCACCGAAATCGGCGCATTGTCGTCGACCGAATTGCAGAACCTGACGACCACGCAGGCAGACGCACTGACCGCGGCCCAGATCGGGGCATTGAGCACGACGGTGCTCAACAACCTGACCACCACGCAGGTGGCGGCGCTGACCGCCACACAGGTGCAGGGCCTGACCGGAAGCCAGATCGACGCGCTCTCGACCGACCACCTGAATGTACTTGACGTTACCAGTCTCGATGCCGACCAGGCCGCCGGCCTGAGTACGACGACGATCGGCAACCTGACCGCGACGCAGGTGGCGGCGCTGCCGGCTGCTGACGTCGCGGCTCTCGACGCCAGCCAGATTGCCCAGCTGACCACGACCGAACTGCAGAACCTGTCGACGACGCAGACCAACGCGTTGACTGCGGCCCAGATCAGCACGCTCAGCACGACGGTGCTCAACAACCTGACCACCACGCAGGTGGCGGCGCTGAGCACCACGCAGGTGCAGGGCCTTTACTGGTCGCAACTCAATAACCTGTCGCTCGGCAATCTCAACGCATTGGACGCCGCAAAGCTGTTGCCCGTGCAGATCGTCGGGTTGAGCACCACCACGATCACCAACCTGACGTCAACGCAGGTTGGCGCACTGACCGCGGCGGAAATCGGCGCGCTGCCGCTGGCGGGAGTCAACAGCCTGACAACGGACGAAATCGCGGCGCTTACCACGACGCAGGTCGGCGGCTTCACGAGCGCGCAGATTGGCGGAATGACGACGACCAACTTCGGTGCATTGTCGAGCACAAGCGGTATTCCAGGCCTGAGCACGGACGCGATTGCCGGGCTCACGACGGAAGACATCAACAGCCTGACCACAACGCAAGGGAACGCATTTCTAAGTTCTCAGATTGCGGTCATGTCGCTCGACGTCGCGGACGCGCTGGCGGCGTTTATTGCGTAAAGGACAGGCACCACCGCCGGATACGGCATGCCGATACGCATTCACCCTTATCCGGGATGCAAACGGTCATTTTCGCATGCCGCGGTTCCAGTCTGAATAAAAGTTAAGCCAATCGGCCAACTCTCGCCGGAAACCTCCCACAGGGTCGCGCGTTAAGGGCGCATCGATGGAGGAGCCCATGAGAGCAATGAAGGTCTTGTTTGCAACCGCCGCAATTTGCGGCAGCCTTGGAACGACTGCGGCAACGGCGACGCCGATCTCACCGGTAGCGACCGAATCTGCAGCGAAAATTGAGCAGGTGCGGTGGGTTTGCGGTTCCTATGGCCGCTGCTGGTGGCGCCCGAACTACTACGGTGGCTACTACGGCTACGCATATGCGCCGCGGCCATATTGGCGTCACCGGTATTGGCGCCGGCACCATTGGTGACAGCAGCGGGGCGGAGCAAAAAGCTCCGCCCCTTTTATTTTTTATCACTCAGTCTTTATCGATATGAACCGACGTTCCGGTCGTGGTGTCATCGCTGCAGATCTTCGTGGTCTTGATGCGGTCCTGCGCCTTTTCGCGCAACTCGAATGCGAGCGGGCCGATCTGCGTGACCGTGGTCTGCTCGTTCGGCCTGGTCGTCGTCACGGTGCAGTGACGGTCGGGCCCGCGAACAACATAATATTCGTCGGCCACTGCCGGCGCCGCGAAGGTCAGAACAATTGCGGTCGCCAATAAAGTTTGTGTTTTCATGTGCCTCTCCTTGCGATGAGTTCGAAAACGCAATGAATGACGGCACTACAATCGGCCACAGAAACCATTGTCCTGCAGGCCGCAAAATTCTGTCGCCAGTCATCAGCGAATCCAACAGGCTAATTCGCGGGACCGCGAAAACGTTCCAAACCAGGGATTTTGATGGTGCGCGTCCCGATAAAACGCGTGCGTACTCACGGACGGTTACCGCGCCGACACTTTTCCTGATGGACCAGGAATGCGGGTTTCCTGATGGACCAGGAATGCGGGCGGCGCAGGGCGTTAAATGCCCTCACGCTGCCGAACGCGCCAACTCGAATTCAGCTAACGACCAACCTGGAATGTTCGCTCTGACCTTCGGTGAGGCCGCGGGCCTTCATCCAGTCATAGGTCCGGCCGAACAGCGTCGAGTTGTAGTAATCGACGTGCTTGTAACGGACAAATGCCTTTAGCAGCTCGTTCGGCTTCAATGCGCCGTTGGTGTGCGCGGCCACGTGGTGGGCGTATTTGTAGAAATCAGCGTTGATGAGATCGACCGCCATGTTCTCCGCATCGTAGTAAGCCTTGCGCTGCTCGGCGCTGAGGTCGGCGGCGATCACTTCACCGCCACGGTAGAACGCAGCCGCAATGATATGCGCGCCATCCTTGAGGCCGAGGCTGATGAACGGTTCCATCACCGTGACCACGCGAAAGGTCCCGTTCTTGAGTCCCTCGTAGCGTTTCTGCGGCAGGCCGCCACGCGCAATGTTGACGTGCTCGGCGCCGACGGCGCTTTCAAGCATCTGTAGCGTCGTGTAATGCGACCCGGTCAATTCCTGGACTACGACCGGGAGGTCGGCGAGGTCGCGAGGTACTTGCAGCGTTTCGTCGAAAGTGATGATTGCCTGCGCCGCCACCGACGCGCGCAGCGCAGCGATATTGCCGCCACGCTTGCCTTTCTCCAGCCGGTCGATGCTGGCCCATTCGCAGACGTTGTAGCTGTCGGCCGATCCGCAATCGAACATCTGCTCCTTCATCCGCGCCATAACCGGAAATTCCACGCTGTCTTTTTCGCGGTCGGCGTAGGTCCCGGTAAAGCGGACATTGAGCCCGGCTTTGTCGAATAATTTTTCCTCGATGCCGACGATCACCGGCAGGTCGAAGACCGGGTTGTTCGGAGCAATGCGAACGAGTGGCTTTTCCTGAGGCATCGGAGTGGTGTCCTTCATCGCGTTAAGATCACGGCCGCCAACAACAACGATAACAACTCGCCGGGCTCACCGGAAGTCCCAAGCAAACATCAAAGCCTGCACCATCAATGCGCTGAAATTCCTGCCGCTTTGGCAAGTTCCGCATTGATCGTCAGCTCTTCCTTGACGAACTTGTCGAACTCGCCGGCCGTCATCGCCATGGGCTGCACACCGAGCGCGGCGAGCCGCTGGCGCACGGAGGGTAACTGAAGCGCCTTCTGGATTTCCGCGTTCAACCTGTTGACGATTTCGGGCGCCGTCCGCGCGGGCGCAAACACGCCAATCCAGAACCGGTAGGCGGAATTCGGATAGCCGGATTCGAGCGTCGTGGGGACGTCCGGAAGGGTGGCTGAGCGGGTCGGGCTGCTGACCACCAGCGGCACAACCTTGCCCTCCTTGATGAACGGCAGCGCCGCAAGCACCGGCGAGTAGTAGACATCGACGCGGCCGGTCATCACCTCGACCAGCGCCTCGGGTGCGCCTTTAAAGGGAATCGCCTGCGCTTTGAATCCGGCGCTCAGGCGAAGGCGTTCCATCGCCATATGGATCGGGCTGCCGACGCCGATCGAACCAAATGTGATCGCCCGCTTCTTACCTTCGGCGACCAGCTCTTGCACGGTTTTGATGTTCTTGGACGGCGCGATGACCAGGACATTGGGCAGATTGCCGAGTGGCGCGATCGCAACAAAATCCCTGATCGGGTCATATTGCAGGTTAGCGACTGTGGAGGGCGCAATGATATGGGCCGAAGAATGGGCGAGCAGCGTGTAGCCGTCGGGATCGGCCGCAGCCACCGCGCGCGCGGCGATCGTGCCGCTTGCGCCCGGCCTGTTTTCGATAACGACCGGCTGTCCGAGCTGGGCCGACACTTGGTCGAAGACAATTCTCGGGACGATGTCGGCGGCACTTCCCGCGCTCAACGGGATGATCACGCGGATAGGCCTGCTTGGCCACCCATCGGCCCGGCTGGCCGTGGCGCAAGCAAGGGCGGCAAAAGCGATGGCGAAGACCAAGGTCACCCGGTTGCGCATGTCGGTCCCCTGAAAATAGGTTACAGGTCGAATACAATTCACCATACGCCAGGAATGAAGGCCGATCTACACGCCTTGTTTCGGCGGGAAAGCAATCAGGCATGACAAGCGACGGCGACGCGATTCTCGTTGCGGGCGGCGGACCGGTCGGATTGCTGTGCGCCTGGCTGCTCGGACGGCGCGGCCTGCGCGTTCGGCTGTTCGACAATAACGCCGAGCCGCAGGCTGATCCGCGGGCCGCGACCACCCACCCGGCGACGCTTGAATTGCTGGCCGAGGACGGGCTGGCGGCCGACATGGCGCGGGTCGGACTGGTCGCGCCGATCTTCCAGTTCTGGGATCGGCCGAGCGGCGAGCTGGTGGCGCAATTCGACCACGTCTTGCTCAAGGACGACACGCGATTTCCTTATGTCGTCCAATGCGAACAGTTCAAGACCGCGCGGCTCATTCTCGATCGCTTGCGGAAATTGCCGAACGTCGAAGTGCTGTACGGTCATGAAATCGTCGATGTGTCTCCTTCGGAGCGGTTGGTCGCGGTCGATGTTCGCGGGCCCGACGGCATCAAATCCCTTAGCGGCAGCTATCTCATCGGCGCCGATGGCGGCCGCAGCATCGTTCGCAAGCAGTGCGGGATTGCATTCGAGGGATTCACATGGCCGGAGCAATTCATCGTCCTCACGACGCCTTATGATTTCGAGGCCGAGCGCGGCTATTGCTACCGCAGCTATTTCGCCGACCCGGGCGCCTGGTGCAATTGCTTCAAGGTCTCCGCCGATGGACCGCCTGGCCTGTGGCGTACGGTCTATCCGGTCATTCCGGAGCAACCCGAAAATGAAATCATGAGTGATGCCGGCGTGCAGGCGCGCATTCAGTCATTTTTTCCATCACCGCGGCGCTACGACATCGTGCACCGCAATCTTTACGTGACGCACCAGCGCGTAGCGGAGACATTCCGCAAAGGGCGGGTTCTACTGGCCGGCGACGCCGCGCACGTCAACAACCCGATCGGCGGCATGGGACTCAATGGCGGCCTTCAGGATGCCGCCAATCTGGCGGACAAGCTCGCGCAGGTTATACTCGAGGGTGCGCCCGAGGAACTGCTCGACCTCTACAGCCGCCAGCGCCGCACCATTGCGGTCGAGTTCGTGCAGGAACAATCGATCGCCAATAAAAAGCGGCTGGAAGTGCGCGAGCCAGAAGCACGCAGGCGCAATCTCGGCGAACTGCGCGAGATCGCGGCGGACCCGGTGCGCGCCCGGCAATTCCTGCTGCGCACATCGATGCTCGCGAGCCAGAAGCGCGCCGCAACGATAACGTTAGCGCCGGCATGAGCTGCTAAAATGAAACTCGCCGTTCCCGACATGATTTCGAATTCCTATTTCCCCGCCGAAGCCGCCATCGAGCTCGATTTCTTTCGTGACGAAGGACTTGACGTCACGCTGGAGATGATCTTTCCGGTCGACAAAGCCTACAGGGCCTTGCGCGACGGCGCGGTCGATTTTGTCGGCGGCTCGGCACATTCGGCGCTCGCCGCGTTTCCGCAATGGGACGGCGTCAAGCTGATCTGCGCGCAGGCGCAGGGCATGTACTGGTTTCTGGTCATGCATAAGGATTTTGCGGTCCGGCGGGGCGACATCGGCGCGGTCAAGGGCAAGAGTATTGGCGCGGCGCCCTGGGTGGACATGGGCCTGCGCCGCCTGTTGATCGCCGCCGGCATCGACCTCGCGCGCGACGGCGTGACGATCGCGCCGGTGCCGGGTGCGGCCGGCGCCGGCGTTAATTTCGGGCTCACAGCGGCGAAGGCCCTGGAAGACCGCAAGATCGACGGCTTCTGGGCTAACGGAATGGGCGCGGAAGTCGCGGTACGCCGCGGCATCGGCGACGTCGTGCTCGACGTTCGGCGCGGCGACGGGCCGAAGGGCTGCTTCGACTACACGATGGCGTCGATCGCCACTACCGACCGCTTGATTGAAAAATCGCCCGAGGTGGCCGCGGCCGCGGTACGCGCCATCGTCAAGACGCAAAACGCGCTGAAGAAAAACGTCGCGCGCGCGGCCGAAGTCGGCCGCAAGCTGTTCCCGCCGGTGCAGGCCGAATTGATTGTCGAGCTGATCCGCCGCGATCTGCCGTATTACGATGCGTCGATTTCTGAATCTTTTGTGGCCGGCATGAATCAATTTGCCCGTGCACTCGGGATCCTCGCGGGGGAAGTGCCTTATGAAAAAGTGGCTGCAACGCAGTTTCGCCGGCTGTGGAAGGCGTGAGGCTTAAAGAGACCGCAGCGAGCGAGGCGATCTTTCTGTTTTTAATTGCGAAGAGGCGGCCGTCAATCTGACAAGCCCCCGGAGCATCATTACATTTTTAACTGTCAGGTTGGCGCCGAATTAGGCGAATGCACCTATGGGTATGTGCAGCTGTCATATTCGCCATCAGGGGGCACCATGCGGAAGTTCTTCTATGGCCTTGGCGTCATCACCGCCGTTGTGATCGTCGCCGGTGGAATTGGCCTGTTCATGCTGGCGCGCAACGGTGCTGCCCTCGATACGGCGAGTAAGGCCTACGTGGAAGATACGCTCGTTACCGTGGCTTCCAAATGGGATGCGGATGAACTTTGGAAGCGAGCGAGTCCACATTTGCGGACAATAGTGACGCGCAACGATATGCGCGGGTTGTTTGATACAGCGCGGCAAGCTCTCGGACCTCTGCTGGAGTATCGCGGGAGCCAGGGGCAAGCGTTGATCTCGACGATGAATTCGCAAACGACTATTTCCGCAAAATATGTGGCCAGAGCTCATTTCCAAAACGGCGATGCGGATTTCCAATTCGTTCTTGTGAAGCAGGGCGATGAATGGATGGTCGAAGGTTTTCACATCAATTCGTCGGCCCTGATGCAGAAGCTCGTGGGCACCCGAAGCTGATTTTTTCAGGCGGGACAGCCCTCCCCGTATTGAACCTTTCCGCCTTCCGCAACGACCCAACCGTAACGACCGGCGTCCCATGCGCCGGCGCCGGAAAGGCGGCGATCATGTCGTCTCGACACCCAACGGGCCGGACGGCCAAAGGCTATGCACTCATCCTTGGCGCCGCGCGCGCGGCCGCCGCCCGGCCATCCGACGGCCGATCGGCCGTGGAGATGGCCGACCACGATGAACTCGTCCATCTTGCACTCGACGATTTCGCCATGGCCGCGGCGATCCAGAACGCGCGTGATTCACTTCCGGGATTTCTGGCTTTGGCGAAACGGCCGGCGCCCGAGATGAAAGGCTTCGCCGTCAAGATCGCCCTGCTAGGCGACGGCGGCCCGGAGTTCTTCTGGATTCACCCGTTCGCAAATGTCGGCACGCAGTTCATCGGCCAGATTGGCAATATGCCGCGCACAGTCGAGTGCCTTAAAATGGGAGACACAATCACGTTCACCAGGGGCGACATCGTCGACTGGATGTACATGGATGCAGGCAGGATGCGTGGCAACTATTCCGCGCGTGCAACTCTCCGGACCGCCTTGCCCAAGGGCCGTCGGGCTTTCAACCGGCGGTTCGGGCTGGATTTCGATTTCTGATGCCCGCCGGCATTGAATTTTCGCTGGCAGAACGCATTTACCGGGGTGGTAACCTTTGCCCCTTCCCGGCCCAAATTCCCCCTCACCTTGTGACTGGCGCAACCGGCCCGGAAGGCGATACGCTATCCGGGCACCTTTGTGAGTTCGCGGGGATCAGCCATGGCGGAAGTCACTTACGAGATTGTCGAGCACGACGGCGGCTGGGCCTACAAGGTCGACGGTGTGTTCTCGGAGGCGTTTCCAACCCATGCCGACGCGCTCGCTGCCGCGCAGGCCGCCGCCGAAGAGCAAACGGTTCCAGGTCATACGGAAACCATCGAATACGAAGATGAAAAAGGCCGGTGGCATACCGAGACCGCACGCGGTTCCGATCGGCCGCAGACTCACATCAAGGACAAGCTTTAGGTACGAATAATTCGGGGGATTGGAAATGTTCTGGTTGCGGATTTTCGCGCTCGCGCTTCTGGCGGCGCCGTTCACGTCGATTTCGGCACAGGGCTTGTTGCCGTCATCGGAACCCACCATGAAGGACGTCGACCCCGGCGTTGACCACACGGCGCGCGATGCGGATCTGCCGCCAGAGTTGCGACGCCAGTCGGTCTATTACCGCACCGAGCAGCCGCCCGGCACCATCATCGTCAACACCGCCGACCGCTATCTCTATCTGATCATGGGCAACGGAGTCGCGCTGCGCTACGGCATTGGTGTTGGCCGCGACGGTTTCCAGTGGGGCGGCATTCAGAAAATCACACTTAAGCGCGAATGGCCGGATTGGGTGCCGCCACCGGAAATGATCGTGCGCCAGCCTTATCTGCCGCGCTGGATGGCCGGCGGGCCCGGTAATCCGCTCGGCGCGCGCGCAATAAATCTCGGCGCGACCGTCTATCGCATTCACGGCACCAATGCGCCGGAGACCATTGGACAAGCGGTCTCATCGGGTTGCTTCCGGCTGGTCAATGGCGACGTGATCGATCTTTATTCGCGCGTGCCGGTCGGGACCAAGGTGCTGGTGCAGCATCAATAACGCGGCACATCTGCGCGCTTCCGCTCACTGCTGCCACAGGCCGAATGAAGCCCACTTGGATTCGGGAATTTCTTCACCGATCCTGTAGTTGAACGCGACGATCTTCAGATGATCGGGCGTCGCCGTGCAACGATACGCCAGTGCATACCATTTCTTCTTGCTGCGGAAGGCGCCACCGGTCACCTCTAGCGTGTCGCCTTTGGCGAGCAATTCCGCCATCGCATTCGCCACAGCGCGGTCAGGACGGAACTCCTTCTTTTCGCTGCGGATCCGGGTCATCGCGGTGAAATCGCAGAGCTGCTCGAGCCGTTCGGCCGGCGCCAGCATTTCCAGGCTGCGCTCGAACCGCGCGTCATCGGCCACAGCTGTCGTCACGATGGCTGCGGTAACAATGATTGCCGCCGCGACAACTGCCAGCCCGCACGCACGCATACGATATGCTCCGCTCGCTACTGACGCCCCGCGCGCATTAAAGGCGAGGCCCCATGGTCAAGGCAACCCCGCCGCGTCCGATTGTCCCCGGACAAACGAGGGCGAAACGGAAAGGGTTGCAGCGCTCGAGCGATTTCCACGCCCGGGCCTGCCCTCACATCGCTCTTTTGTAGATATTGGTTGCGCGCCCCCGCCCACCGGCCACATTCGGATTTGTGTTGATGAATTCGTCGGCGGTCAGCTTGTCGATGGTGCGCTCCTGCGCCTCGCCCGCAAAGTTCGGGTATGTGCTCGAGACGATATTGTATGTCACCGTCTTCTTTTCTTCGTTCACGCTGTAGGTGCCGAACACCGAAATGCTCCGCCCCATGATGGTGGCGTATTCCTCCGGTGTGCCACTCAAACGGTTGTTTCTGGCAATTTTCGGCACATCACTGGCGACATGGATCTGCGCAAACTGGCCACCGGCGGTGAAAATCAGGATGCCTGTCGGCGTCTCTCCGAAAGGAAAAGACTTCTTGCCGTCTGGCGCCACCACTTCGGCGACCACGAAATTCCAGCTTCCTACGATCTGCTCGCGCAGACTTTTTTGCTGTGCGCCGGCCAGCGCCGCCGTCAATATAAATGTCAGCGCGGCCGCAATGCGAAAAATTCTCATGGCGTTTCGTCCTTTTTTGCGGCCGCGTCAGGTGTATTTCGGATCGCGATCGAGCAACTCAATTGAAATTCCCTGCGGTCCGCGCAGGAAACAAATCTTGATGCCGGGCCGCGGCGAGTGAGGCTCCTTGGTGAACTCCACGCCCTTCTTCTTGAGATCGGCGGCGATGGCATCGATGCCGGAGACTGCGAGACCGAAATGATCGAGCCCCTGATAGGGCGTCACCGGCGCCGGATTGACGCCGTCGCCCGGGGCGACCTGGGCCGTGAAAATCATCGCGCCGCCGAGCTTGATATCGATGCGCGGCTTGCCTTGTTGCGTCGAGCGGATCAGCTCCGCCCCGAACATTCGCTCGAACCATTGGGCCGTGGCCTCCGGATCGGGCGTGCGCAGGTGGATGTGATCCCAGGCAAAGGTTGGCATTGGCATTCTCCAGTGATGGTCCCGCAAAACTAGGACACGGCGGCAGGGCTCCACGCAACAGGCTCGGCGCAGCGAGTCGCAATACTTGCGGTTGATTAAAATCAATGCTGCATCCAGCCCGTGTCTTAGCCTGTTTAACAGTGGGGGCAGAGGCAAAAAAGGAGCATGTTATGTGGTGGGATTATTGGCCGATGCCATACACCTTTGGGCCATGGTTCATGATTCTCATGGCACTGCTGTGCGTGAGCGTGATGGTGTTCATGTTACGCGGTCACCGTCACGGTCGTGACAGTGGCGCGCTCGACATTCTGAACAAGCGCTACGCGCGTGGCGAGATCAACGGGGCCGAATACGAAGAACGGCGCCGCGTGCTGACCACGTAAGACGATGAGCAACACGCCCCCCGGCACGACGATCTATACGTGCCCCATGCACCGCGCCGTGCGGTGGTCAGCGCCCGGCACGTGTCCGACTTGCGGCATGGCGCTCCTGCCGGAAGGCACGCGCTTTGCGATTGTCCGGCACATGTTATCGAGCCCCATGCACATCGCGGTCATGGCGGCCGTCATGGCAGCGATCATGGCAGGGCTGATGATGATGTTGCGATAACGATTCGATGTAACCGAACCGAACAACAATCCGGCGCGGCGTGCGACAGAATTATGACAGCCGCGCCGGTCCCTAGGCGACAGTTGCCCACAGGCGCTTGCGGGATACACGTATTTCTCTGCAAGCGCCGGCACAATTTTGCTAAACGGGACGACTGATGGGCGGGTGGGAATGTCGGGCAAGACCATTCATGCGGCAGGCGGCATCGTCGTGCGCAATGGCGCGCGACCGCTGATTGCCGTCGTGCAACGCGCGAAAGACGAGCACTGGGTGCTGCCGCGCGGCAAGCTCAAAATGAATGAAAGCGCGCTGGCAGGCGCACGCCGCGAGGTGGTCGAGGAGACCGGCCATCGGGTTCGCGTGCGTGAATTCCTCGGCGCCATCACCTATCGTGCGCGCGGGCGGCCAAAGGTCGTGCAGTTCTGGCATATGCAGGCGGCTGTCAGCCCGAGCCGCGACGTAATGAAAGACATCATGGCGGTCGAATGGCTGCCGTTGCGAGCCGCCGTGCGCAGGCTGAGCTATCCACTTGAAAAGCTGTTTCTCCGTAATGTCGGCCGCCAGGCGCTGCGCCACAGCAAAAAGCGGCGCAAGACGCGCGCCCGGGCTACGCAATCAAAAACACGGCGCGTCGCTGCAAAAGCGCGTGGCGGCAAGTCGCGGCCGCGTCGCGCTACCACATCGCGCATCCGTGTGGCCAAACTGGTCGGACATCCGGCTAGGCGCAGGCGCGAGGCGACTATCCTGCAACGTGTCTTCAGACGGCTGTCGTAGTAAACGCCAGGTTCTCGCCAGAATTGCCGCCTTGCCGCGCTCTCGCCGCAAGTCTTGCCAAAATTTAATGTGGCGAATGAGGCCGTCAGACTGCGTATTCATCGGCTGTTCACGCGAAAAGCGGGAACCTCACCTCCACGATCTTTGTTGATGCTGAGCACGAGAACGCAGGAAACAAAGATACCGGTCGTTGAATGCTTACGACTTCAGCGAACCAGAGGAAGGTGCGCCATGTTCAACAAAACCAAAACCCTGACTGCACTCGCGGCCGCCGCGACCCTGGGAGTTGCGGCCATCGCAACTCCGCAACCTGCCGAGGCCCGCGGTGGCGCGGTTGCCGCCGGGATCATCGGCGGTCTCGCGGCCGGCGCTATCATCGGCTCCGCCGCCGCCCACGGTCCGTATTATGGCCCCGGCTACTACGGCCCCGGCCATTATGGTCCGGCCCCTGCCTATTACGATGGTGGCTGCTATTGGACCCGTCAGCGATTCTGGGATGGGTGGGGCTGGCGCTTCAGGCGCGTGCGAGTCTGTGACTAAGGCTGCGGCAAAGGCTAGCCAAAAAATGCAAGGCGCGTAATAAAGTGAGAAAAAGACCCGGATTCGGCGACGCGTCCGGGCTTTTTCGGGAACGAGGGGCGAGCCGGCGCTCAACAACTTTCCGACATATTGGAACCGTCTCTTTCTCGGCACGGGGACAGGTTTGGCTTGAACTTCACCGCTAGCGGTCGGATTTGTCCGACCTCGACCCTGGAGGAAATACGCCATGAAGAAGACCATTTTCGTGCTCGCGACGGCCGCCACGCTGGCGATCGGTACCATGAGTGCACCGACCACCGCTGACGCCCGTTGCTACGGTTGCGCGGTCGGTGCTGGTGTAGCTGCCGGTGTCATCGGCGGCGCGATCATTGGTGGCGCGATCGCCAACAGCGGACCCCGCTACTACGGCCCGGCGCCGGGCTATGTCGTTTATGAAGGCTATGGCGCCCCCTATCCGGCCGCCTGCCCGGGCGGTTACTGGGCACGCCGGCCCTTGCGTGATGGCTACGGCAATTTCGTCGGCTGGAGCAGGCCGCGCTTCATCTGCCCTTAAAGGTCGCGTAACGACTTTGGGTGAATGATCGCGCCGAACCATCGGCTCGAGAGGACGCCTATGAACAA
The DNA here is from genome assembly GCA_963815055.1 of uncultured Alphaproteobacteria bacterium. Lineage (GTDB taxonomy): Bacteria > Pseudomonadota > Alphaproteobacteria > Rhizobiales > Xanthobacteraceae > Pseudolabrys. The sequence goes on along the minus strand of CAWFEU010000006.1, from coordinate 44,062 downwards.
GACTTTTATTGCGCTCGCCGCGGCCGTTTCCCTGGCCGCGGCGTTGCCGTCTTCGGCACAAGCGAATTGCGGCGGCTGCGGTGTTGCCGCCGGCGTGGTCGGCGGGCTTGCCGCCGGCGCCATCATCGGCTCGGCGATTGCCAATAGCGGACCGAGATATGTCGAGCCGGCACCGGTCTACGCACCGCCGCCGCCCGCCTATGCCGAGCCGCCGGCTTATGTCGACGGCCCGGTCTGCCATACCGAACGCCAGCAGGTGTGGGACGGCTACGCCTACCGGATGCGCCGCGTACAGGTCTGCGATTAGTCCGATTTTCTCCGCTCATTCCCGCGTAAGCGGGAATCCGGAGCGGCCGTGACAGACTGCCCTGGGTCCCCGCTTGCGCGGGGACGAGCGGGAAAAATAACCGTCGCCACAATGACTACCGCCGCATGTGCTCAAGCACAGCGGCTGTCGGCCAGCAGTCAACCTTCAATCCGCTTTTCTTTTGATATGCGCCGAGCGCGGCACGCGTCAGCATGCCCGCCTTGCCGTCGATCTTGTCCTTGTAGAGGCCGAGCGCAGCCAGGCGTTTCTGCATCGTCTCGACTTCGGTTGTCTTGAGTTGCGCATTCTTGCTCCACGGGGTCTCGAACGGCTTGCCGCCAGCAATGCGGTCGCTCAGGTGGCCGACAAAAAGCACATAGAGATCCGAATAATTGTAGTCCTTGAGCACGAAATAGTTCTTCGGCGCCAGGAACGACGGGCCATAGCTGCCCTCCGGCTGCAACAATGAAGCGGGCAGCGCGAGTTCGGCGGCCGACAATTTGCGGGCGTATGCCGGAATGAACCCACGTTTGACCCAATCGCCAACCGGCATGGTCACGTCGGGCACGCTAATGCTGCAATCGGCATTGGCAGGCGCGTGGACCTCAATCGCCCAAGGCTCGCCGGTGCGCCAGCCTTTGCCGGCCAGCTGTTTCGCAGCCGACGCCAGCGCGTCCGGCACCGAATGCCAGATGTCGGCGCGGCCGTTGCCGTCGAAATCGACCGCATATTTGTAGAATTCCGACGGCAGGAATTGCGTCAATCCGAGGGCTCCGCCCCAGGACGAGCGCATATCGGCACGTGGCACGCCGTCCTGCAGCATTTTCAATGCGTGCAGAAATTCGTTCTGGAAAAACTCCTTGCGCTTTCCAGTGTAAGCCTGCGTCGCCAGCGTGCGGATCGCGTCGAGCGGCAACTGATAGCCGCCATAGTCGGTTTCGCGCGCCCAGATCGCGAGCACCACATTTCCGGGCACGCCGATGTCTTTCTCGATGCGCGCGAGCGTATCGCGATATTGCGCGGCAAGTTGCCTTCCCCTCGCGGCGAGCCGGTCGAAAGTGGCCTCACGCAAATATTGGCCGGGTGTCTGCACGAATTCCGGCTGCTGCGGTTGTTGTTCGGGGCGGCCCGGGATGGCGAGATCGGGCAGCGATAGATCAGGCTCCAGCCCGCGTGTTGCCGTGTCGAACGTTGCCCGTGACACACCGAGCTGCTGTGCTGCCGGCCATTGCGTCTGCAGCCATTGGCGGAATGCGGCGTCAGCGGCGTGGGCGGGCGTGGCGAAGGGTACGAGTAGAAAGAGTGCGATTAGCCTGATGATGATTGTCATCCCGTCTCCAAACTCCCGCTCATCCCCGCGCAAGCGGGGATCCAGAACTGGATGCCCGCTTGCGCGGGCATGAGCGGAGAAACTGGTGACCACATGGGATACCGTGTGACGCAGACGCCGCGATTACCGCTTGAACTTCTTATACTTCAGCCGGTGCGGGATGATGCTGTCCTGGCCCAGCCGTCGCATCTTGTCGGCTTCGTAGTCCTGGAAGTTGCCCTCGAACCACTCCACGTGGCTGTCGCCCTCGAACGAGAGGATATGTGTCGCGATGCGGTCGAGAAACCAGCGATCGTGGCTGATGATAACCGCGCAACCGGCGAAATCCTCCAGCGCCTCTTCCAAAGCTCGCAACGTATCGACGTCGAGGTCGTTGGTCGGCTCGTCGAGCAGCAGCAGATTGGCGCCGGAGCGCAGCATCTTGGCCAGATGCACGCGGTTGCGCTCGCCGCCCGAAAGCGTGCCGACTTTCTTCTGCTGGTCGGCGCCCTTGAAGTTGAATGAGGCGCAATAGGCGCGCGAATTCATTTCCTTCTTGCCGAGCAGGATAATGTCGTTGCCCTCGGAAATTTCCTCCCACACGGTCTTCTTGCCGTCGAGACTGTCGCGCGACTGGTCGACATAGCCGAGATGCACGGACTCGCCGACCTTGATCGTGCCCTTGTCGGGCTTTTCCTGGCCGGTGATCATGCGGAACAGCGTGGTCTTGCCGGCGCCGTTCGGGCCGATCACGCCGACGATGCCGCCGGGCGGCAGCTTGAAGGTGAGATCGTCGATCAGCAGATTGTCGCCAAATCCCTTGGTCAGGTGGTCGAAGTCGACGACGTTCTGACCGAGCCGTTCGGCCACCGGAATGCTGATTTGCGCCACCGTGTTGACCTTGGCGTTGGCGATCTTGAGCAGGTCCTCGTAGCGCTCGTAGCGCGCCTTGGATTTGGCCTGCCGCGCCTTGGGCGAGGATGAAATCCACTCGCTTTCGCGCGCGAGCGTGCGCTGGCGCGCCTCGTCCTCGCGGCCTTCCTGCTCGATGCGCTTCTGCTTCTGATGCAGCCACGAGGTGTAATTGCCCTCGTAAGGAATGCCGCGGCCGTGATCGAGCTCGAGGATCCAGCCCGTGACATTGTCGAGGAAATAGCGGTCGTGGGTGACGATCAAGATGGCGCCCGGATAATTGCGCAGATGGCCTTCCAGCCAGTTCACGCTCTCGGCGTCGAGGTGGTTGGTCGGCTCGTCGAGCAGCAGCAGTTCGGGCTGGTCGAGCAGCAGCCGGCACAGCGCCACGCGGCGGCGCTCGCCGCCGGAGAGCTTGGTCACGTCGGCGTCGTCGGACGGACAGCGCAGCGCATCCATCGCCAGATCGACCTGGCTGTCGAGGTCCCAGAGGTTCTTGGAGTCGATCTTGTCCTGGAGCTTCGCCATCTCGTCGGCGGTCTCGTCGGAGTAGTTGGACGGCGATCTCGTTGTAGCGGTCGAGCAGCGCCTTCTTGGCGGCGACGCCCTCCATGACGTTCTCGCGCACGGTCTTTTTCGGATCGAGCTGCGGTTCCTGCTCCAGATAGCCGACGCGGGCGCCTTCGGCGACCCAGCCCTCGCCGGTGAACTCCTTGTCGATGCCGGCCATGATGCGCAGCAGCGTGGACTTGCCGGAACCGTTGACGCCGAGCACGCCGATCTTGGCGTCCGGGTAGAAGGACAGATGGATGTTATCCAGCACCTTCTTGGCCGGCGGATAGGTCTTGGTCAGACCCTGCATGTGATAGATGAATTGGCGACCGTTCATTGACCTACGAAACCCTTTTGACGTTCCAGACCCTATTCGGCCTCGACGCGCAATCCATGCGCAGACCCACGCGACGCATTTTGTCGGGAAATTCGCGGCTGATGTAACGGCGCGAACCGCAAAGAGCAAGCGCACGGCCCGGCCTCCGCGTCTGCAGATCGCGGTAAATCTCTGGAAAGGCTGATTTGAAATTTGCCGCCGGTATGCCTTTCTGGTACCGGTTTTTAACCGCTTCGCCGCCATCATCACCCTCCATGAACCTGGGCGCCGGACGGGGCGACCAAGGGATAGCGGGCCGACCGGCCCGCCTGGTCGGTGTGGGAGTTACGTCATGGGTCGAGCCATATTGGCCATTTCAGGTTCCGCGGTCGCCTTGCTGCCCCGCCCTTCAGCTGGTCGGCAACTTCTTCGCGGCCTTCTGGCGCGAACTGACCCGCGACGTGGCCCGCCCCTACCGGCCCGAACGGCACTACATGCGCGGCCCCGGCCCGGCCTGGCGGGCCAAGCACGGCCTGCCGCCGCACGGCTGACACCCCCTTCTTTTCGGTCGTCTCCGCGCCTGAAGTGGTCGCGCCTCGGACCGTTCCGGCGCGCACGTAAGGAGACGCGCCATGGTTGCAGGGCAGCCATTCTCGACGACTACCAGAACGTGGCGCATGAAACTCGCCGACTGGTCGGCCGTCGCCAAGGACGTCGAGATCAAGGTCTTCAACGAGCCGCTTGCCAGGCCAGGACGAGGCGATCAAGGCGCTGCAGGGTTTCGCCATCGTCGTCGGCATGCGCGAGCGCACGCCGTTCCCGCGCAAGGTGATCGAGGCCCTGCCCGACCTCAAGCTGCTGATCACCACCGGCACCCGCAACAACTCCATCGACATCAAGGCCGGCGGCCGAGCGCGGCATCACCGTCTGCGGCACCGGCGCCGTCGGCAGCCCGACCGCCGGCATCGCCTTCGGGCTGATGCTGGAACTCACCCGCCAGATCGGCTTCGAAAATGCGCGGCTGAAGGCCGGCGCGCCGCTGGCAGACGACGCATCGGCCTCGACCTCGAAGGCAAGACGCTCGGCATCATCGGGCTCGGCAAGCTCGGCCAGCGCGTCGGCGCAGTCGCCAATGCCTTCGGCATGAAGGTGATCGCCTGGAGCCAGAACCTCACGCCGGAAAAGGCGCAAGGCCGCGCGGCGCCGAGCTAGTCACCAAGGACGACCTGTTCCGCAACGCCGATTTCGTCACCATCCATGTCGTGCTGAGCGACCGCTCGCGCGGGCTGGTCGGCGCGAACGAGCTCGGCCTGATGAAGAAGACCGCCTATCTGATCAACACCTCGCGCGGGCCGATCGTCGACGAGAAGGCGCTGATCGCGGCGCTGCAGAGCAAAACGATCGCCGGCGCCGGCCTCGACGTGTTCGACGTCGAGCCGCTGCCGCTCGATCATCCGTTCCGCAAGCTGGACAATGTCGTGATCACGCCGCATCTCGGCTATGTCAGCGAGCAGAACTACCAAATATTTCCGCGACATGGTCGAGGACATCCGCGCCTGGCTCGACGGCAAGCCGGTGCGGGTGATCGACGCGAAGTGAATTTCGCTGTCGTTCCGGCCGAGCGGAAGCGAGGGCCGGGGCCCATACTCCGTAGCTGATCGATAGGGCACGGCGTATGGGCCCCGCTTCGCGGGAACGACGTAGAATTCGTACAGCCAACCCCAACAGCTTCGCCGCGTTGTTGTAGGCGACATCGGCGCGCAAGGATTCGTCGATCGGCACCGCGTCCATGAACTCGCCGGCCCCGGCCAGTCGAACGGGATAGTCGGCCGAGAACATCACGCGGTCGCGCCCGAGCGCATCGAGCGAGCAGCGCACCGGCGGCAGGTCGTACATGCCGGAAGTCGTCACCCAGACGTTCTCCTTGAGATATTGCGACGGCGGCTTCGGCAATTTCCAGCCGTAAGGCGCCGAGCGGCTGTCGAAGCGCCAGAGCTGGAACGGCAGCGTCTCGCCGAGATGGCCGAGCACCAGCTTGGCTTTCGGATAGCGATGGAAAACGCCGCCGCAGATGAGGCGCAGCGCGTGCGAGCCGGTCTCCACGCCCCAGCCCCACATCGGCCGCGCCAGCACGTTGTAACCGGCGAGCACCGGCAACGGCGCCACCGGATCGGCCGGGTGCAGATAGATCGCGGTGCCGAGCGCCGCGGCGCGTTCCCAGAACGGATCGTAGGACCGGTCGTCGAGATATTTGCCGTTGGTGTGGCCGTTGATCATGGCGCCGCAGAACTTCAGATCGCGCACGCAGCGCTCGAGCTCGTCGGCGGCGGCCTTCGGGTCCTGCATGGCAAGATGGGCAAAGCCGGAATAGCGGTCCGGCCGCTTCTGCACTTCCTTGGCGAGAAAATCGTTCGACGCGCGCGCGTTGCGCACCGCCGTGGCGGTATCGCGCTCGGCCTGCACGCCGGGTCCGGCAATCGCCAGAACCGCGCGCGCGATGCCGGCCTTGTCCATCATTTCCAGCCGCTGCTCGCCGAAATCGGTGAGGCTGGCATAAAGCTGCGCGGTCTTTTGCGGCGCGACGTCCACCATCGTCGGCCGCCAGTAGGGCTCGGTGGCGGGATCCAGGAAATGCTCTTCCAGCGCGATCTTCTTGACCATGGCGTTCCCTCGGCTACGCTGGCGGGCGGCCGCGGCCCAATTTTTCTCTTTCGGCTGTACCGGATTTTGGGCTAACGTGTCCCACGATGCAAGGCGGCATAAGACCGCCGGCGGGGTCGGGTGGAGTCGCGTCGATGAACCGTCTCGTCACCAACGACAAGAGCCAGGTGCAGGTGATCGCGCGCGCGGCCACCATCCTGCGCGCGCTGGAAGAAGAAAACGCCGGCCTCAGCCTCGGCCAGATCGCGCAGCGCGTGAACCTCGCGCGCTCGACCGTGCAGCGCATCGTCGCCGCGCTCGAGACCGAAAAGCTGGTGATCGCGGCCACGCCCAACGGGCGCGTGCGGCTCGGGCCCACAATCTTGCGGCTGGCGGCCTCCGTGCGCAGCGACTTCATCGCGCTGGCGCGGCCGTTCCTGGAGCGGCTGTCGGAGGAATTGCACGAGACCGTCGACCTCTCGACGGTCAAGAAGGACCATCTGGTCTTCATCGACCAGGTGATCGGCTCGCAGCGCCTGCGCACGGTGTCGGCGGTGGGCGAAACCTTTCCGCTCTACTGCACCGCCAACGGCAAGGCCTATCTGGCGCAACTTGCCGACGCCGCGGTCGAGGCGCTGATCGGCCGCACCTACGAAGCGCGCACGCCGAAGACGCTCACCCGGCTCGATGCGCTGCTTACCGATCTCAAGCCGGCGCGCCGCGAACGGCGTCGCCTTCGATCGTGAAGAACACACGCTCGGCATCTGCGCCGCCGGCGTCGCCCTGCAGGACCCGCTCGGCAATGCCGTCGCTATTTCGGTGCCGGTGCCGAGCCAGCGCTTTGCCAGACCGGCAGGCGCTGATCGCCGAACGGCTTGCTCGCCACCAAACGCGCCATGGAGACGCATATGAATTCCGCCGCCGCCTGAGACGGCGACGCGCTAACAGCAACGCGCAACGAACAAACGAATAGAGGGAGGATGCCGTGGCCAAAAAAATTCGCGGCGTGATGTTCGAAGAAAACCTCAAGAACAGCATGGGGCTGGAGTTCTACAACCTGTCCCATCGCTTCGGCTATCAGTCGCCGAACTGGCCTTATTTCGAGGACGTCAAGATCGAGCGCATCCACTACATGGCGAAGTCGGGCGTGCTGTCGCAGCGCATCACGACCTCGATGCACAACACCACGCATATCGACGCGCCGGCGCACGTGATCCAGGGCACGCCGTTCATCGACGAAGTGCCGCTGCCGCATTTCTTCGGCTCCGGCATCGTGGTGTCGATCCCGAAGAACAAGTGGGAGCCGATCACCGGCGACGATCTGGAAAAAGCCTGCGGCAAGATCGTGCGGCCGCGCGACGTGGTGATCGTCAACACCGGCTGGCACAAGTTCTACGAGGACTAGGAGGACTATTTCTGCCGCGCGCCCGGCTTCGTGCCGTCGGCCGGCGAATGGTTCGTCAAGAAGAAGGTCAAGGTGGTCGGCCACGACACGCAGGCCAACGACCACCCGCTCGCCACCGCCATCGGCCCGCAGCGCAACGGCCCGCTGCACCCGCATCTGGCCGAGGAATACCGCGAATGGTCGGGCGGCCGCGACTGGAAGGACGACTTCCCGGAATGGGAGCCGGTGCACCGCATCCTGTTCAAGAACGGCATCATGGGCATCGAGAATGTCGGCGGCGACATCGACAAGGTCACCGGCAAACGCGTGCACCTTCGCTTATTTCCCCTGGAACTGGGACCGCGGCGACGGCTGCATCGTGCGGCTGGTCGCCATCCTCGACCCGAAGCAGAAATTCCGTATCGAGAAGGGGAGCAAATTCTAATGCACGTCAAACGCTTCGCCGACGCCAAACCTTACGAGGCGCCCAATCACCGCAGCTACACCTCGCTGCGCATGTTCGGCGCCGAGGCCGGCGGCACCAAGGGCCTTGTGTTCGGCTATTCACACTTCCTGCCCGGCGGCGGCGCAGGTCCCGACGCCTCGCCGCCGGAAAAAGTCTATTTCGTGCTGTGCGGCGAATTGACCGTGATCGTCAACGGCAAGGAGACCGTGCTGAAGGCCAACGACTCTTGCGTGATCGAGCCGAACGAAACGCGCGAGATCATCAACCGCGGCAATGAGGTCTGTTCCATCGTGGTCGCGGTGGCGATGCCGCCGAAGTGACGGGCCTCAGCCGTCATCACCGGGCTTGACCCGGTGATCTCGATCAGGACGGCCGTGCCTTCCTAAGCGAGATGGCCGGGACAAGCCCGGTGATGACGAGAAGAAAAATCGTGTGAGGAGCGTCCGATGTCCGAAGCCTTCCTGAAAAACCCGCTTGGCCTGTTCGATATCAAGGGCAAGACCGCCATTATCACCGGCGCGTCGGGCGCCTTCGGCGCGCTGGCCGCAAAGACGTTCGCCGGCGCCGGAGCCAATGTCGTGCTGGCGGCGAAGCAAGCTCGATGAGCTGAAAAAAGTCGCCGCCGACTGCGAGAAGCTTGGCGGCAAGACCGAGATCATCGCGCTGCGGCCGAGCTCGGAAGAAAACTGCGACAAGATCGTCAAAGCCGCGGTCGACAAGTTCGGCCGCATCGACATCCTGGTGGTCGCCTCCGGCCTCAACAAGGTATCGAAGATCGTCGACCAGAAAGCCGGAAGATTTCCTCGACGTGATGGATGCCAACGTCAATCAGTCGTGGCTGATGGCGCGCGCGGCCGGCAAGCAAATGCTCAAGCAAGGCCAAGAAGGCAAACCTGGCGGCAAGGTGATCCTCACCTCGTCCGCGCGCGGATTGCTCGGCCACCCGGCCGGCTACAGCGCCTATTGTGCGTCGAAATCGGCGGTTGACGGCATCACCAAGGCTTTAGGGTGCGAATGGGGTGAAACCGGCATTACGGTCAATGCGTTGGGGCCGACTGTTTTCCGTTCACCGCTCACCGCCTGGATGTACGAGGACACCGAACGGGCGCAGACCGTGCGCAAGGGCTTCCTCGCGCGCGTGCCGAAGGGACGCCTGGGCGAGCCGGAAGACCTGGCGGGACCGCTGCTGTTCCTCGCGTCAAAGGCCTCGGACTTCTACACAGGCCACATCCTTTATGCCGACGGTGGCTATACGGCGGGGTAATCCATGGCAAAGCCCGCATCGCGGTGATCGGCGCCGGCCTGATGGGCCACGGCATCGCCCAGGTGTTCGGGCTCGCCGGCCATGACGTAACGATCTATGACTCAGTGCCGGCCAGCCTCGACACCGCCAAGGCACGCATCCTCACCAATCTGAAAGATCTTGGCGATGACCAAAGTGCAGTCGAGCGGGTGACCCCGGTCGGCGACCTCGCACAAGCGGTGCGCGAGGCCGACTACGTGGTCGAGGCGGTGCTGGAAGACCTGCCGCTCAAGCAAAAACTGTTCGCCGAAATCGAGAAGCACGTGAGGCCGGACACTATCCTCGCCAGCAATACCTCGGTCATTCCGATCACCTCGATCATGCAGGGCTTGAAGAAGCGCGAACGCGCGCTCGGCACCCATTGGTGGAATCCGCCTTATCTGGTGCCGCTGGTTGAGGTGATCGAGACGCAATGGACGACGCCACAGGCCGTCGACTTCACCATGAAGCTGCACGCCGCCGCCGGCAAAAAGCCCGCGCATGTGAAGAAGGACGTGCCCGGCTTCATCGGCAACCGGTTGCAACATGCGCTATGGCGAGAGGCGATCGCGTTGGTCGAGCAAGGCATTTGCGACGCTGAGACCGTGGACAATGTGATCAAGGCCGCGTTCGGTCGCAGGCTCGCGGTGCTCGGCCCGCTGGAAAACGCCGACATGGTCGGCACCGATCTGACCCTGGCGATTCACAAGACAGTGCTGCCGGACATCGACAGCCGGCCTCGATCCTTCGCTCTATCTCGAAAAGCTGGTGCGGGACGGAAAGCTCGGCTTCAAATCGGGGGAAGGCTTCCGCAAATGGACCCCGGAACAGCAAGCGGCCCTACGCTCGAAAGTTTTGCAGCATCTCAAGAAAGCAAGAGAACAAGACTTGAAACAATGAAGCAACTTAATCGGCCTCATGGTGAGGAGCGTTGCGAAGCTACGCGTTTCGAACCATGTGGCCGCCCCATCCTTCCAGATGCATCGCTTCGCGATGCTTCTCAGGATGAGGCGAAAAAAATCAGGGAGGCACAAATGAAACGCAATGATATTTCATCCGGTATCAGCCGCCGCACTCTCGTGAAATCCGGGCTCGGCGCAATTGCCGCTCCCACCGTTCTACGCGTGTTGCCGGTGGAGGCCCAATCGCTGGTGATCAAGATCGGCCATGTCAGCCCCAAGACCGGCCCTCTCGCCGGTTTCGGTGAAGCCGATGCATTTATCCTCGAACAGGTGCGCAGCATCTTGAGCCAGGGTCTTTCCAATGGCGGAAAGAGCTACAAGGTCGAGATCATCTCGAAGGACAGCCAGTCGAGTGGCAGCCGCGCCTCTGAAGTCGCGTCCGAACTAATCCTTGGTGACAAGGTCAACCTGATCGTCGGCTCGGCCACGCCGGACACCACCAATCCAGTGTCCGACCAGGCCGAGGTCAACGAAGTGCCGTGCATCACCACAAATTGCCCATGGCAACCTTACTTTTTCGGCCGCAAGGGCGACCCGAAGAAAGGGTTTACCTGGACCTATCATTTCTTCTGGGGCCTTGAGGATGTAATCGCCTCGTTCCTGGCGTTGTGGGACACGCTGCCAACCAACAAGGTCGTCGGCGGGCTCTTCCCTAACGACGCCGATGGCAATGCCTGGGGCGATCCGAAGCTCGGCCTGCCACCGGCTTTGGCTGCGGCCGGCTACAAATTGCACGACCCCGGCCGCTACCAGCTCATGAACAACGACTTCACCTCGCAGATATCCGCCTTCAAGGCGGCGGGTGCCGAAATCGTCACCGGCAACATGATCCCGCCCGACTTCGCAACATTCTGGTCGCAGGCAGCCCAGCAGGGCTTCAAGCCGAAAATCGTGACCATCGGCAAGGCGCTGCTATTTCCTTCCGTGATTGACTCATTGGGCGAGCGCGGCAACGGGCTGACCAGCGAAATCTGGTGGACGCCACACCACCCGTTCAAATCCGGCCTCACCGGCCAGAGCTGCCAGCAACTCACCGATGCTTATACAAAAGCTACCAATAGACCCTGGACGCAGCCGATCGGCTTTCAGCACGCGTTGTTCGAAGTGGCAATCGACGTGCTCAAACGCGCTAAAAACCTGAACGACCCGAAATCAATCCTCGAGTTCATCGTCGCGACCAATTACCAATCGATCGTCGGTCCTATCCAGTGGACCGGTGCGCCGGTAAAGAACGTTACGAAGACAGCACTCGTCGCCGGGCAATGGCAGCGCAAGGACGGCAAGTTCGATCTGGTGATCGCCGAAAACAAGACGGCGCCTAACATTCCGGTTGGGGGCAAGCTGCAGCCGATAAGTTAACTTATCTCTCCCCGCTTGCGGGGAGAGATCGACCGCCGCAGGCGGTCGGGTGAGGGGGAGTTTCCAATGCCTGAGCTTATCGAGAAGCTCCCTCACCCCGACCCTCTCCCTGCACGCGGGGAGAGGGAGCGCGCCGCACCCGGTCGATAAGCCATGCCGCCGATCCTCGCGCTGGAGAACATCTCGAAACGCTTCGGCGCGGTGGTCGTTGCCGACGGAATAGGGCTTACTCTCAACGAAGGCGAAGCGCTCGGCATCATTGGACCGAACGGCGCCGGCAAGACCAGCCTGTTCGGCATCGCTGCCGGCACACTCGTTCCCGACGCGGGACGCGTGCTGCTTGCCGGTGAAGATGTCACCCACGCACCTCCCGAACGCCGTTGCCGCAAGGGCATCGCCCGATCGTTCCAGATCCCGCAGCCGTTTTCCGGCATGACCGTATTCGAGAACGTTGTCGTCGCCGCCGCCTTCGGCGCCAGCGAGCGCGAAAGCACCGTCTATGAACGTTGCGCCGACCTGCTTGCGCATTGTGGACTGGCCGACAAGGCCAACAAGCGCGCCGGCGGCTTGACCTTGCTTGATCGCAAGCGGCTTGAACTCGCGCGCGCATTGGCGACAAAGCCGCGGGTGCTGCTGCTCGACGAAGTCGCCGGTGGGCTGACCGAGCATGAGTGCGGCGCGCTGGTCGCGCTCATCAAGGACGTGCGCGCCGGTGGCGTTTCGATGATCTGGATCGAGCATGTCGTGCACGCTTTGCTCGCCACCATCGATCGTCTACTGGTGTTGCACGGCGGCAAATTCATTGCCGGTGGCGATCCGCAGACGGTGATCAAGAGCCCGCAGGTGGCGGAGATCTACATGGGGATCGCCGCCGATGTGTAGCTTGTTGTCATTCCCGGGCACGCCCCATCAGCGCGTTTACGCGCGTCTTCCACGCGCTATGGGGCGTGAACCCGGAATCCAGAAACAACCACTGACCTCGCATCTGGATTCCGGGTCCATCGCTTCGCGATGTCCCGGAATGACGAAAGGCGCCGCCGATGTCTGATCCCCTGCTCGATGTCCGCGCCATCGACGCCTTCTACGGCGACTTCCAGGCCTTGTTCGGCGTGTCCTTGCGCGTGCAGGCCGGCCAGGTCATCGCCGTGATCGGCGCCAATGGCGCGGGCAAAAGCACGCTTCTGAAAAGCATCGTCGGGATGATGCACCCGCATCACGGTGAGATCCTGCTCGACGGCACGCCAATCACGCGCGCTGCGGCCTTTGCGGCAGTCAAACGCGGGATCGCGCTGGTGCCGGAAGGCCGCCGCCTGTTCCCTTCGCTCACCGTCGAGGAAAACCTGCTGATCGGCGGCCAGTCGCAACGCCCCGGACCGTGGACGCTCGCGCGCATCTACGAGCTGTTTCCGGTGCTAGCCGAACGCCGACACCTGCCCGCCACCGCCCTTTCCGGCGGCCAGCAGCAAATGGCAGCGATCGGCCGCGCGTTGATGTCGAACCCACGGTTGTTACTCTGCGACGAGATCAGCCTTGGTCTGGCGCCCATTGTCGTGCGTGACATCTATGCGCAGTTGCCGGCCATCGTCGGCGAAGGCCTATCGCTGATCATCGTCGAGCAGGACATCGTGCAAGCGCTCAAAGCCGCAAGCCATGTCTATTGCCTTCAGGAAGGCCGCGTTGCGCTGCAAGGCGCGGCACACGCGCTCACGCGCGAGCGTATCTCAACAGCCTATTTCGGGGTGTAGTGGAGATGACCGCATTTTTCACAGAAAAGTTGTGTCATCCCGGCCGAGCGATGCGAGAGCCGGGATCCAGTATCCCGGAGTCAATCGATTGGCTGCGGAGTACTGGGTCCCCGCTTTCGCGGGGACGACAGCCATGACCGAATGGATCAATGTCATCCTGCAAGGCGTGCTGATCGGCGGCCTCTACGCCATGTTCGCGGCCGGCTTATCGCTCATTTTCGGCGTCATGCGCCTGGTGAACATCGCGCACGGCGACCTGATCGTGCTCGCGGCATATATTTCGTTGCTGGTAACGCAGGCGCTCGGAGTCGACCCGCTCACCTCGCTCCTGCTTGTGGTACCGATCATGGCCCTCATCGGCTACGCGTTACAGCGAGGGCTGCTCAATCAGACCATCGGCGATGATCTGTTGCCCCCACTGCTCGTAACTTTTGGCCTGTCCATTATTATTCAGAATGGCCTGTTGGAGCTGTTCACCGCCGACAGCCGCAAACTTCAGGCGGGCGCGTTAGAGATCCACACTGTCCAACTTGCGGAAGGAATCTGGGTCGGCACGCTGCCATTAATACAATTTATCATCGCGGTGGCTGTCGTTGCGGGGCTGCAAGTTCTGTTTTACCGCACCGCGCTTGGCCGCGCATTCCGCGCAACGTCGGATGATCAGGCGGTGGCGCAGCTCATGGGCCTCGACACACGCCATGTCTTTGCCATGGCCATGGCGCTCTCGCTGGCCATCGTTGCCATCGCCGGGGTGTTCCTTGCGGTGCGGGCCAATTTCGATCCTGCCATTGGACCCGCGCGGCTGATCTTCGGCTTCGAAGCTGTGATCATCGGCGGGCTGGGCAGCATGTGGGGTACTTTGGCCGGCGGAATCATCCTCGGCGTCTCCCAGGCAATTGGCGCGCAGATCGACCCCGGATGGCAGCTCCTTGCCGGACACATTGTATTTCTCGCAATCCTGGCCCTGCGTCCGCAGGGCTTGTTTCCGAAGGTGTCGGGATGACGCGCGTCGAGCACGCAACACGATCAAGTCAAATTGGCGTCGCGCTTCTCGCTGCGGCGCTCGTCATTCTGGCGTTCGCGCCTTACTGGGGCGATCGCCAGACGTTGCGATTGCTCGCCGAGATGTTCACATTTATCGCACTGGCAAGCCTGTGGAATCTGCTCGCCGGCTATGCCGGCCTCGTTTCGGTCGGCCAGCAGGCCTTTGTCGGGTTCGGCGGCTATCTGCTGTTCGCGCTGGTCATCGTGCTGGACGTGCACCCGATCGCCGCCATTTTCATCGCCGGGCCGATCGGCGCCTTGCTCGCCGTCCCGGTTGCTGCGCTGATCTTCCGGCTGCGCGGCGCCTATTTCGCGATCGGGACATGGGTGGTGGCGGAGGTGTTCCGTTTGCTTGCCTCGCAAATTTCGGTGTTGGGTGGCGGCTCCGGTATCAGCCTGCCAGCCGCCGCCGTGATCGCCATGGCGCCGACGCGTCAGATACGTGAATTCGAAATTTACTGGCTGGCACTCGGCCTCACCGTGCTCGTGCTTGCGGCCATCGTCGCCTTGTTGCGCTCGCGCCACGGGCTCGCCCTCACTGCCATCCGCGACAACGAATTGGCGGCACAGAGCAATGGCATTGACGTCGCGCGCGTCAAACTCATTGTCTATGTGCTGACCGCTTTCGGCACCGCGATGATCGGCGCGCTGACTTTCCTGATGAAGCTGCGGATCTCGCCGGACACCGCCTTCAGCGTCAACGACTGGACCGCATTCGTCGTCTTCATCACCGTCATCGGCGGCATCGGCCGCATCGAGGGGCCGATTATCGGCACCATCGTGTTTTTCGCCCTGCGCCAGACGCTGGCCGATCTCGGTAGTCTTTACTTGTTGATGATGGGCGCGGTCGCCATCGTCGTCATGCTATGGGCGCCGAAGGGCCTATGGGGCCTGATCGCGGAACGGTTCGGCTGGCAGGCGCTGCCCTTGCAGCGGCGGCTGGTGCTCGGAAATGAAACAGGAGGAAAACCATGAGCTCGATCATCGATATCTACTGCCACATCTTTCCGGACCGCTTCTTCCAGGAGATGACCAAGGTAACGCCGATGATGGAAAACCTGGGCAAGCGTCTGCGCACGATCACCAAGCTGTTCGATCTCGAGGCGCGCTTCCGGGAGATGGACGAGTATGGCGACTACCGGCAGATCATTTCATTGCCCAACCCGGCCATCGAGGATATCGCCAAGCCGGACGTCGGAATAAACCTCGCACGCATCGCCAATGACTCCATGGCGGAGTTGTGCCGGAAATATCCCGAGCGCTTTCCCACCTTCGCCGCGGCGCTGTGCATGACCGATGTCGATAGCTCGGTCGCAGAGGCGCGCCGCGCGGTCAAGGAGCTCGGTGCGCGCGGCGTGCTGCTCTATACCGATGTCGCCGGCCGGCCGCTCGACGACCCGGAATTCGATCCGCTGTTTGCCGCCATGGCCGAACTCGATGCGACCATCTGGCTGCATCCGGTGCGCACGGCGGCGATGCCCGACTATCGGGCCGAGAAGAAATCGCGCTTCGAGATGTGGTGGTGCCTCGGCTGGCCTTACGACACCTCGGTGGCGATGATCCGCATGGTGCTCTGTGGACTGCTCGACCGCTATCCAAAACTCAATATCATCACTCATCACCTCGGCGGCATGATCCCCTTCTATGACGGCCGCATCGGACCGGGTCTGAAAGTCCTGGGCGCGCGCACGACGGATGAGGATTATTCGAAGATCATTCCGTCGCTGAAGCGGCCGCACATGGACTATCTGCACGACTTCTACGCCGATACCGCCATGTTCGGCGGCGGCGTGCATGCGATCCGCTGTGGCTACGAGTTCTTCGGCGCCGATCATGTGGTGTTCGCCACCGACGCGCCGCTTGGCCCGATCGCGCCGACCATCGCGACGGTTAAAAAGCTCGGGCTCGCGCCGGCAGACGAACGCAAGCTCTTCTGCGGAAACGCCGAGAAGCTTCTGAAAATGAAATTCTAGACGGCGTCAGCGATCCGTCGTTGGCTTTTTACGCTTGGTTTCGCCCGAACCGACGCCATGCACCGGCGTCCAGCTCGGCGGGTCGCTGGCCGGAAAGCTTTCATCGGAATTGACCACGACATTGTCTTCGTCGTGCTCGATCCGCTCGCGTTCTTTTTCGATATCACGTTTTGGCTTTTCCATCGAAAACTCCGAATGAGAATTCGGCCGCCCTTTTCGGCGCCGACTGCATCCGCAATATTAACGGCCAGGCGGATATTCCGTTCCTAGGGCGCCGAAAACGCGGCTTTTTCGCCCGAATTGGGGATCGCGACCTATCATAAATCCTGTTTGATCCAGGCGCTTTGCACGTCTTCGCACCAGTTGCCGACGTTCCATTCACCCCAGGCGCCCAGGCCGCCAAGCTCGGCTGGCCCGCAATAGACCGGCACATGAACGACAGAAAGCCCGTTGTGTGCGTAAGCCTTCTCGAGAGCCGCACGCAACTCATCGATGTGGTCGCCCCCGTTTGTGGCAAGAACTCCGGAAACTGCCGAGGCCAATCGCACGTAGTCGACATCCACCTGGTCGTTGGTACGGAATTCCTGGGTGTACTGGGCAAGTTGCAAGCCGGTGATTGCCGCCATGCGGCGATTGTCGAAAATCACGATCATGCCGCGCACGCCATGTTCGATCGCATCGATCAGGATTTGCGGGTTCATCATGAATGAGCCATCGCCACAGAACGCAACACCGTAGCGCGGCTTGTCGGCCAGCGCTGAGCCGAGCAGCGCGCTGGCAGCGAATCCCATATACGACGCGCCAGTCTCGGTGAATGTATCGCCTGTCCGATCGTCTTCGACGATCTGGAAGCCATTGGCCTGCACATCGCCTGCATCGAAAAACTTGGCAGCACCTATTTGCTTGGCAAAATCAGCAACAACTTTAATGGCGGCCGGCTGTGGCAAAACCGGTTTCCGCCACATCTCATCGTGCAGCGGCGGGCACGCAAAGCGTTTGTGCTTATAGGCAGCCCACTCCGCTTTCTTGGCGGCGCAGATTTCGAGCCAGTCTTTCTTGTTCTTTGAAGCCCCTGTGGCTTCCAGCTTTGCCGCAAGCCGGGCAGCCACTGCACCGATATCGCCCGGCAAGCCAGTCGTGTTGTTGTAGTGCGTCAGGTCGGCGAAATCGCCATTGATATTGATGACGGCCTGCGCGTTTTTATAACCGATGCCCGAGCAATCGGCCTGGCAGACCGAGCGCGAGCCAATCACGACGACCAATCCCGCCTCAGCCATCGCGTAGTTGCCGCTGATTGATCCCTTGGAACCCCCAACATGCATGTTCTGCGGGTGCGCATCGGGCATCACGCCGGTGGAACCAGGCGAGAGAACGACCGCAGCGCCCGCCGCCTCCGCCAGCCGGCGCACCGCCGCATCATGGCCGCGCGTTCCGCCGCCTGCCTTGATCGCGACCTTGTCCGCCCTGGCGATCATCGCAGCCGCCTGATCAATCGCCTTGTCGTCGGCAGGTGCGAGCTTCGGCAGTTCCGGCTTCACCGGCAATGCAGCAAGATTGACGGTCAATTTCGCGGGCTGGGTATTGAGCGGCAGCAGTAGATAAAACGGGCCGGCGCGGTAGGGATGGTTCACGCACAGCGCGCCGCGACGTAACGCATCGCGGATACCTTCCGGTGTATGCAACACGTAGGACTGGCCCATGATTGCCGTCATGCGGCCAAACAGGCCCTGCTCTTCCTTCGGCACCTGCTGCATGTTGTAGCCTTCGCCGAAAGTCGTCTCGTCGCCATAGATATGATAGACGCCGACGCCATTCGATGCGGCCGCCAACGAGCCGGCAAAGGCCTGCATGGCACCAGGACCGATCGAAGTCACCACCGCGGAGATTTCGCCATACTGCCAGCGGAGCGCCGTCGCGGCGTGCGCCATCTCTACCTCGTTACGGCAGTTGATGGTGCGGGTTGCCCCCTCCTCCTCGTAGATGCGCAGCACGTTTCCGAGATCGGTCGAGCCGTGACCGAAAATGGCGAAATATTTGCGCACGCCCTGCTTGAGTAGCCCAAGCACCAGCGCTTCCGATAGCGCACACTCGATCAATTTCGGCAAGCCCTTGGCCAGCGCCTGTTCGATGCCGCCGGCCTTGGCGATGGCGCGGGCGCGCTCGCGTACCGCGCTTTCACTGTCGCTGCGCGTCAGCATCAGTTGGTCTTCTCCGCCGCTGCCTTCAGGATCGGATTCCAGCGTGCAATATCGGCTTTGAGCTGACTGGCGAGGTGTGCCGGACCACGATCCGCCTTGGCCGGCACCGTACCCCCGAGCTCGAGGAGGCGCTTGGCAACCGCCGGATCGTCGAGCGTCTTATTAAGCGCGTCGCTGAGCTTGTCGACGATGGGTTGCGGCGTGTCTTTCGGGGCGAAAATCGCACTCCAGATGTTGATCTGATACTCATGCGCGCCGACTTCCTTGGCTGAAGGAACATCAGGAACGGCCGGAGAGCGGCTGTTGCCCGACACGACATAGGCTTTGACAGTGCCGCCCTTGATCGCGCCCTGCACGCTAACGACCTGCTCGCAGAAGAAATCGACGTGACCGCCGATAACGTCGTTGAGCGCCGGCCCGGTGCCGCGATAAGCCACCAAATTTGGCTTCAGGCCCAGCTCGGATGTGAACAGCAGGCAAGCCATGTGCGAAGACGAGCCGACACCACCATGCGCCTGTTTTACGTTATCGCCGTTTTTCTTCAGATAGGCCACGAACTCCTTGAAGTCCCTAGCCGGGAAATCCTTGCGCGCCACGACCACCGCCGGCGCATTCGAGGTGAGGCCAATCGGCGCAAAATCTTTGGTCGAGTCGATATTTTAAATTCGCGTAGAGCGCCGGTGCCGAAACGTGCGAGCCCATGCTGGCGGCGAGTAGTGTATAACCATCGTGTTCCGCCGCGGCCGCACGCGCGGTGCCAATGGTGCCGCCCGCGCCGCCGACATTTTCGATGATAATATTCTG
This sequence comes from uncultured Alphaproteobacteria bacterium, assembly GCA_963815055.1. Lineage (GTDB taxonomy): Bacteria > Pseudomonadota > Alphaproteobacteria > Rhizobiales > Xanthobacteraceae > Pseudolabrys. The sequence goes on along the minus strand of CAWFEU010000006.1, from coordinate 24,809 downwards.
GCCGAGCGCCTTGCTCATGCCGTCGGCCATTATACGCGCAACCACGTCACTCGGGCCGCCCGCCGGATAAGGAACAATCATGGTGATTGGCCGCGTGGGGTAATTCTGTGCCTGCGCGATTGCAGTCAACGCTGTGAGTGCGACCAGCGCCGAAAACATTTTCTTCATTACATCCTCCCAGTTCGATTTGCCGCAAATTTGCGTGCACTTATTGCCTATTCGGCGGCTTGCGCCGCTCTCTCTTGCGTTCTCTTGTCCCGGATCGCCATCAGAACTTTTTCCGGTGTTGCCGGCAGCGAAGTAATACGTACCCCGACAGCATCGTAGATTGCATTCATGATTGCCGGAATCGTCGGTACCATGGCCGGCTCGCCAACGCCTTTGACGCCGAGCGGCCCGATTGGGTCGGGATCCTCGATGATGATCGAATTGACGCGCGGCACGTCGAGCGACGTTGGCAAAATATATTTGGCGAACCCCGAAGTGCTCGTGTGTCCGTTATCCAGTCTGTAGTCTTCCATCAAAGCCTGTCCGAGCGCCTGCACGACGCCGCCCTCGATCTGGCCTTCGACGCCTTGTGGGTTGACGGCGCGGCCAACATCGTGCGCGGCCCAGATGCCGAGAACCTGCACCTCGCCGGTGACCGTATCGACCTCAACCTCCGCGACCTGGGCTCCAAAAACATAGGCTTGCCAGGGCCGGCCCGATCCATCGACCGGGTCAAGCCCGGTGGTATCAGTACCAAAACTCGCCGAACCGACCGGCACCACGCCACGGCTCTTCGATGTTTGAACCGCCTCACCCATTGTAACCCGGTGATTTGAATTCTCCGCCCAGATTTCTCCGTTGCCGGTGCGAATGACATCGGCATCAACGTCCCAAACCTCCGCCATGACCTCGACCAGTTGCTTGCGCGCCTCGCGCGACGCGAGCGCAACGGCGTTTCCGATCATATAGGTCTGGCGGCTCGCGCCGGCATGCGACGCCTCCGGCGCGCGCGCGGTATCATTGTCGCCAATGACGACGTGCTCCGGCTTCACACCCATTTCGTGGGCGGCAATTTGCGCCAGCACCGTCAGAATGCCTTCACCAATCTCGGTGACGCCAGTGACGATCTTGGCGCTGCCGCCGTCATCGATCTCGGCCCACGCGGCGGCGCGATCGATCACCGCGGTACGCGCTATACCGTACCAGCAGGCGGCCATGCCTCGTCCACGTTTGCGGGCCATTACAGAGCTCCCGTCATTCTGGGATGGCCCCACCGGGTCCGCGCGGAGCGCGGCCCGATGACAGGCTCCGGGCCGGATCTGGAATCCAGAAACAACCTCAATGTTCGCATCTGGATTTCGGGTTCGCTCGCTGCGCTCGCGCCCCGGAATGACAGTGCGTGAAGTTTGCGGGCCATTATTCGGCCGCCTCTTGTTTCTCGTCCTGCGCAAAACGCGCCCCGAGCGCGCACGGCGGACGAATATCAGGGCGGTTGAGATCCTTGCGCGTGCCGCCTCGTGAATCCGGTGGGCCGGCTTCCCAGCCGGATGCTTTTTCAAGCGCATCAAGCGCTCGCGTCAGGCTGACCGATCCGAGCCTGGCCTTGGTATGCGTGATCGCCCCATCGCGCATGGCATTGATGTGGCGGATATGAAACGGGTCCAGGCCGAGCCGCTCAGCACAAATGTCGAGATGGGATTCGGTGGCAAAAGCAGTCTGCAGCGCCCCAAAAGAACGGAAGGCACCGGACGGCGTATTGTTGGTGTAGATGCCATAGGTATCCACACGGACATTCGGAATAACGTAGGGGCCGGCCGCCAGGATCGCCGCCTTGCGCATCACTCCCTCGGTTGACAGCCCATAGGCACCACCGTCGCAAACCATCTTCATTGCGAGCGCCTGGATACGCCCATCTTTCATGAGTCCCATGCGCAAGGTCGTGCGCGAGGGATGACGCTTGGCAGTGGAAATGATCGATTCTTCGCGCGTGAACACCAGGCGCACCGGCCGCTGCGTCTTCATTGCCAGCAGCGCCAACATGCCCTGGTAGATCATGTCTTCCTTGCCGCCAAACCCGCCACCGACCGGGCTCATGATAAAGCGCACCTTGGAGATCGGCTGGGCGATGATCCGCGCCAGCATGTGACGGTGATGGGTGACGTTCTGGTCGGGCGAAACGATTGTCACGACGCCGTCATGATCGACATAAGCGAGCCCGGCCTCTGGCTCGAGGTAGGCATGTTCGATCGCCTGCGTCGAATAGGTCTCTTCAACAACGACGTCTGACTCGGCAAACCCTTTTTCCACGTCGCCGACACGAATTGGAATGTGCTTCGTGACATTGTCCGGAGCGTAGTCGTGCAATACCGGCGCCCCCGGGCGCATGGCCTCATCGGGATCGAAAACGGGCGGCAGGCTCTCATAGACAACCCTGATCGCATCAACCGCGCGTCGGGCGATGAGCGGATCTTCCGCTGCCACGGCTGCCACAGCCTCACCGACGTAACGCACTTTTTCGCGCGCCATGATCGGCTGGTCATTGACGAAGACACCGAAGCCGTCCACGCCCGGAACATCGGCGCAGGTAATAACGCATTCGACCCCTTCGATCGCCTCCGCCGCAGACGTGTCGATCGACACAATCCGCGCGTGAGCGTGCGGAGAGCGCAGCACTTGCACGTGCAGCAGGCCGGGCATGGTCATGTCGGCGGCATATCGCAGCCGGCCCGACACTTTGCTCGGCGCATCGATGCGGCGTACCGCCTTGCCGATGACTGCGTCCCCGGTTTCCGTTTCCGTCAACGCGGTCGCCGGCAGGCGGCCATTCTGGACGTCACGCGCCAGTTCGACGGCGTCGAAAATTTTCTGATAGCCCGTGCAGCGGCAGATATTCCCGCCGAGCCGCTCCTTGATTTCCTCTCGATCGGCGAAGGGATTGGCGCGCAGGGCCGCCGTGGCTGCCATCACCATGCCAGGAATGCAGTATCCGCATTGGCTGGCACCGGCCTTGTGGAATGCCTTTTGGAGCACGCTCAGTTCGCCGGTCTTGGCCAGCGCTTCAACCGTCTCGATGGTCGTGCCCTGTGCCTTGGCAACCGGCAGCAGGCAGGATTTCATCAGCACGCCATCGACGAATACCGAGCACGTGCCGCACTCGCCCGCGCCACAACCTTCCTTGTTACCGGTCAGGTTGAGATCGTCGCGGATAAAGTCGAGCAACCGTTGCTGTGGCTTTGCATTGCGCGCGACTTTTCGGCCGTTGATTGTGGCGGTAAACTGGAGTTCAGGCATAAGCCGCCTCCAGTTCGGGTGCGAGTGCCTGCAAGTCCGCGCCTGCGCGCTGCGCCGCGTTGATCAGGCCCCGCAGCACAAAACCGCGAACAACCTCGCGTCGATATTCTCGACGGGTGCGTGACGCAACGAGCGACACTGGCATATCGGCCGCCTGCTCCAGTCGTTCCGCGTTGACTGGCCCGCCGCGAAGGTATTTTTCGGCCTCGCCAAGCCGCACTGGCTTCGGGCCGATCCCGGCAATGGCCAGGCGCACGTCCTCGATTGTCCGCCCCTGCGGATCGAGCTTGAGCAGCGTCGCCAGACAAACCAGGGAAATCACCAGAGATCGACGGTGGCCGACCTTTTCGAAGCTGCCGCCATATCCGGGCAGAGCATTGCACTCGACCGCGACCAACAGTTCGCCGTCCTGAAGTGCGGTCTGGTTTGGTCCGGTCACAAATTGCTCGAGCCGCGCACGCCGGCGCACGATTTTCCCGCCGACATTCTTTGCCAATTCGACTTCAGCCTCATGCGCGATCAGGCAGGGCGTAGCGTCGGCCGCCGGCGAGGCATTGACGATGTTGCCCCCGATGGTCGCCTGCGCACGGATTTGATCGTCGGCAAACCATACCGCGCATCGGGGCATGGCTGGTAAAGCCCGAATGAGCAAAGGATCGTCGAGGAAGCGCTGGATTGGAGTGGCGGCGCCAAGCCGTACCTGCGTGTCGCCTACAGATAATTCACGCAGTTCGGGGATTTTCGCGACATCGATCAACGCCGGGATATGCATATTTCCGGCGCGTCCCTCGCGCGCCCAGGGAAGCGTATCGGTCGCACCGGCAACGATGCGATAGCGCCCGCGATGCGCCTCCATCGCGGCAAATGCCTCAGGAAGCGAGCCTGGCGTCAGATATTCGTCGCAGACGAGCATCTTTGCTCCCTGGCGCCCTCATCCTTCGAAACGCCCGCCCGCGGCGGGCTCCTCAGGATGAGGGCCTGAGTTCCACCTCATGGTGAGGAGCCGGGCAAAGCCCGGCGTCTCGAACCATGAGGTCGGCCCGTTACTCCGCCGCTACTTTGTGCGCGGCGTCCATTTTTGCCTTCACAACCACTTTAATGGCGTCCTCGACCCGATCCTTGGCGTAACGGATTGCCGTCGGCAGATCGTCAAGTGGGAAAGTGTGGGTATGGATCTTGGTGGCATCGAAGCGCTTCTGCTTCATGAAAGCCTCGGCGCGATGCGTGGCGCTCTTCCCTTCGCCGCGGATTCCATAAACATAGATGTTGTTGCGCACGATATGCGCGACATCGACCGGCACTTCCTCATGCGCAAACGCCGCGAGGCAAACGCGGCCGCCGCGGTTGACCATGCGCACCGCGTCATTGACCGCGCTGGTGGCCGCCGAGCATTCGACCACGTAGTCGACGCCCTTGCCGCCATTCAGCCTTTTCACTTCCGCCACCACGTCAGGCGTTTTGCGGATGTTGACCACCGCATCGGCGCCGAGTTGCTTGCCTATTTCCAGCCGGTTATCGCGCGTGCCGGTGAGGATCACCGGCTGGGCCCCAAGGGCCTTCGCGACCGCCACCGCCATCAGACCGATCGGGCCCGGGCCAGTGACGCAGACGCTTTCACCGGCGACAAGACCGCCAAGCTCCGTCAGCGCATACATCGCGGTTCCGGCCGTGACGACGAGCGTACCCTCTTCGTCCGTCATCTCGTCCGGGATCGCGACCAAGGTATTGACGTGATTGACCTGATATTCGCAGAAACCGCCATCGGTGGTGAACCCATTGGCGCGGTGGCCTTTGTCGACGTCGCCATAATTGAGCCCGTAGTTGTGGCACGACGTGTACATGCCCTCGCGACAACGCTTGCACTGTCCACAGCCGGCGTGGATCTCGACCGCCACACGCGTACCAATCTTGTATTCGTCGACGCCGGGACCAAGCGCCACGACCGTGCCCATATATTCGTGACCCGGAGTAAAGCCCTTGTTGAACGGCAGACCGCCCTGAATTGAGGCCGGCGGACCGTGATAGATGATCTCGAGGTCGGTGGCGCAGATCGCTACGGCATCGATGCGCACCAAGACTTCCGCCTTTTTCGGCACCGGCACCGGCTTGTTGGTGATGCTGAGTTGACCCGGATCACCGAGTACCCAGGCACGTTGCGAGTCCGGAATCGGGAATTCATTGTGGTTGGTTTTCACGCCCTGCGGTGCGTACATCAAATCCTCCAGAGAAAAGTTTCTTGTCCGGCGCGCAAATTCAGCTTGCGACCGCCTGGCTTGACCCGGCTTGCGCGGTCGGCTCGCCAAATTCGGCGGATAATCCTCGCGTCGCAGCCGTTATCTCGTCTCGCATGAGTGCGACGTGCTCTTCGCTCGCGCGCATCGCGGGCGTCGATGCGCTGATTGCGCCGATCACGGTGCCCGCCTGATCACGAATAGCGGCACCGACACAGATCACACCGGGGAGAAACTCCTCGCGATCGATAGCGTAACCATTGCGGCGGACGGTACGCAGCGACTCAAGCAATGCAGAAAACTCGGTGACGGTTTTGTCAGTATAGCGTTTCATGCCGCTACCGACGATCCGGCGGATTTCGTCTTCAGGCAGCCAGGCGAGGATTGCTTTACCGACGGACGTGGCGTGCGGAGCTTCGAGCTTGCCAATTCGGCCGGTGTCAACGCGGACCGCGTGGCGCGCTTCGCGCACCGCCAACGTCACCACATTGTCCCCTTGCAAGGCAGCGAGGTGCACGGTTTCGCCGGTCGCCTGGTTTATCGCTTCGAGGTAACGCTGCGCGCGGCGCGGCAAATCCACCTGCAGGCAGGCATGCCCGAGATAAATAATGCGCGGGCCAAGTGCATAAAGTCGACGTCCCGGCACTTTGGCTGCGAAGCCCCGCTGGATCAGCGTTGCGAGCAGATGATGGCAGGTGGAAATGTTGAGATTGGTGCGATTGGCGAGTTCAGTCAGCGTCGCTTCGCCGCCGGCCTCCGCAATGGTTTCCAGCAGGAACAGTGCACGGTCGACCGATTGGATGTTGTGCCGGTCGCCGCCGCGCGGGTTTGGGGGCCGGGCCTTGGTGCCGGGCCCCGGCAGAATGGTGGCATTCATTGGTTTGTTTCTCCCTCGATGCAGGAAAAATCAGGCAGCGGGATCGAAGTTCAAGGAGTTTTCAGAATAAGGAACAAGATTTTCACCATGTAAAATAAGTTTGTTCGAAAAAATGGGCCCCTTTTGGCCCTAACGGGGAGCGGAAACGAGGCCGAGTTCAATTTCCAGCGCAGCACAAAGCATTTGGCCCAGCGTTATGTGCATTTCCTGAATACGGGCGACCGTATCCGAAGGGACGGCCAGCAGGTGATCGGCAAGGCCCGCCATCTCGCCGCCCTTGCCCCCTAGGGCCGCGGTGACAAGCCCCATGGCCCTAGCCTGCTTCAACGCCGAAATCACGTTGGCGCTCCGACCAGATGTCGAGATAGCGATGGCGATGTCGCCGGTGCGGCCTAACGCCTCGATCTGGCGGGCAAAAATGCTGTCAAAGCCGAGGTCGTTGCCGGCCGCGGTAAGGGCCGACGTGTCGGTCGTCAATGCAATCGCGGCGATCGGTGCGCGGCTGGTCTTGTAGCGAATGGTCAGTTCCGTCGCGAGATGCTGAGCATCTGCCGCACTGCCGCCATTGCCGAAGAACATCAGCTTGCCGCCACCACGAATGGACTTGACGCATGCACGGACCAGTTCGGAAAAAGCGCCAGCCAATGTCGCCTCGGTTCGACGCGCGACGTCATGGTGCTCGGCAAACTCTGCTTTAAAGAATGCGGCCAGATCCACGTTCAAAGATCCCTCACGCTGCCTCGCCACGAAATTCGGGCACAGCATCCCGTAAAACGTTATAGATTGCGGCTCGCTCGCCGCGCGCGACACCTTGTTCCAGGGTTGCGACCCACGCCCTGATGGCTTCAAGCGATGGCCGCACCGGCTTGGCAGCGACGATACCGGGGATCCCGATATCCGCGGTTTCCTCTTCACGCGCAAACAGGATTTCATGGAGACGTTCGCCGGGTCGGATGCCCGTGAATTCAATCTTGATGTCACGGCCAGGCTCCAGGCCGCTTAGCCGGATAATTCGTTCGGCGAGATCAACGATTTTGACCGGCTGCCCCATATTGAGCACGTAGACGGACACATCTCCATCTAGCCGTTCCAGTGCATGACTCGCCGCCGTAACAACCAGATCGCACGCTTCGCGAATAGTCATGAAGTAGCGAACCATATCCGGATGTGTAACGGTGATCGGACCACCCGCTTCGATCTGCGACTTGAATTTTGGAACCACAGAGCCATTAGATGCAAGCACGTTTCCAAACCGCACCGAGATCAAACGCATCGGCTGTCGCCCAGTAGCACGGTTGTGGGAGAAATCGTCGTCAAGCGCCTGACAATACATTTCCGCCAAACGCTTGGTCGCTCCCAGGACTGATACGGGCTCAATCGCCTTGTCTGTCGAGATCATGACCATGGCGCTCGCGCCGGCGGCGGCCGCCGCGTCAGCAACATTGATCGAGCCAAACACGTTTGTCTTGATGCCTTCGTCCCAGTCCTTCTCCAGCAGCGGTACATGCTTGAGCGCGGCGGCATGAAAAACAATATCGGGCTTGAACCGGGAGATCAGACTTATAATACGCTGTCGGTCGCGGACGTCTGCGATGCGGCCGGAAATATCCGCCTCACCGTGCATACCCTTCAGAGACTCAAGGACTGCATGCAGCGCAGGTTCGGAGTGCTCGATCACCAGCAGCCGGGAAGCGCCAAACGTGGCGATACGATCGCAGATTTCCGAACCAATCGAGCCGCCACCGCCAGTGACGACAATTGCTTTCCCGCTCACAAATCCTTCGAGGCGCCGATAGTCAATTTTGACGCTGGGCCGCAACAGAAGGTCTTCGACCGCCACCGGCGCCAATTGCACCGCCGGCCCTCCGGCCTCCAGCGACGGCATCTGACTCATAGTCAGACCCAGCCTGCGCGCACGCATCAAAATCGCTTCCGGCCGCGCCTCCGGAGCGAGCGCGGAAGGCGCAAGCACAAGCCGTGTCACGCGATTTCCGCGGTTTTCCAGATCGGAGACGACCCGTTCCAGGTCGTCGATATCACCCAAAACTGGAATTCCTCGGATAGATTGGCCACGATCGGCGGCGGACGGCGAAAGAACCCCGACCGGCCAGATTTTTTTCACAGCGCCGCTTTCAATCGAACGCAGCAATACCTCAGCGTCGGCAGCCCGCCCGAGAACCAGCACTGATGCGGCGTCCGCAATTTTCACGCGTTGCAGGGTCCGCGCGTAATGCAAATAGCGGTAGGCAACCCGCAGGCCGCCCAGGAAGAACATTTGCAAGAACCAATACAGCAAGATCGTGATCTTGCCGAAAAAGAATGTGCCGTAAATATTCGGCGCCAACAGAACATAGTCGACCGCGAGCAACGAAATGGCGAGCACGGTCGAGGCACGAAACAGATTGAAGAGATCAGGAACAGACGTGAACCGCCACTTGTTGCGGTGCAAGCCGATGACGAAATAGACCAACGCCGCATAGACCAGGAAAACCGGGAGGAATTTTTCGAGGCCATGCAGCCGCTCATATAGTGCGGCGCCCTCGAAACGCATAAAAAATGTGAGAACCACCGCCGCCGCAGTGACGATAAGATCATGCAGGACAATCAGGATCTGACGGGGCGTCAGTTTCAGCGACGGTATCATTGCCCGGCCGCGCCATATGTATGTTTGCAATGCACGCGCGTCACAAGAAAGCCCATTCTTTCATTGCGACTAATTTCGGAAATGCCCCGGCGCACTGTCATGCCTAGTACACGACGTTTGCGTTCTTGAGAAAACCCCAGACATCCACCACTGGCTTGCCTTTGAGGTCAACATCCGCATAGACCGCGTGTGGCGTGCACAGGATCAGAATGTCACTGCGAGCAACAACCTGATCGAGCGGAAGAATCGCCGGGTCGGTGGTCACGAAGGGGTCGGTGGTCAGGACCTCCTGCGCACAAACCTCCATAGCGTGCTTGAGCTTGTAGCTTAGCGAGGCGCGCGTATCGTCAACATCGGCCTTGAAGGCCATTCCCAGCAGGCCGACCGTCATGCTCGCAATGTCATAGGCATGCCGAAGATCGTCGACAAGCTGCAACACGAGACCCTCGTTTACCTGCATTGCCGCATGGCCAAGCCCAAATTGGTTGCGTGCAAATGCAGCCAGCTGCATCGTGTCCTTGAGAAGACAGGGCCCGGCCGAAAAGCCCGGTCCCGGGAAATTTTTAGCGCGCGGATAATTTTTTTTCATCGCGCGCATGATGGCCTGATAATCCGCGCCCGCGGATTTAGCGATCATGTAAAACTGGTTGGTGGCCGCAAATTCGATGTAACGGTACGCATTGTTAAAGAGCTTCGCGAACTCGGCCTCGATTGGCTTCACAATGACGAGCTCGGGCGCGATTTTTTGAAACAGATCGCTTGCTTCCTGCTCGGCATCGGCCGTCGTGCCGCTGATAATCTGCGGCATTTCGCGCAATTCCTTGATGCTGTAACCCTGCACCACGCGTTCCGGACAGAACGCAACTCTGTTCTTGCGGCGCAGCCGCTTAATGTACTCGTGCAGCCAATCGGTCGTACCCGGATAGACCGTGGAACGCAAAATCAGCAGCTGTTCGTCCGTGACATGCGGCAGGATGCCATCGATGCAGCGCTGAACTTCGCTCGGTACCGGATTGAGAAATTCGTCGACCGGAGTGCCGATGGTTATGACGACCGGGCCAGCGTGCCCAATCTTGCCGGGCGACGAAGTAAACACCAGTCTGTTGTTGGCGAGCGCCTTGACCAGCAGTGGCGCTGCACCATGCTCAATGAACGGCAACTTTCCGGATTTAAGCGTCGCGAGCGCCGCTTCATTTCGATCGTTGACGTTGACGGTCAGGCCGGCCTCGGCAAATGCGAGTGCGAGCGGTATACCGACATGACCGGCGCCGCCGACGACTGTGAGATCAGCCGTTTTTGCACTGGCCGGACCGGACCGCGCCGTTTTGGTGGATGCAATGTTCACTAAGTCCCCTTCACGCCGGAACACGCAACTATAATAGCAAATCGCGTGCGCAACCCCTGCCCGTCGGTTAAACGGGCTAATTGGACTGCTTAGGTAGCAAATTCCGGTGAACGGGCAACAATCAATTTTAACGGCGCCCGTACAGCCACCACACACAAAAGGCTGTCATCCGAAGGGCGTATCAAAACTCCGCAACGTAGGATGATGCCATTAAAGGTTTTTTTCGGCGGCCAGAACTGCCCGCACGTCATTTTCGCTCAAAAGCTTTTCAAAATAAGCGATCGTGCGGATCAGCCCCTCTTTAAGCTGCGTGCGGGGCGACCACGACAAGATTTCTTGCGCCCGCGAAATGTCCGGACGCCTCTGCCTTGGATCATTCTCGGGCAACGGTCGGTGGACCACGCGTGAACGCGAGCCGGTCATCTCAATGACTGTGCTGGCCAACTCGAGCATTGAAAACTCAGTCGGATTGCCGATGTTGATTGGGCCGGTGACCTGATCCTTCGTCGCCATCAATCGCATCAAACCATCGATAAGGTCGTCGACGTAACAGAACGATCGCGTCTGGGTGCCTTCGCCGTACACCGTAAGGTCCCGGCCCAGCAAAGACTGAACTATGAAATTCGATACCACGCGTCCATCATTTGGGTGCATCCGTGGACCGTAGGTATTGAATATTCGGGCAACCTTGATGCGCAATTTGTGCTGACGCCAGTAGTCGAAAAACAGGGTCTCGGCGCAGCGTTTGCCCTCGTCGTAACAAGAACGTGGCCCCACGGGATTGACGTGACCCCAATAGTCTTCCGGCTGCGGGTGAACATTCGGATCACCATAGACTTCCGACGTTGAAGCCTGGAGGATCTTGGCCTTCACTCGCTTCGCCAAGCCGAGAATATTGATCGCGCCGTGCACACTTGTCTTCGTCGTTTGCACCGGATCCCGCTGATAGTGAATTGGCGATGCCGGACAAGCAAGATTGTAGATTTCGTCAACTTCAACATAGAGCGGAAACGTCACATCATGACGCGCCAATTCGAAATGCTTGTGATCGAGTAGATGTTCAATGTTCTTCCGCGCGCCGGTGAAAAAATTATCGACGCAAAGGACGTCCCCGCCTTGCGCCAAAAGACGCTCACAAAGGTGCGACCCTAGAAAGCCCGCTCCGCCGGTTACGAGTATTCGCTGCTGCAGATGCATCTGGCACCCAATTGATTCTATGTGCCTTTTATCATGTCAGAAATGAGGGATGGCCATCCAATTTCATAGTTTATTTCGGTTATCGGCGGCTGTTCATTTATTTCCACGCATGCGAAATCTCCTTTCGCCATGTCCGCCAAGCAGAAATGAGGCTGGCATTCTAACCGCTCGAAGGTAAATCGGGCGCTTGCACCGGTAAATTCAGCACCCAAAGCCCGTAAACCCCCATGACCGACGAAGAACGCCGTGGCGGCGAAAACCAGCAGAAAATTGAAATACGCCGGCCGGCGGCTTTCCTCGATCGCGATGGCGTTCTCAACGTCGACCACGGTTATAGCCATCGACCGGAGCAGCTTGAATGGATCGACGGCGCCCCTGAGGCCGTGCGGCTCCTGAACGAGGCCGGGTACTACGTTTTCGTTGTTACTAACCAGTCGGGCGTTGCGCGCGGATACTTCACTGAAGAGGCGGTGAAAGCTTTCCATGTCCATATGCAGAAGGAGCTGGCGTCGCACGGGGCCCGAGTTGACGCATTTTATTATTGCCCGCACCATCCCGAGGGAACTATCAAGTCGCTTGCGATAGACTGTCGATGCCGCAAGCCCGCCACCGGCATGCTGGAACAAGCAGCGGGCGAATGGCCAATCGATCGCGACGCCAGCTTTCTGATCGGTGATAAGGATGAGGATGTGGGCGCAGCCCAGGCATTTGGCATTCGCGGAATAAAATTTGATTCTCGCGGGAACTCTCTTACCGACTTGGTGCGCCGAGAAATCGCTGCCCGGCCCGACAGGAAAGAGCGGCGCACTTTATGAATAATTCGACTGGCGATACTTCGCGGACACGTTTTCTGACGTCGCTACTGTTGCTTTGGCTTGCGGGGATTGCCCTGCGGCTGACGATATTGGCGGTGCCGCCTGTCATCCCGATCATCCACGACGAATTGAACCTGAGTGCTACCCAAATCGGCGTGCTAACCGGTCTGCCATCGCTGTTATTCGCCTTTGCGGCAGTCCCGGGATCGCTTTTGATTGCAAGGCTTGGCATTCACGCCGCGCTGGTGGTCGGCCTGACGCTCACGGCAATTGGCGGTGCACTGCGCGGTGCCATGCCCGAGACAGGCTGGCTATATGCCATGACCATTGCCATGGGTGCGGGCGTGGCAATTATGCAAGTCAGCATGCCGCCGGCCGTGCGCGCCTGGCTGCCGCGTCGCATTGGATTTGCGACAGCGGTCTATACCAATGGCCTGCTCATCGGCGAGATTCTGCCTGTTGCGTTGATGCTCCCGTTGGTTCTGCCTCTCGCCGGCGGGCGTTGGCAGTGGGGCTTTGTCATCTGGAGCGTGCCAGTCGCCATCATCGCCATGTTGGTGGCGACGCTTGCGCCAAACCAAGCCCCCGCAAACGGGTCAACCACACGGCGGCGCTGGTGGCCGGATTGGCGCAATAGCCTGATTTGGCGCCTAGGCATCATGCTCGGCACTGTGAATGCCACCTATTTCACAACGAACGCCTTCATTCCCGATTACCTGCACAGCAACGGTCAGGGTGAATTGATCAGCGCTGCATTGTCCGGATTGAACATTGGACAGTTGCCGGCGTCGTTCTTGCTGCTGGCCTTCGCGAGCCGGCTTGAGGGCAAAGCGTCGCCTTACGTCGTCTGCGGTGCGCTTCAGGTGATAGCAGCGATGGGTATCGTGTTTGGTTCCGGCCCCTGGATGGTCGCAGCTGCCACGTTGCAAGGTTTCGCCGCCGCGGCAATATTGGTCCTGGTGCTGGCGCTTCCACCATTGTTAAGTCCGCCCGATGATGTTCATCGCGTGACGGCTGCAATGTTCACCATCAGTTATAGTTGTGCCGTTATTGTTCCCGTCGTGAGCGGCATGGCATGGGATATAAGCGGAATCGCCGGTTCCGCGTTCATCCCCGTTGGATTGTGCGGAATTCTGCTGATCATCCTTGCGCCGGCGATCAATCACGTCCCGCGCATGAAGGAATAGTGCAATGCGCCAAATTCCGGTCGGAGCAAAAGGGACGTATTCGCTTACAGTGACGCCGGCACATCTTGCCAATCAGTTCAAGGACGCAGCACTGCCGCGCGTGTTTGCGACACCGATGATGGTGACCGCAATGGAAAATGCCGCTCTCAACGCGGTCCGCGATTATCTCGACCCAGGAGAAAGCGCCGTCGGCACACTCGTCAATGTACGCCACGTGGCCGCAACCCCGGCAGGGCACCGGATTACGGCTGAAGCCGAAGTTACGAAGGTCGACGGTCGCCGTATCGAATTTAAAGTGAGCGCCCACGATGAAATCGAACCGATCGGCGACGGAACACACGAGCGCATGGTGGTTGACACGAACCGCCTCGACCAGCGGCTCAAGGCAAAAGCCCGACCGTAACTTGTAAGCACTCAGCGGACGCTACTTCGAGACTTTTATATTTGCGTCTTTGACAACTTTGCCCCATTTGACCGTTTCCGATCGAATAAATGCAGCAAATTGTTCGGGCGTACCGACGATGGGCTCCAATCCCTGCGTCGCGAGAAATTCTTTGGCGAAAGCCTTATCAGTAATGATAGTCGTGACGTCCTGGTTGATCTTTTTGATGATCTCCGGCGGAGTGCCGGCCGGCGCGACCAGGCCAAACCAGGACTTTGCTTCAAATCGCGGCACTCCGGTTTCTGAAATCGTCGGCACGTCCGGAAACGCGCTGCTGCGATGATTGCTGCCGACGCCAATCATATGCAGTTTTCCCGCCTTAACATTACCCTGAACGATGCTGAGCGCGGCAAACATGAAATCCAATGTGTCCCCCGATGACATCGGTCATCGCCGGCCCGGCGCCATTGTATGGAATATGATTGAAGCGAACGCCTGTCATGGTCTGGAGCATCTCCATATTAAGATGTCCGGTGGAGCCTATGCCGAATGATCCGTAAGTCAGTTCGCCTGGTTTGGATTTTGCGAGCGCCACGAGGTCGTCGACCGTATTCACAGGGAGTGAAGGGTTGGCGACGAGTGCCTGGGTTGCGGAGACCAGGGCGGTGATTGGCGCAAAATCCTTGAGCGGGTCGTAGGTGATTTTCTCATGCAGATGCGGGACCGTTACTAGTGTCAGCTCCGCGGTGAGCAGCAGCGTATAACCATCCGCCGGCGCCTTCGCGACCTGGTCAGCTCCGATCATGGTGCTTGCGCCAGGCCGGTTGTCCACGATCACTTGTTGACGCCATGAATCAGAAAGGCGTTGCGACAACGTACGCGCGAAGGCATCCACTGCGCCGCCTGGCGGATAGGGAACGACAATGTGTACCGGCTTGGTCGGGTACTGTGCCCATGCAGACTGGTAGACGAACAATCCAGCTATCGCAAGAAAGGCCCCTATGCCGCAACGCCACATAGCATTCTCCATTACAGACCTCAACGCGCTCTCTAAGAGTCTGTGCTTTAACTTGGTTTCAATCGACGCACTGCCTCGCGCCGCTTCAGCCACCAGGAAAGACCGCGCGGAAGAATGTCGAGATAGTCTTCGACCCCCAATTCTTTCGCTGCGTGAAGGGGCCAATGCGGGTCAAAAAGAAGTTCTCTTGCAAGCGCGATCAGATCCGCCTGACCCGCGTCGAGAATCTGCTCCGCATGCCGCGCCTCGGTGATGAGACCCACGGCAACAGATTTGACGCCCGCCTCCTTTCGCACACACTCTGCGTAGGGAACGTGATAACCGGGCACACGCGGCACGATTTCGGTATTGATCGGTCCACCTATTCCCCCGGACGAACAAGTTATGACATCAACACCGCGACATGACAGCTCGCGGGCAAGCGTGATTGTATCGTCCATCGACCAGTATCCGCCGGGACCATCGGTCGCCGAGCATCGAAAAAATAGCGGTCGATCCAGTATATCCCCGCGCATTCGTAGGTTTTGCGGCCGCGGTCTTCCACCGCTGTTTCTTCCGTAAACACAATGCCTGCACCACCGACAGCGTATTTGCCGAGAGCGACGAGGTGCCAATCGGTGGCCCCCCCGTTTCTCGAATTCGTATTGGCACATTGGAGAGACAACTATGCGATTGCGCGCATAGATCCCACGCAGGAGAATTGGCTGAAGGAGAAGCGGGAGGCTTACGCCTGCATCATGCACGGCGGCTTTCTCCAAAGCGCGACAGCCATCTCATCAAAGTGGCCTATTAAAGTCAGACACGCGCCCGCACCTTTGTCCGGAGCCGCTGCATAAAAGATTTCACGGCCGGAGCACTTTCGCTCTTTCGATAGACCACCGCTATCTCGGCTTCCTGCAGCGCCCCGGTTATTTTTCGACATACAACACCAGGAATTACGACGTTCTGCATGGGGGCCGAGATAATTCCAAGCCCGACACCCGCTGCAACAAGAGTTAAAAGTGAAAAAATATCAGACGTTCTTTCAGCAATGTGAAGCGTCTGGCCTGGCTTGGATATTGCGCCCAGGTTTCCCCAAAAACCAACATCCATTTCAAGAGGGCCGGACACAAATCGTTCCTTCGCGAGAAGAGCTGGCGTAATCTGCTTTCGCCTGGCAAGCGGATGCCGTTCCGGAATTGCAACATAATAAGGGTGCCGGTCAACAACAAAGCCCGTAAGTTCAGCCGGATATCGCTGCGGGGCCCTGATGAAGCCAATATCAAGGTCGCCTTCAGCTATCGCTTTCATTTGCGGAAAGGTTTCCATGCGTACTATCTGTAATGAAACGCCCGGATTTCCTTTTTGGAAAGCTTCAATCAATTCCGGTAGCAAGCCAATACAGCTTGCCGACAATATGTAGCCCAGCGCTATTGAACCGATATCGCCGCGCGCGGCTCGTTTACCGACAAGTTCGGCATTCTCGGCTTGTCTTAGCGTTGCGCGCGCCTCTTCAAGAAATCGCTTGCCAGTCTGCGTAAGCGATACTGCACTTTTCTTCTTGCGCGATAGAAGTTGCGCGCCAAGCATTGTTTCCAGTGCCTGGATCTGATGACTAAGCGTTGGTGTCGAAATATTGAGTTGCTCAGCTGCGCGCGAGAAATGCAGCTTTTCCGCAACCGCCACAAAATACCGAAGATGCCGCAATTCCATGATGACAATTATCAATCATCAATGACAAAAACGCCACCGGCATAAGCGGCGATTTTGAACGTCGTCAAATATCACCAGTGAAGCCGCTCGAATATCCGCCAAACTCTAGACCGCCGAGGTCAGACGTCCATCAGCGATAAAGCGAAAGCTCCGGTCTGCTGTCCGGTATAAATCCGTCTTTATTCGGCATTACCACTTTCGGCAGTGTTTGCGCGTTCATCGTGTCGGTCGGCTTGATGATTTTGGCCTCGGACAGAATGTAGGCCACGACCGCATAGACATCGTCGTCCTTGAGCGAGCCCGGTGCGCTGAACGGCATTGCGCGCTTGACGTAATCGAACAAAGTCGTCGCATATGGCCAGTAGCTCTCGACGGTCTTGATCGGGGCCTTCGTGGCAAGGGAGCCACGACCACCAGTAAGCCGGTCCCCACCGATGCCCTTTGCCGGATTGCCCTGCAATTTGTCGCCGTGGCAGGCCGCGCAGGTATCTGCATAGACCTTGGCGCCAGCCGCTGCGGTGCCGCTGCCCGAAGGCAAGCCGCTGCCATCGGCCGGAATGGCAAAATATCTTGCGAGCTCGGCGGAATCGACTTTCGTACCAAATCCGTAATGTGGCGGCGCACTTTGTGCGATCGCGCCAGTGGTCAGGACAGCAGCGACGCAAACGCTCGCACCAATCCGTTTGATGTTAGGCATGAACATTGGTGACATCCCCGGTTTCGCTAACGCCCCAGCTCTGGATGGCATTCAGGTGATAGATCGATCCGAATGGCCCATTTGAGCCGCGGATCGCGATCAGTTGCTGCAAGGTCGGTTGCACATATCCGGTTTCGTCGGTGCAGCGGCTCTGGAGAACCGCGGCTTTGCCATCCCAGATCCACGGGAAACTGAACCGCACAGTGCAAATCTGCTCCGGCATCGATTGCAATTGTGCCGGAGTCCAAGTCTTGCCTCCGTCGACGGAGACATCAACCTGCTGAACGCGGCCGCGGCCGGTCCACGCCAATCCAGTGATATTGTAAAAGCCCGGCCCCGGCAGCTTCATATCTCCGGACGGGAAGGTGATCACTGACTTTGCTTCCATGTCCATGCTGAACTGGCGGGCTTTGCCGTCGCCAAGCAGATCCGTATATTTCGATGTCTCCTCTCGCGTCATGAAGGGCTTGTCGCTCACGTCAAGTCGGCGGAACCATTTGATGTGCGTGTTGCCCTCGTAGCCTGGCAGCAACAGCCGGAGCGGATAGCCTTGCTCGGGCCGCAAGGCTTCGCCATTTTGGCCATAAACGATGAGCGCGTCTTTCAGCATTTTTTCCATCGGGATACTGCGCGTCATCACCGCCGCGTCAGCGCCTTCCGCCAGGACCCAGGTCGAGCCCTCCTTGAGGCCGACTTCGCGCGCGAAGGTCGCAAACTGCACGCCCGTCCATTCGGATGTGCTGAGCAGACCATGCGTGCCCTGCACCGTTTTCAAGGTCGGCTTGTTCCATTCGGTCAAGCCATTACCCGAGCACTCGATGAAATGTTTGCGGGTCACCGACGGGAACCGCTTGATCTCCGCCATCGTGAATTTCTTCGGCGTGTCGACCATGCCGTGCACCACCAGCGTATGCCTGGCCGGATCGATCGTCGGGATACCGCCGTGATGGCGCTCAAAATGCAGCCCTGACGGCGTCAGATTTCCGAGCGACTTGTCGAGCGGTGTCATGCTCCAGGAGGTATTCTCGTTCGCGGTCGGAAAACGCCAGCGCACTTCCGTCTCAAACTGCGAGCGAGAGCCGTAGCCACCATCAGCCGCGACGGGGCGCCCCTGCTCCTTGGTCGGATCGTCGGGCACACTGAAGTGCACAGCGCCGGGTGGCGCTTGCTCGGCGGCTTGCGCCATCGTTGAACCGATAGCAGCGCCCGCCACCGAACCCGCTGCAAACAGGAATTTGCGACGATCGGTCATACCGTCGCGCGGGAACATCCCCTCTTTACATTCGCATTCTTCCGCTTGCGCCTTGCGCTCGGCAATGTGTCGAGCTTCGGCCTGGATCATCGCGTCGACTGCACGCTGAGCTTTTTCGTCATAGACGACGGATCCTCTTTTTCGGATGTATCCATAGGCGCCTCCCTGGCAACCGCGCGGGGCGCAATCCATCGAGAGCACCCGCGAGAACATTATTATTGCTCAAGCTTAACCGACGGGCGAAAAAAATCCCACTCGTAACCTCTATATTGGTATCGACGCGGCCTAATTGGGCGGCGCGTGCTGCAGCGCAAACGCTTTTGGCGGTTAAGGCGTCCAGCTGCCTGAAAACAGGTCAAGGTGCCGCCAACGAGCGTGGCGCCCCAAGGGCCGCCACCGTGCGGTCAGCATTCCCAACAACTCGTGCTTCTGTAACGAAACCCCACATGGGATCGAACCGGTGCACGTAGTAAACTGGGCACGCTTTCATTTGCGCCGGATATTCGCCTTTGCGCAGTGCCGTCGCTATACACGGCATCACAACCACCGGGATGCTGCCAGCGTAACCGGCTGTACCGCGATGCACATGTCCACTGAACACTGCAATCACCCGTCCGGAGCGCTGCAACGTGCGCTGCAACCTCTCCATCATCTCCGGGCTTTCAAAATTAAGTGGCTCTGGCCCGACTTTGACCTCAAAAGGCGGATGGTGTGCGAAGACGGCGACCGGTTTGCTTTTCTCAGCATCGATTAGGTTGGCCAAACGATCAGCTCGCTCGGGGCAAAAATCGCCTTTGTTGCTGCGGGTGTTGAGCGTATCGACCGCGATTAGCCGCACCGGATAATCTTCGATCGCGTATTCGATAAAGTCCGCAGCCGGACTCTGAAATAACCGTTCCGTGAAAAAGCAGCGCGCAAATTTGCCCGGTCATCCTTGTTGCCGGCGAGGACATAGACCGGCGCTCGCGCCTTCGCCATGATGGCTACCGCCTGGGCATATTCGTCTTGCCGTCCGTTATGAACGATATCCCCGGTATGCACGATCACGTCGGGAGCCGGGTCGAGTGCGTTGATGTCCGCAATCGTGCGTTCAAAATCGCGTATTCTCTGATCGGCGTCGGCGTATCCAGCGCTATGTGGGTGTCGGAGATTTGTACGATGATCATGATGCCCGACACTAGCCTGCCGCTTTCAGGCCCGCGTAATATTTCCTGAGGATCGCCACCACCTCCGGCCGGCTGAACTCGGGCGGAATCTCGGCATTGGTCGAGAGCATCTCACGCTGCTGCGTGCCGGAAATCGAAATGTGGTCCTTGGGATCGTGCGGACAGGTCTTCGCGGTCGCCATGCCATAGCACTTCCGGCAGTAAAACGTGACGTCGATCTTCAGCGGCTTGGTCAGAAGCGCGCCTGGCCAAAGTTGATCGAAGATGTGATGGGCGTCGAAGGGGCCGTAGTAGTTACCGACGCCGGCATGGTCGCGCCCAACGATCAAATGCGAGCAGCCGAAGTTCTGGCGGATCAAAGCGTGCAGCAGGGCCTCGCGCGGACCGGCGTAGCGCATCTCGATCGGATAGCCCGCCTGGATGACCGTGCCCCGGCGGAAATAATTGTCGATCATTGCCTGAATCGCCCGGGTGCGGACATCGGCCGGAATGTCACCTTCTTTCAATTTCCCCAGCACCTGATGGATGAAAACGCCATCCATCACCTCGATCGCGATCTTCACCAGGTATTCGTGGCTGCGGTGCATGGGATTTCGGGTCTGGAACGCAGCGACGCTTGACCAGCCGCGCTCGAGGAACATGGCCCGCGACTGAGCAGGGCGAATATACAGGTCAGGATATTTGGCAGGATATTCGCCTTCGCTCAGCGCCGTGACGCGGCCAGCCAGATTGACGGCCCCTTGACCCAGCACCTTCGCTACGCCCGGATGCTTCGGATCAACGGTGCGATAGACGTGCTCGGCTTCGAATTTCTTGTCGATCGAATATTTCTCGCGAACCGCCATGACGGCAAGTATGTCGCCGTTTTCCGCGTCAACGAGCGCGACCTCCTCTTCGGCATGGATGCTGTCGGCAAGGTCTTTGTTGAGGGAAAGTGTGATGGGGATCGGCCAGAACAGGCCGTTGGCGAGCCTCATGTCCTGGCACGAACCGCGCCAATCGTCGTGCCCCATGAAGCCATCGAGCGGCGTATAGGCGCCCATGGCCAGCATGAAGACGTCGGAGACCGCCCGCGAGTTCGAGCGGAACTTTCCTGAGCTTCTCCGCGCGCTTGCGCTCCTCGGCCCGCTCCGCCTCCGGCAACAAGAGCGGCTTCACGGACTCTGAGCCGTGCGGCGGTACGAGCTGCGACATCAGGGGCTACGGCTTTTTGGGAGTCTTGTATTCGGCTTCCTTCTGGAACGGTTCCCAGACGGTTTCGAACCCGACAAATCCTTTTTCGGTCGCCTCTTTCTGACGCGTGGTCAGAAAGCGCGCGTGACCGTCAGGGACTTTGGCAGTGGTGGCAGGTTTTGTCTCGCTCATAAGTCACCTATTGCAGTGGAAGCTTGTCCGATGCCATTCAAACAGGTCGCATGAGTGACGGGTCGATATCGGCCTCCGCGACGATCGCCCCGCCCGCGCTGGTTTCTTCGTCGGTTGCGTCGCGCACGGTTACGATCTTGAGCGAAAAAACGACCTCTCTGCCGCAAAACGGATTATTACCGTCGACGGTCAGAGTCTCATCGTCGATCCTCGTCACGAGAAAGCTGCGGGTCTGGCCCTTGTCGTTCTCCATGAGGATGGAGGTGCCGAGTTGCCGATATTCCTCGGGAACGTTGTCGATATTATCGGTGAAGACCAGCGATTCATCTCTGGGGCCGAAGATCTGATTGCCATCGATCGGCACCTCGATGACGTCACCCGCTGACTTGCCCTCCAGCTCCCGATGGACAGAAGGGGCCAGAATTTCGTTGTGCCCGTGAACGTAGCCCAAGGGGAATTCGACCATAGTGAGGGTGTGCCCCGATTTCTTGTCGGTCACCTTATAGGTCAGCCCGACAAACTTGCCGTCCTGGACGATTTCACTCATGTCGGAATCCAAGTCCGCTGGTCAGAAGATGGACGCACCGAAAATCCTGACCTTTTCATTTTCGTAACCGAGGACAAGCCTCCCGAGCCATTCGCCCGCTTTCTTGGTGCTCCGTTGCCGGTAAAGAACCGTCACGTGTTCGCCCCGCCTGATAATACCGAGGTAGTCGAAGTGCCCGGAAAGATTTCGGGCCAGTTCACTGTTTGCGAACTGGTGGCCAGCCTCAACTTGATTCATGACGCGCGCCAGGTCGCTGGAAAAATCCTTGACGAACTCACCGTACTTGCCTTCGTTGGAATTTTTCACAAGATCGCGCCACAAGGGATCGGCTATCGCCCGTATCTCCTCGTCGGTCATTTCAATAATGTTCACGCGCGGTGCTCTGTCATCCGAAGAGACCGGCATTATGGAGGCCATCCGAGTAAGATCAACGAGCGACATGCCGGCTCCTTTACACCCGGGCAGAAGTTTAATGCGGACTTCCGCCCGAAAACATCGCTACTCTTTTTCGGAAACCAGGTGATAGCAGGGCGCCTTCTCCATGGTGTATTCACCGGTCTTCGGATCGCGGCGCGAAACGGTCAGCACGTGCCAGTTGGCGTCGTCCACCTTCATGGCGTCGCCGCGGTAGTAGTAACCCGGCCAGCGCGTCTCCTTGCGGAACAGGGTGTGCTGCGTAACGCACTCAGCGGCGCGGTGTCGGTGCTTGAGCTCCCACGCGCGCAGCAATTCGTGAATATCCTTCGCGGCCAGAACTCTCGAGATCCTCCTCCATGAACTTGAGTTTCTTGAGCGCAATATTCAGCAGCTTGTCATTGGTCATGTAGCTGACCGTCACGCCGCCGCAATACTCGTCCATCAGCTTCTGCAGACGATCCAGGCCCTGCCTGGGATTGATGTAGTGCGGATTGACATCACCGGCCACGATTTCGTTGCGGTAGATCTTGTAGTGCTCCAGCGGCTTGTAGATCTCTTTCTTGCGGCGGTTGATCTGCTCGTCGGATACGACGATGCCTTCGCCCTTCCCGTCATCGATATATTTGCAGGCAGCCTTTGCGGCGAGACGGCCTTCGGTGAACGAACCGGACGAGAAGGCGTGCGGCGTGCCGCCGACCGCGTCGCCCGCGCCGAACAGGCCTTCTATCGTCGTCATACGGTTGTAGCCCCAGAAATACTCGGGCGGAGAAACGTCCTCGGGACCGGAGCACCAGGCGCCGGAGCAGGTCGCATGCGAGCCCATCACGTAGGGCTCGGATGTGGTCAGTTCGGGGTTCTCGTTCTTGGGGTCCACGTCGGTCGAAGCCCAGAGCACCGCCTGGCCGATGGTCATGCCGAGGAAGTTCTCCCAGCCAACCTCTTCCAGATGAGGATCCTGGAAGGCCTTCATGGTCACCATGTGAATGGGTCCGCGGCCTGCATTCACTTCACTGATGATGCAATGGTTGCGCAGACAGGTCGGGATCGGCCGATGGGTCAGGTGCGAAACTTCCGGATCCAGATATTCCTTGCCGACCATTTTCTGAAGTTCGGGGAACCACTTGGATTCGTACTCCTCGCCCAGGCAATTTTGCGTATAGGTCTTCAGGTGCAGGAAATAGGCACCGACCGGGCCGTAACCATCCTTGAAACGCGCCAGCACGATACGATTTTCCATCTGCGTCATCTTGGCGCCGGCGTCGATCATGAGCCCATAGGCAGACGCGGACGACCAGGGCGCATACCAGGTCCGGCCGGAGCCCTCGCCCACCGAACGCGGCTTGAAGATGTTGGAAGCCCCGCCCGCGCCGCAGATCACGGTCTTGGACTTGAAGACGTGGTAGTTGCCGGTGCGGACATTGAATCCGACGGCACCGGCGACCCGGTTCTCCTTGCCGTCGTCCATCAGCAGGTGGGTGACGCAGATGCGGTTGAATACCTTGTCAGCCGATTTCTTGGCGGCCTCGGCCACGATGGGCTTGTAGGACTCGCCATGAATCATGATCTGCCATCGTCCCTCGCGCAGATAGCGGCCGGTTTTGGGGTCCTTCATGATGGGCAGGCCCCACTCTTCGAACTGGTGCACCGTGAAGTCGACGTGACGGGCCATATCGAACAACAGGTCTTCGCGCACCAGTCCCATCAGATCGATTCGAGCGTAGCGGACATGGTCCTCCGGTTTATTTTCGCCCCATCGGGTGCCCATGTAGCAATTGATTGCGTACAACCCTTGGGCCACCGCGCCGGAGCGATCGATATTCGCTTTCTCGGCAATGACGATCTTCTTGTCCTGCCCCCAGAATCTGGCCTCCCAGGCGGCACCGCTGCCGCCGAGGCCTGAGCCGACGACCAGGATGTCGATGTTGTCTTCGACGATCGTTTTGTAAGCCATCAGTAGTACACGCCTTTCTTCAGCTTTAGACCGGCTGCCTGAAGGGTATGCAAACCGCCGTCATCCATGCGGATCCACTTTGGCTCATTGTAAAGGAGTTGGCTGTCGCGCATTTCCTTAGAGGGCCCTGGAACATTTGCGAGCTTGGGGATCGCCTGCCCCCAGGGCTTGGTAGTGATCGGCGACAGGAAATTCTTTTCCGTGCCGTTCCGGTATTTGATCTTCCAGGCGATCGTGCCTTTCTCTTCGTCGCGTTTGACGCGGACGCTGTGACCGAGCGGGGCGAAGTCGGCATATCCGCGCACATCGATCGCATCCTGCGGACAAGCCTTGACGCAGGAGTAGCACTCCCAGCACATGTTCGGCTCGATGTTGTAGGCGCGGCGATAGGTCGGATCGATGTGCATGATGTCCGACGGACAGATGTCGACGCAATGTCCGCATCCGTCGCACCTTGTCATATAGACGAAGGTAGGCATAAGTCCGGCTCCTTATCTATTCCAACAGAGCTTGCGGGTTGTTCTTAATAGTGGCGGGGCACTTCTCGCTTGATGCCAAGTCCCATTTGCATCGGAGCGTTCTGCAACAGCTCCATGGAGTGTCTTTTCTGCTGTTCTGGGTCGTCGCGAGTCAGCGTCGGCAAATTCTGGGCCGAACCATTGGCCTTGGACACTCTCTTCTCGAAGGCCGCGGCCGGCTTGAAGAACATGTGCGAGAACTTCGACCACGGGATAGATGCGAACAGCA
>CAWFEU010000005.1:0-38414 GCA_963815055.1 uncultured Alphaproteobacteria bacterium | reverse complement strand
CGCCAGCAGCGCGCGCAGTATTCGTCGGTCACGAGTTTGAGGCTGCTGGTCTGCGTGATCGTGGCACTTGAGGGCCGACCCAGGTGCCAGGCGGCAAAACCGGCAATGCGGCCACCAATCCGTCGAGCATCCCTTGCACAACGGTCTCGCCGAGCACACCAGACTTTCTTTTCGGTCCGACCAGTCCGTCGGCTAGCAGCAAAGTGAGTCCATGCACAAGGGACCAGCACGCCAGAATCGCGCCGGCGATCCTCCGTTCGTTGCGCTCGGTCTGCGGGATGGCGGCTCCCAGAGCGCCGGCAATGATGGCCTCGGCAATTAGAGTCTTGGTTTTCTCAGCTTCGGCCAGTTCGATGGCGGGGCGGCTATAGTGCGGACCGCTCAGATAGCCTCCGAACATCAAGCTGTAGAGCGCCGGATTTTCAACGCCATGGTCTATGTAGGCGCGCAACATCGCAAACAGCTGCTGACGAGGATTTTGGAGTCTCGCCATTTCTCGCGCCATCCGCTTCGTCAGTGTCTCGAACCCCGCCGCCGAAACGGCCGATAAAAACTCCCGCTTGTCGACAAAGTGCTTGTAGGGAGCGTTATGGCTTACCCCGGCGCGCCGGGCAAGTTCGCGCAAAGAAAACTCGACGCTCTGGGTTTCGCGCAGGATTTCCAGCGCGGCCTTGACGATCGTACGGCGCAGGTCACCGTGGTGATATGGACGCTCGCTAGATTGGGACTTCGCCATGGCTTCACAAATAGTTGTTTTGTCGAACCGACTTAATTCTTTTGGTTGTCACCGTCAACATTCCGCATAGCAGACATTCGAGCGCGGGGGTATCGCCATGTTGCCACTCACAGCAACTGTACCTAAATGTTGTCAGTGACAACATTGAACCCTCGCGGCGCTGCTTTTTCGCGCCGCTCTCGGAGACTGACGTTATGACCTGCAAGGAACTCGCCGAGGCGACAAAAGAAGCCGTAGCGGTTGGCCTTTGGACCAGTCTATTCGTGTTCACGATTATGGTTGGGCTTGTCGTGTGGGAGGGGATCGTCGCGTTTTAAGGCCGAAACAACCAGACTTTACGAAGAGTCCGAAGGCAACTTGGCTTAGCCGAAGTTGCGATGTCCTTATTCTGTCTCGCAGGCTTGGGCTGCAGAAAAGGCGCCAACGTTGACACTGACACCGTGAAAGAATGGCTGCGGCAGCCACGGGCTTAGCCGTCGCCACTGAAAACAGCATTTTGTCAGCTAGTTAGCCCAAATGTTGGTCAATGCCAACATTTTGCATACCAGCTATTCGAGCCGGTCGAGCTCCGTCGAAGTAGACAATGACAACTTTTGGTGCTAGAAGGTTGCCAATGTCAACATCAAAAGATTTCTGGAGCTGAAACATGCGGTTTTGCATCCTCCTTCTCACGCTTCTGGCGGGTCTTGCAGGCTGCAAGCCCGAGGAATCGGCATCCTCTCCACCGGATATCCGACCCGTTCGCACCGTCGCCGCCGCCATGCGCGCCGAGGGCGAACCCGTATCACTCACAGGCCACATCCGGGCACGTACTGAAGAGAGCCTCGCTTTTCGCATCGACGGCAAGGTGATCGCGCGCCGGGTCAATGTCGGGCAGGTCGTCAAACCAGGCGACCTTGTCGCCGAAGTTGATCCGCAGCCGCTGCAGGACGCCTTGCGCGCCGCGCAGGCCCGGCATGTCGCAGCCCAAGCAGTCTTCGAGGAAGCCAGCAGGAATCTGGAGCGCAAGCAGACGCTGGTGCGCCAGGGTTGGTCCACCGAGGTCCAGTTCGATGCCGCCGAGAAGGCATATCGCGCCGCCAAAGCCGACGTCGATGCGACCGCGGCCCAGTTGCACTCGGCCGAAGACCAGCTCGGCTACACGAAATTGCGCGCGGATGCGGCGGGCGTGGTAATCGCGACCGGCGCCGAGGCCGGCGAGGTCGTGCGGGCCGGCCAGATGATCGTGACCGTCGCGCACCAAGACGGCGCCGATGCGGTGTTCGATGTGCCCGGCCAGCCTGATGCGCAAGGTATCGCCCGACGCCGAGATCAGCATCGCACTGAGCGACGATACTACCGTCAACACGCTAGGCCGGGTGCGCGAAGTGGCCCCGCAAGCCGATCCGGTGACGCGTAGTTACCAAGTGAAAGTCGGGCTGACCAAATGGCCGGCAGCGATGCGGCTGGGTGCGACGGTAACCGGGCGGACGAACATGCGGGCACCGGGCGGGATCGAGCTTCCGGCAACTGCGCTGACTGGTGTCGACAACAAGCCGGCCGTCTGGATCGTCGATCCCAAGAGCAATGAGGTCTCGCTGCGGCCGGTCGAACTGCAGCGCCAGGACTCCTCCAGCATCGTCGTCACGCATGGGCTCAACGGCGGAGAACTCGTGGTGACCGCCGGCGTGCATGCCTTGCGGCCGGGCCAGAAGGTCCAACTCGCGGGAGCCGCACAATGAAACGCTTCAATCTTTCCGCCTGGGCGATAGGCCATCGTTCGATCGTCTATTACCTCATGCTGGCGTTGGTCGTTCTCGGCGTCGGCGCCTATCTGCACCTCGGCCGCAACGAGGATCCTACCTTCACCATCAAGACCATGGTGGTGCAGGCAAAATGGCCGGGCGCGACGCTTAACGACACGCTGCTCCAGGTCACCGAGCGTATCGAGCGCAAGCTCCAGGAGACGCCACACCTCGATTACCTGAAGAGCTACACCAAGGCGGGTGAATCGACCGTCTTCGTGTACCTCAAGGGATCCACCGGGCCGAAGGCCGTGGCGGACACCTGGTATCAGGTGCGAAAAAAGGTGCACGACATCGAACTGACCCTGCCGCAGGGCGTGATCGGACCGGTTGCCAATGACGAGTTCGGCGATACCTACGGCATCATCTATGGCTTCACCGCGGACGGCTTCACCAATCGCGAACTGCGCGACTATGTGGAGGATATCCGTTCGCGGCTCTTGCAGGTGCCCGACGTCTCTAAAGTGGATCTGATCGGCGCCCAGCCTGAGCGCATCTACATCGAGTTTTCGCCTGAAAAGCTCGCCGGCTACGGCCTGACGCCTGAGACTTTGACGATGGCACTGCAGGCGCAGAACGTTGTGATCCCCTCCGGTGAGATCACCACCGACAAGGAGGGGATCAGGCTGCAGGTCAGCGGTGCGCTGAAATCCGAGAAAGACATCCTCGCCGTCAATTTTGCTGTGGGCAATCGCATCATCCGCCTGGCCGACATCGCCAAGGTCCGACGGGAAGATGCCAATCCGCCGGACCCGATCTTCCGCGTCAACGGCAAACCAGGCCTGGGTCTCGCGATTTCCATGCGCGACGGCGGTGATGTGCTCGCGCTCGGACGCAATATCCACGACACCATGCAGGAATTGAAGAAAAGCCTGCCGGTCGGCATTGAACCGAACATGGTCGCTGACCAGCCGGAGACGGTCCACCATGCCATCAGTGATTTCATGGAAGCGCTGTGGGAGGCGATCGCCATCGTGCTCGTCGTCAGCATCGTGAGTCTTGGTTTTCGTGCGGGTTCCGTCGTCATCGTCTCGATTCCGCTGGTGCTGGCCGCCGTCTTCGCGGCAATGCAAGCCTTCGGCATTGATCTTCAGCGCATCTCGCTCGGCGCCCTCATCATCGCGCTCGGCCTGTTGGTGGACGATGCGATGATCACGATCGAGAGCATGGTCAGCCGCCTGGAGCGCGGTGAAGACAAGCGGAAGGCGGCCGAGTTCGCCTATGCCTCGACCGCAATGCCGCGGCTCACCGGGACGCTGGTCACCATTGCCGGGTTCGTGCCGGTCGGCTTCGCGCGCAGCGATGCAGGCGAGTACACGTTCTCGCTCTTCGCCGTCGTGGCGCTTGCGCTGCTTGCCTCATGGGTCGTCTCCGGCTTGTTTGCGCCAGTGGTCGGCGTCACGCTCTTGCGTCCGCCCAAACATCCACACGGCGAGACGCTCGGCGCGCCAATGCGCCTGTTCAAGCGTTGTCTGCTTGTGGCGATGCGGGCCAAGTGGATTACCATTGGGATAACGGCAATTCTGTTCGCGGCGGCATTGGCCGGCACCCGTCTCATCCCGGAGCAGTTCTTTCCCTCTTCCGACCGCCCCGAACTCCTGGTGGATTTGAAGCTGCAGGACAATGCATCAATCCTGGCGACGCGAGACGTCGTGAGGCAATTCGACGAGATCGTCGCTGCCGACCCGGATGTCGAGCGTTTCTCGACCTATGTCGGCCAGGGCGCCATCCGCTTCTACCTGCCGCTCGACGTCGCCTTGCCCAATCCCTTCTTCGCCCAGTCCGTCGTGGTGACGAAGGGGCTGAAGGAACGCGAGCAGGTGCGCGCGCGCCTCGAAAAGGCCTTGGCGACGCGTTTCCCGCAAGTCGTTGCGCGCGTCTATCCGCTGGAGCTCGGGCCCCCCGTCGGCTGGCCGGTGAAGTACCGCGTGAGCGGGCCGGACCTCGCCCGCGTGCGCTCGATCGCTCTGCAGGTCGCCGATCTGTTGGGGACGACGACCGGCGTGCGCAACGTCAACTTCGACTGGGTCGAGCCGGCACGGGTTATGCGCATTCGCGTCGACCAGGACCAGGTGAGACAGCTGGGCTTAAGTTCCGCGGCCGTGGCAACCGCGCTCAACGCCGTCGTGACCGGGACGGCCGTGACGCAGGTGCGCGACAGTATCTACCTCGTCGATGTCGTCGCGCGCGCCGAACGGTCTCAGGGCACTTCGATTGAATCGCTTCGCTCGCTGCAGATCCCGTTGCCCGGCGGTCGCGTGGTCCCGCTCAGGCAGATCGCCAGCTTTGATTACACCCAGGAATACCCCATCGTCTGGCGGCGCAATCGCGTGCCCACCCTGACGGTGCAGGCTGATGTGGTGCCGGGGGTGCTGCCGGCAACGGCGGTCCAGGCCGTTCAGCCCCGGATCGACAAGCTCGCGGCGACCCTGCCGAGCGGCTATCATATCGCGACCGGCGGTTCGGTGGAGGAGAGCGCGAAAGCGAAAGCTTCGGTGCTCGCCGTCGTGCCGGCCATGATGCTCCTGGTGCTGACCATCCTGATGTTCCAGCTCCAGAGCTTCCAGCGCGTCTTCCTGGTTCTGAGCGTTGCGCCGCTCGGTATCATCGGCGTGGTGGCGGCGCTGCTTCTGGCGCAGGCACCTCTTGGCTTCGTCGCGATCCTCGGCGTGCTGGCGCTGACCGGCATGATCGCGCGCAACTCGGTGATCCTGATCGACCAGATCGAGAACGAAAGGACGGCCGGCATGCACCCGTGGGATGCAGTCGTCACCGCCGCGATCCACCGCACCCGTCCGATCCTGCTCACGGCATCTGCCGCGATACTCGGCATGATCCCGATCGCGCCGACGGTCTTCTGGGGCCCGATGGCGTTCGCGATCATCGGCGGCCTCGCGGGAGCGACGGTGCTGACCCTCATCTTCCTGCCCGCCCTGTATGTCGCCTGGTTCCGAATTACCGAACCCGCTCTCGAGAACGACGCACGAGCACCGCATTGGAACGATGATATGCGCGGCGTGAACCAATCTGCGGAATGAGTTATGAGCGCTTTCATCTCGGCGGGAATCATATTCGTTTTGACGTTGGGCGGAATCTGGCTCGGAATGCTGCTCCGGCGCACGTTGCCGAAACATCATCTGAACGAGCACGCCAAAGACGTGGTGCGACTTGGTGTCGGACTGATCGCCACAATAGCCGCTCTGGTGCTTGGCTTGCTCATCGGCGCCGCAAAGGGCTCCTTCGACACACAGGCCACCCAACTCAAGCAGATCACGGCCGATCTCATTATGCTCGACAACATTCTCGCGCAATATGGCCCGGAAGCTCTTCCGATCCGCCAGCACATGCGCAGCGCGACCGGCCCCTTTGCCGATCGGCTCTGGCGCGAGAAGGAAGTGGCTGCAAGCGGTCCGTTTGAAACGGACGCCGCAGAAGAAAAGGTGTTTTTGGAGATCCAAAAACTTTTGCCGCACAACGATGTCCAACGTTCGGTTCAATCACGCGCGGTACAGGTTAGTAATGATCTCGCGCAACTTCGATTTATGCTGTTTGTCGAATCGGAAAATCTGATTCCGACGCCGTTTCTTGCAATTCTTGCCTTCTGGCTCGTGATTGTGTTCGCGAGCTACAGCTTGTTTTCGCCGTTGAACCTGACGCTCTTTACCTGCCTTTCCCTTTTTGCCTTTTCGGCGGCGTCAGCAATTTTCCTGATCTTGGAACTGGGCCGACCGTTTACCGGACTGATGATGTTATCTAGTGCACCCCTGCGAAACGCGCTCGGAACGCTATGAGATTTCGAAGCATATCAACTAGGAGGCCGAAGCGATTGCTCGGGGACCTGATGCAAACCAGCGCGAGTTTTCAGTTTGTCCCTCCAGAGTATTTGCCCATTCGGTTCACTTTGCACCGCTTTCGCAGCGTAATTTTGTGGATCAAAGCCTCATGAAAAAGCGCGCCAAAATGCGGATCGCGCCATTCGTGGTCGTACTAGCAATTGCAGCCGGGCTGGTGGTGCCGGCTGAAGCGAATGATCGTCCGCGCGACCCGTTCGGAGGCTACACGAGAGAGCTCAAAAAGGATGATCCTGTTGTCAGGATATGGGATTTGCTCAGAGATAAAATGCTGATCGAGAAAGGTTACTTTCAAAAATGCCTGGAGTCGAAGGATTGCCCACAGATACACGCGCTCGTGCAAAGGCTCGATGAGATTCGGCAGTATCAGGGCAAAGCACTGCTGGGTCATCTCAACATAGCGGTCAATCTTATGATCGCGCCAGCGCCCAGCGATTGGACGACCCCGCTTAAAGCAATCGCGATGAAAAACGGCGACTGCAAATCCTATTCGATCGCCAAGTATGCGGGGGCTCAAGAGCTTGGAATACCGGCTGACCACGTCAGGCTCGTGATCGTGCGCAGTCTACGGCGGAGCGAGGAACATATGGTCGTTGCGGTCTATCAAGACGGCGCGTGGTTCATTCTCGACAACTTAACCAACATGCTGGCGCGGGATTGGGAAAGCAAGGATTACGAGCCTCTGGCCGTTTTGGACTACAAAGGTGTCCGCGGCTATCCTTCTGCTTTCTGGGTGCAATAGGGGGCAAACAATTTGCTTAGGGCGCCGGTATTAGCGCTGGGCAATCTCGATCTCGCGGCCCAACACTTGCTCCACGGCGTCAAATGAATCTAGAAATTCTCGGAACTCAACGATGCGGCCGTCTCGGAATCTCAAGAAATGGGCGAACATAATCTGAATAATGCGCCCCGTGGCGCGCTGCTTCATACGTGCCATGACGATCACGGCGGCATCTTCACCTTCGACAATGATGAAGATCGGAACATAGCTCAGGAATTCATATTGAGCGTGAATAATCTCTATGCTTCTTGCGACTGCGGCTTTGCCACGCTGCTTTCCCAGGCAAGGAAAAATCGTAACCGGCGCGTAGCTGATAAAATCGACATCGTCATCGACGAAATTAAGTACAAAATCCAATCTCGCCTGTGCATAGGCCGAACACATGCTGTAGATGCGTTGGCGTAGCGCTTCGCTCACGGCTAAGTTCTCCTTGATGGCTCCAGGGCGCGAAGCCCAGTGGCAGCGGCCGACGAGGGATGGACCCCTCGTCGGCCATCGACAGTTCGGCTATTGGGCTGGACTGGCTGCGCGCTTGAACGCTTCCCGCGCAGCCTGATTGGCCCGATCGAAAACACCGCGCGTTTCAGCCAACGCGGCGTCGAGCGCGGACCAGGATTCCGTGCCCGCCTGCGCGAGCTTCTGCAGCTTTTCCTCGGCGGCGGCGGCATCGGCCTTCATACGCGCGACGCTGGCGTCGATTTCCCGCCGGCGTTCGGTTTTGAATTCCTTCGCAGCGGCGTTGAGCTTGTCTGCTGTGTCGCGCCAGGCATTCAGCTGAGCAGTGACCTGGCTTTGGAACACGGCCTGCTGTTGCTCCATGTTCTTGCCCAGGCTGTCGAGGTATTGCTTGATGTCCGCCTGGAAGCCTTTCCACTCGTTTTCCAAACGAACCTTGGTCGCGTCAAAAGCCGCTTCGCCTGCCGCGGCCTGCGCCTTCACGGTGCTTTCAAACTCGTTTCGCTTCTTGCGCAAGTCGGCGATGCACTCCTCCGCCTTGACGCGGGCGTCAGCCTTCATTGCCGCGGTCTTGCCTTCGAGCGACGTCAAGGTGGCATCCATCTCGTCGATCCGCTCTTTGGCCCAACTCAGAAAAAAGTGAACGCTGCTTTGGTCGGTCATGACTTTGTCTCCATTGTGCAGTTTTGCCGTTGAGGGCTCGTTTCTGCCAGTTCAGCGCTCCGGGTTCTGTATGTTTTCGAACAATGCCGCACGGGGGCGATCTTGATCTAGATCATGGCGTGAGGTGCCGCGGCATGCCTTGCTTCAATCAAGCGGCTTTCCGGCACGAAGTGTGCCGAACGTCATAATTGCGGCCGCTCTCAAGAACGCTTACATTCGGGCGACAATCTTTACGTCTTCTGCCGTGACCTATTTGCGCGAGGTATTTGCGCCATGATGCGGCCGGTCGTAACTCCGCTTCACGAACGCAGGGGCATCAACAATCGCCTTCTGCTTGCGCTGCCTCCCGCGACATTGGACCGGATACTGAGGGTTTCGGAACCAGTAAGTTTGGTCAGGGGGCAGCGAATCGACTGTGCCGACCAGCCGATCAAGCACATCCATTTCATCAACCGAGGACTGGTCTGCATTGTCAAAACTCTGGAGGACGGGCGGACAGTTGAGATTGGAGCCATTGGCATTGAGGGCGTTACCAACCTGCTCCCGCTTGTTGGCATCGATAGGACGATTCTAGACACGATCGTGCAAATTCCAGGAACGGCACTTCGCATCGGCCGCGATGCCCTGATGCACGAGATGGAAAATGACAACGCCTTTCGCCAGTTGATGCAAAATTATGTGCGCTTCGGGCTGAGCGAACTTAGCCCGGCATATTGCATGTAATCGGCTGCATCATATCGAGCAACGATGCTGCCGCTGGCTGTTGATCGCGCATGACCACGCCCTGTCAGACGAATTTCCGCTGACGCATGAGTTTCTTGCAATGATGCTCGGCTACCAGCGCGCAGGCGTTTCGATTGCCATGGATTCGCTCGTGAAAGCTGGATTGATTGAGCACAAGCGAGGGAAGGTGACCATCATCAACCGGCCGGGCCTCGAAGCTGCAGCCTGCGAGTGCTACCGCGAGATGCAAACCGAACTCGATGAATTTCTCCCGCCCGCCAAAAGAATGGCGTGAGTGTTCGGATTCAAACAGAACCGCGGCGCTGTAAGGCCCTAGCGTGGGGTCCATCGAGCTCGACCGGGCTCGGCGTTCGTAGACTTATCACGCGCCTGCGCCGATCCGCGAACGCCCCAACGTGGTGCTTGCAACAGGAGATTAAACCGCCGGCAGCGCGACCGCGAACGGTCAGGCTGCGAGCTTGATTTCTTTGCTGCCGATCACTGGCAGACCCAGGCTCTTCAAGAGCTGGTACAACGTGTCGACTTCATGCTGCTTCGGCTTGGGCATCGGCGAGCGCATGAAAGGATTGGGAATCAGCCCGCGCAGCCAGGTCGCGGTTTTGTACCGGATATGCAGACGCCCCATATCGGCGACGTATTCATGCAGTTGCACGAGGCCGCCGTCCCAAATCCGGCGTGCTCTGTCGATGTCTTTCGCGTCCCAAGCTTCGAGATGATCGAGCATGGGTTCGAGCGCGAAATTCCAGAAACCGGAGAGCGTACCGTCGAACATGCCAGTTGCCTTGTATTCGTGAAAACGCGACGCGAGCGCGCCCATCACTGCGACATGATGGTTGAGCCCGCGGAGGCCCTTCGCAATCAGCCTGAAGCCATCGTACATGTACGTCATCTTCCAGCCGACTACGTTTGGCACTTCGCGGCAGATGCGCAGCGTCGCTTCGAGCGGCAGGCCGGGATAGAACGGCGGCTTGGCGCCCCCGACCGGATGGGTGACGATCGGTAGATCGACCGCGCGATCTTGCGCGATGATCTGGTCGAGCCAAATCTCCGGATAGTTGTCGGCATCCCAGCAGGAGGTGACGTCCTGCGCACCGCCGGGCGGAGTGACGAAAATCCCATCCACGCCCATTGATTTGCAATCTCGTGCGGTCTCGACAGTTTCGTCGGTCGTCATCGCCCAGGTGCCCGCGAGGACGGGCACCTTGCCATTCACCTCTTCCATCGCGATTTCGAGGACGCGGCGTTTCTCCTGCCGGGTGAGATAGAAGATCTCACCGGCCTCCGGATTGATGCACAAGCCGCCGCCCATGCGGACGAATTTCTCGTTTTTCAAGAAGTACTGCAGGAAACTGCGATAGGCGGGCTCATCGATCTTCATTTGCTGATCGAAGGGGAGCAGCACTGCCACGTACAGGTGATCACCGACGTTTTTGGGATGGGGTTTCATAGGCGTTCTCCAAGGTTCGATTTCTTCTGTTATCTGCGAATTCTCAATCAAGCGGTTTGGCGTCGATCAGCACGAAAGCGACCACGCAAGGCGCATTCGACCGGTTCGCCCAGGCGTGATTAGTTCCGCGCTGGATCAGCATATCGCCCGCAACCATCTTGGTTTCGCTTTCGTCCATCACCGCCCAAATTTCCCCCGACAGCACGATGGCGTAATCGATCGAGCGCGTGCGATGCATGTGCGCATGCCGGACCGGACCGCCGGTGTGCGCAGCCTTGGCGGTCTCATCGATGGCGACCGAACCGCCCATCGCGGCGGCCTTGGCCGCCCAATCTTTGTCCGGCGGAAATTGCACGACGCGGAACACACTGCCGTTTGCCGGCGGCGCCACCTGGATTGGCAGCTGGCATGGGTCCACGGCGGTCTGCGGATCATTATCCGCCGGGGTAGACGAAGTCTTCCAAAAATCGGTCACCGCGAAGTTCGGCTGGCCCATGATCGCCATCACGTGCGGAGACTCGTCGTCGGATAGGATCACCGACCGACCTTGGGCATTGTGACCCGTGACGATGCGGCGGAAGCGCTTGATCTCCGGTCCAGGTTCTACCGGCGTGACTTGACGGGCTTCGCTCATGAGAACTCCAAACGTGGGCGTTATTGCGGGATGACGGGCAGCAGCAGATGCGAGGGCCTCCGCGCATCGTGGTAGATTTTGTGCAACGTGGTGCGGCTGCTGCAGATGTGGTTCGGCACATATTCGGCATTTGTCGCGCCGCCGACGCCGGTCGGCATATCCGCGCTCATGATCTCCAGACAGATGCGGTGGCCGCGCCGGAACAGGTTGGCCGTTGCCATGATTTCGATGGCGTAGCTCTCGATCGCCCCAGGCGTGACCTTCTTCTGCGCATCGCGCGTCAGGGGATGCCAGGGCCTCCACGGTTTCGAGCGATGTGGATCGAGCGTGCGATGTGAGGCTTTGAGCCAGCCGCGCGTCACCTCGCGTTCGGGCAGATCGTGCGGTATTTCACGCTCGCCTTCGCGCACCGTCCGCACGGAGCCGTCCGGTCCGACATCTTTCAAGCTGACGATCCAGTTGGTGTCGTCCTGATCGATTTCGGCAAACAGGTTGAGCACCGCTGGGCCGGCGATCAGAAGGTCGTGCGGCAGCGGATCGCTCAAATAGCGCAGCTTCTGGATTGAGTTCGTCTGCGTCGGTGGCATCTGCACGAACGCATCCGGCAGCATCTCGTCGTCCGCACTCGACGGCGTGAACGGCGCGCCCTGCAGACGTTCCCAGCTATTGAGATAGAACTTTGTCCATTCGCGTTTCGGGCAGCGGCCAGTCGCTGCCCGAACGCCATTCATTGGCGCCCATGACCCAATAACGAACGGGCGGCTCGTCCATGATGCCGGTATCGATGTTTTTGAGCCAGTGATCGTGCCAGCGCAGAATTTCGCTGTGCAACGAATGGAAGGGCCGCTCTAAATGCGCGGGGCCTGTGAAGGTCAGTTTCTTCGGCCCGCGCAGTCGCTCGAAATAGTTCTGCGCGCCGTTAAGGTGAGTTTTATAAGTGTAGGCATACCAACCTGCGCCCGTATAGCTCGGCACCTTGATCTGTTCGATCGCCTTCTCCGCCGCCTCGACCGCCGGCTCCTTATCGTATGGATCGATCAGCAGATCGAAATACGGCGGCATGTGCTGACCCTTCTGGGTCAACACATTGAAGACATGCGGATACATTCGGTAATCGGGATTTTGCATGGCCTCGCGCCATAGTGCTTCCCGCTCGTTCGGTAATTCTCCCGGCTTGCCTTTGTTCTGGTGCAAGGCCGCGAAGTGCATGATCAGGTAACGGAAGAAATGGAGCACGCCGCCAGGATATTCCTCGCGGAAGCTGCCCAGCGTGCCCAGCGCGCCGCGCGGGTCGAACGGGAAGATCGCTTTCAGATGTGGTGGATTCTGTTTAGCGACATGAAATTGTTCCGCACCGAAGCCTGAAATGCCGACCATGCCAACGTTGCCGTCACACCAGGGCTGCTTGGCGATCCATTCGATCAGGTCGTAGCTATCCCACTGCCGGCTTCCGCCGCCATCGGATTTGAAAATTCCACGCGGCGAGCCAATGACGTGAACATATCCGCGCGAGACAAAAAACTTGGTATCGCCCGCCTCCAGAAGTCCCGCCCATAGCGAGGACCATGCAGGCTGCGGCGGCAGTGATGCGGCGACATCCGGTCCCTGCAGATCCTTGTTGTAGATCGAGAACGCGAGCAGCACAGGAAACTTCTCGGCCGAGTCCGGACGATAGATATCGACCGAAAGGTTGACGCCGTCGCGCATCGGCACGGCGACATCCTTTTCGGCAATCATCCGCTCATAAGTAGGTGCGCGATCATAGTCTCCTGGAATGCGGTCACCCGCAGTCGGCAGCATCACCCGGGTCCGATCTAGCATGACTAGGCCTTTCCGAATTAACTATGGCAGCACGATCTTCTTCGGATCGAGTTGGGTGCGGTACAGCTTCAGTTCTTTTCCGACATTCAGAAAGAAGGTGAGATCTTCTGGTCGCGCTTTGTTGTTGAAAGTCGGAAAGCTCGGCGAGTTGTAGCCGATATATTTTTTCTCGATGACCTTGGCTTCTTCAGGGTTCTTCCGGATGAAGTCCAACCCCTCGTCGATGGACAGGCGGAAGCCCTTCACGGCCTCGGGATTCTTCTTTGCCCAATCACCGCTCGCCAGCCAACCGCTGACCAACACGTCGGGATTGACCTCGGCGAAATACTCGGCCGCGAGATACCCGATCTTGGTGGCGACGATGCGCGTACGCAGCGGGTCGACGATGCAGACGTAATCGACGCTCCCGCTCTTCAGCATGTCGGGCAGTTGCGGCAGCGGACCCTCGACCACCTTCACCTTGTCGAGCGGCACGTGATTATTGAGCAGCCATTTGCGGAACATCACGTCGATGACGCTATTGATGCCCGGCACGCCGACCGTCTTTCCGATCAGATCCTCAGGTTTCGCGTATTTGATGTCGCTACGGGCCATCAGGCTTATGAACGGATGCTCCTTGTATGCCGGGCGGCACCGGCGACCAGCACGAGATCAAGACCGCCGTCATCGGCCTGCAGCACCACAGGGATGGTCGTCATGCCGATTTGGATGCTGCCCGAGACGACCGCGGATGGAATATTGCTGACGACCGGAATCTTGACCAATGTCGCATCGATATTGTGCTTGGCGAAGATGCCTTGCTCCTTGGCGACATAGGCGGCGAGAAAGTCTGTTGCCGGCGGATACCCGATGGCAACCCGGGTCGGGTCGGCGGCTGCCACCGCTGCTCCAACCGAAGACCAATAAGGATACAAGTGAAAGTGCCCGCGGAGTGTATTCATTTCTCCCTCCCCTTGTTATGCAGACAAATTGCGCCAGCGCAGCACGCGCCGTTCCAAAAGCAAGATCAGGTGATTGGCGACAAAGCCGAGCACAGCGAGCAAGACCAACCCGGCATAAAGGTCGGCGCTCCGATAAAAGCGCTGCGCGGAGAATATCTCCCAATCCAAGACCCGGCAGCGACGACTGCATCTCCGTCACCACCGCAAGAATGAGCGCCACAGCAAGGCTGACGCGCAGACCGGCGACGATATCGGGCAGCGCGGAAGGGAACGCGATCTTGCGCAGGAAGTCCCAGCGACCGAAGCCGAGTACCTGGGACACATTGGTCAGTTCCAGATGAGACCGAGGAAAAGCCATGCACACTGGCGAGCAGGACAGGCCATATCGCGCCAAAGGCGATGACGGTCAACCGACATTTCGTTAGATAACCCGAGAAATAAAATGGCGACCGGGATGACGGCAGACGCCGGCAACGGACGAATGAATTCGAGTGTCGGATCGAGAAGTTCGCGCGCGACCCGCGACGTGCCGATCGCTGCGCCGAGCACAATGCCGATAACTGAGGCAAGCAACCATCCAACAATCATGCGCAAACTGGTCGCCGCGAGCGGCAACCAGAGCGAGCCATCAGCGAGGCGGCTGCTGCAGCACCGTCAAGCGCGCGAAGCGGCGACGGGAAGAAGATGGGCGAGATCAGATGCGCGTCAGCGAGCAACTGCCATGCGACTGAGCAGCGACAACGCAAAGCCAAGCGCCGCAAGGTTGATCGGATCGGCAAGCCGCCTCATAGCGGCCTCCAGATTGCCGCCGGGCCGCGTCCAAGGTGGCTCAGCACCAAATTCAATACGTAGCCCAAGACGCAGAGCCACACGATCTGCGCCCACATCAGACCGATTTGCAGCGATTGTTGGGCCAGGATGAGGTGATATCCGAGGCCGCGCGGGTTGAGCACAATCTCAACGGTGACCGCGACCACCAGCGAGATCGCCGCGGCAACCCGCAGACCGACATTGATGCGCGCGAATGCCGCGGGCAGCACAATTTTTGTCATCCGCTTCCACAGTGGCAATTCCAGCACGGCGGCCACTTCGAGCAGGCGTCCCTCAACCGCGCGCACAGCCGAGACCGTCACGATGAGGATCGGCCAGACGCAGGCATAGGCAACGATGCTCGCTTCCAGTCGGACGCCGAAACCGAACACCATGAGGGCGAGCGGCATAAAGGCGATGGCGGGGATCGGCCGCAGTGCCTCGATTGTTGGTCCCGCAATACGCTCTGCTGTTGGCAAAAGGCCGAGGATCGCGCCGACGGCGATCCCGACGACGGCAGCGATCGCAAGTCCGAGCAGCGCCGTCTCGCAAGTTTGGAGTGTTGCGAGCAACAGCGAGCCATCGCGCAGCGCAGCGTATCCGGCGACCAAAATATCCGAGGGTCGCGATAGTGATTCCAGCGTCAACAGCCCAGCTCGACTTGAGCCTTCCCAGATGATGAGAAAGGAAGCTGGAATGATCGCTCCGAGCAAAAAGCGACGCATCAGCTCTGACCTCTGCTCTGATGAGGCTGCGGAGGACTTTCATGCGCCAGCATTTCGAACAGTCGATGGCGATAAGCGAGAAAGCGGCTGTCCTCGCGCGTCGTAAGCTGATTGCGCGGCCGCGGAAGCTCGATCTCGATGCTTGTGATTATTGTCGCCGGCGAATGACCGAGGACGACGACGCGATCGCCGAGATAGATCGCTTCTTCAAGATCATGGGTGATGAAGACGGTGGTTATCCGCTGTTCAGCTGCGAGCTGAAGGATTTCGTCCTGCAGCGTCTGGCGGGTCATCGCGTCGAGGGCGCCGAACGGTTCGTCCATCAGCAAGAGCTTCGGCTCCTGGGCAAGGCAACGTGCGATCTGCACTCGCTGCTGCATGCCGCCGGAGAGCTGCCCCGGAAATTGTTCTTGTGCCTGGCTCAAACCCATCTTTGCGAGCAGTTTGTCGATAACGGCATTCCGCTCGCCAGCGGGCACATTCCGAGCTTCCAGGCTGAGAGCGACGTTGCCGTGGACCGTGCGCCACGGCAGCAGCGCCTTGGAATAGTCCTGGAAGATGATCGCGCGGTCGCGCGATGGCCCGGAGAGTTCTGCGCCTTCAAATAGGACTGCGCCTTCCGCCGGGCTCGCTAGCCCTGCCAAAACGCGGAGCAGTGTCGTCTTCCCCGACCCCGAGGAACCTACGATGCAAAGAAATTCGCCTTCACGGATGTCGAGATTGATAGCATTCAAAATCGTCCGTGCGCCAAAACGAACAGTGAGATTGCGAATGGACAAGGCCGAGGGAGCGTCGGCTCCTGCACGCACGGCGACAACGTCCTTGCGCAATGGCTGCACTTGGGGCCTCCCGGCCGGCGGCTCCCTTACATGAATTGGGAGCTTTCTTTTTTGTCCGAACATGTTCATACTTGAACATGTTCACTTTTAAGTCAAGCCGGCTTCGGGCGACGGAGAAGAACCGAAATGACTGACGTGGTGCTCGCTGCGAGTGATGGGTTGCGCGCACGCAACAAGCTCGACAAGTTGCGGCGTATCAAAGAGGCGGCACAAACTCTCTTTGTTGCCAAAGGCTTCGACGAAACGACGATGCGCGAGATTGCCGTTCGCGCAGGCGTCGGCCTTGGCACGATTTTCCTCTATGCGAAAGACAAACGCGATTTGTTGTTTTTGACCATCAACGAGCCTTTGGAAAACATCACGCGGGAAGCTGAGGACACTGTCGATCCTGAAGCATCACTGATCGACAATCTTCTCGCGATCGCAAAACGGCATTACCGTTTTTTCGGCCAGCAACCCGCTCTGTCACGACTAGCCCTACGCGAAATGATTTTTTACGAATCCGGCGCGCAGGCTCCGTCGTTTCAAAAAACAAGAGAGCGGCTGATTCGGCTTTTCGGCCATACCGTCGAACTGGCGATCGCAAATGCGGAAGTCGCGCCTAAAGAACCGCCACTGTTCGCCGGCTGGACATTATTCTGCATCTTTCAGGTCGAACTGCGTCGTTGGCTCGCGAGCGACGTTGCGCATCTTCGCGCTGGTTTGAGTGAACTTGAGCGTGCGTTCCGCATACTGATCGTTGGTTTTGGAACTTCCGCGGAGCGACGCGTCCTTACAAAGCGCTCTCAACGAAGCAAGAAAGTTATCCGAAAGAAGCCCACTGAGGTCCCGGAATAGCAGACATTTGCCGGTGGCTCGCTGTCGTGGAAGCGCGTCCCAGCCAGCCAGTTGGCCATTTGCCTGAGCAATCAGAGTTTTGTAGCGCGAAAATGGGTGCAACATGTTTGCAACATTCGGGCCTAAGTCATTGAATTATTGATAGCCAAAACGGTTTCCTAAACCGAAGGTCGGAGGTTTCACCCCATTTGGGACAGCCATTGTTCGTGAAAATCTTTCGGTAACAATCGAAGCTCCGTGAGCTTGAGAATCCGGGCATTACCGCGACCGACGAGCTTCTTTCGGTAACGAACCTCAATGATTTCAACGGTCCTTACCAGACTACGAATCTGGGGGTCAGGAGTTCGAATCTCTTCGGGCGCGCCAATTTCTTATTCAAATTCAATAATCATGCGATCGGACTGTCTGCTCGTTCCCATAGCGTGCCCATAAGTGTTCCCATAAGACCAAACGCACTTTTCCGGTAAACATCCGGTCCAACTCTGAGCACCAGTTTTCGGCGGTGACCTGACACAGCGTCTGCGCCACGGCCAGCACGGCAATGCCTATGACATCGCCACCGCAGCGCAAGGCTGTAATGCGGCTGGGGTCAGGCTGCGCGGCATTCGTGCAGTGGCGCGGCTAATTGCCCGGAAGTGGCGGCACATGTCGACTTGCGCCTGAGCCCCTGCTGCGCGACCATGGTCAAAAGGCCGAAAATTCGGGGCCGCGGCGCGGCCATGCTTCACAAAGTGGAGGGGCTAATGATCAGAATTGGCAAGATTGCAGCCATTGGGCTCGCGACAGCGATTTTGGCGCTCGCGGCGGCAACCGCCGACGCCAAGGACAAGGTGAAAGTCGGCTTCATCGGGCCGCTCACGGGCGGCGTCTCGGTCAACGGCCTCGGCGGCCGCAATTCGGCGGATCTGGCCGTGAAGCTGCGCAATGCCGACGCCAAGGCGAAATACGAATATGAGCTGGTCGTGCTCGACGATGAGTGCAAGCCGAACGTCGCGGTGCAGGTCGCCACCAAGATGGCAGCCGACAAAGACATCATCGCCGGCGCCACGCATTATTGCTCGGCGGCGGCAATCGCAGCAGTCGACGTCTACCACAAGTTCGGTTTTCCGGTGATCGTGTGGGGCGCCGTGCTGCCCGACATCACCTATCGCAACAAGTATCCGGAAGTTCATCGCGTCAACGGCACGATGATCAACCAGAACGATGCCAATGCGGAGCTGATTTCCAAGCTTGGCTTCAAGACCGTGGCGGTGATCCACGACACCACGGACTACGGCAAGGGCCATAACGAATATTTCAGCAAGGCGCTGGCCAAGATCGGCAAAGCAAAGATCGTCGGCACCTTCGGCGTCACCGCCGACCAGCAGGATTTCACCGCCGAGCTCACCAAGATCAAGGCGCTCAACCCGGACGTGATCTATTTCGGCGGATTGACGCCCATCGGCGTGCGTATCCGCTCGCAGATGGACAAGCTCGGCATCAAGGCGGTGTTCGACGGCACCTCGGGCATCGTCTCCGATGCGTTCATCCAGGGCCTCGGGCCGCTGGCCGAAGGCACGCTCGCCTTCCGCGAAGGTGCGCCGACCGAGAAGCTGCCGGGCGGCAAGTTCTTCATGGAAAAATACAACGCGCAGAAATACGACAATCCGCCCGAGGCCTATGGCGCCTTCGCCTATGCGGCCATGAACATGATCCTCGATTCGATCGAGAAGGTCGGCCCCGACCGCAAGAAAGTCATCGCCGATCTCGGCAATGTGAGGGACCGCGATTCGATCGTCGGCAAGATCACTTTCGACGACCACGGCCAGAACACGGTGCCGGTGATCACCAAATACGTCGTCCAGGACGGCAAGTTCGTGGAATGGGACGCGAGCGAATACGCCAGCGGCAAGCGCAAGCTGCCGGGGCAAAAGTAGCCTGACTGAAGCGGGGTCGTCCGAGCGCGGCCCCGCTACATCTCCGTCATCAGTCGAGCGCAAGATTTAAGGCATGGACGCAGGCCTATTCGCGCAATACGTCATGAACGGGCTGATGCTCGGCATGATGTATGCCTTGGTCGCGGTCGGCTTCACGCTATTTTTCGGAGTGCTCGACGTCATCCAATTTTCGCATGGCGACGTGCTGACCGTCGGCGCCTTCACGGCGCTGGCGACCTTCGCCGGACTGCACGTGCTCGGGCTCAATTCACAGTGGCTCGATCTTGTCGTCATGCTCGTGCTGGCGATGCTGGCGATGGCGTTGATCGGTATGCTGATCGCGCGATATCTGGTGATGCCGCTGCGCTCGGCGCCGCCGCTCAACACGCTGCTCCTCACGCTGATGTTAGGCACGGTCCTGCGCGAAAGCGTACGGCTGTTCTACCCGCAAGGCGCCAATCCGAAGCCGTTTCCGGCGCTGCTGCCGAAGAGTTCCATCAACCTCGGCGACTTCAATCTGCGACTCGATAACGTGCTCATGCTTACGGCCGGCGTGCTGGTGATCGTCGGGCTGCAGTTCCTGCTCAACCGCACCAAGCTCGGGCTTGCCATTCGCGCGGTCGCGCAGGACGAGGAAACGGCGCGTACCATGGGCATCAATTTCACCGCGATCGTGCTCATCACCTTCGCCATCGGTTCCGCGCTTGCGGCCTTCGCCGGGGTGATGAATGGGCTCTACTACAATGAAATCAATTTCGGCATTGGGCTTTATCTCGGCGTCATCGGCTTTTCCGCCGCCATCATCGGTGGCTTGGGCAGTATCTACGGCGCCATTCTCGGCGGCTTTCTATTTGCCGCCCTGCAGACGATCGGCACGGTGCTCATGCCTTTCGCCAGCGCCTATAAAGACGTGTTCGCCTTCGCCGTGGTCATCGCCATCATGGCTTGGCGGCCGACCGGCCTGATCCGGGAAAAAA
Source organism: uncultured Alphaproteobacteria bacterium (assembly GCA_963815055.1). Lineage (GTDB taxonomy): Bacteria > Pseudomonadota > Alphaproteobacteria > Rhizobiales > Xanthobacteraceae > Pseudolabrys. The sequence continues at coordinate 18,452 of CAWFEU010000005.1, read as the reverse complement.
TCAGCGAACGGGTCTAAGCCGATGACGGGGGAGGGGACCAAGATACGCGCGGGTCTGTGGCCCGGCTTGATCGCGTTGGCGCTCGCGACCGCTTACGTGATCGCGCTGCTTGCCGCCGAGAAGCAAGCGCTCATCATTTTGCTGCTCGCGTTTGGCATAGCTGCTGTGGTCGCCGCCGCTTGGTTTGGTCTATTTGATGGTGTGAGCCGCTCGTTCGCCGATAACGAGGACGCCATGGGCGTCTTTGCCATTGGCGCGGCGCTCGCGCTCGCCGCATTCTTTCACGAGGATCATTTCACCCTCCTGCTTGTCGTCACCGTGCTGCTCTACAGCGTGGCGACACTCGGCCTGAACATTCAATTTGGCTATGCCGGCGTGCTGAATTTCGCTGGCGCGTCGTTCTTCGGCATCGGCGCCTATACCTCGGCCGTGCTCAATACCTATACGGTCGTGCCGCATCTTGTCGTGCTGCTGATCGGCGGGCTGTTGGCTGCGCTTGTCGGCTCGCTGCTGCTGCTGCCGGTGCTGCGCACGCGTGGGCATTATGCCGCGGTGGTGACGATCGCCTTCGCGCTGTTGTTCAAGACTTTCCTTGAGGTCAATGACGTGCTCGGCGGCCCGCAGGGCATGCAGGTCAAGGGCATGAACATCCTGGGCTGGTCGTTCAACGACAATATCGAGATCGGCGGGCTGACGATTTCGTTCTACATGAATTATTTTGCCGTCAGTCTGCTGTTGCTGGTCGGTGCGTTCGTGCTGGTCCGGCGGCTGGAGCGATCCTGGATCGGGCTCAATCTGGACGCGCTGCGGTTGGACGAGACCGCGGCGAGTTGCTTCGGTCTCGACGTCGTACGCTGGAAGATCACGGCATTCCTGATTGGCAACTTCCTTATCGGCATTGCCGGCGCGCTGTTCGGAATGGTCGGGGGCTTCGTCGGGCCGAATAACTACACCTTCGCCGACTCGCTCATTCTGGTGTCCATCCTCCTGCTCGGTGGCATCGGTAATCCCTGGGGGCTCGTGGTCGCGACCTTTATCGTCGTGGTCGTTCCGGAAAAGCTGCAGACGATCCAAGAATACCGGTTCTTGCTGTACGCGCTGCTGGTGATCGGCGTGCTGTTGTTTCGGCCGGACGGTTTGCTGCCGCGCCCCGTGCGCCGCTATTTTTCGGGATGGCAGCCATGACGACGCTGCTCGAAGCGCACGGCCTAGTGCGTCGCTTCGGCGGCGTGGTCGCGCTCGACGGTCTCGATCTCGCCGTCGCGTCGAACGAAATCCTCGGTCTGATAGGTCCGAACGGATCTGGCAAGACAACGTTCTTCAATGTGGTCACAGGCATTTATGGAGCCGATGAGGGACGCGTGATGTTCGATGGTGTCGACATCACCAAGGCGGCGTCGCGCGCGGTCTACCAGGCCGGAATTTCCCGTACGTTTCAGCGCTCACGGCTGTCGCTGCCTTTGTCGATCTTCGACAACATCATGATCGGCAACCACAAGCGCCTCAATCAGGGGCTTTGGTTCAATCTGGTCAGGCGGGCCGACTTCAGGCGGGAGTTCGAAGAAAACTACCGCGCCGCGCGCGCGTTGGTCGAGGTGTTTGAGCCTGGATTGGCGGACCGCCTGTTCGAGCCGGTCGCCGGGCTGCCAATGATCGACCGCCGCCGCATCGAAATCTGCCGCGCGCTCATCAGCGCGCCGCGGTTGCTGCTGCTCGATGAGCCATCCGCCGGCATGACCCACGACGAAACGGCGGAGCTGATGAACGACATTCTGCTCGTGCGCGAGCGCAACAAGGACCTGACGATCGTCATCGTCGAGCATGAGATGGGCGTGATCGAGCGCATTACCGATCGATGCATCGTGCTCAATTTCGGTCGCAAGATCGCCGAGGGCCCGTACCGTGAGGTTGCCGCCGACGCGCAGGTTCAAGAAGCCTATCTCGGGGTGGCATGATGGCGGCGATGCTCGAGATCGACGGCGTCTACACGGCTTATGACAAGGCCGACGTGCTGCAAGGTGTCTCGCTCGCCGTGCAGCCGGGCAGCATCACCTGCCTGCTCGGCTCCAACGGCTCCGGCAAAACCACGCTGGTGCGGTCGATCCTCGGGCTGACGCCCGCGCGCGCCGGGCGCATCGTATTCAACGGCGCCGATATCACGCGGCTTCCGACCCATAAGATCATCGCGACCGGCATCGCCTGCATCCCGGAAGGGCGCAAGGTATTTCCCAAGCTCACGGTCGAAGAGAATTTGCGCGTTGGCGCCTATCAGGAGAAATCGGACAAGGCTACGCAGGCGCGCATGGCCGACATCCTGCAAATTTTCCCGCAGTTGGCCGAGCGTCGCAGCCAGCTTGCCGGCACGATGTCGGGCGGCGAGCAGGCGATGGTGTCGATCGGCCGCGGACTGATGTGCGCGCCCAAGCTGCTGCTGATCGACGAGCCATCGCTCGGTCTGTCGCCGCGGCTGGTGAAGGAGAATTTCAACATCATCCGCCAGATCAAGGAGCGCGGCATTACCGTGCTCTTGGTCGAGCAGAACGTGCATCAAACGCTCGCCATCTCGCAATTCGGCTTTGTGTTGTCGAAAGGCCGGGTGGCGACCAGCGGGGCGCCGTCCGAGCTTGCGGACCGCAAAGAAGTGCGCGATGCCTATTTCGGTTAGATCATGCATGCTTCAGTCGAACTGACTCAGCAACTCATTCGCTTCAACACCGTCAATCCGCCTGGCGCCGAACGGCCCTGCGCGGAACATTTGGCGGCGTTGTTGGTGGATGCTGGCTTTGCCGTCGAACTCATTCCCTTTGGCGAAGGGCGGGCGCAACTTCGCGCGCGTATCGGCGGGGCATCGGACCGGCTGCCGCTGGCATTCACCGGCCACCTCGATACCGTGCCGCTTGGCGCGCAGCCATGGTCTACCGACCCGTTTGCCGCCGATATCGCCGACGGCAAGCTTTACGGACGCGGCGCTTCGGACATGAAAAGCGGCGTCGCCGCTTTCGTCACCGCATGCATCGCGCTCGCCGATCGGCTTGCAAGCTCGCCCGGTATTACGCTGCTGATCACGGCTGGCGAGGAAACCGGCTGTACCGGCGCCGAGGCGCTTGCAGCGGCCGGGCTCGACCCGGTCGGGGCGCTTATCGTGGCGGAGCCAACCGGTAATAAGCCGCTCGTCGGCCACAAGGGCGCGCTTTGGCTGGAGGCCGAAACGAAAGGCGTAACCGCTCACGGCTCAATGCCCGAGAAGGGAATCAATGCAGTCTATAAAGCCGCGCACGCCGTTGCCAGGTTGGAAGAATTCGATTTCAACGTGGCCCGCCACGGCGTGCTCGGCGCGCCGACGCTCAACGTTGGCACGATTCAGGGCGGCCTCAACATCAATTCGGTTCCCGACCGGGCATTGATCGGCATCGATATCCGCACCATACCCGCACAAAACCACGGGCAAATTCGCGAGCAGTTATCAAGCTATCTTGGTCCGGAGGTTGCATTGAAAACGCTGCTTGACGCCAGAAGTGTCTGGACCGATCCGGGCAATCCTTGGGTCGGGGAGGTCATTCGTGTGGCACGAGAGGTCGAAAGGGTCGACGACACGATTGGGGCCGCGCCTTATTTCACGGACGCGTCCGCGTTGATGGTGGCGCTCGGGTCGCCGCCGACCGTTATCATCGGACCGGGCGAACTGGAACTTGCCCATCAGACCGATGAATATTGCTTGGTATCACGCATTGAACGAGCGACAGAAATATACTCACAGCTTGTCCGAAGTTGGTGTCAGATTTGACGGGGATATGTCCCCCCAAGGCCTCTTAGAGATCAACGATCTCTGGGCCACAGCAGCGATGCGCGGCAGGCCTCGAGCGCCTCGGATTTCGTGAGGCACCCCAGACTACGAATCTGGGGGTCAGGAATTCGAATCTCTTCGGGCGCGCCATTTCCTCCTGAAAATTCAACAACTGCACGTCGGCACACCGCGCTCGTTCCCATAGCGTGCCCATAAGTGTTCCCATAAGACAGTGTGCTTACACACAAAGAACGAGTCGATTTTGCCACAGGCCGTGTACTTATAAATCCAATTATGTAAGCGCGGCTCAGTCGATGTCCGCTTTGCTCCGAAAACGACCGAATTGTTGCATCGCCCCGAATTGACGCGAAGGGCCATGAGCTGACGTCGCAGCCTAACGCTTCGGATTTCGGCCTCGGGCCGATCCGATGTTTAGCACTGTCACCGGCGTCCGACTGGCAGCCTGGCGCTAACCTCGCGCTATGGGGTCGCTGCGACCGGGCGCGAATTTATATTTCCAATACATACAGCGTTACGGTATGCAGCGTATGTGCGTTCTCGAAAAACTGCCGGTACTCTTGCTAAATGAATCGTGCGAGTACAAGCGATCTTCAATATCGTGTAATTGAACAAAAGGCTTAGCGGCGAGGGCAAACGATGAGTGTAGATCAACTGCGTGCCAGGCTCGCCGCCGGCGGCATCGCGTCCGGTCTGGTCGTCGCACACTCGCGCACACCGGCCATTGCGCGGATCGCTTCAAACTGCGGCTATCACTGGCTGTTCGTTGATCTCGAGCACGGCGCTACCAGTCTTGAGATTACCACGCAAATCTGTATTGCCGCGCTTGACGCCAACATCACGCCGTTCGTGCGCGTGCCGGAAAATTCAGCGGCCTGGATCGGCCGCGTGCTCGACGGCGGCGCAGTCGGCATTGTTGTGCCGCATATCGATACACCAAGCGACGCCAAGCGTGCAGTCGATGCCGCGCGTTATCCGCCAATGGGCTTGCGTTCATTATCGGGGTTGCTACCGCAATTTGGCTATCGCGCGTTGCCGGCGCGCGAGCAGATGGCGCAGGCCGAGGCGCTGACTTTTCTTGTTGGCATTGTCGAGACGAAGGAGGCGATCGAGCAAATCGAAGCCATCGCCGCGGTGCCCGGTCTCGACGGGCTGCAAGTCGGGACCAGCGATCTTTCGGTGTCGCTCGGCGTGCCGGGCGAACTCGATCATCCAGGCGTGCAGGACGCGGTCCGCCGCACAATCGATGCGTGCAAACGCCACGGCAAGATTGCCATTGTCGGCGGCGCGTATCGTCCCGACTGGTTGCGGCTCTATGCCGCCATGGGCGTGCGAATGATGCTGGTCGGCAACGATTTGTCGCTCCTGGTGGGTGCTTTGCGCGAACGTGCTGCGTTTGCCGAGACGCTCGTGACCGCGCCAAAGGGATAGCGCGTAAAAGGTCATGCATAGAGTTTGATCCAATAGGCTTTGAGCCGCGGTAAATGCGGCCGGGCGGCGTGGATACATCGAGGCGTCCTTGACGCGGTCGCGCGTTCGGCTTTTGATAAAGCAACGTGCACCTGTTCGACTTTTCGCGGTATGGACCATGGGCGGCGCGTCGATGTCGCTCCAATCGATCCGGCTCGCGGACTGGATCGGTCACAATAAAAAGGGGAGGATTCTCATGCTACGATCACCATCGCGTCGTCACCTCATTTTGGCCGTCGCCGTCGCCGCACTCGGTGTTGCCGGGTTTTGCGGCGTAGCCCAAGCGCAGATGAAGGAAGTCACCTTCATCGTCGTCAACAACCTGTTCAGCACGCCTGCCTTTGTCGCGGTTGAAAACGGCTATTGGGCGAAAGAGGGCCTCAACGTGAAGATTAAGCTGACGGCGAGCGGCAGCCAGGTCACCAAGGCGCTGCAGGCCGGCGAAGCGCAGTTCGGCCATGCCTCGCTGTCGACGACGACCGCGTCGGCGCGCGCGGGCGGCAATATGCTCAAGGGCGTCATGCCTTACTACAACGATGCGCAATACATCGCGCTCGGAGGTCGCGCCATCATCGGCCGTAAGGACCGCGGTATCGACGCCAAGAATCCGAAATCCATGGAGGGCAAGAAGATCGGCTACCTGCGCGGCAGCACCAACGACGTCTACATGCGCGCCTGGTTCAAGAAGAACCATCTCGATGTCACCAAGTCGACCTTGGTCAACATTCCGGTCGCCGATATGCCGATCTCGATCACCCAAGGTCTGGTCGACGCCGTGGTTCCGTGGGAGCCCTACACGGCGCAGGCCGTGCGCGAACTCGGCAGCAACGCGGTGACGGTTAGCCGCGGCGAAGACGGCCTGGTGTCGGACATCATCGGCGTCGTTGCCAATGAAGACTGGATGAAGAAAAACTACGACCTGCTTGAAAAATTCTCGGTCGGCATCGCCGAGGCGGCTCAGTTCATTCGCAAGAACCCGCGCAAGGCCGCTGAAATCGACACTCGCTTCATTGACGGGCTCAATGTCGAGGATGCGGCTGAAGGAATTAAGTATCTGCGCTGGGATCCCCGCGTTTCCGCTTGCACGATCGAAGGTATGGTCAAGCGCCGGCAATGAAATGATCAAGGACAAGCTGATCAAGATGAGCAAGCCGTTTACGGCCGATGACTTCATCGACACGACCGTGCTCGACCGCGTCATGAAGAAGCATCCGGCACTGTTCTCCGACCTGCCGCCGCTGCCCAAGACGCTCGACCAATGCAAGGGCAAATTGGCAAGTTGAGCGACAGAGCAAATACGGTGCGAGCGGTCGCCACGCGTTGACCGCTCGCTTTTTATCGGACGGAACAATGAGTGCTCCAGTCACCGACGATAAGATTGTTGTCTCCGGTTTCCGCCATTTCTTCGATACTGAAGATGGTCCGGTGCAGGCCACAGGCGTTATCGACATCAATATCCGCGCCGGCGAGTTCGTCACGCTGGTCGGGCCCAGCGGTTGCGGCAAGACCACGCTGTTGAAGGCGATGGCCGGATTCATCCGTCCGAGCGAAGGCACGATTCACTGCGACGGCAAACTGGTGACTGCGCCAGGTCGTGAACGCGGCGTAGTGTTCCAGGAATTGGCGATCCTGCCCTGGCGTACCGTGCGGCGTAACATTGGCCACGGGCTGGAAATCGCGCGGGTCCCGAAGGCTGAACGCGAGGACAAGGTCGCGCGGTTGATCGATCTGATCGGTCTGGGCGGCTTCGAGGACCGCTATCCGCATGAACTGTCTGGCGGCATGCGCCAGCGCGTTGCGGTGGCGCGGACCTGGGCCGCCGATCCCGACGTGATTCTGATGGACGAGCCGTTCGCCGCGGTCGACGCCATGACCCGGCTGACGCTGCAAGAGGAATTGGCGCGCCTGTGCGTGGCTACGCGCAAGACCGTATTTTTTATTACCCATAGTGTCGATGAAGCCGTGTTCCTCGGCGACCGCGTGCTGGTCATGACGCGGCGGCCGGGGACCATTAAGGCCGTCATCGAAGTGCCGCGTCGTAGTACGGGCGGCCGGGACTGGGAAACTTTCACCACCGATCCGGCGATGCAAAGCATTGCCGAGCAAGTATTGAAGTTGGTGCGCGCCGAGCGTGGCCTCGCCGACGCCGATGAAAAGCGCGAGGCTGCCGCGGTGGCTGCGTCATGACCATGGCGACGGCGCCTCGCGGGGCTGTGCGGCCTCTGCCCTTGCCGGCGGGCTTAAGCGTTGCCGCCGGCCATTTGAGTGGCGTGAAAATTCTGGTTCCGTTTGTCGCGCTAGTCGGCGTCTGGTGGGTCATCCAGGCACTCGGCCAGTTTCCCGAACGCGTGTTGGTTTCTCCAGCGCGGGTCTGGAACACGCTGGTCTTGCTGTTCTCGCACGGCATTCTTGCCGAATATATCAGCACCAGCATGAGCATGATCGGCATCGCGGCGATGATCTCGCTTGCGATCGGCGTGCCAATCGGTTTCCTGGTCGGTTCGAACCGTTATGCGGCGCGCGGCCTTGAATCGTTTCTACGGTTTCTGCAGGGCGTGTCCGGCATCGCGTGGCTGCCTTTGGTGATCATCTGGTTCGGCTTCACCCATACGACAACGCTGGTGGTCGTCATCTATACGCTGATCGTGCCGATCATCTTCAACACTATGACCGGCGTACGCGCGGTTCCCGAGCATTATTCGCTCGCGTTGCGCTCGCTCGGCGCCAGCCGCCTGCGGCTGATTACCGATGTTTATTTGCCCGGCGCACTCCCAAGCATCGTGGTCGGCCTGCGCCTCGGTATGGGCTATGGCTGGCGTGCGCTGATTGCAGCCGAGATGTTGGTGCGGCAGGGCGGGCTCGGCGATCTGATCTTCGGTGCGCGCACCTCCGGCCAGATCGACCGCATCATCGGCGGCATGATCCTGATCGGTACTCTCTACATCATTGTGGACCGCTTGTTAGTGCAACCGCTGGAAAATGTGACCATCGCGCGTTGGGGAGTGCTGCGCAAATGAGCCTCGAGGCCATCGTCGCCACGAGTTCAACACGGCGTGCCTTCGGCAATTTGGCCTGGCGGCTGGTACCGATCGCGCCGTTCCTGATCGTGTTGGTGGTCTGGTTCGTGCTCTGGGACGTATTCCGTCCTTCCAAAGAGACTTTGCCGCCGGTGCGGGATGTCGTCGCGGCGATCCGCGATCTCGCGGTGTCCGGTCAGCTCGCGACAAATGTGATCGCCAGCCTTGGCCGGCTGGTGCTCGGAAGCCTGCTTGGCATCGTTACTGGCGTTGTCGCCGGCTTCGTCGTCGGCCTTAACCGCAACGTTGCCGAAATGCTCAATCCGCTGGTGGTGTTCTTCAACGCCATTTCCGGCATCGTTTGGCTGCCGCTGATGATTACCTGGCTCGGCATCGGCACCGCGCTCGCCGTGTTCCTGATCTGGAACACGGTATTCTTCATCGTGTTCCAGAACACCGTGCTCGGCGTCCAATTAGTGCCGGAAGTGCTGGAGCAGGGCGTGCGGGCGCTCGGCGCCGGCCGAATGGAAACCTTGCGCAGCGTCACTTTGCCGGGTGCGTTGCCCTATATTCTCACCGGCATCCGTTCCGGTCTCGGCTTTGGCTGGCGCGCACTGATCGCCGCCGAACTGGTCGGCGCCGCTTCCGGCCTCGGCACCATGATCTTCGATGCCGCGGAATATCACCGCTCCGACATCATCATGTCCGGCTGCCTGATCATCGGCACGATCGCCATCATCATGGACCGCTGGCTGTTGCTGCCGATCGAGCGGCGGACGGTGCAGCGCTGGGGCCTGGTGAGCGATGCTGAGGCGGGGCGCTGAGTCATGGCGACATCGCGCACAGCAAAGACACGCGGTTTCAGGCGTCTGGTCGGCCCCAACGCCCGGCGCTTTGTTGCCGGCTTGCTGTTGATGGCCGTTATCCTGTTCGGCCAGCAGGTCTACGGCATGGCGACCGCCAATCAACGTCTCGATCCGTCGCTGCACGGCGCCACGGGACCGAGCAATGTCATCGTCGTGCTCGACTTCATGCCGGAGCGCTTCCACAACGAGCGCGTGTCGGAATATGGCGTCTTCGCCGGTCGTGACGGCGCGCTCAACCGTATTCGCTTGCGCATGGTAAGCCCAGCCGACCTGCGTGCGCTGTCGGATGTGGCCTGGGTTGCGCATATCGAACCACTCAAGTGACGGCGGGAGATCGCCGCCTTATGATGTGCTGGCGAGGCAAGCGGGAGCGACAGAAAAATGAATGACGGTGACGTACGCCTGGTGCGCGAAGGCGCGGTGGCGACAATTCTTTTCGATCGTCCGCAGGCGCGCAATGCCATGACCTGGCGGATGTATGAGGGCCTGGCGGCGGCCTGCGCCGAATTGAGCAACGACAACAGCGTGCGGGTCGCGGTGTTGCGCGGCGTCGGCGGCAAAGCTTTCATCGCCGGTACCGACATCGCGCAGTTCCTGGAATTCACCACTCCGGAGCAAGGCGTCGCCTATGAGGCGAAGATGGAGATCTATCTCAGCGCGCTCGAAGCGCTGCCGATGCCGACGCTTGCAGTGGTCGAAGGCTGGGCTATCGGCGGCGGATTGGCGATTGCCGCCTGCTGCGATCTGCGCGTTGCCACCACCGGCACAAAGTTCGGCGTGCCGATCGCGCGCACACTGGGCAATTGCCTGTCGGTTACCAACTATGCCCGGCTGGTTGCGGCCCTGGGACAGGCGCGCGCCAAGCGTATGTTGCTGATGGCCGAAAATGTTTCCGCCGAGGACGCGTTGGCGGCCGGATTTCTGATGGACGTCCTTGATCCCTCAGCGCTCAATGCGCGCGTCGCGGAAATCTGTGAACGCCTGCAGGGCAACGCCCCTGTCACCATGCGCGTCACCAAGGAAGCCATGCGGCGCTTGCAGCACGTTGGCATTCCAGACGACGACGATCTGGTGCGTGCCTGCTACGGAAGCGATGATTTCCATGCCGGCGTCAAGGCGTTCGTTGAAAAGCGCGTGCCGCAATGGAGCGGTCGTTGATTGTCGTCCCCATGACTCTGCGAATTTGAAGAAATGCGCAAAAGGGAAACTGCAAAATGCATCCGTTCGAAAAACAAATGTTGACCGTGGTCCGCCAAAAGGCGATTGGCACCGACACCAGCTATGAGCCGCCGCTGCGCATCGGTTTTGGCATCAGCGACAAGACCGTTGGCGATGTCGCCAATGCCACCATGGGCCGCACCATCTTGGTTCCGGGCGCGGGGCCCAATCCGACACATTACCACGCCAAAAACGACGTCTGCTGGTACATCCTCTATGGCAAGATTAAATGCTGGTATTCAAAGAGTGACGGTAGCGACCGCACCGAGGTGATTCTCGAGGGTGGCGACTTCGTCTACGTGCCGTCCGGCGCCATTCATGTCATCTCCAATGCATCGGCGACCGAAGAGGCATCGTTGATCTTCTGCTATATCGGCGTGCCGAACACCGACGCCGCCGAGACGGTTTGGCTGCCCCATATGAAATAGCACTCCGTCCGCTTAGTCCGTTCGTCACAGGGTAGCGAAATGTCGGTCATCGATTGTCACCAGCACTTCTGGACGTTCGGCAAGCGGGCGCACAAGTTTCCGCCCGCGGTCGGCACGCGGCTCGATCGCGATTTCACGCCCGATATTCTGCGGCCGCAGCTCAAGAAAGCGGGCGTCGATCACACCATTTTGGTGCAGGTGCTCAACGAGGTCGACGAAACCTACGAATTCCTCGACATGCAGCGCGAGATCGACTTTGTCGCTGGCGTGGTCGGCTGGGTGCCGCTCACGGATCCCGCGGCCTGCGCGCGGGCGCTCGAAAGCATGAAGCCGCGCGGCAAACTGGTCGGCATCCGCCCGCTGATCGCCTACGAGCCAGACCCCGATTGGTTGCTGCAGCCGAGCGTGCGCGAGTCGCTCGGTCTATTGGCCAAAGCCGGCCTGGTGTTCGAAGCAATCCCGGTGAACGACCGGCAGTTCGAAGCAGTGTTGACGGTGACCCGCGCGCTTCCGGAATTGAAGGTTGTGCTCAATCATCTCGGCAATCCGCCGGTGCCGGAAAACGGCTGGGAGCCGTGGGCGACCTATATTAAACGCGCCGCCGGGCTACCCAACATGTCGATCAAGCTATCGGCCGGGCTGGCGCTTGTGGTCAGGTGGAAATGGTCGACCGAGGAAATCCGCCGCTATGCTGATTATGTGCTCACGCAATTCGGGCCGGGCAGGGTCCTAGCGGGCAGCAACTGGCCGGTAGTCGAACTTGGCGGCACGTTTAATGAGGTATGGAACGGACTGACCGAACTGATCGTGGGCCTGACGCCGGCTGAACGCGCCGCAGTGCTCGGCGGATCGGCGCAACGAATTTACGGGCTATAGAAGACCCATCAACCTAGAGACATTCGACAGTAGGAGCGACTGATGTTCCGCCACATGGCGATCTTGAAATTCAAGGCCGATGCCAAGCAGGCCGATATTGATGCCTATTTCGCGGCGTTTCCCGGATTGATGGCGAGCCTACCCGTGATCAAGGCCTGGAACATCGGCCGGAATCAGGGCGCAGGTGGCGAAACTCACGTCAAGAAGGGCAGCTTCGCGCCGAACTACGATGTAGGGCTAATGATGGATTTTGAGTCTAGCGCCGACTATCTCAAATACGCCGAGTCGCCCGAACACCAGGCATTCTTCGCCAAATATTGCGTGCCGATACTTGCCGAGCGGGTGGTGGCGCAGTTCAAAATGGACTGAGCGCGTCGTGCGCGGCGAGGGTAGCGAGGCCGTCTGCCGGCGCCGATTTAATTCTCCGTCTGTAACGCGAGCCGGATATTCAAGATCCGCTGGTCAATTGCCTCAGTGAACACTGACAGCAATATCCTATTAGGGCTTACTTCACCGAAGCTCGAAGCATCCGATTGGCGGGGGCAGGAAATTCAGCTTCGCATAATGACAGGTTATGGAACGTCTCGGCGGTGATGCGGTTTGCTTGACGATCTCGCTGACCCCCGAGTGCTGATCGTTACGCGGGCCGTTCGGCGATTTCGTCGGTAAAGTCTTCGTGTGCCGCCGCGCTCTTCCTTTTTGTTGAGGCACTTGGCTGCGCTGACTGACATTTCCGCCTAAAGGCCATAAAGGAGCCGCACCGGGCAATTCTGGCGCGGCCCCACGTTTGACCGCGTCGGGGACCCTTGGGGGAGTATCAGGGATTGGGCGCGCGCTCAGCGATCACGGCAAAAACGCAGGCGGTCATACTTAGTTCCCGTCCGCGAGGCGGGAAGTTGCGATGGCCTTCATTCGCTGCCCTGAACGAAGAAACCCCGGCACTAGGCCGGGGCTCCCCGTGTGGCAACGGCTGGAAAGGGGCAAACCAAACCAACCGTTCCCGGCACTCAAAATCGGCGGCCAATGCGCGACGATCGGCGTCTGCTAAAACGCCTCCTCATTCATCACATAGGCTATATAGAGCTGTTCCTCGGTCTCGCTTTCCATGCTGTCCTGCAGGAGTGGAATAAGAACGCCCTCTTCCTTTTGGGCGTGGGTCGACAGCTGCTCGGCGAGCTGGCGGGCCAGCGGGCGGAACTCGTTCCAGGCCGCTGGTGTAAATCCGGACGCAGCGGCAGTACGCGCCATCGCGATGATGCGCGCGCCGATGTCCTTGATCTGCCCATGTTCGGCCTTCAATAGCTTCCCCATCTCCGAGTCGCCGGATTGAGCGAAATAATCGAACAGATGTTTTTCCTCAAAACCGAAGTGGCGCCAGATTTCGTTCTCGAACGCCACGGAGAGATCGACCAACAGCCCCCGCGCCGCGCTATCGGTTGCTTCCGGGGGTTTGTTGTTGGCAACGAAACGCTCCAATTTTTCGAGTAACACGAGCGTCGCCATGTGCTCGTCATGCAACTTCTGGCAAACGCGATTTGAATACATCATTGCGTTTCGAGCTCCAGGGTTTCGCCGCGCATGGCTTTGGCCAGCCGCAACGCCTGCACGCGCTGGCGTAGAATTTCGTTGCGCATCGCCGCCACATGTAACGTCATGAACAGAAGGACAAAGGCCAGTGCCATCAGCAACAGCGGCGTGAGTATCGACGCGTGAAACATCGGCGCGGCGATGCCGCCCAGCCTGGCCGGCTGATGCAGGGTGTTCCACCACAAAACTGAATATCTGATCACTGGCAGCATCGCCGCGCCGGCGAGGATCAGGACAGCCGCGAGCCGTGCCACGCGCGCGAGATGTTCTTCGGTCCAGTACAGCACGATCAAACCGAGATACATCAGAAACAGCACCAGCACCGATGTCTGCCGAGCGTCCCACACCCAATAGGTCCCCAGCATGGGCCGTTCCCAGAGCGAGCCGGTGACCAGGCATAGAAACGTGAACGCAGCTCCGATCGGGGCGGCGGCTTTTGCCGCGGCATCGGCCAGCGGAAGCCGCCAGATCAGCGTGACGATGGCGGCAACGCTCATCGCGCCCCAGATCAATGTAATGAGCCACGCGGATGGGACGTGCAGGAACATGAGCTGCACAGTAGCGCCCTGCTGGAAATCGTCGGGTGCCTCGAACATCCGGGCCAGCCCGACAAAAAATGCGAGAGCCGTTATGCTGGCCAGCCATGGCAGCAGCCGGGCGGCGAGCGCAAGAAATCGGCTTGGGCTGGCGAAATCAGGCATGAATACTCTATTGCCGTTACACTTACCGCTTACATGCTGGCTTTAGTGAATCGCTTGACGATGATCAATAATACTTCGAATTCCGATGCGGCAATTTTGCTTTACTTACATCGCCTGGCGGATTGACTTAGAGGCAATCGAGACTTGATCTTTATCAAGTTTGGTATAGTGGCCCGGTCCTAGAGTACCAGCGTCGTCGCAATATCCGCAGTTCGGAGATCACCGTGCGTCAATCCGATTGGAAGCTCATTCGTTCGCTGCCGCTGTTTTGCGACATGAGCGAAGCGAATTTCGAGAAGCTGGTCGGCGCCGCGTTTCTGCAGCGCTTTCCTTTGCATACCACGCTGATCAACGAAGGTGATTTGCCGGATTTTCTGCATATCGTGGTCGAAGGTTCGGTCGAGATGCTCTGCGCCCATAACGGGCACGAAACCACGATCGACATCATGCGGCCGGTGACCACGTTCATTCTGGCGGCGGTGATCCGCGACGAGCCTTATCTCAAGTCGGCGCGCACCCTGTCACCGGCGCAGATCCTGATGATCCCAGCACAGACCGTGCGAGATGTATTCGATCACGATGCCGCTTTCGCGCGCGCCATCGTCAATGAACTGGCCGAACGCTACCGCGCGGTGGTGCGTTCGCTGAAGAACGAGAAGCTCCGCACCAGCGCCGAACGGCTGGCGAACTGGATTCTGCAGGCCGATGCCCAGCAGGGCCATCGGCACAGCATCGAATTGGCATTCGACAAGCGCACGCTGGCATCGCGTCTGGGGATGACTCCGGAAAATCTGTCGCGCAACCTGGCGATGCTGGCAAAATATGGCGTGAAGACCGCCGGACGCGATATCCTCATCGAGGATACATCGGCGTTGGAACGTTTCGCCAAACCCAACGCGCTGATCGACGGCTGACGTACGACGCGCTGCGACGTTCCGCTGCGGAGCGTTGCTTTGGCGTCCGAGCGCCGGTTCTGTGTCATCTGGATGCCAGCCCGTTTATGCGGCGTGGCGGCGTAATTCGACTGCATCCCCCTGGCTCCGATTTTTGTCTTGCCGCGACGCGAGTGTCGCGAGGCGCTCCCTGGCGCGGTGCGGCGTTATGGCCCGCATCCAAACACGTTCACCAAAAATCGGCCAGCTTGACCGCCAAACAGAACTAGAGAACAATAATTAAACAAACTGTCCACAATGAGGACAAACCGCCGTGGCCCAATCGACCGTTGTCAAATCCGCTATTTCCGACGATCCCGAGCGATCGGCCGTCAAAAGTCTGCGTAAGGCGCTTGACAGTGCTGAACGCGGTTGCCGGCGCCGACCGGCCGCTAACGGTGGCGGAGGTGGCGATCAATGCTGGCATCGCGCGACCGACCGCTTATCGCTTTGTGCAAACATTGGTTGCGGCTGGCTACCTCACGCAAAGCCCGTCCGACGGACGATTGTCGGTGGGCTTTGCCGTGCTGCCGCTCGCGTCGAGCCTGCTCGACCGCAACAGGATGCGGGTCGCGGCGCTCCCGCACCTGCAGGCCCTCGCGCAGCAAACCGGCGAGCGCGCCAATCTCGGCGTGCTCTACCGCGATCGCGTGATGTATGTCGCCGGCGTCGAAAAGCCGGCGCTGCCGACGATCTACTCCCGCTTCGGCAAGAGCGCGCCAGCGCATTGCTCCTCGCTCGGCAAGGCGATCCTCGCCTATCTGTCCGAGGCGGAGTTGCGCGCGCTGCTCGCCCGCAAGCCGCTCGTCGCGCTGACGCCGACCACCATCACCAATCCCCGCCGTCTTTGCAAAAGAGCTTGAGGAGACGCGCGAGCGCGGCTATGCGATCGACCGGGCCGAGCACGCGATCGGCTCCTGCTGTGTCGCCGCGCCGATCTTTGACGCCAACAACCGCCCGATCGGCGCCATCGGCGTGAGCGGCCGCGATCTCGAGCCGCTGATCAAGCATCACGAACTGGTGCAGCACACCGCCGAAGTCATCTCCCACCACTTGCTGTAGTCGTCTTACTCAAACGAAAGCGAAGGCCGGACACGCCATGGACAAGCTGATCATTACTGTTGCCTGCAATTCGAGAACGTCTTACCCGATCAATCATTATTGCCCGCCGCAGGAGGACATCGAAGGCGTGGCGCAGCAATATCTCGACGGCATCAAGGCCGGCGCGGCGATCGCCCATATCCATGGCATCCGCACGCTCGAAGAAACCATGCAGCCCGACGGCCGCCAGGTCTCGCGCATGAATCAGGAGGGCTGGAAGCGGCTCAACGACGCGATCATGTCGCGCAGCGAGCCGGTGATGCAGTTCGGCGTCGCCAGCGCGCGCATCGAGGAAAAGGTGAAGCTGATGGGGCTCGGCCCCGACATGATGGCGGTCGCCTTCAACGCGCACGACGAATATTTCAATCCCGATCCGCAATTCCCGCCCAAGCGCATGATGGCGATCCATCCGGTCGAGGAATTGCTCGCTTACGCCAAGGCCGCCGACGAGCACAAGGTGAAGCTCGAGGTCGAATGCTTCACCACCGGCGCGTTCTGGAATCTCGAGTTCGTGCGCAAGCACGGCGGTTATCTCAAGGAGAAGGCCTACACCACGCTGTTCCTCGGCTGGCCGGGCGGCACCTGGACGCCGCCGACCGAGAAGGCGCTGATCTACATGGTCGACCACCTGCCGCAGAACTGCATCTGGAACGTCAGCGTGATGAACCCGCAGAAGCAGTGGGACCTGCTGGCGCTCGCGGTCTCGCTCGGCGGCCACGTGCGTGTCGGCTACGAGGACAATCCCTATATCGCGCCCGGCGAACTCGCCAAAAACAACGCGGTGCTGGTCGAGCGCATGGTGAAGATCGCGCAGGGGCTCGGCCGCGATATCGCGACGCCGAAAGAGGCGCGGAAAATCCTCGGTCTCCCCCGGGAGGAAAAAAAAGGGGGAGGGGCCCCGGAAAGCGCTTTGCGTGACTATGTATGACACGATCATCGTTGGCGCCGGCTCGGCCGGTTGCGTGTTGGCCAATAGGCTTGTCGGCGCAATCGGGCCGTTCGGTGCTGCTGATCGAGGCCGGGCCGCGACACCGCGCCCGGGCAAGAACCCGCCGATGTGCTCGATACCTTCGCCTCGTCTTATTACAACAAGTCCTACATGTGGCCGGGCCTGAAGGCCCACTGGCGCACGCGCGACAGTCGCCGGAGACGATCTTCGACCAGGGCCGCATCATGGGCGGCGGTTCGAGCGTCATGGGGATGGTGGCGCTGCGCGGCATGCCGGCCGATTACGACGGCTGGGCCGAACTGGGCGCGGCGGGCTGGGGCTGGAACGAGGTTTTGCCTTTCTTCCGCAAGCTCGAGACCGATACCGATTTCCACGGCGACCTGCACGGCGACAGCGGCCCGATTCCCCATCCGCCGCACGCCGACGGAGCAATGGCCGCCGCTGACGCGCGCCATCGACCGCTATGCGGGCGAACGGGCAGTGCCGCACATCGCCGACATGAATACGGGGATTTCCGCGACGGCCACGGCTCGCTGCCGATGAGCAATACGCCGACCGCGGCGCGCGTCGACGGCGATGAGCTATCTCGATGCCAGCGTGCGCGCGCGCAAGAACCTTACGATCATGACCGGCGCGACGGTTGACGGACTGATCCTCGACGGAAAGCGGGTCGTCGGCGCGACGGTAACCGTCGATGGCGCCCGCAGCGAAATTCCGAGCGGGTGATCGTCGTATGCGCCGGCGCCATTCACTCGCCGGCTTTCCTGCTGCGCGCCGGCATCGGCCCGGCGGCCGAGTTGCGCGCGCTCGGCATCGACGTTCTGGCCGATCTGCCCGGCGTCGGCCGCAATCTGCAGAACCATCCGATCGTCTTCGTCGGCGCGCATCTGCGCCGCGGCGCGCGGCAGCCGGCCGCGCTGCGCCCGCATCCGATCACCTGCCTGCGCTATTCCTCCGGCCTCGCCGCCGACGGTGCCAAGCGACATGTTCATTGCCGGCCACAGCAAGTCGTCATGGAGCGCGCTCGGCGCGCAGATCGCCAATTTCTATGCGGCGATCTTCAAGCCGGCCTCGCGTGGCCGCGTCACGCTGAAATCGGTCGCGGCGAGCGAACCGCGCATCGAGTTCAATTTCACCGGCGAAGAAATCGACCTCAACGGCTGATGGATGGCTTCCGCCGCATGATCGCGCTGGTGTCGAGTGAACCGGTGCGCGCGCTGTGCACCACGGTCTTTCCCGTGCGCTTCACCGACAAAATCCGCAAGCTCAACCAGCTTAATCGCGCCAACGCGATCAAGGCCGTGATCGTCGCCGGCGCGCTCGACGTCGTCCCCGCGTTGGCCGATGTCGTTTTCGGTCAATTGACCGACCGCCGCATTGATCTCGCTACACTTGTCAATGACGATGCCGCGCTGGCCGAGCACGTGCGCAACAATGTGGCCGGAACGTTCCATGTCTGCGGCACTTGCCGCATGGGACGAGCGGACGATCCCGACGCGGTGGTC
>CAWFEU010000004.1:0-340183 GCA_963815055.1 uncultured Alphaproteobacteria bacterium | reverse complement strand
CCACATTCGGTGAGTCAACCAGCGCGCGATATTGCTTCTCGTAGCCCAGCCCGCCGCGGCGTTGCCGGCGCCGCCGGAATCGGTGCGCAACGCCAGTTTCTCGACCAACAGCGGAAATCGCGTCTCGGTGAATTCCGCGGGCTGATTGCGCGAATCCGGCACGATGTGGATGGCGTCGTTGCCGTCGGCGTAATAGCGCCCACCGGAGCCGCCGCCGAGCACCTCGCGCGACAGGAACGGCTTGCCGTCGAGTCAGTGCCGAAAAAGCCGGTATAGCGGATCGTCTCCTGATCCGCCGGCATGCGGCCATCGACCGCCTGCGCCACCACCCCCGCCAGCAGGCCAAGACAGCGCAGCAGCACGAAGGAGCGCGCATTGGTCGCTGCCGGCCATTCCGGCGTGATCAACGTGCCCTTCGGCGGAAAAATCACCTCGAATACCTCGCAGACGCCTTCGTTGACGTGGATTTCGGCCGCGCGCTCCGGCGTGTCGGCGAGATTGCGCAGGATCGGCGCGATCCATTTGACCAGAAAGGCGCCGTCGGCATAGTCGGCCGGCCAGTTGATCGGCCCTGACGATTGCGGATCGGTGCCGTTGAAGTCGAGCGTGATGCTTGCCCGCCCTTCTTGGTCATCTTCAGCGCGATCTTGTGCAGCTTCGGATCGGTGATGCCGTCGTGCTCGACGTAATCTTCCCAGGCATATTCGCCGTCGGCGATCTTTGCCAGCAGCTCGTTGCGGTAGATGTCGCGGCACTTGTCGAGGATGGCCTGGAAGCAGGCTTCGACCTGCTCGCGGCCGAAGCGTTCGAACAGCCCGCCCATGCGGCGCGCGCCCATCAGGCAGGCCTGGATCTCGCTGTCGAGATCGGCCGACAGCATTTCCGGCACGCGGGTGTTGCGCCTGACGATGGTGAAGACGGCGTCGTTGCGAACGCCTTCGCTGTAGATCTTGACCGGCGGGATCGCGATGCCTTCCTCGAACACGGTCGCGGCCGTGCCCGGCATCGAGCCCGGCACCCGGCCGCCGACGTCGTCGTGATGACCGAAGGCCTGGATGTAGGCGACGACCTCGCCGTCATGAAACACCGGCACGGTGCTGCACAGATCGGGCAAATGCCCGATGCTGCCTTCGGTCAGGTAGGTGTCGTTCATCAGGAACACGTCGCCGGGCTTCATGGTGTCGCGGCGGAAAATCGCGCACCACCGCGTTCGGCATCGCCGAATAGGAGCGGCCGGTCAGCTTGCGGCAATAGCGGTCGAACAGGCCGACGCGGAAATCATGCGCCTCGCGGATCATCGGGCAGCGCGCGGTGCGCTCGATGGCGTATTCGATCTCGGCCTCGATCGAATTCAGCGTGCCTTCGACGATCTGCAGCACGATCGGATCGACGCGCGCAGCGCGCTCGGCGCGACCGGCAGCGGTCGGCCATGGATGCGAGCGTGGATGCACGTTCATCGATCGAGCGTCTCCTGCGACGGACCGGCCGGATCACGACAGGATGCCGTGCGGATCGACTTCGACAGTCTCTGACCGGGAAATACCACCGTGGTCGAGCCGAACTCCTCGACCACGGCGGGCCCGTCGACGCGTGAAGCCCGACGGCAGCGAGGCGCGGTCGTAGATCGGCGTGTCCTGGAACGCGCCGCCGAAATAGACCGGGCGGCTGCGCTTTCGGCGCGGCTTCGCCGGTGCTCGGCCGCGAGCTTCGGCATGCTGCGGCCGCTCGATCACGCCGAAGCCGGAGACGCAGAGATTGACCAGCTCGATCTTCTGCTGGCCGGCATAATTGTAGCCGAAGGTGCGCAGATGCGCGGCGTTGAAGGCGCTCGATCAGCCCGGCCAGGAAGGACGCATCGATCGGCGCCGCCGGGCGCGGCGACGCGCACCTCCATCGACTGGCCGGCATAGCGGATGTCGGCCTCGCGGACGAGCGCGGATGCGCGACGGCCTCGATGCCGTCGCGCTCCAGCGTCGCGACCGCTTCCTGCTCCAGCGCGGCATAGAGCGCCGCGACGTCCGCGAGATCGATGGCGTCCTCGTGCATCACCTTGGTGACGATGTGATCGGTGCGCCAGTCGACCGCGAGCAGGCCGAAGGCCGAGAGATTGCCCGGGTTCGGCGGCACGATGCAGGCCTTCATGCCAAGCAGATCCATCACCGCGGCCGACTGCGCCGGCCCGGCGCCGCCGAACGACAGCAGCGCGAAGGCGCGCGGGTCGATGCCGCGCTGGATCGTCATCTGGCGGATGGCGTTGGCCTGGCTCCAGTTGGCGATCTCGATGATGCCGCTGGCGAGCTGCTCGACGCTCATGTTGCCGGGCAGCCGCTGCGGCCAGCGCGGCGATGCCGCCGCGTGCGCGCTCGACATCGAGCGCGATGCCGCCGCCGATCAGCGCCGGCGGAATCCGGCCCAGCACCAGATTGGCGTCGGTGATGGTCGGCTCGTTGCCGCCGTTCGGATAGCACATCGGTCCGGGCTCGGCGCCGGCGCTGCGCGGGCCGACCTTGAGATGGCCTTCGCGGCTGATCCAGGCGATCGAACCGCCGCCGGTGCCGATGGTCTCGATGTCGATCATCGGAATGCGCACCGGGAACGGCCCGACCGAGCCGCCATTGGTGACCTGCGGCTTGCCGCCCTCGATCAGGCAGAGGTCGGTCGAGGTGCCGCCGGCGTCGAGCGTCACCAGATCGGGAAAGCCGGCGATCTCGGCGATCACCGCGCTGCCGAGCGCGCCCGCCGCCGGGCCCGACAGCGCCGTGGTGATCGGCTTGCGCACCACCTGCTCGGCGCTGGCGACGCCGCCGCTCGACTGCATCACCAGAAACGGCTTGTCCCGCAGGCCGGCGCCGAGCTCGTCATGCACGCGCTTGAGATAGCGCTCCATGTGCGGCTTGACGAAGGCATCGACCAGCGTCGTCACCGCGCGCTCGTATTCGCGATATTCCGGCAGCACGACGCAGGACAGCGACAACGTCGCCTCCGGATATTCCTCGGCGACGATTTCGGCGACGCGGCGCTCGTGCGCATCATTGGCATAGGAATGCATCAGGCAGATGCCGATGGCGCGAATGCCATGCTCGCGGAAGAAGCGCGCCGCGTCGCGCACGCTGGCCTCGTCGAGCGGGCGCATTCATCGCCGCGGAAATTCAGCCGGCCGCCGACTTCGCGCACGAATTGCAGCGGCACGATGCGTTCCGGCTTCACCCAGAAATACGAATTGCCGTAGCCTTCGGGCACCGACTGCCGGGCGATCTCGAGGATGTGCCGAAAGCCTTCGGTGACGATGAGCCCGAGCGAGCTGATCTCGCCCTGCAGCAGCGCGTTGGTGGCAACCGTCGTGCCGTGGGCAAGGCCGAGCACGTCTGTCGGGGTCGGCGCCGGCCGCTCGAGCATCTCGTTGACGCCGCGCACGAGGCCGATCGCGGGATTGGCCGGCGTGAGGCGACCTTGGTCACCTGCATGGCGCCCGACTAGCGGTATCGACCGAAACGATATCGGTGAATGTGCCGCCGGTGTCGATGCCGATGCGAAAACGCCGGCAGTATCTGACATCATGCTTCGCCACCATCCATCGGCAGGTCACCGGCAGCCCGCGCGCCGTGCCGGAACAGTAGGGTCGAGATGCCCGACGCTAGTCAAAAGCCTTTTATCGATGGACATGCATCGGTAAATCCGATCCATTCAGCGCCTTGAGCATGTCCGCAAGGTGAGCAGAGGCCTCCTTGCGGCGCGACAGCGGCTGCGCGTCGCCGGAACAGACAGAGCGCGACATTGCGCGCCGGCGCGATGGACAGTGCCTTGAGCATCGCCGAGCGCCACTTCGTTTTCGGCGCAGGCGCGCGGCACGATGGCGATGCCGCCTTGCCGGACTGCACGATGACTTTGATTGTTTCGATGTTGTCGGCGACGGCCAGGATGTTCGGCCGGATGCCGAGATCGGTGAACAGCGACATCACCACCTGGCCATAGCCGACGGTCAGTTCGCTCATGATGATCGGCTCGGCCACCAGCCGGCCGACATCGATCGGCTGCCTGGCGCGCGCCAGCGGTGCTTCGGATGCGCGATCAATGCCATGTCGACATCGTCAGCCGGTCGAAAACCAGGCCGGCCGGCACGCGCTCCGGCTCGGATTCGATGGCAATGCCGGCGTCGATTCGCTCTTCGTGCAGATCGTTGAAGATGTTCTTGGTCGGCGCGGTCGAGGATTTCCAGCCGCACGCCGGGCAGCGTCGTCGCTCAAGGTCGTCGAACATGCGCGGGCATGAAGATCTGCGCCATGCCCGAGCCCATGCCGATCGTGAGCGTGTCCAGCTGGCGCCGCGCAGGCGGCGGGCGGTGTCGGACAGGCTGAGCAGATCGCCGATGACCCGCTCGGCCTCGTAGAGGAAGGTGCGGCCGCGCTCGGTGACTCGATGCCGCGCGGGGTGCGGCGGAACAGCGGGAAGCCGATCTCCTCCTCCAGTAGCTTCACCTGCTCGCTGACTGCCGACTGCGAGATGTTCAGCCGGTCCGCGGCCTTGGTGAAGCTGCGCTCCTTGGCGACCGCAAGAGCATAGCGAATCTGACGGAATTCCAATGACCTAGGCCCCTGCCCTCTCGTTCGCGGGAATCCAGCCGTTCTATGAGCACGGCCGTCCCTTCAGCATTCCAGCATGAACTATATATTGTTTTTTGAAGCCACTCGTCGGCACCCGCCGAAAGGGACTTTTTGCTTTGTAGGGTAAGCTGAGCAACGCGGCCATTGCGGCACTAGTCTGACGTCCGGTCCTGACCCAAAGCGGACGACGTCATCGTTGGATTAGGGCCCGCGTGGCGCACGCCTCTTCTGAAGCGCTTTAAAGTTATTCGGTAAAGGTGTCCGCCGTTTCTGGAGCACTTGCGGTGATCATCTCTAATAGTCTGCGTTTCAGCTTCATAAATTCAGGCGACAAGGGATCTCTCGGTGCCGGTAGATCAATCAAGATCTCGCCTCTCAGTCCAACAGCATCTGGAGACATCGCCACGACGCGAGTGCCGAGAAATATGGCTTCGTCAAGGCTATGAGTCACAAAGATAATCGTTGTCTTCGTTGCCCTCCAAATACGAGCAAGTTCTTTATGCATAATGGCCCGCTGAAAAGCATCAAGGGCACCAAACGGTTCGTCCATCAACAATATAGTTGGATTTAGAGCTAGGGCGCGTGCAATGGAGACACGCTGCTGCATGCCGCCTGACAATTTATACACCGGCCGTTCCATTGCTTCGTCTAACCCTACGAGTTTCAGAAATCGTTCAGCCACCTCACGTCGTTCAATGGGTTTGACCCGCTGTATACGCAAGCCAATCTCAACGTTCTCACGCGCATTGAGCCAAGGCAAAAGACCGTAGTCTTGAAATACCATTGCTTTGTCAGGCCCGGGTCTCTTCACCGGCTTACCTAAGACATAGACTTGACCACTGGTAGGACGGTCAAATCCTGCAATTATGTTTAGGAGTGTCGACTTGCCGCAGCCAGATGGTCCGATAAGAACAACGAACTCTCCTTCCATAATATTTAAGTTGATGTCGTCGAGAACAACATGTTTACGGCCGTCGCTAGATGGAAAACCCCTCTGCAAGTGCTCGCATCGTACGACGCTCTTATCCTGCATGAATGCTCAGTTCCTTGTGCCATCCTATAAATATATTTTGCAACGCGACTACAACTCGGTCGGAAAGAAAACCCATTATACCAAGCATAACCATCGCTGCGATGACAACATCAAAGCGATTAAACGAGTAGGCGTCGATCAACGTATAGCCAATGCCTGATTTTACGCTGAGTAGTTCCGCAACAATTACTAGTACCCAAGCGAGCCCGATACCAAGTCGCAGCCCTACAAAAATTGCCGGTAAAGAAGCGGGAAGAATGAAGAGCCAAAGCATTTCCAGCTTGTTCGCACCAAGCATTGAACCGACTTTTATAAGTGTACGGCTGGCCCCGCGGACACCTTCAATCGTGTTGACTACAATCGGAAAAAACGATCCCAGTGCAACTAAAAATACAGCTCCGCCAAATCCAAAGCCCCAGAATACGAGAGAAAGCGGCACCCACGCCGTTGTGGGTATCGGACGTATGAGATGAATTAACGGGTCAAGTATTCTGCCGAGAGTTAAAAAAAAGCCACTAGGTACACCCACTGTTATTCCAAAGAATGCGGCAATCGCAAATCCAGTTAACACTCGCGCTGCGCTTGCGAGTATCGCGGCCCAAAGCGAGCCGGAATAAGGCCCAGCATTCGGATCGCCAAATGCCCATTCGAACATCGACTGGGCAACAGCGATCGGCGAAGGTAGCACAGCTGACGGGAATACGTGCGTTGCCACCGTCAACCACCAAATGAATACAAAAATACACGGCGCCACCAAGCTTAAGCCCAGTGTTTCAAGGCTTCGCAAAATATGCCGGTTCAGATGCATACACGAACCGGCACCTAGTCCGAAACCAGCGAAAAAAACCAAGCTTTAGTCAATTGGCATCTTTCATAGAAACATTCAGCCTTGATTTTTACGGTTGGACACCAGCTCCACGAAGGAAACGGTCGTCCACGTACTTATGTATCTCACTGGAAACGTCTCTGGTTATGTACTTGTGCTCTAGAGCGATTTTCGCCAGAGCCTCCATCTCGGGCACGCCGTTTTTCAACTCGTAATGCATGTTCGAAAGCGCTTGTTTAGCCACATCTGGCGCCAGGCCGGTGAGCTTAGTGGCAGCATCGAGTTCTGCCTTCTTATCGCTTTTAAGTACATGCTCCGCGTCCGCAAGGGTTGAGACAAACGCCTGGGCCAATTTTGGTTCTTTTGCGACCCAATCACCTCGCGCAACGAAATCCGTGTTGAGATCGCCAGCGGCGGAATCATATCCATGCGAGAACATAATCCCAGTGCCATCGGCTACGACCATTGTTACCAGCGGCTCGAATGTAACGATCATATCGAACTCGCCCGATCGTAGCGCTTGCGGATGCTGCGCTGGATTTGTGAGATTTGTGACATCAAACTGCTTATCCAGATCAATGCCGTGCTTCGCAAACTCGGCTATTGCCAGCATCTCATTGACTGATCCACGAAAGGCGGCAACTCGTAATTTTCGATTTGCAAGTAGCTTTTTCATGCCATCCCAATCATTCTCCGCTAGCCCCAATTTTTTGGATACAACAATTCCATTCCCACCTCGAGCATTTCCTGCAATCTGTACGAAATTTAGATGCCCATCGATGCTCCGTAGGAAATGGATTGGCGTTAGCAACCCAATATCGAGCTGACCGTTGATCAGCGCCGTCACAATATCCTGCGCGTTGTTGAAATTTACTAGATTTACTTTTATCTCATGGCGTTCACTAAACTGCGGCGCAAGATACGCTATTAAATTGTTGGTCGATTTGACCCAACCGAGTGACACCGTCTTCATCTGTTTTGCCGGGTCGGAATCTTGAGCCACTGCACTTAGTGGAAGTGAAAGCAGACCAAAAGTCAGCAAAACAAAACTTCCAGTCTTGAAGACTTGTAGTATTGTTGCTAGTTTTGTGAAGTTTCGATTTCATATGCCCCTCCATGATGTTTTCTTGAGCTGATACCGCGTTCCCATACTGTGTTCGCCAACAAAGGTCCATTCGACCGGGTATGACATTGGGCATACTTCGTCCGCCGTTCTGCTCAGCGGATCCCACTCTTGCCAATTCGCCCAAATGTATTGCGACATTTCCTGACTTGAGCGTCGCAAATTATCAAAATTGACAGACGGAATTTTTCGGTCGCGCATGCAAACGCGGCCATCAACGATGACAGTATGAACATCATCGCCATTGTCACATTCGACGATGCTAGCAATCGGATCTCTTATCGGACCATATCGTAGATTATCTCCATGGCTTAGATCGATTAGGATGATGTCTGCTTTTGCCCCGGGGACAAGTCTACCGAGATCGTCTCGCCCCAACGATTTGGCGCCGCTGATAGTGGCAGCCTTGAATACCTCGGCTGCAGTACTGGCATGGAGATTGTGTTCGAGAACTTTTCCGAAGTAAGAAGCAGTACGCATTTGCATAATCATGTCGCGCGGGTAGGTGTCGGACCCAAGAGTCAAATTGGCGCCGGCTTTGTGATATTTCGTCCAGGTGTCAAGGAAGCGCGCGCGCCGCGCTAGATTTACTGGACAATGAGAAACAGTATTGTGGTATCGGCCCAACATTGAAATGTCGTCCCCGCCGCTATAAGCAAGACGACGGTGTTCGGCGACAAAATTTCCATGACCGATGTTTAGGCGAGAGCCAAGTTGTAAAAGTCCAACGTGCTCTAAAAACTGGATGGGCGTGCGCTGATGTTCACGCAATATATCGTAGAATTCATGTACGTGGTAAGCCGCATGGATGCACACGGGCATTTCCAGTTCGCGGGCCAATAGAGCAGTTTCTTTGAGTTGAGCAACCGAGCAAGTTTCAACTTTTTTGGGCGCCAAGATTGCCTTTAGCCGACCGTTTTCACGTCCATCGATCGCCTTCGAAAACTTAATCGCCTCCGCAAATACCTTCGCGCCATATTTAATATCAATTACCCTCTCCAGCCTACCTTCCGGTCCGCCCACCCAGCCACCGACGTCATAACCGGCGCCCAAGTAGCACCGCGTTCCTAAGCGCGTAACCTCCTCAGCTAGACGCGTCTGCATAGGCACTGACGCGCCCATTTCAACGAACGTTGTCACACCGTTACGAAGTAATTCGACAGCAGTAAAAAGAGCCCAGGGATCATTCTCAAATCGCTCCCTTTCCACTTGTGGCGCGTGACGAGGATCCCCGCCAACAAATTTTCCCTTTCGAGGGACGTCAAATTCAAGCCATGGCTGGCCGAGATGATCTCTTCGGCCTGCGTCCGAAAGCAGACGCTTCTGACCCTGATAGCCGGCATGGACATGGGTGTCGATGAAGCCAGGGGCGGCAATCATGCCGGTGCCGTCGATTTCTTCCGCGACGTCGCCTGAAAAACTTCGTCCAACAAAGATAATCTTGTCGCTTTCGTAAACGACTTCACCGTCCTTTATCAAGGTGTGCCCCGAGTTTCGGTGGCCAACTACCCAACTAGCCTTAACGCGAGTTCGCATAGCGAGCTGATCCGAGGGCGTTATAAGTGTAAACGGTCATCTCTTTGTCAGTCACTTTGCCACCCCGATGCTGCCAAAGAAAGCGGCATTTCATCGCGTCGGCCAAAGCCATACTTTTCTGCGAGCGGCGGCCGCAAATTTATACGGACGGCCCAAAGCGGCTGATGTTGGTCTCGAGATAATCGAGCCTTTCGGCAGCAGTTATAGCTCCGTTGATGACAGACTTTACCGTCTCGGCAATTTTCTCCCGCGCTTCGCTCATATTCATTTGCGAGCGCACCAGGCCGGCCAAGCCAACATCGAGATGTGTTGGCATTCGATCGACCGTCGCTGGGTTAGCTGAGATTTTGATGGTCGGCGCAATGGGATGGCCGGACGGATTACACGATCCCGTCACAAAGCAAATGGCCTGGGCACCGCCCGCTGCAAGCGCAGTAATGTTTTCGACCGCCGCAGCAGGCGCGTCCATCATCCAGACCCCGGGCGCCGGCGGGGTTTCCCCGTAGCCGATCACCCCCATGATCGAGCGTCCACCGGTCTTTGCCAAAGCACCGAGCGACTTTTCTTCAATCGAGGTGAGCCCGCCTGCCAGATTGTCGGGCGTGGGATTGGTGCCCGCCAAATCGACACCATGCTCCATCGCAAGCCTGTTGTAAGCTTCCACCGTCGCGATCAGATGTCGCGCTACTTTTGGTGAGGCCGAACGCTTACGGAGCAGATCCTGAGCGCCCAGACATTCGACGGGTCCGAAAACACCGCAGTCCCACCCTTGTCGACGAGCCAATCGGTGAAAAAGGCCAAGCGCCGGATTGCCAAACAAGCCCGAGGTCGTGTCGGACCCTCCGCATTCCAGTCCGATGATCAATTCGTCCGCCTTCAGAGGCCTCCTTTCAGCACGATCGGCCTCAGCTAGCATCGCTCTTAAGAATCTGACTGCCCTTTGAAAGGCTAGGCTCAATACCTCCTTCGTCCAAGAACGACAGCGTCTTCACCCGGCGCCCTTGCTTCTCCGCGAGCCGCGCGATGCGTTCGCTGCTCTCCGGCTCGAAGGACACGACCAAGCAACCAGCGACATTCGGGTGCGAAGCAAGGCCCGCCATCGCGCGCAGCGTAACATTGAAGTCGTGCACCCATTTGACCGCGGCCATAACTTGCAGGCAGACAAACAACGCCTGGATTTAGTGCCGCCAATTGCCGCGCAAGCGGATTGACGTTGTCAGCCGCAGCCTGGATGACAACGAGGTTCCGTATTCCTTTTCGCCCGTCTTCGCGCGGATAGCCAGTCAGATCGTCAGTCCACATTCCGTGACTCGTCCTTTGATTTATTCTCAGGCGGTGCTTACACCCGCCTCTTTTGCTGCCTCAAAAAGCCCCTCGAGATCGCTCTTGGACAATGGGATTCCGTCTCTCAGGCGTTCACGCCGCAATTGCCATCGGCGTTCGCCGGGATACCGGATCTTTTCAGCGTCCTCCGCAGTCGGCAAACCGCAGAGACGACCGAGCATCTCGTCGAGGCGCCGCACATATTCCGTTTCGCCGATCGCCTTTCCAATATCGATCGCAATCATGCTGTGAGCCGTGCCCTCCGGCGTATTCGGGGCTGCCTCCTTTGACGAGACTCTGATCAGCAAAGGCCCCTCCGGCCAGAACTCCCGTCATTGCCTCAAGGGCAACCAGCAATGCGAAGCCCTTGTTGCCCCCAAACGCCAGCAAGCTTCCTTCAAGTGCCGCTGCAGGATCGCGCGTCGGATATCCCGCCGCGTCCTGCGCCACATCAGGCTGCAGAGCTTGGCCAGATTTTGCGAACTCAACAATGTTGGCACGCGAAGTCACGCTTGTTGCCAGATCCATTTCCAGAAACGCATCGTCGCGCCCCGTCGGTGCCGCAATTGCCAATGGATTGTTGCTTAGAAAAGCCTTCGTCGCGCCTTTGGGGCCCACGCAAACCTGACCGTTCGACGTCACGATTCCAATCTGACCGTGCTCGGCGATCAACGTGGCGTAGTAGCCGGCAAATCCGAAGTGGTTACTGTTGCGCACGATCGCAATAGCAACGCTGGATAGCCGCGCAGCCTCGCTTACTGCTTTCGCCAATTCTGTCGCAACATAGTGTCCGATCGCGTTGCGCCCATCGACCATGAGCAAGCCACCGCGCTGTTCTATTGCGGGCTTGGCCTTAGGATCCACGCCCGCAGTTTGGATACGGGCAAGGTATGGACGCAGCCGTCGCAGACCGTGAGTTTCCACGCCGCGTAGGTGTGCTTCGCTGATAGCCAAAGCCATGGCGTCCGCGGCAGGGGCGTGTGCGCCCGCGGCGAGCAGGATCTCGCTAATCTTCCGGCGAATCCAATCGGCCGAACGAATTTCGTACATCGGCGTTTTTGCCGCAGACACGGGTGACAGCGCGCTTCGCATATTGTGCGAATGCACGTGGTCGCCAAGCTTTATATCTGCCGTAGCGATGCCTATGGGATAGCCGTAACGGATAATCGGTGAACCCGTTGCAAGATCCCTAATCGCTATCTTGTGGCCAAACGGGACTTTCTGGCGCGAAGAAACATTCAGAACAATTTCATCCGAGGAATTTAGCGTGACCATTACTGGGACCGCTGCGTCAACCGCAGCAATGGCAGCGGCAACGTTGTCATTTGGCGCGAGTAGAATGGCACGCACGGAGTTCACAGCCATTTTGACGTGGATTCCTCGGCGAGAGCGAAGGCCTTGGTGCCGGCATCGACGACGCCGGAATAGCGCGAGAAGAAAAGGTACCCGCTGACTGTTGCACGAAGCTCTTCGGCCACTTCGAGCGTGTGAATGTCTACCATCTCGCCCAGCAGCTCGCCTTTTTCGATGCGGCGCCCCAGATCGTCGGGCGAAGCAAATCGCGATTGCAAAAAACCGCCTACGGACGGGTTGACCTTAAACCGGCTTTTGACATTGAAGAGAAGTTGTTTCTTCGCCGCGGCTTCCTGTGCCGGGATCATCCCAAGTGTCGCCATGACCGATCGCAACCCGGCCACGGTTTGGGCAAGATATAAGCTCTCGGTCTGCGGGCCGAGATACACACCACCAATTTCTGGATTGACCGTCGGCACGCCCTTGCCGTTGCAATAGCGCGCGGCGGTGCCGGCAAGATTGTTGGCGTGAACAAACGACGTATTGAACGCCCGGCAGAGCTTGAGCGATCGCTCGTATACCGCGCTGCTGGCAGAAGCGTCGAGATCGGCACGACTTTGAAGGCGGCCGCCCAGCCCGCCACAATGCATGTCGATCAATGCGTCAACGTGATCGAGCAGATTGACGGTTATGGCGCCAGCCAGCTTTTGAGTGAGATTTCCCTGCGCCGAGCCAGGGAAGACCTCATGAAGATCCGTCTTACCGTGCTGCTCGGGTGTCTGCCGATTGAAGACGGTGACTGCCAACGGATTGGCGACGGGGATAGCCGCAATACGACCGGATAGCGTCGTCGTATCGATGGAATTGAGAAGCGCGCGTACAGCCATAAGTGGAAACGTTTCATCGCCGTGGATCGTCGTCAAAATACCGAGCGTGGGACCGTCTTTATGCCCAGTCAGAATATGCAGGCCAAGGCGGAGATCGGCGCCGGACGCTAGCCTTGTCACCTCGATCGGGGTGTACTGGCGTCCCGGTTTTACTTTTTTTTCAGTGAGCGGAGATTGCATAGTGGCCATGGTCTTGTCCGATCGATATTTCCTAGATCAGCATTCGTTTGATGGCGCGGCCGCCATCTCTACAAGATCAGCGGCGCGCGCTTCTGCTTGTCCACGAAATTGACACGTACGTTCATTTCGGCAAATGCGCAGAAACCAACTTTGGGTCACTCCTCGCAAGGCCGTACTGTCGAAATCCTTAGACCAGTCAATCGGCGCTTTGAGAGCGCCTTTCTGGACCATGAATTTTGCGAGCTCATTCATGTCGTTGACAAACCCGTCATCGAACGCCATTCCGTAGCGTATCAATTTGACAACGGAAATTGACCGGTTGGGGTCGCCCTGTACTGCAGCCGCCCAAATTTTCGTCGCTTCATCCGGGCTCGAGTTGGTAAATTCAATTGCCTGATTGACTGCGCTGACTACCTTCTGAACTAAATCCGGATGCTCCTGCTGAAAACTTCTGGTGACGTTGAGAACAATCCGATTATTGGCGAGCCCCTTAGCGCTCGTTATAAGTTTGATGTCCTTGCCCGTATCTATCGCACGTGTAGTGAAAGGAGCGAGCCAAGCAAAAGCGTCGATATCTCCACGCACTAAGGAAATCACCATTTCGGGCGGAGCGAGGCCGACGATATTGACTTCCGATGGCGAGACTCCGCCGGAAGCAAGATACCGATAAAGCAAGAACTCGCCGGTAGACCCCAGCGCAGTTGCGACTTTGCGGCCACGCAGATCCTGTGGGGTATTGATGTCTTTCTTCCCTGACTATCCGCGAAAAATTTCGGTATCGGACGACGTAGGGGCAAGACCTATGACATTGCCGGCCTTCCACATTGCCGCGGACGGTAAGTCCCCGCTGAAATGGAATCGCCTCGCCCGGCTCGGAATGCCTCAGTAGCCGCCGCACCGGTCGTGAATACAGTGACCTCAGCATCTAGCCCTTGAGCGCTAAAATACCCCTTCGCCTTGGCGACCTGCAGCGGCACCCAATGCTCGTCTGTGCCACTGAAAATTCTGATTTTCGGATCGGCCGCGTTCGCCATTGTCCCGGCAAACGCGATAGTCGCCATTACAACAGCAGACACCAAGTGCCTGATGTCCGCGCGACGCAAAGTCCATGTCTTGTACATTGTGACACCTCCCAGTTGCTTTTGTGCGAACGAGTTCAAAAATTCACCATTCTATATGTTGACTTAATATTTTCATGTAACGCCGCATCGTCCGATCGATTGCGAGCTTGAAAACGCCATCAATCACTGCACCCAATACGCCGAGCGTGACCAAACCAACAAACATCATGCCGTTTAACAGCATGCGCGACTGCATGATCAGATAACCGATGCCGGATTGGGCCGCTGACCATTTCGGCGGCAACGATGCCCATGAACGCAAAGCCAAGCGACACGCGCATTCCGGTCAGGATGTACGGCACCGCCGAAGGAATAACGATGCGGCGGAAAATCTGCTGTCGCGATGCTCCAAGGCAGCGCGCTGCATTCAACCGAATGTTCGGGGTCGCGGACACGCCAGCGGCAGTGTTCATGATCATAATGATCACCACGCCGTAGAAAATTATGAAATAGCGCGACATATCGCCTATGCCGAACCAGATGATCGACAGCGGAACGAGTGCAACCGGTGAGATCGGACGCATCAACTGGAGCAAGGGCTCAGCAAATTGCCTGACAATTGTTATCCGCCCTATCAATGCGCCGATCAGGATCCCAAGAATGCAGCCGGCCAGATAGCCGACCAAGACACGTTGAGACTTACGCCGACATGGACGAACAAGTCTCCGCTCCTGATCATCCCGGTTGCGGTCTTAAAGGTGTCTGACGGTGACGGCACCAGGTCCCGGATATGCGAAGTTCGCCGCGAACAATGCCCAGCAAAAGATCGCGACAGCGATTGACACCGTTGCGATAGCCGCGTGCCGCAGAATATTGTGAACGTTAGTTGGCATAGAGCGATGTCCGACCTCTGCTACGAGCGAAGCCTCAATCTGCTCCAAGATTTTCGAGACTGCGCCGTCGGTGAGCCTACGCGGGTAGCTCTGATCGATTTTGAATTCTTCTTTAATTGTCGAACCCGGTCCACGACGCATGACCGCGACTCTTTGCGCCAAGAGCACGGCTTCATTAACGTCATGCGTGATGTACACGACCGTCATGCGGTATTGCTGCCAAATTCGCAGCAACTCCTTTTGCATGATCCGCTTGCTGATGGCATCGAGGGCGGCAAAAGGCTCGTCCATCAACAGTATTTCCGGTTCGAGTACCAGGGCGCGCGCGAGTTGACAGCGCTGCTTCATTCCACCTGAAAGTTCGTACGGGAATTTGTGGGCATGCTCCTTCAGCCCAACCAAGTCGAGATAGCTCATCGCTCGCTTGGCCGCCCCTGCGCTCGAGAAACCCTGGACTGTCAGCCCAAATTCGACATTCTGATGCGTTCGCAGCCATGGGGAAACAGGGCGCTTGAGGCGTCCTGAAAAACCATGACGCGTTCGGTGCCCGCATCAACAATCCTTTGCCGGTCCATCCGGATGACGCCGGAATCGGGCTGTGCAAATCCCGCGATTAGATTGGAGGATCGTGGATTTCCCGCACCCACTTGGGCCGAGTAGGCAGTAAAACTCCCCACGGCGGACTTTCA
The DNA here is from genome assembly GCA_963815055.1 of uncultured Alphaproteobacteria bacterium. Classification (GTDB taxonomy): domain Bacteria; phylum Pseudomonadota; class Alphaproteobacteria; order Rhizobiales; family Xanthobacteraceae; genus Pseudolabrys. The sequence continues at coordinate 324,738 of CAWFEU010000004.1, read as the reverse complement.
TCGAGGCGTTTTCGAGCGCGCAATACTCGTTGGCACGCCCCTTATTGAACGTCAGCGAGACATTCTCCACTACTAATTCTTCCCAAATAGCGCGATCCCTTGCGCGAAAACTCAAGTCAGTAGTCCGCCCCCTTGAAGTGATGTCTTGGACAGATGTCACTGGCGCCAAACCCCCACGCACGCAATCCAACCTGTTCAATCCACCTTTAGAATTCTCCGGCTATGCCGAGACAGTAAGGCGGTAACTGACGCGGTCCGCTCGATACGTAGAACACCCGTTAATACCGGTTCGTTGTCTTTGGTGAGGAAGGTCATTCGCCGCACAAGAACTGGGCTTCCAACCTTGACCCCGAATACCCTCGCCTCTCTGGCGATCGGAGGCGCGCGCTTCGATATCCATCTCGCCATGCGTCAACGGTATTTTTTCACGATTGCGAAGAAAATCGACGAGCGACGAAGTGGTGACATCCTGTCTGATCAAACGGCGGCAGCAATCCGCCCGGATGTACCGATCATCAACCGCTACCAAATTCTTCTTCGAAATCGTAGCCTCTGGATGTAGACAAGCTCGGTTCCGGATCGGACGTTGAGCCGCTCGCCGACATCCTTGTCGGCCCGACCTTTTCGAACGCCGCAACCCGCACATCGAATTTTCCCGCCTTCTGCGTCCACGCATCGAGAAAGCTGTTGAGCGTCAGTTTTTCGCGGAACTTTTTCGGCCGAAACAAACGTCCCGACACCCTGAATACGATAAAGAACGCCGGTGTCGACGAGCTCGTCGACCGCACGGCGGACCGTGATGCGACTGACGCCAAACCGCTCCGACAGCTGCGCATCGGATAACGCGAGTTCAGCCGAGGACGGGTTGTTGCGGATCAGTTCCTCAATTCCAGTCTGCACCTGGCGATATAACGGCATGCCAGGAAAGAACTGGGCGGGTTTGACATCGTGCATGGCGAAAAGTATTGAGTTGTTATAACATCATGTCGACATAATTCGCGGAGTAGTCCATGAAGAAGGAAATTGTTCACACCGGGGATGCCGCCACCACTGGAGCGCCGTTGGTGCAAGCAGTGAAATTTGGCAATCTTGTTTTCTGTTCGGGGCATCCCCGCGCGATGCCAAGCAAGGTAACAAGGTCGTCGAAGGTGGTTTCCGCGAGCAGGCCACGCAGGCGTTGAAAAATCTCAAATCGGTGTTGGAGGCTGCCGGCAGCGGGTTCGAACACTGCCTGAAGGCAACCTGTTACATCATGAACTTCGATGAGAATTTGCCTGTTCTCAACGAGGTCTGGGTGGCGCATTTCGGAAATAATTTGCCGGCGCGGACCGCTCTGGGTGTGGCGAAGTTGCGCGAAAACTACATGCTCGAAATCGAGATGACGGCTTACGTTCCCTGATCATATGCTTGGCTACAATGTCAGAACAAAATCGAACGCGGCCTTCGTTCCGCTGAGGTGGAAATCATGTATCGAGAATTTTGCTGGCTTTGATGGCGCTTGGCGGCGCCGTCGCTTCCACCAAGACCTCTGCGCAGAACTGGCCGGCCCGCCCTGTCACATTGGTCGTCACGTTTGCCGCGGGAAGTGGCGATGACGTGCTGACGCGCATCATTGCTCCTCATCTTTCCGAAATCCTTGGACAGCAATTCGTGGTCGAGAACGTCGGCGGCGCCGGCGGGATGAACGGCACAAGCCGCGTGGCACGCGGCAATCCTGACGGATACGAAGCGGTGGTCGGCGGTACCGGTACTTTCGCCGCCAATCAGACACTGTACAAGCGCCCAAGCTACAACGCCCTCACGGATTTCACGCCGGTTGGCCTGATTGCGGAACAACCGCTGATCCTGGTCACGCGTAAGGATTTCCCCGCCGACAATCTCCAGGAATTCATCGCCTACACCAAAACCAATCACGCCAATCTTCGATTTGCTTCCGGCGGCACAGGCTCCGCAACGCATCTCGGTTGCGTGCTGCTCAACTCTACGCTTGGTGTCGACGTAACCCACGTGCCTTACCGTTCCACCGCTCTCGCCGTTCAGGACATGATCGCTGGCCGCATTGACTATGCCTGCCCCATTGCCTCCACGGCGCTGTCGCAGGTCCAGGCCAAGCAGTTGAAGGCGATCGCCATCCTGACAAAAATGCGCTCGCCGATATTGCCCGACCTGGCCACCGCGCAGGAACAGGGATTGGACAATTTCGAAGCCTACATCTGGAATGGCATCTTCCTGCCGAAGGGCGCCTCCCCCGCAATCGTTACAAAGCTCAATGACGCACTCGGAAAGGCATTGGACAAACCCGAGGTGCAGAGCCGTCTTCAGCAAATCGGCGGCGAGGTCGTGGCCCGGGACAGACGGTCACCCGAGTATCTGCGTGAGTTTGTCACGCGTGAAATTGCGAAATGGGCGGTTCCCATCAAGGCGGCCGGCATAACGATCGACTAAGCGCGAACTAGCCACTGTTTGGATAGTGCGACCGCGCTTCGCGATTGGCGGACATCCGGGTCCCCCGCGCACACCGTTCCATAAATTGACGTTATGCGAATCCAAGTTCGAATCCTCGGAACTGCCAATGGCGCTAATTGGCCAGGCAATTTGGCTCGCAACTGTTAGCATTGCCTGGGGGTGCATAAGTGTCGTTTTCAAAACAAGAAAGACCCACGACAACCTCGCTGTACGACTGTACTTCGTGCCACTCAGCGGACAGAATGAGGATCACCCGACGGTCCACGCATGAGAAGAAAATCGAAAATCCTGGTGGAAGGCGTCTCTAAGGAATTCGGCGCCGACGCAAACCTGGTTCAGGCACTCAAAAACATCAATCTGGCCGTCACCGAAGGCGAGTTTGTTTCAGTTGTCGGTCCGTCGGGCTGCGGAAAGAGCACGCTGCTTTATATGCTTGGCGGATTTGTGCGGCCGTCATCTGGGCGTCTACTCGCCGACGGCAAACCGATCGTCGCTCCCGGGATCGATCGGGGCATCGTCTTTCAAGAATACGCTTTGTTTCCCTGGCTGACGGTGTTCGACAATATTGCATACGGCCTGGAAATGACCGGGATGCCGGCGGCGGAAGAGAAGCGGCGGTCGAGCACTATGTATCGCTTATCGGCCTCAAAGGTTTCGAGCAACGATTTCCGCGCGAGCTGTCCGGCGGCATGAAGCAGCGGGTAGCCCTGGCACGCACGTTTGCCTATGAGCCGTCGATCCTGCTGCTCGACGAGCCTTTCGGCGCCCTTGATTTGTTGACCCGCGAGACCATGCAGGATGAGCTACAGCGGCTATGGCGCACGACTGGCAAGACCATCATCATGGTCACGCACGATGTCGGCGAGGCCGTCTACCTATCGAACCGCGTCTGCGTGATGTCGCAGCGGCCGGGCCGCATTGTCGAAGAATTCACCATCGATCTCGACCGTAGCCACGCGCGGGAAGATGTCGTCTTGTCCGAGGCATATACCGCGATTTACAATGCCGTGTGGGTTTCAGTTCGTCGGCAGGTGACACATGCCCCGGAGGCTCCGTGATGACGGCACGTACGGCCATCCGTCGCCTCGCGCCCACTGTGCCGTTCATCTTGTTTATTGCCCTCTGGCAAGGAATATCGGCCACACATCTGGTCAACCCAGAATTCCTGCCGTCGGCGGCCGCAGTCGGAGCCGCGCTCCTTCGGCTTCTGCGCGAACGGGATATATTCGCCAATCTCGGCACAACCGTTTTCACCTGCTTTGCCGGGCTTGGGTTGGGTGCCGCGATCGGCGTGCCACTCGGCGCCAGCATGGCGATTTCGCCGTGCGTCAATGGCTTTTTTGGTCCGCTCGTCAAAGCGACCTATTCGCTGCCCAAGACGGCCCTGGTGCCGCTGCTGATGCTTTGGTTTGGTATCGGGGGCGCCACTAACGTCACCGTCGTGGTTCTCGCCGCGTTATTGCCACTGGTCGTCTACACCTATCACGGCGTGCACGGTGTCTCGCGCGTGTTGGTATGGAGCGCGCTCGCAATGGGAACACCACAGCGGAATCTGATCTGGCGCGTTCTGCTGCCCGCCGCGCAGCAAGAAATCATGATCGGATTGAGGATCGCCCTGGGTTTTTCATTTGTCGTCGCCATCTCCGCCGAAATGATCGCGTCCAATCGCGGCATCGGCAAGCTGATGTTCATCTACGGCGAGAGCGGCTCTTACGACTACATGTTTGCGGCGACCATTTTCCTACTTGTCGTCGGTTATGCGGCCGATCGCGGACTGGTTCACCTGACGAATTACTATCTGCGCTGGCAGGATTTAGCGCGTCGCCATGACTGAACGATCAAAGGTCAGTAAGTGGACGCTGCGCGAACTTGCGCTCCGCGCGGGCGCGCTTTACCCACTGATCTTGGTCGCGATCGTTTGGGAGGCGGCCGCCAGATTGGGCATGATCCGCAGCATATTCTTGCCGACTCTTTCCGCGGTCATCGAACTGATCCCCAAACTCGCGGCCGAGGGTCAGCTTTTCCAGCCATTGCTGGTCAGTCTTTATCGCGCGGCCGGCGGCCTCGCACTTGCGCTTATTGTCGGGATCGTGCTCGGCCTTCTGATGGCGCGCAACCGGATCGTTCGATTCTTGCTCGAGCCGCTTGTATCATTTGGATTTTCGTCGCCCAAAATTGCATTTCTGCCAATCTTTATACTTTGGTTCGGTATCGACCATGTTTCGAAGATACTGCTGGTCGCTTTGACGTCGGTGTTTCCATTTATCGTGTCGGCTTATGAGGGCGCAAGCAACGTAACGATCAATCAACTTTGGGCTGCGCGCGCCATGGGCACGCCGAACGTCGCCTTGATGCATCGCGTCGTTTTACCGGCGTCGCTGCCATCCTTGATGAGTGGCCTGCGGATCGCGGTGCCATACGCGTTAATGACGGCCTTCACGGCCGAGATGATCGCTGGCGGCGGCGGTCTGGGTAGCGCACTTGTCTTGGCTCAACGTTATTTCGAGACTCCGACCGTGTTCGCATATATCCTGATCATGCTGGGGACAGGTTATGTTCTTGACATCGTATTCATCTGGGCACGTCAGTATGTTTTGCGGTGGCACGAAGGATAGTCCCACTCGGAAAGATATTGTCCATAAATCCAGGAGTTAATCCGTGAGCCGTAACATCCAGATTGCAAAGTGGGCATTAACTCGCCGCACCCTTCTGCGCAGCAGCGCGCTAGCTGCTGCCGGACTTGCGACCTCGTCGTTGGGCGTACGCGCCCAAAGCGCTCCGGTTAACATACGCTTCGCGACCGGCGGCGGCATCGGACCCGAACGAAATCACCACGTGCGTGTGGCTCGATTATCTGAAAGAAAATGTGCTCAAGAATTACGGCAAGGCCTACACAGTCGATATGACGTTCACGCGCGGTTCGCCCGTGGCCGCGCAACTGCTTGCGGCAGGCCAAGTCGACATTGGGACGTTATCATCCCCGGCTTTCGCAACCGCGGTCTCCAAGAATGCGCTCCCAGACGGCGTAGGCATCATCGCCGACGTCTATCAGGACGGACATCCGGGCTTTGCCACCAATGCCTTCCTGGTATTGAAGGACTCTCCGATCAAGACAGTTGCCGACCTGAGAGGAAAAAAGGTCGCGATTAATGCCTTTGGCTCGGCCGTGGATATCGTGCTGCGGGTTGCGCTCAAACGCGCCAACCTAGATCCGAAACGCGATCTCGAAATCGTCGAAATCACCTTCCCCAACATCGGTCCTGCACTGCGCGATCACCGCATCGACTGCGGTATTCTCGTCATTCCATTCCTGCCATTAGAACTCGCAAAAGGTGACCTGCGCCCGCTGTTCACCGGCGGCGACACATTAGGCCCGAACGAAGTAGCGTTCATGGCGGCATCCGATCCCTTTATCAAGGCGCATCCTGAAGCGTTGCGGGCATTATTGGCCGACTATGTTTCGGCCCTGGATTGGTATTACGACCCGAAGAACAGGGACAAGGCGCTTGAACTCGTATCCGGCGTGATGAAGTCCTCGAAGGAAGTTTTAGGCACTTACTTCTTAACCGAGCGCGATTATTATCGCGATCGTAACGGCTGCGTATCGGCCAAAGCGCTTCAGACGCCGATCGATGCGATGTTCGAACACCAACTGATCGACAAGAAGGTCGAGTTCGCCAAATATCTCAAACTGCAGTACCTGCCACGGCCCTGCAGCACCTGATTGATTCACAGTTCCGTTAAACAGACTGGCGCGAAACTCGGCTCGGAAAGGCAGCGCTATGCCCATTCAGCAAATTCAGCCCGAGGAACTCTTCCAGCGTAAACTCCAAGGCAAGCCGCTTTATTCCTCGGTGGTTGTGGCGACCGGCAAAAAGATGATCTTCGTTGCGGGGACGGTCGCCCGCAACAAACAAGGCGAGATCGTCGGCGTCGGCGACATGCGGGCGCAAATTCTTCAGGTCGCCGAAAATCTGCGAATTTCCCTCGCCGCGGCGGGTGCAACGTTTAAAGACCTTGTGAACACGACAACCTACGTCACGGCGATTGATGAGTTCTTCAAATATCCTGACGCGCGCGCCGTGATTTTCAGCGAGTTCTTATCCGACCAGCACAACAGTTGAAGTAAGGCGCCTGTCGCAGCCCGAATTGATGGTCGAGATTGCGGTCACCGCAATGGTGGACGAATAGGCTTGCCCGCGCTCGGAAAGCAATGGCAGTGCGATAGCAAAAAAAAAGAAAGCTGGTAGCGCTCGCCAGCTCCCGTTCCGTAATCTGATATTATGCGAATCCAGGTTCGACTCTGCGGGCGATCGCGAGTACGACGGAAAGTACGACCGGAGGGAGGCTTCACTAGACTAAGCACTAGAGAAATCGAGGAATTCCGCCGAAGTTCTTGCACTCCATCATCGGAGCGACGCAAAAGCGCCACCGGCTGACATTCCGATTTTTTTGTAAATTGTCGGTCATCTGGGCTTCGACCGCTGTCTCATTTCGTGCTGTTCTAGCCGGTTTCGGCATATTTAGAAGCCGTCGTTACCACCTTTTCGCATCTTTGGGGCACATTTCGCACCATGAACAGTGCCCCCGGGCGTTGGTTCATCGAGTACCGCGGCAATCACCCCCATTTGCTCACCCCTTTCCGCGTACTGCACTCTGAAACCACAAGCTTCCAGCCGACCGACGACCCACTCATGAGAGAGCCGGAGCTTGCGATAGCTGCTCCGACGCAATTGCCAAATATCTCCGTATCGAACGTGGACAAGGTCGTGAACAATGACGGTCTTTTCTTCATATTCCAGAATGCAGGATGCAATCCGGTCGGCATCGCTGCGCAGTGAGACGAAGTGCGTAGAGCCGTTCAATTCACTGGCGAGATCGCGAAAAGTCAGCACCAGATTCCGGCCTTCAGCGAGCAGTCGGCTAAGGTCCGCAAGAATCTGAACGACAGATTCTTGCGAAGGCAGATGAGTCAACGTGTCACCCATGCACACCGCAGCCGCGAATCCCGGCGGCGCGACTGCGACTGCAAGCCGAGTTCGCTGAGAACGCTTTGTTGCCTGTCAACGGCTTTTGCGTAGCCTCCGCACATCCAGGTGTAGTGTTTCGCCAAGAAGCCATCATAGTGCTCGCGCGGCAAGTGGAGCGGGCCGCCGCTCGGCTCATTCAGTCTTTCCAACACAGATCGATGTATCGACATGCAAATGGCCGTTAAGTCGCGGATGCGAGTCAAAGGGACGAAAAGACAGATGTCATGAGCACGTGCCCGTCAAGAAAATGCCGTCATCGGATCAATCACCGTGAGGACGACCGTGACCTTCGTTACCGGAAACCCGGCCAGGCGTGAGTGCTCACGAATGAGATCCTCGCTGTCGGCGAGATAGACGCAAAACGTTTTGTTTTCGGCGACGTACGACTGCACCCACTGAATGCCCGTTAGTTTGGCCAATGCGTCGAGCGATTTTGCAGAAATATCCCTGAACTGCTCGCGGCTGAAATTACCGATACCAGGAATATCTCGTTCAATGACGTATCGCTTCATAATCTTGCCATCCTCATTTCACTGCGGACTTCAGTCCGATTTGAGGTGGCGTTTAGACTGGCTAGCGGCCGGTTGCGAATGACCAACCGTCCGCGATTCTTGATGGAACGTCCGCGATTTGCGGCGAAAATTAATAGGGTGTATCGAAGGTTGCGCGGCCGCGCTTTATTCGCCAGACAGGCAGTCATTTGTGTGAATCCGCGCGCACCGCTACCGGCCGCAATATCCGGCGTTGCCGCCAAACCGAGGGTGGCACGCCCATCATTTTCTTGAAAGCGCGGCTGAAGGCCGCTTCGGACTCATAGCCGACCCTGGCGGCGATGCTGGCGACATTGGTGTTGCTCCCATCCAGAATACCCAGGGCAATTTGCATCCGCCATTTGGCGAGATATTGCAGCGGTGGTGTCCCCACCAGATCGGTGAACCGCTCCGCAAACACCGAACGCGACAATCCAACTTGTTTCGCCAAGTCTTCGATCGTCCAATCATGCGCGGGCTTGGCATGCATCAGCGACAGTGACTTACCGACAAAAGAGTCGCGCAAGCCAGCAAGCCAGCCGGCCTGGTCCGGCGGCAGGCCCTCCAGATGGCGGCGCACGACTTCAATGAACATTAATTCGCTGAGCTTTGCCAAGATGCCCTCGCCGCCGGCGCGCTTGTCCGCCAATTCAGCCACAGCCGCACGAATAAACTGACTGAGCCAGCTTTCACCTCCGTCCTTTGCATTGCTGGCCTTGATTACGGGGGGCAGATTTTCGAGCAGGGGATTAAAGGGCCGCGCATCGCAAGCCAGGAAACCGCAAACGAATTTGGCTGAAACCGGGCCTTCCGCACCGTAGTTCACAAAGACCGGCAATTGCCCGGCGACCGCAGCGTCAAGCACATCCGGATTGGCGGGATCGGCGCGCATGCCTGGACTGCTGGAGAGCATGTGCGGATCACCGCGAGTAAAGACGATGGCTTCACCCGCTTCAACTTCGATGGGCTCTTCACCAAGCATAGTCGCATAGCAGCGACCTTGAGTGACGACGTGATAGGAAATCAAATGATCGGCATTGGGCAGCACTTTCGGCAAAACGAACTTGCTGTCGGGTTGTTCGGCAACCCACGGACTTTTGGCCACAACATCAAAGAATACCGCGCCAGTAAGGCGGACGGTTTTTAACAGGTCCGATAGAACGTCAGCAGCCATTTAGCCTCCTGCGGACGCATTCGTGCGATCGGGACGGCCGCATAGACGCCTCTCGAATTCCGGACGGTCTGTCAAGCATTACGGACGCCCGGCCATTTGCTTGCGCCGTGGCCCGCCGTAGGAAGCCACACGGCTCGCCGCAATGGTGCAGGCGCAGCAATGACATGGTGAACGGGCTTATTTTGCGAGCGACTTCCAATCGGTCACCCATCGCACCATCCCGAGTTTATAGTGGAGCCAGTTATGAACGTTCGAGCAACTACCCCCACGACCATCGATCTTGCTGTTATCAAAAACCGCCAGAAAATCGCCTGGGCCTCCGGCGATTACGCCATGATCGGCACCACCCTGCAAATCGTGGGCGAAACGCTCTGCGAGGCTGTCGATCTACGCGCAGGCCAACGCGTTCTCGACGTTGCCGCCGGCAACGGGAATGCGACACTCGCCGCAGCTCGTCGCTTCGCTGAAGTCGTGTCAACCGATTATGTTGGCGTGCTTCTTGAGCGTGCGCGCACGCGCGCCGAAGCCGAACGCTTGCCGGTTTCCTTCAAGGAAGCCGACGGAGAAGCGCTTCCTTTCGCGGAAAACAGCTTCGATGTCGTCCTTTCGACCTTTGGCATCATGTTCACACCTAACCACGAGCAGGCGGCCAAGGAGCTCATCCGCGTTTGCCGCCCCGCAGGCAAGATCGGCCTGACCAATTGGACGCCGGAAGGTTTCATCGGCAAGCTGTTTAAGACAATCGGCACGTATATTCCGCCGGCGCCTGGCGTCAGATCTGCGGCGCTTTGGGGCAGCAAAGGCCATCTTGAAACCTTGTTTGGTTCGCAAGCGAAGGTCGCCGCAGAGAGCAGAACTCTTTGTTTTTCGTTATAAGTCACCGCAACATTGGCTCGAGGTTTTTCGCACCTATTACGGCCCTGTTCTAAAGGCGTTTGACGCGATTGATCAGGACGCCCGCGAGGCACTTCAGGCCGATATCTTGGCTCTACTCGCCGAGTTCAATGTCGCAAAAGACGGCACACTCGTGGTGCCCAGCGAGTATCTCGAGGTCGTCATTACCAAACACGGTTGATCCCTGAGCGCGTAGCCGAGCGAGATCAGAAAATTGGCGCGCTCGGCCAATATGCCAGACTTTGGCGCCTCAGAAGTCATGGAGCCGGATAAATGAACAACCTGGAAGCCGCTACGCCCGTCCTGAACCCGAACATCGACTTCTGGCATACGGTGCTTGTCCCCAAATTCGTGCGATGGCGGCATATTCTCGTTGATGGGTTGGCACAACATAGCAGCAAGGTCTTTCCGTCGCTGTCTGTGCGTCTCGACGACAAGGTCATCGATATCGGCTGCGGCTTCGGTGACACCGCAATCCATCTCGCCGGCATGGTTGGACCGGGCGGATCAGTCACCGGCGTCGATTGTTGCGACGAATTTTTGGAATACGGGCGCCGCGATGCCAGGATCACAGGACTGGCGAATGTCCATTTCCTCGAAGCCGACGTCGAAACTTGCCCCTTCCGACCGGAATACGATTTCTGCTTTTCGAGGTTTGGTACACAGTTTTTCGCAAGTCCGGTGGCGGGTTTGCAGAATATGCGCACAAGCCTCAAGCCAGGCGGAATTATGACGATGATTGTCTGGCGCGGAATTGAAGACAATCCCTGGCTCGGCCGGGCAAAACAGATCGTGCTGCAACATCTGCCACCCGCGCCTGCGAAGGCGCAGAGCTGCGGACCTGGTCCATTCTCGATGGCTGATCCCGACCTGGTAAGCATTCAGCTAGAACACGCCGGCTATCGCGATATCAAGTTCCAGAAAATTGATGCACCGGTTCTCGTCGGCAAAAATCTGGACGATGCTGTTGCGTTTCAGCTGGCGATTGGCCCGGCCGGCGAAGTGTATCGAGAGGCCGGCCAAATTGCCGAACAGCGCCGTCCCCAGATCATTGCTTCGCTTAAGGCAGAACTCTCCCGTTATGTGGGTCCAAATGGTGTGACGATGGACTCGAGTTCCTGGAAGATCACCGCCGGAAATTCAGCGTAATGACTGTGATGGTTTCTCGCACGCTTCTCGCCAGATATCTCGGTGCAGCCTCGCCGCGCGATGTCAATCGTCTGGTGTCTGATGAGATATTGCCCAGGCCAAGGGAGCGTGGCCGATATGACCTGGTAGAATGCGTCCGCGCGTACCTCCAGTTTTTGCGCAAAGTCCGGACTCGATTGCGATGATGGAGATGAAAACGACCAGCCAACTCGCGACAAGGCAGAGCTCGCGGACATTCAATATTTAACGCTGACCGGCCTGACCCTTGATGTTGAAGGTATGCGGGCCACGTGGACCTGGATTCTCAATGCCCTGCAAGCGCGGGTTTCGGAAATTCCAGTACGTTGCGCAGCGCAGGGTGCTAACAAATCAAAGGCTGATTTGGAGAAAATCATTCAAGCTGAAGTTTCTGAAGCACTTCGTCCCTTTTCAGACCGACGTGCCGCCCAATCGCTTAAGCAGATAAACCAAAAAAAATGATTGCCGGCGGCCACATTTGGTGAAAGGCGGCACCAGTCGAGCGTTGTGGCTTGCGCTCGACCGGTGACCGCCCCCAGCGGAGCGCTGACCTCAGTCCTCGCCCGATTGGCACCGTAGGGCCCTTGGTAATTCTCGACTATGACAGTTACGCAACACTCACGTTAAAAGTGTCGATGACTGTGTCATTTGATATGCCGGAGTTCCAAAAATTGGAACTGACGCTTATCCCCGAGGCGTGTTCAAGTATAAATACCCGTTCCCATTTTTGCTGATCGCTTGCACCACTGCTGGCGCGATCTTCTATTCAATTGAACCTATGTTTGGGAATTTGAGGCGGCAAACTCTAAATCCCCGAAGCCTGTGCAAAAGCCGTCAGGCGGGTCTGGGGGGCCTGACGGCTTCGCACTCGGAGATTCAGACAGTGGGGGACCACTGCCCGACCGAAGGCTATCCCTTTAGTTTGGCGGAGCAACGACACTTGCGCATTAATCTAAAATATCAACCTTAAATTCTCGGCGCATGTCGCGAACATCCGATCGATCCCCAACGAGACAGCCGCTTAGGAACAATCGGCCCGAACGCGGAGCGACCGGCAGATTTGTGTTTTCGACAATTCACCGAGTCCGGGGCAACTACGCCGCTGCCCCCTTCACAATCCACAAACCGTCGCTCAATGCGACTAGGAGCAGCCCGAGAGCAAGGCCATTGCGCATTGTGCGAGAGGTCAGCATGCTCGCGCAGCAAAACCAGAAAGGAAAAGGGAATAATGATCCGCATGGGAGTAATCGGGCTCGGCTGGTGGGGCAAGCAGATTGTGACCTGTCTTGCCGAAAGTTCCCGCTTCAAGGTTGTGGCCGGCTGCGATATCGACACCCAGATGGCCGCTCCGTTCGCTGCTACGCAAAAGTTCGAGCTGGCTGACAACTACAAGGCCCTGCTCAAGCGGTCTGAGGTCGATGCCGTGGCTGTCGTAACACCACACCTCCTGCACGAAGAAATGGCAATCGCGGCTTTTGAATCCGGCAAGCAGGTGTTTTGCGAGAAGCCGCTGGCGCTCACGACCGCGAGCGCCGAACGGATTCTGGCGGCCTGTGCGAAAGCCGGCGGGGTCCTCGGGATTGGTCATGAGCGGCGTTATGAGCCGGCAATGGAGGAGATGCGTCGATTGCTCGAGGGCGGCGCTCTGGGCCGCGTGCTGCACATGGACGCCAATGTCAGCCACAACAATTTCCGCAAGATGGACCCATCGAACTGGCGACGCGATCCGAAGCATGCGCCGGCCGGCGCATGGACCGCGCTTGGCATTCATCTCGGCGATATGTTCGTTTCTTTTGCCGGGCGGCCCGTGCGTGTGAGCGCGCGCACCGCTTCACAAGTATTTCCGGCGCCTTCGGAAGATTTTGTCAGCGCCGAGATTGATTTTGAAAATGGGGCCCGCGGGCGCATTACCTGTCTGTCAACTCCACCGTTCTACGGCCGTTTTACCCTTGTTTGCGATCAAGGCTGGATCGAAGTGCAGGAAGGCGGCAATGTCGACAAAGGCATCCCGTCAAGCTTTGTGCGCTGTGCACCGGACGGAAGCCGGCAGATACGGAGCTACGACCATATTAATACCGTGCGAATGAACTTCGAGGCCTGGGCCGACGCTGTCGAAGGCCGCGCGCCGTATCGTTTCAAGACCGAGCATCTGCTCGCAAATATCCGCATTCTTGACGGCGTCACGCGCTCGGCGGCAGCGGATGGAAAGCCCATGACCTTGTGATACGAGGGGTCCCGGCCGACCTCGAATTCTGCTGCCATTTAGGCTAGACGGGCCCCCTATGCAGAGCGAAAAAGAACAAGTCGCCCTTTCCTCGATCGCGGCCTCGGCCGGACTGACCGTTGCAAAAGGTGTGGTCGGCTTTTCCACCGGGTCCCTGGCGATCCTGTCGGAAGCGGGCCATTCGCTGATCGATCTCGGCGCCACGGTCATGACCTATGTCGCCGTTCGTATTTCCGGAAAACCGGCTGACGAACAACACCACTATGGACACGGCAAAGTGGAGGCGGTCTCGGCGCTGGCTGAAACGGCCCTGCTGTTTCTGCTCTCCGGCATAGTAATCTGGGAGGGCATCAAACGCCTCGTTGAGCATGAAGGCCATGTGGTCGAAGCGACCATATGGGCCTTCGGCGTGATCATTGTATCAATGATCGTCGATTTTTTCCGCGCCCGCGCGCTATCGGAGACCGCTGAGAAAACATCGAGTCATGCGCTCGAAGCCGATGCGCTGCATTTTTCATCCGATCTCTGGTCTTCCCTGGCCGTGCTGATCGGTCTGCTGGGCGTGTACTTCGGGCTGCCTTGGGCGGATTCGGCCGCCGCGCTGATTGTCGCGGTCCTTGTATGTTTTGCCGGCTGGCGGCTTGGCAAGAAAACCATCGATACGCTCATCGACGTTGCGCCGCCGGGTGCCGCGGACAAAATCTCGGCCATCGCCGCCAAAGTCCCCGGCGTCGTGGCTGTCGAGCAGGTGCGCGTCCGCGCGGCCGGCGAAAAGACCTTTATCGATCTCGGCATCGCGGTCAGCCGCACGCTGCCGCTCGACCGAGTCAGCGCGCTCAAGGATCAGATCGCCGGCGCCATCCGCACGCAGATGCCGGGCGCGGAGCCAACCGTTACTATCGATCCGGTTGCGCTCAGCAATGAAAGCGTGCTCGATTGCGTGATGGTCATTGCGCGCAACCGCGGCCTCGCCGTGCATCACGTGACGGTCCATGAACTGGACGACAAACTTGCGATATCCCTCGACCTTGAGGTTGACGGCAAACTATCGCTACGCGCGGCACACGAATTGGCCGACGGGCTGGAGGACGCAATCACAACTGAATTGGGCGCGAGCGTCGAGGTAGAAACCCACATTGAACCGTTGCAACCGCAGGACGCGCTGGGTCGCGAGGCCCCGCCGGAAAGAGTTAAAGCGGTCGAAATTGCGCTATCGGAACTTGCGGCAGAAACCCGCAGCGTTCGGGACGTTCATGATGTCCGCGTCCGCGAGACCGGTGAAGGCGAGATCGTGAATTTTCATTGCCGCGTCGATCCCCGGTTGAGCGTGCAGACCGTGCACGAAAGCGTGGATGCTTTGGAGCGCGCCTTGCGGGCACACTCACCGCCGATCAAACGCGTGATTGGCCATGCAGAGCCAACGCGCTGACGCCGCGGCGGAAGCCAGTCGGGCGCGAATGGCTCGCGTCATTCATTCTTCCAATTCGCGCCGGGACATTCTAAATCACCGCTTATGCGAACCGACGTAGCCAAACCTGTCCGCCTGAAAGACTACCGCCCGCCCGATTGGCTGGTGGAAACAGTATCACTCGACGTATCGCTGCACCCGACGGCGACGAACGTGCGTGCTACGATTGCGCTCAAGCCCAATCCCCAGACAACCGCCGCCCCGTTGGTACTCGACGGTGACGGCCTGTCTTTGATGTCACTCAAACTGGACGGGGCTGTCCTGCCGGCCGACAGCTATGTCGCGACCGCCGACAGCCTCACAATCGCACAACCGCCGGCCCGGCCATTCACGCTTGAAATCGAAACCGCCGTTGATCCGTCGGCGAATACACAACTGTCCGGCGTTTACCGATCGAGCGGCACCTACTGCACGCAGTGCGAAGCCGAAGGTTTCCGCCGCATCACCTATTTTCCAGACCGGCCCGACGTGATGGCCGTCTACACGACGCGGGTTGAAGCGGACAAAACGGAATCGCCAGTGCTGCTGGCTAACGGCAATCTGACCGAAAGCGGATCTCTTCCGGGTGGCCGCCATTTCGCAGTCTGGCACGATCCGCACCCCAAGCCGTCATATCTGTTTGCGCTGGTCGGCGGGGATCTCGACGTCGTCGAGGACAAATTCATCACGGCCTCAGGGCGCAACGTGACGCTGCGCATCTATGTCGAGCATGGCAAGCAGGACCGCTGCGGCTACGCCATGGACGCGCTCAAGCGTTCCATGCGCTGGGACGAACAAGCCTTCGGACGCGAATATGATCTCGATATCTTCATGATCGTCGCCGTGTCTGATTTCAACATGGGCGCGATGGAGAACAAGGGGCTTAACGTCTTCAACGACAAGTATGTGCTCGCGGGCAGCGATACCGCGACCGATGCCGATTTCGCCCATATCGAGGCAGTGATCGCCCACGAGTATTTCCATAACTGGACCGGCAATCGCATCACCTGCCGCGACTGGTTTCAGCTTTGCCTGAAGGAAGGGCTCACGGTTTTCCGCGACCAGGAGTTTTCCTCCGACATGCGCTCGCGGCCGGTCAAGCGCATCGCCGACGTGCGCGGGCTTCGCGCCGCGCAATTCATCGAGGATGCCGGCCCATTGGCGCATCCGGTACGCCCCGAGATCTACAAGGAGATCAACAATTTCTACACCGCCACCGTCTACGAAAAGGGTGCCGAAGTGGTACGGATGGTGCAGACGTTGATCGGGCGCGAGCATTTTCGCGCCGGCATGGATCTTTATTTTACCCGCCACGACGGCGAGGCCGCGACAATCGAGCAGTTTATCCAGTGCTTCGCGGATGTCAGTGGCGTTGATTTTTCGCAGTTCATGCGCTGGTACAGCCAGGCAGGCACCCCGCAGGTCACGGTTAATGGCCGCTTCAATGAGGCGCACCAGTCCTACACGCTGGAATGCCGGCAAATGGTGCCGCCGACGCCGGGGCAGCCAGTCAAGGAGCCGATGGTGATTCCGCTTGCTTTCGGCCTGATCGGCAAGGAGGGACGCGACCTGCCCCTGCGGCTGCGCGGCGGTGGAAAAATCGAGCGCAACGTGCTGGTTCTCGGCGAGCCGGCCACAACGTTTGAATTCACCGGCATCGCTGAACGCCCGGTGCCTTCCGTCAATCGCGGCTTCTCCGCCCCCGTCCGACTCGATGTTGATGTCGATTCCGACGATCTCGCCTACCTTGCCGCAAACGACAGCGATCCATTCAATCGATGGCAGGCGTTACAGACCATATCAATGCGGCTGCTGATCGATAATGTGGCGGCAATCCGGACCGGCCGTATTCCTCGAAGCGATGGCAAGCTGGCGCATGCGCTCTCGGCAATTCTCACAGATGCCGCACTCGAGCCTGCATTCGTCGCACTTGCCCTGGTGCCCCCCGGTGAAGGCGATATTGCGCGAGAAATTGGCCAAGACATTGATCCAGATGCCATTTTCCAGGCACGAACGAAGCTAAGGGTTGATATTGGCGAGCGGTTGGGCGCGCCTCTCGAGGCAATCTATCAGCACATGACGGTGCCAGGGTCTTACTCACCCGATGCTAAAAGTGCCGGACGTCGTGCTTTACGCAATGTCGCGCTCGATCTGCTGGCTGCAAATGGCTCAGTGTCAGGGATTGAGCGTGCAGCACAACAGTTTAATGCCGCCGATAACATGACCGATCGCATGGCGGCGCTCACGACGTTGTCATTGCATGATACGCCGGAGCGCAAGCGTGCCATTGCGGATTACTACACACGTCATGCTTCGGATGCGCTCGTGGTCGACAAATGGTTTTCGCTTCAAGCGATGATCCCTGAGCCAACTACGCTCGACAATGTGCGCAGCCTTGCCGCCCACCCTGCCTTCTCGATGGCCAACCCCAACCGAGTACGGGCCCTTATCGGCGCGTTCGCGGGAGGCAATACCACCCAATTCAACCGCGCCGACGGCGCCGGATATGATTTTGTAGCCAATACCGTGCTTGCCCTGGATCAGAAAAACCCGCAGCTATCCGCGCGCATGGCGACCGCCTTCCGTACCTGGCGCACGCTGGAAAAAGGCCGCCGCGACAAGGCGGAAGCGGCCCTAAAGCGCTTAAGGGCCGTTTCAAATCTTTCGCGCGACCTCGCGGATATCATTGAACGCGCGCTTGCCACACCCTGAGGCCGGCCGGCACCAAATTGTGTTGCCCCAAGTATCCGTGGGTAACGATTTTTAAATATTTGACTCTGCGGACTCTCGACAAATCAGCGGCCATCGATTCCAATCGACAAGTGATTCGGAAAGCGATGCGGCACATCCTTCCGTTTCGAGGGTGACAGGGGAAATTCCGAACGGAGGCCATCTATGGCGCGCGCCGGATTGGCGAGTGCGTCTGCACATCCCGATTCTATCAAAGGGCTCGCGCAATCGATTGCCAAACCGGCATATCGACGGCTGCTGAACGCGGAGCCGCTGCTCCGCCGCGCGGTTCCCGTCCTTATCATCGCCTTTCTCGCGACAATCTGCGTTGGGGCTCTGGTACAGGTGCTCGACCACCGGGCGCAAACACTTTATGGCGAGGCCACGTCGCTTGAGGCAATTGCGGACTTAACCTCCGAACGCCTGCATCAACCCTTAAAACGGCCGAAAGATGCAGTAGAGCAGCCACAACGGGTGCTTGCAGCAGCATTGCCAAACTGGGCCATGGCGTCAGGCCGCCACTTTATCCTGACTAATGCCGAGGGCGTTGTTACCGCCGCGATGCCGGCCACGGACGCGACTATTGGCCGCCGTTTAATCGACCTACTTGGCCCGACACAACCGCTGACGACCTTTGGCGCGGGCGCTGGCGTCATGGAAATAACGTTGCCTGACGCAACGCGCGCGCTTGCCACCGTGCGCATGCTCAATCCCCCATTCGGCCAATTCGCTGTGGTGCAATCCCGCGACGCCGCGTTGGCTGGCTGGCGCTCACTGACCACCCTGACGACAACCCTCTCGGCCACCACCGGCTTTGTTGTTCTTATCCTCGGTTTTGCTTTTCATTGGCAGGCTACCCGGGCGCGAGAAGCGGACCTGATCTACGAAACGGTCCGCAGCCGCATCGATACCGCGCTCAACCGCGGCCGGTGCGGGCTGTGGGATTGGGATCTCGCTCGGGGCCGGATCTTCTGGTCGCAATCCATGTTCGAAATACTGGGACTGGAAGCCAAAGATGACCTGCTGTCGTTCGGGGACGTCAATGCTCTTGTCCATCCGGACGATGTAAGGCTTTACGAGCTGGCCGCCGAATTGGCCAACGCAACCGCGACAACGATCGATCACGCCTTCCGCATGCGCCACGCCGCTGGCCATTGGGTATGGCTACGTGCCCGCTGCGAGCTCGTGCGTCAATCAGGCGAGCCTGGCCTGCACCTGATCGGTATTGCAGTCGACATCACGGAGCAAAAAAGCCTGGTGGAGAAGACCGTCGCCGCCGATCTGCGGCTGCGTGATGCGATTGAAACGATCCCAGAGGCGTTTGTCCTGTGGGACACAGATAGTCGTCTTGTTCTCTGCAATTCAAATTTCCAGGTACTGCATCACCTGTCCGACGACGCAATTGTCGTCGGCGCATCGTACGAATCCGTATTCGCGGCAGGCAGCAAGCCAGTGGTACGCAACAAGATTGTCACCACGGGGCCAAGCGTTCCTGGAGCGCGCACATTTGAAGCACAACTCGAAGACGGCCGCTGGCTGCATATTAGCGAAAGACGCACCAAAGACGGTGGCTATGTCTCGGTCGGAACCGACATTACTGCGCTGAAAACTCACGAGGAAAAGCTTATCGATAGCGAGAAGCGCCTGATGGCGACCGTCGCCGATTTGCGCACTTCACAGCAGCGCACTGCTGAACTTGCCGAGAAATATGCCGAGGAAAAGACCCGCGCTGAGGAAGCGAATCAAGCGAAGTCGAAATTTCTCGCCAACATGAGCCATGAGCTGCGCACGCCGCTGAATGCCATCATTGGATTTTCCGAGATCATGGAGTCGGGCATGTTTGGCCCGCTGGGAGCCGAAAAGTATCACGAATATTGCAACGATATCCGCGGCAGCGGGCAGTATCTGCTTGAGGTCATCAACGACATTCTGGACATGTCCAAGATTGAAGCAGGCCGCATCCGCCTGGATTTTGAAGATCTCAGTCTCGATATGCTCCTCAATGAGGCCATGCGCGTTGTCGCGGCGCGGGCCCAAGACAAACAACTGCAATTGACCGCGCGAATATCGCCGGAATTAAAACTGCGGGCAGACCGCCGCGCGCTCAAGCAAATCGCGCTGAATTTGCTCTCCAACGCAGTCAAGTTCACTCCGACGGGTGGCCGCGTGACGGTGCGCGGACGCGCGAGCGACCATTGTGTCACGCTCGCTATCGCGGATACCGGCATTGGCATCGCGAGTGATGCGCTCGCCCGGCTTGGGCGGCCCTTCGAACAAGTCGAAAGTCAGCTGACCAAGAGCCACCAGGGGTCTGGCCTCGGACTTGCAATATCGAAGTCGCTCGTTGAGCTGCACGGCGGACGAATGCGCATCCGTTCGGCGCTCGGGAAAGGGACGCTTGTGGTTGTTCGGTTGCCTCTTGAGCCTCAATGCGCGCTGCCCAAAGACGAAGCCGCCTAGGGTCGCGTTAGCTTGCGTTTTGCAAAATACGTAAAAAGCTGGCGCGCACCTTCGACTGCATATCTGTTAGCGTCGCATCGAGTGTTGCAAAATCCGGTACGTCAGCTGCCCGCACCAACAGTCGCAACAGTTCGGCGCCTGCGCTCTTTGGTTCAAACCCGCCGGGCAAGCACAGGCGCAAAATCTGCGTGAGGTCATGATAAAGCTGCGCAGCCGCACGCAGAATTTCCGCGTCTTCCACGGCCAAAACCCGCAGTGATCGCGCTTTTTCGAGCACCCGCGTCGTTGAAGTATCGAGAATATCGGGCATCTGGTGGGCGTGAACGAGTTGAAGATATTGGGCAATAAACTCGATATCGATGAGTCCACCCGCCGCGTATTTGAGATCCCAGCGATCGCCCTCGCCTTTTTCTTTTGCGATAGCTTCACGCATTTCGAGAACGTCGCCGGCGACGAGTTCCGCGTTGCGTGGCCTTTGTAGAATATCGCGGATAACGCGTTCGACGCGGTGTTTGAACGCAGGCGAACCCGAAATCACCCGCGCACGAGTGAGCGCCATGTGCTCCCATGTCCACGCTTCGGTCTCCTGATAGGCAGCGAAGCTGTCGAGTCGCGTTGCCAGAGGTCCTGCCCGCCCGGATGGCCGTAACCGCATATCAACCTGATAAAGTGCACCATAGTTGGTCTGCGCAGTCACGGCGTTGATCAGCCGTTGCGTCAAGCGCGCGAAATAATGCGAACCGTAGAGCGATCTTGAGCCATCCGATTCAGGTTGGGCGTCGTCGAAATCGTAAACCAGGATGAGGTCAAGATCGGAAGTCGCAGTCATCTCGTAACCACCGAGCTTGCCCATTGCGAGAATGGCGGTCTCTTCCCCACGCAGGTGCCCGTAAGTCGAGGCGAGGCTGTCCGCAACCGCCCGGTGGACAGCCCGGATCACGGCGTCCGCAAGCCGCGCGAAGGTTTCACCCGCCTGCCGCGCAGTGACCGTGCCCGAAAGAATTCGCACACCGATCAGGAACATGTATTCCAGGCCGAATGTGCGGATGCGTTCCAGCAGGTCTTCGGCATATCGAGACTGAGCCAGCGCGGCATCAAGTCGGCGGCCAAGTTCCATTTCGTCCGGCAAGGCGCCAAAAAAACTCGGGTCAACCAGAGAATCCATGACCTGCGGGTGGCGCGCCAGCGTGCTTCCCAGACGTGGTGCGGTGCCCAGCACAAGCGCAATCAAGGCGATGAGTTCGGGGTTTTGGTGCAACAGGGATAACAGGCGCGCTGACCCGTGTAGGTTTGCCAGGAAATGGTCGAACTGTATGAGGGTCGCGCCCGGACTATCCGTCCTCGCAATTTGTTCGAGAATGGGCGGCAACAACGCCTCGAGACGGCTACGTGCCGTTTCACCCTTTATTGAGCGGTGCGCACCGGAGAGCCATTGCCGAACGATGCTGGAGGCTTCCAAAGGCGAGCGAAATCCCAGCGCCGCAAGTCGATCAAGCGTCCTATGGTCATCTGAGTCGGATGGGAACACAAAAACGGACTTTTCTTGATCCGGGGTCTTCTCGAACAAGCGAGCATAGTATTTCCGCACTTTGTCGAGATGACCAAGAAACACCTTGGCGAAGGCATCACGGTCAGGAAAACCAAGGAAATGTGCAAAGCGCTCAAGCTTTTCCTTCTCGGATGGCAGAGTCTGCGTCTGTTCGTCGTTCACCATCTGCAACCGATGTTCGACCACGCGCAAAAAACAATAGGCATCTTTCATCGCGTCGCGCGCATCGGCATCGATCCATTTGTCCTCGCAAAGTTTGTCGAGCGTTGTCAGCGTGTCGCGACCACGCAGGCCCGGATTACGGCCGCCCGCAATCAGCTGCTGAGTTTGCGCGAAGAATTCGATTTCACGGATGCCACCGCGGCCGAGCTTGATATTGTGCCCCTCCACCGCAATTTCGCCGTGGCCACGATAGGCATTGATCTGACGCTTCATCGCATGCACGTCGCTGACGGCGGCGTAATCGAGATATTTTCGCCACACGAATGGTGCGATTTCGCTGAGAACCCTCTCGCCCACTGCAATGTCGCCAGCGCACGGACGCGCTTTGATCATCGCGGCGCGTTCCCAATTCTGCCCGGCACTTTCGTAATATGAGACGGCCGCCGGTATTGATATTGCAATTGCGGTCGAAGCGGGGTCGGGCCGCAACCGCAAATCTGTACGAAAGACGTAGCCATCCGCGGTCCGCTCTTGCAGTAACTTTACGAGCCGCTGCGTAAGGCGCACGTAAAGCGTCGATGGCTCTGCGTCCGGCGGTAAGGACTCGGCAGAAGGTTCGTATAGAACAATGAGATCAATATCGCTTGAATAGTTGAGTTCGAATGCTCCCATCTTGCCCATCGCCAATATCACATACCCGCTACCCATTTCGGGTCGGGTCTTGTCCGCCGGCTTGAGGCGTCCATCACGTTCCGCCTCGCCAAGGACAAAACGAACTGCGGCATCGACCGCTGCGTCGGCCAGTTCGGTAAGCGCACGAGCGGCTCGCATCACGGGCCAAACGCCGCCAATGTCGGCCAGCGCAATTAGGAGCGCGGCCTCGGCCTTCATTCGGCGCAGAAGCCGCATTGCGTCGGCCGCGTCGGGGCTCGACCCGACGTCACGCCGGTGTTGAGCCAAGAGGGAGGTGAAGTGTGTGTCAGGATCAGACAGAAGCAACCGAAGCAGCCGGCCTGGTTCAAGGCTAGCCAACTCCCACAAGTATGGCGAACTTTCCGAAAGGCTTTCGAGCAGCGTGCCGATAATTGGATTGGCGCTGATTTGGTCCTTAAGGGTTTTTGCATCAGCGGGTGCGAGTCCAGCCAACCAGCCGACCACGTGTCCGTGGGCCTTGTCCGCATCGACGAGCCGGGGCGCAGTCACGATCTGCCGGGCGAGCGGCGCACCTTTGGCCTTGCCTCCGGTACTGTCCTTACGGACAGCCGGTTTGCGGGAAGCCTTACGTCTGGCGAGCGGCCTCATCCCGCACTCTGTACCGGCCCTCCCCGCGGCAATGCAATGATGCTTTTGAGCCCAGGCTGGTTGTCAGCGAGGGTCAATTCGCCTCCATGCAAGCGTGCGACCGCCGAAGCGAGGCTTAATCCAAGGCCGGAACCAGGCTGCGACCGGCTTTGCTCCAAACGGACAAACCTTTCCACGGCACGGCCGCGGTCAGCTTCCGGAATGCCCGGCCCGGTGTCGGCGACAGTCAACAGGATTCGGTCACCTTCACTAAGTGCACGCACTACGATCTGGGCCTTGGCGCCATTGGCGGGCTCGCCATCTGGAGCCGCATATTTAATGGAATTGTCGACCAGATTGGCAAGCGCCTGGCTGATAAGCTCGCGGTTGCCTTTAAGCGGTGCTGGCGTATTGGCTTCCACTGTCAGCACAATGCCTTTTTCTTCTGCCAAGGGCTCATAGAGTTCGCCAATATCATTGGCGATTTCAGCGGCATCAAATTCGCTCATGTCGTCGCGCGCCTGACCGGACTCCGCACGCGCGATCATCAGCAGCGCATTGAACGTACGGATCAAACCATCCAACTCTTCGATCGTGCTTTCGAGTGCCGCACGATATTCACTATCGTTGCTGGCGGAGCGTAGCGCCTGCTCAGATCGATTCCGCAGGCGTGTGAGTGGCGTCTTGAGATCGTGGGCGATGTTATCGGAAACCTCCTTCAAACCGCGCATCAACGCCTCGATACGTTCGAGCATGACATTGAGATTTTCGGCCAGCCGGTCGAGCTCATCGCCCGTACCTGCGACCGGCAAGCGGCCACCGAGATCGCCATGCATGATTGTGCGCGTTGTTTCCGTCATGGCATCGACGCGACGCAACACCCGGCGAGTCACGAACAGCCCGCCCGCGAGCCCGAGCACGATAACGATTGCAATCGACCACCGGCCCGCAGACAACACGATGTTATAAAGCCGTTCGCGTTCGTCGAGATCACGGCCAACCAGGAGGCGAAAGCCCCCCGGTAGCTGAAAGACGCGTGCCAACGCGTGATGTTCTGGATGCTCGGCCGGGTCCGCCTCATCGAGCCGGCGGTACGCGGTCTCGGTCCATCCGGGGTTATCGAGGGTGCCCGGCGGCAACGCCGTAACATTGCCGGCGAGCAACTCGCCCGCAAAGGTGGTGACGAGATAGAGGCTGGAGCCCGGACGACGTGCACGCGCGTCCACGACGACGACCAGCCGTCGGATGCCACCAAGGCGATATTGTTCGGACAGACCGGTGATTTCTGCGTTGACCGTATCGGTAATCTGCTCGGTGATCAGGCGGCGCGTGTTGAGAGCGAAATAGCCGAGCAGAAATGCGGCAAACAGCGCGAACACGGTCAAATAGACCAGCGTCAGCTTGAACGTGGTCGTGCGAAATAGTTTACCGAGCGCCGTCACGTATCATGTATCCCGCGCCGCGGACCGTATGTAAAAGCGGCTGGGAGAAACCTTTATCGATTTTCGAGCGCAAACGCGAGATGTGGACATCAATCACGTTGGTTTGCGGGTCAAAATGATAGTCCCACACGTTTTCCAGCAACATCGTGCGGGTAACCACCTGCCCCGCATGCTGCATCAGGTATTCCAGAAGACGAAACTCGCGCGGTTGTAGAGTAATTTCGTCCTTGCCCCGATGCACCTGGTGGGAGAGCCGGTCAAGCTCAAGGTCGCCGACCCGCAGGACGGTTTCCTCGCTGCGGCCGACGCGACGGCGCGAGAGCACTTCAACGCGCGCGAGCAGTTCAGAAAACGAATAAGGCTTGGGCAGGTAGTCGTCACCGCCAGCCCGCAATCCCTTGACCCGGTCATCAACCTGCCCGAGTGCAGACAGGATAAGCGCTGGTGTTTCCAGGCCTTTTGCGCGCAGTGCGCCGATCACCGCCAATCCATCCCGCTTGGGGAGCATTCGATCGACAATCAAAACGTCGTATTGACCATCAAGCGCCATGGCCAGTCCGTCGTCGCCATCGGTTGCGGCGTCGGCAACATGACCGACCTCGCGAAATGCCTTGACGAGATATTCGGCAGCGTCGCGGTCGTCTTCAATGACCAGAAGGCGCATGGTGACCCGATCCGGTTGGGCTTCGGTCATCCGGCCGAAAGGACGCTGCCCGTTGATATCCGTATACGTGGGCATCGGTCACACCAATTCCAGACATTTCGGTGGCAGGGTCAAAGCCCCCCAGCCCGCATCCACCGGTCGTACGCGAGGGGGTGGCGGGGACCGCCACCCCCTCAACGACCCCACCCCGGCGGGGGCGACGGATGCCAGGGTTGGAGCTCCGATCGGAAGCAAATCCGTGCCATCTACCCGCACAGTCGCTCCGTAGTTTGCCGGGACGGGCGCGATGCCCGCCCCGTTTGAGGTCGGGCCACCGGCGGGGGCGACGGATGCCGGCGGCACGTCCCCAAAACTCTTGTCAGCCACGGCCAAGTGGCAAGGCGACAAAGCGCGTATTGTCGCCTTTCTTCACTCGGACCAGCACGCTTCGCTTGCCTTCCGTCCGCGCGCCGGCGACGACGTCGCGCACATCGGCTGGCGTCGAGACTGATTTGCCGGCGATTTCGATGATGACGTCACCTGTCGAGAAGCCATGGTCGGCGGCCACTCCGCCAGATTCGACGCCGGTGACCACGACGCCCTCCGCACCAGCACCCGCGACGCGAGCCGCGGGCGCGAGCGTAAGACCAAGCTTGCCAACATCTACGCCGCCGTCGCTATCTCCCGCGTTGGCGCGTGCTTCTTTGGTATTCGGCAACTCGCCCAGCGTCAGGGTCAGCGTTTTCTCCGCGCCCTTGTGCAGAACCGTCAGCTTAACCGAGGTCTTCGGCGCCATTGCTCCAATCTTTTTGGCGAGATCGCGAGCGTCCTTGACCTCCTTGCCGTCGACGGAAGTAATGACATCCCCGGCCTCAATTCCGGCCTTTTGCGCCGGACTATTGGCCTGCGGTTCGGCAACCAACGCGCCTTCAGCTTTCTTCAGGCCAAGGCTATCGGCGATATCGGGCGTCACCGGCTGAATCTGAACACCGATCCAGCCCCGCGTCACCGAACCATGCTCTTTGAGCTGGGCAATTACGCTGCTGACGGTGTCGGAAGGAATTGCAAAGGCAATCCCGACTGATCCGCCCGATGGCGAGAAGATCGCGGTGTTGACGCCGATCACATTGCCGTCGGTATCAAAGGTCGGACCACCAGAGTTGCCTTTGTTGACCGGTGCGTCGATCTGAATGAAGTCATCATAGGCGCTGGCGCCAATATCGCGGCCTCGCGCCGATACGATGCCCGCTGTGACAGTGCCGCCAAGCCCGAAAGGATTGCCGACCGCGAGGACCCAATCACCAATTCGTGGAGCCTTGTCGGAAAGTTTCACATACGGGAACGGACCGTCTTCAACCTTAATCAGCGCAAGATCGGTGCGCGGGTCGGTGCCGATGACTTTCGCTTTGTGAATTTTTCCGTCATCAGTCGTGACCTGAACGCTTTCCGCCTTCTCAACGACGTGATTGTTGGTCACGGCATAGCCGTCGGTGGAAATGAAGAAGCCGGAACCCTGGCCGGTGATTACATTGCGGCCATGGCCACGCGGCATGCCTTCGGGCCCGTTCGGAACGTTTGGCATCCCGAAGCGCCGGAAGAATTCGCGCAACCCCGGAGGAACCTCGTTGCTGTTGAGGCCATTTGTTTCGGAACCGCCATCAACTTTGACACGCACCGAAATTACCGCGGGTTTGACCTTCTCGACGATGTCGGCAAAACCGACTGGCGCTTGCAATTTATGCGCCTGCTCGGAAAGATTCTGTGCGATTGCGGCGGGGTATCCGCTGCTTAAATTGAGGCCAGGCGCGACCACAAGCGCAGCAGCGCCGAGGCCAGCAATGGTGGTAGCAAGCAGAACGAGACGGCGGGCTGAGAGCGTCCGCGGATTCTTGGCATTGTCAGGTGGGGCAGTGACGCTCGGCTTCATCAGGCAATCTCCATCTGAATTTGATGGTGCGAATGCGCACCTTTTCAAAACTCAAGATGGGGTTACGAGCCTTACAGCGTCCTGTCGGCAGGATTAAACTTTTGTAAGGTGTGGAAGACGAAAAGCTGTCGAGATTCAACTGATTATTCAAGGCAGAGAGGCGTCCAGTGCGACGAAAGTCTACCGGCTGGATTGTTTCGCTGATGTGCACAAGTCGTTGGACTGCACCCGCTTGCCGAAAAACGGCATTCAGCCGTGTGCCGCCCTTTTCTCCGTGTCGCCAGCCACTTCGGCGGCCTTACCAAGGAGAGCGGCGTATTCCCTTCCGAAGATCTTTGCGCAAAAGCGCACTGCCGCGTCCACCTGGGACTGACGAAAACCGCGATCCGCCTCTTCGGCATGGCGCAGACCTTCCAGTAACGCGTGCGTTCCGTTGTCAAGATATTGTCGAAGCTCGGTCAGAGCCCGTTGCGTCATTTCATTGATCGCAAGTTCACCAGCGAAATAGCGGCATATTCCAACAAACTCAACGAGCGCCTCGACCTCAGCCACTTCGTTTGGATCGAGCACCGAATTGGGGCGTATTTCCTTGGATGGCCGCGGTCTCAGCAAGCGCCGCACGCGACCCGGCATTGACTCGATTTCCGCGCGCAGCAAATCCGAGATCTGCGTCCGCTGCGCTGCGAGCATGCGGCCCCAGGTACTGTCGACCGGCAATTCCAGCTCGGTGCGCAAACCTCGCGCGGAATCATGAATGGTCTTGAGGAGCGCCCCGACTGCAACGCCTTGTCCGCTGCGCAAATCTTCCCGCAATTCCGCCACCATTCGCTCCTGCTCGGCGAGAACAATATTTACGGCGACCGCGTAATTTGTTTCTGCGACACGCGCCGCCGTATCGCTGCCGGCCGCCTTAACTCCGAGTCGAATCAATTGCCATGGCGCAGTCATCCGATTCATCACCGTCAGCAAAGCGTACAAGAACAGCTCGCCATCTCGCGCAGCCGCGCCCTCGATCAGCTGCTTGCACTCTTCAAGCTGAGCATTGGCGAGATTCCCTATTTGAAGCGGCAAGCGGGAGGAAAGTGTTGCCAATACGTCGCGGCCCTTAAGCGCGCATTTGAGAGCCGCCAATTCCTCACCGGCGCGTGGGGTGCCAATCTGCTGCAATATGCGCCGTCGAACTTTGCCATCCTCCGCCGCAGCGCCGTAGTTCGCGTCTATAGCGGCAGCAACCCGGTCCTGGAAAATGCGTGCGAGTCGCTCGGACTTACTCTGATCGCCGGCGAGCATGGCTTCGCCGACTTCGTCAGCCAACATGTCGGCGTCGTTCGGTAGCAAATCGCGACGGACCCAGTTCCACAACGCTTCGAGCGATGATCGCGCGATACGACCCGGATGCCTGTGATCGCCGCGGTCATCGACGAGAAATGGTTCAAGAGGCTTGAAAAGCAGGCGCGCGGAATTCTCAATGCGCGGGCCGCCATCGCGTTGATCCCGCACAATCCGTCGTAATTCCTGCAGGACAAGGTCGGCGCCCGAAACGTCTTCGCCACGCAGCACACTGCGTTCGAGCTCGCCAACCAGCAGCGAACGCGCTCCTGGCGAAAGCTCGCGCAAAAACTGCCGCAGCCGCTCGACGGTCGTCTGGGCGCCCGCCATTCTCGGTCAATCCGGATTCAAGCCTCTGGCTTGATACGGCGAC
Source organism: uncultured Alphaproteobacteria bacterium (assembly GCA_963815055.1). GTDB lineage: Bacteria > Pseudomonadota > Alphaproteobacteria > Rhizobiales > Xanthobacteraceae > Pseudolabrys. The sequence continues at coordinate 295,910 of CAWFEU010000004.1, read as the reverse complement.
GGACGTTAAGGAGTTGTTAAACATACACCTTTTGGCGCTGACCGGTGCCGCCGGCCAAAACCCAAGAAATCCAATGTTTTGCGCTGTGCCCGCCGCGGCGCCAGGGTCACTGCCAGCTAATCCGGAATAACGGCAGTCCCCTCGATCTCGACTTTGGCGCGCGGCTCCAGCAGTCCGGCAACGACCACCAAGGTCATCGCCGGAAAATGCCGGCCAATCTGGCGACGATAGGCCATTCCAATCTCGCGTTGGCGCGCAACATATTCAGCCTTGTCGGTCACATACCAATTAAGGCGCACGAGATGACGCGGCTCGCAGCCCGCGGCCGCGAGCACGTCAACGATATTTTTGAGCGCTTGCTCGACCTGGGCTACGAAATCGTCGCTCTCGAATTGCGCCTGTGCGTTCCAGCCGACCTGACCAGCAACAAAAACCTGCCGGCCTTGCGCTGCGATGCCGTTGGCGTAGCCCTTCGGCGCAGCCCAGTGTTTCGGCTGCACGATTTCAAACACACTTTTGTTCATGATACCTGCTCTCGTAACTTGAACCGTTGAATTTTTCCGGTCTGCGTCTTCGGCAAAGCATCGATGAATTTTATCATGCGCGGATATTTATAGGGCGCGATGGTCGCCTTGACGTGATCCTGCAGTATCTTGACGCGAAGGTTATCGGCCGCAACGCCGGCTTTGAGCACGACATAGGCCGATACGATCTGCCCACGCTCGAAATCTGCGGCGCCGATCACGGCGCATTCCGCAACGTCGGGATGCGCCAACAGCGCGGCCTCAACCTCGGGCCCTGCGATATTGTAGCCCGCTGAGACGATCATGTCGTCATTGCGCGCGGCGAAGTGAAATCGTCCGTCAGCATCGCGAACAAACGCATCGCCGGTAACGTTCCAACCATCAAAGACATAGTCTTTTTGCCGCCGGTCGGAGAGATAGCGGCAGCCGGTGGGACCGCGTACCGCCAGTCGCCCTACTGTACCGGCAGTCACCTCATTCATGCTGGCGTCGACGACTTTGGCTTCGTAGCCGGCAACCGGCCGCCCCGTCACGCCGGGCACTGCGTCGCCCACGCGGTTCGTGATGAAGATGTGCAGCAGCTCGGTCGAGCCGATGCCGTCGAGTATTGGCTTGCCGGTCCGGCGCGTCCACTCCTCAAACACCGGCGCCGGCAATGTCTCGCCGGCGGATACGGCGATCCGCAGCGACGATAGATTGGCTCCCTTGTCCATCGCCGCCATCATCGCGCGATACGCGGTCGGTGCGGTGAAAGAGATCGTCGCCTTATAAGTCTCGATTATCTGCACCATGTTTGCCGGCGACGCATTTTCGAGCAGCGTTGCAGTCGCGCCGAAACGAAGCGGGAAAATTGCCAGGCCGCCAAGTCCGAAGGTAAAGGCCAGAGGCGGCGAGCCGACAAACACATCGTCCGCGGTCACGTTGAGAACTTCCCTGGCGTAACCATCGGCAATGATCAGCAGATCGCGATGGAAATGCATCGTCGCCTTGGGCTCTCCGGTGGTGCCGGAGGTAAACCCAAGCAATGCGACGTCGTCGCGTCCCGTTGCTACGGCGTCAAACTTCACCGGCTTATCGAGCGCGACGCGGTCGAGCTCGGCGTCGTGATTGGAGGTTCCGTCGAAATTGACAACCTGCTTGAGGAATTTGCTGATCTTCGCGCAGGCCACCAGCTCGTCGGCAATGCGGCTGTCGGTCAAAGCCAGCGCAACCTCAGCCTTGTCGACAATCTTGCCAAGTTCGCCAGCGCGCAGCATCGGCATTGTGTTGATAACGACCGCACCTGCCTTGGTGGCGGCAAGCCAGGCCGCGACCAGCGCCGGATTGTTGCCGGACCGAATCAAGACGCGGTTGCCGGGCTTGACCCCGTAGTTCTCGACAAGCGCATGGGCCAGCCGGTTTGACCAGTCGGTGAGTTCCTTATAGGTGCGTCGGCGGCCATTGCCGATCAGCGCGATATGGTCGCCGAACCCGCGCTCGACCATGCGGTCCGTTAATTCGACGGCAGCGTTCAAACGCTCGGGATAATGAAATTCCGGGCGATCAAGCAGGATGTCTGGCCATTGATCAAACGGCGGGAGATTGTCGCGAGTAAAAGTATCGACATGCGCGGACGGGCCAAGTTTGGTATTTCGAGCCATCTCAGCGACCTTTAGAAGATGAAAGCAGAGATCGGGCGATAACAATTTTCTGGACGTCGGAAGCACCCTCGTAAATGCGCAAAGCCCGAATTTCACGGTAAAGCGCTTCGACCGGGTGACCGGCGCGCACGCCGTCTCCCCCGTGAATTTGTACGGCCGTATCGATCACGCGTTGCGCTGCTTCGGTGGCGAATAGCTTTGCCATCGCCGCTTCGCGCGTCACGCGCGCCGCACCCATGTCTTTGACCCAGGCGGCGCGGTAGACGAGGAGCGCCGCTGCATCGATCTCGAGCGCCATATCGGCGATGTGACCCTGCACCATCTGCAACTCCGAAAGCGGCGCACCAAACAACTCGCGGCTTGCGGAACGCTTGAGCGTTTCGGCAAGTGCACGACGTGCGAAACCGATCGCGGCAGCGCCGACCGAAGTGCGAAATACATCGAGCGTTGCCATCGCTATCTTAAATCCGTCGCCGGCCGTACCTATCAAATCGTCCGCGTTCACCTGGCAATTCCTGAACGCAAGGCGCGCGAGAGGATGCGGCGCGATTACGCCGATACGTTCGACCACGGAAAGGCCTGGATTGTCGCCGCGCACGATGAATGCTGATAGACCCTTCGCACCCGGAGCTTCGCCTGTGCGGGCGAACACAACATAAAGATCGGCGATCCCGCCGTTCGAAATCCAGGTCTTCTCGCCGTCGAGGATGTAGCCGTCGCCGTTCAGTCGCGCCGTGGTTGAAATATTTGCAACGTCGGAGCCGGAGGCCGGCTCGGAAAGCGCAAATGCCGCGATTGCGGCACCGGCGCGGGTTTTTGGCAGCCATTGGTGTTTTTGAGCTGCGGTTCCGAACAGCGAAATCGGACCGGCCCCAAGTCCCTGCATCGCGAAGGCAAAATCGGCCAGACCGGAATAGCGCGCCAGCGTCTCGCGGATTAATGCCAGCGTGCGGACGTCGATCTTCTCGGACGGATGCTCTCCAGGCGCAGTGTGCTTGAGCCAGCCGTCGCGCCCGAGTTTTTTCACGAGCCCGCGGCATGCAGCATCGACATCACGGTCATCGGTGTGGTCGCAATGCCGAGCTGCCCAGCTTTCCAGCTCCGCGGCCAGCGCGCGGTGGCGTTCCTCGAAAAATGGCCAATGCAGGAAACTGCGGTCGAGCATCGTTCAATTTCCGGCAAACTGCGGTTTCTGTTTGGCCACGAAAGCGTCGTAGGCGCGGCGAAAGTCCTGGGTCTGCATGCAGACGGCCTGCGCAATCGCTTCCGCCTCGATTGCCGCGTCGAGGGGCATCGCGAATTCGTGGTGTAACATCGCCTTCGTCATGCCATGCGCGAATGTTGGCCCGCCGGCAAGTTGCCGCGCCAACGTTGTCGCGTCCGCCTCAAGCGTCTCGGAGCTGACGAGGCGATTGAAAAAGCCCCAGCGTTCTCCCTCCTCCGCAGTCATGACGCGGCCGGTATAGAGTAGTTCCGACGCACGGCCATGACCAACGACGCGCGGCAGCAGGGCGCAAGCGCCCATGTCACAGCCTGCGAGGCCCACACGGGTAAACAAAAACGCTGTTTTCGCTTGCGGCGTACCGAGGCGGATATCGCAGAACAACGCAATCATGGCGCCGGCACCAACGCAGACACCGTCAATTGCACCGACTATGGGTTGCGGGCAGGTGCGCATCGCTTTCACGAGTTCGCCGGTCATGCGGGTAAACTCGAGAAGCCCTTTTATATCGCGCTTCAACAACGGCCCGATGATGTCGTGGACGTCGCCACCCGAGCAGAAGTTGCCTCCGTTCGACCCGAAAACAACGGCCTTTATATCGCCTGCCCGCGACAGGTCGCGGAAGGTCTGCCCGAGCTCTGCGTAACTGTCGAAAGTGATCGGGTTCTTCCGCTCGGCGCCCTTGAGCGTAATCGTTGCGACGCCGTTCTGCGCCCGCCAGTTAAAATGTTTCGGTTTGAAATCGCCCATGTTCATGCGCGCGGTCCCCCATTCCGAATACGACCGGACAATCCATCGAGATGGCGGATCAGCGTGTCCGCCTCCGTCGCGTCAAATTCCGACAGCAAGCCATCGACCCAGGCCTCATGCGCCTTGGCCATTGCAGTGAACTCTTTCAGGCCGCGCGGCGTCAGCCGCACGATTATTGCGCGACGGTCATCGGCCGGCGCCTGGCGCGCGACAAACCTGTCCGACACCAGCCGATCGATGATGCCGGTGACGTTGCCATTGGACACCATCAGGAAGCGCGACAGTTCAGTCATTGTCATGCCGTCGGGCTTTCTTTCGAGCGCCGCCATCACATCGAATTGTGGCAGCGTCACCTTGAACTCGACGCGCAATCGTTCGCGTACCTCAGCCTCGATCGCACGCGCGGCACGCAAGATGCGGACCCACAGCCGTAACCTTTGTTTGCTCAGTGTCTGCCCGGCCTGGCGCGGTTTTGTCTTGACGGCCATTGTCATGCCGATCTCCCGGCGACGACAATGGCTTCGCCGCTGGTTCCGGCCGCCGCGGGTGAGCACAGCCACAGCACTTTTCCGGCGACCTCTTCCGGTGAAATCAACCGGCCAGCGGCATTGTCTTTGGCGAGCGCAGCGCGCGCCTCGGACACGGTGCGGCCGGTCTTGTTTGCAATCTCGGCGGCCGCCGTGTCCAGAAGTGGCGTATCGGTAAAACCGGGACACACCGCATTCACAGTCACGCCGGATGGCTTGAGTTCTACAGCCAGGGCGCGCGCAAGACCCACAACCCCGTGCTTGGCGGCGCAATAAGCTGCCGTATAGGGATAGCCCTTCAACCCCGCAGTCGATGCGGTGAACACGATACGCCGCGGCCCTTCGCCCTTGCGCATGACATCGCCTAGCGCCGCTTGCACCGTGAAAAATGCGCCGGTCAGGTTGACGCCGATCATGCGATGCCACTGCTCGGCTGATATTTTTCCGGCCGGCGCGCTTTCGGCTGAGCCAGCATTGGCGATGACAATATCGATCGGTCCATGCGCGGCGTGCGCGGCCTCAACCATCGCCGCGCAATCCGCGGCATTCGTTACATCGGCGACGATCGCAGCGGCATTCGGCAAACTCTTTGCAATCTCCTCCAGCGGCGCCTTTCGTCGTCCAACAAGCGAGACCGCAGCCCCCTCGTTCGCCAACGCCCGCGCGACCGCCGCACCAATGCCGCTGCCCGCGCCGGTAACCAAGGCGTGTAGGCCGCCGAGCGCCCCCATCACACCTTCCCCATCATGACGTCAGGCCGGGACTTCAACCGATGCAATTGATCGCGGCCCGCCCAATAAGGCTTCGGCCAGGTCAAGCCTTCGTAACCGAGGTCAGCCGCGGCGTGCAGGGTCCAATAGGGGTTGGCGAGGTGGGGCCGCGCCAGGCACACCAGATCGGCACGACCGGCCATCAGAATCGAATTGACATGGTCGGCCTCGTAGATGTTACCGACCGCAATCGTCGCAATACCGGCCTCATTGCGGATACGGTCTGAGAACGGCGTCTGAAACATCCGCCCGTACACTGGTCTGGCCTGCTTCGTTGTCTGCCCGGCAGACACGTCGATCATGTCGACGCCGGCCTCGGTCAGGATGCGCGCAACATCGACCGCGTCCCGTGGCGTAATTCCGTCCGGTGCCCAGTCGTTGGCGGATATGCGTACCGAAATTGGCTTGTCATCCGCCCATACCGCGCGTACGGCCCGAAATACCTCGAGCGGAAAACGCATGCGGTTTTCAAGGCTGCCGCCATACTCATCGGCGCGCTTGTTGGTGAGCGGTGTAATGAAGGCCGACATCAGATAACCGTGGGCGTAATGCAGTTCGAGCCAGTCGAAACCGGCACGCTGCGCCATTTGCGCCGCCCGCACGAACTCGTCGCGAACTTTGTCCATGTCGGAGCGCGACATCTCCCGTGGTGTCTGGTTGTCCTCGCTCCACGGAACCGCCGACGGCGCCATCAATTTCCAATTGCCGGATGGCAGCGGGGCATCCATCGTTTCCCAATCGAGTTGGGTTGAGCCTTTGGCGCCGGAATGACCAAGCTGAATGGCAATCTTGGCGTCTGTCTCGACGTGCACGAAATCAACGATTCGCTTCCACGCAGCTTCATGCTCGGGGCGATAAAGCCCGGTGCAACCAGGCGTGATGCGGCCTTCCGGCGACACACACGTCATCTCAGTGAAGACCAGCCCTGCCCCACCTTTGGCGCGTTCTGCGTAATGCACGAGATGCCAGTCGGTCGGCGCCCCGTCGACAGCCCGGTACTGCGCCATTGGCGACACCACGACGCGATTCTTTAATTCGATTCCGCGCACGCGGAACGGCACAAACATCGGCGCGCGCCGCGTCTGCGGCTTGCGGCCGGTGGCCTGGCGCTCGAACCAGCGCTCGGCATCGCCGAGCCAGGCCCTGTCGCGCTCTCGGAGGTTTTCGTGACTGATGCGCTGCGAGCGCGTCAGCAGCGAATAATTGAACTGAACGGGATCAAGGTTGAGATAGCGCTCAACGCTCTCGAACCACTCGGTCGAATTGCGCGCCGCACTTTGGAGCCGTAAAACCTCAAGCCTCCGCTCATCTTCATAGCGGCGGAAGGCGTCCGCCATCGTTCGCTCGCTGTGGAGATATTCGGCCAGGGTAATGGCGCTTTCGAGCGCAAGTTTCGAACCGGAGCCGACCGAGAAATGCGCAGTTGCGGCGGCATCGCCCAGCAAGACGATGTTCTTGTGGCTCCACCGCTCGCACAGGACACGATTGAAGTTGAGCCACGCCGAACCGCGCAGATGCCGCGCATTCGACATTAATTCATGGCCGCCCAGATTGCGGGCAAAGATTTTCTCGCAAGCCGCAATCGTCTCCTCGGTACTCATCCGGTCAAATCCGGCGCGGCGCCATGTCTCCTCCGAACATTCAACGATAAAGGTCGCTGTGTTGGTGTCGAACTGGTAGGCGTGTGCCCAGATCCAGCCGTGCTCGGTCTGCTCGAAGATAAAGGTGAAGGCGTCGTTGAATTTCTGCTGTGTACCAAGCCAGATATATTTGCAGGCGCGCACGTCGATGTCGGGCTTGAAAACATCGGCGTGGGCGGCGCGCACCCGCGAATTCGCCCCATCAGAACCAACGATGAGGTCGTAGTCGGCGTAGGCGGAGAGATCCTTAGCCTCCGTCTCAAATTCAAGCTTGACCCCGAGAGAATGCGCACGTTCCTGAAGGATGTTCAGCAGCCGCTGGCGGCCGATGCCGGAAAAGCCGTGACCACCCGACCGCACGGCCTTGCCGCGATAGTTCACCTCGATATCGTTCCAATAAACGAAAGACTCGTGAATGCGCCTGGCGCTTTCCGGATCATTGGCCTGGAGATTGGCGAGCGTCTCGTCCGACAAAACCACGCCCCAGCCAAAAGTGTCGTTCGGCCGGTTGCGCTCGATGACCACGACCTCATGCTTGGGATCCCGCCGTTTCAGCGAGATCGCAAAGTAGAGGCCACCGGGTCCGCCGCCGAGACAAACCGCACGCATGAGTTCGATCCAATCCCATTCTGGGCTACCAGCGCTATTATTATAACCCTATAATTTTTAAACCTAAAGCACTTGTCCACAAAAATAGGCGTATTTGCGGTGCTCCGGGAGGGCAGATGCAGAATCCTCAAGCCCCGACGCTGGCGATTGACCAATGTAGGCCGCAGCAAGGACGGTAACGGCTCCGCCACGGCAGGGACTTAAACGGCCGGATTCAGGTGACGGATGTCCAGGTGCCGTCCGGGTTGCGGCAAGCCGTGCCGCGGGCGGTCTGCGGCCGGCCATCAATATAAATCGTGTGCGTATAGGAGCGGCAATCGCGGCCGGCCTGCTGATAGGCGGGTCCGGGAACCACAGTGCCATACCGGCCCGAATTAGGGTTGCGCCAGGACACCGGAGCTCCTGATTGGCCGCGCTCCAATGCGTCCATTTGCGCCGCGTAAGCACGCTCTTTGTCCTCGTCGTCGAGCGAAGCGCCTATGCGGTTGCCAATCAGGCCGCCAAGCACACCACCGATCGCCGCGCCGGCCAGACGATTGCCGGTTCCGCCTCCTGCCACTGCCGCACCAAGCAGCGCACCGGTGCCGGCGCCCACCAGGGTCCCGGTGTTTTCTCTTGGCCCTGGCCCCGATCCATCCGGGCTGCCGGCGCAGGCGGCGAGCATCAGAGCGACGATTGAGATAGCGACGATTTTGGACGCGGACATTCCGACCCCCTGACGATTGACGACGCCGCCCGGCCGCAGGACGGTCAATCTATCGGGACGGGACGATTGGGGCAAAACTCCGGCTGGCCGCTCCAATCATGGGGCGCGCTAGACTGCCGGTAGCACCAGCTCTGCACGAAGACCACCGAGTGGCGCGGTGCCGAGCGTCAGGCTTCCGCCATAGAGCGCCGCAAGTTCGACAACAATTGAAAGACCGAGCCCAGAGCCCGGCTTTGTCTCATCCAGCCGCTGCCCGCGCTTGGAAACCAGTTCGCGCTCGGAGGGCGACAACCCTCGGCCATCATCGTCGACAACGATGCGGACAACATGCCGCTCGCTCAACGGATCGGGCCGTTCGCGAACCACTTCTATCGCTGCGTGTGACGATGCCCATTTGCAGGCATTGTCGACCAGATTACCGATCATCTCTTCAAGATCAGGACGCTCGCCATGGAATTGCGCCTGCTCGTCGGCATGCACCTCTATGGCGATATTTTTATCGCGATGGATCTTCTCCATCGTACGTGCAAGCGCAGTCACCACCGGTGCAACCTCCGTAACCGAGCCGACGACGGTAAGACGCGCAGCCAGGCGTGCGCGCTCAAGATGGCGCGCCACCTGATCACGCAAGATATCCGCCTGTTCAAGCACTTTTTGCGCGAACGGCTCATTGCCCCGCGCCGCGGCCTCGTTCACCATGACTGACAGCGGCGTCTTCAGAGCGTGGGCAAGATTTCCGACATGCGTGCGGGCGCGCTCTACGATTTCCTTGTTCGCTTCAATCAGAGCATTGGTTTCGCGCGCAAGCGGCGCAATCTCTTCAGGGAATTTTCCCGCGAGCCGCTCGGCGCTACCGGAGCGGATGGCGGCAAGACTGTCGGTAATGCGTTTGAGTGGCGCGAGGCCAAACCGGACCTGAAACGTGGTGGTAAGCAACAGCACCGCGGCAAGTATGGAAAATGTAATGATAAGCGCCTGGTCGAAGGAGCGCGTTTCTGCCGAAATCTCGGCGGCATCACCCGCAACCGCAACAAGATAATGTCCCTCGTCGCCGAGATCGATGTTGCGCTCGACTATCCGGAGCCGCTGATCCTCGGCACCCGACACGTAGCCTTCACGTGAGCCGTCCTGGCCGGCGGGAATTCCAGAATCCTGCAAATGCGGCAGACCGCCATCCCAAAGCGAGCGCGACGAGCGCACTTCGGTCTTGCCTGGGTCAAGCCGGGTGACCTGCCAATACCAGCCGGAAAGCGGCAATTCGAATAGCGGCTCTCCGAGCGACTGGGGGAACCTGTCGCCCGCTTCCTCGGGCGAGGCAACGTCGGCAACGAGAGTGCGCAGATAGACGCCAAGCCGACGATCAAATGCCCGTTCGACGGCGTGCCGGTAGAGCGAGGACAGCACAATGCCGGTGATAAGGAGAATGACTACCGCCCAAGCAGTGGCTGAAAGAAAAAGACGCAGCGCGAGGGAGTTTGCGCGCATCCAATCAACGTACGTCGGGCGGCGTGAGCAGGTATCCGAGGCCGCGGACTGTCTGGATAATATCAACTCCGAGTTTCTTACGAATGCGGCCGACGAATACTTCAATCGTGTTCGAGTCGCGATCAAAATCCTGGTCGTAAAGGTGTTCCACCAATTCGGTGCGTGACACGACACGTCCCGCATGATGCATCAGATAGGCGAGGAGCCGGTATTCATGGCTCGTGAGCTTGACCGGATTGCCATTGACAGAGACGCGCCCCGTTCGTGTGTCGAGCCGCACGGGCCCGCAATTGAATTCGCTTTTGGCATGGCCGGCCGAACGACGCAAAAGCGCGCGTACGCGCGCGAGCACTTCTTCCAGATGAAAAGGCTTTGCGACATAATCATCGGCGCCCGCATCGAAACCTTGCACCTTGTCACTCCAGCGATCGCGCGCCGTGAGCATGAGCACGGGCATGGCGCGTCCCGTACGGCGCCAGGATTCCAGTACCGAAATGCCATCCATTTTCGGCAACCCGATGTCGAGAATTACGGCATCGTAAGGTTCGGATTCTCCAAGAAAGTGACCCTCCTCGCCATCAAATGCACGGTCGACGACGTAACCTGCGTCGGTCAGCGCAGTGGCGAGTTGGCGATTAAGATCGGGATCATCCTCAATCACGAGGAGGCGCAAAGTATTGTTCTCCGCTCAACGGTCGGTACGAAACTCACCATTCACGGCGTCAACAGTTGCGCTGACCACTTTGCCACTGCGGCCGAGCAGAGTCAGCACATAGACGAGTTTATCGTCATGCCGGCAAAGTTGCGCGCGGACAATTTCAGAGTGCCTGCGGTGTTCTCGTAACGATTTGATGGCGTCGGCCAGAGAGATTGCATGATTGGCCGCAACTGCGGCGCGCTGTTCAGCTTTGGTGAGGCAGGAACCGCGGTACAGAGCATCGGCAGCCAGGGCTGGTATGCCTACGGCGACAAGAAGGGCGACAGCAGCGACGAAATGGGAAGCCGGCATAGGTGGGGGTGTTAACGGCGTGCCGGTGAACGCAAGCTGAACGCGGTCGGCCAAAAGCCTGATTCCGCTAGTCTTCGAAGCCATCGAACGTTGCATAATGGGCGAGCGGCTCGCGCGGGGAACGCCAGGAATTGATCGGGGCTGCCGCATCTTCGTAACCGACCGCCATGCCCGAATAAATCATCAAATTGTCGGGAAGGCCCAAAAAGACGCGCACCGTGCGATGGAAAGAAACCCAAGCCTGCTGCGGACAGGTATGCAAACCGAACCCGCGTGCTAGCAGAGCAACGGTTTGAAGATAACCGCCGATGTCGGCCCATTGTGCGGGTCCGTGGACTTTTTCGCGGGCAAAAAACAGGGCGACCGGCGCGCCAAAAAATTCGTAATTGCGAGAGTACTGCCTATAGCGCGATGACTTGTCTTCTCGCGACACGCCGATGGACTGATAGAGCAGCTCGCCTACTGTGAAGCGGCGGGTGCGATAAGGCTCGGTCATCGGCTCCGGATAGATCGTATAATCGTTGCCCTCGCCTTTCGGCAGTTCGGTCGCCATGCGTGGCTTCAGCAGCGCTTTCAATTCCTCGACGCAGCGACCCGCAATGGCATACACACGCCAGGGCTGCATATTCCCCGCCGACGGCGCGCGTGCAGCCCGCTCAATAATCTCGCGAACAATTCTTTCGGGGATCGGTGTCGGCAAAAACGCCCGGCAAGAGTAGCGCGAGGCAACGGCTTCGAGGACGTCCATAAACAAATTTCTCCGTGACACTCACATTGTGTGAAAGACTGCAAGCAAACAGCAAGCCGCCAACTATTTTGATGCATTACTATTTGGGTTCGTTTTGCCAAAACGAACTCCTGTACGACTTTATTCCTAAAATGATCTCACGAAAAATTCTCTATGGCGTTCCATGGTAATCGCGGGAATAAAGTCGTGTGAAAATAGTGAGATAATTTTTCATTTTGCGCTCTTTCCTCCGGATGCACGTCAATGGCCAATTTAAAAACGCTTAAGCCCTTTAAAAAGGGCCACAAAAAAGTCGGGGGCCGTAAGAAAGGTGTCCGCAATAAGAAGTCGCAATCGCTTTCCCACCTAATCATGGCCGCCGCCGAGCAGTTGGGTAGCGATGGTAAAGGCGAAGGCGGCGCCGTCGGCTTTTTCATGCGGCTAATCCGAGACAATCCCCGGCCAGCTATGGGGCTCATGGCGACCATACTGCGTTATGAGGAGAAACACCCACCTAAGGACCTGGCGCAAAGAGAACTGATACGAATTTTGCATTCCGCCGAGCTGAATCAAGAGGAAAAAGAAACTTTAGCGCGAATTTGGGAAAAAGCCACGGGCACTAGAGTACCCGGATGGTGGACCTAGCGCTCTCGATGCCTTTGGACACCTTCCGAGACCGAACGTTCTCCGTCGGTAATTTCGCAACAAACAGCATGAGCGTTTAGCTATCCCGCTCTGACGTCGATTTAAGTTTAGTCGCTAACTCAACTAGTCGCCTAATTGCTTCAGCTCGCGACGGAAGATCCTTTTGGCGCCGCCGCCAGTCATCTACAGCGCGCAAAAAATCCTCGGATACGCGCATTTGGAATGGGCGATCTTGCGGACTCTTCGTGGGACGTCCAAGCGGACGACGGTTTTTTATCATTCTTGTATATTTTGTATTGACAAAACTTACACTTTTGCGTATCTTTAGCGCAGACCGTCCATAAACAGCGTCATCTAACTAGCGTTGGAGTTTGCCATGAGTTCTCGAGTTCGCCGCCATCTCCTATCGCACCCTCCGCGATCGCATCAAAGCCGAAGATCCTAATATCGACGAGCAAACGCTTGCTGATACGGTTGAGGGCCTCACCGACCTGCATGAAATTGTTGCCGCCATTATCCGCTCGGCACTCGCTGACGAAGCGCTGGCAGCCGGGCTCAAGGGCCGCATCGGCGACATGCAGGGCCGCCTCGAACGCCTGCAGGACCGCGCGTCCAAACGAAGGCAGATCGCTAAAGACGTGATGTTCGAACTCGATCTCAAGAAGATCACCGCGCCGGACTTTTCTGTCTCTATCCGACCGGGGCTTCCTGCCCTGCAGGTGCTCGATGAGGCCGCGGTCCCAAGCGTCTATTGGCAACCAGTTGCCCCGCGATTAAAGCGCCAGGAACTCCTCAGTGAGCTCAAGGCGGGGACGGAAGTTGAGGGCGTTGCCCTCTCCAATCCTGAACCTGTTCTAAGTGTGAGGGTGCGGTGATGGCGTTCTCAGCAAAACAAACGCAGGCGCTGCGGCGCGATCTCGACGGTCGGCAAATCAGAACGCGTGAAGCCAATGGCCGCGAGCTCTCATACTTAGAAGGCTGGTACGTTATTTCGGAAGCCAATCGGATCTTCGGCTTTGATGCCTGGAGCCGGGAAACAGTGGAAACTCGCTGTGCGCTCTCACGAGAAAACCGCGGTGCGTTCATCGCTGTCTATGTCGCCAAAGTCCGGATTACGGTGCATGCAGCCGGAGCGACCGTTATTCGAGAAGGTCATGGCTCAGGCGAAGGCCGCGGTACGTCTCCAGGTGAGGTCCATGATATTGCGGTTAAAGCGGCCGAAACCGACGCCACCAAACGTGCACTTGCAACCTTCGGCAAACCGTTCGGGCTTGAGCTCTATCGGCAAAGCCGCAAGGCAGCGGCCCCGCCGATCTCACACTCGATTCCTGGACCCATCGCGCCAACCCATTTCGGCTTTCACCCTGACGATGCGACCCCAATTCCTCGGCCGTCCCGGTACTACGGCCGTCGCCAGTCTCAGCCAATAACTGAGCACTTCAAAGAGATCGGACAACCTGCAAACGCTGTAGCACCACCACTTGCGCCAGCAATACCCGAGCCCACACCGGCCAAGATTGACAAAAGCGTACTCACGCTGGCCGAACCAAAACGTCGCCGGGACAAGTCGCATCTGCGCTTCGTGGCCTCACAACCTTGTCTCGTTTGCGGCCGGCACCCCTCCGATCCTCATCACCTACGCTTTGCGCAACCTAGAGCCTTGGGCGCCAAGGTCAGTGATGAGTTCACCGTGCCATTGTGCCGGGGTCACCATCGCCAACTTCACCAGGCGGGAAATGAAATCACCTGGTGGAAGGGTCTCAACATCGACGCCCTGCCCGTCGCCCGGCAACTTTGGGAACAGACACATTCCAATGATAGCCAAACCAAGACCCAATTTGCAGATTCCGACCCCGACAGAAAAAAGATTGAAAGCTGATGGCAACCGAGAAGCAGATTGCAGCGAACCGACAAAACGCCAAGAACAGCACGGGGCCGCGAACCGAATACGGTAAGTCCCGCTCCAGACGGAACGCCATTCGCCACGGGCTTATGGCAGAGACCGTTATCGGTGTTCTCGAAGACCCGGTCGCATACAAGGCACTACAAAGGGCGATACATACCGATTACCACCCAAGATCGAATTTTGAGCTTCAGCTCGTGGCCCGACTTGTCTCTCTGCTCTGGCGGCTTCGCCGCGCGGTCGCGATTGAAAGCGGGTTGCTAAACATCCAAACGGAAATTCTACGCGATCGGAAACGTACGAAAACCTCATCTCTGGACGCACTCGATGTTTTTTACACCATTATTCCCTCTCTCAAGCGGGCAACTCAAACCGACACCGATCAACAGCATGCAGCACCAGACGAAATCGCTCATTCCGATATTGCACGCTCGTTTCTGCGGCTTGCGAGCCTCGACAGGGACGTTTTCGAACGGCTTGGCCGCTATGAGATGCGTCTGTGGCGGCAGACTGTGCAGATTATACTACTGCTAAATTCAATTAGCCGGGGCGCAAGCGGGTACGCCGAGCCCTACAACAAACGCCCACCGCTTAGATACGTGACCACTAATCGCCGAGGCCAGCTATGGCCACCGTTTGCCACATCCGACTAGAGATCCGGATCGCCAAGCACTGATTATGGCGGGTCCCGCAATAGCAGACGTGATATTGCGGCAAACGCCAACGTTGGCGGAGTCTGGCTCCGCCATTGGTTATTGATGCCAAAGCCGGATCTGCAATGCCTGCGGCGCTGCCCACAACCCTACCCCCGCGCCCAGGCCAGGCATTCCAAAGGCCAGCACGCGTACGGAAGGCCATCAGCACCATGTCCGCTTTACCCCCGCAAGCGGACATTGCGATCGGAGCGGACGAATGGAACCGAACCCTCGTATGCAGCTTGGGAAGCAGTCCGCTCGGCTATATGCCTGAGATGAGGCACTGACGTGCGTAACCGGATTGACCCATGAGTAAGCCCTTCAAGGTTGGCGATCATGTAAGTTGGAATTCGGAAGCTGGCCGGGTTCGTGGGAAAATAGTCAAGGTGCATCGGCGTAACGTTACCTGCAAAGGTTACATTCACCATGCCAGCCCGGATGAGCCGCAGTATGAAATCAAGAGCGATAAAACCGATCATGTTGCCTTGCACAGAGCTGCGGTACTGAGACGCCTCGACTAATCGCTTGGGGGCGAATTTATAATGCGGTGGCATGAATGGCTCTCACGTTTTTCACCATTGGCCATTCAACGCGCTCGATTGGCGAGTTCATTGAATTGCTTGCCGCTTCAGAAATCGATCTCGTGGTCGATGTGCGCACCGTCCCGCGCTCACGGACAAATCCGCAATATAATCGCGAAGAGCTGCCCGCTTCCTTGTCCTGTTCTCAGATCGCCTATGAGCATATCGCTGAACTCGGTGGCCTCCGGCCGCGCTCTCGGGATATTGCACCCAGCGTCAATGGCTTCTGGAAAAATCAGAGCTTTCACAACTACGCTGATTACGCGATGAGTTCCGGCTTTATGTCGGGCTTGGGCCGGTTGCGTGAGCTCGGCGGCGTGCATCGCTGCGTCGTGATGTGTGCGGAGGCAGTGTGGTGGCGGTGTCATCGCCGGATCATTACCGATTACCTGCTGGCAGCGGGTGAACAAGTTTTTCACATCATGGGGCCGGGCAAGATCGCGCAAGCAACCTTGACGAAAGCTGCTAGGCCACATTCGGACGGAACGCTGACCTATCCACCCGAGGCGATCCAGGTGAACGGAATAAGCGATTTAACGCTACCGCCTTAGCAGTTTAAACGGGGCGCCTGTTAAATCTGGTAGATAGCGTCTCAAGCCGGGCCAAACCGAATGTCCGCTTTGGGTCAAAAGCCGACATGTGCAGTGCGAAAGTCCATGTCCGCTTTGTGCGGTGTGTTCAACCGGTCACTGCAACACCGCTCGCAGTCTATCGGCAGGAGTTTCAAACCCCAAGGTCTCGCGCGGACGTTGGTTGAGACGCAGAGCGATCTTGTTCAGGTAGGCTTGAGAGAACTGCGAGAGATCTATCCCCTTCGGGAAATACTGTCGAAGCAACCCATTGGTGTTCTCGTTGCTGCCGCGCTGCCAGGGACTGCGTGGATCACAGAAATAAACCTGCACGTTGGTGGCAATCGTGAAGCGCTTGTGATCCGCCATCTCCTTGCCGCGATCCCAGGTCAATGAGCGACGCAACTCAGAAGGCAGCTTGCGCACGTGTCTAGCGAGCGTGGCAACCACGGTCGCGGTGTCCTTGCTCGGAATCTTGAGAAGCATCACAAAACGGGTGTGGCGCTCGACCAGCGTCGCAATGTGCGTGTTGTTTGCTCCCGAGAGAAGGTCTCCTTCCCAGTGGCCTGGCACGGCGCGGTCCTCGACCTCGGCCGGCCGTTCGCGGATGGAAACCGCATCGACAATCTGTCCCAGTCCGCTCTTCGTCGTGCCACCCTTGGTTTGGCGCATCTGCCGCGCGGTGCGTAAGTGCGCCATCAGCTCCTTTTTCAGCACACCACGTGTCTGAATGAAGAGGCTTCGGTAGATCGTTTCGTGTGAGACCTGCATGCCTTGATCGGCAGGGAATTGCTGCTTCAGCCAGCCGGCGATCTGCTTCGGCGACCACTGCAGCGCGAGCTTCTGCGCCACCCGCCATCGTAACTCCGCATGGCGCGCCAGGCGACAGGGCTTCGGGCGCAATGCCCGACCCCAGGCGCGCCGATCGGCCCCACTGGCGCGGTAGGCGCAGCAGCCGCCATTACGTCTGATCTCCCGGCTGATCGTCGAGGGCGATCGTCCGAGGTTCTGGGCTATCTGCCGCATCGACCAGCCAGCGGCAACGCCACGTGAGATCTCTTCGCGCTCCGCAAGCCTCAGAGCTCGCGCAGCTCTCCGCCGCGGCAGTGGAGCGATCCCTCCACTGAGCGCCAACACCCGATAGACGCCGCTTTTGTTCCTCCGCTCAAGAGCGCGGGCGATATCGGCCACGCATTGACCGCTCCTCCAACGCTCCCAAAGCTCTGCTCGCTGCTTCGGCGTGAACCATGTCCGTGCATGCAACCCCATCGCTCACCTCCCCATCCGGTAGGATCAGAAGGTGTTGCGTCGATCGGTTGAACTCACCGTCAAAAGCGGACATTTGCAGCGCAAAAGTCGATGTCTGCTCAGTGCCACAAGCGGACGTGATGAAATTGGTCGGAACTCCCTTCGCAATACGGGGTTGGGTTTCATCAATGGAGGTCTGCGATGGGACAGAAGTACAGTGTCGTCATAGCGGTGGCTGTGCTTGCTCTCACAAGCGCTGTTTACGCACAGGAAACCTTGAAGGGTGAAGTCGCTACCGTCGATGAGGCGTCGGGAAAAATTGGCATCACGTTGGCCGGCAGCGGCACGGTAGGATCATCTGGCGGTACGACTGCTCCGACCAATTTTAAGGTTCAGGATGGTCTGGTTTTTAATGCGATAAAACCCGGTGATAAAGTTTCAATTGTCGTCGACGGGTCTGGTGACGAGCGGACTATAAAACAGCTGACAAAAGAATAATTCTCCGCTCGTTCTATGCGGGGCGAAGGTCACTTGACTTTCGCAAGCTTCAATATCATTTATTGGCAGTCGGGCTTGATTAGCAGTCGCCCGGCTTATCCAAGGCATTTCGCCCAAGCACTGCACCTAGCCCGAACGTCGGGCCGAGGGCTTTTGGCGATGATGTCGTAAATCACCACAAGTTCAGGTCTGAGGGACGGCGATGGAGCAATCCATGTCGGGTCTTTTGCAGCCACCCGGCCGCTACAAGGCGTTTCGCCCAAGCTCTGCTCTTTTTCCGCGGTTTATGCGCACAGTCGCCGGGGCGCGGTTCGGAGAAGGCAAATGTCGTTCACAATGTTCAGACTGCCGCCTAGCAGTTTCATCAAACATGACGATGTAAAGATTATCGGTACGGGTCTCGATAGCAGGAAAACACGCAAGCCAAAACGTAAAGTGCCCCGTGAGACAGAGGCCGCCCTGCTGCGGGAAGACCATATCGTCCTGCTGGCGGTTGACGGGTTGCTTGCGCTGCATGCGGCGCTCAAACGATATCTACTGCGTCGCAGAACCCGGCGAATCCTAGCAACTCTCGACGACCGACAACTGAAGGACATCGGTCTCACCCGCGGCAATGCGTCCCATTAAAACAGCCACGGTCGGTGAAACGGGCCATTGGCTCAACTGTGGAGCAGTTGGTGTGTCCGAATGATTTCACCTGAAAAGCCTTGCTCCGCGCGCAAGAGCGTCATGCTGCTTTACGTTGCGCGCGGGGTCCGAGGTTTCGGCGACGGATTTGCGGTCATTGTCCTGCCGGCATATTTGTCGGCGGCCGGCTTTAGCACGGGCCAAATTGGTTTGATTGCCAGTGCATCGCTGCTCGGAACCGCGTTGTTCACGCTCGCCGTCGGCTTCATCGCGCCACGATATGATCTACGCAATTTGCTGCTGGCTGGCGCCGTCTTGATGGCCTGCACCGGCATCGCATTTTCTAATGTAGATATATTCGCCGTTATTGCGGTCGTCGCGTTCATTGGAACGGTCAATCCGTCGACCGGCGATCTGGGCGTTCTGGTGCCGCTTGAACATGCCATGCTCGCTCACGATGTGCCCGATCAGGAGCGGACACGCACATTCGCGCGCTACAGCCTGATTGGTGCACTGTCGATGGCGTTGGGATCGTTGGCTGCGGCAGCGCCCGATTTCATGGCCAAGGCCGGCATCGATACGGTGACTGCGTTCAAGGGCATGTTCTACGCCTATGCCGCGCTTGGTCTCCTGTGCATTGCGCTCTACCGCTATCTGCCACATGCGCACGTGGATGAGGCAAAACCCAGCGCGCCGCTCGGCCCATCGCGACTAGTTGTTTACAAACTGGCCGCCCTGTTCAGTCTTGATGCTTTTGCGGGGGGCTTTGTCGTCCAATCACTGTTGGCGTTATGGTTGTTCCAGCGCTTTGACATGTCGCTCTCGGCGGCCAGCGTCTTTTTCTTCTGGACGAGCACGCTGAGCGCATTTTCATATCCGGTCGCCGCGTGGCTCGCGAGGCGCATCGGCCTCGTCAACACAATGGTCTTCACCCACATTCCATCCAGCGTTTTTCTCATTCTCGCGGCCATCTCCCCAAGTTTGATCCTTACTCAAGTTTTGCTGTTGTTGCGGGCCGCGCTATCGCAGATGGATGTGCCAACGCGCACTTCCTACGTGATGGCCGTAGTAACACCCGCCGAACGGACCGCCGCAGCGAGCGTGACCGCCGTCCCCCGAAGCCTCGCATCGTCAATCAGCCCGGCAATGGCGGGTGCTTTACTTGCAACATCGTTTTCAGGATTGCCGCTGGTGCTCTGCGGAATACTCAAGATTGCCTATGACTTGGCACTGCTAGTTTCGTTCCGGCATGTGAAGCCGCCCGAGGAAAAAACATTGTCACAAGTGTGAGTATGTCCGCTTCGGCATTAGCGGACATGTGCGCCGAAAGAGCCATGTCCGCTTTTCAATTATGCCTATCGGACCACCTGGCCCCGAAGTTCGCCAGCCTTGTTCGTCGGGGTGTGGATGTTCACATACAAATTCCCGGTCCTAAGATACCCCACTTGTTCATCGGTCAGCACCGTTGATCCTTCAAAGGGGCTAGCGGGAGCCCTGGCGGAGCCAGCGACAAAAATCGGAACGAGAATGCCTGCGTTTTTGCCCGCGGGTGCTGGCCCATGGAAGTGCGCAGCGGTCGGTGGCCCAGTCAAATCTGAGTACGTGCCCTTCCATGTCAGGGTCTTCGTCGCATCATTGAATGTTAGCGTCACAGACCCGACTGCCTTGCTATCGTTTGGCGGCACTTCGTTCGACGGTTTCAGATCGGCCTTATAGTTGACCGTCTCGCCGTATGTCGGGCTGATTAAACCAAGGCTAGCGCAAAAAAGGACAATTGGGCCGAACTTCATGTGAGCCCCCGAAAAAGAGATAGCGCCCCCGTTAGAGAACACCCCAACTTACCTGCGAAGTCCTATGACGAATACGAAATAAACAGTTATGCGAGAATGTCCCTCGTAGGGGAATTTACGGGAATGTTATTAGCGACTTACCCGTGACAATGTTCGGCTCTCAACGTTCCTCCCATATGACTTTGACCCGGCTCCCGGCGAGCCGGGTTTTTTTAGCGTGAATGGAATGTCCGCTTTTACCCCCGATAGCGGACATGCAGCCGACAATCACGACAGTCACTGGCCGGCCTTCTTTAGGTCGAACCTGGCTCTACACTGCGGCGAATTCTGCTTCGAGGGGATCATCGATATTCCGACCCTCCACGCGACAGAGCTGGCGAAATGCATCTTGGTACACGTCGTCGAGATTCAGACGTTTGGCGTTTGCCATCCAGTTCCGAAGTTTTTTCTTATCCCATTCGTTGCTGAGATCAGGTTTCGTGTTCACCGGCGTCCGTCCACGTTCGGGATGATGAGAGATGAACCGTAGCAGATCGGATCACGCGTCAGAACGACGGGCGATCGATCACGAATTGTGACGTCGCGTCGGGGGTACGGGTGTGGGTAGAAATCCGGAAAAGAAGGAAATATAAGCAGGTACAACGGGCTAGAAGGGACACCCCTTCCGCCCTTGAGGATTCAATACACCCTCTGTTTCGGCGAATTGACAGCTCCGTGGTCGCGGTCGCCTATTCGACTAACAGTTCGAGCCCGTAATCCTACTCTTCGACCACGATGCCACGGATTCTTGCAGCCCTCATTTGCTTCTTATTTGCGTCACCCGCGTTCTCGGTGACCGGCAACGCGCCGGCCGCCAACGGCTGGGCGGCGCGTCCGATCGTGATGCTGGTGGATGCGCGCGATGATCTGTGCACCGGCACGGCGCTCGCGCGCGACCTGGTGCTCACCGCCGCGCATTGCGTCGTGCGGCCGGTCGCCTACCAGGTGAAGGCCTACCAGACCGGCGTGCCGATCCCGGTGCGCGCAATCGTGCGCCATCCGCGGTTTGATTATGCAAGCTACACCGCAAGCCGCGCGACCGCCGACGTGGCGCTCGTCAAGCTGGCGGCGCCCCTGCCCGACATCGTCGTGCCGGCTAGTTTGGCCGCGCCGCGCCGCGTCGCGGTGGGCGACACGCTCACGATCGCCGGCTTCGGCGTCACGCTCGCAGGCACGGCGCGCGGGCTCGGGCAGCCGCGCATGGCCACATTGAGCGTCACCGGCCAGCCCGGTTCACTGCAGATCCGTCTTTATGACATCGCGACGCGTAATCTGCGCGCCGGGCTCGGCGGCTGCACCGGCGATTCCGGCGCGCCGGCCTTCGACGGCGACGGGCCGCTGGTGATCGGCGTGGTGAGCTGGTCAACAGCGCCCGGGGATGAAGAAGGCTGCGGCGGGCTCACCGGCATCACGCCGCTTCTGCTTTATCGCGATTGGATCTTGGACACCGCGCGCAAGCTCAATTCGGCGATCGCGCCTTAGGCGCAAAGCGCTCAACGCAAAGACCCCGGACCGGGGTCCCTGTTCAATCAACGAACGGTTGAGCCTGCTTACCAGCAGTGGCGAATTGTTCTCAGGCGCCCGTTGAAATCTTCCCTGACGATGCGGCAATGCCGTCGATAGGCATAACCATCGTCATAAGCGTAGCTGCGATAGCCCGGGCCATAATAGCCGTGATCGTAATAGCCGTTATAAACCGGCCCCACGCCCACGCCTACGCCAACCGGCCCAGCGCCGACCCACACGCCTTGCGCGCTGGCAGGCACTGACAATGCGACGCCGGCCGCAGCCAGAATTCCGATCGCAAGCTTTCTCATTGCAGATGTCCGCATGGGAACCTCCTTCTTGCTGCACGAGGGAAAACGTCTCGCGCGAGGAGCCGTTCCTGCAATCTTTCCTGGAACCTTGCTTGCTTTACCTGAGCGCACACGCATTTCAGCGCGCTGAACAGATTGTGATGCCACGGTTCCGGACAACCATCACCGGAATTTCGAATGGAACAAAACCGCGCCGCGTGCGCGGAACACGAAGCGGTTCCATACCGCCCTACCGCGGTGTTGTACGTAGGAATGCGGATGAAACGGCGCGCCGCAGGCGCAATCGAACATCCGGCGCAACTCTCCGCGCTCGCTGCAAACTTCCTTAACGTTGCAACGCCTAGGCTCGCGTTTCGCGAGAACACTGGAGGCGTAGCATGTCAAAACTGATCGCTTTCCTGAAGGACGAGTTGGGCGCCACGGCGATTGAATATGGACTGATCGCCGCCGGCATCGCGGTGGTGATCATCGCCGCCGTCAACACCGTCGGCAGCAAGCTGAACGCAACGTTCAATAATATTGCGAACCAGCTGAAGTAGCTTTGCGTCGCGGATGCGGGCGGCGGCTTTCTTAACGCCGCTCGTCCATCAGCAGCTGATGCGGCTTGACACCCAACGCCTTCGCAATCTTCTCGATATTGTCGATGGCGACGTTCCGGAGGCCCCGCTCCACCGTACTCATATAGGTACGGTGTATTTTTGCTCTATATGCAAGCTCCTCTTGGCTAATGCCCAGTTCCTGGCGTCGAGAACGGATGTTCTTCGCCAGCACTTGTCGCAATTGTCCAGGTTTCGCCCGCGCCATAGGCCAAGGCAAAACTCTTGATGACTTTAAGTCTACATCCTATGAGTAACAGTGTATTTTATGGGCTGAAAAGCGTCCCCCAACATTGACCAAGAAATGCCCAAACGAATTGCGAAACCCGTCGATCAAATCATCGGTCAGAACATCCGCGCAAACCGCCTGGCCCGCGGCCTTTCACAGGCAGAGCTTGCCGATCGGATCGGCGTCACCTTTCAGCAGGTGCAGAAATACGAGACCGGCGTGAACCGGGTCGGCGGTAGCCGCCTCATTCAGATTGCCAAGGCGCTGAACGTGCCGGCCCTCGCGCTGCTTGGAGGTGCTGAGGTTGAGTACTCACTCCATCTTCGCAGCGAACTGCCCGGCCTCATCGTGAACCAGCACGCAGTCCGCATGCTGCGGGCGCTTTCGAAAATCAAACCCAATTCATCGGTCCAGGCATTGGTCACGTTGACCGAGGCAATGGCTGCTGACGGCTGAGGTGCGTGTCCGCTTTGGGAGGTAAAGCAGACATCGCTCCCGCATCGCAAAATGCCCGCTAATGACCCGAAGCGGACATGGTCCCCTTTTAGTGTATTATTTTAAGCCGGTACGATGCCCTCCGGAGCTCAGGGGCGGCAATGAGGCGGCGCGAGTTCATTGCGCTAGCGCATTTGGAGGGAAGCATGCCTGCCATGCCAACGCGTATCGTAACCAATGTCACAGTTTTCGCCCTTGGTTGCATCGTCCCCCTGACATCGCTTCCGGCGCACGCCAGCGATTCATCCGCCGCGGACCGCCTGGAGGCGGCCAAGGTGGTGCTGCGGCCCGTCTGCGCAGTCAAGGCAGTCCGCGACAAGGTCGTGGCTCAGAGATCGCGCAGGGCGGCGAGTATGAGGCCCTGACGGCCAAATGGGCCCTTGATTCCGCCTGTGAGCAGATCGACTTGCCGGTCAACCCCGTGCATGACACGGCAGATCGCGCCGACGCGGCCTCGCACACCAACTGGATATACGGCGCGCGCTGGAGCCCGGACGGAAAGATCATCGCAACCGCGAGCCGCGACGGCAGCGTGCGCCTGTGGGACGTTGCGACGGGCAAGACGGTGAGAAAAATCGACATCACCAAATTGCCACCGCGCATGAAGGCCGACGATCCGGGTCTCGTGCGTGACGCGCGCTTCCTCGGCGATGGCCGTTCGCTCGTCGTCGCCGCTGACGCCCATCCCGTCCGTGTCTTTGACGTCAAGACTGGCGAGCCGGTCGCGGAAGTGCCGTACACCGTGCCCGATCCGAAATGGAGGTTGCCTCCCTCCATCGAAACGACGGCGAACGGTCTCGTCATCTTGGGGGGATACGAGGGCGACCTGGTCGTCTACGACACGAAGACAAAAGCCGAGCGTTACCGCCTGCCGGGAATCGCGGGAGAATATCCCGTATTTGCTGTCTCGGAGACGGCAGGTCTGCTTGCGACGACGGCGCCCGGGGAAAAACAAAATGACCCAAGAAAACGAAGCTTCTTCATTCAGCTGCGCAAGCTCGCGACCGGCGAGAAGGTGTGGGAGGCAGAAGCCAAAGGCGTTGCCTCAGCCGACGACATGGCGTTCTCGCGGGACGGCAAGCAGCTTGTCGCCGCCGTGAACGGGCAAGCTTACGTGTATGCGACCGCGGACAAGCAGCTGATCAGCAAGGTGCTGGTCTTCCCATCGTTCGGCAGTCTGCATGTCGCGTTTACGGCCGACGGCAAGCGTCTGATCGCGGGGCGACGCCATGCCCAGCTCTGGGACATCGCGACCGGGAAGCGCTTGCATCATTTTGGACCCTTCACAGACCTGCTGCACTCGGTCAACGTCAGTCCGGACGGCAAGTATCTCGTGACTGGCCACATCGGCTCAGACGGCCGCATCTGGGAAATAGAAACCGGAAAATTCTTTCGCCGCCTGGGGAAGAACGTGGACCCGCCGGGCTGATACGCCCGAGCCGATGGCAGGGCAGCGATTTGTACGTCAAAGGGCGGTTGCTATCTTACCGGCACTGGCGGAATTGTATGCGCCTGGTCCGCCACTGTTCACTCGCCACTCGCGTTGCGAATATCGGCTCGCTGTTATTCGCACTGCAAAGCGACGCGATTGGCACTAAGCAGACATGACCTGTTGCACTGCACATGTCTGCCTGTGACCCCAAGCGGACATCCTGGATTTGTATCTTCGTCTTGTCCCTTTGAGCAAAATCGTCTATAAAAGTTTCAGGTTCGGGCTTGCGACAACCGCCCGGTTAGCTGCCGCGCAGCCAAGCGTTGTCTCACTCCTCATGGAGTTGAGACATGTCTTGTGGCGGCAAAATCTGTATCTCTACAAAATTTCGGTATGGTTTAGAAACCGCCGAGCGTGCGCCGTGGTTGTCCCGTGTTTTTTCAAATCTCATTGCCGCTCTTGATAGAGAGCGACGGCGGCAGCTGTGGGTTGAACTCGACAAAGCGCGGCAACGAGGACTGTTGAAAGACTTAGATGATCGAATGCTGGCCGACATCGGAATTGTACGCGAGCAAGCCGACAGAGAAGCTCGAAAGCCGTTTCGGAAGTGAAAGTAGTGCGTGCTAACGATTGGGACCCGATCCGCGCAGAGCGTTAGGGCCAGCGGCCACATCCGCCGCATCAACAGGCCGGACACGTGACCGCACCCGACCAATGCCGCGAAACGCCAGAAAGTTCTTGCCAAGGCACCGTCCACACGTGACCCAGAGCGGACATGGGGCCTAATGACAGCCCTCGTTCTCCGGACCTAAACTCCCCGCTGAATAGTTTAGCCTGTTAAAGGGGCGATACGCGCATGGAACGGCGGCTCGCAGCTATTCTTGCGGCGGACGTTGCCGGATATAGCCGCCTTATGGGCCTCGATGAGGAGGGAACGTACAAAGACCTAAAGGCCCACTGCGATGAACTGGTTGAACCGAAAGTCCAGCAACATCGCGGCCGCCTCATCAAATACACAGGCGATGGTTTTCTAGCGGAATTTACGAGTGTTCTAGATGCCGTTCGGTGCGCCACCGAGATCCAGCAAGGGATGACCGTGCGCAATGCCACGATGCCCGCTGACCGGCGAATTGAATTCCGAGTTGGCGTTCATCAAGGCGACATTATCACCGAGAGGGGCGACATCTTCGGCGACGGAGTGAATATAGCCGCGCGATTGGAAGGCATAGCGGATCCTGGCGGCATCTACGTATCTGCGCGCGTGCAAGAGGACGTGCGAGGTAAGTTAGACCTTCTTCTTGATGACATGGGTGTACAACAGCTCAAGAACATTGAGCGACCGGTTCGAGTTTATCGGATCGTGTTGGAAAATAATTCGACTAGAGCGCGACCAACACTAGCCCTGCCGGATCGACCCTCTATAGTCGTGCTGCCCTTCCCAAATATGAGCGGCGACCCGGAACAGGACTATTTCGCCGACGGCATCGTCGAAGACATCATCACTGCTCTATCGCATTTTCGCCAGTTGTTTGTCATCGCGCGCAATTCCAGCTTTACCTATAAGGGTCGAGCTGTAGACGTGAAACAAGTCGGCGGTGAGTTGGGAGTGCGATATGTGCTTGAGGGGAGCGTACGCAGGGCAGCAAACCGATTGCGTATCACAGCCCAGCTCATTGATGCAAAGACGGGCGGGCACCTTTGGGCCAATCGTTTCGACGGCGCACCCGAGGATATTTTCGATTTTCAGGATCAAGTCACCGGCAGTGTAGTCGGGGCAATTGTCCCAAAGCTTGAACAAGTGGAATTCAATCGGACAAGGTTCAAGCCAACTGAAAGCCTCGATGCGTATGACTGCTACCTGCGGGCCATGATGTACTTCAATCAATGGACAAACGAAAGTATCATTGAAGCATTGAAATTATTTTCTAAGGCAATCGAGCTCGATCCTGAATTTGCCTCAGCTCATGGGTTGGCGGCATGGTGTTACACTCGGCGGCAGCAGTCTCGTTGGATGAAGGATTATTCCCATGAGATGGCTGAACTCGAGCGTCTCGCTCGCCGCGCGATAGCGCTGGCCAATGATGATGGGGTCGCCCTTTACTCGGGTGGATGGGCACTTGTCCACGTCCAAGGCGCTGTTGAGGAAGGCGTAGCAGCGATTAATCGAGCATTGGCACTCAACCCGAACATGACTAATGCATGGCATGTCAGTGGATGGACGAACATCTACGTCGGTGACCCGGACAAGGCCGCCGAACACTTCGCGCGCGCGATGCGTCTAAATCCGCTTGATCCAATTTTCCAAAGAATGCAGACGGGGACTGTAGCGGCGCATCTTCTTGCTGGTCGTTATGAACAGGCTTCGGCGTTTGCACAAGCTGCCCTTCAACAGCACCCAAATGATCTGCCGCTATTGCGCGTTGCCGCAGCTAGCCACGCTCTTGCCGGAAAAAATACAGAGACAAAAAATGTTGTTGCGCGCATTTGCCAGCTCGATCCGACATTGCGACTGTCTAGAGCAGTCGATTTTGCCCCGTTTCGCCGGGCTGAAGATATCTCTTGATACCGAGACGCTCTCCAAAAAGCAGGCCTGCCGGAGTGAGCACTTTATGATGTCTGCTGGCAACCAAAGCGGACATTCATTTCTTCCTCCAATTACCCCAGGTGCCATCAGCGCGCATGATAATGCACTTGAACTCGCAACTGGCGTTGCAGGTAAGGTCCCATCGCGGCGTGACGCCGTAAATACATTACTTTTTTTCGCGCACCACTCGTAGCACGACATCTTATATTGTTTTTCAGCAACCGCCGGAAACGCTCCGACCGTTAGACCAATCACGAAAGTTCACAGAAATGATCGCACCATATTCATCCCCCGATATCACAAATTCTTTTACCACGTGGGTCAGGAAAGATGCAGAGCTGAGGGCGCCATAGATGTCCGCTCCGGCACTTTGCAGACACAAGCCAGTGCACTGCACATGTCCGCTCTCAGGGGTAAAAGCGGACATGGAATGGCCAAGACACCGCTAATTCATGCGGAGGGAGCACTCCTGATTGACAACCTTAGGTCGCGTGACATGATGCGCATGTGTCGTGTGGGGGTATGTGCCGTAAACCTGACGATGCATTTGCTACGCGGCTGCCCGCCGCCCTTCCTTTTGTTTTCCATCGGTCTCGGCGCGTTGGGTCTGCTCGGTCGGCGGAGAAAGAAAAAAATCAGCGCGTACACAAAAAAATAACTCAAACATAGCAAGGAGGCGACCATGAAAGTGCTGCTGCTTGGCACATTCACAATTGCGGTTGTGATTTCACCCATTTTTATCTCGAACACAGCTCTTGCGCAAAAGTCACAGCAAGCCTGTTTTGAAAGGTGCTCGAAGAAATGTGAGATGGCCAACCGTAGAGCTAACTGTATGACGGCGTGCCAGGCAAATTGCCAAAACCACGGGAAATAATACCGCCTACGGCGTTAGCGCCGGTTGATCCAAGCCTTCACTATTGGCACTAAGCGGACATGGGATTGTGCGCTGCCGATGTCCGCTTTCGGGGGAAAAGCAGACATGACCTGTTGCATTGCACATGTCCGCTTGTGACCCAAAGCGGACATTGGGCCAAACACCAACATTCCTCGTTCAATTCCGGAAACGACCAGTCGTGGAAGCTTATTTAGAGCATCGACCGAATGATCAACTTGGAACAGAACACGCCCCGCTTCGCCGGAAAGATTGAATTCTTTCACCTCGTAGCGATCATGCAACAGCTCGTTTCGCAACAATCGTTTGGTTCACAAAACTGGGGCGTGAGAAAGCCAAACTCACTGGCTTCAACATACTTGCTGATTTCTCCGCTCATGTTTGCGGCCACGAGATTAAAGCGGGTCTGACCATTCTTGGTGCGTCTATTTAGAAAAGCTGCATGCCCGCCGTCCGCAGCAATTGACGCGTTGGTAGAGTACCCTTCAATCAGAAAGATCGGCTTAAGGGGCAAGTCTGGCCAAAATTATACGGCGTTCAATATCTGACAATTCAAGACTAAAGATGTCGCTTTCGTGCCGCCACTCCCGGCGTTGGAGAAGGAATGACTTTTTTATCATAATAGCCGTGGAGCGCTGAAAACAGCACCCGACGTCCCGCAACACTAATCGGATACCAATTGAAAGGCGTCAAATTCCGTCAGCCGAACCGGCGCGGAGCCTTTCTCTTCAGTAGAAAAAGGTTGTGAAAGGGTGCCGTTCTGCGTTTTTCTGGCTCGACGGTCACAAAAGGACTTGATGAGTACAGAAACGTATCGGCGTCGAGTTCTATCGGTGAAAAAATTGTTCCCTCTGCTTTAAAGACTATTTGGCAGCGCCAGTTTTCTACTTGCAAGAGACCAATTCCTTGGCTTCCTGTTTTGCCTTCTCCCGGACAAATAATAAACGCTCACCATCGCTTGAAAGAAAAGGCGCGTGGAAGACGTTCAAATCATCATAAATAATTTTATCTTCGCCAGTTTTTCGGTTTCAGAAAGATCAGTCCCCAAGTGTCCGATGACAACACGACCGGGAAAGAAACAAAATCTGCCGACGCAGCAAGATCAAACACCGCAATTTGACGGAAGCGCTCAAGATCGAAGTTTGCAGCGACAGAGGGTGCGCCGGAGTCAAAAGCGCCGATCGAGAAGAAGCACGGCACTGACAAATATTCTGGATAGGCCCATCCGATTGATCCGTCTTCGGCGAGAACAATTTGCGCGCGCGCAACTAATACGCGAGACGCCACTTCGGGTTGCTCTTGACTTAATTTAAATTGTCCGCTATTGGCACGAAGCAGACATGCCGAGCTGCACTGCACATGTCTGCTTTTGACCCGAAACGAACATTCGGCCCTGAACACCCGCATGTAATTATTACGGAGCCCAGCCGCGTCCGGCTGGCGCCAATCGTATCAGCACCGCTGACCCATTGATTTGTATCACTACGGCGTAAGTGATTTGAGGTGATTTGGTTTTTTTAAACGGTGGCTGTGCGTGTGGGCCGGTCCGATAAATATTAGTTGGAGGTTGCCATGATCTCTTTGGAGGACTGCATCGCCTTTTGCGGACTGGATGAAAATGAAGTCGCTGCCATTAGCGAGCACGAACACATTCCGGAAATCGCGGCCACCGCCTTGGCAGACTATCTGCTGAAGCAGCCCCATGGCGGCGAAACCATCCGGACCATGATTATTGACGATATTCACGGGGCGCTCACGCTGGCCGTGTGAAGCATGCGCAGGAACTGTTCATGGCGCTGCGTCATTTCCTCGACCAGCATCCCGAAGCGCGCACCGGTGTGGAAGTATGATGCCTCAGAAAGCTTTTGGCGGCATTCACGCTTAAAGACGTAGGTCAACGAGCGAGCTTCCTGATAGTCGAGCACCCGGGCAACTTGCCAAAATTGGCAAGCCTTCATCGGACAGGAACGCGACAGGCGCGATGTCGACTTTCGCCCCGCGGCGGATTCATTCCTATTTACCAACTAACAGTGACGGGAAAAAATCTGTTATCGCTTCGGCATCCGCCTCGGTATCAGCAGGCATACAGCTTCGGTTTCGAACCGACAGCCGCATTTCGCGTAGGCGAAAGATTGAGGACTAGCTCTGTTCGTTTACGTATTCCGACCATTCGGGAGCAATCAGTGGCTCACCAGCATTTAGTGCAGGTTGTCTCGTATTTTGAGTTACGGAAGGACGCTACCGTTGTCATGACGGCCTCCTTGTTTTTATTTTTTTTCCCGTTTTAAGAGCACGGGAATTTTTGGAGCTACGATAGCGAAGATTTTAGTGCGGTAATTCGCATTGATTCAGATCAAAAAAACAACTGCCGTGAGCGAGCCGCCATCCACTTCTTTTGATCTTGCACTTGCGGGATGAATCGCCCCACTATTGCAATGCAATATGAGACAGGAGCTACCGGTGCGCTCAGACCCTGACGTCTGCTATCGGGACGGGCGCTATGCGATCATTCCGTCATGTCCGCTATTGGCACTAAGCGGACATGCCTTGTTGCACTGCACATGTCCGCTTATGATGCTGTGGACGGCGCCCCGCTCTGCGGCATCAAGAGTGCCATAGGGTGGTTGCGTAAAGCGAACCACTTTGAGGGGAGCCGTCCATGGGCGAGGTTAGCACGATCGGTCTTGATGTTGCGAAGTCCGTTTTCCAGGTGCACGGAGTTGATGACACTGGCGCGGTCGTGATGCGCAAGCGTATCAGCCGCGCGAAGGTGTTGGAGTTCTTTGGCGGTTTGTTGCCGTGCCTGATCGGGATCGAAGCCTGCCCGTCGGCACATCATTGGGGCCGCGAGCTGCAGGCACTCGGTCACACGGTGCGGCTGATGCCGCCGAGCTATGTGAAGGCCTATCTCAAGCGCAGCAAGAATGACGCGAACGATGCGGCCGCGATCTGTGAGGCGGTGACGCGGCCATCGATGCGATTTGTGCCGACGAAGTCCGAACAGCAACAGTCGGGCTTGATGTTGCATCGCAGCCGGCAGCTTCTGGTGCGTCAACGCACGATGCTGTCGAACGCGATCCGCGGACATATGGCCGAGCTCGGCATCATCTCAGCCAAGGGTCGCAATGGCACAGCCGAACTGTTGCAGATCATTGCGAGCACAGAGGATGATCGTCTTCCGGCGCCGTGCGCGGTTTTGTCTCGACCTTCTTGCCCGCCAATATGTCGTCGTCACGGCAGAGGTTGCGGTCATCGACAAGCGGATCCACGCCTGGCATCGCTCATGTGAAGACAGCCGGCGGCTCGAGGAGATCCCCGGCATTGGCCCGATTGTGGCCACCGCGCTGGTCGCCGAGATCGGCGACTGGAAGCAGTTCCGCTCAGGACGCAATCTTGCAGCCTGGATCGGACTGGTGCCGAAGCAGCACTCGACCGGTGGCAAGGAGCGGCTCGGCAGTATCACTAAACAGGGCAACCGCTACCTACGATGGCTGCTGGTCGCTGGCGCCATGGCCGTCATTCGCTATGCACGACAGCACGGCACGACGCGGCCTTGGCTTACTCGAATAATCGAGCGCCGACCCGCCAAGGTGGCGGCCGTTGCGCTTGCCAACAAGATCGCGCGGATGGCCTGGGCCATCATGGTTCGTGGTGAAAGATACAAGGAGCCGAAGCTGTTGCTGGCAGCATGAATACGGCACACCAATTGGCGAGGGCATGACGACGTAATGCAGATACGGTCGTTCCGGGGATCGGGAGAGCCCGTTTGGGTCATCGCACTTTAAAGTGCGTGCTAACGATTGGGACCCGATCCGCGCAGAGCATTAGGGCCAGCGGCCAACCGCGCCGCACAAACAGGCCGGACACGTGACCGCACCCGACCAATGCTGCAGAAACGTCAGAAAGTTCTTGCCAAGGCGCCGTCCACACGTGACCCAAAGCGGACATCAAAGCGCTTCAGCGCTGGTCCATGAAGAGGGATAAAAAAGCCCTGCCGAAGCGGCCATAGTTACTGCTTAGGAGCTTGACCAGTGGTTGTAGGCTTCTGATCTACGGTTCCCGGTTTTGCTTTCGCGTGCTTGCTCGCGCTGGCGTGTTGGGCAACGCAGTTATTGACGAAGTTACGCCGCTTTATGAAGTGGATGGCGGTGTACTTCTTGGCGGCCCGAGCTTGGCATGAAGCCTCAACGTCTGCAGACACCTTTTGATTGTGCGTGGCGGCCTGGGCAGACATGGTGCTAGACATCGCGAAAATCGCTGCCATTGTCGATATAAATAGGCTTCATGTTCATCTCTCCATCAAATCCCAAACAATTTTGAGAACCGACAAGTTGCAATCGTGTGTTTTTAGATTGCGTGCACCAAGTACAGCACAAGAATGAGTTCCCAATGGCACACCGAGGAACCACAAGATAATAGGCATGTTCGCCTCCCAGATTTTTCTTACCGAGACAACGCCGTCCCATCTACACAGTTCCTTGCGCCCGAAAGTGGCGCTGGAGCGCGTCGGGAAAGTTTAGTTTTTGGATTGCGTGTTTTGCGGAACAATCGACGGTCTTGTCCGTTGCATTCCAACTAGTTTTCCAAGGAGAGGCAAACCCGAGGAGGCTCCAAATGCGAGCTCTTACGTTTGGATTACTTGCGGCCGTTGGAATTGCAATTGCGCTTCCTGCGCATGCTGAGGAGGCGTATGTCGGCGTTGGACCGGTTGGCGTGGACGTCGGAGTAAGAGACCATGATCGCGATTGGCGGCATCACTACGACGATCGTGATGATGTCGTTATTCGGCGTGACCGCGACTGCCGGACGACAATCATTCACGAAGACGGCATGACAAAACGGATTAAGCGCTGCCGCGATTAGCATTGTCGTCAGCAACATGCAGAGAGGCCTCGTTTATACACGAGGCTTTTTCTGTTTAAGACATGGATGTTGAGCCATCGGCGCTTCGAACAACATACGTCGAGTATGCCCCCGCCGTTGGCAGCTTAGCCATTGCCGTACGCTCAGCGCATGAGTCCGTTATTGGCACTTAGCCGACATCGGCTTGTGCGCTGCACATGTCTGTTTTTGACCCAAAGCGGACATCGTCCGGTCGCGGACTACGGCGCCATCTCAGTCATGCAGCTGGAATCACCACCTCAACGTACATGGCCCCAGCGGTCACGCCAGCAGTTGCGACCCCAGCCGGGGCCGCCGCCCCAACCCGGGCCCCAGCCGCCACCGCGACAGTGCACGCGTCCCCAGCGGTCACGCCAGCAGTTGCGCCCCCACTGCACGTCCGTCAAATTATTGAAGCCAACGGTAGAAGCGCCAGGAAGCGGGAGGATTGGCGCCGCTTGCGAAGTTCCGGACCCGCCCGCAAAAATTAGACCTGCTATTCCAATCGCAAATACTATGCGCACCATATGTGTATCTCCTTGATACGTTTTCAGCGCGGCCGCTTGGGTAACTAGGTCAACGAAAAACACGACCAGCCGTTCCATGATTGGTCATTTAACGAGAAACAAGACGGGCGCGGCGGACGTCCGCTTCTCTAATCGGCCGGTTGGGGTCAAGCGCTTTCAGACTATCCACGGGTACGGTGTCGATGTCGCTCACGGGCTCGCGCTTCTCTTCGGAATCGGCACCAGGGCCCTTCCATCATGGGATTCGAGAACGAGGTGGAACAATCTATTGGGCGGCCTTGCCGTCAGTGGAACGGCAGGTCCAAGCGGACATGCGAACTCACCTCATCCATCGTCCCGCGAGGGACATCATTCCACCGCGCGGTGGAGCTCGCGTGTTCTCCTATCTCATGTGGTGCGGCGCGTCTCTCATGCCACTGCGGCCTCCCGGGTCCACTGGAACTCGGTGCCATCAACCCAGATGCGGTGCATGATCACGGCCAACCGGCGCGCCAGCGCCACGATTGCCTTCTTCATCCCGCGGTGCCTGGCGATCTGCATCGCCCAGGCCTTGAGCCAGGACCATCTCTTTGAATGCAACATGGCCTGAGCCGCTTCATAGAGCATGACCCGCATCATCTCATCTCCGCAGCGTGATATTCTGCCGCTGCGGTCGATCTCGCCTGATTGATACTTGGCGCACGTCAGCCCAAACACCGCCCCGACTGACTTGGACTTCCTGAAGCGAGCGGGCACGTCGACGGTGGCGCGATAGGTCAGCGCCACCACAGGACCGACGCCCGGGACCGTCATCAGGCGCCGGCACACCTCATCATCCCGGACGATGGCCAGCAAGCGGCGGTGCAGGATGGCGATCTGCTCGCGCAGCACCCGCCGGATGACCAGTAGCGGTTCGACGAATACGGCCAGATCGGGGAGCTCTCGACCAGTTCCCTGATGCGTGCCTCGAACTTCAGCTTCCCGACCATCCCGACCTTGAGGCCGAAGTTACGCAAGGTACCGCGCAGGTCGTTGTCGATGGCGATGGCCTTCGACTGCAGCAGCTTGCGATGGGTCAGCAGCATGCGCAGCTTCTGGCTGCGTAACGTCTTCACATGCACCGGACGGTAAAGCCCCGCCCGCATCATCTGCGCCATCCCGCGCGCATCGTTGCGGTCGGTCTTGTTGATCTGCGCCTTCAACACCGCCCGCATGTGCCGCGTCTCGACGCAGATCACCGGCAAGCCCGCGTCCGCAAGCGCACTGAAAAGCCACTGCGACAGCGGTCCGGCTTCCAGCCCGATCCGCTTGAAGTGGTAGGTGGGGTTCGTCAGCACCGGCAGCAGAGCTTCAGGTTCGCTCGCTACCTTCACTTCACGCACGATCTTGCCCGTGTCATCCACAATGCAGACGCTGGTCTCCTTGACCGATACGTCCATTCCAGCAAAATGGTCCATGCTGCGCTTCTCCTTCTGATGCTTGAGGCCGTTCACACGGACCTCGTTTCACCATCAGCCTGAAGCGCAGCACCCAAAATCTTCAGCTATCCACAAGCTCGCCGGCCGATTACCCCATCTTATTGGCGGTGGTCTCAATGGATCGACGCAACACTTTATCTTTGAGAGGAAAAGATGGGGTGTGGCGATGGATCAGGGTTTCGTCGCGGGTTCACTGCGGCAGAGAAGACGGAGTTGTGGGATCGCTGGCAGCGGGGAGAGTCGCTCAAAGCGATTGGGCGAGCGTTTGGCAAGCCATCATCGTCTATTTATTACCAAGTGGCTCCGCACGGCGGGATTCGCCCTCCACCCCGGCGTCGCTCACGATTGGCACTGACGCTCGCCGAACGCGAGGAAATATCCAGAGGCATTGCGGCGCATCAATCAGTACGATTGATGGCACGATTGCTGGGCCGCTCGGCCTCGACGGTGAGCCGAGAACTTGGGCGCAATGGCGGCTATGATGGATACCGGGCGGCATTGGCTGATGAGACTGGTGTCTCTAATAGACGGTAAGTAAAAAGTGCAGCATGCCGCCGTGCGGTAGGCTCGGAAAGGACGGTCTAGTGACCGCACTATTCGGGTATGGGTTATCGAGCGTGATCGCACTAAGCATTGTGCTTATTGGTGCCCGCTTTTTCTTTTCTCCGTACTCCGCCGCCGCAGGTTTTGGCGTCGCAGTTGAACCAGACCTACGATGGAGCGCCTACCTTTCGGCAAAGGGTATTCGCGATATCGCGCCGGGCTTATTGATGGCAATCCTGATTTTGAATTCTACTGGCGCAGTTGCTGGGCTGGTTTATACTCATTGCAACCGTCATACCGCTGACTGACATGGCAATTGTTCTGAAACACGGTGGTACAAAGGCTACGGCCTTCGGCATCCACGGGGCTACTGCGGTCTTTATGATAATCACTAGCGGGCTGCTACTGTCGAGTTGATCTAACACACGGTCATCCTGTTCGGTCTCAATATTCGGTCGGCGGCGGCATCCGCTTTTCGGATCAAAAGTGCGATGTCTGCTTTTGACACAAAGCGGACATCAAAAGACCAGCCATCAAGGTCTGCTCTTGGGGTAAGACCGAACACTGCAAAACCCGCTAGTACCCGCGGCGCCGGATCTTTTTCGCGGCCTTGCGTGCTGCATAGCGGGCGTCGCGCTCGGCTTTTTGCTCCGCGGCCAGTGCGACATCGCGTTCGGCCGCTTCAGCCTTAGCGAGCGCCTCGGCCTTCTCGGCCTCGCGTTGCGCCTGTGCGGCAAGTTCGGCGGCACACGCCGCTTGCGCGGCCAGCTCGGTATCACGCGCCTTCTTTGCTGCTTCGCGCTCGGCAATGCGGGAGGCGCGCGCCGCATTCACGGCGATCCTTTTAAGGCGCTGCCGTTCGATAGCAGGGTCTTGGCGAGTGGCACGAAACTTTTCCAGCATCACTTTTTTAACAGTGGCGGCATTATTCCGACGCTCAAGAAGGTCGGGGCTTCTGAAGCTGCTCATTCATTTTCCTTGGGGGGAAATTCGAGGCCCGAGATATATGGCCTATTGTCGCACAATACTGTTCGCGCATCACCGCTAGGCATTGCGCTTTCGCCTGCGCTCTTCAAGCCAAGCTTGACCGCCGGTATTGATCCAGACTGACGCTTCTTCCTCAGAAGACCCCTCGAAGATTTCTTCGGGTGGTATGCCTTCAAGTACGGCCCATACCGACCACACGGCGGCATGAGGTGCCTTGCGGACAGTCAATTTTGGTTCTTCTTGGCTCGAACGAGCAATATCTAGAATATCGATCATACAAACTAAATGTGTCCTTCGGGGCCATTTGCAAGCGCAGTCGGAGGTCTCTTTCGGTCTATCGAAATACAGTGCGATGTCTGCTTCACTAAGCGGACATGGGCTGCTGCACTGCACATGTCCGCTTGTGACAGCCGGTTCAACCGGTCGACGCAACACTTGCGTAACGCGTACCAAATGCTCGGCTAATCGCTTTCAAGTCCTCCGGCTGCCAGCAATGCCAAAGCCCCTGGTTTCTCGGGCCGCAGATAGCCCTGGCCGTCATTTTTCGCTGATCAGCACACGCTATCTATCTTTTCTGTTCACGATAGGTGTTGCGTCGACCGGTTGAGACCACCACCCAAAGCGGACACTTTGGCTATCGGCGGGTTGCAATGCGGCCGTCGCCGCAGACCGAAACGCTGGTGGTAAAAACGACTTGGCAACGTTTCGCAAACTAGACGACGACGTGGTACTTTATCGACAGGCTGGGCGAATGGTAGATAATGCAGCCGACTATGCCATAGTTCGTTGCACGAAGCAGGAGCATTTGCACTTTAGCCAAATGGGGGGTGAAAATATGCTGAAGTTAGCCGTAACTGCCGTCGCGTTCAGTCTTCTAAGCGGATCGGCAGCATTCGCACAAAACTTTACAGGCTCATGCGAGCAGTTTTGCAGAGAGAAACGCTGTGCGCCAACAAACGTAAATTACGGCGTAGGCGTATGCATGAGCAAATGTGTGCCAGCCTGCCGCCAGAAAGATCCCAAGGCTAAATAAACGAGTTGCCTTCCTTTCGCTCAGCCCGACGCCCAAAAGACCAACCGACATTCGATGAGAAGTGGCGGCGGGTTCCTTAGCGGGGACCGCCACTGCGATATCAGTTGACGAAACAGCCGTGAAAAAGGTTTTGATTTTTAGAATTGCATTCGACTTCATGTCCGCTTCTCTAATCGGCCGGTTGGGGTCAAGCGCTTTCAGACGATCCACACTGCGGTGTTGATGTCGCTCACGGGCTCGCGCACGAGTTCCATGTTTGTTAAATTCATAGCCAGCCGGGAGTTTTGGGAGTAGTCTTATTGCACTGTTGGCAAAGCCCTTGGGCGTCAACGGCTGAGAAACGCGATTTTATTTGCCGTCTTTGAGAGCGGCACGTGCGTTCCCGCCCCTAAAATTCAATCAGCCGTATGCGCGGTCGTCGCCGCAGATGTCTGAATTGATGGAGGGCATCATGAAGAGAATCATTGAGGCCAATATAGACCGGTTCAAGCTGATGCTTGATGCCGAAACCGACCCTGCCAAGCGAGCAATGCTGTTCCGCCTTCTTGCAGAGCAGGAAACGGAGTTGAAGGAGGTAGATGAAACCCCAGTTAAAAAAGCTTATTAGCCGCGATTCTCAACCCATCTACGCCAATGGGTAGGCTCGACTTCGATGCGTTTTTTCGTTGAAACATCCACCCAGTCAGTTCCGCTTTTGCGGACCGGGAATATCAGCGGGTGGACCCCGTGCTTGTCCATCACACCGACCTCAAGATCCGTGTCGGACGGTGCAATGGAAACAGGCAGCCATTTTTCAGGCATCGAATGAACTCGGGCCATTAATTAGTTGCCTCCCTTTGGGACGGCAGAAGTTTTTTGGCTCGTTCTTTGCGCGTCTGCGCTGCAATGGCTTGGACGCTATGGCGTGGGAGCAATTGTGCAATTGCGTCAGCCTCTAAGCCGCGCTGGATTGCGCGTTTGAGGGTCAAAATCTCTTTGGTTGTCCAGTTGCGCATACGCCGGGTGTCCAGTTGCGCACACGCCATAAACGACCGTAATTATTAGGTCGTGTTGATTTATGTCAAAGCCACGGAGGGTTTTCGGCGCTGCACTGACTATGCGGGAATGTTGATGTTCAGAGCTATGGACAAATTGACCAAGCGTGAAAAATTAAAATGCTTTCGTGAGCGATTAATGCGCGCGACTGACGAAGCAGAATGCCAACGGATTGTGAGCATGATCGAACAGGAAGAGGCGAAGTAGCTCGGTTGATAGTGTCACTCACCTTGGGAGGCGTCGCCGGAAGTAACAGCCGCACGACGACTAGTTACTTATGGCAACCCTCGACACACTCTTGAAGCTTGCCGCCGACTGCTATGCACACGCTCGCCTCTCGTCCAACCCATTGACGAAAGCAGAGCTCACGGTCTGGGGCGATGGTTACCTTAAACAAGCCGAGGAAATGCGACATGACGAGCGCGGTGTCGTTCAGGCCGTTTTTCCGAAGCCTGGCGCAACATCGGGTGGGACTGGGGTCAATTAACGCAGCCTCAAGTGGGCCTCTTTCAATTTGAATGTTCGCTTATGGCACTTAGCCGACATAAGCTTGCGCGCTGCACATGTGCTTTCGGGGGCAAAGCGGACATGGCGATTGCACCGCGAAATGTCTGCTGACGGCGTATTTCGCGCGCGTGGTTGATGTCCGCTGGCACATCGAATGCGGACATCGGCTAGCGCGGGCGGGATGTCCGCGCGCCCTGCTCGGCCCTCGGCTCACCGCGAACTTCATCACTTTGATGGCGTCGAAGTCCTGCACGCCGTCGCCTTTGGCTGACCATTAATCACAAGGTTTTTTCCTTAAGAACGTATTGTGAACGTCCCTGACGGTCGACGATGCATCTATCCTCCGAACGCACTACACTAATCCCAGTCACATTGTGTAGGAGTTCGCCATGGCCCCGCGCGCGTACTGGAAGGGCTTTCTGCGCCTGTCGCTCGTGTCCTGTCCGATTCAACTGTTCCCGGCGACAACCGAGCGCGAAAAAATCAGCTTCAACCAGATCAACAAGGAGACCGGCAACCGCATCCGCTACCGCAAGGTAGACGAGGATACGGGCGAAGAGATCGAGCCGGCGAACATCATCAAGGGCTATCAGATCGACAAGGGCCAATACGTCGAAATCACCGATGAGGAGCTGGAGTCCATTGCCCTGGATAGCAAAAAGACCATCGAGATCGATGAGTTCGTGCCGAAGTCGGAAATAGACGAGCTGTATAATGTGCGCCCCTACTACATCGTCCCCGACGGCGATGTCGGGCAAGAGGCCTTCGTTGTCATCCGCAATGTCATCGAGAAGATGAATATGGTCGCCATCGGCCGCGTGGTACTTTCAACGCGCGAGCATGTGATTGCGATGGAGCCTCGCGGCAAGGGCATCATGGGAACGCTCCTGCGGTACCCGTACGAGGTGCGCGATGAGAAGGAATACTTCGACGAGATCAAGGACGTAAAAATCGGCAAGGACATGATGCAGCTTGCGGAACATATTGTCCGCACGAAATCCGGCCATTTCGATCCCGACAAGTTCGAGGATCAATATAAATCGGCCCTCCGTGAAATCATTGATAAAAAATCCAAAGGCATCAGGATCGAGGCGCCCAGAGAGCGCGTGCCGACGAAGGTTATCAACCTCATGGACGCCCTGCGGCAAAGTGCGAGAGCCGAGCAGCCAGG
The DNA here is from genome assembly GCA_963815055.1 of uncultured Alphaproteobacteria bacterium. Lineage (GTDB taxonomy): Bacteria > Pseudomonadota > Alphaproteobacteria > Rhizobiales > Xanthobacteraceae > Pseudolabrys. Next base: position 255,520 of record CAWFEU010000004.1, on the reverse strand, counting down.
CGGGAAGAAATCCAGGCGCGGCAAGAAGAGGATCGAAGGCCAGAAGGAAATGCTGTTCTCGATCCCGGGCAAGAAAGCTGCAAAAGAAGTCGCGAAGAAGTCAGCGCGCTCGGGGGCCCGGCGCAAGGCGGGTTGACGGTCCACTTTCGGGGTCTAAGCGGGCAGCATCCGGGCGGCCGGCTATGTCCGTGAAGGACCCGGAGCGGACATTGCACTTTACGTGAGCAGCATATACACGGCTAGATAAATGCGTTGTTTCATGACTTTGACGTGTTTACCTCGCAAAGCGATGATAAAAGATTGTTGGCAAATATAATCTTGCACGGGAGCAATACCATGCGCATTGCTATTTTCGCTCTTGCGTTCCTGGCTGGGTGCGGCGCCGCGGAGGCCGCGCAAATTGAAGTCTTATCAGCCAGCCCGCGCCACATTGAAATCGTGGCTTCGTGCTGGACAACCGGTGCGAGTTGTCAGCAAGAGGCTTCCGATTTTGCGCAGGGCTATTGCCACGGCGGAAACTACCCGAAGCGCGCACTATATGTGCGGTCGGGGCTCGTCGAGCGCAGCTTTTTTAGCGAACGAGTGACATTCGTCTACAGATGCAATCAGCGATCGATTATCTGCGAGGCCGGTAGTTGTTAGTCCGAAGATTTGCAGGCGCAAGGCGGGTTGACGGTCCGCTTTCGGTGTAAAAGCGGTCACCGTCCCGGCGGCCGGCTATGTCCGCTTACGGCCAAAACGGACATGGCGGTCTTCTTCCAGTATTGCCGTCATGCCGTGATATTCTACGCGCAGCTTTGAGGTGGCATAATGAGTGTGGCCCCATCAGAGTCGGTTACCTCATGTGCACAAGCATATCCGAAAAAGAGCAGCGCCTGCGATTAAACCCTGCTGAGCCGGCTGCCTGGATATGGTTGCGCAGCACCGCGATCGCTGCCGCGGTTGCGGTTGCCTATTTCCTGGCGGCACAGCTAAGCAATAGTTTTTTGATCACGCCCGAGACGGTCATCTTCTGGCCCGCTGCCGGTATTTCCTCGGGCCTCCTGATCGCGCTCTGGTCCGTTGCGCGATGGCCTGTCCTGGTCGGCGTTATGGTTGCCACCGCCGCCGCCAATCTTTTGCGACCTTTTAGCGTTGCGGTCACTGCCACATGGGTCCTGGGCAACACAGCCGAACCGCTCATCATCGCTGGACTAGTGCAATGCTACTTCGGAGCGCAGTTCCAGAATCGATCGGCTTTATCCCGTCCTTGGGCTGTTCGCCGCGGCGATCGTGGGGACTGCCGTCGCTTCCACGTGGTGGACTTTTGTATACTACGACCTATTCGCCAGCCTGAAAGAGCCAACCGCTACCTGGTTGCACTGGATAGTATCTGACTTTGCCGGCATCGTTTCGGTGGCACCGCTGGTGATTGCGATCGCCACCCTGCTGCGGCGACCCCCGGCGAGGCGAGAAGCCGTCGAAAGCATGGCGGCACTCGCTGTGCTGGCGGCGATGTCCGGAGTTATTGTGTTTCTGCCATTGGGCCTCTGGGAGACCGTGGTGCCGGCTGCGCTGGTATTTCCGATCTTATTGTGGCTTTCCGCCCGATCGCAGCCGGTCTTCAGCGCGGCGGGCGCCTTTATCGTTTCCATGTCCGTTGCTTTGACAGCGATTTACGGACTTGGCCATTTTGGCGACTCGGGCCTGTCGATCAGCGCGAGAGTTCTACAGACCGAGGCGGTCATTCTGGTTGTGGCATTCGGCACGGCCGTCCTCGCCGCACTGTTCGCCGAGCGGCGGGACAGCGAGGAGCGGCTCGCGAGCGCAAACACGATGCTGGCGGATGAGCGGGAGCGCCTCGCCCATTCAAATCGGATGTTGCAGCGCGAGCGAGACAATAAACTAATGAGCTTTGAAGCAATTACGGCTTCGATTTCACATGAAATTGCGCAACCGATTGGTGCGATTGCTATGAACTCCGAAACAGTGGAGATTCTTCTTGAAAAGACACCGCCCGACCATAAAAAAATACGAGAATTATTGAGCCGTATAGGCGACGACAGCCATCGTACCACGGAAATACTCGACGGCATTCGATCATTGTTCAAGCAGGTTGATCAGGAGCACGACCTTGTCGATCTCAATGAGATCATTCGTGCTGTGCTACAGTTGTCGCAAGACGAGTTGAAGCACCATAACGTAGTGTGCTTGTTGGCATTAGCGTCCGAGCTGCCGCTCGTTAAAGGCAATCGAAACCAACTACAGCAGGTCGTATTCAACCTTGTTCATAATGCGGTTGAAGCCATGGATGCAGTGGCGGACCAAAGCCGCACGTTACGGCTGACGACAGAGCGCAGGGGCGATAACACCATTGCAGTAGCTGTAAAAGACGCTGGGCCGGGAATTGACCCGGATCTGTTAGGCGGCATTTTTGAGGCGTTTATCACGACCAAAGCACACGGGATGGGATTAGGACTGGCCATTTGTCGCGCGATTATCGATCGGCACGGCGGACAGCTTGCTGCGTCGTCGGACGGCCAAAACGGATCGCAATTTCAGTTCGTTCTTCCAGTGGCCAGCGGGTCGGCGCGATTAATGTCTGCTGTTGGGGACCAAGCGGACACCGCTTTCGCATCGCAAAATATCCGCTAGCGCAAAGCTGACATCCCGCTCGCGCGGCCGATGTCCGCTTTCCGAGGAAAGGCGGACATCAACCACTCGCGGTTTACGAACACACGGCCGGCTAAGCCCTTAACTCACCGCGAACTTCTTCCCCCGCCTTGCGGGTTTCCACGTCGCCGAGTGTCGGGCGCGCCGCCTTGACCTTTGCGTCATCGATAAACTTCTGATGCAACTCGATCACCGAATTGATGCGCTCGACTTTCTCCTCCAGCACGACATCGCCGCCTTTTTTGGCGATGGCATCGAGGCGCTCGTCATTTGCTTCCTTGAACGTTTCAAAAGCACGCATCATCTCGCTGTGCGTCACCACGGCGTCGGCTGCGGCGGCGGCAGGAATGCCGGCCTTGGTCTCAAGTTCATTGCATTCGATATCCATTGTTCTCTCCTTGTGAATGGATGGGTGGATTCGGGCGCGACACGGCGCGGGGCCGGTCGTCGCAACAAATTGTTCAGAGGACAGGGCTTTCGTCGTTTTCAGACAAATATTTGCCGCTTGCGTCCAAGTTTTAGGACGGGCCTTCATCTACGGTGTCGTTGCGAACCGGACGCGCGAATACAGGGCTCCAAATGCGGGCTTCACTTGTCAACGCGCATCGGAAGGTCTCATCCGAATGGAGGGTGCCTTGAACAAAATCGCAGCGGCTGGCGTCGATATCGCCATCATCACCCTCATTTGCGTCTCGCTGTTTGCCGCGCTCACCCACTGATCGGGCCCGGTACGCCGCCGACCCCCGTCATGATCCGGGATGCGTGACCCGCTTCACATACGAACGGACGATGCGGCCTTACAATGATCGCTCCACGGCGCAGGCCAATGGAGCGATTTACATGTCGAGCACCGGCGAAACACGCAGCCAGGCCGTTTTATGGCACCTGGCCACCGTCACCATCATCGTGCTAGCCGGCGCCATATTCATACTGCTGGCCTGGCGCGCTGCCGCCGCGGCGCGCGCCGATTTCGAGCGGCAGCGCGCCGGTGAAATGATGTCCGAGAGCCGGGCCCTGTGCGAGAAATGGGGCCTCGCCGCCGGCACCCCGCGCTTCAGCGAATGCCTCGCCGATATCCAGACAGTCCGCGACCGGCAAGTCGAGCGCATCCGGGAAGACGACGAACCGCTCTGAGGAACGCCGCGCCGCGCCACAACCTCCGGCAGCAGGAATACGACCATTTTTTTCCGGTTCCGCGTCCCGGATTTGATCTCGATCAAGTACGCGCGCCCATCCTCCATTAGTCAACGCACCCACCCGGCCGTCACGGCCGGATCGCGTTGCAGCGGCGCCAGTCGCGCCGGACATGGAGAATACATTGAGCTTTCTGATGGTGCGCTGCCCGAAAACCGGCCGCGAGTTCAACAGCGGCTACCGCACGAACGGCGGCGATCTGTCGGCGGTGCCGCCGGCCTTCACGATCCGGATTCGCTGCCCGCTCTGCCGCGAAACCCATGCGGTCCGGCTGTCCGAGGCACGCGAGGCCCCTGAGACTCCGGGACGATAAGTTCGGCAAAGCCGCGCTTGAATTGCCGCGCGATCGTGTAGTGTCGCCGATATGACCCCTGTATCACCTGCCCCGTGTCATCGCCGTTCCATAGCGCGCCGCCTGCGCCATGCGGGCGCGGTGTTGCCGGCGCTGCTTATGCCGGCGCTACTCTTGACGCCACCCTTGACGCTACCCTTGCCCGCCATTGCCCAGGACATCCGCGGGCTGGAAGTCTGCACCGCCGAAAAGCAGATGGAGCGCCGCACCGGCTGCCTCCAGGCCAATATCGAATATCTCCAGCAGGCGCTGGCAAAGCTCGCGCGCGAAACACAAGACAAGCTCGCAGCCGCCGGCCGCGATCTGGCGGCCGCGCGCGCCGAAATCGCCACGCTCAGATCGTCGCTGGCGAAGCTGGGCGGCGAACTTGCGGAGCTGAAAGCGAAGGCCGAGCCCGCCGGCAAGAAATAGCGGGCACGCCGGCGCGATTGACCGCGCCCATGCTCACGCGCCGCAACAGCGACATGCCTGGCACACTGCCATTGCCGCGCGACAACTGTTGCGCCGGTGTTCCTACTGCGCGTGCGCGCGGGATTTCCGCGCCTTCCTGGGTTCTACAGGCGCGGCAACAAAATGGATTCGGATTGCACCACCCGCGGCTGCCCGACAGCACGACAGGCCGGCACTCTTCAATTGACCGGTATTGGCAGTCCCAATAGGCGCCCTTGCCCATATTGAGCACCGCGCACCAGGGCGCCTCATAGGCCGCCGCCGGTTGCCGGTCGAAGACGACGGCGGCAAGCGCAACAAGAGCCACGAACATCATGCGGACCATCTGCAGCCTCCATAGTCGGTATTGGTACCAACACCGGAGAGCCCGGCCGCATCCGGCGGCTTGCCGCCTGGCCTCGTGGATGGCGTGGCCCGGCCCGCCAGTGAGCCCTGAGTTCCCGCTGTGACACTAGGTCTCGCCTCTCGATATAAATTTCGCGTAAACTCGCCAGAGAAGGCCAAGGGGCAAACCGATCATTGGAACTTGCAGGCCGCGGAACGCGCGGAGGCATCGCAGGGTCCATTTGCCCAACACAACCCGGGGGCGCGCCAATGGACTATGGGATAGCCGTATACCTTCGCAACCTCTCGGTGCGCCTGACCAATATCGCGCGCAGCTGCCCGGACGCGCATACCCATGAGGCAATCGTCGCAATCTGCTTCGACCTTGCCGACAAGGCGCATGTGATCGAGACGACATTCACGGTTCCAAAGAAGCCGGGCCCGGAACTCGAGCGCAAAGGCGCCCAACGATGACCGGCATGCTTACGATATCAGCGGGGCCAGTGGCCTTCGCCGGCCGATGATCCATGTCGCGGCGGTCATCGCAAACATTGCGTGGCTCTTTCTCAATGGCCTGCTTTGGTATGCCAGGCCTCCCGGCGATATCTGGCTCATGGGCTCGGTGGCGTTGGGCATTGCCTGGGGTTGCGGTTTTTTCTGGTACATAACGCGCCCCTCCACAACATAGCCTTCGGCAAATTGAATACCGGTCTCCGGTTCGCTAGATGAGCTGCGTGAAGAAATAAAAATCTGCCGCGCCGCCCGCAAGCCGATCACCAACGGTAGTCGGGAATCTTCAGCACGTCGATGATATCCCTGCCGACCACGAGCTTCGCCAGGCCCGGGATTGCGAAGGTCTTGATCACCTGGTTGCGAAACCACAGGCCCCAGGCGGTCCTTGGTGCAAAGACGCCGGCAAAGCGCCCGGCGCCTCTCTGCTTGGTCTCGATATAGGCCCGCAACAACGCTTCGTATTTGCCGAAAGCCTCTTCATGCCGCCCGCCAGCATTGGCAAGTTCTCCCGCGAGCACATATGCGGAAATCATGGCAAGCGCCGAACCCTGCCCCGCCAGCAGCGACACGCAAAACGCGGCATCGCCCGCAAGGGCAACCCGGCCTCGCGACCAGCTTGCCATCCTGATCAGGCTGACACGGTCGAAATAGAGATCATGCGTGCGATCAAGTTCATCCAGGATGCGCGGACATTCCCATTTCCCATCGCCGTATTTCTTCCGCAGCATTGCCTTTTGCAATTCCAGCTTCGCGGGCAACTGGCTGCTGTCGGTGGCAAAAACGAACAAAAACAGCGTCTGATTGTCGCGCAATGTAAAGCGCCCGAGCATCTCTCCGGGCCGCCCATACATTAAATACACATCCTCGTCGCGCGGACGATAACCACGGACCTCAAATGCCGCGACGACATAACCGAGCCGCTTCTCGAAGCGATCCTCCGGCCCGAAAGCGAGCTTTCGAACGTTCGAATGCAAACCGTCGGCCCCGATCACCAGATCAAACCGGCGCTCACCTGATTGTTTGAACTGCACCTGCACGCAGTCCGGCCGTTCCTGAAGATCGACAATTTCATCATCGAAAATTGCTTCCGCCGTATCCTTGACCTTTTCGAACAACAGCCGTGAAAGGTCGCTGCGGCCGAGCGTGACATAGCGTCCATTGGTGAGTTCGCGGAATACCCGGGTCCCGAAGCCGGTCACGCGCCTGCCCCGATCATCAACGACGCGCAGCTCATTCGCGTGATAGCCGATGCGATTGATCTCCTCTATCAGCCCCATGCGTTCCGCAATGTCGTATCCCAGACCCCAGAAATCGACGACATACCCGCCGGTGCGCAATCGGGGTGAGCGCTCGACCAATGTCGGCCGAAATCCGCTTTTGCCCAGCCAGTAGGCCAGGGTTGGGCCTGCAATGCCAATTCCGGAAATCAGGACTGACTTTTCCGCCATCGCAAATAGACTAAAGGCCTGAGCGCCAATTCAGATGCGTCGCCCGTGCAGTCAATACCGGCGGCCGCGATTGGTTGCAATCCCCGCATGAAGCCGAGCCCGGCAACAGCTGCCTCTTGAGTATACATTGATCCCATGGTCACATGCATTTCTTTCATCGACCTGGATAGACTTAAATCGACTTGAACTGACTTGAACTGACTTGAACTGACTCGCACTGCGGACATGTGAGTGCAGTAAAATGGGGGAAACAATGAAGCGCATTATTCTTGCTGCGTTGATCGCCGCTTTTGCCGCCGGCACGGCGATGGCGCAATCCTGCGAAAACCGGGCGATGAGCAAGGACGGCAAGCCGCTGCACGGCGCCGCCAAAACCAGCTTCCTGAACAAATGCAAGCGCGACGCCTGCGAAGGCAAAGCCATCGGCAAGGACGGCAAGGCGCTGCACGGAGCCGCCAAAAACAGCTTCATGACAAAGTGCAAAAAGGCGGCGTAAAGCAAGAAGGCGGCCTGAAGAAAAAAGGCGGACTAAACGGCTGCCTGATCAGAGTTTCGGCGAGTGAGCGACGATCGTCACACCGGCGTCAGCAACGGCGACTGATGCAGGCGCAGATGAGTTTCGTTGCCCTGGGTGGCGTTCCGCAAGGGCGGATAAATGCGGTGCAGCTCGGCGGGGTCGATCTGCAATTCGCCCTTCTCGTCCCTGTCCGCTGAAATTTTACCGTTTTCGATGGCCCGCAGAATCGCGGTCTTGTTCCGTCCGACCGCCGCAGCGGCGGTAGCAATGGTGTACATGGAGATGTGCCTGCCGTTCCCGTGAGCAGACAGCGTGCAGCCAGCGCGGTTAAAAAAAGGTGACCAGGCGAGCGCAAGCAGAACGACCGTCACGCCGGCGCGCATTACTCCTCCACCACCTGCCCGCCGTCATAGCCGCAGGCAATGCGGCCGAGCGCCAGGCGAAAGGCTTCGCTGCCGACGGTGACCGCAAGCGCCGCGCGCTCCTTTGCATCCTCGATGCCGCGCGCGCGCGCCAGCAGTTCGACGATCTGCGCCGGCTCGAGCCAGGGCAACATGGCCCAGAACCCGCGCGCGAGATCGCGCGCCAGCGCATGATCGGGATGGCTTGCGTTCTCCGGCGCGCGGCCGATCTCATACATGTGGCGCACAGCGTGCCAGTCGGCGCGCTCGCGCGGCAGGCGTTCGAAGATTGCCGGATGTTCTTCCGCGACATAGAAACGGTTGAGCGTGTCGAACAGCGCGAAACGGTAGCCTTGCGAAAGCAGCGCCGGCTCCCAGTCCTGCCAGGCCGCTTCCCCCGAACCCGGCGTCACCGCTTCGGCCAAGATCACCTTGGGCCGGAAATGCCTGAAGTTGCCGCCGGCCAGCACATCGGCTTCGGCGCCCTCGACGTCGATCTTGAGAAAATCGATCTCGCTCAGCTTGTGTGCCTCGCACAGCGTGGCGAGCGTCACCACCGGCAGCCGCAATTTTCGATAACCGGCGCCGAAGGCTTCGGCTTTGCGGGCGTGCTGTTCGAGCGTGGTGGAAAAACCGTGCAGGCGCTCGACCAGGAAAAAATCGCTTTCGCCATCGGCGCGCCCGACCAGCGACTCGACCACACGATCGCGCGGGCGCAGCCGCGCATAAAGCGCCGCGAGCGCCGGTTGCGGCTCGACCACAAGGCCCTGCCAGCCGCGCTGGTAGAACCAGAACGAAACATTGTCGGCGATCGGATGCCCGGCGCCGATATCGATGTAGCGCCCGCTCGCCTGGCCCGCGAAGGCGAGCGCGAGGTGATAGTCCTCGAGATTCTGCGTGTAGGATAAATCCATCGTGCTCTCCGCGCGCGGGCTGCGGGTTTGCCCGTGACGAAGAACGGTCGGGCCGCCAGTGCCTAGCGCCTTTTCAACAATAGCGCGTCGAGCGAGAAACGTCCGGCCGCGCAGATGAACAGGAACAACGCACCGCCGGCGATGGCGAGGTTCTTGTAGAATTGCCCTTGCTGAAGACGGCGCGCCGGCTCGGCGAATTCCCAGTAACGGTGCGAAATCGCCGTCGCGACAATGACGAAGATGACAATGAGCGCCGCCGCATAACGCGTTCCGAGGCCGAGAATGATTAACGCGCCGCCGGTAAATTCGCTGATCGCACCGACCGGCCCCCAGAAGTCGGGAAACGGCACGCCGCGGTTGCCCAGGCTGCCGATAAACGCGCCGAGCCCCGTGAGCTTGGCAAAGCCGCTCTGGAAAAAAATGATTCCCATCGCCAGCCGCCCGACGAGCAGGACGGTGTCGCTCACGCGCGCGGCCAGTAAATCGGCGTAGCCGAGAATGGCGGCTGCTTTTCCGCGGCGGGTGCCGATGTCGATCGCAGTCATTATCTGTCTCGTCCGGAAATCAACGCGGCCGGCAGGATAATCCGGTAAAGCCGGGTAACAAGCCTTGATCTGCCTCAATGACGGCGGCCTCGGACAAAAGAGCGTGACCGGCTGTGCCGGCGCCGCCGCGCGCTGGAACCTTGGCCGCCCGTTTCTTATCCACAGTGGCCCAACGGCCATAGGGCCTCCGCCCCGCGACCCCCTACGGTGGTCTTTCAAACGAATGACGGGATCGGGCGACATGCAAATTCCACGGTGTCGGATTGTGGACGCGTCTCAGGCGGCGAAGGCGATGGCTCTGCTCACGGGCATCGCGGCGTCTGCGCTCCTGTGCCCTATCGCGGCCGCCGAAACCTCGGAAGAACGGTCGGCCTGCATCGGCGATGCGTTCAGGGTTTGCTGGGCGGCCATTCCCAATCGCGATGATGTATTTCATTGCCTGCTGGACAACAGGACCCGGCTCAACCCGGATTGCCGCGCCATCATGGATCAGTATCGGCGGCCGCACCGCGTGAGACGATTGGCGCATCGGCGGACGAAGCCCGTCGATTGATTTGAAGGCGAGTTACGGGGGGCAGACGACCACTGCTGGTCGTCCCCGCGACCCGGCCTCCGCTCGCTTCGCGGAGCGCGAAGGCGGAAAGCGGGGACCCATACGCTGTGCCCTATCGATCGACCGCGGAGTATGTCCCGGCTCGCGCTCGCTAATGCTCGCTTGGCCGGGACGACGGCACCATCAAGCAACGACTGAAGCCCGCTCAGCTTTCGCCGATCGCCTTTTCGATCCTCCGGTCGGGAACGAGCCAGATCACCGCGACCAGAATGTAGAGCGCAACCGACATCCAGGGGCTGACGAAAGCCAGCGCAATCCCCGCAATGTAAAGGACCGGCGATATCTTGCCCTTCATGTCGCGACCGAGCGCCGCGGCAAGGACGGAATGCGCGCCCTGTTTGTGCAGGATGGCTTTCTGCAACAAGTAGTAGGCAATCGCCGGCATCAACAGGACGCCGCCATAGACCGCGGTCGGCACCGGCGCCAGGAAATTATCGCCCATCCATGCGGTTGCCGCCGGAATGAGCGACAGCCAGAACAGCAGATGGCAGTTGGCCCAGAGGATAAGCCCGTCGACGCGCGCCACCGTGTGAAGCAGGTGGTGATGGTTGTTCCAGTAGATCGCCAGGTAGATGAAGCTCAGCACATAGCTCACAAAGTTCGGCGCCACGCCCGCCAGCACCGTCCAGTCCGCGCCGTGCGGGATCTTGAGCTCCAGCACCATGATCGTGATGATGATGGCGATGACGCCGTCGCTGAACGCCGCCAGACGATCTTTGCCCATGGTCGCTCCCTTTCAGGCCGCCATGATGCAGAGTTTTTCCGGGCGGGGGCAACTGCCCGGCCGCTGTGTCGCCGCAGCTCAAACGACCGTCCGGAATCTTGCGTGCGGCGCAAAGAAAGGCCGGTAAACGCCCGGCCGGAGCGAAATTGCAAAAACGGTCAGTGAAGGACAGACCGGGCTATGCGGCGGCGACGCCGGAAGCCGGATCAGGCACAGACTGGCATGCCGGCAAAATGTAGGTGCGAGTCTGGTTGCAGGCCCGGCATACGAACATGCTTCTCACCATGCTCGGCGCGAGCGGATGCGGCAGATCGGTCACGTGCGTCATGTCCGAACGGCATTTCACGCATCGCGCCGCCCGGTTTTCTGCCTGCTGTTCCTGCATGGGTCTCGTCTCGCCTCGTCTCGTCTCGTCTTTTGTCTTGTCTTGTCTTGCCGGAAGTAAAATCAGGCCGCTTGCAGCCCCTGGAAGAATTCGACGCCCGTTTCGGTCGGGCTGCGCCAACGGAGCCGGCACGGCCGGAAGGTGCGACCGCCGTCGAAAGTCACATCCACCGCCTCGGGCAGATCGGCCGTATCCTGGATTTCAATGCGGGCGCCGGTGGACGACAGATCGCGCACCACGCAATCGAGCACCGAATAGGTGCCGATGACGATTTTCGCGTCCTTCTGGATGCGGATTCGGTGGTAGCGGCGGCGTTCGGGCATTGCGGCCTCCTCAGGTTGAGCCCGGTATAAAAGACAAAGATCGTCACCGGCTTAAGCCGGATTGTTGCAATTGAAGCAATTCCGAAAGCACTTTTTTAATCAGACCATCCGCCCGGCCCGCGGGACCATGCGGCGTATGCGCGCTGACCCCCGATGGAACTCCGATTTCGAAAAAGGGCCGCATTTCCGCCGCCGTTTAGCGCCGCGTCGCCTCTATCTGGCTGCCCTCCAGCTGCGGGGGTAGTCCAGGAGAGTACGGAATGTTCAGGCGTCTCAGCGCCGCAATTTGCGGCGTCACGATTCTATTTGGCTGCTCGTTCGCAGCAAAAGCCGAGTCCGGCATCGCATCGGTTTATGCTTATTCCGGCCAGCGGACGGCCAATGGCGAGCGAGCGCAGCCCAATGGCTTTACGGCCGCGCATCGAACGCTGCCCTTTGGCACGCGCGTGCGCGTGACAAACAATCGCAACGGCCGGAGCGTCGTTGTCCGCATCAATGACCGAGGGCCATTCGTGCGCGGACGGGTGATCGATCTCACGCCGGCGGCAGCGCACGCGCTCGGGTTCAACGGGTTGGCGTCCGTGACCGTGCAGCGCGGATAGAAATGTCAGAGCCGCGCCGATGAGTGCGCGGCTCTGATTTCTGGAACACCCGCTCGATCCGCAAATGAGGAGCACAGACTCAAGCGACTACCGACTCAACGTGCTGTGCCATTTTCCGTTCCTGCAACTTTAAAACCGATGCCCGCGCGCGGATCGACAAGCCACTTGTCGCCAGGCTGGTCTGTGGCAGCAATGAAAGAGCCCGGCACGGGAGCCGGGCCCTCCGTTGGCGTTGGAGAAGCTGTTACTTGTTATAGTCGAACTGCGGCATTGCCTTCAGCTGGTCCTTTGTTGCATCCAGCACCGCGTGATCGGGATAGTTGCGGTCCTGCGTCGTCTGGGTCTGCGCCGAGCCGGTGGTTGTCGCGCGGCTCGAGCTCGTATTCGAACTCGTTGTGCTTTTGACCGGCTCATTCACCCACTTGAGTTTATCGAACTTCACGGCAACGTCGTGCTCGCCCATGCCGAGGAAGCCGCCGACCGCGATGGCGACAACATCGATCTTGCCGTTTTTATCCAGCATCAATTCCTTGATGTCGCCAATCTTGTCGTTCTGCGCATTGTAAACGTTCATGTGTATGAGCTTTGAGGCCTGCCATTCGCCCTTGGCCGACGCGGTTTCTGTCGCGGTCGACGTCGTCTGGGCGGATTTTGTGGATGGGCTGCTCGCACCCGGTGTCTGGGCAATGGCTGCAGTTGAAATCAGGGCACCAATTGCAGCGGCCGTTACAAATTTAAGATACATCTCTCGTCTCCTTGGCTGTTACCCCTCCACCTCCTAACGTGACAGCGCCAAGAGAGTTTCAACCCGTGTTGCATTGCAGTTCGGGGCGGGTCGAACACGACAACCGCGGGGCGAACTGGAAAAAGCGAGCGCGATGCCTACATGTCCCAACATGAGGCTTCATAACGCTCCCTGGCTGCAGACCTTCGGTTTGATGCTTGAATCGAACCACGTCATCGCTCTTCGCCTGGCCAGGCTCGCCGCCGGCGGCGTGCGTGCGCGCGCCGAAGCGAGCATGATGGTCAGCGAAAAAATCAGCGAAGCATGGGGAGCCGGTGTTACGCTGATGACCGGCGGGTCGAGCGCCAAGGTGATCGCGCGATACCGTAAACGTGTCGCCGCCAATTCCAGGCGGCTCGGCCGCGCCAGGCGCAAATGACCAAAGGACCGCGCGTAGCGCGACGCTAGGTACGCCGTTCGAGCTCCCGCAGCAGCATTTTCGCGACCGCCTCCGCAGGGGCGCTGCCGAGCTGCGTTCGAAGCTGCCGGCCATTTTCTGCCGTCACCGTAATGACGCCGCCGATGACCGTGTATGTGCCGGAAAGTTCTTTCCCGTCGATCCCACTAACGCGTATCTGCTTTTCCTCCATCACGCCGCCCCAGCGAGACCAATGCGTGCCGAATGGTCACGCTGCGCCGAGCAGCATGAGGATAATGATGAGACTGATCGGAACACCCAGCAGCCAGAGAAGGATCGGCATCTTCAGCTACTCCTAACGACGGCGGTCGCGGTTCTGGTTGACGTGTCTTCCTCGTACCAATGCTCATTGCGCAGCTTGCCGCCCTCTGCGGCGGCAAGGCTTCCGGAAAATGCGCCGGCAAGCAGCGAAATCGCTATCCAGAGCGAAAACTTTGCGGCAGCCCGGCGAGCTTTGTCTGTTGCGTCCCTGGCTTGCGCGATGGTCTGGCTGACCCGCTGTTCGGCTTCGGCCTGCGGCAATCCGGTCCGTGCCGCGATTACACGTGCGGCGTAAGCACGATCGTCAGGCGATACCTCGCCACCTTTTCGCGTTGCCGGCGCGATGATCCTGAGAAGTTCCGCCCGCATGACGGCCTGGTCGGCCGCAGGAGCGGTCGCGCGGCCGTCGGTCTGCGGCCCGGTCCGCAAAAGCCGGTCGGCATAAATGTCACCGCTGCTGCTGGCCGCTCTTGCCGCGCCGGCGCCGGCCGCCGGGATCGCGCCTGCCGAAACCGCGGCAAGGAGGTGCGTGCCAGCGCCTGCCAGAATGGTAACAGTCAAAACGGTCGCGAAAGCCCAAGCCACGAATCCATGAGCCGTGTCGCGGAAAAACCGCTCATGAACGTTCACGTCGTCCCAGGCTGGACGGAGCCTTCCGGTGATATATGCGCCGAACGTGGACGCGATCATGGCGACAACAACCAGGAACAGGCCGGCGCTCCAGCTCGCCGTCGTAGCGGAGATCCCCTCGCCCTCCCAGGGAGAAACAACGGACAGGCCCGCACCGACAGCGAAGGCCACGACAATCAGCGACACCGCGGCGGCCGTAAAGCCCCCGGCTAAAATAGCGCCCCATGAGACAGTTGAGTTAAAGGCGTCGCGATCCATGCAAATCTCCCGGCGTTGGAGTGCGCGCATACGAATGCAGTGATGCGTGCTTTCGTTTCGCCTCACTCCGGAAACATTGGGCCCGCCGGGCGTTCTCGTCTCAGCAGAAGGAGACAGCCACAATGGCAAGGAAAGAATCTAAGACACTCGATGAATTGTTTCACGACACGCTGAAGGACATTTACTTCGCGGAGAAGAAAATCCTGGCGACGCTTCCCAAGCTGGAAAAGGCGGCAAATGCGGCCGAGCTCAAAAGGGCTTTCGCCAAGCACAGAACGCAGACCGAAGGCCACGTCACGCGCCTCGAAAAGGTTTTCGCGGCGATCGACAAGAAGCCGCAAGGCAAGACCTGCGACGCCATCGTCGGCATCACCGATGAAGGCGCGGAAATCATGAAGGAATACAAGGGTTCGCCTGCCCTCGATGCGGGCCTTCTCGCGGCGGCGCAAGCGGTCGAGCACTATGAAATTTCCCGCTATGGCACGCTCAAAACATGGGCCGGCGAGCTTGGCTTGCGCGAGGCCGTGGAACTGCTCGAGCAGACTCTCGGCGAGGAAAAAGACACCGATGCGACTTTAAGCGAAATCGCGGAAAGTGCCGTCAATCAGGAAGCGGAAGCGGCCTGATACATTCGGGTGGAAAGCCCGAACGCCCCAGACGGCCGAAAGGCCCGGCAGTCGCCGGGCCTTTCGTTTTGCGTACGGCTTTCGCTCAGCGCTGCTGGCCGCCCTGCTGGTCGGGCTTGTTCTGCCCGCCCTGCTGCTGGCCGCCCTGACCGGGCTTCTGGCCGCCTTGCTGCTGGCCGCCCTGGTCCTGTTGTCCGCCTTGCTGCTGCTGGTTCCGGTTGTCGTGATCCTGATTGCTCATGGAGCTCTCCTGTTGGTTGACTTCACCGGATCCAACCGTTGGCCGTGCCCTTCGTTCCCTTGTGTAAAATGACGCACGAGCCGCATGAGCGCCGGAAGCGGACATTGCTCGCTAGGTGAGCGGCTGCGCGTTTTTTTCGATAACCCTCGAACCAGGAGGGTCAACGGCGCGACCAAACATTGAATCAGTATGGTCAATGGGAGGGTCAAAATGCGCCGTATAATCCTGACGAAGACCGTGCTCGCAACCATCCCGGAGATGGTCGAGCAACGCGGCATGAGGACGCGCGAGATCGCCGAGATGCTTGGATGCAAGATCAGTACGCTCAAAGTACGTTGTTCCCAGGCCAGGATCAGCCTGCGGCCGGCAGCAAGCCGTCATGGCAGACCCCGCAATGGCGAGCGCACCATCAGGCTTGACAGCGCTGCCCTGGCGCTCCTGCAGGACCGCGCCGTCGCGAGTGGAAAAACCGAAGCGGCCATTGCCCGGGAGCTGATCGAAACGATCGCGAGGGATAACCTCTACGATGCCGTGCTGGATGTTGATTCATAGGCAACAGACAGAACCGGACAGCGACGCCCGTCATCGCTGCCTCGGCCGGCTTCCTTTAATGACACGCGTGAAAAACGATTTTCCGTTCACATCAAGCTGATCCAACCGGCTACTTCCGACCGGCTCATAATCGCATTCACAAACCGCGCGGTTGCATTGGGTGAGCGGCAGACGCGGCACCAGGTCGCCTGAATACTCAATACCTGCCTGGGATCGTGCCGCATCGCACGCGCCATCGCCTGACGCGATGCGAACGCAACGGAGCAGTTTCAGTTTGTGTGCATTCCGGAAGGCCCGCAATGAGCGGGCGATTTCTTTCGGACTCTTATGCATCGGTGCCTCGGACGCGGCACCACATATCAGTTGCCGCCCTGCGTTCGAGCCGAAGTTCGTATTCACGCTAATCGTTAGCCCTAATGTCCACGCTGGCGGGTCCCGCTCCCGGCGCAATCGCGCGTGTTAATCTTTGCCTTGGACCGGGAGCGGACGCGGCGAAAGTTCTGAACGATGCCCGCCCCACCCCCGGATGCCGGCAGCAGACGTTGCGCCGGCGACCTTTTTCCATTCCCGTGCCTGTTTGCCGGCGTGACCGTGTTTGCGCTCGCCGTCACGCTGCGCGCCTGCTGGCGCTATCGCGGCAGCTGAAAAAAATGACGCCCGCCGCGGGGAGACGGCGGGCGTCGTGGTTCCCGCCCGGTCTCGCGCAAGCAAAGACGGGCGGAAAGCCCTGACGAGCGTCGGACCGGCGCGCCCGCGCCGGTCCGGATTAATGCATTCAGCGCGATGACTGCTTTTGCGCCGTCAGCCGCTGCGCGGCAGCAAGATGCTTGCGCAGCGTCGGCAACGTCTCTTTTGCCAGCTGGCCGGCGGCGTCGTTCTTGCTCGCTTCCTTCTGGAATTCCTTGATGTCGTCCTGGTGATCCTTGACCATGGACTTGGCGAAAGACCGGTCGAAGCTTTCGCCCGAAAGCAGCTTCAACTTGGCGTAAGTCGCCTTTTCACCGAAGCTCGAGCCGGTCGGCGGCCTCACGCCGAGCTGGCTCGCCACTTCTTCGGCCTTGGCCTTGTGCGCGCCGTGGTCCTTCACCAGCATCGCGCCGTATTGCTTCACCGCTTCGCTCTGGCCTTTTTCCTGCGCCAGCTTGCCGACATCGATTTCTGCGATATCGCCTTCGATGGCGGCCTTGATGAATTTCTGGCTGGCCTTGTCGGCCGCCCTGTCGACCGACTTGGCCATTCTGTCCGGCGCCGGCGGATTCATCTGCGCCATCGCCGTACCGGCGGCGAGCGCGCCCGCGAGCCCGACTGCGAGCATGACATATGTCCTTTTCATCTTCGCACCTCTGTACCCTAAGGGTTCCATTGACTGATCGCCCCCACCCCCGATCGCGGATAACTCGGGATCGGCCAAGTCGGAGACTTCATCAAGAGAACGACAGGCGGCGCGTGTTTGTTCCTAACGCGGCCTCATCCGGCGGAATCGCGCACAGCCCGGCGTCTCGAAGGATGGCGCTGTGTCGTTTACCCCCCTTCGAGATACGAACTGCGGTCGCTTCTCAGGACGAGGTCGTTGCGTGCGAGTGCTGCGTAATCGCGCGGCATTCCAGCGCGCCCGGTCGCCGCTTTCGATCGCGATGAGACACGCGGTGCGCGAGGCCTTCTGCTCCGGCGGGCGGAGCAGCGATCTGAGACGGTTGAGCATGATTTGCCTGAACTATGATCTTGCGCGCGCGGGAAATCCGGCGCAGTTTTTTCGTCCGCAGTCTGGGGAGAGCAACATGACGGCGTTCAACATCGTGCGTTTCAAGGTCCAGCCGGGCCAGCAGGACCATTTCATCGAGACCCACCGCAAGGCGCGGCCGAATTTCAAGGGCTTCCGCGGCGGCGTTCTGGTCAGGACCGGCGAGCAGACCTTTTGCATCATCGGCGAATGGGCGAGCCACAAGGCGCTGGCGGAGGCACGGCCACAGATGATCGGCCTGCTCGATACGTTCCGCGCTTCTCTTGAAGATCTCGGCAACGGGCTCGGCGTGACCGACCCTGTCTCCGGCGAGGTCGTGCTCAAGCTGGCAGCGTCAAAGCCGGCGAAGAAAAAGAAATCAGGTAAGAAAAAGAAGAGCGCAAAGCGGAAGAAGCGGCTTTAGTGCGCGGTCAGCGCGCCAACAAATAGACAATCGTAAAGAGCACGATCACTGCGAGCGTCCCGACAATGAGCACGTAGCGCACATTGTGGCCGGTTACGGCCGCGCGCGCCTCCGTCGTGCTTTCAACGATACGGTTGTTCTCAATGCCTGGCATCCGTGATTCTCCGCCGGCGGCAAAGGCCGCCGCACGAATGACAACGCAATCCGGCGCAATGCTGTTCCGGCCTTTCGGCGCGGCTTGACCGCAAATGCAATTTTGGAGCGTGCGAAAACTCTATCCGAGCAGCGTCAAAATGTCAAGGAGTTTTTTCCTAAGTGACATTTGCCGCACTGGAAAACTTTGATGCGTGGATTGCGCGCGTGCAATCAACTAGCTTCGGCACCCGGGCAAATCGGGGGCGTCATGTCGGATAATCCCAAGACACCCAAGAATCCAATGCTGATGCTGGCGATTTTTTCCGCTGCCGCGGCCTGGCAGATCTACGACATTGCCAGCGCCACCGAGGCGCCGAGCCGCGCGGTGATGATGCTGCAATACGTCTTTCTCGCCGGCCTGCTGCTCGGCATTGCCGGGACGGCCTACGCCGCGCTGCGCGCGCGGCGAGAGTAGCGTCAAGAGTAGCGCAAAGTACTGGCGCCAGGTCGCGACGGGTGACTAACGGCTCACCACGTCGTCGTCGGGCCTGTCATCGCTCTTGTCGCCCTTGAGCAACTTGCGCTGGCGCGCGACGGCCAGCTGTTCCCAGGTCGCGGCCATCTGTTCCAGCTGAGCCCGGTGCGCGGGCGGCGCGGTGCGCGCCATTTCCCGGCACTCGGCCGCGTGCTCACGATACTCGTGCAGTTTTTTCACGCAAAAAACCCTCCCCTTCGGCCCCATATATAAATGTCGGCAAGCCCGTTCCGTTCCGGGCCGGGCGCCGAAAAGAGCAGCAATCGTGGGATTAGCGGGGCACGTCGGAATGGCAGGTGCCGGGGCCCTGGTCGTTCCACAGCCAGCCGCACTTCGTGCAGCCGCCGAGGCTCAGGCCCAGCAAAGCAAGGCCAACCAGCGCAGCCAATCTGGCCGCCGCAAGCCCGGTCGCCGAAAATCGAATCCCGTGTCGAGTTGCCATATCGCTATCTTAGCCGATCGCCGTTGCCAGGGCTATCGCGTCGCATGGCGACGCTTGAGTCCTAGTGATGTCGTTATTGTCCAATTCGCCACCTTTTTTTCGTCGACCAAAGCCCTATATGAAACCCTGCGCATGAAAGACAGGTGGGTTGCGTATTCCGCGCTTCACGCGACATAAAACGTAAGTCAATGTCGGCGCTCGCCATTCCGTCTGCGCTTCCAGCCATTCACCTCCGGCTCCTGATTGAAAGACGAACCCGATGTCCATCCGCCCCGTCAAACGTATCGTGCAATCGCAGCCGACCATCGAGGGCGCCGGCGTCAAGCTGCGCCGCGCCTTCGGCTTCGGCGAAACCGGCGAGACCGATCCGTTTCTGCTGCTCGATGATTTCCGCAACGACCGGCCGGCGGATTATCTCGCCGGCTTTCCGTGGCATCCGCACCGCGGCATCGAGACCATCACTTATGTCCTCAACGGCACCGTCGAGCACGGCGACAGCCTCGGCAACCGCGGCACGCTCGGCTCCGGCGACGTGCAATGGATGACCGCGGGCCGCGGCATCATGCACCAGGAAATGCCGCAAGGTGATGCGCAAGGCCGCATGCACGGCTTCCAGCTGTGGGCCAACCTGCCGTCGTCGCTCAAGATGACGGCGCCGCGCTACCAGGATGTGAAGGGCGGCGAAATTCCCGAGATCGTCGACGACGACGGCACGCGCGTGCGCGTGGTGTGCGGCGAGTTCTGGGGCAAGAAAGGACCGATCGACGGCGTCGCCGCCGACCCGCGCTATCTCGACGTGTTCGTGCCGGCCGGCAAGCGCAAGACACTCAAGGTCGAGGTCGAGCGCCACGCCTTCGCCTATGTGTTCGAAGGCGACGGCAAGTTCGCGTCGTCATCAAAGCCGTTCGGCGTGCTCAGCGAGAAGCAGGTCGACGGCGAGGAGATCCTGTTCCGCGAACCGGTCGGCGATCGCTCGCTGGTGCTGTTCGATGCCGGCGACGAAATCACCGTGCAGGCGGGCGAACAAGGCATTCGCTTCCTGCTGGTTTCCGGCAAGCCGATCCAGGAGCCGGTCGCCTGGTACGGCCCCATTGTGATGAACACGCAGGCCGAGTTGCAGCAGGCCGTCTCCGAACTGCGCAACGGGACATTTATCAAGAAATAGGCAGCCGCTGCCCGATTTTTTACAACCGCTCCGCGGACCGACCACCAGTCTCACACCCGTTCGTCCCCGCATAAGCGGGGACCCAGGGCCAAAGCTGCAAGACATTGCGATTTTGCTCTGGATGCCCGCTTTCGCGGGCACGAACGGAGTAAATTGCTATGCCGCACCACACTCTCTCCGCTCATCCCCGCGAAAGCGGGGATCCAGGGCAACCTTCTAGAGATTGCTGTTCTGGGTCCCCGCTTTCGCGGGGACGAACGGAATAAAAATGACACCTCTGCCGCGGGAATGAGCGGAATAATGACGCCTCCTGCACGTGAATAATGACGCGCCGGCCGCTCATATTGTGGGCTTCCGCCCGTGGTGGAGGTAATGATAGCGTTTGACCTCCGGGAATATGTGCACCTGCCATCCGCTCCTCCACGTCAAGAAGGGAGAGCGGACTGGCTGAACGGGAGGCTCAACCAATGGCATTGTCGAAGATTGCGACCCCGCTGCTGCTGTTGCTCGGGGCAAGTTTTGCGGCGCCGGCGCAGGCGGAAGAATTGCGCATCGGCTTCATTGCGCCGATGACCGGTCTCTTTGCCCAGGTCGGCAAGGACATGGTCGACGGATTCCAGCTCTATCTCGACGAGCACGGCAACAAGCTTGGCGGCGTCGACGTCAAGTTCATCGTCGAGGACAACCAGGCCAAGCCCGATCTCGGCGTGACCAAGGCGAAGAAGCTCGTGCTCAGCGATAACGTGCAGATGTTCATCGGCGGCGTTTTGGCCTCGACCGGCTACGCGCTGGCGCCCGTGAGCACCGAAACGAAAACGATCTACCTCGCCTCGATCCCGGCGGCGGACGACCTTACGCAACGCCAGCTCAGCAAATATCCCTACTTCTTCCGCACCGGCTGGTCATCATCGCAGCCCACCCAACCGATGGGTCAGTGGGCCTGCGACCAGGGTTACAAGAAGATCGCCATCGTCGCCGCCGACTACGCCTTCGGCTATGAGCAGGCCGGCGGCTTCCAGAAGACCTTCGAGGATTGCGGCGGCAAGATCGTGCAGAAAATCTGGCCACCGCTCGGCACCAAGGACTTCGGCCCGTATATCCCGACCATCAAGGCGGACGCCGACGCGGTGTTCTCGATGATGGTGGGGCCGATGGCGCTGCAATTTCCCAAGCAATTGCGCGCGGCCGGCTACAAGAAACCGATTGTCGGCGGCGGCACCAGCTATGACGAGTTCGCTTTGCCCTTTATGGGCGATGAAGTCATCGGCGACGTGTCGTCACTGCAATACAGCGCCGCGCTCACCACGCCGAAGAACGAAGCCTTCGTGAAAAAGTACCGCGCCAAATACGGCAAGGTGCCGTCCTATTTCTCGGAGAGCAATTACACCACCGCCGAGCTCATCGACGAAACGATGAAGAAGGCCGGCGGCAAATGGCCGGGGCCCGAACAGTTCCTCAAGATCATGGGCGGGCTGAAGCTCGACGCGGTGCGCGGGCCCGTGTCGTTCGACGAGATGCGCAATCCGGTGCAGAACATCTACGTCAAGAAGGTCGAGAAAAAACAGATGTTCGGCTACGACAAGCCGGAATTGTGGAACACGGTGATCAAGACTTATCCGAATGTCAGCCAGTTCTGGACCTACGGGAAGGAAAAATTCCTGGCGCAGCCGGTCTACAGCCGCGAATTCCCGCCCTGCAAATACTGCGAATAACGACGCAAAACTAAAGACGACAACGCGAAAACCCCGGCCTTGCGGCCGGGATTTTTGTTGGGCGACGGCTTCGTGGGCCACGGCCCGCATCGGTCAACGACAATGGCGCTAGGGTTTGCATAGGCGCCAGTGCTAGGATTTTACATCGGACGTGACGACCCGCACATCCGGCCCACAATGGATGGCGGACTCAATGGGGGAGGACGCGATGAAGGGCAATACGCTACCGCGCATCTACATTCTCTGTCTTGCCGCCGCGCTCACGCTCGGCGCATCGATTGGCGCGCAGGCACAGGAACTGAAAATCGGATTCCTGGCGCCGCGCACGGGTATCATCACCCAGCTCGGCACCGACATGGTCAACGGCTTCCAGATGTACCTGGACGAGCACGATGGCAAACTTGGCGGCGCCCCGGTGAAGTTCATCGTCGAGGACGACAAGGGCACTGTCGATGGCGATGTGTCCATGGCCAAGAAGCTCATCCTGAATGACAAGGTCGACATGATCGTCGGCGCGGTGCTCGGCACGGCAGCCTACGCACTGGCGCCGGTTTCGAACCAGGAAAAGACGCTCTTCATCGGCACCATCACCACCGCGGACGACATCGCTCAGCGACAATCCGACAAATTTCCTTTCACCGTATTCTCCACCTGGGTTTCGTCGCAGCCGACGCACGCGCTCGGGCAATGGGCTTGCGAGCAAGGCTACAAGCGCGTCGCCGCGATCGGCACCGATTACGCCTTCGGGTACGAACAGGTTGGCGGCTTCCAGAAGGCCTTCGAGGATTGCGGCGGCAAGGTCGTGCAGAGAATTTGGGTGCCTTTCGGCACCAAGGACTTCGGGCCGTATATTCCTGGCATCAAATCCGACACCGACGCCATCTTCTCGCTGATGGTCGGACCGATGGCGCTGCAGTTTCCCAAGCAGCTGCGCGCCTCCGGCAACAAGACGATCATTCTGGGCGGCAGCACCAACTATGACGAGTTCGCCCTGCCCTTCATGAGCGACGAGGTCATCGGCGACGTTTCGGCGCACGTCTACAGCGCGGCCCTGCAGACGCCGGCAAACGAAGCCTTCGTGAAGAAATACCGCGCCAAATACGGCAAGGTGCCGTCGTATTATTCGGAAGCCAATTACGCCACCGCCATGTGGATCGACCAGACGCTGGCAAAGTTCAAAGGCAAATATCCCGGGCCGGCCGAATTCATCAAGGCGATGGCAAGCATCGAGATCAACCCGCCGCGCGGTCCGGTGCGGCTCGACCTTGCGACCAAGAGCCCCGTCCAGAACATCTACATCAAGAAAGTCGAAAAAAAGAAGATGTTCGGCTACGACAAGGATGAGCTCTGGAACACCGTGCTCAAGACCTACCCCAACGTGAGCACATACTGGAAATACGACCCGGCGAAGTTCAAGGCGCAGCCGGTCTACAGCCGCGACTTCCCGCCCTGCAAGTTCTGCGACTAGCGGGCGTCGTCAAAATTCTGGGAACAAATTCCAGGAACAAAATTCCAGGAATGCGCCGGCTGCTGCTTCGTCCCCGAAGCCGGTGACTCTTGGCAATTTGCCGCGTTAAATCGACAGCGTCCAGGGCCGATGGTTTGGGCCTGTCGCGCGGGCTTTCGCGTCCGCACATTACTTTTCGGTCATTGTTCCGCTGAATTCGCAACCGCACGCGGTGCAAAACGTTTTCAGGGCGTACGACGGACGCGAGCGCGGAACCAGAGTTCAAAGTTCCTGGTCAGGCTCAGGCAAGCTTTCACAAGCCAGTCCGTCATCCACGACCTCGGCGATGGCGCAGTCCTATCAGCCGGAGGTCGGCAGCGGCAACATCGCGCCCAACACCAAGCAGCAATACAGCAACACGATGAGGTCGGGCGCCAGTGCCTTCGCGTTCGAGCGAAGCACTCCGCACCATGTGCATCATCACAACCAGAACCTAGATCGCGACTAACGATCCAGGCTGAAAGAAGAGAGCCCCGGCCTTGTGCCGGGGCTTTTTTGTGTGTGGCACTTCCGCATGCAGAATTTAGGCTCATTACGGTTTCCGGGCGCTCCCGCTGGCACACGTTCTTCTCGTCATTCCGGGACGGCGCGCCGATCACGGGTTTCTTTTCGTCAGAACGTGCATGCGCCCTCCCGGCATAACGAGCGGCAGTCATCGCTTTTCACCTGATTTTACATCCGCACTGTGCGACGGAATTCGCGCGGCGAGGCGCCGGTTGCGCGGCGAAAGGCCGCCGAGAACGAGCTGGTCTCGGCAAATCCCACCGCCATCGCGACTTCCGTGACCGAACGCTCGGCCAGCAACGCCTTGGCGCGCTCGATGCGCCGGCCGGTGTGATAGCGATGCGGCGGCACGCCGAACGAGCGCTTGAAGGCGCGCGCGAAATGATAGGGGCGCAGCCCCACGAGCTCCGCCAGCGCACGCAAGGGCAGCTCATCGGCCAGGTGCTCCTCGATGAAGCACGAAACGCGCTTCTGCTGCCAGCCACTCAGTCCACCTTTGCCGGCGGCAGGCGTGTGCGCATCCGCGCCGATACGGATCAACTCGTGGCCGAGCAGCACGCTCAGCGCCTGGCCATAATGCTGAAGCCGCCCGCCATTATTGGTTTCCTGCTTGAGCTTTTCGGTCAGCCGCCACAGCTCGGCATCGAAGAAAAAGAGACGCGGCTGCAATTCGATCTCCGGAAACCGCAGCTCCTCGTCGAGCGGCAGCGCATGGGGATAGACGTAGAAGTAGCTGATGCGCATGAGCACGCGCGGATCCTGCCAGCCGAAGCACTCGTGGCCGGCCGGGATGAAGGTGAGCTTCCCGCTGATGCTGCGCAGGGTCGAGGTCGGCAGGCCCTCGACCGAAGTTTCGCCGTCGTCGCGCTCGGAATGTTCGGAGGCAATGAGCAGATGGTATTTCGAGCGCAGGCGGTACTCGAACGGCTTGCGCTCGCGCGCCGTCACGACGTCGGCCTGCAGGCCAGGCCACTCGGCCGAGCGCCGTTCGACAAGGTCGTCCGGGTCAAACCGGACAAAGTCCTGATTGTTCACGCGCGGAGTAAGCATGCGATCTCCTTCGCAGAGAGAGTTGATCGAGATCGCCGCACCCAGGGGTTCCCAAAGAGTTCCGTCTATCGGATTCTGTTCTTGTTACCGCGGCGGGTTTTCATATCGGCGCGCATCACGCCCGTTCAACTCACGCCTGCGTGAGTTTTATGCAGCGGTTACTCGACTTTCGTCGTGGGTGCTCCGCAGCGCGCGATGAAATGAACTCGGTGAATTTGCAAAACGCGGCGCGAGCCGGAGATTTCACCGCAGCGCATTGCTGCCTTGCATTCATCGCAGCAATCCTGACCCTGAGACAGCAAGCACGAACAAGTAGCCGAGACGGCTGCGGCCCATCTTCCGGCAGTCGGCGGCGAGTGCGCCGTCGATGCGAAAGCAACCACGCTCTCGCAGATAACGTGAAGGAGACAGACTATGAAGAAAATTCTCATCAGCACGGCATTCATCCTGATGGCGTCGCCGGCGCTCGCGCAGTCCTACAGCGCGGGCTATGGCACCGGCAACGTGATCAACCCGCCGGCCCTCGATCATGGCGGCTTCGCGGAGACGTCAGGCAACGGCGCTTATGCTTATGCGCCGGAGCCCGCCGGCACGCGGGGACGTGGCCTGCGCGCAGACCCGCTATCGCCATCGGATCCGGACACGGTTTATGAAAACGGCCAATATGTCGGCCGCGATCCTGACCCGAATGTGCGCCTTGAGCTGCGCCGCGACTGGACGCACGACTGATCGTCAGCCGCACGTAACGAAAAACCCCGGCCGCAAGGCCGAGCTTATTGACCTGCGAAACAAAACCCCGGCCGCGAGGCCGAGGTTTTTATGTGGCTTAAGGCGTTGCTCTCCTCCTCGTCATTCCGGGGCGCGAGCGATAGCGAGCGAACCCGGAATCCAGAAACGATCTCCGAGCGCGTTTCTGGATTCCGGGTCCGGCGCTAATGCGCCGTCCCGGAATGACGACGGTAACCTGAGTGCGGCGGCGAAGACGCGCTCAGGGCTGCGGCGTTTTCTGCGCGGCCAGCGCCTTCATGCTGGGATAGTTGACGTGCAGATCGTAGATCGACATCGCGTTCTGCACCGAGGCTTTCATCGCGTCAGTCTCGGCGGCAGTGGGGCTGGGCGCCGTGACGACCTTGACGACGAGGACCAGGGCGGCGAAGGCGACGAGGGTGGCAAAAGCTTTGCGCAGCATGGATGCCTCCACGCATGGGACGCCCCCCGGCAGCGTACTGTCGGACGCTGCGCGCAAAGACTTCGTGAGCTTGCGCGTGAGGCTTTGAATAAAAAGACGAGGTGGAAATATCTAAAAGGCGAACGGCCTCCCAATTGTCATGGCCGGGCTCGTTCCGGCCATCCACGTCTTTGATTCGGCGCCAAACGTGGATGCGCGGATCAAGTCCGCGCATGACGAGAAGGATGGCGCACTTCCTTCTCGTCACTCCGCCGGGATCGGCGTTGCCGGGGCGGTGGGCGCGGTGGCGGCCTGCGACGGCGCGATGGGCCCCTCAGCGGCCGTTCTTCCATGGAAATCAGAAACGCCATGCCGAAAGACAGCACCAGCGCGCAGGCGAGGAACACGAAACGGAACGCATAGGCGAGCTCCGGCGCCGACGCCGTGCGCGCCAGCATTTCCACCGACATTCCGGCGACGCCACCAAGCCCGCCGAGCACGATTGCTCCGAGCACCGCAACCACCAGCGCCGAGAACAGTGCGCGGAAAAAATTGGCGGCACCGGTTGCAACGCCCATCTGCGAGCGTGACACCGCGTTCTGCATGCACACCGTGGAAACGGGAAACACCGTGCCGAGCCCAGCAGCCGATGATCAGCAGCAGCAGCAGCACGAGTACTGTCGGCATCGAGCCGGCCAGATCGCCAGCGGCACCAGCGACACGATCGAGATCGCGAGCCCGGCCAGCGACATGCGCTTGTAGTGCGCGACATGCATCATCAGCCGCCCGGTGATGGTGGAGAATAGTCACGGTCGCCGCCATCAGCGGGATCAGCGCCATGCCCGATTGGCTGGCGGAGAGATGCAGCACCACCTCGAAATAAAGCGGCACGAAAATTGTCATGCCGACCAGCGTGCCCATGTTGCAGGCGCCGGCGAGTGTCGCGCAGCGCACCACCGGATTGCCCAGCACAGTGAGCGGTAAAAACGGCTCCGTCGTCGCCACCAGCCGCCAGGCGAACAGGCCCCACAAAATTGCCGAGGTGAGCAGCAGCGCGCCGATTTGCGGCGAGATCCATTCATAAGCGCCGCCCGCCCCAGGACAGCGCGAGCAGCAGCGCGACCGCCGCGCTCATCATCAGCAGCGCGCCGATGATGTCGAGGCGATGCTTGCGCGGATGAAACGGCACGCGGCGGAGCACGCTCGAGGTCATGCCGAGCGCCACCAGGCCGAGCGGCAAATTGATCCAGAAAATCAGCGACCAGTCGATATGCTCGGTCAGGAAGCCGCCGAGTACCGGCCCGCCCACCGAGGAGGTCGCGAACACCGCGCCGATATAGCCCTGGTAGCGGCCGCGCTCGCGCGGGGAAACGATGTCGGCGATGATGGTTTGCGCGAGCGCCATCAGCCCGCCGCCGCCGAGGCCCTGGAAGCGCGCGCCAGCACCAGCTCGGTCATGCCGGGCGCCAGCGCGCAGGCAACCGAGCCTGCGACGAAGATGCCGATGGCGGTGAGCATCAGCACGCGCCGGCCGTGGATATCCGCAAGCTTGCCGTAGAGCGGCGTCACCGCCGTGCCGGTGAGCAGATAGGCGGTCACCACCCACGACAGGTCGCTGATATTGCCGAAATGCCGGCCAATGGTGGGCAGCGCCGTGGCGACGATGGTCTGGTCGAGCGCGCCGAGGAACATCGCCAGCATGATGCCGAGCACGATGGCGCGGATTTCGGGTGCGTGAGCCTGGGCAGCTCGGGCTCGGGCTTGCCCGGGGTTTTGCCGGCGGCCTTGGCTGGTTTGCCGGCGGGCCTTGGTTGCCCGGACCCTGGCCTGTGCGGGTCTGCTTTTGGTTTTGGTTGTCCGGAGGTCATGGCGGAGCTTAAGGAGGTCATGAGGAGCTAAGTGAATCTACAAAAGGAACTCGTCGAGTCTAATGCGGAGCCTTGTTGAGCCTGATGTGGAGCTTGATGTGGATCTTAAAGTAGAGCCTGAGGCGGAAAATGCCCGTTTTGCTGCGGCAACCCGCTCAATGCACCCGCGGTTCCTGCAAAGCAAGACGCTTCCGCGCGGGGGTGGTATGTGCGGCAGCGTTATTATGCCGTCATTCCGGCGCGCGCTCTTTTAGCGCCCCAAGTGATGTGCAGACGACAAGCCGATCTCGCTTTCCCTCTCCCCTTGTGGGAGAGGGTGCCCGAGCGGAGGCGAAGCCCGAGCGAGGGAGGGTCTGGGATTCAATAGATACGCTGACCCCTCACCCGGCTCGCGCTCGCTATCGCTCCGCGCTCGCCACCCTCTCCCACAAGGGGAGAGGGTAAGATCGCAAGTGGCACCATCAGGACATTGTCGGCCGAACATGATCCGTCCCTTCCTCTACGCCCTCCTCCCCCTCCTCCTCACCTTGCCCGCTCACGCCCGCGACATGCTGCCGCCCGGCTTCGTCTACCTGCGCGACGTCGACTCCAGCATCGCGCAGGACATGCGCTATGCGACGTCCGACAATTTCACCGGCCACCCTCTCCCCGGCTATGGCGCTCCCGAATGCATCCTGCGCCGCGAGGCGGCCGAAGCGCTCAAGCTCGTGCAGGCCGACCTTGCGCACGAAAACCTCGGTCTGAAGGTCTACGACTGCTACCGCCCCACCCGCGCGGTGCGCGCGATGGAAGCCTGGGCGCATAGTGACGACGACAGCGACGCCACCAAGCGCTTTTACCCGGCACTGCAAAAGCGCAATTTGTTCCGGCTCGGCTACATCGCCGCGCAGTCGAAGCATTCAACCGGCACCACCGTCGATCTCACCTTGATCCGGCGGCCGGCGGCGGCAGCGCAGGCCTTCGATCCGGCGGCGCGCTATGGCCCCTGCACCGGCCCGGCCGCCAGCCGCGCGCCCGACACCGGCATCGACATGGGCACCGGCTTCGATTGCTTCGACCTGCGCAGCTACGGCGCCAGCAAGGCGATCACGCCCGAACAAAAACATTGGCGCGGCATGCTGAAAACGGCCATGCACCGCAGCGGCTTTGTGAACTACTTCCGCGAATGGTGGCACTACTCGTACCCCGGCGCTCTCGACCCGCGCGCCTATGATTTCGAGATCAAGCCGCGGGGGAGATAAGCGTGCCGCCGGCAAATCGGCAACTCATTCAACACATCAGGCACGCATGAATTCGTCGGCGGCACGATGGAATTGCGCAACGCCCTCGGGTTTCCCCGCAGTCATCTGCCGCAAAATCAGCTCGGAGACTTTTGCGGCATGCGTCAGCGGGCCCATGTGACCGGCGCCGGCGACGACCTTCAGCCGGCTGCGGGGAAGCAGTTCCAGCAATCGTTCCGAAATCACGCGCGTCGGCAGCGGCGCATGCTCGCCGCGCAGAATGAGCACCGGAAAGCCGAGGGCGCGGTAGGCCTCCGCGTGTGTCGTCTCCTGGATGAGCGCATGAAAATCCAGCGGTCCCTTCGGGGCCCAGCGTATCAGGGCCTGTTGCGCCGCCGGACGCATGGCGCCCCAGCTGCCAGGTTCGCTCCAGTAATCGACGAATTCGGCAACGCCCGCGCGATAATCGCCGGTGATGAGGCATTGGCTCACGCGTCTTGCGACCGCGCTGATTTCCGCAAACGCCTTCGCGCCCGGTTCGCCCATTTGCCGCAGCAGATGGAATGCCGTCGGCTCATAAAGCGTCATGGTGGCGATTTTGCCGGGGCGGCTGAGGGCGACATTGAGCGCAACGCCGCCGCCATAGGAGTGGCCAACGAGATGGACCTTCTCCCTGCTTTCGTCGATGAGCGCGATTGACCGTTCGGCCTCGTCGGCAAGCGTGAACGCGTGCTCGCCTGTCCAGGGTCCTGTGCTTTCACACCCGTAGTGTTCGGGCGCTAGCAGCTCGTAGCCTTGGCCGAGCGTCTCGCCGAGAGAACGCCACTGGCCTGCGCCGGCGCCTGAACAATGCAGGGCGATGACGCGCTCGCGGCGTGCGAAGGCTTGCGGGAAAACCTGGACGTTCATGACAGTCTGTCTTTGTCCTTGCACATCGTTCGATAATCGCCGGCTACGGAGAGGCCTGATGACGGCCACCAAGCCAGCTGCCGCTTCCCATAAGTTCATTGCTGAGCGCCCGCTCGGTCGAGTCGCACCAGCGAAACGCGGCGTAGTGCTCGATGATCGGACGCCTCGACTGTGCGTCCTGCTCGAAAAAGCAAAGCACCCGTTCAAACAGGCCTTTGAACGCTCCGGCGATCATTGCGATAAAATGAATGTACATTTGTGGACTCCGAGGCGCCGTCAGGCGGGGCGCAGCGGACCGGAATGCAGGCGCCCCAAGAGACTTCCGTTGTCTTTCTCATAGGGGCCTGCCCCGCCGGAGTCCTGAAGAGGCCCTTGATTTTTCCTTGAGAACCGCTCGATTTTCCTTGATGGCGCAACTCGTACCCCGGCACGCCCGAGCCGCGCGCCTATGATTTCGAGATCAAGCCGAGAGGAAGATGAGCCGCTGCCCTTACACCGTAATTCCGGGACGCCGCGCTAGCGCAACTTGCACATTCCCCCCGTCATTCCGGGGCGCGAGCGATAGCAAGCGAACCCGGAATCCATAAACGGGGACTGTGCGTGCATCTGGATTCCGGGTTCGCGCTTCCAGCGCGCCTCGGAATGACGAGGAAATAGTACGCATACCCTCTCATCCGTCATCACCAGGCTCGTCCCGGCGATCTCGCTTAGTCGGGCACGGCATTGCCTCGCTAATTTTTAATAAGGCAAGACTTATTATCCTTGCAATTTTTGATATGATATACCTTATTGAAATATCGTATGAAAGACGCCATCCGCCATCTCGACAAGCGTTTCAGCGCCCTGCGGCCCTTGGTCAACAGCCCCCGCCCGCCCAAGGGCTGGTTGCGGGCTATCCGGGACGCGCTCGGCATGACCACCGCCCAGTTCGGGCGCCGCCTCGGCGTGTCTCAGCCCCGCATCATCGAGCTCGAGCAATCGGAAGTGAGCGGTGGTGTCACGCTGAACACTTTGCAACGCGCCGCGGAAGCGCTCGGTTGCCGTTTTGTCCACGCGCTGGTGCCGGAACAACCTCTGGAGCAAACGGTGCGCGCGCGCGCGAAGCTTATTGCCGCGCGCCAGCTGGACGCCATTGAACATACCATGCGTCTCGAAGACCAGGCGGTCACGAGCAGGAAGGTCAGCAATGAAATCCTGCAAAGGCGGATCGACGAATTGATGCTCCGTCCGGCCCGCCTTTGGGACGAGAAATGACCGGCCCGTTCCACGCCGACGATCACGCAACGCCACTGACGCCAGCAGAACGCGACGGACTGATTCCGTCCCACGTCAGCTTGCGCGGGGAGTTAAACGAACTCGAGCAGAAGAATATCGCGGAAGCTGATAGCTGGGCCTTTGCTCGCAAGCGCGGCGTTCTCGGCGAACCCTTCCCGCTCGGCTTGCATCGCCGGATGTTCAGGCGCGTCTGGCGCTGGGCGGGGCAGTATCGCAACAGCGACCGCAATCTTGGTGTCAAACCGCACCTCATTCAGGCCGGAGAAGCTATCGACGACGCGCAATACTGGATCGATCATAAATCCTATGAGCCAGACGAATTGGCGGTGCGCTTTCATCACCGGCTGGTCACCATCCATCCATTTCCCAATGGCAACGGCCGTTGGTCGCGATTGGCGGCTGACTTGCTGGTTGTTCGGCTTGACGGCGGCCGGTTCACATGGGGCCGCGCCAATCTTCAAGCCAAAGGCAATGTGCGGGATGCCTACATCAAGGCTTTGCAGGCAGCCGACAATCACGATTTCACCTCGCTCATGACATTCGCGAGGTCATAAGCAGCTTCGGCACGCCATCGTCGGCATGGCGAAGCGACCGGCGTAACGCGAAGCCCGATGCGTCAAAAGACGGACGATGATCGCCCGATCACGCGCTTCGCGCTACAGCAGCCGCGACAGCGTGGCCAGATCATTGCAATCCTCAATGTGAGACACGATTTCAACGACCTGTTCGGCACGGCGGCTTTCAATTCCCTTTGTCAGCGTCCGAAACTTCTCCATCAGTTGCTCGACGGTCATGGGATCTTCCGGGCTTCCCTTTCGGTAAAGCACCGTGGTCTCGTGTTCGGTCCCGTCTTTCAATCGCACGAGCAGCCGGCAGGCGACGCGGTACCGGCCATTTTCGGCCTCGAAATTCGGCTCATGCTCGACGCGAATCCGGGAAATGAATTTCAGAATCTCCGGATCGCGAATTTTGCTCTCCTGAAATTGCGCGACGCCGTTTTGCCGCTCCAACGCCATGACTGCAATGCCGTAGCGAAGGTTCATTTGCGCCGACAGCACGCTCTGGATTTGCTCGGCCTCATACGGCCAGCCGCAGTGATGCAGCGTGTTGTTGCTCACATAGGCGGTCATCGTATCGATATCGTCCGCGGCCAGTTTGTTCTCGCGCATGATTTTGTCGATCGCGGTCATGGCGGTAATGCTGCCATTCGATGCCGGCGCGGGCTTGAACCCGATCCTGAGCGTTTCCCATCGCGTCCCGAGGCCCTCGGTCAGCGCCGGTTCCGACCAGTCATCGACAAACGAGCTGAAAAAGGCCCCGTATGGCGCTTCGAGCACGTCCGGTATGCCGGTGTAACCAAGCCGCGCAAGTTGCGCCGCATAGACGCCGCTTTGCGCCGCTCGCCCGCAGTGGAAGGACTTCGTCATGGCGCCATCCTGTACGGCCATCAAGCCCGGCCGCCTGCGAACCGGCAATTCCAAAGGCATGCTGGGTTTGATGCGCATCAAGACCAAGAATGCGCGGCTGCCGCGGCCGCCGCAACGAATACGCCCGTGGTCCCCTGATTATGGAAATCCGCTCTTGAACATGCCGCCCTTGGCCGCCAGCCCGATCGCGTATTCCGACTTCGTAGGCGGCGACGATCGCGGTGACGAGGGCCCGGCCGCCGATCGTCCGATCGGTCTCCGCCGCCGCATAGGCCGCCGGCAATGCCAGCGAGCCGGGATGCAAGGTCGACTTCGAGATGGATCTCATCAAGCTGGAATGCATGCGCGCTTGTGCCATTCATGCAAGGCGGCAAGCGCGGGGCTTGTCCGCAACGGCATTCCGAAAACAGTCGCGCGCGCGCGCAACCCTCCGCCGCAACCATCGCTGCCAGTTTCTGCACCGGCTGCAATGATGCGCCGAAAATACAGCAGCCCAACGTGTCAAGGATGCAAAGTTTCGCCTTGCTGACGACGTCACCTCGGCAATTGCTCAAAACGCAGCGACGCGCTGAATTGCGCAAGGCGCCTGGTTGGCGCCCGTGTCGCCGGCTGCGGAGCGCGCCTGTTTGGCCTCGGTCACATCGCACTCCTATCCGGATCCGCTACTTGGCGGGCCGCAAATTCGCCAAAGTCGACCGCAATTCTTCATACTGGGTATCGAGAAAATGCCTGGCTTCGGCGCCCGTCAAGAAATCGGCATCCCAGTAATTGCGCTCCAGATTGTCCTTCCACTCCTCCCGTTTTACAACCTCGGCGAGGCGTCCGCTCCAGATAGGCAACTTCCGCCTGCCCGAGATCCTTTGGTCCGACGATTCCGCGCCAGTTTCCTTCAACGATGTCGAAGCCCTGCTCCTTCCAGGTGGGGATGGCTGACATTGTGCCGCCCAGCCGCTTCGGCGCCGAAACGGCGAATGCTCGGAGCTTACCGGAGGCAAGTTGCGGCGCGACGACCGATACGGTCCCGATCGCGACATCGGTATGTTTGCCAAGGACGGACAGCACCGACTTGTTCGCGCCTTTGAATGGCACGATCGTCAGCTTGCTTCTGCATCGATGCCGGCAAGGCGCGCAAGTTTGAGGATGGCGACATGACTGGAGCCGCCAAAGCCGGGCGCCACTCCGACCGATGGCGGCTTGGCGACTTCAATGCATTGACCAAGATCCGTCGCCGGTCCTGATCGGACTGCTCGGCGTTGACCGCGAACACCTCATATTCCGTGAACAGCTGCGCGATCGGCGTGACGTCCTTGTATTTCAGCGTCCCGACGCCGAGCACATCATTGGCCAGCAAAGTCGGTCCGCTGATGGCGATGTAGTGCCCGTCGCCGGTCTCGCGGCTGACATAGGTCCATGCGAAGGCGCCGCCGCCGCCGGGTTTGGCCTGCATCGTCATCGTCATGTCCATCAGGTGTCGTTTCTGCCAGATGTCCTGGATGACGCGCGCGAGCAGATCCATGGTGCTGCCGGCCGACGTCGGCACAATGAATTCGACGTTTTTCTGCGGCTTCCATGCCGCCGTTTGCGAAAGTGAGCGGAAGCGGCGCGCCGCATAGTCCTGCCGCAACGCCGCTTGCGGCGAAGCGCACGACACGGCGGCGGGTGAGTTCGGTCAGGGGCGATCCGATCATGGGCAATCCAGTCATGGGAAATCCGGTTATGGGCAATCCGGTCATTTGCGCAGCCCGGTCGATTTAAGAAATTCGCGGTCTGAAGCGACTTCCTCGCGTACCTGTTTCTGCATGTCCGCGAGCGAGATATTGACCGAAGACTGCATGTTCAGGCGCGAGAAATCCTGCCATTCCTTTGATTTCTTCATGGTGTCAATCGCAGGCATCAGCGTGTCGATGATCTCTTTGGGCGTGCCCGCCTTGACCATGATGCTGCGCCAGATTGACGCCACCACGTCATAACCCTGCTCCTTGAAGGTCGGCACATCCGGGAAATATTCGTTGCGCTCGGCCGAACTTATCCCGAGCAAGCGGATGTCGCCGTTTTTGATCTGCGCCAGCGCCGAACTCGGCGTCATCACGGCGACGTCGATGTGGCCTGCCGAGAATGCGAGCGCGGCGTCCTGGCCGCCCTTGAAAGGCACCCAGATCGACTTGAATTGGCCTTCCTGTTGCAGGCGGTAAAAGACGTATTGATGAAATCCGGCCGATGAAAAGCCGCCGACGGACAGTCCATCCGGATGATCGCGAATGAACTCCATGAACTCCTTCATCGTCTTGAATCGGCTGTCGGCCCGCACTGCGATGGCGGAAGGCTCGGATTGCAGCGCCGGCAAGACGATGAAATCCGCCGGACTATACTTGATGTCCTTGGTGGCCATTGCGAACGACATGCTCGATGTCGTCGACAGAATATCGTAGCCGTCGGCCGGCCTGTTGGTCACCACCGCCATCGCGAGCGCGCCTTCGCCGCCCGGGCGGTTTTCGACCACGAAATTCTGGTGAAGGATCGCGGCAAACTGTTTGCCCAGTTGGCGCATCATTACATCCAGTGGCGAGCCGGCACTGCTCCAGCACAGCAGCCGCACGGTGCTTGATGGATAAGGTTCCGCGGCAGCAGCCGCCTGCATGACGAATACTGCGAATGCACAAGCGAGAAAGCTGCGCTTCATGTTCATTACCCTTTTTTCTTGCACGGTTGTTTCAGCGGCGCCGGCGTCAGGGGCCCTCATCTCTCAGGAAGTCCGGAATGTGCGAGCCGGGAACTGCTGGCCGCGCGCGGCACGCACCGCCTTCTCGTCAACCTCCAGGCCCAGGCCCGGGCCTTCGGGAAGCGAGATATAACCATCGACCGGCTTGAGAAGATTGGGACAGAGCCGGCGCCGATCTCCTCGAAAGGCAGAAAATACTCGGTGATGATGAAGTTCGGCATGCAGGCGGATGCGTGCACGGTCGCCGAGAGCGCGCAGCGTCGTCGAATTGTAGTTATGCGGCGAAACCGCGATGGTCTCGGTTTCCGCGGCGGCCGCGATGTACATCAGCTCGAGGATGCCGCCGCAGTTGGAGACATCCGGATTGATGATGTCGGCGGCACGCGCGCGGAAAATCGGGCGGAAATCGGCCCGCGTGTAGAGAGCCTCGCCGGTCACCACGGGAATCTTGCTGCGATGCCGGACTTCCGCCAGCGCTTCCACGTTCTCCGACTGGCACGGCTCCTCAAGCCAGTAGGGCTCGAATTCGGCAAGCGCGTCCGCAAGTTCGATGGCGTGCATCGGCGCCAGCCGGCGGTGAATGTCGAGCAGAAGATCGATGTCCGGGCCGAGCGCGTTGCGCACGCGCCCGCAGCACCCTCACGGCGCGCCGGATGTGCTACTTTCGGCATGTAAGTTCGCCAGGGCCCCGGCACCGGATCGAATTTTATCGCCGTGAAGCCGCTGCTTGATGACCGTCTCGGCCTTGCGCGCATAGTCATCCGGCTGCTGCAGCTTGTAGCTCCAGCCATTGGCATAGACGCGGATCTTCGACCGGCATGGGCCGCCCAGAAGATTGTAGACGGGCTGTTTCGTTGCCTTGCCCGCGATGTCCCAGAGCGCCTGCTCGATCCCCGAACACGCGCAATAGAACTCCAGTGAGCCGCGGCGCTGCGCGTAGTCATCGAACGCAATCTGCAGGATATGGCGGATCTGGAACGGATCGCGGCCGATCAGGTAGCGCCCAAGCTCTTCGACCTGCGCGGCCACGGCGCGGTCACGATCATATTGGCTGTAGGCTTCTCCCCATCCGATGATGCCGGCATCGGTTTCAAGGCGGACAAACACAAAATTCTTCCGCCAGCCGGAATGGACCGGCAGGCACTCAACGCTTGTAATCTTCATTGCAACCTCGGTTACGTCTCATTGCGTTTCATGGCGTTTCATGGCGGTCATTCGAAGCATTGAGATTTCAATAGCTCTGCTCTGCTCTGCTCTGCTCTGCTCTGCTCTGCTCTGCTCTGCTCTGCTCTGCTCTGCTCTGCTCTGCTCTGCTCTGCTCTGCATCCCCGCCGCTTCCGCCCGCTTCCCGGGCCACGCGACAATATAGTCCTCGGGCTTCTCGCCCAACACGCCTTTCTCACTGGCTGCAACGCGGCCGCGCGCCTGGGACAGAGGTGGTGTGCACTCATGGGCATTGCCTTGCCTCCCTAAGCGAGATCACCGGGCTTGCGAGTTCGAGCTGTCATGGCCGGGCTCGTCCCGGCCATCCACGTCTTTGATTGGCGCAGGACGTGGATGCCCGGCACAAGGCCGGGCATGACAAATGAGAGGCCGTCATTCCGGGGCGCGCATGTAATGCGCGAACCCGGAATCCAGAACGCAGCTCTGAGTTTGCATCTGGATTCCGGGTCCGGCCTTTTCAGGCCGTCCCGGAATGACGCCTTTGGGAAGTCTCGCCAATTGAGACAGCACAGTGCCGACGTGCGCACGGAAGCAGACATAACCCGTTTCATTGACACTAAAAATGAAGGCGCTCATAGTTTCAAAAAGCTGAAAAAAGCTGCGTGCAAACTTAATAAGCAATAAGGGAGGCCGCGGTCGTGTCAAAAAACATTCGCTCGCAATTCAAAATTCAATCGCAACGAAACTTCTTTTTATCCCTCCTCGCCCTCTCCGCCGCCCTCGCGCCCGCCCCCGCCCTCGCCCAGCAGGAAGTCAACTACGGCGTGCAGCCCGACACCGATCCGTCTTTCATCGCAAAGGCGCTCGGTTATTTCGAGCCGATCGAGAAAAAGCACAACGTCAGGATCGTCTTCAAGGAATTTGCCTACGGCGCGCCGGAAAACCAGGCGATGGCCGCGGGTGCCTTGCAATTCGCGTCGGCCGGCATGGGGCCGGCCACCATCGCGGTCTCGCGCCTGCCGGCCAAGCTCGTCGGCATCAATATTCTCGAGCAGACCGCCATCCTCGTGCCGACAGATTCACCGCTGAAGTCGGCGTGCGAGCTCAAGGGCAAGGCCGTCGCCTATCCCGGCGAGGGGTCGCAGCAATATCCGCTGCTGCTCAAGGCCCTTTCAAAGTGCGGCCTCACCGCGCAGGACATCAAGCTTTTCAAATCCAACGGCCCTGACATTCCCATCTTGGTTTCGAACAAATCGGTCGATGCGGGCATCACCTGGGATCCGTCGATTTCGGTCGGCCTCGCCTCCGGCAAGGTGCGGATCCTTGCCAAGGCCGAGGAGATCATGCCGATCATGGGCGGCCACTATGTCGGCAACGGGCTCTATGCGCGCAATGAGTTCCTGCAGATCACGCGGACGTCGTGCAGGAGCTGGTGACGGCGAACGTCAAGGCGATCAATTATATTCTCTGTCATCCGAAGGAGGCGGCGAAGCTCTGGAGCCAGCAGATCCGCATCAATGAGGATGCCATTCAGCTCTCGCTCGATCGCGGCATTTCCGTCTACAGCCTCAACGTCATCCCGACGGAAGAGACGATGAAGGCCTATACGGCGTTTCTCAAGGACGCGAAAATTTTGCAGCCCGACGATAGCCCCAAGATCGATGCGTCATTCGCCACCAAAGCCCTGCAGGACGTCAAGAGCAGCGAAAAAACCTGCATGGAGACGGGCCCAAGTAAGTGAGCAAGTAAGTGAATAATGCCGGTGATTAAAGTCGCTGAGCAAAGTCGGTGAGTAATGCCGTTGATTAACGCCGGTGAGAATTGCTTTCCGCCCAAGATCAAAAGGATGAAACTGTTCGTGTGAACGGCAACACGCATCGCGTGCTGGCCGGCGCGGCAAAGGCCTTGCCTTTTTTCTATGCCGGCATCGTCATCGTGCTGGTCTGGCAGTTGCTTGTCACGGTGACCAAGCCCGATCGCGCGATCCTGCCCCCACCGCTGGACGTAGCGCGCACGTTCATCCATCTCGCGAGCGACGGCGAGCTCGCCATCCACACCGCCTATAGCCTTGCGCGTGTTTTTGCCGCCTGGCTGCTGTCGGCTGTCATCGCGATCCCTCTCGGCCTTCTGATGGGAAGCTCGCGCAGGCTCGATCATATCATCAGCCCGTTCATCGAACTGTTCCGGCCGATATCGCCGCTGGCCTGGATTCCGATGGCGATCCTCTGGTTCGGCATCGGTGAAGCGGGAAAGATTTTCGTGGTTTTCATCGGCACGTTTTTCCCGATTTTGCTGAACACTGTCGTCGGCGCCAAGGGTGTGGATCCGGTCCTGTTGCATGCCGGCCAGATCTTCGGCTGCACCAGCCGCACGGCGCTGTTTCAGCGCGTGGTGGTGCCCGCAGCACTCCCCAGCATCGTCGTCGGATTGCGTGTGGCCTTCGGCACCGGATGGGCGGCGATCATCGCGGCCGAG
Organism: uncultured Alphaproteobacteria bacterium; assembly: GCA_963815055.1. Taxonomy (GTDB): domain Bacteria; phylum Pseudomonadota; class Alphaproteobacteria; order Rhizobiales; family Xanthobacteraceae; genus Pseudolabrys. The sequence continues at coordinate 216,374 of CAWFEU010000004.1, read as the reverse complement.
CTGGTGGCGGCTCACAGCGGCCTCGGCTACCTGATCGCCAACGGCATGGACATCCTGCGCGCCGACCAGGTTCTCGTCGGCATGATCACCATTGGGCTGCTGGGCTTTCTCTTCGACACGTTGTTTCGATATCTTGCAGGCGCGCTACGGACGCAGCGCCCAATGAACGACGGGAACCACGACGGGCAAGCCTCTTTCCATCCGTGACCTGACCAAGGTCTACGAAACGCGCTCGGGCGAGCGGGTCGAAGCCATGGCGCGGCTTTCGTTCGATGTTGCGGCCGGCGAATTTCTGGTCGTTGTCGGCCCGAGCGGCTGCGGAAAGAGCACGCTCCTGCAAATTCTGGCGGGGATTCTTGCAACCCACCGGTGGCTCGATCTCGGTGGATGGCGAGCCGATCACCGGCCCGAGCCTTGACCGGAGCATGATCTTCCAGAGCTACGCGCTTTTTCCCTGGCTGTCCGTTCTGGAGAATGTCGAGTTCGGGCTGAAGCGAAAGTCGATCCCGCGCGAGGAACAGCGCGCAATCGCGCTTCATTATCTCCAGCTGGTGGGCCTCAGCGATTTTGCCCGCAAGAGCATCGATGAGCTTTCCGGCGGCATGAAGCAGCGCGTCGCCATCGCCCGCGCTTTCGCCGTCAATCCTTCGATCCTGCTGATGGACGAACCGTTTGGCGCCCTTGATGCCCTGACGCGCCGCGTTCTCCAGCGCGAGCTGCTGCGGATCTGGCAGGAACAGCAGCGCACCGTGGTTTTCATCACGCACTCGGTGAGCGAGGCTATTTACCTGGCCGATCGCATCCTGGTGATGTCTGCCCGGCCCGGCCGGATCAGGGCGGAATGGCGCCTCGACAGCCCGCGGCCGCGGGACGTGACTTCCGCCCAGCATCGCCAGCTTGAAACCGAAATCTACGCGCTCCTCGATGAGGAGGTTACTAAGACATTTGCGTGAAGGGGTTCACGGTTGGTGGCACTTTTCATTCACCGGCGCGCCCGAGCCGCGCGCCCATGATTTTGCGATCGGGCCAAGAGGAAGATAAGGTTTATTTCTGGCTCGTTGCTTTGCGCCTCGCCCCTTTCGGCCACTTTCCCGGCCAGCTCACAATATATTCCTCTAGCTTCTCGTCCGGCACGTCCTTCTCGCTCGCCGCAACACGGCCGCGCACCGAGATGCCGGCCGTGTGCACCGTATTAGGATCACCCGACACCAGCGGATGCCACCAGGCGAGGTCTTTGCCCTCACCTACCAATCGATAGGCGCAGGTCGGCGGCAGCCATTTCAGCCGCCGCACATTGCGCGGAGTGAGCCGCACGCAATCCTTCACCTTGGCCTGCCGATGCGCATAGTCGCTGCACTTGCAGCTCTGGCAGTCGAGCAGCTTGCAGCTGACGTCGGTGTACACCGTCGCGTTCGTGTCCTCGTCGATCAGCTTGTTGAGGCAGCAGCGGCCGCAACCGTCGCACAGGCTCTCCCATTCGGCGCGCGTCATTTCGGACATCGCCTTGCGGCGCCAGAACGGGACTTGCGGATCAGGCATGGCGGGAATCCTCGAAGGCCTTTGTAGACCCTGAGGCGAGTTCCGTCATGGCGGGATAAGCCCGTACACAGGCCCTTTCCGCCCTGTGGAACCGCCCCTTTTTCCCCCTAATTTCCATTCACCTTGCCTGAATCAGCCCGGAACCGCGGCATTGGCCGCGGGTTGCCCGATCGGCTAGAACAGTCCCGTCCGGCGGCCCGCCGGCGGCACCTCACGAGCGTCAGCACCTTGCGCATCCCCCTCCCCGAGCGTTGGAAAGCCAGGATCCAGCGGTTCCTGCTCGCCCTCGATGCGTGGGTGGATTTCAGCATTTTCCGCAGCTTCTCCGGCCTGCGCGAAACCTATGAGCGCTTCTCGACGTTCATGGACCGTTTCCACGTCTCCGGCTGGCGGCGCGGGCTCAATGAACTGGTGTCCGAAGGCGCCACGCTCGGCACCGTCGGCCTGGTGGTGGTGCTGGCGCTGGCGATCCCCGCGTTTCGCGAAACATCGGACGATGACTGGCTGAAGAAATCCGAGCTGGCGGTGACATTCCTCGATCGCTACGGCAACGAGGTCGGCTCGCGCGGCATCAGGCATAATGACTCGATCCCGCTCGACCAGTTTCCCGATCACCTGATCAAGGCGGTGCTCTCCACCGAAGACCGGCGCTTCTACGAGCATTTCGGCGTCGATCTCGCCGGCACCGCGCGCGCGCTCGTTGCCAACACGCGCGCCGGCGGCGTCGTGCAGGGCGGCTCCACCATCACCCAGCAGCTCGCCAAGAACCTGTTTTTGTCCAACGAGCGCACGATCGAACGCAAAGTCAAGGAAGCCTTCCTGGCGATGTGGCTGGAAGCGCGCCTGACCAAGAACGAAATCCTCAAATTGTATCTCGACCGCGCCTACATGGGCGGCGGCGCCTTCGGCGTCGATGCGGCCGCGCAATATTACTTCAACAAGTCGGCGCGCGACGTGAACCTCGCGGAAGCAGCCATGCTCGCCGGCCTGTTCAAGGCGCCGACCAAGTTCGCGCCGCACGTTAACCTCCCGGCCGCACGCGCGCGCGCCAACGTCGTGCTCGATAACCTAGTCGAAGCGAACATGATGACGGAAGGTCAGGTGTTCGGCGCCCGCCGCCACCCGGCAACTCCAGTCGATCGCCGCGACGACCGCGCCGCCAATTATTATCTCGACTGGGCCTTCGACGAGATGAAGAAACTGGTCGACACCTTCCCGAAATCGATGACGGAACGCGTGTTCGTGGTGCGCACCGCGCTCGACACAGGGCTGCAGAACAATGCCGATGCCGCGGTGGAAAGCTCGCTGCGGCAATACGGCCAGGAATATCATGCCAAGCAGGCCGCCGCCGTGCTGATGGATGTCGACGGCTCGGTGCGCGCGATGGTCGGCGGCCGCGATTATGGCGCCAGCCAGTTCAACCGCGCGACCGACGCGATGCGCCAGCCAGGCTCATCGTTCAAGCCCTATGTCTACGCCACCGCGCTGGAAAACGGCTTCAAGCCGAGCACGATCGTGGTCGACGGGCCGGTCTGCATCGGCAACTGGTGCCCGCACAACTACGGGAACGGCTATTCCGGTTCGATGACCTTGATCCAGGCGCTCACGCATTCGGTCAATACGATTGCCGTGAAACTGTCGATCGCGATCGGGGGCGGCAATGCCAAGATCGGCCGCGCCAAAATCGTGAAGACCGCGCATGACATGGGCATCCGCACGCCGCTGCCGGATACGCCCTCGCTGCCGATCGGCGCCGACGAAGTCACCGTGCTCGATCACACCGGCGCCTATGCCACCTTTCCCAATCTCGGCATGAAGGTGATGCCGCACGCGATCCTGGAAGTACGCACCGGCGCCGGCGAACTGGTCTGGCGCTATGACCGCGACGGGCCGAAGCCGAAGCGGGTGCTGCCGCAAGGCGTTGCCGCCGACATGATCAAGATGATGAACAGCGTGGTGGAAAACGGCACGGGAAAACGCTCGCGCCTCGACGGCATAGCCTCCGCCGGCAAGACCGGCACAACGAACGCTTATCGCGATGCCTGGTTCATGGGCTACACGGGGAATTTCGTGTGCGGGGTGTGGTTCGGCAATGACGATTACCAGTCGACCAACCGCATGACGGGCGGCTCGCTGCCGGCGATGACCTGGCACAACATCATGGCCTATGCGCATGAAGGCATCGAATTGAAGCAGCTGCCCGGCGTGGCCGTTCCGCAGGTGCGCCAGCCGCAGGCCTATGCCGAGGCAACGACAAAGAAGAAGAGCGACGCGCCGGCCATCCCGCCGCGCCCGGCTCTGCTCACCAAGCGCGGCGCCGAAGCGCTGGTGCGGGTCGAGCGGCTGATGGATGCCGCCAACCGCGCGCTGGGGCCGACCAGCAGCGACAGCAGCCTCCCTCCGCCCGCCGTCAGCCCGAGCCGCGCGAAGGAGAAGCAGGCGGATACAGAGACCGAGCGGGGCGCGGCCCTGACGTCTTCACTTGAAGGCCACGCTTTCGGCAGCCGGAATTGAGTTGGTAGCGGGACCGCGGCGGCGCGCGCGTACCGAATCTTTTGCCTCGTCATTCCGGGGCGCGCGCATCAGCGCGTTTACGCGCGTCTTCGACGCGCTATGGCGCGAACCCGGAATCCAGAACGAAGCTCCGAACTTGTGTCTGGATTCCGGGTCCGCCGCTTCGCGGTGTCCCGGAATGACAGACGAGGAGGACAGGCGCCCGATCGTCACTTCCCCTTCTCCCCGCCGCCGGCGTAAACTTCCCACCCGGACCCATCCCCCCTTTCTTTTGTCGGATCATTCGTGCGGCTGTTGATCGGAACGCTGTTTGCTCTCGCGGTCGCGGCCTTCGTCGGCCTCGGCCTGACGTATTATGCGCTCAGCCGCGGCGCCGCCTTCGGCGCGCTGTCGATCGACAGCTGGGATGCCTTCCCCAAGACGGGGACGCTGGACGCCGATCCTTACGCGCGCGCCTCGATCGCGCGCACGGGGCGGCTGCCGATTGCGCTGGGCGACGGCGTGTCGTTCGCCGTGCACGAGGACGACGACGGCAAGGGGCTCGACGGGCGCTGCGACGTCGTGCTTTCCGGCATCACGCCGACGGCGCGCTACTGGACGCTGACGCTGTACAGCGTGGACGGCGGCCTGGTGGCCAATTCGGTCGGCCGCTACGGCTTCACCAGCGAGGAAATCGCGCGCAAGGCCGACGGCACCTTCGAGATCGTGGTGGCGCCGCGCGCCAATCCGGGCAACTGGCTGCCGACCGGCGGCGTCGAGCGCTACCAGCTGATTTTACGGCTCTACGACACCGCGGTGGGGGTCTCGACCAAGGCCGGCCGCGAAGTCCCGATGCCGGCGGTGGCGACGCGCAGCTGCCCGGGGAAGGGATAGTGATGAGACTTGCCGCGCGTGCCCCCTCTCCGTTCGTCCCCACGAAAGTGGGGACCCAGCGGCCAAAACGTTCGCGCCTGAATTTGTTGCTCTGGGTCCCCGCTTCCGCGGGGACGAACGGGGTTTGTAGCTACGCGCACCATAGCTTCCACCGTCATTCCGGAACTGCTCGAAGAGCAGTATCCGGAATCCAGATACAAATTCAGAACAGCGTTCTGGATTCCGGGTCCCGCCCTTCGGGCGGTCCCGGAATGACAGGTAAGTGCGGGACAATGAAGAGAAACGCTCCATGATCCGCTGGCTTCTGCTCATTTTCGGCGGGGCGCTGCTCGGCGGCATCGTGCACCTCGCCACCGTGATCATCCTGCCGCGCACGGCCACGCAGGATGCCTATGCGCGCCTCACGCCGCTCGTGCCGGTCAACACCGTGGTCGCGCTGCCGCTGCCCACGCCCGAAAAGGCCGTGATGCCGTTCATGGATCCGGCTTTCGCCACGGCTGTGTGCCGCTACGATCTCTCGGATGGCCCGCTCAAGCTCACAGTGCCGGTGAGCCCGGCCTATACCTCGGTGTCGTTCTACACGCGGCTCGACGTTGCCTATTACGCCATCAACGACCGCGCCGCCGGCCGGCGCGTGATCGAGCTCGATTTGATGACGCAGGCGCAGCACGACCAGATTCCGGAGGACGAGGAAATCACCGCGGCCGACCGGCTGATCGTGGATTCCCCGGGCACGACCGGGCTGATCGCGATCCGCGCCATGGCGCCGGAGCCCGGCCTGATGCCGGCGGCGCAGAGCGCGGTTGCCGGCGCGCGCTGCGAGCGCGAGGCGCTCCCCGCGCCGGCGCCGCGTCCTGCGCCCGCGCCTCCGACTCCGCCCGCGCGACCGCCTGCAAGGGGGCGGTAGAGGTACTCTCTCCGTTCGTCCCCGCGGAAGCGGGGACCCAGAGCAATAGATCGCAAGTGTCGGAGTATGGGCCCCTGGGTCCCCACTTTCGTGGGGACGAACGGGGTTGAAGTCTATGCGCCGCCACACACTTCCGTCAGTTGGAAGACGCCAAACTGGGCTCTCTTCGCCAGGTCGGCGGCAGTTCGTTGTAGCGCGCGATCTGGCTCTTGAGCTGGTTGAGCAGCCGCTCGACATCGACCGCCTGCGTCATCGGCGTCGTGATCACCAGCCGTTCGAGCACATATTGATACGCAAGCACGCGATCCTCCAGGCTCCAGCGCACGATCTCGACCACATGCGCGTTCTCGCGCACGCGGCGCAAGGCATTGGCCTCCTCGCGCCGGCTGAGCTCGGAGACATAGCCGAGGCTCTTCTCGCGCCGCTGGTCGATGTCGATCACGCGGCCTGCCGTCTCGAAAAACTGCGACAGCCGCGTGGTGTCGTTACGGATATCGTCGATCAGCCGCGCGTACAGCGCCGCCGACGAGCGGTGGCACTCCTCGAGCAGCCGGTCATATAATTTGCGGCGGTCCGTCAGCGTGGTGCGCTTGACGCCGTACTCGCCGGCCACCTGATTCCATTGCTGGCGGTCGTAAGGCGGCTGGATCAGCGGATAGGCATTGTCGCGCAGCGCGCGCTCATCGTCGGTGTATTCGAAGGTCGATGCGGGCACCGGATGCGACTTCGGTGAATCGCGCCCAAGCCAATCGTGGATTCCGTCGGTCACCAGCGTCTGGTTGACCTCGCCGAAATCGCTGTTGGCGCAGCCGGCAAGCAGCGCCACAACGCCGAACACGCAGAGCGGCCGCCAAGTCTTCGATCGTCTTGCGAGGACTCTCAGCGACGGCGGCAGAATTTTCATCTCAGATCTTTGGTCAATCTTCGGCAGATCTTTGTCAGGTCTTTGGCGGATCTTTGCGCAGCTGCGTTTGTCGGTTCGATCAGCGCAGTGCGCGGCGGCGGCGGCGCGGCCGCCCCGGATTGCTGCCAGTGTCAGGTTCGAGGCCGTCCGTGCCGTCGGGCCCGCGGTCGATGCGGATCACCGGAAGGATGATCACGGTCGCAGGCTCGGTATTCGCGTCGACATATTTGCCGCCGCGCGGGCTCACCTCGTCGGGAAACCGGATGACTTCACCCATTGCAAACCCCCTGCCGGCCCGGTGCTCGACCTCCTCGAGGCCGCCGGTTCGGCGCCTTCGCCAATTAAAGGGCTTGCAAGGTTAACGGTTCGCTAACGCGCGCCGACTAATCTGGCGCGATCCCGTTGCAGTGTGGCGTTTTGTGTGATGGTGAAGCTTCCCGCGTCCTCCCCCAAGTTGTCTTTGGAGCCATTGGACAGCCTGGTCGACCTGGCGTGCCGGGATGGCGTCGAGATCCGCCCGACTTTGCTGCGCGTCCTCACCGACTTGTACGTCCAGAAACCCAGCCACAGCCCGGAGGAAGAAGCGCAGTATGTCGAGCTGGCGCTCGGGCTCATTGACGCGGTCGACCCGCTCACGCGCGGCACCGTCACCGCCACGCTGTCGGCCTATGCGGGCGCCCCGGAGATGGTTTTGCGCAAGCTCGCAAGCCTTCCGCTGGCGAGCCGCCGCGGCGACACCGACAGTGACGACCTGATCGAGTTGTTCTTCGATGCGAGCACCGACGAGCGGCGGCTGATCCTCACCAATCTCGATGTCGCGGCCGATGCGGCGAGCTTGCGCCCGATGCCGGCGGCGAGCGAGCTCATCCGCCGGCTGGAAAAGGCGGCGCTTGCGCGCAACCCCGGCGAATTTGCCCGCGTGCTCGAGCGCGCGCTCGGCGTTTCCCGCGAGCTTGCGATCCGCATCACGCGCGATCCGTTCGGTGAGCCGCTGGTGGTGGCCGGCAAGGCGCTCGGCATGAACGCCGACATGCTGCAGCGTATATTGTTGTGCCTCAACCCGGTGATCGGGCAATCGGTCGCGCGGGTGTTCGAGCTCGCGGCTTTGTTCGAGGACCTCAACGCGGCGGCCGTGCACCGCATGCTGACGATCTGGCGCGCGACGGCTGCGCAGCGGCATGCCATCCATGAAACGGTTTACTGGAATGACGAGCGCCGTAGCGCACGTCAGACGGCGACGCGCACCCCGCCGCGCGCCGAACCCGCCGCCCGCCCGGCGCGATTCAAGAGTAACGAGCGGTAGATTTTCTCTGAGCTCGAACGCGTAGACCGACAGCCTCCCATTTGTCTGGCACGCCCGCACCCCACACCGTCATTCCGGGACGCGCTGCATCAGCGCGTTGACGCGCGTCTTCGACGCGCTATGGCGCGAACCCGGAATCCAGAAGCACAGTCGGCCGTACATCGTTCTGGATTCCGGGTCCGCCGCTTTGCGGCGTCCCGGAATGACGTCGTTAGGGCATGTGCCCGTCTAATCGGGATGCCCGGGACATAGGTGTGCGAAAGCACGCCGTCCTTCGGACGGCTATGCCCGCGCATGACGCGCTTCGCGCGTCACTTCACCACCCCATCGATGAAATTCCGCCCTTCGCGGTCCTCGACCTCGACAATCCACACATCCGGGTCGAAACGAATTTCCTTCACCAGCCGCGCCTCGATGTCGGCATCCGGCGCCGGCGTCTGCCCGCCAACCACAGCTGAAAAAATGCGGTCGGTCGGCTGCGCATCGTCGAAGGCGGACTGCGGCGCGGGGCCAAAAAGCGTGCCGGTGCCGTCGAGCCGGTTGATCTTGATGAAGATGGCGCCGGCCTCCTCGGCGCCGCGCCGGCGCACCGCTGCAAAGAGACCCTCGACATTGCAACGGCGCAGATAGGCCGCCACCCAGATACCGGACTTCAATCGCATGCGAGGGTGGTAGCAGGATTGTGCGCGCCCGTCGCGGGCGGCTATCGCGGCACGTTATTTTCGGACGGACATGGGTTTAGATCGAAGCCGCGCCACAAGCGCACTTCCCTCTCCCAGCCGAAGTCGGATGTTTCCGACTTCGGCCACTCAATAGAAGACAGAACTCGGGTAAACCCGAGTTCTGTGTGGGAGAGGGTGCGCACGCGGAGCGATAGCGAGCGTGCGCGGGTGAGGGGTTACGGACCAACGTGAGGCACGAACCCCTCACCCGCCTCGCTCACTCCGTTCGCTCGGCACCCTCTCCCTATGGGAGAGGGAATGCGCTGCAACGCGCTCGACCCATTTGTGCGCATCAGCATTGCTGCAAATTAGCGGAAGAAGATCGTGACGCCCCCGCCCTACTCCAGCGGCCGGCCCGTCATCGCGGCGAGCTCGCGCACCCACTTTCTCTGTCATTCCGGGGCGCGAGCGTCGGCGAGCTTCGCGGCGTCCCGGAACGACGTAGAGGGAGTTACTTCAGCGGGCGCGCCGTCGACGAATGACCGGAGCGGTCACTCCAGCGGCCGGCCCGTCATCGCGGCGAGCTCGCGCACCAGCCGGTCGGAGATCTGCCCGTCGATGGGCAGCTTGCGCTCACGCTCGAACTTCTCGATCGCCGTCTTGGTGGCGGGGTCGAACTGGCCGCTCGGCTTGATCTGCCCAAAGCCGAAATCGGTGAGCGCGCGCTGGATCGCCATCACGCGCTTGGACGGCGCGATCAGCCTAGCGATCGGATCGGACGGCGCCGCCTCCGCCGCCGCATTGGCCGGCGCCTTCGCGTTCGATGCCATGATCGCGTGCAGCAGGCTGTCGCTCGCCTCCGGGTTGACCTTGATGCCGGCTGCTTGCGCGAAATCGCGCACCGCGATGTCGGTCTTGGCGCCCCAGATGCCATCAGGCGGACCGTCGTAAAAACCTTTCCGCGTGAGCTCGCGCTGGATGCTCGCAATCATCTGCGTACGCGCCAGCGCCGAAGTCTCGATCGCGACGTTCGGGTGCACGCCCTGGATGCGCGGCGGGATCGCCGCTTCCTCGCGCGCAAGCATCGGCCGCGCCGCAAAGATCGGCGCCGGGTGCGGTCCCTTCTGCAGGAACAGCGCGTTGATGAAAATCGTAAAAATCGCAATCGTCGCCATCACGATCGCCACGAACTCGCGCGGATGCTCGCCGATTACGGCGGCAAGGCGCCCGGCTGTTTCGAATGTGGTTTCCCTTGTTCCCCTGCGGGAGGATCGCCTAGGCACTTTTCTTCACCTGGTAATTGGCAACGACTGGAATTTCGCGCACCTCTTGGGCGGTGCATTCGGGCACCAGCTTGATCGGCTGGGCGGCGCACGGGCGATCGCCATCGATCGGCAGGCGCACGGTGACGTGCGTTCCTTCGCCGAGCCGGCTGCGGATATCGACAGCGCCGCCGTGCAGGCCGACGAGACCCTTGACGATCGACAGGCCGAGGCCGGAGCCGTCCTGGCGACGGTCATAGGATGCATTGGCCTGGAAGAAGGCTTCGCCCAGCCGGGGCAGGTCGGCCTCGCCGATGCCGACGCCATTGTCCTCAACGGTGACCGCGAAATCCGGGCCATCGCAGCGCGCGCTCACGGTGACGGCGCCGCCGCGCGGGGTGAACTTGATGGCATTGGAAATAAGATTGATCAGGATCTGGTTGAAGGCGCGGCGATCGGCCGCGACATCGGGCAGGCCGTGCGCAAGCCGCGTCTTCAGGTCGATGCCGGAGTTGCGCGCCTTGAGCGCCAGCAGGTCCGTGCAGCTTCCGATGGCCGCGGCCGGCGCGAAGGGCTCGGGCGTGATCTCGAAATTGCCGGTCTCCATCTTCGACACGTCGAGGATGCCGTTCACCACTGCCAGCAGATGCCGGCCCGACTCGTTGACGAGCCGCGCATAATCGAGCCTGCGCGCGGCATCGAGCTCGAGCGTCTCGTTGGTCAGCATGTCGGAGAAACCGATGATGGCGTTGAGCGGGGTGCGCAGCTCGTGGCTCATGGTGGCGATGAAACGGCTCTTGGCGGCGCTGGCGCGCTCGGTCTCGGCGCGCGCGGCTTCGATCGTGAGTTCCTGCGCCTTGCGGTCGCTGACATCGCGCAGCACCGCGACCACTTCGACGCCTTGGCGGCCGGCCGGCTTGTTTTCATCGGCAGCATAATGAAGCGGGCGGCATCGCATCTCGGCCCAGATGAAGCGGCCGGCATGCTGCGCATCGGGCTCGCGGCGGATGCGGAATTCAAGCGCGCGCTCTTCGTTCAGCGTCGCGGCATCCGCCAGCGCCGCAAGATAAGCCGGTCGGTCGGCCACATGGACGCGGTCGAACAGGCCGTTGCGCAACAGCTCGTGCACCGGAACGCCGAGCAGCGCCTCGGCCGCCGGCGAAACAGACAGCACGGCGCCGTTGCGGCCATGGCGCACGATGACATCCGTCATGTTGCGGGCGAGCAGCCGGTAGCGGTCTTCCTCGGCGTGCAACATCCAGAAACTGGTGCGCGTGAGCTGCTCGGCGCCCAATGCAAGACCGGTCGCGTAAAGCGCCGCCGGGATAATGCCGAGCGCGGCCAATGAGCCAATTTGGACATGTGATTCGCCGGACGCCAGTGATGCGGGCAGCCAGCCGGCAAAGCCGAGCGCGAGCAGGATGGCGGCCGCGGCCAGCGTGAAGAGCGAGGCCAGCACGATCACGCGGCGCGAGGCGGAGAGCGCCGCTTCGAGCGGCACGACCACCAGCCAGACCGCGGCGAACGAGCCGATGCCGCCGGTGAACAGCGCCAGCGCGCCGGCGAGAAGCGTGAGCGACAGCGAGGAAAGAATGTGCGCGTTGTCGTAGCGGCCGGTTCGCGACAAATAAGTGACGATCAGGATCGGCGCCACCAGCCAGGCGAAGACCCCGACCTCGAGCACGCCCGGCACTCCGCGCAGGACAATGTATATGGGGAAGCTTGCGAGCGCGGCGAAGCTGCCGAGCAGCCGCGGCGCGATGAAGGCGCGATGGCGCGCAGCCGTCAACGCATCCTGCCGGGCCGTTGGGTGGACCAGGGCGTCGACATAATTCCAAACTGGCGTGAGAAAACTCACCGTCCCTGTCTCACGTCCTGACAAAACAGACGCGCCCCTATTGCGTCGCGGACCTTAGGGCCAAGCCGCTTAAGCGAAAGCTAAGGCAGCGCCCGCGCGAAGCCGGAACGGCCGTTGCAGTGGCGCTCGGCACCAGTTCCCGACGCGATTTGAAGGTCATGGTGAAATTTCAGTTGCCGCAGCGGCGATGGACAGTGCTTGAGCCGCCGCGGCGCGGTCCAATGGCCGGCGCAATGGCACGATGGACCGTGCCCGGGGTGGCGCAATGGCTGGAACACGGCGGTGACACCCGCCGTGCTTTGTTACCGATGTGGTAACCATGAGGGAGTGCAAAGTGGAATGAGATCGCGTTCGGTCGCGCCGTCCCCCAACCGTTCGTCCCCGCGACCCAGCCTACGCTCGCTTCGCGAGCTTCGGCGGGTTCAAGTCCGCCGAAGCGCGGAGCGCGAAGGCGGAAAGCGGGGACCCAGAGCAAAATCGCAACCGTTTGCGTGTGGGCCCCTGGGTCCCCGTTTGCACGGGGACGAACGGAGAAACTTGCCCACAAACCGCCCCACTCTCAGCATCATGCGCAATGGACAATTGCAAGCTCTTCTCGTCATTCCGGGGCGCGCTGAAAGCGCGAACCCGGAATCCAGCCACATCGATACGCCTCTGGATTCCGGGTCCGGCCCATTCGGGCCGTCCCGGAATGACGCCGCGGCAAGCTCGCGCACTCCTCACCATGCCGCCGCCGCGCGCCACCGATCATTAAACTTTTCATCAAATTTGCTTCGATTTTGTCCAAAAACCTCCCGGCATTTCCAACAACAGCTTCAGGCCTGTCTGTTACGGTTTGTCTCAAAGGCGGCGAAAAAGCCGCGGGGATTGTTGCGGGTGAGGGTCATGTTCTTTCTTCTGCGTATGGCGTTCTGGGTGTGCGTTGTCTGCGTGCTCCTCTCAAGCGGCGGCAAGTCGACGTCTCCGGCATCCCAGATCGATGCCTCGCAAGCCGTCACGCTGGCGAGTGCCGCCGTGAGCGACGTGCGCGGATTCTGCGAACGCCAGCCCGATGCCTGCGAGGCCGGCGGCAAGGTCGCCGTTGCGCTCGGCCACAAGGCGGAAGCCGGCGCGCGCACGCTTTATGAATTCATCAGCAGACTGCGCGAGAAATCCGCATCGCCCGAGAAGGCCGACGCAAAGGCGGACAGCAAAGCGATTCCTGCATCGCTGGCGGGCAAAAACAACTCCAGTAACTCCGGCAATGGTGCCTCGGGCAACGCCAGTCACTTTGGCGCGTCGGGCACCTCCAGCGTTTCGGGCACCTTGACCCCGGCCGATCTGGCGCCGGCCTGGCACGCCCCGGTGCCGCTGCCGCCGCGCCGTGATGCGCGCGCCAATCCGGCGGCGTAATTCCTACTTGTCCTTGCGGTGGCCGCTCGCTGCGAGACCGCACACTAAACGACGTCATTCCGGGACGGCAATCGCAAGTTTTTTCGTCATTCCGGGGCTCGCTGGAAGCGCGAACCCGGAATCCAGAAATAAGCGCGGAACTGGCGGCTGGATTTCGGGTTCGCGCACCAAATGGTGCGCGCCCCGGAATGACAAAGGTAAGTGCGCACGACACCCCGCGTTTGTCGCCCGGCCCCGGCCAGCCTATATATACCCACATGACGACCATCGACGAGATCGTTGAGAACTTCGAACTGCTCGAGGAGTGGGATGACCGCTACCGCTATGTCATCGAGCTCGGGCGCATGCTCCCGCCACTGCCGGAAAGCGCGCACACCGATGCCAACAAGGTGCAGGGCTGCGCCAGCCAGGTCTGGCTGCTCACGCACGTCAAGCCTGACGGTTCCGCCGGGCCCGTACTCACTTTCGAGGGCGACAGCGACGCGCATATCGTGCGCGGGCTGATCGCCATTTTGTTTGCGCTTTATTCCGGCAAGAGCGCGCGCGACATCATCGCCACCGACGCGATCGCATTGTTCGACCGCATCGGGCTGCGCGAGAACCTCACGCCGCAACGCTCGAACGGCCTGCGCGCCATGGTGGAGCGCATCCGCGCCGAAGCCAATGCGGCGCAGGCGGCGGTGGCTTGATAGGCCTCATGGTGAGGCGCGCGCGAAGCGCGAAATAACCACAGCGTCATTCCGGGGCGCGCACCATAAGCGCGTTTACGTGCGTCTTCGACGCCGCGCTCACGTTCTTGTTGTCATCCCGGGGCGCGAGCGTCAGCGAGCGAACCCGGGATCCAGACACATAGACACGTCGTGCATCTGGATTCCGGGTTCGCGCTTTCAGCGCGCCCCGGAATGACGTCGTAGAGTTAGCGGGGTCGTCACACACACTCCACCCTGAACTCCGCATCCTCGGCCAGCCATGTCCGCACATGTGCGCGCCTTTTGCCGCAGGTCTGCGCGGCATAGCCGTAATGCCGGGCGAGGCGATCCAGCGCGAGCTGCAGCACGACCTTGCCCGAGCGCGCCGGCCAAGCCCGCGCGCGCTCGGTATCCGCAAGCCCCTTGAGGAAGCAGCAGATGTCGAGCAGCAGGCCGGCAAATTCCGGCCCGACCGAATCGAGCGCGGCATGCACGCGCTGGCGCGCGGCGACCATCGTGTCGGTCGCGCTCGCGGCACCTTCGCCGCCACGGCGGCCGGACGAGATCGGGCTCGATCAGTTCGCCGTCGTGCGCGGCATCAGATGCGCGCGCGTGAAATCAGCGCGCAGCCGCTCGCCGGCCTGCAGCTGATGCGCCTCGATCAACGCGCGTCCATCGCGCCCGCGCCGGCGGGCGAGCCAGGCCAGCGGGCTTTCAGCGTCATCGACCGTGACAGTCACGCGTCCGAATTCGGACACGATCTGGCGCTCCGCCAAGGCCAGATGGCGCGCGCGGAATGAACCGATCTCGGCCTTGGGCGGCTCCGGCACGGCGCTTACCCGTCTTCGTCCGGGAACGCTCATGAGCGGCCCCGTTGCTCGTCACGACATTCATTACGACTTGCATTTCCATTCATCGGCGTCTTTTCCTGTTGCGGAATAAATACCTATACGATCGCGCCGCGGCGCGCAAGGAATTTTTTCCGCAATTGTTTGTGATGAGGCGCGGGCCCCGCACTCTCACGACGTCATTCTGGGACGGCCGTTAGGGCCGGACCCGGAATCCAGATGCACGACGTGTCTATGTTTCTGGATTCCGGGTTCGCTCGCTGACGCTCGCGCCCCGGAATGAACTCGGTGAGGCACCGTATCGAAGGCGCGTAAACGCGCTTATGGCTCGCGCCCTGGAATGACGCTGCTGTTTGAAATGCGAAGGCGGCTACTTCGCCCGCTGGCGCCCAACCAAGTCATTCCGGGGCGCGCATGCAATGCGCGAACCCGGAATCCAGATGCACGGACAAACTTTGCGTCTGCATTCCGGGTCCGGCCCTAACGGGCCGTCCCGGAATGACGTCGTCAATGAAATGCGTGGAACGCTACTTCGCCCGCCGCCGGCCGTTGCTGGCCCAGGCCCATCTGCTTGGCCAATTGCGAGCGCGCGGCCGCGTAATTCGGCGCGACCATCGGATAGTCGCTGCTCAAGCCCCATTTCTCGCGGTACTGCTCCGGCGTCATATTGTACTGAGTGCGCAGGTGCCGCTTGAGCGACTTGAATTTCTTTCCATCCTCCAGACAGACAATGAACTCCGGCGTGATCGATTTCTTCACGGAGATCGCCGGCTTCAGCGGCTCGGACGAACCGTCCGCGGGCTTGCCCGACACGCGGCTGAGCGCGGCATGCACCTGGTTGATCAAGTTCGAAATTTCGCCGGCCGGCACCGTGTTGTTGCTGACATAGGCCGACACGATTTCAGCGGTCAGCTCGATGAAATTTCCATTGGCGCTGTTGTCGCTCATTGACGCTATCCCGTTGACCCTGCCGCGTTGCGCTGCCCCATCCACGTTGCGCGTTCGACACGAACGCCGTCGCGCATGCTTTTTTCAAAAAATCTTTTTTCGAGTTCTTATTACTGGCGCACGGCAGACGAGACCTTGCGAGCAAGGTCATCGCAAATTGACGGCAATCCGCGATGCAATGCGCCGAATAACGGCTCAATTCCTATATTTAAAATTACTATCGGACATCAGTGTCTGCAAGACAAAGATAGCAGTCTATCGCGACAATTATTGGTAAAATGCGACTACCGGGCGTCTTTATCAGCAAATCCAAAGAATGACCAAGATAAACGAGACTAAAGACCCGCGATGATCTGGCGCGCGTTTTATGAATTCTTTTCCAGATGGCTGCGCAGTTCATTGATCGAGGCGAAACGCAGGGTGCCTTGCGGCAACTCGGCCTCGATCGAACCGTCGACATAGAGCGTGTAGCCCATCCCGTCGACGACCCCGGATTTGAGAATTGCGACCGTGCGCGGCTTCGGTGTATCCGGTTCCGCCCGCTTGGCGGACTGCGCGAGCGCATCGGCCTTCGGTTCCGGCTTTGGTGCGCCGGCCGCCGGGCCCGAAGGCAGAGCCGACGAAAGACTCGAAGGCGGGCCTTTGACCGCCTTGTTCTCGGCCGGCCACATGGCGTCGAAATTGGCCGATGGCGGCCGCTGCGGCGCTGTAGCCGGTGGCGCCGGCGGTGTCCGCCAGTCAACCGTATCCGAACTCTTGTCCAGCCGGGGCGGCACGGCAGACGCCGGAGCGGGCTGCGGGTGCCGGGGCGACAGCGAAATATCGTCATCGTCCGCCAACGATGCCTCATCCGGGTTGCGCAGCGACGGCGCCAAGGATTGGTCCGCCCGCTCGCCGGCAAATGGCGCGGGCGCGGGCTCCGCCTCGGCCGCAGAGGGGTCAGACGCCGGCCTTTCCTTGGACCGCGGCGGATAGGCGACGCGGCCTTGGGTGGTCTGGCTGGCCTGGGCCGGCACGGGCGCCGGCACGGGCGTCGGCGCAGGCTTGCGCACGGCCGCGCCGGGCTCAAATTCATCGGACGGCAGCGCGAGCCGCGCATATGCGGAATCGCCGAGCATCACCACAATTAGCCGGAGCTGCCGCACGGCCATGCCGACCGCGATGATGATCAGGCCGCCAATCGAGGCAGTGGTGCCGGCGCTGATGAGGGTATTGCCGAAACTGAACTCGTTGATTGGAATACCAAATCCAATCATCACGAGACCCGCGATTACGGCGAAAACACCAATGCCTAACAACAAGACCGGCATGCCCTTCCAATCCTCCCCAAAGACCAGCAACTTTTGGACCAGCAACCTTCGCCGTGTTTTGCCGGCTAAATTATTCTGGCAATGGCAAATTCTCTCATTTTTCGAACGCCGGCGGCAACAGCTAAAGTGACGCCAACCTGACGGAACGGTGCCCTGGCCGCTGTGGCTGTAAAAGGCGGCCCAGCTTACCGTTGCCCCCGGCCGCGCCACCGCCTAATTAGCTTGGTTGAGGAACTCGCCCGGGGACGAACCGGTTTCATCCCGAGGCCGGATTATTCGGCGCTTATCCTTTAGTGGTTCGAGGAGGACATAATGACGTTCAAACTGCCCGACCTGCCCTATTCCCACGACGCGCTCGCGCCCTACATGTCGCGCGAAACGCTCGAATATCACCACGACAAGCATCACAAGGCCTACGTCGACAACGGCAACAAGCTGCTGGAAGGCAGCGGGCTGGAAGGCAAATCGCTCGAGGAAGTCGTGAAAGGCTCGTTCGGCAAGAACGCCGGGCTCTTCAACAATGCCGGCCAGCACTACAACCACACGCATTTCTGGCAGTGGATGAAACCGAATGGCGGCGGCGACAAAATTCCCGCCAAGCTGAAAGCCAAGATCGACAGCGATCTCGGCGGCGTTGCCAAGATGAAGGAGGATTTCACGCAAGCCGGCATCACCCAGTTCGGCTCCGGCTGGGCCTGGATCGCGGTCAAGGACGGCAAGCTGATCATCAGCAAGACGCCGAACGGCGAAAATCCGCTGGTGCACGGCGCAACGCCGATTCTCGGCTGCGATGTGTGGGAACATTCCTACTACATCGACTATCGCAACCGCCGGCCTGATTATCTCAAGGCGTTCCTCGACAACTTGGTGAACTGGGAGCACGTCGAGGCGATGTTCACCGCGGCGAGCAAGTAAACATCGCCAAGAACATCACCAAGACTTCAACCGCGTCCGCAGGTCGGCCGGCAGTGAGCGCTGCCGACCGACTTGCTGTTTGTGTGCTCGTCCTCGTCGCGATCATCGTGGCGCTGACCTTTCGCGATTACGGGCTCGGTTGGGACGACTACACGCACTCGCAATATGGCGAGCTGCTGCTCAAGCTTTACGGCTCCGGCTTTGCCGACGACCGCGCACTCAATTTCGTCAATCTCTACAAATATGGCGGCGGCTTCGATATGGCGGCGGCGCTTGCCGCTAAGGTGCTGCCGTTCGGACTGTTCGAGACGCGGCGGCTGGTCGGCGCCGTCGTCGGGATCATTGGTCTGAACGCGACCTGGCGCATCGGCCGCCGGCTCGGGGGACCGGTGGCCGGGTTGACGGCGCTGCTGCTGCTTTCGACGTGTCCGCTCTATTACGGACACATGTTCATGAACGCAAAGGACGCGCCTTTCGCCGCCGCCATGGCGGTGCTGCTGCTCGGCCTGGTGCGCGCCTTCGAGGAATATCCGCAACCCGGCGCGCGCACCGTTGCGCTTGCGGGTGTTGGATTGGGCCTGGCGTTTGGCTCGCGCATTCTGGCCGGGATCGCCGCGCCCACCGCGCTCGTCGCGCTGTTGTTCATCGTGTTTGCCGAAGCGCGCGGATCCGGCGTACGGAAAGCAGCAACGCGGCTCGGCGAATTCATCTGGTGCCTGCTGCCGGCGCTGGCGCTCGGCTATCTCATTATGGGACTCTTGTGGCCATGGTCGATCGTGTCGCCGCTCAATCCGCTGCACGCGGCTGAATATTTTGATACGTTTTTCGAAAAGCCGTGGCGCGAATTGTTCGCCGGCAAACTGATCCCTGTCACAGATATGCCGGTGCGCTATCTGCCGCAGCTGTTCGTGCTCAAGCTGCCGGAGATCATGACCGCGCTCGGCCTTGCCGGCGCCATCGGCGCGTTGGTCGCCGTCGCGCGGTCACGCCTGCCGCTGCCCCGCCGCGCCAATTTCTTGTTCGTGGTGCTGGCGACGTTTTTCCCGGTAGGGCTGGCGATGCTCGCGCACCCTGCCCTCTACAACGGCCTGCGCCATTTCGTGTTCGTGGTGCCGCCTTTCGCCGTGCTCGGCGGCCTCGCCGGCGGCTGGCTGTTTGAGCAAGCCCGCCCGATCGCGGCGCGCGTCGCGCTTTCCGCCGCGCTCGTCGCGGGCGTTGCCCTGCCGATGAGCGAAATGGTGCGGCTGCATCCTTACCAATACAGCGCCTTCAACTGGGCCTCCGGCGGCGTGCGCATGGCGCACGGCAACTACATGCTCGATTACTGGGGGCTGGCCTTCAAACAGGCGGGCGAGGCCCTGCGCGTGAAGCTCGATGCCATGCATCTCAAGCCGCCGGGCGGCCGGCGATGGGCGGTCGAGATCTGCGGCCCGCAGCCGCCGGCCGAGGTGGCACTCGGGCCCGGATTCGAAACCACGTGGGACCGCAAGCGCGCGGATTTCGCGATGATGCTCGGCACGTTTTATTGCCGCGACCTGCAGGCGCCGGTGCTGGTGGAGATCGAGCGCGAGGGCGTTACCTATGCTCGCGTCTACGATATCCGCGGCCGCCCGGTACCGAATTTGCTGACTGAACCGCCGCCGTAAGATGCTCGCATTGCACGCTTCACGAATGAAGCGTGGCGAGCGCCCAACCGTTTTTCCGTTCGTCCCCGCGAAAGCGGGGACCCAGAGCAGCGTCGAAGACTCTCAACGTCGTGCCCGCGCTTGTCGCGGGCATCCACGTCTTTCTTGGCCGCGAAGCAGGACGTGGATGGCCGGGACAAGCCCGGCCATGACAGAGAAAAATCAACGCCCCGCTTCCCGCAGCACCTCCACCGCTATCGTGTGCGCCTCGTTGGCGGCCGGAATGCCGCAATACAACGTGAGCAGTAGCAGTACTTCTTGGATCTGCTCCGCCGTGCAGCCGTTCTTGAGCGCGCCCTTGAGGTGCACGCGCAACTCGTTGGGATGACCAACCGCCGCCATCATCGCCACCATCGCCAGCGATTTCGTCGCCGGCGGCAAAGCCGAGCGCTGCCATACATCGCCATATGCATAGGCATTGATGATGTGCTGGAGCGGCTTGCCGAAATCGCCGAACGCATTCATGCGCTTCTCGACCGCCTCGCGGCCGAACATGTCGACGCGCAGCTTCAAGCCGCGCTCGTGAAGGTCTTTCTCGTCCATCGTTCGTTTCCTTTCCCGATTGCCGTTCGCGCCTGCGTCCGTCTAGAATGAACTATGACATATTTTTCCTTGGCCGCCTGACCGTCCGCCCAAAATCAAATCAAGATCAAACCATGATCAATGCCGCCGTGATCGGCCTCGGACGCTGGGGCAAGAACATCGTCGAATCCGTGCAGGGCAAGAGCAAGCGCCTGCATATTATCCGCGGCGTGAGCAAAGAGCCCGAGCTGGCCGCCGATTTTGCCAAGGCGAAAGGTTTCGAACTCTCCACCGATTTCGATGAAGCGATCGCCGATCCGCGTGTGCAGGCGGTGTTCCTGGCAACGCCGCATTCGCTGCACGTCCAGCAGATTTCCGCGGTGGCGGCGGCCGGCAAGCCGGTCTGGAGCGAGAAGCCGCTGGCGCTCACGCGCGCCGAAGCTGCGCGCGCCGTCGCCGCCACGCAAAAGGCCGGCGTGCCCTTCGCCCTCGGCAACAACAAGCGCTGCTTTTCCTCGATGCGCGAGCTCAAGCGCGTGGTGGCCGAAGGCACCATCGGCGACGTGATGCATATTGAAGGCAATTTCACCAACGAACATTCCACGCGCGTGAAAGGCGGCTGGCGCGATGACCCGCGCGAATCCCCCGGCGGCGGCATGACCGGCGCCGGCCTCCACGTGATCGACGCTTTCGTCAATCTCGCAGGGCCGATCGCGGCGGCCGGCGGACGGCTGTTTGCACCGAAGGCGCCGCCCGATCCGCGCGACGCCGCAGCCGCGCTGTTCAAGTTCGAAAGCGGCGCCACCGGCACCATGGCGACCGTGCGCGCCGCGCCGATGTACTGGCGCATCATGGTGTTCGGCACCAAAGGCTGGGCGGAGGCGCGCGAGGAAACGACGCTGACCGTCGCCAAGGTCGGCGAGCAGCCGGTGACCCAAGTCTATCCGGCGGTCAACTCGCTGGGCGTGCTGCTGGAGGCCTTCGGCGAAACCATCGAGACGGGCAAGCCGTTCCCGGTTTCGACCGACGACATGCTCGACGTTGCCGGCGCCTTCGAGGCCGTCATCCGCTCGATCGCGGAAGGCCGGCCGATCCCGGTCACGCGTAACTAGCCGGGCCCGTCGTTCCGGGGCGCGAGCGTCAGCGAGCGAACCCGGAATCCAGCCACAGAGACAAGTCGTGCATCTGGATTCCGGATCCTGCCCCACACGCGCGGTCACGCGCGTCTTTGACGCGCTATGGGGCAGTTCCGGAATGACAGGACGCGTGGCT
Source organism: uncultured Alphaproteobacteria bacterium (assembly GCA_963815055.1). GTDB lineage: Bacteria > Pseudomonadota > Alphaproteobacteria > Rhizobiales > Xanthobacteraceae > Pseudolabrys. The sequence continues at coordinate 194,971 of CAWFEU010000004.1, read as the reverse complement.
AACTATTGCTTCTCGATGCCGGCGGCCTCGCGCACCGCATCCCAGCGCTTGTATTCGCTCGCCATGAAATCGCCGAAGGCCTGCGGCGTCGACGCCTTGACGACGACGCCTGCCGTTTCCAGGCGCTTGCGCACCGTTTCGTCGGCGAGACTTTCGTTGAGCGTCTTGTTGAGTTTGGCAATGACCGGCGCAGGCGTGCCGCGCGGCGCGAACAGGCCGTACCAGGTGGTGACGTCGTAACCCGGCAGCACGCCGGATTCGCTCGCCGCCGGAATGTTCGGCACCGCCGGAAAGCGGTCCTTGCCGGTGACCGCCAGCGCCTTGAGCTGCCCCGCTTGCACCTGCCCGATCAGCGCGGAGACCGTGTCGAACAGCACATCGGCATGTTTGCCTAGCACGGCGTTGATCGCCTCCGGCGAAGTCTTGAACGGCACGTGCAGCAAATTCACCTTGGCGGTCTGCTTGAACATTTCGCCGGCGAAATGCTGGGTGGCGGCAAAGCCGGAACTCGCAAACACGATCTTGCCCGGATCGGCCTTGGCGGCCGCGACCAGCTCTTTCAAATTGTTGGCGGGAAAATCCGGACGCGTCACGATCAGCAGGCTGGCGGTCGCAATCTGGCCGACCGGGGCAAAAGCGGTGAGCGTGTCGTAGCGCATGTTTTTCCGCGTGGCGGCGGCAATGATTTGCCCGGCGGTCATGATGCCGAGCGTGTAGCCATCGGGCGCGGCATTCGCGACCACTTCATTGCCGATGATGCCGCCGGCGCCGGGCTTGTTCTCAACTACCACCGGCTTGCCGAGTTTGCTCTGCATTGAGTTCGGCCAGGATGCGGCCGATGATGTCGGCGCCGCCGCCCGGACCAAAGGAAACAATGAGACGGATCGGCTGCTGCGGCCAGTCCTGTGCGGCCGCGGGCTGCACCAGCCCCATGGCCGCAATGAGTGCGACTAACACCGATGTGACTATCCTCATGAGCACCCTCCCCTTCACGCCTTTTTACCACGGCGGCGCACTTCCTTGATGATCGCGCTGTTGTCGAGATCGGCTTCGCCGGCGCGCACGCAGGCCTCCAGCACATCGACGTGCACTTCCAATGTCGACAGTCTCTGTCCGACGGCGGCAGCCTGGTCGAGCATCAGATGCGCGTCCTTGAGCGTCTGCTTCGCGCGGCCCTCCGGCGAAAAATCGCCGCGCACCATTTTCGGCCCCTTGGTGTCCATCACCTGCGAATAGGACGCCGAACCACGCGCAACCTCAAGAAAGGCAGCCGGATTGAGCCCGAGCCGCTCGGCGAACACCAGGCCTTCCGCCAGAGCGAGACGATTGAGGCCGAGGATCAGGTTGACCGCGAGCTTGGCACGCCCGCCATCGCCCACTTTGCCGACGTGAAAGCGGCGCGCAAACAACGCGTCGAGCACGTCCGTGACGTCGTCGGCGATCGCCATGTCGCCGCCGATCAGCGCCACGCCGTCGCCGCGCCGCACCTGGTCGCTGGTGCCGGACACCGGCACATCGAGATAACGGATGCCGCGCGCAATGACGCGGCCGGCGAGCGCGGCGACGCGGTCGGGATCGACCGTGCTCATGCACAGCACGATTGTGTTGGAGCCCTCGCCCAGCGCCGGCAGCAGGTGGTTCTCGACGACGTCCTCGACCTGCTCGGTGTTGAACACGGCGATGATGACGCAGCGCGCGGGTTTCGCGAGCGCTTCAATGGATTCGGCGGGCTTGCCGCCGATCAAGGCCAGGCGCGAGCGCCGCGCGACATCGATGTCGTAGCCGGTCACCGGGATTTTCGCGTCGAGCAGGCGCTGGGCGTAAACCTCGCCCATCAGCCCCAGCCCGACAATGGCGACGGGAGCTTGGTCACCTTGGCGCTCAGCCATGCGCAAAGTCCCAGTAAAGCTCGCGCGCCTTGCGATAGAGCGGACCGGGCTGCAACGACCGCTCGTCGATGCGGTTGACCGGCATCACCTTGGAATAGTTGCCGGACGAAAAAATCTCGTCGGCGTTCTGCACGTCGCGGAAATTCAACGTGGTCTCGACCACGCTCACGCCGGCCTCGCGCAGCAGGCGGATCACGCGCTGGCGGGTGATGCCGTTGAGGAACGTGCCGTTGACCGCCGGCGTGTAGACCACGCCGTCCTTGCCGACGAACAGGTTGGCGGTGGCAAGCTCCGCGACGTTGCCGATCTGGTCAAACATGACGCAGTTGGCGAAGCCACGCGCATTCGCCTCGATCAAGGCGCGCGCATTGTTCGGGTAAAGGCAGCCGGCCTTGGCGTCGACCGGCATGCATTCAAGGCTCGGCTTGCGATAAGGTGACAGCGTGATCGAAAAACCTTCCGGCTTGCGCATCGGCGCCTCGTAGACGCTGAGACACCACTTGGTCGAATTCCGGATCCGGCGCCACCAGCAGCGCGCCACTGTGTTCGGCCCAATACATCGGACGAATATAGAGCGCCGCATCCTTGTCGAAGCGCTTGATGCCATCCTGCGTGAGACCGAGCCAGGTCTCGGCCGTGACCACCGGCTTGAGATGCATGGTTTCCGCCGAGGCATTCACGCGCGCACAATGCAGATCGAGATCTGGCGAGACGCCCTCGAACGTACGGGCACCATCGAACACCGACGAACAGAGCCAGGCGGCATGGTCGCGCACGCCCATGATCGGCAGGTTGCCCTCGTGCCAATCGCCTTCGTAGAAGGTCCAGGTCTTTGACCAGTCTTTTCCCGGCGGCATTCCAGTCTCCATCCCGCGGGCTTGACCCGCGCGGCCATGCTACGCCAGCCTCGGCAACGTTGCCTACGAGTTTTGTTGATCGGAGAAATCAATGGCCGTTTTCGTTTTCGATGCCTATGGCACGCTGTTCGATGTGCACGCGGCGATTGCGCGCCACCGCGCGGAGGCCGGCCCCGATGCGGACCGCATGTCGGAGATCTGGCGCAGCAAGCAGCTGGAATACAGCTGGACGCTGACGCTCGCCGGCCGTTACCGTGATTTCTGGACGCTGACCCAGCGCGCGCTCGACTTCGCGCTGGCGCGCGTGCCGTCAGTGCCGAAAGCACTCAAACCGAAGCTACTCGATGCCTATTTCAAGCTTGATGCCTTCCCGGATGCGCGCGCCATTCTGCGCACCCTCAAGGGCCAGGGCCACAAGACCGGCATCCTGTCCAACGGCTCGCCCGACATGCTCAAGGGCGCGGTGGACGGCGCCGCAGTCGGCGGCGATCTCGACGGCGTACTGTCGGTGGACGTGCTGAAAATGTTCAAGCCGCGGCCGGAGGTCTATGCCCTCGTCACCGAGCATTTCAAATGCAAACCCAGCGAGGTGACATTCGTGTCATCCAACCGCTGGGATGTGATGGCCGGAACTTCAGTCGGCTTCCGGACCTACTGGATCAATCGCGCCGGGATGCCGGATGAATATGCCGACTTTCCGCCGGCGCAGACGCTCAGTGACCTGAGCGCGCTCGCGAACATCGCCTAGCACTTTCGTCGTATCGTCCGGACTGGCGCCGCCGGGTTCTACGGACTATATGGCGGCTGCGTCCCGCCATCATTACCAATTCATGCAGCCCATCATCTCCGTCCAGAACCTGTCGAAAAGCTACGCGTCCGGCTTCCGGGCGCTCAAGGACATCAATCTCGACATTCGCCGCGGCGAAATATTCGCGCTGCTCGGGCCGAACGGCGCCGGCAAGACCACGCTGATCGGCATCATCTGCGGCATCGTCAATCCGAGCGAAGGCACTGTCACGGTCGACGGCCACGACATCATCACGGACTATCGCGCGGCGCGCTCGCAGATTGGGCTTGTGCCGCAGGAGATCATGATGGCGCCGTTCGAAACCGTCTGGGCTGCGATCACCATGTCGCGCGGTCTGTTCAACAAGCCGAAGAACCCGGCCTATCTCGAAAAGGTGCTCAAGGACCTTTCGCTGTGGGACAAGCGTCACTCCAAAATTGTGGAACTATCCGGCGGAATGAAGCGGCGCGTTCTGATCGCCAAGGCGCTTTCCCATGAGCCGACGATCCTGTTCCTTGACGAGCCGACGGCGGGCGTCGACGTCGAGCTGCGCAAGGACATGTGGGACGTGGTGCGGACGCTGCGCGCCGCCGGCGTCACCATTATCCTCACCACGCATTACATCGAGGAAGCCGAGGAGATGGCCGACCGCGTCGGCGTCATCAACAAGGGCGAAATGATCCTGGTCGAGAAGAAGGCTGAGTTGATGCGCAAGCTCGGCAAGAAACGCCTTGTCTTGCATGTCACCGATCGGCTCGACGCCGTTCCCCCTGCCCTTGCGGCCTTCAATCTCACGATCGGCGGCGACGGCCATGAGCTGATCTACGACTACGACACCAGGGCCGAGCGCACCGGTGTTGCCACGCTGCTTGGCGAATTGAGTAAGTCCGGCCTGCGCATCCGTGACCTGCACACCGACCAGACCTCGCTCGAGGAGATATTCGTCGGCCTCGTCAACGAACCCAAAGACGAAACCAAGAGCGCGCCATGAACCTTCGTGCTGTCGCGGCGATCTACAAGACGGAAATGATGCGGACCGGCCGCACGCTAGCGCAGAGCATTGTGTCTCCCGTCATCTCGACCGCGCTCTATTTCGTCGTGTTCGGCGCGGCGATCGGCTCGCGAATCGCGCAGATCGAAGGCGTGAACTACGGCTCGTTTATCGTGCCGGGGCTGATCATGCTGACGCTGCTCACGCAGAGCGTGATGAACGCCTCATTCGGTATCTATTTCCCGCGTTTCATCGGCACCATCTACGAGCTGTTGTCAGCACCGGTCTCCTTCCTCGAAATCACGCTCGGCTTCGTGGGCGCGGCAGCCTCGAAGTCGATCATCCTCGGCGTCGTCATTCTGGCGACCTCCTTTCTGTTCGTGCCGCTGCACATCGCGCATCCGTTCTGGATGATCACCTTCATGGTGCTGACCTCGATCACTTTCAGCCTCCTCGGCTTCATCATCGGCATCTGGGCGGACGGCTTCGAGAAGCTGCAGATCGTGCCGCTTCTGATTATCACGCCGCTGACCTTCCTCGGTGGCACCTTCTATTCGACCAGCGTGCTACCGCCGCTGTGGCAGACCGTCACCCTGTTCAATCCGGTCGTCTACCTGGTCAGCGGCTTCCGCTGGAGCTTCTTCGAGATCGCCGATGTCCACATCGTCACCAGCGTGGCGATGACGCTGGTTTTCCTGGGCCTGTGCCTCGGCGTGATCTGGTGGATCTTCCGGACCGGCTACAAGCTGAAGAAATAGCACCTCACATTTGCGTGGGGGCGAATAATACCGCCGCCGCCGGGGTATGTTTGGGTCGGGGCCCCTCAATCCCCGAAAGAACAATCCGGGAGGTTTCGTTATGTCGTTGTCATCCAAGATTTTTGCAGCATCCGCTGTTGCCGCCACGCTGGCCTCGCCCGCCGGCGCGCAGGGCGTCCTGACACAAAAGAATGTTTCGCTGTCGCTGGCGCAGGCGATCGCCCAAGGAGCGCTCGACAAGTGCGTGAGCATGGGATTCAAAGTGTCGGTCTCGGTGCTTGACCGTGACGGCCTGCAAGTCGTCATGCTCCGTGGCGATGGCGCAGGCTTACACACGCCGGAAGGCAGTGACCGCAAAGCCTACACGGCCCGCGCGTATAGCGCGCCATCGGCTAATTTCGCGAAGCGCGCGACCACCGAACCCAATTACGCACCGGCAATTCAGTACAATCGCATGCTGGCACTGGCCGGTGGCCTGCCGATCAAGGTGGGCAACGAGGTCATTGGCGCCGTCGGCGTGTCAGGCTCGCCCGGAAAGGACGACGAGTGCTCGCAGGCCGGCATCGACAAAGTCGCGGATCAACTCAAATAACCGGCGTCAGCCGCCGGCCAGTTCCTCGCGCAGGATTTCGAGTTCCAGCCACTGCTCCTCGGCCGCCGCCAGCTTGCGCTGCGTCTCGCCGAGGTCGGTGGTGACCTTCTCGAAGCCGGCACGATCACGCGCGTAGAAGTCGGGGTCGTCGAGCCGCGCCTGCAAATTGCTGGCTTTGGCGTTAAGCGCGGCAATCGTCTTGGGTAATGTCTCCAGCGCGTGCTTGTCCTTGAATTTCATCTTGCGCGGCGCTGCCTGCGGCGCGGCGCCGGCAGCCGACGATTTGGCGGGCTTTTCCGGCACGGCTTTGGGCGCCATGCGCGTGAGGTCCGCGCCGCGCTGCGCGAGCATATCGCTATAGCCGCCGGCGTATTCAATCCAGCGTCCGTCACCCTCCGGCACAATCACGCCGCTCACCAGCCGGTCGAGGAAATCGCGATCGTGGCTGATCAACAGCACCGTGCCGGGATAGTCGCCGAGCATGTCCTCGAGCACGTCGAGCGTTTCCATATCGAGGTCATTGGTCGGCTCATCGAGCACCAGCAGATTTGACGGCTTGGCCAGCACCTGCGCCAGCATCAGGCGACCGCGTTCGCCGCCCGACAGCTTGCCGAGCGGCGTGCGCGCCTGCTCGGCCGAAAACAGAAAGTCCTTCATGTAGCTGACGACGTGTTTACCGACGCCGTTGACCGAGACGGTGTCGCCCTCGCCGCCGGTGAGCGCTTGCTTGACGGTGATATTGGCATCCAGGCTGTCGCGGTGCTGATCGAGCGTCGCAATCGCCAAAGTCGAGCCAAGCCGCACAGTTCCGGTATCCGGCGCCAGTGCACCGGTCAGCAAGCCGATCAACGTGGTCTTGCCGCTGCCGTTGGGCCCGACAATGCCAATGCGGTCACCACGCTGGATACGGGTTGAAAAGTCGCTGACGATGGTGCGCCCGCCATAGCTCTTGCCGATGCCCTTCGCCTCGATCACCAGCGCGCCGGACGGCGCCGCCGACGCGGCAATCATGTTGGCGTCGCCGGCAGCAGCGCGATAGGTACGCCGCGCTTCGCGCAACGTCTGCAACTGCCCGACCCGGCGCATGTTGCGTTTGCGCCGCCCGCTGACGCCGTAACGCATCCAGTGCTCCTCGGAGGCGATCTTGCGCTCGAGCTTGTGCTGTTCGCGTTCCTCCTCGGCCAGCAGCATGTCGCGCCATTCCTCAAAGTGGGCAAATCCGCGCTCGATGCGGCGCGTGCAGCCGCGGTCGAGCCAGACTGTCGCGCGCGACAGCGTCGAGAGGAACCGCCGGTCGTGGCTGATGATCACCAGCGCGGTGCGGCGGGCGTCGAGGTCACGCTCGAGCCATTCAATGGTGGTGAGGTCGAGATGATTGGTCGGCTCGTCGAGCAGCAGAATATCGGGCGACGGCGCCAGGACGCGCGCAAGGGAGGCACGGCGCGCTTCGCCGCCGGACAAATGCGCCGGGTCTTCCTGGCCGGTGAGGCCGAGCTGCTCCAGGAAATAACGCGCGGCATGGGCGTCATCGCCCGGTCGAAGGCCGGCCTCGACATAGGCCAGTGTCGACGCAAACCCGGAAAAGTCCGGCTCCTGTGGCAAATAGCGAACCAGCGCGCCGGGCTGAACGAAGACCGTGCCGTGATCCGGCTCGACCGAGCGCGCAGCAATTTTCAGCAATGTCGATTTGCCGGAGCCGTTGCGTCCGACAAGCGACACGCGCTCGCCGGTCGACACCGACAGCTCCGCTCCCGTGAGCAACGGCGTGCCGCCAAACGTCAGTGCGATGTCTTTGAGCTGGAGAAGCGGTGGAGGAGCCATTGCGCCTTAATTACGTGTTGTTGCTGCCGCGCCCTAGCAGGTGGGCCGCGGCAAGACAACAATGCCGCAGTTAAGATCGCTGGCGTTCCGCCGGTGCCGCCAAGATCCACGCCGGGAACAGGCACGTTCGTGGTGGCTGGCCCTATCAAACTTTTTCCCGCTCAGGGAATGCACGTGGCCAGGGCTCCGCGGCCCGCCCGGCCGAGACGGCTTCCACAGAACCCCGCCGCGGTGGTAGCGTTCGGTGCCCTTTGGTCGGGGTGTTCAACAAATAAGCAAGACCATAGCGGAGGAAATGCATGCAAAATCCGGGATTCTTATTGCGCTGGCGGAAAGCGCTGCTGCCGGGCGCCGCGTTGCTATTGGCGCTGACTGGAACCGGCGCCGCCGCCGGCTATCCCGAGCGCGCCATAAAACTGATCGTGCCGTGGGCGGCAGGGGGCGACACCGACGTGATCTTCCGGCCTCTCGCCCCGCTGCTTCAAAAATATCTCGGGCAGCCCATCGTCATCGCCAATGTCGGTGGCGCGTCCGGCACCGTCGGCGAGCGCGAGGCGGCGAGCGCCGCGCCCGACGGCTACACGCTGTTTGGAGCGCATGATTTCATCCATTCGGTCTATTTCGGCGGTATGATCGACCTCAAGTACGATCAGGCGTTCGAGCCGGTGTGCATGATCGCCTCGACGCCGTCGGTGGTGACGGTCGGCGCCAAGACGCCGTGGAAGTCGTTCAAGGAACTCGTCGAGGACGCCAAGAAGCGGCCCGGCGAGATCGTTGTCGGCGCCTCGCTCGGTTCGACCAGCCAGTACTCGATGGCGATCGCGGCCAAGGCGGCGGGCATCAAATTCAAATACGTGCCCTATGACGGCACCGCCAAACGCATGAACGCGCTGCTCGGCGGCCACATCGACGTCGGCGACTCGAACCTTACGCAGAAGAGCAAGGTGGAGGCCGGCCTGCTGCGCTTCCTGGCCAACATGTCGGAGAAGCGCACCACCGGACTCGAGGATGTACCGACGCTGAAGGAGCTCGGCTACAACGTCGAGTATTCGGTCAACCGCGGCATCATGGTGCCCAAGGGAACGCCGGCCGAGGTGATCGCGAAGCTCAATGACGCCTGCGCCAAGGCAACGAAAGAGCCGGAATACGCCAAGGCGATGCTGCTTCAGGGCACGGAAGTCCGCTACCTGGATCCCAAGGGTTATGCCGACTATCTGAAGAAGACAGACGTCGAAACCAAGGACGTCGCCAAGGACCTCGGACTGCTGAAGCGAGAATAATGTTCAGCCGCGACGGCATATCGGGGCTGGTCTGTTTCGCGATCAGCGTCTTGCTTCTGGTTCAGACGTTCTATCTGCCGCCGGCCGCGATCGTCACGATCGGGCCGGCGTTCTACCCGCGCATCGTGCTCACACTGCTCGGGTTGCTCAGTGTCATCCTGATCGTCATGGATTTCCGTGCCATGCGGGCCTTGCAGTTGACCGGTGGTCCCGCGCCGGCCACGGCCTCCGGCGCCGCGCCGAACTACCGACTGGTGCTGATCACCTTCATCACCTTCGGGCTCTACATTTTCCTGCTGCCGGGGCTCGGCTTCCGCATCTCGACCTTCCTGTTCGTGATGGCGCTGCAGGTCGCGCTGGACTGGCCGCGCAGCGCGAAACACTGGATTCTCGCGCTGGCCGTCGCCGTGGCGACCAGCTGGGTCTGTCATATCGTCTTCGAGGACTACCTGTCGGTGCTGCTGCCGCGCGGAACCTGGAGCGGAATGTGAGTCACTATGAACTTCTCGCCCAGCACATCGGCGTGGTGCTGCATTTGCAGTACCTCATTCCGCTGCTGGTCGGTACCATTGCTGGCGTGATCGGTGGCGCGCTGCCCGGCGTCACCATCACCATGACGGTGATCGTAGTGCTACCCTTTACCTTCGGCCTCGATCCGCTGCAGGGGCTCGCCGCCATGATCGGCGTCTATGTCGGCGGCTCAGCCGGCGGCTCGATCACCGCCAGCCTGATCGGCATTCCCGGCACGCCTTCCGCCGTCGCGACGACCTTCGACGGCTTCCCGATGACCAAAAAGGGCGAGGCGGGCCGCTCGGTCTGGGTCGGCGCCTGGTCAGCATTTATCGGCGGCGCGCTCGGCGGCCTGTGCCTCATCGAACTGACCGGCCCGTTCGCGTCGCTCGCGCTCGAGTTCGGCCCGTGGGAATTTTTCGCACTGTTCGTGTTTGCGCTGTCGATGGTCGCGGGCCTCGTCGGCAAATCGGTGACCAAGGGGCTGATGTCCGGCGCCATCGGCCTCGTCATCACCATCGTCGGGCCCGACCCAATCATGGGCCAGCAACGCTTTACGATGGGAATCCACGAATTGCAGGGCGGCTTCCCCTTCTTGCCAGTGCTGATCGGGATCTTCGCCTTCGCGCAACTGATGCCGGACGTGGAGCAGATCAGAGCGGGCGACGGGGCACAGTCCACGCTGCCCAAGCACATCAGCCTCGCGGTGTCGCACCTGTCGGTGCTGTGGGACATCGTCTGCCGGCCGTTCATGCTGTTGTGGGTGACGTTCATCGGCGTCGTCATCGGCGTGCTGCCGGCGATCGGCGGCAGCGCCGCCAACATCATGGCCTATGACCAGGCCAAGAAATTCTCCAAGCGGCCGGAGAAATTCGGCACCGGCATTCCGGAGGGTATCGTCGCTTCTGAGGCTTCGAACAGCGCCAATGTCGCGGGCTCGCTGATGATGATCATGGCCTTCGGCATCCCGGGCGACGCGGTGACGGCAGTGATGATGGGCGCACTCACCATCCACGGCATCCAGCCGGGCCCGTTGTTCATCTCACAGCAACCCAAGATCGCCTACGGCATCTACGCCGCCTATCTGGTGGCGCTGCCGCTGATGATCGCGGTGATCTGGATCGGCTCGCGTGCCTGGCTGCGCATCATCATGATGCCGAAGTCGATGCTGATCCCGATCGTCCTGGTGCTCTGCGTGATCGGCGCTTACGCGTTGAGCAACAGCATGAACGATGTCTATGTGCTCGCGCTGTTCTGCATCATCGGCTATGCGATGGTGAAGGCGCGCATCCCGCTCGCACCGCTCATCCTCGGCGTCGTGCTCGGTGACCAGATCGAGGCCAATATGATCCAGGCCATCTCGACCAACGCCGACCCGTGGCTGTTCGTCACGCGGCCGATTTCCGGCGGCCTGCTGGCGGCCTCGGTGCTGTCAGTGGGAGTTCGCGATCTGGCAGCACAACCGCGAGGCCAAGCGCGCGGCCGCTGCGGACGAGGAAGAAGACACCGACTTTTAGGCGCTAGGCCGAAAGTGCGTAGAGAATACGCGCCCAGGAGCGGATGCCCTTGTGATAGCAGGTGAGGTCGAATTTTTCGTTCGGCGAATGCACGCGGTCATCGTCGAGCGCGAAGCCGACGAGCAGTGAATCCATGCCGAGCACACTCTTGAAATCCGCAACAATGGGTATCGAGCCGCCGGCGCCGACCGCCACTGCCTTCTTGCCCCACTCCTCGCCCAAAACGTCGCGTGCCTTGTTGAGCGCCGGATTGTCGAACGACAATTGCAGCGGCGGCGCCAGCCCGAAATTGCCGAATTCAACCTTGCAGTCGGCGGGTAGCCGTGCGCGCACAAATGCGCGGAAAGCATCGCGGATCTTTTCGGGGTCCTGCGCGCCGACCAGGCGGAACGAGACCTTGGCGCTGGCTTCCCCCGGGATCACGGTCTTGGCCCCTTCGCCGGTATAGCCGCCGATAATTCCGTTGATCTCGGCCGTCGGCCGCGTCGTGATCTGCTCGATCAGCATGCGATCTTGTTCGCCGGCCGGCTTTTTGAGTCCGATCGGGCCGAGAAATTTCTCGGGCGTCAGGTCGAGCCCCTTGAGGTCGGCCTTGATGTCGGGCGGCAGGTCCTTTACGCCGTCATAGAATCCCGGGATCGTGACCCGGCCCTTGTCGTCCCACATCGCGCCAAGAATTTCTGCGAGCAGCCGCAACGGATTCTGGGCCGCGCCGCCGAACACGCCGGAATGCAGGTCGCGATCGGCGCAGGTGACCTTGACGTCCTCGTAGACAAGGCCGCGCAGCGAGGTGGTGATCGCGGGCGTCTTCTGGTCCCACATAGCGGTGTCGCAGACCAAAGCGAGGTCGAGCTTGAACTCGGCCGCATTCTTGCGCACGAAATCAAAGAGGTTCTTGGAACCACATTCTTCCTCGCCCTCGATCATCATGGTGATCGGCAGCGGCAGCTTGCCGGTGACGGCCTTGAAGGCCCGGCAAGCCTCGATGAAGGTCATCGCCTGACCTTTGTCGTCGCAGGCGCCGCGCGCCACGATGATCTTGCGGCCATCCGGCAGGGTCTCGATGCGCGGTTCGAAGGGTGGTGTCTTCCACTGATTCAGCGGATCGACCGGCTGCACATCGTAGTGGCCGTAAAACAGCACGCGCGGGCCAGCGACGCTGTTCGATTTTCCGACAACGACCGGATGCCCCGCGGTCGGACGCACGCTGGCATCGAAACCGATGGTCTTGAGATCGGCGGCCACGTGCTCGGCGGCGGCGCGGCACTGCTCCTTGAAAGCAGGGTCGGTGGACACCGAAGCGATACGCAACAGGGCGAATAGTCGCTCGACGCTCTGGTCGATATCCTGATCAATGCGGCTCAAGACCGCGTCGAGGGTCGTCATGCGGGGCTCCTTGCAGGCAGGGGTTCCAAGCTAGCAATGCGGCCGGGCGCTGGAAAGAACCGTCAATGCACGGTCGGCTTGGCAGAATTGGCCAATTTGGCCGGGGCCGTCATCACCATGCGGCCGGATGCCGGCGGTCGCCGGCGACGGCGGCCTTGCAGCACGGCCTTGATGCGGCGGTAGAGCATCCGGGGCGCGATCCTGGCGGGCAGCACGGCTCGATAGCCGCACAGCCGCGCCGACTTGCGCAAATGGGGCGTGACCGCCGGCGCCACAATCAGCGTCGGGATCCCGAACGGCTGCCCGGGTGCCTCCGCGAGCGCCTCCGGCACGGCATCAGGAACCGCGTCGCCCATCACCACGAGGCAGGCATCGACGCCACCGGCGCGACAGAGGTGCCTCGCCTCCTCGATCCGGGTGACCGTGGTGACCCCGCCGGTCGCCATGCGACCCAAGCGCGCCATCAGTCGCTCGCCGCCATGGCTGGCGCGGCCGAGACGTCCGTATGGACCATCATAAAGAACAACCAATTTCAAATGCCGCATCACCACCCCGCCACACGCAGCCCTGATCGTCGATGATCCGCGCAGCCCAACGTCGGACAGCCGACATACCCTTATTCTTTCAGGATTTTTTCAAACATACACGGACTGTCCGGATCACCAAATTACGAAACTACTGATAGTAGGAATACGGATTGGTGCGCGCCCGATTTTGCCACCGCGCAGGAGTGCCTCGCATCGGGCAGAGCGCCCGGTCGACGCATTCGGGAAGCGGAGTGGGGCAAGCAACTCATTTCGATGTCTACGCAATATACAATTCATTTTACTTGACACGCGACCCCGACGGTGACTGCCAGCGAAGCTGATCAATGACGAATGCTGTTGCATCCTGCTTGTCATCGCATCGAACGGCGTCCAATATAAAAGTAGATCCGCCACAGTGCCGGGGGGCGCGAGGGTTCCATGGATGAACTGATCGGACGTCTCGTCGCCAAGGCCGGCGTCGAACGCGGTGTCGCGGAAAAGTCGCTTGCCATTATCCTCGACTTCCTGCGCAAGGAAGGACCGGCCGACAAGGTGCAGGCGCTCCTTGACCGGCTTCCCGGAGCGGAAGCGCTGCTGGCGCAACAGCCGGATACCGGTGGGGGCATGTTCAGCATGGGCGGCATTATGGGGGCCGGCACCAAGATGATGGCGGCCGGCCTGAACATGGGCCAGGTACAGAGCGTCACGCGCGAAACGATCGCTTATGCGCGCGAAAAGATTGGCGACGACGCAGTCGGAGAAATCGTCGGCGCCATTCCCGGATTGAGTCAATTCGTTTGAACCGTTCACGTCACAAAATAACAAAATATAAGAAATGGTGGAGGAAGCGCGGATGTCCTATCCCATCACCGATATAGAGGGGATCGACGGCAACGTTGCCGCGGTGCTCAAATCGGCAGGGATTAGATCAACCGATCGCCTGCTCGAAGCGGCACGCACGGTCAAGGGACGCAAGACGCTTGCCGCGAAGACCGGCTTCGACGAGAAGCAGCTCCTGTGCTGGGCCAACGTCGCCGACCGCATGCGCATCAAGGGCATCAGCAGAGAATACGCCGAGCTGTTGCAGGCCGCCGGCGTCGATACGGTAAAAGAGCTCAAGTACCGGAACCCTCTCAACTTGGCCAAGGCGATGGCCGACGCGAACAAAAGGCGCAAAGTTGTTCGCCTCTTGCCGTCGGAGAAGGTGGTCAAGCGCTGGATCGAAAACGCCAAATTATTGCCGCTTAAAATCTCCTATTGACGTTATGACGCGTGCTTGACAGCACCCCACCGACCGCGCAAAGCGACCGATATGGGAAGCGTCAGGACCCTGAATACAGCCGTCGGAACCGCGCCAAAGTCGGCGCAGAACGTTGTTTCCGCGCTGTTCTCGGTGGGCCGTCCGTTGGTCATGGGCATTCTCAATGTCACCCCCGACTCTTTCTCCGACGGGGGCCGCTTTCTGGATCCTGCGTTGGCCATCGCCCATGCCGCGGACCTGGCAAACGCGGGCGCCGACATCCTCGATATCGGCGCCGAGTTCGACGCGCCCCTATGGTGGTCCCGTTCCGGTATCGGTCAATGAGGAAAAAGCGCGTCTGGAACCCATCTTGCCTGCGGTCATCAAGCTTGGCGTGCCACTGTCGATCGACACGATCAAAGCCTCGATCGCCGCCTGGGCACTCGACCAGGGCGCGGGTATCGTGAACGACGTGTGGGGACTGCAACGTGATCCCGACATGGCGACGCTCGTCGCCCGGCGCAGTGTACCCGTGATCGTCATGCACAATCGTGAAAGCGCCGATGGAGCAATCGACATCATCGCCGACGTGATTGCTTTTTTCTCGCGCTCGCTGGAGATCGCCGCCCATGCAGGTATCCCGCGCGAGAACATCGTGCTCGATCCAGGCATTGGATTTGGCAAGACGCCTGAACAGAGCATTGCCTGCATCGCGCGCCTTGGCGAATTCAGGCGCTTCGGCTTGCCGCTTCTGGTTGGCGCATCGCGCAAGCGCTTCATCGGCACAGTGACGCCCTCCTCTCCCGACGAGCGCATCGGCGGCTCCATCTCCGCTCACCTTTTGGCGGTCGAAAAAGGCGCGGCTATTGTCCGCGTGCATGACGTCAAGGAAACGGTGCAAGCATTGCGCGTGGCCGCCGCGATCGAGGCCGCACGATGACCGATCGCATCTTCATTCGCGGGCTTGCACTGCACGCCTATCACGGCGTGATGGCACACGAGGCGAAGGTCGGACAGACCTTCACCCTCGACCTCGACCTCGAGATCGATCTTTCCGCGGCGGCACGGTCGGATAAAGTCGTGGACACCGTATCCTATGACAAGGTTGTCGATTGCGCGAGCGACGCCTTCAGCGGACAACGTTTCCGCCTGATCGAGGCTGCCGCCGGCCGCGTCGCCGATGCGGTGCTCGCGGATTTTCCGCGCGTGCGTTCGGTGCGCGTCACGATCCACAAGCCACATGCTCCGATTGCCGCGACGTTCGACGATGTCGGCATCACGCTGGTGCGGAGCCGTCATGGCTGAGGCGCTGCTCGCGCTCGGCGGTAATGTCGGAAACAGCCGGGCTATTCTCGACCGCGCCATCAATCTGCTTTGCAATGGCAAAGACGTGCGGCTGATCGCGCGTTCGTCCGACTACCGTACGCCGCCGTGGGGCTTCAAATACCAGCCGCATTTCATCAATCTTGCCATTGCGGTAGAAACGACCCTCGACCCGCGCGAATTACTGGCGCGGGCGCAGGATGTCGAATTGCGGCTCGGACGCGACCGCGCCCACGAGAAGCGCAATGGCCCGCGCACTGCAGATATCGACATCATCGCGTATGACGGCTTAACTCTGGACGAACCGAATTTGACGCTGCCGCATCCGCGCCTTTTCGAGCGTGCTTTCGTGCTACTGCCGCTGGCTGAAATCGCGGGGGACTGCGTCATCGCCGGGCGGCGCGTGGACGAAGCGGCCCAAATCGTTGATGCCGGTGGTATCTATCGCCTGCCCTGACCGCGCCGGGAGGGCATGCATTTTGCTTTATCGCAATAGCCTGATGGTGCTGACTGTGCCAGCTTTCCTGCATGTCTGACGATCTTCCCCTCGCCGCTGAATTCCCGCCCACGACCGAAGCAGACTGGCGCAAGCTGGTCGAGGCGGCGCTGAAAGGCGCCGCGTTCGACAAGCGGCTGGTGAGCCAGACCTATGACGGCTTGCGCGTCGAACCACTTTACCCACGCGCCGCAGGAGCCAAGGTGGTCGCCGGTCGCACACCGGGCGCCGCCTGGACCTTGATGCAGCGCGTCGATCATCCCGATCCGGCGGCGGCGAATGCACAGGCGCTGCAGGATCTGGAGAACGGGGCTACCGGGCTCACGCTGGTGTTTGCCGGTTCGCTCAACGCCAATGGTTACGGGATGGAGGCGACACCTGCGGCGCTTGCCCGCGCGCTTGACGGCGTCGTGCTGGATGCGGGCATCACCTTCGATTTCAACCTCAGCCCGCCAACGCGGAATGCCGTGCAGCTTTTCGCGGCGCTGGTGAAAAGCCGGAAAATCTCACCGGGCTCTGTTGATCTGCGCGCCAGCATCAATCCAATCGGCGGCCTTGCTGCCTCCGGTGCCAGCCCGAAGCCGTGGAGCGAGCTGTCGAAGCTTTTTTCAGCAGCTATACGCGATCTCGCCGAGCAAGGTTTCCGCGGGCCGTTCGCGGTCGCCGACGGGCGCATCATTCACAATGCCGGCGGCTCTGAAGCCCAGGAACTGGCCTTTGCGGTTGCTGCCGCCGTGGACTGTCTGCGCGCGCTCGAAGCGGGCGGCATGCCGCTCGATCGCGCGCGCAGCATGATTTATTTCCGCATGTCGGCAGACGCCGACGAGTTTCTCACAATCGCCAAATTTCGCGCAGTACGGAAATTATGGGCGCGTGTTGAGCAGGCCTGCGGCCTGACACCGAAGCCGGCCTACGTAGTTGCCGAGACGGCCTGGCGCATGATGACCAAGCGCGATCCTTACGTGAACATGTTGCGCACGACCATAGCAGTTGCCGCCGCCGGCGTCGGCGGTGCCAACAGCATCGGCGCGCTGCCGTACACCGCCGCTCTCGGTCTGCCCGATAGCTTCGCGCGCCGGATCGGCCGCAACACGCAACTCATACTGCTGGAAGAATCCAATCTTCATCGCGTGGCCGATCCGGCCGCCGGCTCCGGCGCCATCGAAGATCTGACCGGCAAACTGTGCACGACCGCCTGGGCGCAATTCCAGGCGATAGAAGCCGTGGGCGGCGCCTGGGCTGCGCTCGAACGCGGACTTATACAGAAAAATGTCGCAGCAGTGCGCATCGAGCGCCAAAAAGCCGCCGCGCGCCGCAAGGATGCGCTGACCGGCACCAGCGATTTTCCGGACCTGCACGAGAAGGCCGCCGCGGTGCTCGACATTGCGCCGCGTGTTGCGCCGAAGGAAGCCGGCTCTATCGCAACGGCCGAGCCGCTGCCGAGCATCCGGCTGGCCGAACCGTTCGAGGCCTTGCGTGATGCATCCGACCGCATGCTCGCGAAGGGCGGGACGCGGCCAAAGGTTTTCCTCGCCAATCTTGGCAAGGTCGCCGACTTTACGGCGCGCGCCATGTTCGCGAAAAATTTCTACGAAGCTGGCGGCATCGAGGCGGAGGGCAATGACGGCTTCCTTTCTTCCCCCCCCCCAGGGGGGGAGAGGAAAACGGGAAAGGGGGGGGGGGGGGGGGAAGACCCCCCCCGCGACACCCAAACCCCTCCCCCTCTCCCGCGCCGGGGGGGCGGGGGGCGACCTCTCCCTATGGGAGAGGTAAAGACAGACATCGCCGCGATGATCGCCGCTTACAAAGCGTCCGGCGCCAAGCTCGCCTGCCTGTGCTCGTCCGACAAGCTCTATGAGAAAGAGGCCGCCGATGCCGCCAAGGCACTGACCGGTGCGGGCGCAATTGTCCACCTTGCCGGACGGCCCGGGAAGAACGAGGCCAATTGGCGGCGGGCCGGCCTGAAAGCCTTCATATTCATGGGCTGCGACGTGCTTTCGACCTTGCAGGCCGCGCATGATATTCTGGGCGTCAAATGAGTCAGGTCCCCGATTTCGCGAAAGTCGATTTCACAGACACCGCCGCAGCGGCCGGCACGAGCGCGATCGCGCCCTGGGGAACGCCCGAGGGCATCGCAGTGAAGCCGGTCTACGGCGAAGCCGATCTCGCCGGGCTCGATTTCCTCGACACTTATCCGGGCAAGCCGCCATTCCTGCGCGGGCCCTACCCCGCGATGTACGCGGCCCAACCCTGGACTATCCGGCAATATGCCGGCTTCTCCACGGCGGAAGATTCCAACGCCTTCTACCGGCGCAATCTCGCGGCCGGCCAGAAGGGTCTTTCGATCGCGTTCGATCTCGCTACCCACCGCGGCTATGACAGCGACCATCCACGCGTGTCGGGCGACGTCGGCATGGCGGGCGTGGCGATCAACTCGATCTACGACATGCGCACGCTGTTCTCCGGCATTCCGCTCGACCGGATGAGCGTGTCGATGACCATGAATGGCGCGGTGTTGCCGGTGCTGGCGCTCTACATCGTCGCCGCCGAGGAACAGGGCGTGCCGCACGAGAAGCTGTCAGGCACGATCCAGAACGACATCCTCAAGGAATTCATGGTGCGCAACACCTACATCTATCCGCCCGGACCTTCGCTGCGCATCATCTCCGACATCTTCGCCTATACGTCGGCAGAGATGCCGAAGTTCAATTCGATTTCCGTGTCCGGCTATCACATGCAGGAAGCAGGTGCGACTCAGGACCTCGAACTCGCCTATACGCTTGCCGACGGCGTCGAATACGTGCGCGCCGGCATCAAGGCGGGCCTGACCATCGATCAGTTCGCGCCGCGCGTCTCGTTCTTCTGGGCGATCGGCATGAATTATTTCATGGAGATCGCCAAGCTGCGCGCGGCCCGGATGCTGTGGGCGAAGCTGATGAAGCCTTTCAGACCCGAGGATGCGCGCTCGCTTTCGCTGCGCACGCATTGCCAGACCTCGGGCTGGTCATTGGCGGCACAAGACGTGTTCAACAACGTCTCGCGCACAATGGTCGAAGCGATGGCGGCCACCCAAGGGCAGACGCAGTCGCTGCACACCAATGCGCTCGATGAGGCCCTTGCGCTGCCGACGGATTTCTCGGCCCGCATCGCGCGCAATACCCAGATCGTACTGCAGCAGGAGGCCGGGGCCACGCGTATCGTCGATCCTTGGGGCGGCTCTTATTATGTGGAGCGGCTGACTTACGAACTCGCCCGCAAAGCCTGGGGCCATATCGAGGAAGTCGAGGGCCTCGGCGGCATGGCAAAGGCCATCGAAGCCGGCATCCCGAAGCTGCGCATCGAGGAAGCCGCCGCCAAGACGCAGGCCCGCATCGATGCGGGCGCGCAGTCGGTGATCGGTGTCAACAAATACCAGCCAACTGAGGACGCGCCGATCGACGTGTTAAAGATCGATAATTCGGCGGTGCGGCAAATGCAGCTGGACAAGCTCGCGCGCCTCAAGGCTGAACGCAATCCGGCCGGTTTGCGAGAGGCGCTGGACGCGCTCACCCGCGCCGCTGACCGTGGCAACGGCAATCTTCTGGCGCTCGCCATCGACGCAGCGCGCGCCAAGGCGACCGTCGGCGAGATTTCCTCAGCGCTGGAAAAGGTGTTCGGCCGTCATCGCGCTGAAATCAAAGCCATCACCGGAGTTTACAAGCGGGAGGTCGGCACTGACCGGCGCCGTCGAACGCGTTCGCACAGCCGTCGAAGCCTTCGAAGCCGCAGAGGGTCGCCGCCCCCGTCTGCTGGTCGCCAAGATCGGCCAGGATGGCCATGATCGTGGCCAAAAGGTCATCGCCTCCGCCTTTGCCGACCTCGGCTTCGACGTCGACATTGGTCCGTTGTTCGCGACGCCGGCGGAAGCCGCCCGCCAGGCGGTGGAAAACGACGTTCATATCCTCGGCGTCTCGTCGCTCGCCGCAGCGCACCTCACTCTCGTGCCGGAACTCAAGGCCGAGCTCACCAAACAGGGACGCGGCGACATTATGATCGTCGTCGGTGGTGTGGTGCCGCCGCAGGATTACGACGCTCTGATGCAAGCCGGTGCCGAGGCAATTTTCCCGCCGGGCACCGTGATCGCAGACGCCGCCGAGAATCTTCTCAAGACGCTCAACAAGCGTCTTGGCCACGGTAAAGAGGCCGCGGAGTGAATTTTCTGATTGTCCGCGCCGCGATTGGAGCGGCTTGCGCCCTGTCACTGTCAGGCTGCATCGATTCCGAACGTCCGATCCTGTCGGACTCGCAGGCCATATTCGGCGAGCGTGCGCGGTTTCAGCTTTACGGTCTGCGCAAGGGCATCGCGGTTGAGCCCGAGCAGGTGACGTTCGCCTGGAATGGTGCACTCTATAAGCGTATTCGCGGCGGCCTGCGCGACGTCACCACGTTCTCGGTCCATCCGTTCGAGAGCGACATTTTCATCATTCAGAGCACCTCGACGAAGCGCCCCCAAATGACGGAATACGCCGTCATGCGAAAATTGACCGAGGGCGTTTACCTGGTGACAGTCATCGACGAGGCTGACTCTGATGAGCCGACGCGCGCCGCGGACTGTGGAAAAGGCGAAAAAAACGACCGGTCGCGCCGCATTACGACCCGTGAACAGCTGTTTGCCTTTGCGCGGGCGACCGCGGCGCGGCAAAAGAACGACGGCGGGCTGGCGATCCGCTTGCGGGACGACGAACAAAAGCCGCCGCGCCGGCACTGACGCCGCGCCGCCACCGGCTGGGGAAATCGATGGCTTCGCGCAACCTGCCGTCTTCCGATCTCGCCCGGGGCATCCGCGCCGGCGACCGCGCCACGCTGGCGCGCGCAATTACGCTGATCGAAAGCAAGCGCGCCGATCATCGCAAGACCGCGCATCATCTGGTGCAGGAGCTGCTGCCGTTCACCGGCAAGGCCGTTCGGCTGGGTATCACCGGCGCACCCGGCGCCGGCAAATCCACCACCATTAACGTGCTTGGCACTTATCTCACCGGCAAAGCCCATAAGGTCGCCGTGCTGGCCGTCGACCCCTCCTCGACCCGCACTGGCGGCTCGATCCTCGGCGACAAGACGCGAATGGCGCAACTCGCAAGCGACCCGAACGCCTTCGTGCGTCCTTCGCCGTCCTCCGGCACGCTCGGTGGCGTTGCCGCCAAAACGCGCGAGACGATGCTGGTGTGCGAGGCGGCCGGCTATGACGTCGTGATGGTAGAGACCGTCGGCATCGGCCAGTCGGAAACAGCCGTCGCCGACATGACCGATTTTTTCCTGGTGTTGATGCTGCCGGGCGCGGGCGACGAATTGCAGGGCCTGAAGAAAGGCATTGTCGAGCTCGCCGATATGATCGCGATCAACAAGGCCGATGGTGACAACATCGAACGCGCCAAAGTCGCCGCGGCGGAATATCGCGCGGCGCTGAATATCCTGACACCGCATTCCGCAACCTGGTCGCCGCCGGTAATGACCTACTCGGCACTTACAGGAAACGGCGTCCCCGATATGTGGGCGCAGGTCATTGCGCACAAGGATAAGATGACCGCATCAGGCGATCTGTTGGCGCGGCGGCGCGACCAGCAGGTCAAATGGATGTGGACCATGCTTGAGGAGCGCCTGACCGCGCGCCTGCGTAGTGATCCGGCTATTCGCACCAAACTGCGTCAGGCCGAGGCGCAAGTCGCAGCAGGCAAGCTGGCACCGACTCTTGCCGTGGAAGAAATCGCAAAATTGCTGGGCGTCTAGATGGCCGTCACCATCCTCGTCACCGGCTTCGGCCCATTTCCAGGCGCGCCGTTCAACCCGACGGAGCCATTGGTCGAGCGGCTTGCGCGTCTGCGGAGGCCGGCGCTGGCCAGCACTAAAATCATCCCTCACATCTTCCCGACCAGCTATGCGGCAGTTGATCGCGAACTACCCAAGCTCATCGCCGAACACAAGCCGCGCGCGCTCTTGATGTTCGGGCTGGCTGCACGAATGAAGTCGCTGCGCATTGAGACGCGCGCGCGCAACGCGCTGGCGCTTCTACCCGATGTCTCAGGTCAGTCGCCGCACAGCCATTCCATTCGCCCCGGCGGGCCAGCGAGCTTGGCCCTGCCCGTCCGAACGCAGCCCATGCTCACGGCAGCTCACAGCGCTCGCGCTCCGATCGAGCTATCACGTGATGCCGGGCGCTATTTGTGCAACTATCTGTGTTGGCGCGCGGTCGAGGTAACCCAAAAAGTCGGCGGCCCGCGACTGGCGGTATTTATCCACGTGCCGGCCATTCCACGTGCGGTAAGACCGCGGTCAAAACGGCACCGGATGACCCTCGACGATATGACCCGCGCGGGAAGCCGTGTGCTGTTGGCTTTAGCTGCGGCAGCACAGCGTTAACTTCCCCGGCGCATGATGCGCGTCATGACCCGTAAACTGCCGATCGATCGCCGCCGGTTTCTCGTGGGCAGCATTATCGGTGCTGGCACACTCGCCGCGCCGCTCTCGGCTTATGGCGTTGACGCGTCGCAATTGGGTGTGCGCGCGGGCGCGCCCGACGACCAGAGCCGTGCATTTCAGCGCGCCCTCGACCAGGCTGCCCGTACGCGCGTGCCGCTTATCCTTGGGCCGGGTGTCTACCGCGCAGGCGACCTGAATCTGGCAGCCGGCGCGCAGCTATTTGGCGTGCGCGGTGCCACGCGCCTGATTTTAACGCGCGGACGGTCGTTGCTGTCCGCCGAGGGAGGTGACAGCGTCACGTTGTCCGGGCTGACGATCGAAGGTGGCGGCCAGGCACTGCCACAAAATCGCGGCCTGGTGCATTTCACGGCCACCAAAAGCGTTCGTATCGTCGATTGCACTATCATCGACGCCGGCGGCAACGGCATCACCCTTGAGCGATGCGACGGCAGCGTCACTGCCAACACTATCACTGGTGCCGACGACAACGCTGTTTTTTGCGTCGACAACACCGGCCTCCTCATAAGCGGCAACATGATTTCGGAAGTCCGGCAATGGCGGAGTTCGTGTATGGCAAAGCGTCAAGCGCCATGACGGCAGTATCGTTGCCGACAACACGATTGAAGATACCGCCGCACGCTCGGGCGGCAGCGGCGAGAATGGTAACGCCATTAATGTTTTCCGCGCGGCTGACGTTATCGTTCGCAATAACATGATCCGACGCGCCGCATTTTCCGCCATTCGCGGCAATGCTGCTTCCAGCATTCAGATCATCGGCAACAACTGCGCTGAACTCAAAGAGACCGCGATGTATGCCGAGTTCGATTTTGAGGGCGCTGTTGTTGCAGACAACGTGATCGACACCGCCGAAAACGGGATTGCCATCACAAATTTCAACAACGGCGGGCGCTTCGCAACCGTACATGGCAATCTCCTGCGCAATGTCGGCGTGCGGAGGCCGGACAATCCGCCCGAAGGCGCCGGCGTCGGCATCGGCGTCGAAGCTGAAACCGCCGTAACCGGCAATGTGATCGAAAACGCACCCTATGCCGGCATCCGGCTCGGCTTTGGCCCCTATCTGCGCAACGTGACGGCCAGCGGAAATGTCATACGCAACACCGGAATTGGCATCGCCGTGTCGGTTGTGCAGGGCGCTGGCGCTGCCGCGATTAGTGGCAATATCATCCAGGACGCCAAACGCGGCGCCGTCGTCGGCATGGAATGGCACAAGCCCGTGACCGGCAATCTCCTTCAGGACGGAGCCGATCGCTATTCGCAGCTGAAGCTCAGCGGAAATCAGATGCGATAAGCGCAGCAATTGGGCACATTGCTGTCATTTAATGACAGATCTGCCCCGTTGCCTCGCTTAGGCCGTGAACCCATCTATAGTTCTGGTGCCATGCCAACCATTCGCCCCTCCCGCACACGCACGACCCTCATGCTCATTATCTTCACTTTATTTCTCGGCCCCATCGTCGCGCGCGCCGCTCTCTACGCGGTTGGGAGTGAGCCGCGCTCGTGGCGCGATGCCGATTGGTCGAGCACCGGCCTGCTGCCAAAGGCAAGCGGCAATCCGCAAGCTCGCGTGATCATATTCACCGGCACCGCCGGCGCCTGGAAGGGCGTTTTCTCCGTGCATAGCTGGATCGTTCTGAAGCACGCGAACGCCACCGCTTGGACCCGCTACGATGTCGTTGGTTGGGGCGACCCAGTGCGCATCAACAATTGGCCGGCCGACGGACGCTGGTTCGGAAATCAGCCGGTGGCGATCGCAGACATTTCCGGCACAGAAGCCGAAAAGCTGATTCCACGCATTGAGACGGCCATCACCAATTACCGTTTTGCGCGTGCCGGCGACTACCGAATCTGGCCCGGCCCGAACAGCAACAGCTTCGTCGCAGCAATCCTGCGCTCGGTACCTGAACTCGGAGTTAGCCTCCCACCCAATGCGGTCGGGCGCGATTTTCGCGGCGGTGTTTACGCCGGCCTAACCGACAGCCGCACTGGAATTGAGCTCAATCTGAACGGTCTTGCGGCCATAAAAGTCGGCTGGATTGAAGGCGTCGAGTTGAATTTACTTGGCTTGGTCGCCGGCCTCGATTTGCGTCATCCCGGTTTGAAAGTCCCGGGATTTGGCCGCGTTGGCCTTGAGTCGCCGGTGGCAACCGCATTGGCGCGCTGAATTTCATAGCTCGCATGCTGATTTGTCGTGCCGCCAAAACGGTGGGGTGACGCAGGCGCGTGCTTCGTGGCAAGTTGTCGCCGTAATTGAGGCTACTGATGCACAACACGTTGCCGTTGCTCGACAAGATTCGATTCCCGGCTCTACGACGCGGCAGGCTGGAAACGCTGCAAATCAACGTCGGCTACCGCTGCAACCAGTCCTGCATCCATTGTCATGTCAATGCCGGGCCGAACCGGACAGAAGAAATGACCGGCGCGGTCGTCGATCTGGTCGTGGAATTCCTTCGCCGGCAAAAGATACCAACACTCGACATTACCGGCGGGGCGCCCGAATTAAATCCGCATTTCCGGCGATTGGTGCGCGAGGCGTGCAAACTCGGCGTCAAGGTGATGGACCGCTGCAACCTCACGATCCTGGAGCAGCCGGACCAGGAGGACCTTGCCGAATTTCTGGCGAGCGAACGTGTCGAAATAGTAGCGTCGATGCCATGCTATTTGCGGGACAATGTCGAACGGCAACGCGGCAACGGCGTCTTCGACGGTTCGATCCGCGGGCTCAAGCGGCTCAATGCAATCGGTTACGGCCGAGATCGAGAACTGCTACTTCATCTGGTTTACAATCCACAGGGCCCGTCGTTACCTCCGGCGCAAGCCACGCTCGAAGCCGATTACAAGCGAGTACTGAGCGAGCAACACGGCGTTGTCTTCAATAAATTGTACGTACTCGCCAACATGCCGATCCAGCGTTTTGGATCAATGCTGGTCTCGCGCGGCGAGTTCGAAAGCTATCTGGACCTGCTGCGAGACGCGCATCTTGACGCCAATCTCGCGGGCGTGATGTGCCGTAACCTGCTTTCGGTAGACTGGCTGGGCTATGTCTACGATTGCGACTTCAACCAGATGCTTGGCCTGCCAATGGCGCGCGGTCATAACAGACGCGTCCATTTGGCCGATCTGCTCGACGACACAATCGACGGCAACCCGATCCGCGTTGCAGGACATTGTTACGGCTGCACGGCGGGGCAAGGCTCGAGCTGCGGTGGCGCGCTGAACGAGGCTGCGGAATGACCTTTTCGATCATCGTGCCGGTGCTGGATGAGGCCGCCGGCATCGAGGCCACACTGACGGCCCTCGCGCCATATCGGGTGTGCGGCTGCGAGCTGATCGTCGTTGACGGTGGAAGTCATGACGGGACGCTTGCATTGGCGAGCCCCTTCGCCGACCGCGTACTCACCGCTCCACGCGGTCGCGCCGCCCAAATGAACGCAGGCGCCGCTGCCGCGCACGGAGACGTTCTCCTTTTTTTGCATGCCGATACGAAGCTCCCCAAAAACGCAGATAGGCTGATACGAAACGCCCTCGCGCAATCTGGCCGCGTGTGGGGGCGTTTCGACGTCCGGTTCGATCAAGACGGGATCATGCCGCTGATTGCCGTGATGATGAACCTGCGGTCGCGACTGACCGGCATCGCCACCGGGGACCAGGCGATCTTTGTCACCCGGGCAACGTTCGACGCAATTGGTGGCTTCCCAACGCAACCGCTGATGGAGGATATCGCGCTCTCGTCGCGCCTCAGGCGCCTCAGCCGCCCGGCATACATCCGCGCTCCCGTCACGACGTCTGCACGCCGCTGGCGACAGCAGGGCGTCCTGCGTACGGTATTTCTGATGTGGCGATTGCGCCTGGCCTATTTCCTCGGCGCCGATCCGGCACACCTCGCGCGCAAATACGGCTATGCCGACTGATAGTCCGGTATCGATCGCAATTCTGGCGAAAGCCCCCATTCCCGGGCTCGTCATGACACGACTTATTCCGGCGATCGGAGCGCACGCGGCGGCTGTCCTGCAGGAACGGCTGACTGAACGCGCAATTGCGACGTCGCTTGCCGCCGATGTGGGTCCGGTGACGTTATGGTGCTCACCCGATGCGACCCACAGCACGTTTCTCAAACTGGTGACGCAACACCGCATCGTCCTCAAACGACAGCCCGAAGGCGACCTCGGTGCGCGCATGCTGGCCGCTACCGCCGCCAGCGGCAGCCCTGTGCTCGTGATCGGAACCGATTGCCCCGCATTGACCGAACTACACCTGCGCGGGGCCGCAAAAGCCCTGCGCGAGGGCAATGATGTCATTATTATCCCTGCCGAGGACGGTGGCTATGTTCTCATCGGCACACGCACGGCGCAACCGGCTCTTTTTGCCGGTATTGCGTGGGGCACGAATACAGTGCTCACCGAATCCAGAGCTCGCATCATCGAGCAACGCCTCATATTGACGGAACAGCCTGCGCTCTGGGACGTCGATACCGAAGCGGATCTCGCCCGGTTTGAGCGCGAGTTTCCTGAACTACGATTGTAAGTCCTGTAAACGTTTAGTTTTGAAAAACATTGCTGCCTTCAGGTACAGGCGTTTAAGTGGCTTGAATGCGACCCCAGCCATCTGCCTGGCGCCGCGAGCCACTCAACGACCCCCTTCAGTAAGCTGGTTTAAGGCGGTACGATGCCTTGTCCTCGGTCTTGGAGGCTGTATGAGGCGGCGCGCGTTTCTCAGACTTTTCGGCGGCATGGTGGCAGCTTGGCCGCTTGCTGCCGTTGCGCAAAACCAAACTTTCCCAATTGGGCCGGCCGCAAATCCTGCAGCCAAGCTACGCGCGCAGGAAAAGGCGGCGGCAGAAAAACGGTTGAAAGTGAAAGAAAAGAGGGAGGAGTGCAGAAAACGAGCGGTGACCGAAAAGATTGCGCCTCATGAGCGAAAATCCTTCATGTCCGCATGCGAAAAGAAATAACCTGCGTTATTGGAGGGACCGCCGCGACGCGGTCTTTCATTTTGGCAGTTTATTTTGTCCGATCATGCTGCACTGCAAATGCCTGTTTTTGGATAGAGCGGACATCGCACGTACAGCTGCAGCATGAGTATCCAGAACTCGCGCTTTAATGCTATTGCAAGCGCATCAGGATCAACCCGCAGACGATCAGACATGCCGCGATGATCCTGACCGCACGCAGCGGCTCCTTCAGCACGACGACGGCAATAACGGCGCCAAAAAGTACACTTGTTTCGCGTAATGTAGCGACCACCGCAATGGGTGCTACCGTCATCGCCCAGATTGCTATGCCGTAGGAAATAAATTGCAATGCGCCCCCGGCGATTCCGCGCTGCCAGTACTGTTGCATCGCCGGGACCACGCCGCGACCGTCGCGGAAGAGCGCATAGGGCAGCATGACGATCGCGATTCCGACAAAAAGCCATACTGAATAAGCGTTCGGATTGACGGAGAGGCGCGCGCCGATGCCATCTATCACCGAATAGCTACAGACGGTTAGCGCGGTGAATAACGCAAAACTGATCGCGCGACGGTCGATGCGTGCCAGATCACGGCCGCCGCGCACCGACAGCAACAGCACGCCCGCGACAAGCGCACAGAGTCCAATCCAGCCGACAATGCTCAGCGTCTCACCGATGAATAATGTGGTTGCGGTTGCCGTCATCAATGGCGCGGCGCCGCGCGCGATCGGATAGACCTGGCCAAGATCACCCGTCCGGTAGGCTTCAATCAGCGACGCAAAATAGACGAGATGAATCGCGACCGATGCAACGAGCCAGGGCCAGGCGGGCCAGGCCGGCACGCCAAACAACGGGATAAATGCCAACGCCACAACACCTGAGCCTATTGAGATCAGTGTCGTGGTGGAGAGCGGATCGAGCCCGACCTTGATCAGCGCGTTCCAGCCGGCGTGGCAGGCAGCGGCAAATAATACGGCAAGGAAAACAACGTTTTCCATTGCTGCGTTCTGATCAGGCCTTCACAGCGGCGGGCGCCCACAGCTTCGGACCCGCGCGCCGATATTGCGGCGGCCGTGCCACCTCGGCGCCCAAGGCCTTGGCCGCATGCCAGCCCCAGTGCGGATCGTCGAGGAAGCAGCGTGCCATCGACACGAGATCGGCCTGACCCTTGGCCACAATGTCTTCAGCGTGTTCGGGTTTTACGATAAGGCCGACCGTTCGCGTCGGGATGCCCGCTTCTTTTTTCACGCGCGCAGCAATGGGTACGTTGTAGCCCGGCTCCGTAGGATTGCGGATGTCGCCGGCAACGCCACCGGATGAAATGCAGATGAAATCGAGCCCCTCGCCCTTGAGCGCCCCGGCGATTGCCACGGCGTCGTCAGCCGTGAGCCCGCCCTCGCGCCAGTCGCTCCCTGTAATGCGGGCGCCGAGTGGTATGGCCAGCGGAACAACACCGCGCACCGCGCGTGAGATCGACAATGGAAAGCGCAGCCGGTTCTCAAATGAGCCGCCATATTGATCGCTGCGCTTGTTGGAGATCGGCGACATGAACCCATGCATGAGATAGCCGTGCGCCATATGCAATTCGATTTCATCGAATCCGATGCGCAGCGCGCGCTGCACCGAGGCGACAAAGGCCGACCGCACGCGCTCCATGTCGTCTTCAGTGACTTCACGCGGCGTGTGCCAGCCTTCACCAAACGGGATCGGAGATGCGGCAATGGTCGGCCATGGATCGGCGTCCGGCTTGAGAGCGCCTGCGCCTTCCCACGGACGTTGGGCCGAGCCCTTGCGGCCGGAATGAGCGATCTGGATGCCGAATTTTGCGCTGCCCATGCGGCGCGCCTGCCTGACCACGCGCGCCAAAGCCGCTTCGTTATCGTCGGAATACAGGCCCAGGCACCCATGTGTAATTCGGCCATGCCGCTCGACGTGCGTCGCCTCCACGATCACCAACGCGGCGCCTGAATGGGCCATCATGCCGAGGTGCATGAGGTGCCAGTCATTGGCACAGCCATCGTCGGCCGAATACTGGCACATCGGCGAAACCACGATGCGGTTGACAAGATCGAGATCCGCCATTCGAAAAGGCGTGAACAGGGTACTGGACATAGGTTTGCTTCAGCTCTGGCTGGGATGCGCTGGATGCTAGCGCTGCTGGATGGATTTCAGATACGCAATGATGGCACCAACATCGCGCGCGTCAAACGAGAATTCGGGCATATCGGGGTGACCCGACATGATGCCCTCGCCCAAGGCTTCTTCAAGCGACTCAATCGGATATCGCTGGCCGAGCGTGCGGAAAGGCGGAGCAACTTTATTCGAACTCTCGCCGCCGCGGCCGACTGCGTGACACGATCCGCAACTGCGTGCCAGCAATTCTTCACCGCGCTTGAGGCTCTGGGCAGATGCGCCCTGGGCTGAAATCGTGACCAAAGCCGCGACGGCGACGGTCATCCCGAACAGAAGCTTTAAGCGGCCGGCTGAATATCGCTTGTGCCGCTCACCGGGCGCTGACGCGCGAGTTCGGCCCAGAGTGCCGCCGCGCGTTCGGCGTCGCCCCGCTGCAACCTGAACTGTTCCTCGGCGTAGTACCATTTCCATCGCCCGCTACGAGCAAGCTCGCCGAGATAGGCGAGCCGGCGTTGCGCCAAGGCATGCCATTTCTCAGCGATCTTGTCGAAGCGAACCCCGCTTTGCACAGCCGCCATTGAGTGCCCCCCGGCACGCGCGCATTCGGCGATCAGACGACGCCACGCGCGCATCGACGACAACCAAAAATTGCACGAAAACAACGGCATACAGTCTGTGGAAACCACAGCCATGTAAGCCGATTCGCGGCGGATTCAAAGAAGTCAGAATGTGCCTTACAGGCGGACGCGCAGCTTGTTGGCGAGTTCGCCAATGATTCCACGCCGGAACAGCAGCACGCAGGCGACGAAAACCACCCCCTGGATGACCAGTACCCATTCCCCGATCGGGGCAAGTTTGAATTGCATCACCAGTATGACGAAGGCCCCGGCCACCGGCCCGAAGATGGTCCCGAGACCGCCAACGAGCGTCATCAACACGACTTCACCCGACATCGGCCAGTTCACGTCAGTGAGCGAGGCCAGTTGCAGCACGATCGCCTTGGTCGAGCCGGCAAGACCTGCAAGCGTCGTTGACAGCACAAAGGCGACAAGTTTGTAGCGGTCCGTCTTGTAGCCAAGCGAGATTGCACGTGTCTCATTTTCGCGGATCGCCTTGAGCACCTCGCCAAAGGGCGAATGGATGATGCGGTAGATGAAAAAGAACCCGCCGAGGAAGATGATCAGCACCACGGCGTACATCGCCATCTCATTCCTGAGGTCGATTAGGCCGAACAGATGGCCGCGCGGTACACCCTGAATGCCATCTTCCCCACCGGTGAACTTCACCTGGAGGGCGACGAAATACATCATCTGTGCCAGAGCCAGCGTCACCATGGCGAAATAGATCCCTTGCCTGCGGATTGCCAGCGACCCCGCGATGAGCCCAATGGCAGCCGCGGTCGCCGTTCCCGTCAGGATGGCCAGCTCAGGCGACAGGCCCCAGACTTTGGCGGCGTGCGCGGACAGATAACTGGCCCAACCGAAGTAGAGTGCGTGGCCGAACGACAGCAGTCCGACATATCCGATCAGCAGGTTGAAGGCGCAGGCAAACAACGCAAAACACATTGCCTGCATCAGGAACAGCGGATAGGTCATGAACGGCGCAAAAACCAGTGCGGCGATCATAACCACGAAGCCGATGGTCTCGCTTTGGACGCGTATTGCGGATGGCTTCTTGGCGAGCGGATCGGCGACGCGTTCCATCACGCTCTCCGTCCGAACAATCCGGCCGGCCGCACAAGCAGCACGATTGCCATAATGACGAAAATGACCGTGTTCGACGCTTCAGGAAAGAAGACCTTGGTCAGTCCCTCGATCACGCCAAGTCCGAAACCAGTGATGATTGCGCCGAGGATCGAGCCCATGCCGCCAATCACCACCACCGCAAACACCACAATGATGAGCTCCGAGCCCATCTGGGGTGACACGTTATAGATTGGCGCCGCCATCACGCCGGCGAAGGCCGCAAGCGCGACGCCGAAACCATAAGTAAGCGTGATCATGCGGGGGACATTGATGCCGAATGCGCGCACCAGTGTCGGATTTTCGGTTGCTGCGCGCAGGTAAGCGCCGAGCCGCGTTCGCTCAATGACGAACCATGTACCGAAACAGATCGCGAGCGAGGCGACGATCACCCAGGCACGATAGTTCGGCAGGAACATGAATCCGAGGTTGCGTCCGCCCTGCAGCGATTCCGGGACCGTATAGGGCAAACCGGCGGAGCCGAAATAGTTACGCGCGACGCCCTCGAAGATCAGCGCCAGTCCGAAGGTCAGCAGAAGCCCATAGAGGTGATCGAGCTTGTACAACCATTGCAAAAAGAGGCGTTCAACGATGATGCCGGTGATGCCGACAATTATGGGCGCGATGATCAGCGCAGGCCAATAACCAAGGCCGGAATATTGCAGAATGAGATAGGCGGCAAAGGCGCCCATCATGTACTGCGCGCCGTGGCTGAAATTGATGATGTTCAGCATGCCGAAGATAACGGCCAGCCCCAGGCTCAATAGCGCATAGAACGAGCCGTTGATCAGGCCGATCAACAATTGCCCGAACAAGGCCTGCGAAGGGATGCCGAAAATCTCGAACACTTAAAGAAGCTCCGTCAGAAAAAAGGGGCGGGTCGAAGTCCCGCCCCTCATTCTTTTCCAGACGATCAGCTGCCAACCAGCGGGCAGCCGCTATCTTTCGGATCGCGGAACGCATCTTTCGCCGGGATCGTCGCTTTCAACGTGTAGAAGTCGCCCGGGTGCTTGGATTCCGACGGCTTCTTCACCTCGAACAGATAGGCATCGTGCCGCTTGCGGCCGGTGGCGTCGATTGTGCCTTTGCCGAACAGCGCATCATCGGTTGGCATTGACTTCATTTTGGCGACCACGGACTTGCCATCATGCTCGCCCGCACCCATGGCCAGACGCGCCTTGAGGTAGTGCATGATGCCGGCATAGACCCCCGCATGGATCATGGTCGGGAACTTGCCGGCTGCCGCGCCGGCTTCATGCCACCGCTTGGTCCAGGCGCGGTTGGTATCGTTCGCATCCCAGTACCAGGTTTCCGTCAATGTCAGGCCCTGCGCGGTTGGCAGACCCAGTGCATTCACGTCGCTGGCGAAGACCAGCAGGCCGGCCAGTTTCTGCCCGCCCTTGACGATGCCGAACTCGGCCGCCTGCTTGATCGAGTTGATGGTGTCGCCGCCGGCATTGGCAAGACCAACAACCTTGGCTTTCGACGCCTGCGCCTGAAGCAGGAACGACGAGAAATCGTTTGTGTTCAAAGGATGGCGGACCTTACCGAGAATTTTCCCTCCTGCCTTCTCAACAGCAGCCGATGTGTCACGCTCGAGCGCATGACCAAATGCGTAGTCCGACGTCAAGAAGAACCAGGTGTCTCCACCCGTTTTCACCATTGCCGTTCCCGTGCCATTCGCCAGCATCCAGGTGTCGTAGGTCCAATGAACGGTATTGGCATTGCACTTCGGCCCGGTCAGGTCCGAAGCGGCCGCGCCGGAAACGATGAACACCTTGTCCTTGTTCTTCGCAACCTGGCTGACCGCCAGCGCGACGCCGGAGTTCGGCACGTCGATGATCATGTCGACCTTATCGACGTCGTACCATTGGTTGGCGATCTGAGTGCCGATGTCGGGCTTGTTCTGGTGGTCACCGCTGATCATCTCGACTTTCACATTGGGATGATCCTTGGTGAAGTCGGCGATTGCCATTTTAGCAGCAGCGACCGAACCCGGACCGCCGATGTCGGCGTAGAGGCTCGACATGTCACTGAGCACGCCGATCTTCACGTTCACCTGCTGGGCGTTGGCCCCGCTGCAGGCGAGAACCGCGGCGAAAGCCGCTAGTCCCAGGGTTGTTCTCATTAGCAGTTCCTCCTTGTTGTTTATTCCAATTGCAATTAGCCACTCACAAGCGGACAGCCGCCATCCTTGAGCGGACGGAATGCCTGATCGGCCGGGATCGTGGCACGGAGCTTATAGAAGTCGCCGGGATATTTTGACTCTTCCGGCTTCTTCACTTCGAACAGGTAGGCCGGATGCAACTTACGGCCGTCCACACGAATTGTGCCTTTGCCGAACAGCGGATCGTCAGTCGGCAGTTGCTTCATCTCTGCAACCACCGCCTTACCGTTAGCCGCGCTCTTCAGTGCGGCAACGGCCTTGAGATAGTGCAACGTGCCGGCATACACGCCGGCCTGATTCATGGTCGGCCACTTGTTGGACACACCTCGCTCCTGCTGCCAGCGTTTGGTCCAGGCGCGGCTCGAGTCATTGAGGTCCCAGTACCAGGTCTCGGTCAGCATCAAGCCATGCGCAATTGGCAGGCCAAGCGCATTGATGTCGCTCGCGAAAACCAGCAATCCGGCGAGGCTCTGACCGCCCTTGGTGATACCGAATTCGGCGGCCTGCTTGATCGAATTGATGGTGTCGCCACCGGCATTGGCGAGGCCAATGACCTTGGCCTTGGAAGCCTGTGCCTGCAGCAGGAACGACGAAAAGTCGTTGGTGTTGAGTGGATGCCGGACCGCGCCCAGCACCTTCCCGCCGTTTGCCACGACGACCGCGGCGGTGTCCCGTTCAAGGGCGTGCCCGAAAGCATAGTCCGAGGTGAGGAAGAACCATGTATCGCCACCGTTCTTGACCACCGCCTTGCCAGTGCCATTCGCGAGCATCCAGGTGTCGTAGGTCCAATGCACCGTATTCGGGCTGCACTTTGACCCGGTCAGGTCCGAGATTGCGGGCCCGGACCCGACGAAAACCTTATTCTTCTGTCTCGTGACTTCGCTGATTGCGAGCGCGACGCCTGAATTGGGAACGTCGACGATCATGTCAACATGATCGACGTCGAACCACTGATTGGCGATCTGCGAGCCGATATCCGGCTTGTTCTGGTGGTCCGCGCTGACCACCTCGACCTTCACGTTCGGATGCGTCTTGGCAAAATCAGCAACCGCCATTTTGGCGGCCTGCACAGAGCCTGGCCCCGTATTGTCGGCATACAGACTCGACATATCGGTGAGCACGCCGATCTTGACGTTGATCTGTTGGGCGCTTGCGGAGCCGCACGCCAGCGCGATGGCGAGAACTGCCAAACCCATCGTTTTCTTCATTCGTCGTTCCTCCCGTTTCTGGTTTTACGGCTAGTTTTCACACTCCGAGATAATCGTGCAGTTTCTCCACGTTGGCGTCCAGTTCGGCATTGGCGAACTGGTCGATGATGCGGCCATGTTCCATGACGTAGTAGCGGTCCGCAACGGTCGAGGCGAAACGGAAGTTCTGCTCCACCAGCAGGATGGTAAAGCCTTGCTCCTTGAGGGTCCGAATGGTCTTCCCGATCTGCTGGATGATGACGGGCGCAAGGCCTTCGGTCGGCTCATCGAGCAGCAAGAGCCGCGCGCCGGTGCGCAGGATCCGGCCGATCGCCAGCATTTGCTGCTCGCCGCCGGAGAGTTTGGTCCCCTGGCTTGATCCCAATCGCTCCTTGAGATTCGGAAACAGACTGAACACCTGATCAACCGTCAGGCCGCCCGGCTTAACGACGGGCGGAAGGAGCAGATTTTCCTCGACACTGAGGCTGGCGAATACGCCCCGCTCCTCCGGGCAAAAGGCGACACCGGCGCGCGCAATCTGATCGGAGGTCCGCGCAATCAGCTCGTCGCCATGAAAGCATACTGAACCGGTCCGGTGACCGACGATACCCATGATTGACTTCAGTGTCGTGGTCTTGCCGGCACCATTGCGCCCGAGCAGCGTGACAACCTCACCTTCGTGCACATCGAAGGTCACACCGTGCAAGATGTGCGACTCGCCATACCACGCCTGCAGATCCCTGATCGCGAGCATGGGTGCACGCACGTCAAGCATGCCCGACTCCCATGTAGGCCTCGCGAACTTCGGAATTGGCCGACACGGTGTCGTAGTCCCCTTCCGCCAGCACGCGTCCACGCGTGAGAACGGTAATGTGGTCGGACAGATCGGCGACAACCGACAGATTGTGCTCGACCATCAGCACTGTGCGATCGGCCGACACGCGCTTGATCAATTGCGCGACCCGATCGATATCCTCGTGCCCCATGCCCGCCGTCGGTTCGTCGAGCAGCAGCATCTCGGGATCAAGCGCGAGCGTGGTGGCAATTTCCAGCGCGCGCTTGCGTCCGTATGGCAGCTCGACGGCGGTCCAGTCTGCGACCGATGACAGGCCGACATCGGCGATAAGCTCCATCGCGCGCGCGTTTAAATTGCTGAGCGCCGACGTCGAGCGCCAAAAGTCGAACGAGCCGCCGCGGGCGCGCTGCAACGCGATGCGTACGTTTTCCAGAACCGTCATGTGCGGGAACACGGCGGAAATCTGAAATGAGCGTACGAGACCGAGACGCGCGACATCCGCCGGCTGCGTCGCGGTGATGTCCTGTCCCTTGAACAGGATGCGTCCGCGCGTGGGGCTGAGGAATTTGGTGAGCAGATTAAAGCAAGTCGTCTTGCCCGCCCCGTTCGGTCCGATCAAAGCGTGAATTGTCCCACGCTTGACGCGCAGGCTCACGCCGTTGACGGCAATAAAGCCGGCAAATTCCTTCGTAAGATCCTCAGTCTCGAGGATCATTTCTTCACTCATACCAATCAACCCCTCGTCCCGCATTCTTGGCAGGTTTTCGCGTCAGGCGGCAAGGCCTACTAAAGGTTCGGGGCTGCTTCTAAGTAGCTGATTGTATTGGTTGTGCCGGAGCAGGCCTGACTAGCGGTATAGGCAAAAGGCGACCTGCTCACGCGGCTGCGGCGTCTGCCTCGCGTTTGGCGATATTGGCCAGGATTTCTGCGCCGCGGTTGGCCGCCGGCAAGCCGCGGAAAAGAAAACAGAGGCTCACAACCGCCTGCATCTCCTCCCAGCTGGCGCCGGCGCGACGAGCGGCAATCGCGTGCAGTTGCGCAGCATCGCTCATGTCCATGAGGAGCATCCCGAACAGCATCAGTTGCGCGGTCTTTACGTTGAAACACTTTGGATACATCGCGTGTTCGCGCATTTTCTCCTGCAAATCCAGCAGGGTCGGATCGAGCGCACCGGTCACCGCCATGCGTGCTTCGATGCGCGGCGGGACGAAGCCAATCAGCTCCGCGTATATTGCGCTACGCTCGTCAGCCGAAACATATTTGTCGGCGTAAGGGCCGATACGCTCGCGCACCACGTTGGCATCGATCCGCGGAGGCAGGGCCATGAGATCGCTCCTCTTTAGAAGAACACCGGAAATTTCGGAGCCTCGGCGCCATCGCCTTCGACATCGGGGGTCGCGTATTGAATGAAGCTCTCGGGCAGCTTGGCGCCCCAATAGGTGCCGGCGCCACGCTCCTCCTCGCTCCACGTCACCGGTTCCCAGTCGGGCGCCATGACCAGAAAGCTGCCCGTATAGATTTCCACCCGATTGCCGCCGGGCTCGTACGTATAAAGATAGAAACCCTGCGAGTTGTTGTGCTTTGAGGGGCCAGCCTCGATGAAGATACCATTCTCAGTGAGGATATCGGCGGCACGCAGCACGTCGTCGCGATTGTCGACCCAGAGGGAGAAGTGATGCAGACGCCCATTCGCGCCTTTTACGTCGACAACGTATGCGAGCTGGTGATGAATCGCAGTCGGACTCATCCATGAGCCGATCTCGGTCTTGCCCTCGTCGAAACGCACCTGTTCGCGCAGCTGGAAGCCGAGGAGCTCCTGGGAGAACTTGCGATTGGCCTCAACATCGCTCGCAAGCAGCGCGAGATGGTCGATGCGACGAACACAGACACCGCGACCGGTATATTTCTGCGGCAGGTTCTTCAGAGTGGAATGCAGCTGGGCCGGCGCGACGAATTTCTGCTCTTCATAGTAGATCTCCATCGTGTGCCCGTCCGGATCGCGGAAACGGAACGAGCGGCCGCGCCCGAAATCGCCGTTGGTCCAGCCGACGCCAAAACTGCTGTCGGCAATCGCTTTGGCGCGGCGCTCGAGCGCTTGCGGGCTCAATGTCCGCCAGGAAATGCAGCCTACGCCTGCGTTGCCGGCGGCGGTCAGCTTCAACGTGCTGGTGGCATAGTCTCCGTAACCGCGCAGATAAACTGACTGGCCGGCCTCGTGCACGGGCTCCATGCCCAGCAAATCGCGGAAGTACCAGAGGCTCTTTTCGGGCTTGGGCGTGAACAGCTCCACGCTTCCGAGATGTGCAATGTCGTGAAATGGCTCGAACTGCGCCGTCATAACCGCCCTCTATGGTTGCCCGCGTAACAATTTACCGGGATCCGGGGCGATGCCTTGATCTAGCGCAAAATTATGCCTTGAACTTCCCGGCAAGCGCATCCGCGTTGCGCGCGAGC
Organism: uncultured Alphaproteobacteria bacterium; assembly: GCA_963815055.1. Classification (GTDB taxonomy): domain Bacteria; phylum Pseudomonadota; class Alphaproteobacteria; order Rhizobiales; family Xanthobacteraceae; genus Pseudolabrys. The sequence goes on along the minus strand of CAWFEU010000004.1, from coordinate 157,097 downwards.
AGCCCGATGTCGGCGCCAACCGCCACGAACAGATAACCCCAATCAATATAGCGTCGGGCCTCTTCTTCGTTTCCGGTCAGGATGCCGGCCGGCTTGCCGAGCGCCTTGAGGCGCTTCACCGCATCCTCCATCGCCTTTTGCACCTCGGCATGCTGGGGATTGCCGAGGTGGCCGAAGGAAGCCGCGAGATCCGATGGACCGATGAAGACGCCATCGATGCCCTCCACTTTTGCAATCGCCTCGAGTTCCTTGAGCGCGATGCGCGTCTCGACCTGGACCAGCACGCAAATCTCATCATTCGCTTTGGTCAGATATCCGGGCACGCGACCGTAGCGACTGGCGCGAGCGGCAACCGACACGCCGCGAATCCCCTGTGGCGGGTAGCGCGTGGACGCAACCGCGCGCTTTGCCTCTTCGACATTCTGCACGTAGGGAAACAGCAAAGTCTGCGCGCCGATATCGAGCGCGCGCTTCGCGAGCACGGCGTCATTCCACGCCGGCCGGATGATCGGCGTCGCGGTGCCACGCTGCACGGCCTGCAGCTGCGAGAGCAGATCCGGGATTTCATTCGGCGAATGCTCGATGTCGAGCAAAATCCAGTCGAACCCGCTGTCGGAAATAACCTCGGCGGCGATGTTGCTGCACAGGCTCGACCAGAGCCCGATCTGCAATTTTCCAGCGGCGAGCGCGTGCTTGAAGGCGTTACGTTGCATGTCCGGCATAATTTATCTCTTTCTTATTCGCGCATGACTTGCCCGAAAACCGGTTCCCACTTTTCGGGATCATGCGTTACACAAACTGAATGGCGATGCCGCCGAGCGGCCCGAAATCGGCGTGCAGCGTATCGCCTTTTTGCGCGAACACCACACGGGTGAACGAACCAGCGAGCACGATGTGTCCCGGCTCAAGCGCATGACCATGCGGGCCGATCTTGTTGGCGAGCCATGCGACGCCGAGCGCGGGATGACCAAGAACACCCGCGGCAAGACCTGTCTCCTCAATTTCGGAATTTCGATACATGATACCGCCGACCCAACGCAGATCAACGTCGAGCGGGCCGACTGGCCGCCCGCCCATGGCAATTCCGGCAGCGGCGCCGTTATCCGCGACCGTATCGACGATCTTGCGCTGATCCTGCAAACGCGCATCGACGATCTCGATCGCCGGAACCACATATTCCGTGGCGCGCAGGACCTCAGCGAGACCGACGCCCGGCCCGTGCAGTTTCTTTCCCATGATAAACGCCAGCTCGACTTCCACACGCGGCTTGCAGTAGTCCGCGTGTTTCACTTTCGCGCCGTCGGCGATCAACTGGTCGTCGAGGATGTAGCCATAGTCCGGCTCATCGATCATTGATGAGCGCTGCATCGCCTTCGAGGTGAGTCCGACTTTATGGCCGATCAGCTTCGCGCCGGCCTTGATCTTGCGCTGCGCGACCTCGGTCGAAATCGCGTAGGAATCATCAATTGTGATGTTCGGAAAGGTAATGTGCAGCTGGGTCGCCTGTTTGCGCTCCTTTTGCGCGGCCATCAGGATATCGGCTGCCCTTTTTCGGTCGGCTTCGGATAGCATGGCTCCCCCTTTCCCCTCGTCAATGTCATCCTGTACCGGCTCTCCGGAGAAAATCAATTGATCGACATCAGCTCGTCTGCGGATCCACTTTTCCATTGATGAAAGCCAGCATGCGCGCCATCGGCTTGCGCAAAAATGGCAGATCGAAAGCAATCAACGCGAGCCCGAGCGGAAACATCCAAAAGCCGAGCAGCGGCAAGAATCCGAGCAATCCACCGATCATGAGGGCGATCGCCAAAGGGACGCGTACCCACCTCGCCTGCGGCCGCCGCGCGGATCTCAAGACGTGCCGCGCCCACCGCGGGACACGCCGTTGCAGGCGATCCATTTCCTCGTAGAAATTCGGTTTGCGGCACATGGTCCAACAAGACCGAGGCCGCAATTTCGTTCCAGGTTAGAGATTCTCTCTAGTGCTTCAACTTCGAATCGACCTTGAAGCTGGCCTGAGTTTTCTTGGTGATCTCATCGACCGTCACGCCGGGCGCGAGCTCGGTGAGCGTCATGCCGCCCTTCTTGCGATCGATGGTGAAGACGCCGAGATCGGTAATCACCATGTCGACGACGCCGGCGCCGGTCAGCGGCAGATCGCACTTGTGCAAAAGTTTCGGCTCGTCCTTGGCGGTGTGCTCCATGATCACCACCACCTTCTTGACGCCAGCCACGAGATCCATGGCGCCGCCCATACCCTTCACCATTTTCCCCGGAATCATCCAGTTGGCGAGATCGCCGTTTTCGGCAACCTGCATGGCGCCGAGCAGCGCGATGTCGATATGGCCGCCGCGGATCATCGCAAACGAATCTGCCGACGAGAAAAAGCTGGTGGTCGGCAATTCGGTCACGGTCTGCTTGCCGGCGTTGATCAAGTCGGGGTCTTCCTCGCCCTCGTAGGGAAACGGCCCGAAGCCAAGCATGCCGTTTTCGCTTTGCAGCTGCACGGTCATGCCGTCGGGAATATAATTCGACACCAAAGTTGGAATGCCGATGCCGAGGTTAACGTAAAAGCCATCGCGCAATTCTTTGGCGGCGCGTTCGGCCATCTGGTCGCGGGTCCAGGGCATATGATTAAACCTCTTCTCCGGTTGCGGCGGCAGGCACGCGCTTGCGCACCGTGCGCTGCTCGACGTGCTTCACCGCATTAGGGACGTGAATGATGCGCTTGACGTAAACGCCCGACGTTATGATGTGATCGGGATTCAGTTCGCCCGGATGCACCAGGTGCTCGACCTCGGCGACCGTCACTTTGCCGGCCGTCGCCATCATCGGATTGAAGTTGCGGGCCGTCTTTCGATAAACGAGGTTGCCTTCGTGGTCACCCATCCATGCGTGCACGACGGACAGATCTGCAACGATGCCGCGCTCCATGATGTAGCGCTCCCCGTCGAATTCGCGCTCTTCCTTGCCTTTGGCAATGTCAGTGCCTGCGCCAGTGCGGGTGAAGAATGCGGGGATGCCCGCCCCGCCGGCGCGAATACGTTCGGCCAGAGTCCCCTGCGGGTTGAATTCGATCTCGAGTTCGTTCGCCAAAAACTGCTGCGCGAACAACTTGTTTTCGCCCACATAGGACGAGATCATTTTCTTGACCTGGCGTGTCTCCAGCAGCAGGCCGAGGCCGGCGCCGTCAACACCTGCATTGTTCGACACAATCGTGAGATTTTTTACGCCGCTATCGCGGATGGCGAGGATCAGCGTTTCCGGTATCCCACATAGGCCGAAGCCGCCGGCACAGATCAGCATGCCGTCCTTGAGTACCCCCGCCAGCGCGGATTTCGCGTCGGAATAGACCTTCTTCATACGACTTCACCACTCTCCCGGACCAACAAGGTTCTATAGGGACTATGGCGCAACCCAAACGTCAATTGGCCGTAAGCCCCGCGCAAGCTTAGCGCAGACCCGCATTGCGGGTCACCCCACCGCGGATATTTGCCACGCCCGCATTTGGCATTATGACAGATGGCGCGCGATCTCCTCCGACAGCCGGTTCCCCCCTTTCGGGATCGCGCGCTAGACCTGCGAGCCCCATGCCAAACGTTCTCATTCTCACCGAAGTCCAGGAAGCCATGCGCGCCCGCTACAAGGCGATGCTGCTGGAGCGATTTCCGCAACTCACGATCAACGTGGTCGGCCACCATACCCAGGTTGATCCCCACATTGCCGACACGGACATTCTGCTGTGTTTTGGGCCTCCAATGGCCGATCACGTGGTGCGCGATGCGCCCAGGCTGAAATGGATCCAGTCGCTCGGGACCGGCGTCGATAACATTGTCGACCTGCCCTCGCTCGGTAAAGAGGTCCTCGTCACCAATGTGCGCGGCATCCACGGCGCGCCGGTATCGGAAGCAACCATCGCCTTCATGTTGTCGCTTGCGCGCGACATGCCGCGCTCAGTGCGCGCACAGGACAACAGCAAGTGGGAACGCTGGCCGTCGGCACTGCTCGCAGGCAAGACGGTTGGCATTCTCGGCGTCGGCCTCATCGCGGAATATCTCGCCCCCATCTGCAAGACGTTTCATATGACGGTGATCGGCATCAGCGGCAGCCCGCGCGACAGCAAGGGCTTCGACCGCATGGTTCACCGCAACGATCTCCTGAAGGTCGCGCCCGAGCTCGACTTTCTTGTCGCGCTGGCCCCGCTCACGCCGGACACACGCGGCATCGTCGGCGAAAAATTGCTGAGCGCCATGAAGCCGACGGCCTATCTGGTCAACGTCGCACGCGGTGGCGTGGTTGACGAGCCGGCTTTGATCGCGGCGCTCGAGGCGGGAAAAATTGCCGGCGCCGGGCTCGATGTGTTCTCGCAGGAGCCGCTACCGCCCGACAACCCGCTGTGGAAGACCAGGAACGTAACAATCTTCTCGCATCTCGGCGGCTATTCGCAGGGCTACGAGGATCGCGCCATGCCGACGATCGCCGGCAACATGGCCAAGTTTCTTTCCGCCGATCACAAATCCATGATCAATATCGTGCGTAAGCCCGCGTCCTGGGGAGTTTAAACGATGGCCTTGTCGGAACGACTGAACACGCCGATCTCCAATGCCGAGCTCGAGCGCCGCTGGCGCGCAGTGCGCGCGGCGATGGAGCGCGAAAAGATCGATGTGCTGCTGATGCAGAACAACAACGATCACATGGGCGGCTATGTTCGTTATTTCACCGACATGCCGGCAACCAACGGCTATCCAAACACCGTGGTCTTCCCGCGCGACGACGAGATGACGGTCGTTTGTCAGGGACCATTTGGCGGCAGCGAAGCCACCGCGCAAGGCGACCAGAACTGGCGCGGTGTCAAACGCATTCTTACGACGCCGAGCTATGCCTCCGCGCATTACACCAAGGAATACGACCCCGAGCTCGCCGCAACCGCGCTTAAGGCCTTCGCCACCGGCACCATCGGCTATGTCGGCACCTACCAGATGTCCTACGCGCTGCTCGACTACATGAAGCGCACGTTCCCGCACGCGCGCTTCGTCGATGCGACTGAAATGGTGGACCGGATCAAGGTCATCAAGAGTACGGAAGAGATGGAGCTGGTAAAGCGCGCCGCGCTGATGCAGGACGGCGCAATGCGGGCGGCCTTTGCCGCTGCAAAGCCGGGCATGCGCGACACCGAAGTTGCCGCCGTCGCACAACATTACAGTCAATGTCACGGCAGCGAGAACGGCATTTATCTTTGCGCCTCGATGCCGCTCGGCAAGCCGTCGAAATTCGCCAACCGGCATCTGCAAAACCGCGTCATCCAGAAAGGCGACCAGATTGCGCTTCTGGTCGAGGACAACGGACCGGGCGGAATGTACACCGAGCTCGGGCGATCCTGCGTGGTCGGCGCCAAAGTGCCGCAGGCGATGAAGGATGAGCTTGCGTTCTGCAAGGCGTCGCGCAAGTTCACGCTCGACCTGCTCAAGCCTGGCGCGCCCTGCAAGGACATCTGGGATGCCTTCAACGATTTCATGCGCAAGAACGGCCGCCCGACCGAGGCGCGGCTGTACTGCCACGGCCAGGGCTATGATCTGGTCGAGCGCCCGTTGGTCCGCAACGACGAACCAATGACCATCGAAAAGGACATGAATATCGTCGTCCATCCGACCTATATCCATGCCGGTTACCTGAACTGGCTTTGCGATAACTACCTGATTGGGGGTAATGGGCCGGGCAATCGCCTGCACCAGTTTCCCGAAGAGGTCATCGAGGTCGGTTAGCCAAACCAGCCGGACCGCTTGACCGGCAGGCGCGCGCGGCGCAAATCTCCGCCTCTTTGGTTCAAAGGACTACAATGAAAAAAGTACTGTTTGCCGCGGCCGTTGCCGCACTGGCGCTGGCCGGCCCGGCCGCCGCCGATGACTTCCCGACGCGTCCGGTCACGATGGTCATCCCGTTCGCCGCCGGCGGACCGCAGGACACGATCGGCCGCATCGTCGCGCAACGCATGGGCGAATTGCTTGGTCAAACCGTGGTGGTCGAAAATGTTGGCGGTGCTGGTGGCATGACCGGATCCAAGCGCGTCGCCGATGCCAAGCCCGACGGTTACACCATGATCCTCGGCAGCGTCGGAACTCACGCTCAGAACCAGACGCTCTACAAGCGTCCACTCTACAATGTGCTGACCGATTTTACGCCGGTTGCCTATCTTGCGGTCACGCCGATCGCGATCATCACGCGGCCAGATCTGCCGGTGAGCAATTTCAAGGAATTCATCGCCTACGCCAAAGCCAACCAGGATAAAATGCAATACGGCTCGGCCGGTGCAGGCTCCGCCACTCATCTTGCTTGCGTCGTGCTCGACAGCGCGATGGGCGCCAAGATCACGCACGTCCCCTACAAGGGCACCGGTCCCGCCATGCAGGACCTGGTCGGCGGACGCATCGACTACCTGTGCGACATCATCGCCACGGCCAAGCCGCAGATTGACGGCGGCAAGGTGAAGGGCATCGCCATAATGACCAAAGAGCGCTCGCCAGTGCTGCCAAACCTGGCGACCACCGGCGAACAGGGCCTCGACGTACAGGCTTATACCTGGAGCGCGCTGTTCCTACCGAAAGGCGCGCCGGCTGACGTCGTCAAGATCCTCAACAAAGCCGCGGGCGACGCCATCACGACCACGTCGGTGCAGGAGCGCCTGGCGAAACTCGGCGCGACGGTCGCCGCGCCAAACGAGCGCAGCCCGCAATGGCTGGGCGATTTCGTCAAGAGCGAAGTCAAGAAGTGGGAAGCGCCGATCAAGGCGAGCGGCGTACAGGTCGAGTAGCACAAACGCTGCGACGGATTTGCCCGTGCGCATCAGGACAAGGAGTTGACGATGGCCGACATCAAGATTCTCAATCCCGAAGCGCTCGACAAGCCGCTCGGGCAATATTCGCAAATCACCCGCGTGAAGGCGTCGGAATTTATCTTCATCGCAGGGCAAGTGGGCGTCGACCGTGACGGCAAGGTTGCTGAGGATTTCGACGCCCAGTGCGTGCAGACCTTCGCCAACATCGAAACAGCATTGAAATCGGTCGGCGCCGGCTGGGGCAATATCGTGCAGTTCACGACTTATCTGGTGCACTCGCAGGATATTCCGAAGTTCATGAAATACCGCCTGCGAGAATTTCCAAAGATGTTTTCCAGCGGCGCCTACCCGCCCAATACCCTGCTGATGATCGACCGGCTGGTGCAGGAACCGCTGCTGGTCGAGGTGCAGGCGGTTGCAGCGCTATAGACTAGGCTTTCGGCTGGTCCATCAGGCTCACGTGGGCGGCAACCACGCGCCAGCCTTCGGGGAATTTCACCCAGGTCTGCATCTGTCGACCGATCTTGCCGGGCGCTGACGGCCGCTCGTACAGCGTCGAGGCCACCGCAAACTCTTTGCCGTAAGTTGTGATCACCGTACGCGACAGCTTGCGCCCCAGCGCCACCGGTGAGCGCGCACCGCGGAAGGATTTGATTTCGCCGTAGCTGTAGAGAATTTCATTGACGCCATAGCGAATGGTGCGGGAATCATCACGGAACAGCTCGTCGAGAGTCTGCACGTCGTTTGAAACGAGTGCCTTTTCGTAGCGGTCAAAGGCCGCGCTCACCTCGGCGACAACCTCAGGCAAATCAATTTCCATTTTGAGTTCCTTCTCCTCCGCGTTGTCATTCGGGTTTGGTTTTGCCATTGCCGGGCTTGGTCCGGCAATTGTCATTCCGGGACGGCGCGCCAGCGCCGGACCCGGAATCCAGCCGCATGCACCGCGTGTGCTTCTGGATTCCGGGTTCGCGAGCATTCGCTCGCGCCCCGGAATGACCGAATTCACTTTTCAAACACCCGGTTCAATCAGGCAAGCGTCATCGCCCGTGTTGTTTGTCGAGGCCCCGGGCAGGCCCGTCTTCCTTGCCCCTCGCAAGTGCGAGGGAGATGGCGCGCCAGGTGGCGCAACCATTGTTCTTGTGATGCCGCATTCCCTCTCGAGAATGCGGGCGCCTCCCGGCGCGCCATCGCGGGCGTCTTCCTTACGGCGCCGGGCCGCGCTTTGCGGGGCTGCTCAAGCATCGCAGCCGCCGTCAGCCATGCTCCTGGCAGGCAGCCCGTATTGGCCGCCGGGCGGAGCCCCGGCGCCGCCCGGGTGCGGGAGGAGCGTTCGTCTCCCGCCCGCGGGCGCCGCATCCGACCCCACCCGCATGACGCCTCATGAGAGCGCCCTCTGGCGGGTCGGACGATTGGAATATAATCCTATAAGAGGCAATGTCAACCCTCCGCCCGGCCTTCCGGCTGGCGCCGGCGCGCGGCGATGACGTAAGGTGGGCAATCGTGTGGGCGGTAAGCCTGCCAAAGCCTGCCATGACAACGACATGCCGGGCGACGTTTTGAATGGGGAGAATTGCCGTGAAAGCCTTGAGACCGTTGTTGATTGGATTGGCGCTGCTCTGCCCGACTTTGGGTATTGCACAGGATTTCCCGACCAGGACCATCCGGCTGATCGTGCCATTCCCGCCCGGCGGGCCGAATGACATCATTGCGCGCGTTGTCGGCCAGCGCATGTCGGAAATCCTCAAGCAGACAATCGTCGTCGACAACCGCTCCGGGCAAGGCGGCGTCGTTGGCACCGATGTGGTCGCCAAGGCGCCACCGGACGGTTACACAATTGGTATCGTCAGTGCCGGCGCGCTCGCCATCAGTCCGAGCATGGAGAAAGTCGCCTACGACACGCTCAAGGATCTGCAACCGATCACGCTCGTCGCCAAGGTGCCGGAGATGCTGGTGGTCGCAACCAGCGTTCCCGCCAGCAATATGAAAGAGCTGGTAGCGCTCGCGAAATCGCAGCCCGGAAAGCTGAACTTCGCGTCGTCCGGTCCCGGCAGCATGCCGCATCTGGCCGGCGAACTGCTCAAGCTCACCGCCGGCATCAACATCGTGCACGTGCCCTATCGCGGTGCGGCACCCGCCGTGAATGATCTGCTCGCGCAGCAGGTGCAAATGGTTTTCCTCGATCTGCCGGTGCTCCTGCCGCAGATCAAGGCCGGCAAGCTCAAGCCAATCGCGGTCGGCACGACGAAACGTGTGGCAAGTGCGCCTGATGTTCCGACGACAGTCGAAGCTGGCATGGCCAATCTGCAAACCGAGAACTGGTACGGGATGGTGGCACCGGCAAAGACCCCACCGCAGGTGGTTGCTGCGCTCAATAAGGCCGCGGTCGAAGCCATGAAGGATCCGACCGTCGTCGAAAAACTTGCAAGCCAGGGCGCGATCCTGGTCGGCGATTTACCCGATCAATTCCGCGATTACATCGCCAGCGAAACCAAGAAGTGGGCAAAAGTGATTGCGGATGCCGGCGTGCACACCGAAAAATAGGTCAACCCGGTTGATCTGGTAATGGTATCCGCCGAAAACTTCGTGCTGCGCTCGACGGTCACGTCGCCGTTCGGGCGCAAGGCGCGCATGGCCATCGACGTGCTCGGTTTGACTGGACGCGTGACGGTCAAGCCCGCCGATCCCCTCGACGAGAACGATACGCTGCGTCAGCAGAACCCGCTCGGCAAAATGCCATGTCTGGTTCTGCCCGACGGCAGCGCAGTCTATGACAGCTCCATCATCATCGAATTCCTGCAAGACGCTGCGGGTGCCGATAACCTACTGCCGCTGCATGGCCCTGCCCGCTTCAAGGCCTTGACGCTGGCGCGGCTTGCCGATGGCATCATGGATGCATCCATCCTGATCGTTTACGAGAACCGCTTCCGCCCGGATTCGCCGCCTTCGCAGCGCTGGCTCGATCATCAGCGCGGAAAGATCATGCGCGGCCTCGCGACGTTCGAAGCCGCCCCGCCGGATCCGGAAAAAACCGACGTCGTCTCGATCGGCCTCTCCTGTGCGCTCGGCTATCTTGACTGGCGCAAGCAGGTTGACTGGCGGCCGACCTTTCCCGGGCTCGTCGCATGGCTCGACCGATTTTCCGCGCACGAGCCGGCATTCGAACGCACACGCGCCGGGGATTCATGATGCTGCACGGCGCCGATACACGCCCGGACCCGCCTTACTGGATGGCTGAACCCAGCAAGCCGAAGCTGAAACTCCCGCGCGGAGCCTGCGATGCGCACGTCCATGTGTTCGGGCCGCGCGCGCGTTTTCCTTTTGCCGAAGGGCGCCGCTACACGCCCTCCGACGCCACCAAGGAGATGCTGTTCGCGCTGCATGCGCGACTCGGCATCGAACATTGCGTGATCGTGCAGCCGAACTGCCACGGCACCGATAATTCGGTGACCGAGGACGCCGTCGCCGCGACCGGCGGCGGGTACAAGGGCGTGGCGCTGGTTTCGACCACGATCGAGGACGCAGAACTGAAACGGCTCGCGGCCGCCGGCCTGACCGGGGCGCGCTTCCACTACATGGAGCATCTCGGTGTTGGCCCGACGATCGATGAGGCCGTTGCATTCGGCAAACGCCTTGCCGATATCGGCTGGCATTTGCAAATTCACATGGACGGCGGTCGCATCGCCGAGCTGGCGCCCGCGCTCAGACGTTCGCCGGTGCCGGTGATGATCGACCATATCGGCCGCATCGATGCTTCGCGCGGGATGGATCAGCCGGCCTTTCGCGCCCTGCTCGCGCTGATGCAGGACAAGAATGTGTGGATCAAGGTGAGCGGAACCGACCGGGCGACACGGCAGGGTCCGCCTTATGCCGACGCCGTGCCGTTCGCCCGCAAGCTGGTGGCGGAATTCGGCGACCGCGTCGTCTGGGGCACTGATTGGCCCCACCCTAACCATGCGCCGCCGGTGGTCGATGACGGTTTGCTGGTGGATATTCTCGCCGAGATCGCCCCCGGCTCATCCGCGCTCCAGGCGTTGCTGGTGGACAATCCGCAGCGCTTCTATCGGTTCGCGCAGACGCGGGGTTTAACGGGAGCAATGTCATGAGCGGACGCCTGCAGGGCCGCATCGCAATCGTCACGGGCGCCGGCTGTATCGGGCCGGGCTGGGGCAACGGGCGCGCCACCGCCGTGCGCTTTGCGGAGGAAGGCGCCAAGATATTCGCCGTCGATCGCGATCTCGATAGCGTCATTGAAACCGTCGATCGCGTGAAAAAAACAGGCGGCGAGATCATCACGCATCAGTGCGACGTCACTGGCGCCGCGTCGGTCGAGGTCATGGTGAAAACCTGCCTCGATCGCTTCGGCCGTATCGATATATTGGTCAACAATGTCGGCGGCTCGGCGCATGGCGGCCCGGTTGAATTGAGTGAAGATGTCTGGGACGCGCAGGTCGATTCCAACCTGAAAAGTGTCTTTCTCACCCTGAAGCACGTGTTGCCCGTCATGGAGCGCCAGAAAGGCGGCGCGATCGTCAATGTCGCTTCGACATCCGGCCTGCGCTGGACCGGCTCGGCGCAAGTCGGCTATGCCGCGACCAAGGCCGGCGTCATCCAGCTCTCGCGGGTCGTCGCCGTGCAATACGCCAGCAATGGCATCCGCGTGAACACCGTGGTGCCCGGGCAATTACATACGCCGATGGTCGAAGCGCGCCTCGCCAAGCAGCGCGCCGGCGGCGACGTCGAGGCGCTGCTGAAATCGCGACTCGAGCGTATCCCGATCGGCTTCATGGGCGACGGTCAGGATACCGCCAATGCCGCGCTGTTCCTTGCCTCCGACGAGGCACGCTTCATCACCGGCACGGAAATTGTGGTGGACGGCGGCATGATCGCGCGCTGCGATTAGGTCAGCGTTTCGGCTACCGCAGAACGTCGAGCGCCGTGGCTACCAACACGAGTGACCCCATGCCGGCGAAGGTGATGATTGCCGACGCCTTGCCGACAACAAAACAACAATAATTGAATCGGGATCTGAACTGCATGGCGCAACGTTAGGCCACCCGGGGATGGGCGCTGCGTGATCCGCTTCACACTCATGAATAAATGATTTTTGCCTGCCGCTCGGGGCCGGCCGCAACCGGCTCTACCGGTTGAGCCACCGCCGCGCAAAGCCAAGCAGGCCTTGCGGCAGGAAGATGATCATCATGATGAACACGACGCCGAGCGGGATCAGATAGGGGAACTGATCGCCGAACATGCGCGACAACAACTCGCGCAGCAGCTGAAAGAAGCCGGCGCCGACGATCGGCCCGACCAGTGTGCCGATGCCGCCGAGGACATTGAAAATGACCGTATCGCCCGAGGTGACAAAGTAAACGAAATCGGGCGCCGCGAATTCGTTCTGGATCCCATACAGTACGCCGGCGAGCCCGGCGAACAGCCCAGAGAGCATGACCGAAACGATCTTGTAACGCTGCACCGGATAACCGATGGCGCGCGTGCGCGCTTCATTCTCACGGATCGATTGCAACACCATGCCGAAAGGCGAGCGCGTGATCCGCCGCAGCAACAGATAGGAGCCCGCCACCAGCGTTAGCACGAACCAGTGCATCGTCGTGTAGGTGAACCGTACGTCGTAGATAAATGGAATCGAGAAGTGCGGCCGCGTGAAGATCAGGCCGTTCTCGCCGCCGGTCACCGCCGTCCAGGTGAAGATGATGACGTAAAAGATCTGCGAGAAGATCAGCGTGGTGATGGCGAAATAGATGTCGCGCAGACGCGTGGAGAAATAGGCGACGAAGAGCGCGGCGCCGGCTGCCCCGCCAAGGCCGGCGAGGATCGCCAGCCAAAGATTGGGCGGGCTGGTATGCAGCAACGCGCCGGCCGCCCCGTACATGCCGAGGCCGAAGAATGCCGAGTGCCCGAAAGACACCATGCCGGTGTAACCGATCAACAGATCGGACGACATCGCCAGCAGGCCCCAGATCAGGATCTCGGTCAGGAACTTGGCCCAGAACACCGGCAATACCAGCGGCGCGACGATCAGCACCGCGATGATGGCGCAGAGGCCGGCCCAATATATTTTGTCGTGGCGGCTCATTTGGGTGTCGCGACGAACAGGCCGGTGGGACGGAACAGCAGCGTGAGGATCAGCACGACGAAGGACACGATCACCGCTTGCGACGGGCTGACCCAGATCGAGGCATAGGCCTCAAGAAGGCTGATGAAGATGGCGGCGGCGATCGAGCCGCCGAGATTGCCCATGCCGCCGACAACAACGACAATGAAGGCCTTGAGCACCCAGTCGAGCCCCATGGTGTGATTGACACTGCCGAGGGGCCCGAACAGCACGCCGCTTGCGGCAGCCATGGCGGCGCCGAGCGCGAACACGCCGGTGTAGACCCACGGAACGGGAATGCCCATGGCCTGCGCCATGACGCGATCCTGTGTCGTGGCGCGGATCCAGACGCCGAATTTGCTGTATTTCAGAAACAGCCAGAAGCCGCCGATGATAGCGGCCGACAGCCCGGCAATGACGATGCGGTACCAGGGATATTGCAGATAGAAGAGCGTGAAATAGGTGCCGATCGGCTCCTGGATCTTGCGCGACACCGGCCCGAATTCCCACAGTGCGAAGTTTTGCAGGATCAGCGACAGGCCGAAGGTCGCGAAAATCGTATTGAGAGGATCGCGCCCGATGAGCGGCCGCAGCATGACGATTTGCAGCGCCCCGCCGAGGATCGCGATCATCATTGTGGCGACAAGCAACGCCAGCCAAAAACTCCCCGTCGTCGCCAACATCACGACGCCGAGATAGGCGCCCATCATGAACAGCTCGCCGTGGGCGAAATTCACAACGTCCATGATGCCGAAAATTAGCGTCAGACCAGAGGCGACCAGCGCAAGAATCAAACCGGTGACGATGCCGTTGACCGTCTGGATCAGCAGCAGGTCGAACGGGAAATTCTGAAAGTACTGGACCACCTGCTCCATCTCACACTCCCAGATACTGCTTGATGAGCGGGTCGTCGACTTTGATGTCGGAGGCGGAGCAGGTGTGCCGTACGGTACCCTTCTCCATGATGTAAATGCGCTGGCTGGCTTCGAGCGTGAGCGGCACATTCTGCTCCACCAGCAGAATGGCGACGCCCTCCTTGTGCAGCACGTCGATGATATTGCTGATCTGCGAGACCATGCGCGGCATCAGACCTTCGGTCGGCTCATCGAGCAGGATGATCTTCGGTTCCAGCATCATGACACGCGCGATTGCCAGCATTTGCTGCTCGCCGCCGGACAGCGTACCGCCGGCCTGGCTGCGCCGCTCGGCGAGCCGCGGGAAATAGCTGAAGGCCTTGTCGAGCAGTATCCTGCGTTTTTCCTCGGTGACGCCCTGACGGTCGAGCCCGGTGCGCAGGTTTTCCATCACCGTGAGCAGGCGGAAAATGCGGCGGTCCTCCGGAACATAGCCGATGCCCATGCGGGCGAGCTTATGTGGCGCGACGCCGGTAATGGGCGCACCTTCCAGCGATATCCGACCCTGGCTCGGCAGCACCAGTCCCATGATAGTCTTGAGCGTCGTCGACTTACCGACGCCGTTGCGCCCGAGCAGGCCGACCACCTCGCCCGGCGCCACTTCGAGCGAAACGCCGTGCAGGATGTGGCTCTTGCCATAAAAGGTGTGCAGGTCCTCGAGCCGAACCAGAGGCGCGCTGCTGGTGGAGGCGGCGCTCATGTCTTGAGATAGACCTCCTGCACCTTGGGGTTGTTCTGGATCTGCTGCGGTGTGCCGTCGGCGAGGATTTCCCCGTAGTGCAGCACCGTGATGCGGTGGCAAAGCTCCATCACCACCTGCATGTCGTGCTCGACGATCAGGATCGTCAGATTCCTGGCAATGTGGCGCACCAGTTGCATCGTCTCATGCGTCTCGGCCGCGCTCATGCCGGCGGTCGGCTCGTCAAGCAACAGCAGCTGCGGCTCGGTCGCCAGCGCGATGCCGATCTCGAGATTGCGTTGTTCGCCGTGCGAAAGATTGGCGGCCAGTTCCTGCGCCTTGCTCAGCAGCCCGACCGAGTTGAGCGCCTGTTCGGCTTTGCTGTTGATGTCGGCAAATGCGCTGTGGTGCCGCAGCATGCTCCAGCCGTGCCGGCGCGACTGCGCGGCAATGCGCACGTTTTCCAGCGCGGTGGCGTTCGGCATGATGTTGGTGATCTGATAGGAGCGCGCGATGCCCTTCTGCGAGATCAGATCCGAGGGCAGGCCGGTGATATCCTCGCCGTTGAAGGAAATGCGGCCCGAGGTCGGCGCCAGCACGCCGGTCAGGCAATTGAAGAACGTACTCTTGCCGGCGCCGTTCGGCCCGATGATGGCGCAAATTTCTTCGCGCTGAACCTCGAAATTGATCTGGCTGAGCGCCGTCAGCCCGCCAAATCGGCGGGTCAGCAGCTCGGTCCTGAGTACAGGTACCGGCTGCGCTCCCCGGCTCGCCGCCGGGGAGCGTTGGTCGATGGCCGTTGGCGCGCTCACTTACGCCGCGGGGAACTTGCAGGCCGGAGGAACGAGCGTTTTATCCTTCGGCACCGCCTCGAGCAGCTTGTAGGTCCCGCCTTTGATCTCGAAGATGAACTCGGTCAGGAAGGCCTGATGATCTTCCTTGCGCAGGGTCTTGTCGCCTTGCGGGAAGTCGTCGCCTTGCTTGACCTCGAGACCCTCGAGCGCCTCGATCAGCTTCATGGTGTCCTTGCGGCTGTCAAACTTCGACTTCTCCATGGCGATCTTCATCGCATTGAGAGCCTCGTAGTTCGACTGCACATATTTGTCTGGCGCAGGACCCGAGGGATCGACCTTGACCAGCCGCTTCTTGGCTTCTTCGTAGAACTTCTTGTGCGCCGGCGTGTCGAGCGGGCCTGCGAAGATCGGTATGTAACGGTTGATGGCGGTGAAGCCTTCGACTTTGTTGCCCTGCGCCGGCAGATTGGTCGGCTCGGTGATGGAGCCGTCGCCCGCCATCTTGTACTTCTTGGTCAGGCCGAGGTCGTAGGCCTGATTGACGACCGTCACGCCATCCTTGCCGAAGAAGATGTTGAACAGGCCGTCGAAATTGCCGGAGATTTTCGACAGGAACGGCGTCATGTCGGGCGTGCCGAGCGGGATGCCGGTGGTGCCGACGACTTCGCCGCCGTTCTTCTTGATCTCTGCGGCGTAGGCATCGCGCGTCGACTGGCCCCACGAATAGTCGGCATAAGTGATGTGCCACTTCTTGCCCATCTTGGCGAGCGTGGGGCCCATCGCGACCGCTTGCGCCGGCGCGAAGTCATGCAGCCGGAAGGAGTAGCGGTTGCAGGCGCTGGTGGTCAGCGTGGTGTCGAGACACACGGTGATCATGTTGAGCACCTTCGCCTCTTGCCACACCGGCATGCAGGCGATGCAGATGTTGGAGAGGAATCCGCCGACGTGAACGTCGATGTTGTCTTCTTCCACCAGCTTCTGGCTCTTGCGGCGTCCGACGTCGGGCTTGGACTTATCGTCCACCAGGACGAGTTCGACCGGCCGGCCGTTAATACCGCCATTCTTGTTGATGCGATCGGCCGCCATTTCCAGTCCGACCACGGCGGTCTTGCCGCCGATGGCGCCCGGACCCGACAACGGTTGCTCGGAGCCGACCTTGAACGCCTTGGCCGCGCCGAATGCCGCGCGCCAAGGCGCTGGTACCAGCATGGCCGCGCCGATCGCGCCACCGCCCCAACCGACTAACGTGCGGCGGGTCACCTTGCCGCTGTACCAAAAGTCCTTCGCCCATTCCTCGTTTTTCCACTTTTCAGCCATTGCGAGTCCTCCCTCTGGATTTCATGTCGTCCCATGAGCGCCCGCAACGATGTGCGGCCGCCAATGAAGATTTCAAACGTTGTTCCGGATCCAAGCTTCGTCGCGCGCAGCCCACGATGAGCGCGGCCGCATAAACGATTTCCGCATGCTTCTGCCTGCCGGCGCGACGCGGCATTCCCATGATCCTCCCCTATCGCCCTTTAGCAGGCTCTTAATTGCCAATAGCAAACGCGATCCGGCCCCAAGTTTCAACCGCAATCTGCATATGGATGCAGGCCCTCTCACATTGTCGTATGGTGCCCGGGAAATAAGCAAACATGCTCGAATGCCGCGGCATCCAATGCTAGGCTTGCCGCGACAGATTGGACAAAACCAATGGCCGTTGCGCCCCTGCGCCGCGACAATAAACCCGCAGCCGGAAGCGGGCTGGCCGCCAGGCTGACCATCCGCGCCGGTCATCGCGCGCCAACTGCGGGTCTCGCACCCGGCTATGTGCAGGGCAATCTCGCCATTCTGCCGAAGGCGCTTGCCGCTGATTTTTTGCGTTTCTGCCAACTCAATCCCAAGCCATGCCCGGTGATCGGCACGTCAGAGCCGGGTGACTGGCGGGTGCCGGATCTCGGCGAAGATCTCGACATCCGCACCGATCTGCCGCGCTATCGCGTCTGGAAAAATGGCGAGCTGGTTGCCGAGCCGTATGATGTGCGCGAATTCTGGCGCGACGACCTGGTGAGTTTTGTGATCGGCTGTTCGTTTTCGTTCGAGGAAGCGCTGGTGTCGGAAGGTATTGAACTGCGACACATCGTGCGCGGTTGCAACGTCCCGATGTACCGCACCTCTATTGCGACGCACGCGGCCGGACCGTTCCACGGACCGATGGTGGTGTCGATGCGGCCGCTGACTCCGAAGGATGCGATCCGCGCCGTTCAGATTACGACACGCTTTCCCGCAGTACACGGCGCGCCGGTCCATATCGGAAAACCGGAACTGATCGGCATCAAGGATATCATGAAGCCCGATTACGGCGACGCGGTCGATGTTCGCGACGACGAGATGCCGGTGTTCTGGGCCTGCGGTGTCACGCCGCAATCGGTGATTGCGACGGTGAAGCCGGAGTTCTGCATCACGCACTATCCCGGCAGCATGCTGGTGACGGATCGCAAGAACACCGAATTTGCGATTATGTGACGTGCCGGGCAGGCACAGTCTATACTTCGTCATGCCCGGCCATGTGCCGGGCATCCACGTCTTTCTTTCGCTCAGCAAAAAAGTCGTGGATGGCCGGGACAAGCCCGGCCATGACGGGAAAATATTAGGCCGCGTGAATACCGGCGTTCTTGTCGAGCAAGCCCGCCTCGATCAGTGCCTGCCGTATACGCGCGATTTCCGCGCGCTCGATCTTGACCAACGGCGGGCGCACCACTGCGCGCGGCAACTTTCCAAGTAGCACCAGCGCTTCCTTCATCCGGTTGTGCATGTCGACGAAGGGATCGGCATAAAACACGCGCGCCATTGGCTCGATGCGCTCGTTGAGCCGCATGGCTTCAGCGAGATCATTGGCCTGCACGGCGCGATAGAGCTTCGCTTGCAGATCGGCGACCACGCTGCCCGAGCCCGACAGCAGGCCATTGGGGCCGAGCACCAGCGAGGCAAACAGCCACGAACTATGGGTGGTGAGCACGTTCACCGGCCGTGGCAGGTTTTGCAGCGTGCGGATGTGCCATTCGTGGTGCGGAACGTTGCCGATCCAGTCCTTGATGGCGCGGATCGATCGCACCTCTTCGCACATCTTCAGCAGCGTATCCTTCGGATAACCCTGTCCGGTTGCGAGCGGATACTGGAACACGATCAGCGGCAGGTCGGTCGCGTCGGCAATGCGCCTGACATGCGCGAGTGCCATCGCGGGCGACTGGCCGAGCGTGAACGGGGCCGGCGGAAAAACGAGCAAGGCCGACGCCCCGCCCTGCTCCGCCATGCGCGCAATACGAGCAGCCTCGATGCTGCCGTCGGCCCAGATGCCATTGACCAATGGCAAGCGGGCGCCGACTTCGTCCTGCGCGATGTCGAGGACGCGCCGCTGCTCATCGAAGGTGCAGGAGGCAACCTCGGTCGAATGGGCATTAATCGTGATGGCCGAGAGCCCGTCGACCGACGCCACGTCGCGCAAATGCTTGCGGAAGTTCGGCTCGTCGATCGCAAGATCGTTGTCGAACGGCAATAGCACCGCCGGAATAACGCCGTGCGGACTAAAGGTTTTGTGCCGTGCCATCGCCCCTCTCCTGTTTCCGACCGCTGCTATCGTCCGCTTCCCGTCACATCTCCCGCGGATTGCCCTAACCGCTCGCTCGCGGCGGCCGTCGCCGTTCGTGGAACCACGGGCGATATTTCGTCATCTTTGCGCGCTGTGCGCCCGGTGCAAGGTGCTTGCACGTCGATGCCTCATCGCTCTTTTCGGATGCGCCCCAGCGCAGCTCGACGCAATCGTTCAAATTATAGGCCATTTCCAGAACTCCGGCGCGGTCGAGCACATCCTTGAGCGCAAGTGTCCACGAAGAGCCATCGGTGCGCGTGTAGGAAAACTTACGGGCCGAAAGCTCCGACGCGAGAACGCTCTGCAATTGCGCCCTCACGTCCGCGACGCTTCTATCTCTCGGCATCGCATATCGATCAGGTCGTCGCGCGACGCGATCGGGGAACCCGCGCACAACATCGATCGCGATCAACAGACGTAAATCGCGCGCGGGCGTCGCGAAATCCTCCCACGCGCCGGTCGTTTCGAAGATCGCCGCGCCGTCGGGCATGCTCGCCTCGCCGCGCGCAGTGCTCAGGAATTTTCGGCCATTTTCGACGGAGGTTACGCGCGCCTTGACCTGCTCATCGAGCGCAGCGACTGCCTCCTTCATGGCACGCAAAGGATCGAGCGGCTCCGGCGACATCACGTCGTCCATGCGGTCATAGAAAGCCTCGACGTCAAGCTTGGCCTGTTCGAGCGAAAAATCGCCGTATTGCGGATTCTTCGCGATCTCCGCATTGGTCAGCCGTCGCAGCCCGCCGTTCTGGTCGCGTACAATCGGCCGGAAACGTTTGAACCCGGGGCCCCCGAGCGCGGGATCCTGCGCGAACAGGAAATTTCCGCGCCAGAATCGCTTGCGCGCAACCGTGCCATCGGGCTGCGCGTCGACCGCGAAGATGACGCCCGCGGCGTCGCTGGTCTGCGCGATACGTTTTGCGATCATCAGAACGTGGCCGTACGGATCGGCGTAGACGGTGCCCGGCCGCAGCGTCTCCTGCGACAGCGATACGGGATAATAATCCGTGTTTTCGTCGCCCAGCGGCGTGCGTGCCGAACCCGAATGCACAGCGTCGGCGACGGTCGACTGCACAAAATGGCCGAACGACGCCGCGAGCCCCGCCGATTTCGGTGCGGTGCCGGTCGACGCGGTTTTCGGTCCGTTCGATGAAGAGCGTGCCGCTTCGAGAGTCTGCGTGCTGAACCACTGGAAGCACTTCGGCGGCTGACCACCGCCGCCGCGTGAGCACTTCGCGTAGCCGAACGGCAGACCCATCTTGAACGCGAAATAGGCGCGCAGGAAATACGGCAAGTCGGCGCAGTCGGGACGAATGACAAGACCCATTTGATCTTCATTCAGACCCAAATGGTTGAACAGGGCATTGCGCGACTGATCGCGCAGCACTTCGTGCAACGCCTTCCAGGACAGCGTCGCGTCGAGCGGCGCATCAAAGAGCTTCTCGATCCATGCGGAGAACAGATTTTCTGTCGCCCGATTCCACGAATTGTGTATCGGCCAGACGCTTCCCGGCGTCGCTCCTGGCGACGGCGGCTTGTCATCGCGGACGGCAATCTCGCGCGTCATCGTGCTGCATCCGCCCGGTGCGCGATCGCTCGCAAGCTTGGCGTGCCAGGTTCCTGCAGCCGGCGACGCGACTTCGGCAAACCAGAAGTACGGTGGACCGCCATGCCGCTGATGCGACTTGGCGACGATCCTCCCATCGGGCGCGATCAGCGAGAGTTCACCCTCGATGGGCTTCTCGGCGGCAAAGATGACGCGCAAAGGCGCGCCTTTCCATGGCGCAACCGGCGAGGACAACACCGAAAGTCCGACTGCTTCGTCACAGGCGCCCGACGCGGTTTGGGCCCGCGCCTCCGTCCCAAAAATGAGAGGGATGAAAAATGCGCCCGCAACCAGCAGCGAAGCCGTTACGGCAGCAGGAAACCGGTGCGTTCGAAGCAAGTGAACCCTCCCCTTGGCCTCCCCTTGGCCTCCCATTGGCCGCCCTCGGCCGCAATTCCACAATATTGCGAAGGCTTGGGCTGAATCGTGGCAGAATCCGCCGCCCGGGCCAAATTTCAGGATACTGCATCGGCCGGACTCAGTCAGCGGCCCGCCCAGCGATTATGCGAGCGGGCGGGCTCCGGTCAAAGGCTCTGACAGGGTATGACGAGGCGGGGGTATCAGAAGCACTCTTCCGCCCGGGCGCGGTCTGCAATTGCCAATCAGAAAAATATTGGCCTCGCCATTATGTAATTTTTTGCTCTACCCGCGTTTCTGGCCCGATGCCCGCCGCGTCAAATTTTTAAGCAAATTCAATTGCATCAGCCAGATCGGCCGCCGGTACAAAGACACTTCCGCGGCGGAACTTTCTCCGGATTAGCGGATTTAATTGCTGGCGGGCGCTCCAGCGTGACTTGCTGGCGCGGGCGGGAGGATCAGGTCTCTGCCCTACATAAGATGAAGAACGAACATGGCATTGCGGCTGCGGTACCTGCGGTGGCTAGCCATCCGGTTCGGACCTCATCGCCTCGTCGTGTCCGGTGCGTGCAACCGCGCCGGATGAATGCGCGCTATTCGGGAGGGGTTCGTGGAACAGACAACAATCACAAGCAAGAAATCGCCTAACGGCGTTGTGCCGAAAAAACGTTCGAGCCGGTCGGACAACGACCCTGCGGATTCAACCGCCCCAATCGAACTACAGAATTTGCTGCAGACGCTTCGCGCGATGCGCGCCGGCGATTTTTCGGTCCGGATGACCGGCGAACACGACGGTCTCATCGGGAAAATTGCCGATACCTTCAATGACATCGTCGCTTCCAACGAACGGATGGCGCAACAGCTCGAAAGTGTCGGCCAGGTCGTCGGCCGCGAAGGCAAAACCCGTCACCGCGTTAAATTCGGTCACTCCAGCGGCGCCTGGGGCGAGATGGAGACATCGGTCAATTCGTTGATCGACGATTTGCTCTGGCCGACCAAGGAAGTCACAAGGGCGGTCGCCGCGGTCGCGCAAGGCGACCTGCTGAAAACTGTCCGGCTCGAGGTTGATGGCCGTCCGCTCAAGGGCGAATTCCTCGAAGCCGCCAGCATCGTGAACACGATGATCAAGCAGCTCAGCGTATTCACCTCGGAAGTGACGCGCGTCGCTCGCGAAGTCGGCACCGAAGGCAAGCTCGGGGGCCAGGCGCAAGTAAGCGAGGTGACCGGCGTCTGGAAGGACTTGACCGAAAGCGTGAACTCGATGGCGAGCAACCTGACCGCCCAGGTGCGCAACATCGCCGAAGTGACCATCGCGGTGGCCGATGGCGACCTTTCGAAAAAGATCACCGTCGACGTGCGCGGCGAAATTCTTCAGCTCAAGGAAGCCATCAATACGATGGTGGACCAGTTGCGCTCCTTCGCTTCGGAAGTGACGCGCGTCGCGCGCGAAGTCGGCACCGACGGCAAGCTCGGCGGCCAGGCCATCGTCCCCGGCGTCGCCGGCACGTGGAAGGACCTGACCGACTCCGTGAACGCCATGTGCGGCAACCTGACCGACCAGGTGCGTAACATCGCGCAGGTGACCACCGCGGTCGCCCGCGGCGACCTGTCGCGCAAGATCACCGTCGACGTGCGCGGCGAAATCCTCGAGCTGAAAGACACCATCAATACCATGGTGGACCAGCTCAACGGTTTTGCCTCGGAAGTGACGCGCGTCGCGCGCGAAGTGGGCACCGAAGGCAAGCTGGGCGGCCAGGCCGCGGTGCCGGGCGTTGCCGGAACCTGGAAGGACTTGACCGACAGCGTCAACTTCATGGCCGGCAACCTGACCGCCCAGGTCCGCAACATCGCCGACGTCGCAACCGCGATCGCCGGCGGCGACCTGTCGAAGAAGATCACCGTGAACGTGTCGGGCGAAATCCTTCAGCTGAAGGAAACCATCAATACGATGGTGGACCAGCTCAACGCCTTCGCCGGCGAAGTGACGCGCGTCGCGCGCGAAGTCGGCACCGAAGGCCGGCTCGGCGGCCAGGCCAATGTGCTCGGCGTCGCCGGCACCTGGAAGGACTTGACCGATTCGGTGAACTCGATGGCCGGCAACCTCACCGGCCAGGTCCGTAACATCGCCGAAGTGACGACCGCGGTCGCCAACGGCGACCTGTCGAAGAAGATCACCGTCGACGTGCGCGGCGAAATCCTCGAGCTGAAAGACACCATCAACACCATGGTGGACCAGCTCAACGGATTCGCCGGCGAAGTGACGCGCGTCGCGCGCGAAGTCGGCACCGAAGGCAAACTGGGCGGCCAGGCCGTGGTGCGCGGCGTTGCCGGCACCTGGAAGGACCTGACCGACTCGGTGAACTCGATGGCCTCCAACCTCACCGGCCAGGTCCGTAACATCGCCGAAGTGGCGACCGCGGTCGCGCAAGGCGACCTGTCGAAGAAAATCACCGTGAACGTGTCAGGTGAAATCCTTCGGCTGAAGGAAACGCTCAATACGATGGTGGACCAGCTCAATTCATTCGCATCCGAAGTGACGCGCGTCGCGCGCGAAGTCGGCACCGAAGGCAAGCTTGGCGGCCAGGCCGCAGTGCCCGGCGTTGCCGGCACCTGGAAGGATTTGACCGACTCGCGTGAACTCGATGGCCGGCAACCTCACCGGCCAGGTCCGTAACATCGCCGAAGTGGCGACCGCCATTGCCGGCGGCGACCTGTCGCGCAAGATCACGGTCGACGTGCGCGGCGAAATCCTTCAGCTGAAGGAAACGCTCAACACCATGGTGGACCAGCTCAACCGGTTCGCCGGCGAAGTGACGCGCGTCGCGCGCGAAGTCGGCACCGAAGGCCGGCTCGGCGGCCAGGCCAACGTGCCGGGCGTCGCCGGCACCTGGAAAGACTTGACCGACTCGGTCAACTCGATGGCGGGCAACCTCACCGCCCAGGTCCGCAACATCGCCGAAGTGACCACCGCCGTCGCGCGCGGCGACTTGTCGCGCAAGATCACGGTGGACGTGAAGGGCGAAATCCTTGAGCTCAAGAACACCATCAACACCATGGTGGACCAGCTCAACTCATTCGCATCGGAAGTGACGCGCGTCGCGCGCGAAGTCGGCACCGAAGGCAAGCTCGGCGGCCAGGCCGAAGTGCCGGAGGTCGCCGGCACCTGGAAGGATCTGACCGACAACGTCAACTTCATGGCATCGAACCTGACCGCTCAGGTCCGTAACATCGCCGAAGTTGCGACCGCGGTCGCCAATGGCGACCTGTCGAAGAAAATCACCGTCGACGTGCGCGGCGAGCTGCTGCAGCTCAAGGAAACGCTCAACACCACGACCGATCAGTTGCGGTCATTCGCCGGCGAAGTGACGCGCGTCGCGCGCGAAGTCGGCACCGAAGGCCGATCTGGGCGGCCAGGCCAACGTGCCGGGCGTCGGCGGCACCTGGAAGGACCTGACCGACAACGTCAACCTGCTCGCGGCGAACCTCACCACTCAGGTCCGCAACATCGCCGAAGTGACCACGGCCGTCGCGCGCGGCGACCTGTCGCGCAAGATCACGGTGGACGTGAAAGGCGAAATTCTCGAGCTGAAGAACACCATCAATACGATGGTGGACCAGCTCAACGCCTTCGCGTCGGAAGTGACGCGCGTCGCGCGCGAAGTCGGCACCGAAGGCCGATTGGGCGGCCAGGCGGCAGTGCCCGGCGTCGCCGGCACCTGGAAGGACCTGACCGACACCGTCAACGTGATGGCGGCGAACCTCACCGAACAGGTGCGCGGCATCGTCAAGGTGGTGACCGCGGTCGCCAACGGCGACCTCAAGCAAAATCTGACGGTGAAATCGAAGGGCGAAGTCGCGGCGCTCGCCGAGACCATCAACAACATGACCGACACGCTGGCGACCTTCGCCGACCAGGTGACGACCGTTGCCCGCGAGGTGGGCGTCGACGGCCGCCTCGGCGGCCAGGCCAACGTGCCGGGCGCCGCAGGCACGTGGAAGGCGCTCACCGGTAACGTCAACCTGCTGGCCGCAAACTTGACCACGCAGGTGCGCGCGATCGCCGAAGTCGCGACCGCGGTGACCAAAGGCGACCTGACGCGGTCGATTCAGGTGGATGCGCGCGGCGAAGTCGCCGAGCTCAAAGACAATATCAATACGATGATCGACAACCTGCGCCTGACCACCGACCGCAACACCGAGCAGGACTGGCTGAAGACCAACCTCGCCAAGTTCACCAACATGCTGCAAGGCCAGCGCGATCTGGGCACCGTCGGCCGCTTGCTGCTGAGCGAACTCACGCCGCTGGTGAACGCGCAACTCGGCGTCATCTATCAGGTGGAAAGCGAGGAATTGCAGACGATGCGGCTGCTTTCGGCGTACGCCGATGACGGCTCGAACGGGCATCCCCAGCGGATACGCATCGGCGAAGGCCTGATCGGCCAATGCGCCGCCGACCGCCGGCGGCTTCTGATCACCGACATGCCGACGCATGCGGTTCCGATCGGCTCGGCCCTGTTCAAGGTCTCGCCCTCCAACATCATCGTCCTGCCGGTCCTGTTCGAAAACCAGGTCAAGGCGGTGATCGAACTTGCCTCCGTCACCGAGTTCACGGCTTTGCAGCGGATGTTCCTCGAGCAGCTGACCGACAGTATCGGCATCGTGCTCAACTCGATCGAGGCAACCATGCAGACCGAAGGTCTGCTCAAGCAGTCGCAGCAGCTCGCCGGCGAACTGCAAACGCAGCAGCGCGAATTGCAGCAGACCAACGAGCAGCTGGAACAGAAGGCCCAGCAGCTCGCCGAACGCAACGTCGAAGTCGAAAGGAAGAACCAGGAAATCGAGCAGGCCCGCCGCGCGCTCGAAGAAAAGGCGGCGGAGCTCGCCCTCACCTCGAAATACAAGTCGGAATTCCTGGCCAATATGTCGCACGAGCTACGCACGCCGCTCAACAGCATCCTTATTCTCGGTCAGCAGCTCGCCGACAATCCGGACGGCAATCTCTCGACAAAACAGACCGAATTTGCCCGCACCATCCATGGCGCCGGAACCGATTTGCTCAACCTCATCAGCGACATTCTCGACCTCTCCAAGATCGAGTCCGGCACTGTCACCGTTGAGGCGGAAGAACTCTTCTTCTCCAATGTCCTCGATGCGGTCGGACGCCCATTCCGTCACGAAGCAGAGACGCGACAGCTCTCGTTCAATATCGACCTCGATCCGACACTCGGCCGCAGCCTCATCACCGATTCCAAGCGCTTGCAGCAGGTGCTCAAGAACCTGCTCTCCAACGCATTCAAGTTCACCGCCCGCGGCGGCGTTCAGCTCAAGGTTTTCGCGGCTCCTGCCGGCTGGACATCCACTCATCCGGTCCTCAGCCAGGCGCAGGGCGTGGTCGCCTTCGAGGTGGCCGATACCGGCATCGGCATTCCGGCCGAAAAGCAAAAGATCATCTTCGAGGCCTTCCAGCAGGCCGATGCCAGCACGAGCCGCAAATACGGCGGCACCGGCCTGGGCCTCGCCATCAGCCGCGAACTGTCGAACCTGCTGGGCGGCGAAATCCAGCTGCGCAGCTCGCCCGGCGTCGGCAGCACGTTCACGCTGTACCTGCCGATCACCTATGTGGGACCGTCGGCCGCAGTGCGCGTCGCAAGCAGCACCCTCCCGGCGCAGGTGCCGGCTGTGGGCGGCGCCGATTGTATTGCCGGAGCGGCCGATCGAGCAGATCCCGGACGACCGGCACGAGATCCAGCCGGGCGATTCCATCCTGCTGATCGTGGAGGACGACCCGCACTATTGTCGCGTCCTGGTCGATCTCGCGCGCGGCCGCGGCTTCAAGGTCCTGGTGGCGGCGCGCGGCGCCGACGCGCTCGAACTTGCCAAGCAGTACCAGCCGACCGCCGTATCGCTCGATGTGTTCCTTCCCGACATGCTGGGCTGGAGCGTGCTGAGCCAGCTCAAGCAGAACCCGCTGACCCGCCATATCCCCGTCCAGATCATCACTCTCGACGAGGACAAGCATCACGGCCTGGCACGCGGCGCGTTTTCCTTCGTGACGAAGCCAACAACGACGGAAGGCGTCGAAGCAGCCCTCACCCGGATCAAGGAATATTCGGCGCCACGGCGTAAACGCCTGCTAGTCGTTGAAGACAACCCGGCCGAGCAGATGAGCATTTCCGAATTGCTCGGCTATGACGATGTCGAGATCGAAACGGCCGGCACGGGACGCGATGCGCTCGACGCGCTGCGCCGGGAGCCCGCCGACTGCGTGGTGCTTGATCTGCGGCTGCCCGACATGTCGGGCTTTGAAGTGCTGGAAGCGCTGAGCGCGGACGAGGCGCTCTCCGAGGTCCCGGTGGTCGTATTCACCGGTCGGGAACTAAGCGCCGAGGAAGATGCGCGCCTTCACACGATGGCGCGGAGCATTGTCGTCAAGGGCGTCGAGTCACCCGAACGCCTGCTCGATGAGACAGCGCTTTTCCTGCATCGCGTGGTAACCGATCTGCCGGCCACAAAGCAGCGCATGCTGGAGCGGTTGACCAGCTCGGATGAGGACCTGGTCGGCCGTACCGTCCTGCTCGTTGACGACGATGCCCGGAACATCTTTGCGCTGAGCAGTGTGCTCGAGAGACGCGGCATGCGCGTTCTCACGGCCACCACGGGCAACGAAGCCATTCAACTGATCGAATCCAACCCCGACATCGCCATCGTCCTGATGGACATCATGATGCCGGAAATGGACGGCTATCAGACCATGGCCCAGATCCGGAAGAATGACAGAATTCCGCAGGCTGCCGATGATCGCCTTGACCGCCAAGGCAATGAAGGGTGACCGCGAGAAGTGCCTCGACGCGGGCGCCTCTGACTATCTTGCCAAGCCCGTGAACACCGAACAGTTACTCTCTGCTCTCCGCATCTGGTTGCATCGTTAGCCGCGAGGACGTCATGTTTGACGACAAGGTCAACATCCTGCTCGTCGACGATCAACCGGCGAAGCTGCTCACCTATCGCGCCATTCTCGAGGATATTGGCGAAAATCTGCTGAGCGCAAGCAACGCCACGGAGGCGCTCGAGCTCCTTCTTAAAAATGATGTCGCTGTCGTCCTCATTGACGTCTACATGCCGGACATCGATGGCTTTCAGCTCGCGGCGATGATCCGCAATCATCCGCGCTTCGAGAAGACCGCACTGATTTTCATTTCAGCGATCCTACTGACCGACGTCGATCGCTTGCGCGGCTACGAAATGGGCGCGGTCGACTACGTGCCGGTGCCGGTCATCCCTGAAGTCCTACGCGCGAAGGTCAAGGTCTTTGTGGAGCTTTTCCGCAAGACGCGGCAGCTCGAACAGCTCAATCGCGAGCTGGAAGCCCGTGTCGCCGAGCGCACCTCCGAGCTCGCCGCCTCGACCCTGCAATTGCGCCAGAGCGAGCGCTTGCGCAGCCTGGCACTGGCAGCCGGGCAAATGGGAAGCTGGGAATGGAACGTCGCCCGCGGCTCGACAATCTGGGATCAGGGCCAGTGCGAGATCTTCGGCGTCGATCCCGGCACGTTTGTGCCGACGCTCGACCATGTGCGCTCGCTCATCAACCCGGAAGACTTTGAGCTGCTGGTGCGGGCCTTCCGCAAGGTTTCGAAAAACGCCAACACTTTCCAGACCGAATTTCGCGTGAGGCGGCCGAATGGAGAGATACGCTGGTGCACCGGCACGGCCGCTGCAAGCTTCGACGAAAGCAGCCGCCTCGTCTGGATCAGCGGCGTCACCGCCGACATCACCGAGCGCAAACGCGCCGAAGAGCGGCAAATCCTGCTGGCGGAGGAAGTCGACCACCGCGCGCGCAACGTCGTGGCTGTCGTCCAATCCATCATGCGCCTCACCCGCGCCGACAGCATCGAAGACTATATGAGCGCGCTTGATGGCCGCATTGGCGCGCTTTCAAACGCACACCGGCTATTGGCGGGATCGCGCTGGGAGGGCGCCGACCTGACGCGCCTGGTTGAAGAGGAATTTGCGCCCTATCTGGCCGGCGGCACCGTGAGGATCTCGGCGCGCGGGCCGGTTGTCCTGTTGCCACCCGCCACGGCTCAGACGATTGCCTTGGCCCTGCATGAATTGGCGACCAACGCAGCAAAGTACGGCGCCCTTTCGGCCGAGACGGGCCATGTCGAGCTGACGTGGAAGAATGAGTTCGGAAAACTCGAATTGAACTGGATCGAGTCGAAAGGACCACCCATCAGCGCGCCCAATCGTCGCGGCTATGGCAGCCGCGCCATCATCGCCGGCATCGAGCGCCAGCTTGGCGGCACCGTGGAATTCGACTGGCAGGAAAGCGGCCTGCGCTGCAAATTGTGCGTACCGCACGACGGCAAGGAAGACTCAGCCAGGCGACCGGCGTTTATACCGCGCCACCTCAATGGCGCACCGGACCAGGCCATTGCGGTCGATCCAGCGGATAAGCTTGTCCTCTTGGTCGAAGATGAGCCATTGGTATCGATGATGCTGGCCGACATGTTGGCCGCCTTCGGTCACAAGGTCGACGGGCCCTATAACCGGTTCAGCGACGCTATCCTCGCCGCCAAAAGCAACAATCTGCAGGCGGGCATTCTGGACGTGAACCTCGGCGGCGAAAAAACCTACGCGGTCGCCGATATTCTCACCAACCGGAAAATTCCCTTCGCCTTTGTCACAGGTTACGGACCCGACACCATCGTGTCAGAATTTGCCCACGCGCCCGTCCTGCAAAAACCGATCGAAGCCGCAAAATTGCACGCTTTGCTTCAGCAGATCGTAAGGTAGGCGTTACCTCCGGAGGTTCCACGGTTTTAAGAATTCGTCGAGGCATTAATTTCGAATTAATGCTTGTCGTATGTAAGGCCGTCAGTATTGCTGTCGAGCTGAAGATAACGATACAGAAAAGAAACAGAAATGATATTTGTCAACGCGCTTGAGCTGCGTGGCCTGAATGCTGGGCATCGACGACGGAACCAATGGTGTGCGAATGCGTTTATTGCCAGCTCACCGCTAAAATGAAGTTGTGCAATAACAGCGAGACAATTTCTCCTGAATGAAAGCCTGTATTGCCGTTGGCGAGCCGCCAGGTGCCCCGACCCGTTTGTCGCAGAGGAACTTCGCCGTCTGGCCGAGCGCTTTGAACAGACGGCCGCCGCCCGCCCGGCGGCCACACGGATTGGGGCACCGGGCGACGGCCGCCCGAGTGAGCTCGGAAATTCTTCAGCAAGTTGAGCGCGTGCCTGCGCCCGATGGTGTCCCCGCTCTCCGGGGCCCACCGTCCATTATACCAATAGGTAACTCGACAAAAATCTGTGCAGGCAACTGCCGGGGCGGGTCTCACACAGTTCCCTCATGTGTAATATTGTGCTGCGCTGCCGTCTCTGAGGGCAGGACCAAACCTGTTGCAGCCAATCGAGCGATAGTTACGATTGGGTCGGTCGGCGGCTACGCCTAAAACATCGATGTTTATTGGGACCAGGATCGGATTTCTGTGACTAGTCCAGCAGACAACGACCGGGAACCGCCCCACACGATCAAACCGCGCAATCTTGCGCTCGGAATCGAGCGCATCGGCTTTTATTCACTGTCGCACCGCACACTGTGCGCGCTCGCCTTCATTGTACTGGGTCTCCTGGCGGCCGTCGGCTTTGCGCGGGTCAAGGTCGACGATTCGCTGAGCCAGCTGTTCCGGTCCGATACCGCGGAATTCCGAACCTACGAAGAGGTCACCCGCCGGTTCCCTTCGAATGAATTTGACGTTCTCATCGTCATCGAAGGCGATCGATTGCTGGAACGGGACTCACTGCAGAAGCTGCGCGACCTCGCCATCGACGTTCAGCTGCTCGACGGCACGCGAGGACTGATCTCGATATTCTCCGCGCGCGAGCCGCCCGAGAACGGCCAGATCCCTCCACCGCTTTTCCCTGACCCGCTGCCGCAAGGCGCGGAGTACCAGACGCTCGTCAAACGAGTGATGTCGAATGAAATCATTCGCGACAAAATGTTATCGCCCGATGGCAAATTGACCCTGATGGTGCTCGCCCTCGAGCCCGAGCTCACCAGGGCGGACAAGCTGGCGCCTATTATTGCAGCAGTTCGCGATGCATTGAAAACCGATCTGGAGGGGACCGGTCTTAAAGCCGAGCTGTCAGGCGTTCCCGTCATGCAGCTCGAAATCCGCAATGCAATCGAGCGAGACCGGTTGATCTACAACGCGCTTGGTTTCGCAGTCGGCTGCCTGATCGCGATCCTGTTTTTCCGCAGGATATCGTTCATGATTATCGCGGCCGGCCCGCCCCTTATTGCCATTCTCCTTGCGCTTGGTTCGCTCGGTTGGCTCGGCTTCAGCCTGAATATTTTTCTGAACGTGATGACTCCGCTCATCATGGTCATCAGTTTTTCCGACAGCATGCAGATCACCTTCGCGGCGCGTGACCGGCTGCTCGCTGGCGATGATAAAGTCACTGCATTTCGCAATGCATTGCTCATTGTGGGGCCCGCCTGCGTGCTGACCCATGCCACGGCAGGCGTATCTTTTATCGCCCTACAATTTTCGCCGTCCGATCTCATTCGCACGTTCGGCGAAGCCGGGCTGATCGCCACGGCTGTAGCTCTGGTCGCGGTCTTGATGGGCGTGCCCCTGCTTGGCGTCCTGCTCATCCGCAATGAAGCCGAATTCGTCGCGGCAGTCAGAAATATGGACAATGCGCTGGATGTCCTGCGCAGACTCTGCGGGTGGATTGCAATCCGCATGGTGACCCGGCCCGGCCTCTACTCGTTGATCAGCCTGCTGGTCGTTGGCGGTCTGTCGCTCGGTTATACGCAGCTCCAGGCGCGCTATCGACTTGCCGACCAGGTGCCTGACCGCGAACAAGCCGTCCAGGCCAGCCATCGTCTCGACATCAAACTGACCGGCGCAAATCCCTTCGACGTTTACATCCAGTTCCCGAAGGGATCATCGCTCTATTCACCCGAATCTTTAGCGGTGATTTCCGACGTGCATTCGCTACTTGAACACCAGCCGGGCATCGGCAACGTGTGGTCGCTGGATACACTACGCCGGTGGCTGGCAGAAAAGCTCAACAAGACTGACGTCGAAACACTCAAACAATATGTCGACATGCTGCCACCTTATCTCACACGCCGGTTCATTTCGGCCGAGCAAGATGCGGTGATCGTCAGCGGCCGCGTTCCGGATTCAGACGCCAGTCAGCTGCTTCCTATCGTCGACCGGATTGACCAGCAGTTGAGCAGCGTGCGCGCAAAGTATCCCGGATACAAGATTGGCGTGACCGGGCTGTCGGTGATCTCCGCGCGCAACAGCGCGCTCATGATCGATAAATTGAGCAGAGGGCTGACGATTGAAATTGTGTTCGTCGCGGCATTTATCGGTATTGCCTTCTGGTCGCCGATCGTCATGCTGATAAGTATCTTGCCGGGCCTTTTTCCGATTGTGTTCGCCGGAAGCCTGCTGCTGCTTTTGGGCCAGGGGCTGCAATTTGCGAGCGTCATCGCCTTGACCGTCTCGTTCGGCCTGGGATTGAGCGCAACCATTCACTTCCTGAACAGATTGCAGATCGAAGACGTCGACCCCGACCCCGCTGTCGGCGTCGAGCGGGCGACCATCCTGGTTGGGCCGCCGCTGATCTTAACCTCGGCCGTGCTCGCCTGCGGGTTGGCCATGACGGTTTTATCCAGCCTGCCGTCATTGCGCCTGTTCGGCTGGCTGAGCGCAGTTGCCATGATTGCGGCGCTTTTTGCCGACCTGTTCATGTTGCGGCCGATTGCGATGTTCCTGAGCAAAATCGTTCGCAGGGTGTCGCAGCGATCGCTTGTACAATCGAGAAAATAAAGCGTCGGGGCATTAATTGCGTAATGAGCGTGGAACGTGGAGTAGCCGCCGCGGTTGTCATCAAACCAAAACACGATCGGGTATAAACAATGTTTGCAAGACTTTGCGCTGTTCTCGGATTGGTTCAGGTCTTGGGCGGTCCGGCGCTGGCCGCCAATGAAAAGCAGCCGGCGCAGCCGCCCGGACTGTTTCAAGGGACCGTCGAGGAGCAGGCCGCCTGCGCTCCGGATTCAACCAGATTTTGTCAGGATGCCATTCCGGACACATTTCGCGTGCTTGCGTGCCTGCAGGACCATCGTGAAAAACTGAGAAAAGTCTGCCGCAAGGTCCTCGAGGATCACGGTCAATAGTTTTTCCAAGTACCTTCCATCCGGCGTCAAGTCGAATGATTTTTATGGAGGGCGAATAGATGACGCAAAAAGCTGCGGCCCTCTGGAATCGCGTCAAGACGTTCGAAGTCAGTCGAGGCCGCCGCGGCGCCCAGATACCCGCAATTCTTGATGAACGCCCAGAGAACCGGGTTCCAGGTGTGCCAGACGTTTTCCGCCTCTTGCCGTAACAGTCCCACAATGACTTCCGGCACAGGTCCGAAAACCTCCGGCAGGGCATGCGAAAGCTCCGTGTCCCGCATTACGTTCCACTTTGAAAGGCCACCCATGATCGGGGAGCTGATGGAAAACACAACGCGACCGATACCGGTTTCCCTGACTGCGAACGAGCACATCGCACATGGCTCGACGGTTGAATAGAGCGTGCAGCCGCTCAAATCCGCGCCGCCCAAAATTTTCTGCGCCTCCGAAATAGCAGCCAATTCTGCGTGGCGGATAATATCCGCACTCTGCACGACGCGATTGGTACTTTCGGTGACAAAATTGCCGTCCTTGCAAATCAGGGCGGCAAAAGGCAGCTCACCAAGTTGCGCGCTGGTCGCAGACAGTTGAATACACCGCCGCATCATTTCGATGTCGGCGTCAGAATGAATAAGATCATTCCCTTCGGTTTCGGCAGCCATTGTCGATGAACCAATCGAGACGTGCAGATCAACGCCTGCGAACAATCATGGGCAAGCCGCCCTTTGGCCGCAGCGTTACCTTCAACACCGGCCACGGCGCCGATCCAGGCGCCATTTCAAGCGTGAAATGGCGCATGATCATGGCAACGACGATCGAGGCTTCCTGGATTGCGAAAGCAGCACCGATGCAAATGCGCGGCCCGACACCAAATGGAAGGTATGCAAAGCGGTCGATAGAGTTGCGCGCGGCGCCGAGAAACCGGTTTGGATCGAAGCTGGCGGGCGCCCGCCACAAAGTGCGGTGACGATGAAGGACATAGGACGCAATCACGATCATTGTTCCCGCCTTGATCGGTACGCCGGCAAGTTCGTCGGGCCCGAGCGCGACACGACTAATGGCGGCGATTGGCGGATAGAGCCGGTTGGCCTCATCGATCACGGCACGTGTTTCAACGAGTCGGTCGGCCAAACCTTCCAGTTCCCCATCAAGTTCCCGGTCGGCCTCGGCCTGGACCCGTTCCCGCCACTGCTGTGACTGCGACAGCAGGAACAGCGACCAGGCAATGCAATTCGCGGTAGTTTCATGGCCCGCCGCAATGAACGTAAGAATATTCGCGCGGATTTCAGTTTCTGTCAGCGGTTCATCGGTCTCCGGATCCTTCGCTTCAAGCAGAAGCGAAAGAATGTCGCGCGGCGCGCTATCCGGATTTTGGGCTACCCGCTCGCGGCGCGCTGCAATAATTGAGTCGATCGCGGCCTCAAAAAGCCGAAGCATCGGCCGAACCTTCCAGCGTCCGGGGCGCGGTATTACATCCGGCACGCCCAGCATGTCGAATGGATCGATACGTCCGATCGTTTCAAAATACTTCTTCATGGCGACGCGAATGTCTTCTGCGTCGCGCCCAAGGCCATCCGAAAAAATCGTGCGCTCCAGGACTTCCAACGTGACTCGGGTCGCCTCAACCGCCAGATCGGTGACCTGACCCTCGCGTTGCGCAAGACGTTCGACCAGGCGACTGGCGACATCGATCATCGCCGCCGAAAAATTTATGACGGTTTTGCGCGCAAAAAGCGGCGCAATGGCGCGCCGTTGCATGCGCCAATTTTGTGATTCCGCGGTCAGCAACCCACCGGTCAAGCCGGCCGACAAGACGCGGCGCTGCAACCAGTCTTTCTGATAATTATCGCAGTTTTCCAGCAGGACGCGGCGGATCGCCACGGGATCGCTCACGACCGCAACGCGCCCCACGGACAAGCCGCTCATCACAATCGGCTGCTCGAAATGCGCCGCCGTCCACGCTTCGATCGGATTGTCGGCAAGCACGCGGAGCAGCGCGATCGGGCCGAGGGCTTGCGCCCGCGGGACCGGCGCCGGCGGGCTAAGCTCCGCGGGAAAATCCAGCATGTCCGCCTCCGTTCAATGTTTGGGCCGATCAGAATCGGCTAAATGTAGACTGCACACAGAACGGCCACACCGTTACCGCAGTTCCATTTCGATACAATTACCGGGTAAAAGTAGCGGAACAAGGCACGATTTCGGCTATTTCAGAAGCTAAGGATCGAATGACCCAATCAACAATTCAGGTGTCCGCAAACGTGCCAAACAAAACGACCCAACGGACCAGCATAACAAAGCTGATTTACGCAGCATTGACTGCCTGGTTCATGGCTGCCGGGACCGCGGCGGCCCAGCCTGCCCGCATTTCAGCGCCTGACCCCACCGGTGAATGGCTGGTCGCCAAGCAGGTTGCACGGATCAGAATTGTGGATTGCGACGGCGAGCTATGGGGAGTTGTCGCCTGGGAGGCCACGCCCGGTATTGACCGGAAAAATCCGGATCCAAATTTGCGAACGCGCCCGACATTGGGGATGCCAATCCTCCTTGGCATGAAACCGGGCCAGGACAACAGATGGGAGGGCGAGATTTACAATTCGGAAGATGGCCATACTTATTCTGCCAATATCAGCCTGGCCGATCCGAATACGCTCCGCGTGCAAGGTTGCTTTCTTGGCTTCCTTTGCGGAGGCGAGAACTGGAGCCGTGCGGACACATTGGATACGCCAACGGGTACATCGTCGCAAAAATCGTCGGTAAAACCGCCGAACACCCGCAAGACAACCGGCACCCGGCCAGCGTCAGCCGACAAGACCGCGGCCGCGCAGCAGGAATCAAAAGAAGACGTGTGTCTAAAGTTCCTTGGTCCTGCGGGGCTTACCCATGAGCGCGGGCTGAAATAACACTGCCGCCGCCAAAGTGCACACGAGTGACAGTGCCAGCAGCTTGCCCATGCTCGATGTGCCCGGGTGCTGCGACAGCCATAGACTTCCGAAGGCGGTTGCCGTCGTCAAAGCGCTCCAGATGACCGCGCGCGTCAGGCTCGATTGCAGCAGATTTGTCTGGCCCGCCCGCCAGGCCATGATGTAATAAATCTTGAATGCGACGCCGACGCCGAGCAGCAACGGCAATGCAATGATATTGGCGAAATTCAGCGGCATGCCGATCAGCACGCAAATCTCCAGCGTCACGATGCCGGCAAGCAACAGCGGGACCAGGTCAGCAAGACGTCGCCAAACCGCCGGAGAACAATCCAAAGCAGGATTGCAATCGATATCAGTGCGTAAAATCCCGCCTCCAGAAATGCCCTGACGATCGTCCGGCTGGATTCGAGAATGGAAATCGGGCCGCCGATTGCATTCGGATAGACCGCAAGAACGGCACGCGCGAACGATCGCAACACCTCTGTATTGTTGGTATCGCCTTTGGGCGAAACTTCAACGCGTGCGCGGCCATCCGGAGTCACCCACTGGCGCTTGAGTACCTCCGGCAGATTGTCTTTTGTGACGCGTTGCGCCCCCATGAAGCCACGCAATTGCGCAAGGGCCGTTTCGAGCGGCACGACGAACGCTGCTTGTGCGCGCGTTCGCGTGGCTTCGTCCGCCTGCGCCAATTTCACCGCATCGGCGGCCAGGCGTTTCGCGGCCGCGGCGCCTGGGCCCGAGCATTGCCCGCCATCTTGTTGAGCTGATCGGCCATACCGTTAAGGGCCGCGACATTTTCAGCATCGGTCGGCGGCTTGCTCGAGGCCGGCTGCTGAAGCACCTGGCCCAATCGTCGGCCTAAATCCTGAATTGAGGCCAGCTTTTTGTCCTGATCCTGCGGCACAAAGCTGAGCAACGTCGTCGCCTGCAAAACCTGCGGAACTTTCCGAAGCTGATCCGCCGCTCTCGCGCGTCGTCGAGCGACGGCGTAACCACGTTGACCGAATTGATGCCCACGCGCGGGTCGTTGCCGAGATCGAGCAATGTCGAAATCGATTCGGTTTCAGTGCTGCGCAGGTGGATCGGATCGAAGTCGAACGTGAGAAAATAAAGCAACGGCGCGCCAAGAACGGCGACTGCCAAAGTGGTCACGATTACCGGAACGCGGTAGGTCTGAAGAAAATTGTCGACCGGCGCAAGTGCGCGATATCCGACTTCCTCCGGTTCACCTGCAGGATTGAAGACGGTGATCAGCGCCGGCAACAACGTGATGCTGGTGGCGTAGGCGACGAGCATGCCGACGCCCGCGATCTGTCCCAGCTCGGAAACGCCGCGATAGTCAGTCGGCAAAAACGACAAAAAGCCGGCTGCGACTGCCGCTGCCGCGAGTGTCAGGGGTACTCCGATTTTTTGCGCCGCTCTTTCCAGCGCCGGACGGAGCTTGGAAATGTCGTGACGTTCTGCGCGGTAGCGCACGGAAAACTGGATAGCAAAATCGACGCCGAGCCCGACGAACAGCACGGCGAATGCCACGGATATCATGTTCAATGCGCCGACCATCTTCAGCCCGAGCGCAGCGGTGATCGCCAGACCCACGAACAGATTGATGAAAACGGCGACAATGATGCGCACCGATTTCAATGCCAGCCACAAGGATCGTCAACACAATGATGATGGTGCCGATGGCATTGACCAAGGCACCTTGCTGAACCGTTGCAAATTCCTCGTCGGCCATCGGCACCGAACCGGTCAGCCGCACGCGCGCCTGATATTTTTGGCCAAGCTGCAAGTCGGATGCAGTCTTGCGAACCGCCGTGCTTGAGGCCAGGCCGGGCTGAAGCGCGGAAAAATCGAGCACCGGCCGAGTCTCGATGAGCCGCCGCACATCGCCCGGGCGGGCTCGCTGTCCGCTCAACATTTCCTGCCAGGAAAATGAGGCCGGGCGCCCCGCCAATGCATCCTCGATCGTCGCCGACGCCATCGACAGTGGCCGGGCCATGCCGTCGAGCGTGATCATCTTGTTTTGCACGCCGATGAGGCCCAGCGAGAGCGTCCGCGTAAGGCCGCGCAGGCTCGGATCGCCGACAAGCGTGCCGATGAGCGGAGCGGCCTGCCCTAGCCCTTTCGCCGATTGCTCGACGCTTTCCGTCGACTGAAACAACAAGCCGTTGCGCGCGAAGAATTCGCTCCCGCCGAGATCGACCACCGAACGGAAAACCTCGGGTTGTGCCGCGAGCCGCGCAGACAGCTCAGCGCCGGCACGCGCGGCGTATTCGGCGATCGGGGCATCGACGACCACCAAGGCCGAGCCAAAATGACCAGGAAAAGCCTTTTCGAATTCGGCCTCGCGTTTGCGCCAGTCGAGATCCGGCGAAATCAAGCTTGTTGACGTCAGTGTTTATGGCGAAATGTCGGGCTGAATAAACGCCGGAAACCCCGGCGCCAACGAGGCCTAAGACAATGATTGGCCAAGGGAATCGGGTGCAATAACGGACGATTGCTGTAATTATGGACGCGAGCATGTGAGTTAAGGCCTTTCGAGGGTAACAAAGTCGTCCCCAAGTGTGGCCGCAAGCAGGAAAATCAATGCTTTCCGTGCGGAACTTTTGCTAACTTTATAGATTGACGCAGACTGAGAACATTCAGGACAGGGCCGGCTTGGCCGGTATTGGGCGACAGAACATATTTCGTGGGGTTTCTGCCAAAGGCACGACCGCTCCGCGTTTGTTGGAGAAGGGTAATTCGACCATGACGGCGCCCAATGAATACCTTCAAGCAAAATCCGCCCTTCCGTTTCTCGACTCCATCAAGAGCCCTGCCGACTTGCGACGCGTCAATGCGCGCGACCTGCAGCAGGTTGCCGACGAATTGCGCGCCGAAACCATCAATGCCGTCGCCGTCACGGGCGGACACCTGGGAGCAAGTCTTGGTGTCATCGAACTGACCGTCGCTCTTCACTACATCTTCGACACCCCGAATGACAAACTGATCTGGGATGTCGGCCACCAGGCCTATCCACATAAAATACTGACCGGCCGACGGGACCGCATAAGGACCCTGCGCACGGGCGGCGGCCTGTCCGGTTTTACCAAGCGGTCGGAAAGTGAATACGACTGCTTCGGCGCGGCGCACTCCTCAACATCGATATCGGCCGGATTGGGCATGGCGGTTGCCCGCGACCTCGCCGGGCAGAAAGCATAATGTCATCTGCGTTATTGGCGACGGCGCAATTTCTGCCGGCATGGCCTATGAGGCCATGAACAACGCCGGCGCGATGAACCGCCGCCTGATTGTGATCCTCAACGACAATGAAATGTCGATCGCGCCGCCGGTCGGCGCGATGTCGAATTATCTCACGCGGCTGTTGTCGAGCCCGACGTACATGTCGTTGCGCGATATCGGCAAGCAAGTTGCCGACCGTCTGCCGAAATTCTTCAAGGAGAAGGCACACCTCGCCGAAGAACTGGCGCGCGGTTTTGTTACCGGCGGCACGTTGTTCGAAGAGCTCGGGTTTTATTACGTCGGCATTGTCGACGGCCACGATCTCGATCAGCTGCTGCCAGTGCTCGAAAATGTCCGCAACAGCGGACAATGGTCCGTTCCTCGTGCACGTGCGCACGCAGAAGGGCAAAGGCTATGCGCCGGCCGAAGCCTCGCAGGACAAATATCACGGCGTCGTCAAATTCGACGTCGCCACCGGCAAGCAACACAAGGGCGCTTCAAACGCGCCATCGTACACGAAGGTGTTCGGCGAAAGCCTGGTCAAGGAGGCGAAGAAGGACGACAAGATCGTCGCCATCACCGCGGCGATGCCGGGCGGCACCGGCGTCGATATTTTCGGGAAGGCCTTTCCGGATCGGACTTTTGACGTCGGAATCGCCGAGCAGCACGGCGTGACCTTCGCCGCGGGCCTGGCGACGCAAGGCTACAAGCCATTTGTCGCGATCTATTCGACGTTCCTCCAGCGCGCCTATGACCAGGTCGTGCACGACGTCGCGATCCAGCGCCTGCCCGTCCGCTTCATGATGGATCGCGCCGGCCTGGTCGGCGCCGACGGGCCAACCCATGCCGGCTCGTTTGACCTCGCCTATCTCGGCTGCCTGCCGGATTTCGTCATCATGGCCGCGGCCGATGAGGCCGAACTCGTCCACATGGTCGCGACGGCCGCCGCGATCGATGACCGGCCCTGCGCGGTGCGCTATCCGCGCGGTGATGGCGTTGGCGTTGCAATGCCGGAGCCCGGCGTGCCGCTCGAAATCGGCAGCGGCCGCATCATCAGGCAAGGCAATACGGTGGCGCTTGCTTTCGCTCGGCACGCGGCTAGCCGAATGCATGAAGGCGGCGGAAATGCTCGCGGCGCAGGGAATTTCGACGACGGTCGCCGATGCACGGTTTGCCAAGCCGCTCGATCGCGAACTGATCCTGCGCCTGGCGCGCCACCATGAGTTGCTCATCACCGTCGAGGAAGGCGCCATCGGCGGGTTTGGCGCGCATGTCATGCAATTGCTCGGCGAGCCGGCGCGCTTGATCGCTCGGGCTTCAAGATTCGCAGCATGGTGCTGCCGGACATCTTCATCGACCACGACAGCCCGCCGGCGATGTACGCCAAGGCCGGGCTCGACGCGAATGGCATCGTCGCGAAAGTGTTCGACGTATTCGGATCGCGTCAGGCGCCGGAATTGCAGCCCGCCGAAATCGCCTTTCTTGCCGAGCGCGCGCAGCGGCGCCGGCACGCGAAGACGATGAACGGACAGTTAAGGGGGCGGCGGAATGAAGGTTATTCTTGCGAAGCCGCGCGGCTTCTGCGCGGGCGTCGTGCGCGCGATCGAAATCGTCGAGCGCGCGCTCGATAAATACGGACCGCCGGTCTATGTGCGGCACGAAATCGTGCACAACAAATGGGTGGTCGACGCGCTCAAGGCGCGCGGCGCCCGCTTCGTCGAGGACCTGTCCGAAGTGCCGCCGAACGCCATCACGATCTTCAGCGCGCATGGCGTGGCGAAAAAAGTCCAGAACGAAGCGGCGGAACGCGGGCTGCGCGTGCTCAACGCCACCTGCCCGCTGGTCTCGAAGGTTCACGCGCAAGGCCGCCACTACCTGCGCCACGGCCGCACCGTGATTCTGATCGGCCATGCCGGCCATCCCGAGGTCGAAGGCACGCTGGGCCAAATTCCCGGGCCGGTGCTGCTGGTGCAGACCGAAAAGGACGTGAACGCGCTCGATCTGCCGACCGACACGCCGATCGCCTATGTCACGCAGACCACGCTGAGCGTCGACGATACGCGCGGAATCATTGCCGCGCTGTATCGCCGCTTCAAGGACGTGGTCGGGCCGGGCACCCAGGATATCTGCTACGCGACACAAAATCGCCAAACGGCGCTGCTCGAACTCACCAAGCTGGTAGACGTGATTTTCGTGGTCGGCGCCAAAAACAGCTCGAATTCGAACCGCTTGCGCGAAATCGGCATCGAAGCCGGCATCCCGACCCATTTGATCGCCAATGGCAGCGAAATCAAGCCGGAATGGCTGCAAGACGTCGAAGTTGTTGGCATTACGGCGGGCGCCTCGGCACCGGAA
Source organism: uncultured Alphaproteobacteria bacterium (assembly GCA_963815055.1). GTDB lineage: Bacteria > Pseudomonadota > Alphaproteobacteria > Rhizobiales > Xanthobacteraceae > Pseudolabrys. The sequence continues at coordinate 115,470 of CAWFEU010000004.1, read as the reverse complement.
GTCATGGTCCGCGACGTGATCAACGCGTTGCGCACGGTCGAGCCGGTCGAGGTCTTCACCCTGCCGGGCCAGGACGAGCACATCGAATTCCGGGTGCCGGTCGAATTGCTCGACGTGACCAGCTCCAGCAAATCAGCAAGGATAGCAATCTTGGGCATTCCCCTTCTTCAGAAACTGTATGTCGGTAGCTACGTCGTTCGCCAGCGTCTGGCTGGCCGCAAGCGCTATCCGCTCGTGCTGATGCTTGAACCGTTGTTCCGGTGCAATCTCGCTTGCGCCGGCTGCGGGAAAATCGACTATCCGGATCCGATCCTGCACCAGAACATGCCGGTCGAGGACGCGCTGCACGCGGTCGACGAATGCGGCGCGCCGGTGGTGTCGATCGCCGGCGGCGAGCCGCTGCTGCACAAGCACTTGCCCGAGATCGTGCGCGGCATCATCGCGCGGAAAAAGTTCGTCTATCTGTGCACCAACGCGCTGCTGATGGACAAGAAGCTGTCGCAATACGAGCCGAGCACTTTCTTCACCTGGTCGGTGCATCTCGACGGCGACAAGGAGATGCACGATGACTCGGTCTGCCAACCGGGCACCTATGACCGCGCTGTCGCGGCGATCAAGAACGCCAAGGAGCGCGGCTTCCGCGTCAACATCAATTGCACGTTGTTCAACACCGCGCAGGCCGACCGCGTCGCTGCGTTTTTCGACACGGCGATGGAGATGGGCGTCGACGGCATCACCGTGTCGCCGGGTTACGCCTACGAGCGCGCGCCCGACCAGCAGCACTTCCTCAATCGCGGCAAGACCAAGCAGCTGTTCCGCGACATCTTCAAGCGCAGGCCCGGCAAGACCAAATGGTCGTTCAGCCAATCCAGCCTGTTCCTCGATTTTCTCGCCGGCAACCAGACCTACCACTGCACGCCGTGGGGCAATCCGACGCGCACGATCTTCGGCTGGCAGAAGCCCTGCTATCTGCTCGGTGAAGGCTACACCAAGACCTTCAACGAGCTGATGGAAGAGACCGATTGGGACGCTTACGGCGTCGGCAACTATGAAAAGTGCGCCGACTGCATGGTGCATTCCGGCTTTGAAGCGTCCGCGGTCCAGGATGCCGTCGCCCATCCGCTCAAGGCACTGGGTGTCAGCCTGCGCGGAGTCCGCACCGAGGGCGAAATGGCCCGGACATCCCGCTCGCCGGGCAGCGCCCCGCGGAATACGTGTTTTCGAAACATGTCGAGAGCAAGCTCGACGAGATCAAGAATACCAAGCGCGGACCTGCATTGGTTGAGGCGGACTGACAACGCGGTTCCACAGTTAAATTGGCGCGGAGTGGAACTTGCGGGCCGCGTAGCCCGTTATGTTCGAACCGGACAATTCCACCGGTCTTTGTGGCTGCGACCACAGGAATTCGGCCATGTGCTGGCGGACCACCATACTCCTCGGGATGCTTGGCGCAGCCGTCGCTATTCCTGACCTTGCGCAGGCGCAATTTTCCCCCCAAGGCCTCATTGGCGGCATTACGCGCCCGTTTCGGCAGATGTTGGGCCATCTAGGCCACTATCCCCGCGGCCATCGCCATCGCACGGCGACCGCCGATTCACAGGCACCCGCGGCGGCGCCCTCAAATGAGCCGCCGCCCTCTACGGGGTCGCGGCTGGGCTGGGCCGGCCCTCCGGCGTGGGCGAGCGCCTACGAGGACGTTCTCGGCTTTACATTCTGGCCGGATGACTATGCACCGCGGTTGCGCAGTCGCGGGTTTGACGTGATTGCAGACACCATCACCGGACATATCGATGCGCCACGTCGCGCCGACCGTGTTGCAACGACAGGCACTGGCGTTGGAAGTGACGCAAGCAATGCGAAGACTGTTTGCGATGATTCCGGCACGCGGAATGTTTGGCCGGCGGCACGAATCGAGCAAATCCTGCAGCTCACTGATAGCGAACATGAGGCCGTTGAGAAACTTCAGTACGCTATTCTCCAGTCGATCAAACCCGTCAAATCCGACTGTGGTGCATCCGCGGAGTTGTCACCCCCCGATAGGTTGGGCGCCCTCGTGCAGATGGTTTGGGCCGTACGCGACGCCGGCATATCCGTGCGCGCGCCGCTCAAGACTTTCTACGATAGCCTCACAACCACCCAGAAAAACAGCTTCGCAAGTCGCAGTCCCCAAACTGAACCGCCGGCGCAGGCTAACGCCGCAAACTCCGGAATGAACAAGCAGTACCAGGCCTGCGCCGCGCAAAACGCCGAAAAGGCAGAACGCTTGGCCAAGGAGATTGAAATGAGAGTGCGGCCTACCAAAGATCAGGCCGCAAGTTTTGAAAACTTTCACAAAGTTTCGTCCGACATGGCCAAGCTTCTGATCGCTTCTTGTGTGCAGCCCATCCCTGCGGACCCGATGGCGCGGCTTGACGACGCCAATGACCAGCTGACGGCCATCAATTATGCAGCAACGACCGTCCAGATCGCTTTCGATAATTTTTATGCAAAATTGGACGACGGGCAGAAAACGCGTTTTAATTCACTCAGCCGCTAGACGCTACATGCCAAATGGCACTCCGGTGCTGTTGCTCGCCTTCAGATTGCGATAGCGCGCGAGTGCCCACAGCGGAAAGAATTTCCTGTACCCGTGGTAGCGTAAATAGAACACGCGCGGAAACCCCGTAGCTGTGAACCGCTCTTCATTCCAAAAGCCGTCCGCGGCCTGGTTTTGCGCCAGGTACCGCACACCACGCTCCACCGCGGGATGATTGATTTCACCGCCGGCCATAAGGCCAAGAAGCGCCCACGCCGTTTGCGAAGCCGTGCTGGCCGCCGGTTCGTGGCCGCGATACTCGAGCTTGTAGCTCGAGCCGTCCTCACCCCAGCCGCCGTCGGAATTCTGAATGGCGATCAGCCAATCGACGGCTCTGCGGATTTCAGCGGATTTCGGGTCAACTCCACCCGCATTGAGCGCGCAGAGTGACGACCAGGTCCCGTAAATATAATTCAGCCCCCAGCGGCCATACCAGCTTCCATCGCGGGTTTGCGTCCTGATCAGGTAATCAACGCCGCGCGACAGCGCCTCGCTTGTTTCGCGGGTTTCTCCCAGCTGCGCCAGCATCGAGACGCAGCGCGCCGTCACGTCCTCCGTCGGCGGATCGATCAAAGCGCCGTGATCGGCAAAGGGAATGTTGTTAAGATAATCATAGGTGTTGTCGACATCGAACGCCGCCCAGCCCCCATTGCCGCTTTGCAGGCCCTTCACCCATTCGACGGCGCGCGCAATCGCTTTGTCGTAGCGATTCCCGGCGCCGATACGGCGGGCACGATCCATCGCCATAACAACCACGGCAGTGTCGTCGAGATCGGGGTAATGCGGGTTGGCATATTGGAAGGCCCAGCCGCCCGGCCGCACCAATGGGCGGCGCTCCGACCAGTCTCCAACGATGTCGAGCACCTGGAGCGGCAGCAGCCAGTCGAGCCCGCGCAAGGCGGCGGCGCGCGCGGGGTCGTCGCCGGATTCCAGTAATGCGTGGCAGGCGAGAGCCGTGTCCCAGACCGGTGAGACGCAAGGCTGGCAGTAGGCTTCGCGATCGCCGACGACCAGCAACTTTTCAATTGAGCCGCGCGCGATCACAGCGTTCGCTTTATCGCCCAGGACATCAAACATCATCGTCGCGTTGGCCATCGCCGGAAAAATCGCCCCGAGCCCGTCTTCACCATTGAGATGCTGGGTGACAAAAACCACCGCGCGATCGATCGCGCGCTGTCGCAAACTCTTTGGGAAGAGTTTCACCACCGGTCGCAAGATCGCGTCGATACCGCGAAACAACGCAAACCAGATCCAGCGTTGATGCGGCGCCTTTGCAGCAGGCCCGATGGTGGATGGTGGCTCGACAAACAACTCGTCGATACCGATGCCAAGCCGAATTCTGCGCGCGCGGGCGCAAGGCCTGCACGACGAGCAAGGGGACCAAAACTGTGCGCGCCCAATAGGACACTTTCGACAAGTGAAATGGAAACCAGCGCGGCAACAACGTGATTTCGACGGGCATTTCGGGAACGCTGTGCCAGCTGAGGACACCAAAAAGCGACAGCAATACGCGGGTAAACACATTGCAGCGGATGGCGCCACCGCGCGCCAGAATTGCTTCGCGCGCGCGGCGCATATGGTCGGCGTCCGGCTTGTCCCCGATCATCTTGAGCGCAAAATAGGCTTTCACGCTGGCGCTCATGTCAAAATCACCAAGATGGCAGAGAGCCCAGCCGTCATGCGCGCCCTGGATGCGGCGCAGATAGTTCGCGATCTTCTGCTCCAGAACCAGAATCGACGGGTTCGCCACGATAGTGCCGGAGCAGAACGTATTCGGACGGAATTGTCGCGTCCGCCTCAAGCTCGAATACCCAATGTCCGTCACTTTGCCGGCAGGCCAGCAATGCGCGTGTTGCAGCAGCGGCGGCCTGGTCCGCGGCGGCGGGCGGCGGCGGGCGGGATTCGCCGGCAAAAGCGAGCGTCATGCGGCCGCCCGCAATCTAAAGTTCACGAGGTCCGCGGCCCGATATCCTGAGCGGACGGCGCTCTCGAGCGTCGCCGGCAGCCCCGTCGCCGTCCAGTCGCCGGCCAGGAACAAATTGGCGCAGGATGTTTCCGCCGCCGGGCGCAAGGCATTCTGCTCCGGCGTGGCGGCAAATGTGGCACGGCGCTCGCGCACGATCTGCCAGGGTGGAACCTCATCCGCCGGCAGGCCGGCAACCTTTGCGATGTCGCGCCAAATGGCCGCCGCCAGCTCCGCGCGCGGCATATCGAACAATCGTCCCGCATCACTGATCGTCGCCGAAATTTTTCCGGGAAATGCAAATATCCATTCAGCCGTTCCGTTGATGATCCCCAGCATCGAAGGCACGCACGCCGGAGGTTCGACGCGGAAGTGCGCATTGACGATGCCACGGAATTCGGTCGGAGCGCGCAGTCCAGGCATGAGAGTCGTCGCCACATTCGGCGGAACCGCCAGAATGACCGCATCGTCGCTGCCAAGCTCGACCGAATGCCCGGCAAATTTGAGTGCCGATACGCGACGGCCCTCTGAAACCTGCAGCGCGACTAACTCATCCTCGAACACGATGGATACACCTCGCCCGTGCAGGTGGGCGATCGCGGGCTCGACGAACACATGCCCCAACCCATCGCGGGCAAGCAATGGCCGACAGGCCTGTCCACCCAGCGCAAGCGTTTCGCGGATCACAGCGCTGGCAAGTTTTGTCGAGCCTTCGCGCGGAGTGATGTTGAGTGCAGCGAGTAGCAGGGGCTCGAGCAGGCGGTCATAGAGCGGCCCGGAGCAGTTCACCACCTCGCCAATGGGCTTCTCCGCAGAGGTCCAGGCAAGGCGCGCCAGAGGCAGATAATCGCTGACCGCCGTTTCCGGAACACGCCGGTCCTTGTCGAACACCCACCATGGAAAACGGCTATCGCCGAACCGCAAGGTCCATTGCTGGCCGCTTTGCAGGTCTATGAAAGGAAATTCCGCTTCTTTCGGGCCGCTAAATCCTGCTCTTGAGCCGATCGCATCGGCGTATGACAGAACGGCGTGGTTGCCCGACAGCAGCAGGTGCGTGCCGTTGTCGATCAGCATTCCAGTGCCTTGATCAAAGTACGAGCGGCAGCGCCCGCCCGCCTGCTTCGTGGCCTCATGGATGGTGACAGGCCGTCCTGCCGCGGCAAGCCTTACGCCGGCTGCGAGCCCCGCCAGACCCGCTCCGATAATGTGAACCCTGCCGTTGTCAGACGAACGCATGCCGTAACGCGATCCAAATGAGACGTGGTTTGTTGATATGGACGCGGCTCCGCGGCCGCGCCCAGCCACGCGATATCATGCCTTCGAGCATCTGACGATAGACCCCGCCCATAATTTTGGGCGCGCGCACGAGGCGCCTCGAACAGCGCGACATGATTTCATTGGCCTTCGCATAATGCTCGCGCGCCCGTTCGGCGACGACGACGCAGGCCTCTCCGAAGCGCGGATCTTCCACCACCGCGGTCGGGTCGGTCGTTGTAATGCCTGCCAGCCGTAGCGCCTCTTGCGGCAGATAAAGCCGGCCGATGGCGGCGTCCTCATCAATGTCCCGCAAGATATTCGTCAGCTGAAGCGCACGGCCGAGGTGACGGGCCAATGCAACTCCGTCGGCGTCCTCCATCCCGAAAATGCGCACCGACAGGCGCCCGACCGCGGACGCGACGCGATCGCAGTAGAGATCGAGCTCATTGAAACTTGGTGCGCGGATATCGGCGCGTGCATCCATTTCGACGCCATCGATCACCGCAAGAAAATCGTCCTTGCGCAATGTATAGCGGGAGATAATGCGCGCGAGATTTCCAAGGTTGGGCGGGATGGTTCCGGAATAAAGCGCATCGATGTTCTTCCGCCAAAGTGAAAGCCCCTCCAGGCGTTGCGCGTGTGGCGCGTCGCTGTCGGCAATATCATCGACCGCGCGGCAGAACGAATATATTTCAAACATCGCCTCCCGCTGCTCGCGCCCCAGGATACGCATCGCCAGATAGAACGAGCTGCCCCCCGCGCGGTTTGCGGCCGGCGCAGGATTTTCTGTCACATTTGTAACCTGAACGTTCATGGGGTCTGGTAACGGCGGTTCGGCGCGACCGTCCGCAACAACCGGCGGAGCAAAGCCCTTGTTCCGCCGCTTGCTGCCTCAATGGCGGCCTCACCTTTGGTGAGATGAACGCGCTCGCTCAGCGGATCGCGCTCGCGAAGAACCTCGAGCAGACGTGCCGCCAGCGACTGAATAACCGAAATTTCACAGCCAAGACGCGTATCGGCCACTTTGGCCTCAAGACCATGGCTCTGGCGTAACAGAAGCGAGGTGCGCGCGACCAACGCGTCGAGACAACGTCGCAATTCCGGACTGGCCTTATCATAACCGAGTACTTCGACACCGATCCCCTGTGCCGTCAGCGCATCGAGCGGGATATAGACGCGGTCGAGCGTCCGATAGTCCGCGCCGCAATCCTGCAGGTGATTGATAATCTGCAATGCCGCGCATAAGGCGTCTGACGCCGGCCAGGTGTCCCTCGCCTCACCATGCACGTCGAGCACGAAACGGCCGACCGGCATTGCGGAGCGCGAGCAATAATCGATCAGATCGTCCCAATCTTTATAGCGGAGTTTGGTCGCATCCTGCCGGAATGCATTCAGCAAATCCTGGGCATGACGGGCCGACAATCCGCGGCTCTGCAATACATCCCGAAGCGCAACCCCTTCCGGTTCATCGTTGCCATTGCCGAGCAGACTGGCTTCGAGACGATCAAGCCGCGCCAGTTTTTCTGTGCTGGCAAGCGCTGGATGATCGGCGATATCGTCGGCAACGCGAACAAATTCATAGAACGCGAGAATAGCCGGCCGATGCCGCCGCTTGATCAGCCAGGATGCAACGGGGAAATTTTCGTCCCGCGCGCCCTTGCCGGACCGAAGTTGCGCGCTGCTGGTCATTGCAAACTTGGCGCGTCGTGAACGCGCCCCTTCCATTGGCCCCCTCGCCGGCGGAGGTATTGATAGGCGGAATTGAGCGTGTAGTACAGAAAAAGCAAGGCAATTCCCGGCAAAGCGAAACCCCACAGTGGCGACAGGCGATAAAATCGCAGCATCGGCACAAACGACAGCGCCATCGCGAGCCACGCGGTCAGGCCGAAGTAACGCGGCAGACCTGCTGCAAAGATTGCAAGCATTGGCGGCGCAACGAATGTTAACAGCAGGCCCAGCGTAGTCGCCGCCAGCAGCAGCGGCGAATAGCGAAGTTGCGCATAGGCGGACCGCGAAATCATCTGTCTGACGTCGGACAACGTCTCGTAGGGACGCATGCTTTGCACGCGCTCGGTCAGACCCAGCCAGATTGGCCCGACCGCTTTAATTTTGCTGCCAGCGAACAATCGTCGATCAGCGCATTGCGAATGCCGGCGATGCCACCTGCCCGCTCGAGCGCTTCCCTGCGCACGAGAATGCAGCCGCCCGCGGCGGCAGCCACGCCCGAATGCGCGCGATTGACCACCGAGAACGGAAAAAGCATCTGGAAAAAATATATAAAAGCCGGCACATGGCTGCGCTCGGCCAGGCTGACGCAGCGAAGCTTCGCCATTAGCGACACCAGCACATACTTGCCAGCCAATGAACGCGCCACAAGCCAGGCGACCGTGTCCGGCGTATGTACGATATCGGCGTCCGTCAGCAGCAGGTAATCCGGGCGCAACGCCTCGGCGGCCGCAATTCCCTCCTTGAGCGCCCACAGCTTTCCGGTCCACCCGCGGGCTGGCCCTTTGCTCGAGATCACATTGACCTGACGCTCCGGGGCTATGCCGGCCGCGCACGCGGCGATGGCCGCGGTGTCATCGCTACTGTCGTCATCAACGACAATGATGGTGAGCGGCCCCGGATAATTCTGACGCAAGAGCGAGCGGACGCTCGCGTCGATAAATTCGGATTCATTGCGTGCCGGAATGACAACCGCCACGGCGGGCCAGTGGTCGAAGTCCCGCGCCGGATATGCAGAGTCTCTTATGTTACTTTGCCAAAAGCTGCCGCGGCCAAAGATCAGATAAATCCAGACCGCAGTGCAAATAAAACCCAGGGCTTCGTTCATGTAGATAAACACTTCCGATCGCATTGATCCTCTTCCGCAACACGCGACGTACAATTTGGTTCAAGCGATCCAGAAACGACGATAATATGGCGGACATGACCGGGATTTGACAAAATATCGCGTCCCGATTTCGCCCGAATAAGTATATGTGCTCAAGCGCGCCCTCGCAAACACCGCGGAAAACAGGAATTTGGGCGCCCTCAATTTCTTCCAGCGTGGGACAGCGACAGTCGCAAATTCACTTCTGGTGTGAATTGGTCGCACGCTCGCGCAAGCGATAAAACTGAATGGCCGCGCGTGCGGTCTCCGGCCGCAGTTTTTTAAATCGATCGAGATACTCCCCGGACACGCCGACCGGCCGCTGATCGGCGCGCCCCTGTAATGCCAGCAGTGCGTGAGTCGTCTTCCACGAAAAATCAATCGACTTTGCCAAAATCAAAATCTGATCGCCGGTATCGTGCACCAAAGCGCGCTCGACTGCGCCGATCGGCAGGTCCGCCAGCAGACACAGCGCCTCCGCCGTTTCGTCGAATTTGCCAAGCGACGCAAACTCGCGGACACGATCTTCGGTGAGTTCGCCATTTTTGTGCAGTTGTTCGATATTGGCCCGCGCGGCAGGAAAATTGGGTGAGTGATCGCGCAACTGGGTCTGGATTCGGTCCGCCGCCTGCTTGATCATATCGCGAACCAGATCCGTCTTGCTGCGATCCGCCGTTTCAAATTTCGCCTTTACCGTTTCCGACGCGGTTTCGAATAATGTCAACAAAAACTCACGCGGAATTTCCGGGCGCGACCAAACCAGCAGCGCAAGCTCGCTATCGCTTTCCGAACGCGAAACCAGCGTTGAATAGCCAAATTGGGAAAACCTGGCTCCGCTATTAGCGGCCGTGCTTATGACAACTTTCTGGTTGCCGCGCTCGACCAGAATATCCGTCACGTTTTCGCTGAGCCGCTCGCGCTGCGAGATTGCCAGCAGATGTTCCTGGCCTTTCGTCTTCGCACCGGTCACTAGTGTATCGTCGTCGAGAGACTCTGAACGCCTGAGCAGGGGACCGGCAACGGAAATTGCGTCATCCAGCGCAAGTGTACGGCTCGCGTTTGGTGGTGCATTAGCGATGGCGGAAAGCCTCTCGCCGAAGGTAACGCGAGCCGAATGTTCTATTTCCGCCAGCAGACGGGTCATAACATCGTCGAACAGGGACATTTGTTCGCTGTCAAAATGATCAGATCCAGCGACAAACAAATCCGTAATTCGCCGGAGAATCTCAGCCCGTGCCCCGATATTCTTCTGCTGAATAGCGGCCTCTAGTTCATCGACCAGGGATTTATGGGCTGACCCAATCGTCTGGCCAGCGGCGGAATTACGGTTCCGCCGATCTACCGGAGGATCTGACTGCAATGCGGTGTTATGCGGCATAGTCGACATCGGGGATATTGTAGGAACTATGGAAATTGATCTGGGACGGCGGGCACGGTTGCTGGAACAGGAAACCTTGCAGCGACGTCACGCCAGCCAGGCGCAAGAGACGATATTGTTCCACCGTTTCCACGCCTTCAGCTGTGGTCTCTATATCGAGACTTCGCGCCAAAGTGAGTGTCGCCGCGATGATGGCGGCACACTCGGTGCGTTTCGTTAGGTTCTGGATGAAGGATTTATCGACTTTGATCTTGTTAAACGGAAACATCATCAGCTGGCTCAGCGACGAATATCCCGTGCCGAAATCGTCGAGCGCGACCGCGATGCCGAGATTTTTGAATTGATGCAGAATCGGCAGACACTCGGTCGCGGATTCGATCAAAGCCGTTTCGGTGATCTCCAACTCCAGCCGCTCCGGCGGCAAACCCGACTGTGCCAATGCGCATATGACAACATCAACCAGGTTGTTCTTTCTGAATTGCACAGCGGACAGGTTGACGGCCACTTTGATGCCTTTGGGCCAGCCCGCGGCATCGGCGCAAGCCGTCTGCAATAGCCATTCCCCGATATGTGTGATCATGCCGGTTTCTTCCGCAAGCGGAATGAACTGGTCGGGCAATATTAATCCCTTTGTGGGATGCTGCCATCGGATCAGGGCTTCGGCGCCGCAAATAACGCTGGTCCTGCTGTCGACAATCGGCTGGTAATAAAGCTCAAATTCGCCCTGCTGGACGGCGCGCCGCAGCTCGCTCTCAAGCTCATGGCGTGCGCTGGCGGCCAGGCTCATTTCAGGATCAAAGAAGCGGTATCCGTTTCGGCCTGCAGATTTTGCCCGATACAGAGCCAAATCCGCCATTTTCATGAGGCTATCGGAATTGGCCGCGTGCTCGGGTGCTAAGGCGATCCCGATACTTGTAGCGATATTCACCTCATTCCCGTCAATATAAAATGGCCTGGAAATCACCTCAGTAATTCGCTCCGCGAGCGCCGAAGCCGCCTGACGTTGGTTGTTGTCCCCGTCCTGAACAATCGCGAATTCATCGCCGCCAAGACGCGCCAGGACGTCGGTTTCCCGAAGCGACGCTTTAAGGCGCGCTGCGGTTTCCCGCAGCAATGCGTCGCCGACCGCGTGGCCGAGCGTGTCGTTGACGTGCTTGAAGCGGTCAAGATCCAGCAGCAGCACGGCAAATGGATCGCCACGCCGGCGGTTCCGCGCGACCGCCTCCTCGATTTTTTCCATGATTGCGAGGCGGTTCGCGAGCCCCGTTAAAACGTCATGATGCGCCATGAATGCAATGCGCTGTTCTGACCTCTTTCTCTCGGTAACGTCTTCAATGACAACAATGAGGTGCTTCGGCGCGCCTTGCGCGTCGCGAACGACGATGCGGCTGGTAGCCAGAATACGCGATTGGCCAAAAGGCATCTCAATTTCATAATCACCCGGATAGGCGCCGATCACGCCTGCAAGCGCCTCGCTGTCAGTCGCATCGATCCGCTCTGCATCCTTGGTCCGATAGATATCGAACACAGTTTTTCCGACGACATCGGCCCTCGTCACTTTGAGCATGGCCTCAAATGCGCGGTTCACAAGGACGAATTTGCGCGTTACGGCGTCCTTCACGACGACGGCGACGGGAACATGCTCGATGATTGAATTCAAAAACTGTTTCGCCTCACCCAGTTCCCGTTCCGCATGCAGGTGCGCGGTGATATCCTGATGAACGGCAACCGAGCCGCCATCCGCCATGGCCTTGCAACTCACCGAGAAGGTTCGGCCATCCTGAAGCTCATTGATGACGTACCCGGGGTCGGGCAGGAATGCTTCCACGAGCCGATCGGTGACGTATTTCTGCGCGTCTTGCGGGCACGACCCGGCCGCTATGCGGGCCTGCAAGATCTCCGGCAGTGTCGTTCCAGGTTTTACGTCTTCCGGATTGAGGCCATACATCTTGCTGTAGAGATCGTTCGCCAGCACCAATCTTTGGTCGGCTCCAAACATGCAAATACCCTGTGGCATATTTTCCAGGGCTGCATTTAAGAGCATGTTGGTATGTTCGAGGCGCTGCTTGGCACGATCGCGCAGGATATGACCTCGAACGCTCAGAGCTGTTGCTGCCAGGATGAGAAGCGTCAGCATGATTGCGATGAAGTAGCCGGATTGTTTTTGTGCTTCGAGACCAGAAAATATTTCGTGCGACGAAAGGCCGACAGTAATGGCAAGAGGAAAGTCTTTGACCCTGCGATAAGCAATCAGGCGCGGCAATCCATCGCTTAGATTGCTCCCCGTATAGTACCACCCTGCAACTGACGCTCTTTTGAACAGGTCAGCGCTCGAAAAGTCTTTTCCGAGCACTGACAGCGTGTGCCCGCTGGTCGCACGAACAATTCCATCGAGCCCGATAACCCGGATGTAGCCTTCGCGCCCGATGTCGACCGAGTTATAGATGCGGGTGAGATAACTTGGATCAAGCGAGGCAACAACGGCGCCCTTGAGGGATCTATCGGATATCCCGACAGGGCGCGAAAACTCGATTGCCCATATTCCCGTCGATTGAATGAGTTTTGGTTTGCTAATGGTCAGCTTGTCGATGGCTAAGTCAGCGACGTCGCGATAGTGCGCGTTTTCGCCGGCATCGCGCTTTACCGTTCCGTCGTTGCTGAGCCTGACGTTGCCGTTGTTATCTACGATGCTGACTTTCAGGTCCTCATCGTTGAGGACACGGCTCGATTTCAGCCATCCGGCCAGGTCAAAATTGTTTTTGTCTCGTTCATAGAGCGCCCGGATAATAGTCAACGTGCGGTCGATCTCACTCAGCGACCGTGAGAGATGTTCTTCCAGCGCGCCGGCCAGATTTGTGGAATTTTGGACCGCGGCCCGCTCGGCGCTCGCGTGTTCGTTCCTCAGGAAGAAGAACAGAGTCGCCCATACGAGGCCAATCAGGATGACCCCGAATAGCACCGATCGATACTTGAAAAACGGCTGCCATGACTTTGTATAATTGGTCACGGAGAAAGCCGCGAGGCCATCATTGCCAATCATTTCAAATAATTAGCCGAAAGCCATTGATTTTCCGTTATATGGAACCTTGAGACGCCTGTCTGCTTTGGATCATGGGAGCGCGCCTGACACGCGCATTAATAATTTATTTTGCGTTAGGGCGATTTCGATCAACGGCGGTGAGCCTGAACACATCGCGCCGCACTGTCCAAAGTTAATCGCGACAGACCCACATTTAGGCGACGTTTAGCATGCCGGACGGGCCGATCATTGAAACCGATATCCCGGCGCAACTCGATCGCCTCCCCTGGGGACGCTTTCACACATTGGTCGTCATTGCCCTCGGCGTCACCTGGATCCTTGACGGACTTGAGGTCACACTTGCAGGCAGCCTGGCTGGCGCGCTGAAAGAAAGTCCGAGTTTACGCTTTTCGAACACAGACATCGGTTTCGCGAGCAGCGCTTACCTCGCCGGCGCCACGCTCGGTGCGATTTTTTTCGGTTGGCTGACGGATCGGCTTGGCCGCAAGAAACTTTTTTTCGTGACGCTTGCCGTCTACCTCACGGCGACGGCCGCGACTGCCGCTTCGTGGAACATCGTAAGTTTTGCGCTTTTCCGCTTCCTGACGGGCGCCGGAATCGGCGGCGAATATTCCGCCATCAACTCGACCATCCAGGAACTTGTTCCCGCACGGGTGCGTGGCTGGAACGACCTGATAATCAACGGCAGCTTCTGGATTGGCGCAGCTCTGGGTGCCCTTGGCTCTTTGATCTTGCTCGATCCACATGTCATAGACCCCGAGCTTGGTTGGCGTCTGGCGTTTTTGACCGGCGCCGCGCTCGCCGGCGCAATTTTTCTGCTGCGCTTCTGGATTCCCGAAAGCCCTCGGTGGCTGATAACACATGGGCATGCCGATGAGGCATTTCATGTCGTCGCGGGCATAGAAAGCCAGTTTGCGCACCTCCCTTCCGCGCATAACCTCCCGCGCGTTCGCCTGCGCGCCCGCAAATCAACTCCGCTGCATCTCGTGGCCTTCACCCTGTTCAAGCAGCATCGCCGTCGAACCGCTGTCGGGCTAAGCCTGATGGCCTCTCAGGCATTCTTCTACAACGCTATCTTCTTCACCTACGCGCTTATCCTGACCGACTTTTATGGCATCGCGTCGGACCAAGTCGGCTGGTATTTGCTGCCCTTTGCGATTGGAAATTTCTCGGGGCCTGTACTGATCGGCCGATTTTTCGACACCCACGGCCGCAGGCTGATGATTGCTTTGACCTATGTTTCCTCCGGCGTGCTGTTGGCGATAGCCGGCTGGCTTTTTGCGCGCGACACTATTGACGCCCGGACGCAAACGATATGCTGGATGGTGATCTTCTTTTTTGCGTCATCGGCAGCGAGCTCGGCCTATCTCACAGTCAGTGAGACTTTTCCGCTTGAGATCCGGGCACTGGCGATTGCCTTTTTTTACGCGGTCGGGACCGGGATCGGCGGCGTTATCGGGCCGCTATTGTTTGGCGCGCTCATCGATACGGGTTCGCGCGCAAGCGTATTTGCAGGCTATCTGCTCGGTGCAATGCTGATGATATTTGCGGGCTGTGTCGCCTGGCGGTGGGGCGTCGATGCCGAGCGCAAACCGCTGGAAGCCGTTGCCCGGCCGCTCACCTTTATCGATTGACGAACAAGTGACCGGGCCGTGACTGGCCTCCGCGTCGCCTGACCACGACACTAATCCCCGGCATTCGTGACAAGATCACGCAGCGCGTTCGGATTAAATATGACGATGCCACCGCGTTCCAGCTTGAGCCACTTGCGACGTTGCCAATCCTGCAATTGTTTGTTTGCGCTCTCGCGCGAAACGCCGATCATCTGGCTGATTTCGCGCTGGGTGACATGGATCTTGGTGCTGGGGGAGGCGGTCGACGATGGCTGGTAGAGGTGCAACAGGACTTTGGCGAGGCGGGTCGGTAACCCGAGGAAAACGATATCCTCAACCTGCTCGCTCGTGCGGCGCAGGCGCGCGCACAGAATGTTGATCAGCCTTATCGCGACTTCGGGATCATCCCGCAGCAATGGAATAAAATCGCGCCGCTCGATAACCATCAACTCGCAGTTATCGATTGCAACGGCATCAGCTGAGCGCTGCCCCCCGTCGAGAAACGCAATTTCCCCAAAGAGTTCTCCGGGAACCACCAGATTGAATATTGCGTCTTTCCCCTGTTCGGAGGGCGCACTGATCCTGACGGCGCCAGCACGAACCGCATAAAGTTTCGACCCAATATCGCCTTTGTGAAATATGGCGGCGCCTTTTTTCACTCTTGTCGTAATGACACGAGGGGCCAGCCGATCGATTATTGAATTGCCCAAGTCCTTGAAAAACGGGTGGGCACGGAGCAACACGTGCTTGTCGAACGGCTGCGCTTGGGTATTCCTGGTCACTCCCGTCGCCATCTTGAATTTCGCCCCACCTGAAATTCTCAACGCGTAACATACGATAAAATAGCCCAGCCGGCAGGTTATCTCGTCAATGAATATTCAAATCTTACTTTGGCTATTTAACTCTAACAGTGAAACAAATCGACTAAGTTCTCTAAAATACAGCTCTTTTGGGGGCCGCCGCGAATTGCACCGCGAATGGCCGAATTTCCGGCCCGGTCGCGCCGCGCTATCTTGTGTACGCACAATTTCCGGCCGACCGACAACCATATCGGTCACATAATTTTATTAACCGCACCCACACGGATGCCCGGCCACCATTCACACTGCGTGGTTGAGTCCGTAAAGTGGGCACTTTCCTGAGGCTGGAGGGCAAACATGGACAGGCCGAAGAAAGTCGCCATCGGGTGCCAAGGCGGCGGGATGCATGCTGCGTTCGAGGTCGGCGTGCTCACCGAAATCCTCAAGGACATGCGCGACAATAAGCGGTTCGAACTTGTGGGCGTGAGCGGAACGTCGGCCGGCGCCTTGTGTGCGCTGATGGTCTGGTACGGCCTTGCCCCGAAGGCTGGAAGACCGGGCTCCGTCGATGATGCGATCGATAAACTTAACGACTTTTGGGAAGCTTTCGTCGCCAGCACGGGCTCTGAGACTGCACTGAATTTACTGACGTACGGCGCATTCTGGGTGGAAGAGAAGGAAATTCCGGTATTTGGCGTCAATGTACCAATTCTCGGTCTGAATCCGTACGGGGCACTCTACAAGGCGTTCGCTGCCAGCCTGCCGATTCTCGGTGTCCGCAAACAATATTTTGATCTGGAAGCTATGCTTGCGAAAGCATGTCCGGATTTCGGCCAGGTCGAGTGGCAAGACTTAACGACGCGCGTGCTGATCGGCGCCTCGGAGGTCGTCAACGGCCTTGAGACCGTGTTTGACTCTGACGTCAATAAAAAAATGCAGCCCGAAAATAAGGGAATGCAACCGGTAAAACATTCCAAGGACCGATCAAGTTACTGGCGCCAGCGGTTGTTGCTCACTTTGTCTGGGGTCGCCGCGTCCGGAACGCTGCCTGCGTTGCGCGAGGCCGAACGTATCAGGGCGGATGGCCATTACTGGGACGGCCTTTATTCGCAGAACCCACCGGTGCGCGAGTTCTTCGACCCATCGATGCCTGATCCCTCCCACAGACCCAAGTCGTCCGCCGCATCCAAGTCCTCTGCCGGACCCAAGCATATCCCTGACGAACTCTGGATCATCCGCATCAATCCGCAACAATGGCCGGAGGTCCCTAAAACCAACAAGGACATCCAGGACCGTCAGAATGAACTGATGGGAAACCTGTCGTTGAACAAAGACCTGGATTTCATAATGACGGTCAACAAGTGGAACAAACTCTACGAGAAACAGCAATTTGCGGTCGATCACAAGCATGTGACGGTACGCACGATCAAAATGGAGAAAAAGACTGCAGACAGTCTATCCTATTCGTCCAAATTCAACCGTAGTCGCGAATTCATGGACCATCTGCGCAAGGAGGGCCGCAAAGTTGCTCGGGATTGGCTCGACCTCTGGCACAAGGGAAAAGCCGACTGCTATCCGGAGGACGCCGCGTATCCGTAAATCTGATGAGGCAGTCGGATGAGCGACGGGATGATTCGCTATTGAACCGGTAAGTGGACGCCGCTGGGACAAATCACGTCTCGAAGCGTAGACGGTGGCGCGGCCCTGCCGGGCCAATTGCGCCCCACCGGCGGCCCAAAATGCAATCGAACCTAAAAGATGATGGTGCTCAGATGGCGAACGAGAAAGACATCAACCCAGACGATCCGCGTGACTTCAAAGACAGCATTTTCAGGAATCTCGCTTTGCTGACGTTACCGTGGCTATCCTTCCAGCAGGATATGCTCGCAATTATGAAAAAAGGTATCGAAGATACCAGTCATATCAAACCGGTTCAGAAGCTAACGTTGCTTGAATTGCACGCCCTGATGATGATCCTGGATCCATCTCGGACGTGGAGAAGTCCCTTTGATGCCGATTTCGAAAAGAGAGTGGAGGACGCGTATAAAGAGGCCTTCCCCAAATTGGTCTCCGGCTCAATTGCCTTTATCGAGGCTCAGGAAATGATTCTCAAGCGCATGAGCGACGCCTTGATCACGCTGAAGAATGGCAACAAAACCAAAAATCACAGCAACGAGAATAGTCGCTGACTGAGCCGGCTGGGTTCAGATTCTGCACAATGAGATTTCTGCGTCGGACCATAATTTGAGCTGACACTCATTTCCAAGCGCTTGCGTCGGTCAAGGTGTCAATATGAGTGATCCAGGGTGGAACGTTGACCTCGCGATAATCGGCCTTTCTTGCCGATTTCCTGGCGCGGCCACAGCCGAAGAGTATTGGAAGAACCTGTGTGACGGCGTTGAGTCCATCACGTTTTTTTCCGATCAAGAGCTGGTTGCCGCGGGTGTCGACCCGGCCCTCGTTGCCAATCCTCGGTACGTAAAGGCTGCGCCGATGCTGCGGGACGTCGAGATGTTCGACGAATCGTTCTTCGGTTATTCCCCCAAAGACGCAGCACTAATGGACCCGCAGCATCGCCTGTTTCTGGAGGTGTGCTGGGAAGCGTTTGAGAATGCTGGTTATGACCCGGTTGGCTACCCGGGAAAAGTTGGTGTGGTGTCGACCGCCGGCGGAGTCGTTACGAGCTATCTTCTCGCAAAACTGCACCACGCGGAATTTCCCGGTCAGACAGCAAGCACTTCGCACATCAATAATGACAAAGATTTCCTCAGCACCCGAGTTTCCTACAAGCTGAATCTCAGAGGTCCGAGCTTCACAATTCAGTCGGCGTGCTCGTCGTCTCTGTTGGCGGTCCACCAGGCGTGCCAAAACCTGAAGTTCGATGAGTGCAATATGATGCTGGTCGGGGGTTCGGTGGTACGCGTACCCCAAATCGAAGGGTATCTGGCCGAAAGGCGAAACGTTCATTCTCTGGACGGGCACTGTCGTCCCTTCGATGCAGTTGGCCAGGGAACTATTTTTGCCAGCGGAGTCGGCGCGGTCTTGATCAAGCCGCTGCAACAGGCTGTTGCTGATCGCGACCATATTTTTGCGGTGATCAAGGGGACTGCGGCGAATAACGATGGTTCAGCCAAGAACAGCTACACCGCACCGAGTCTGGGCCAGCAGTCGCAGGCAGTCGTCGATGCACTGAAGGCAGCTGGGGTTAGCGCCGACAGCATCGGTTACGTCGAATGCCACGCGACCGGCACGACGGTCGGTGATCCGCTGGAAATCGAAGCACTCACTTTGGCCTTTCGGAAGGAGACCGGCCGCAAGCAATACTGCGCCGTCGGCTCGGTCAAGGCCAACATCGGGCATCCGGAGCAGGCGGCGGGAATCGCCGGGTTGATCAAAACCGCGCTCGTGCTTCATCACAAACAAATTCCGCCGAGTATTAATTATCAGGCGCCGAATCCCGCAATCGACTTCGCATCGTCGCCGTTTTACGTGAACACAAAACTTCAGGACTTTCCGGTTGCGGACACGCCGCGGCGAGCCGCGCTGAATAGTCTGGGAAATCGGCGGTACGAATACCTTCGCCATCCTCGAGGAAGCGCCGCCGATCGCGGCGATCGAGGACCGGTCAAGCGATCGTTTCCCGTGCCTTGTCACACTTTCAGCCAAGAGCGCTGACGCGTTGGTGGTGCGTGTCGAACAACTTCTGAACTGGCTCCATGACAACCCCGATGCACCGATTGGTGATCTTTGCTTCACTACCAACGTCAGCAGAAGCCAGTTTGCCTATCGCTTCGCCGCACCCGCCTCGTCAGTGGCGGAACTGGCGAAACACCTGACAGCGTGGCTGCAAACGGCAACCGATATGTCGAATTTGCCGCGCACCGGCAGCACGGCAACTGCTTTCATGTTTTCCGGCCAGGGTTCGCAGCATGCCGGCATGGCCGCACAATTATACCGCGACCAACTCCGTTTTTCGGAATGCCATGGATCGCTGTCATGCTCTGGCGGGGCCGCATCTTGAGCAAGGTTTGCTTGACGTCATTTTTGCCCGCGAGGGCGATGCTGCGTTGGTCAACCGCACCGACTACACCCAACCTGCTCTGTTCGCGGTTGAGTACGCCCTCGCCGAGCTTCTGAAATCCTGGGGTATTGCGCCCGACGCGGTGATTGGGCACAGCTTGGGAGAATTTGTCGCCGCTTGTACGGCGGGAGTCATTACGCTCGAAGACGCAATGCAGCTGGTCATTGCTCGCGGGGCGCTGATGCGCCAGCTGCCGGCCGGCGGTATGGCTGCTATTTTCGCCTCGGAAGCCGTGGTGTGTGCGCTCATAGACAAAGTCGCGCCCGGCTTGGCTGTGGCCGCAATGAACGGGCCACTGAATACGGTCGCGTCCGGCGATCGGGATGAGCTGAAAGCGCTTTTAGGCGAGTTAGACCGGCAAAAGATCAGCTATCGGGAATTGCAGGTTTCCAACGCTTTTCACTCGCCGCTGACCGAACCCATTCTTGACGATCTGGAAAATATTGCGGGCCAATTCAGCTATAAAGCACCCACCCTACCCCTGATATCCAACCTGACCGGCCAGCCCATGTCGGCCGCGCCCGATAAGTTTTACTGGCGCCGACAGCTCCGGGAATCGGTGCGGTTCGGAGACGGCTTGCATGCGCTTGCCGAGCTTGGGTGCCGGACTTTTCTCGAGGTCGGCCCACATCCGGTGTTGCTGCCGATTGCGCAAGTTTGCCTCGGGACAAGGGCCAAATCCGCCGGTTGGGCTGCCACGCTAAGCCGCCAAAAGTCGGACGCCAACTCGATTACCGAAATGCTGGCCGCACTGTATCGCGAGGGCCACAATATAAATTGGGCTGCGGTGCATGCCGATGCTGCATGGCGGCGAATACCGTTGCCCACTTATCCATTCCAGCGAAAACGCCACTGGATAGACGACGATCCGGTCCATGCCGAACCAGCGCGAATGGCTGTCGAACGAATCCATCCGCTCGTGGGCACGCTTATAAATTCCACGCCTAAAGAGATCTGTTATGAAGCGCGCTATGGCGTGCAGCACGTCGGCTTCATTCCCGATCACAGAATAGCCGGATCGATCGTCCTTCCGACCACTGCCGAACTGGAGGCGGCCACGGTGGTCGGCCGGATGCATTTCGGGACCTCGCAAGTCAGCTTCGATAACGCAATGCATCACCAGGCAATGTCATTTTTCAATGGCGAAGATCGGACGGTGCGGATGTTGGTCACGCCGCTGAGGTCCGACAGGGCAAGTTTCAAACTGGTCAGCACAGACACAGAGGGCTCGAAAAACTGGCATACCCACATGACGGGTACGCTGCGCAAGTCAGAGGCGCCGTCTGGATCGGCTTTTTCAATAAAACAGGTACGGTCCCGTTGCCGGCGGACACTGGCTATCGCCGATTTCTATGACCGGCTTGATCAGCTCGGGCTGGAATATGGACCGAGTTTTCGTGGCGTGCGGGAATTGCACCTCGGTCAAAATGAGGCGCTGACCAAAGTGCGGCTACCGGACGGATTGGCTGATACGCAATTCGTGATGCACCCCGCGTTTTTGGACGCGTGCCTGCATGCCTATCCTCTCGTTCTTGATGGTGCGGAAAAGGCCAAAAGCGATCGGCTTCGTTCCTACCTGCCCGTCTCGTTGGAAGGATTCCGCTGCTATCAGGACGGAATCGACAAGGCATGGGTGCACACCAGACTTCGGAGTGTCGAGAAAGACGATACGCAGGTGGTTGACATTCGGGTTTACGATGAGGCCGGGCAGCCCATCGCGGATCTGGAAGGACTTACCGTCCGTTTGTTGCCTCTTGCCAGCGTGCAATCCTCTCGCGCTCGTGTGGACAACCTGTTCTATCGGCCGGTCTGGCGAAAGACCACGAGAGATACCATCAGCCCTGAGAAGGATCGCGCCAAAAATCGTACATTGGCGAGCTGGATGATTTTTGCCGATACAAAAGGTGTCGGTGTGGCGCTGGCGAAAAAACTGGAAGGTGCAGGCCATCATTGCCATCTCGTCTACAGGGGCGACGCGTTCGGCCAGCGCGGTCTACGAACCTGGACTGTCAACGAACGTCAGCCCCACGATTTCGGCCAATTGCTGGAGCAATTCGCTGACGCAGAGACGCTAAAGTGCGATGGCGTGGTCTATCTGTGGGGATTGGATGCCCCGTCCATAGATGGTCTAACCCTGCCCATATTGAAGAGCGGCACAGAGATAATGTGTCGCGGCGCACTGGCAATCTTGCAGGCCCTTGCCAACACTCGCACGACGAATCCAACAGGCCGGCGGCTTTGGTTTGTAACCGCCAATACACAAAAGACGGAAGGCCAGAACCAGCATGTTGATCCGGTCCAGGCCCCTTTATGGGGTTTGGGACGAACCGTTGCGATTGAGTACCCGGGCATCTGGGGAGGGCTGATCGACCTGCAACTGAACGCTGACCGAACGCCGGACGTCGATTTATTGGCAGCGGAATTGCTGCACCCGGACGGCGAGACACAGATTGCCATCTCCGCCCGAGGCGAGCGTCATATCCAAAGATTTGTCTCACAGCCGCTCGATGAACTGCCGATGCGGCCGCCGCGGGTGCGCGGCGACGCTACCTACCTCGTGACCGGTGGCCTCGGAATGTTGGGGCGCAATGTTGTCAAATGGCTCACAAGCAACGGCGCAAGACATCTTGTACTGACAAGTCGAAGTGCGAGCACCAAGGCTGCACAGGAACTGATCAGCACAGCCCACAATACCGGCGTATCGATCACGGTCGTGGCCGCCGACATTAGCCGTCATGAAGATGTAAGCCGCCTCATCCGGACAATCAGCAACGAATGCCCACCATTGAAAGGCGTGGTGCATTCGGCCGGCATCCTGGATGATGGAATACTGGCTCAACTTGACTGGGATAGATTCTCGCGTGTCTTCGAGCCCAAGGTTTATGGAAGCTGGCTTCTGCACGAATGCACAAGATTGCTCGACCTGGACTTCTTTATCCTGCAATCGTCTTTGTTGAGTCTGCTGGGCTCTGCCGGCCAGGGAAACTACAGCGCGGGCAACACTTTCCTTGATTCTTTATCGGCTCACCGCCGCTCCGCGGGCTTGCCGGCAACGGCGATCAACTGGTCTGCCTGGTCAGAGGGCGGGTTGGCCACGCTTTCGGGCGCGCGTGGTGAGGCGATGTGGTCATCGCTGGGCGTGAAATTTGTTTCGACCGATCTCGCCATGCAAGGGTTCGACAGGTTGATGCAGCGCGATGTGGGCCAGATCGCAGTCGCGATTGCTGATTGGTCCACTTACGCCGGCAAGGTGGGCAAAACGCCTTTCCTCGCTGAACTCCTCAATGGAAGCGAGGCACCCGGGTCGTCTCAATCTGCGCACCGAATGGGCGCCCCGTTCGCCTCCCCTGTACCGGTGAATGGCGAAGCACGCCAAGGGCTTTTGGGCAGATTGCAACGACGCATCATGGCGGAGCTTGGCTTTGCAGAACCGATCGATCCGGACCGACCTCTGAACGAAATCGGGCTGGATTCGCTGCGATCAGTGACGCTTGCGAATAACCTGGAAGACGAATTTGGAATACTGGTCTCGATCTCGGAACTCATCAGCGGACCGACCATCAACCAGTTATCGGATCATCTGTCGGAACTGATTGCGCGACGTCCCAAGGAAGAGACCGCCGAGATTTATTCCGCGATGCCCCAGGTAGCGGCTATCAGGGCATTGGCTACACAATCGCCAATAGCTGTTGCGCACGTCAATTCAGGTGTGGCGCCCGCAGCAGCACACGGGATGACGAGTGATCGGTTCCCCGACAGAGCGGAGTTGCAAGTCAGCAATCTTTACTCGCCCGACGAGACAGCAACAGATTTTTCTGAAAATGGAAATGGAAACGGCTCTCCGCATTATCTTGATGCCGGAACAAATGGAAAGATGCCCAACGGCTCGGGCAACGGAGCCGGAATAGAACGTTTCAAGGCCGAGGCCCCTCGTTCCGCCGCAGAGGTCAAGTCGCGCGGCGCTGGAAAGTGGTTGGTTGCACCGCGCCCCAATCCGAACGCCAAAGTGCGCCTGTTCTGCTTTCCATTTGCAGGCGGCGGACTTGTGTCGTTTCGAGCCTGGGCACAGCTTTTCGAAGACACTGTCGAGGTCGTGGCAGTCGAGGCGCCGGGCCGCGGAGCCCGCATCAATGAACCGGCCGTCAATGATCTGAATACCTTTGTCGAACGCTTATTGCCGGAGATGATTGACTGGCTCGACAGGCCATCCGCTTTCTTTGGCCACTGCCTGGGCGGACTGACGATGTTTGCGACGCTTTGCGCGCTGCCCAAGGCGAGTTTGCGCTTCATCAATCACGCATTTGCCTGCGGAGTACGGCCACCGCACCTCTTGAAGCGCAAGGGTGAGTTTGAGGACAATCTGGTTTACGACATGATTTTGCATGGAGAGTTTGATGTGAACCTTCCACTCTACGCCCAAACCGACGAAATCTTCGTGAATATCATACGGCAATTCGACACTCCGGCCGCCGACAAAATGTTGGAGATACCGAAACTACGGAACATGTTGTTGCCCACAATCCGTGCCGAGTTTGGAATGGCGTATAATTACCAGCACCGGCCGGTCGAACCATTTTCCTTCCCGATCAGTAGTTTTGTCGGCGACGCGGATCCATGGGTTTCGGAAGAAACTCCGCTGGCTGGGGCGAATTCACGCGCGGTGGGTTCAGCAATCACCTGTGTAAAGGTTCGCATTTTTTGATGGCGGAAAACGGGGAATACATTGTCGAAACAATAAAAAGTGAGTTCATGAACTCGATAACCTGATGCGCCACCCGCAACCCAGATTCTATTTCGTATTCTCCAACCGTGCTTTCGCCCTGACGAGATCCGCAGTGTCAAAGCCCTCGCTGAAAGATTCGTAGACCTTGCTAAGTTGTGAGCGGCACTTGTCAGCGCTTTTTCCCAGATCGTGCAACTCACAAATGCTCAGGCAAAGTTTAAGTTCGAGGGACTTGGCTTTCTGCCCGCGTGCGACTTCAAGGCCTTGGGAAAAATAATGCTGCGCCTGATCCAGATTCTGGTTCGATCGCAGATATGTTTCGCCGCGCAAACGATATATTTCCGCCGCGTAAAAGCATTCGGCGCCCTCTTCTTCGAGCCTCAGTTGCGCCTGCTCCAAAAACTCGAGCGCTTGCCCGTAGCGTTTGTTCTTTATGCATGCGTCGACCAGCAATCCCAGAGTATATGAATCAAATAACAACGCGCCCATTGCGCGTTCTTTTTTCAGACCTTCCTGAATTTCGGCAATACCTTTCTCAAATTCGCCCTGCTGTGCGCTTGCCCATCCGCGCAAGATCAATGCCATGGCGTGATAGTGGACAAACTCATGCTCTTCGCAGAGTGTAATTGCGCCGTTCGCCTGACTCGCGACGATCGCGGCCTCCCCGCGGAGTTGGTGTACCCGCAGGCTTATTGTTCGTGCCATTGCTTCGCTGAACGGATGTCGAGACACATC
This sequence comes from uncultured Alphaproteobacteria bacterium, assembly GCA_963815055.1. Classification (GTDB taxonomy): domain Bacteria; phylum Pseudomonadota; class Alphaproteobacteria; order Rhizobiales; family Xanthobacteraceae; genus Pseudolabrys. The sequence continues at coordinate 90,433 of CAWFEU010000004.1, read as the reverse complement.
AGAATAACGGTGAGCCTCCGCGCAAAGCCGTAAAGCCCGATCCGGATAGCCGAGAAACCAAAGGGTCATGGCGTCGTACGATCTGACATGAACGCGCGGGTCCTGCGCTGACAGGTCAAAGTACGCTGCGGCCTTACCGTCCTCACATAAGCCGATGCCGCGTTCCAGTTCCGTGTGGGCAGTGGCAAATTTGCCCTGGGCAAACGACGTGAACCCGAGAGCCTCATGGGCAAGAACCCGACAAACTGAGTCGTCAATTCTCTCGGCGGAATTCAGCAAGTACTCGGCAAGGGCTTGAGCTTCGGGAAGGGCAGCCCGCAGGAAATTCCAGGTCCACAGACCAAACACTGCGGGAAAGGTATGTTCATCAAGCCCGCTCTCTTTGCATAGCTGAAGCGCGCGCGTGTACGCATGCTTCACGCTGTCAGAACTCCAGCCCGTGGTCGTCCGCAAAGAATTGCCGAGCGACGTTTGAAGCAGCAACTCAAGCTTGTTGCGCTGCATCGGGTTGTCGATGCCGGGAATTAACTTCAGCCCCCGTTCCAAATGACCGACAGCCGCGTTCTCCGCACGGTTCAGGGCGAGATTGCCGGCCTTGAGCCAGTAGTCGATCGCGGGCTCGACAAGACCCGCTTCAGTGAAGTGGTGAGCCACGATTTCCGGTTGGCTCGAAACAACGTCGGGAAACTTTTCTTCCATCTTGCGCGCAATCTGACCATGCAATTGCTGCCGCCGGCTCTTGAGCAAACTCTCATACGCAGCATCCCGTACCAGCGAGTGCTTGAAGGTATAGACAGCCTCCGGTGGCTCGCCCTGCCGAAACACAAGTTCGGCTTCCTCAAGTTGTGCGAGAGCCTGTTTCAATGCCGGTTCGCTGCGTCCAGCCACCTCACGCATCAAGGAATAGGAGAACTCACGCCCGATGGCTGCTCCGATTTGGCCGATCTCTTTCACAGGCGCCATGCGATCGAGGCGCGCCATCAAAGAGTCCTGGAGTGTCGCCGGAATGGCGAGTGGAAGCAGCGGTCCGCCGAGTTGGTAGGTATCGCCGTCCTTGACCAGGATGTCCCCTTCAAGCACCGCTTTTGTGAGTTCCTCGACGAACAATGGGTTGCCATCCGTCTTGGCGACAATCTGGCGCATGACTTCGGCCGGCAGCGCATGGCCGTGGGTCACCTGCGTAACAATGCTTTCAACATTGCTACGGTCGAGACGGTTGAGCTTAATGACGCCGACATTTGGAAGACCAACCCAGGGTGGCTCGAACTCAGGCCGCAGCGTGAAAAGCGCAAGAGCCGGTATTTGGCGCATCCGCTCGATCGTCAGATTGAGGAGCTCGAGGGAGGTGGCGTCGGCCCAATGTGCATCCTCGAACAAGAGGATGACCGGTGTCCGGCGCGCGCGCCTCTCGAATTGATCGAGCAGCGCCGCCAGCGTACGGCGACGCTGCTGCCGGGGATTGAGCGCCAGGGCCGGATACCGGCCGCTCAACGGGATCGACAGCAGCGCCGCTAAAAGTCGTATTGTATCCCGACCTTGCGATGCGGTTTCGGCGAGAAGCGCTTCCAGTTTGTCTAGACGCCGCTCGGACGTGTCGTCGGCCTTGAGCCCGGCTGCCCGCTCCAATTGAACGATGAAGGGGTAAAGCGCGCTGTTGGTGTGGTAAGGTGAGCATTGGTAACGCAAGACTGCATGCGGTTCGTCGGCAATTCGTTCTTCGAGCCCCGCCGCGAGGCGCGACTTTCCGATCCCCGGTTCGCCCGAGATCAGGACGACCTGGCCCTCGCCTTTCCACGCGAGGCGTTGGCGTTTCAGAAGGAAATCGATCTCCTTCTCGCGACCAATCAGATTGGTCAGGCCGGCCGTGTGGACTGCCGCGAAACGGCTCTCGGTGGCCGAAACGCCATCGACCGCCCACACAGCGATCGGTTCGGCAAAACCCTTGAGTTCGTGAAGGCCGAGGTCGCGCAGGAGGAACCGATCACCGATCAACCGGCGCGTGGTGGCAGCGATGACAATCGTTCCAGGCTCGCCCAGAGCCTGGACGCGCGCCGCAAGGCTCGGCGTGTCTCCAACCACAATATTCTCGCGCAACGCACCCTCACCGCCTACCACCACCAGGCCACTCGCAATGCCGATGCGGACCGCAAGCGGCTCTCCGGCGGGTGTCTTGAGCTGCGCAACGGCAGCGACGATATCGAGCCCCGCGCGAATGGTGCGCTCGGCATCGTCCTCGTGGGCGCGCGGATAGCCGAAATAGGCCAGGATCCCGTCGCCGCGGAATTCGGCAAGGAAGCCGTCAGAAGCCAGTGCGATACGGGCGCAGGCGGCCTGAAAAGCATCGATCACGGCACCCATGTCTTCCGGGTCGAGTTGCGCAGAGAGTGCAGTCGAGCCCACGAGATCGCAGATCATCACGGTCAAGTGACGGCGTTCGCCACCAACCGCCGGCGAGTAGTCACCGGGCGCATCTTTTCCGGCTTCGCTCGTGTTACGAGCGTCGGGAGAGCCGCCTGCCATCGCTTTGATGGCCCGGATAAGCCGTTTCCTGTCGCCCAGTGGAATTCCGAGCTTTTCGAGATCGCCTTCCGTCAGCTCCGGCAACACATCAGTGTCGATGGCATTCTGGACGAATGTCGGCCCATACTGTCCGAGACCCAAACTTTGCAGCCAGCCACCAATGTCCATGGTCGCGCCCAAATCCCGTTCCGGGTACACAGAGGCTGTCATCAACCCAAGAGACCGAAGACGCACGACCAAAGGGCCGCAGCGCGGCGCGCCCCCGAGCCGTCCGAATGAAGCCCGACTACAATTGAAGCAGGCGCCGGGCGGGGTTTTGATGCCCCACAGATAGTTACTCTACTTTAAAAATCGATCGGGCAAAACGAAGCCAAGGCGGCCGTTCCTCACTATCGCCCCGCTTCCGGGGCGCCATTGCCGCCCTGATCTGTCGAATTCCACGGATTATTTTAACTTGCGCGGCCATTCTCTATACACGCGGCGCGGGTACAAGCTTCGCTGAATTCGACCGTCTGATGCGGGGGTCATGGGAAAGCCCCAAATCATTTCGACGGGAATGTGAGTTAGCTCACCATCGAAATTACAACCGGGTGGTAGCGATCTCCGCAACGGAGGTCGACCATGCGTCACCGCGCCCATGCTGACCGACAGAGGCTGCCCCGGCAAAGCAGCGACAGAAATAACCGCACTGACACCATCGTTGCGACAGTCTGGCTTGCATTTTATGTGCTGGCCATCGTCGTTGCTGTTTCGTCGCCAGTGGTAACCCGTGCCATCGATCTGGCTGCCCGTTAGTCCCGGACATGCGGGTGAAGACACACCAGATCAGATACTTTCTCGCGCTCTGCGAGGAGCACAGTTTCACCCGCGCGGCCAGACGCTGCGGAGTTGCGCAACCGTCACTGACGCGCGCGATCCGGGAACTGGAATACGAATGTGGCGGCCAGCTGTTCGAGCGCAACAGATCAAACGTCAGCCTGACCGGACTTGGCCACCATGTGAAACCTGACTTCGTGCGTGTCGAACGCGCGCTATGTGACATCGCGCGCAAAGTCGCCGAATTTAAAAACCAACCCGAAGTGAAGACCAGTTCTCAAACAAAGGAGACATTTATGCGTGTCGCAGCCGTTACATTCCTCGCAATCGCGATTGTGGCAATGGGTCTGGCGCTACGTCCGTCACCACCCGCGGTAGCGGCGATGACTGACCAGACAAATATCCAGATTGATCCTTACACATTGCAGTCGACGACCGAGGCGAAGGGGCTTCCTCAGCAAACTCCGGCAAGCCTCTTCTGACCCACGCTTCTTGCTTTACATTTCAATGGGAGACCGCTTTGGCAAGCGGCCTCCCATTTTCGTGAGCGACATAATGACTGGAGATAGAATGAGCCTGCGAACCAATGTTTACATTATCCGCGAACATTCGCGGCACATTTGAGTGTGACCCGCTTCACTCAGGCCACGAACGACATGCGCTAAGACGCCAGCGTCAAGTGGGGAAATATGGCGATGCTCAGGCGCTCTTTGGACCGACCGTTGTCCGGACTTTCCTCCATTGTTCAAACGCGCGACCCAGAGAAACCGGGGCGCACGCATGATCCCGCTGTGGAATCAGGAATGTTGACGGAGTGCAGGATGTCATCTCAATCATTCACCCACGCGCATGGACGCCGCTCCGGTCTCGCGGGCTCGGTCCTCGCCGGCATTGCGCGTCATATCAATGACGGCCTATCCACGTTTGCAAGGCGATTTATGGATGCACTTCATAAATCGCGACTTCGTCAGGCAAATCGAGTTATCCGGCGATATCGGGACTTGATCGATGACTCCAATGATTGAACTGTCAAAGACGAGGCAGCAAAATCTTTCGCCGCGGAAATCCTTCAGCCGTTCATTCTGATTATGCAAACTGCGACACTTGTCCCTTCTACCGGATTTGGTATTTCGCGGCCGCTGCGTAGGCAGATTGATGCCGCTGGATGCGGGCTATCATTGGCTTTTCCGGTGCCCCCTCAGCTTGCGTGCAGGCCCGGCCGATAGCCGGTACGGGGCATGAGTGAATTCTTAAACTTCATTACCTACGATTGGCATACCGCCGAACGGAATGGCCCACGTGGGGCCGCTAAAGGCATCACAAGCCATGTCTTCTAGCGTCGCAATCGACAACACTGCGTATTGTCCCCAGTGCCGGACAGTCATGGTGCACGTCGCGGTCACGCCCCATCCGGTCGTCCGAACCATGCAACGAAATACTTTCGTCTGCTACACGTGCAAACGAACGCGGACTTATATGCTACCAGGTACCGTTCAGGTCGAAACACACGCAAGCGAGATTGCACAGCGCGCCTAGGTCATTACCACCAACGAATATTGCCGACGATGTTTGATCGCAGAAAAGATGCACGCCCTTCGACGCACCTTCGCGGCCTTATCAAATACGGCGCGGCGGGACAGCAAATGGCATGTTCAGTTGAAAACCTGACCTCGACCGGCGCCGGCCTTCATGTCGGCACGACGTTCGGTCTGCCGCGGGTGTTTCAGTTGAGTGTCGATGGCGAGCCGCAGGCCCGGCACTGCCGGGTCATCTGGACGGAAGGTAAAAGGCTCGGCGTCTCATTTGACTAGGCCAGACGCCGGCCGCCACCGCACGCTCATCCCATCATCACTCTGGCCCACGCAACAAATGCGTAGAATTGAGCCGGATAGGCGATGAAATAAAAGATCAACGCCGGTGGTGCCAACAAAAACAGCCATTCGCGCATTGGCGGCTCCTGCGAACAGAAGCATATTTTTCGACCAGACCTGCTTAGAAGTGCATAAAATGATGTATCGAGTTTTCGCCGAGCGTGATTCAATTTCACGGACAATCTTAGTTAAACGTTATGCCGATCTTCGTATCCGTTCTCCAGATCGATCGGCAGGCGCGGCGAACGCCTTCAATCACCACCTCGAAATTTGAAGGAATTCCGAAGGTCGTCGACACCTGCAGGCAGGCGCCGGTGTCCGAGAGATTGCGGACGGCGCAGTCGAGCTTCGGTGCCTTTTCGCTCAGGATGATTTGCGCATTCTTGAGGATGCGCTTGCGAAAGATGTCGTTTCGTTTTTCCTGCACGGCCCTGCATCCAGAATCAGTAATGCCCTAGGTGACTAGGCACATTGCTTAATGTCAACAATCCGCCCGCGTTGGAACCCCATATCCTAAAGTTTATCCATCAAGCCGGCTTGTGGCCGAGGGCCGCCAGAGCTTCGTTCTTGCGCACGATCTCTGCTTCCAGACGGCTGATATTCTCAAACAGCCGCTCGCTTGTCAGCCGCAGGAAATAAAACCCGAACTGCGGATTCTGGAAATAGAGCTCTTTGACCTGCTGATAGCCGGCCGTCAGCACCTCGCCGTCTTCCAGGCACTCGATCGTCTGCGTTCGCCGGTTGCCCGGGGCGAGGAGACCGAGATCGCCAAAGACCTGGCCCACCGGAATTTCAATCCCGATTTCGCAAAGCCGATAGCGGCCGGTCACACTGTAATACATCGCATCGGCCAGATCGCCCTTGCGAAAGACGATATCGCCCTTGCGAAAGCCACGGCGCGACATGAATGGCTTCAGCCAATCGATCGACGTTTCGCCATATGATGCTGCCGCCTCCACATCGTGGATCAATTTCCGCATCTGTTGCAGGCGGACGGTATTCAAAGGCAGCAAGATCAAATTCAGGATCAGCGTCGGGTAAATTCCGTTAAAAAACCCGTAGATAATGAACAGCGCATTGCAGGTCATGCTCACGACGCGCAGAGGGATCATCGTCTTCATCGCGCATGTGACGATACTGGATGCAACCGCCGCGTAGCCGAACCACATCGGCCATTCGGTGTGCTTGAGAAATTCCATACTTGTCCCCCAGGTCGGCTTCGTTCGGTCTAGTCTCCGTCGCCCCCGGCTATCATGCCGGCATCAAGCCTTCGAAACCTAACACAGGGCTGACCCGGGAAATAAGCACTCCCCCGCCTCAATCGGATACAGGCCCGGAATGGTGGTTTTCGCGTTTGCGGCTTGCCTGCAAAGGCTCTTTGCTTGGGCGGATTCAGAGTGGCTGCAGGATTGATTGGCTTCACCTGCGTTTGCGACAGCGCAACGCTACGGTGCTCGCGCAAAACGCACTCGCGCAGTCATAATTCCTGTCATTGTCGCCTTTGACAAAGGCGTTGGCGCGCTCGCCCAAGCGCTTTTATCGCGAATCAATCATTTTGAGGATTCTACGAGTTCGTTCAAAGCGCGATGTAAATGGCGCGTACCTGCCAGAACAATTTAACAAATCGGCGGTGCGGTGCCAATGAAAAATCGGCTTGCAGACAAGCTGCTGTGGAAAAAAACATTCGAAAGTGCCGTGTCCCTGCCATGCAGGGCCGGACGCAAATACAGGCCGGGCCTCGCTCACACACCGTCCATCATCAAGCCGCAGGAAGGCGGAACGGACGCGCGCCTGAGTTTTTCATTGCGCGTCGCAGTGGTCCTGCTGTGCTCTTCAGGTGTCTGGACTGAAGCGCGCGCTGAACGATTTTTAATCAGCGACGCAATTTCCCAGGCTGTCCTGACAAATCCCGCTGTCAGTGAGGCATCGGCCAATCGCCGCGCGACGGAAACCGAACTGCGCCAGACACAAAGCACCCTGTTGCCCCAGGTGCGGCTGGAAGCGCGCGTGGGTCCGGAAAGATTCGATCAACAGATCGTCCCACCACCGCTCGGCAACGGCCAGTGGCTGAGCGGAAAGTCCGGATCAGTGGTCGTGCGGCAGGTCTTGTTTGATGGCCTTGCATCGATCCACGACATCTGGCGGCAAACGGCACGCGTAAACGCCGCGTCGTTCCGTGTCCGCGAGCGCACGGAACTGACCGCACTCGACGCGGCGGAAGCCTACATCGATGTCGTATGTTTTCTGCGCCTTGTTTCGCTTGCAGATCAGAACGTCGCGAATCACGAAGAACTGTTTTCACACGTCAAATCGCGATATTCTGGCGGCCTTGCCGGCGAGGGCGACCTTCAGCAGGCGCTGGAACGCGTCGAGGCTGCAAAGGCAACACGCGCCGATTTTCAGCGCAGCCTCGATGATGCCCGCTCGAAATATCGCAAGATTGTCGGTGTCGAAGCGATCAACGTTATATTCCCGGGGCCGCTTCGCGGCCTGCCCCGATCGAAGGAAGATGCTCTCGCTGCGGCGCTGCGCCGCAATCCAACCCTTCTGGCAGCTGAATCCGACAAAGAAGCGGCAAAGCAGGCGTTTCGTGCCACCGGCGGCGCTTTCGTTCCAAGCGTGTCTCTTGAGGGGCGCGCGACGCACAGCGTTGATGCCGATACCTTCATCGGCAAACGCGACGACGTCGCCGGCAAGCTCGTAGTCTCGTGGGATATCTTCCGGGGCGGCCAGGATAGCTGGCGCCGTACCGAAATGGCCGAGCGTTACACGGAAGAAACGATGCGCCAGGCCCGTCTGCAGCGCGACGCACTGGAGTTTATCGACAAAGCCTGGGCCGCGCGAACGATTACGTTAGGTCGCGTCGCCGCTTTGACGCGTCAGCTTGCCGCCGACAAGAAAACCATCGCGATCTATCGTAAGGAATACGAGATCAAACAGCGGAAGCCGATCGTGCCGGCGCGCGTCGTGGCCTGGAATGCGGGGTTTCCCGCTTGCGTGCCATCAAACTCGCCAGGGCCGCGCGAGGCCAGAAGTCCGGCCTCGAACACTTGCGTGCCCGCCCCGCCCGGCGCGGGAATGTTGCCGATGCTCGGAGCCGAGCCGACGACGGTCGAAGCCGACGCGCTGAAGATCTGCGCATGCCCGACAACGCCGAAGTCGGCGCCAAATACGCTTCCGGATCGCCCAAACGCTTCCGGCATATCCTGCACCATCAGTCCCAGCGGGGAAATATTGCCGGGCAGAGACTTCTATCGAGACATCATGGAAGTCGGCGCCGCTCGAGGGATCGGTGGCTGGCAAAACCGATTGATCGTCGGTGATCGGAACGCTCTGCGCGAACTGCTCGCCATCGAGCGTGCGTCCCGCACTCAGCTCGACGTGGAGATCGGCGATCGGCTTCCCCGACAGATCAAAGAATGGTTCGGCCGTAACCGTGGATTGATTGTCGAATAGAATGACCAGCTTCGTGTCGACGTGCACGAGCGTCATTTTCTCGTTCGCGACAGCCGAGAGATCGAGCTTTGTGCCGGTGCCGTTGTTGAGATCGAGCGTGACCGCCTGATCGCTTTGCGACTTGGTGACCCTCACGACATGTGATCGGACGAAATTGGCGAGTGGCAAACTGTTTGCCAGCGCGAGGGTAATGCGTTCGTTCATGGTGCCGCCTCCTACTCAACACTAACATACGCAACCCTGCGCCCATCTGGATGAACGAGAGTTGAACCGGAGCGTAAGAGGAATGACAGGTTTTCGATTGAAGCGCGTCCACTGATCAGATGATGCGCGATGCCGTCAGCGCGATCGCACGGCATCATTCGTTGAGATGAGGCATCGCCGGATGTCCGCTCGAGCGGTAAGATGAGCATCACAGATTAACGGCGCGAGATCTGATTTTGACGGGCGGGAATCACCGCTCCCGTACATAACAGCCGTGCTCGATTTCCTCGATCAGTGACCGTGCCTTCGGCCGCCACTTGAGCTCCGCGCGCGCGCGTTTGGCGCGCACGCGGCTGTTGGAGCCCATGGTATCGTTGGCTGGCCCATCACCCCATTCGGTCACCGCATCCTCCACAGTCATGCTTTGCGTGCGCCCGCCCTGCCCAAGCATGCGGCTGATTGCTTCGCACACTTCGCGCATGGAATTCTCGCCGTTCTCGGCGTAATAGAACGCGCCGGCAGGCGCCTTCTCGATCGCCAGCAGGTACAATCCCATCAAGTCATCGATGTGCACATTGGCCCAGCGGTTCTCGCCTCGGCCAATGTGCTTCGGCACGCCGAATTTTTTCGCCGCCTTGATCAGCCACGGTACCTGGATGCTATGCGAATTGAGGCCGTGCCCCTGCCCGTAGATCAGGCTGGGCGCAATCACAACCGAGCGTACTCCACTGCCGGCCGAATTCCGCACCATCTTGTCGATCTCCACGCGCGCGGCTCGTTGCGGCGTCGGCGTGAACGGCGTGTCCTCATCGAACACATCCTCGACCAACTCACCGCGCGAGCGCGTGCCGACGATGCTGGAACCATCTGTGTGCAGGAAGATTTTGCCGGTATTGGCAAGCGCCTTAAGCATTGCCGCGGCTGCGGCGCGATGGTTGGCATCGGCGGCGTTGACCGTTACGTCGGCGTCGCGCGCGGCTTTGGCCAGAACCTCGGAATTGTCGAGCGTGCCGTGCACCGGCCCGATGCCAAGCTTCGCCAGCGCCGCGGCGGCCTCGTCGGAGCGCGCCAGACCGCTCACATGATGGCCCGCCGCCATCAGCGCGGCAGCAACCGATCCACCGATATAGCCGCTTGCGCCGGTTATGAAGATTTTCAAATGGGCCGCTCCATTCAACACCAAGACATAGGGGTCGCATTGGAACTAGGGAGTTGGATGCCTGCCAGGTGCCTGCCAAGTAGATAGGCAAGCCTCCACCTTGATATATCTCGACAAATATCAGCCACCGCCCCCGGGGGACACCATCAGAGTGCCCGTCACTTTGGGCCGCGCGTGCGCCGTCGGGGAAATGGCTGCCGACCTCTAATAAACTCATTGCATATCGCAATTGCACAATTTCCCGCGTGCCGAACACGGAGTCAGCAGGCCCGCACGACAGCACGACTGCTGGAAATTAAATTTTTTTCATTTCGCATCTTGGCCAATTGGCAGCGCAAAAAGGTCAGGCTTGTTGACCATTTTAACCCAACCTTGACGGGCCCGATCGCAGCCGCCCCCGCACTCGTCGGACGACATTGTCTGATCAATCCACAACCATTGTGCTGGCCCAGCGAGGTTATCACGCGCTATCGTAGCAGCCTAAAAACATAATCCAGTGGACGAGGCAGTTTTCTCATCAGGATCTCATCCGACTGAACAGGGAGGAACTAATGAGCACCAACAGACTTCTTCGCGTCACGCGACGCAGGTTCTTGCAAGATACGGGTCTCACGCTTGCCGCCGCCGGAACTGCACCGCTTCTGTCCGCGCCGTTCGTATCGCGCGCGCTGGCAGACAATAAATCACTATCGATCGTGCAATGGGCGCACTTCGTTCCCGAGTACGACACGTGGTTCGATAAATTCGCCAAGGACTGGGGCGAGAAAAACAAGATCGCCGTCACCGTCGACCATATTCCCGTGCAGAACGTTCCTGCACGCGCGGCGGCCGAGGCGTCGGCTGGATCGGGGCACGATCTCTTCGGGTTCAACGGCTCTGGCGGCGCCCATCTCTATCGCAAGTTTTTTATCGACGTCGGCGATCTCGTGAAAGAAACCGAGAAAAAGTACGGCAAGGTAACCACCATCGGCAAACAGCTCGGCTACAACGCGGACGATGGTACCTGGTCTGCCTTCCCCGACTTCTACATCAACTTCCCGGGCATGTATCAAAAGAGCCTGTGGGACGGAATCGGGATGAAGCCCGATACCTGGGACAATGTGCGCATCGGCGGCGCCAAGTTGAAGGCGAAAGGCCATCCTGTCGGCCTCTCGCTCGGGCACAGCAACGACCCGAGCACGACGTGGCGCGGCCTGCTGTGGAGCTATGGCGCCACCATTCAGGACGAACACGGCAAGCAAATCGTGCTCAACAGCAAGGCGACGGTCGAGGCTACCAAATACGTTGCCGCGCTCTACAAGGAGGCGATGACGGGCGACGTCTTGTCCTGGAACGACTCCAGCAATAACCAGTACATCGATTCCGGCGTCGGCTCGTACATCATCAACCCGATCTCGGCTTACCGGACGGCGCAGAAGCTCAATAAGAAGCTGGCCGACGACATCTTCGTCATCGAGCCGCCAAAGGGCCCGGCGAAAACGATAATGGGCGCCGCGTCCGAATTCTACGGCATCTGGAAATTCGCCAAGAACAAGGAAGCCGCACTCGAGTTCCTCAGGCACTATTCGGCAAACTGGCCGGAAGCCTTCAAGGCGAGCGAGGGCTACAACAATCCCTGTTTCGCCGGCCTTGTGCCGCGGCCGATGCCAATCTTGTCGAACGATCCGACATCGACCCCGCACGACAAGCTCTCGATCCTGCAGGACTCGGACAAGTGGTCCGCCATCCCGGGCTATCCCGGACCGGCCACCCCCGCCATGGACGAGATCTACTACGCCTTCATCATCAACGACATGATGGCGAAGACGGCGACGGGTCAATTGAGCGCCGAAGAGTTCAGTCAAATGGGCCACGCAGCAGTGCGAGGCGATAATGAAGAAGTGGGCCGGCAAGGCCTGAGTGCGGATGCCCGGGCCGCGCGTCCGCGCGCGACCCGGGCCATGCCGGCGTTGTGGGACGCCGGCTGAAAAGGGGGCAGGCAAAAACAATTTGGCGTCGAGGAATCCACGCGGGAACCGTGTTGCGCTGAATTCCGGGAGGTTCAATGGCTGCAGTATTGACCAGGGACATCATCAAGAAGTTCGGCGACGTCCCCGCCGTCAACGGCATTTCGCTGACGGTGCCGAACGGCGAGTTCATGGTGCTGCTGGGCCCGTCGGGCTGCGGCAAGACGACATTCCTGCGCATCATTTGCGGGCTCGAGAAGCAGACGAGCGGCGATCTTTTGATCGGCGGCGACGTCGTCAACGACTTGCCGCCGCGCGCCCGCGGCGTGGCGATGATGTTCCAAAGCTACGGCCTTTATCCGCATTTTACGGTGCGCAACAACATCGCCTTCCCGCTGAAGACGCAGAGCGTCCCACGCACCGAGATCGACAAAAAGGTCGAATGGGCATCGCAGCTTCTTGGTATCGGGCATCTGCTCGACCGGCGGCCTCGCCAGCTTTCCGGCGGCGAACGTCAGCGCGTGGCGCTCGCTCGCGCGCTCGTGCGCGAGCCGACCGTGCTGCTGCTCGACGAGCCCCTTTCCAACCTTGATGCCAAATTGCGCGCTTCGGCCCGCCAGGAGATCAAGCAGTTCCAGCAGCGGGTCGGCATCACCACGATTTACGTGACCCACGATCAAGTCGAGGCGATGGGCATGGGCGACCGCATCGCTGTCATCGACGGCGGACTGGTGCGCCAGGTGGGGACGCCGGCGGAGATCTATGACGATCCCGCCGACCGTTTTGTCGCGACCTTCGTCGGCACGCCGCCGATGAATATCGTCGCCAGGAACGGTGGCTACCTCGGCTTTCGCCCGGAGAACTTTCTGCCCAAGGACATGATGGACGACACCAACTTTGCCGAGTTCAACTTCCGCGTCGACCGCTCCGAATATCTCGGCTCCGAGCGCATCGTCTACGGAATCATGGAAGGCTTCGATCCGAACCAGGTGATCACGGCGAAACTGCCGCCGGCGCACGTCGCCGAGGAAAGCATCAGGCCCGGCGAGTGGCATCCCTTCGCCGTGCGCAACAGCGCGCTGCGCAATTTCGGCAAAGACGGCAAACGAGCCGGCCGCCACTAGGACGGGTTTTTAACCGATGGTCGCAATCGCTGATTCAGTTCCCAAACCGGCCTCCCGCTTCCGATTCATCCTCGACCGGCGCGACGTGCTCGGCGCGATCTTCGTCGCGCCGGCCATTCTCTACGTGCTGCTGCTGGTCGGCGTCCCGTTCTTGCTCGCGGTCTATTACTCGGTCAGTGCCTACACGATCTACGACCCCACGTGGCGCTTCGTCGGCCTGTCGAATTTCGTCGACATCCTCGAAAACCCATCATTCCGGCAGACTCTCTACAACACCTTCGTCTTCACGTTTGGATCGCAGATCCTCGGCCTCATCCTCGGCAAGTTCGGCGCGCTGGTGCTGTTGCGCCCGTTCCCGGGCCGAAAAATTGTTAGAGCCCTGGTCATCTTGCCGTGGGCGGTGCCGGTCGCGCTCGCGACCGTCGCCTGGCAGTGGATGTTCAATTCGCTTTATAGCGTCATCAACTGGACGCTGATTGCGCTTGGCATCATCACGCGCGACCAGGCGCCGAACTGGCTTGGCAACCCGGATCTCGCGATGATCTCGGTGATCGTGGTCAACGCCTGGCGCTTTTTCCCGTTTGCGATCGTCATCTTCCTTGCCGGCATCACCGCGGTTCCGCAGGACGTGCTCGACGCGGCAACCGTTGACGGCGCCGGTTTCTGGCGCCGCAACTACCAGATCATCGTCCCGATGATCCTACCGATCGTGGCTATCGGCCTGATTTTCGGTATCGTGTTCACCTTCACCGACCTCTCGATCGTATTCCTGATGACCCAGGGCGGCCCCATCGGCGCGACCTCGGTCTTGGGCTTCGCGGGTTTCCAGACCGGCATCACTTCCGGCGACGTGTCGCACGGCGCCGCCATTTCGCTGTTCATGCTGCCGGTTCTGCTCGTCGTTGTGATCTTTATGCTGCGCTTTATCCGCCGGCGGGAGATCTGACATGGAGCGCAAGGGCCTCGTCGGCGTTCTGCAGGAGACCTCGTTCTATGGTGCGGTCGCTTTCTTCTTCGTTCTCGCGGCGTTTCCGTTCTATTGGATGGTGATCACGTCGTTCAAGACTAATGCTGATCTGTACAGCGTCGAGCATATCCCGTTCTGGTTCAACGACCCGCCGACGCTCGAACACTTCCGCTATCTCTTCGAAAAAACTTTATTCGCAACCTGGCTGTTGAACTCCGTCATCATCGGCGTTTGCGTTACCGCCATCACCCTCGTGACCGCGCTGCCGGCGGCCTACAGCCTGGCGCGCATGACAGGCCGCAACGGCGAGGCTCTTGGCATCTGCATATTCCTGACCTACCTCGTGCCGCCGACGCTGCTGTTCCTGCCGCTGTCACGCGTGGTTGCGACGCTGGGTCTGCAGAATTCGATGTGGGCTCTCGTCGTCGTTTATCCGACTTTCACGATCCCGTTCTGCACCTGGCTGCTGATGGGGTTCTTCAAGGCCATGCCGCCCGAGATCGAAGAGGCGGCAATCGTCGACGGCTGCAGCCTGTTCGGCGCCTTCGTCAAGATGGCGATCCCGCTATCGCTGCCGGGCATCCTGACTGTGGTGATCTTCACTTTCACCCTGACCTTGCAGGAATTCGTCTACGCGCTGACGTTCATATCCTCGTCCGATCAAAAGCCGATCACGCTCGGTGTGGCGACCGATCTTATCCGCGGCGACATCTTCTACTGGGGCGAGATCATGGCCGGCGCCTTGATCGCCAGCATCCCGGTGGCGATCGCCTACAATCTCTTCCTCGACCGCTTTATCGCCGGCATCACCGGCGGGGCCGTCAAATAGAGAGATAAATGTAGCCGCGTCACCAATGTGGCCAGGCTTGGGAGATTTGCATGCACGATATCGTCATTCGCGGCGGCACCATCGTCGATGGGACCGGCAAGCCTGCATTCAGCGGGGATGTTGCAATCGCGCGAGGCCGGATCGCTGCTGTCGGAGGCAAGCAAGGACCTGCGCGGCGCGAAATCGACGCCACCGGTCTGCTGGTTACGCCCGGTTGGGTTGATTTGCATACGCACTACGACGGCCAGGCGATGTGGGACCCATTGCTCGCTCCATCGTGCTGGCATGGTGTGACGACGGTCGTCTTCGGAAATTGCGGCGTGGGCTTTGCGCCGGTGAAGAAGCATCATCGCCAGGCCCTTATGGATTTGATGGAAGGTGTCGAGGAAATCCCCAACCCCGTGCTGGCCGCAGGCCTCACTTGGGAATGGGAGAGCTTTCCCGATTTTATGGATGCGCTGGAGCGCCGTGAACGAGCAATCGACATTGCCGCGCAGGCGGCACACTTGCCGATACGCGTTTATGTGATGGGTGATCGCGCAATCCGCCGGGAGCCTGCAACAGCGGATGACATTGCAGAGATGCGGCGGCTCACTGTCGATGCGTTGCGTGTCGGCGCCTTCGGCTTCACCACATCGCGCACGGATTCGCACAAGACGCCCGACGGCGAACTCGTGCCGTCCCGCGATGCGGACGACCTTGAGCTTTTGGGCATCGGCTCGGCCCTGGGTGTAACCGGCACCGGCGCCTTCGGCATGAACAGCGACTTCGACGACGAGGAGTATGAGCTGCGGTGGATGCGGAAGCTCGCCAGGGAAACCGGCCGTCCGGTCTGGTTCCTGCTCACCGATCGCTACGAGGACCCGGAGCGCTGGCGCCGCCTGATGAAAGCGGTGCACGCGGCGCGATCCGAGGGGCTGCCACTGACCGCGCAGATTGCCGGACGTCCGATTGGCGTGATGATGGGTATCGGCACGGCGCTCAATCCATTCTCGCTACGGCCAAGCTACAGGGCGCTTGAAAACCTCCCCATAGAGGAGCAGCGCCGATGGCTGCGCGATCCGGAGCTGCGGCGGAAAATCCTCGCCGAAAGTCCGCCTGACGCCGAGGTGGCGAAGCTCGCGCAGTTTCGCCAGCTGATCACCAAGCGCTGGGACAAGTTCTTCACGATGGGTGACCCGCCGGATTACGAGCCGGGCCCGGAAAAGAGTGTTGCCGCGATCGCAGCGCGCACGGGACGCACGCCCGACGAAATCGCCTACGACTACATCATCGAGGAGAACCAGTATCTGTACTTCCCCGTGGTGAATTATGTGGTCGGCGACCACGAGCCAATCCGCGAAATGCTCGGTGATCCTGCCTGCGTGCTCGGCCTGAGCGATGGCGGCGCGCACTGCACGTCAATTGTCGATTCGGGTACCCCGAGTTTCATGCTCGCGCATTGGGGACGCGACCGCCATCGCGGGCCGCGGCTGCCGCTTGAGCACCTGGTCAAGCGGCAAACCAGCGAAACCGCCGACTTTTTCGGTTTGTCCGATCGCGGCCGGCTGGTGCCGGGATTGCGCGCCGACGTGAATATCGTCGACTTCAAGCATCTGCGGCTGCACAAGCCGGAGCTGGTCCATGATATGCCGGCCGGCGGCCGGCGCTTCGTGCAGCGCGTCGATGGGTATGAAGCGACGCTTGTGGCGGGCGTTCCGATCTTCGAGCGCGGCGAACACACGGGCGCGATGCCGGGGCGTCTCGTGCGGGCAGGTTTCGATCACCGTCGTCCGCCGGCGTAAAATCCAAAAGTCCTTGTACCGTCGCGAGCGCGGCCGTTACCGGTCTTTAACGGGCATTTCGGTATTTCGAACGCCGGGCCGCACAGAAACGGCGGGGTGCTCCTCAAGCTCAAGTCCGAGGATGAGGTAGCTCCAGGATTTGCCGTGCGAATCGAGATTGAGAGATCGGTTGACCCCGCCCTCCAGCGCGTCGTGCATCACAAAATTTAGCCCATGAAGGTGTTCGACGACGTAGCGTTCGACACGACCGCGGACCAGCTCAGGAAAAGCACGTTTGATCCGCTCAGGCGTCAGCGCGTGTTTGAGCAACTCGAAATCGGCCGCATCATAGACCCAGACATTGACATTGGAGGTATTGCCTTTGTCTCCGGCACGCGCATGCGCGATGTCGCGTACAATCATCGGTGAGTTGCGTTGCGGGTTGCTCATGCGGTGAGTACGTCCAGCCGAGGCTTGATCAGGCCACGATCGATCAGCAGCGATTTAGTCATCACGCAAGGCACGATTGAGCCGCGGAATCCGCCGCCGCCGGCCGGTCCACAGCACAACAGTGATTCAACTTCCCACAGCATGAGCTCGGCATGCTCGCGGTCGCGCGAGCGCAGGGTGACGTGCAGCCTGACATCTTGCGCATCGGCGCTGCGGACGCCGGCGGTTGCAAACAACGAGCTGACACCGATCAAATCAATGCGCACATCATCAATTATGCCGTGCGCCTGACGCAGCCGTTCGCCGACGATCCGGGAGGCCAGTTCCGAGCGCGCTTGCGCGGCCGGTCCGGCATAGCTGATGCCGGCTTCGCTCTGAAATCCGCCGGCGAAGCCGACCGTGACTTTGAGCATTTGCGGGCGCTCTGATCCCCGCGCATTCGACACTGCGACCCGGTCGGTACCGACGCTGGCAATCCGGACATGGCTGAAATCCGCTGTGACATCGGGCGTCAGATACCGGGACGGGTCGTGCACCTCGTAAAGCAATTGCTCTTTCACGGTGGCCGGCGTGACGCAGCCGCCGGTCCCGGCAAGCTTGGTAATGACCGCGCTTCCGTCGGACTGGACTTCGGCAAACGGATAGCCGCAGCGCGCCAGATCCAGCACGTCCTTGACGCCGGGATCCGCGAAATAGCCGCCGGTGACTTGCATGCCGCACTCCAACAGATGCCCGACCAGCGTGCCGGCGCCCATGCGAGGGGCATCGAGTGCGTCCCACCCAAACCTATGGGCCAACGGCGCCAGGAACATCGAGGGATCCGCAAGCCTGCCGCCAATGATGACGTCGGCGCCTGCTGCGAGCGCTGGGATGATTGCGTCCGCGCCGAGATAGGCATTCATGCCGACGATCGGCAAGTCTATATCCGCCAGCGTGCCGGGTTCGTCCATAAAAGGCTGCTCGGGCGGTACCAGACCAGAGACGTCATCCCCTTCAATGCAGGCGACCTTCAGGCCCTTGAGACCGAGTGCGCGTGCGATCTCGATGGTGCGTTGGGCCGCAGCGCGCGGATTGGCGGCGCCCATATTGGTGATGATGACCGTGCCGGCGGCGCGGCAGGCCGGCAACAGCGCCTGCATACGCCGGTGCAGGTGCGTATTATAGCCGCGTGCCGAATCGGCCATGCGGTCGCGATGACCGAAGGCCACCGTACGCTCGCCAAGGCATTCCAGCACCATGACGTCGATCTCGGCGCGCTTGGCCAGGTCGACTGCCGGATCGAGCCGATCGGCGGAAAAGCCCGCGCCGGTGCCTATGCGAAAACTTTGGGCGTTGCTCATGTCGGCGAAACCTTTGTCGCCGATGATTTTAAGAAACCATCCTGCTGATGCAAGAAGCCCGCGAACAGCGGGCTTGCCCGCTACATTACGGCAAAAATCTCGAGAGATCGGACTTGGCGGCTGGGGCGGCAGTGCAGATGCCCACCTCCCCTGCTTGTTTTCCCTGCTAACAGCGAAGGTCGATTTACCTCATCTATTCTGCAATCGTCTGGCGCGGAACTGCCTCATAATCATTGGCATGTGCCACCTTCGCGCCTTTGGCCTTAGTGCCGGGCATGATCTCAAATCGCGGATCGAAGTCGACCATGGTCGAGGCAAGTTGTTTCAAGACGCTTACGTCGCCCTGCACCTTCGCAGTGCCGTCGGCGATCTGGGCCTCAAGCGTTTTGGTGCCCATCATCGTCTGCTCAAGGTCGGAGCGATTGATCGTGAGGGTCAAGTTGGGCTTTTCAGCCTGATATCCCTTGATGTTGGTGAGCGTGGCGTTCTCAAGCTCAACAATGAACTTCTCGCCGTTGTCCGGCGTGACGAGATTCATTGTGAACCGCATGACTTCAGCCTTGCGGCTGTCCATGCGAATGCCGAGGAAGTTGAGAAACAATTCGGTGGACATCGCGCGGATCACGTCAGGGCTGCTTGAATTGGCGGTTTCCCCCTGCGGAATCCCGGTCCGAAGTTCGTAAGCGGCAGCGAGGTAACTGTTTCGCAGCCCGGGATTTTCCTGCTGGTATCCAAGTTGCTCGAAAATATCCGCCAACAGGTCCTTGGCGACCTGGTTCTGTGGTTCAGCCAGTACCAGCTTGTTCACGATTTCCTGGGCGTGCAGATATCGCCCCTCGTCATGCAACTGCCGACCCCGATCCATTATCTTCTGTGCGCCGCCCATCATTTCGACATAGAGCGGCGCGGAGTCGCCGGGTGAGAGCGGAATAAGAGTTGTTGGATTGCAGTCCCAGAAGCCGAGATAACGCTGGATGACGCCACGGCTGTTGTGTTGAGGGGAGCCGTGGTAGCCGCGGCAGAACCACTTGTCCTGCAGGCCCTTCGGAACCTCATAGACGTTGTGAATTTCGTTGATGGTCACGCCCTGGTTGGCGAAATGCAGCACCTGGTTGTTCATGTGGGCATACAGATCACGCTGCCCGCGGAGAACCTCCTGAATTCTCTCGTTACCCCAGCGCGGCCAATGGTGGGAGGCGAACATCACTTCGGCCTCCAGACCGAAGCGGAAGAGTGCTTCACCGATATATTTTGACCAGTTCAACGGATCGCGTACCGGCGCGCCCCGCAGGGTGTAGATGTTGTGCAGCGATGCGATGACGTTTTCCGCCATCCACAGCGCCTTCATCTCGGGGATGTACGTGTTCATCTCCCGAGGCGCTTCGGTGTTTGGCGTGTTCTGGAAGATCATCCTGACACCGTCGACCTCAAATTCTTCGATGGCCTTTTCAACGTAACGGGTGGGCGCGATCAGGCCAATCGCACCGGCCGACACAGCCTGGCCGAGGCCCTGGCCGACATAACCGTGTGGACCTGCAGGCAGCAGGAGACCGTATTGATAGAACAGCCGCCGGTTCATGGCGTTACCGGCATAGACGTTTTCGGAGACTGTAAAATTCATGAAGTCGATGGGCGCGATGACAGGAACCTTCCCGGATCTCACATCCGTTTCATCGACAATGCCGCGCACACCGCCCCAGTGGTCGCCATGCGTGTGCGAATAGATCACGGCCGAGACTGGCAAGCCTTGGCCGACGTGCTGTTGAAACAATTTCCAGGCAGCGCGAGCCGTTTCTTTAGTCACAAGGGGATCGAAAACGATCCAGCCCGTCTTGCCCCGGACGAAGGAAATGTCGGACAGGTCGAAGCCGCGGACTTGGTAGATGCCGGGGACAACCTCGTAGAGTCCGTAGTTGTTGTTCAACTTGGATTGACGGAGCAGCGACGGATGGATGCTGTCGAAGTCATCCTGCTTGTCCAGAAACTGGAACCGCTCCATGTCCCAGGCGACATGGCCAGCGTCCGCCATGATCTTGAAGTCTTTCATGGGAGCAATAAGCCCCTTTTTCAGTTCCTCAAAATCGCGCTTGTCTGTAAACGGGAGGCCGCCGCGTGCCTGTTTGAGCATTTCCAGAGTATATTTGGACGGCGCTTTGCCCTTGGGATGAAAATGCTCCTTCAGCGGGACGGTTGCCACTTGCGCTCGTGCAGAACTCTCCTCCAACACCAGATTGCCAGTGACAGCGAACGCTGTTCCAACAGCCGGTAGAGATTGGATGAACTGTCTTCTTGTGGACATTACGCACTCCTGTTTAACCACCCACCCCTGCAGGCGCTTTGAACTTTAATTGAATGCATTCGCTGTTAGTTGACCCACATCAATGTGCGGCATCACGCCTCGAAAGCGGTATGGCTTGGGTTGATCGAAACTTCGTATTTTGGTTAGCGTCCGCGCCGCGCTAGCGATCTCAATTCATAGCTGCCAAGGACTCCACGACAGGGAGATTGCTCAACGTAATGAGGCCGATGCCCGGATAGTCCAGGTCTATAGTCATCCACAGGGCAACCGCAAGAACCGCTCCGTAAACGGAGTCGAGTACAGAAAATCGGCGACCAAGACGACCATTACCGAAGCCCATCATACCAACGCCGACTGCCGCCGTACCCAAAAGCACCGCCATAATTGGAATAGGCAAATGCCTTCTCGCCATAGCAAGGTGCGTCGAATGCAGATCGATGACCTCGTTGATCGGCGGTAGGACTACGGCCATCAACGGAGCGTTGTTCTGAGTGGCTCTGATTGCTGAGCTCCACATTCGTTCGTGTAAGCCACTTACCTTTGCGAGCAAAGGACCAATCTGATCGCGGCCTTCGCGACTCAGCAATGTAACTCGGTCGGCAGTGTACTCTTTTAGCGCGGCCTTTAGTTCGCCCCGTTGCGGTTCGGCAATGGTATCGGCCCTCAAGTAGGCGGTGCCGAGTGCATTCGCCTCCTTCACAATGATATCCAGCCGATCGATAAAGCGCGATGCTGCTCCTGAAAATGCAAATCCGATCAAAAACGCAACCAGAGCGGCTGTTGATGTCCGAACCAGGGCTACTTGTCGGTTGAAAAGCTCATCGTTCGAGCGGGTCAGTGAACCTAGCCAGAAACCAATCTCGTGAGCGACAACAACTCCGGCGATTAGACCCAAAGCAACAATAAGCTCAGTCATTTTCGTCCCCTGAACCGCCGGTCCATCCAGACGCCGTTTGAACACTTCGGCATTGAGCCAAATCAAAAGGTCCAAAAGTGAAGCAGACATTGCACCGCGTCCGCGTGTAGTCTGCGTTAGGCCAAATCCACAAAAATGGCCTCGAAAAGAAACGTCATAACCGAGCCTGTCGCAGCCACGGCTCGTTGGTCGAAGGTCGGTGATCAAGACGGCGGCTGATAAGCTGCCGTGCTTTCTCCGGGCGGCCGTTGCGAAGACAGGCAACAATGTAAGTGTCCTCGTACACCTCACGCTGCGCATGGCTGCCACCAATCTTGGCGATATCCGGCATGAGTGGTTCAAATGCAAGAATTGCCGTCTCATAATCGCCATTGGCAAATGCGTGAATTCCTCGGCAAAGATCGATCACAGACCTGCCCGGAGCTAGCCTGCCGCTTGCTTGTAAAGATTTAAGTTCGGCCATTCTTTGATCAAACGTCTCGCTCTGTGTCGCCGCCGCGACTAAGGCCCAGTGAAGATCAGCGAAGTGAACCCCCGCCCGGGGAAACACTCGGTCGCTGTAGGCTGCAACGTCGCGCCAATGGCTGTCGAGGTCGGTCCTACCGGAAAGAGCAAGCCGCCAGAGCAGCGATGCCGAATTGGTGAAAACATTCAAAGGTGGCAGCGGTGGACCATCAGCAACCGCGGGGCGGATGCGTTCTTGATAGATGCTCAAAGCCTTGTCCACATCGTCCGATCCGAGTGCCAGCAGCGCAAAGTGCCAAGATAGGTGTCCATTCAAAAAGCTGGCGCGATCATAAGCCGGCAGCCAGTCGGCAAGAAATGCGTCGCCGGCGACGGTGTCACCCTGCTCGTAGAGAGCATGGGCGAGTGCATGCGCGGCATTTCCATTATTACGGCGTAAGGTAAGTGCCAACTCCGTGATATTGCGGCCAGCACCGTGGTTTCCTGCCTCGGTGTGGGACCATCCAAGGTAGGTGAGGAACCACCAATCTTGACCGTAATGCCTCGCGTGCCGTTCGCAGATCGCGACTCTTGCCGCATCGTGGTCGGCTCGTCCGGAAAATGCATAGAGCCCAAATGCACCAAGAAGCAGCGAAAGAATGAGAGCATCGCGAGGAAATTCCTCTAAATGCTGCTCGGCGCCTTTAAGCGCGGCTCCCGACTGTCCCTCGATGGCCGACGCAATAATCTCGATGTGCTGGCGTTCGCGCTTTGTCAGATTGACCGCTAGGCGGCGTGCCTGCGCCGCTTTTGCGCGAGCGTCCGCAGGTTCAGCATAAATTTGATGAACTCGAGCACGTGCGATGTGGGCGAGCGCAAAATTCGGGTCTGCTACAATTGCTTGTTCGAGTAGCTCATCCGCACCTAACCAGGCAGCAAGAATACGATCCAGCGCTTCCCGATAAGCAGACGCAGCGGTTTCGGAGGCGGTTGTAACAGGTAAGCCGTATCGATCCTGAAACATCGAGCGTTATCCGAGGTGGGGACAAGACGATAGCATGCGCTGCGCAAATGCCGCCACCGTATGCGTGGGGTCAGAAGCGGACATGTACAGTGCAAGAGCCGCCGCTAAGGGCCAGAAGCGGAAATTTCCTCATAGCGGCATACTGGCTACTTCGATGCGACAATGCGAACACCGCCAAGCTTGCCCTGTTGGATAAGTTCTACAAAACGAATGTAAGATTTGTGGAAAGCGTCGTGTCCCATTGGCGTTCCAGCCAGTCTGGCTTCTTCACGCAGCCGCTGATACATCGCCAGACGCTCCTTGAGAATGGGTCCCCATTCGGCGGTTAAGTCGGTTGTTGAATGCAGCTTGAAGCCAGCGCTTTCAACCAAACGACAATAATCGGGAATTGACCGAAGCGGCTGAATGGCCATTCCATCCCACATCAGTTGCGAATCGTCGGTAGAAAGCTGTTCATTGGCGATCCAATCCGTGAAAGCCAGCTTGCCGCCCTGTTTAAGTATCCGGCACGCCTCGGAGAGCGTCTTCTTTGGATCGGGCACGTGGCAAAATGCTTCCTGGCTGACGACGGCATCCATCGTAGCGTCCTCGAGCGGAACGCTCATGACATTGCCTTCGATGACGCGCGCCTTTTCTTGAAGTCCGACTAGCTCAATTAGTTGCTCCGCGCCTGCGACGCGCGACGGAGTCAACTCGATGCCGGTGACGTTGGCTCCGTATTTGTATGCGAGGTATCGGACAGTTCCGCCTAGTCCTGCGCAGAAATCTGCAACTTGTGAGGCTTTTCCAATCTGAGCTCCTCGCGCCAATTCATCGGTTGCTGCCAGACCGCCATAGTGGTCCTGGTCATGCGGAAACAACTCATCCGGGCGCAGATTATTAAGGTGGCCACGACTTCCGCGCAGCTTCGCGAGGACGATGGCGGATGAAATTGGATGGCGATCGTAAAAATAGACGATCTGTGATTTAGCGTCGCCCATAAAGCTACCCCCCACTTACATTCTGATTGATCGATTTGAATAGGCAAGTGGCAATGTCCGCTTCCCTATTGGGCTGGATTGGGTCAAGCGCCTTCAGACTATCCACCGTCACAGCGTCGATGTCGCTCACGGGCTCGCGCTTTTCTTCGGAAGCACCTCGTTTCACCATCAGCCTGAAGCGCAGCACCCAAAATTTTTAGCTATCCATAACGACACCGGCCAATTACCCAATCTTGGGGTGGCGTGGAAATGCGGGGCTTTCCGACGCTTGCGCAAATCAAAACACGAAGACCGGACTTGGTGGCTGGGGCAGCAGTGCAGACGACCCCCTGCTCCGCCTATTTTCCCTGCTAACAGGAATATTGCAAAATCCCAGCTGCGGGCACCCCAAAGACCGCAATTACCTGCGCCACTACAGGGCTTTCGATGCGAAATCCCTACTCAACGGAACAGGGAATCATTTTGGCGGCACAGGGACTTTTGGGCACCCGAACAGGGAGTTAAGTCCACGACACAATGTCCGCTTTTACCCGGGCGGATCTGGAGCTCTCTAGGCCGTCTTCAATCTGGAGTTGTCAGCATGTGGCAAGCCGCCGATTGCAACCCGAGTAATGAGATCGGTCAGTTCATCGACAAACGGCTCGTCGAGCGTCAACCGGAATGGATCTTGGGCAAACAGGTCGCGGTTTCGTACGAAAACGCTGCATTGACCCATCAAGCATAGTGCTGCGCAGAGAGCTGCCTGTTCTTGTGTGTTTGGCGGCAGAAAACGCCGCACAATATTGACCGCAGCCGATAGGTATGAGGTTGAATTGGTTGCTATGAATTTCCGAAAGACCTTTGACGGATGCGCGCTCTCCCAGGCAAACATGCGAATGTAACGACTTAATTCATCCTGAAAGAGCAGCGGACGTAGCTGGTGGCGCACAAAGCGTCGCAGTGCCTGTTCGCGTGAGAGTGATTTGAGCTCCTCTGCATCGACTCCCGTACTCTCTGTCAGCTTTTCGAACGCGATTTTTAGGACTTCGAAGTACAAACCATCCTTGCCTTTGAAATGATAATTGATGGCAGCCTGATTGACCCGAGCCTTGGTGACGATGTCACGCACGCTCGATCGCTCGAAGCCCTTCTCTGCGAACAGCGAGACCGCGGCTTTGATGATCAGGTTACGGGTATATTCGGCGGGACGGGTCATCGATTTCCCTAATTCAAACAACTGTTTGAACTGGATTTGTAATCCTTCCGCGAACAAAATGCAACGTTTCCCTAGAAACTAAGGGTTCTCGTAACGGTCATCATTCTGCCTAAAACGATCGTTTGAATTACAAAAGGTCGTTTGAAATTTCTGTTTGCCGATGAAGCCGCTCAACAATATTGGGGGTCTTCCGTGCTTAAGCTGACATCGCGGTTTGTCCTGCAAGGGTTGCCTTATCTCCTCATGGCGCTGGCAATGATTGTCTTGCTGCCAGGGGTTGCCGACACGCTGATCGCGGCCGTCTTCCCTACAGCGGATTCAGCTCCGTCCAGTAAGATAACAACGACAATTGAGTCCTTCAGTCATAGCAAAACGCCGATTGATCTCATTCGTCAGGATCATGAGGCGTTTGCATCGAACCGGTTCTTTCGTGAGATCGCGAAAGCCGCCGAAGGCGAGCTTGAGGATCGCTAACGCAAGGAGTTGCACATGCGGTCACAAAACGAAATTTCGACTTTGTCCCACTGGAGTCCCTGGTGGGGTCTGGTTCGAGCGCTCAGGGCTGTAGTCGTGTCATGTTGGCCGGAACCACACGAGAAAGTATATCGGCCCGAACGGCACTATATGCGCGGGCCTGGGCCAAAATGGCGGGCAAAGCACGGTCATTTTGGTTGAGTGGCCATTTACTTAGTTCTCGAAGGCCGAAATTGGCCGGCCAGCTTTTGATGTCTGCTTCGTGCCAATAGCGGAAGTCCGATTGGCTTTTATTTCCGATATGCAGCCAGCCGTGACGCCAGTTCCGCGCGCGTAACACGGATATGTGTGATCAAGTCGATGAATGTATCCGAGTGTCGCATTGGAAGAATATGTGCTGCCCGATTGATCTCCTTCAAATCGGTTTGCAAAGCCTCCACTTTAGCTGCGTTCAATTCAGAATCCATTTCGGTCTCGACCGCCCGTAGGCGTCGGTAAAGCCTATTCAGACGAGCACGCAAGAACCATTCGTATAGCTTGGGTGCGTAAGTGAAGAGTGGGATGACGACCGCGAATGCCGTCAGCAATACCGCAATGAGCCTCTTTGCATAGTTGATCGTCCAGAACGGCAAGTAACGCTCGAGAAATGAGGGGCCATTTTTGTAGTAGTCGATGGCTTCTTCCGCCATTGGAAATTCCGGATCAGTTTGCGTTGGAAAATCCCCCGAGCGATGGAGGATGCCGCCGCGGCTGTGCTCTTCCTTCATGGTCTGCGCCAAAAGATAGATCATCTCTGGATGAAGATCTGCACGCGCAACGACAACGTTCGTCAGTGCAATCAAGTTAACATCGGCGGGCGGAATATTCTTTTCAAGGTCGATCACGCCTTGCGAGAGGACGACATGTTGAAGAGATGGAAAAAGCTGCGTGAGTGCTTCCGCCTGCGCTACGTTCATCACGCGAACCGCGGGATCATGCAACAATGGTTGGACGTTTGGCGTGTTGACTCCCTGCGAAAATGAAATGACATCCGTCTCCCCAGCGAGCAACGCCTTACCTGCGGCTGGGCCTCTAAACAGGAGGAAAGTTGAGTTTTGGGGAGTCACGCCATAGGCGGCAAGGATATCGGTAACGATCCGCCGGGTGGCGGAAGACGTTGAGACGCGCTTTCCTTTGATCTGCGAGAGATGCTCGATTGGGTCTGAGCTACGATAAAAGATCCAAATCGGTGAGTGATTGATGCGTCCGAGCGAAACAAGTCCGGGCGATTCGGTGCCGTTGGTGACACCACCAAGTGAAAAGGCAGCATCGACTCCCGATTTCGGATCGCGCAATAACTTGAGTGAATCTAATGAACCCTCAGTGAGCCGTATGTTTAGCTCTACATGATGACGGGCGAGCCGTTCCCGGTAACGCCGCGCGATATACTCGAAAGACCCGCCTTTTAGTCCAACGGCAATCGTAATCGTGGACGGTGGTGCGGGTATGAAATACCAAAGTGCGAGCCATGCGATAGCGGCTACAGAGACTATCGCGACGATACCACGCAATAGTACCCGCGTTTCCAAGCCCTGCATGACGCCCCCCAGAGTTCTATCCTACTTGGGGAAGTCTCATGTCTGCTATGGGTCAAAAGCAGACATGTGCGGTGCACTAGGCGAAGTCCGCTTAGTGCCAATAGCGAAGATGCTGTCTAAACGCATCCGTGAGTTCGCACGACAACCCAGCTGCGCTCACAATGCGTCGCGCTCATCATGCTGCCAGCGGCTGATCACGCCGGCAACCGCCGCGCCGAGAAGAGGCGCGAGCCAGAACAGCCAGAGCTGAGCGATATAAGCTCCGCCGGCAAACAGTGCCGGGCCAGTGCTGCGCGCCGGATTGACCGAGGCGTTGGTGACGGGGATCAGGAATAGATGGATGAGCGTCAGACAAAGCCCGATGGGTAGCCCGGCAAATCCAACCGCCGCGCCTTTCGAAGTGGTCCCGATGATGACATACAAGAAGAAGAAGGTCGCGATGACTTCACTCAGGAAACACGATGCCAAGCCATATTTTCCGGGGCTGAGATCGCCATAACCGTTGGACGCAAACCCATCGGCAACCCATCCGGGTTTGCCCAAGGCGATGAAATCAAAGTACCGCAGCCGCCGCAATGGCGCCGGCCACTTGTGCCAGGATGTAGGGGAGAACGTCGGTGGTCTTGAAACGGCCTCCTGCCCAGAGCCCAACGGTTACTGCACAATTGAAATGGCCGCCGGAGACGTGGCCAACCGCATAAGCCATAGTCAACACGGTCAATCCAAAAGCCAAGCTGACTCCGAGGAATCCGATGCCCAGCGATGGGAAACCTGCGGCGAGCACTGCACTGCCGCACCCAGCGAATGTCAGCCAGAAGGTGCCAAAGAACTCGGCCCCAAGACGGCGCCTGATATCCCTGTTTCCACCGTTGGACGGACGGGTCGCATGTGATCACATTCCCTAACGTGGGATAGAAGGTGTGGTTCCAGATTGTTCAAGTTGCGGTAGCAGTCGCCGAGGCTGCGATGTCCGCTTTGGGTGGTGGTCTCAATCGGTCGACGCAACACCTATCCTGAGCAGAAAAGATAGACAGCGTGTGCTGATCAGCGAAAAATGACGCCCAGGGCTATCTGCGGCCCGAAAAACCGGGAGCTTTGGCATTGCTGGCAGCCGGAGATCTTGAAAGCGATTAGGCGAGCATTTGGTACGCGTTACGCAAGTGTTGCGTCGACCGGTTGAACCGGCAGCCAATAGCGGACAATCATTAGCCGAAAAAATTATGGAATCCTGTCAGCGCGAACTGCACGCCCATGGCGATGACGATCAATCCCATAAACCGTGTCATCATGTTGCTCAGAAGGCCACCCGCGTCTCTTGGGCGAGACCCGCCGTGTGCAACAAGCGCCATAACGACCCACGTTACGAGCGTGGCTACCACGACCGCGACGAGTGCCGTAATCGGCAGCGCCAGCTTCGTATGCGCAACAGCGAGCGTGATGACCCCGGTAATTGTACCGGGGCTGGCCGCGAACAGGATCACCGGCCCGAGCGACCGTGTCTCAGCAGCGCCATTTTTCGAGGGGTCTTGAGCCTGCGGTGAATTACCGCGCAACATGGAGAAGCCGATCCAAGTCAGAACGCCGCCGCCGGCAATCGAAAAGGCGTCGAGCGAGACGCCGAAAACGTGCAGCAGTCTTGCTCCCGCCAATGCGGCTATGACCAGAATGACCAGCACGGCCAGCGCCACCTTGGTGGCATCGGAAAATCGCGTGGCGCGAGTTTGACCGGCTTCGACTTGCGCGAACATAGTCCCACAGATCAGCGGATTCACCAGTGAAAGAACCGTCACAATTGCCTGAAGGTGCTGTTCCATCTGAAGGTTATATTTCGCACACGGCGTGGCGCTAAACATGAAACGCTTGGGCCAATTCAAGCAACATATTTTCAGCAAGGCTAATCGGGTCTGATCCGTCCAGTCTCATCGACTTGCTTCCAATCTGCGACTTGAGCGTGATCATCCAGTCTGAACTGGCATAACTCCCGGTTATCGTCTTGCCGTTGAAAACAATTGTAATGTCCTGCCACACGACCTGTGGATCGCCACTACTTTCGGGATACAACACCACGCTAGGATGAGGCGACTAAATGCGTGGTCACGTCAACCAAACTCCCCGTTACCGGCTACAAATGCGGACCGAATGTCCGCTTTGGTTGCCGGTTCAACCGGTCGACGCAACACTCCTTGTCTTGAATGGGAAAGACGGAGTGTATGACGATACGTCGAGGGTTTTTCGAGGACTTCACTGCGGCAGAAAAACCAGGGACTTTGGGATCGCTGGCAGCGTGCGCAACACCTTGGGATTCAAACCCCAGCAGAAAGAATGAGATAGAGTGTTGCGTCGACCGGTTGAATCCACCGTCAAAAGCAGACATGTGCGGTGCAAAACGTCATGTCCGCTTTACCCCCAAAGCGGGCGTTGATTGCGAGCGCCGGAACGTCCTCTTTGTGAGGGTCGTTGCAGCTCAGGCCGCCGTCTCGACTTGTGCCGCAAGCTTGCGCGCGATATAGCGCCGGCCCTGCGTCAGACCGCCATATCCGTAAGCATCATCGCGCACGTCGTGGACGTGCACATAGCTTTCCTCATGCAGCGGCCCGAGAAGCTTACCCATCGCCTCGAAAGTCGCCGCGATGAAGGCGGCCTTCTCGTCCTTGGTGTTGGTGCCGTCGGTGATGTGAATGTCGAGCCAGAAGCTCGCCAGGCCAGCGTCGGCGAGCGAGCGCCCGCCGCAGAACCAATCGCCCGGATCAACGCTGGTGACGATGACAGCGGTCACCTGCGGGTCTTTGCGAAGCAGGCTTGTTGACAACCGGCTGATTTCGGCAGCCACGGCAGCCTTTTTGGGAGCCTTTCGGTCCGGGCTCGCGGTGGTGATTGTGATTAGCGGCATTGGCAACCTCCTCTGAACTGAAACCAATAATGTAGCAATGCGCCAAGCATTGCGAAACGTTATGAATGATGATATCAGTGATAAACATGTTAAATCGTTCACCAGCCGCTTCACTCGATATAGACGCCGTTCGGGCCTTTACCCTGGTGGCCGACCTGCAAAGCTTCACGCGAGCAGCGCAGTCGGTCGGCAAGACGCAATCTGCAATCAGCTTGCAGTTGAAACGTCTGGAAACGCGGTTGGCCGCAAGGCTGGTCGAGCGCACGCCCCGTTCCGTAAAGCTGACCACCGCGGGCATAACATTTCTTGAGCGGGCCCGCGATTTGCTAGCCGCCCATGATCGTGCCTTGGCCGGCGCCATAGTACCGGTACGCCAGCTAACGATAGGGATCAGTGATCATGTAGCCGGCCCTGACTTGGCTGCGCTGCTGTCCCGAGTGAGTGCGTTCGACCCAAAATTGCATCTCGACGTCCGCATCGATCTTTCGGGGACACTCATCGATGCATTCGAAAAAGGTAGGTTCGACGCCGTAATCGTGCGTCGCGAGCGCCACCGGCGCGGCGGCGAGATACTGTTCGAAGATAGCTTCGGCTGGTTCGCGTCGCCGGCTTTCCAGCATAAGGCCGGTGAGAAGTTGCGGCTCGCCATGCTGGCTGCGCCCTGCGGTGTACGAGCGCAAGCCATCCGCGTGCTCGACAAGGCCAACATCAGCTGGGTGGAATCCTTCACTGGTGGGGGCGTCGCCGCGATCGCAGCGGCTGTCGCATCCGGACTGGCTGTTGCGCCATTGGCGCGTCGGGTCGCCCCACCCGGCACGGTGGATATCGGCGTCGCATTATCGTTGCCGCGCCTCGGCAACTCGGCCGTCGTGCTGCATTCACGCGTTTCAGAGGGGCAAGCTCTCAGAGCCCTACGCACGCTGGCCGCGGCGTTTCGCGGTGTCGCGTCGAAAACGGGTACGCGCTAATCAGGTCAGAGCCTGACGTCCGCTTTGGGTCACGTGTGGACGGCGCCTTGGCAAGAACTTTCTGACGTTTTGCAGCATTGGTCGGGTGCGGTCACGTGTCCGGCCTGTTGATGCGGCGGGTATGGCCGCTGGCCCTAATGCTCTGCGCGGATCGGGTCCCAATCGAGAGCACGCACTTTAAAGTGCGCTGACCCAAACGGGCTCTCCCGATCCCCGGAACGACCGTTTCTGCATTACGTCGTCATGCCCTCGCCAATCGGTGTCGCCGGTCTATCTCACGCTGCCAGCAATAGCGTCGGCTCTTTATATCGTTCGCCGCGGACCATGATGGCCCAGGCCATCCGCGCGATCTTGTTGGCGAGCGCGACCGCGGCGACCTTCGTTGGCCGACGCTCCATTAATCGTGCGAGCCACGGCCGCTTCGTGCCGTGCTGTCGCGCGTACCGGATGACAGCCATGGCGCCGGCGACCAGCAGCCATCGCAAGTAGCGATTGCCCTGTTTGGTGATACTGCCGAGCCGCTCCTTGCCGCCGGTCGAATGCTGCTTGGGCACCAGTCCGATCCAAGCGGCGAGATTGCGCCCGGAGCGGAACGCCTTCCAATCGCCGATCTCGGCAACCAGGGCGGTGGCCACAATCGGGCCGATGCCGGGGATCTCCTCCAGCCGCCGGCTGGCTTCACACGCGCGATGCCAGGCGTGGATGCGCTTGTCGATTGATCCGATTTCCGCAGTGAGAGCTATGTATTGGCGCGCAAGCACCTCGAGGCAAAACCGCGCACTCGAGGGAATCCGATCGTCGTCCGTGTTCGCAACGATCTGCAACAGCTCGGCCGTACCATTGCGGCCCTTGGCCGAGATGATGCCGAGCTCGGCCATGTGTCCGCGGATGGCATTCGATAGCATCGTGCGTTGCCGCACCAGAAGCTGCCGGCTGCAATGTAACATCAAGCCCGACTGTTGCTGCTCGGACTTCGTCGGAACAAAACGCATCGATGGCCGCGTTACCGCCTCGCAGATCGCTGCCGCATCATTTGCATCGTTCTTGCTGCGCTTGAGATAGGCCTTCACATAGCTCGGCGGCATCAGCCGCACCGTATGGCCGAGCGCTTGCAGTTCACGGCTCCAATGATGGGCCGACGGGCAGGCTTCGATCCCGACCAGGCACGGCGATAAGCCGCCAAAGAAATCCAACACCTTTGCGCGGCTGATCCGCTTTCTAATCACGACCGTGCCAGTGTCATCAACCCCGTGCACCTGAAAGACTGACTTCGCAATATCAAGACCGATCGTGCTAACCTCGCCCATGGACGGCTCCCCTCAATGTGGTTCGCTTTACGCAACCACCCTATGGCACTCTTGATGCCGCAGAGCGGGCGCCGTCCACAGCATCAAAAGCAGACATGTGCAGCGCAAAACGGCATGTCCGCTTAGTGCCAATAGCGGATGTAGCTCGATTTAGCTGGAGCCCTAGATACGAGTTGCGTGATAGCCGTCGTAATTCGGCCTGACCGTCCCCATATACACTTACCAACATCCAACAAGCTGAAACAAAAGCGACGTCGAGCGGAATTCCGCCCGGCGCATGTCGCACAGGGAGATACCCCATGTTCACGGCAAAGCAATTTCGAGCGAAAGCAGCAGAATCTGCCGAGTTGCTCAAACATACCGTTGCTCCGAGTGAAATTCGCAAACTCGAACAAGCAAAGCAAAGTTTCGCTGCGCTGGCGGAAAATGAGGAGTGGCTGGCGACCAATTTCGACAAGATCATCCATTCGCAGAGCATTCCGCAACAGGGTTACGACGCTGGAAAGCCTGTCGCCCACGCGGCCACTGCTGAAACCGAGGAGCGGGTTCTTCGCTGCCTCGGCGCGGCCGTCATCATGCAGTGGAACACAATCCCGACGAAGCTCCAGCGAGAGCTCTTCGATACCGCTGGCTCAGTGGGAGATGTATTGGAGTCGTCCGAGCTGAGAGCACAAATCGCACGCTTTCTGCACAAACAAAAAGACGAAGAGAACCCTGCCCGCTGCGTCTCCAAACCAAAGTGCTGAAAGGAACGCCTTATGGCACATAACCTCAAAATTGGTCAGATTGTCGAACTGGCGCCACACGTACTCAGATCAACGGCGCAAGGTCCCTATAAGATCCGTCATCTCGTTCCGGCTTCAGACCAAAATCCTGGTGACCCGTGCTACCGCATCAAGAGCGTCACTGAAAAATATGAACGGGTCGCACCTGAAAGCGACCTCACGCTTTCGGTCAGCGTATTTTCCTAAAGCAATGAGCGCGTAATTTAAGTCACCCGTTGAGGTAGCCTGAAGTCCGCTGTGGGCCATCAGCGGACATCATCACTTCAGTTAAAAGAGGCCGCCTCAGGAGGCGGCCTCTTATATTTGTCTGAATTTTTCCGAGAGATCAGCTTAAATCAGTAACACGGCCAGCACGGGGCAGCGCCGCCGTCATAATATCCGCCGTAGTAGCGTGGCCGCACATAGATTGGCCCGGGCGCGTAAGCATAGGGGCCCGCACCATAGTACGCGTAAGGTCCTCCGCCGTAGTAATAGCCGTTGTTGGCGGCGGCCGATCCGATAATGGCACCGGCGGCAAGCCCGCCGATGATGCCGGCAGCAGCGGCCCCACCATATCCATAGCCGCGGTATCCATAGCCGCGACCGTAATAGTGTCCGCCATAACCACGACCATAATATCGCACATCGGTGACCGTATTCGGCATCGATGAGTTAACCGTTGCGCTGTTTGTCAGCACCGGGAAAGCGTTCGATGGATTTGCAAAAGAAACTGCAAGCACGCACGAAGCGCCGACAGCGAATATATATTTACGAATTGGATTTTTCATTTTTGGCCTTTCTGGCTTTTGTATTTTATTGTTATGACGATAATGCTACACATTAAATTCCTGTTCCGGCGCATTGACGCAGGTCAAATTCGATCGTCGGGATCAGAGCCGCCCAAGCAACATCAGTACAACAACAATGATGAGAATCGTGCCGATAAGGCCCACGCCGCCGTGGCCGTAACCGTACCCGTAGCCGCCGAAGCGGCCGCTGAAGCCACCGAATAAGAAAGATGACAAGAATGATGATCAGGATGAGACCGAGCGACATGATTTTAATTCCCTTGGAAGAATCAAACTAAAAATATTTCGTGCTGATTGAGTTGCTCCGGCAGATACACTCAGCGCCAGGCGCAGTGACGATAGCCGCTGTCATTGATCCAGCAGTGACGGTGGTGCGAGTGCCGAACGACATCGGGACCGCCTACGACACCGCCGATGACGCCTCCGACAACCGCGCCTGGAGGACCGGCAATGACGGCGCCGGTGCCCGCGCCGATCGCAACGCCTTCCAGCGTTCCGGCCTGCGCCATGACCGGCATCGCCGTCAGCATCAATGCGAACAGTCCCACCTTGAGCGTCGAATGCATGAAAAAGCCCCTTGGTTGACCTCAATTGCCGTCACGAAAAATTACGGATCGTCGCTCGGAAAACACGGCGATTGATGAGGCATTTCGTTGAATCTAAGTAGTCAACGCCCGTATTCGATAATTGTTCCCGAGCTGGAACAAATATTTAAGCCGATAAATACTTACACGCCGACTGTAATTAAGGCAGTTGGTATTTCGTTTTACTTGTCGACTATTTGAACCTTCAACCTATCCGCGCGTTACCGGTCCATGCGCATAAGGGACCTTCAGATGAACAACGGTTTCAGGACCGATCATCAAGATCGCGGTCGCGGCCGCAATTGCAGGCGTTGTGGTTTTTCTCACGACACTTGCGCCGCAAGCAAACGCCCCCGCGGATACGCACGCATTGCCACAGGCCTCCACCAAAGGAGATCGCCTGCCCCTCGCCGTGAAAGGCGCGGCATGCTCGAAACACGGATGGCCTGATTTTGAGCAGCGCTGCCAGTTCGATTTCAGAAAGCCTGCCAACGAAGAGCAGCAAGTCCGCATCATCGCCCTTCGCTAACCGGGGCGGCGCGCACGCGCGCTAGCCAGTCCACCTGTTTCACTCCGCGAATTGCCACCAGTAACAAAAAAGAAGCCCGAGTGATGCTCGGGCTTCCAGAAAACGCTGAAACTGAATCGAATCAGATTACGAGAGCTGGCTGAATGCCTTGGTCGCGCCGGTCTTGATGGGCTCCACGGTCGCCATCGTGACCTTCTGAGCCAGCGTTGCGAGTTCCTTGGCTTGTTCGGTCAGAGTTTCGAACTGCTCGCGTGAATGATTGGTCGACAGTTCGAAAAATTCAGACGGTGATTTCACACCCGACATTTTCTGGGCAAATTCAAAGGCCGC
Organism: uncultured Alphaproteobacteria bacterium; assembly: GCA_963815055.1. Lineage (GTDB taxonomy): Bacteria > Pseudomonadota > Alphaproteobacteria > Rhizobiales > Xanthobacteraceae > Pseudolabrys. The sequence goes on along the minus strand of CAWFEU010000004.1, from coordinate 54,898 downwards.
TTCAGTATTGCTGTTGGCAAATTCCATCACTTTGGCCTGGTAATCCTGCGCACCCTGGACGGCGGTCGAAAAACTGCTCTTCATCAAGGCCGTGGCGTCCGCCGTGGCGGCCTGCATCTTCTCGAAGCCTTGCTTTGGCTTGCGCGGCGCCGTTTTCAGCCGTCGCACGAAATGCCTGTGCAGCATTTTGACCGGGAACGCCGGTGGGCTTTGACGATGTGTTTTTATTGGGGGACTCAGTCATGACATTCATCCTTAGGGCGTGTTCCGTTCTGGAGTTCCGGAAGCGACACCCTGGGCGCTGGTCGGATCATCATGGAACGCATGAGCGGCGAGGAACTTTCAGATGCAAACGCCGATGCGGTCGTGTAAATCGAAACATGGTTACCGCAGGCCTTAGCGCAATGCGATTTGCCCATGCAGATACAATTCGTGATCGAAACAACGACAATGCGCGTCATCACTGGACCGGTTCCGAAATCCCTTCGGCCGGAACGAAAGGCTTCGTCATCGGCTGAGGTGGAATGGCTTTGAATGTCGCGTGCGTCATGGACACGGCCGTGCCGTGGCGATCGCTTGTAATATCAACAGTCGCATCAAGCTGCCTCGCCAAAGCCTGGATCAGACTGGTGCCGAGCCCGGCCTTGCTTTGGCTTGCCTTCACATCCGGCTTGCCAATTCCGTTATCAGAAATCGTCAGTTTCCAGTCCTTTTCAGCGACCCTGTACGAAACCACGATCGCCGCTTCGGGCTTCGAATTCGGGAATGCGTGCTTTAACGCGTTCATCACCAGCTCGGTCACAATCAGCCCGATGCTAACCGCCTCGCGTGACTATGATGCTGCCGGCATCGGACTCGACCTTCAGCGAAATCGGCCGGCTGTCGCCGATCATCGATTGCGCCAATGTTTCGCAGAGTTTCGACAGATAATTGGCAATTTCGATCGGCTCGTTGCGGCCGGACGATTTGCAGGTGTTTTTGGACAGCACTGACGGACAGAACACGCTGATGCGCGTCCTCCAGTTGCAATCGCGCCTCTTCCGATTGGACCGTACGCGCCTTGATGAGCAGGATGCTGGCGATGATTTGCAAGCTATTGGCGACGCGGTGCTGCATTTCATCCAGCAACATGTCCTTTTCCCGCAGGAGCTCCGCCACCTGCCGCTCGATGGCGCGCCGGTCGGTAACGTCCTCGAATGCCAGAAGCACGGTGGAGTGGGATCCGTTTTCGTAGAAGACCTCGCGCGCATTCAGAAGCATGGTGCGCCGCCCGATCACCGGAAACTCCCGATCGACTTCGTATCCCTCAACAGCCGACCTGTTCCTGGTGATCGTCTCAAGAAGATCGCGAAGCTCCGGGATGTTCCATTGGCCGCCGTCAATCTCGTAAATCAGTCGCCCACTGGACATCGTCACTTACGAGCCCAAAGGTCTGAAGGAAGGACCGGCTGGCGGCCATAACGCGCAGATTCTGATCGAGAACCACGAGCGGATCGCGCACGGTATCGACGATAGCTTGCGCAAGCGTAAGTCCGGCCTGCGCATCGACGAACGGCATGGATTTCGACGGGAAGCAAAGTAAGCATGTGAACCTTCCGCCCCGCTTTCGCGCAGGGGCCAGGCAGCGCTGATTTTCCTAAAGAGTGGCGCGAACGCCATGGACGCTTTCATTGAGCGTCCGATACCAGACAATAGTGCGCCTTTGTTCGTGAATTGTCGAGCGTTCCTCATCACGATAAAGCGTGTTGTCATCACGATTAATCGGCCTCGCCCTCGCTATTTGCCTTCGCAATAGCCACATATGTTTTCCCTGATCTGCGTCAACCAGGGCCCTCGAAGTAGCAGGCTCTGTATGTTCAATATGTTCAATCCACCCAATCTCGTGAGAAAGCTCACGAGCGCGACGGCTCGCAGCGAATTGAGTTTTCAGGCTCGGGCCATCGCGCGGTGGGATAACGAAGGAGGCGCGCCGAAGGCCTCCGAACGGCACAACATTCCGCACGACGAAGAGGCACCGGCACCGCGCGCCAGATGAGCGATGGCGAGCGGGGATATATTTCTCATGCCGGCCAGCATCGCCCGGATCGAAATTCCCGGGAACTTAGGGCGCGCGACGATCTTTACCATCAGTCATTCTGGAAGGGACAAAATTGAAAATCGCGCAGATTGCACCCTTGATGGAAAGCGTCCCTCCACGGCTGTACGGCGGCACCGAGCGGATCGTCTCCTACCTCACCGAAGAGCTGGTGAACCTTGGCCATGACGTCACCTTGTTCGCGAGCGGCGATTCGATCACCGCCGCCAACCTCGTCCCCTGCGTACCCCAGGCGCTCCGGCTCGACGCCAGCGTCCGTGACACGATTCCCTATTATATGCTGATGCTCGATCGCGTCCGCCAACAGGCCGACGATTTCGACATCCTGCATTTCCATATCGATCAATTCCATTTCCCGCTGTTTCGGCCGATCTCAGGCCGCACCGTCACCACGCTGCACGGCCGTCAGGATCTGACCGATCTGCTCCCGCTCTATCTGGGCTTCGGCGACATGCCGCTGGTGTCGATCTCGAACGCCCAGCGACGCCCGATACCGAACGCAAACTTCGCGGGAACCGTCCACCACGGCATCCCGGCTCACTTGCACCGCGGCACACCGGAAGCGCGCGGCGGCTATCTCGCCTTTCTCGGCCGCATCTCGCCGGAAAAGCGCCCCGACCGCGCCATCGCCATTGCGCGGGCGGCCGGGATTCCGCTCAAGATCGCCGCCAAGGTCGACCGCGCCGACGCGGTCTATTTCAAGAACGAGATCGAACCGCTGCTCACTGGCGGCGGCGTTGAATTTATCGGCGAGATCAACGACCACGCAGAAATCGCAATTCCTGGGCGACGCACGGGCGCTGCTGTTTCCAATCGACTGGCCCGAGCCGTTCGGGCTCTCCATGATCGAGGCGATGGCCTGCGGAACGCCGGTGCTGGCGTTTCGCTGTGGCTCGGTTCCCGAGATCGTCGAGGATGGCATCACCGGCGCCATCGTCGACACCATGGAAGAGGCGATCGCCGCCCTGCCGGGCGTCATTGCGCTCGATCGAAAAAAGGTGCGTCAGCGTTTCGACCAACGTTTTTCCGCCACACGAATGGCGAAAGACTATGTTGGTATATACCGGTCGCTGCTGGCGCCGTCCCCGGCGCGTGAGCCGCAGGACATCGAGCTTGCGCCGGCTGGCAAGGATCTGAAGATTTTGAGGCCGCTCGTTGCTTAGCCACAGCTCGATCGCAAGGCCGATCGAGGACGTTCCCGAAATACCTTTCTACATTCCGGGGACCGGATCCTCCACGCGGCCCCGCCGCACGCTCAAGCAGGGCGATTGCTTCGCCGTGTTCGACAGCCATGCGGATATCGGGGCGGCGCCGGGCGGACCCGACGGCATTTTCTTTTGCGACACACGCTATCTCTCCCACCTGGAAATGCTGCTGAGCGGCAAACAGCCTTTGCTGCTGGGCTCCGCCGTGCGCGACGACAATTCCTTCCTCACTGTCGACCTGACCAATCCCGACATCTATCTCAATCAGAAGCTGGTGCAGCCGAAGGACATGCTGCACGTCGTGCGCACGCTTTTCCTCCTGAACGGCACTGTCTATCAGCGCCTGCGTTTGCAGAACCACGGTGACCATCCATTCAACGTCGAGCTTTCGTTCGCCTTCGCCAGCGATTTCGCCGATCTATTCGAGGTGCGCGGAATGCACCGCAAGCGCCGCGGTATCGCGACTGCGGACGTCGGCAAAGCCAGAGTTGCGCTGAACTATCAGGGCCTCGACGGCAAACGGCGGCGCACGGCGATTCTGTTCGAACCGGCACCGGACCATCTGTCCGAGCGGCTCGCAGGCTACGCCTTCGTTCTGCAGCCCAACGAGGCCCGCTCGATATATGTCACCGTCAATTGCGAGCCCGACGCCGAGGAGCGCATCGCTGTTCCGTTTCGCAAGGGGCTGCGCGCGGCGTTCCAGCAGCGCCAGGCCGCGAGCCGCGGCATGGCCACGATCACCAGCTCAAATCATATCTTCAACGAGATGATATGCCGTTCGATGGCCGACCTTGCGATGCTGACGACCGATACGCCGCAAGGCCCCTACCCTTATGCCGGCATTCCCTGGTACTCGACCACGTTCGGCCGCGACGGCATCATTACCGCACTGCAGATGTTGTGGTGCGATTCCCGGATCGCCAAGGGCGTTCTGCGGCGGCTCGCCGCCTTTCAGGCCACCACATTCGACCCGCTTGTCGACGCCGAGCCCGGAAAAGTCCCGCATGAAATGCGCGGCGGCGAAATGGCGGCGCTGGGCGAGATTCCCTTCGGCCTCTATTACGGCAGCGTGGATGCAACACCGCTGTTCGTGATGCTGGCCGGACTCTACACCGAGCATACCGGCGACACAGAAACGTTGCGCGAACTATGGCCCAATATCGAAGCGGCGCTGGGCTGGATCGACGGGCCGGGCGATCCCGATCGAGACGGCTTCGTCGAGTATCAGCGCGCCGACGAAAAGGGCCTTATCAACCAGGGCTGGAAGGACTCGCACGACGCGATCTTCCATGCCGATGGCGCGCTCGCGCAAGGCCCGATCGCGCTCTGCGAAGTGCAAGGTTACGTCTATGCGGCGAAGCGCCTGGCTGCGCGCGGCGCGCACCGGCTCGGCAAGCACGCGCGCGGCGACGCTCTTGAGGCCCAGGCCAGAAGACTCGCCGAACAATTTGAGGCGGCCTTCTGGTGCGAGGATATCGGCACCTATGCGCTCGCACTTGATGGACAGAAGCGGCAATGCCGCGTGCGGACGTCGAACGCCGGACAGGTGCTGTTCAGCGGGATCGCCGCGCCGGAGCACGCGGAGGCGGTGGTGCGCGACCTGATGCGGCCGTCGTTTTTTTCGGGATGGGGAATCCGCACGGTGGCCCGCGAGGAGCGCCGTTACAATCCGATGTCGTATCACAATGGCTCGGTCTGGCCGCACGACAATTCGCTGATCGCGGCCGGCTTCGCGCGCTACGGACACAAGAGCGCGGTGGATCGCGTGTTCAAGGGCCTGTTCGAGGCAGCAAGCTATATGGACCTGCGGCGCCTGCCTGAACTGTATTGCGGTTTCCAGCGCGGACGCGAACGTGGGCCGACGCTCTATCCGGTCGCCTGTTCGCCGCAGGCCTGGGCCGCGGGCACACCGCTCCTGCTGCTTCAGGCTTCGCTCGGTCTCGAATTCAATCCGGACCGCCACGAAATCCTGCTGCACAAGCCACAGCTGCCGTCATTTCTCGATGAGGTGACCTTGCGCAATCTGCGTCTGGGCCAATCGACCGTAGACGTAAGGCTGCGCCGGCATGGCGCTGACGTTTCGCTCCAGGTCCTGCGCAACGAGGGCAAATCAAGGTGGCGGCGGTTTATTCGTGAACAGCGCGCCGTGATGCGTGCGCCCACTTGTGCCAATAAGACACACGAGCGCGGCGGCGCAGGCATGAACCGGCCCGTGCACGCAAAAGATAGCTTCGCGCAGAGGGAACCAATCAGCCGGCGCGGGAGCTTGGTGTTGCGTCCAGCCCCAGGCGGTTGGAAATCCCAACCTTTGGAGCGACACATGCAATCCAAGCTTTTGAAACTCACTACGCTCGCGGCCGTTGCGGCCTTGACGTTGGCGGTTCCGGTATCGTCACAGCCTGCATACGCGGGCGGCAACGGCGGCGCGGTTGCCGCAGGCGTTGTTGGCGGCCTCGCTGTTGGCGCGATCATCGGTTCGCAGGCCAACCGCGGTTATTACGGCGGCCCGGGCTACTATGAGTTTGGCTATCAACCCGTCTACGGTGGATGCCACGTTGAACGGCAGCAGTTCGAAGACGGATACGGCCGTATCCATACCCGGCGTGTTCGCGTTTGCGACTAATCGTCAAAGAGTCACCTAGAGCCAGATTTCGGGCTCTCTGCTAACTTCAATCCCCGCCGGCGACGGCGGGGGTTTTTCATGACGTCTCGCCCACTGCAACCTTTCGACTGGGGATGTCTACTTTGGGTCAAAAGCCGACATGTGCGGTGCGATAGTTCATGTCCGCTTTGACATCGTCATTCAACCGCGGCGGCATGTTATTTTTGGCTTTTGCTTTGGGTCGCCGCTCCAGCACGAGCGCCAGTTATTATCATACCCAATGAGCAAATACCGGTACAACGTTTTGATCTGCTAACAAAACCGAGAAAAAAACTCTTCGATACGCTTGGCGTCGGGAGGCATTCCCTCAACGACACTGTCGGTCGCCTCAATTTCATGTCCGCAAACCGGGCAGCCCCGACTATCGATAGTTCCCCGCGTGCCCTCGGTACCGACCCGTCCGGGGAAAATCACCGCCGTGCCACACTGCATGCATTTTGCTAAGCACCTTTGCGATGTGGTTGCTGCCATGGCGGCATCTCTAAATTGCGACGGCTATTAGTTTGATGAGCGAGTATCCCAAGAGACATGTCCAAGCCGCACTTAGCCCGAATCGAAAGGCGATCATTGCAGGCGGCCAAATTCGTCGTAACAGCGGCTCGGCTGTTGGTACGTGGGCGATTGTCACATTCATAATCTGCGTCTGCACAATCACCTACCTACCTGTTGCTCGTGCGCCAGGGGACGGAGTTGTTCGCGCCGGAGCGCACCATCAAGTACAAATGTTTGCGTACTGCATAAGGCTACCGGCGGGCGCAAGACCTACATAAACGGATAGAGTTGATCGGGCTGCTATGTGCGACCCATATACGTGCGTCGCATTGAACACATTGGCAAATGAACGACCGCGTAGCTGGAGTTGGCATTTCGTCGACGCGCGGACAAGAGAGCACTTCGCGACGCTCTGGGCCCGAGTTGGGTTGCTCAAGGGACGCTTGCTCCTCAGCGAGGCGCCGTTCAACAAAGCGGCGCTCTTCGTCGGTCAAGTACGTCGCCAAGACCCTTTTATATCTGTCGATGTTTGCTTGGTGAACGTATTTAAGGTTCGTATGTAGCTCCAACCTCATTGCATCCTCACTTTACCACTCTCGGCATGAACATGTGCCCGAGGAGCAGCATTCGGTATTTTTCGATTGGTCATTGCAATCGATGCGGAGCGCAAAATTCGGCTCAGCAGAAAGGTCCGCCATTAAGGCGAGCGCTCTCTAGGGCGAGCGCTTGAAGCATGTTCTCGAAATTTTGCGCAACGAGCCGCCCTTGCTGTGCGCTTTTGAAAATTAAACAACTTAAATTCGAACATCGCAATACATGTAATAAACGTGACAGAATAGCTGACCAATTTGATCCTGTTGGCCGATGTCTGTTTTGAGTTAAAAGCAGACATGTGCGGTGCAAAAGGGCACGTCCGCTGTACCCAGCCGGCTCAACTGGTCGACAGTGGTATTGCGCATTTTTGTGATAGCCGACACAGCGTTCCTATTCGTACCCGCCTATATTTACGATAGGCGTATGCAATTAGTCGGGTCAGAGGAGACGATAATGAGCTTCAATTGTCTGACCAATTCAAGCGGGTTCACGCGCATCACTGCCCATGTGGGGCAGTTGCTGGACAACGCCGTAGATGGGCACATCGAAGAGCTCTCTCAGAGGCTGCGTCCAGATCCGGCCACCCGAGGACTAAATCGCCCCTATGACCTGAGCGACTTGATGTCCCGGACGATCGCCCCCTTGAATGCGGAGCGTTCCCCGGTCCCCGGCAATTGGTAAGTCAAGTAGCGAGGCTTGCCATGTCCAGGACGGAAACCGGCGCTAGCAGTCTACAGGTCAGCAATGTCGAGCAATTGGGACTTCACTGACCACATCCAGAAACTTCCGCAGGTCTGCCGTGGTGCGTCGGCGAAGCTTCGATCCCGACCATCCGCCCTACCCACCAGTGTCACCGCAATTTTGGTTCGTTTTCCCTAAATGAACAATCGGCCAATGGCTATATCGCGTCACGGCCCCGCGTGCGCTCCTAAAAAGCAAAAATATTTGTAGTTCCTTGCAACCGACGCATCGGCCAACAATTCGCCCGGTCACAATTCGTTCCGAAGACATGATTCCAAAGAAAAGGTCGCAGGTGCGAGACGAGCCTTTCAGGCAGGTGGTTTTCAGTCGTGTGGCTTAGACTGCCAACCAACGGTCCGCAGCCTAACGTGCCGCCATGTTAATAGTACATGCGCCCGGGAACGTAAGAGCCTTAGGCACGTTTGCTGTACAGCCTGGCGCGCATCGGCGGCATGCTCCCTAGCAATTTTCAGATGGAGAGAGACCGAGCGTCAGGCTTGGTGTGAGTTATGGCTGACAAAACAACGAATAAGGCTAGCGTACCGGCTAGCGGCCGGAAGCAGGAAGGTCCGCCCGAAAGACGCGTCATCCCTGCGGAAGAGATACGCCAGGCTCTCGGTAATTTGGCCGCTAAACTTTAGCCCGTAGTAGCAAGAGCGCTGATCGAATGCCCCGCACAGTAATTGTTGAGCAGAAACGACGCCGCGGCGGACGTGTGAAAATCACCACGCGAAGTGTCGAGTGCGAACTCACGCAGTCGATGGCGAAACGGGCAGCTAGACCTCGAACAGACAGACCAGAGTCACTGTTCAAATCAAGAACTGGGGTGACTGTGGCACCCAAGCGATCTTAGGGCGCAGCATTCTGGTACCTGCGCTACTTCATGGGGGAACCAACGCTCTGCGAGGGGTGTTATCCGGTCCACGGATGATCCCAAAATGACCCGAGGAACTTGATTATGTCCATGCATTCGATCCCCACTAGCGCGATTCCTCGTGGTGTCGTTTTGGCGCTGACGGTGTTGCTATTTATGGGCGGTGACGGCAACACGCAGCCCGCGACCACTCAAGGCTCGGCTCCGAGCGCCAGCCCTTTTGACCAATTGGCGGGAAGTTGGTCTGGCTCCGGCACCATCGACTTATCCAACGGCAGGCATGAAGCGATCAAATGCCGGGCTTCTTATGATGTTCTAGAGGAGCAAAGCAAACTTCAACTCAATATACGCTGCGCCAGTGCCAGCTTTAATTTCGATCTGCGCGGTAGTGCAAACTACGCCGCCGGCGCGATCACGGGGACCTGGAGCCAGTCCTCCCGCAATGCAGCGGGGACTCTGTCCGGTAAGGTCGAAGGTGTCGGCTTTCAGGTTGTGGCCAAGGGACCTACGTTCACCGCCAATCTGGATTTGGTGACGCGTGGCGACAAGCAGTCAGTTACGATCAAATCGCAAGATGCGAATGCCGACGTGCAGGGTGCGACAATTACTTTGCAGCGCGGGTAGCACGCGTCGCACGGCCCCTCGGATCTCGTCCAATCACCAGATTGCGCTCCGCGATGGCCGCTTTGCCCCGGAAAGCGAACAATCGTGGCGGTTGTTGGAAGCTAGTTGCTGTCCCCTTTACCTCAAAAAGCCTTTGCCCTCGGTCGAGCAAGGAACGTTTTATCGTCCCACCTATTGTCCCTTCGAAGGAAAATTGGAGCGAATGTCATGGGCAAATTGAACGCTATTGTTTTGATAGTCGCAATCATGGCTCCGCTCCCTGCAATCGCCTATACGCAAGAGGATGCCGATGCATGTACGCCGGATGCGATGCGGCTTTGCCAAAACGCAATCCCGGATGCGGGTCGTGTAGCCCAATGCCTTATTGCAAACAAACGGCAACTCAGCCCCGCATGCACCAACGTGTTCAATCGGCCCCGAGGCGCAAGTGTCGGCCGAGAGCAGCCGGCAAAAGCTCAAGCCACTAATTACTGATCGCGTTGATTCGCTTGCGGGGCAAAAGCGGACATGCTCGACCAGCGTCGGACATGGAGCGGTGGCACTCGAATGCGCCGTCGGCAACATAGTCCATGGCCGACATGGAACTAAATGTCCTGTGCGACGTAAGCATTGGCGATCAAACGTCAAAGACGAGAGTGAAATGGCACCTTTTTCGGGGAAATATTTTTATACTATGGCAGCCATTGTTGCCGGCATAATCGTTGCGGTGGTCGTAGTAAGCTATGCATCTGACAGTGCCAAAGATTGGCCTGTCGTCCCGGTCATCCCTTTATTGATTGCCGGAGCAATTTTGCTAGTGGGGTGGACCTATCAATTGCGATCCAGGTTTTGAGTGCCGGTAAAGCGGACGAACCATCTAGTCGCGAGTTAGGGTCCGGATGGCTGGTAAATTGGGATGCGCATTCTCGACCGTGTGCTTAAGTCGGGCCGCTGCTTAAGCCGCGCTATTCGGCATTCGTCGTTTTTAAAGTTCGGGCTCAGGCTGCCGGTCCGATTGCTGAGCGAGTGTTTGCCAGTTTTGGGCTAACATTAGCCAGAAGGCTCTGTCAGCGGGTTTAGACGCGCGTTCAGCTTGCACGCGGCATCTCTCGGCCTCTCGCCGGTATTCGTCTTCAATCGCCATTGTCTAATTTCTTTTCTTGCCGGTCTCATCGACCGATCTTTTCCTCGCCCAAAATCTTTTCAGACCGGCGTGCAGATTTTATGGCAGGCAATTGGCCTTAAGGGCGCGGTCGCGCTGTGTCGCGATCCGGTGGTGTACAGTGTGGACAATCGCAATTCCGCCAAAATCTAAACATCGCCTCGCCATTCGGTATGATGATGGGTCTAGTGAGTAAACCTGGAGTAAAGTTCACTATGTCGCGTTCGTCTCGACTACCTAAAGACTTCCCGCCCGGTACCAAGTATGTCCTTGAAAGCCACGGATTATTCGTCGAACGGTACATAAAGTTCCCTGGTGGCCGTTGATTCGGCTCCCGCGGCGCAAGGCATCGACCTGCGGTTGCGTCGAACGACAAACCACGCTTGTACCGGAACGAACCGATACGGTTCCTGACGTGACCACATTTCGTCGACGCATTTTCGCATAGACGCAATCTCGGTAGCGAATAAAAAGAGGCGAAACAGCGAGCAAATGTCCGTTAAGTGCTGCCAGCTAAGGGCCAAATGCAGATCGCAGGCCGGCCAGCGGCTTTTTTGGGACATATTCGAGCCTTTTACTCCCGTAGAAGTAGCCTTGGGTTTTGCAACGTCGGACGAGTGGTTGGCGCGCGTGCCACCATTGTTTCCTCCCCCACTTTTGGCCTCGCCCGAAACGGGCATTAGCGCTGCTGACGCCAGTGCCCCGCCGCACAGAAACATTGTAGGTTATGACCGGCACCGCTTGCATCGGCGTAAAGTAGATCATAGGTGGGCTACATGTTACGCAAGTGGATCGTCCTCACTGCGGTAGCCTTCGGCGCTCCGACCGACGCGCTGGCTCAGGTCCAAAGTGGGCGCGGGGTTGAAAGCGGCGTGCGCAGCGGCTTTGATTAACATGGCAATCCACAGAACTTGTCACAGGCAATACAGTGCGCCAGCTGTCAACTCCAGCTCGTGCTGGCGAACCGCTGTGATGCGAAACGGCGCCATAAGAGTTTGGAATTGCCAACCGTACCCGCCGCCGTGATAGCCGTCCGCACTCCGAAATTCGATCGAATTATCCTAGAGGGAGATCATCACCGGCCTTTTAGCAGAGAGGGCTGAGCGTACAATGTGCCCGATGCTGTCAATTTTTAAGGGGTCGTTTCGCGGTCCACAATCCGTCTCAGAGCGATACCGCCTGAACAGGACATTCACGGTCAATAGACGCGCGGTTTTTTCGAGCAGCCGGTAATATCCGGCGCGCGCTGCAATACCCATCAAGCCGTGCGTGACTTCATTCCCGGTTTTCCCCTGCGCCGGGCCACTGAGGCCGGGCAAATCTAAGGCCAAAAGCCAAGAAGTCGGCCTGACGAGCGATATATCCAACATGCGAGATTTTGGGGTGGTCCGCCGGCGAGGCTTTGATCCCAACAATCCGCCCTACCTGTGCAAAGTAGAGCGTACATTGTGATGCCGGACCCGCGTCCAAGTCGTATCGAGCGGCCGGCGAAATCGGCAAGACTCCGAATGCACGACATCAATGGCCCCTCGATCTAGGGCGACTGTGGCCGCCTAACGGCGTGAATGTTGCTTAAAAAGTTAATATTTTGGGCGATTATCGCCGATACGCATGCGCCGCTGTCGACCTTGAATTAGGGAGTTGCGAGAGCGTGGACCACAATCGCTCGGCCATCCTTACCGCTTTAGATGCAGGCTCAGAACTCGATCCACTCGATATTACGGGCATGATCGAGCGAGCGAAACAGTTGCGAGCGCTTGACCGCCTGGACGAAGCCGAGGCGCTACTCGATGACGTGCTGAATATTGAGCCAGGCGAAGTCAAGGCACTGATCGAACGCGGTCATCTTTTTCGTGGACGAGGCGATCGTGAAAGAGCAGCCGGCGCGTTCAGGGCTGCTGCAGCGGTCGATCCGCGCAACTGGAATATCCAGGTCGAGCTGGCCCGTGATCTTCGGGCACTCGATCGGCTCGACGAGGCCGATGCGATCCTCAATAACGTTTTGGATGCCGAGCCGCTTCAAACCGGGGCATTGATCGAACGTGGGCATATCCTGCGTCAACGCGGGAAACTCGAAGAGGCGACCGCAGCATTCAAGATCGCGGCCACGTCCGATCCAAGCAACCGAAATATCGAAGTGGAGCTTGCCCGCTCTTTGCGGGCACTCAATCGCCTCGACGAGGCTGATAAGGTGCTCTGCAGTATTCTGACGGCCGAGCCGCTGCACCTCGGAGCGCTCATTGAGCGCGGCCATTTGTTTTTCGGGCGTGGCTATCATACAAAAGCTCTGGCTATCTTCATGGCTGCCGCAACAATTCAGCCTGAACATATCGGTCTACAGTTGGAAATCGCAAACGTTCTCCGCTCACTTGGACGCCTAAATGATGCCGAGGCGTTGCTGCGCAGGCTCGCGGAATCCAACCCGAATAATTTGCCGGTCATCGTTGCTCTTAGCCATTTTCTAATGGATGCAAACCGGCTCGACGAAGCCGCAGCAACTCTCAATCGAGCGATTCAGAAATGTCCGGACCACCCGCGCATAACAGCGGCACTCGGTCATCTGGCGCGCCGTCGCGGAGATGGCGTTGCGGCACTGCAATATTTCAGCTCAGCGAGCGAGCATGATCCCACCAATCTGGACCTACGATTGGATGTCGCCGCTGAACTGCGAGAACAAAGCGATTTCGAGGGCGCACTGCGATTGATCCAATCCGTGCTGGACGCAAATGCGGATCATTGGGGTGGCTGGATGCAGCTCGGTCAGCTTTGCCGGATGAGACCCGATCCTAAAGCCGCGATGAACGCGTTCCGGACGGCAGTTGCCAAACGACCATTGAATCCACAAGGGCTTGTTGAACTCGCTCATGAGACTTGGGCAGCCGGTCAGCCAGACGAGGCCGAGCAGCATCTACAACAAGCCCTCGCCATGGAACCAAACCATCTGGGCGCCCTCTTGCTTTCGGCGGAATTCGCTCTTCAATCAGCACGGCCGGATGAATCCTTGCAACTCGCGCGGCGCGCAATCCAGTTTCACTCGGGAAAGCTTGGTCCCTATCTGCTCGCCGCGCGCGCCGCCGGGCAAGCACTCAAGCGCGAACAGGCTTTAAAGATCCTGGAACAAGCTCGCGCGATTTTTGGCCCCCTGCCCGAGCTTGTCGCCGCGCATGTCCATATTCTCAGGCACTTCCGAGATTTCAATGCTGTGCGCTCTTTGATTTCGGACAAACGTGAGCAGATCGCAGCCAACTTCTCGCTTTGGCTGGAAAAAACGTCGTTTGAGGTCACCATCGGCGAATTCGAAATGGCCGAGCGGGCACTCGCGCTGGCGCCGGCCAAATCACGAAGAGAGCTGGCGCACGTTCATCTTCTGAGAGCACACATCGCCGAAGGCCGCCGGCAGTATGCACAAGCCATCAGCCACTATCAGGAGGCGCTCACGCTCGATCCCAATAATGGCCACTTGCACGGCGCGCTGGCTCGCGCCTTTTTAATACGGGCAGACATTGGTAGCGCGCGCGCACACTTACGGGCAGCGTTCGAGTGCGACAAGGCCAAGAGAATTTCAGCCGGCCAAACGTTCAACATTACACAACATCATACCGGCCAATTGATCAACGAATTTGTTCTGGTCCGGAGTGTGCTTGCCAGGCTGAAACACATTGTTGCGCTGCCCCGCGAGCAGCAAATCGAGCCGCTCAAGCGACTAGCCCACGATAATCCTGACCACACCGCGCCAGCGTTACTGCTGATGCTGGCGATGAGAAATTCCGGAGCTTTCTCAAATATTCAAGTCAAGCCAGCTTCGGTCGCTACACCGAAAATCCCGCGGCAAATTGTTCAATACTGGCATTCGAACACTCTGCCAAATGACATCAGTGCGTTGATGAAATCCTGGAGCGACGGGCACAGCGATTACAAGCATATCGTTTTTAACGATGAGACCGCGGACAATTTCTTACGCGCCCATTACCGGGGTAAGATATCACGCACATTCCACCGCGCGCAGGACCCGGGCCAACGCGCGGATATTCTACGGTTGGCTTTCCTCGCTTCGGAAGGTGGCTATTTTGTCGACGCCGACGACAAGTGCCTGGCTGGTCTGGACACCTTCGTGCCACCACAGGCGGAGTTCGTCGGTTATCAGGATAACTACGGCGCCATTGGCTCTAACTTCATTGGCACTATACCCGGCCACCCAGTAATTGCTCTGGCGCTGGAAAATGCTGCAACAACGGTCAGTCGTGGCGATCGTGACATACCATGGCTTTCGACCGGGCCAGGCTTGTTAACAAGAGCATTCACGCAGGTCTTGTCAGTTGCTCAGACTGACTGGCTGAGCAGAGTTCGCCTGTTCGAGCTCTGGGAATTACAGCGCGTTGTCGGAATTTACTCGCCAGCGCGCTATAAGCGGTCCAACGTCGTCAAAACCAGCTCTTCTGGTGAGACAAATGCGGCTCAGTTACCGACTAAGGGAAGTTCGCGCGCCGCAATCTCAAAAATTAAAATGAGCCGTAAGTGACTCACACATTTACGAACTGCGTGTTGTACATCTCGCATTTCGCTGAGCAATAAGGGCGCACAAATGGATCCGATCCTCATCGTTGGCTCGCCCCGATCTGGAACGTCGGCTCTCGCGCTAGGGCTCTCTGCCGCCGGAATATCGGGATATTCCGAAGGTCATTTCTTGATGCTCTTTGCGCGGATCGAAGAGACAATCGCAAAATACTACGAGGTCGAAGCAGCCAATAATGTGCCCGGAGCCCTGTTGCACGCCCTTGCGAAGGATCGGGTCGTTGAGCAATACCGACAAATGGCCCGGCTCATGATGGACAGGGTCTACGATGGCACACGGTGGTTCGATAAGACTGCCCACGGCGGCACGATTGAAAACCTTCCGTTCTTCAAGTCGATCTGGCCCAAGGCGAAGATCATATTTGCAAAGCGTCGGCCGATCGAAAATCTGGAGTCTCGACTCAGAAAATTTAGCCACATGTCGTTTGCGGAACATTGCAGAGATCTGAAATACATATTCAATACCTGGGCAGCGATACGCGATGGGCTTAATGGTTGGGTCGAAATTGACCAATACGATTTGCTCTATAATCCCGCCCAAGCGACAAAGACCATTTCCGACTTTCTTGGATTTAAAGAAAATGCAGCGGTAGCCTTTCGTACAACCATAGAAAGTACTTATCCGGAAAGAACATCGAACTCATTCAAGACAAAGAGATTTTCCGAATTGAACTGGTCACAGAGCAACAAGGAACTTTTTATGGCCGAGTTAGACGACGTTATGAAATTGTTTAATTACGGCTATGACCAGTATTACGTCGCCAGGCCTTCAATCGCGCACGCCCGACGTACTTTCAGCAAATAAACTTCGCTAGTTTGCGACCGCTCGACTGAGTGTTTCGGTCGGAACGACAGCGAGTTCTGCTCCTTTGAGAGACCATCCAAGCTTAGCCGGGCCAGTCGCAAATGTTAGTTCAGCATTAAGATGCCATTCAACAAAGGCGTAATCCTCCGGGCTATCGGAACCATTAAATATTGGCTCCTTATCTTTTAGTGACCGCAGCGCAGTCTTAAAATTCTGATGAGTGATCGCAAATTCAAAGAGACGCCAACCGCTCCATGTCTGTGTCTGAAAAAGCGTTGTGCCAGCTAACGGCGTAACGACACGCGAATCGAAAGCAAGCCGATTTCCGACCTGAAAAGAGCGCGAAGGGGCATCATAGGGGCCCACTTCTGTGAAGTCGCAAAAATTGCGTTGTTGGTGGCGGTACGCGTGCCGGACTATGATGAAATAAATTAACGCCGTACGATATCTGCGTCTTTGTTCTCCGATCCTCAAAAACAAACTCCGCCAAGACGTAAGTAAAATTTCCAGCCCGATTTAAATCTTGCGCCGTCGGTACCTGCAAGTTTAATCGGCACACAATCGATCGATCTCCCCTTTCGAAAACGTGAATTCTTTTCGGAAGCATGAAGGCCGGCGTGATCATCATCTTATGGCCGGGCGACCCATTAGGAAGATCCGAGGAAGATAAGTAGACCCCTACTGTGTCACCTTCGATCTGTACCGCGGAAGCGCCTGCCCCATTTCGGAATGCAGCCTGATGTTTGTCGAGCGGTTGTGTCGGATAAAATCCCGTGAGGTTGCCAACACTCTCATTCGACGGAATTAGCTGTCCATCCGTCCGGTTCGGATTAGGCTGCCAAAGGATTACGTTGAATGGTTGACCGTTCGGATATTTATGTTCGGTGAGCGGGACATGGAAATTACCTGCGACGCCATTTAAGGCTGGCTGCCTGAAAATAATCTCCTGCTGAGATAGCGCGGTTTGCGCTGATGCGAAGTGAGGACCGGCTGTTACTAGAAACAGCAGTTTAAAGATTGAGCGTAAAGTGGTTCTAGACAAAGGCGATCTCTGTGAGCGTACGGATCAAAGACGCTGAACTTCGCAGTTGTGAACGCTCAGTCTGGCTTCTTTATACCGCTCGTCTTTTGCGGCTCGGTTTGCCGGGTTATAGCAACTCGGGAACCAGGCGTGGCGAGGCGTGTGTTCCGCGCGGAACATTCGATTTCGCTTTATAAAGCCGATGAAACATTTCGGTCATACGCTCGCGGGTCTGTGGTGGCTTTATCCCTTGCGTGAGGCCTTCCCAAAGGCCCTCCTCGGTGCAGGCTCGGCGCATCACCTCGGCAAGCGAACGCGCGTCGCCGACATTGAAATGCAGCCCATCCACGCTGTCGGTGATCCGCTCCTTCATCCCGCCCACGTTCGACGCGATCACCGGCCGCTTGAACATCCAGGCCTCCGAAATCACAAGGCCGAAGATCTCCCACCACACCGACGGCACGATGCACCAGTCAACACGCGACATTCGGCTCGCCAAGCTCGTCGACGTGGTAGGGTCCGTTCATGACCACGTTCTGCTCATGGTGCGGTTTTTGCGCTTCCTGTTGCAGAAAGGCCTCGATCTGCGTCCGCCGCGCCTCGCTCGCATAGCGTAGATTGTCGCCGTTGAGTTCGACCACGAAATCGGTGAACCCGGACGCGCGCAGGTGCTCCACCGCCTCCAGGATCACGTGGACGCCCTTGTTGTCGACAAACTGGCCGAAAAATCCGAAGCGGTTTCTCACCGGCCGTTCCTCGTCGCAACGCAACGCCGATCGCTGTAGTCCGCCTGACCATTCGGGACATGACGGATGCGGCCGGCGTCGATGCCCCATTTTGTATAATGATCGATCATGAACTGGCTTGGCGTGGTGAACACGTCGACCGCCTCGAAATGCTTCTTCATCCAAAGCTCGCGCATGAAAAAGAACTCCGGCGAGAGATCGGGGAAGCATTGGTGGCAGCGCACGCTCGACGCCTCGCTGCATAGGGACCGATCCGATTTCCGGACCATATGGCCATCGGCAAAGCAGATCGAGGCAAACTCATGGAACGTGAAAACAATGCGCGCACGCGGCAGTGTTTTCCGCGTAATCGTGAGAAAGATCGATTCCGAGTGTCAGGAAATGATGAAAATGGACTACATCCGGCTCGATCAGCCGAAGAAACTCGACGTAGGATTCTATCAGCAAAGGATCCCGCACCTTGTGCCAGACGTAGTCATAATTGCGGCTCAGGAAGAGATATTCGTTCGGGCGCCGGTCAAATCCGGTGATCCGCGCGCCGCTCTTGTAAAGCGCCGGTATCGAGCTGTCGATTGATGCAAGCAGCGTCGCTTCGACGTCTGGCCGATCCTGCAGGCCCTGAAACAGCTCATAGCAAACTTGCTGCGCGCCGCCCCGAACCAGCTCCGGATGAAACAGACTGATGAGCAGCACTTTCATTGGCATGCCAGCCTATTCATATCGACTCGGTGACGGTTGGTGCGCCGTCATCAAGTCCCTTTGCCTTATCTGCGTCAAAGACAAGCTCGATACCGCGAGAGCCTGAGGGAACCCTTTCGCCTCCATTCTGCGCGATTGTTTTACTTACTGATTTCGGCCGCTTTCTCGCCTTCACGTCGGTTCTGTTATTGGGCTTGCCATCAGTTTCAATCGACCAACCAAAAGACGTCGATTCCGTCGCCTGCTCCAGCAACGAAAGATTCGGTGACTGCCCGAGCAAATTCGGGATCACTTTTCCGGCCCACTGCTTGTTGAAAAGCCAGCGATTTACGATGGATGCCCCTTCGTGGACAAGAAGCCGGTGTGATCCCTTACTCTCCAGATGCCAGAGCTTGATATCGTGCATCCAGGGAGAAATTCCCTTTTGCAAACTCTTGAGGCAAAGGTCGGCGTCTTCATAGTGTCCAAGCACATAGTCTTCGCTAAAGCCGCCAATATTTTCGAACCAATTACGGTCCAATGACATAAACGCGCCCGTCACGGCCGGAACGGGGCGCGATTTGATGAATTTGGCAGCCAATGGTGGAGCGCCCTTTCCATAATGCTCCACGCGCAAAAACATCCTGGATTTGAATGATGACTGCTCCATTGAGACCCCGCGATCGGCCTCGAAATACATCCCTCCATGCATAAGGGATCCATCATCATAGTAGAGCGGCACGCCAAAAATATTTGTTTGCTCGCGCGGAAGCTGCTCGACCGTGTCGATGTGCTTGACCGCCCAATCCTGGTCACAGGGAAACACGTCAGGATTGACAATCAGCAGACGATTTGTCTGCGCGAAATTGACGGCCGCGTTATTGGCCGCACCAAACCCGGCATTCCCGGGCAGAATAACCAGGGTCTGATCGATGTCATAGGCACGCGAGGCGATATGTGCGTCCCTGAGCAAGGGCTCAGCAAGTTCGGGGCTATTGCAGATGTACACGAATTCGTAATTTTCTATTCCGGGACGGTTCGAAAACAATGAGTTTTGCAGGAAAAAATATTCAGGCTTGCCATAGAGACAAACGACGATAGAGCCCTTGTGCTTTTTAGTGTGACCGCCGAACCGCTCGACGTAAGGCTGCGATGCAAATCTTCGGGACATTCTCAGGTTGAAGTCAATAATTTGACGGCCGATATAGTTTTCGAGGCCTGCTACGGCTTCAATTTGCGGGTTACCAAGATGCTGCGCAGATGCTAGATAACTCAAGACTTCATTTCTGAGTCCGGTTTGATCCGCCCTCCGGATTGACACCTCGACACGCTGCCGGGCGCCACTGTCCATCAGCAAGTCAACGTTGGCGACATTGCCACGGCGTTGGATACTTTCATTATCCGCAAAGCACCAAAAGCCGAACTCGTGCGGGCTTGGAACTGAAAGGGCCGCTTGCACGTCACCGCGGTACGTCCGCGCAAGCGCTCCACCATCAAGCGTCACATATCCATCACTTCCACTGATGAGGACAGTGCGCAGCTTGTCACCCGTATCATCGATCCAACCATTGATAAAAATGCCGCCCTGTTCCGAGATAGTGACGATCTCGATGTTGTGCTTCGGCATGATGGCGGTCGAAATCGGCCGCCTGAGCGCGTGTTCGAGGTATGTAAGCTCCGCTGGCGGCAAATGATCTGCATCGCTTAAAGCACCCCAAAACTCGGCGAAGCGCTCCCTGAGATCTTCGGCCGCAATAAACTCAATCGGGACTTCGCTGGCCCTCGACGTTCCATTAGCGAGAACGAACTCAACCGAGCATGAATTTCCCTTGATCAATGCACGATCATGGATCGAAAATGCCCAGAATCCAGAAAAGCGCCGTTGAGACGCGGGGGATGGTTCCTCGACGTCCGAGCGCCCGAATCGGCCAATATGCTGGCCGTCGATGGTCTTCGACCAGGCCTGCCCGAAGAGGCGCACTTGGCGAAGTCGGGACGAGCGGTCATCGGCCCATCCCATTATGAATATCACTCCAGATTCTGCGATCTGGATGGAATTGATTTCGACAGACAATGCCTTACCGGTCTCGTCCGAAATTGCAGTTTGTTTGTCCGCAGACGCAGACGTTCCCACTTTTTTGCCAGGGTTCGCCTGTTGCGAGTTTTTCGGCGTGCGGGCCTTGCGCATATCCAGTCTGTCCAAAATTCGCCGCTAATATCCACCCGCAATGGAAGGAACGATTTTAGCAAATCACATGCAGTGAGCCGCCAGGGCCGGCTGGTAAACCGTCGCGACCCATTTACTCAAATTTGACCGGCACTTCACCGCGTACATACGAGACTCACGAGTCCGCGCCATTCAATCCGAATGACTTTTACAACTCGTTAATCTTCGACCACCGAGCATCCAGACAAAAGTTCGCAATAACTTCATGCTGCGGTGGACGCTTGCGCGCCATAGAGAGAGAGGCCGCGTTGAGCCAACATTTCGCGGATGGCACCGGGCACTTGCCGAGATGCCTTTGCGCTCGGGTATGGCATCTCGGCGATCGGCTTACCTTGCGGATAGATGGCCTCGTGTTCCTGCCAATTGTCAAAGCCGAGGCGCTGGACGTAATCGATGAATGTCTCAGATGGCACATTATGGGCGAGTATAAGCGAGTGATCGTCAAGCTCGACGTGATAATAAGTGAACGTCTCGGGCACATCGGATTGCCTGACGATCGATGTTCCGTTCACTAATGCGCCAGCACTCACCAAGACATCATTCACCAGGATCGCGTGGTCGGGCGACAGCAACAAGTCGCGCGACGGCACATTCTCGTCAATCGCGCCAGCTTTGATTCGAATCGGCAAAACTCGCAGGGGATCGCCAAACCGGCTAGACACCGTCTGGCGGCCGACCCATCTCACCGGTAACGCTCGACCATCCGACGTCAATACGAGGTCGCCGCGCGCAAGCGTCTCAACCGGTCTGTCTCCACTCGGCGTGGAAATAAGTGTACCCGGCATGAAGCAAATGACACTCAGGTCATTAAAGGTAACATCGGCGCCGGATAAATCGGCACTGTTGCCCGCCAGGTCCTGAATTGTCGCACCATTCAGGTTGAGGCCAGTTATTGCAAGTGCCGGAACATGTGTGTCGTTCACATCAACCGTGTAGGCGAACACCAGCTTTGTCGCGTCATTCAGGGCGGCGGTGGCAGTCGGGTCGTAGATCGCGTTGCCGCCATCATTGAGCGTCAGCTCCGGTATGCCACCATTGACAATAACCGCTTCAGTCATGCTGACCGTAAACGTGATTGTCTGTCCCGGGTCTCGCTGCCACCGACCGGGTCAGATACAACGGGCGTTACAGACAGCGTAGCTGCATTCAGGACAAAGCCATGTCCAGACGTGCTGTCAAAGTAAGATCCTACAATGTCGCCTGCTGTGTTAATCCCGACGGGCGAGGTGTCGGTGCCTGATGGATTGTCGATCGTTGTGAAATTGCCGCCACTCTCTATAAATCCATGCGACAAGCCATTACTGTCGTTGAAACTTCCTACGATCTCCCCAGCATCGTTGATGCCAAAGGCAAAGGTGCTGCCGCCGGCGGCCGACGGATCGTCGAGCGTCGTATAGGTGCCGCCGCTGTAGAGAAAGCCGTGATTGACGCCGGTGTCATCGACGTAATAACCCACCACCTGCCCGCTGGCGTTGATGCCAAAGGCAAAGGTGCTGCCGCCGGCGGCCGACGGATCGTCGAGCGTCGTATAGGTGCCGCCGCTGTAGAGAAAGCCGTGATTGACGCCGTTGTCATCAACATAATAGCCGACCACATCCCCGGAAATGTTGATACCAAAGGCATAGGTACCGCCAGCGGCCAACGGATCATCGAGCGCTGTGAAATTGCCGGAGTCGTAGATGAAGCTGTGACCCACACCGCTGGCATCGTAATAGTAGCCGGCGGCCTGCCCTGCGTCATTGATGCCGTTAAGTACGGTCCCATAAGAGAGTGACGGGTCTGTCCCTTGGGCCGCCAATGGATTGTCGACCGTCGTGAAGTTACCACCGCTTTCAATAAATCCATGGGACGTAAAGTTTTCGTCATAGTAGTTACCGGCGATCTGCCCGACATTGTTGATGCCGTTCACATTGGTGGCATTGACGGCTAGCGGATCAACGATGGTTGTAAAGCTGGGAGCCGGTACCACGCTGGGTGCCGTTGTATCGATCTGCAGCCCGAGATCTCCCGAGAGGCTGGTCAGGTTGCTGCCGTTGACGTCGATCGAGGCGCCATTCGGAAAATTTAGTCCGGTGACCAGGAGATCGGCGATGTTATCGCCGGGCTGCACTGTATAAATGAAGGTCAGTGTGTCGGTGCCAGAGCCACCCGTGTAGGTCGCCACCTCGCTATCATTGAGTACAAGCTCCGGAATTCCGGTCACGGTTGCCGGTGGCGTGTCGGTCGTAAGCGTAATGGTGACCACTTGGCCGGCATCAAGATCAGTCGCGTTATTAACCGTCGTGGCAGTAATGGTGATGGTCATCACTATTTTTCCGAAAGTAACCGGCTGATTCGACGGCCAGCAAATAAGACAATTGGCCTGCGACGACCTTTTTGGTTTCGACCGATCCGTTTCGTAACTGACGAAATGTGAGAATGTCCCAACAAATGGCTGCTGAATTGATTCAATTTGAAGAGATTCAATTCAGATCGTTTTGGAAGCTGTTTCTGACCAAAAACGGACAAGCGATGCTGGAGCACCATCGACGATAGCCCCACCTGTGCACCGAGTGCAGAAACAAAGCGCGGTGCGGGGCCAGCTTTGTTGTCCATGGCTACAAGAATGAAGCTAATCGAACTTGTAGCTCAGACCGACTCGCACGACACTCGCGGTGTTGGCAAAGCTTTCTTTGCAGGGAACATTGGGAAGCCCGCCGATAAAGCAACCGTTATTTCGATTCACAAAGTTTATCGTCTGTTGTGCATCGAGGAAATCAAGATACAAATATTCGCCGCGGACGATCCAGTTGTTGGTGAGCATATATTCAACGCCCGCTCCTGCCGCGATGCCAAAACGCCACTCGCTGTCAGAGGCCGTACCGACCAAGACCGGGGGACGCGCCTGATCTCCCAAAACGACCGACGAGTTGAAATGGCCCCAAGCCGGACCCGCGGTGACGTAGATGAAGGTGGGGCCAACGGCCAATCCGCCGCGAGCACGGATCGAGCCGAAGGCGTCCATTTTAAGAGTGGCCGTTCCCGCGCTCCGCCCGTCATCAAGCGCATACCCGGTTGATTTATTTGCGCTTGCCCAATTCAAATCGCCTTCGAGGCCGACGACGAACGAGCTAAGCTGCCAGTTGTAGCCGGCTTGTGCGCCAAACGTTCCGAAATCCGCTGTGCAATGTCGTGCTTGCGCATGTCCAGCATTCGGGATCAAGGATATCGCCGTTGAGGACGCCGCCGCCGCCGTTGATACCGAGATAAAAGCCCGTCCAATTTGCAGCAGGTTGAAAAAACTCGGTGCCCTTAGGGGCAAGGTCGGCTGCCGTTGCGGGTGCCGTCAGCGACCCGGCTACTAAAATACCGGCCAAAATCCGGTTCATCTCAGGTCCCCTCACGACTTGATCACCAAACTACGAATGGGGGTCATGCTGTGCGGGCACGCCCAAAACCGAGCGAACCCCCAATGCAACTCTTGGGCTCATATGGTTAATTTTGGGTTTCCCGCGGGCGGCCGCACTATATGAAGGCGTGGGCCAAAGCCGCGGTTTCGCGCCCTTTTTAGCCGCAAGGCCCAGGTCAGTCTCACCTAAAAATCAAGCTAACTTGGCGCACAAGGGAAACCAAAAATTAGAGGCCGATGGCCAAGGTACCGCAGTAGTTCGCGGTCCCTTCGGAACATTGCGTTATGGCGGCATACGATCTGGACCGGGCCACACTGGACAGCCTCCTGGTGGCTGAGAATTCCGATCCGCATGTCCGGAAAGCCGTCATCGACTTCCTCGTTAACCAGGGAACGTCCCTACCAAATGCCCTTCAGTTTGTCGGAGGATTGGACGGTGTTGCACCCGGTGCCGGTCCCACCAATCTCTGGTCAACGGTCGCTAATGCAATAGCCACCGGCGAACTCCAGTGGGGCGGAATTGGACAGCTCCACGACACTTTGTCCGGTGGAAATTTCGACACGCTCTCGGGCGGCGACTATGGGGTACAGGTCGGCCCAAGCGGAGCGAGCGTTGTCGGCACCGGCGCGGCCGATACGTTTTTAGCGCGCATGGAAGGTCATGACACAATCGACGGTGGCGCCGGTTATGACCAGGTTGTGCTCAATACCAGCTCCGCTAACGCGTCTGTCACCACCAATCCGCAGGGCGTAACGACAGTCACGTTCAGCGGTGGCAGCGTGACAGTCAGTAATGTCGAGCAATTGGACTTCACGGACCACATCCAGAAACTTCCTTAGGCCTGCGGCGAAGCTTCGATCCGCAACCTCCCGCCCCTACCCTGAGCAAAGTGGCGCGTACACTGTCACCGCAATTTGGGTTCGTTTTGCCAAAATTAACAATCGGCCGATAACGATATGACAATATTCCTATAGCAAGCCACGGATTCCGCTCTGTTACCCTTTGTTGTTGCTTAACTACAAACTTTCGAGCAAAGCGTCTAACGCACGAATTGCAAACGAGGTGAAGCCGGTATCCGCCTAACGCAATGCTCAACACAAACGGGGGTCCGCTTACCTTGACATGACTACTTGATGTCTACCTCTACTCTTACAACAGGCACCCCAACAGCAGCGTTGACCCAATAAAATTCGCCGCTTCAACCTGACCGCTAATTCATAAATGTAACAGGGTTGGCTCAGATGGACTCGCCTTTATGTTCTGTCGAGAACACGTTCGCATAAAGGTTAGCAATCCACTGTTTCCCCTCCTCAGTAACGCGAAGGTAGCATAAAGCATCTTCAATATAGGGGCGTACCACTCGCCAGAAGAAATTCGGATAGTTGGCGCGCAGATCAGCGGGGCTGTTGTATTTGAGCGTTTCGCTCATTCCAGTCTCGCGGAATTCGGAAAATAACGCGGCCGTCTTGCGCAAATAGTTGATGTCAGCAAGCTGGCCGATGAGATCCGCTGCGCGTAGCAGCCCGGGAAAGTCGCCCGTCGGCGCGTGCTGATCGTCCTCAGGCACCGGAAAGCGCGTATGCTCAATATTTGTTTCGATCTGACCGCTGTTAATCTGGCTGAGCCCAATCTTACCGAAGCGCTCCCGCACAAACAGCTTGGACCGAGCGACATGGTAAGGCGTCAGTGCCGCATCCGTTGATCCCTCCGGCACGCTCACCGTATCGCCGGCCAAATTGGTGACATAGCGACCGTCGCTGTCACCACGGCAAATTCCGCGAACGTAACCGATGTCGTGGCATAGAAGCGCGATGATGAAATGCAGCCAATCGTGCGGAGTGACGCCGCCAACGATAACATGCCGGCCCCGTAGGATCTCCTGTCCGACCAGTGTAACCATAATGGTGTGATTAACGTCGTGATAGGCCGCATCGCTGTTGGCAATGTTCTCGAGGGCAAGTCGGGCGACAAAGCCGATGATGCCGGGATAGCTCGGCTCGAGCAGTCCATAGGTCCGCTCGTACGTGAGCTCTAGTTCGCTGACAAATGCTTCAATAACGATTTGCCTAGGATTGAACATCGCGGTCACCTCTAGCAACGTGAGGCCCAGTAATTTTGCCGTCTTGAGTTTGATGTCAGCTCAAACTTGGCGGACAAGATAAGGCATGGTAGCGGCTCGAGGTCACTGTGGGAAAGCCCCCAGCTGCGCGAAGTGCTGGAGGGGCTGGCTAATGTCCGCTCTTCCCCCAATTAGCAGACATGTGCAGCGCACAAGCTCATGTCTGCTTCGTGCCAAAAGCGGACATTCATGAAGTTGTCTTCTGGAAACAGAAACACTGCCATGCGACGGGTCGCCCCGGATCAACTGCGCGTACAGTTCAGGCGGGCGAGCTGTCCAGAGTTGTAGATCAGGAATAGATCACCCGAGTAGTAAAAATATTCTCCTAAAAACTGACTGGTCTTAAACTTAAGCTGAAGTTTGTTGTTGCTTGTTACATTGGCAGTGAGCGGCTTACCGTCGCCTATCCTGAGCGACATTTTGCGGTTGCTACCAAGGCTCACGTTGAGATCGATTGGAGACGGGGGTTGGCCCGAAGGCTTAGGCATCTCCTGTATCATCTGTCCTTTGCATGAAAACTGTTGTTCTGCCGCGCAGCATACCCCAACAAGCGTCATCGAAAAGACGAGGCTGCTCGCAGCCAACCTGGTTGCTTGGATCATCGTCAGTTCCCCACTCGGCTAACGGCGTAGTCTCCCCGAAGGCTGACATTAATCAACGCTAGCCTGCAATAGCACCTAAGCGCATCTTGCATGGCCTGCTAACACGCTAGAAGGAGCGTGTCCGCTTTAGGAGGGTGGTCTCAATTGATCGACGCAACACTTTATCTTTGAGGGAAAAGATGGGTTTGGCGATGGATCAGAGGTTTCGTCGCGGCTGAAGAGAGCCCATCCTGGCGACGAGAGTTATCACGTGTCCCACGAGACGATCTATCGCAGCCTGTTTGTTCAAGCCCGCGGGGTGCTTAAGAAGGAACTGCTGGGCTACCTTCGATCGAGGCGGACCATCCGCCGATCGAAACAGGCGGGCCTTGATGGCGATGGACGGGGGCAGATCAAGGACATCGTCTCAATCCGTCAGCGACCGGCAGCGGTTGAAGACCGGGCGGTGCCCGGTCATTGGGAAGGCGATCTCCTGACCGGGTCAAAGAACAGCTACGTCGCGACCCTGGTCGAACGTCATACGCGTTACGTGATGCTGGTAAAGGTGGCCAACAAGGACACCCAGACGGTCATCTCCGCGCTCATCAAGCAGGCCAGGAAGCTGCCGAGCGAGCTGTATAAGTCGCTGACCTGGGACCGCGGCAAGGAGCTTACGGATCATCGACGATTTACGTTGGCGACCAAAATCGATGTTTACTTCTGCGATCCGCAAAGCCCATGGCAGCGTGGGTCGAACGAGAACACCAATGGTCTGCTGCGTCAGTACTTTCCGAAGGGCACCAACCTCTCGGTGCACTCGCAAGCGTATCTGAACAAAGTGGCCCGTCAGCTCAACGAACGGCCGCGAGAGACCTTGCAATTCGAAACCCCAGCAGAGAGATTTAACGCCTGTGTTGCGTCGGCCGGTTGAGCTGGCTGTCAAAAGCAGACATGTGCAGTGCGGTAGTCGATGTCCGCTTGGTGCCAATAGCGGAAATCCGAGCGACGGCACAAGAGGACTACTCCTCATCGAGTGGCGGCTCTGCCGGTGACCGCAATCCCTGACGCCACCCGCACACTGCTCACAGTGGAAGCACCGACCACAAACTATGCGCCGTCTTCAGAGCGATTCGACAATTCGTCAAATATTCCGGTGCTATCGCAACTGCGCGAATGCTACTATCCTTGCAGACCGAGTGACAAATCTGCCCAGGAGCGTCGGAAATGGCCACAACATCGCTGCCAATTTTGCCACACATCAAAAAGGTCGCGAAGAAGGGCGTTAAGGGATTGGTCGCTGGTATGAACAATAAATTCACCGATTCTGCAGGCGGGGAAAATCGACCGGCTTTTTACGATCTTGATAAGACTTACCCCTCGCTGCGGCTTTTGGATCGAAACTATACCATCATCCGCGACGAATTGGAGGGCGTTCTCAATTACAAGGATCGAATCCCGCGCTACCATGATCTTTCCAAAAGGGAGACTTACATCTCGGGTACTGTTGATCCGGACAAGAACTGGCGCGTTTTTATGTTGCATACCATGATTGGAATCCCGGAATCCCATAAAACGAACTGCCCGCAGACAATCGCGCTTCTTCAGAAAATTCCCAATATAATTGGAGCTTTCTTCTCCATTCTTGACCCTGGAAAATCCATTCCCGCCCACTGCGGCGAGTATCATGGGTACCTTCGATATCATCTTGGTTTGAGGGTGCCCAAGAACAATCCTCCGTCTATGCGGGTGAAGGACCAACACCACACATGGGAAGAGGGTAAAAGCATTTTATTCGACGATAGTTGGAATCACGAGGTCTACAATAAAAGCGACGACCTGCGCGTCGTACTCCTCGTCGATATTTTCAGGCCCATGCCCTTCCATCTACATGCGATCAATTGGACGATAATGCAGGTGCTTACTCAAACCCCGGACGCAAAAGCGGCGACCAAAAATATGAAGAAACACTAACGAACTGTTGCCGCATGACAGTATGGTTTATCTGGCAGGCTGATCTCGACGACGTCGACCGGCACCTAAGCGCCGGTTGTAATCTTTGAAGCGGCCTCGCAATGGCGCGGCCGATACTCAAGCTCACTCAGCCCGACCGGGATTGCTTAATCCGGGATTTCCGATCCGCGTCTAACGCCGCGCAACAAGGTCACGTGTCCGCATTGGGTCAAAAGCAGATGTGTGCAACGCAATAGTCCATGTCCGCTTTACTCCCGAGAGCGGACGTGCCGCAGTCCCGACAACTTTAGATAGACCTGTCAATCGCCCAACCTATCGCACGGACGATGCCGTATGCGGCCAATGAAACCAATCCGATGCCGGTTAGGCCGATAGCTATTCCGCCAGCGAGAATTGGAATGTCAGCTGGAACCAAATCCCAAAACCTCAGACCAAGCGCATCTTTTGCCATTAACAAAAGGCCTGCCGTGAGGATGATCGCCGCAACAAGCAGTCCAAGCCGATGAAAATTTCTGCTTACCTTCGAATTCCGCCAGCGAGCGTATGTGGACAACTTGTCGTCATTTTTGCTCATGGGCATCGGCTTGCTCTTTCCACGGCACCTTCGAGGATGCAAAGGAACATGCGGAAGCGACACGTTCACGCCCGCAACAGCGCGTTCAGAAACGAAAAGCGCCTTCCGTAAAAAATAGCCGAGACGCCAACTATTAGAATGGTTCGTCGGTTGCAGCGAAGCTAATATTTACTAAGTGGGCACCGCGAGGCAGTGACAAGAAGTCACTGCGGTAGCAATTCCGTTGGAAAGCTCTTCATGCCACTGGGCACAGCTACGCTGATGCCGCTGGCGGATGCCGCGTAGTAAGAATGATGTCTGGGGTCAATTGTCTTAGCCCCGGCGGCAACAACCTCAACAACGGTGGCGGTGAGTAAGGTGGCGACAACCGCTAGATACAGTGCTTGGCGCATGGCGGCCTCCTTCTTCATTTTTTGACATTAAGGCCGACTGCGCTAGCGCGCTGTGATCTTCGTCACACATTTCACTTTTTGCGGTACGGACTGCCATGTGATGTCCGCCCTTACCCGGAATTTGTTGCAAACTCTTTGCCGCATTGCGATAGCGCAATAATCGAATCCGATTGGGCGGTGCGACGAATCAAGGTCGCTCGTTTTCTGATCTTGAATCAATGTTGCGCGCGCTACCCCCCCCTTGAAAATAGTTTTGCAACAGATTCGGGAGTAAAGCGGACGTCGAGCGATCGCGCCGCGATGTCCGCAAAAGTGCCAAAAGCGGACATCATGCACTGTAGTCTCGAAGTCCGATCTTTTCCCAACACCGGACATTGATTAGGCCGCACTGAATTTCTGCCAAGCGTTATGCTTGGCCATTAGAAATGTCGGTGTCGCAGAGTGTCGATCCCGGTAAGCTTCCCAAGAACCGCTGCAAGGCTTTCTGGAATAGCCACGCTCTCCGTCGCGAGTACGGGGGCTTGGAAGGAGCCTGGTACAATCCGCCCATAGCAGGTCACCTTGAAACCTCCACGCGGCTCGATCGAGATCGTTACCGAATGGACCCCCTTGGAATTGTCATGAACGAGGGTGAAGCTAAAATGTGTGCCGTCGACGGCGAAATCTCTGGCCCCCAAACCAGCCAAGAAGTGCTCGCCGCCCAGATGGTCGATTATCAAAGCGGCCCCTGCTGATGAGCCCATGGCAAAACCCCCGAACAGTAATCGTAGTTTTCAGATTTAACCCAACTCGCGGTCGCGGCATGCTTAGTGAAGCTTTTTATATGCGATGCTTTGCCAAATAGTCCCGTAATTGTTGCTCATCCAAAACAGTTTCGCCGCTGTGGTGCTTTGCCAAATAGTTCCGTAATTGTTGCTCATTCAAAATGGTTTCGCCACCCGCCCCAATAGCGTGCACGATAAAATCCTTGGCCAATTGCCTAGCCTTATTGATGGCTGCTTCGAACGACGGTTCGGCTGAAATGTGCCAAGCCCCGGTTTCACGGCATTCCTCGTCACCATAGCGGACTATGTGCCACATCAAATAATTATAGGCGTCAAACGCCCGCCAATTTTTGTCTTAAATCAAACTGACGTACAGCCTAGCCTTGACTGGACATGACAACATGTCAACGCACCAACATTGCAAGCAGGCGATGTTGTCCGCTTTGGGTCATAAGCAGACATGTGCGGTGCAAAAGCCCATGTCCGCTTGGTGCCAAGAGCAGACATTCCACCACCGGCAACCCTGTACCGCTTACCGAATGCCGACTCAGTCTATTGAAAGGTGAATTGTCTCGGGACCATCAAGATGCCCGAACTTTCACTTGCAAAGAGATCATCCTCGCGGTCGCGCAAAATTCGCCTAGAATTTTCCGCAGACCAGATCGAAGCTGTGAAGCAACTTGTCGGGCACACGGTTGCCGAGGTCGAGTGCGAACTCATTATCGAAACGCTGGCAAATCAGCGTGGGAGTTGTACCGAGGCCGCAAAGCTACTCGGGATTTCGATCCGCACCCTGCGAAATAAGATTTACGAATACGATGGGCGTGGAAAATCAGTGCCCAAACCAGGCCTCCATTAAGTCAGATACTCGGCACTGAGCTTGACGGTAGTCGAGCATTGCTCAGCGCAGAGAGCTGAGGGATGTCCGCCTTACTCCCAAAAGCAGACATGTGCAGCGCACAAGCCGATGTCCGCTAAGGGCCAATGGCGAACCTTCGTCGGTGCCAAGACGGCTTAACTATGTGAGAGCCTTGGATTTGGTTTGCTCAATGCGACTTTGCTTGCTGGATTTTGTCGTCATGCGCTGCGCTGCAAGCCACACACATGCGGATGGGTTCGATTGGACTGGTGTATGCAACCCAAACACGTGCGCCGCACTGCTGACATTCGCAGTTGAATGACGGCGTGGACGGAATTGGCACTTCGTCGATTCGCTGACAGGCGAGCACTTCGCGCAACTCGACATTAGACATCAATGACTACTCCTGAAGAAAAGAAGCCGCCAATTGAGGCGGGTTAGGTGTCTGCTAAGGGCCATACGAGGACGCATGTAGTGCAGCATACAGTGGCTATTCGAACGTTTGCGGTGGTCAGGTATTCCGGCGTCGCCTGCGTTCTTCAAGCCAAGTTTGACCTCCGGCGGCAATCCACTCTAGCGCCTCTTGCTCCGATGAACCTTCAAAGATCTCCTCAGCAGCGGTGCCATCAAGCGAGGCCCAAACAGACCATACTCGGGCATGAGTAGCTTTTCGGACCAACAAAATTGGGTCCGCTGGGCGGGCATGAGCGTAATCCAAAACATTGTTCATCCCTTGAGACCGCATCATGTCAATTTTTCCGGGACTGAAGCGCCTTTGACGGCTAATGTGTCACGCTTCATTGCTGTTGCGAGATCGTGCGGATCGATGGTCAACATCTCGATCGAAGGCTGGGAAGATTGTGTAGGGGCCAGGATCAACGTCGCCACGCGGCGATAGACGGGAAATGATGGTCCCTCGATCAACTCCTCATCTGTCACAACTTCGTAGACGCCGGCCGGTAAAACTCGGCCAATCCCTACGATCGAGAAGGAATTGCTGAATTCGACGCTTTTTCGGGTCGTTCGAATGCTCATTTGGTTTGGACAACCTTCTGGAGCGCGGCAGCAGAGACGGGCCTAAGCCCACCTCAATATGCTTCATTCAGCGAACACCCTTATGTGGAGATGAATTGCGGTAACCACAGAGGCAGGCGGCCGGTTGCTTGAAATAAAGATCGGCGGCATCGACTTGGGCGGCAAACAGCCCATGACTGGTCAATTCGTCGAATCGCTTCAATTGCCGTCGCAATTCGGCCTGGTAGTGCATATGTGCGCTTACCAACATCGACAAACAGAAAGAACAGCACCGTCGAGCGGAAATCCGCTAGGCGCGCGCCAGGCAAGGGAGCGCTCCATGTTCACGGCAAAGCAATTTCGCGCAAAAGCGACAGAATCCGCCAATTGCTCAAACATACGGACGATCCGAGCGAAATCCACGAATTTCAGCGATCGGTGGCAAGTTTCACCGCGCTCGCCGAAAACGAGGACTGGCTGGCGAACAATTTCGATAAGATCATCCGCTCGCAGGGCACCCATCCACAGGATGACGGCGCTGGGAACCCCGTCGCCCGCGGGAGCGTTGCCGAAACCGAGGAGCACATTCTTCGCTGCCTCGGCGCGGCCGTCATCATGCAATGGAACACGATCCCCACAAAGCTCCAGCGCGAACTCTTCGATACCGCAGGCTCGCTGGGGGACGTGCTGAAATCGGCCGCGCTGAGAGCACAGATTGCGCGCTTCCTGCATAGTCACAAGGATGATGAGGAGAGCGCCGCCGACTGCGCTTCCAATCCAAGCGTGGCGAAAGGAACGCCGCATAGCACATAGGTTGAATTTCGGTCAGGTCGTCAAGCGACCGAGCGCCTATTTCTCAGCAGCCCCAATGTCCGCTTTGGGTCACAAGCAGACATGTGCGGTGCGATAGTTCATGTCCGCTTTGACATCGCCATTCAACCGCGGCGGCATGTTATTTTTGGCTTTTGCTTTGGGTCGCCGCTCCAGCACGAGCGCCAGTTATTATCATACCCAATGAGCAAATACCGGTACAACGTTTTGGCCTGCTAACAAAACCGAGAAAAAAACTCTTCAATACGCTTGGCGTCGGGAGGCATTCCCTCAACGACACTGTCGGTCGCCTTCATGTCCGCAAACCGGGCAGCCCCGACTATCGATAGTTCCCCCCTCGGTACCGAACCGTCCGGGGAAAATCATCGCCGTGCCACACTGCATGCATTTTGCTACGCACCTATGCGATGTGGTTGCTGCCATGGCGGCATCTCTAAATTGCGACGGCTATTAGTTTGATGATCAAGTATCCCAAGAGACATGTCCAAGCCGCACTTAGCCCGAATCCAAAGGCGATCATTGCAGGCGGCCAAATTCGTCGTAACAGCGGCTCGGCTGTTGGTACGTGGGCGATTGTCACATTCATAATCTGCGTCTGCACAATCACCTACCGACCTGTTTCTCGTGCGCGAGGCGACGGAGTTGTTCGCGCCGAAGCGCACCATCAAGTACGAATGTTTGCGTCCTGCATAAGGCTACCGGCCCGCGCAAGACCTACATAAACGGATAGGGTCGATCGGGCTGCTATGTGCGACCCATATACGTGCGTCGCATTGAACACATTGGCAAATGAACGACCGCGTAGCTGGAGTTGGCGTTTCGTCGACGCGCGGACAAGAGAGCACTTCGCGACGCTCTGGGCCCGTGTCGGGTTCCTCAAGGGACGCTTGTTCCTCAGCGAGGCGCCGTTCAACAAAGCGGCGCTCTTCGTCAGTCAAGTACGTCGCCAAGACCCTTTTATATCTGTCGATGTTTGCTTGGTGAGCGTATTTAAGGTTCGTATGCAGCTCCAACGTCATTGCATCCTCACTTTACCACTCTCGGCATGAACATGTGCCCGAGGAGCAGCATTCGGTATTTTTCGATCGGTCATTGCAATCGATGCGGAGCGCAAAATTCGGCTCAGCAGAAAGGTCCGCCATTAAGGCGAGCGCTCTCTAGGGCGAGCGCTTGAAGCATGTTCTCGAAATTTTGCGCAACGAGCCGCCCTTAGCAACATGTGCGCTTTTGAAAATTAAACAACTTAAATTCAAACATCGCAATACATGTAATAAACGTGACAGAATAGCTGACCAATTTGATCCTCTTGGCCGATGTCTGTTTTGAGTGGTGAATTCAACCGGTCACTGCAACACCGCTCGCAGTCTATCGGCGGGAGTTTCGGATCCCGAGGTCTCCCGCGGGCGTTGATTGAGTTGTAGAGCGATCTTGTTCAGGTAGGCCTGTGAGAACTGCGACAGATCTGTCCCCTTCGGGAAATACTGCCGCAGCAGGCCATTGGTATTCTCGTTGCTGCCGCGCTGCCAGGGACTGCGCGGCAGCAACGAGAAAGGCATTAAATTGTCATCCCCGATGTCCGCTTTGCACCCCCCGCAAGCGGACATTCGCCGGGTTCTGACCGTGTGCTTAAGTCGGGCCGCTGCTTAGGCCGCGCTAATCGGCATTCGTCGTTTTTAGTTCAGGCCCAGGCTGCCGGTCCGATTGCTGGGCGAGTGTTTGCCAGTTTTGGGCTAACATTAGCCAGAAGGCTCTGTCAGCGGGTTTAGACGCGCGTTCAGCTTGCACGCGGCATCTCTCGGCCTCTCGCCGGTATTCGTCTTCAATCGCCATTGTCGAATTTCTTTTCTTGCCGGTCTCATCGACCGATCTTTTCCTCAAAATCATTTCAGACCGGCGTGCAGATTTTATGGCAGGCAATTGGCCTTAAGGGCGCGGTCGCGCCGTGTCGCGATCCGGTAGTGTACAGTGTGGACAACTGCAATTCCGCCAAAATCAGAACATCGCCTCGCCATTCGGTATGATGATGGGTCTAGTGAGCAAATTTGGAGCAAACTTCACTATGTCGCGTTCGTCTCGACTACCTAAAGACTTCCCGCCCGGTACCAAGTATGTCCTTGAAAGCCACGGATCATTCGTCGAACGGTACATAAAGTTCCCTGGTGGCCGTCGAATTCGGCTCCCGCCGCGCAAGGCATCGACCTGCGGTTGCGTCGAACGACAAACCACGCTTGTACCGGAACGAACGGATACGGTTCCTGGCGCGCGCACATTTCGTCGACGCATTTTCGCATAGACGCAATCTCGGTAGTGAATAAAAAGAGGGATGCGTAAAACAGCAAGCAAAAGTCCGTTAAGTGCTGCCGGCTAAGGGCCAAATGCAGATCGCAGGTCGGCCAGCGGCTTTTTGCTTACGCTTTCGCGACCTTCTTTCGGTCAGGCTTGCCACTGATTGCTTCGCGCGCCAACCGTTCGGCGCGTAGCTTTGCAGTGAGTACGCGAGTTGCCTGTTCCTTAGCCTCATACGCGGAGGCTGCGTGCGCGCCTTCCTGCTTCCACCGAAACAAGCGTTCCGCGCGCTCTTTTTTTATTGAAGTTATTGAGGGCATGATCGATGACGCCTTGCTGAAAATAACCAAGCGCACGGCTCCCAGCTCAACGGAACCAGGAGCCGCCGCTTTCAACGCCCAGGTCATTACAAGTGGGGACACAGGGGATGCCTAGGCTAAGATTGCGATATAGGTAGAAGCGCCGAGTTAACTAGGGGCAATTCGGGCATATCGTGGTCCGTTGCCATGCGCTGGGCGCGGCGACATTCTCCTCGCTCAAAGAACCCTCTGCAATTTCCGCTTTGGGTCATTAAGCAGACGTTTGCGGTGCAAAACGGCATGTCCGCTTTACCCTCGAAAGCAGACATTGGAGCGCGGCTTAGAAATGTCTACTAAGTGCCAATAGGCGACATCAGGCAAAGCAAGAAATTCAGATTGGACAGAGGCCCGTCAGGGCAGCCCCGCCTCACGCCGAGTGATCTCGTAGAAGGCGCTCCAATCGGCGTCATTCCATACCGGCTTCGATTCCCTTTCTTAGCTTGCGCTCGACGATGTTGCCGGTCTCCAGTTGAACGCCATTCTCTTCGGCGGTGGCAAGCATGAGTTGGACATCTTTCAGCCCGCCCTTCATGATGAAACCACCTCGGCCGCCGAAGTCGCGGACGCGCAGCTTTTCCGCGTACATCTTCGCCCCAGGATGCGCGAACCACATCTGTTGATAGAAGTCTCGCAGATAGACCAGCGGGACGCCGCACTTTTCCGCGAACGCATAGGTTTCACCAATCAGCTCAATGGTCGAAACAACATTGAAATTGATTGCAAGCTTCATGCAATTCGCGATGCTCGGCCGTTCCGAGATCGCGATCACTTGTTTGGAATACGCCATGCAGACCGGCCTCACCATCTCGATGGCCGCAGGATCGCCAGCGACGTACGATAAGAGCTGTCCATTCGCCGCCGCGGCGGCAGGCCCGACGACGGGGCCGGAGATATAAAAGCTGCCGTGTTTGGTATGAGTTTGCTCCAGTTCATCGGCACAGCGCGGCGAGATCGTTGTCAGACAAACGTGGACTGAGCCAGGAAGGAGCCCCGCAAGGATTCCTTGATCCCCCTGAAGATTATCGAGAACGGACTGGTCATCCATGAGGCTGGTGAGCACTACGTCCGCGCCCCGCGCGGCCTCCTTTGCGCTTACCGCCGGTCTTGCTCCTTGCTCGATTAACGACGTCATCTTCGACGCAGTACGATTCCAGACGGTTAGGTCGATGCCGCCGGCCAGTAGGCGATTGGCGATATTCGATCCCATGTTCCCGAGGCCAATGAATGCCACTTTTTTCGCTGAGCTACCCATGACTGGATCCCCTCTACGCCTGACACTCGCCGTGAAAGCGGACGTTGCAATTCGGTAGCAACGGGCCAATCGTGACATTTTTGCACTGCGCAAGCCATGTCAACTCAATGTCTGCTTTACCTCGGTGGTCTCAACCGGCTCTTTCCGAAAGCGGACATTCATCGGCCCCGAACCCTCAACGCCAGAGGTTCATGAACCGTGCCAGTTCGGTGTAGCGGCGCTAGGAGAGACCGCCCTTCAACGAAAAGTGACCCGTCTCAAGGAAAAACCGGGATTTTCGTCAAGCTTACCTCCGGTCAGCCAAGCTATATCGCGCCAACTTTCCACCCGCGCAGACGCTCCTGCCGTCCGCGTTTTGTGTTGGCAACAGATTTTCGAAAGGTAGAGACCGGATGAGTGCTGATGGGGTTATTCGCAAGTTCGCCACCGATGAACCAATGCTGGCCGAACCGCGGAATGGTATTTTCGTCCGCTTCATGGAAGCACTCATGGAGACGCGACGCCGTCAAGCTCGCCGCGAGATTGCGAAACACGTTCACCTATTATCAAACGATCCTTGGCAGCAACTTAATGTGGCGCAACTAATCTCAGGGGAAAAACAGGAAGAAGGGTATCTGTGCAGGAGGCCAGCATGCGAATAATACTAGTTATTGCATTGTTCCTAGCTGGCATCTTCGTCAATGGAATGGCGCACAGGAAGGTCGCAGAGGGAACGGACGCGACTGCAATGGTGATCAATGGTCTTCATGTCGCGCGACCAACTAACATGAAGACCTTTCCGGTAGAGCTAGTGCCACTGCCTTGATCGTGCGGCTACTCAAAAGTTAAAATTCGTCCGCGCAAGGAATATGTCCGCTTTGGGCGGACATGTGCAGTGCACTAGGCGATGCCCGCTAAGTGCCATAAGCGGACAAACGCATAGCAACACGATCAGCTCAAAAAGAAACACCGCCGCGCGGCGGTCTCTGCGTCCGGAAAGGCATTTGATCGGTGGTGGCTCAACGCCAAATCCGTCCGATCTGATTATTCACGTCACTACTAAAGTTTTTACCTAGGTGCTCAACTTCCTGCCACGCATCTGCGCTATTCCGGCCTTCGAATGCGACGACATCGATCACCCAAAATAGGCCCATACAGACGATAAAAAGAATGGAAAATTGGCGCATGCCATAAATCTACCCGTTCGACAGTGTATGAAGGTTTAACGCCGACGGCCTCATCGCAACACTACGCATTTTACGCAACTCAATCACAATTTTGAGACGGTCATCAAAGCGCTTCTTAAAGTCGGATGGCGGTATCCTTCTGTCGGTAGGAACAGTGACATGAGGCAACAGATGTCCAAAATTATTGAATTTCTCAAAGACCAATCCGGAGCTACGGCGATTGAATACGGCTTGATCGCTGCTGGTATTTCTGTGGTGATCATCGCTGCAGTGAATGCCATTGGCTCCACCTTAAACGCGAAGTTCGACTACATCGCGAACCAGTTGAAATAGTTTCTCCCCTGTGGGTCCACTTAGCCGCCCGGCAACGGGCGGCTTCTATTTTAAGTGGTGGCGCAGCCTGCCAAGCACGACCGATTACGACGCGCGGCGTCGTGAACGCCCGTCGCCTCAACGTCAAGTGGTCGTAACCCAAAGACCCCCTCGCGACGGTTTCTCCAAAATCAGACTAGTTGTCCAGGCGGCGGCAAAAGACGCGGCCTCGCCTTCAATGTCGATTGCCGTTCGTCTTAATCCTAACGCGGTCCAGATCGGCAATGTGGTGCGCGATTTGCCGCTTTGGGTCAGAAGCGGACATTTTGCTACGTTCGACGCACGTCCACATTTCCCCTGGACATCCGGTCTGGCGCTAACTGGGTCTGCCTTACCGATTAAAAATCGCGGTGGGGAAATGGTAATCGCTTTATTGCGATTGCGTTTCGCGGAGTCGATGTCTGCATTGAGGCACGTGTGAACATAATGGTGCATGGACACGACGTTCGCAGACATGCGCCTTAAGCCAACTAATGAAGCTCGCTTACTGACCCCGCGTATTGTCTGGAATGACCTTCGAGTCTGGAGCGGAAGCAGCGGCATAAGCATCCGCCATTAGCAATGAAAGCATATAGTTTCGGGTCTGACCGCAGGTATAGCAAACGAAAGTGGTTCGCCGCATTTGCCGCGCTGTCGGATGTGGCATGGCCGTGACATAGATCATCGCACTTTGGCATTTGTGGCATATTGCCTGTGTGGTCTGATCTGGTGCCATAGCGTGACCCGAAATTTCACTGCGTGCTGAGATGCGCTCCTGTGGTATTCGAGATCGTAACCTGAAAGGTTAAACTTTCGACCAGAGGCCCCCGTAATGGAACTCGGAGTGCCGCTTCGACCCCGAGTGGTTCCAAGGGTGTTCCGCTGCTAACAGCCTTTGCGGCTTTCGACGCCAATACATATCTGAGAGCAGCCGGCCGTCAGGCGGTGTATCCCCTTGGCTGCAATTTCAACCTGCCCCCCGAAGTCGCAGCTAATTCGCCTCAGGCGGCCGGCACTCGCGCCATCCCAGCCTATAACCGTAGCGAGGCAGCGGCATAGTGGCGGGGGTTTTGATCCCGACAATCCGCTTTACCTGAGCAAAGTGACACGTCCGTTGTACCCGCCGTTTGGGTTCGTTTTGCCAAAATGGTGAAGAACTAACGATTACAGAACAGTATTCCTATTCCGCTGTAACCGTCGGGTCGGGCCACCGTAATTGGGACCGCGACCAGGCGCTGCAAATCTCGCAATCTAATGTCTCAGATGGGTCAATCGCCGTCTTTCGACGGCTGATTTCGGCCCACATACGTCCGCGTAATATATGTTTTTCGCAAGCCCGAACCATTAGCCGCGATGGCAGTTATCCCTCCCCTGCCACCCTTCATGCCGAGCCGATTTGCGGCCCGAACGCGTCGAATCGATACCAAATCGAAGCCTAGGTGGCGCTCCGGGGAGCTATAACCAAAGGCCGTTCTACCGTGGACCATCGTACAAGATTTTCAACGCTAAATGCCAACTACGAAGATTTTCTGTTTGCATCAGTCTGCGAGGACGCAAACGGGATGCGCCTCAGCGTAATTTCTGCTTTAGCACGGACCAATGTCGATCCGTGGGAGGAGGCAACCCGGTTGGCGGCCATGCCCAAGGCGATCGCGGAGAAGACGCTGCTCTCGATCCTCGATCTGGTCTCGGGCCGGAGCTGGAAGTCGCCGGAAGCGGCGGCCATTGTGGCGCGGCTGGTTCGGCTTCTGCCGCCATCGGGCGAGGCCGCGACTATTGGCGCAGCGGGGACCGCACACGCCGCGCCAGGAGTGGCAAATGCCCTCAATCGACAGAAAAATTACTGGTGGCTGTGGGTAGGCATGGCGCTGGCGATATCGTTCATGGCGCCGCACCATCGGGCAGCGACATCGAGCGCGCCTGCTGCAACATCTGAATCCGGCGCAACATCCAACGGCATCCAAACTCCGAATCCGGTCGGCCAGTCCCGATAGTCTTGCCATTCTGCGAGGTGGTTGCCCATTCATAAAACCTTGTGGCCAGGGGTTTGTCTGCAGGACAGTCCGCCCTATGTGAACAAAGTAACCCGTACATTGTGGCACCGCCCCGACACCAAGTCGTTTCGGGCGGCCGCCGAAATCGGTGGGCCCTCAAACGGCCGGCACAAATCCGTAATTTGGGTTCGTTTTGCCAAAATGATGACGAGCCATGGGCACGAAGGGAACGGCAATGCGGATAATATTTTTGCGGTGAGACGCGTCTTGCATGACACCGGGATGGAAGATCATCGCTTTCTAAGGGACGCCCGGCCATCGCCCTGCTTGTCGTTTCGAACATGTTGCGGATGCCGACCAAAAAAACCCGGCGCTGGCCGCAGCGCAAAAAGCCGAGCGCGATGCACGCTATGCGGGACGCAAGGCCGCAAAAAATTTCCGGCGACGCGGGTACTAGCGGGGTTCGCGAAACGAGCTGCTAGTCGTCGTCTTCGATATCAGGCGTTGGGTGGTGAAATAGAAACTTGGTTCTGCACTTGGGACAGACTAAAACATTGTATTCGAGCGACGGGTCGCCACGCTCGGGCACCATTGCCACCCGGCAAACAGGGCAAGATCCGGATGGTCGCAATTGAGCGACGCGCCGTATTTCTTCTGCCTGTTTAAAATGGTCGCGAGCCGCACTCATGAGCATTTGCTTCATTGACGGATCATTGGATGATTGTCCTCGCGCGTAGAGGTCGGTCGCCATTTGCCAATGTTCATCGACGTTTGCCATTACAACCTAGTCCGCCAGTATTAAGAAGGAAAGTTTAAGTGCCCGAGCTTTTCTTCTCGGCCGCTTCTTTAGCCAACCGGAGAGCCTTAAGTCGCGCGATCTTTACTCGAAGACTCTTAGCTTGGACTTCGTAGTCCACGCTGAGATTGTGACTTTCCCGTGCAGCCTTCTCCAACCGCGATTGCATTCGCGCACTCTTGCTACTAGCAGTCATATTTCGCCTTTTTTCTACTAATCAAGGGGTGACCGGTGCCCGCTGCTACCCCCCTCGTTTTTCTCCGCCGCCTCCTTGTCCAATCGAAGCGCTCTTAGCCGTGCGGTTTTTTCGCGAACCGCGCGACCCTCAGTCTCATAGTCCAGCATTGCCTTCGTGCCCTCTCGCA
Source organism: uncultured Alphaproteobacteria bacterium (assembly GCA_963815055.1). Lineage (GTDB taxonomy): Bacteria > Pseudomonadota > Alphaproteobacteria > Rhizobiales > Xanthobacteraceae > Pseudolabrys. Next base: position 13,358 of record CAWFEU010000004.1, on the reverse strand, counting down.
CTCGCTCGTCTTTCTTGAAGCGTGCATCTGCTTGCTTCTTCAGGGCTTCCTTTGAATTCTTCACAATATTTCCTTTGCGCGGGTCTGCTCCGACGCAACCCGTTTAATTGCGTTGTTGATTGAAGTTGCTACGGGCGCAGAAATACGGTCCCATAGCGTCGGCGCAAGATGTATATGTGCACGAAGTGCTAAGAACAAAGCCCCGAGCACGTAAGTGGCGTGGCTGCACCAGCATCGAGGTTCCGATTTCCGCTAAGCGTCAGAAGCACAACTTCGACCGCACAAAGTTTATTTACAGAATAATAGGCTTTCCTGGGGCAGTAGGATGCGCTGGAGCTCGCTGGATCTCGCGCATGTCCCCATGGTGTACGGTGGCCATCTGACCATTGTCCCAGGCGATCGTTACTGCATCCCAACTCAATTCGGAGATAATGCCGCAGTCAGTTGCATCACCTCGCCAATAAACGCGGTTGCCCTTCTTGAGGCCTTTGGATTCGGCGGCGTTCATCGAACTCTCCTCATTGTACCTTCTCCGATCCGCGCGATGTCCGATGTTACCCCGAAAGTGAAATTTGATCGGTCGCTGTCGTGTATTCGCTTTGTGCCGATAGCGGACTTCGACCCATACCCGTAACTAAGCTAGGCGGCGGATAGTCTGGTGTCCGCGATCGATCGTAACTCGCCGATCGCTGTTTGAAGCTGACGCGTGAGGTTAATCGTCGTTCCCTTTCCAAACGGTAGCTCCGCTGTCGGAATCGGCAGCCCGAAGGTAACCCGGATGGGAGGTCGGTGCGGGAGATGCACGAATTCCTGCGCTAGCCGAGCGGGCCCATTCGCGCCGAAGCTGGCGCCGGCCCCGCCTCTAGCGGCCTCTCCACGCTGCAGAAGCCTCAGCCATGACGCAACCGGGAATGCTGCGGTCCTGACGATGAACTACAGCCGACACGGGACGGCCAAGTGTTGCCAGGTATTCGGCATAGAGCTTCGTAAGGTCTTTTTCACTGACGTCTTGAATGTCTTTTTGCATGTCTTTTGGGTCCGGTGGCCATCTAGAATGGCCCGCGTTGACTCAGAGAAGGCCGCTGGTGAGTCATGCGGGTAGACGATTAGCATGAGAAGGCGCTGGTAGCGGGCGCCCCACCATGCGGGGCTAAATGGAAGCGCTTCGCTTCGGCGGCTTCTTTCTCTGTTTGATCCTCCAACCATCGAAGCAAAATCTGGTGTTTAATCTGGATGGTCGGCGGGAACTTAACCTTTTTTCCAAACCTCCTAGTCAAGATTTCCATCTGCGCGTCTCCTTTAAAAAAAACACGGCGGCTGGGCACTTTGAGCTGGCGTCTCAGTCGACGCGACTATGGGCTCAAACCATGACGAGGTGCCAAATTAGCTCTAGATCGACGTCACATCTCCGCTGATGTGACGGTCATCATGACTGCCGCCACGTTCAGGAAAATTGCGCAGGCGATGGCGACTGCTAAAAATAAAGTCCACATCGTGCGACCTCCATATCCTCGCCGCACAATCACAGCTCTACTTCAGATCAGGCGACTTTGCTGAATGCCTTGCCGTCTCCGTGACGCCAATCTTTAACGGTGATTTCGGTCGTAACTTTCTGGGTGAGCTCCGCAAGCTCCTTAGTTTGCGCGGTCATCGCCTCGAACTGCTTGCGTGCATGTTTTGTCGACAGCTCGACGAATTCCGCAAGTGACTTGACCCTCAACAGCTCAAAAGCATTGTCAACGGCGGTGCTGGTATTGGCGCGGGCAATCTCGATGACCTTGAGGTTGTAGTCCGTGGCGCCCTTGGCGGCGGTCGTATAAGCGTCTTTGAGCCGGTCCGTTGCTTTCTCGGTGGCCGCCTTCGCTTTCTCGTAGGTGTCCCTGGCCTGGGCGACGCCCTGGTCGGCAAGTTCACGGAACGCCGGCGGCCCTTCCATCTTTGGCAGGTCGAAATTCGGGGTTTCGTCGTTCGGCAGGCCAAACGAGGAGCCGGTGTTTTTTGCTGTTTTGGCTTGGTTGGTGGCGGCTAATGTCATGACAAATCATCCTTCAGGGGCGGCGCTTGGCTGGACCTCCGCAGGCGCCGCCCGCGACGCCGGTCGGGCATCGGTTGTTTCAGACTCTGTGGATGTGACTTCGACGGGCTCGATTCATATGTTGGCGGAATGCTTCGACTGAGGCATTCCTCGTGGGTGGTAAACGGTCCTGATTTGAGCTTGCCGGCGTCATCCATTGCGTACCACCCGGACTTGATACCGCGCATTTCGGATCTGTCTTCGTTCATGTACAGGGGAACAGTCATTGTGGCTCCGGTATGCAGCAACGCGCTTGAGCGTTCCGTCAGAATTAGACAAGCTTTCAGGACCTCCTCAATTCGATTGGAGGGAGGCACGCCGCGATCAGCGCGCGCGCAAACTTGGATGCGGTTTCCGATGGAAACCGCCCCAAACGCAAACAATTCGCTATTTTATTGTGCCTGCCGATGGCACCGCGGTGCTGCTGCTTATATTGAACGGAGACTTCGGTAGATCTCCGATTTTTGGGCACCATGGGGCAAGACACTGCGCTCGCCCATAAGTATGTATGGGCGCGTCGGACCTTAAGCGCAATAACAATCGAGCAATTAATCGCTCGTCCGTAAATATATTAATTTTCACGTCAGTAGAGCCGACGTTCCCCGACCGAGACCTGAACTCTGCGCAATCGGTTTTAGTCGTGTTGGGACGCATCTCCGCTATCGGTCACAAGCGGACATGTGCGGTGCAACGGTCCATGTCCGCTTAGTGATGTAAACAGACATCGCGCCTAAGGCCCACTCAAAGATAAAGATAATCAGACCGATAACTACCCAATTGCCGCATTAATGCAACCGATGCGACGGACCAGCAGCCATTCCGTCCAGTTCAATATTTTCCATTGAGCAACACCTCGGTGCCGCGCAACTTGACGGCACCAAGATGGTGAACTCTTATTTTTCGACCCCTATTGTGCTTTGATCCTGGTGCCACAGATACACAGTTACTGGCAGGCAGATGCTTGTCCGAGAACTGCCCAAAAAACGGCGACCTACCGAAGTCTCCGCTCTCATAACTGGCAGTGCTGGTGCCATCGGGTGGCACAATTCAAGTCTAAAAGCACATATTGGTTTGCATTTTGGGTGCCGTCGGCATCCGCAAATCGGGCACGCGCGATCCTTGGTTGCGTGTGTCAAAGATATTTTCACAAAGGAAAACACCTATGAATAAGGAAAATCTGACTATCCACCTCAAGGTCAAGGACTTCAATGCATGGCGGACGAGCTACAATGGACGCGAGCAGAACCGCCTATCTGCTGGCATCACGAATGGAAGGGTGTTCCGCAACGCTGATGATCAGAATGACGTGGTCATCCTCCAGGATGTCACCGACGTGACAAAGGCCCGCGCTTGGTTGGACTCCACTGAAATGAAGACGGCGCTGGAGAAGAGCGGTGTAGTGGGCTCGCCCAGCATCCGCTTCGCAGCCGCAGCCTAACTCGTAGCTGAATTAGATTGCAGCCGAGGTGGCGTGCAGCGTGAGTGTAACGTTTTGTGCGCTCCTAAGGACAGAAGCCCCAGCGTGTCCTGGTCCCCCAGAACGCACTGGGGCTTTTCGTTACGTTTGAGGGCAGAAAATTCTAACACACCGCCGTGTTGGCGGCAGACACCCGAACAGGTCACAACTAGAGGCTATTTCAAGGCAAAAATGTTTGAAATGCTTTCTCGCTTGGCGATCTCCTTTGCCGTATGAATATTCGCCAAGAAGGAAAGATCGCTAATCGTTTTTGACTGGTTGCGGGCGACCGTGATGGTAAGACCAAGTAAATTTCTCGTTTGCCCGCTTTCCTCTCCATACTTGACCAATATGAAGGTTTGCCCAGCGGGGATCTCGGTTGGTGAGGAGATAAACTTTACTTTTGACATTAGCGGGGCTGTGACTGGCTGATTCTTCTCAGGCAAATCTCCTGATTGGAATATGGACCCAGTAAGAGATTGCCGTGTTCGTCAATCGCGTACCAACCCTCCTTAACTCCTCGCAAGTCGGAGTGAAGTTCATTAATGTAATGGGGATCTGTCATCGGTCGTTACTGCCCCCCAATCTCTCGACATCGGGATGAGCCGACCCAGCACACCGAGCGCTCTTCATTTTCTAACATATGATGTGGTCAAGAAGACGTTGCTGTGCTGGGCCGCTGTACCCTCGACATACGTATGACCAATCGAAATTGTAATGTGCCTAAAATGTTTATTCCGGTTTTCATGTCAGTAAAGCTGACACTTTCATGCGGCACTTGAAGGGTCTGCCGCTTATGGTCCGCTTTGGGTCACGTGTGGACGACGCCTTGGCAAGAACTTTCTGAGGTTTTGCAGCACTGGTCGAGTGCGGTCACGTGAGCCGAGGGGGATGTCGCTCTTCGCGCTAGCCGCTCAGTGAAAAGCCCCAAACCGCGAGCAGCGCGGCGACGATAAGGCCGGCCCACGAAACAGTCATGGACACGGAATGGGGTCCAATCTGCACGGTCCACCCTTTAAAAATCCTCCAGCCGTGCAAGATCGCTACTAACGTGAAGATGAGTGCCGTAATTAATGCGTAAGGCATCTTATCCCCCCTCATAACCGAGTTACCCTATGCGACCCTAACTCAGCTAGGTTCTTGGCGATGTCACCGTAGGCGGGTTCACAGTGCGTGGCTCATCGGTCAAAAGCACACCCAGCAGCGAATTATGAACTTCCAGATGTCCGTTGTAGTCAATGAAACCCAATTCGCGGAACTTGTTCATGAAGTGGCTCACCCGCGACCGGGTCGTGCCAATCATCTCAGCCAGTGTTTCCTGGCTGATCTTTGCGAGAATTGGTTCTGGCCGGCCGTCTTTTCCAAAATTGGCCAACAGCAATAGAAGCCGCGCCAGCCGTTTTTCGGTTGAATTGAAGAGCTGATCGACGAGGTCCTCTTCGACCCGGGCATTCCTGGTTAGAATATGCGAGACAAACATTTGCGAAAATGCGGGCTCCTCATGGAGGACTCGCTGGATTTCCGCCTTTGTCACCCGCATCGTCTCGCATTCCGTCATTGCAGACGCTGTCGCCAAGCGCTTTGGTTGTCCTATTAAACATCCTTCGCCGACGAATTCGTTTGGACCGAGAAGTGCAACGACGGCTTCCTTTCCTTGCCTGGATATGACCGCGACTTTGATTTTGCCCTTCTTGATGTAGAAAACTGCATCGGCATTGTCGCCTTGAGCAAAAATGACTTCTTTCTTGGAATGCTTGGAAATCTCTCGCCCTGCGGCCGCCGTCGCTAAAAACACAGCAGGATCAAATAACGGAGGCGCCGCGGTTTTGCGGTTTGTGTTGATCTTGACCGGTTTTGGCCTAGCGGACATTGACGGCTTCCCTCCATGCAGGCGGGAGCCCAACTGTCTCTCAGCCACCGACGCCTGGCACAGGGCCGTTGTAGGTGATGCAACACTGTACGCTTCCAGACATAGGGGACCAAGACAATTCGAGCGCCACTAATAGAGGCAGTTTGGTTCACTGTTGCGTGAATGCCTGTGGCAGTAGCGAATTCCCGATTCGCCGCGTGTATTAACGAGACATTACAAAGCAGAAAAGTGGTCTGTATGGATCAGCCTTAGCCTTCTTCTGAGCGCTAGCCTTTTTCATCACCGAAACGGCTTCGGGCCTCGGTGACTGAGAGCCAGTAACAGTACAGTGCTCCCGCCCGTGCTTCACGGGAGGTCATTATGAATATCACTCCGATCCAAAACGTTTGGTTTGACGACGCCGCGACCTTGGCGATGGGCGAAGCTTTCGATCAAGCCTGCAGATCGCTTCGAAAGTTCGGGTCTGCCCCTGAGATCATCGCGAACATGATTATTGCAGCCGCCAAACTTGGCGAGCGCGATCCCGCCCGCCTTTATGCGCAAGCATTAAAGGGCTTTGGCATCAAAGATCCGTCGATACTCGTTGTTAGCGTAGGCCGCGATTTTCCTGTCCCAGCCTATGCTTTGGTCACGCAAGCAGCGTGATCTGAGAGAGAGCCCGGCTTCCCCCGACCCGGGCTCTCACTCAGCTTTGCTGGCCTGAATTCAAACTGCCGACCCCTCGACATTTTGAGATGCCAGCACCCCGGCAGACGAAGCCGGGGTTTTTATTTCGCAAGAAGTTCTCCGGTAATTCAACTAGAGCGCTCGCGAGAGTTTCGACCACAATGATTTGGTCGCCGGCCGGTAGTTGCTTCGGCGTCAGTCGTTTCGGCCGAGACCGGTGTGCAATATTGAACACGCAGATAAAAAGCCTATACCTTGAACAAATACGACACGCCGCGCGTTGGATATCAGAGCTAAATCCAAAATGTATTGGGAGAATAATATGAATAAGTTCGTATTCGGTTTGCTTGCCTCTTTGGTGCTCGCGGTTGCGGCGCCAGCTAGTGCGCAGGTGTTCATAGGTGCAGACGCCGGCGGCGCGGGCGTGCAACTTGGTCCGGTTGGCGTGGGTGTGGGCCCTCGATTCTCGGACTATGGCTACTATCATCGTAGGGGCTATGACGCGAACGCGTACTACTACAACGATTGCCGACGAATTCGCTCACGTGTCGTAACACCCAGCGGGCACGTGGTGTATAGAATGCGGCGGGTTTGCAATTAACAACACCTGTTATTGAAACTGAGATGGCCTCTCTCAAGCGAGGCCATCCGCTCCTGTGAATTGAACAATAAAATAATAAAAGGAATGAGTTTATGCGCCTGTTACTAGGAATCGTCCTCGGATTTTTTCTGACTGTTGGTGGTCGCTTGGATTGAAATAAACGAGGCCGCCAACTGAGGCAGCCTCTAGTTGCTTCCTGGGCGGTGGTCTGGAACGGACTATTTCGTTAATTGGCCGCGGATTTCGCCGCCCGAGACGCGTGCTCATTTCGCTGGAAGGCGTTGCCTATGCCGGCAGGACGACCACCTTTGTCTTGACGGGCGTTCGCGAGTAGAGGTCGATCATGTCCTGACTTAGGAGGCCGATACAGCCGCTCGTAACGCTGGTCCCGATCGTCTCCGGGTCGGAGGTGGCGTAGATCGTGTAGAGTGTGTACTTGCCGTTCTGATAGAGATATAGCGTGCGGGCGCCGAGCGGATTGTCGAGACCTCCTGGCATGCCGTGGGCGTATTTGGCCGCCTCGGGCTGGCGCTGGATCATCTCCTTGGGCGGTGTCCAGGTTGCCCATTCGGCCTTGCGCCCGACGTAAGCGTCACCGCTCCACCGGAAGCCATCGCGGCCGACATTGGCGCCATAGCGGGTGGCGTTTCCGTCACCTTCGACGCGGTAGACATAGTATTTGCCGGGATCGACGATGATCGTACCGGGCGCTTCATTGTTGTCGAATGGCACCGTCCGGCGATAATATTTCGGATCGATCTTGCTGACATCGACTGCCGGGATCGGGAATTTCTCGTCGGGCACCGGCCCGTAGAGCTTCGCTGCCTCGGCGCGGCTCATGAAGTCGGATGTCGCGCAACCGGCCAGCCCCAGCGCGCCGAAACCGATGGCGGCGCCGAACAGAAACGACCGGCGGTTGAGACGCCCCGACCGAAGCCCAGGCAGAACTCCCTCGTCCATCTCGCCGGCGTCGGCAATTCCACGGTCCATGATCATGATTTCGGAGTTTCCCATATCCTGTTGCCCGACTAGAGAATACTGCAGCACACACTTACTGACCGCTTGCTGAGCTGATCCCGGACACTGAGTGGTTCAGTTCCACATCGCCTGTGTCACAGCGGAAATTATCATGACTAATTCGTTGATCCAGACCAAATCTCGGCGGTCCAAACGTATCGATGATGCAGTCCGGCCAAGACGGGAATAGGCCACGCGGGACTGCAACCCGAGATTCTGGCTGATGTCCGCTTCTCTAATCGGCCGGTTTGGGTCAAGCGCTTTCAGACTATCCACGAGTACGGTGTCGATGTCGCTCGCGGGCTCGTGCTTCTCTTCGGAATCGGCACCAAGGCCCTTCCATCATGGGATTCGAAGACGAGGTGGAACAATCTTTGGGGCGGCCTTGCCGTCTGAGTGACGGTAGGTCCAAGCGGACATACGAACTCACCTCATCCATCGTCCCGCAAGGGACATCATTCCACCGTGCGGTGGAGCTCGAGTGTTCTCCTATTGTAATTGATCCTGAACGGTTCTCATGCTGCTGCGGCTTCCCGAGTCCAGCAGAACTCAGTGCCGTCCACCCATATGCGGTGCATGATCACGGCCAAGCGACGCGCCAGCGCTACGATCGCCTTCTTCATGCCGCGGTGCCTGGCGATCTTCATCGCCCAGGCCTTGAGCCATGACCATTTGTTGGTTCGGGTCAGCATGATCTGGGCCGCTTCGTAGAGCATCACGCGCATCATCTCGTCGCCGCAGCGTGATATCCCGCCGGGTCGGTCGCTTTCGCCCGATTGATGCCGGGCGGGCGTCAGTCCGAATACCGCCCCGACCGCCTTGGACCTTCGAAAGCGCGACGGCACGTCGACAGTGGCGCGATAGGTCAGCGCCACCACCGGGCCGACCCCGGGGACCGTCATCAGGCGCCGGCATACCTCATCGTCCCGCACGATGACCAACAAGCGGCGGTGCAGGATGCCGAGTTGCTCGCGCAGCACCCGCCGGACGACGAGTAACGGTCCGACCAGCACGGCCAGGTCGGGAAGGTTTTCGATCAGTTCCTTGATGCGTGCCTCGAACCTTACCTTGCCCACCACGCCTACTTTGAGACCAAAGTTACGCAAGGTGCCGCGCAGATCATTTTCGATGGCGATCGCCTTCGACTGCAGCAGCTTGCGATGGGTCAGCAGCATGCGCAGTTTCTGACTGCGCAACGTCTTCACATGGACCGGACGGTAAAGCCCCGCCCGCATCATCTGCGCCATGCCGCGCGCATCGTTGCGATCGGTCTTGTTGATCTGCGCCTTCAACACTGCCCGCATGTGCCGTGTCTCGACACAGATCACCGGCAAGCCCGCTTCGGCCAGAGCACCAAACAGCCACTGCGACAGCGGCCCGGCTTCCAGTCCGATCCGCTTGAAGCGGTAGGTGGGGTTCGTCAGAACCGGCAGCAGAGCGTCCGGTTCGCTCGCTACCTTCACTTCCCGCACGATCCTGCCCGTGTCATCCACAATGCAGACGCTCGTCTCCTTGACCGAAACGTCTAGTCCTGCAAAATGGTCCATGCTGCGCTTCTCCTTCTGATGCTTGGGGCCCGTAACAACGGTGACCCCGTTTCACCATCAGCCTGAAGCGCAGCACCCAAAATCTTCAGCTATCCACAAAGATCGCCCGGCCGATTACCCCATCTTTGGGTCAAAAGCAGACATGTGCAGCGCACAACACGATGTCCGCTAAGTGCCAAAAGCGGACGTCGGCATTGGAATGATTATTCCGATTGTTCGCATTTCGGTTCTTAGGTAAAGACTTTTGCTGGCAAGAAAAACCACGGCAGCACGCTTTGCCGCCACCAGCGCCTTGAATCAGTTAACGGGAGGATTTACGCTAAAGCCCGGCACCTCACGGTGTCGGGCTTTACGTTTCTTAAATCGACCTTCCCGAAGCAGACCGCGCCCGTGCTTATTTTGGTCGGCCGGGTTTCAGCCTACGCGCGCCGTGGTTTAGCTGACTGGGTGTTTGAGTGACTTGGACGTGCGAGCACTCCGGTCAACGCCAATAGGTCGTGACCGCATTGTCGGTGCGAACGATGCGATTAAGGCGGCTCATTTTCCCTACACCGCAAGCCGGGCATGGCTTTTTTCCCATTGATTTATTGGGCGATTCCATCGCATAAATTTGGCATAAATTTTTTGGTGTCGCAAAGTGCCCATAGTCGTCCTGACGGCCGTATTCCTCATCTTGAACGGGCTGCTCTGGTATCAGCGGCCCAACCCGCACGTTTGGCTGTTCGGATCGCTTTTTCTCGGCTTGGGCTGGGGCGTCCTGTTTATGCGCCTCGTCACCCGTGACGGACGGAGGAGCTGATGCGTCTCGCAATCGGCGTGATCCTTCTGGCAGTGACTGCTGCCCTAGCTTTTATCGGCTTTCCTAAACGAAACGGGGACAGGCCTCGCTTCCTTCAATTTGAGGCGGCGGTCGTCCTATATCCGCCGCTCATTATGGTTACGGTGATGATCTCTGCAGTGCCCATACACCGGACTATCCGGTATTCGATAACAGAAGCTAGGAGGCGACGATGGAGTATGGAATCGCCGTATACCTTCGAGACCTTTCCACCCGCCTGACTGATGTTGCCCGCAGTTGTCCAGACGCGCGCGCGCATGAGGCTATCGTCGCAATCTGCTTTGAACTCACAGACAAAGCTCATGTGATCGAGACCAACTTCACAACCCTAAAGCGGCGGGACTCGGATCGCGATAGCCGATGGAACGGTCGCTAGTTGCCACAAGCGAACAGATACAAATTACGCAGGGTGCCACCCGATTAGGGCGAGCATGACAAAAAAACCGACAACGTAGGCCACCACAACGTACCAACCATGGCGAAGCCACGCGCCGACCGATTTAGCCTCTGGATACTGGTTCGACAAAGCCACGCCAGCAGACGAACCGAACCAAATCATTGAGCCACCAAATCCTACCGTGTAAGCGAGATGCCCCCAATCGTAGCCACCTTGCTTAAGCGCAAGAGCGGTCAGCGGTATATTGTCGAATACAGCTGACAGGAACCCTAACCCGAGCGCTGTCGGCCAAGACGCTGGTGGCAGGTGCTCGACAGGCATCATCGATGCAGCGGTAACAAGCGCGAGCAGAAATATCGCGCCCTTGAATGCCTCCGGCAATACCCGCCAATCCGGTCGGCGTAACAATGCTGTTGCAAAAAGCACCGCCCAAACAGCGAGGCCGAGCACGGGGATGCGACCAAGTAGTTGAGGAAAGACCAGGTTGGTAGTCACATTCACAACAAGAGCGGCGATCAGCACCGCTGTGACGATGTATACACGTACCCAGTCGATAGTAGGCGCTCGACGCTCATGATTGGTCATGGGCGAATGACGCTCTTGCCGCAACGATGCGGGTACTGAAAAAATCAGCAACGCAATAATAGCCGCAACATATGCTTCGAGGAGTTTTAGGGGGCTCACGCCGGCAATCCACATCATAGTAGTTGTCGTGTCGCCCACCACGCTACCAGCGCCGCCCGCGTTGGATGCAGCGACGATTGCGACGAGATAACCGATATGGACTTTGCCGCCAAATACGTGACGCGCAATGGTGCCGCCGATGATCGCCCCTGCGATATTGTCGAGAAAACTGGAAAGCACAAAGACAATGAACAGCAACATGACGCCGCCTTTCCAGCCCCCCGGTAGCAACGAAGTCATTGCGTCGGGAACGGCGCTCTCTTCAAAATGACGCGACAGCAGCGCAAACCCCGTCAACAGCAGAAAAAGGTTTGCGAGTAGCGAGAACTCGTGGCTCAAATGAAGCCCGAGGCCAGCCAAACCCGCCCCGTCTCTGAAGCCGGTGAAGACCAGTTTGTAACCAGTGATGATCCCCAAGCCAGCAAGCGCAATGGGCAACGTGTGGCGATGAAACAGCGCGATACCGAGCAGGGTCAATGCAAACAGGGCGAAATCAATGGAGACGCCGAAGAGTACGAGGCCGGTCATTTTTCAACAAACGCCAAAATTCTGATCAACGATCAAACTACTTTTTATACGAAGGATTTGATGGGCCTGGTTTTCTTGGCCGATTTTTTTCAACGATAGCCACGATGATAAACCCAAATGTGATTAGTCTTGAAATGTAATAAAAGGGTTCCATTTCGTTCGACGGATGCGCCACCGCGAAAGCAAATCGTGTTACTGCGTCGAGCGCAAAACCGATTGCGAACCAAAGGAAGAATTTGTCTCGGGTTTGACGCCAAAATCGTAAGAAAAACAAAGTAGCCACGAACGAAGCCATGGCAACCGCCCCGGTTAGCGCGGCATTTAAGGTCAGAAAATCATTCTGCGCTCCAAATCAAACCATAGAGCAGGACGATCATAGCCATTAAGGCGACCGAAGCTCGCAAAGCGGTCAAATCAATATCGGGGACGACTAACTTGTCGATCACGAGAAGGAGAATATTGATCGTTAAACCGGCGAAACACAATCCGTCCAAAACAACAGTCGATAACTGCCGCGCCGATACGCTTGCATAAGCAGGAAAGTACACAGCAGTGCTGTAAGGGCGCACAATCCATAAATGGTAGCCGCCATACTAGGGCTCCTTTCTGAATTTGAACGCATCTGCGAACTGACGAATGCGGCGGGGCTTGCCGTGGATCACATTTGTAACGGGAATGAGATGTCGGGAGTAAATCGCGGCGAGCCGATTGAGGATGGCCGCCTGGTCTGATGACCCGACCTGATACCGATAAAGGCCGTCAGCCATGGTCAAGAGACCGTTCTGGCATAGCGGTGAAAGTATTTCTGTGGTTTCCGGCTCGGCGATGTAGAGCCGTTTCGCGATCCTGGCCACATCCCAAATTTCGTTCGGATTGCTGCGCATTAGAGCAGCGCCTCCAATTGCCCAAGAACAAGGAATTCAATGTACCGAAGGATGAAATCCCGAACGTCGGACGGAACGAGGTCGTCAGCCATCCTTATTCTCTTGTTGCCTGACAAGGGCGCGGACTAAACGCACGCACAAAAGAAAATTCCTTAGCGCTACATTCCGAGCACCGACGTGATGATCTCGGCCATCCCCATGACCGCGAAAATCATGATCACTGGCGGATACAACACCGTGGCTGCTTCAAACTGAAGAAAGCGCGCATGCTGGCCTGATCGATTTGGGCGTCCGATAAAAATTAGGAACGCGGCGACGGCTATGAGAGCAACACCAATCGCCAGGTCCATAATCTATTCCTTCTCATCCGCGCGCATTCTTTGCGAGCCACCTAAGCGCGGTGGCGTTCGCATAAGGACAAAAACAGAGAGGCCGCCAAGGGGACGGGGCGGCCTCTCCGAACGGCGGCTTTACTACTTAATTTGATCTGCCGCCGGGGCCGAGGCTGTTTGTGTGATCACTTTCTGGAGTGAGGCCTGAGGCGAGGAAAACGATGCCCACACCCAAACACCCAACGATCGCTACGCTCGCAAGGACGTCGCCGCCGCCGCGAAGAAACCATTTCACAGATGTGTCCTCTGGAGGGCCAACAGAGCCACAGCCCAAAAATTGCTACTGCTATTAGTGCTATCCCAGTAACAAACATTTTTACGTTCCTCCTTCAGCATCGGGGGCTGGAACGCTTTTGACACTAGAACTGCAAACATCAATGAATTCCAATGCGACATAAATTCCG